>NZ_AP042387.1:0-2337052 GCF_055385215.1 Sulfurovum aggregans
AGTGGTTCATGGTTGCCAGATACTCCCCTTCTTCACCATCCATACTGCTTTCTATGAGATGTCCGTCTTCGCTGAATCCTCTTTTTAGAAAAGAGAGGATATGTCCATCGTCTTCTATGATTAATATTTTCATTTGATATTTCACTATCTTCATTTTTTTATTTCTACAATCTTACCTAAAAATTTTGTTTTAATAATTTTACTCATATATATGAGTACTATCATTCATTTTTTCAATGATTAAAATCCTTATTTCATCCTCATTTCATTTTCAATTTCTATAATCTGACTATGACAACAGACAAAAACAGAAAACTCGCTCTTCATTGCCGTAATATTATTAAAACCTATGGTACCGGAGCTTCAGAGGTTTTTGCACTTCGTGGAGTCGATCTGGATGTTTATGAAGGGGAACTGCTGATGCTGGTAGGACCTTCAGGGTGCGGAAAGACGACTTTTATCTCTGTGGTTACGGCACTGCTCAAATCGGATAGTGGCGTCTGTAATGTGCTGGGAGAGGATCTAAACAGATTAAGCAATGCCAAAAAAGTTGCTTTCAGAGGTAAAAATATTGGTTTTGTTTTTCAATCTTTCAACCTTTTACCTACTTTAAGTGCAGAAGAGAATGTTGCCGTACCGTTATTGATTCAAGGGATTGAACGCAAAGAGGCACTAAGACGGGCGAAAATGATGATCAATACTGTGGGACTAGAGTCGCGCTACAAAGCTAGACCCAGTGAACTTAGTGGCGGGCAACAGCAACGCGTAGCGATTGCCCGTGCTTTGGTACATAGCCCTAAACTTGTTGTTTGTGATGAACCTACAAGCAGCCTTGACCACGAATCCGGACAAATGATCATGAAACTTCTTCGAAACATGGCCCAAAAAGAGCATAAAACACTTATCGTTGTCACACACGATGATCGGATTTATGAATATTCTGACCGTATAGCACACATGGAAGATGGAAAAATCATTAAAATAGAAGAAATGAGGTAATATGAAACGTTTTTATACGCTGCTTTTTTTAGCCCTTATAGGATTGCTTATCGGTATTGCTGATATTATGTATGGGAATCAGACAAGTAAAATTCAAGCCAAACCCATTTTGACGATGAAACCCCCTTTTAAAGCCTATATCGCAGGAACAGGAATGATCGAGGCTGAAAGTACCAATATTCCTATAGGCTCAACCGTATCGGGAGTTGTTGCAAAAGTCTATGTCAAAGTGGGACAGAATGTTAAGGCCGGGGATGTACTCTTCAGCATAGATGACCGGGACATCCAGGCCAAATTCATCACAGCGAAAGCTAAAGTTGAAGCAGTGCAAACAACACTTGCAAAAGCAAAGCATCAATTCCGGATCGCTAAAGATCTTAAAGCAGTCAGCCCTCAAATGATAAGTAAAAAAGCGTATCAAGATCATATGGATGATGTAACCCATGCAAAAGCAATGGTGTCTTTGGCGCAAGCAGAAGTGTCAAGACTGAAGAAGGAGTCAGAACGCTATACCGTACATGCTTTAATCAATGGCAGGATACTTCAATGTAAAATGAGAGAGGGTAAATTTGCAGGAGGGAAGGATCCTCTTATAATATTGGGCAGCAAGCCGATGAATCTGCGTGTGGATATCAATGAGTATGATCTATGGAGAATGCGACCTAATGCCAAAGCTGTAGCTTTTGTTCGTGGGCATCCAAAGCTAATGATCTCTCTTGATTATGACCATACGGAACCTTACATCGTCCCCAAAACAGCACTTACAGGTTTGAGCACTGAACGCACTGATATACGTGTATTGCAAGTGATCTATCGGCTTAAAAAGCCTGATTTTCCTCTTTATGTAGGACAGCAGCTGGATGTCTTTATTGATGCTGGCGACAGCAATAAAACACGGGGAATGTAGATGTTGCGTATAGCACTCAAAATGCTTATGGGTGACCGTGCAAAATACATTGGATTACTGCTGGGTATTGCTTTTACAGCTTTTTTGGTTACCTTTGCACTTTCTTACTTTGCAGGGTTTATGACACGGGGTTTTGCCCTTATCTCTGAAAATCCGACTGCAGATGTCTGGGTTATGGATCCGGCTGTTCATTCAACTGAAATGACGATCAACATGTCTGACTCTGCTTTGGGCCGCGTTCGCAGTGTCCATGGAGTGGGATATGCCGTTCCTCTTTCACTTAGTGATGTTACTGCAAGATTTCCAAATGGTCACTTTCAAACCTTTCAAATGATAGGGGTGGAGGATGCTACTTTGGCGGGCGCACCGACACTTGAAGATGGACGAAGTCCTAATGTTCTGCATAGTCCCGATAGTGTGATCGTAGATGCAGGAGGCACAAGCGGTAAATTACAAACCCCTCTTTATCAAAAAGATAAATGGCCTTTTGATGGGGTACATCTTGATGCTCCTACACGAAGAGTGTCATTCGGGGATGAACTGTTGATCAACGACAAAAGAGTTGCAGTAGCCGGAATCTCACAAACCATACCACGATTCCCCCCTAGACCACTGCTCTACACTACTTACTCCAATGTCAAGTACCTGATCCCATCTGAGAGTAAATTATTGACCTTTGTTATGGTGAGGGCGGAAAAAGGTGTGTCATCACAAGCTTTGGCTCAACAAATAGAAAAGCAAACGGGGTTAAGAGCAAGAACAGCAGAACAGTTTAAAGAAGATACAGTTCGATGGTTTCTCATAAATTCTGAAGATGTCGGAGACATGGCTGCAATGCTCATTTTGGCAATGACAGTTGGTTTTGGTGTAACGGGGGTGATGCTTTATATGTTCACCTATGAAAACCTGAAACAGTATGCCGTTCTTAAAGCCATGGGTGCATCAGCTTCTATGCTAATGAAGATGATCTTTGTTCAAGCAGGTACCTCTGCTATTTTGGGTGTCGGCCTGGGGATAGGAGTCTGTACGATCATCGGAGAGGGTATTGTGGCAATGGGTGTTGATTATCCGTTTCGGTTAATGTGGTTTGCTCCGATTATAGGCATGCTGGGTGTTTTGCTTGTGAGCTTAACCGCAGCAGCGATCAGTGCCAGACCTGTTTTGAAGCTGGACCCGGGAATTGTATTTGCAGGAAGATAAAAAGGATTATTTATGCAAAAAATTATAATGATACCATTGATACTTGTGAATATGCTGCCTGCCATACTCAGTGCCGACAACAATGTCATCTCTTTCTACAAAGATGTACTTAAAACACTAGCCTATCAAAATACCTATGACTTGCAGGTGAAATCCAGACAGATAAGCATAGAAGCCAAAAAAAAGCACCGATACCTTAACCTGAATGCAGGTGTTCTCTATGGTGCCACTCATGCAAAGTTGCTGAAGCATCATTATGATACGACAGACATAAGCATTACAGACACTATAGATATCTTTGGGAAAAATATGGATGACATTCACCTCATACAGCTTAAAATGAAGGAAGATAAACTTTTAACGGAAATCAAAAAAGAGAAACTTTTCCTTGCATTGATAGATATGATAACAGCGTATCGTATGAGTGAAGAAAAATGGCATATAAAGCAAAAACTCTATAGAAAACAGGTTCAATTCCTAAAACAGTTAAAAGCAGCAGTGAACGTGGGGGAAATACCGGCAATAGAACTTACACGGTTTGAAAATACAATGACACTCTCTAAAGTAGAGACAGATCAGGAAAAACAGATAGTAGATAGGATGAAGAGACAACTTGCGCTTTACAGCAAACATCGTGCTATTCCTCACTTGTCCATACAGAAACTGCATAGTGAGCTTAAACGATTCCTCGCCTACAGTCCACAGCTCAAACTCAATGACAATCAAGTGACACAATCACTTGAAAAGGTAAATAAACTCAAACGAAGTTGGTTACCGGATGCGGTTATAGGAGCAAACCATCAGTATAACAATGACCCTACTGCAAATGGGAATAACTACACATTAAGTATAGGTTTGAGTATCTCCTTTAACGGTGGTCTTTCTCATGACATGGAAAAGAAGAAAATAGATGCCCTACGCATACAGAGTCAGAAAAAAGAGCTTGAAATACAGAGAAAAGTACAATACATTACTTGGAAAAATCAATATGAAACAGCTAAAAGATCTTTTTACGCGCTTCATGCAACTATAAAGCATACAGACAAAACCATACAAAATATGAAAATGGCTTATCTTAAGCGTTATATTGATTTAAACAGCTACCTTCAAATGATAGAGGAAAATTTGGCTACACAGGATGCTGAAATCTCAGCCAAACATACAATGATCAAAAGTGCTATTATTTTAAATACGCTCTCAAGAGGGACTATTTATAAATAAATATTACGTTTACTATTCTTTACTATAATTTTTTGGGAAATATGATTCATTATATAAATTTTTATACGTATTTCATTTAAATTAAATATAATACCCATCAATAAAAAAAATTTATATAATAAAATCATAATATCAGGAGTCTAAATGAATACAGGAAGATTTAAATTTGCTGCCAATTTCATTGCTATTTTTATCCTTGTCAGTTTGATCACAAGGATCGTATTGCTTGCAGTAACGTACGATCAGGTAGATATGAGTGCAATGGAACTGCTAAAAGTCTTTTCCATAGGAGTATTCTATGATTTTGTAGCGGTATCCTACTATCTTATCGTCTTTATCCTCTATCTTATCGTAGTACCGCGTAAAATATTCAACACAACACCTCACAGGATCATTAGTCTGCTTATCTATTTCGGGGTGATCTATACCGTGGTTTTCAATGGTTTCAGCGAATACTTTTTCTGGGAAGAATTCGGTAAACGTTTTAACTTTATCGCGGTTGATTATCTTGTCTATACCCATGAAGTCATACAGAATATCCTGGAATCCTACCCTATACCGCTTCTTGTAGGGATCATATTTATCATCACGGCTGCCATTTTTTACTACAACCACAAAAAGACAAATTTTCACCATGAAGCTTTCAACTGTGATATGCCCTTCCTGCAAAGGTTGAAGATCGGTGCTGTCTATCTTTCTCTGCCGCTGCTCTTTTTCATTTTTTTGGATAAGCAGACTTTGACGAATAATTGCCCGAATAAATTTGACCAGGAACTTGCAAAGAACGGTTTTTACTCACTTTTCAGTGCTTTTAGACACAATGAACTCGACTATGATGAATTTTACAAAACAATTGATGATAAGGTGGTTTTTAAAAGAGTGCATACACTTTTAAAAAGAGACAACGTAACATTTAAAACACAAGATATTCATGACATCACCAAAGTGGTCAAAAATGATAAAATTCCCCAAAAGTACAATGTCGTACTCATCATGGTCGAGAGTCTCAGTGCCGAATATATGGGAGTTTTCGGAGATAAAAAAGGACTTACACCACACTTGGATCTATTGTCAAAAAAATCTCTTTTTTTCAATAATTTTTATGCTACAGGTACAAGAACTGTAAGAGGGATGGAAGCGGTCACTCTCTCTTTACCGCCTACCCCGGGCAGAAGTATCGTCAAGCGGCCTGATTGCCAAAATATGAATTCTGCCGGGTTTATTTTTAAAGAACTGGGATATGAAAACAAATTCATCTATGCCGGACATGGGTACTTTGACAATATGAACTACTTTTTTTCCAATAACGGTTTTGAGATTGTAGATAGATTGGAGTTTGCAGATAATGAGGTGACATTTGCCAATGTATGGGGTGTTTGTGATGAAGATCTTCTCAATAAAACCATGAAAGAAGCAGATAAATCTTATGCCAAACAAAAACCTTTTTTCTCTTTTGTCATGACCACATCTAATCACAGACCTTACACGTACCCGGAAGGAAAGATCGATATCCCGTCTCACACAGGACGAAGAGGTGGGGTGAAATATACTGATTATGCCATTGACAAATTCCTCAAAGAAGCTTCAAAAAAACCATGGTTTGACAATACGGTCTTTGTTATTATTGCTGATCACAATGGAGGCAGTTCCGGGAAAACAGATCTTCCTGTGTCCAGATATAAAATACCGCTTTTCATCTATGCCCCAAAGATCATCAAACCGAAGATTATTAACAAGCTCTCTTCTCAGATCGATACTATTCCGACAATTTTAGGTATCCTTGGAGAAAGCTATGAAGCAAAATTCTATGGAGATGATATTTTAAGAGAGGATCATCAGGAAAGAGCGTTCATAGGCAACTATCAAAAACTAGGACTCTTCAGAAATAACACGCTTACAGTACTTTCACCGGATAAAAGCGTGCAAAGCTATAACGTTAAAAAACAGACGTTGTATCGTGTAGAATACACGGAAGAAAAACCGTCTGAAGAAGATATAAAAGATACGATCACTTACTATCAGAGTGCCAGCTATCTTTACAAACACGACTTATTGAGGCAGAAAAATAAATAGTGTATAAGTAAGCCTAAAAGTGGTGGCTTACACACTTGAAGCGCTCATTGTTTTTCACTACTTTGGCAAAGACCGTGAGTGGGGTATCTGTCTCTTCGGCGATTCTTTTTACCGTTTCGAATTCATGTTGGCTGAAGCTGACAAGCATTTCATACTCTTCCCCGCTGAGCCCCTTTTCTTCGCTAATATCTTTTAATATTTTAAATCCATATTCATTAATATCCAACAGTTTGTTCATGTCACAGAAAAGCCCGTCTGAAATATCCATACCTGCATGTAAAAAGGGTCTGGCTTTCTCTATAAAATCTGCCCTGAGTGTAGGCTCAAAAAATCGTGAATTCTTACTGATTTTCTCTCCTCTGAAAAGTGCATCGAGATCTTGTTTACTCTCTCCCAGGGTACCTGTGTATGCCAATAGATCATCCTCTTTCAATCCACTGCGTAACAGTGGATCATCACTTCTGGAAACAATAGTAATGGAGAGATGTACTTTATCTCCCCCTACCGTGTCACCACCGATGATCTCACAACCATATTCATGTGCTGTCGATTCTAAACTTTGGGTAAGTTCATCTATCTCTTGTTCACTTATATCTTTAGGCAGAGAAACCGTTACAAGAGCAAACTGTGGTTTCGCGTTCATCGCAATGGCATCAGAGAGGTTGATAAGCATTGCTTTTCGTCCTATTTGTGTCATACTCATCCATGCACGCTTAAAATGCACATCTTCAAAGAAGGCATCCATACTGTACAGGGTGTTGCCTACGACGGCTGCATCATCTCCGATGTACTTTGAACTTAGTTTATTTATGAGGTAATGTTCTTTATCTATCTTTTTACGACCCGGCATTTAGTGCTTCCCTTAATTCTTATCATTGGCAAAATTGTAACATAGTTAACTCTATTTATCTTTACTGTCAGGCAGTATTGTAAAATCCATATGAAAGTAAGCTATAATTACCGCAATAACGCTTAAGGAATATCATATGCAACAGACTCTAGAGATAAAAGCATTCTTTTTTAATGCCCGGACAGATTACCTCCCTTATTATAAACAATTCAGTATCGTCATGGAAGAAGATGCAAAAGCAGTGGATCTGCTTAGTAAAATAAAAGAAGAGAACGAAAACTTTACCTACCCTGAAGAAAAGCTTGTATTTAAGATCAATGGTTTGGTTGTTGATGGAGACCAGAACATGCAGGAAGTTGTAGAAAGACTGGGTACTTCATTGCAAATAGACCCGGTAAACGCTTACCGTTCCAACAATGGACTCAAGATCAATGACAAGGACTTTATGGAAAGTTATGCACTTTTGGCACCTTTTGCTTCTGAAGAGGACCTGGAATACTATAAAACCCTATATGCCCTGCACTACGCTTCAGAAACGGAAAAGTTCGATCATGAGTACATCGGTGACGCTATACTTGTTTTGGCTCATAAGCTGATAACGGAGGGATCTGAATATAAAGAAGAGATCCTTGATGCCGTCAGCAGTGCACAAAGCGGTCTGTTTGATTGTGAATATGAGAACAATCTCTTCAATGCCCAAGACCATTCATCTGTAATAGATGAACTTAAAATGATGGTCAAGCCACCGAAAGCGCCTTCTTTTATGGATAAACTGGCTGCCCGTTTCGGTAGGAAAAAGGCTGCTGCTCCTATAGTAGAAAGAACCATCAAAGGGAAACACATTGCCTATTATGCAGGTTCAGTGATGGGAAAAACAGATAGTATGCATCAAAAGATCGTTCAAGCAGATGCGAAAGTGGTATTCTTCTCCAGAATATACAAACGCTCTGGTCTTTCTCTCCTTGAGGACAACAAACAATTAGCTTACACTAAGGCGGCTACTACCCTTCTGGATGCACTGGACTCTGGTGCTGAAATACTTATAGTAGAAGAGAAAGAAGTATTTTCTATGTTTAAAAAGCATTTCTCTGCTATAGAAAAAACCATCGGTAGAGAGATAGATTTGGAACTCATTTCTGCTGAAGATTTTCTTGCCCAGGTTGATTTAGTAGAAGCCTAAAAGTCATTATCTTTTTTCTGGGATAGGAGCATTACATCTTATCCCATTGCTCTTGGAAGTGGAGACTTTAGCCCTCCCTCTACAATTTACATAAATACATCTTTTTAACACTATATAAAAGAAAGATAAATTACAAATAAGCGCAAAATTTTTCGGGTAAATAAACCTTATGTGGGAGTGTAGCAAAGGCATACATTACGATAAAGTCTCCATTTCCTTGGGATTTTTCACATTCTCAGCAGTGTCTGCCATCGGTGGATTTTATCCACTCTGCGAAAAGGCAGTGATATCCTTCCCAATTAAGTATGAAAAAGTGTAACATCTCCTACTTCTCTTCAAATATCATCTCGAACTATTATAAAAATTAATATTGAAAAAGATATAATCAACGTAAATTGCAATATAAGGATATAGCTATTATGAATACTAACTCGGATGTTAAAATTTATGAATACGATGCAGTAATCGTTGGTTCCGGTCTGGCTGGCCTGGCAGCAGCCAAAGAACTGACAGAAGCTGGTAAGAAGACGGCAGTGATAACAAAACTTCACCCACTAAGGTCTCATTCAGGTGCAGCACAAGGCGGGATCAATGCAGCACTTGGCAAAGATGACTCTACAGAACTTCATGAGTTCGATACGGTAAAAGGCTCTGATTATCTGGCAGACCAGGATTGTGTTGAACTTATGTGTTCAAAAGCTCCGGAGACCATCAGATGGGCAGAGAGAATGGGTGCTGTTTTTTCTAGAGATGAAAAAGGTGACATTGCCATCCGTCCTTTTGGTGGGCAGTCCAAACCTAGAGCTTGTTATGCAAAAGACAGAACAGGGCTTACACTACTTCAAACCATCTATGAACAAGCATTCCGTGCAGGTGTAGAAATATTTGACGAATGGTATGCTGCTGACCTGCTTTACAAAGATGGGAAAGTCTCCGGTGTTGCTGCGTATGACATCCGTAACTCAGAACCTGCTATATTTAATGCAAAAGTAACAATGTTCGCTACCGGTGGGCATGCAAGAGCCTATAGATTCAACTCAAATGCACATGCAAATACAGGAGATTCACTCTCTATCATAGCACGTCACGGTCTTCCGCTTGAAGACATGGAGTTTGTACAGTTCCACCCAAGCGGTCTTGGCGGTTCCGGTGTACTTATCTCTGAAGCAGCACGTGGAGAAGGCGGGCGTCTTTATAACGCTTTAGGTGAGAGATTTATGGAGAAATATGCTCCAAATGCTATGGAGCTTGCTTCAAGAGATGTTGTAAGCCGTGCTATTATGGAAGAGGTACGTCAAGGCAGAGGTGTAGGTAAAGACGGTCAGTCAGTCAACATCGATCTTACGCACCTGGATCCGGAGATCATTCTTACAAGACTTCCTGAACTTCGCGAACTTGCTATTGCCTTCCAGGGACAGGATATGCTTAAAGAACCTATCCATATCTCTGCAACGGCACACTACTCTATGGGTGGGATTCCTACGAACATCAACTGTCAGGTACGTAAAAATCCCAGAGAGTTGGTAGAAGGCTTCTATGCTGCCGGTGAGTGCTCTTGTGTATCAGTTCATGGTGCCAACCGCCTTGGAGCAAACTCAGTACTTGAAGCCCTGCTCTTCGGTCGTCATGCAGGTGAAAATATGGTTAAAGCATTGGATGAAGGTATTGAGTTACGTAAAGCATCTGTTTCAGATGCAGATGCAATGCTGGAGGAAATGAACAGACTGAAAACATCGAACGGTATGGAAAGTGTTCCGAAACTCAGAACTGAACTTCAGAACGGTATGACTGCGAATGCAGGTGTATTCAGAACAAAAGAATCTTTGGAAAAACAGATCAAACTGATCGATAATCTATTGAAAAGATTCAATAATATCCGTATTGATGACAAGTCAAACACATTTAACACAGACCTTCAGGAAGCTATAGAGCTTGGACATATGTTAGAGTTCTCCAAATTCATCGTTGTCGGTGCACTTAACAGAGAAGAGAGCCGTGGCGGTCACTTCCGTGAAGATTTCCCTGAAAGAGATGATGAAAAGTTCTTGAAACATACGTATGCATATATGGATAAAGACTACAATATCACAACGGAATGGGGTGATGTAGTGCTTGGCAAGTTTGAACCTAAAGAAAGAACATATTAAGGAGGTCATGATGAGTGATACAAGAAAAGTAACGCTTAAAGCGTTCAGATTTAATGCTGAGACAGACTATCTGCCATACTATAAACAGTATGAGATGGAAGTAGGTAAAGATGAACTTGTCCTTGACCTTTTGAACAGGATCAAATGGGAACATGACGGTTCTTTCTCTTACAGACGTTCATGCCGTCACGGTATTTGCGGGGCATGCGCTATCAAAGTAAACGGCAAACCGGTACTTGCATGTAAGCAAAATGCCATGGAATTGTTGGACCTATTTAACAATGAGCTGGTATTTGAACCGCAAAGCAAAAAACGTGCGATGAAAGATATGATCATCGACAAAAAGGATTTCTGGGATAAACATGCTGCCATCAAACCGTATGTCGTAGCTGATGTGGATCCGCATCCGGAGCATGAGACTAAAATGAGTATCGAGCAATTCGATAAATTCCTTGATTCTGACCTCTGTATCCAGTGTGGTTCATGTCACTATGCCTGCCCTGCTCTTGAAGTCAATGATGCGTTCTTCGGTCCTGCTGCTTTTGCTGCTGCATACAGATTCACGATCGATCCTAGAGACAGTGCCGGTGAAGAGCGTCTTGCAATGACGGCTGAGACAGGCCAGGGTGTTTGGGACTGTGTAAAGTGTTATGAGTGTGCAGAAGCATGTCCAAAAGAGATCAACCCTATCGAAAAGATCACAAAACTGCATAATATGCAGTTTGAACAGGGTATCGCCCAGAGTAATGTTGCGACCAGACATGCGGAAGGTTTTGTAAGAAGCATTAAGAAACACGGTTTCCTTGATGAAGCAGATATCGTTATCTACTCTGAGGGGTATTTAGGTATGTATAAACATATTAAAACAGCGATCAAGATGCTTAAAGCAGGTAAGATCCACTGGAATGACTCATTGCCGTTCGTTGACAATGTACCAAAATCCAAAAATCTAGATGAAATCCAAAAACTCATTGAAATTTCAATGACAAATAAACTGTAAGGAGAGAAGATGAGCACATTAAAATACGCATTATTTACAGGATGTACAGCAAAGCAGTCTACACCTGAGTTACTATCATCTACTCTTGCAGTAGCTGATAAATTAGGAATTGAAATTACTATTCTTGAAGAGGCAAGCTGCTGCGGCGCAAGCCACCTACAGGATTTTGATGAGTTTCTGGCACACGTACTGAATGCCAGAAACATCTGTTATGCGGAAAAACTGGGTCTTACAATGATCACTATATGTAATACCTGTCAGCTGAACTCTGCAATGACCAAGCATGCACTGGACACGAACCCGGAGCTGAAAGCACGTGTGAATGAAAAACTGGCAGAAGTCGGACTTGAGTATAAAGGTACTTCAGAGATAAAACACTTCCTGTATTGTCTTATAGATGAGTATGGTCTGGATAAGATAAAAGACAAGGTAGAGGTGCCGCTGAGTCACCTGAACATCGCACCATTCTACGGTTGTCACAATATCCGTCCTTCTGAACTGCATCACGGCAGCAACGGAGGAGAAAATCCGTATGTGCCTACTTCACTGGATCAATTGATAGATGCACTTGAAGGGCATCCGGTAGATTATGACCATAAGAACAAATGCTGCGGTTTCCATGTTGAGCTTCAGGCAAATCATACATCTGAACTGCTTGCAGGCAATGCTATGGTGGATGCTATAGACAATAATGCCGACATGATGGTAACACCCTGCCCTCTATGTCACCTGAAAATGGATACATACCAGGATGATGTAGGCAAGGTCATAGGCCGTGATGTAGAACTTCCGGTACTGCATATGCCGCAAATGGTCGCGCTTGCTCTTGGATGTACAGAAAAAGAGATCGGACTTAATTTCCACGTACAGAAAGCTACACAGTTATATACAGCGTAAAGATATTCTTTCCTCCATTCTTTCCATCTCTTTTGAGATGGGAAATGTATAGAAGAAGCAGATCAATATTTTAGGATAGATATGAGAGATCTTCTGACATTTCAAACATTCATTACCCCTACACTTCTTATTATCATATATTATGCAGGAGCTATATTCATACCTTTGGCAAGTTGGTATTTTGCAAAATGGATACAGAGTTCCTATTTTTCAGATATAGCCGAAAATATAAAAGAGAAACTCCAAAACAAAATACCTTTTAAACAGCGTTTTACAATTTATGTTGTTTTTATCCTTTGTTTTCTCTGTATGGAAATACTTTGGAGAGTGATGTTCGAGTTCTTCATCGCTTATTTTGATATGCATGATGCTTTGATGAAGATGCTAAGTCATTAAATCATACACTTTTCATACACCTTTCAAAATATCCTACTATAATGCAAAAAAATAAAATAGGAATGATTGATGTTCAAGACAATATTTATATGGGTATTTGGTGCCCTTCTTTTACTGCAAGCCATTCAGATCACTATACCTGAGCCTCCCAAGACCATTGACCCCAAGGCAGAGATCCAGGCACCTGAAGAGATCATGGCTCTGCTCCGGACTTCCTGTTATGATTGCCACTCTTATCAAACAAAAATGCCATGGTATGGCAATATCGCCCCTGTTTCATGGGAAGTGAAGAGCCATATCAAAGATGGACGCAAATGGATGAATTTCCAGACATGGCAGGATTATGATGAAACAAAGAAACAAAAACTTTATAAAGGTATCGTAAAAAGTATCAATTTCCGTATGCCGATACCTGCATATGTAAGTATGCATGAAGAAGCAAAATTGACAAAAGATCAGAGAGACAGTATTAAAAAATGGGCGCAAAGTCATATTAAAGAAGAAAATTAATTAAATAGGAGTAAAATTATCCTATTTAATTTTATTTGTGCTATAATAATCCTATAAAATTAAAAAAAGGATTTAACATGCCAAAAATAAACAAATACCAAGATATCTCTGAAATCGACAGAGAAGCAAAAAAAGACCTTATTGACAGACATTCTCCGTTCATTCACTGTGCAGATACAGCAACTGCCGGTGAACCGTTCGAAGTAACTGTAAAAATGGGTAATGAGTATACTCACCCGGATGATTTTGATCACTATATTGAGTCAGTAACACTTTATAATGGTGATACATTGCTTGCAAGAGCTACTTATGTACCGGGAACACTTGGTAACACAAAAGCACACAACACAACGACATTTACTATCATCCCAACAGGTAAAAAACTTAAACTTGTTGCGCATGGTTACTGTACTAAACACGGTATCTGGGAAGGTACACCTGTAGAAGTGACAGTAAACTAGTCTACACTGTTTTTAAAGATAGAGGAAATCCTCTATCTTCTCTTTTCCAAATTCACCTCCTTATGTGATCATACAAAAACAATTTTCTTATCTAAATAATAATAATTTTTAATAAATATATTATACTAAATGATAATTTTTTTCATCTACATTTAAGATTTTTTTATGTAAACTGCTTTATCTTATTTCAAAGGAACATAATAATGCGATCTAAAATCATTTTTGTTGTTATTCTTATGCTCTCTTTTGTCATAGTACATGATACGGTCATCAGTATGCTGGAAACAAATGATAAAGTATCAGTTACAAATTATGTAAGTAATGATGCAGGGGCACAGGAATGTACCGATATCAATGAAATACACAGTATGTTCCATTTTGTAGGCCTTGTCTCGTCTGTCGGCAGTAATGTCCTCTCCTTCAAAAAAGAGAAAACACACTCCTATTATCTATTGCAATATACACCGCCCCATAAAGAAAATACCAATAAACCTCCAATAGCATAACCTTTTATATACCACGATCAATTCATACACCATACTCTATATCTATATAAAAAAGGTCAACCTATGAAAATACTATTATTTACAATAGTGTTCTCTGTCATCTGTACTGCAAATACGCAGTTGATGGTAGATGATGCTATACCGCTTCACACATACAACCATAAGAGTTCTCTCAAACTGAAGAAACAGATACAGTTGCAACAGTTAGCCAGGGTCAAGTATGAAGAAGCCAAAAAAACAGCTGCTTTGTATTGTAGAGAAAATGTCATATCCCAAAGACTCAGACACAAAGGTCAGTTGCTTTTTTACCGAAGCTATACAGAAAATTGCAAAATAGAGATCAATGCCCTTGACGGCTCCATTATCTCCAAGATCTTATCAAAATGACAGATCTGCATTTAAAAATATTTATAACCATAAAGGAAACAACATCATGAAATATATTGTTTTATCTCTCTTTTTGATGCAGACAGGATATGCATCAACATATACACTTGACAAAGTATTGAGATCTGCCGGGCAGAACAGTGCTCTGTCTAAAGCATTACAGCAGGAAGTTCTGGCTCTGGAAGCCAGGAATCAGGCAAATACAGCCTCTGACCCCATTGAAGTATTCGGTGAAGGTACGAAAGCATATCCGGATACAGGAATACAGGGGAATGAATACTCAGTAGGTATTTCAAAAAAATTCATGCTGGGTGATATTCAGGCACAGGAACAAAAGATCACACGTCTTTCCAACCAGGCTTATTTATTGGAAAAAGAGAAAAATATTCTGCATTTTAAAAATGGACTGAAAAATATATATCATCAACACTGTCTTGATGTTCAAAATTACAGAAGTTTTAAACAGAGTTACCTTGATCTTGTAAAACTGTATAAAAAGAAACAAAAAGCCTATGAATATCAAGAGATATCAAAAAGAGAACTGATGCAGCTTGAAACAGAAAAGAACAGACTCTATGCCCAACTTCAGGAAATGCAGATGCAGCAGGAGATCTCTAAAGAAAATCTCTTGATGTTAAGTAATATCAAGGATATGAAACATGCAAAACTTTCATGCAGAGATATGTATCCTATACGAAGTGACGTTACACTTTCCGATACCTTTGAACTCTCAAAAGATGCGTATCAAAAACGGGTACAAAGTACACAGGAAGCACTGAAGAGACACTCCATGGCCTTCGAATCCATTGATCTTTCTGTACAGTACAGTAATGAACTTGATATAGATAAATACTCGGTAGGTGTTTCTGTCCCTCTTACATTCAGCAGCAGAAGATCAGAGCATGAACGTGCTGCAGCAATGTACCGAAACAGTGCTGTTAGCTTTGAATTTGAACAAAGCATGATAGAAAAGAAAAGTCTGCTCTCACAGTTAAGATCTCAGCTAAAGAGTCATGCATTGATGGTTCAGACATTAAAAAGAAATTACCGGAATTATCAGAAAAAACTCTTACCTCTGATAAAGAAGAGTTATGATCTGGGTGAAACCTCTGTGATCGAATACCTCCTTAACAGACAAAAATCATACCAGCTCAGACAAGAGATATATGCTACGAAAAAAGCGTACTACAATACACTTTTCAAACTCTATACTATCAGTGAAAAAAAGGACAACTAATGAAAAAACAACTACTATTATTGACACTATTGGCATTTACACTCAATGCTGAAAAGATACAAATGACTCCTGAGCAGGAAAAGAATTGGCAGATCAGAGTCGAAACACCGCAAATCTCAAAAAGGATCCCCTTGGGTGAGTTCATTACCGAAGTAGTGACACCACCATCACTTCTGCATACTATTTCACTGCCTTTTGAAGCAAATGTAAAAAAACTGAATGTTGCAAAATATCAGGAAGTCACTAAAGGATATGTGCTTGCAGAAGTAACAGGTACCGAATGGATAGAGATACAACAAAAAGCCATAGCTGATGCAATAGAGTTCCGTCATCACAAACATCTGACCGAACGTAAGAATATGCTTTGTAAAGAAGAGATCATTCCTCAAAAAGAGTGTGTTGCTGCCAATGCAGAACTTGAAACGGACAAGATCAAAGTTGCTGCATCCAAAGCACTCCTGAAAAGCTATGGAGCGAGTGATGAAATGATCTCAACACTCTTTAAAGATCTGAAACTCTCCCAGACGATAAAGATACAAAGTATTATTGATGGCAGTATCGTAGAACTTCATGCTACCCCGGGGAAGAGTACAAGTCCTGCTGATGCACTTTTCGTGATCCAGGAAAAAGGTCCGCTTTGGCTTGAGAGCAATATAGAAGCTCAGAGAACAGAAAATCTTCATGAAGGAGAGAATGTAGAGATATCTTTTACAAACAAGACTTTTAACGCAACGATACTGCAGATCTCTCCTGTGATCAATCCTGAGAACCAGACCAGGCAAATACGTTTTTCTGTACCGTCAGATACAGATATTGTTCCGGGACTTCGTACCAGTGCAAGGATCACTCTTTCAGGAGAGAGTCTTAAGATCAGGAAAACTTCTGTGATCAAAGAGGGAAATACTCAAATTGTATTTATCAAAACCAAAGAAGGGTTTACTGCTGTACCGGTAACCATACTTGCTGAAGATGACAACTATTATTTCATTAAACCTTCTAAGAGGCTGAAAAACAAAATAGCAGTGAATTCTATAGCCATACTGAAAAATATGCTGGGTGACAATAATGAATAAGATCATAGGTTTCGCACTCGCACAGAGGCTCTTCTTCTCTCTTCTGGCACTGGTGATACTCGGTTTTGGTATCAAAGCCTATAAAGAGCTTCCGGTGGATGCCTTTCCTGACATCTCCCCTACTCAGGTAAAGATCATCATCAAATCAAGCGGGATGACCCCTGCCGAGATAGAGTCCCGTATTACCGTACCTATAGAAATGAAGATGGTTGGTATCCCGCATGAGACAATGATGCGTTCTACTGCCAAATACGGCTTGTGTGATATCACCATAGATTTTGAAGACGGTACAGATATTTACTGGGCCAGACAACAGGTAAGCGAAAGACTTGCAGATATCAAAGGCGAACTCCCTGCGAATATGGAAGGGGGACTTGCACCTATCTCTACGCCATTAAGTGATATTTTGATGTTCACTATCGAATCAAACGGACTTTCACTTGAAGAGAAACGAACTCTTCTGGACTGGATCATTGCTCCCAAGATCCGTTCTGTAAGCGGTGTGGCAGAGGTGAACGCCCTTGGTGGAAAAGTCAAAACGTATGAAGTAGTACCTGATTTAAATAAAATGAGAACAATGGGTGTTACACTTGAACAAATCTTCCGGACACTTGAAAAGAACAATCAGAATGATGGTGCAGGACGTGTCTCCCAAGGAGTGGAGAGTATATTGGTACGTAGTGTAGGACAGCTGAAAGATCTACATGATATTGAAACATTACCCGTAGGCAAAAGTGCAGATAAAGTCATTACACTTGGTGATGTAAGTACTGTAAAATTCGGTTATCTTACCCGTGCAGGCTTTGTAAGCAAGAACGGAGAGGGAGAAGCAGTACAGGGATTGGTACTTGGACTTAAAGGTACGAATACCGGGATTGTACTTGAAAAAGTGAAAGAAGAACTGAAAAAACTTGAACCCATGCTGCCCGGTGATACCAAAATAGAGATATTCTATGACCGTTCCGATCTTGTGAACCTTGCAACAGATACAGTAAAAAATGCTCTCTATGAAGCCATCATACTCATTATGGTGATCCTGCTTGTTATGCTGGGGAATCTTGCTTCAGCCGTAAGTGTTGCGCTTATCCTTCCTTTTGCCCTGCTGATGAGTTTTATTGCTATGCAGTACTTTGGACTTACCGCAAACCTTATGAGTCTTGGAGGACTTGCTATTGCCATCGGGATACTGGTGGACTCTGCCGTAGTTGTTGTTGAACATATTACGGCTGAACTCGGAAACCCCAAACATAAACGGCAAAGCAAACTGCATATCATCTATGGTGCCACACTGGAGATGGCACCATCCATCATTACAGGTGTATTGATCATCATCATTGTATTCATGCCTCTTCTTACACTGGAAGGACTTGAAGGCAAACTCTTCAGGCCTGTGGCACTCAGTATCATTTTCGCACTTTTCAGTTCACTGGTCCTTGCGTTAACGCTCATACCAGTCCTGAGTTCATTTATCCTAAGCAAAAGACCTGACAAAGAGTCATACCTTATCAAACTTCTTACGAAAGTATACAGACCTGTACTCATATTTTGTCTAAAACATGCCAAAGGTATTATCCTGGCGGTACTGATACTCTTTGGGGGTTCACTTTACCTTGCATCAAAAACAGGTAAGGCGTTCATGCCTACGATGGATGAAGGAAGTATTATCATCGGTGTTGAGATGCTCCCGTCCATTTCACTGCAAGAGAGTCTGACACTCAATCTTAAAATACAAAAAAAGCTTTTGGAGTCTGTACCTGAGATCAAAAATATTATCGCAAGAACAGGAAGTGATGAACTGGGTCTTGATCCTATGGGGCTTAACGATACCGATACCTTTTTAGTACTCAAAGAGAAAAAAGAGTGGAGAGAACCCTCCAAAGAATTTGTCATTGAAGAGATCAGAAAGGTCCTTGACCAGTTCGTAGGTATAGAGTATGGATTTACACAGCCTATCGAAATGAGAGTATCGGAAATGCTTACAGGGGTCAGGGGCGATCTGGCTATCGATATCTTTGGCAGTGACAATGAGAAACTCGAAGAGATCGCTGTACAGATAAAAGGTATACTTGAAACCATTCCAGGAAGCAGTGATGTCTATAAAAAAGCCAATGAAGGTGTTGAGTATTTTGAATTGGAATTTGACAAAAAAGCGATGGCATATCACGGGATCAGCCAGCAGGAGATCAACGATTTCCTCAAAGTAATGGTCACAGGGGTACAGGCAGGTATCATTCAGGAAGGTATGCGTCGTATCGATCTTATGGTCAAAGGAGATGAAAACCTGCAGAACTCTCTGGATAAGATCAGAAAACTCTACTATCCGCTGGAAAACGGCAAGGCTGTTCCATTAAGTAATTTTGTAAAATTCATCTCCAATGCAGGACCGGTACAGATAGAACATGAACATGGATATAGAAAAACCATTGTACAGACGAATGTGGAAGGCCGTGACCTTGTAAGTTTTGTAGAAGAAGCCAAGGCAAAGATCGGTAAAGAGGTCAAACTGCCTGCAGGATACTATCTTGCCTACGGCGGAGAGTTTGAAAATCAACAGAGAGCCGCATCCAGATTGGCGATCATTGTACCTTTGGCACTCTTTTTAGTGTTTATTCTGCTCTTTGTCTCTTTCGGTTCTTTGACACAGGCGGTTATCGTACTGATCAATGTACCGTTGGCTTTGATAGGCGGATTCATAGGACTCTATCTGAGCGGAGAGTATATGTCGGTACCTGCATCCGTTGGGTTTATCGCCCTCCTTGGTATCGCCGTACTCAATGGGGTCGTACTGGTGAACTATTTCAATTACCTTATCAAAAACGGTACAGAGCTCAGAGATGCAGTCGTAGAAGGCGCTATTAAGAGACTCAGACCAGTATTGATGACCGCTACCATTGCTGCATTCGGTCTTCTTCCCCTGCTCTTTGCCACCGGGCCGGGTTCAGAGATCCAAAGACCTCTGGCTATCGTTGTGATCAATGGTCTTATCTCTTCGACACTGCTTACGCTGATCATACTGCCTATACTTTATCTGAAGTTCTCAAAGGGATGTTGTGCAGGAGTGGAAGAGGAAAAGAAAAAACAATAAGAGCTATTTAAATAAAGGTAGGGACCTGTCTCTACTTTTATTTACCAGTCGATCCCCTTTTCAGGCAGTCCCTGATTCTCGTCATACATCTCTTTTTTGCACCCTTCCGGTTTTGATCTGCAGTATTTATCGTAGGCGGTTTTTACAAGAACCAATAAGATAACAAAAAGAAGAAATAACAGTAACGGCTTCTTCATATGCTAACGATAGCAATATGGTTTTTTAGATATAATTACGCTATGAAAAACCTACATAATGCACTCTTGCTCAAACAACTTTATCAACTCAGGCAATTAGGCTACAAATATACAGATATTACACCCTATAAAGAGGATGAACTGGACCTTTCTCTGCCAAATACACTTGAGTCACTCCAAAAACAGGCAGAGAACTGTCATCTTTGTGAACTGAGTAAAAGTCGTCAAAAGGTTGTGTTCGGTGAAGGAAATCCTCATGCTGAGCTGCTTTTCATCGGAGAAGCTCCCGGGGCCACTGAAGACAGCAGCGGTAAACCTTTTGTAGGGCGTTCAGGCGAGCTTCTTACCAAGATGATAGAAAATGTATTGCATCTTTCCCGTAATGATGTCTACATTACAAATATCGTGAAATGCCGTCCGCCGAACAACCAGGTTCCGACAGCCACCCAGGCACATACCTGCCAGCCCTATCTTTTAAAACAGATAGAACTTATCAGGCCGAAACTTGTTGTGACACTGGGTGCTACAGCCTATCATTATCTTACCGGTGACGAAACGCACATTACTAAAATACGGGGAACACTACATAAACAAAATGGATATACACTTATTCCTACATATCATCCAAGTTATCTGCTGAGGAATCCAAGTGCCAAAAAAGAGGTATTTGAAGATCTGTTAAAAGTGAAGAACTTTATATAAATATAACTTTATATAAATATAACTCTGTCCTATATATAACTTTTGTGATATAATAAAAATATTCAATTGGGAAGTTGTAATATTGGGAGGGGAATGTGTGAATAGATCATGGAGAGCAGAAGAAAAAAAATGGTTGAGATTGATGCCTCTCAATCTATTGATATTCATAATGATCCTTCGTATAATCTATTTATCAACCAAATCGATAAAATAAGGTTGAGTTCAATAAAGACTCATAGTTTTCACAAAAGCTAACAGTAAACAAGTTTTTTTCCTTTTTGGACTTTGGTACCAGCACATAAAACGTCTTGTGTTAGCTTTATAAAATCATCTATAGGATGCTAAGGAGGAGTGTAAGAACTTCTACCTTGTATAACACGAAGCTATGAGAACTTTAAAACTAACACTCAAGGGGTTTAAAATGTATTATGTTGGAATTGATGTTGCTGAAAAAAAACATTATGTGTGCATCCTGGATGATGCTGGTGAATTTGCTGTAAAACCATTTTGGATCTATACGGATATTCTTGGGTTAAGAAGGCTGATTGAACAGTTTGCCAACCTGTCATTAGACAATGATGATTTTATTATTGGTATAGAATCAACAGGAGCTTTTTCTGAGAATTTGTATGAATATATTACAGACAATGACTACCAAGCCGTTTTGCTAAACGCTTATCAGACTGCCAAGTTTCGTGATTTCCGTACCATACGAAAAGTAAAGAATGATGCGATTGATGCCTATGTCATTGCGGAACTTTTATCTACCGGTAAATACAAAGAGAGTCATATCTCCAATGATGCCTATCATTCAGTCAAGGTATTAGGCAGAACCAAACGTTCACTGGAGAAGAAGATAAAAACCATCAAGAGGGAAATCTCTACTGTAATGGCGACTGTCAATCCTGAGATTGGCAGAGTATTTCCAAATATCTTTACCAAGACAGCACTTGCGATCATCAAAGTCTACCCTACTGCAATAGATATGCAAAAAGCTACGCCAAAGAAGCTGACTCGTCTATTCCGTCATATCAAAGGTAACAACTTCTCTGAAGATAAAGCCAAGTTCCTGATCGATCTTGCCAATACTTCAGTATATGCTGGTCGTGCCTATGAAGCCAGATCTCTAATGATCACTACTAATATTAGGATATTAGAGCTTTTATGTCAAGAAAAGAAGCATATTGAAGAACAAATCAAACAACTTATTACCGAAGAAATAAATACAATTGACAATTCTATTGAAAATCTCCAAAGTATACCCGGTATCTCAGATAAAACCATTTCTGCCATATTAGGAGAATGTGGAGATCTCAGGCGATTTGATTCAGCCAAAGCTTTTATTGGCTATCTTGGTCTTTATCCTACACAGTATCAATCTGGCAACTCCAATTCTATAGGCAGGCTTGCAAAAAGAGGCATACCTATTGCCAAACATGCACTTTATATGGCTGCAGTAGGATCTGTATTGCACAATCCTCAGCTAAACAAGATCTTTCGAGACAAAGTCTCTTCGGGTAAATCCAAGAAAGAAGCTTTAATCATTATCTCCAAGAAAATAGCAGCGATCATGTATTCCATAGTCAAACACAATGAACCTTATCAAGCCCATAGAGTATTTATCCCCAACAGGTAAATATTCCCGTTAGTTTTAGCACTTGTGAAAACAATGAGTTTTTAATGAACATTGACCAAATATTGTTTTAGTATCTATTTGATCATTTGAATATTCTTTTCAAATACTCAAATAATCCAACAGGATACCTCTGTCTATAAAAAACAGCTATTGGTTTAAGCTATTCTTTATAGGATGGTTTTATGTGTTCCCACTACTGTTCAGTCTGCCCTTCCCGAAGTAGACTTGAAAAACAATATCTCTTCCTATACTGATTTTCAAGTAGAATACTTTGAAGAAGAACCCGGTAGATCCCGGGGTATAGAAAAAATATCAAAACTGCATTTTACGAAAAGAATTTCCAATGCTTTCACCTTTGGATATAAAGAAAACAACTTCTGGTTCCGTTTTTCTGTTTATAATGATTCAAATGAAACAAAAAATATGGTCCTGGAATTCACAGAGATCATCCATAAAACAATTGATCTGTATATACTGTCCGACCCGATCATCCATAAGAAGAATGGATTGCATGTTCCTGTATCGGAGCGTGAAATCCAAGAGTCGAATCCTTCTTTCCCACTTCGTTTTGCACCGTACGAAAGCAAAGAACTCTATGTGCATATAGCTTCCATTTATGGTGTCTTTGGTGCACTGCAGCTAAAAACAGATGAACAGTTCCTTCATGATATCCAATTAAAAAAGAATATATACCTTTTTTATTTTTCTGCCATTATCATTATTGCATTATATAACCTTATCCTCTTTTTTTATTTACGGGAAAAAGTCTATCTTTATTATATCGGATATGTATTTGTCTTCATTCTCTGGGCAGCAAATTATAAAGGGGTCCTCCTTCCTTATATTGATATACATACCTATGATCTTTTACAGATAACTATTCCCATTTTCTTTACTTTACTCATTCTCTTCTCACAATCTATTCTGTCAACAAAAAAATATTTCCCTTTTCTGCATAAAATATTAAATGGATTTATATTTATTTTAGTGATCAGTCTTGTCTGGATGCTTATTTCTATGCATTCAGGTTTTTATTTTATGAATATGTCTGCATCTCCTCTGCTTCCTTTTCTCTTGTTTGTTGCTTTTTGGGCTCTATATAAAGGTCAGAAGATTGCAAGACTGTATCTGATCGGACTTACTATCTATATTACAAGCATGATCATCATCAGTCAACTTGCGTTAGGCATACTCCCGTACAGTGTTATACTGAGTCATGCACCGATCATCGGTTCTTTCTTTGAGATCATACTTTTTTCACTGTTGCTTGCTTACCGTATCAATCTTTTACGTCAAGAGAAACTCGATACGCAAGAGAAGCTTCTGAAATATGAACAGACAGAAGCTGCACGTTTATCCCAGATGGTTAAAACTCAAACGGAAATGCTGCTCAGGGTAAAAAATGAATTGGAAATGGAACTTGAAGAGCAAAAAGAAAGGGAAAAAGATCTTCAGTATCAGGCATCTACTGACCCCCTGACCAATCTTTTAAACCGGAGAGCTTTTTTTGAGAGATGTGCCTATGAGATCGAATATGCTATGCATCACAATACAGAACTTTCATTGTTGATCATTGATATTGACAATTTTAAGATGGTGAATGATACATATGGGCATCAGACCGGTGATCATGCGATTATAGCTGTAGCAGAAAATATTGCTGCTATTATTCGTACGACAGATATCCTTGCCAGAATAGGAGGAGAAGAGTTTTCCCTGTTAATGCCAATGACGGGAAGAGAATCTGCCCATCAGCTTGGAGAACGTATACGATTGAATATTGCTGAAAAAAAGATCGAAGTTGAAGATCAGGTGTTACAGCTAACAGTAAGTATAGGTTTAGCTGTTTTTCAAAAAGAAGATCCCGATATTCAGACCGTCTTCAAACGGTCTGACCAAGCCCTTTACAGAGCGAAGGAAAATGGCCGAAACCGAGTATGTTATCTTGAAGCCTAGGGGGTTTTAGGCTTCTCTTGCTTTGGTAATGATCTCATGGACGATAGACGGGTCCTCAAGCGTTGAGATGTCCTGTGTGATCTCCTCGCCTTTTGCAATGGAACGAAGAATTCTTCTCATGATCTTGCCGGAACGTGTTTTAGGCAGTCCCGGTACTTCGATGATATGGTCTGCTTTGGCGATGTTCCCGATCTCGCTAGAGAGCAATGCATTGATGTGGTTCTTGATATCTTTGTTGATGTGTCCCTCTTTGAGTACGATATAGATGAAGATGGACTCCCCTTTAATGTCATGCGGGCGCCCTACTACGGCTACTTCTGCTACAGAATCATCTTTTTTGACGGCTGCTTCTATCTCGGCAGTACCCATACGGTGGCCCGAAACGTTGATGACATCATCCACACGGCCGGTGATCGTAATGTACCCGTCTTCATCGACTACAGCACCGTCACCGGAGAAGTAGACCGGTTTTCCGTCTTTCACTGCATCTCCGAAGTAGGCTTTTTTGTAACGTTCAGGATCGCCCCAGATCGTGCGTATCATACTCGGCCATGGGCGTGTGATACAAAGAAGTCCTGTCTCCCCTACCTCTTTGGGTGTACCGTCAGGGTCTATAATCTCTGCAATGATACCCGGAAGTGCGAATGTGGCACATGCAGGTTTGATCGGTGTTGCTCCGGGAAGTGGAGAGATCATATGTCCTCCTGTTTCAGTCTGCCACCATGTATCGACGATAGCGCATTTGGAATTTCCTACGACTTCATAATACCATTTCCATGCCGGAGGGTCTATTGGCTCCCCTACGGTTCCAAGTACTTTGAGTGAAGAGAGGTCATACTTCTTAGGTTCATCTTTGCCCATTTTGTGAAGTACACGGATGGCTGTCGGTGCGGTGTAGAACTGAGTGATCTTGTGGTCCTGTACCATCTTCCACGCACGTCCGGCATCCGGGTATGTCGGTACTCCTTCGAACATCAGTGTTGTTGTTCCTGCTGCAAGAGGGCCATACACGATGTAGGTATGTCCTGTGATCCAGCCTATATCTGCCGTACACCAGTAAATGTCATCTTTTTTCACATCAAAGACCCATTCCATGGTCATTTGTGCCCAGAGTATGTACCCGGCAGTTGAGTGCTGTACGCCTTTTGGTTTGCCTGTACTTCCGCTGGTATAAAGTAGAAAGAGCGGGTCTTCGCTGTCCATCAGTTCAAAAGGACACTCTGCATGCTGATGTTCAATGAGTTCATTGTAGTTGTGGTCTCTGCCTTCTACCCAGTTGATCTCTTCATTGTTCCTCTTGACAACAAGGACCGCTTCAATACTTTTCCCACCCTGTGAAAGTGCATCATCAACGACTTGTTTGAGCATATACGGTTTTCCTTTTCTGTAGGCTCCGTCAGCAGTAATGACGATCTTTGCTTCCGCATCTTCGATACGGTCTTTCAATGCTTCTGCAGAGAATCCGCCAAATACGATGGAGTGTACAGCTCCTATACGGGCACATGCCAGCATGGCATAGGCTGCTTCAGGGATCATCGGCATATAGAGTACAACTCTGTCACCTTTGGTGATGCCGAACTCGTTTCTGAGAAGGTTTGCCATTTTATTGACACGCAGTGAGAGCTGTGCATAGCTGATGTGCTCTACATCTCCCCTGTCCCCTTCAAAGAGGATCGCTGTCTTGTCCGCTTTGTCTGCAAGGTGCCTGTCTATACACTGGTTGGAGACGTTGAGCTTTCCATTGGTGAACCACTCATAGAACGGTGCGTTTCTCTCATCAAGTACTTTTTCATATGGTGCCAGCCAGTCTATTTTTTCATCGGCAAACTCTTTCCAGAAGCCTTCATAGTCTTCTATGGCTTTGTTCTGTAACTTCCAGTACGCTTCCATATTGGGTATAGCGGCATTCTGTGCAAATTCAGGATTGGGGTTGAAAATTTCTTTTGTCATGTAGATTCCTTTTTTCATCTATTATGAATTATATTAGGGTTAGTTTATCATAAAAAAGAGAGATTTGAAAAGAAAAAGAATAAAGGGTTTTTTAAATAGGAGTAATTTAGTCTTATTTGTTACACTTTATATTTTCTGACTATTTTCAATAATGATCCCATGCTCAAAATGAATATTTATCAGATACTTCAGATTAAATATTTTTCTTTGATCTCATTGGCAGGTATCGGTTTACTGTAATAATACCCCTGTATAGTTTTACAACCGTTATCTAAAAGAAACTTTTTTTGAGCATCTGTCTCAACACCTTCTGCAATAAGATTAAGCTTAAGACTTTTTGCAAGTGCGATGATCGATTTTATGATAGCAATATCCTCTTTGTCTTTTGGTATCCCTCTTACAAAAGATTGATCGATCTTGAGTGTATTTACCGGTAAACGTTCTAAATATGCCAATGAAGAATATCCGGTACCAAAGTCATCGATCGCGATTGCAATACCCATAGCACTGATCTGTTCAAGTTTATGAATGGTTTCTTCGGGCTTTTGCATCATTTGCCCTTCCGGTACTTCCAGTTCCAACCATTCGGGTTTAAAATTGATTGTCATTATGTTTTCTTGAAGTATCTGGATAAAATCATTGCTCCTGAATTGTCTCATAGAAAGATTAACTGCAAGTATACCGGGGGTGAATCCTTCTTGGTACCATTTGTATATTTGTTTCATAGCAGTTTTTATGACCCATTTATCTATTTCAACGATCAGTCCTGTCTCTTCGGCCAGAGAAATAAATGTTTCAGGGAAGAGTAATCCCATAGTAGGATGCTGCCAGCGTATTAAAGCTTCCATACCTAGCAATTCTCCGGAATTGGCATCTATTTGCGGCTGATAGTAGAGTACAAACTCTTCTTTTTTTAGTGCCTGATGTAACTTTGCTTCCATGGCGACACGTTCAAATGCCAATGTAGTCATTTCAGATGAATAAAACTGGAAATTATTCCGTCCCTCCTCTTTTGCTTTGTACATAGCCGCATCAGCATATTTTATAAGATTATCTATATCCGGATAATCCAAAGTGTAAATACTGATACCAATACTCCCCGAGACATAAAGTATATGATTATCGATATGCATAGGTTCAGCTAAGGTTCTAAGGATTTTTTTTGCCAATAATGATGCATCCTGTATCTTGTTGAAATCTTCCATAATGATAGTGAATTCATCTCCGCCTAAACGGGCCAGAGTGTCTTTTTTCCTGATCTTGGATTTTAAGCGTTTTGTAACTGCTATAAGTACTTTATCACCAACTTGATGACCTAATGAGTCATTGATCTGCTTAAAGTGGTCAAGGTCAATAAAAAAGAGTGCAATTTTTGTCTTGTTCTTTTTTGCCTGTTCGATCCCATACCTTAACCTCTCATTAAAGAGAATACGATTAGGTAATCCTGTTAAAGCATCATGATATGCCTGGTAATGTAAAATATTTTTTTGTTCAAGAAGCTCTTTCTGTGCTTTTTTCTTCTCAGAAATATCTCTTACCGTAACATACACAACATTACGGTCATTCAAAATAATGGGTGTCAGTGTAACTTCAGCTAGAAATTTTTCACCATTTGCTTTAACATGCACCCACTCAAATTGATGTCCGCCTTTTTCTCTGGCAAGAGTTATCATTTCCTCAGCTTTTTCATAAGAACTATGGCCATCAGCTTGAAATTCAGGAGAAAGATCAGAGGGATGGAGATTCAGCATCTCCTCTTTGGAATCATAATGAAACATCTTCATGATTTTCTCATTACACTGGATAAACTTGCCATTATCAATAATCAAAATACCATCTGATGATTTTTCAAATAAAGTTTGAAAGGTATCTTTTTGCTTTTTTATTTCATACGTTTTCGTTTTTATATCTGTTTCAAGCTGTTGGGTATATTGTTCCTCTTTGGCATGTATTTTCCGTATCAATATATAGATAATGATCAAAAAAACAATATAAAGAAAGACAGTACTTATAAGTGTATCTGTAAAATCGGAATACATTGCAGAAAACAAACCACGCTCTTTAATCTGTATATCTAACAATCCCCGTATATCACCAAGCTTATAATCATATGCATTTTCATACTTGTCACGAATACTTGGTATGGCATTCTCACGCTTACCATGACACTTAAGGCAGGATTCTTTAATAAACAGAGGTTTTATATAATGATATACATTATTTTTCTGAATGAATTTATATGTTTCGTTAGGGTTTTTTTTAAAGTACTGAATCATTTTCAACTCAAAATCGTTTGCCATATTATTTATATTTCGAGGACGGTCTGAAACAGTACGTATAATAACATCACCTTGAACACTTGATGAAAAATGATCACTTATCTTTCTTGTGGTCTTGACAGGAAGCAGGTTAATTGTTTTTTCATTGACAGTAATATGGTTATGTAGAAAAATATCCTGATAGGTTTGACGAAATGCAGAGATGAATTCTGCAAGAGATTGGCTCTCGTTCTGGATAATGAGTTTTTGTGTATCTTCAATACGATGGTATTGCTCATAGGTTTTATAGCCAATAACGGCAAAGAGTAAAAGTGCAAATATAATAAACAATTTTATACTTTGTTTCATATATTAGCCTTTTTCACCAATTCTACTATATATCCCCCTATTTAAAATAGAGTTTTCATAGTTGTCAACTTCATATGCTATCTAGGATCTATCCTAAACTTTTACACAAATAAAATTATCATTTATTTTACATTAGACAATATTTTATCTACCTTGCTTTCTAAAAGAGTACAATAACATGGTAACCACCCCATAAGAAAAAGAATGAACCATCTCCTTTGCGTACTTTCTATAGCATTATCAATTTTGAGTGCAACCGACCCTAGTTAGGGTCAGGCGTTGAATATCTACTTTTAACGATCTTTGAAATAAGTGAACGGGATACACACAAATGCTTTGCGATCTGGGCTTGTGTGTATCCGTCATTACAGGCATTGATAATGCTGATATTTCTCTCATTCCTGGTTTTACTATCTTTGAAATGTTTCTCTAATGTTTTCAAATAAGCATGCTTATGAATATTGTCTTTAGTGATCACTTTTTGTTTTTGGATCGCATCAAGTATTTTCAGTTCCTCTTCTCCCAAAGTTACGCCTATGAGTTTCTGTATATTTTCATAATCCAGTTCTGCCAGCAATTTGGATTTTTTTGCACAGGGTATGGGTGTTTGTTTATTGGCGATCACTGCTCCCAATGTATAGGGGTATTCTCCCACCCTCTTTGCTATATTTGCTTCTATCGGATTTTGTTCTATATAACGTATAAGTGTATAGTAATATGCTTCACTGTTGATATGTCGTGAGTAAAATCTTCCCTGCCAGAAGTGACCGGATCTTTTTTGTTTTTTATTTGCATAGATCGCATAATTACTGTTAACCTGTTTCATAAAAAGTGAAAGATTGTCCAGTTCTGTTTCGATCAGCAGATGAAAATGATTATGCATCAGACAATAATCATGCACTATTACTCTATATGCTCTGCATGCTTTACAAAGGATCTTTAAAAACATTTCATAATCATCATTCGATCTGAAGATAGCAGAACGGTTCACTCCACGATTGATGACATGATGATACCCTGCCAGGTCTATACGCGGCCTTCTTGACATCACCTACTCCTTATTTTTCTATAGTATAGCAAAATAAAATGTATATTCAACGCCTGACCCTTTTGTTGACCCTTTTGTTGTTGGCTTAAGATTAAAAAAGATAAGATAAAATATAGATGGAACAATTCAAATAAAAGGAAGTATTATGAAAAAGTTTTCTCTTTCATTAGCGGCAGTTTTGGCAATGAGTACATTTGCAATGGCAGGTGGAGATATAGCACCGGTAGAACCGGTCGTAGAACCGGTTGTAGAAGTTGTAGACGCATGGAGTGGCCCATATGCGGGAATCCAGGCAGGTGGCGTTTTTGGAGATGCAGATGTCAGTATCCCGAACTATCCGTCTAATTTTAGTCTCGATCCAAGCGGATTTGCCGGCGGTCTCTATATGGGATACAACTGGCTGCTGGAGGATAACTTGCTGCTTGGCGTTGAGGCTGTGGTCAACTGGATGTCTGTAGATGACGATGGTCTCAGTAGTACATTTAGTAGCGAAAAATATAAAGTGGAGCAGAACTGGGATGCCGCCCTCTTGCTTAGAGCCGGGAAAATCATGGGGGACATTATGCCCTATATCACTGGCGGTGTAGCCTGGACGGAACTGGAGACAATCTATATTCCAGATGGTGGTTATGGCAGCAGAACCGATACTGTTACAGGTTGGACAATCGGTGCGGGTATCGAGAAGAAGATCAATGAAAATCTCAATACGAGAATTCAATATCGTTATACGAATTACAATACAGCAGATTTCGTTCATGGAGGTCCGTCGCATGTCGATTACGATTCCAACAACTTGATGCTTGGGGTAAGTTACCGCTTCTGATACACGAAGTTTCCCCCCCCACCGCTGGGGGGCGTTTCGAAAGCGAAGAGCAGAGCATAGGGGTCAGGTGAACGTAATCGTAATCTATTTTGTGCTACACTCCTAATATACCAACAAAGAGGAGATGCCCCATGCCACGAAAACCACGTATAGAACTATTAGGGAAGTACCATCTCGTCAACAGAGGTGTGGCACAGATGTGTATATTTGAAGAGCCCGCCGATTATGAGCAGTTTGAAGAACTGATGTGTTTTTATGCCAAAAGCTTTGGCATTACGATACACAACTATTGTCTTATGTCTAACCACTACCATATACTACTGGAGATACAGAGTGAAAATCTCTCCAAATTCATGAGACAGCTCAATCTGAACTACTCAATCTACTTCAACAAAAAGAACAAACGCACAGGACATCTCTGGCAAGGAAGATTTAAATCGTGGTATGTCACAGATGAAGCCTACTTCTATACACTTATGCGCTACATAGAACAAAACCCACTCAAAGCCAATATGGTGCAAGATATCAAAGCGTATCCTTACAGTTCATACCATTACTTCCTTGACTGCCATAATATACCGGAATGTCTTCAACATGCATGGATAGTACAATGCTATAAAGATAATATAGAAGCCATAGAAGCGTTTTTAACAAGACCTGTGGACAGACAACAATTACAAGAGCTAAAAAATGCATCTTCTTTGGTCGAAGCTCCCAATGTTGATAACAGACCAAAAGAGGAAGAACTCAAAAAGTTGTTCCAAGATATTACTGATATAAAAGTAAGAAACGAGACCATTATAAAAGCATACCAAGAGGGATATTCTCAGCATATGATTGCTAAAGTGTTAGGTATGGCACAATCAACGATTCATGGGATTATCAAAAGGTATAGTTAGTACGATTACGTTCACCTGTCCCCTATCCTTTCTTGTGTCGGTTCGAGGTTATGTACCAACGCGTGAAAGCTTCCATATCTACAATTTAAATACAACTCTTGTGTCGGTTCGAGATCTTGAAAAAAAAGAGGCAGAATCGACCCAGACTCATTTAAATACAACTCTTGTGTCGGTTCGAGCCACCAGTCATAACGCTCACCTGCATTATTGTCGCATTTAAATACAACTCTTGTGTCGGTTCGAGAGAGAAAAAGAAATAGATGTTGAGGTGCTGTAATGGGATTTAAATACAACTCTTGTGTCGGTTCGAGGAAGATACCCCTGCTCCATAGGGTTTGCCATAAGCTATTTAAATACAACTCTTGTGTCGGTTCGAGGAGAGGTCCAGAGGAGATAGAGTCCCTTATTTAACAATTTAAATACAACTCTTGTGTCGGTTCGAGCTGTTCAAAAAACGGTAAAAAGTTGGCTTCAAAACTATTTAAATACAACTCTTGTGTCGGTTCGAGGCATTTGGAAACTTACCCCAACCTTTTTGGAAGTTCATTTAAATACAACTCTTGTGTCGGTTCGAGATAACATCACCGATATAAGTACCTGCCCCACCGTCATTTAAATACAACTCTTGTGTCGGTTCGAGTCAACTGTTACAGGTAATATCATAGGAGTTTCAACATTTAAATACAACTCTTGTGTCGGTTCGAGCTAAGGAAAGCCGGTGCGAAGATCATTTTGGCATAATTTAAATACAACTCTTGTGTCGGTTCGAGAATAGGAGAGAATGATGAGGATATTACTGTTTATCTATTTAAATACAACTCTTGTGTCGGTTCGAGAAACACGAACAGACGAAAGTAGCTTTTAGATTTCTAATATTTAAATACAACTCTTGTGTCGGTTCGAGCAAAGCTACTTAATTTCTGCGATGATGTGAAAGTATAATTTAAATACAACTCTTGTGTCGGTTCGAGAGATACAGAACTTTCAAAAGCCAAAAAGGTTGGTATATTTAAATACAACTCTTGTGTCGGTTCGAGCTCACCTTATATCGAGACAAAAGGGGTGTATATCGTATTTAAATACAACTCTTGTGTCGGTTCGAGGTATATCCTACCGCATATCTAGCGGTGGCATGATCCATTTAAATACAACTCTTGTGTCGGTTCGAGAGATACAGAACTTTCAAAAGCCAAAAAGGTTGGTATATTTAAATACAACTCTTGTGTCGGTTCGAGCTCACCTTATATCGAGACAAAAGGGGTGTATATCGTATTTAAATACAACTCTTGTGTCGGTTCGAGGTATATCCTACCGCATATCTAGCGGTGGCATGATCCATTTAAATACAACTCTTGTGTCGGTTCGAGTTTTTGCTGAACTAAGCACATTACCCATTTCAGATGATTTAAATACAACTCTTGTGTCGGTTCGAGTCTTGGTACGACTATCACACCAGAGAATCCGATCCTATTTAAATACAACTCTTGTGTCGGTTCGAGGCCATGCTGATAGACTTCAAGGAAGATCGCAGAGTCATTTAAATACAACTCTTGTGTCGGTTCGAGGAGAGGTCCAGAGGAGATAGAGTCCCTTATTTAACAATTTAAATACAACTCTTGTGTCGGTTCGAGGAGGAGATGAGCTATCAACTTTTATTAAGCCTATGGCATTTAAATACAACTCTTGTGTCGGTTCGAGATTCCCTACATTTGGAGTCGTTGCATCACCAGTATTATTTAAATACAACTCTTGTGTCGGTTCGAGCTTTTAACTCTTTACGCCTTTTCTCTATAGATGTTCATTTAAATACAACTCTTGTGTCGGTTCGAGTATAATCAGAATGCAAAGAAACAGAATCAGAACAAGATTTAAATACAACTCTTGTGTCGGTTCGAGCATGTGCCTCCGCTTTTGGCTTATTTCTGTATTGGAATTTAAATACAACTCTTGTGTCGGTTCGAGATACCTGTTTTATACATGTTGTAAACAGATTCAGGAATTTAAATACAACTCTTGTGTCGGTTCGAGATACGGAAGTAGAACTCATACGGTTAACTTTAGCGCATTTAAATACAACTCTTGTGTCGGTTCGAGTTTATCTTTGACAGCAAGGCGGAAGCTGCAAGGTTATTTAAATACAACTCTTGTGTCGGTTCGAGGGTGTAACACGAGTTGATAGTTTAGATATTATAATATTTAAATACAACTCTTGTGTCGGTTCGAGATTCAAGATCAGCCTGCACCGATTGTTTTCTTTTGGATTTAAATACAACTCTTGTGTCGGTTCGAGGCAATTACGGCAGAAAACAATGTTGATGCTGATGCGCTATTTAAATACAACTCTTGTGTCGGTTCGAGTAATTCTACAAATGAGCCATACTCGCACTCAATCTCATTTAAATACAACTCTTGTGTCGGTTCGAGATTGTAATCTATTGCACCAAATGCTTTCTGGATGTCATTTAAATACAACTCTTGTGTCGGTTCGAGTCGGTTGTCGCTTTGCCTGCATCCGCTGTAGTATCGTATTTAAATACAACTCTTGTGTCGGTTCGAGTATGTAATGATTCCATTTATCCTCAATATTAGATGATTTAAATACAACTCTTGTGTCGGTTCGAGAATTCTTCCAGTGCAGGCGATGTGAGCGTTCTTGACCATTTAAATACAACTCTTGTGTCGGTTCGAGCCACGAAATGAAGATGACCCTATAGAGACACTATTATTTAAATACAACTCTTGTGTCGGTTCGAGACTTTTTCATGCTTGGAGTATAGAATAGAGGTATATTTAAATACAACTCTTGTGTCGGTTCGAGTTTGTAAGTATGTTTATGTGTTTTTGTTTAGAGTAGATTTAAATACAACTCTTGTGTCGGTTCGAGAAGAAAAGGTTGATAAAATGATGGAAGATGGGAAAGTATTTAAATACAACTCTTGTGTCGGTTCGAGACATATCAAGGTACAAACGGACGATACTTTAGCAAATTTAAATACAACTCTTGTGTCGGTTCGAGCTGCCACTTCTCTTGATTTGGACTTAGGCTTACCCCATTTAAATACAACTCTTGTGTCGGTTCGAGATTGATAATTCATCCCCTAATGGTATCGCTATATCCATTTAAATACAACTCTTGTGTCGGTTCGAGCGGCAAATTGAACTGTTTTAACATTGTTACACTACAATTTAAATACAACTCTTGTGTCGGTTCGAGCAGTTCTTCGCAACACAATACCCGGTGCATCTCTTTCATTTAAATACAACTCTTGTGTCGGTTCGAGGAGGAATTTGCAGAGCTTGTGCAGCACAGCGGCCAGGATTTAAATACAACTCTTGTGTCGGTTCGAGTCATTTTGATGCAAGTTTACGGAAGCAGTATTCATAATTTAAATACAACTCTTGTGTCGGTTCGAGAATTGCTGCTCCGCTGAGAATTACAGATATTAGACTATTTAAATACAACTCTTGTGTCGGTTCGAGAAATCCTTTTATCCGAACAGCATATTTTATAAACCCATTTAAATACAACTCTTGTGTCGGTTCGAGAAATCTTCTGCTATCACCAAGAGCGTGCCGGTGAATATTTAAATACAACTCTTGTGTCGGTTCGAGACACCGAAACCGTAATCTGTTACAGATGTTGCACATATTTAAATACAACTCTTGTGTCGGTTCGAGACATCTGACGGAACAGATTCTAATGATTCTATTCTATTTAAATACAACTCTTGTGTCGGTTCGAGTAATTCTACAAATGAGCCATACTCGCACTCAATCTCATTTAAATACAACTCTTGTGTCGGTTCGAGATTGTAATCTATTGCACCAAATGCTTTCTGGATGTCATTTAAATACAACTCTTGTGTCGGTTCGAGTCGGTTGTCGCTTTGCCTGCATCCGCTGTAGTATCGTATTTAAATACAACTCTTGTGTCGGTTCGAGTATGTAATGATTCCATTTATCCTCAATATTAGATGATTTAAATACAACTCTTGTGTCGGTTCGAGAATTCTTCCAGTGCAGGCGATGTGAGCGTTCTTGACCATTTAAATACAACTCTTGTGTCGGTTCGAGCCACGAAATGAAGATGACCCTATAGAGACACTATTATTTAAATACAACTCTTGTGTCGGTTCGAGACTTTTTCATGCTTGGAGTATAGAATAGAGGTATATTTAAATACAACTCTTGTGTCGGTTCGAGTTTGTAAGTATGTTTATGTGTTTTTGTTTAGAGTAGATTTAAATACAACTCTTGTGTCGGTTCGAGTATGAGCGGATATTATAAAGTGAATTACTTAAAAGAATTTAAATACAACTCTTGTGTCGGTTCGAGGTGGTATTATTGAGTCTACTCCTAATCATCCAATAAATTTAAATACAACTCTTGTGTCGGTTCGAGTCTTTGCAAAAGGCATAGGAGAGTCACTTCATTAATTTAAATACAACTCTTGTGTCGGTTCGAGAGTGCTGGTAATTGATGGGGATAATTATCCAACATTATTTAAATACAACTCTTGTGTCGGTTCGAGGTTTTTGAGGAAAAAACCTATTTAGCCGTGCCTTAATTTAAATACAACTCTTGTGTCGGTTCGAGTAAATGAATTGTATTATAGAGATGGACGTTATTTTTTATTTAAATACAACTCTTGTGTCGGTTCGAGTCGCCTTGCTCTCCAATTCGTCCAGCTGTTCTTGATATTTAAATACAACTCTTGTGTCGGTTCGAGGAATACATAAAAATAAAGGTTAAGGACTTTTGACAATTTAAATACAACTCTTGTGTCGGTTCGAGCTTGATTTCTTGATGATCTCACCGATAGTCAATTTCATTTAAATACAACTCTTGTGTCGGTTCGAGCAGGTGACTTTCTTGCTTGTCTATCGGATTGTGGCATTTAAATACAACTCTTGTGTCGGTTCGAGACGGAAGAAAACGCGATCAATCAAAACGTAATAACAATTTAAATACAACTCTTGTGTCGGTTCGAGTCTTTTAAGTAATATTCTTTGCCCTCTCTCTTCCTAATTTAAATACAACTCTTGTGTCGGTTCGAGGATTCCATGTGAAGTATAAAGTAGAGTTTTCTTTCCATTTAAATACAACTCTTGTGTCGGTTCGAGAAGTTTTAATGCTAGTTATTGTGATTTGCATAATTGATTTAAATACAACTCTTGTGTCGGTTCGAGAAGGGTTTATTGCAAGTGCTGCTATAGTTTTCCTGTATTTAAATACAACTCTTGTGTCGGTTCGAGTGCACTAAACCCTTTATACACTGCTGTTCTTTTTGCATTTAAATACAACTCTTGTGTCGGTTCGAGTACCGGTAAGGATCTCTATCTCTGCTTCTATCTTGATTTAAATACAACTCTTGTGTCGGTTCGAGCGGAGTTTCTACAACTTCTGTAGCATTTGCAAACGGATTTAAATACAACTCTTGTGTCGGTTCGAGACATGATATCCACAGTTGAAGAGTTCGCTATACCTTATTTAAATACAACTCTTGTGTCGGTTCGAGTCTATTAGAAGAGAATGACATACTAGAGCCATTTAGATTTAAATACAACTCTTGTGTCGGTTCGAGGGACTTTATGACTCTTGAAAATTTCGGGAAAATATTATTTAAATACAACTCTTGTGTCGGTTCGAGCTGTAACACTTGTTGATAATAGATTTATGATTACTTCATTTAAATACAACTCTTGTGTCGGTTCGAGTATAGAGCTGCCAGATTTTGAAATCGTCTTATCTGGATTTAAATACAACTCTTGTGTCGGTTCGAGATTCACCGCCACGCTCTTGGAGATAGCAGAAAGTTATTTAAATACAACTCTTGTGTCGGTTCGAGTGACTCTGCAACATCAAGCCCTGCAACTCTAAACATATTTAAATACAACTCTTGTGTCGGTTCGAGAAGAAATATCTGATTTAGTGCTGCAGCCTACATAATTTAAATACAACTCTTGTGTCGGTTCGAGACTCTCTTTCTGACGATGAAATGCCCGACTTGGGTCTATTTAAATACAACTCTTGTGTCGGTTCGAGATTCCTGCAATCGCTCTATACTTGTACCTGTCTCGCGATTTAAATACAACTCTTGTGTCGGTTCGAGGTAGATAAAACAGTAGATGAAATAGACTTCACTTCGCATTTAAATACAACTCTTGTGTCGGTTCGAGCACATCTTTGTACTCTTTTGCAAGTACATCTGCCAATTTAAATACAACTCTTGTGTCGGTTCGAGGTTACGTTTAGAGTGCCTCAAAAATTGACTATCGGATTTAAATACAACTCTTGTGTCGGTTCGAGTCTGTATATTCCATCATGTGCTAACTTCTGTTTAGCATTTAAATACAACTCTTGTGTCGGTTCGAGGGCAGCAGCGGCAAAGATGAGAAACTGGCACTACTATTTAAATACAACTCTTGTGTCGGTTCGAGTTAGCCCTTTAATAAATAAACATAAAGGATTATCCCAATTTAAATACAACTCTTGTGTCGGTTCGAGTAAAATCTTCGGTTCTGTATCTGCTTTGAAATCCAAATTTAAATACAACTCTTGTGTCGGTTCGAGGAAACTGATACAATAATATCTAACATTAAGCTCTCATTTAAATACAACTCTTGTGTCGGTTCGAGAGTATTGCGATAATACTCCTATTAACATAATCAATAATTTAAATACAACTCTTGTGTCGGTTCGAGTAAAGCCATATGGGGGTTTATAAATATATAAACTCTCTTAAGTACCTATATAGCCTTTAATCCATATAATTTTTCCAGCTAAAATTTACTTAACAATAAAATGTTAAATAACATAGTAGAACATATGAATTATAGCACAAAACACACTCTTTTACTAAAAAGTCACTTGGAAATTTTATAGAAAAAGAGATTCATTTTCTTTCTCGTTGGTTCCTAAAATTTCTTCGTCAAATACATGTTTATTTTTTAATTTGACTATAGAAACAAAATCTAGTTTTTCATCTATTACCTTTTTGATCTCTTCTCTAAATTTAATGAGATTCGAGGGTGTAATATTTCCTCTGAAAATAGACTTCTGATGATGTTTAAAGTATTTTTTGCAAATCTTAAAAACCTTGGTTACCCTGTATTTTCCTGCATCTGTTTCCATATCTGCAATATCATAAAATACAAAAGCGTAGTTATAATTATAATTTTTACTCAACATCTATCCTTGAGTTTAAATGGTACAAATTCTTTCTCTTCCAATAAAAATTTTACTAATTTGTAGGCATCATATTTAATGGTACTCTTATAAGTGGTTTTACGCTTTAGTTTGGGATGCAAAAAAGGTTCATTCATACGATTTTCAAATGCTTCTATAAATATTTTCTTCCCCATTTCATTGAGTAGTGCATAGTTCAGGTTTTTATCAAAATGCTTTGTTACTTGCAGCTTTTTGTTATTGACCAGGTCAAAGATCGTTTTAAAAACAATGACTGGTTTAAATACTTCGCACAGATCAAGGCTCAGACTAAACCTGCCTTCTCTTGGAGAGTGTAAAAAACTGATAGACTGGTTCAAATGCGTATGATAAATAGCCGAGATGGTTTTAGTGTAAAGCAAAGTATTTCCAAAACTTACCAATGCATTCATGGGATTGTCTGGAGGTCGTTTCACCCGTTTATTCATGATGAAATCTTTGGGTAAAAAATACTGGAAACAATCGTAAAATCGGTTCCATATCTGCCCTTCTATGAAGAGTATCTGTTTTATGTGTACCTCTTTTTCTAAAAATTTTGATACATCCTTTTTAAGCCAATCAAGCAACAGCTTTAGTTCTTTTTTCCCATGTCTGTAATAATGATAGAGTACTTCATGAATATTGTCAGCGATCCCCTGCACTATTGCTTTTGCTATAACCAACCGTTTATCAATATATGCCATACTTTGCCTTATGGTCAGATCACCGCTGATCAACTGCTCTTTAGGGTAAAAACTACCACTGTAATTTGAATGATAATTAAAAAAATGAATAGTGATCCCTGCCTTGGCTATGAAGTCCAAAAACTTGGTATTTACCGTTACTTCATTCATACAGTAGAGTTCTCTGGTATCTTCAATAGGCAGATAAAAATTACCTTTACTGTTTTTAAAAGCAATAGAGTTGTCTTTGCGTTTTAACTCACCCATACTAAATATATATCTTGTATGCTCTTTTGCCATTTTCACTCCTAAATAAAACAGTACTCATAATAAGCACATTTTTTACAATGTCTTTCCAATACAGACTTGGGAGGTACAGGCAGATCAATCAAATTGCCAATATCATCCAACACATCTAAAAGCTTCTTTTCATTTGCTTCATCAAGTTCTATGTAATGCACCTTTTTATTCTGATTTCTCTTCTGGATAAACTCTATCTTCCCTTTTTTCACTACCCCTTTTTGTTTGAGCTTATACAGATACAAAAGCACCTGCCATTTCACAGCTACCGGATCACTATCAGACTTTTTTATCTCAACTAGATACTCTTTGGTAAGCTTGTCTATCTTGACATTATCTATAGTTACCTCACTCTTTTTACTTTTTTCTTCCTGGAGTTCATGCAGTATCTTTCCTATTCGGACATCTTCGCTGTTATCCTCCAGGTTTATGCGGTTGGCATGGAGCCAACACTGGGTTTTACAGTGGAAGTAGTAGTTTATGAGTGTGCCTGTGATTTGATTCATTGTTTTTTATAAAAAATACCCACCTGTATATTCTTCAAATGCATTTCTGTCAAACTTGCCATCCTCTGTAATAAAAATCTTATAATTACTTATATAAAAAAATCCACCAAATTCATATGAGTAATAGGATGGCTTTTGACCCTCTTTGTATTTGATCAGGTTAAAGGTAAAAAACTGCATTAAAGAGTTTATGTAGGATTGTTCATATTTTTTTTGGCTAAAACCCTCTATCTCATTAAGAGCTTTAAAGCTTTCCCATACTTTTTCTCCATCAAGTTCACCATTGGTTAAATAGTTTTTGATTCTTTTGTCTTCAAACTCTTTTACTCCTTTATAAAACTCTAAATCTATTTTAAAAGGGAAAAACAGTGTCATATTTTGAGAGTTTATTAATGTCATAGTTTTGCTTATTTCTGAATAATCTAACTTTTTTAGAAGAGTTGAGAAATTATCTATATTGGTGTTAACACCAATATCATAACGCAATCCATTTCGTTTAATAACTTCTAAAACATCAGCATAATAATCTATATAGTTTTTATCTCTCAATATCGTTTGGTATTTCTTTTGAGTTAAATCAAAGCCCAAACGGTTATCACCTCTGTAAATTTTGGAGACATCATCATAGTTGAAAAAATAGACCTTTGAGCCTTGCTTTTTACAGCTTCGGTTAATTCGCCCCATAAACTGCTCTTCACTATCAAGGGTTGATATATCTTTAAAACCTAAATCCATATCTATATCAACCCCTGCTTCTATTACTTGGGTTGCTACAATGATAATGGGTTTATCTTTTTTACTCTCATTAATCACAAATTGCCTGTAAGCTTTATTATCATCTCCACTTAGCTCATAGACATTCTCATTACTCTTCTTTATCTGCTCATAAAACTTTCTGGCACTTTGTTTTTTGATAAATTCAAAGAGTATCTTTTTGTGCTCATCTTTGACCTCATCGAAAAACTCTTCGAGTCTATCTAGCTCTATCTCTCCCTCTTCAAGCAAAGTGAAATCAACCTCTACTCTTTTGCTAAAGTAATCATTGGTAAAAAACTCATCTCTTTTTGTAGGGCTGATAAGGTCAACAAAGTTACTCTTTTTCTCTAAAAAGAAATCCAACTTTGGCAAGGTAGCCGACATAATAATAATTTTGATATTAAGTAGTTCGGCATACTTATCAAAAAACTCCACCATATACCACCACAAGTTATTATTATAGCTCTGTATCTCATCAAGTATAATCACAGAATTTGCCAACTGCCAAAGAGGGAAGTTATCCTCTTTTGATGTTCCAAATAAAATATTAAAAAGAGCCACATGGGTTGTAATAATCGCAGGAGAGTGGAAAAAGAGTCTATTGATATAGGATTGTGTATAGTTGCTCTCATTTTCCTCTTGCTCTCCTTCAAGTTCAATAGGAGAGATGGAGTTGATGGTTTCTATCTTTAGCTCATCTCCAAAAATATCATCAAATACACTTTTGGTCTGCTCTACCAAGGTGTTAAAAGGAAAGATATAAAAAAGCTTATTGAGTCTTTTATCACTGTTCAAAAGTTGCAAAGCGATATTGATAGAGGTAATGGTTTTTCCACTCCCTGTTGGAGCTTCTAAGTAGTAGATATGTTTATCTAAATTTTGAAGCAGATTCAACTGGGCTTCTTGAAATATCGCATCTCTTAATTTATTGATACCCTTTGGCTCTCCAAATTTCTCCAAAAAACCATCAAAAGAGTTTTTTAGTTGTATTTTCTCATCTTCATTAAAAAGACCAAAATCATCAATAGACATCTTTGCTATATACTCACTGGTGGCATAATAATCCGATGAAACCAAAAGAGAAAAGAGCAATTTATTTAAGATATAAAATTCAAACTTATTATCCAAATAATTCTCTATATCTTTTTTTGAACTATCAAAACTCGCATGAGCTTCTCGTTTATCCGAAAAATAATCCTCTATCTTACCAAGTCGTCCATGATGTTTGCTAATATGATATGAAAAATTATAAAGAATATAAATAAGCCTATAATACTCACTCTCATCCTCTACTTTCTCAATAATGGGTTTATAATAATCTACAAAATGGACAGCCCCACCAAAAGAGTGTTTAGAATCAGAACACCCCTCATACTCTTTAAACAGATGGTTTTGCATCTTTTTACTTTGGAAACAGGGGTTCATCTTTCCCAAATCATGCAGATAGATAGTATTAAAAAACATCTCTTTTATCAATTCATGATTTTTAGTGTCAATGGACCCAATCAATCCATCAATAAGAGCTTCTAAATGCTTATCTTTAACAATCTTATCCAAATACTTTTGCGTACAATTTAGATGTTCTATTAGTGTTTCATCAGGAGTATGCGCCAAATAATGCTCATCCACTCTAAAAAGTTTCAAATCTAAATACATCATAACCTACATAAAAAAATAATTTTTCTCATCAAAAGAGAAAATATTATCAGAACCAGTATGAACTATCTTATGATTGGTAAAAATCAAATTTTCATACTCATAAAAATGATACTCTTTTTGTAATCTCATAGGAGAAACCTCTTTGAAAAAATAAGAGAGTTCCCCTCTTGGTGGTGTTTTTGAAATTTCACAACTGTCTTCAATTAATAAAGAGGATATTTTAATCCCCTCTATAGCAGATCCAAGCTCTATCTCTTTTACATTGTCTATCTTAGCTGGGTGGTCATTTTTTCCCAAATAAGGGGTAAACACTGCTTTACCACCTAACAAATACTCTTTTAATTTTTTATACTCATTAGAGTTATCATCCAAAATAACTATTTGCCACTTTGGATTTTCCAACCACTGCTCACGAACTATCAAATTTCCACCCATCTCTTTACTGGCATAACCAACAGAGTTGTTGAAAACTTGTATTTTTTTAGAAAAATACCCATGAGAAGCAAGAGGAGCTATAGAGATTTTCAAATCTTTTAAACGTTCATAAAACTCAGGAAATCCACTGTTCAAAGGCTTTTTAGCTGCCTTTTTCTTAATGGCTTTATTTTCTTCCTCTATTTGTCTGTTTTCATTTGAGAGTTGAATATGCCCCTTTAATCCTAAAATTGCCCCCAACAGACCCAAAAGAGCAGGTTTGTGGATATTATTATAGGTAAAATAAGCAAACTGATTCACATCAGGTTTTCTGAAACAGGCTGTTTTTCCACTAAGCTCAAAGCTTATCGCTTTCATAGCTATATCTCTTCATTGGTAAAGATATTTTTATGAGTTGAGTTAGTAATAACTTTGAGTTTATAAGGATTAGAATAGACTTCTATTTCTCCTTTATCACCTACCAACTCTTCCAACTTGGTTAAATCTACAGCTCTTAGTTCACTGTCAAACTCTATATAGTCACTTAAATCAGGCAAATAAGTATCTTTCTCTTTGCACTCTACAAAAAGAGCAAACTCATTTTCACAACCAAATTTTGAGTTGGTACTGTAAGCTGTAGCAGAGGTTAAAGCCACTCTTTTAAACTCTTTATAATCATTTTGGGTATAGCCTATAAAATCAGAACCTAAAATCTCTTTGTACTCATCATAATTATTAGGATTAATGGAAAAACCATAAAAGTAATGAGCTTCATCCACTGTTATTTTTGTTCCTAAAGTTGACTGTTTAGCGTCATCTTTGGTACTGTCTGCAAAAGGAGATAAAATATCTTGAATCTCTATATTGGTATCATCAAATTTATTGAACCCCTGCCCAAACTGAACAGCTCCTGTTATGGAGATATTTTGCCCCTCTTCTGCAAAAGTTGCTCCAAAGTTTTTAACATCAGTACATTTAAAAAGATTAGTCATTACCTCTTTTGTTGTTGTATTCTTTTTATCTATTTCACCAAAAATAGAAGCATATCGTTCAGCTAATTGATTTGGGACAATTCCATTTTTATTCTCTTTCCAACTTTTAATAAAAAGTATATCTTTACCTTCACTCTCCCACATCTTTTTCATAGGATATTTTAGAGCTTTATCACTTCCAAAAATATCACCATTGCTGGTACTTTTCGGTCTGCCTGTAAAGTCTGCATTCCAATTTGCCATTTTTGCTTTTATTCCGATTACGCCATATACTCTGTTCATTTTAATTCTCCTTTTTTTCAAAAAATAGATTATCTGCCAAATAACCAACTAAAAAACTATCCATATTATCTGACATTCTGTCTTTGTTCTGGTAAGCCTGAATGAGTGCCATAGCGCTGTTAAATCGCTTATTATTAAAAAATAGAGCATGTTTGTATTGAAAAAAACTAAACTGTAACTCTTTTTTCAATTTTTGAGAGTTGTTACACCTCAAATAAGGCTCCAATAAGTCTTGCTTTTTTTGATGCTGTTCTTTTTGTGCCAACAAATAATTAGCCAACTGTCCACCCAAAAAGAAAAATTCCTCTTTGCTCAAACTGGCATACTCTGAATTATCCAATTTGTTTTTGATGTTTGAAAACATCTCATCAATATTCATAATCTCTTCTCCTTTATATTGTTGTAATGAAAGTTTTAAGTTTAAACTCTCTTTTGCTTTTGACTCATACCCTGCTCTTAAATTATTTAAGATAAATCTTGAACCATACTTTTTTACTACCTGATAAAACTCCCTCTCATCATACTTTTTAAAATAATTTATCATACTGTACTTTGTAACAAAGAGTAGATTTTGCAACTCTTTACTTAGAAAACCTGAAACTTTTATATCATCGTTAAAATAGTTAAAAATCAACTGTTTTGCATAGAACAGTTCATCTATTTTTGACTCTAAATGAAATAATTCTTTTAACTCATAATCTTCTATTTTGTTCACTTTTAAATGATTTTTAACTTTTATAGGTGGAGTTAACTCTTTAAACTGCATTGGAATATAATCAAAATCCATAATTACATCTTTATCTCTAAAGTCTCGATGCATAAAAAGATTATTTGTAAGTGGATATTTATCCACAAGTTTTTGAAATTTTAGCCAATCAAAAAACTTTTTACTTAATAAAGCATCATTATCTAAAAGTAAAAAAGGGGCTATTGTTTTCTTTGTTTTTTGTTCTAAAAAAGGTTTCTTTGAGTTTAAACCCATATTTGCATCAGAAAGCCCATAAACTCCATTTTCTAATTTTTTGGAGTAAGAAATATCATTAAAAATTTTAATACTATAATATATATTGCTTTCTTTTTTATAAAGTTCAATATCTTCATCAAAAAAGATTTTAATGTAGTTTTTTATCCCTTGCTCTTTTGCCATATCAACACAACTGTCAAGCTTATCTTCTAATACTCTATATTTGAGAATTAAATCTTTTTTTCTATTTTTATCTTTTAAATACTCTTGATAGCCTTCAAGTAATTCTTTTTCCTGTTTTTTTGTAAATTTTTCATAACTACAAAGGTATTGATATTGTTTTTTAATTGAATCTCGATTTAAAATCTTCTTTGTGTCTTCACTAATAAAACTATCTATTTTTACATAAAAAGACAAGTAGTTAATATTATGAATTTTTTTATCATAAAATGACTTATTAGAGTTCAAATAACCACTATAATAATCCCTCTCTTTAAACCACTCATACATTTCATGATTTACATTGCCATTCAAATTTTTAAAACAGTTCTCTTTTCTCTCTATCTTTTTATCATTTTCAAAAATAAAATACTCTAAAGACTTATCATCATTTATCTTAACATAAAGTCCATCTTTGAGCATATAATTATCAAGAATAAGCTTATCACCTTTCTCTTCATACTCTTTTTTAAAAACTTCTAAAATATCATAAATCATCGTAACCCTTTAGCCACACAAAACCCACCCCCAAACGAGTTCTTCTCCCCAAGCCCACAACTCAAAGCCAAAAACGCCAACTTCTGTGAAATCTCATCTTCATTGGGGACGATGCGAAACTTATTACCAAAGAGTCGTATGGTTTTGCCGTTTTTAGTGATCTGTATATTTTGTGGAACTCGGTTTTTAACTTCCAGAAGTTGGATGAAATTTTGTTCACTTTTTATCGGTTCATCATAGAAACTTTGGTATTTCTTTTCAAGATTGTCATGCAGCTGTTTTTGCAGCTTCATAATGTCACCATCTTTTTCCATTGTCCAAAACAACCCGTTTTCTATGGAGACAATAACCGGAGTTGCACTGTACAACTCACTGATAAAAAACTGTTTGACCGTTCTTTTGTGTGTATCGATAACTAAAAAGTTTGGATTGTCTATGTTCTGTCGTAGTGTTTTGGAGAGTCTGTCTATAAAATCTTCATCTGGAGATCTCAGGACAAATTGGTAAGTATTACCTTTTTTATAGATTTTGTCTTTCTCTATAGGATAGAAGTTTCCAAAACCATAGTGCTTAAAGCCTTGTTTTGCATGTAATTCTTTAAGCTCATCCTGTTGTGCCATAGAAAAGCTTATGTATTTGCTTATAACTTCAAAACTCTCTTTAAAAGAGAGATCTTTTTTTATGTATGCCGTGCATGTCAGTTCAAAATACTTCATTCTATTCCTTATAGATGTTTTTACCTTATTGTATCATACTCACTAAGACATATATATGTCAACTTCTTTAGATTTCTTTATAATTCTCCAAATCCCTCATCAACTCTTCCCGTAACCACATAGGTTCAATAATATAGATATGTGGCAGCCAACTCTTAATAGCCGGAAGAATTTCAAGTTTATGGGTGATAATGCAGTGAACTTCTAGTCCTCCGTCATAGTGTTTGTCCGCTATGACTTGTGTTTTGTGTAGTTTTCTCTCTTGTATGTAGTGTGCTATGGTTGATTTAATGTAGAGTTTGACAGTTATTTCACTGTTACTGCTGCTGTGCCAGACACTGTTGATGGTCTTGTCTACTTCTTGCAGCATCGCCTCTGTTAAGGTAGTGGGTTCATGGGTAAGTGTAAACCCCTTTATGCGTGACAGCAAAAAGGTCTTGATGCCGTCATCTTTATAGTCTCTGGCTATGAGATACCAGCTTTCATCCTGTGTATAGAGCTTAATAGGGTCTATGGTTCTTTGACTGCTACCCTCAGGTTTCATATATATAAAACTGCATTGCACCTCTTTATGCAGTGCCTCTATGATCTTTTCTCCCAAAATTTTAGGAAGCTTGTTATAGTTAATGGCAAAGGCCACTTTAGAAGTTGTAAGATTGGTTTTTTCAAGATAGGAGAGTTCTATATGTATATTTTTGGCAAAAGAATTAAGGAGTGTATGTTCAAGACCATTTCGGTCTTTATCTAAAGCATTGGTATCTAATGACCACTTGCCGTGTTTGTTACGAAGGGGAATGACAGTATTGATCTTCTTCATATCCCTCAAGAGAGTACGGGAAGAGACCTTGTACTCCTGTGCGACAAGAGAGCCTTGCAGCTCTTCAAGCGCATAAAGGCGTTTAATAATATGAAATTGTCTAAGGGCCGGTTGTTCTTTTTTTTGGTATGGCATAGAAAATTATAGCCAAAAATAGCACAAATAAAAGGTGTTAAACTACTTCCACTTTCTCAACCACATCAAGCCCAAACCCTGCAAGCCCGATAAATTCAGTATCTTTATTGGTAGTAAGCAGGTTGATGTTCCTGATGCCCAGGTCTTTAAGTATCTGAGCTCCTACTCCAAACTCTTTTGCCTGCTCATGGGAGATGATCTTTGTGTCGAGGAATATCAGTACACCGCCATTCTGTTTGAGATACTCTATGGAGTTGTTCAGTGCATTAAAACGTTTATCATCAAGTATAAGGTCGATATCTGTACCGATGTTGTGGAACTTTACGTTCGCCGTCTCATGAGCTTTGTAAAACTGTATGACCGTATGGGTTCGTGCTAAATGATCCTCATAGATGATCTTTTCCACTTTTGTACCTCTGAGTTCGCACTCCTCTTCGGAAATACGTTTCACCAGTTTTTCATTTGCCAGACGGTACTCAACAATATCAGAGATATAGACGATGTCCATATCGTGTTCTTTGGAGAAGATCTCAAGGTCATCCATTCGTGCCATCTTCCCGTCATCTTTGATGATCTCACAGATGACTGCTGCAGGGGCAAGCCCGGCAAGTTTACAAAGGTCCACAGAACCCTCCGTATGTCCGGTTCGTACCAGCACACCGCCGTCTTTGGCGATAAGCGGGAAAATATGCCCCGGACGGACAAAATCATCTGCTACCGTCAAAGGATTTGCAAGCTTGGAGATACAGTCATCTCTCTCAGCGGCAGAGATACCTGTCTCTGCATTTGCAGAGTCTATAGAAACAGTAAAAGCTGTTTCATGGTTCGAGACATTCTTTGCGACCATTGGCATAAGATCCAGTTTTGTAGCCATTTCTTTGGTAATAGGCGTACAAATGAGCCCTCTGGCCTCTTTTGCCATGAAATTCACCATATCCGGTGTAGAGAAAGTAGCAGCATAGACCAGATCACCCTCATTTTCACGATCCTCATCATCCATCATGATGACCATTTTTCCTCTTTTGATCTCTTCTATGGCTTTTTCTACTCTTTTTATTGCATCTGTTGACATCTTATTTCCTCAACTTTTCATACTATGATTATTATATTTTTTATGTATTATACCTACTGCTACTTCAGTTATACAAATTTTTTTATTTTTTTTAAAAAAGCTCTTGACAAGTGAAACTTTTGGTGCTATAATGCCGTCCACATAAGCAATATGACTTATGAAAGCTGGGGTATCGCCAAGCGGTAAGGCATTGGTTTTTGGTACCAATATTCGGGGGTTCGAATCCCTCTACCCCATCCATAGATTCATCTTGGTTTAAGTAAATCAAGATACAATCTCACACTTTAAATGTCGCGGGATAGAGCAGCTTGGTAGCTCGTCGGGCTCATAACCCGAAGGTCGGAGGTTCAAATCCTCCTCCCGCAACCAAAACGGAATTTATTCAGTCACTTCTATAACTTTCAAAACCAGATCTAAATAATTTTATTATAAAAATGAGAAAACTTTTATTTAACGCGGGATAGAGCAGCTTGGTAGCTCGTCGGGCTCATAACCCGAAGGTCGGTGGTTCAAATCCACCTCCCGCAACCAAACACCAACAAAAACTAAAATCACAGATATTTTTTTGATGTAGTGCATACCAAAAATAATTATCTCTTTTATAGAAAATACAATCTTTACACTCTAGATCTGAATTAAAAAAAATATCTAACATTCAAAATCCTTTCGCCCATTCAAATCATAAGTGCAATTCACCTCTAATTTACGCAGCTAATTCCTTAGTAAACTCTTCAAAAAATACTTCATAGGGCGTTCTGTAGTTCAGTACTTTTCTTGGTCGATGGTTTAGCTTCTCTTGTATGATAATCACATCTTCCTTAGATATTTGTGTGAAGTCTGTCTTCTTCGGCAGATATTGTCTGATCAATCCATTGGTATGTTCGTTCAATCCTCTCTCCCAGGAGTGATACGGATTAGCGAAGTAGAAGTCTGTATCCAGTATCTGTGAGACCTGCTTGTGATAAGCGAATTCCTTTCCGTTGTCACTAGTAATAGTCTTGATCACCTGTTTGATAGGTTCGAGCATTTCAATCAGTGCAGTAGTGACAATCTCTGCATGTTTGGAAGGTACTTTTTTGATCAGAGTAAATTTGGACTTTCTATCTACAGCTGTTACCAATGCTCCAATATGATCCTTACCAATAACTGTATCGATCTCTAAATCCCCTATACGTTTTTTCTTCTCTACAATCTTAGGGCGTGTATTGATCATCTTTCTGTCAATGATCGTTCCTCTGCGTTGATAGTCATTACATCGTTTATGGTACTTCTTGTTCTTGTGTCTGAGATACTTATAGAGTCTGCCTTTACTGGCTTTGTTTCGATAAATGAACTGATAGATCGTCTCATGTGAGATACTTCCGATATTATCACGTTTCATTCTGCCTGCAATCTGCTCCGGGGACCATCCAGCTTTGAGCTTCTCTCTAATGTAGCTCTCTAGCTGAGGAGTGATAACAGTATATTTTGGTTTGGATCTATGTCGATATTCCGTATTGAAGTGAGCAGTGGTGTATTGATATTTATCTGCATGTGTATCCCAATTTCTTTTGATTTCTCTACTGATTGTTGAGGGATGAACACCTAACTCTTCTGCTATCTCTTTTTGGGTATAACCTCTTTCTAAAAAAAGAGAAATATGGTATCTTTCCGTGAGGGTTAATTGTTTATACTTCATAGTGCATTTCCTGTTTTTGTGGTGAAAAAAGGATAACCTATGATCGATTAACCCTCTCTTTCAAAACTATCTCTCAGAAATTGCACTTATCCCTTGAATTGGCGTATTCAAAACTATTGAGAGTAGTTACACTATATACTTTTAAAGTTGATTTGCAAAATTCTTCATCAGTCTATAATCTTCTTTACTGAAGCTATTACTACTACATACATAAGGAATACCATCAATATATTCCTCTTCAAAAGCATATACGTCCCTATCCCGATTAAGAGCTGTTCCACTTAATAACATCAGTGGATATGCTATTATATTCTTACACGACAGGTCTTTTAAAAAATTGATACTATCTTTAAAAGTGTTTAAAGTTTGATGTGGCAAACCATAAATTAAACTTACTTCATAATCAATATTAAAATTATGTAGTCTTTTTATAGCATATTTTATTTTCTTTTTGTCATTGTTACGCTCTATAACTTCATATTCTTTGGGGATAATAGTTTGTAACCCAAATTCTAATTCAGCATCAAGCTGTTTTATTAATTCTAAAAACCGATCACCTTTTTTTCCTTGAATAAACTCAAATCTTACTTGAAAAGAAATTTTAGGTTTAAATTTCATAAGTACAAGCTGCTCCAAAATATCCATATAATTTTTTCCGACATTAAAAATTGGGTCAATTACATTAACTTTTTTTACTCCTACTTGATTAAGATACTTAAGTTCAGTGATGATCTGATCAAAATCAATCTCTTTTACATTCGTTTCAATAAGATCTTTATGCGCACAAAAAGTGCACCAAAAAGGGCAATTTCGCTTAGTTTCTAATCTTACTTTTTTCCCTTTAATATCTTCAATAGTTTTATTTGAGTAAATATTACTTATTGTACTAGGGTCAGGAGCTTTATTTATAAATTTATCCTTTGAACCTTCAAGCAAAAGATCTAAAAGTGCTTTTTCAGCATGACCAATGATGAAAAAATCTGCCTGAGGGTATTTTTTTCGTGTATCTACATCGGTAACTTCATAAGCACCTAGAATTATTGTTCCAGAGTATTTATTCTCTTTTAAAAAATTTAAAAGACTTTGTACTTGCTTTTCAGACCAAACATAAGCAGCTATAGCGATAAAATCATTTTTTAATAGTTCCATACTAAATGGCTCATTCAGTATATACATATTAAATGATGTTTGACTGATATTAAAATTCTCTACAAAGCGTTTATCATTATTTAAATAAGCAATTATTTTTGCGATTGAATAAGGCATCTTTGGTTCATCTTTATGATGATAATCAAAAGACAATATATGTAAATGTTTCATTTTAAAATTCTGTAACTGGAAAATGACTATGTATTTTTTTTATGTCATCCATGATTTCTTCTATTTCGTTATATAAATCCTGTTCTTTATCAAAGTTATCCCACACTTGTTCAATTTCTTCATCAGACAAAACAGGTATTTTTAATTTTTTGAGATCTGCTGTAGTAATTTGTGGCATAGCTTCACCTGCAACAAGTTGTTTTAAAAGAGTCTGTCCTAAATCAGATTTTAAATACATATATAATATATGAGTTAGATCAAGAAAATAATCATTACCCTTTTCTTCATCTTTTCTAACCCTAATAATATGCATAGCTTGTGAAGCAACTGTAGAATAATCTCCCCTTACAAGTCCAACTTTGCCAATAGTACCTTTTGTACTCAATATAATGTCCATATCTTGAAGTGCATATGTTTCAAGTTTCTTCTTCTGTTTGGCAATATATTTCATCTTTCCATTGGACAATGTAAATCCTGCCTTTGCAACATTAGAAGGTCCAAGTTCAATAATCTCAATCCATCCATCTTCTTCATCTTGAAAAAGTTGTGATTTTCTAACATCAGCAACACTTTGAAGTTCAACTAATTCATACCTGTTTAACTGCTTCAATAATTCTGATGCTTCTTTTGATATAACGTATCTATCTATATTCAGAACATATCCATTTTCTATGATTTGATGATTTGTAACAAGCTTAGATATATTTTCTATTTCTTGTTTCTGAGTACATATTGTCAATATCTTGTCTAAATTATTTAGAACAGTTTTCCTTCCTTCTTTCACTAAAAATTGTTCATTTTTAAGATTAACAAAATGTACTTTATCATCCTTTTTATGCTTATCTATCACAAAAAAAGTTGTTTCAAGAGAAGTAGCATTATTCAAATTTGATGGCAACTGGATAATACTTTCGAGTAAATTATTTTCAATCAAATATTTTCTTAATTCTAGCTCTACTCCAGATCTATAGCACATACCTAGAGGTAATAAAACTACTGCTTTAGCACTTGTTTGAGCCAGGATATGCTCAATATGTGCAACATCCCTATTCCCTTTACCTTTATGAATATTAAAACGATTAAAAGAATCTCCATCGAGAATTTTATTCTTTAAAGACAATCCCATAGGTGGGAAAGATAAAGTACATTCAAATTGCTGTAACAAACCCGGTTCAACTGAATCAATGTATGAAGGAGTTTCCAATGCATCTGCATATACAAAATCTACTTCAATTTTATCTACAACCTTCATCAATTCAACGATAAACTCATCTACTAAAGATTCAACAAATACATTTTTATTTGTATGGTAACACAGATTAAGATTGTTACTAAATGGTGAATATATACTTTCACAATTTACACCTAATAATCCAATACCAAGCTTTACAACCTGATTAGATATATTATATTTATTGTAATTTCCTGTGGTAGAAGAGAAGGCATCATGTACAGTTATAAAATTCATGTAATTTCTACTTTTATCTATAAATATTTTTAAATCTTTTTGTTTTAATTTTTGTAATGGAATATTCTGATCTAAAAATAATTGAAATACTTTATGCTCTTTTGCCAATTTAATACAGATCTTTGAAAATGTACTTATATTAATTTCATCATCAAAGATTGATGGAAACTTAAAATCTTCTTGAATAATCTTATTTTCTATCGTTAGCTTATTCCAAGCCCTTAGAATATATAAAAGTTTAAGTGCTTGATCTGTTTGTAAAGATATTTGTTCCCTTTCTAAGCACGTTCTTAGTTCTCTTGTACTTAACATATTTCCTACTTTCTTTTATAACTATCTGTATTATATGCTGTAATCAATTTATCATCAACCGCAACAACTGTTACTCCACCCTTATCTATGATTCTTAACATATCTTTTCTAAAACGATCAAGCTCACTAAGGAGTTTTTGAGATTCTTTTTTATCCAAAACTATTTTATCTCCATTTATTTTTCCAAAATCTAAAACTAAATTGATTAATTTTTTTGTTAAACCTCTATGAGACATTCTAGCCGAAAAATGATTTGTTATTTTCATGTTAAATCCTTTTAGTTTGTTGTTTACTAAATTATTTAGAATAGTAACATGTTACACCTTAAATATATTTAGTTTCAAACAAACTAAATATATTTTTGTGGGAATTTCTATTTAATTCTATATATAGATAAAATTCATTATATCACCGTAGTTCTTTCCACATATCAAGTTTTAGATGCCGTAGTTTCTTCCATATTAAAATTCTGAAAATAACTAAGAATATGATTTAAAATAAAAGTATTTGGTGCGGCTTGTGGTGACATTCGTTTTGTTGCCCTAATATAGGGACTTTGAGACGCTCTCATAACCCAAAGGTCGGAGGTTCAAATCCTCCTCCCGCAACCAAATCACAATTTTAATCCTTCATAAAAATTTCACCCTTTCATAAAAAATTTATACTGTTTTGAATAATGACAGCCTATACGCTCTTTTCCAAATCAACTCTTTGCTATAATTAGTCGATTCTGATCGATCAAATCCTTTAAATAACGGAGTGGCTATGGCATATACAATTCTTGATGTTTCAAATCTTGAAGATTATCTTTTTTCCTTACCTCATATCAGATCTTTTTTCGACACTGAATCACTTGTTATTGATGAGATCGGTGACGGAAATCTGAACTTTGTCTTTTTGGTCACATCCCGGAATGATGCTTCCAGACAGCTTATTGTCAAGCAGGCTGTACCCTATCTTCGCTGTGTGGGAGAAAGCTATCCTCTGGCAAAAGAGCGTATGACGTATGAGATACGCTCTTTGGAACGTTTTGCCGAACTCAGCAGGCATATACCAAAGATATACCACAGTGATGAAGAGATGAGTGTGGTCATTATGGAGTATCTGGGGGAGCATATCATTATGCGCAAAGGGATGATAGAAGGCATAAAGTACCCTGAATTTTCAGAGCATATCAGCTCTTTTTTGGCAGATGTACTCTTCAGGACCTCCTCTCTCTTTCTCTCAAGCAGTGAAAAAAGAGCACTGATTGCACAGTTCATCGACAACAGTGAACTTTGCAAACTCACCGAAGACTTTGTCTTTACTGCACCATTCATGGAGCATGAGACCAATGCAGAACTTCCGGAACTCTCTGATGAAGCACAGCGTATTTCCGGGGATCTTGAACTGAAAACAAAGATCCTGCATCTCAAATACAAATTCATGAACCAGAGTGATGCCCTGCTCCACGGTGACCTGCATACCGGTTCCATCATGCTCAGCAGGGATGAGACCTATGTGATAGACTCCGAATTCGCTTTTGTCGGGCCAATGGGATTCGATATCGGTGCACTCATCGCCAATCTGGTGATGTCCTGGATCTCTCACACTGTACTGGATGAAAAGTCTGATTATCCCGATTGGATACTGCAGACCATTGAAGAAGTGTGGCAGAGCTTTGAAAAGAAATTCCTCAAACTCTGGAATGAAACACCGGAAAGTGCACTGTTCACCAAAGGATTTGCCAATGATGCAGTACTCGAAGCCTATCAGGAACAGTATATGCTTACCCTCTTTCAGGAAAGTATAGGGTTTGCAGGCTGTAAGATCATCAGGCGGCAGTTTGGAATAGCAGGTGTGGAAGATATACGGGGGATCGAAGATGCCAAAAAATGTGAAGCAGCAAACCGCCTTGCCATAAGGATCGGAGAACGATTCATTAAAGAGTATCATATATTAAATAATATAACAAATGTAATAAAATTGATCAAGGAATAGTATGCAGGGAAAATACAGACCATTATGGCTCAACGACAACGGTGATCTTGAAGTACTCGATCAGCGCTATCTGCCCCATGAAAAAAGAGTACGTGTACTGAGGAATGGAGCTGATGCAACGGAAGCCATTGCCGACATGACCGTACGTGGTGCCGGTGTCATCGGTAATGTTGCTGCCATGGGTGTCTACCTGTCGGCACGTGAATTTGGCGATGATAAAGAACGTATCAGGGAAGAGGCAATGAAGATCCGTTCTTCCCGTCCTACTGCAGTCAATCTGATGTGGGCAGTGGACAGGATGCTCTCAGTCATAGAAAAGAGCAGCGATCTCTTGAAAGATGCCAAAGCAGAAGCCATTGCCATCTGTGATGAAGATGTCAAACGCAGTGAAGAGATAGGCAGGATCGGTTGTGACATCATAGAGAAGATCATGCAGGAGAAAAAACTGACAAAGATCAATATCCTGACCCACTGTAATGCAGGATGGCTTGCCGTTATCGACAGCGGCACCGCACTTGCACCCATTTATGAAGCCAAACGAAGAGGTATCGATATCCATGTATGGGTCGATGAGACCCGTCCCCGTAACCAGGGAGCAAACCTGACCTCATGGGAACTGCTGGATGCAGGAATTGACCATACCATCATTGCAGACAATACCGGAGGACACCTCATGCAACACGATATGGTCGATATGGTGATCACCGGTGCTGACAGAGTCACACGATGCGGTGATGTCGCCAATAAGATAGGTACCTACCTCAAAGCATTGGCTGCGAAGGATAACGGTGTTCCTTTCTATGTTGCCTTGCCACTGAGTACTTTTGATCCTGAGAGTTGTAACGGTATAACGGAGATCGATATTGAGATGCGCAGTGAAGATGAGATACACATCATGAGAGGGATCGATAAACAAGGGAATCCTTTGGAGCTTCGTGTTACACCGGAAGGGAGTAAAGGAGCGAACTACGGCTTTGATGTCACCCCTGCCAGACTGATTACGGGGCTTATCACCGAAGCAGGACTTATAGACGCAAATGAAAATGCGATAAAAGGACTCCTGTGACAGAAGGTGTTGTCAAATACAGTATAGAACATCAAACTGCAGACACTCCGGCATTTTCAGGCTACGAAGCACTGGAAGCACTGCGCAGACGCCTTTTTGCACTGGGATTGATAGGGGAAAAGGATGGCATCGGCTATGGCAATCTCTCGATGCGAACTGACGTATCCAAATCTTTTTTCATCACGGCTACCCAAACAGGTAACAGGCATACACTCTCTCGTGAGTATTATACGTATATCAGTGATTATGACTTTAGTACTTTTAAAGTCATCTCACAGGGGGCACAGCAGCCAAGCAGTGAGGCACTCAGTCATGCCATGATCTATGCGATAGACGACAGGATCACAACAGTGATCCATGTGCACTCTTTAGCACTCTGGAAGTTTATGAAAGCTAACAATGATCTTTTTACTACAGCAGAGTACGGAACAGCAGAGATGGTTAAAGAGATCGCTACACTCTATGATACGCTTGATCCCGTAAAGCATAATGCTTTTGTCATGAGAGGGCATGAAGAAGGCATTATCACCTTTGGCAGAAGCATTGAAGAGGCGGAACTGGCACTGTATCATATTTTACAGGCGTATTTGAAGAATTCGGCAGGGTTAGGAATCCCAGTCCAGTAACCTCTGCTCTCCTTCAAGTCCGCGTATATGTGTGACATCCTGACTCATCTCTATTACACCGCGATAAGTACCGTCCGGGTCTCGTACAGCAAAGTACTGGATATGGATAAACTTCCCTTTGAACTGGATCCAGAATTCAGCCAGATCCTGTGTTCCTGCTTTGAATTCTTCAAGGATTCTAAGGACCTGATCAACACTTTTTGGAGGGTGACAGAACTTCACTTCACGACCGATAATACCCGCACTTCTGGGGAAGACCCTGTCCTCGCCGCGGTTATAGAAAACGACCTGGTCATTTTCGTTTACATAAGTGATATCTACTGGAAGGATCCTGAAAATGGAGTTGACCTGCTCCGGAGTAAGGTAGCCTTCATCATAGTGTGTTTTGTCCTCTGTACCGAAAGGCAGTGCTTTTCGCTTTGTATCCTGGCTTGGATGTATATATTCGTCTGCAGGGTAAGGTGCAGGGGCTTTGTCGAACATCCATCCTATCTCTTTGTCCCCCTCTTTAAACTCTTTCCACTCCTCTTCACTGAGTAAGTTCATTGCATTGGGCAAAAGTCGCCCCTCCTCCACCTGCATGATGTGTTCCAGAGAACGGAATAGACGCTGGGAGTTCATAATGATCGCTTCAATATCTTCTGCTTCTATGGCTTTTCTGCTCTCTTTGATCTCTTCTCTTATCTGGTCATGAAATGCCCACATATTCTGTGAAGGACTTGTCCAGCCGTGTTTTTCAAGGTAAGGGAAAAGCTGGTTCTCTTTTCGTGCAAAGTGAAGCTCGACTTTTCTCAGCTTCTGAAAAAGTTCTTTGAAGAAACCGAACTGTGCCTGAATGTCAACAGATTGCAATTCACGGATAATATTGCGGATAAGAAGATTTTCTTCAAGGTAGGTACGTACGGGGTGTCCGTCCGGATATTGTCCTTCTAAAGGAGAGGTATGGTTATTTAAAAATTCGCTCATATGATGATAGCCTTAGATAGTTTCGTGAAGTATATTGAAATGAAAGAAAAAATCTATTGAGCTACATCAAGAAGCATCTCAAAAGTAAGAAAAAGAGAATTAATATTAATTACTATTTAACGTCTGTAAGGTACTTTTGCTGAAGGTGTCTCTTTTGAAGTATGTTCCAAATGTGCATCCTGGTCATCAAAAAAGATATCTGCACCGAAGGCTTTGATGACTTCGTATTTCTGTACACCGCCTTGAAAGAATGCTTCATCTACACGTACACCCCAACCTTCCAGTGTTCCCAGTACCCTTTCATGGGTTGAAAAGTTTCGTGCAGTCACCAGAGCTGTACGTATGGGTGAGGCTTCCATAGGAAACTTGTCCTGTATCTCCGAGATGGTTTTCAGGAATTTGAAGAAAGGTCCTTTGCTGAGTGGATTCTTGGCATTATCTTTTTCATATTCTATAAAGGCTTCCAGACCTTTTTCCTGATACACTTTCTCACTCTCATCACCAAAAATGACGGCATCACCATCAAAGGCTATTTTTACCATGTCACTCTCTTCTGAGGTAATGGGAGTATGAGGAAGTATGGTTGCTGCGGCAACACCGGAGTTCACTGCTTCTTCTACATCAGGTGCATATACAGAAAGAAAAAGATCTACTTTGAACGCTTCAAGGTAACGTGCTACCGGTGTACCTGCAGTCCATCCGGTACGTTCTATATCCAGATCGTAGTGTTCTATGGAACGTCCTATGCGTAGACCTGTGGCAGCATTATTCCGAGAAAGAATGATCACTTCTATGAGTTTATTATCAAATTTTTTATTGATGGCAAGCAGGTTTTGTACAAATCTGAATGCTGAACCTTTTGAGAGTGGGTCATTCAAATGGGAAAGCTGATACTCATAGTATGCCTCAAGGCCTTTTTCATCAAAAATAGCATTCTCTTCCTCCAAACTGAAAAGTGCACGTGAGGAAATAGCGATAACAAGTTTGTCTTTTAAGTCGTATGCCATGGGGTACTCTTTTTTGAAAAGTATATCATCTTAATTTTATCCTTATGTTATAATTAGTCTGTATTATAATAAACATCAAAGTAAAAGGATGGGAAATGGGTTTTGGGAATATTATATTGCTGATCATTGTCGGAGTAGCTGTTTATCTTATAGCGATCTATAACAAATTCGTGTCTCTCAGAGCGGGCATAGATGCTGCCTGGTCGGATATAGATGTACAACTTAAACGCCGTTATAACTTGATACCTGCACTGGTAGAAACCGTTAAAGGGTATAAGTACTATGAAGCAGGTACCCTTGAGAAAGTGATCCAGGCACGCCAGCAGGGTCTGAATGCCAATACTATGGATGAAAAAGCAACAGCGGCGAATATGCTTTCAGGTGCATTAGGCAAACTCTTCGCACTTGCCGAAGCATATCCGGATCTGAAGGCCAATGAGAATTTTCTGCATCTCCAGGGAGAGTTGAGCAATCTTGAAAATACTATTCAGAATGCAAGACGGTACTATAATGCCATTGTCAGAGACTATAATGCGAAATTAGAGTCATTTCCTGATCTTATTGTGGCACAGAAATTTGATTTCAAACCTCGTAACTATTTTGAACTTGATGAGAGTGAAGCCGAAGCTGTAAAGAAAATGCCTAAAATAGAGTTCTAAAGAAGAGTGATGATGAGAGGCATAACAATACAGTATAGCAAGGCACTTTTAAGACGGAAGTCTGAGGCAGGCTTTGTACAGAATAAAAGGATGTAAAATGCCGAAGCTTGGAAAACTTCTTGCGGTATTGCTTTTTTTAGGATGTACTTTTTCTCTTTGGGCTGAGAATATCTCAGCATACAAAGTCAATATCAGTATAGAACAAAGCGGTGAGCTCTCTATTGTGGAATTGATAGAATATGATTTCGAAGGGGCTTCCAGACATGGTATCTTCCGTGATATTCCTTTTACGGTAAAGGTCAATGGAGTTGTCAAAGACCTGGGATTTCATAATTTCTCTGTCAAAATGGACAATAAAGGGGTGGAATGGTCAAAATCCATTATGAATTCCACCCATGCCGGAAAAGTGATCCGTCTTAAAATCGGTTCTGCAAACCGTTATGTCACTGGAAAACATCTCTACAGAATCGCTTACCGTGTTAAAAAAGGTGTTCTTCCTGCAGCACAGAATGAAGAGAATGATGCAATACGGTGGAATATCGTTGGTACAGGATGGAAAATACCCATCAGAAATATTGAAGCCGATCTTTTTCTCCCTGATGCACTGGACCAGAGCAGGATAGCACTTTCAACCTATACCGGAAGTTACGGCAGTACAACATCTTCTGCTCAAAGCAGTTGGATCACACCAAGACACCTGCAGGTAAAAGTACCGATGCTGCATCCATATGAAGGTGCCACTATTGAGCTGGCATATCCTGCATATACTCTGGATCAGAATGGACTTGAAAATGTCAAAGCATCATTTTTGGACCGTTTTCTTGGCATCTGGCACTGGGGTGCCCTGATAGGTTTTCTAATCTATTTTTACCGTACCCTGGAACGTCATACAGGATTTGCAGACAGGCGATCTGTCGCAGTACAGTATGGACCTCCGAAAGGTTTGAGTCTGTTGCAGTCCGGGCTCATCCTGGATAAATTTGCCGACAATAAGGATTTTGCAGCTGCAGTACTGGAGCTTGCACAGCTTGGATACCTGGAGATACATCATGAAGAGAAGAAGGTCGATCCTCTGCTGAAACGTACAGAGAAAACAGCAGAAGATCTTACTTCAGATCAGAAATATCTGCTGGAACATGTTTTGTTTAAAGGTACAAAAAGTTTTATCATGTCAGGAGGATCAGCTTCAAAGGCACAAAAGCTCCAGAACGGATTTAAACATATTGAAGAAGATCTTTATGTCTGGTCTGTAGCTGAGGGTTATATGAGTGAAAATCCAAAAAAAGTACGTAATGCATTCCTGCTGAAAAGTATTTTGTTGCTTCTGCCTGTACTTGCTCTGGTCTTTTATACCTTTTATATCCGATTTGGTGTTGATGTGATCTTCATTCTGCTCTTTCCTGTTGTTTTTATCGGTACTGGTCTGGCGATCGCCTTCGGACAAAAGGGCTGGGCATCGAAGATCATTGGATTTGTTTTTGCAGCAGCCGGAGCAGGACCTGCTATAGGACTACTGGGGTCGACTATGTCCCTGAAAGACCTTCTGGCTGGTCCGTTCGGTATTTTTCTGTTCCTGCTTCTGGCTCTCTTCTACACATACAGGAAAATAGGGAAATATACACAAAGGGGTGCATATGCCCATAAACATCTGTTGGGTTTCAAAGAGTTTGTAGAACGGGTAAAAGAGGATGAGATCAGAAGACGTTTGAAACTGGATCCTCTTTATCTTGAAAAAACACTGCCTTATGCTGTTCTTTTCAATGAGACGGAACACTGGCTCTCTTTTTTCCCTTTGTTGAATGTATCGGCACCCTACTGGTACCATGGGGATATATCCGATATAGATTACTTTGCTTCCAGTTTTGACAGTGCTGCAACTCCTCCTTCCACAAGCAGCAGTGGAGGAGGTGGATTTTCCGGAGGGGGCGGTTTCTCCGGAGGCGGAGGAGGAGGCGGAGGGGGTGGTTCCTGGTGACCCTTCCCTCTCTCACTTTCTTTTCTTGAAAATATGACAATATGACATATTTTTAATGTTCTTTTTTAAATCACTATAAAATACTACTATAAAACAATAAAGAATTTTTCATGTACCAAAAAAAGAAAGAACGTTTTTACATCACCGATCTGATCGAAGATCCTGCTGTTCCCTATCCGGCATATTATGTCTTGAGCAGTTCCATGCTTAAAAATGAGATGTTGCAGGATGCGATCATAGCATTGCACAGTTTTGATCTTTCCTGTTATGAGACAGCAAAAAGCTATAAAGATATTTTTGCTATGTTCTACTCCGGAACATTTCCTATTTATAAAGAAAAATATATTGTAGGATATTTTGGAAATAAAATGATGTACCTGGAATCAAACGGATGGAAGGGTATGCCGGCTACAGAGGATATATTCAAGCTGGAAAACTGGCTGGTATTTTAAAACAGAAAGAGGATAAATTCCATAAATTACAGAGATCTTTTTTAATTAAGACTAATTTTATCTTATTTAGCTATACTTCTACATATCTTAGGTATCGATATAAACTTTTTATTCTTCCTCCTTTTGTAAAAAGCGTTGTATCGACTACCCTCGAACACACCCATGATCAAGTCGGTACCTAAGATAATCTCACTTTATTCCATCACTGATCCAAAATTTCTTTTCTCTTTTTTTTAGTGTATACTTATGGTCAATTTTATATAATTGCAAGTGATCATATCAGATAAGGAATCATAATGAAAAAATTACTTATGGGATTAGGCTTTTTAATACCATTTACACTTATGGCGGAAATACCCACAGAACAAAAGGTTGTTTTTGACTGTGCCAGTGATGATATGGATTATGTAAGTTCCCGTATGTGGCTCATAGCTGAAACTGCTAAAGAATTTGAAGAGAAAAACATCCCTTACAAGATGGTACTTACGATCCATTCCGGATGTACAGAAATTATCTCGAAAGAAGCTGCAAAAGAGGATGAGACCATACAGAAGATACAAAAAAGAGTCACAGAACTTTCAAAAAAATACCATGTATCCATAGAAGCCTGTAAACTGGCAATACGGAGCCATGATCTTAAAAAAGAAGATATTCTCCCCGTTATCAGTACAGTACGGAACTCCATTACACGTGTCATAATGCTGCAGACTGAAGGCTATGCTGTGATCACCTATCATTGACAGGGAAGTGTATCTCCCCATCTGTAGTAAAATATGGGGAGATGTGGAAAGATATAAAGGTGATTAAGAGATATGTACCTCTATTTCACCGTTTTGAACATCAAACTCAACATTTGATCCTTCAACGACTTTGTCTTCAAGTATCAGTTCAGCCAATCTGTCCTCTACTACTTCATATAAAGCTCTTTTAAGCGGACGGGCACCATATACAGGATCAAAACCGGCTTCAGCAATATATGCTTTTGCCGCCGGTGTCAGTGTGATATTGATATCACGCTCTGCAAGTTTTGCCTGGATACTTTTGAACAGAATATCCACAATATTTGTAATCGCTTCAAGATCAAGCGGATTGAAGATAACAATATCATCCAGACGGTTGAGGAACTCCGGTTTGAAGTTTCGTTTCAACTCATCATTCACGGCTTTTCTTCTGTCTTCAGGATCTCTGAACTCCATGATCTTGTCTGATGCGATATTCGATGTCATAATGATGATCGTATTTTTAAAATCAACCGTAACACCTTTGTTGTCTGTCAGACGACCGTCATCCAGCACTTGCAGGAGAGTGTTGAACACATCCGGGTGTGCTTTTTCTATCTCATCAAAGAGAACGACTGAGTATGGTTTACGGCGTACCGCTTCGGTGAGCTGACCACCCTCTTCGTATCCTACATATCCTGGAGGTGCACCAACCAGACGGCTTGCTGCATGTTTCTCCATATACTCACTCATATCGATACGAATAAGAGACTTCTCAGAGTCAAAGAGGAATTTCGCAAGTGTTTTGGCTACCTGTGTTTTACCTACACCTGTCGGTCCAAGGAACATGAAACTTCCTATAGGACGGTTCACATCACTGAGTCCGGCTTTGTTACGCTTGATAGCACGGGCAACAGCTTTCAGTGCCTCTTCCTGCCCTACTACCTCTTCTTTGAGGATACTTTCGATCGCAAGGATCTTCTCTTTTTCACCCTGGAGCATTTTGTTGACCGAGATACCTGTCCAGCGGCTTACGATACTGGCGATCATCTCTTCATCTACAGAATTCTTGAGCAGCGTGCCCTCTGCCATCATTTGTGCCCACTTCTCTTCCAAAGTTTTAAGCTCTTCCTGTTTTGCAGGTATCTGTCCATACTCGATCTCGGCAGCCTTGTTGAAGTCACCTTCGCGTTTGACCTGCTCTGCCTGATTTTTGAGTGATTCGATGGCAGATTTGACCTCGGCTATCTGGTTGAAGACCTCTTTTTCATTGTCGAACTGGTTTTGAAGTGAAACACGCTTCTCTTCAAGATCAGCCAATTCTTTCTCTATCTCTTCAAGACGTGCAGCATTTTTTTCATTCTCTTCCATTTTAAGGGCTTCTTTTTCTACCTGAAGCGTACTTATCTCACGTTTTGCTTTGGAGAGGTCTGTCGGTTCACTCTCTATCTGCATTTTGAGTTCAGCTGCTGCTTCATCTATGAGGTCTATGGCTTTATCCGGCAGGAATCTGTCTGTAATATATCTGTCAGACAATTTTGCAGCTGCTACCAATGCACCGTCTGTAATAATGACATTATGGTGTGTTTCAAGTCTGTCTTTGATCCCCCTGAGGATCTGCAGTGCTTCATTGATGCTCGGTTCATCAACTTTAACAGGCTGGAAACGTCTTTGAAGTGCCGCATCTTTCTCAAAATACTTTCTGTACTCTTTAAGCGTCGTTGCTCCTATGGTATGCAGCTCTCCACGTGCAAGTGCCGGTTTAAGGATGTTCGCTGCATCCATACTTCCCTCACTTGCCCCTGCACCTACAATAGTATGGATCTCATCGATGAAGAGAATAACATTGGCTGCTTCTTTGACTTCATCCACAACTGCTTTGAGTCTGTCTTCGAACTCACCTCTGTATTTTGCTCCTGCGATAAGACGGCTCATATCCAGAGAGATCACACGCATATTTTGCAGGCTTAAAGGTACCTCTTTATTTACGATACGTTGTGCAAGTCCCTCTACAATCGCAGTTTTACCTGTTCCCGGCTCTCCTATTAAGATAGGATTGTTCTTTGTCTTACGGATAAGGATCTGCATCACACGCTGCACTTCTTCATCTCTCCCGATGACCGGATCAAGTTCACCGTCCAGGGCTTTTTGGTTCAAATCTATACCGTACTGAGCCAGTGCCTCCAGTGTTTCATCTCCGCTCTGAGAGTCTATCTGTTTTCCTCCGCGAATGGATTCCAGTGTCTTTTTGAATTCGGATATATCCAGATACTTACCCAGAACATCCCTGATGAAACTCTCATTGGTATTGGCAAGCAGCCATGCATCCACGGCAAGATACTGGTCTCCATTTGCCGTCATTACACCTTCGGCATTCTGTAGTGAACGTACAAGGTTCTGTGAGAGCTTAATGTTCTCCTTTGTTACGGTGGAAACCGTTGGCAGTTTGTTGGCAATACTCTTTGCTTCCAACTCTATAGCAGCTTTGTCCACATTCATTTTATTCAGTGCCTGATGCAGAATGGAACTGCTGTTGGTAAGCAGCGCCCAGATAAGATGGATAGGTTCTACTTCCTGATTTTTATTATGCAGAGCAAGTGATACACCCGACTCTATCGCCCCTTGCATTTGATTGGTCAACTTCTCTAATATACTCATGACAACTCCTTGAAATCAATTAATTTGGATTATTATACAACTTTAGTCACTCTGTGTCAAGTTTCTTTCATAATTTTGCTTAAATATTGGAAAATACCGTCTTAAATCTAGCTAAATTTAGGTATATAAAGAAATATTCTAATATTTCTATGGAGGTAAGGATATTCATATTATAAGAATGCTTTATTAAACTTGGATTAACCCTGTGAATATACACTATGCAAAAGCGAGCTCTTATACGTTTTTAAATAAAATAATGAACTTATTCTTCATTCCTTAGGAAAAATATAATTATGATTAAAAAAAGTAAGAAAATTATTGTTACCGGATTACTCTCTACTTTAACAGCTGCCTATCTTTTCGGCAGTTTTGCCCAGGCTGAAAGTACTCCTGTAAAATCTACAGCAAAAGAGAAACTTCAAGCCTATATCAAATTTACTCAGATACTCAATGTAATAGAGAAAGAGTATGTGGATGAAGTAAACACTACAGCACTTATAGATAAGGCACTTAAGGGGCTTATGACAAATCTTGATTCCCATTCTACTTTTATGGATAAAAAATCATATAGGGACCTTACTGTTCAGACCAAAGGTGAATTTGGGGGACTGGGTATCTCTGTAGGTATGAAAGACGGTGCATTGACGGTGATCGCCCCTCTGGACGGAACACCTGCTTTCAAAGCCGGTATAAAGGCCGGAGATATTATTCTGAAGATAGATGACAAAGCGACTATAGGAATGAATATCGATGAGTCGGTCAAGCTGATGAGGGGTAAGCCCAAAACAGATATTGCCCTGACAATCATACGAAAAAAAGAGCCTAAACCTCTTGTAATCAAGATCACAAGAGATATTATTAAGATCCAATCCGTTTATGCAAAGACCATAGACAAGAATGTACTTTATATTCATGTAGCTTCTTTTGACCAGAAAGTTGTGGAAGGTGTAAAAAAAGCTGTTAAAGAACATCCGGAAACGGAAGGAATCATTCTTGACCTTAGAAATAATCCCGGCGGACTGCTTGATCAGGCGGTAGGCTTGGTTGATCTTTTTGTGGATGAAGGTATTATCGTCAGTCAAAAAGGAAGAGCAAAAGAAGAGAATATGGACTATAAGGCACATAAGGAAGAGAGTAATACCCGAACTCCTATCGTTGTTCTGGTCAATGGCGGATCTGCCAGTGCCAGTGAGATCGTCTCTGGTGCATTGCAGGATTTTCATCGTTCCATTATTGTAGGTGAAAAGACATTTGGAAAGGGATCTGTACAGATCGTTATGCCTGTAGGTGAAAATGAAGCACTGAAACTTACTGTAGCAAGATATTATCTTCCAAGCGGACGCACCATTCAAGCTGTAGGTGTAACGCCGGATATTATTGTGCATTCAGGAGAGATAGCACAGAAAGAGGATCCTCTCTTCCTCAAAGAACGTGATCTTAAAAAACATTTAGAGAGTGAATTAGAAAAAATAGAACCTAAAAAGAGTTCAGGATCTGACAGCAATACTACATCTGAGAATAATGATACAAAGATCGATAAAAATATCATTACTGAGGAACAGCTCTATAAAGATGCCCAGCTGAAAAGCAGTGTAGATATTCTAAAAGCATTAATTATCACAAATAAAGGAAAGAAATAATGGCAAAAGACACGCTTGTAAAACAATCATTGGTCTATGAAGGTAAAGCAAAGAAAATCTGGACGACAGAATATGAAGATCTTTATATTTCAGAGTTCAAGGATGACCTTACAGCTTTTAACGGTGAAAAAAAATCCAGCGAAGAGGGAAAAGGTGCACTGAACAATAAGATCTCTACGGAACTTTTCAAGTATCTTAATGACAAAGGTATTCCTACCCATTTTGTGGAAATGCTTGATGATAACCATATGTTACATAAAAAAGCAGAGGTGATTCTGATCGAAGTGATCGTCAGAAATATTGCTACGGGATCTTTAAGCAGAAATCTCGGTATAGAAGACGGGAAAGTACTTCCGTTCACTTTGGTGGAGTTCGATTACAAAAATGATGCACTGGGTGACCCGAAACTCAATGACCAGCATTGTCTTATATTGGAATTGGTCAAAGATACATCCGAACTTGACTATATCCGCTATATGGCCAGAAAGATCAATGGATTGCTTAAAGCTTTCTATGCAGAACGCAACCTTACACTTGTAGACTTTAAACTGGAGTTCGGGAGGGATTTGAATGACAATATCATTCTTATTGATGAACTCAGTCCGGATAATTTCAGACTTTGGGACAGTGAGAGTGGCGAAAAAATGGATAAAGACAGATTCAGAGAAGGATTGGGCGGGCTTAAAGTGGCTTATGAAGAGGTATTGAACAGAATACTCGGAACGAAATAGTTCTCAGACCGTTAAGAAAGATCAAAAATAATAAATTCAGGGAGAAAACAATAATGACAGCAACAGTAAATGTATTTTTAAAAGAAGGTGTTCTTGATCCGCAGGGAAAAGCAGCACACCATGCACTTGATTCTTTGGGATTTGACGGTGTAGAGGATGTACGTATCGGTAAACAGATCATCATTAAACTTGATACAACAGATAAAGCCAAAGCGGAAGCAGAAGTAAAAGAGATGTGTGAAACACTGCTTGCGAACACTGTGATTGAAGATTACACTATAGAGATAGCATAATGAAAGTTGCAGTACTTAGATTTCCAGGGACGAATTGTGAGTTCGATACCCAGTATGCTTTTGAAAAATTGGGACATACCACAGAACTTGTGTGGCATAATGATGATACACTGCCTGAAGATATAGAGCTTGTAGTCGTTCCTGGCGGATTTTCTTATGGTGATTACCTTCGTTCAGGATCTATTGCCAGATTTTCAAATATTATGAAAGCGGTGCAGGATCATGCAGAGAATGGCGGTAAAGTACTCGGTATCTGTAACGGTTTTCAGATACTTACAGAGGCGGGACTTCTTCCCGGAGCATTGAAACGCAACAATAACCTGCATTTTATTTCAAAATATCAAAAGCTTTGTGTCATCAACAATGACAATGCATTTTTGAACAAGTGTACAAAAGGTGAAGTACTCAATATTCCTATCGCTCATGCAGACGGGAACTACTACATCGATGATGAAGGATTCAAGAAGCTTGAAGCCAATGGCCAGATACTTCTTCGTTATTCGGATGAAGAAGGAAATCCTGTTGTTGTGAACGGTTCAGTCACTTCTATCGCAGGTGTATGCAATGAAGCTAAAAATGTATTTGGATTGATGCCTCACCCTGAGCGTGCATTAGAAATGATACTGGGTTCTGAAGACGGTATAAAGATGCTTAAAGGTTTTGAAGTATAATGTCATTTTCTCGCTCTATTTTGCTTATATGGGGGATCGTATTTGTCTTGACCACCCTGCTAAGCGCCCAGAACGAATATGAATATAGCTATATGCCTAAAAAGGTATATGAGAACCAGCTCTTTCCTGTAACAGTCATAGATACTACGCACCGTGAGGATCATCCACAATTCGAGTTTGATACATCAAGTGATATCCAGCCACTTTTCAAACAGCCTTTAGTGGTAAGCAACGGCAGTGACCGTTTTTATACGTTTTACTTCAAAGCATCTAAAACCGATGTTCATATTCCAAGACTTTTTATTGTATCTGACAGTCAGGATATTTCTCTTGACCCTCAAACCATCTCTTTGGGAACCCTTAAAAGCAGAGAAGATTTTTGCGCTGTACTCGCAGCAGATATGAAGATCAAGAATCATCAAGTCTCTAATTATGATGAAGAACACCATTTGGTAACCCTCTCTTTAGAAGCTTTCGAAGCGAATCTTGAAGATATGAAATTAAACCATGTAGAAGAGTACGGTATTGAACATCTCAAAAGGGATCATGCCAAAGTCGAGGCAGAGTTCTATGTCGTATTGCCCCAGGATCAAAAATTTCTGAAATTCACCTATTTTAATACGATCAAGAAACAGTATGTTTTTCTTGAAGTCCCTGTAGAACTTGAAGATGATTCTGTAACGACGCAGTCAGACCTGAATCCTAAAGAAGACAGTTTTGACAAACTGAAAAAATATACTTTTATTACCTTGGTACTTTTCTTCTTTCTGATGTTTTTGATCAGAAGAGATTTCTTTTATCTGGTCCTGGCTACTGTATCACTTATTACATTACTGACTTTTTATATACCACATAAACAGATATGTATCAAACAGGGGGCTCCACTCTATATATTGCCTACGAAAACAAGTACAATGAGTACAAAAGTAGATCAGAAATTCGATACGATGCTGCTGGGTGAACATGGTGATTTTAAGAAAGTGGAGTATAAAAAAGGAATTATAGGATGGATCAGGAATGAAGATCTTTGCGAAAATTAGATTTTACTGGGGTGCATTTGTAATTTCTTTCAATACGGCGGTTCTTATGATCCCCGCACTGATGCTGTTTGGAAAATACAAAAATACCATTGTACACTATATCAACAGCCTTACACTTGTAATGATGGGCGGAAAGTTGTCTCAGGAAGGCACAATGGATGAGAGTGCCGATATGTATGTGATGAACCATCAGGGTATCGTAGATATCATTGCGATGGAAGCATTGCAGAACCATCATCTCCGATGGGTTGCAAAAAAAGAACTTTTTGATACGCCATGGTTTGGAAATCTATTGAGGCACGGTGAAATGATCTCCCTTGACAGAGGGAACAAAGCAGGTCTGATAAAACTGATAAAAGATGTCAAAGAGTCCAGAGAAGTCAAACATAGACCTGTAGCTATTTTCCCGGAGGGAACAAGAGCAAAAAATCAGACTTTGCTTCCCTTTAAACAGGGAACAAAGATCATAGCAGAGAAATTGGGATTAAAAGTACAGCCTGTGATCATTACAGGAAGCAAATGGGTACTGAATGAACATGAAAGAACAGGACACAGCGGTACAGTACACTATAAGTTCCTGCCTACGATCGATGTCAGCAAAGCCGATGAGAACTGGTTTGAAAAACTGCATGATGAGATGCAAAAGGTAATAGACGATGAATATACTAACAATAATCGCAGTCGCTAGCGGCGGAGCAATAGGTGCAACATCAAGGTTACTCATCAACGGTATGGTCAACAAACATTTTGAACATGCTCTTCCTTTGGGAACTTTGGCTGTTAATCTCCTGGGGAGTCTGATCATTGGGATACTTTTTGCCTATTTTCATTTAAACACTTCCCTCTCTCCTCACATAAAGACTTTTATGGTCACAGGTATATTGGGGGCTCTTACAACCTACTCTACTTTTGCCATAGAAAGTTTTTTTCTATTGGAATCGGGACATTATACTCAGGCATTCAGTAATATGGCACTGAATGTCTTTGGTACGATCCTCATGGCGGGAATCGGGTATTTATCAATACTTCAACTTACAAAATAATCATTAAGGAAATTAAATTGTCAACATTAACTCAAGAGACAGAAAAACATATCAAAAAACTGGTGAACCCGCTTAAAGAAGAAGAGGAACTGCTTGCAGTACTCAAAGTAAAACTTACAAAAAAAGAATTCAAACTTCTGAAAGCATGGGCAGATGCAAGGTCACAGAAAGATATCCAGACAAGTTTAAACCTTGATGAAGAGCGTTATGGAGAACTTTCCGGTAAACTTATTAAAAAACTCAACCAGGAAAAACTCAAACAGGCAATGTGTATCGTGTAAGGTTTCATAACATTCAAAGTTTTTTTACCTTATTATATAAAAAGGTACTGCTGCTAACAGTAGTTGACCTGAAAAAAATAAAAGGATGAAGATATGATTGAGAAGAAAAAGATCAAAAAGTACATTAAAAAACAGATGGACAGTATGCTTAAAAAAGAGTTGAAGCAAGAGATCAAAAAGCACATTAAAGACTATAAAAGAAAAGAAAAAGAAGAACAGAAAAAAAGTAAGAAGAAATAGTTTTTAAAGAGAGTATTTGACCTTTTTGATATCAGTCGAGGAATAGACTGATATAAAGATCATTACTTCCAGGCTCTTGCAGCTCCATACTGTTTGTCGAATGCTTTCTGAGCAGATGGCCTTATTGTTTTATTTCGAAACACTTCTGTCCTCTGTTACAGTCAATCACTCTTCCTTAAATTCACACGCGCCACTATAGTCATCACAGGGGAATTCAATATATAAAGAATTTGCCAGATTTTCCGATACAAAATCCCAGTTAACAAGACTCCACCACTTTTCAAGGTATTCTGCTCTTGCATTTCTGTAATCTATATAGTATGCATGTTCCCAGACATCACAGGTAAGTAACGGAATATACCCATCCAGAAGTGGGCTATCTGCATTGGACCTTGCCTCAATGATCAGACTGCCATTTTTGTTGATACTCAGCCATACCCATCCGGATCCGAACAGACCTGCAGCAGTTTGCAGAAAAAGCTCTTTCAACCGTTCCATTGATCCAAAGTCACGTGCTATGCGCTCTGACAATATAGTTGAAACTTCACTCTTCCTGCTGTTTATACCGTTAAAATAAAAATCATGATTATAAACCTGGGAAGCATTATTGAAAATGCCTCCTTCAGATCTCAGAATGATCTCCTCAAGTGACAAATCCGTATAGTCTGTATCCTTGATCAGACTATTTAATTTATTTACGTAACCTGCATGGTGCTTACCATGATGATATTGTATGGTCTCTTTTGAAATATAAGGTTCCAAAGCATTTTCATTAAAGGGTAATTCCATCAATCTATGTATCATAACAACTCCTTTATATACTCTAAGTATAGTATGTATTTCTTCTTTAAATTTTAAACAGAAAGTATGTAATATCCGTGTAGTAGCATATTTGAATGGAACCTACTGTTCTAAAAAGTGCTGATTTTCCATTTCACTATTCGGGTTAATGAACTTATCATCATAAAGGAAGTAGAATAGAATATAAAGTAGATATTTCTAAATCATAAAGAGGAGGATCTATGGCTACACTACAATCATACGGCGCAGCTGAGGTCGTTACAGGTTCCTGTCATCTGCTCCAATTGCAATGCGGGACAAACATATTGGTAGACTGCGGAATGTTTCAAGGGGCGGTGGAAGACCTTAACCAAAACCCTTTTGGCTTCGATCCTGGAGATGTGGACTTTCTTCTTATCACTCATGGACATCTTGATCATGTAGGACGTATACCTAAACTGGTTAAAGAAGGATTTAAAGGGACTATCGTCACACATCGCTCAACTATGGATTTGGCGGAAGTAGTTATGATGGACAGTGCACATCTCATGGAAGAAAGTTATAAAACAGCTTACAGAAAAGCGCAACGTCGCGGTGAGGAAAAAAAGGTAAGGAAACCTCTTTACAAAAAACATGATGTACGTGCTGTCTATCGTTGTTCAATAATCTACACTACTTACAATGAGAAGATCGATCTTGGGAACGGAATCTCTGTTGTCTTCAAAAATGCCGGGCATATTCTTGACTCGGCTGTCATTCAAGTGATGTTTGAAGAGGATGGAGCGAAAAAAACAGTTGTTTTCAGCGGAGATCTTGGTAATGAGGATGATCTTGTCATGCCCTCCCCTGATATCGTTGAAGAAGCAGATGCCCTTTTTATAGAATCAACTTATGGAGACAGAAACCATAAAGGGGTTAAAGAGAGTGACCTTGAATTAAAACATGTGATACAGAAAACATTCCTGAATGAAGGGAATGTCCTTATCCCCTCTTTTGCCATTGAACGTACACAGGAGATACTATGTCTGCTTAAACAGATGTATGACAGAGGTGATCTCCCTGCATGTCAGATCTTTCTTGATTCACCTATGGCGATACGTGCAACAGAGATATATAAACGATATCACGAAGAACTAAGTAAGTGCTGTAACGATTTTTTGGAACGTGATGGCACTATTTTTGATTTTCCATATCTGCATTATACACCCGAGGTAAAAGACTCCATAAAGATCAATGATGAAGATTCCCGGTGCATTATCATTGCTGGTGCAGGTATGTGTAGCGGCGGCCGTATACTGCAACACTTTAAACATCGTCTCTGGAATGAAAAGAATGCACTTGTTTTTGTAGGGTATCAAGTAGAGGGTACACTGGGACGAAAACTTGTAGATGGTGCCAAAAAGATCAAAGTATATGGTGAGGATATCATCGTTAAGGCAGAAGTATATACTATTAACGGATTTTCCGCACACGCAGATCAAAATGGTCTTATAACCTGGATGGAAAATTTCAAAAGATTGGATAAAATTTTTCTCGTTCACGGTGAAAGAGATAAACAGGAGATCTTCCAAAAAGAGATAGAGCGTCGTTTACACAAAAAATCGCATATCGTCAGACATGGAGAGAAGATAGGGATATGATCTTCTCACTTTTACTAGAACACCTCTGAATAACCCTGGGCACTCAGAGGGCTCAATAGTATCAATCTATAGGTACATACACCAATACATCTGTTGGTGTTTCTCTCAAGATGAAAGAAGCCATACTTCCAAGCAATATATTAAAGCCTGCTGTACCTCGTGAACCGACAACCACAAGATCGTATGAATTCTTTTTTATATATTGAAGCAGCACTTCTTTGCTGTCGGTTTCTCCATCAATTACTTTTCCTTTGTTTACAGAAACTTCTTTCATTAACTCTTTTAAATCTTTTTTTGCACACGCTTTTGCAACATCATTATACTGTCGAAGATCACGACCTACTACAAAGTAAGGACCATCCATATAAATTGTTTCGGAAATATGGACTATATCAATTTTGGAAGCAGGAAAAATATTTTTTGTAAATAAAATACTCTGTTTTGACTGTATTTGAAAGTCCGTTGGAGCCAAAATATTTTTATATGCGCCTTTTACTCTGTTCTTTACAACCAAAACCGGCAAATGACTTCGATGTGCTACTTTTTGCGCTGTTGAACCCAAGAAACTTTTTCTTTTTTTGGCCTTTGTATGAGCCCCTATAACAATCATATCTACTTTGAGTAATTTTGATTCATAGAGTATGACATCATCAGCATCACCTTCTTTTAGAAGAACAAAACAAGGTACTTTTCTATCAGAGTTCAATGTTTTTATCTTTTTTTCTATCTTCTTTTTGATACCCTTTGTATCAACTATTATCTTTTTTGAACTAAAATAATCTGGTACAGATAACCAGGGTGTTTGTATCGCTTGAACAATAAACAATTCAGCTTTATTCTCTTTTGCCAACATAAACGCTCTTTTTAAAACATTGTCTGATTTTGCAAAAATATCTATTCCAACCATAATTCTTTTTAGATTTTTCATGATTTATTCACCTTTTTATCAAAATTAAATACACCTAACTTCTCAGCATCTCTTTATATTCTACTCCTTAAAAGTTAACAGTCGAACTCAACTCATTAATGATAATATTTATCTAAAAGATGTAGAATAGAAAAAACAATATATTGCAGAGAGGTTTAGAATGTATTTTCATACAAAAAGTATTGATGAATCGCTCTTGCTTTTAAAAACAAGTACTTCTGGATTAACAAGTGATGAAGCTACTAAAAGGCAGGAACAATACGGTTTAAACATTCTTCCCTCAAGATCTGAAACAACACTTTTTGCACACTTTATACGACAGTTTAAAAGTCCGATCATCTATATTCTGCTTCTGGCAGCTTTTATGGCACTGGTCATTCATGAGTATACAGATGCGGGTTTTATTCTTGCTGTTTTATTTCTGAACGCCGTGATCGGAACCTATCAGGAGTATTCTGCATCCCTAAAAGCCAGATCACTTCAAAATCTTATTAAAACCAATGCTATGGTACTGAGAGACGTCATCCAGGAGATGGACAGTAAATATATTGTACCCGGAGATATCCTGATACTTGAACCGGGTACCAAAGTTGCAGCTGACATCAGGCTGACAGAAACAAAAAATCTCATGGTCGATGAATCACTGCTGACCGGTGAATCAACTGATGTGAACAAAGATGCTTTTTTTGTAAGTGATAATACCGATCTTCTTATTGCAGAGAGAAAAAATATGCTCTTTGCAGGTACCTACATCTCCAGCGGTAGAGCAGTGGGAGTCGTATGCAGTACAGGAGCAGATACGGAAGCCGGGAAGATCGCACAGATCCTCAGTAAAAAGAGTAAAGCCAAAATACCTTTACTTGAAAAGATGGAAAAGCTTTCGTTTACCATCTCTATCGTTATCGGGATCATGATCCTGGTCCTTTTTGCGATAGGTTTGCTCAAAGGGATGACCTTTTACTCACTCTTTCTCTTCTCTGTGGCACTGGCAGTCTCTACCATACCTGAAGGGCTTCCTGTAGCGATCACCGTTGCTTTGACATCAGCCTCTATGGCAATGTCCAAAAGAAATGTGATCGTACGTAAATTAGCTGCTATCGAAGGGCTTGGGGCCTGTACACTCATAGCCAGTGATAAGACGGGAACATTGACACAGAATCGTCTGAGCGTAGAGTATTTTATCTCACCAACGCAAGTCTATGATACCGGCACAATGAATGAAACCCACGATAAAGTCTATCTTGCTTCCATCCTCTGTAATGAGATACACTATGAAGAAGGAAAGGAAGGTGGTGTTGATTTTTTCGGGGATCAGGTAGATATTGCATTGGCACGTTTTGCAGCAAATGCCAACGAATCTTATGTGACAAACTCAAAATCCTATAGAAAGATCGATGAGATACCCTATGAACCGATCAATAGATTTTCTGCAGTTATGATGGAACAGGATGAGAAGATATTCCAATTCAGCAAAGGCTCTCCTGAAACAGTGCTGGCACACTGTAATGTTACGGAAAAGGAAAAAAAAGATATTTTGACAAAGGTAGATGAATGGGCACTCAAAGGATACCGAACCATTGCCCTTGCCTATAAAGAGTCTTTTGATGAATCCACCATTAACCTCAATAACTTTACCTATCTGGGTTTTGTAGCTATTATCGACCCGGTAAGAGAAGAGAGCCCCGAGGCGATCAGAAAAGCCATGGAAGCCGGTATAAAAGTTGTTATGATCACAGGAGATCATCCAAATACAGCTTTTTGCATTGCCAAAGAGCTTGGTATTGCCTCTTCTGAAAAAGAGAGCATGAGTGAAAAAGAATTACTCAATTGGGAAAAGAATGGAGCAAAAGCAGAAGAGATAAAAGACAAAACCGTTTTTTCACGTGTAACCCCCTCACAAAAAATGAAGATCGTCATTGCATTTCAGACTCTTGGACATTATGTTGCCGTTACCGGAGACGGGGTAAATGATGCTCCTGCACTCAGGCATGCAAATATAGGTGTAGCTATGGGAAAGAGCGGTACAGATATTGCCAAAGCTTCCAGTGACCTTATTTTGACCGATGACAACTTCTCCTCTATCGTCAATGGTATTGAAGAAGGAAGACGTGCTCATGACAATATCAGAAAAGTGATCTATTTATTGATATCTACCGGGTTTGCAGAGCTTGTTTTAGTAATGCTCTCTTTTATTACCGGACTGCCGCTGCCGCTGCTCCCAGTACAACTTTTATGGCTTAATGTGGTAACGAACGGCATAGAAGATGTTATGCTTGGACTTGAAAAAGCAGAACCCGGACTTTTGAAAAGAGCCCCACGATCTCCTCAAGAACCTATTTTCAATACTCTAATGCTTAGGCGGATCATAGTAGGCGGTTTATATATCGGTATCGCCTCCTTTATCCTCTTTTACTTCTTGCTTCAAAGCGGAGAGAGTGTTGAGGGGGCAAGAAATATTACATTACTTCTGATGGTACTGTTCGAAAATGTACATGTTTTCAATGCCAGAACAGAGATCAATTACCTCCATAGAATAGACTATAGAAGCAGTGCTTTTTTAATAATGTGGGTAATATTTACTCAGCTTTTGCACCTTGCATCTATGCATATTCCGTTTATGCAAAATGTACTTAAAATCCAACCTGTTTCTTTAGATACATGGTTTGCACTTGTCCTGGTTGCGACTGGTCTTGTTCTTGTAATGGAAGGAGACAAGTGGCTGATGTTAAGAAGAAGGAAGCATTAAATATATTCTATAATTTCTCAACGATCCTCTTCCTGCCAAGTGTATAGACATCAAAATCATCGGCAATAAAAAGTCTGCCTGCATAACTGCATTTGATCTCATTGTAGATCATCTCTACACCCAGACGGCTGTTCTTGTTATAGCGGGGGTTTATATGGGTAGCAATAAGGTTTTTTACATGCTTTTCCTCTACAGCCATGCCAAGCTCTTTGGCGGTGGTATGCAGAACCTTTTCAGGCAGATCATCATAGACATCCTGTGTATAGGTACACTCGTGGACCAGCAGATCCAGATCTTCAAGATATCTTCCCAATATTGCCGGTTTGCTGTTATCTCCGGCAATGATCAAGGACCTTCCCAATATGGGTTCAAGCATAAACTCTTTTGGATCCAGTTGTTTCCCTTGAAAAGTAATACTTTTTCCCTTTTTCAATTCACCGTATAGCGGTGACGGTTCCAATCCCTCTGCTCTTAACTTCTCTTCATTGAGTTTATTGCTTATATCATTCTCTTTCATATAAAAGGCAAAACTCTCTATAGAATGCAGCAGAGGCAGGACCTTCAACGTGAATTTATCGAATATGAAAGTCTCTTCAGGTTCATATTCGATGATCTTCAGATGATATCCAAGGTGCTCATATGAAATATCAAGTGCACATTCAATGAACTTTCTGATTCCTTTTGGGCCATAAATACTCAGAGGTTTAAATGCTTTATCCAGCTTTTTGGTAGACAATAGACCCGGCAGTCCATAATAGTGGTCTCCGTGAAGATGCGTGATGAAAATGGTATCAAGTTTGCCAATAGAGAGCCTGCTTCGCATGATCTGATACTGTGTCGCTTCCCCACAGTCAAAAAGATACCACTTGTTATCCTGATCGAATTCCAGTCCAAGTGCAGAAACATTTCTTTCTTTTGTGGGTTTTCCGGCACTTGTTCCTAAAAATGTCAGTTGCAATGCCTCCTCCTTCCAGTTACTTGATACGACAATATTATATTATACTGACAATATTAAAGAAAGAGAGCATAATGAATAAAAAGGAGGACGAAATGACTCTAATAAAGAGATCAGGAGGATCGTCAGAAAGCTTTAAGGAAAGGCATATCGGGCAGTACGTTAGCAATGAACTTGATGATAAATTCAGGTGTTCTCTCCATGTGCTGCTTTTTCCATACTCTTTTAAACCTGCTGCTCCACCCATAAGATAAGCGGAGATCAATAATTAGTTTACTATGAATTTCTCAATTGCTTTTAAACCAATATCATCAGATCTTAAAATTGCGCTAAGGAAGGACATGCCTGGCTGCATTCAGAAAAGAATCCATCTACCAATAGATATCGTAAGACCGAATATTTTGTTTAAGTTTCTGCATTCGCTTCTTTTTTTTCTTTTTACTCATAAAGAAAGCCTCTTTCATTACCCGTACCAGAGATTTTGTATCAAAAGGGTTAACCAGAAGTGCTCCACACTTTAGTTGATCCATAGCACCGGCAAACTCACTGAGTATCAGTACTCCATTTTCATCACTCTTGGAGGCGCAATACTCCTTGGCCACTAAATTCATGCCATCTTTTAGCGGGGTTACGAGGGCAATTTCGCAAGCTTGGTAGTAGACCAGAAGCTCTTCCCTGCTTAATGTGCGGTAGCGATATTGAACAGGTATCCAGCCCGGCTGACTGAAGCAGCCGTTGATCTGCCCGACCAACTGTTCTATCTCGCTTTTTAGCTCCGAATACTGTGGTATGTCTACCCTGCTGGGTACCAAAACCTGTATAAGCTTAATTCTCCCTCTGAGTTCCGGATTCTCTTCCAGAAGCATCTGGTAAGCTTTTAACTTTTGAGGGATGCCTTTGGTATAATCCAGGCGGTCTACCCCAAGCATAAGCACTTGATCCTGGTAGGTCTCCTTTAGCTCTTTGGACTTTTTGAACACTTTTTCCCTTTTTGCACCGTCAGAGAATTCATCATAGTCGATACTGATCGCAAAGGATCCGACACTGATCTCTCTTGAGCCGACCTTAAACTTATAGATACTCTCCGATTCCACTTCTGTCTGTTTTAAATCAGTCAGCTTATATACGACATCAATAAAGTTCTTTTTATCCTGTTCAGTCTGAAAGCCTATAAGGTCATATTCAAGCAATGCATCAAGGAGTTCTTGTTTATTTGGCATTCTCATAAATGTTTCCAGCGGAGGAAAGGGGATATGGAGAAAATGGGCGATACGGTTAGTCGTCCCCATCTCTCTTAGGTATTGGGCAACTTTGATAAGATGATAATCCTGAATCCATACAAAATCACTTTCATGCAGATTTTCAAAGACTGTATCGGCGAATTTTTTATTTACCTCATCATAGGCTGTATAAAATTCCGGTGCAAAAACACAATAGCTGGAAAAATTATGAAAAAGTGGCCAGAGGACTTCATTTGAGTACCCTTTATAATATAGATTATAATTTACAATACTAAGTTCAACCGGTATGAGATCATAGCCCACCTCTGTTGTCTTGTTTCTGAGAAGTTCTTTTGTGTGGATCCCCTCCTCTTTGTAGTCACCCGCCCATCCTATCCAGAGCCCTTCCCGTTTTTTCAATATCGGATTCATAGCGGTCACCAATCCTCCGACCGCCGGTTTGAATTTGTTTTTTCCCATTGCGGTCTTTTTTATTACCACAGGCAGCCGGTTGGAGACTACAATCAGACGACCATCAAATAACTTTTTACTGCTCATACAGTTCCTTTCTGTTCATGTATCAATACTCTATCTCTTTGGTCTCTCCGGCATTCAGTACAAAAATTCTGCCTTTGACTTCTATCTTGATCGATTTCATTCCGGAAGGAAGCGCATGGATGCACAATTTATGTGAGCCGATCTCTAGATCAAGCGACAGCCCACGATAATATAAATGTAGCTTTATCTTCTTGAGTTCCTCCGGGAGTAGCGGATTGAGTATGAGTGTATCCTCTCTGGCTTCCAATCCTGTGTAGCATCTCTGGACAATATCAGAGCATCCGGCCATTGCACCCAGATGAATTCCTTCAGGGGTAGTTCCTCCCTGGATATCAGAAATATCAACTTTTAATGCTTCTGTAAACTCTATCCATGAAACATCTCTGTTCAATCGTGCACATACCCATGAGTGGATAACTCTGCTCAAAGACGAACCGTTGGAGGTACGCTCGGTATAATATTTGATATTTTTAGATATAGTCTCAGACTCAAAGCTGTAGCCAAGCTGTTCAAAGAGACCTGTCAGCTCTTCCACAGAAAAGAGATAGAACAGCATCAGTACATCAGCCTGTTTAGATGCCTTGTAACGGTTGGCAGTATCCTCTTCCGCTTCCAATATCCGATCCAGACGCTGAATATTTTTATATTTTTCTCTATACTTCTTCCAGTCAAGCTCCTCTAGATCCTCATAGCCTTCAAACTGACTGATGACCCCATCACTATGAAACACTATTCGCATTTTGCGACTGATCTCTTCCCATCTCTGCGTTTCTGCCTTTTGGACTTGAAGTTTCTCATACAGTTCGCCATATCGCTCCTCAGAGAGCAACTCCGGCAGCTGCAGCGCCTTGTTGATGACAAAAACTGCCATGATATTAGTGTAGGCATTATTATTTACACCCGGTACTTCAATCCCGGGGTAACCGTCATGATACTCATCAGGACCCATTACCCTCAAAATCTCATACCTGTCCAAATCCTTATTATATGTTGCTATGCTGCTCCAGAAACGGGCAATTTCGAGTATCATCTCTGCTCCGTAAAAGGAGAGAAACTCCAAATCACCTGTAACCTGATAATACTGCCAAATGTTGTAGACAATTGCCGAATTGATATGGCGCTGCAGGTGAGAGTTATCTGCTATCCATCGCCCGGATCTGGGATTGAAATGTATCAGTTGACTCTCCTCTTTGCCGTTGCTTCCACTCTGCCATGGGTATATAGCTCCCTTGTAGCCAAGTGACATGGCAGCACGCTTGGCTTCTGTAAGGCGACGATAGCGATAGAGGATCAGACTTCTTGTGATTTGGGGGAGACGGTAATTTAGAAATGGAAAGATGATCAACTCATCCCAGAAGATATGACCCCTGTAGGCCTCCCCGTGCCAACCCCTTGCCGGCATCCCTGCATCCAGATCAACGGTATGTTTGGATGCGGTTTGAAGCAGATGGAAAGCATAGAGTCGAAGGATTCTCTGAGCATAATAGTTCTCCTTTGGATCCTCCAGCTCAAGCTCTATCTCAAATCGGTGCCATATCCGTTTCCACTCAAGTGCGTGTGTCTGCAGCAAAGTGGAAAATCGGCCGACATCCGCAACCTTAAGCTTTGCCTCCAGGGCACATTCGGAAATAGCATGATCCCTTGCGGTGAAGAGGGAGACGACTTTTTCTATAACCAGTCTCTCACCCTTTGAAAGATCTATCACAAAGTGCTGAGCAATGCAGCTGTGATCTTTAGATACTGTTTTTTCAAATGTTATCGGCTCTTTGTTTCGATAGAGCATAACTCTGGCTGCAAGGGCAAGCACAAGTTTTGACTGACTTGTTTGAATCTCTAAAAGAGTGGTCTTTTCATCAATCTCTTTTGTCTCTAAAATTTTCAAGTGTCGGTTGTTCAGTCCCTTGTAGCGCTCCACCCCGTCGTTTTTAATATCTCCATCCAGAGTCGATCTCACTTCCAGCCTCCCAGACCAGTTCACAGGATCAACTATCATCTCCAGCGCAGCCAAATGCCTCTGCTCTATATGAACCAGTCGCCTCTCCAGCATTCTGGTCTCCCTGCCTTCTTTGTCTATGAAACGGATAATACGATGAAGTATCCCATTTTTTATATCCAACTCCTGGCGATAAAAACGTATTTCTACCTGGCTTAGATCAAACCAATCCCCATCCTCAATTCTAAAATTGAGCAGAAGCCAGTTGGGCATATTGACCAGGCTTTCATTTTTAACCACTTTTCCTGCTATCTCGGTTTTTAGCCGATTATACCCACCGGCCAGATATGTTCCCGGATAATGGATATTGTTTGCAGAAAAATTAGCCATTGCTCCCCGGGTAGCGAAGTAGCCGTTTCCAAGTGTACAGAGTGTTTCTCGAAGTTTTTCTTCATGAGGAGAAAAGCCTTCATACACCAGAGACCATGTATCTCCTTCCTGTATCGCAAAGGCGAGCCAGTTCAGGAAGATAGAAACATCGTCCACATCACCCAAGCGGTAATGAGCTTCTGTCTTTCTGGGCTCATCCCCGACCACTATTCCTATGCCGCAGGCTTTAATGGCCCCAAATGCATCTTCGTCGGTTATATCATCTCCCAGATAGAAGATCGCAGTATCTTTTTTTGTAATTTCAAGCATATCCATAAGCCATTCGATGGCTTTACCCTTGTTCCAGTCAATATCGGGCTGAAGTTCGTAGATCTTTTTACCGTACGTTTTACGAAGCTTGGGATTATCTTTAACGGCTTCATTGGCGGCAGTTTCAACCAGATGGATATCTTTATCGGGTACATTTCTATAATGCAGTGCGATACTGAATCTCTTTCGCTCTACCAGTGCACCTTCAACTGAAGCAAGTGTGCGCCTTAGACTCTCTTCCAGTTCATCCAGAACAGGAATAAAATCCAGGGCTTTTTCATATTCCATCTTTACGCCGGGGCCCTCTATCTCAAAGCCATGGCTTCCCGCATAGTATACTCCACCAATGGCTACTCTTTTTCTTACATCTTCCAGTCCCCTGCCGCTGATCACACCTACTGTACACCGGTTGGTCAGCTTCATCAGGGTTTCTCGCATCTCTTCACTGAGCCATGCATCCTGCGGGTGTGGGACGATAGGGGTCAGACTGCCGTCGTAATCCAGCAGCAGTATGATATCTTTATCTTTTATGTTGTCATAGATCTGCTCTTTTGATTCAATTAGCATAGGAAGGTCGGTGATCTTAACTTCGACCGTGATCTCTGAAAGATCCTTGACTATCCACTGGGCACCTGAGGCCTTGAGTTCTTCCTCCTGATCTTTTCTATCAACTCCCACTACTATGCCAAAGCCCCCGTTCCTTCCCGCCTGCACACCGACGATGGAGTCTTCTACTACTACACAGCGCCTGGGATCGACTTCAAGCCGCCTGGCTGCTTCTAAAAAGGTATCCGGATGGGGCTTTCCCGGAAGCTCAAGAGCCTGTGCATCGATCCCATCTATCTTGACATCAAAAAGATGGGATATATTTGCATTTTCAAGAATAGTTGAACAGTTTTTGCTCGAAGATACCACAGCTATTTTGAAGCCCCTGCTTTTTAGATATTCGATCAACTCGATACTGGAGTGATATACCTCAACACCTTTTTTATTAATTGCTGAAAAATCTGATTTTTTTGGTTTCCTATTGCATAAACTGTCTCCACACCCGGCAGATTTTCGGGTTCTCCTTCAGGCAGTTTGATGTCTCGTGAAGCAATAAAACTTTTAACACCCTCATAGCGTGGTTTTCCATCAACGAACCTGAGATAATCCCTGTCCAGATCAAAAGGCTCAAAGGATTTTCCTTTGTGATACTTTTCCAAAAAGTCATCAAATGTCTTTTTCCATGCGCGTGCATGAAGTTTTGCACTCTGGGTGATAACGCCATCAAGATCAAAAATCACCGCATCATATTCTGATTTTAAAAGAGCAAACCTGTATTTTTCTTTTTTGTAATCCATAATAATGTATACATGGTATCATAATATATACAGTTTTCCAAAATTTTACAAATTGTAGCAGGAGACTGAAGTACTTTGAATGTCTGCAATACAGATGATGAAGACCATGAATCAACCTCTCTCTTTTCAAACATGCCAAATGGAATGGATATTGGTTTTCTGTTTGGGCAGTATGATTGTAATAGCAATATTTTCCACCATTTCAATCAGTAACAAATAGATTGCAATATGAAACAAAAGATCATTTTCAAATCCAAGCAGCACAACAACACCGGCACTCATCAGTACAAATGGAACAATAAAATATATTTTAGAAAAGGGGATAGGAGATAGGAGATTTTTCTCTGCTTGACACTAGCATATCAAATTACGTTTTAAAACAATTAAGAGGGATATATCCCTCTCAATGGTAAAAGATTACTTGATCTTGATCTTTTTCGTCTCTTTTTTGCTTTTTTCCATCTTCGGTATCACTACCTCAAGTACACCATCCTGCGAATTTGCTTCGATGTTTTCAATATCTGTATTTTCAGGGAGCGTAAAGCTTCTTTGAAACTTACCGTAAGAGCTCTCCATCTTGTAGTAATCTTTCTTTTTAACCTCTTTTTGGGTTTTTCTCTCACCCGAAATGGTCAAAACATTATCTTTAATATCTACATGGATATCATCTTTTTTGACTCCCGGCAGATCCACCTCTATATGATAGGCATACTCACCTTCTCTCGTATTGACAGAAGGTGAAAAGCCAGAAACGTTTGAAAGCTCCGCGATATCCGGCAATTTTAATGCTGTCATCAATCTCTCTTCCAGATCTCTGAAATCTCTCATTGGATCAAATTTTGCTAATAACATGATTATCTCCTTTATCTAATAATTCTGCTACGAACCATTATATCTAGTTTAGTCTATTACTGTCAAAAATTATATATATAGATAACTAAACTTATAGTATTGTTATCGCAGCAGCTAAATACCTGTAATTTTAAAAGAATAAAAGAGTTAGAATGTTTTCGCCCATACACTGCGGAGATGGCCTCCGACAACTATACGCTATAATTCCTGTATAAAAGAATAGAACACTTGTAAGAAAAAATAGTTGTCTGGTACCAACATTGAAGAAACAAATTTTTGGGAGAAAGAAAATATGAGAGCTTTGATTATCAGTGCAGATCTTTTTGAAGACTCTGAATTGAAAATACCCTATCACTGTCTTCGAGAACTAGGTTTAAGCGTGGATATCGCTTCTTTGAAAAAAGGTGCTATTATCGGGAAGCATGGATATAATATACATGCTACTATGACACTGGATGAAGTAGATCCAGAGAGGTATGATATACTCATTCTCCCCGGAGGAAAAGCACCTTCTGTGATACGTAAAGAACCAAAGGCATTGGAGATAGCCCGATACTTTTTTAAACAGAACAAACCGGTAGCTGCCATATGTCATGGTCCTCAGATACTGCTCTCTGCCGGTCTGCTGGAAGGAAGAGTTGTTACAGGCTATAAGAGCATTGCAAAAGAGTTAAAAAATGCCGGTGCTACATATAAGGATGAGGAAGTGGTAGTGGATAAAAACCTGATCACCTCCAGACAGCCTTCAGATCTGAAGGCTTTTATAGAAGAGATTAAACAGGCTTTACATATAGGGCACCCATAATGGGAGAGAGAAAATCGGTACTGAAACAAGAGGGACATTTTTCAACCCGAATTATGCAACAGGATTGCACAATTCGGGTTTAATAAATCCATCTATCTGTAAGAGTTGGATAAAATAAAATACAAGTGCCCCTATTTAAAACCGCAACCACACTCATATTTTTCGGGTGGATCGTTGCTTATCAAGAAGAGGATATTATGAGTCTAGAAGATAAAGAAGTCCTGCGATCAAAAGTAGTTGTCAAAGAACGGTTCCGCCTCAAAGAGGCATTTTGTAACAAGATCCTTTCCAAAAAGGCTGAGTTCGGTTTCGGAGGTTTTGGTGAGGCAACCTATTATCGTACATACAGCCGGATCAAACCCGATGGTACACAGGAGCACTGGCCGGATACTGTCATTCGGGTGATCAATGGGGTGATGTCAATTCGTAAAAACCATTATGTCTTGAACCGTCTGTCCTGGGATGAAACGAAGTGGCAGCTCTATGCCAAAAAACTTGCGATGACTATGTTCGATATGAAGTGGCTGCCACCGGGGCGTGGTCTGTGGATCATGGGCACAGAGTATGTTTATGAGCGCGGAGGTGCAGCATTAAACAACTGCGGTGCTGTGGATACAACAGATCTCTCCCTTGCGGCGGACTGGACTATGGATATGCTGATGTGTGGAGTCGGAGTCGGCTTCAACACAGTATGGAAAGGTGAAAATGTTGCCATACCGGACAAATCGAGACCGGTTCCCTATGTCATTCCAGACAGTAAAGAGGGGTGGGTGGCCTCGGTACGGCTGCTGATCGATAGCTATACAAAAGGGGGTGCCTGGTTTGAGTTTGACTATAGCAAGATCCGTCCTGAGGGCTCTCCTATTCATGGTTTTGGCGGTACGGCATCAGGTCCGGCCCCATTGAAAGAACTGCATGAGCGTACTGAGAACTATCTGGACAGTTATTGTAAGGGAGAGATCGATAAGACGCGTTGTGTCGTTGATGTAATGAATGCGATCGGTGCCTGTATTGTGGCAGGAAATGTGCGAAGAAGTGCCGAAATATCACTGGGTTCCGTGGATGACAGGACTTTTCTTGAACTGAAAGATTATGCAAAAAATCCCGAACGTGCCGAAATCGGCTGGATGTCAAACAATACCGTTGTATTGGAAAAAAAGGAGGATTTTGAAAAATTGCCGATGATCGCAAAACATATACGCGATAACGGAGAGCCGGGCATAATGAACCTGATCAATGTACAAAAATATGCCCGTTACGGTGAGCAGTCGGAAGACCGGGCTTGGCTGACAAATCCCTGCTCCGAAATTCCTCTGGAGAGTTTTGAGCTCTGTAATCTGGCCGAAGTTTTTCCGGCACGATGCACCAAGGAAGAAGCGTTTTACGAAGCATTGGAGTTTGCTACTTTTTACGCTTCAACCGTTGCACTGCTGCCGACACACCGTCCGGAAACAAATACGATCATAGTGCGCAACCGCCGTATCGGTGTCAGTCTTTCGGGTGCTGCTGATATACTCGATGAATTGGGTGCAACAGAACTGACGCGAAGACTGCGAAAGGGGTATAAACTTGTACGTGCCGTCAATCATGAACTTGCGGCAGAAGCAGCTGTTTCTGCATCGGTGAGAGTAACGACGGTCAAACCCTCAGGTACTATCAGTCAGTTGGTCGGTGTTAGTTCCGGCATGCATTTTCCAACATTCCAGTATGCGATCCGCCGAATACGCGTCGGCAATACATCCCGTATCTGCGAGCTACTCAAAGCGCCAGGTATCCCGTATGAAGATGATCGATACAGCGCGAATACAACTGTTTTTGAGTTTCCCATCGATCAGGGAAAAACAAGAAAAGCAACCTCTGTTTCAGCATGGGAGCAGTTTTCATTTCTGGCAATGCTGCAGCGCGAATGGAGTGACAATATGGTCAGCTGTACCATCTATTTTGACCCGAAAACCGAGGGTGCGCAGATTGAAAATATGCTGGCACTGTTCGCACCGGTCATCAAGTCGGTCTCCATGCTGCCACACACTGATACCGGTGCCTATGTGCAGATGCCCTATGAGGGGATTTCCAAAGAGGAATATGAAGCACGTTTAACCAAGATGCCGTCGATCGACTGGAGTGATTTTGGCGTCAGTAACGGTATGGAGAGTCGTTTTTGCACGAATGATTCGTGCGAACTGTAAAAAGAGAAGGAGTGTTGTTGTCATTTTTCAAATATAAAGCAAAGGGTGTACCTCTCACCCTTTATCTTTAGAGAGAGCTGTTAGAACTGGAGGACATGGTCAACTACTCTTTTACCATCCTCTTCATAAACTGCTGAAAATCTGTCGGGAACGGGAAGACCACTGTATTGGTTTTATCATTGGAAATATCACTCAACGTCTGTAGATAACGCAACTGGATTCCCTGGGGGTTTTCGCTCAGTATATTAGCCGCTGCAAGAAGGTTCTCACTTGCTTCGAGCTCTCCTTTAGAGTTAATCACTTTGGCACGACGTTCCCGTTCTGCTTCTGCTTGTTTGGCAATGGCACGTACCATACTCTCATCAAGATCAATATGCTTGATCTCGACATTAGAGATCTTGATCCCCCAGGTATCCGTCTGTTTGTCCAGTATCTTCTGAATATCAATGTTCAGCCGCTCACGTTCTGCCAGCATCTCATCCAGTTCATGTCCACCCAAAACAGAACGCAGGGTCGTCTGGGCAAGCTGACTTGTAGCATCATAAAAATCCTCCACCTGGATAATTGCTTTTTCAGGATCAATCACCCGGAAATACACAACAGCATTGACATGCACAGAAACATTATCGTGCGAGATGACATCCTGTGTCGGAACATCCAGAACAATGGTACGCAGATCGACTCGTACCATCTGTTGGATATACGGGAACAAAATGATCAGTCCCGGACCTTTCACTCCGGTAAAACGGCCAAGAGTAAAGATCACTCCACGCTGGTATTCACGTAAAATACGTATGGCAAATGCCAGTATAACAAGCACTATCACCGCGATATAAAGGGTTGTCATTGGTATAACAGGTAACATAATTTACTCCTTGATTGGATTCACATGCAGTATCAATCCGGACAGACTCTCTACACGTACATTTTGACCAACTTCAAGTACACTATCCGACGTTGCATACCATATCTCGCTATGACAGCGGACACGGTACCCTTCTTTCGTCGATTCAAGTACTTCGGCAGTGGCACCTACCATCTCATCCATACCGGTTACTATTTTTACAGATCTGGAGTGCAGAAGAAACCGTAAAACAAAAATAAAAAATCCCAAACTGACCAGAGAGAAAGCAATGATCAGAGGTATGGACACCCCGCTGCCGAGAGTCTGCGCATCAAACAGCAGCAGTGATCCAAAGGCAAAAGCAACAACCCCGCCAATACCTAAAATACCAAATCCGACGATAAAAACTTCTGCCACCATAAAAGCTATGCCCAGAAGGATCAGCAACAATCCCGCATAATTAAAAGGGATCATATTCAATGCATAAAGTGCGATCACACCTGAGATCACCCCGATCACACCGGGAAATATTCCACCGGGGTTCATTAACTCGAAAAAAATACCGTAGATGGCTATAAGCAGAAGTATATAGGCAATATTGGGGTTGGTAATGATGAATAGAAACTGGGTTTTCCAGTCAGCTTCAAAGGTCTGTATCACCGCACCTTCTGTTTGCAGTATGATACTCTTTCCGGAAACAGTAACGCTTCTACCTTCAAGTTTACTCAACAGCTCATTGGTATCCTCAGCCATCAGGTCGATGACACCATAGCGCAGAGCATCTTTGGCAGAGATGCTTTTGGCCTCTTTCACAGCATCTATAGCCCAGGAGATATTACGCTCATTCAGTTCAGCCAGACTTTTGATATAAGCTATAGCATCATTGATCACTTTTTTCTCAAGAGCAGAAGGGCTGCTGGTGTTTGAATCTGTGATCTTCGGTGTGGGCATCAGACTGACTGGAGTAGCAGCACCAAGATTCGTTCCAGGCGCCATGGCTGCTATATGAGAAGCATAAAGAAGATAGGTTCCGGCACTTGCAGCGCGTGCACCTTTTGGAGAGACATAGATGATGACAGGAAGAGTACTGTTTGTGATCACCTGTATCATCTCTCGCATAGAGGTAGAGAGACCTCCTGAAGTATCCAATTCGATCAGCATCATCTGAGCATTTTGACGTACTGCAGCATCCATCCCCTCTTTGAGATAGTTACTGCTGGCAGGACCGATAGTACCTTTTATCTCTAATTTTATGATTGTAGAAGCAGTAGCGAAAAGCGATAAGGCTATCAGAAGTACTAAAAAGAGTAATCGTTTCATCTTGTTCACCCATAATCCAATCTTAAAGATAATTATAATTCATAGTATCCAATAAGTACAAAGAAAGTCAAGTGATAAAGAGATATTAATTTTTCTTAAAAGAGTAGAACAGATATCTATATCACAGAGTGTTCATCTCAACATTATCAAAACTTCTCACATAATATCGCTTATATGCTACCTTTTGTTCCAGTGCTTCGATCAATGCCGTACAAAAATCTTCATTTTCAAGCTTGCCTGCGATATTAAGACCACCCGGACTGAATACATTGACTTCCAGTAATTTATCCTCCACGATATCAAGTCCTGCAAGAAATATCCCGTCTTGTATCAATTTGGGTTTGACAATCTCTGCGAGTTCCAAAATCTTATCCGTTATTTTTATCGGTTCCGGATGGCCTCCTGCATGGAGATTGCTTCGGATACCTTTTTCGCAGCTGATCCTTTTGATCGCTGCATATTTGCCATTGACCTCAAACGGTTTGCCATTGACCATAAAAAGACGTATATCACCTTTGGAAGCGGGCTCAAAAAACTCCTGAGCGATCACATAACCGTCTCTCATCACTGCCTCAGTCATCTGTTGAATATTACCCTCATCTTCGGGCTGCACCAAAAAGACATTTCTGCCTCCCGATCCCAAAAGCGGTTTGATGATGATTTTTTTGTTATTTTTGCGATAAAACCCAAGTATATCCTGATAGTTTTTTGTGATCAGAGTTTTTAATCTGATATCTTTTGGAAATTGCTGAAAATACATCTTGTTGATCGCTTTTTTGAGTCCTTCGGGATCATTTAGGACGATCACACCATGCTCTGCTGCAACAAAACCAAAAACCAAAGAAGCATGTTGCGCCCATGGCTTGTCAAAATCCGCTGCCGGATCATTTCGAAGCATTAACACATCCAGATCTTCTACCGTTATACGCTCTTTTTTTGCATCTTTGCTCACGATATGACACATATACTCCTCAGTGTCTTTAAATCTCTTTTTTGAAGCGCTGACCGCATGGGCATGTATTGTATCGTTCGGATCATAAGCAAAATCAGCCACACCCATCAGCCAGACTTCATGTCCCATATGCAAAGCTGAAACTACCAAGTTAATCGTAGTACTTGGCAATGTTTCATTCATCACGTCATTGAGTACAAATCCAATTCTCATCTCATCTCCTCATCAATAATATCCAAGATACCAAAACCGTTTTTTATCTTTTCCAAACGCTTCAGTGCCTCATCATCTTTCAGATACCTGGGTGACAAAGGCGGCTCGTGCAACACTTTTCGATAAAGCAGCTCCTGTACGATAGGGATATGGTTTGCCGCGATCTTGCCGACAAATAACAGATCAAGCTTCCCGCCCTCTTTGATATAGTCAAATACCTGCAAGAGACCTCTCAGGTATACAGCATCTTTTGTCAAGCCTCCGCCACGAAATACTCTGATTGTGATACTAAAAGCAGTTTTTGGCAGAAATCCATACTCCTCTTTGAGTAGATGAAAAGTATCGACAAATGTAGCTCCGTGGATCATTGCGTTGACCGCAATCACCCTTCCTGCCAATACTTTGATCCTATATATATTTAATCCACCGCATAGATACTCTGAAAGTACAGCAATACCCTCTTGCATCTCATCATAGCCACGAAGCCCTGTATGAAGCTGTTTAAAAGGTTGCGAAAAACCGTTGAAATAAGTCAGGATATGGGTTCCGATCTCATGATGGATCAGTGCTTCTACACGATCTTTGGGAAAATTAGACCATCGGTATATCAGAAAGTTCCCGCTACTTACCATCGCACCGGATGCAATATCATCACGGATCTCGACTTTGGCATCAACACTCGGATAGATCTGCTTATAGTAGGATATCTCCTCTTTGGCTGCTCTTGCAAAGGTCACTGCATCCACCATCTCTTTGACACGCTCTTTTGGCTGCAGTTGAGAAATGGCAGTTAAAATATCTTTTGCAGTCTCCAACAACTCCCTCTCAACATCTCCGTATATCTGTATACTTCCATGAAGAAACTTTGAAGTTCCCCTGTCATTCAGCATCGTTAGTTTTCTGTCTATCTCATCCCTTTTTTGCATAAAGATCTCAGTAAGTACAGGATCTTCGATCTCCTCTATCGGGATCCTAAAAAGCGCTCTTTTGACCAATGAGGGATCAAATGGTCTGGGACGATAACAGAAAAGAGGTATCTCTTTAAAATCGGTCGATTGAAACTCTTTCCATGCTTCATTACTGTTTACCGGACTCACTTGAAGCAAAAAATCAAAACTGTCTTCTATCTTTGCCATCGCGTCATCGATTTTGTACACTACCTTGGTCACACCTTTACGTCCAAGTTCCCGATAATCAGAAGTTACAGCAGTCGTATGTTTTCTGACAAAGGTGAAAAAAGTTTTTTTCAGTGCTTTAGAAATGCCTTTTGAAGTTTAGAGAGTTCAAAAGGATAAAGTACCACCCCCTCCTGGTCCTGATAGATCGGCTTGACTGCCAACCCAAGCATATAACTGCTTGTGCCACTTAAACTCCTGATATCAATAATAGGCTGCATGCCCTGTGGTGCTATGGCTATACTGTTTTTTATACAGACATCTGCTCTGATGTGATCAATTTTTACTCTTGAGAGTCCATTTTTCATAGTCTCGATCACAGGTGTCAATAATCCCCGTTTTTTTGAAACAATCATAAATGCTTCTGTGGTGTTTTCCACAGAGAGCACATCTTCTTCTTTCGGGAAACACATTGACCAAACCTCGATCAATAAAAAAGCACCGCACTCTTCACTGATAGTTTTGGCGATCGCTTCAACCAATTTACCCAGACCGCTGTCTGTTAATGCCTCCTCTGCGATGATATAAGATGCCTCCGACAGAACCAACTTTTGTGTTCCGACATCCTCTCTGCCCTTTGGCAACCTATAGAGGCACAAAAACGGTAATTGACGATCGATATGCACTCTGCCCCATCCCGGCAGATCCATCCTGACAGGTTTATTTTTTCTTATCTTTTCGCAAATACTTTGAATAAAATCATCCGTAATTATCATATTATTCTCCATCACTTCTCTCTTTCAGCTTATGTAGCTCTTTATTGATCACCGGCAGAATGGTTTTAAGCATCTTTGTAATCTCTTCAATTTGATCCGGATCTGCTTCTCCACTCCATTCATCCATAAAAAACTTTTTAAACTCTATAGATAAAACGCATGCATGTGGATAAAAATTTTCATGTATCCACTGGGCAAAATATCCTCCACAGAACTTTACATTTTCACGAACATCAAGATGTCTACCCTGATAGTCATACGCTCTCATCTCTTCTATTACACTCTCTATCAAATGGTGCCATTTCTCAGGATTTTTCAACGTTTTGGTTCCAATATTGATCTCAGGATTAAACAGAGGATCAGCATATGGTGCACTGGGGCCTGATCTTCTGTGGTTATATGAATGAATATCCAGCACAACAACACATCCATATTCTTTGATAATATTGCTAAAATAGGTTTTTAACTCTTTATAAAAGAGATCATAGGAAGATAGAGATTTTTTTATCTCCAATTTAGAGAGTGCAGTATGCCATATATGTAAACCCCAGGCATCTTCAGGTTCTTTGTAGACAGCTTTATCTCTGGGCCTGTTAAAATCGACTTCAAATCTGGTATGAGTATCTACAACTCGATTCTTGGCAATTTGCGTAAAGGTATCAGTAAAAGGATCTTCTTCTCTTAATCTTTGCAATTCGTCAAGAGCCATATTCTCTTCCATCCCAGCTCTTAACTCATGGCCGCAATGCAAGGCTGTAGCTACTATCGGAGAGTGATCGGTTTCTATCAGCCAAAATGACCGTTTCATCTCGTCTCCTTCTTCTATGATTATACCCTAATATAAAATAGGAGATTTTCAAACTTAACAGATGATGAAATTAATCTGATCATATCTACAAATACTTCTACTTTTTTTATATCTTTTTTTGCTTGCTTTTATTTGCAAGATGTTTCAGCTTCTCCTCCACAAGATAGTTGATACTCCCTTTTGTAAATTTACCGTTTTTATCTTTTTTACCGCTTGCTTTACCGGTGAGTATCTCCATCCCTTCATCAATACTCTCAATAGCATAGATCTTAAATATATCACTTTTCACAGCTTCCAGGACATCCTCTTTCAACATTAGGTGCTCTACATTTGATGCAGGGATAATAATGCCATTGTTTTTGGTACTGCTTACAAGATAGCATACATCAAAAAAGCCCTCTATCTTTTCATTGATGCCACCTACTGCCTGAACTTGGCCATGTTGATTGACTGAACCCGTTACAGCAATGGATTGGTCCAGAGCTATTTCACTTAGTGAAGAAAGTAGAGCGAACAGCTCTGCACATGAAGCACTATCACCATAAATTTTACTGTATGATTGCTCAAATACCAGTGTTGCCGTTATGCTAAGTGGAAAATCCTTGGCATAGGTAGCTGCCAAATAAGCTGAAAGTATCATTATGCCTTTATCGTGTGTCGGCCCACTGAGTTTCGCTTCTCGCTCTATATTGACCACTCCCCCCTTGCCAAGTCGGGTAAGTGCTGTGATCCGGGAAGGATGTCCAAAAGAGAAATTTCCAAGATCCAGGACAGCTACACCATTTATCTGTCCTATAGCATTTCCATCAGTCTGTATGAGGATCGTTCCTCTTTGAATTGCTTCGTAAATTTGATCTTTGATCCTATCTGACCTCTCGATCTTTTCAACGATCGCTTGAACTATTTCAGCTTTATTGATCGTTTGCAGTTTCTTCTGTCTGGCAATAAAATCAGCCTCCTGCAACAGGTCATTTAAACTTCCTAAGTGTGTTGATAGCTTTTGACTATCTTCTGCCAATCGGGAACTATATTCGATCACTTTACCTACAGCCTCTTTATCCAAAGGCAAAAGTGCATTCTCTCTTGCAATCATACCGATCATTTTGGCATAGAGCAGGCTATTTTCATCATTTCTCTGGGTATCATTTTCAAAATCAGCATTGATCTTAAAAAGCTCTTTAAACTCCGGATCATAGTTATAGAGTAGATAATAAAGTATTCTGCTTCCGATCAAAACAATCTTAATATCCAATGCTATTGTCTGTGGTTCCAATGTAAGTGTACTGCTCAGACTAAGAGACTGAGCTAAAGACTCTATACGTATTTCACCGGATCGGAGCATCCTTTTGAGTCCTTCCCAGACAAAAGGCTGCATCAATACCTTTGAAGCATCCAAGATTAGATATCCGCCATTAGCTTTATGTAATGCACCAGGTTTGATAAGATTAAAATCAGTCAAAAGTGTACCCATTTGCGCAATATATTCTATCTCTCCAAAAAGGTTTGCATACGTTGGATTATTTTCATAAATGATCGGAGCACCTTCTCCATCTTTATGGCTTACAAGGACGTTGACACGATATTTGTTAAATATACCGCTGCCTTTTGCTGATCCTATTCCCATAAATAAAAAATTACTCTGTGTTGAAGGTAAAAAATCTTGAGAGTTTTTGATAATATCCTCTTCAATACTTTGCAGATAGGTTACGACTTTATCGTAATTTTGATATCTCTTTTTCAACTCATCTATACTGTTGTCTACAGCCTTTTTTGTCATAGCCCGTTCAAGTTCTCTGATCTCTTTTTGCTGCTCTCTGCTTTTTATCACCATATCTTGTGCAGTATTTTCTATTTGTATTGTAAATTTTTTGATCTTCTCCTGGATCTTCCCTTTCTCTTTATCACTAAGCGCCTGATATTCGTGTTTTTCAAGAATTTTGTTTTCTTTGCTCATAGGAGAAAGTGTGTAACCCGATGCCGTATAGTAGATAGATATGAATTCTTGCTTTGCTTTCTCTTTCAGCTCTTGAAAAGATTGTTTCTTAATCTCATTGAGTCTGTTGATGATAGACTGCTTCTTTTCCCTATATTCTTCACTCTCAAAAATAGACGGAATGATACTTTTCAACTCCTCTATAAACTCTTCCATATCATTTTTAAGCTGTACCCCTATAGAAGGCAGAAGTTTTAAGGAGATCGGCTTTTGGGGATCTTCAAAATTGTTCACATAACACCAGTCTCCCGCTTTCTTCTCATCTTTAGCATGACTTTGAATGAATTTTTCAACAACATTGTGTTTTCCACTGCCAAGTTTTCCCATAGCATAAAGATTATATCCTTCTTTCTTTATGCCGATTCCGAAACTGATCGCTTTGAGCGCTCTACTCTGCCCTATGATCTCATCAAGCTCTTCCAGTTCTGCAGTAGTTTTAAAATCAAATATCTCCAAGTCACAATACTTATAAAGCTTATCAACATTAAGTGGTTTTATCATACTCTGCCTCCAAACTCTGGACAATTATCAATAATAGCTTTTAGCTCGTGATATTCCATCTGATGCGCTTTGGCTACAGGCTGTTCCGTCACAAATCCGCCTGCAACATTGACACCGCTATAGATAGCACTGTCTTGTAAACTGGCATTCTTCCATCCCATGTCTGCGATCTTTTTCACATAAGGAATTGTTGCATTTGCCAATGCCTGTGTAGAAGTTACAGGATAATCTCCAGGCATATTGGCAACACAGTAATGTATCACACCATTTACCTCAAAAACAGGATCATCATGTGTTGTTGGTCTGGAAGTCTCTATACATCCCCCCTGATCAATAGCAACGTCTACTAAAACCGCTCCTTTTTTACAAAGAGAGAGCATCTCCCTTGTGATCACGTGAGGTGCTTTCTCGCCTGTAACATAGACTGCTCCTATGACGATATCTACTGTAGGTAGGATCTTTTCCATATTGTAGGTGTTGGAGTAAATCGTTGAAACATTTTCTGGCATTATATCTTCAAGTTCAGCCATACTGCTTGGGTTTCTTCCCATAATAATGACATCAGCACCCATTCCGGCTGCAATTTTGGCTGCATTTTTAGCTACTGTACCGCTTCCTATGATCAATACTTTTGTTGGTAGAACACCACTGGTTTTACCTATCAGTACCCCCATTCCATTGTTATGGGCTGAGAGGAAATAGCCTGCGACCATCGGTGCGATCTTACCTGCAATTTGGCTCATAGGTTCAAGCAGAGGTACTTTTTTCCCTTCTTGTACTGTTTCATACGCTATAGCTATTACTTCTTTTTCTTTGAGTATCTCGGTCAGTTCTTTCAGGGGAGCAAGATGAAGATAGGTAAAAAGTATTTGCCCCTGTTTTAAAAGATCATACTCATGGGGTTGGGGCTCTTTGACCTTTAAGATCATTTCACAGGTATGATATATCTCTTGGGGAGATTGAAGGATAATTGCACCGGCTTCCTTATAGTCATCATTAGAAAACCCGCTTTTTTCTCCGGCATCTTTTTCAATATAGACATCATGTCCGCTTTGAACAAGCAGCCTAACACCCGAAGGGATAATACTAACCCTATACTCCTTGGTCTTTATCTCTTTTGGAATACCAATTTTCATTCGAAAATCTCCTTTTAGCAAAAAAAGCCCAGTAAAATTCCTCTTACTGACGCTTGCCCTGTAAGGCACCATGAAACAATTATAAACGTTTCATAAGACTATTCTTTAATCCTCTATTCCTACTATATGCCTTGCTATAGGATTTGCCTCCAGCCTTTCAAAAGGTATGGGTTTAGCACTTTTTTCACATATCCCGTATGTTCCGTTCTTTATTTTTGTCAGTGCATGATAGGTTTCTTTGAGCTCATTCTCCTGCTGATCCAAAAGGGTATTGTCTTTTTGGCTGATATTCTTCAATGAAACAAGGTCTTCAACATCATTGATCCCGTCATCACTGCCTACATCCTCCAATTCTCCTTTAAGCTGTGTTATATTGTCTTCAAGCTGTACCACTCTCTCTTTAAGTATTTTTTCAAATTTATCAAAGTCAAGATCATTTCTTTTTTTCATCATATACTCCTTCTTTTTTTATTATATCACTTTCCAATAGATTTTGAAATCAAAAAGATAAAAGCAATACAGGAGAAACTTTAAAGAGGCTATTCTGGAGTTTGATTCATTAAACACCTGAACCAATCCAGTTCATCCAGTTTTTCCCATGGATATTCTGCATATCCGATCTGTCCTTTTGCTGCAACCTCTGCATATAAAAAATGCTCCTTATATGGTCGGTCCAATCCAAACTTGTCCGTGATCCATCTGGGTGTGAGTGAGAATTTCTCAGCGATCATCCGGGATAGTTCTTCGTCTTTAAGATCGGTCAAGGCTGTATGCTCTGTATTAACCGTTACAGAGATCGGTCTGGGTTCAGCGATCACATAAGAGAGCTGTACCAGAGCTTTTTTTGCAAGTCCTGCCGCTACGATATGTTTTGCCAGCCATCTGGCAGCATAGAGTGCCGACCGGTCAACCTTGCTATAGTCTTTTGAGCTCTGTGATCCTCCACCTATAGGGGCATAACCACCATAGGTATCACACACCACCTTTCTGCCGGTCAAACCCGAATCAGCAATTGGAGAATGTCTGACGAATCTTCCTGTATTGTTAATATAAAATACTATCCTGTCTGCGTCAAAATGCCCTGCTTCAAACTTTACTTCCTCTGCTATGATCTTTTTAACCAACGCCTGAACTTCTTTCTGTTTTATCGTACTACTGTGAGAAATTGCCACAATGATCTTTGCAATGCGTTCAGGCCGGCAATTATCAAAATTTTCTTTACTGCCATAATCCATGACCACTTCCGTTTTGAGATCCACACCGAATGTCTCAGGATGTTCAAGCGCATATTGATACAATACATCCCTGATCTCTCGGGCATATGCTAAGGCTGCAGGCATATAATCTTCACGCTCACTGCTTGCATAACCGAACATCATCCCCTGATCTCCGGCACCTATCTCATCATTCTCTTTAACCACTCCCATGGTGATATCAGGAGATTGTTTACTGACATAGACCTGAATATCTGTCTCTTCGGGAAAAAGTGTTTCACCTCTTTTAAATCCGGATTCCGGATACCCTATCTGCTTAAGTGCCTGCTTGGCAATACTTTCATAGAATGCAGAGTCCACAGGGAACTTGGTTGTGACTTCTCCTCCTATGATAATATGTTTACCGCTGATAAACACTTCAGTTGCTACTTTCGCATCAGGATCAAGCTGTAACAATTTATCTACGATCGAATCGGCAATAATATCGGCACATTTGTCCGGATGCCCTGCTGATACAGATTCTGAAGCAAAAAGATACATAAGAGACTCCTCCTTTCCTTTATGGTCACATATAGATCTTTACTCTAACCTATATTTTATATTCTATCATAATAATTTACCCGAATAACAGGTATTCCAAACGAATGATTTTAATAGTATAATGAAGAAAGATACAAAAAAAATATAAAAAGGAGAATAAGATGTCAGTAACAGCATGGTTAAGTAAAAAACTCGGCAGCGGAAAAATTCTATGTCAGGCATGTGCACAGTCGTGTAAGCTGGATGAAGGTGAATACGGAATCTGCGGGATAAGAAAAGTTGAGAACGGTGAGCTCAAACTTCTTGTGTACGGACTTGCCGCTGCAGTGAACATAGATCCGGTAGAGAAAAAACCGATGTTCCATTTCCTGCCTGGCAGTACAGCTTTTTCGTTTGGAACAGTTGGTTGCAACTTTTCCTGTAAATTTTGTCAGAATTTTGATATCTCCCAATACCCAAAAGAGCATGAGCACAAGATATTCGGCGAGGAGCTCCCTCCTGAGAAGATCGTTGAACTTGCAATAGAAAATGGATGTAAATCCATCGCCTATACCTACAATGAGCCGATCGTATTTTTTGAATATACATATGATACGGCAAAACTTGCACATGAGAAAGGACTGAAAAATATCTATGTCACCAGCGGATTTGAAACACACAAGGCCCTAGACCTGCTTGCACCGTATATCGACGGAATGAATATAGATATCAAAGGTTTTACAGAGGAGTTCTACAAAGAGATCTGTGGTGCCAGGCTGAAACCAGTACTTGAATGTGTCAAATATGCTTATGAAAAAGGAATATGGGTCGAAATAACAACACTGTTGATCCCAGGGAAGAATGACTCAGACGAAGAGATAAGAAATATTGCCAAATTCATTGCAGAGGTTGATCCAACCATACCATGGCACCTCTCTGCATTTTACCCGATGTACAAGATGCTTGATGTTCCCCCTACCCCAGGCTCAACATTGTTCAGAGCATATGAGATAGGTAAAGAAGAAGGGTTGCAATATGTTTATGTCGGTAATATTGATGATGAAGAGCATGAATCAACTTACTGTCCAAAATGTAAAAATAGAGTGATCGATCGGAAAGGACATATCGGGCAGTACGTCACCAATGAACTTGACGATAATGGTATCTGTCCGCATTGCGGGTACTCTCTGGAAGGATTATGGCACTAAAAAGAGTCAAGCTGAAATATGAAGTATGAAAAAACTCTTGTTAGCGGATCGCTTTCTCAAAGGTTTTTTTATCTTCATCGTTATGAAATATGAAATAGATTTTGATATCATATCCTTCCTCTAATAAAAAACGTTTGACTGTTTCATAGGCAATGCGTGCTGCTTTCTCTTTTGGATATCCGTAAATACCTGTTGAAATAGCAGGAAATGCAATATTCCTGCATCCAAGTTCAACTGCCACTTTGAGTGAATTCCCATAACATGATGCCAAAAGGGAATCACAATTGTTACCACACAGATGATAAACAGGACCCACCGTATGGAGTATATACTGTGCCGGAAGATCTCCGGCCGTTGTTGCTACAGCTTCACCTGTGGGCAGTCCGTTGGGATATTTCTCTTCCCGTATCTTTCTGCAAGCTTCCAGGACCGTCGATCCTCCGGCTTTGTGTATTGCAGCATCCACACCGCCACCTCCAAAAAGTGAATTGTTGGCTGCATTGACGACAGCACAGACATTTTCTTTGGTGATATCCCCTGTTTTGAGGATAATGTTATTGTGCATATATGACCTTTTTATTATATTATAACCCAAATCCCGAAATAGAAAATTCATTTCATAAAAATTGAGAGACTATAACCCGTTTTTGTCTCCGAACTGTAAAAAAGTGTGCTTAAAAGAGCTCTTTGTATCCCTATGTCAACAAAGTGGTGCGTCAAATACTCTTTTTAAAGCCATTTTCCTGATTTTTTGACATAGCTATCCTGTCACTTTGTCTGAAGAAGAAATGATAAAGGGAATGCCGCAGTGGTGAAGTTGCTACTCTAAACTGAGCAAATAGCATTGATGCCGTATGTGATTGAGGATATCCACAAACGCTTCATTGACTTTAAGCACGATTTGGCGAGCATGATGGACTACTTTACCTGCAATATGATACAGTTTATAGCGAATGGTTTGAATGGTGTGTTTTTGCCAGCTGACATGTAATATACGTTTAAAGAGTATGAACAGGTTGTATGCCAATGTACCGATATGAAAGTAGAGCGCATTGGCTTGAAAGTCTGAAGTTGGCAGGTACTTCAGATTGAACCCGTTTTTCAGTTCTTTGATTCGGTTTTCACTGGTATCACCCCGTTGTCGGTAAAAGCGTACAATCTCTTCAGCTGTTTTCTCCAAGTCATTGGTGGCAATCACACTGTAACGTTCAGAAGCGAGTGCCAGCTTCTCTTCCTGGCTTAGAAACGCCTCCATGCCATGCAGCAATGGGGTGGTGGTTTTTTTAATCACAATCATACGAAAGGCATGATCGGTATTCTGCATCGTGTGGTAAAATTCTGCTACCTCTTCTTTGAGATGATGTGCGGTACCTTTTATTGTTCTAAGGGGTTCCCAGGAATCAATTGTTTCAATGTTTGTCAGTACACTCCTGTCAAGATGCCCGCCTACCACATAGATGATATTACGATTATTGCAATAATTGAACAGTGATGACTGATACGAAGCGCTATCGGCTCTCAGATAGGAGAGTTTTCGATGTTTGGGAAGTTGTGCTTCACACTGTTTGACGAATGCAAGATTATGATCAGCAGGTGCTACATTACCGGCTCTAAACTCCTGATGAATCACATAGCCGCCATTAAGATGCCCAATGATGGGAGTAAATCCCGGGAACATTTTATAGGTGGTAAACGCAATAGATTTATGGCTTTCTATCACGGTTGCATCAATATCAAGCACCAAAGGTTCATCTATTCTGCGAAGATAGCGTTGTAGCAAGGTACGGTTGAGTTTTTCCATCCCCGACATCTTGACTTTGCCGGAGCGTTTGAGCCATTTGCCGATACTGTCTGCTGTGGGAATATGCTTTATCCCAAGTAGTTCTTGGAGTGCGTGATCGGACTGAAGGGTGCGGATATCCTCCAGATATCTGCCTCCACTGTGTAACATTAGAACAAGTGAATGGATAAAGGTATAAGGATCGTAGCCTCGGTTACTTTTAGGTAAAGGAAGATATCGGTTGCATAACCGATCAAGCTTGATTGCTTTTAAAAACTCTCCAAAGACTGCCTCTCCTGCTCTGGGTGTCAGTCTCTCTTCGGTGCTCTCTACAGTGAAATTTAAAACACTTTGTGCCATACTTTTATCCTCCTGGAAAAAGCTCACCCATTGGGTGAAAGCGTTGAGTGGGCTTTTTCTCTGGCTTTCTTCGTATTTTACGGCATCTTCACTTATTCTTTTGTTTTTCTATTTCGGGATTTGGGTATAACAGAGATGAGATATCAAAATAATTTTAGTGTATAATACTGTAAATCAAAGGAGTATCTTATGCCCCGGTCACATAAAATGATCTATGCTGCTTATGTATTTGTATGGATCATCATGGCGATAAACCCTAAATATCCCCAAGATTGGCTTCTTGAAAATGTATTAGTTTTTCTTGTTTTTCCTCTGATCATATGGTTAGATACAAAGTACAGGTTCAGCTCTATCAGTTTAATATTACTTCTGATATTTGCCAGTCTGCATTCATTGGGATCACATTATACTTATGCAGAGATGGAACATTTTAATATGATCACTGAGTTTTTCGGATTTGAACGAAACCATTTTGACCGTCTGGTACATTTTCTTTTTGGATTGCTCACATACAGGATCATTTTTGAGATGATCAGACCCAGTGTTTCAACACTGAAACCGGCTTTACTCTTTACCTTTACAATGATCGTTTCCATCTCCACACTGTATGAAATGCTTGAATGGTTTGCTGCCATCACATTCCATCCGGAACTTGGTTTAGCCTTTTTGGGAACACAGGGAGATATATGGGATGCACAAAAAGATACTCTTGCTGCGCTTATCGGTGCTTTGATCAATATCACTTTTTATAAAAACTATAAAAAGCTATTGCATCATCATAGTGATACATGATTCAGTTCATTCTGCCATACTCCATACCGAACTTCAGAAGGTCACTGTTGATCTCATATTTTTGAAAAGAAACCTCTTCGATCTTTTTAGACTCGAATACTCCCTTATTGTAACATATAACAGAACTTTTCTTCCCTTCAAGCAGAGCATCTATGGCATGTGTGACAAAATGAAAAGCCATAAGACGGTCATAGACTGTAGGGGTGCCTCCACGCTGTATATATCCAAGTACAGTAATACGGGATTCAATACCTACTTCTTTTTCAAACCATTGTGAAACTTCTTCAGAATTTTTCAAAGATTCAGAGACAAGAGCAATAAAATACTTTCTGCCTTCTTTGATCTGTTTTTTGAACAGTACTTTATAGGTATCCAACTCATAGGGTATTTCCGGTATCAGACACATTTCTGCTCCACTTGTAAGTGCAGAGATCAGGGTCAGATAACCGCATTCTCTTCCCATTATCTCTATAATAAAGGCTCGACTAAATGATGAAGCTGTATCACGGATAGAGTCTATTGCAGACTTTATGACATTCAGTGCCGTATCTACACCCAGACAGTATTCTGTCCCGGCAATATCATTATCTATTGTGGAAGGAATACCGCTGAAATTTATCCCATCACTTTCATTGCTTAGGAGCTGCATACCTTTGAAGGAACCATCACCTCCCAAAATGATCAGATAAGCTATTTCATGAGATATAAGGTTGTTTATGGCCAGTTTCCGATATTCCTGTTCCATAAAACGTTTTGAACGAGATGTATATATTTTGGTACCACCACGGGAAATGATACCGCTGACATCACTGTAGCCGGCTTTATATATTTCATTATCTATCAAGCCTTCAAAACCATTATTTACAAAATAAGGTGTAAGGCCTTTTTCTATACTGTATTCAACAAAACGTTTCAATGCAGCATTCATTCCTGAAACATCACCACCCGAACAGAGTATGGCTATATTTTTCATGGTTTGCCTTTTTCAATAGATTAAAAAATTATAGCATGAAAAAGCATTCAAAGTTATTCAGTTAAAAAATATGTATAATTCCTGTAGAGGTATTGAATATGAAAAAAACATCAAAAAAGAACAATAAAACATTAAAACAGATAAAAACCATTATGCGCCACCCCAGTTTTGAGGTAGCAGAGGAAGATAAAGGTTTTCTCTACTCTAATGAAGCTAGAGGTGTAAGGCTGGAACTTGATTATCTTAAGGCAGAGGTGAAGATGAGGAAACAGGGAATTGACCATACTATTGTAGTATTCGGAAGTGCCCGTATCACTGAATTTGACAAAGCAATGGAAACACTTGAAAAGATCAAGAAAGCATTAGAAAAGTCTCCCCATTCAGAAGATCTGATAAGCGCTCTAAAAAGAGCTGACAGTATGGTGAGTAAAAGTATTTACTACGATGAGGCACGTAAATTCGGACAGCTGGTCGGAAAGAGCGGTAAAGGTCCTGATGATTGTCATGTCACATTGATGACCGGGGGTGGTCCGGGCATTATGGAAGCTGCCAACCGGGGTGCATGGGATGTGGGTGCCAAATCCATAGGCCTTAATATTGATCTGGCACATGAACAGTTCCCCAATCCCTATATCACCCCTGAACTCTGTTTTCAATTCCGTTATTTTGCCATACGGAAATTACACTTTCTCCAGCGTGCCAAAGCACTGGTCATCTTTCCCGGCGGTTTTGGTACATTGGATGAGTTCTTTGAAGTATTGACACTGATACAGACCAGAAAAACACCGGAGATCCCTGTTGTTCTTATAGGTGAAGCGTATTGGAAACGTGTGATTGATTTTGATTTTTTAAAGGAAGAAGATGTCATTGCACCGGAAGATGAAGGAATATTTATATATGCTGAATCGGCTAATGAAGCCTGGAAAAAGATTATTCACTGGCATGAGGAAAATAAAACACCGCTTTTTTAATATCTTGTAACACCTGTGAGACATGGAAGCAGTGCTCTCCCAGTGTCCCAAAACATAAAAAAGATCAACTCATAGAAGTTTTATCAGAGAGTGTTCTTTTTTTAATGGTGTTATTATCCTCCATCTTCTTTTTCTCTTCTTTTTCCGGTTTTACCTTGGATGTCCCAGCCGAGTCGGATCTTGCAGTTTTTTTCTTAGCCATACTCACTACAAGTTTCCCTGCTCTATATGCAGTTTTTATGGTTCCTTCATCCGCATTATCCGGAAGAGAGAGACTTTGCTGATACATACGGACTGAACGGGACTTGCTTACACTGTTCGCTCTTTTGTTCTCCTGTTCCTGTACGATCTTGGCTGTGATCGACATTACATGATCGGTTGTTGTAATATCTATATGGTTCTCTTTGCTCTCAGGGATATTGGTAACCAACTCATAATGATCCCCCTTATCTTCTAATTGATTACGTACAGCTATTTTATAAGTTCCCAATGGACTTACAAGTCCTGATGAACGTTGCTGCATACGCTGATGCATACGTTCGAACATTTTATCCATATTACGTTGCATCTGCATCATCTCTTTAAAGATATCATCTCCGAAAGGGTCATTGAAAAACGGATCGTTAAAAGGATCGCTTGCATGAAGTGACAATGTTGCTACAAGAGGCAACACTAAAAAGGAAAGTTTTCTACTTAACATTCTTTGCTCCTTAACATGGGTTTCTTCACCAAATTATAAGAGCCAAAGTTTAACCGTTTTTTAATCGAAAAAGAAGGTCATCCATAGAGAGTTCATTAATATGTGTCTTGCCCATTACAGCAAGCAAAGAGCGTATACCGTGAAGAAGCTTATGATGATAAAAAGCTATGTGTTTTGATTTCTCTATCACTAGGTATTTGCTTCTTTTTGCTTCATTCATCGTAGCAAGTCCTACAGGACAGTCTTTTCCGTTTGCTCCACTGCACTCTCTGGCACGTATACACCCCGCTGATATCATAAAACCTCTGGCAATATTCACAAAGTCTGCACCATAGCACAGCAACTCTACTATGTCATCCGGAGTAAGTACTTTTTCTGCAGCAATGATCTTTATCTCTTTTCGCAATCCATAGGTTTCAAGTACTTCATTTACGATGTGAAGTGCTTCCCGTATGGGTAACCCGATCTTACTCATCATTTCAAGCGGAGCGGTAGCGCTTCCTCCGTCACCCCCGTCCAGAGTAATAAAATCCGTGATACTTTTCCCCTCTTCCAATCTCATTTTCAGTGCTTTGGCATATATCTCAAAACTTTCTTTGGATGAAATAACGATCTTAAATCCTACCGGTTTTTCAGATACTTTTTGTAAACGTTCAATAAAATCAAAAAATGTTTCCATATTTGTAGCATAGGGAAAACGATTTGGACTGATAAGATCTTTATGTACAGGGATACCTCTGTAATAGGCGATATCATCACTGACTTTTCTTGCAAGCAGTTTACCTCCTGTCTGCTTTGCTCCCTGTGCCAGTTTTACTTCGGTCATACGGCAGAAACGCATGACTTTGACATAACGTTCTTCATCAAAGTTCCCCTCTTTGTCTCTGACACCATAAAGACCGCTTCCCATTTGAAATGTGATATCAGGTACACCGGATGGCACACTGTCAGGAAACAGTTCCAATGCTTTATCCCAATCAATACGAAAATAGACCAGTTCGGTTCTATCAAAGATAAATGACCCTTTGTCTTTTTGACGTACCACCATACTCCGGTAAAGACGCTGAGACACTTCTCTGTTCGTAAAGAACTTCATGATCCTATAAACAGATTTGGCAAACCATGTACCCTCTTTTTTTTCTAGATAAGCATGATCACAGTCACACAAATTGAGTGTAGCAAGGAAGTTTGAGGTTAAACCGCCTTCTCCGGTATTGATGGGAAAATGTCCATTAAAGGCACCTCTGGCAAATGCCCTTGTACCTTCAGGTGAAATGGCACCATCACTCATAGCAGATCTTCCTATAATACTTTTAGTCTGGTAAGGTTTTTTTCTGTTCGGACCGAAAAGTACAGAAAAATCACTCTGTACTTCATGTGTCTCTTTGACAAAATTGGCATGTTTGAACAATGTTTTCTGGTTCCCGTAGGGATTGGCCGTAGAAAAGGAGAGATAGGCATTTTTACCTTCTGAGACTTTATTGATCCAGTCAAGTTTCTCAAAAGAGTCATAGAATGTTTCATCACCGAAATACTGGCGCATAGGATTCCGCAGCAAATAAAAGAAATAACGTAAACGTCCTATAAGAGGATAGTTGATAAGTACCTGGTTCTTTCTTTGTACAAAACGGTCATAGATCGCAACAGCGACCATAACCAGAAGTATAACAATGAAAAAAAGTTTTAACAGTATGCCCCAGTCTGCGGAGAGAATGGTGAAATAATGGAAGAGATTCTCTTTATTCATATTTTTCCCCTTCGAAGAACAGATGATCCAAACTGTATTTTCCTGCACCGAAAGTAGCAAAGATCATAAGAAAAATAAAATAATACATTGGTATCTCTATACCGTTATCTGCAACAGAAAAACCGTGTTGGGCATGTACAAAAACCATAGCCCCCAACATTACACAAGAGAGGAGTACAGAGATCATACGGGTAAAAAGTCCCAATATGAGTAATACGATACCCAGTGTTTCAACACCGGACACCAGATATGCCGCTAATGAGGGAAAAGGAATGGAAATACTTTCAAACCACTTTACTGTCCCTTCCAGGTCATTTATCTTCACAAGTGCCGGTACAGCAAAGCCATAGGCAATGGCCCATCGTGCCAGTAAAATAATGATATTTTTCGGATATGAAAAAAGTACACGACATTCTCCTAAAAAATCTTTCATAGAATTTCCTCCCGGTACACAACTATTACATAGAATAATTATACACTTTTAATCGTGTAGCTTCTATGCAATAATGAAAAACCGGAAAACTTTATGAAGAAACTTATTTTGATTCTATTACTCTCTCTCCTCTTTTGCTTTCTCATAGGATGTTGCGAACATTAGGCAAAGAAAAAGAGACAAAAAGAGAGAGATACATAAGAACTATAACGGTCCGGTGAAGTTTGCAGATGATAAAAGTCGTTATAGACTTGCACACTGATTCATAGTCAAATGTCTAAATAGCTTGATACATCTTATTAACTTAGTGTATTCCATAGAAAAAGGATCAAGAAAATGAGAGAATTTACCTCCCGTAAATATTCAAGAATCGCAAAACTCTATGACCGGTTTGAATGGCCGATTGAAAAACTGTTTTTTAAAAGGTTAAGGAAAGAAGCCGTCTCATATGCTTGCGGCAGAGTGCTGGAGATTGGCGTGGGAACTGGTAAAAACCTGCCTTATTTCAATGGGAATGTTGATTTGACAGCAATAGACTTTAGTCCCGGAATGCTCGAAATTGCCAAGAGAAAAAAAATAGAAGCAGGATTAAAAGATCTTAAACTATATGAGATGGACGTTCAAAACCTGAAATTTAAAGATAATACATTTGATGCAGTAGTCAGTACTTTTGTATTTTGCACTGTTCCCGATCCGATCGCAGGTTTAAAAGAAGTATACAGGGTAGTTAAACCTAAAGGAAAAGTCATATTTCTTGAACATATGAAAAGTAAATATTTTGTAGTGAATATAATGTTATACCTCATGAATATACTATCAGAAAAACTTCTCGGGACCTCAATGACAAGGGAAACACAAAAGAATATAGAACAGGCTGGTCTCACAATTATATCAGTTGAACATAAAGTCCTGGATGTAGTCAGACTTATTATTGCGACAAAGTTATGACGTGTGACAAATCTCTGAAACAGCCAATACAGGTAGTTTCGATTGGCTTAGATCAATCATGAACCGGCTTTAAAGCGACACTCACCAAGTGTAATGGTTTTTCCTTTCCGTATCTCCCCCAGTATATAGTCAAGTGTGCCTTGAGCATCTGCTTCAGGCATCTCTTTTTCTATCATACGCAAAGCCTCTTTTTCAGTGGTTTTGGTCCACGTTTTTTCATACGGGTATTGTGTCATTATCACCATATATCAGATCAAGCCCAACTCTGCAAAAATAGGTTCTACTTCAATCCACCAATTTTCAAGTTTTACAGCGATATCGTTTACCGCACTCTTCTCTTTACGCCACTCTTCGATCTTTTCTATGATCAACGGCTTGTTCTCTTCGGCAATTTTATCTGATTTTTGTATACGATTTATAACTTCTTCAATTTTCTTTTTCATAACATAAACTCCTTTTTTCTTATTTTAGTTCAATCCTTCACTATTGTCAACCATAGTAATCATCCCAAATCCCGAAATAGAAAATTCATTTCATAAAAATTGAGAGACTATAACCCGTTTTTGTCTCCGAACTGTAAAAAAGTGTGCTTAAAAGAGCTCTTTGTATCCCTATGTCAACAAAGTGGTGCGTCAAATACTCTTTTTAAAGCCATTTTCCTGATTTTTTGACATAGCTATCCTGTCACTTTGTCTGAAGAAGAAATGATAAAGGGAATGCCGCAGTGGTGAAGTTGCTACTCTAAACTGAGCAAATAGCATTGATGCCGTATGTGATTGAGGATATCCACAAACGCTTCATTGACTTTAAGCACGATTTGGCGAGCATGATGGACTACTTTACCTGCAATATGATACAGTTTATAGCGAATGGTTTGAATGGTGTGTTTTTGCCAGCTGACATGTAATATACGTTTAAAGAGTATGAACAGGTTGTATGCCAATGTACCGATATGAAAGTAAAGCGCATTGGCTTGAAAGTCTGAAGTTGGCAGGTACTTCAGATTGAACCCGTTTTTCAGTTCTTTGATTCGGTTTTCACTGGTATCACCCCGTTGTCGGTAAAAGCGTACAATCTCTTCAGCTGTTTTCTCCAAGTCATTGGTGGCAATCACACTGTAACGTTCAGAAGCGAGTGCCAGCTTCTCTTCCTGGCTTAGAAACGCCTCCATGCCATGCAGCAATGGGGTGGTGGTTTTTTTAATCACAATCATACGAAAGGCATGATCGGTATTCTGCATCGTGTGGTAAAATTCTGCTACCTCTTCTTTGAGATGATGTGCGGTACCTTTTATTGTTCTAAGGGGTTCCCAGGAATCAATTGTTTCAATGTTTGTCAGTACACTCCTGTCAAGATGCCCGCCTACCACATAGATGATATTACGATTATTGCAATAATTGAACAGTGATGACTGATACGAAGCGCTATCGGCTCTCAGATAGAAGAGTTTTCGATGTTTGGGAAGTTGTGCTTCACACTGTTTGACGAATGCAAGATTATGATCAGCAGGTGTTACATTACCGGCTCTAAACTCCTGATGAATCACATAGCCGCCATTAAGATGCCTAATGATGGGAGTAAATCCCGGGAACATTTTATAGGTGGTAAACGCAATAGATTTATGGCTTTCTATCACGGTTGCATCAATATCAAGCACCAAAGGTTCATCTATTCTGCGAAGATAGCGTTGTAGCAAGGTACGGTTGAGTTTTTCCATCCCCGACATCTTGACTTTGCCGGAGCGTTTGAGCCATTTGCCGATACTGTCTGCTGTGGGAATATGCTTTATCCCAAGTAGTTCTTGGAGTGCGTGATCGGTCTGAAGGGTGCGGATATCCTCCAGATATCTGCCTCCACTGTGTAACATTAGAACAAGTGAATGGATAAAGGTATAAGGATCGTAGCCTCGGTTACTTTTAGGTAAAGGAAGATATCGGTTGCATAACCGATCAAGCTTGATTGCTTTTAAAAACTCTCCAAAGACTGCCTCTCCTGCTCTGGGTGTCAGTCTCTCTTCGGTGCTCTCTACAGTGAAATTTAAAACACTTTGTGCCATACTTTTATCCTCCTGGAAAAAGCTCACCCATTGGGTGAAAGCGTTGAGTGGGCTTTTTCTCTGGCTTTCTTCGTATTTTACGGCATCTTCACTTATTCTTTTGTTTTTCTATTTCGGGATTTGGGATCATTTACCTTGGTTAGTATAATTTAGTTAAACTAACGGCATTTTAAAAAGAGGATATACTTTGAAAGATGTTATTAAAGATTTCATAAAAAAAGATTCATCGTCCGGCATACTGCTTATTATTGTTACTGTTTTAGCCTTGCTGCTGCAAAACAGTGTACTCTCTTCTTTCTATACAGGATTTCTGCATACTCCTGTAGAGATACGTTTTGGAGCTCTACAGATAGCAAAACCACTTCTTCTATGGGTAAATGACGGACTCATGGCAATCTTTTTCTTTCTTGTCGGGTTGGAAATAAAAAGAGAGGTCATAGAAGGACATCTCTCTTCTCTCTCTCAAATCGCCCTGCCGGGCATTGCTGCTCTTGGCGGCATGATTGTACCTGCACTGGTTTTTATAGCCTTTAACCGTGGTGAATCATTTGCTATGAACGGTTGGGCTATTCCTACAGCTACGGACATTGCATTTGCACTGGGGATCCTCTCTTTGCTTGGAAAGAGAGTACCTGTCTCTTTAAAGATCTTTCTTATGGCACTGGCGATCATCGATGACCTTGGTGCTATTGTGATCATAGCACTTTTTTATACCAGCGAACTCTCCACTGCATCCATTACTGTTGCAGCTATAGCATTGGCAATACTCTTCATTATGAACCGCATGCATGTTGCCAGACAGTCAGCCTATATCTTGGTAGGTATCATTTTATGGGTAAGTGTACTGAAATCAGGTGTACATGCCACCTTGGCAGGTGTGGCACTTGCATTTTTCATCCCTCTCTACTCAAAAGATGAAAATGGAAAAACTTTCTCTATGTCACACAAAATGGAAAATGACCTGCATTACTGGGTTGCATTCTTCATCTTGCCGCTCTTTGCCTTTGTGAATGCAGGAGTTGACCTTAGAGATCTCTCCATTGAAGAGATGGGAGGAACAGTGCCTATGGGTATCATGGCAGGACTTTTCATAGGTAAGCAGGTAGGTGTATTTGGTTTCTCATGGTTGGCTATCAAGATGGGAATAGCATCATTGCCAAAAGAGAGTACCTGGATGCAACTCTATGGTGTAGCTGTTCTTACAGGTATCGGATTTACCATGAGTCTATTCGTTGACACCCTCGCCTATAACGATACCAAACTCTTCCACTATGCCGATAAACTGGCAATTCTGCTTGGTTCACTCTTCTCCGGAGTTGTCGGATATCTCATTTTGAAGATGGCAATGAAACGATAGTCTGCTTCATCACTTCTCTCCAATCACGGGAGAAGTGCTTTTTTATCACAGATCTTTTATGTGGAATACAGCAATCTGAACAATCTTGATGTATAGCCTCATCACTTTCAAATCTTTTACCTTTTTTTGCCTCTATGCTGCATATACTGTAGCAGGTTCGACCCTCCTCTTTCTTAAGCCCTTCATCTGAAAAACGAAAGTACATACATCCGCAGAAGTAGCAATTCAGCTCTTCCATCTTATGACATTTTTTATTTTGAGCATAAAGAGGACAAAAGTCCGGATGTTTCTCTTTCATATTCTCATAAACAAAATACCCGATCACTTCATCATCACTCAAATGGGTAAGTGTCTTCATAATGTCAGCATGCTTTTGGGCATGGGTTTCGAACCATTCTGTGTAGGTCATAGTACTCCTTTCATCAAAGTATAACCCAACTGCCATAAAAGAAAAAGCACCATTACGCTATAATCGCGGCAATAATACATTAGATATGGATGCAACATGAGCGAAACAACAGAAAAAAAAGCAGTATATAACCCAAAAGAGATAGAAGAGAACTATTATAAGATATGGGAAGAACGTGGATACTTTGAGATAGAGGGTAACAAAAAGATACAGGAAGAGGGAAAAAACTTCTGTATCATGATGCCCCCTCCCAATGTTACAGGACACCTGCATATCGGCCACGGGTTGACATTTACACTTCAAGACATCATCGTACGTTACAAGCGTATGGACGGGTTTAAAACACTTTGGCAGCCTGGTACCGACCATGCCGGTATCGCTACACAGAACGTTGTTGAGAAACAATTATTGACTGAAGGTACGACAAAAGAAGCGCTTGGACGTGAAGCATTTTTGGAACGTGCCTGGATGCAGAAAGACAATTCCGGGAATGCCATCACCAATCAGCTTAGAAAACTGGGGGTTTCTCCTGCCTGGTCACGTGAACGTTTTACTATGGATGAAGGACTTGCAAACGGTGTAAAAAAAGCCTTTAAACAGATGTATGACAACGGTCATATTGTTCGTGGGAACTACATGATAAACTGGTGTACTCACGATGGTGCCCTCTCTGATATCGAAGTAGAACATGAAGACCATATGGGAAAACTCTACCATATCAGGTACCCTCTTACAGACGGTTCAGGCGTAGTAGTCGTTGCAACAACACGTCCGGAGACATACTTTGGTGATACAGCTGTCATGGTACATCCGGATGATGAACGACATAAACATCTTATAGGGAAAACCGTAAGGCTTCCACTTATCGGCAGAGAAGTGGAGATCATTGCAGATGAACATGTAGATATGGAGTTTGGTACAGGTTTCGTTAAAGTCACTCCTGCACATGATCCGAATGACTACGAAGTAGGAAAAAGACATGATCTTGAATTTATCACTATTTTCGATGAAAAAGGTATATTAAATGAGTACTGTGGAGAGTTTGAAGGCATGGAGCGCCTTGAAGCAAGAGATGCTATTATGGCAAAACTTGATACTGAAGGTTATGTAGAAAAAGTAGAAGACCATGCACATCAGGTAGGACACTGTTACCGATGTAAAAACATTGTAGAGCCGTATATCTCTAAACAATGGTTCGTCAAAAAAGAGTTTGCCAAAGCATCCATTGAAAAAGTAAACAATGGTGAAGCTGAATTCTTCCCTTCTCACTGGATCAACTCTTACAATGCATGGATGGGTGAGCTTCGTGACTGGTGTATCTCTCGTCAACTCTGGTGGGGACACCAGATACCGGTAATGTATTGTGATGACTGTGGTGCAGAATTTGCCTTTGAGGGAGAGACACCTTGTGAATGTGTTAAATGCGGAAGCAAGAATATCCACCAAGACCCGGATGTTCTGGATACATGGTTCTCTTCCGGACTTTGGCCGTTTTCTACACTGGGTTGGGGGAATGGAGATACCTTTAAAGGTGAAAAATGGACAGAAGAAGATCTTGCAAACTTCTACCCTAACAACCTGCTTATCACAGGGTTTGACATCCTCTTCTTCTGGGTTGCACGTATGTTGATGATGGGTGAGAACATCATGGGTGAGCTACCATTCAAAGACATTTACCTGCATGCTCTCGTCAAAGACGAGAAAGGAGAAAAAATGTCTAAGTCCAAAGGAAATGTTATCGATCCTTTAGTGATGATAGAGAAGTACTCTACCGATGCACTTAGATTTACACTGGCTGTACTTGCTGTACAGGGGCGTGATATTAAACTGAGTGAAGAGAAGCTTGAACAGAGCCGTAATTTTACGAACAAGCTCTTTAATGCAACGAATTACCTGCAGTTGAATCAGGAGACCTTTGAGGACCTGGTTCAAGAGAACATTCAAACTCCTCTTGGACGTTACATGCTCTCACGTTTCAACCTTGCAGTCAAAGAGACCCGAGAGTTCATGGATGTCTACCGTTTCAATGATGCAGCAACCACACTCTACCGCTTTATGTGGGGTGAATTCTGTGACTGGGGTATCGAGCTTTCTAAAGCAAGTAAAGAGAGTGTATCTGAGTTGGGAAGCATCTTTAAAGAGTCACTCAAGCTTCTGCACCCTTTTATGCCGTTCATCACTGAAAACCTCTATCAGAGACTTTCCGGACAAGAACTGAGTGAAACTGAATCTATTATGGTAATGCCCTATCCTAAAGTTACTGCTATAGATGAAGAGATAGCAGAACAGTTCAACCTTGCCATCGAAGCTATTGTTTCAGTAAGGCGTTGTAAAACACTCATTGAAAAAGGGAATCAAAAGATCGAAAAAGCTTCTATCAAGTTTAATAAAGAGGCGGACACTGCCCTGCTCAAGCCATTCATAGAAAAACTAGGAAAAGTCGAAGAGATCAGTTTTGTAACGGAAAAGCCGGACAACTGTGTAACAGATGTCTCTGATTCGCTTGAAACGATGATCTCAACAGCTGATATTGATATGTCAGCTATCATCTCCAAACTCTCTAAACAAAAAGAGAAACTGGAAAAAGAGATACAAAAGCTAAACGGTATGCTGAACAATGAAAAATTTGTAGCTAACGCTCCAGAGCAAGTGATCGCTGAGAATAAAAAGGCTTTGCAAGAAGCACAAAGCAAGATGGATAAAGTATCTGCTGAACTTGAAGGGTTTAGCAAATAAATCCACAGGGTCGGTTTACCGTCCCTCTAAAAATAATCTTTTCAGTCAATATTTATTTTCTCCAGATAAACTCACTGACAATTTAAATTATTCATTATTTTAAGGAAAACTTCATGCAAACACAAATTAAAGAAGCCTATGATGCGCTACTTTCTAAAGAGTATGACAAAGCATTTCTACTCTACAGCCGACTGGCAGAGCAAAAAGAATCTACAAGCTTCTATTACCTCGGATTTCTTTACTTCAGAGGCTTTGGTGTAGAACAGGACTCTAAAAAGGCTTTTGATAACCATCTTGAAGCTGCGACAAGAGAAGTCCCTGTAGCACAGTTTGAAGTAGCACTCATGCTTGAAAACGGTGAAGGATGTGAGCAGAACTTCTCAGAAGCTGCTTTCTGGTATGAAGAAGCTGCAAAAAGAGGCAACATCGATGCATTTAACAACCTGGCTGCCATGTTCAAAGAGGGACGCGGTGTAGAACAGGATTATAAAAAAGCCTATGTGCTTTTCAAAAAAGCCGCCATGGCTGGAAATGCCTCTGCACAGTTCAATTTGGGAGCACTCTATGATATGGGCTTAGGCTGTACGGAAGATAAAGAAAAAGCCATAGAGTGGTGCAGAAAAGCCTCTTTCCAGGGACACCAAAAAGCCAAAGAGATCATGATGCGTATGCAAAATGACGGACAGATCGTTTTTTAAAGTGATTTCTCTGATCCAAGATCATAAGTAGAATCTTCAACTATTTAAGAATTTCTTTCTGAACTCTGGTTCCGGAATCGGAGGACTGATAAGATACCCCTGATAACTAAGGGTATCATCGATCTCTTTCTGTGCCTCTTCTTCTATTCCCTCTACTACGATATTATAATTAAATTGTTTTCCGATTTCAATGATCGTTCGTATCAGTATAATATGCTCTTCATTGTATAACATATCACGAATAAACTCTCTGTCTATCTTTAAAACAGAAAATGAGAGTTTTTTCAGATAGGAAAGAGAAGAGTATCCTGTTCCAAAATCATCAATAGCACATTTTATTCCGTTGCTGCGAAGCTCTTTAATGACCTGCTGGGTTATTTCAAAATTATCGATCAATGATGTTTCCGTGATCTCAATTTTAATATCACTGTTATCAACCCCGTACTGTCTCAGTTTTGAGAAAAAGGTATTTGTAAAATCACTTTTGATCAACTGTTTTGCATTGATATTAATGGAAACATATCTTAATTTCCATTCACCCCGTTCTTTCCATTGGGAAATATAGAGACATACTTTTTCCAATACCCACCATCCAATATCTGAAATAGCACCGGACTCAATGGCCAGCGAGATAAAGTCTGCAGGCAGGATCACCCCTTTTTTCGGATGTTTCCAACGTATAAGAGCCTCTGCTGCACGCAGTGAATCATCTTTAATATTAACGATCGGCTGAAGGAAGAGTTCTAGTTGATCCTCTTGTATTGCAAAAATAAGATCATTCTGAGGGTCAAATGTTTTTTTACGTTCAGCATCCAGCTTGGTATTGTAGTATGAGATATGCTCCTGACCGTACTTTTTTGCCTGGTACATGGAAATATCTGCATGTCTTACGATCTCTTCGATATTATAAAAATTCGGTTCAATGATCACAATACCTATACTTGTCTTTATATTGAGCCTCATACCATCTATGATAAAAGGCTTATTAAAACATTCTTCTATTTTCAGTACATATTCATCAGCTTTATTTTTTGTCTTATCCATCTCTTTTGCAACAAAAGGAATGACAACAACAAACTCATCTCCCCCTAATCGGGTTAAATTATTTGACCTTTCAATAAGTAACTGCAACCGTTTGGCTATTTCTATCAAAAGTTTATCTCCAAAGGTATGTCCCAAAGAGTCATTAATATATTTAAAATGGTTCAGATCCAGATAAAAGAGAATCGAAAAATAACTGTGGTGTTTTTCTTCGTTGATCATATCTTCCATAAATTCTTTAAAGCCTCTTCTGTTACAAAGGGATGTCAAAGGATCATGTGATACAAGATATTTCAACTCTTTAAGTGCAGCATGTTCTTTTGTTTTATCTTCTATAAGCACTACACCGCCAATGATGACATTTCCCTGTCCGTAGATAGGAGAGCATTTTGCCTCAACCCAGAATTCTTTATTCTTAATAGAGTGATAAGGACCGACATAGGTCTGTGTTCCCATGATGAGTGAATCCTGTATCACTTCCGTTGGTTTTTTATCGGGAAGATCATTAATGTTCTTGCCGATTATCTCCTCTCTTTTCAGATCGAAAAGAGTTAAAAAAGACTGATTGCAGTCAATGATGTTCAGCGCAGTATCATAGGTAAAGATCCCGATAGGTGCCTGTTTGAAAAAGAGCTGAAGCATTTCCTGCTTTTCATGAAGTGTTGCCTGTACTTTTGATATCTCACGATTTTTCATTTCCAGAGCACGGCTCTGTTCAGTTGCATGTAAAATAATACTGATCTGAGTAAAGAAATAGAGAATCAGTAAAAAAGCAAGAATGATCGTATCTACTCTCATGAGAAAAAGCATTTCGATTGATATGGGAATAAGCAGTATGAGTAAATATCCTATAGCTGTACGGGCATCTTCAGCAAGAGAATTAACAGCTCCTCCACTGATCCCGATCAATATCGTAAAGATAAGAAGCTGTTGGTAATAATCCAACATAGGTGCTATCCAAAGGGCTAAGAAAGATAATAGAAATGCTGTGAGCCATGCTTTTAGAATAAATTGCTTATGCCAAAAAACAAGGGGATACCTGTCTGGATACTTTTCAAAAATATAGGCATCATAAAATCGTACCAAGGTTAATGCAACAATAGCCCCATACCAGATCAATATACTCTTCCCTGCGACAGGCATCAGAAAAAACAGGAAAATAGTTTCTAAAAGGATAAGAGAAATAAGCGTTCTTTTTGCAAATGAAAAAAGATTTTGAACTACTTCCCTCTTTACTCCCTGATAATGTCTCAACTTAAATAATTTTTTAAAAATAATCATGATTCTATTATACACTTATACACTAAATATAATTTGTCATTAAGACAAAATACAAATTTATTAATACTTATAATTCATCACCTGTCCTAATAATATCCAGTCCAAAACGTTCTCTTAGTTTTTGTATCTCTTGACTTAATCGGTTTTCATTCATATCTGTCTCAAAATGCATCAAGGAAAGCGTTTTTTTATGCTGTGAACTGAAATTGGAAACATTAAGTGAAAGTTTTATGGCTCCTTTCGAAGGAAGAGAAAGTTCTTCATACATTCTGGCCAATATTGTTTTAAAAAGAGTTTCACTGAATACTCTGTCTACGGTTGTACTTTTTTTTACTTTTGTACCATACTCATAATTTATTTTCAGATAATATGTTGTAGGATTTACTTCTATCGCCATGACCATATAGACAATGTGCCTTGCCATGATCATGATACGGCGTTTCACTTCATTTGCAGCGTAAATAGCATCAAAAGTACGACTGATACCTATGGATCTTCTGTCTCTTTTGTCAGTTATACCTTCATTATCGCTTCCTGTAACGCGATGATAGAGTTGAATCCCCGGTTTTTTCCATGAATAAAGAAGTGATCTGTGCCGTTTTATATCACCCAGCGTTGAGATGTAATGATCTCCCAGTCTCTTCTGAAATCCCTTTCCTATTCCCGGGAATGCCTTTACAGGTATTTTTTCAATATAAGTGTCTATATTTTTCACTTCATAAACGCCATAAGGTTTAGCAGATTCTGTGGCAAGCTTGGCTATCCACTTTGCCTTAGCGATGCCTATAGAGACAGGGATATCAAAATGCTCCAATATCTTTGCCTGTAGTTCTTTTGCAAAACTGTAGACCTCTTCATCTTTTATCCATCCACTTACATCACCGAAAAATTCATCTATGCTGTACTGCTCTACTTGAGGTATATGTGCTGTCATAAAGGCATGGATTTTATGTGACAGTTTATGATACAGTGGATAATTTGATGGCACTACTACCATTTGAGGGCAAAGCTGTAACGCCTGGGCAATAGGCATGGCTGTTTTAACACCCATGGCCCTGGCTTCATAACTGGCTGTCGTCACGATACCCCGTATCTTCTTACGTCCATCTATGTCATCTACAAAGTAAGACTCAAAGGTTTTCTTTTTATCACTATAAAACACAGGGGTTACAAACGCTCCACTGTTATCATTCATCAGTTTGATATGAGTTCGTTTTTTATTAAATATTTCCAGATTGCTACGACTTCCTACAGCCACAGGTATCCCTTTGAGAGAAGTATCCACAGAGCGTTCAGCAGAAGCAAAAAAACTGTCTATATCTATATGCAGGAACAAATGAAAAGCCTTGTTTTTATATTTGACCAAGTATATCCGACTTTGAACAAAAAAGTAAAAAGTATGACAGAATGTCATACTTTTTAACTTTATGAGAGGGAAGGGTTGCTGTTTTTTGTCTGAGGATCATTTTCTGATGGACTGTCTTCACCGGAAGGTTGAAAAGCACTTGGTCTGGTTTTGTGGGAGAGCTTTAGGATCATTGTGGTGATGACTGCTCCTCCCGGAACGATCCAAATAACAGTCAGTCCAGCCATTTTGAATATATCTATGATCTGATAGCCAGCTTTTCTGTATTCTTTTTTTCTGATAAGAGAAGGGATCTCAATGGTTTCTCTGATCTCTATATTAATGCCTTTACCAATTTTCTTTGTAAATTTGGCAAATCGCTTAATACGTTCCAATTTTTGTCCTTTACATGTTTAATAATGATCATTTTACTTTGGTTTGAAGGATACAATAACAGAATCATACAATAATTGTACAAATAATCTAAATCAATGAAAAGAATTTTGGAATAGTATAAATATTAAGAGGATTTGAATGGCGGACAGTGAGGGATTCGAACCCTCGGTACCGTTACCAGTACGCATCCTTAGCAGGGATGTGGTTTCAGCCAACTCACCCAACTGTCCGTGTGTTTTGTGGGTGAGATTATAATGCATTTGCCTTAAATGAAAGCTTAAAAAAGCTTATTTTTTTCTTTTTTAATCTTTTTTCAATACAACTTGATTTTTACCATTTATTTTTGCTTCATAAAGTGCTTTATCTGCCCTTCTCAATATGCTATCACTATCATCATTCTCTTGACGATAGGCTAACCCAAGACTTGATGAAAGATGTCCTATGGTATTAAAAGAGTGTCTATCAATGATTTGACGAATATCTTCAGCTTTGATCATAGCATCCTCAAGACTGCTATCTTCTAATAATAGTAAAAATTCTTCACCTCCCCATCTGGCAAAAATGTCTTCTTTACGTGTATGACTTTTTACTAATGATGTAAATTCTTTTAGGACTTCATCACCAACCTGATGTCCGTATGTATCATTTATTTTCTTGAAGTCATCAAGGTCAAGTACGATCAAAGCAAAATTACTTTTTTTCTCTTTTAGCATCTCTTTAAGTCTATTGCTTAGATAGCCTTTTCGATACACATTGGTCAAAGGGTCAAGTTGCATTATCTTGGAAAGATTTGTGATCTTCGTAAGCGTAAAAAGTTTATATCTTGTCTCAACAAGTGTTGCTTGTAAAATGAAAGTATCATTACCTATTTTGATATGTTCTTCATTACCATCAACACGATCAAAAAGTTCATCATAATTTTTTAGGGTATTATCAAATTTTTCGTAAAGTTTTAAATTTTTTCTTCTAATGTCTTCTATATCTTTTGCATGAAAATAGTCTATAAATTTTTTATTTGCAAATTCAATTTTTTCAGCATCTGTAACAAAAAGCAGTGCATTTTGGTTATCAACTACTTTTTGTAAAGTATTATACAGCAATGTAGATTCATTACTGTATTGAAGTAGATTTTGTTTGCTAAGTGTGATCGCAGTAATATTGTGAATTAATACAATGGCTGTATTTTGATCACAGTATTCTATGGAAATATTAACATAATACTCATTTTTATGTACAGATTCCAAACTAAAAAGACAGTATTTTTCAACAAAGATCTTTTTGATCTCTTCTTCGTTACCTACCAATTCAGGTAAATAATCTAAAATATTATCACCCTCTTTGGGTGTACTATCAAGATATTTCTTCACACCATCAGATGCACTGATCACATTTAATTCTCTATCAACCAAAATGTATTCAAAAATGTTTTTGGACAGTATAGCATTAAGTATGATTTGTATATTTCTCACAGCAATATCTCCTTGGCTAGTGTAATAAAAAGAGTATCAACATTACTATCGTCTTTAGCAGAGGTCAAAAATGCATTTCCCGAGAGGTTAAGTGCTTCTTGTTGTTGTATGTTTAACAGGTCGGATTTGTTATAGGCTACAACATATTTTGCATTCTGATTAAGCACTAAAAAGGTATTGATATGTTCATTAAGACTTTCTATGGTTTCACTTCTATTCACATCACAGACAAAGATAGCCCCACTCGCCCCTTTAAAATAGGAATGAGGTATACTTTTCATGGGTGTAGCACCCTCTACATCCCATATAAGAAGTTCACATTCTATATCATTTAAGATCAGTAACTTCTTTGATATCTTTACCCCTATGGTTGTTAGATAACTATCATTAAAAGTATTATCTACATACCTACGGATAAGACTGGTCTTGCCAACACAAAAGTCTCCAAGAAGCAGTATTTTTTTTCTAATCATGTATTTGTTTTCTTTATAGAATTTATCATTTTTTGTGTATTTATTTCAAATTTTATCTTAATTCGTCTTGAAGCTTCTTTGTCCTCTACCCCATTTACAATAATAGAATTTTCGTTGGCTAAGCCTTTGGCTTGTAATATCTTTACAAGATGATATTTTTTTGAAACATTTAATTGCAACAAATACTCTTTTATCTTCAGTGCTCTTTGTAGTGAAAGGTTTTTATTATATGCATAGCTTCCACTACTGTCTGTATATCCCTCAATGATGATACTTTTAATATATGGTGCTATTTGTTTATCATTCATCAATTGTTCAACATATATTTCAAAAGCATCAGCAAGAGGCTTGATTACTTCTATGTTTGGTATGACATCCTCTATATTGAACAGTCTTTTATTTTTAAAATCCAAAGAAGCATCTTCACTACAAAATGTATCATTTTTTGCAAATCGTTTCGCTAATTTCTTTATAATGTGTTGTTTCATCTGCGTAATTTTTTTTATTTGACTTGTTGTGTTTTTTAGTCTGTCTATTTCAGTTTGTGCATTATCATATTTTGCTGCTAAAGTATTCATTCTTTGTTCTAGTGTAGCTACCTTGTCTAGCAGCTGACTCATATGTACAGAGAGATTACCTTCTACTTGTGAAATAAGATTATTTTGATTAGTAAATTTTTTATCTATCTCTTCTAGAGGCATATGCATATCATTGATAAACGTTTCTCCGGTTTCTTTTAAAATGATTTTTTGAATTGCATAAAAATCATGCATTGATGAAATATTGCCAGAAATATGCATTTTGTTATCTATACGCTTAATATGCACACTTTGTTGTGTTTTTCCCAAAATATGATTTTCCAAACGATAAGCAAAATAATATTGATTCAATAAGTAGAAGAAGTAACCGAACAAAATGACGCCTGGAAAAATCAATATATATTTCACAGGGCTTTTTTTTATAAGGCTTTTCTTGGATTCTGTATCGTTCTCTTTTTCGGTTTTTGTTTGCATATATAAAAAAGTATGCATCATTTGTGAGATTGACTTAACCTCTTCACTGCTGTCATCACCATCAAAATGTTGAAAATATGAACTATAGTTTTTAACCAGCTTTGCGAAGAATTCATTAATTTTTGAACGCTGTTCGTGATCCGGTTCAGCATCCAAAAAAGCGATCAAGTACACAGAGCCGGCACTCTCAATGTAAAGCGTAGCATTCCCGTAACTGAGTAGTTGTACTTCAGAGCTCTCTTTGGCATTTTGTATCCAGTCGTTTACAAAATCTTTAATGGCACTTGCCATAGAAGCGACCATATGCGGATCATCGATCTCTTTATCATTCAGATGGGCTTCTGCGACAAGTAATCCTGTCTCTTTTTGGATCACAAACAAAGATTGGATAGTCGCATCACTGCTCTCTTCCAGAAGTAATTCCGTTTCACTGACACCTGTAATTTTAGATTTGATCTTTCGTTTGTATTTATCAAAAGAGAGTCCATCTTCTATTTTTTCATTGATGCTTTCTATCATCTCTTTAATTGCAGTAGAAACATATTTAGAGATCATCCCACCCATAATCGGATACAGTGCATCTACCATTACATTCTGATTTTCAGCGATCTCTTTTGCAATAGCCGGGGCTATCACACTTTGAAGTGACTCACTGAGTTCAGTCAGGTTATTTGAAGATGATTGAGAGATAATCTTTGTAAAATGATCTGAAAGTATTTTGATTGTTTGGGCATCTTTATTTCGTAAGCGTTCCAAAAGGATTTCATCAAATAGAGGAGTAACTCTTTCTATGATAGTCTCTTGATCCTGAGATTGGAAATCAAGTGTTTTTAATTTTGCTTCTAGTTTTTTAAGCTGTTCGAGTTCAGGCTCAAGAAGCAGCTTCTTAAGCTGTTCTAACTCCGAAATACTATTTTTCAGTCTTCGTGCCTTGTGCAAGAGCAGAACCTATATCCGTACCTTGTATCTTCATGGCAACATCTAAAAGCATTTGTGCCATAGAATCACGGGAGAGTTTATCATCAGAAAGCTTATCAAGTCCTGCTTCCAGTGTTGCTTGGATTTCTGCTTTCATCACATTTAAATTTTCTGACATTTTTTTATTTTCATCAGAAATATTCTCTTTTATTATCTTCAGTTTTGCATCAAATTCATCTTTTTGATTATTGATCTGATCTTGCAAGCTTTCATCAGTAGTATCTATAAGCTCTTTGAGTTTACTTCTTTCTTTTTGAGTAGCAGAGGAAAGATTGTCTATCTTTTTTTCAATCACTTCAAGCGAACGCTCTGTCTCTTTCTGAAGTTTTACGTGTGATTCATGAAAAGCTTTTGTAAGTTTATCTTCCAAAATTTTGAGAGTATTGTTCAAGCTGTTGAACCTTTCTTCAAAATCTTTAATTTGAGAACCGAAGATAATATCTCTGATCTGATCTACATTATTTATATTTTTATCTGACATTTTTGCCTCTTTTTATGAAAATAAAATCTTTTAATCGATAGATTCTATCCAAAAATATCTAATATAAAGATATTATTATTGTATGATTTCATTACAAAAAGAAATTTAAAATCAAGGTAGAAAATAAAAATGTTAAAAAAATTTACACCACTTATCGTTCTGGCACTCTTTGGTGTAGGTGCTTATTTTATGATACAAGGGATGCATAGTGCCTTGGAAATGACCAAACAGAAAAAAGAGATCAAAAAGCAGAAATAACTTTGAGTATTTCTTCTACTTTTACTTTCGGATTTTCATCTCTATAAATAGGTCTGCCTACTACAGGATAGTCTACACCCTCTTTGGCTGCAAGTTCCAGCGTAGCCACACGCTGTTGATCCCCTGCATCTTCACCGAAAGGACGGATGCCTGGACAGAGCGTTAAAAACTTTTCAGAGGTAGCATTTTTGATAGCCCTGCTCTCAAATGTTGAGCAGACTACACCATCCAATCCATTCTCATAACTCATCTTGGCGAACTGTTCTGCTTTTTCATCGATGCTTTTTTCATATACTGCTCGAAAGTTGGCTTCATCAAAAGAGGTTAAAGCTGTCACTGCCAATACGAGTGGTCTGTTTTTATAGGTAGAGAGTCTTTCCATGACTGTTTTCATAGCTACTGCACCTGCGGATGCATGAATATTGAACATATCTACGCCAAGTTTGGCTATCTCCTCAGCTGCATCTGCCATGGTATTAGGGATATCATAAAGTTTCAGGTCAAGAAATATCTTGAAATCCGGGTTGATGGCCTTAAGCGCTTCTATAAAAGGTTTACCGTCACGAATGTAGGCACGAAAGCCTACTTTCATCCAAACATTGTACGATTTAAGTGACTCTGCCAGAGCCAAATTCTCTTCTGCAGACGGCAGATCGAGTGCAACACATAGTTCCATAGTTAAAACCCTTATCTTTTAGTGGTATAATAATATCCTAAATTCAATAAACAAGGACTAAACGAATATGTTTGGAAAACAATCAAAAAGATACGACATCCCTCAAGATGTAATGGATACATACCAATACGCAAAGATCAAAACGAACAAAGGTGACATTTGGGTAAAACTCTATCCTGAAGATGCACCTAACACTGTGGCAAACTTCGCTCACTTGGCAAATGAAGGGTTCTACAACAACCTTAAGTTCCACAGAGTGATCCCGGGATTCATGGCTCAGGGCGGTTGCCCTCACTCAGGACCTACAGGTAACCCGGCAATGGCTGGTACAGGCGGACCGGACTGGCAGATAGACTGTGAGACCGACACTAGTACAAACCCACACAGAAGAGGAACTCTCTCTATGGCTCATGCAGGACCGAACACAGGAGGAAGCCAGTTCTTCATTACTTTTGTACCAACTCCACACCTGGATGGTGTTCACACGGTATTTGGTGCGATTGAGGAAGATGACACGGATTCTTTCATGGTGCTTGATAATATTGAGCAGAATGATGATATTGAATCTATTGAGATTCACGCTACAAAAGCGTAAATCTACCCTTTTAACCCTCGTTCCACCTCTCCTGAGGTGGAATGCATACAAGAGTTTGATTTCTTTACAAAAGCTTCTTTTGTATTTTAGGGTTTCTTTTCTACTTTTTTAGAAAAAGTAGAACAAAAAGCGTTGTCCTCTCGAAACGCGACGTAATCTTTGCAGGTTTGCAAAAATTACTGCTTACAAGGTTGTTCGGACAACAGATTTATTATTTAAATAATGGGAGTGTTTGATGTATGGTTTTTATAGAGTTGCAGCAGCAGTAAACAAAACAGTTGTAGGAAATCCTGCTAAAAATGCTGAAGAAGTTCTCGCTCTCATTAAAGAAGCTCACTCTAAAGAGGTCAGTGTCGTTGTATTTCCGGAGCTTACGCTTACAGGATACACTGCCAGTGACCTTTTGCTTAACCAGACGCTTATTGCTTCGCAAGATGAATCTTTGGAACATATATTAAAAAATATAGAAAAGATTGATACTGTTGCTATTATCGGTATAGCCGTACTTGAAGCAGATAGACTCTATAACTCTGCTGTTGTAGTACAAAATGGAAAAATACTGGGAGCCGTACCGAAAAGCTATCTTCCCAACAAAAAAGAGTTCTATGAAAAACGTCAGTTCGTAAGTGGTCGTGACATTGTACGCACAACTACAGAACTTTTGGGGGAAGAAGTACCTTTTGGGGTTGACCTTCTCTTTACTGACAAAGCTGATATGACTTTCGGCATAGAGATATGTGAAGATCTTTGGGCTGTAACACCTCCCAGTAATCACATGGCAAGTAACGGAGCCAACCTGCTGTTCAATATGAGTGCAAGTAATGAACTCATAGGTAAGCATGAGTACCGTGAAGAGTTGGTACGTACACAGAGTGCCAGATGTATGGCTGCATATGTTTACAGTTCTGCCGGTGTAGGTGAATCTACGACAGATACGGTCTTTGGAGGACATGCCATCATCAGTGAGTATGGTACTACACTCGTTCAGAATGAACGCTTTAGTCTTGAGAGTAGTCTTATAACAGCCGATGTGGACCTGGAACGCCTCAGATGGCTTCGTCTCAATGAGTCCAGCTATGGTGACGGCAGACGCAAGAAAACAAGAACGATCAAGGTAGATACGCTACCATGTATCTCTAAACTGGATAGAGAGATCACCCCTGATCCCTTCGTACCTTCACGCTATGCCGACAAAAAGAACCGCTGTGATGAAATAGTCCACATACAGGCACACGGTCTCATCAAACGTATGAACCATGCACAGATCAAAAAAGCTGTTATAGGTATCTCAGGCGGTCTTGACTCTACCCTCGCCCTGCTCTCTACACACAGGGCATTTGAGATGATGGGTTGGGAGAATAAAGATATCATTGCTGTAACCATGCCCGGATTTGGAACTACAAGTAGAACCAGGTCAAATGCCGTGAAACTTTGTGAAGCGCTGGGTGTAACACTGAAAGAGGTGGACATTACCGATATATCCCTCAAGGAATTTGAAGCCATAGAGCATGATAAAGACGAGCACAACGTAACATATGAGAATGTACAGGCACGTGCCAGAACATCTATATTAATGAATATGGCAAATAAAGAAGGGGGACTTGTCATCGGTACAGGTGATCTCAGTGAGATCGCCCTTGGCTGGAGCACCTATAACGGTGACCACATGAGTATGTATGCCCTCAACTCAGGCATTCCAAAAACACTCATCAAGTATGTGATTGAATACTACAAATCCAACGAGTCTGTTGCTGATATAATCGATGATATTTTAGACACACCTATAAGCCCGGAACTCCTTCCTCATAAAGAAGATGAGATAGTCCAGGAAACAGAAGCGATCGTAGGTCCATACGAGCTGCATGACTTCTTTTTATACCACTTCATCAAGTACGGAGCCAAACCAAGTAAGATACGATTCCTTGCGACCATAGCATTTGATACTAAATACGATGAAAAAACGATCACTAAATGGCTCAAACTCTTTTTAAGACGTTTCTTTACGCAACAGTTCAAGCGTTCATGTATGCCGGATGGTCCGAAAGTAGGTACGATCTCTTTAAGTCCCAGAGCAGATTGGAAGATGGCCAGTGATGCGGATTTTGAGGCTTGGTTGGAAGAGTTGGAGTAATATAGAGTTACCCTCGTTCCTTTACTTAATATAGCAAAGGAGAATGAGAGAATTTCTCTACATCCGCCTAACGATATACGGAAGGGGTTGTAGAATAAATCTTATTTTTTCTTATTTTGTGTAACAGCTTCTGCAATACCTTTAGCAAAACCTTCTTCTACAGTTTCTATGGTTGTACTTGCACCATAAATCCCACCCCATGCAAATGTTTTATTGAGATTAAATTCAGTGACTTTTCTCTTTGTAGGTAATACAAGTACATTTGTATTTGCATCTATATGTATTTGTCCTAAACCAGCTAATAACATACGGGCAAATGCATTCCCCTTTTCATACTTAAGAAGTTTAATATCCAATTCATACTGATTTGATTTAGCAGTTTTAGGATTATTCATTTTAAGAATATCTATCTCTTTTTTAACTTTTTCAGCTAAACGATTTTTTTCTGCCTCTGTTATTGCAACCTCTTCCTTGGCATTTACTGTTACGGAGACAGTATCGTTAGAATTGATCTTAAAAGCCTTAGTATATGCTTTGATATGTGTAGGCTTTGGTGCCGAGGTTGCTGTACACCCACTAAAAATCAATATACTTGATAATCCGATCAAAATATATTTCATTGTGCTCCATGTTGTTTTTTTCATTGCTTTCTTCCCCTGATATAATTTTTATCTAAATAAACATTAGATTTTATATTCTACCAAAAGAGTATTAAACGCCATACACAATAGAATACTCAAGCTGAGATAGTGTATTATATATATTCCCACGCAAAGCATGTGAACAAAAGGCAATATAAGGAAGTGGGGACTTCAGTCCCACTAGAAGTTTAAACGATTAAGCAAGTTATGAAAAACTTCCATAAAGTTATGGCTGTGAGGTGGGACTGAAGTCTCCACTTCCGAATACTACAGAATAAGGAAAAACCATATGAAAACCAGCAAACCCCTAAAACATTTCACACAAACTGCACTTCAAGGACTCTTTGGACTTTTACCTGTTGTTATTATCGTAGTAGTAATACTCTGGCTTTATGGCAAAATAGACCTTTTGATAGGTTGGGTATTTAAAACTGTGGGATTTGTACCTCAGAAACATGAATTTTTATGGTTTATGCTGATCATAGTTATCTTTTTGCTTCTTTTGTATTTCATGGGGCACATTATGAAGACAAAATTAGCTGGTTACTTCGGGGTGATACTTAAAAAAATACCCGGCTACTCAACCATCAAAGACATCATCGGCATCTTTAACTCTTCCAAAGAGGGAGAGAACCAGGTACTTGTTGTTGCCATACGCGGTTTTGCAAATGAAGGCTATAACATAGGGTTAATGTACTCACAAAAAGAGAGTATCATCAAAGACCATTACACAGTGACACTCTCTATGTCCCCTATCCCGAACGGCGGATATATGTTTGAGGTACATAAGGATAATATCTACGTCATAGACTCTGCAACTTTTGACGATAATCTTCAGTATCTGCTTTCTATGGGGGTGAAAAGCTTTGCAGAGATCATAAAGAGTGAACCAAAGGATCTGGATGAATTGGTACTGTTGAGTAATTGGTTGGAAATACATCAAAAACAAACATCATAAAAAGTGCTATAATAAGAAAAAGAGAAAAGGAGAAAATAATGGAAAAAGAACTTAAAGAGATCATTGAACAATCCAAAAAGTCACTTGAAAAATCTGAAGAGAAAATAGAAGCGATCAGTAAAGAGTTTACAGAAGAAGGAAATGAATTCTGGATTGGGCTGAAAAAACGTTTATCTGACATTAATGACAAACTGAAAGATGCATCCAGAGAGTTTGAAGGAAACACAGAACTTCAAGGCCATCTTGCCATAATGGAAGCACGTGACAAACTTGAAATAATAAGAGAGAGTACAGAAAAGTTCATTTTTAAAGTATCTAAAAAAATGGAAGAAGAGTTAGATATAGCCGAACTGAAAGCACATCTTGCAAAAATGGAAACAGAAGACAAATGGGAAGAGACAAAAAAAGAGTTATCCCACAGATATGCAGTCTCCAAGGTAGAAGTTGAACAACTTGCAAAGAAAGCCGGAAAAGAGATAAATGAGATATTTCTTAAATTAACCGAAATAGTATGATAAAAGATCCATACAACAGAGAATGAAACTATACTATAACACTCTATCTTAGTGTATATGGTATGAAGAGTCTGCAACTGGGCAAGTATGCTGAAAGTACTGAAAGCTGATATCAAAAGAGCTTATTCCAGACAGGTCATCACTATAAAAGATACAAACAAGGCTGTATTCAGCAAATGGAGTGTACAAAAAGTACATTTTTACCCTTTGGTCTCCCCGGTACCTAAAATGCTGCCCAGATAATACTTCCTCTAAAACAGGAAGTACCGTTTAACTCTAATTGTTATAGAATCACATTATGCAAAAAAATTTACCTTACATAGCCATTTTCATTGTATTGCTATATGCACTTTACAATGCAAAATTTCGTCATCCTGAAAAACCAGAGATCAAAACAGATACACACTATACAGAGCACATAAAAGTACATCAAAAGACCCATTATGAAGATGAACTTTCCAGGCTACAGACAACAGAGTATGTAAAACAATATATCATCAATGTCATCAATCATGGTTCAAATCAGTTTGATTTCAAAGGAGGTGAGATGGAAAAAGGATTTGCTTCTGTAAAAGATGCGCCAAAGATCGCTTGCTATGTTCTGGAACTTTCCGGAAAGAAGTGTAAAGAGCCTTATCCAAAAGATGCTGCTATGTTCTACACCAGTATCTGTGCCGGATGTCATGGAAATGATGGCAAAGGTTTAGGGGGTACTTACCCCGATCTTACCAGAAATAAATTATTGGGTATTGAAAAAAGAGAAGCATTTTTAAAATCAATGATGATGAAATAAAACAGATCACCTTACAGGACACTATACCGCTCCATAAAATCATCTTCATTAACGAAAATGCTCTTATAAGTGCAGGATAAAAATATGATATTTTTCTGGATAATCATTAAATAATATCATTTTTCAATCATTTTTCAATCATTTTTTATTAAATAAGCTTAACCCTAAGAAAAGAGGGTACAATAGATTCGATGAAAGATGAGGTTCGAGTTCATCTATCGTGTGTTAAGTGTGTGTGTTAAACTCTGCTAGACCCCCGAAAGACTCTCACCGATTTGGATTCCGCTTATATTAGGGAGACCCCATAAGTGAATATTATTACCCAAAGGTACAACAATGGCAGAATTAGTAAACGGAACTGTAAAATGGTTCAACGATGAAAAAGGTTATGGATTTATCCAACAAGAGAACGGTGGGAGCGATGTATTCGTACATTTCCGTCAAGTAAATAACGAAGCTGGTGGTCGTGTAACACTTGCAGAAGGTCAAGCTGTAACATTCGAGATCGGTGAAGGTCAAAAAGGCCCACAAGCTGAGAACGTAACTGCACTTTAATCGTGCTTCCTTATAGGCTTTACGCCTATAAGTCCTTCCTAATAATTTATCTTCAAATCTTTATCATAAGAAATTTCAAACAATACATCAATTTTTCTAGTTTCATGTGCATCTAATGTAAGTTTTATCTCTATTTTTCCCTCTTTAAAAAGTTTATAATTTACTTTTTGATCTGATTTCACCTCTAAAAGTTTTACTTTTATCTCCTCTGTTGTAGAAGTTGGTATACGTTCATTATCCTTTTATTCGGTAGTGGTATTATTCTCCTTTACCTGAGACAAATACGCTTCATTTTTCTTTTGCAGATAATCATAGATAGCTTTTACTTCCTCATTCGTCAGGTAGTATCTTGGCATGATCTCATGATAACTGTTTACACTTTTGATCATGGTCTGAAGAGTTTCCATACGTATATCAGGCCCTTTTATAGCCTGTTTTCCATGAATATCACGAAACTCGACTATGGTTGTACCTGCACCCTCTTTGCCATGGCACTGGGAACAGCTTACTCCCCTTGGATTGTTATAAAGCATTTCACCATACTCATAGTGTGAAATAAAATCTTCATCTGCCCCCAGCAACAACGGTACTAAAAGCAATAATCTCTTTATGATCATATATACGTTAATTCCCCCTAAACTATTTTTGATATAATACCTTAAAAAAATAAAGGGCATCTCAATGCAACTTATCGATGGTAAAGCCTTAGCCAAAAAAGTACAGGATTCTGTAGCGACCGAAGTCGAGCAGCTGAAACAGGAAGAAAATATCGTTCCCGGACTTGCAGTGATCCTTGTAGGTGATGATCCGGCAAGTCATGCCTATGTAAAAATGAAAGCAAAAGCGTGTGAAAGGGTCGGTTTCTACTCCATTACACACAATATGCCCGATACCATTTCCCAGGATGAGATCATAGCAACCATCGAAATGATGAATGACAATCCCCGTATAGACGGTATTCTGGTACAACTTCCTTTACCAAAACATATAGATACAGATAAAATACTGGAAGTCATAGATCCCAAAAAAGATGTAGATGGTTTTCATGCGTACAATGTAGGCCGTCTGGTGACCGGTCTTGACAGTTTTGTAGCCTGTACCCCTCTGGGTGTTATGAAAATGTTTGAAGAGTATGAGATCGATCTCCAAGGTAAAGATGTCTGTGTTGTAGGGGCAAGCAATATCGTAGGTAAACCTATGGCATCTCTGCTTCTTAATGCAAATGCTACAGTGACGGTTACACATATCTTTACCAAAGACCTTAAAGCACATACTTCCAAAGCCGACATCATTGTTGTAGGTGTCGGTGTTCCCGGGCTCATCAAGGAAGATATGGTGAAAGAAGGTGCTATCATCATTGATATCGGTATCAACCGCATAGAAGACGGTTCACTTGTGGGGGATGTTGATTTCAAAAATGTTGCTTCCAAATGTTCATATATTACCCCGGTACCGGGCGGTGTCGGTCCAATGACTATTGCGATGCTGCTTTCAAATACCCTAAAATCTGCCAAACAAAGGGTTTAAGTGAAAAAGTTTCTCTCAGCATTTTATAGATTTTCAAGTTCATGGACAGGTACGGTCATCATCGTACTTTTTCTTATTTTCTTTGTAGCACAGTCCTTTGTCATTCCAAGTGGTTCTATGAAAAGAACGCAACTCATAGGTGACTTCCTTTTTGCTAAAAAGTACTCTTACGGTATCCCTATCCCTCATCTGCCTTGGCTGGAAATACCTCTTTTACCGGACTTTAACAATAACGGTCACCTCATAGAAGGTCCCAGACCGAAAAGAGAAGATATTGTTATCTTTCGTTATCCTAAAACCCCTAAGATACACTACGTAAAACGTTGTGTTGCTGTAGGTGGAGATGAACTCATCTATGCAAACAAAAAACTTCTCATTCACTTTCATGAAGGAGATGAATATATTAGGAAAAACTATCCTCAAGAAAAGATCGTCTCACTTAGAGGTAAATTATGGGTAGAAAATCCCTACATGAATAAATACCCGGGTATACAGTATGTACCTGAAGGGATGAATATCTTTGAAGTACTGCTTCGTTACTATAGCTACAATAAAGAGATCGATATGACTCCCGTCATGGTAGAGGGACTCAATGCTCCGGTATTTGAACTGGGAAGTAAAGTGATCAATGCACTTTACACTAAAGTAGAAGAAGACCACTTTTATATGATAGGTGACAACCGTGACAACTCCAATGACAGTCGGTTTTGGGGTTCTGTACCCTATAAACTCATCGTCGGTAAGCCTTGGCTTATCTATATGAGTTTGGAACATCGTTCCTATGACCGTGTTTTTAAAGGCGATCAATATGGTGGCGGGAGAGACCATGCAGGGCTCAAACGTGTCTGTGGCGATGTAGCTATAGACTCCAAAGAGTGTGAAGCACTTTGGAACAGACAGCGTTTTACCGTCCGTTGGGGACGTGTAGGAAGACGCATCGAATCTATACAACTGGAAGAACCAATTCAATAAGGGAAAAAATATGTCAAAAAAATTCTATATAGCAACAGACCATGCCGGGTATGCAGTGAAAGCCTATGTCAAAGAGATCGTTACCGGTCTGGGGCATGAGATCATTGACCTTGGACCGGATTCTGCAGACAGAGTGGACTACCCTGACTTTGCCAAAAAGTGTGCCCAGGCAGTACTTGCCGATGAAGGGAGCTTTGGCATTCTTATCTGCGGTACAGGTATCGGCATCTCTATATCAGCAAACAAAGTAAAAGGTATCCGTGCAGCACTCTGTCACGACCACTATACTGCAAAACTCACCAGACAGCACAATGATGCGAATATCCTCTGTTTCGGGGAGCGTGTCGTAGGAAAAGGTGTCATAGAAGATATGATAGAGGTCTTTGCCAACACTGAGTTCGAAGGCGGACGTCACGCCGGACGTGTAAGTAAAATAGAAGGCTGTGCTTTTGGTACAGATCTGGGGTAAACGGTACGTTAATTTTGAGCTATATATCTAAAGGGCTCACTACCCTCCCCTTATTCATCTCAGCTACTACATGGGTATAGACCATCGTAGTCTCTACACTTTTATGTCCAAGCAATTCTTGAATGCTTCTTAGATCAATGCCACTTTGTAAAAGGTGTGTAGCATAAGAGTGTCTAAATATATGTGAAGTTACTCTTTTGTGTATGCCAGCCTTCATAGCCGCCTGCTTGATGTTTCTGCCCAAAGTCTTTTCATGCACATGATGTCGCCTGATCACTTTACTTCTGGGGTCTTTGGCAACATTTCTCATAGGAAAGAGAAACTGCCATTTGGTCTCAACCTTGGCATTGGGATATTTCCGCTCCAATGCATAAGGCAGATAGACTGTACCGTACCCGTCTGCTACATCCTTTTGATGCAACGCTTCTACATACTCTACCTGAGCTTTGAGCCTTTGTTTAAGTACCTGAGGTAGTGGTACTGTACGGTCTTTGAGACTTTTGCTGTCCCAAATGTATACTTTGTCAAATCCAAAGTCGATATCTTTTATACGTAAATTCAATACCTCTTTCATACGTAATCCACATCCATACATCATCTGCACCATCAGTTGATAAACTCCTGTAAGATTGGCTATAACATTTTGCACTTCATCTTTAGTAAGTACTTGCGGAATGTGCTTTCTCTCTTGAGCTCTAAGGGCTTGTATATTCCAACTGCTTATATCAATACCAAGTACCTCTTTATAAAGAAAAAGTATAGCTGAAAAGGCTTGGTTCTGTGTAGTTGGCGATACCTTTTTTTGTATAGCAAGATATGTCAAAAACTCTTCTATTTCACATTTAGCCATCTCAATCGGATGCTTTTTATTGTGAAAAATAATGTAATATTTTATCCAGTAAATATATGTTCTCTCTGTTGATATACTATAATGTTTAAAGCGAATCTTATCTCTTACTATCTCCAATAATTTTCTCTTAGGTTTTTGCATAATTTATCTCCTTAAAATTATATTAAAAAGGACAAAATGTCTGTTATTGACTATATTTGCCAAATAACGGACATTTTGTTCAAATAATGCCAAATATCCTGCAAAAAGGACATTATGTATAGTTATAATTGTAATAAATTTTGAAGAAAACAGATAAAAAAATGACAAATTGTCATATTTTTGTCATTTTTATGCATTATTTGAAAAATAACAGGACATTTTTATGTTCTGTTATTTATGGTTGTTAAGGCTGATAGGTATATAATGTTCCTTGAATAAATAGTTGCCTCGGACGCTTCGCTTACCGAGGCAACGGGGGCGCGGGCTGAACACCCGCTGGTCGCCCGGCGCAAAGCGCCAGGCAACAAGCGGGAGGAGCAAACACCCCCTCCTGAAAGCAAGCTTTCTTCCGTGGGTGTTGCTCACCCGCGCCCCCGTTATACTTTATTTACAAAAGGAATGAAATGCCAAATGAATTATTTGATTTTGCATACATGGGAAATTATGATGAAGCTATAGAGAGATTAGCCGAGTTCGCAGAACCTGAAGATTGGAGTTATACTTCAATGAGTTCAAACAGAAGTAACCCAATTTTATATAATTATATCTTGTATACATTCAAAAGACTATCGGAAGAAAATAAAATTTCTACAAATGACAGTTATGCCTGTTTTGACACAGGATTGATGACAATCAGTCAGGAACCAATCTATGCCTTTTTTGATAAAAATAATATTCAAGGACAACAAGAATGGCATTTTAAGCAATGGGCAAGAAAAGGTGAAAGCATTATGAATAATTTTTCAATATTACCAGAAATGGCACATTATTTTGATAATCCAGGAGATTTAGTATATGATACAAGATTAGAATTAAGAGAAAATATTGAACACATAATAGAAGAAAATAAAGCAAGATTTCCTGAACCATATAATAGCATGAGTAATTATCAGTTGCAAACTCATTTTAAAGGTGCACTTGATAATGCAATTAAAAGAGTTAAAAGAAATTATAAAACAGCTATACCTCAATATTATAATGGAAAAATGCAATTACTCTTTCCAATATGCTTATCGGATCCAACGAAAGCAGATATTGCATTAACAATAGAAAAGCATAACGAGTTTTATCGTGCCGCAACTATTATTACTCTTGATATGGCATATAATAATGCAAGACTTATTGCAAAACCAGATAAAGATTGGTTACAACCATAAAATATAACAAATCAGAGAAGCTAATAAATTACCCTGCGGCTAATTTATAGCTTACTTTGATCGTTATATCCAAGTTACCACATTTATTTGGAAGTTTGAATATTCCTATTTTATAGGTGAATTTTAAAGTTTTAAGGAGGACTTCATGAAGAAGTTAATTTTAGGGTTAGTTGCAATTACAATGACAATAAGTTCTGCAAATGCTTGGAGTATAGAAAAAAAAGAATACACTGATAGCGGTATAAAATATTTTGTTAATTGTAATGGCATTAAAATTATTACAGCGACAAAAGATGGAAATTCATATTGGGATAGCAATGGTATTCATCGTAATAGTTTAAATAGTGCCATTGAATCAAGCTGTAAAAAATATTTAAATTCTGAAAAAATTGGCACAATTAAAAAAGGAACTATATTATTTAAAAAAAGATTTGGGAAAAAGAGTATTGAATATTGTTTAAAGAGAGAACTAAATTGGGCATCTTGTGAATTGGATGTAGAACTAGGATATCTCCCTAAAGTAACAAATAATTCAAAAATTAAAATTTTACAATCTTTCAGTAATAAAAATTTAATTGAAGATTATTATAAAATTACAGATAATAATAATATATATTATGTTAGAAAACAAGATGTACAATAAGGAGTTTTTATGTATATAAAGCCTTTTTTTATCGGTTGTAATTGTAGTGGGGGACATATTTATCCTCAAAGTAGTATTGTAATTGATAGTGTATATTTCAATGATGATGATTGGTGGTTAGCAGAAAAATGTAAAAGCTGTGGAATAGTTACAGTTGTTGGTTCTCCAAACCTTTACTTAAATAGCAAAACAATTGACATTGAAGGAAAAACATATTCTGTTGTTGAACCAAGATTTATTTAAGATATAACAAATCATTGGAGAGAAATATTTGACCCTGCGGCTCAAATATTTCTCAACTCAGTCGTTATCTAAAGGAAAAAATTGCCATCAATAGCACTAAAAGAATTCAAAAAGAATATGATAGATGTATATCGCTTGAATCAAGCACATGATGAATTAAGCCCTAATCATAGAGGTAGAAGAGGCTTAGGTCATATCACTAGAAGTGGAATTATTATGTTATGTGCTAGTTGGGAATTATATGCTGAATCAGTTTTAATTGAATCTACAAGATATCTTGCAACTAAAGCTGACACACCTAATGACTTACCATTACCAGTAAGAAAACATTTATCAAAAAAAGTCAAAGAGGCTTCTCATAATCTAAAACCTTTAGAATTAGCTGGAATGGGATGGAGAAATGTTCTTGATTCATATTGTTGCCAAGAAACGAGAGCATTAAATACACCAAAACATGGAAAACTCAAACCATTATTTTTTAATTATTTAGGACTTGAAGATATTGCAACCTTATGGTCTGCAGATAAATCAATCATTGATGAATTTGTAGGTCTACGTGGTAATATTGCTCACAATGGTCGATCTAGTGAATATGTAACTATTGACACTCAAATGTTAAATACACAAATGATTTATGAAAATTGCTTGGAAATGGATAATAACTTATGCGATTATTTTTATAGTATTACAGATGGAACAATACAACCTTGGAGAAAGGTGACTAGATAACAAAACAGTGTAGCCAATAAATTACCTAGCGGCAATTTATTGACTATCTTCAGTCGTTATCATCACAGAATTAGCAATCTAAGAGTAGTTTTAAATTTTTGATTATCTTATAATTACATCATAAAGCAGATGAGAGGAAACAATGAAAAAGACAACAAAAAATGATTATATCCAAAGTGTATATAAAGTCATTTTTTATATTGAGAAAAACTATAATGAAGATTTAACTCTTGAAGAGTTATCAAAAGTTGCTAGTTTTTCAAAATATCATTTTCATAGAATTTTCAAATCTATTATTGGTGAGAATTTAAGCGATTATATTAGACGAGTAAGACTTTCAAGTACAACTTTAAAGTTTAAAACAAATCAAAAAATCACTCAAATTGCAATGGATAGTGGATATGAAACAAATGCTTCCTTTACAAAAGCTTTTAAAAAGCATTTTGGAATAACTCCCAAAGAGTTTTCTTTAAATGCAAAAAAGAAAAAAGGATTAAAGATGTTAGAACCTAAAATAGTTGAGTTAAAACCAGTAGAGGTTTTATATGTGAGAAAAGAAGGTGCTTATGATAAATCAGCAGGAGAAGCATGGGAAGTTTTGATGAGCTTTGCTTACAAAAATAAAATTAAATACAAAAAAAATTTAATGGGAATAGATGCAATGATGTTTGGAATAGGACATGATAATCCAAATGTAATAGATGAAGATAAATTAAGATTTGATGCTTGTATTACTTGGGATGATAAAACTGTTAAACCAGAGGGTGAAATATTATCAAAAATTATCGAAGGTGGTAAGTATGCTATGTTTTTACATAAAGGAGCTTATGAAAATTTAAAGGCTACTTATGATGAAATTGGAGACTGGATTGTAGAGAGTGGTTTGGATGTTAGAGATTTACCAATGTTTGAAAAATATTTAAACAGAGACCCACGAAAAACAAAACTAGAAAACCTTAAAACTGAAATTTATGTACCATTAAAATGATAACAAATCATTGGAGAGAAATATTTGACCCTAGTGGCTCAAATATTTCTCAACTCAGCCGTTATATGAAAAAGGAACCGTGGTGGCAAGGATGCAGGTGATAATTTGATTTACGCAATAATTCAAAAGGAAAAAAAGAAATGATGGAGTGGATGGAATACTCTATAAGTGAATTAAAGAATCAAAAAAACCCATTCAATATTGAGTATATTCCAGTGAGTTACCCAAAACCAAATGAGCTTGTGTTGGTAGCGGAATGAAACACATAACAAGGCCGGACTGAACACCCGCCCCCCTTACCCACTTCAATAACCTTCAAACAACCTATGCTACAATAACCCCAACCAAAACAGATAGATCAACCCCAAGGAAACATCATGACACTCACCCCTGAAGAGAAAAGCATTATACTAGACAGTATCCGAGATATTCCGGACTTCCCAAAACCGGGCATCATCTTCAAAGACATCACCACATTGCTGAATAACCCAAAAGCACTCAATACACTTATGGATCACCTGACAAACCGTTACCTGGGTTATGATCTGGACTATATTGCAGGCATAGATGCCAGAGGCTTCATCTTTGGTTCCATTCTGGCTGACAGACTGGGAGTAGGCTTTGTACCTGTACGTAAAAAAGGCAAACTCCCCTACACTACTGTTGCTGAAAAATACAGCTTGGAGTATGGTTTTGATGAAGTAGAGATACATATTGATGCTTTTGGTGAAAATGGGTGTTGCCATACAGGTGATCCTTCCAAAGTCCTGCTTATAGATGACCTCATAGCCACAGGAGGAACAGCCAAAGCAGCTGCAAATCTCATAGGTAAAGTAGGTGCAAAATGTGTAGAGGCCTGTTTCATCATGGAACTTGGATTTTTAAACGGACGTGGAGGGATAGAAGCTCCTGTGTATTCCGTTTTAGAGATAGATTAAACAATATGCCACTCTTTAGGGATTTAACACTCCCTAACCTCCTATACGATATAATTTACATAATTACTACTACAAGAGAAATAAATGAATTTAAATAAAGAAATATATATCCCAAGACCAAGTCCTCATGATCCGGATGACTTAGGGCATTTTGGTAAATTTGGCGGGCGTTTTGTACCTGAAACACTGATGCCGGCACTTGAGCAGCTTAGACTGGATTACGAAGCAGCACGTTTTGACAAGGACTTCTGGTCTGAAGTGGACTACTACTACAAAAACTATGTAGGCCGTCCTTCAGCACTTTACTTTGCAGAGAATCTCTCTAAAGAGCTTGATGCGAAGATCTACCTCAAGCGTGAAGACCTTAACCATACAGGTGCTCATAAGATAAACCACTGTGTTGCACAGGCTGTTCTGGCAAAAAGACTGGGCAAGAAAAAAATTATTGCAGAGACCGGTGCTGGTCAGCACGGTGTGGCTACGGCAACGGTTGCAGCACTTTTTGGACTTGAATGTGAAGTCTTCATGGGCGCCAAGGATGTAGCCAGACAGGAACTCAATGTATTTCGTATGAAACTGCTTGGTGCAAAAGTACATGCCGTAGAGTCCGGCAGTAAAACACTCAAAGATGCTATGAATGATGCTATCCGCCACTGGGTAACCAATGCAAGAGACACCTACTACCTCATAGGCACGGTTGCAGGGCCTCACCCTTACCCTATGATGGTACGTGACATCCAGTCTATCATCGGATGGGAAGCAAAAGAACAGCTTCATGTAGTTGAGGGTTGTCTTCCTGATAAAGTCATCGCATGTATCGGCGGCGGATCGAACGCTCTTGGTATCTTCAACCACTTCCTGGAAGATGAAAGTGTGGAGTGTATCGGTATTGAAGCAGGAGGAGAAGGACTGGACTGCAAACATGGCTGTTCTTTGGAAAAAGGAAGCCCGGGAGTACTTCACGGTCAGCTCAGCTACCTCCTTCAGGATGAAGACGGACAAATACAGGAAGCACACTCCATTTCAGCGGGACTGGACTACCCGGGCATCGGACCTGAACATGCTTTTCTGAAAGATGAAGGTGTCGTAACCTATGACCACATCACAGATGATGAAGCCATGGAAGCCTTTGTATGGCTCTCACAGGCTGAAGGTATCATCCCTGCATTTGAGAGTTCTCATGCTATTGCCTACCTGAAAAAAATGAAGCCTGAAGAAGTTAAAGGTAAAACCATTCTGGTAAACCTTTCCGGCCGCGGAGACAAAGATATGATGCAGGCAAAAGATATACTTAAAGAGCAGTTTATATAACAAGATCACATATCCAAAGGGATAACCACCCTGCCTATGTTTTCGCTCCTGTACACGCAGAGCTTGAACATTCCAACTGCTTATATCTTCTATACCGGGAACCGGGAACCCCTTTGTAGAGAAAAAATATTACTGAAAATGCTTGATTTTGTGCAGTGGTGATACTTTTCATTCTGCTGCAAGGTAAGTTAAAAAAGCTTCTATCTCAGGTTTAGCCAATTTCTATGGGATGTTTTTTATTTTGATAGTGTTATACCTCTTCAAAACTCTCTCATATTTTTTATAGATACCATGCTCGTGTAATCTACACACCATATACACTAAACCAGATTTTAGAAATTATTGATACTATATACTGCTAAATCAATCATAGAGTTATACCAACACTAAGGAAAAAAATGAATTTCAATATTAGAACAGATAATATTTCAGAGATCAAAGCCGATCTTGAGATCATCATCGTTATAGACAAAGACCTCAAACACGATTTCATAAAAGATAAAAAACTTCTCAAAAAAGCCGGTTTTTCCGCCGGACAGGATGAAGTTTGCCATCTTATAGAAAAAAACAGACTCTATGTCGGTGCCGATACACTTAAAGGTGTGGGTGTCCGTGCAGCAGTAGCAACTGCAATACGCTCACTCCTGGGTAAAAAAGCTTACAAAACAGTAAAAATAGCAACATATTTGAGCCATCCGAGATGTTCAGCATCACTCAGAGCTGCAGTGGAAGGATTTGTCCTCGGAAGCTACAGTTTTAACACCTATAAAAGCAAAAAAGTAAAATCATCCGTTAAAAATATAGAGATCTCATTAGAAGGATATAATGAACATGAGATCACTATGGAAACAGCGGCAAGAGCTGTACATAACGGTGAGATATCTGCAAATGCCACGAACTTTACAAGAGATATCGTAAACACTACACCGGATGACTGCTACCCTCAGATTATGGCGGAGATCGCTGAAGATCTGGCTAAGAACAGTGACCTGCAATGTAAAATACTTAAACCAAAAGCACTCAGAAAAGAGAAGATGGAAACGCTTTTGGCCGTTGCACGTGCAAGCCGTCATAAACCAAGAGTGATCCACCTGGCACATAAACCTAAAAATCCTAAAGCAGTTGTTACTTTGGTGGGGAAAGGTTTGACTTATGATTCAGGCGGGCTCAGCCTTAAACCGGCAGACTATATGGTAACGATGAAGTCAGACAAGAGTGGAGGTTCTGCAGTTCTTGGTATCATGAAAGCGATCTCTGAAATGGATCTTCCTGTAGAAGTACACGGTTTTGTAGGAGCAGTAGAGAACATGATCGGTGGGGATGCCTACAAACCTGATGATGTACTTGTAGCCAAAAACGGTAAAACGATCGAAATACGCAATACAGATGCTGAAGGCCGTCTCGTATTGGCCGATACACTCTGTTATGCACAACAGGAAGTGAAGGCAGATTACCTTTTTGATTTTGCCACACTGACAGGTGCCTGTGTTGTAGGTGTAGGCCACTATACTTCAGGTGTGATGGGAAACAGTGATGAGACCAAAGCAATGGTAGTGAATGCAGCCAGAATGGCCGGAGAGTTGGCAACATCCCTGGACTTCAATACCTACCTTAAAAAAACCATCAAGAGTGAGATAGCAGATGTGTGCAACATCTCCAATACACGCTACGGCGGGGCTATTACAGCGGGGCAGTTCCTCTCTGAATTCATTGATGATGAGCATAAAGAGAAATGGGCCCACATCGATATCGCAGGACCTGCATTCGTAGAACATGCCTGGGGAGAAAATCCTCATGGCGCTTCAGGTGCAGGAGTAAGGATGATGTTGAGACTCATTGAAAAGATCGCACGTACAAAAGAGAAATAATACTATACAGTAAAAGGTCAGAAGTATTGGCTTTTTACTGCTTTGCCTGAAGATGGCAGGCCAATGCTTCTTCAGCCAGCATATCGGCAATGATCTCTCTGCTGTTAATAATATGTTTGATACCCAATCCTGCTATCACCTCTTCCTCAGCAATGTTATTGACCTTTACAATACTGTTGATCTCCGGTTTGAATGAAGCAATATTTTCACAGATCAACTGCCTCTGTATCTCATTTTCTATAGTAACAATAATAGCTGTACAGGCATTTACATTAAAATGTGTAAGTACCATTTTTTGTGCTGCATTGGCAAGATAAATAGCCTCTTCACCTTTACTGATCTCCTTGTCCACTATTCTGACATCATGTTCAAGAATAACATAGAGCAATTTTCTTTCTCTAAATATTTTCACAAGCTTTTTTCCTACAGGACCATAGCCGCAAATAATAATATGATCCTTAAAGGTACCACCTATCAGTGCCCTGTCACGCAATGCAATGGGTTCTTTCGTCAGTATATCGGCAAGCTTTTTAATATTTTTTAATACAAAAGGTGTAATGATCATGGAAAGTACTATAGTAATGATCATGATCTGATTAAGTTCAACAGAAATAAGACCACGGGAACCGGCAAGCGCAAAGATCACCAGGGCAAATTCCCCTATCTGAAAAAGTGCCATTGACGTTTTAAGTGCTGTCCTTTTTTGAATAAAAAACTGTAAAATACCGAAGATGAATATGCCTTTTAAAAGTATTATTCCGGCAAGCAAGCCCAAAATAATATCTGCATAGGCCATAATGGAATGCCAGTCAATAAGCATTCCGATCGTAACAAAGAACACCCCTAAAAGGATATCTCTAAAAGGTACCAGATCCGCTTCGATACGGTAACGATATTTCGTTTCCGCCAGCATCATTCCTGCAAGAAAAGCACCTAAAGAGTAGGAAAACCCAAACATCTCTGCCAACAATGAGGCACTTATAACACCAAGCAGAACGGCTACAAGAAAGATCTCTTCCGAATTGCTGGACATGATCCAGTCAAAAAATCGTTCAACAAAATATTTACCTACAAAAAACAGTATCAGGAAAACGACGATAGCACTTCCCAGTGTTTCCAAAAGCATTACAGATACAGAGCCTGTATCTGATGTGAAAAAAGAGACCATCAGGAGTATAGGGATCACAGCAAGATCCTGAAAAAGCAGTATCCCGAGTGTTGTACGGCCATAGCCGGAATGTATCTCATTATTGTCATTGAGTACCTTGAGGACAATAGCCGTAGAAGAAAGGGAGAGTGCAAACCCTACTACAATGGCACTTTTGATCTCCAGTCCAAAGAGCCAATACCCCAATGCCGTAAAAAGCAGTCCGGAAAGCATGACTTCCAGTCCGCCATAAACGAATACTTCCTTCTTCATGCTTTTAAGATGATTGAGAGAAAATTCCAATCCGATCGTGAACATCAGGAAGACAATCCCGAACTCTGCCAAATGTGACAGCATCTCTTTGGAATCTTCAGCAAAGTTGAAAATAGAAGAGATAATAAAACCGGAGAATACATATCCGATCACGGTCGGAATATCAAACTTCTTTAAAAAAACATTGAGTATGGTCGATATTGTAATAGTTATGATCAATATCAGCAAGGCATTTTCCATAAAACCCCTCCTGTTTTTATTTATATTATACATGATTCTTGTGATTCTTGCCATACTAACCCCCTCTTCACCAATTTTTAGATAAAATCACGGCAATATATAACCAAAGGAAATACCATGGGACTAGGCATAGGACTTGTCGGATTACCGAATGTCGGAAAATCCACCACTTTTAACGCACTGACGAAAGCACAGAATGCAGAGAGCGCGAATTACCCGTTCTGTACAATAGAACCGAACAAAGCTGTTGTACCTGTACCTGACAAAAGGCTTGAAGAGCTTGCAAAAATCGTAAATCCTGAAAAGATACAGTACTCTACACTGGACTTTGTAGATATTGCAGGTCTTGTAAAAGGTGCAAGTAAAGGTGAAGGTCTTGGAAATAAGTTTTTAGGAAATATCCGTGAAACTGAAGTGATCCTGCATATCGTAAGATGTTTTGAAGACCCCAATATCGTACATACAGAAGGTTCCATTGACCCTATCCGTGATGTAGAGATCATTGAACAGGAGTTACTTTTTGCCGATATCGATGCTGTACTTAAACGTATTGAGATGCTAAAGAAAAAGGCAAAAGGGAATGATAAAGATGCCAAAGCTCAGCTTGAAGTGGCTGAAGCACTGCTGGCCCATATTGAAGAAGGCCACCCTGTTTCTACTTTTTCAGACTTGGAGAGTGATGCATTCAAAGCAATGAACAAAGATCTGCGTCTTCTTACAAGCAAAGAGATCATCTATGGTGCGAATGTAGATGAAGACGGACTCGGTGAAGACAATGAGTTTGTCCAAAAGCTTAAAGCCTATGCAGCAGAGAGAAACTCTGAAGTCATTAAGCTATGTGCCAAAGTAGAAGAGGACATGGTGGACTTTGAAGAGGAAGAGAAAGAGGAAATGCTTGCTGACCTTGGTGTAACAGAGTCAGGACTTGAGCAGATCATCCACAAAGGGTTTGACAAACTCGGACTTCAAAGTTATTTTACAGCAGGTGTAAAAGAGGTACGTGCCTGGACTATCCGTAAAGGTACAACTGCACCCAAAGCAGCAGCTGTCATCCATAACGACTTTGAAAAAGGGTTTATCCGTGCAGAGGTTATCTCTTACGAAGACTTTGTAGAGTTTGGTGGTGAGCAAGGTGCAAAAGAAGCTGGCAAGAACAGACTTGAAGGAAAAGAGTACATCGTTCAGGACGGCGATGTCATGCACTTTAGGTTTAACGTATAATTGTAGGGTGCGTTTACTAACGCACCGATATAAAGGTTAATTATGAGAAAACTACTACTTATCGGATTGATCGGTTTGACAGGATTTGCATTGCTTGGTTGTGAGAACAAAAAAGGGGCATTCCTTGAAACGGTAGAGACACAAAATGATGTACCTACGGCTGTAAGCAAGTTGATCAGTACGATCAAGGCAAAAGGGCTTACCCACTTCGAGACCATAGACCATGCCAAAAATGCTAAAGAAGCAGGATTAAGACTTAAACCTGAGACAGTTGTGGTATTCGGTAACCCTGAAATGGGAACGAAACTCATGCAGTGCAACCCTTCCATGGGATTGGACCTTCCGCTTCGTATGCTTTTCAGTACCGATTACGAGGGGAAAACCACGATCACCTATACCAATCCTGAATACTGGACACTTAAACACAATATTAAAGATAAAAAATGTTTAGGCATTATACAAAAAGCACATATCGCTTTACAGAATCTTGCAGAAGCTGCGGCTAAAAAATAATTTTTAAATGGAATGAAGATTAATATGATATATTCTTATATAACAAAATAAAGATCCAAAGGCTTCATTATGAAAAAAATTATACTTTCGCTTATAGCCCTCTTCTCTTTCTCATATGCTGCAACAGGGTGTGTACTTGTTCAATCTTCAGACATAAATGTCACATGGAAGGCATACAAGACATTGGCCAAGATCGGTGTAGGCGGTAAATTTACATCTGTTACCTATACACCTGCCCACAAAGAGGGTAAGAATTTTAGAGAACTGTTCGTAGGTTCAAAGATCTCCATCGATACAAGCAAGATCGATACAGGAAATCCTTCGAGAGATGATGCACTGGTCAGAATGTTCTTCAAAAAACTGAAGAGTACGATCATAACAGGCAGAATCACCGATATTAAAGCTACCGATAAACATGTGAAAGGCAAACCCCGAACCGGTATACTCAAAGTCATGCTGACCATGAATGAAAAAACACTGATCATTCCAATGATGTACCATTATGAAAAGGGGCATTTTCAGGCAAATGGTACGATTGATCTCTTTGATTTCAATGGAAGATCCGCACTGACCACGATCAATAAAACATGCTATGATCTGCATAAAGGCAAAACATGGAATGATGTGAGTATCAGTTTCAGTACTACTATTGAAGCGACGCTCTGTCATGTTGAAATTAAAAAGTAAGGCTAACATTGAAAACAAATGATATTCTCTATAAGATCCAAAAAGCATTGAACTTAAGTGCAGAAGAGATGCTCGATGCATATGCATCAGCAGACTATGAAATGGATGCAACACATTTAAACTCACTTCTTAAACGTCGTTTTGATGATGGATTTGAGCTTTGCAGCTATGCAGAATTAGGTGTATTCCTTGATGGTTTTGTCATTCTAAAAAGAGGTCCTTCTCCTAAAAAACAGAATGATGCTGAAGTCGTAGAACTTACCAACAACCTCATACTCAAAAAACTGCGTATCGCTCTGGAACTCAAAGAGGCAGAGACAGAGATCATCTTTAGTTTAGGAGAAGCAGAACTCAGCAAACAACAACTAGCTTCCCTCTTCCGTAAAGAAGGACACAAGAATTTTAAAGAGTGTTCAGATGAACTACTTATGGCTTTTTTGGACGGTTTGGATGAATTTTATTTTGTCGGAGAGATCAGCTAATTCCCTTTCCTGCTTCTTTCATATCTGATACGAGAATACAGAAGGGAATCGGGGACTTACTTTTTTGTCTTTAAATCTTTTGAGATACTCAGTTGCTTCAGTAACATTAAGAGGTTTCGAGTAGTAGTAGCCTTGTATCTGTGTACAACCTTCCTGCAGAAGAAATTCCAGTTGTGCTTTAGTTTCTACCCCTTCAGCAATAATCTCGAGACCAAGGTTCTCTGCCAGTGAGATGATAGTCTTTGTAATGGCAACATCATCCTCTTTGTATGGTACATGGTCAATGAATGATTTATCGATCTTTAGTTTTGTAATTGGCAGCTGCTTCAGGTAATTAAGCGATGAATAGCCTGTTCCAAAATCATCTACTGCGATCGTTACACCATAATCTCTCAATGCCTGTAATTCTTTTACGCCTTTTTTCACTTCACGCATGAGAAAACTTTCAGTGATCTCTATCTCAATACATGAACTTTTAAGTCCATTACTCTCGATCTGCTCTTTTAATTCCTTATACAGTGACGTATTCCATACTTGTTGACCTGAAATATTGATTGATATTTTTTTGCAATCCAACTTCTCTTTTTTCCAAAGAGCAGCCTGTCTGCAAACCTCTTTCATAACCCACCGTCCAATATCTACAATAAGACCGCTGTCTTCAGCCAGAGGAATGAAATGATTTGGAGATACAAAGCCCCGTATCGGATCTTCCCAGCGTATGAGTGCCTCAAAACCGATAATATTGTTCTCCAGAACATCGATCTGCGGTTGATAATAAAGCTGAAAATAGTCATGATCGATCGCTTCTCGCATAGCATTCTCTATCTCCATACGATTAATGGCTTCTTCTGTCAATGCCTGCGTATAAAAACGGTAACGGTTTCGTCCATCATCTTTGGCTGAATACATCGCTGTATCAGCATTTTTTATAAGCTCATGCCCCTCTTCCCCATCATCCGGATAAATAGCAATACCCATACTTGATGAAATATAGAATTTTTTATCCTGGAGATTGAAAGCATTTTTAAAAGTACTTTTTATTTTGTCTACAAGGAAAACAATGTCATTGTTTTTCTGAATATTCTCAAGCAAAATAACAAACTCATCACCACCAAAACGGGACAGTGTATCATCCATACGTATTACACTGCTTAAACGCAAAGCAACCTCTTTGAGCAGTTCATCACCAACCGTATGTCCCAATGAATCATTAATATCTTTAAAGTGATCCAGATCCAGAAAGATAAGTGCAAATCTTGTCCGATTCCGGGTAGCACGTTTAATGGCATGTGTAAGTTGATTGTTAAACAGTAAGCGGTTAGGCAGGTCTGTCAATATATCATGATGAGCATGATGATCAAGTTTCTCCTGAATGGTTTTTAACTCGCTTATATCGCTGAAAACACCTACATACCCTGTAAGTCTGTCATTTTTATCCAGAACATCACTTACAGTCAACCACTCAGGATAGAGTGATCCGTCTTTTTTACAGTTAATGACTTCACCGGAAAAAGAGCCTCTTGTTCTAAGTTGATACCAAAACTCATTCCAGAAATTTTTAGTATGTTTTGATGACATTAAAAGGTTTGGCTTTTTACCAATCACTTCCTCTTTTGTATAACCTGTAATAGACGTAAATGCATCATTTACATCCTGTATAACAGCATCTTTATCCGTAATAATAACACCTTCATCAGTATTACGGAAAACCGTAGCTGCAAGTTTCAGATCATATTGACTCTGGCGCAGTTCATGTTCTATCTTCTTCCGTTTCTGGATATCTCTTTGCAACTGTTTTGTTAAAAGAAGCTGTCCGAATATCGCTTCAATACGGCGTGCGATCAGATCAAAGAGATGCAGCTGTGTATCACTGTATCGTGTAACTTCTTTACATTGGTGCATACCCAGGATCCAAAGATCATCTTCATAAGGATTGATTATGGTCAGTGTTGAACTTTTGATCTGCATCCTGTCCACCCATTTTGGAACATGCTTTTTAAAAGAAGATCGCTCTACCTGAAGCGGTGCTTTATGCTTTTTTACTTTAGCAAGGATCTCCTTTTCAAAAGAACCTTCCCGTAATATATATTGCCCGATATTTTTACTTCCATATCCTTTCTTACTTGCTTCATACTCAATAACAAATCCATCTTTTTTGTTTTGTTTGTGATAGAACCACGCTATCTCAACATTGAAGATCGTTAATATTTTAAGCAATATATCATTGATCTTGCTGTCGATCTCTTTATTGGATGCCAGGATATCGGTAATAGAATTAAGATCTTTAAAAAATTTGTTTTGTTCATTAATGATTCTTTTTTGTTCAATAAGATCATGGATATCATGTCCGGTACCTGCAATACAGTTCACTCCGTCTACAACTGTCATCTGGGCATTAAAATGATAGATACGTTCACCCTTGCTTGTCAATATGGGAAAGTCTGTTTTTACGATTCCTTTTTTCAGAACCACTTTAATCAGTTCTCTTACCTTTTTTTGATACCTTTTTGCTACAAAATCAATTGCAAAAAGCCTGTCTATCTCTTTATGGGACCTTTTTGTTACCGTTTCCAGTGCTTTGTTCCACCAGAGTATTCTTCCCTGCATATCAAGAAGGAACATAAAGTCTGTTGAGAGTGAAAGAACAATATTTTGCATGTTGAGTGAAGAGGTGAGTTGTGTATTCAACTCTTTCGTATCCGAGAGTTCACTCAAGTCTATATCTACACAGAAGAGCTCTTTTTTCCCTTCAATATTGGTTTGCATAACATGAGAACTGAATACTTTGACATCACTGCCGTCTTTATGCTTTAAAACAAGTTCGGATGAGGGTATCACTATATCGTTCTCTATCCAGTTATCGATCCCCTTGCGAACATCATCAACTGCTTCTTCCGGGATAATAAGATCTTCAAGGAGGTGTCCCATAGCCTCATCACTGCTGTACCCATAAAGCTTTTCACTCGCCTTGTTCCAGTAAATAACCCTATGGTTCTGATCATAGCCTTGTACAGCGATAGTTGAGAGTCCGGCAACAAGCTGTTTAAAGCGGTTATCACTCGCTAACAGACGCTCCTGCATCTCTTTCTGCTCACTCAGATCGGTAAAAAAGGATGAAATAAATCTTTTTCCCTGAATCGTAATAACTTTCCTTGTAATATCGGCATAAAAAATGGAACCGTCTTTACGCTGCATCGGTATATTGAGAGCTGTTTTCAATTTCCCTGATGACTGAAGATCAAATTGTGATCTGATAAAGGAATGGAACTCTTTGGGGTGTATATCCAGAACAGACATAGTAATAAGTTCATTTTGGCTATATCCCAGCATAGAGCAGATCGCCGGATTTACTGCTTGAAACTCCATAGTCTCTATATCCAATAAAATGATCCCTGAAAGTGTCTGTTCAAAAATAGCCTGAAGCTGCATATTGGTCAGATTGATCTCCTGGAGTTTATTCTCTTCAAGAGTAATATCTGTAATGGTACTGATGGTATAAAGAGGTTTATGATGTGTGTCGAAATAAGTACGGGAAAGAAGCTGTACTATTCTCTCATTGTCAGGGTCGGTTATAATGGTATATTGACCTTTCAGTTCTTTTTTAAAAGGTATTTTTGAAAAAAACTGATTCAGGAATTTATTACGTTCCTCTTTTTTGATAAAATGGAGTATATCATTGCTGGTCAAAGTATTTTGATATTCAGAAATATTCAGAAGGATGTAAACAGTATTACTGATATAGACCTGATTCTCACTATAATCAATGTAACAAAACCCTGTATTAAGCAAGTGTTCATAATTATTAAAAAGATGATGTTTTGTATCTAAAGTTTGTAAATTGCTGATATTGATCTTTTTCATCATACATCCACTTCATAAACTGTCCCGCTGCAAGCAAGGGGATCACTCTATTCTAGATTCTAATTCAAACGTTAACTTATCTGTCTATACCTTCTTGCATCCAAAATTCTCTTTGTTCTTTCAGCGAGACACTAAGTGATATAACTCTGTAACTCTTAAATATATAAACAACCCATGCAATCGTATATCCTTGATTCCAACTAACCAAAGGTATAAAAATCTTTTTAATTATAGGATTTATATAGTTTTTTGTCAATATTATTAACCGTTTATTGTAGACAATTGACGATAAATTTACAATATTTCATCGTTCTAGTTATTTTGGCAACAAAGTATAATTCAGAGTAAATCAATGGATAAGAAATAGTAATAAGAAATATCTTTATTAAGATACAATAACTCTACAAAGAAAAGAGAAATAACTAACTATTTGTATAGTTATAGAATCTGCTTTAAAAGGAGAAAGTGATAAAAGATAAAGATATCACTTTAACTCTTTTGCCAGAACACTCAGAAAAGTACTCCTTTAAACAAAACTGGAATTACACTTCCAACACCAACTTCACCGGACAGTGATCACTTCCCGTCACATGATCCAGAATATCTGCATCAATTATTTTCTCTCTTAAGTCTTCGGAGACAAAGAAATAGTCTATACGCCAGCCTACATTCCTTGCTCTGGCCCCTGCTCGGTAACTCCACCAGCTGTAGCGGTCAACTTCATCACCTTTTATGTGTCTGAAAGTATCTATGTAGCCGTGTTCCAGGAGTTTGTCCATCCATTCACGCTCAATTGGCAGAAAACCTGATGTATCTTCATTCGCTTTTGGACGGGCGAGGTCTATCTCTCTGTGTGCGGTATTTACATCGCCGCAGACTACAATGGACTTACCCTCTTCCCGTAAAGAATTAATATGGTCCAAAAAGCGGTCATAAAATGCCATTTTGTATGCTAAACGCTCATCGTTACGTTGTCCGTTAGGAAAATAGACGTTAAAATATGCGATATCTCCAAAGTGGTATTCGTTGATGCGTCCTTCATCCAAGATGTCTACATGGGAACAGCAAAAAGCTTCACCTTTGATGTCAGTGTAAAGTGCTACACCCGACTGTCCTTTTTTTGAAGAGGAGTTGATGCTTTGGAATTTATAGTTTCTTTCAAAAATGCTTTCAGGTATCTGGTCGGCTTCTGCTTTAATCTCTTGCAGTCCTAAGAAATCTACCTTTGCCTCATCTATCCACTTGAGTGCTTCTTTCTTCTCCACCGCTCTAATGCCGTTTACATTCCATGATATAAAAGTAAGTGTTTTACGATTTGTCATTTAGTGCCTCACTGTACTGAATTTTAATTCTTTTTATAATAGTTCCTTGATTATTCTTTGGATAGAATAATAGCAAAAAAGGCTTCATTATGGCTCAAGCTGATAAAGAAAAATGGAATAAAAAATACCAAAACAACCCTATCCCTGATAGACCCATCAAACTCATTACAGATTTTGCCGAACTTGCTCCAGGGAAACAAGCCCTCGATATCGCCTGCGGTATGGGACGGCACAGTAAGTACCTGGCATCACGGGGCTTTGAGGTGGATGCTTTGGATGTAAGTTCACTGGCCATAGAGTCACTGCAGGGCATCCCTCATATTCATGCCAAAGAAGTGGACTTTGATACCTATACCCTGCCTAAAGACCACTATGACCTCATTGTCTGTACCTTCTTTCTCAAAAGAGAACTCTTTCCCCAGATCATAGAGGCACTTAAAACAGGCGGTATTCTGATCTACGAGACATTCGTTTATCATCCCGACAATGAGCAGGTACCCTCAAAACGTTCTTATCTGTTGGAAGAAGGCGAACTTGAAAATGCATTTAAAAATGATCTGGAACTTATAGAGAGTCGTGAATACTGGGATGAAACGATGAAAGGGTTTAAGATGAAAAAAGCTTCGATAGTGGGTAAAAAGAAAAAATAAGAGAATAGAGAAAAATTCTCGGGGAACCCCGAGAATAATAAGTGAAAGATTATTGAACTACGCTTACTTCAGTCCCTTTGCCTACGTAGCTGTAAATTTTGTTCACAACAGCATATGGTACACGTACACATCCGTTACTGTGAGGTACTCTAAAGATATATTTACTTCCGTGAATACCGATACCTGTGCTTGTTAAACGCATCCAGTTTTTAAGTGCAGCACCTTCGTATCTGGTGTATTTACCTTTATACTTTCTTCTGTCACCTTTGAAAACCATTTTCTTTCCATTATAAAGCTTTCCAAAGATAGTTGAACGTTTATTTTTGATCTTCTCAGTAATTTTAAAACTGCCTTTAGGTGTTCTTTTATATTTTTTGCCTGTTGTTGCAGGAGAGTCGATAGCTATTTTATTATTTGCATAAAGTTTGATACGCTGTTCACTGATATCGATCTTCACTTTTGTATTTTCTCCATTTGCCTTTTTAAGAAGAGCATCATCTGTAAAAACCTTAGTGGTTTTAGGGAAGTTTGTTGATTTTTTAAACTCTGTATAGCTCTTTGCATTTGCAATAGATATGAGCAGTAGTGTTGCCAATAGTATTTTGATATATTTCATTCAGTCTCCGAATTTTTGATGAGAGCATTCTATCTGTTTAATATAAATTAGAAATAAAAGTATTCTTAGTTCCTGCTTAAAAATAGGCAGTTAAATGAAAAATGATGAAATAAGTCCTATAAGTCCACCAAAAACGCCACCCCATACGACTAACCAGCCCAAATGCTCTTTGATAAGTTCCTGTACAAGTTCTTTAACCATCCTGGGTGTCAGTTCCTCAAGCCTTCTTGTAATGAGTTGTTCAACAGAAGCTATCAGGTCTTCACTGAGTGCTGAACTTTGTATGTGGTGGTCCAGTTGCGCTTTGAAGGCATCAGAAGAGACGATGGAACTTACTGCACTTTTCAGTTTACGGGAAAAAGGCTCTCGCAATCCATCCAGAGCCTCTTCTCCTCCGAACATACTGATAGCTCCACCGAACTTTGACTCCATCACTGTCTTGGAAAGTGCATCAAAAGCCGGAGAAAAATCCGCCCCTTCTACCAAAGGACGAAGGTCTATCTTCTGCTCCTCTTTTGCAAAGAAATTTCCCAACTGTTCTTTGGTAAAGAACTGTTTCATGATCATATTTTTAATAGAGACTTTAAAGGTATCGAAATTCTTCTCTATGACCCCCGAACCATACAACAAGGGTACTTTCTCAAAAAGCATATGAATGGCAAGTTGGTTGGTAACAGCTCCGGAGAGTGCAAAGAGCCCTGTAAAAAGTACGGCATTGTGGTACTGCGGCGGCAGTACAAATGATACACCTATAAGTAATATGGAAAGGATATCGGTAACCAGTGATTTGGACATGGTAAATCTCTCTGTTTTTTTTTGTGAACTATAGCATATTTTAGGTTTATTTACACAACTTTAGTACATGCATTTCCATCATCATCCTCGTGCTTGATACGGGGATCTAGAATCTTTGATACATTGCCCATATATTCTCTGAAGTTTAAATTCTAGATTCCCGATCTGGTCGGGAATGACGTATATACGAAAGTTAAATTATTTGTTTTTCTCGTCCCCAAGCTCCGGAGACGGTGAAAGAACTCATGGAAGTGGAGACTTCAGTCCCACCAAAAGCTTTTTTGCCTAAAAAAGTTTGTATTTAATGGAAAATATTGCTTTTTCTGTTAAAACAACCTAAAAATATGCAAATATTTGGGTGAGGCTGAAGCCTTCACTTCCAAGGTGCCTAGTTCTTTTACAGTCTCCGGAGAGGTGGGATGAAAGGAAGTCAAACGTTAACTCCCAAGCAACATCTCCCTAAGATCATCTACGCTTCTGACAGCATCCCTGTGCTCTGTAAAACCCCAGTCAACCATAATATAAGGGATCTCTGCCCTTTTACTTGCCATCTCATCACGCGGACCGTCACCGATAAAAAGTGCTTTATCTTTACTGTGATCCAACTCATCCAGTATCTTGTAGAGCATATCCGGATGGGGTTTTCCCTGCTGTACATCATCATAACACGCTATGGCATCAAAATGGTCATACACACCAAGATGTGTGAGTGATTCAATAGTAGAGCCTCTGTAGGCATTGGTAGCCACTGCCAATGCATGTCCTCGGGATTTAAGAGCCTCCAGAAGTTCTTTGATACCATCATAAAGCACCAGTTCATTTTCATGGTTTTTCGTATAATATTCGGAAAACCACTGTTCATGATGCGGTTCAAATCTACGTGTATGGTAAAAGGCCTGGGCAGGGTTGAGTGTATGGTCATTCACACGTTTCAGAATATACTCCTGACTCATAGGCTCAAACCCCAGATTTTGGCGTACATAGTTAATGGCATTGGCAATGGTCAGAGAACTGTTTACCAGTGTACCATCCATATCGAAAATGATCAGTTTTTGTCTCATCTATTGTTCTGGTTCACTTTTTGATTTACTTTCAAATAAACAGAAAGCCCCAATATCAATGCAGTGATCCCGATAAGAAGGTAAACGGCATAGAGCAGTTTTTCCGGGTCAGTCAATGCAAACTTGAAGACAAGCATCAATGCTTCTATAGAGAGGGCGATGATGATAGAGCCCAAAAAGCGTATCATTGTCTGATGACTGTCTTCCGAACTCCCTTTTTTCTTCTCTTTCCCCAGTACCTCTTCTTCAAAGATCGCTTTGACCAGGTCTATAATGGCCAGAGAAAGGGTAAGAAGAATGGTTGACTTGAACATTTCATTAATATCAATATTTGTGAAATCCATCCCAAAACTCATAAAACTTGTTACCCCCTTGACAAAAAGCAGCAACGCCACTGCAAAAAGTGCTATGGAGAAAGCAGAGTATATCCATTTGCTTGCCGTACCGAATGTAGAATTGACAGAACTTGGATGTACCATTCTGAGGATATTATGCAGGGTAATATCTATACAGATGATCGCTAAAAGCTGATCATCCTTATCATAAAGTGGAAAGGTTGCAGTCACGACAAGTTCATTGCTTACAAGCGAAGGATACGGGTCGGTCAGCATACATCGATGTTCTTTAAAGGTTTTATAATAATAGGCTCTGTCGCTTCTGTCTTCCCCTTTGCCAAAACCGTTCAGTTTGGGGTTGGAAGAGATATTGTCAACGATCTGAATACCGTTACCGTCTATTGCATAGATCACTTCACTCTTGGGGATCGCCTCTTTGAGGTTCTTTATCTTTTTGATCACACTCTCAAGTGTACTACCCTCCATGCTTTGTGAGATGTTGCGACTCATAATATAGCAGAGGTAAGCTCTGGCTTTGGTACGTATCTGTGCGTATTCCTGTATCTCTCTAACGACTAGCATACTACTCCTTTATAATTAAAGTATCTTTCCCAGGACATCTGTAAATGATACCTTTTGATTGATCGCTACTTCAGGAAGGATACTCCCTTTCTGTGAGAAGGTCAAAAGTGTCGACCCCATTTCAAACCAACCGAAAAGTTCTCCTCTCTCCAACCATAGATCTTCATAAGTATAATGGTCGGATTCCCGTATATCACTGTTTGTTCGTACACGTTCTTCAAAAGAAACAACCATTTCACCTACATTCAGTGCCCCGACCAATACAAGCACATGCATTCTGCCTACCCTGTCTTCACACTCCATGACCACTCTTTCATTCTCTATGAAAAGTTCTTTCATATTGCGCAAAAGCGGGAAATTAACCGGGTAAAGCTTACCTGGGATATGGGTAAGAGAATGGACCTTCAGATCCATAGGCATATGATATCGGTGGTAATCTTTGGGAGAAAGATAAAAATTCATGAACTCTCCGCCTTCCAACCAACCGGCTGCGGCCTTATGATGCTCTCCGAAAAGCTTCTCAATACTGTAGCTCATCCCTTTGATCTGATAGGCTTTCCCGTCAGTGATGGTACCTGCATCCGTGACCAGTGCATCTACGCCTGAGATAAGTGCATCTTTATCTTCCGGTAACGGTCTGGGCTTCTCTAGAGCTCTGGTGAAAAGTTTGTTAAGGGTAGGATAGGCATTAGGATCCTTAAACTCACTCATATCAAGCCCCATAAGTTTCACATAACCGGTATTGATAAAATGCTGTACAGGTGCAGGAAATGCTTTGGAAGCGAACTTTCCAAAATAATTTGCTATGACAGAAGTAAAATGTTTAGGCATTTTTATCCTTTGTATAATGCGCTAATGCATCTGTCATAAGTGAAATATGGTAGTTTTCCTGATGATTGATGAAATCAAAGAATTTTGCCAACTCGGGACTGTCTTTCGATACAGCTTCAGAAAGTTTTTTACACTCCTCTTTTGCAGCAAGCTCTTCATCAATACCGTCTTTAAGGAACTGTACGACATCCTCTACCTGATAAAGTTCTTTCATCACTACACGCGGTACGGCCAGTATTCCCATCTTTGCCCCCATATCTCCAAAACTTTTGAGATGGAAGAAACTCTCGTCAATGAGTATCTGAAAGATCCTGTTCATGTAAGCATCATTACTGTGCGCTTTGAGATAGTTGTATATCATAATGAGTTCATACTCTTTATAGGTCTCTTCAAATAAGAACAGTGTCAAAGCATCTGTAGCCTCCTCTGTCAGTTCCAGACCCGGAAATTTACGCTCCATACTGAATGCAGTGATCACTTCATCATTCATATCTTTCAGGACATTGATCATATAGTAAAGGTCACTTGAGATACGTGCATCCAGCGCTTTGTCCGGTGAACTGAGCAGCTGAAGGTCGATCTCATTGAGTCTTTTTATAATATCATTCAAAAGATCGGATAATCTCTCTACTTTAACAGGAATATTATCCCTGTCATAATCATAGGATTCTCCAAGTTCAATAAGTTCATTTTCCAGCCAGGTAAAATGTCTGAACAGAATATCTGAAAAATCAAAAAGTACCTGTTTGTTTTCAGTTCTGCTCATAAAACCCGCCATAAGCATTGCAAGCCAGGCTTCATGTGTTTTGATCATTACTGTTTTCATCATTGTTCTTCTCCCTCTTGGTTTTCTTCTTTCGGCACACAGCTGTTGACGACTTTATAGGTGATCACAGGATAGTCCGGGTCTTCCAGTTGTTTTTCATAGGTATCGATAGCTGCTTTCAATGCCAAAGCTACCATTTCTGAACATGCAGCATCTTCAGGCGGAAGTCTTTCAAGCAGCTTCATCGTTGCTTCTATAAGGTTTCTCACCCCGTTAAAATTAAGCCCTCTTGCCTCTTCTGTTATCATAGAGCCTGCAACGACTGTTGTCGTACAGCCTATGGCCTGAAAAGCAATATCATCAATATAGGCTTCATCTTCATCGGTACCTACCCTCAGATAGATCACTACCTTTTCACCATTTTCAGGATTTTTCCCTATCCCCTGTGCATTGCTACTTGCCAATGTACCATAGTTTTTGGGATTCATCATATGTTCTATCAGTTGTGCATCAACATTCATTTATACTCCAGTGTTATACAAATAATCAGTATTATATCCATTTGTTATTAATTAGGCAAAACTATAGAAAAAAACGCTATGATTTGCAAACTGAAGATAAAATATCCACAGACAAAAAAACGTAAGGTTATTCATGGCAAAATATATACTTTTCGATACAGAGACCACGGGAAACAGGGAAGAGGACCGTATCATACAGATAGGGGCAATGATAGTATACAGCAAAGAAAAAATAGAAGTATATGACGAGTTCTGCTCCGCACCATTGGCGATCAGTATCGAAGCGATGGAAGTACATAATATCACACCCGACATCATCGCCGGAAAAGCACCCTACTCTGAAACAGAATTTGCTCAAAAGATCGTTGAATTAAATGAAAAAGAGAACTATCTCATTGCACATAATATCAATTTTGACTTATCCATGCTTAAAAAAGAGGGATTTGAAAATCACTATACGCTTATAGATACACTGCGCTGTGCAAAACATCTTCTACCTGAAATGCCCTACCATCGCCTGCAGTATCTACGTTATGCCCTGGATCTCTACAAAATAGAGGAAGCGGAAGCAGCCAAGCTTGGTATTACCATCAAAGCACATGATGCCATCGGTGATGTATTGGTAATGAAATTACTTCTGTCCAGACTGGTACAACTCACCCAGGAACACTATCCGGGATTGAATCCTATGCAAAAACTGGCAGAACTCACTCAGACACCTGTGATGATGAGAACCTTTAAATTCGGAAAATACAAAGACAGAGACATAGAAGAGATAGCCATGGAAGATCCAGGATACCTCAAATGGATGAGAAACAACCTTGAATTAGATGAGGATATGCAGTTCACTCTGGATCACTATCTGGGATAATATACCAATGACTCTGAATGGACTGTTCTATTTCTATTCTCCTTCAACCCGGCTGTTTAAGATGACTACTCTGTCCTTGCCGGACTTTTTAGCCTGATAAAGTGCTTTATCTGCCCGTTTTGCAACATTTTCTATACTTTCATCGGTCGGTACGAACTGAGATATACCGAAACTGGCTGTAATAGAGTGTTTATCTCCATTCACTTTTATCTTTTGGTCCTTTAGTTCTGTTCTGAGGCGTTCAGCCAGTTGATAGGCTTCTGTCTCCTTTGTTTCCGGCAATAACAGCAGGAATTCATCTCCTCCCATTCTAAAAGCATAGTCATACTCCCGCATGACCCGCTTTACAATACTTGCTACAGTTTTCAACATAATATCGCCTGCATTATGGCCATACGTATCATTCACTGTTTTAAAGTCATCAATATCAAACATTATTACAGAGAGGCCCCTGTCCAGACGGACTAATCTCTGGTACTCCGCATGACTTATTTTATCATAGGCTCTTCGGTTGAACAATCCTGTCAAAATATCTGTTTTTGCCTCTTTTTCCGCTATCAATTTCTTTTCCTGTGTGATCTTCATACGATCTGCAAGTGCCATAGAAAGAAGTACTGCATCAATATACATTCCAAAATCAGTCGCTTTGTATGTCATATAGCTGTACGGGATAAAAGACATCACCGTCAATGCAGTTATAAAAGAGCCTATAAGACCACTGGCAGCACCAAGAAGGAAGAACCTTGCTGAACGATTGCCCTTTAACCAGGAAAACAGTGCAATACCGAAGATATAGATACTTGTCAGCATAATAGAGAGAATGGCGAAGATCACATGATAACGATACCCGCCGATAGCTGCCGAAAGCAGTGAGATACCAAGAATAAAATATATAAAATAAGTAGTTACCGCATAAAGGGTAAAATGATATTTTTTAAGATTTAAGAAGGATTGGGCAAAGAGAAGTGATGCAAATACAAAAAAGAAGATCGATATGGACTGTGCCCAATTTTGGACATTAGGATAATTGGAAAAGAAATACATAAACGTATAACCGTTATAGGCTGCATTCATCATAAAAAAAGTACAAAGATACAATACATAAAAAGCATAGTAACGCTCTTTGATACCAAAAAAAAGAAAAATATTATAAAACAACATAGCAATGATTCCGCCATAGATCAAGCCGATCCAAAATGAAGCACCGATCTGGTCTGCCAGGAATGTTGGTATTTTCATAAGAGAGATAGAAACAATAAAAGGATCACGCGTTCTCACCTGTACATAAACTGTAGAAAGCCCCGGTTCAAAATCATGATTGAAATTGATAAAATAATGATCGATCACACGTCTGGCATAAGGGTATATGTTACCACTCCGGTAGTTTTGTATCTGTCCATTTTCGGATACTATGGTAATATTGATCGTATCGAGCCAGGCGGGTTCAAATATGATCAATCTGTTTACAGGATCTTTCTCATTGTTAATAACTGTGAACAGATACCATAATGCAGAATTTGTGAACAGCCGACTTGATACAGGCTTATTTAACGGTACAAAATCATTTGAAGAGAGGCGACGGATATCATAAAGTGTCATATTGGCATCTTTATCTTCATATACCAGGACAGAACGGCCGATCGCATAATGTGATGTAGCAAGATCAAGTGGTTTGATGGAAATATTTGCCTGAAGAGGGTTAATATAAAAAGAAAATAACAAAATGAAAGATAATATTTTTTGCATCTCTGTACCCCTTATATCATTCATTAGGCAGAGTTGTTCAACACAGTAAACTTTATATATATACTATAACTAAAAATAATTAATGAAAAAAAGTATATAAAATAATATAATTAAAAATGTTTTCTTTTTCCTTCAAAGAACAACTCTAAGATGCGATAAGCTCTAATTCGGTAAAATACAGCTTTAATAAGAGTTTCAAAAGGTTTAAGAACAATGAGAGAGAGCAAAGATTTTTTACGTACTATAGTGGAAGAGGACTTGAAGTCAGGCAAGTATCAAGAGGTTCATACAAGGTTTCCTCCGGAGCCTAACGGTTTTCCACACATTGGACATGCTAAATCTATCGCTATCAATTTCGGTATCGCACGTGACTATCAGGGACGTTGCAACCTTAGAATGGATGATACCAACCCAACCACAGAAGAGACCAAATACGTCGAGGCTCTCAAAGATGCTGTACATTGGCTTGGTTTTGAGTGGGATGACAGTGTGCGTTTCACTTCCGATTATTTCCCCAAACTGTATGATTACGCAATCCGTCTTATCAAGATGGGCAAGGCATACGTCGATAGCCTGAATGAAGAGGAGATACGTGAGTATCGCGGTACGGTCACAGAAGCAGGAAAACGAAGCAAGTACGCCGAGCGTTCCATAGAAGAGAACCTTGACCTTTTTGAAAGAATGAAAAAGGGTGAGTTCAAAGACGGTGAACACGTCCTTAGAGCACGTATAGATATGAGTGCAGCCAATATGCAGATGCGCGACCCGCTTCTCTATCGTATCAGGCATGCAAAGCATCATAGGACAGGGAATGAATGGTCCATCTACCCGATGTATGACTTTGGGCATTGTTTGTCTGACTATATCGAAGGTATTACACACTCACTCTGTACACTTGAATTTGAGAACAACCGTGCTATTTATGACTGGGTTTTGGATACGCTGGAGCTTGAACCGCCACGCCCTTACCAGCATGAGTTTGCAAGGCTTGCCATCAACTATACGGTTATGAGTAAAAGAAAGCTTTTGGAACTGGTTGAGGGTGGATACGTTAATGGGTGGGATGATCCCCGTCTGCCGACTATTGCCGGATACAGAAGACGGGGTTATACCCCTGAGTCCATCCTGAACTTTTGCGATCAGATCGGTATTGCCAAGACAAACTCAACAGTGGATGTCGCACAGCTTGAGTTTTGTATCAGAGATGATCTCAATACCAAAGTCCCGCGTGTCATGTGTGTCCTTGATCCACTCAAAGTAACCATCGAGAACTATGAGGGCAGTGAAGCACTCGATGCTTCATACTACCCGCATGATGTGCCTAAAGAGGGCTCAAGAAAGCTGCCTTTTTCCAGTGAGATCTATATTGAACGTGATGACTTTACGGAGGATCCTCCAAAAGGGTATTACCGTCTTACACCAGAGCAACCCGTAAGGTTGAAGCATGCTTATATCATCACCTGCAAAGAGGTTATCAAAGATGCTCATGGCAATATCATAGAGATAAAAGCAGCGTATCACCCAGATTCCAAAAGCGGACAGGACACCAGCGGTATAAAGGTCAAAAGTGCGATCCAGTGGGTAGATGCAAAGAGTGCCGTGAAAGTTGAAGTAAGACTCTATGACAGATTGTTTAAAAATGAATTTCCGGAGGGCTTGGATGATCTCAATCCGGACTCTCTGAAAGTCATCAAAAATGCCCTGATTGAACCTGCGGTGATCACTGAAAGACCTGATGAGAGATTCCAGTTTGAAAGACAGGGGTATTTTTATGCTGACCCTGTTGATTATACAGATGAAAACCCTGTGTTCAATAAAATCGTCAGTCTTAAAGACTCTTGGGGCAAAAAGAAAAAAGCACCGGGAAGAGCACCCAGGGGTGAACGTAAACCTCAAGCCAAAAAAGTACAGATAGAGGGTGAAGTTGCACCTATGAGTGAAGCCCAGCAAGCACTGTTTGATAAATACACGGGTGAGCTTAAACTGAACAGTGAAGTAGCCAATACTTTAGCACGTGATGAGAAACTTTCCCATTTTTATGAGAATATACTTGCTGAGTTAGAATACATCAAGCCAAATAATCTACTAAAGATTATTGCAAATCTTGTAGTTAATGATGTAGCTAGAGAATTAAAAAAAGAAGTGGATAGGTTAACTGTCACAGCTAACCAAGTTCTTTCACTTTCTTATATGATATATTATGAGACAATCTCTACGAAAATTGCCAAACAAGTCTTTGAAGATATGGTACAAAGTGGCGAAGACCCAAAGCAAATAGTAGAAGCGAAAGGTCTCATACAGATAAGTGACCCCTCTAAAATTTTACCTATTATTGATGAAATAATTGTAAAAAATCCAGACAACGTCGCCAAATTCAAGGCGGGTAATACCAAACTTTTAGGCTTCTTTGTCGGACAGGTACTTAAATCCACAGGGGGCAAAGCCAATCCGAAAGTGGTCAATGAGCTTGTAGCTGAGAAGTTGAAATAGCAGATCAACCCAAATGGCATTCGAAATCCTATGATGCAGTGTTTTATTGTTAGCTCGTTCCCATCGTCTCGATGGGAATGCAGACTAATGCTTGATGACCAATAAAAAGGTTACATGAATATATAACATAATTACAGTATCAAACATTTAACTATATACTTGGTGCGGTAATACATGTAACTGCTCTTTCATTCGCTCTACCGCCTCTGTCAAGAAATAAACCAAAGGGATGATATTGCCTTCAACCTGTGCCTTTTCAAGTGCGGCATAGTATAGTGCTTTGTTGTGTCCGTCTATCATTGGGGGGAGCAGACCAAGTTTTAAAAACTGATGTGCCATAATAAGTCTGCCTACACGTCCGTTACCGTCACCAAAAGGGTGAATAAGCTCAAAATGTTCATGGGCATAGGCAATGTCATAGATGCTTCTGACATCACTGTATTTCCCCACCCAGTACTCTACCTCTTCAGGTATATCTTCGGGTGCTGTCAAAGTAATCTTTGTATCGGGAATGATACGCATCTTCGTGGAGTATTTGCCTGCATCATCTCTAATGCCGTTCATTAAGCCAAAGTGCCATTGTTTAATGATGTCACTGTTGAGACGCTCTATTTTTTTCTCTTGCGTATCTATAAGTATCTGTTTGGTCAAAAATGCAAGATTGTTCATCTCCAAAAACTTTCGTTTCTCGATATCTTTTTCGATAAAGCTGCCCTCAACAACACTGTAAAAAAGTGCTTCATCGGTATCAGACACCTCCACTTCCAGTGATCCAAAGGCATTTTTCCTGCTTACTTCTGTCACCACGTCCACATTCTCCAAAAACGGTGCATACTCTTCACGTTCAAGCTTCCGGACACGGGCATCTACCTCAGACTTTTGCAATGCAGGAATCACACAATGCATAGCATAAAGCATATCAATATTAAGCCGGTTCTCTTTTGTGATGCCTGTAGTGTCATCCCGCCAGTTTTGGATGGACATGCGATGCACATGCAGTGCTTCAGCCAGTTTGGTAGAGAATTTATAGTGCTTTATAAGTGCTTCGATCTTCTCTTTGTAGCTGATATTTTGCATACTATATCCTTTTATTGTCATATATTTTATGCATAGTATAGCATAATTGCATAGTAAATGTGAATAATATCTATTTTACTATTCAATTTTAATCAAAAAAGGTAAATATCCTCGTTCCTATCGTCTCGATAGGAACGAGGACATTGCCTCAGACACTTCATTCTGTTTTATGCCTCTTTCAGTAAAACATCCTATAATATCATCAATACTAATTAACCATTATCGGAGTCTAACAAACAGATGCTAAGATTTGCCCCCTCACCTACCGGTGATATGTACATAGAAAGCCTACGTGTTGCTATACTTAACTACCTTATTGCACAGCAAAGGAATGAACCCTTTATTGTTCGTATTGAAGATATGGATAAAGTACGCAATATTGAGGGGAAAGATACAGAGATCCTACAGATCTTAGAGAAGTTTGCCCTTCACCATGATCAGGTTTTTCATCAGAGTGAACATCTTCATATGCATCAGACACTTGCAATCCGTTTACTTGAAGAAGGAAAAGCTTTTGTCTGTACCTGTACTCCTGAACAACTTGAAGCAGACAGGGAAAATGCAAAAGCACAGAAAACCGCTTATCGATACAGCGGTCAATGTTTTGATGTCAATAAAGAAGAACTTGCCAAACTCAAAGAGAGCGGTACACCTTTTGTGATCCGTATTAAAAAGCCGAAGCATGATATCATCAACCATGATCTCATCAAAGGCAATATTGTCACTGCACCCGATGAAGTGGACAGTTTTGTTATTTTGCGTGCAAACGGTACTCCTACCTATAATTTTGCATGTGCCTGTGATGATATGCTTTCAGGTGTGAACTTTATCATCCGGGGGGAAGACCATCTCTCCAACACACCTAAACAGAAACATATCAAAATGCAACTGGGTTATGAAGAAGAAACCACTTATGCACACTTGCCTATTATCCTCAATTCAGAAGGCAGGAAGATGAGTAAACGTGATAATGCCAGTTCTGTCAAGTGGCTTTTTGAACAGGGCTTTATCCCTGATGCTATCAGTAATTATCTTTTACTTTTAGGGAATACAAAAGCACCTAAAGAGATCTTTACCCTGCCGGAAGCAATAGAGTGGTTCAAGCTTGAAAATATTTCAAGATCTGCAGCCAAGTTTGATATAGACAAACTTCGTTTCATCAACAGGGAACATCTTAAAATGATGGATGACAAGAAACTTTCAACACTGTTCGGTTTTGCAGATGCCGATATTGGCAAACTTGCAAAGATATACCTGGAAGAAGCAAGTACCATTAATGAACTGGAAAGCAAGATAAGACCTGTTTTCAGCCCTAAGAATTTTGATAATGAATGGGGTGAGCAGATGCGTACAATGGAAAAACTTATCCAACAGGCTCCCATGATAGATACTTTTGATGAGTTCAAGTCATATATTATGAAAGAGAGCGGACTGAAAGGCAAGAACTTCTTTAAACCGCTTAGACTTTTGCTTACAGGTGTCGAACACGGACCGGAACTCAGTGACATTTATCCATTTATCAAATCTTATTTATTGGAGGTAGCATCATGAATGCACTAATATATTCTATCGTACAACTTTTACATACAGTGATCAATATTTATATTTGGATCGTTATTATCTCTGCATTGTTAAGCTTTGTAAGGCCGGATCCCGGCAATCCTATTGTCCAGATCCTTTACAGGCTTACAGAACCTGCCTACAGCTTTATACGTCAAAAAATACCTTTTATTGTTTTTTCAGGTATCGACCTTTCCCCTCTTGTCATTATATTGGGGCTTCAATTCCTTGATACCTTTATGATGCGTATATTTTTAGGGTAAGCATGAATATAAAGTACCTGTTTTTAACACTTATTGCCAGCTTTGCTTTAAACACAGCTGTACTTGAGGCTAAAACATTTACTTACTCAGAGATACATAAAATGCCTCAAAGTGTTGAAAAAGACTACTATATCTGGCGCTTTCTCTCTCAAAGAACCACTACCGTCGGAGAAGCGAAGTCTATTATTCAAGAGGCTGATCATCTTAACAAAAAACTTCGTACAGCATACAAAAAGAAAACCGGACTAATTGCTCATTTGAAACCTAAACCTCCTCTTTTTAATGTACTCGATAAAACCGATTGGAAACGCAAAGCAGAAGCGAACAAATATTTTAAAACTGCTATAAAACTGGTCGAAAAAAAGAAACTTCAAAAAGCAGAGAATTATTTTTTCAAAGCATATAAAACATATATGGAAAGATGGGAAAAAGACAAATCGCTTTTTTGGCTCTATCTTCTGAGTAAAGACAAAAAATATCTTAAAGAGCTTTTAAAAAGTTATCATATCAATATGTATACCCTCCTGGCAGCTGATATGGCACATAAAAAATATCCCCGAACCATTATTACGCCATTTGTCCGCAAAAACAGTGTATTTGGCATAGATGCCACAGACCCGATTGACTGGGCAAAGATGAAAGTAAAAATGAATCTTCCCGATGCAGACCTAAATGATCTTGCAGAAGATTGTGAATCTCAGGCAACCATAGGTATGAATACCTATCTTAAAGCCAAAGCATGCAACTATAGAAAATCCTATTTCCCTATGCCCTATCGGAATACTATGAAAAAGTTTTCAAAGGAACGTCAAGCCCTTATCTATGCTATTGCAAGACAGGAAAGTCGTTTCGTACCTGCTTCTGTCTCACGCTCTTTTGCTCTAGGCATGATGCAGTTCATGCCTTTTCTAATTGAGCATATAGCTAAGAAAAAAGGTGAACGGATAGATCTGGATGATATATTTGATCCTCATAAAGCGATAGAATATGCGGACTTCCATCTTGACTACCTGAATAAATATCTTTACCATCCGCTTTTCGTAGCCTATGCATATAATGGAGGTATCGGATTTACAAAAAGACTTATCAAAAGATCCGATTATTTCAGAACCGGGGCGTTCGAACCTTACTTAAGTATGGAAAAAATGAGCAATGTCCAAGCCAGAGAGTATGGAAAACGTGTTCTTGTAAACTATGTTGTTTACCTCAATAAACTGGGTATTTCAACACGTCTTCTGCCTTTTATAAAAAGTTTGACGAACCCGGCAAAGACAGACAGGTTCAGATAATAAGACTATAGCATAACCAGGAAGTCTTTTTTTAACTAAAAGATCTTCTTGCTCAACACATATTTTGCCACTTTTGCAAAGTGCAACTCACCTTTTCCATACTGATCACTTTCAAAGATCAATTTAAAACTTTTATTTGAAACATGGGGAAAAGAAACAAGGTAGAACTGACTCCACTCTGTCACAAAAGAGATATTTTCCAATCTCCTGTCACTCTTTTTCAGTTTTTGAATATGTGCAGGTTTCTTTCCGTTCAGTGTCAATGCGAAGCCTTCCTGATCAAAAACCTGCATTTCATTCTCTTCAAGATAAACACCTACGATAAATGTTTCATCACGTTCATCCTCTTTTTCCAAACTGGGTTCATACAGATAAGTTGCCGTAAGAAGTACTTTGGTGACCTGACCGTCGTAAAGTTGTATTTTTTCAGTTCTTTGAAGTTGTTTAGAATAGATCTTATGTTTCTCATACGCCTGCATGAGTGCTTTTTCTTCTTTAGAGGTACAGCCTGCAAGTAGTGCCATAGCACCCATAGTCAATAGTATATTACGCATAAGTCCTCCGGGATAATTAGGATTTTAACATAGTTTCAATAAAGTTTTATGTATAATTCAAATAATTTAACTAAAGGTTTATGCGTGAAAAAAAGAGGATAGGATAAAATGAAAATGGAGAGTTTACTTTGAATAAAGAATCAAAACAAATAGTATATTTATTATTATCATTTATCACTATAGTATCAGGGTATATATATCTAAGATATGCATACAAAGTTACAGACAGTACGCCGTTTACTCAAGAAATTGTCCTTATAATTCTGGGGACTCTTGCAACCATATTTATTACCGCTTTACTTTTAAATAAGCAAACTGCCGTTGAGATAGAGAAAGAACAAAATATCAAATTTCTTGAACTAAAGGCAACAACATATGAAAAACTACTTGACCTTCTAGAAAAAATGTCTCTGTCAGACAACTTTACGACAGCAGAACTTACCAGTTTACAATTTACAACACATAGATTAGCTATTGTTGCATCTGTAGATGTTTTAAATGAATATCAAAACTTTATCAAGGTAGTTTCCCGGCTATCAGAAGATAAGAGTTTTAGCGGTGATACACATTTACTGTATGAAGCTTTAGGTGTATTAACTGTACAGATACGGAATGATCTAATAGGAACTCACTCCAAAATACATTATACAAATAGTCAAGTTCAAAAAATCATTGAAAATAACTCGTATAAATCATCGGAAATAAAGAATAACTCATAGTAGAATTCATTCAAACCGGCAAAATATGTATCCCTTCATGTTTTGTATTTTCTTGTTTGTATCATCTCAATATATATATCTTCAAGAGAGATGACATACTGACAGTCAATTAATATTCTTTACACTTTCTACTATTCTATTCAAGAGGTATGTAATTACCTACTAAATCTAATTTTTTTAACATAGTTTCAATAAAGTTTTATGTATAATTCAACCAAATCAACTAAAGGTTTATTGCGTGGACAAAAGAGTTGCAGTAGCATTTACAGGCCCTTCAGGCAGCGGGAAGACCACACTTGTGGAAAAAGTAGCAAAAGTACTTATCAAAGAACAAAAAGTTGCTATCATCAAAAATGATCCTAAAGACAAAGCCGTGTTCGATGTTGAAGGAAAAGACAGCTACAAGTTTTCTCAGACAGGTGCAGAAGTGGTAGTCACTTCTCCCACACGTACGACATACTTCTCTCAGCGAGAAAAAACGCTGGATGACATCATAGCAATGATCAATGACTTTGATATCTTGCTTGTGGAGGGGCTCAAGACACTTCCTTTACCACGTATAGCCATCTTCAGAAATGAGATAGATGAGAGTTACTTCTCCTGTAGTGAAGCTATCGCTATAGACAAAAGCATAGATGTCACAAAATACACTATCCCCGCCAACATTCAATTGCTTGATCTAAACAATACGACTCAAATTATAGAGTGGATAACAAATAACGCCAAGGAGATATAGATGCAAACCATTTTTGAGACCATTAAACAAGTTGCCATTAAGATAGACCATGCCATTAAAACTGAAGATTTAGGATACAGTAACAGTTCCAACACTTCAGGTGAAGAGCAGCTCAAACTCGATGTTAAAAGTGACTATATCGTAGAAGAGGCTTTTAGGGATATCTCTATTGTTAAAGCTTTAGTAAGTGAAGAGAAGGAAGGGGTTTTAGAACTTCATGATGAAGGAAAATACACTATCTGCTACGATCCATTGGACGGTTCCAGCCTGGCTGATGTCAACCTCTCAGTAGGTTCTATCTTCGGTATCTATGAAGGTGAACTTAAAGGGGAGAACCTTGTAGCTTCTGCCTATGTTGTCTATGGACCACGTATTGAACTGATGATCGCGACTAAAGAAGGAAAACCTTTACACTACAGAGCTCAGGAAGACCTCTTTAACTTCATCGGTGAAGTAACCTTGGATGAAAAAGGTAAACTCAATGCACCAGGCGGAACACAACAGAACTGGTGCGACTACCATAAAACATTTGTAGATGATCTCTTTGCTGAAGGATACCGTCTCAGATACTCTGGCGGTATGGTTCCGGATCTACATCAAATTTTACTCAAAGGGGGTGGGATATTCTCTTACCCTGGAACATCAGACAAACCAAATGGAAAACTGAGACAACTATTTGAAGTCATTCCTTTTGCCTTTATGTATGAACAGGCAGGAGGACAGGCTGTCAACAGCAAGGGGATGAGACTCATGGAACTTGTTCCTGCACATCCACATGACACAAGCCCGTGTTTCTTTGGTTCCAATTATGAAATAGAAGCACTCAAAAAGGCATATGGGGTCAAAGCATAATGTCCGAAGCAGTACTTGACGAATGGCAAATAGCTCTCAAGCAAAAAAAAGCAGAACTTGAAGCATGTCAAGCACAGCATGGTGTCGATAGTTGCATGAAGTGTGAAAAACTACTCGATTGTACACTTCGGGATACCTATATAAAAGCGGTCTATGACAGCATGAGTAAAGGTGCAGGTGGAGGGTTTGAGTTCTAACCCTCTATCAGCTTTAATTTCTCTGCCCTACTCATCTTTTTTTTAATTTCATACTCCCTTTTGGAAGCAGTACTCCTGTCTGTATGCTCTTCACTGTAGACCAGGGTGACAGGCCTTCGTATACGTGTATATTTTGCCCCTTTATCAGAATCGTTATGCTCTTTTACACGACGTTCAAGTTCTGTAGCAATACCGGTATAAAGGGTTCCATCAGCACATTTGAGTATATAGACGAAATACAACTGAACTCCTTTATATCAAGAACAAGCTAGTGCTCTTCTTCCAGACAGTATGGTTTAAAGTAAACACGTAAAGCATCATTGGAGATCATTATCCTCTCTGTGACTCTGTCTATCTTTGCAAGTCCTTTTCTTGCTGTCATCGTAGCAAAAGTATAGGTATAAAGCAATATCACAGTCTGCGAATAAGAGAGGTTCCTACAACTTTCTACTTCCAGATAATAGGCGTATTTGAAATCATGGATCCTGTAATATTTTTTATTCTGTATGGTATATATCTTCTTCTTTTCAAATCTTTTTTTCTGATTTTCAGCATTTTTCTGACGAAGAAGTCTTTTTTCATTGAGCTGATCCCAGATATTCTTTTTTTCAAGAGGTGTAAACAGATCAGTTGTCTTTCTACTCTTTTCTTCCCTACTTTCAGAAAAAAAATAAATATTTGATGTTGGTATCATAAGACCTCTTCTTCAGATATTTTGACTACTTTATATACACCTTTATATATACTTGATACTATTTAGAGAATTCTATTATAGCACACTTCATTCTGTATATTCCACCTTCCGAATATCATCATAAGTAAAAAACATTGGAAATAACCCTCCTGACAGTATCTTTTGGCTAAAATAATCTTTATAAATTTACTCTACAGTAAACCAAAAACTCATTTGTTTAAGGAACTACAAATATGTCATCTTGTCACAAAAAAGCCTATATCACAACCCCTATCTACTATGTGAACGACATCGCTCACATCGGTCATGCATATACAACCATCATTGCAGATACTGTTGCCCGTTACTCCCGTATGTGTGGGTTGGATACATTCTTTCTCACCGGAACCGACGAACACGGTCAGAAAATAGAAGAATCAGCAAAAGCCAGAGGAAAAAGCTCTCAGGAGTATGCAGATGAGATCTCCGCTACATTCAAAAATCTTTGGGATGACTTTGGCATCTCTTATGACAAATTCATAAGAACAACAGATGCAGACCATATGAAAGGGGTTCAAAAAGCCTTTTCCGTGATGCATAACAATGGGGATATCTATAAAGATGTCTATAAAGGGCACTACTGTATCTCATGTGAGACTTTTTTCCCTGCATCACAACTGGTAGATGATGAGTTTTGCCCGGAATGTGGTAAGAGTACCACTATTGTAGAAGAGGAGAGCTACTTCTTCAAGCTCTCAGCATACCAGGACAAACTTCTTGCATGGTATAACGAGAATCCGGACTGCATTTTACCAAAAAGTAAAAGAAATGAAGTAATCCGTTTTGTTGAAAGCGGACTTGATGATCTTTCCATCACCCGTACGAGTTTCGACTGGGGTGTCAAACTTCCGGAAGATCTCAATGACCCGAAACATGTAATGTATGTATGGCTTGATGCCCTTATGAACTATGTCACTGCACTTGGTTACGGTACAGATGAAGCCAATATGGACTTTTGGCCTGCACGTATACACCTCATAGGTAAAGATATCCTGCGTTTCCACGCTGTCTATTGGCCTGCATTCCTTATGAGCATTGGCTTACCGATGCCTAAACACATCGCAGCACACGGCTGGTGGACACGTGACGGCGAAAAGATGAGTAAATCCAAAGGGAATGTAGTCAACCCGAGAGAAGTAGCAGATGCCTATGGACTGGATAACTTCCGTTATTTCATGCTTAGAGAAGTACCATTCGGCGGTGACGGTGACTTTAGCCAAAAAGCACTCATTGACCGTATCAACTCAGATCTAGGGAATGACCTCGGAAACCTGCTTAACCGTCTCATAGGAATGAGCGGTAAGTACTTTGAAGGTAAAGTGGATTCTGCGAATGTAGCAAAATACTATCAGGCAGAACTAGATGAAGTACATGCTTCACTTGACAAGCTTGAACCTCTTCTTTTTGATATGCAGATACACAGATACCTCGAAGAACTTTGGAGACCGCTCTCTGTAGCCAACAGATCTATTGACAAGTATCAGCCCTGGACACTCATGAAAGAAAGTAAAGAGGAAGAAGCAATGGCACTTAACGGGCTTATTGCTGCGATACTTGGAAAAGTAGCAGTGATGCTCTACCCTGTCATGCCTGACATCTGTACAAAGATCTCAGATGCACTCAGCTTTACCATAGACAATACAAGCTGGAACAACATCATCAAAGAGAAAAATCTTCTTGAAACATTTACCATAGAGAAGATCCCTCCTCTCTTCCCTCGTGTAGAAGAACCTTTACTTGAACAAGCAGAGCCTGTTGATAAAAAAGAAGAACCAAAAAAGGCAGAGAAAAAGCAGGAAGCCAAAAAAGAAGCAGCTCATAAAGAAGAAGGCATAGCCCTCATCGGCATAGACCAATTCTTCCAAACTTCTCTTAAAGTAGGTACCGTAGTGAAAGCAGAAGAAGTACCTAAAAGTAAAAAACTTCTTTTACTGCAAGTGGATGTAGGTGAAGAGGTACCAAGACAAGTAGTTGCCGGTATCAAAGAGTGGTACAGTGCAGATGACATGCTTAACACCCAAGTATGTGTCGTAGCAAACCTCAAGCCTGCTAAACTCATGGGCTACAAAAGTGAAGGTATGTTACTTGCTGCAAAAGATGCTGACGGTCTTTGTATGATCCGTCCGGAAAAACCAAAAACAGCCGGAACACCGATAGGTTAAATATGAAAATAGAAGACATCCTGAACCTCACTGAGGGAACACTCACCAATACACCTAAAGTACAAGCCATCGAAGCAGCTACTGTCTATCCTTCAAAGGTGGATCACGGCGATCTTTTCTTCTCTTCAAACCAGGAAGAGATAGACAAAGCCATAGAAAACGGTGCGTATGCCATTGTATATGATGATGAAAGCATTGTCAGAAAAGATGATGAGATCGCATGGATCAAAGTCTCTGACATTCAACTCGCAGCCTTTAAACTCATACGTTATGTTATTATCAAAAAAGAGGCAAAATTCTTTTTGTTGTCCAATCATGAGATGACCTTTCTGAAAATGATACTTACGCATAAAAGCAACATCTCTTTCATTGCGGATGATTGGCGTAAAGCCTTTGAGCAGATACTCAATTCTGACGACTCACTCTTTGTCGGAGCAGACAAGGAACTGATGAGACTCATTAAACCCGATATCAAAAAACTTAGAACTGATGTAGATGGCTATCCGGTATCCGATACACTTTTCAAAACCACATTTAAAGTAGGCGGTTTTGTCTATCAGGAGAAAGAGCTGATCCCTTTTCACCTGGAATATCTTCTGCGTGTTATAGACTTCTGTGAAAATGAAGAACTGCCTTATTCTGTTGAACGGATCAAATATACAAAACATTTCATCCCTGTTTTTATTGATTGGCAGCTTAAGAGTACACATGCCGGCAAAAGTGACAAAGTTGCTATTTTTACGGACAATATCAGTGATATCGTCAAAGCAAGAGAATATATCAAACGCAGTAACACCTGGGTAAAAGGTATTGTTCTGACCCCGCCTAAAACAAAAGTACCTGGTATCGACCGTCCCCACTGGTTTGAGAGTGAAGAGGAGATACGTGAAATACTCAAGAATACCCTCTTTAACTATGCATTCATCTATAATGCAGATAAAAGTATCCTCAATACGATAAAAGAAGAGTATAGCCTCTTTAATTAAACCATTCTCCCAGGCTTTGTCCTGGAAAGAAACAGCATCTTATTCTTTATATTCAATACCTGTAATAAAAATTAAAGTATATCCCGTATCACCATTGCATAATGCAATACAAAAAGATTTAAAAAGAAGATCAGCATTGAAGAGGCACGGGATATAAGGTTCTGCATAGTTGTACGCTCTTTGTTATTTGTTTTAAGGGCTATAATGAAGTGGATCACTGTTACGATAAGAAGTACCAGTACGATCCACAGTTTTGTACGCAAGGCATCTATTACTTCTGAATGGTAATCTGTGAAAAGCAATTCTATTAATCCGTAATCTGTGATCATGTAGGAACCTGTAGCAAGCAGAAACATTAATGCCACAACTTCGAAGTAACCGAAAATAGGACCTATATGGGGATAAACCGCTTTTTGTGCCTTCTTGTCCCGCATACTTATACCAAGTGCGAACATAAAAATAGACCCGCCTATCCATGAGATAGCCGCAAGAAGATGCAGGTGTATTGCCCAGCCCATCTCCATTTAACTATCCAACTTCAGAACAGCCATAAATGCCTCTTGAGGTACTTCCACTTTACCGATGGACTTCATACGCTTTTTCCCTGCTTTTTGTTTCTCTAAAAGCTTTCTTTTACGTGTAATGTCACCACCGTAACATTTGGCAGTCACATTTTTTCCCATCGACTTCACGTTGGAACGTGCAATGACGTTATTTCCGATACTCGCCTGGATAGCCACTTCAAAAAGTTGTCTTGGAATAAGCTCTTTAAGCTGTGCAACAAAGGCAAGACCTCTTGTACGCGCCTTCTCTTCCGGAACGATGATAGAGAGTGAATCGACCACTTCTCCGGCAACACGGATGTCAAGTTTAACCAGTTTTCCAGGTCTGAAGCCTATGGGTTCATAATCAAAACTCGCATAGCCTTTGGTAATAGACTTCAACTTGTCGTAAAAATCCATTACGATCTCATTCATAGGAATATCATACTCCATGAGTACACGCGTTTCGTTCAAGTAATCCATCTTTATCTGGATACCACGACGGTCGTTAAGCAACTTAATGAGGTTACCTACAAACTCCTGTGGTGTCAGGATAGTCGCTTTTACATACGGCTCATAAATGGTGTCTATCTTCTGTGGTTCCGGGAGTTCACTTGGATTTTGTATCTCCAGCTCTTCACCGTTCGTCTGTTTGACTTTATAGACAACGGTAGGAGCAGTAGCGATGAGTTCCAAGTTGAACTCACGCTCCAAACGCTCCTTCACCACTTCCATGTGCAACATACCAAGGAAACCTGTTCTAAACCCGGAACCCAGTGCCATAGAACTCTCCGGCTCAAAACTCAAAGAGGAGTCATTGAGCTTGAGTTTGTTCAGTGCATCACGCAAGTCTTCAAACTTATCTGTCTCTATAGGGTAAATACCTGCAAATACGAACGGTTTGGCAGGTTCAAATCCGCCTATCATATTAGCTGTAGGATTTTTTGAATCTGTAATGGTATCCCCTACCTGAAGTGAGTCTACAGTCTTTAACCCCATCACTACGATGCCTATTTCCCCTGTTCTTATCTCTTCTGTCTTAATCGGAGCGATAGGATTCGGGTACATAAGGTTAAGGACTTGATGATCATCTTTCGTTCCCATTACTTTAAGCATCTGGCCCTTTTTTATGCTGCCGTCAAAGACACGTACCAGTGCAAGTGCCCCTAAGTAGTTGTCGAACCAACTGTCATAAATGAGTGCTTTGAGTGGTGCATCTGCATCTCCGGTCGGTGCTGGAATACGTTCAACTATAGTATCTATAAGTTCTTTCACACCTTCACCCGTTTTGGCAGAAACAAGGTTATGCTCTGTTGCATCGATACCGATAGCCTCTTCAAGTTCTGTCAGTACTCTGTCCGGATCAGCAGCAGGAAGGTCGATCTTGTTTACTACAGGGAGTAATTCCAAATCGTTTTCTATAGCAATGTATACGTTTGCGATCGTTTGAGCTTCAACCCCTTGCGCTGCATCTACGATAAGCAGTGCACCGTCCGAAGAAGCCAGAGAACGGCTCACTTCATACGAAAAGTCCACATGGCCCGGAGTGTCTATAAGGTTAAGGATGTAGTGTTCCCCGTCTTTGACATAATCCAAACGTACTGACTGTGCTTTAATGGTAATACCACGCTCCTTTTCAATATCCATTGTATCCATCACCTGTGCTGACATCTGTCTGTCCGTCACTGCCCCGCATTCCTGTATGATACGGTCTGCAAGGGTGGATTTTCCATGGTCGATATGTGCGATAATGGAAAAATTACGAATATTTTTTTGTGGTACTGCTTTAGCCAATGTTATTCCTTGTTCTGATATGGATATCTCTATCCAACATTAAAAAAATCATATCTTAAATAAAAAGAAATTTTTTGAAGATCTCTATTTTTTTATATTAGTTTGTCTCAAAAAGTGAGTTCACACTCTCATTGTTATGTACACGTCTAATGACTTCACCAAGCATAGAAGCGGTTGAAAGCATCTTTATCTTGCTGGACTGTTTGGTCATAGGGATCGTATTTGCCACAACAAGCTCATCAAGTTCACCCTCTTCGATGCGCTCATATGCCGGACCGGAGAGTACAGGGTGTGTACAGCATGCCATTACCGAGTTTGCCCCAAGCTTTTTAAGTGCTGCTGCACCTTTTACCATCGTACCTGCTGTATCTACCATATCATCAATGAGAATAATATCTTTCCCTGCTACATCACCGATAACATTCATCACTTCAGATTCATTTGCTCTTTCACGACGCTTGTCGACGATAACCATATCAAGACCCAATTTACTTGCAAAGTATCTAGCTCTTGCAACACCACCGATATCTGGAGAAGCGATCACTGGATTTTTGAAGTTTTTCGCTCTAATATAATCCATAAATAAGATAGCACCGTAAAGGTTATCTACAGGGATATCAAAGAAACCTTGTATCTGAGAAGCATGAAGGTCCACAGTTACCATACGTGTGATACCTGCTGTCTCCATAAGGTTTGCTACAAGTTTTGCTGTGATAGGCACTCTGGGAGCCGCTTTTCTGTCTTGTCTTGCATATCCGTAGTATGGCACTACTGCAGTAATAGAGTTTGCAGATGAACGTTTAAGTGCATCCGTCATGATGAGTAGTTCCATCAAGTTTGCATTGGCAGGCGCAGAGGTAGGCTGGATAATAAATACATCTTTACCACGTACGCTCTCAGCGATCTGCACAGAGATCTCACCATCTGAAAAACGATTTATATTGGCCTTTGAAAGTGGCATTTCGAGGTAAGTTGCTATCTCTTCAGCAAGTTCAGGGTTTGATGTTCCGGAAAAAATCATATATCCGCTCATGGGAGGTGTACCTTTCTATATTTTATTACGCGTATTTTACTCAAATATTGATTAAGGGGACCTCAAAGGGGATTTAAAGCTCATGGATACTACACTTATGCAATCAGAACCCTCTGAATACCCTTAGGTCTTTAAAGAGTTCTATAATTCTAAACGTACGGATTTAAATGATACGAAAAGTCTTCAAAAAAAAGCCATCGGGCAAAAGTAAAATAGATACTTTTTTAAAAAAATATAATTTGCCTAGAAGCTACTTATCAGTCAATAGACGCATGATATCAAGAGGTGTATGGATAGGGCTTTTTTGGGGCTTCATCCCCATGCCTATGCAAATGCTGGCTGTGATGGCAACAACCCCGTTTGTACGATTTAATGTCCCCGTTGCGATCTCTATGGTCTGGTTAAGCAATCCTTTTACCATGCCGCCTATGTACTATATGGAGTACCTTACAGGAAACTTCATCTTAGGTCGTGAAGGTATTGATAATATAGAACTGACCATTGAGTGGTTTACCCAGCATATGGAAGATATTTTTATTCCTCTTTATGTTGGAACAGCTTTCTACTCTATCGTAGTCTCAAGCATCATCTATTTTATAATCAATCGGCTATGGATCAACTCTGTGAAGAGGGAAAAACATCATCAGGAGAAAGAAAGACGGGAAAGAAAAGCGAAAAAAGAAGAGAAAGAAAATAAATAATCCCTCTCTACTTTGTTTTTTAGCAATTCTTTTTGTATTATTGCTCCATCATTTCATTCGCAGATATAATATCTATAAGAAAACCGCCTTTTTTAATATACCCAACGTTTTCCAATACGCTCTTTTTGTTCCTGACATCAATAAAAAATATCGCCGGTGTTACTTTCGCTTTAAATTCAGCAGGCAATTGTTTGTCATCTCTATCAAGCACAACTGTGATCATATCTGCCAGGTTTTCCTGTATATTTTTGTCTTTCAAGGTATCAAATACCATTTTTTCACACCACTCACATCCATCTTTTACCACTAACAGAAGTACCAGTTTTTTCTTCTTGGCCTTAGCTATTTCATACGCTTTATTCAAATCTGTCTGAGCATCAAGTACCCATGCTGCATCCTGAGCGGTTATTGCCATTAGATGACAAACCATCATTGCCAGTATGATCAATGTTTTCATAGTATTCCTTTCAAAGGGTTTTACCAGACTCCTCTTTTGGAAATTTTATAAGTATATTATATCATATTTTATTTTAGCAGATTATATAACTTTCTTTGTAGGATCTAATGAAAACAGTATTGAATAATCATAGGGAAGAACACAGCTTTTTTAGCCAAAAATATAGTAAGATATCAACCATAAAAATACTAAGGTGTTATATTTGAAATTGAACAATAAAGAATTTATTCTATTTGATCTTGACGGTACGCTCATCGACAGTGTACCTGATCTGACACATTCAGTTAACTATATGCTTCAACAATTGGATCGTACCACGTTCAGTGAAGATACGATCAGGTTTTGGGTAGGAAATGGTGCGCAGACACTAGTCAAACGAGCGTTGTCCGGGAAACGAGAGATCGATGAAGATCTTGATCCGGCTCTGTTTGAAAATGCACTTGCTATCTTCCTGGACTTCTATGCTCAAAATCTTTGCCGATCAACAGTACCCTATCCTCGTGTCCCGGAAACACTGCATACTTTAAAAGAGAGAGGATACGGTTTAGCGATCATCACTAACAAACCCTTTGATTTCGTTGAACCTATCTTAAAGGGTTTAAAACTTCATGGGCTCTTTGAACTCTGTTTAGGTGGTGATAGTCTGGAGAGGAAAAAACCTGATCCTCTACCACTGCTTCATGTATGTCAAACACTTAATGTAAGCGTGGATCAGTGTCTCATGGTAGGTGATTCCAAAAACGATATCTTAGCTGCCAATGCGGCAGCTATGCAAAGCATCGGTGTGACCTACGGCTATAACTATGGCGAGGATATCTGTCATTACGATCCTGATGTCGTGATCGATGATTTTGCCGATATTCTCACAACACTTGATATCAAAGTGCAATGATGGAACCCATGGTAACAGAGAAGCGTAATGAAGCATTGAAAAAAGCCAAAACAGCCAAAACAGCCGTTGTAGGCGGAGGTATCGCCGGTGCTTCGGCGGCACTCTATCTGGGTGAGGTCGGTCTGGATGTTACGTTGTTCGAAAAGGGAACGAGTCTGGTCAATGGGCCACCCATGTGCCATCTTCATGCAGGAGGTAATCTCTACCGTGAGATCTCCGATGAGCAGTGCATTACCCTGCTCAAACAATCTATCGATCTTTTACGTTTCTACCCTTTCGCAGTTGACTACAGACCAACAGTAATAGCTGTACCGACAGAGGACAGCGGAGAACCAAAAGATCTGTTGCCGCGTTTACGTACACTACAGTCTGAGTATGCCTCTTTGATAAAGTCCGATCCACACAATAAGGTACTGGGTGAGAGTAACGACTATTTCAAGCTGTACGACCGCAGGCAAGTAGAAGCACTGCAAAAACAGCCATACGTTGAGCGCCCTGCCCAGCTTGATGACTGGATGATCCCTGTGGTCAAACATATCGATCTGGATAAGGTCAAGTTTCCTCTTATTATGGTGCAAGAGTATGGTTTGAACATCTTTCGTATGGCTTCCGGTATTTCTCTTGCTTTGGAAAAAATTGCCAATTGCGAGGTATTACTTAACTGTACCGTTACAGATATCACTGCCAAAACAGATGAATCCGGCTGGGTCGTGACCTATCAGAAAAAAGCTCAAAAAGTGCAGCAGGCCGAGTTTGATTATCTGGTGAATGCTGCAGGATTTAGAAGCGGGATGTTAGATGATGCTCTAGGTTTTAAACAAGAGCGGATGGTGGAGTTCAAAGCTGCCTATGTGACAAAATGGGAGAAGTCTAATGCCATGTGGCCGGAAGTGATCTTCCACGGTGAACGAGGCACACCAAGAGGCATGGCACAGTTCACACCCTACCCTGGAGGTTATTTCCAACTTCACGGTATGACAAAGTCGATCACCCTTTTTGAAGAGGGTCTGTCCGCAAGCTCAAAACAGAGTGCACAACCACAACTGCCCAAAAAGTTTGTAGAGAAGCTGGAAAGATCATGGGATCCCTCCCTTATTAACCAACGTACCCTGTCTGCCATCGACCATGTCGCCCAGTTCGTCCCTGCTTTTAAAAACGCACAAGTCGCCTCAAAACCTCTCTACGGTGCCCAACAGATCCCTGGCATTGACCCTACTTTACGTGCAGCAGATGTCTCCTTTGTAGGTGATTACTATGCCAGATCTGAAGTGGTTAAAGCTTCTTCCGTTCTTGATGCTATTGATGAGATCGTCAAGAAGTTGACAGGGTTAGGTTATTTGGATCCATCAGTGCATGGGAAAAGAGTTTTTGAAGTACTGACAAATCTTAAAGAGAGTGAAATTCAGCAACTTGCAGAGACTTTATGTGAGGAGCGCGGGTATCCTGTATCAATGGCGAGTAGGATGATCGCTGCTCCGATACATCAATAAAATTTATTCTTGTATGTTGTATGGATATATCCATTCCCATACAAAGAGACTGTGAAAGAACTAGGTACCTCGGAAGTGGAGACTTCAGTCCCATCCAAATATTTGCATATTTTTAGGTTATTTTGACAGAAAAAGCAATATTTTCCATTAAATACAAACTTTTTTAGGCAAAAAAGCTTTTTGTGGGACTGAAGTCTCCACTTCTATGGGTTCTTTCACTGTCTCAAAGCATGGAAACAAGGTTGGTGATCTCTAGCAGATCACCCCGCCTCCAAGCAACCTGTCTCCATCATAAAACGCAGCGATCTGCCCATGAGCCAATCCGAAGACCGCTTCATCCAGGGTGACTTTGGCTCTGTCACTTTCTATGACAACGTGGCAAGGTACGGCATGGGTTCTGTAGCGTACTTTTACATTGCATCTGAAGTCACTTAAATCATCAAAGAGATTGATCTCTTTTACCTCAAATTCATTCTCTTCCAGTTTCTCCCGTGTCCCTACTACAATCTGGTTCTTCTCAGGTTTGATAGCAATAACAAAATGCGGATCATGAGCACCGTTGACAAAAAATCCTCTACGCTTACCGATAGTGTAGTGCATGTAGCCTTTATGTGTACCTACGACATTACCTTCCGTATCTACTGTTTCACCCGGTATATCTATGTTCATATGTTCGGCAAGTACTTCATCATACGTGTTTTCCACAAAGCAGATCTCAGAACTCTCTTTTTGTGTAGCAAAATCTTTGAGTACTTCTATGTTCGCGGCATAGGCTTTAACATCATCTTTTATCCATCCGCCCAACGGGAAAAGCAGTCTTGGTAAAACCTCTTTTCTTACTTCACAAAGAAAATAACTCTGATCTTTACTGGGGTCTTCAGCAGCATAGATATACTCACCGTCACAATTAAGATAATGTCCTGTAGCTACCTTTTCTATGCCTAAACTGTCAGCAAACTCTATCATCTTTCCAAACTTGATGGTACGGTTGCAGATCACACAGGGATTCGGTGTAAGTCCATCTTTATAACTCTGTACAAAGTAGCTATAGACTTCTTTGTCAAATTCTTTGCTCAAATCATGAAAATGGACTTTAATACCCAGGTACTCTCCCACTCTTTGAACTTTGGCAAAGTTCTCTTCATGATAGCCTTTTTTCTGATGCAGCTTCATATACACACCCTCGACCTCATAGCCCTCTTTTTGAAGCAAGATCGCTGTTACTGTGGAATCTACTCCGCCACTCATTCCTACCAATACTTTTTTCTTCATTTATATTACCTTGTCTATCTGTACAGCTATTTCATCATTTACATTGACCAAAGAGCCTTTTGCTATATTTTTTCCGTCTGTCTGTACCGAGATCCCATGCAGAGCCAACTGTGTTATTTCTATCTCTCGGCCTACTTCCAATTGTCTGGTCCGCAATCTTCCCAATGAAAATCCTACAGCTTGATATTTTTTACTCTTATATGATTCTTCCGTATATTTGCTGTAATTTATGATCTTCACCTTACACCGTTCACCGCTCTGTGTCAATACAACATTCGCAGCGATATTCTCCTCTGATAAAAGTATCATTTCCAAACGATGCAGTCCCAGAGGAAGCAGATCTCCCGGAACCAGTTTTTTCAATACATTTTTCTTTACTCTTACAGAGCAAAGTATTAATTCATACTCCGGATAGAGATGATGCTTCCGCATCATCTTTTCCAAGTGGATGGCTTGTGTTTCAGCCTTCATCCATATCTCCGATAAAACGTTCCAGAAGGTACTCTTTACTGGCGAGCAGCAGATCATCCGGTACCTCCTGCCCTACAGAGAAATAACTCATGGGAAGCTTGTAAAGCAGCATAAAGTTCAACAGTGTTCCCAGGTGCTTTGTCTCGTCAAATTTGCTTATGATCACAGAATCAAGATTTAAGAAAGAAAAATTCTTATAGATATCTTCCATATCTTCATACTTTACCGTTGCAGAGAGCACAAGATCAACCTCAAGACGTACCGGGGTATCAGAATTGACGAACTCTACTGTTTTAATGAACTTCTGAGTGTCATAAGGGGACATACCGGCAGTATCTACAAGTATCACATCATACTCTACCAACTCTAGCAGCTTTTCCTTGAACTCCTCTGCAGAGGAGACAGAGATATGCTCTATCTGCATGATATCGGCATAGTGTTCAAGCTGTTCAATGGCACCTACTTTGTAACTGTCCAGATTCAGCAGTGCCACTTTATAGGGTCTATTCAGCAAATACGCATAACGTGCGGCAAGTTTGGCGATCGTTGTTGTCTTTCCTACTCCTGTAGGTCCTACAAGCATCATTACTTTCGGCATAGAGAGGTCTTCTTCTTTCACTTGCAGTAATTCATCTATCTCTTCAAGCAGATAAGAGACCAGAAGTGATGCATCTTCCAGCACCGAAGAACCGATAAGTGTGGTGATCACTTCATCAAGCCAACGTTCTGCTATACCTTTTTTCATAAAAAGTGCTTTCACTTCTTCTATGGTACTGCTGAATTCACCCTGGGCAAGCAATCCGTCCTTCATCTGTGACAACTGCTCTTTAAGTTCACCTATCTCTTCCAGGAATATTTCTTCTTCACTGCTCTTATCTTCTTCGACAGATAAGATATCCCCAAATGATTTTTCCATAAAAAGTGCTTTGGGAACAGAGATCACTACTTCTGAGCGCAGTTTGCCATCATCATATTTCAGCTGTTTTGCAGAGACAAGCGTTACGTTGCCGCCATACTTCTCAACTGCCTGTTCATAAGCACTTTTAGGATCTGAAGCTACAAATGTTTCATTAATCATATATGACCTTTCATATGTGAAAGCGGGATAAGAACTGAACTCCGTTTCATCCATCCCGGATGAGGCAACGTAAGGTCTTTTGTTTCCATTTTCACATTTTCGTAAAATATTATATCTATATCCAATGTTCTCGGGCCATCTTTAAAAAGACGTTTACGCCCGAAAACCTTCTCTACATGCAACACATACCGCAACAGTTCCCGGGAGGTCAAATGTGTTTCTATCAACATTAGAGAATTATAGAAATCATTTTGTTCCATATATCCAAAAGGAGGATTTTTCAGTATGGGTGCTGTTTCTACGACATGTATAAACGGTAAACGTCTAAAATAGCGGAAAAGATGCTCAAAACGGCGGACTACATCACCGACATTTCCGCCTATGCCAAGGAGTGCTTTGCTACCGCCTTTGCTTTTGGTATTATAGGGAAAATGTAGCGTAGAAATCAATGTGTGGTTTTTGTTGAGTTGTTTTCTTTTTACCATCATTTTCCCTTTTAAACATTCATTGTCCGGATCAGGTGAACCTGACCTACTTAAGAAAAATTATAGCTTTTCGTCGAAAAGCTTACTATAATTCTTCACTCTTCCCTCTTCATTCTTCACTTGTTATGACATTGTCATAACACCATCGCTTTTCCATCTATCATGGCAACCATGTCTTCGATACGTATGCCAAACTCATCCGGTATGTAAATACCCGGCTCAATGGTGTACACCATCCCATCTTCGATGATCGTATCTGATCTGCTCGAAATGTATGGCATTTCATGGATATCCAGCCCTACACCGTGTCCTGTAGAGTGCACATAATACTCTCCAAACCCTGCTTTGGTAATGATATCACGTGTAAGTGCATCTATCTTTTTCGCTTTCATACCCGAACGGGCTTTGGCAATGGCATTGTCATGCGCTTTCAGTACGGTATCATAGGCTTTTTGTATCTTTTTACGTTTAAACGTCTGCTTGGTCGTAAATGTAAAATCTTTTCCGGCCTCTACCGTACGTGTACGGTCCGAACAGTAACGTTTGTATTTCAATCCTGCATCTACAAGTAAAAGATCACCCTTTTTCAGTTTCTTTTTCGTAGGCATAGCATGGGGTTTTGCTGCATTTGCATTCACCGCAACAATAGGGTCAAAACTAAGCTCATACTTTCCAAAACCGCCAAGAACAGATTTTGCAGTATATGTCAAGGTATACTCATTCTCTCCAAAACCGTTTTTGTTAAATTCTTTAGCCAATGCATTAAAAGCTTTTGCACCCAATTTAACTGCCTTGGCTAATATCTTCAACTCTTCATCACTTTTGATGATACGCTTTTTATGGGAAAAATCCAACTCCGGTTTAAAAGTCATTTTACATTGTGAAGTTATTTTCTCAAATCCTGCTACCGACCACTCTTTAGGATCAAAAACAACTTTTTTGACTTTGGCTTTTTTGAGCAACTTTACAGCACATCCGTAAAGGTCACCGTCTATCACTACCTTTGCACCTTTGACACTCTTCTGTGCCTCAATGGTATAACGGCTGTCAGTAATGAAAAAAGCTTCAGAGCCTAAAGAGAGATAAAGTGCATTATCACAACTATATCCACATTCATAATAGATAGCATTTTCATCTTTGAGCATGTAGTTCATAGATAACCTTTTTATAGTTTGATAAAAAATGGGTATATAGTCCTCCTCTCGGAGGAGAGAAGAAGTATAAAGTTATTTTTGTTTTGCTTGAGCTTGTTGTTGTGCCTGCTTCATCGCTGCAACTTCAGAAAGTATCTGTGTCATACCAACCATTGCCAAGTGGTAACCAAATGGTCCCATACCTACGATCTGTCCTGCACATACAGGTGCGGTAAGTGACTTATGTCTGAACTCTTCTCTTTGGTGAATGTTTGAAAGATGTACTTCAAGTGTTGGAAGTTGAACTGCAGCGATAGCATCACGGATCGCAATAGAAGTATGCGTATATGCTGCCGGGTTGATGATGATACCATCCGCATCACCGATACACTCCTGGATACGATCAACGATCTCACCCTCTAAGTTACTTTGAAAAAATTCGATCTCAAGTTTGTTTTTATCTGCAAATGCTTTCATTTGGGCATGGATATCCTCCAATTTCATTGGACCATAGACATTTTGTTCTCTGATTCCCAGCATATTTAGGTTTGGACCTTGAATAACTACTATTTTCATTTTCTACCTTGTTTATATTATTTTGAATATTATTCTATCGAAATAGGTTTAATATCGCCCTATAGATTATTAACCCAAATCAATTACATATCTAAAAAGGACTGACTATCCTGCCCTTATTCATCTCTGTCACCACATGAGTATAAACCATTGTCGTCTCTACACTTTATGTCTAAGCAATTCTTGAATGCTTCTCAGATCAATGTCCCTTTGTAAAAGGTATGTAGAGCATAAGAGTGCCTAAATATATGCGATTTCAGGTTTAGCCATTTCTACAAGATGTTTTTTGTTGTGGTAGAAAATATAGTGTTTGATCCAGTGGATATAGGTTCTCTCGGTTGATATGCTGCAGTGTTTAAAACGGATCTTTACCCCAAGGGCATTTCCTGCGGGCATCACGCACAATATCAAGTAGTTTCTTCTTGGGTTGCATCATTTACCTCCCAAAATTAAAAGGACAAAATGTCCGTTAATGCCCTATATATCCATTTAACAGACAAAATGTCCTGTTAATGAATTATTTCTGGCAAAAAGGACATAAGACCTTTTTATAATTGTAGAATATTTTTATGAAAATAGGCAAAAATATGTCATATTGCCATATTTTTAATTTTTAGCGGACATTTTTAATGTACTGTTAATATTGGGTTTTAAGGGCGATAGGCATATAATGTTCCTTGAATAAATAGTTGCCTCGGACGCTTCGCTTACCGAGGCAACGGGGGCGCGGGCTGAACACCCGCTGGTCGCCCGGCGCAAAGCGCCAGGCAACAAGCGGGAGGAGCAAACACCCCCTCCTGAAAGCAAGCTTTCTTCCGTGGGTGTTGCTCACCCGCGCCCCCGTTATGTGAAGGACGAACATGAAAAAAATAATTTTAGGACTCATACTAACACTTAATTTGCAAGCAAATTTTAAAGACGGTAATGATTTGGTAAAAAATAAAGCTGAATATGAAAAACCAGATAACGATAAAACGATAAACTGGTTTGGAGTAGCTTCTTATATGAGTTACATTTTTGGTGTTCATGACTCTCTTGAAGGTATTCTCATCTGTACTCCAAGTAAAGTCAATGGAAGACAAATTATAGCTATTGTCGGAAAATATATTGATAATCATCCTGAAAAATGGAATCAACCTGCAAGTTATTTAGTAGTTCCACCATTATTGAATGCATTTCCATGTAAAAAGAAGAAATAATGGCTAATTACACTATTGAACACAGAAAAGCATATGAAAAACCATATTTGAAAGTAAAGTTAAAAGATAATTCAAAGTTAGAAAAAGTTCAAATATTATTATCAAGTTTACAGTCTATTAGAAAAGTCAATATTACTAAAAACAAACGAACTGATATAACGATTTATCCTTCTGGATTTTATTCTCCACAAGAAGCAGAAGAAGAAATTAAAATTCAACTTGATAGTTTTTTTGAATCAAAGCAATTTGATCCACTTTTTGAAAAAGAAAAGTTTTCATCAATCAGTAATAAAGCTTATGAAGAAATAATTTATGAGATTGATGTGTTTGGTAGAAATTTAGAAAAATTTAAAAATCTTTATTCAAAATTTGATGAAGAGGGATTTAGAGATTTTTTCTTACCTCATTTAAATTCTATTTCAAAAAGTTATACAGCAACAGGTGAAACATTTAATAAAATCGGTAAAACTGATATATTGATACAAGATAATGAAGGTACAAATATTTTTATTGCAGAATGCAAAATTTGGCATGGCGAAAAAGAATTATTAAATGCAGTAAATCAACTTTTAGAAAGATATGTTACTTGGAGGGATGAAAGAACAGCATTAATAATCTTTAATAAGAACAATAAAGATTTCTCAAAATTGTTGATGATGGCTAAAAATACTATAAAAAAACATCCTAATTTTGACTCAGTTATTCAAGAAACCAAACAAACATCTTTTTCTTATATATTTAAACATACTGAAGATTTAGAAAAGAAAATTTATTTAGAATTGGTAATATTTAATTGTGTGTGATCACATAACAAACCAGAGAAGCTAATAAATTACCCTGCGGCTAATTTATAGCTTACTTCAGTCGTTGTCTCGGACGCTTCGCTTACCGAGACAACGGGGGCGCGGGCTGAACACCCGCTTGTTGCCCGGCGCAAAGCGCCAGGCAACAAGCGGGAGGAGCAAACACCCCCTCCTGAAAGCAAGCTTTCTTCCGTGGGTGTTGCTCACCCGCGCCCCCGTTATACAGTAGGAAAAAATGGAAAAAATTCATTCTTATATTGATGTATTTGAACGCATCATTAAAATATTAAAAGTTAAAATATCTGATAAATTAATTCTAGCAATTAAAAATAGGTACCAGGTGATAATGATAACCTATGGTTGTATTGTGTATCTATTCATGTTTGTATCTTGTTTATAGTTGTTATTTTCCAGACAAGTATTTTAACGATGAAGGGTAACCATAAAGGTTACCCCTACGGTTTGTACTGAAATTTTGTTTACATATGTAGGGGCAATCCTTTATGGTTGCCCATGAACGGGGGGATGTTTCCTCATCCCAAGCTCCAGCTTGAGGATGCATATGTGACTGATACATCCCAAAAAAAGCGATGATACCAATAGCACTACCCGCAGCTATAAGAGCAGAAATAGAAAAGTATATCGCTCATTTTAGACTTAAATTGGTCTATTTTTTAAATTTTAGAGAATCAACTTGGTTAAAGCCAAAAGGCTTGAAAATATTGGCTTGAGTGAGAAGTGTGAAAGAGAGGTTCTTTCACACTCTCCGGAGAGATGGAACGAGAAAAGTAAGTAGGTATCAAAACCCCCGTAAGGGGCCTTGAGCAATTAGGACATTATCTCTTCGATGGTGATATAGTCACCCACACGACCTGTCATTTGCTCTACATCAGTGTTTACAGGAAGTGTCTTTTTTCCTGGCCTCCAACCTGCAGGACATACTTCACCAGTCTCAGTTGCATGTTTCCATGCTTTTACCTGCCTGAGGAATTCATTAACATTTCTTCCTACCATTGGTGCCTGTACTTCTTGAGCCACACATACCCCTTCAGGGTTAATAAGGAATCTTCCTCTAAGTGCAAGCCCCTCTTCTTCGATCATAACACCAAATACACGTGTCACTATACCAGTTGAGTCAGCACCGATTGTCAATTTAAGGTCTTTCAAAAGTGGTTCTGTTTCTACGAATCTTTTGTGTGAGAATTTTGTATCGGTAGATACTGCCAAAATCTCAACACCAAGTTCCTGGAATTCATCATATTTTGCATTCATTGCTGCAATTTCTGTCGGGCATACGAATGTAAAGTCAGCAGGGTAGAAACATACCACGTACCATTTTCCTTTGTAATCCTCACTGCTTACAGTTGTGTAGTGACCTGTCTTAGCATCATATGCATCCATTTTAAATTCCGGTGCTTTTTGCAATACCATTGATGAACTCATTGTTGTATTTTCCTTTGTTTCAGTTATATTTGTATTTTCTATTTGTTCTGTTACCGTATTTTCCCGTGCAACTACTTTGTCTGAATCACATGCCATAATGGCTCCTTTATATTGTAATAAAATGTAAAACATTTGTTACAAGTAGCATTATAATCAATAAGAACTTATAATAAAATTAATTTGTTGATAAAAATTGTCTTCTTGTAAAAAATCTGTTCCTTTCTTTACTGCAACTTATAAACTTTTTTCTCATTTCCAGGCTCCAGTTTGAGTTATTAGGAAGAGGTAAAACCCAGATTATGCAATGGAATTGCTAAAGGTTCCGTAAATGCTTGTCTTTTAAGATAAAAGATAAAGAAGATAAAAAGATAACCCGAATTTAAATCAAAAAGTACAGCTTTTAAAAATGTCTTGCTTTTTGCGCTGTTTTTAAAAATTGCACTATGGATTTAAATTCGGGAAAAATAGGTACCAAAAAATAGGTACCAGGTGATAATGATAAGCTATGGTTGTATTGTGTATCTATTCATGTTTTGTGTCTTGTTTATAGTTGTTATTTTCCAGACAAGTGTTTTAACGATGAAGGGTAACCACAAGGGTTACCCCTACAGTTTGTGCTGAAATTTTATTTGCATCTGTAGGGGCAATCCTTTATATGGTTGCCCATGAACGGGGGGGGATGTTTCCTCGTTCCAAAGCTCCAGAGACTGTGAAAGAACCCATGGAAGTGGAGACTTCAGTCCCACCAAAAAGCTTTTTTTCCTAAAAAAATTTGTATTTAATGGAAAATATTGCTTTTTCTGTCAAAATAACCTAAAAACATGCATATATTTGGGTGAGGCTGAAGCCTTCACTTCCGAGGTACCTAGTTCTTTCACAGTCTCTCCAGCGTGGGGATGCTTATGTGACTGATACATCCCAAAAAAAGCGATCAACGCACCCGTAAGAGTCAGATGATACCAATAGCTACCCCTCCCTTACCTTATTCCACATCTTCTAATATAAAACACATATAAAAAATAACCTCCACTTAGATATAATACCGTTTATATGTTCCATATCAGAAAATACGGAACAAGTGAGATAATGAATACTCAAAAGGACAAACTCTATGAAAATACTCGTAGCCGACTACATCTACACTCCTAATGGCTTTGTAGAATACCAAGCTGTTGCATTTGATGAGCAGATCAAAGCAGTTGAGAGCCTGGAGAACCTGCTTCAAGCCTACCCTGAAGCCCAGATCATCAGGACAGAGCCCCATTCTGTCATCTACCCCGGATTCATTAATACCCATGTGCATTTGGAGTTCTCGGCAAACAAGACTTCACTGAAATACGGCTCATTCATGCCCTGGCTTGATTCAGTCATTGCAAACAGGGATGAACTGATGCAGGGATGCGACAACAAAATGATGATGCAGGAGTGTGATGCAATGTTACGCTCAGGAATTACCTCATTTGGAGCCATATCAAGTTTTGGTGCTGATCTTGAAGTATGTGAGCAGACACCTCAAAGAGTCATATTATTCAATGAACTCATAGGCTCCAACGCCCAATACGCCGATATGCTCTACGGAGATTTTCTGGAACGCCTTGAAGCATCAAAAAGCTGCCCGCCGCAAAGCAGGGTCACCCCGGCCATTGCCATACACTCACCCTACTCGGTACATCCCATTCTTGTACAAAAAGCTGTTGCTCTGGCAAAGAAGAACAACTTCCCGCTTTCAGCACATTTTTTGGAATCACAGGCAGAAAGAGAGTGGCTGGAGTCAGGTTCAGGAGAGTTAAAAACATTTTTTGAAAAATACTTTAACACTTCCACCCCTGTCACCAACATAGAAGAATTCATGGTTGCGTTCGATACCTACCCTACACATTTTGCCCATGCAGTACAGGCAACAGATAAAGAGTTGGAATATCTTGCTTCAAAAGGTCACTCCATTGCCCATTGTCCACGTTCCAACCGTTATCTGGGCTGCGGAAGATTGGCCATAGAAAAACTAATAGAACGGGAACTTCCATACAGTATCGCTACAGATGGACTCAGTTCAAATGATTCACTCAGTATCTTTGATGAGTTCAGAGCAGCACTCATGCTGCACCATCAGGCTCCCATACAGGAACTTGCCGATCAACTCATAAAAGCAGGCACACAGGATGCTGCCGATATATTAGGATTGAATTGTGGTAGAATTGAAGCCGGTAGACTGGCCGACCTTGTAGTGGTTACACTGCCTGATCTGCCACAGACAAAAGAAGAAATAAGCCTTTGGAGCATCATCCATACAAAAGAAGTCACCAAAGTATATATTGGAGGAAGCCAAGTCACACCTTCTTTCAGTGAAGAAAAAATATAGGAGAAAAGATGTTCAGCACTATAGGAAAAGTCATCAAATGGATAGGTCAGCATTTTCTGGGAATGCTCTTTTTACTCATCGCATTTGTAGTACTCATGCCAAAGTCACCCGCCCAGCTCAACCCTGCCAACCTGCAGGAGATAGAACTTACAGGTCCCATCATGAGTGCCGATGCAGTCATTAAAGAGATAGAAGAAGCACAAAAGAACCCTCGTATCAAAGGAGTACTGCTGAGTGTAAACTCTCCGGGCGGTGCCGTACCTCCTTCCATAGAGATAGCCTATTCCATTAAAGAACTTGGAAAACATAAACCCGTTATTGCCTATGCCAGCGGTATTATGGCAAGCGGAAGCTACTACAGTTCCATTTATGCCAAAAAGATCATTGCCAATCCCGGTTCCATTGTAGGGTCTATCGGAGTCATCATGGAAAGTGCCAATATCAAAGAACTGATGGACAAGATCGGTATTAAAACACAAATCGTCAAACAGGGTACATTCAAAGAAGCCGGTACACCGACCAGAGAGTGGACACCTCAGGAACGCGCAGAGCTTGAAAGACTTACCAAAGATACCTACGATCTTTTTATCCATGATGTAGCTGAGGCAAGAGGATTGGATGTAAATGATTCAAAGAACTATGCGGATGCACATATTTTCTCTTCAAAAAGAGCCAAAGAGGCAGGACTTATAGACGAAATAGGTGTCAAAAGCCAAGCCAAATCACAACTGGCTAAACTGGCAAAAGTCAAAAAACCGGTATGGAAAGAGAAAGACAAACTTGAAGCATTCATGGAGAGACTGGAAAATCAAAGCATTTTAAAACTCCAGAGTTACTTTTATGGATTGAAATCATCACTTTAAGATCTCATTTTCTCAGAAAAAGGATCTCTGAGGAGTTATTGTTTTATTCTCTATACAATAACTTCTCAGCTTTTCTTGTTGTGAACTTCCAGCTTTTCCTGATCTTCTTCCCATCTGCCACTGCTTCAAATTCAACCCGGTATGTCATTTCGTACGCTAATCTTTTCAACGGCATCAATGCGAACTGCAGTTTGGTAAAACGGTGGTTTATATCATTTTTGTATGTAAGTATCCTGGATTTTTTGATCTCTTTTCCTTCTGCATCAAAAAGACGGAACTTTTCAATCTTTACATGTTGATAAAAAGCAGGATTGAACTGTACCGATACAGGATAACCGCCTACTTTTGAACCGGGAAGAGGATGAGGATGTTCGGTATAGAATACAGGAAGTACATCTTTAGCATCTGCATAGGGAAAGCATACTATTTGACTGTTCTTTTCCCTGATCTCATTTTTCTTTTCCTGAAACACAGATTGGGGTACGATGCGGGTATGGTCTTTACAAAGATTTTCTATATAAAAAAAACCATTTTGCGGGAGAAAGTTCCTTCTGCATAATTTTGTTACAGATGTTGATCCCAGATCATAGACAAAAGAGGAGGAGATTTTTCGATTTTTTTTACCAAAAGCTCTCCCTATACCAATTTCATCTTTATCAAAATCCAGAAAAACAAAACGGTGATAAATCGCTGCAAAAAGTGCATCTATGGATTGATATGATGTTTTTGTATTTACAGAGATATTTTCCATCACTGCTTTGGAAGCATACCCTGCCCTCAGTACTCTGTCTGAAGGTGTCCTACCCGTATACCCTTTTCTTCCCTTCTTCTCATAATGTCCGTTTTTCTGCTGTCGCACAAGATAACCGGCATGGGATCTTGCCGCTTTATCCAGCTTTTTATTTGATTTTAGGCGGATGAGTCCGGCATTCTGCCGGATACTGTTCAGATACTTCAGCGCATTCTGTTCTTCAGTTGCACCGAGCACAGCAAAGGCGAGCAGAAGAACAACGATCGGTCGAAGCAATGGATCTTAACCTAAAGAAGCGCACTTGCCTGTAAAAAATCATCTGCAATAGTTTGCGGATCTTCCAGGCCTATAGAAACACGGATAAGTCCTTTATTCACACCCAGGAACTTACACGTTTCATCATCAAAATCACGGTAGATCGTACTGTCCATATGCAGAGCAAGCGTTCTGTTGTCACCGATATTGGCTGTTTGTGTGACCAGTTTAAGATTATTCAACAAAGTAAAAGCTCTCTCTTTGTCTCCGCAGTTCAAAGTCAGAAGCGGGCCGCACCCCTGATCAAAATCAAGTTGATATCTTGCATAGTCCTCACTTTTAGGCAAAGAAGGATGATTGACCTCCACTCCGTCGGGCAATTTTTCATCCAGAATTCGTGCGATTTCAGCTACAGATCTGTTCACACGTTCTACACGCAAAGCAAGTGTTTCCAGTCCCAAAAGTGTTAAAAATGAACCAAAAGCATTGGCTGTCATACCCATATCTCTGATAGCCCGTTTTTTACAGATAGGAACAAACGCTTTAGCTCCCATCTTTTTTACTATTTTATGTACATCTGCATATTTGGCATTAAGAAGTTTATCATTCTCCTCTTTCACTGATCTAAAGACAGCGATACCACCCAGTGCTGCAGAATTCCCACTTATATTCTTGGTTGATGAATATATGACAATATCGGCACCAAGCATTAATGGTTGTACAATAAGCGGTGTTGCAGTATTGTCTACCATCAACAGTGTTTCATAGCTATTACATAAATCGATTATTCTTTGCATATCAGGAAGTCTGAGACTCGGATTTCCCACACTCTCCATAATGACCATCTTAATACCACGCTTCAATGTTGACTCAATATGTGTGAAATCATCTACATCACAAAAAGTGTTCAGGACACCAAAACGTCTCATCGTTTCATTTACCAGTGTATAGGTACCGCCAAAGAATCCACCGATACAAAGTACTTCATCTCCTGCTTTTAGAAAGGCTGTCATCACCATCGATAAAGCACCCATCCCTGAAGATGTAGCGATAGCACCTGATCCTCCTTCCATTTTGGCAACGACTGATTCCAATTTGGCATTGGTAGGATTTCCCACTCTTGCATAAAGAGGACTGTTAACCTCACCAGCGAAAATACCCTCTGCCGTCTCCGCATCTTCATATCCGAAAGCAGCTGAGGGAACGATCGTTGGTGCAACAGGCCCCACCTTGGAACCTATATTTTGTACCAGCAGTGTATTGAAATAATTGAAATCTTTTATCATTCTTTATTTATGTCCTATATCGAATAATTCAATATCTGATCAGCTTTTTGCTGATAGTTCTTAAGTTCCGAAAGAGGGATATCAAAGACATTTGAAACCCCCTCTTTTATATCTTCCCAAAAAAGTTTGAGTGTAGGGTTGTTTGTTTTACATACATCGGAAAGGGCATCTGTTTCCAATATCATTACAATATCTTTCAGTGTGATATCTTTTAGCTTTTTAGCAAGCTTATACCCGCCACGGGCACCTTTCACACTGGTCAGGATACTCTGTTTTCTAAGTTCCAAAAGTATCTGTTCTAAAAAGTTTTGGGGAACAGAGGCACGTGCAGCGATCTCTTTGATCTTCAGTACTTCATCACCTTGGATGGAATCAAGTTCATGGAGTGCAGCAATAGCATAGATGGTTTTAGTAGAGATTCCTGTCATTTTTAAAGGCCTTAAGTAATTGAATAGCGTAGTATATCTTACATCCTATACAAAAATCAAATAATGCTTCAAGCAATGCACAGATAAGTAAGATAACCGCTATAAATGTAGCGATCTCAAAAGCTCCGCTAATATAGAATAGACTCAAAAAAAATGAAGTGATCAATCCAAAGAACAATGCAAAACGTTTAGGAGATTCATCAGACATTTTTGGTTCTGCACCCCATCCGTTCAACATCATTTTACCTACAGTATGAAAAGGACTCAGTCCCGGCATACGTAATGTACGTACAGAAAAATCAAATAGAAGTATCAAAGTAAAGAATTTCTCTTGTGTAAAAAGCAGTGCCAGTGTAAAAAGTACAACCTGGAAAGAGATGATCCTCATCATATTGGTGTCAACTCTTCTGGTAGAGATGGGGCATGATGGTGACATATTCTTTCCTTTATACAATGGTTTTATTAGCACCTCTAAATACCCTAGAGCCTCACTACATTCTTGTTTCCCCGGGTTTTTAACAAAATAAAGGGGGAGAGAACAATTTCCCCGGAAAACTAAAAATGCCCTTGTCCATTGTGTGTGTCTAGGGTTTTTAGAAGTGCCTTTTAATTATTATGAACGTAGTTTAACCAAAAATATTTTTAATGTCAAGTAAATCTATAGGTTTTATTGTATTTATTGAAAAATAGAATAAAATAAATAAATCTTATACACAATACGTGCACACTATCCCACTATACTTCACTTATACATTTTCCGGTGTACTATGGGTTTTATCTTTCTGCTATGCATAGTGCCTCAGCAGAGTCAAATGCTCTGTCTGTAATATAGAATTGCTGTAGATAATCTGTAACGATATCTCCTAAAACAGGGTCATCTTCCATCAGTAGTATTTTCATTTTTTCTTCCTTGCTTTTTTCTTCCTTGTTTGTATTTTACTATAATTCTAAGTTTCTTAGACGCAATGAGTTCGCTATGACAGAAACAGAAGAAAAGCTCATTGCTGCTGCTGCAATTACCGGGGATAGGAGTATGCCAAAAAATGGATACAAGACACCTGCTGCGACAGGTACTCCTATAGAGTTATAGATAAATGCAAAAAAGAGGTTTTGTCGTATGTTACTCATCGTACTTTTACTAAGTTTGATAGCTCTGACAATACCGGTAAGATCACCTTTGACCAGAGTGACTCCTGCACTCTCCATCGCTACATCCGTACCTGTACCCATAGCAATACCCACATGTGCTTTTGCAAGTGCCGGTGCATCATTGACACCGTCTCCTGCCATAGCTACTGTTTTTCCTTCTTCCTGAAGAGCCGTCACTATTTTAGACTTCTCTTCAGGAGAAACTTCTGCCTCTATCCTGTCAATATTGAGTTTACGGGCCACTGCTTCGGCTGTGGTTTTGTTGTCTCCTGTCAGCATCACTACTTTGATACCCTGTGCATGAAGCTGTTCTATGGCTTTGGGTGTCGTCTCTTTGATAGGGTCCATCACACCTACAACACCTGCTGCTTTTCCATCCAGTGCGATAAGCATGACTGTTTGACCCTCTTTACGGTATTGTTCGGACAAAGCTGCTAAATGATCTGCTTTTATTCCCAGGTTTTCCAATAATTTGATGTTTCCTATAGCCACTTTCACACCATCAACACTCCCTGTAACACCTTGGCCTGTAACAGAATGGAACTCTTCCGTTCTGCTTAATTTCAATCCTCTCTCTTTTGCCCCTTCAACAATAGCTTCAGCCAAAGGATGTTCACTGGACTGTTCAAGTGTTGCTACCACAGAAAGAAGAACATTTGCATCTACACCCTCCTCTACTTCCACCATTACCAACTTTGGACTTCCTTCAGTAAGTGTTCCTGTTTTATCTACCACTAAAGTATCTACTTTTTCCAGGATCTCCAGTGCTTCTGCATTTTTAATAAGTACTCCTGCTGAGGCTCCTTTACCCGTGCCTACCATAATGGAGACAGGTGTAGCGAGACCCAAAGCACAGGGACAGGCAATAATAAGCACTGCCACAGCACTTACTACAGCATACGCCAGACGGGGCTCTGGTCCCCACACATACCATCCTGTAAATGCCAATACGGAAACAAGTACCACAGCAGGCACGAAATAACCTGAAACCACATCTGCAAGTTTTTGTATAGGTGCACGTGAACGCTGGGCATGGGCTACCATTTCTACGATCTGTGAGAGTAAAGTATCTGCACCTACTTTTTCAGCTTTTATAAGCAGTGAACCTGTAGTATTCACTGTAGCTCCTATGACTTTATCCCCTCTCTTTTTAGGAACGGCAATAGATTCACCAGTGACCATGGATTCATCAATATTACTCTCACCCTCTGTCACTATACCGTCCACAGGGATCTTGTCTCCAGGGCGTATGCGCAGCACATCGCCTACCTGTACATGTTCCAAAGGAATATCCTCTTCCCTGCCGTCTTCTCTGACGATACGGGCTGTGTTCGGAGCAAGTCCCAAAAGTGTCTGTATGGCTGTATTGGTCTGTGATCTTGCCCGAAGTTCCAGTACCTGTCCTAAAAGTACCAGTGCAACAATGACTGCTGCCGCTTCAAAATAGACATGCACCAGACCACCGTCAAGCTGCATCTTTGGAGGGAAGATATGGGGGAATAGGAGTGCCACCATACTGTACAGCCATGCTGCACCGACTCCGAGAGAAATAAGTGTGAACATATTGAGATTCCAGGTACGTATAGAATTTATACCGCGTACAAAAAACGGCCAACCGCCCCAAAGTACGACCGGTGTAGCCAAAACAAATTCTATCCACTGCACTGCACGCATAGAGAGCCAGGAAGGAAGCCATTCGGGGGAAAGGTCTGCCACCATTGCCAAAATGAACACAGGCAGGGCAAGCAGTGTACTGACTTTAAAACGACGTGTCATATCATCCAACTCTTCAGTATCATCATTTCCGGCCTGTGCCACCATAGGCTCCAGCGCCATTCCACATATTGGACAGTTCCCCGGTCCTTTTTGCTGTATCTCAGGATGCATAGGACAAGTATATAAAGTCTCTGTATCTGTACTCTCTTTTTTACTTTCTTCATGTGTATGTACATGCTGTTGCGTTTCAAACAACGGTACACAAGTCGAACAATCTGCAGAGATATCATTATGACTGTATATGTACTTTTGGGGATCATCACTGAATTTATGCTGACACTCCTCAGAACAGAAATAATAGGTTTTTGCTGCATAGGTTACACGGTATTCTGAGTCTGTTGAAATATCCATACCGCAAACGATATCTTTTAGTGTAGTACTCATGATGACTCCTTTATACTTCAATATTAATATACAAGTGTGCATATAACGTGCAAATCATCTACACACTCCATGCACACTTTAGATGTAAACTATACAAAACATATAATAAAAGGATCTCAAATGAATTATTTTAATCACGGCTGGGGTATGGGATTTGGATGGTTGATACCACTCTTGATCATAGGTATTGTTCTTTACCTTCTCCAAGGGAGAAAGAAAGAAAGATCATCTGCACAGGATATTCTGGACAAACGGTATGCAAACGGCGGGATCGATAAAGAAGAATATGATGAGAAATCCAAACATCTCAAAGAACAGGCATAAAAGGAATTTACCATGCAAAGAAGAACATTTGTAAAAGGGATGGCGGCAGTTTCACTTATGAGTCTGACTGCTACCGATCTCTCAGCAAGATCTACACGAAAACACATCGATAACCGCAATACACTGAGCGGTACGGAATTTTTTCTTGATATCGACTATGCTCCCGTGAACATTACCGGTAAGCGTGCTGTTGCAACAACGATCAACGGGCAGATCCCGGGACCTACACTTGTATGGCAGGAGGGAGAGACCGTAACCATCCATGTTACCAACCATTTGAAAAAAAGTTCTTCAATCCACTGGCACGGGATCATCCTTCCCTATCAGATGGATGGCGTTCCGGATATCAGCTATGATGGTATTGCTCCGGGAGAGACGTTTACCTACCGGTTCAAAGTCAAACAGCATGGAACATTCTGGTACCACAGTCATTCAGGATATCAGGAACAGACAGGCATGTACGGTGCCATTGTCATCAAACCAAAAAGAAAAGAGCCTTTCCGTTACGACAGTGATTATGTTGTATCACTCTCAGACTGGAGTGATGAAAGACCGGCCACCATCTACAAAAAGCTCAAACAGATGAGTGACTACTATAACTTCTCCCAGAGAACCATAGGAGACTTCCTTGATGAAGTGAAGAACAAAGGTCTCTCCAAAGCATTCAGTGATAGAAGTATGTGGAACCGGATGCGTATGAGTGACAGAGACATTTCAGATATTACCGGATACACCTATACCTTCCTGATGAACGGACAGAACCCTGCAACACAGTTCAAAGCCCTGTTCAAGAAAGGCGAAAGAGTACGTCTTCGTTTCATCAATTCTGCAGCAATGACCTTTTTTGATGTACGCATACCGGGATTGAAGATGACTGTCGTAGCAGCAGACGGTAACCATATCGAACCTGTCAGCATAGATGAATTTCGCATCGGTGTGGCAGAGACTTATGATGTCATCGTACAACCTGGAAGCAACAAAGCTTATGCCATCTTTGCACAAAGCATCGACCGTTCAGGCTATGCACTGGGTTCACTGACACCAAAAGCATCACTGTTAGCCAAAGCACCACGTATGGACCCAGTACCTAAACTTACTATGGTGGACATGGGTATGGATATGAAGAAAATGGATCACAGCGGAGGGATGAAGTGCTCTTCAGGCATGAAAATGCCAAATAAAAAAGCAATGAAGAAATACAAGTTCACTGCCATGGAAGCACAAAAATACCCCATTACCAAACTGCCTATGGCACGCGGTGTTCAGACCACCATGATGGCAATGTCCCCCAAATACAGACTGGATGATCCCGGAGTAGGACTGCGTAAGAACGGCAGAAAAGTACTGACTTACGCAGACCTGAAGAACAGATACTCTACCAGGAGGCATAGAAAGCCAGACAGAGAGATCGTCCTGCACCTTACAGGTAATATGGAACGCTATATGTGGTCGATCAACGGTATCAAATATGCCGATGCGAAACCCTTACAGTTCCATTACGGGGAACGTCTGCGTATCACGTTCATTAATGACACGATGATGAACCACCCTATGCATCTGCACGGTATGTGGAGTGACCTGGAAACAGGCGATGACAACCATCTGGTACGCAAACATACCATCATCGTACAACCAGGTTCCAAAATAAGTTACAGAGTGACCGTAGATGCCAAAGGTGCATGGGCATACCACTGCCACCTGCTTTACCACATGGGTGGTATGTTCAGAAAAGTCGTAGTGACATAAAGGAGATTATGATGAGAAAGATATTATTAAGTTTGATCACAGTTATAGGGTTACATCAGGCAGCACAGGCAGGCGGGAGTGATGACCCGCTTCTTACAATGCTCATTATGGACAAGTTCGAAGTGTTGGACAACGATGAGAACACCAGAGCATGGGAAGGCAGTTTCCGGATAGGCTATGACATTAACAAACTCTATCTCTACAGTACGGGTGAAACAACTGCCGATGGCTTGGAAACAAGCCAGAACGAACTGGTCTACTCCAGAGCCATCGCACCCTTCTGGGATGCTCAGATCGGTCTGGCTTACGACAAAAATGACGATGCTTCCAGAACATGGGGTGAGGTCGCTATTTCCGGACTGGCTCCATACTACTTTGAAACAAGAGCTGCACTTCTTGTCAATGGTGAAGGCAATGTCGGTCTGCGTCTGGATGCTGAGTATGAAGCGCTGATCACCCAAAAGCTCATCCTCACCCCATCACTCGAAGCAGACTTCTACACCAAAGATGATCCAAAAATGGCTTTGGGATCAGGGCTCTCATCCATAGAAGCAGGCTTGCGTTTACGCTACGAGTTTGTACGTGAATTTGCTCCTTATGTCGGTGTAACATGGGAAAGAACATTCGGAAATACCCATGACTACAACCCGGTCAATGATACCAGTCTGGTCGTGGGTGTGAGGTTCTGGTTCTAAAGGTATTTAAACCATATCCCATTGACTGTAAAGGTTCCTGGGACCATCATTCAAGAAAGGATCACTGATGTTATATAGAAAAATATTTATTTTTTTGTTTTTGATTTTAAGCACGAACGTGGCAATGGCCGCCCACTCCGAACGCCATCAAACAGTTGACGGGATGAGTATTTATTTTGGAGCTCTACCTGCACAGATCATACAGGACCATGAAGATATGCATGGCGGAAATGACAACATTGGAAAGTATACATATCATATACTTATTGCAATTTTTGACAGTAAAACAGGAAAACGTATTTTATATGCCAAGGTTAAAGCAACGGCAATACCTTTAGGTATGAAAGGCGAGACCAAAAAACTTGAGCCTATGCATGCCAACCTGAAAAGTTACGGAAACTATTTTACATTGCATGATACAACCCCGTATACGATAAGAGTTGAAATACAACGCCCGGACAGTGGAAAAAAATCCATTGCCGAATTTACGTTTACGAGACCACGGGATTAAAGTACGTTCATTATCGTATTATCATAAATCCAAAACGGGAGGCCAACATGAACAGCGAAACAAAAAGTATGCATTCTGGTCTCCTCGTTCTTCTCGTTCTCACGTTGTATGTGGGAACGAGAAGAGAGACGTAACGAGAGAAGATCCTAACAATATTTAAGTATAATCCCATTATGCAAACCCTACCCATCACCCAAATCATCCCCGAAGTCAAAGAGAAACTGCAGAGCCATACCCGTCTCGTACTCCAGGCACCTCCGGGAGCAGGAAAAACCACGGCTTTACCTCTGGCACTCTTAGATGAGCCTTGGTTGGAGGGCAGGAAGATACTCATGCTTGAGCCCAGACGTTTGGCTGTGCGTGCTTCGGCTGCCCGGATGGCTGAGATGTTGGGCAAAAAAGATGGAAAAGATGAGAAAGTGGGAGAACACATAGGGTACCAGATAAAGATGGAATCTGTGCAGAGTAAGCAGACCCAGATACTCATCGTCACTGAGGGCATCTTGACGCGTAAGCTTCAGCATGATCCAAGCCTGGAAGATGTGGCTCTCATCATCTTCGATGAGTTTCATGAACGCTCTTTACATGCGGACTTGTCTTTAGCCTTGGCATTGGAGTCTCAGGCTGTATTGCGTGAGGATTTGAAGATACTCATCATGTCTGCTACGCTGAACACTTCTGCCATCTCTACGCTCTTAAATGATGCACCCGTCGTCCAAAGTGAGGGGCGTGCTTTTCCTGTGGAGCGTCACTACCTCCCTGCCCATACCCCGGCACCAAGCAAAAAAGAGTTACCCACTTTTGTGCATAGACTCCTGCACAAGCTTCTGGCAGAAGAAGAGGGAAACATACTTGTCTTTCTCTCAGGTATAAGAGAGATAAAGGCTGTGGAGAAGTTTTTGAACAGTAGCAAACCAAAAGACGTCTACATCTCTACCCTCTACGGAAACCTAAGCAAAGAAGCCCAGGACAGAGCCATCAAAGCACCGCCCGAAGGCTCGCGAAAAGTGGTACTGAGTACAAACATCGCACAAACCTCTCTCACCATAGAAGGCATTAAGATAGTCGTGGACTCCGGGCTTCAAAATGTCTCTGTCTTTAACCCCTTTTCAGGCATGAACAAGCTAGAAAACCAGTTCATCTCCCAAGACTCTGCCACACAAAGGGCAGGACGTGCAGGACGTTTGAGCGCAGGGAAAGCCTACCACCTCTGGCACAAAAGCAAGATACTTTTAACACACGATACCCCGGAGATCCTCCTGGCAGACCTTAGCCCTATGCTGCTGGACCTTGCCCTGTGGGGTAACGACGACATAGAGAGCCTCTCATGGATGGACACCCCACCCAGCTCTGCTGTCAAACATGCCAAAGAACTCCTGGCACAACTCGGAGCTGTAGATGAGAGGGGTATCATCACCGCACATGGCAAGCAGATGAGCCGTTTTGGTCTGCACCCCCGTTTGGCACATATGATGCTTAAAGCCAAAGCACTGGGGCTTAGCTACGAAGCTTCCCTGCTGGCGGTACTGCTCTCAGAAAAAGAGATCTACCGTAACGCTTTTGGTTATGCAGACCTGCGTGAACGCGTTATGATCTTGCATGATGTCGCACAAAATGTAAAGGTAGACAGCAGCCTCATAAACCTCAAACAGTGCCAGTACATCCTACGCCTTGCCAAGCGCATAGAACCTGTACAGAGTGCGGAGATAAACAGAGAAATGCTAGGCGTACTCCTGGCCTTTGCCTACCCTGACCGCATCGCCAGACAACGGGACGAAAAGGCAGGCTCCTACCTGCTCTCCAATGCCAAAGGTGCGGTACTCCACAGAGCAGATGAGCTTTTTCACTCACGCTTTTTGGTCATTGCTGACCTTGATGCACGAAGCAAAGAAGCCAGCATCTACAAAGCCATAGAACTCACCCAGGCACAGATAGAAGAGCACCTCCAAGAGAAGATAGCCGTGAAAGAGCAAGTCCTTTGGAACGACACACAGCAAAGGGTAGAAGTCAAAAAAGTACATAAGCTGGGTGCCATTCTTCTCAGAGAAACACAGATCACCAACACTGAAAACCCTGAAGTGTCAGAGGTGTTACTGGATGAGTTGGAAGCGTTGGATTTAGAGGCATTGGCATGGAATAAAGAGGCCAAACAGCTTAGAGACAGGGTAACTTTTCTGAACCATCACGGCATGGATCTCCCTGACTTTTCAGAGGAGTATTTGGAAGCAAATATGGACGAGTGGTTAGCCCCCTACCTTACCAATGTCACCTCACTCAAAGCCTGCCAAAACCTAAACTTCACGCACATTCTTTTGGGCTTGCTAAGCTTCGAGCAAACCCAAGTACTGGACACCCTGGCACCCACCAAGCTCAAAGTAGCCAGCGGTTCGCACATACCCATAGACTACGCCAACCCGGCGCAACCCGTCCTGGCGGTACGCCTGCAAGAGATGTTCGGTACCAGGAAGACACCCGCGGTACTGGGAGGAAAAGTAAAACTCATGATCCACCTACTCTCCCCGGCCTCACGTCCCATGCAAGTCACCCAAGACCTGGAGAGCTTTTGGGCGAACACTTATGATGAAGTGAAAAAAGAGTTACGAGGAAAGTACAAAAAGCATTATTGGCCGGATGATCCTTTGGAAGCACAGGCTACTTCCAGGACGAAGAAGTTTATGTAAAAATGTTTGATATACTCTTAATGCTGAAATATCATAATAGGAGGACACTTTGTTCCTCTAATAAATAGTTGCACGTTCCCGTGGAGCAGAAAGGTGCAACAGGCGCGCTGATCACTGAACGTGACCTTCTGCCATCTGCCGGTCTCCGCTACGACCAACAAATGATAGGATTTCCCTCGTCCCCAAGCTTGTATAGCCAAGAGACATCATTTACACATTATATGCACACTTCTTACACACAATTAAGATAGAATAAAAGTAATTTACATAGTTTAGGACAAAATATGCGTATCTTTCTCTCTATTTTATTTACATTGGGACTGCTTCAGGCACAGAGTATCGATCAGCTTGTCGGACAGTCACTTAAGAAACACCTTTCACTCAAAACCATACAACATCGGCTCTCTGCCATGGATGAGCGTATAGCAAAAAGTCAAAAGTGGGCAAACCCTGACCTTTCACTGACGATCAATGACATACAATTCCGTAAACCTTTTGACCGTTCTTTGGAACGGATGCAATATCATGCCATAAACTTCAAACAGAAGTTTCCCTGGTTTGGAAAACTTGCTGCAAGAAAAACCTATGCCCTGGAACAAAAACATGTTGTTCTGGATTCCTACCAGGCAGCAAGGGTACAGCTGGCTCTACAAATCAGAATTACAGCCTACACGATTAAAGAGCTTGAAGCCCGTATCACTATTTTACGTAAATATATACAACTGGCAAAACAGAACATCAAACTCTATACAGATACTATTTCCACGAACGGTATGAGCCATGCAGACAGTATTAGTGCAGAGCTTTCACTCTCTAAAATAGAGATACGTCAGGAGCATTACAGATCACTGCTTAGATCTCAAAAAGAAAAACTCTCTTATTTGGTACAACAAAGAGTTACAACCATCAAGGACAAACTGCGTATGCAAAAACCGGGTTCCCTCCAAAGATATCTTGCCAAACGCTCAAATAATCCTACCTATCGTATGAAACTTTCACAGAATAGAGCTGCAGGTGCAAACAAAACACTTGTTGATATGGAAATACACCCTGACCCTTATGTCAAAGTCGGATATTTCAATCGTCCTGATTTTCCTGACTATGCCTCTGTGACAGTAGGTCTCTCTCTGCCACTCTACGGTACGGAAAAACTCAACTCGGAAATAGCCAGAAAAGAAGCACTTTCAAGTATGAGTGATTCCCTGGATTACAAAGCATTTTTAGAGAGTGAAATACGTACGAACTATGCGAAACTGAAAGAGGCGTACCATATTTACAACATTATACAGAACAAAAGCCTTCCACAGTTGGGACATATGCTTGAACTAAGCTCTTCTGCCATTGAAGAGGGTGCAGATCTTTTTACCTATACCAACATACTTGAACAGAAACTGGCACTGGAAGAGGAGAGCATCGCTGTCAAAGCGGAGTTTTTACGTACAAAAGCCAAACTTAAAGCACTTACAGGAGAAATATAATGTACAGATACACCATCATTTTATTGTTCATCTTTATCACAACTGCCCAGGCAGAAATGAAATGTGAAGCAGGGAAATGCAGTACGGGGAAAGAGACAACTACAAAAGAGGTCGTAAAAAAAGAACCTGCCAAAAGTACTATCGAAAAACCCAAAAGAGAACATACACCCACCATAGAACAGCTTTTCAATGTCAGAACGGTAAAAGTAACCACTCAAAAGAGTGCACACAAGCAGACAAACTACGGATACATCGTAGCGGAGGACTCTCTTAAAACAGATGTAGTTGCATGGTATTCCGGATTTGTCGAAAGTCTCTATGCCGATACACTGTACAAAAAAGTCACGAAAGGGGAAATATTGGCAAAAGTCTACTCTCCTGAAGTCTATAAAGCAAAACAGGATTATTTGAATTCGATAAGATTTCATGCCAAACGTTCCTCTCCTGCTATGGTAAAAAGTGCAAGGATCAAACTTGAACTTCTTAATGTAAGTTCCCAGGAGATCGACCGTATCAACCGAACGCAAAAAGTTGAAAAATACACCACCATCATCTCCCCTGTCTCTGGCTGGATATTTGAAAAGAATATCAATCAGGGTTCCTCTTTCAGCAGTAAGAAAAAACTTTTCCAGATCGTTAGTTTGAAGAAAGTCTGGATGGAGGTAAAACTTTATCAAAATGAGTTGGAAAAACTAAACACTCTTAAGGATTTCACAGTAAAAGTAAAAGGTATAAACCACACATTTAAAGCCGCCAGATCTCTACTCTACCCTATGCTCGATCCAAAAGAGGCAACAGCTACATTACGTTTAGAGTTAGATAACCATGAAGGGCTCTTGAAACCGGGAATGTATGCAAAAGTATATGCTTCAGCCGGTACAGCTTCCCATCTTGTCATCCCTCGTACTGCTGCCATGCGTAAAAATGGTACCTGGTATGCCTTTCTTGCTACAGAGTTTAAAGGCGAGTATGAACCGATACAGATCGAAGTCAAACCACTTGACAATACCTATTTTGAACTCTTATCAGGTCTAAATGAAGGTGATACTATCGTAAATAATGCACTCTTCATGATGGACTCAGATGCCCAGATCAACAGTATATATTAGGAAATTGGTATGATTGAAAAATTAATATCCTTTAGTGTTAAGAACCGTTTTTTAGTCCTCATGGCTACCCTCTTCATCATTCTGGGATCTATCTGGTCTATGAGGAATACTCCTTTGGATGCCCTGCCTGACCTCTCACCTCCTCAGGTCATCGTACAGGTGACATGGAAGGGGCAAAGTCCGGAGATCATTGAAGATCAGGGGACTTATCCTCTGGTTTCACAATTTCTGGCTATCTCGAACATTGAGACTGTACGCGGTTTTTCTACCTATGAAAATGCTCTGATCTACATCATCTTTAAAGAAGATACTGATCTTTACTGGGCACGTTCCCGTGTACTTGAACAACTGGCATCTATTCAAAGTCAACTTCCTGATAACATGGAGGTTGCTCTTGGTCCGGATGCTTCCGGTGTAGGCTGGGCATTTGAATATGCATTGACATCCAAGACCAAAACACTGGATGAACTGCGTACTCTGCAGGACTACTACTACAAATATGCACTGATGGGTGTAGATGGAGTAAGTGAAGTGGCAAGCATTGGCGGGTTCGTACCTACATACCAGATCACTGTAAACAACGATGCACTGGTACAATACAACCTTTCTATCAAAGATATCTCTAAAACACTTAAGGACAATAACAATGACACAGGCGGTCGTATTGTTATTCAAAATGGGTACGAGTGGATGGTGCAGGCAAAAGGATACATCAAGGACCTGGATGAGATACGTGATCTTGTCATCACTACTAAAGACGGTGTACCTCTTACGCTTTCCCAAGTAGGCCGTGTAGAGATGGTACCCGCTGCAAGAAGAGGTATGGCAGACCTCAATGGTGAAGGAGAAGTCGTCGGTGGTATCGTCATGGTACGTTATGGTGAAGATGTCTATGGTGCACTTGAACGTATCAATGCAAAAATGAAAGAACTCAAAGTAGAAGGAGTGGATGTCATTACCACCTATGACCGTTCAAGCCTAATTGACAAAGCTATTGATACACTCAAGACCACATTGGTAGAAGAGAGTATCATCGTTGTCATCATCATCGGGCTTTTTTTACTCCACTTACGCTCTTCGCTCATTGTACTTATCGTTCTGCCTCTTACGATAGGTTTGACTTTTTTACTAATGAAACTCTTTGGTATAGGCTCCAACATTATGAGTCTGGGAGGGATAGCCATTGCCATAGGTGCCATGGTAGATGCCTCCATCGTCATGATAGAAAATGCACATAAAGCCATCCATAAACTGGAGCACAAACAGGGTAGAACGCTTACAAACCAGGAACGTATCGCCAGCATCGTCAAAGCTTCACAGGTAGTAGGCCGCCCTATCTTTTTTGCTCTGGCTTTGGTGGTTGTCTCTTTTCTACCTATCTTTGCACTTTCAGGACAGGAAGGGCTTCTCTTTACACCTCTGGCATTCACTAAAACCTTTGCGATGACAGCAGGGGCACTTCTGGCTGTGACACTTGTACCTGTATTGATGATCTATTTTGTAAAAGGAAAGATCATCCCCGAATCGAAAAATCCACTGAATCGTTTCTTTATCTGGCTCTATCACCCTATTTTGGTGTATGGATTAAAACTCAAATATCTGGTCATTGCACTTGCAATCGGCGTACTTGTTTTTATGGTACCGCTTTACCAAAAGCTCAACTGGGAATTCATGCCTATGCTCAATGAACAGAGTGTGATGTATATGCCTGTCACCCCGTATGGTATCTCTGTGGACCAAAGTAAAGCACTGACTCAGAAAACCGATAAGATCATTAAAAGTTTTCCCGAAGTAGCTACCGTCTTTGGTAAAGGAGGCCGTGCAAACACTGCGACTGACCCTGCTCCACTGGGGATGCTGGAGACCATCATCACTTTTAAGCCAAAAAGTGAGTGGAGAGAAGGTATGACGCATGAAAAACTTATGGCAGAGATGGAAAAAGCTTTGCAGGTACCGGGTCTTGTAAATTCATGGACCTACCCTATACGTGGGCGTATCGATATGTTGCTCTCCGGTATCCGTACCCCTATAGGGATCAAACTCTATGGAAAAGATGCTAAGGGTCTGCAGGAAGTAGCACAAAAGATAGAAAGCAGACTTCGTGACCTTAAAAGTACACAATCCGTCTTCTCAGATCAGGCAAGTGCAGGATTTTTCATAGATATAGATATTGACACCGAAGCCCTCAAACGTTACGGTATCAGCAAGAACCTCATACAGGAGTACACTTCTACTGCTATAGGTGGTAAGAAGATCACTACCATGTACAAAGGTTTGGAGCGCTACCCTATCGCCCTTCGTTTTGAAGAGGAGGAGCGGCGTAACCTTGATGATATCCGTAATATAAAGGTCAAGACCCCTCTTGGTTTTGTTCCCCTTTCTACTTTTGCAAAGGTGGAGTACCGTGAAAGTGCCTCTGTCATAAAGAGTGAAATGGCTACCCCGGTAACCTTTGTCTATATTACACCGCAACCAAGTATAAGTGCCACAAAATACAAGGAAGAAGCTATACAGGCACTTAAAGATATTCAGCTTCCTGCCGGATATTACATCGAGTGGGCAGGACAGACAGAATATTTGGAATCTGCCATGAAAAAGATAAAATGGATCATCCCGACTGTACTGTTGGTTATCTTGGTACTCATCTATTTTGCATTAGGAAAGATGATACCTACACTCATCGTTTTCTTTACGCTGCCGTTTGCCCTGTTGGGTGGACTTATCTACATAGATATACTGCAGTTCAACATGAGTATAGCAGTGATAGTGGGCTTTTTGGCCTTGCTGGGTGTTGCCGCAGAAACAGCCATAGTCATGATCGTATACTTGCAGGAGAGTGTAGAAGAGATGCGTGAGAAAATGGGAGAGAAGTTTGATAAAACAGATCTTTCTGATGCTATTTATGAAGGTGCTGTACAAAGAGTACGACCAAAACTCATGACAGTCTTTGCCATTTTGGCAGGGCTTCTTCCTATTATGTACACAACAGGTGTAGGATCTGAAGTCATGCAGCGTATTGCAGCACCAATGATAGGCGGTGTTGTGAGTTCTGCTGTACTGAGTCTTTTACTCATCCCGATCTTTTATGAGATCTATGAGAAAAAACAGTTGAAGAAAAAAAGATACAGCATATCTCATACATAAAAAAACTGTAGGTCGGGGTACCCTTACCCCGACAATGATATGCATATGATAAAATACAAACATAATATAGAAAAACATATTTACGTCGGGGTGAGACACCCCGACCTACGAAAGGAAAAAATATGACAAGAATTAAAATTCAGTGCAAGCGAGGCACTAAATGCTGAGTCGTAAAATAAAAACAAAACTTCTATCACTGTCTCTACTCACCATCACCCTTCTTCTAACCGGATGCAGCGACAAAGAGAAAACAAAATCCATCACAGAAAGCGGTATGAAATGTGGTCCAGGAAAATGTGGCGCAAGCATGGTAGATGGTTCTGCAGTACTGGTGAAAAAGAAAATGAATATTTTAAACCAGCTAAAGGAGGATGACAACAGACGGGACTGTGTACTTAAAGCAACAACAACAAAGGCTCTTTATAACTGTGTACGTGTAGAAAAAACAGGAAGGCTCAGTACAAAATGTTCAAGTGACAATACCAAGCAAGCACCTAAAAAAGAGGTATCAACTATGAAATGTGCTCCGGGTAAATGTGGAAACGGTATGTAAATTAATTTTGGGAAATAGAGAAAAAGAGGTTTTCAAAAGCCAAAAGGCTTTTGAAAAGAAGAATTACTTCATCGCAGCAATATGCTCTGCAACAGCTTTGATAGCAGCATCATCCATAGAAGCTACTTGACCTTTCATAAGTGCACCCATACCGTGTTGGTTAAGTGTACCTGCTTTATAACCGTGAAGTTGCTCAATTGTTTTTGCAGCATCCTGACCTTTGATAATAGCAGATTTACCAAGTGCAGCTTTTTCACCGTTTGTACCATGACAACCAGCACATTTAGCATATGCAGCAGCACCGTCAGCCATAAGTAGTGTAGATCCAGCAAACAACATTGCAATTGCGATTTTTTTCATTTTAATTCCTTTTAAATTAATTTTTAAAACTCGGAATTATAACATTCCGAGTTTAACTATATCTTAGAAGTACCGTACTTCTTAGCAAGAAGGAACATTCCCTGAATCAGATGCATATTCATATGCAAAATCATAAATATGTGGAACATATTTCTCTTTTAGTTTTACACCTGGACAGATCTTTGCAGCTTCTTCAGCAAATTTACCTGCACCTTTGATTTTTTCCCACTCATCCTGAGTATGTTTTGCGGCAAACTTAGCACCGGTAAAACCACATACCGCTTTCATCTTCTTCATATAAAGTTTTTGTCCTTTTTTTACATCTGCAGAAGCAGTAGTTGAAAGTACAGCCAGTCCAAGTAAAGCAGAAACTGCTATTTTAGTCATTTTAGTCATTTAACATCCTTTTGATTTTAAGATGAGAGATGATAACATGAAATTGTGAAAAGATTGTGAATAAAAAGAAAAAAGTAGAAGCAGAAAAGAAAAAACTGCTTCTATAGGTTACACTTACTAAAAATCTGAACTTATAATAAATATTATTTTACCTTAACATTTAGGTACAACTCCGTCACTTGCATACTTTACAGAAAACTCATATACATGTTCCCACCATGAAGGTTTGATCTTGTTCAATTTTAAACGAGGGCATATCTTTTTTGTTTCTGCCTGAAATTTTCCCTCATCATAGATCTCTTCCCACTCATCCTGTGTATGGTTTCTGGCAAAACGTACACCGGAAAATCCACATTTTTTACGAAATTTCTTTTTAAAAAGTTTTTGTCCTTTTGTTGCTCCCGCTGTTACTGTTGTCGGCATACTCACCGCTATGAAAAGTGCCAATGCCACTACCGTGATTATCTTCATCATCATTCAACCTTCCTAATTAGTATAATTTATTGTTATCCTATACTATTATATCTACTTCAACTTATCAAAAACCTTAAACTTTTCCCAATATATATTGATTGCTTCATCAAGTTCATCGTCACTCAACCTGCTCTTCTTTTTTATTCCGTAATTATCAATAAAAAGTTCCGACATTACCGAAATATTTTTAGAAGGATAGCGTAAATAATGTTTAAGGCCTGCTTTGACATTTTCTTCTCCGCTGTATAGCTGCAGGTATTTTTTGAACATCTGCTGCAAGGTGGTCGGTAATTCTTTATGACACTCTACACAATGGCGCTCATAAGCATCTTGAGAGAAGACTCCTGAAATCAGAATAATGAATAAAACTGCTTTTTTTACCATGTCAATATTACCTTTGTTCCTTCACCCATTTTTGACTCTACATCTATCTGAATATGATATTCATCAACAATTTTTTTAACGATACTCAAACCTACACCGAAACCTCCTTCACTTTTATTGAATCTCATATAACGGTCAAACATAAACGGTATCTTCTCTTCATCTATACCAATCCCTGTATCCCATATCATCAACATATTTTGACGCAGTTTTATACCTACTGTACCTCCACGTTTGTTATATTTGATCGCATTGGATATAAGATTGTCTATCACACGTGTGATTTTTTGTTTATCTGTTGTTATTGTTGCATGTTCCAGATCAAAATGATATATCAACTTCTTGGATTCAGCTAAAATAGAAAAATATTCTGCTCTGTTTTTCAATAGAGTTTGAAGTTCTATGCTTTCATCTTCATTCTCTTTCTCCTGCTCCAGGGTCAGATAGGTCAGATCCTTATAAAGTGTGGAAACTGTTTTGGCTGCAATATTGATACGTGTCAGTTTTTTCTTATTCTTCTCTACCATGACATCTGTATCCATCATCTCTATGTTGGCAAGTATTGCCGAAAGAGGCGTATTGAGTTCATGTGTCGTATCTTTGATGAACCTGTCAAGCAGCATGATAGAGTCACGCATAGGTTTCAGGAAGAGTTTTGCAAGGAAAAGACCGAATACCATAAAAAGAAAAAAGGAAATAAGACCATAACCTGCAATATGCTTCCATATCTCTTCACGCCATACTCCGTCATCTTCCACTTCTATAATGAGATATTTTGTACCCAGATAGTATGTATCCAATGTTTTTACAAAATGTATATATTTTTTACTTTTTGTAATATATATCTCTTCATTAAAATGTATATGTTCATCTTCTAATAAAGAAAAGATCTTCATGAACTCTATATCATAAATCGCGGATCTGAATCGCGGATCACGCGGATACGTATTTCTCTCAGGAAAAAAGTAATGCAGTACTTTAAGTCTTTTTGTCTGTATATACGCATATTTTGAAAGTGTAGCACGCTGTTCGGCCAACATAAGTTTCTCTTGACTCTGATAGTAAAAAGCAGAGAGCAGTGAGATCATAAGAATGACTATCGCTACATAAAGTGTTAAAAATCTAAGAAGGGATTTCTTTTCACTTTTCAGTAATGAATTTGTAGCCTTGCTTTTTGATACTAACAATTCTTTCCTTACCTATGATCTTACGAAGATTTTTGATATAGGTACGCAGTGCTGAGTCGCTAGGCTCCTCATCAAAATCCCATAAATGTTTATAAATACGTTCGTGTGCAATGACCTCTCCCTCTCTTTTCATGAAAAGATTCAAGAGTCTTGACTCTTTATTGCCTAATGGAACACTTTTCCCATCAATGATCAGTTCACTGTTTTTAATGTCATAAGCGATATTTTCAGAGATCTGTATCAACTCTTTATTTTCATGGAAAAAACCTCTTTTAAGCAGTGTCTCTACACGTATATGTAATTCTTTAAGTACGAAAGGTTTACGGATATAGTCATCACAACCGCTCTCGAACCCTTTTTCCAGGTCATCTACAGAATCCAGGGAAGTAATATAGATCGCAGGAGCAACAACCCCTTCCTCCCTGCTCTCTTTCAGCAGGTCAAAACCATTGATACCGGGTGTATTTACATCCAGAAGAAGCAGATCATATTTACTCTCATACAGTTTTTCCTGTGCTTCATATCCGTCATGCACACTGACTACATCATACCCCTTTTCTTCAAGAAACTCTGTTACTGTTTCATTCAGATTTGCATCATCTTCCAATAATAATATTTTACTCATCAACTCTCTTTACAGGTATTGTCTTACCCAGCTCTGTAAACGTCCTGCACTCAGGGCACCACTCAGTCTGTCAACCTCTTTACCGTTTTTAAAGATGATCAAAGCAGGAATACTCTGTATGCCATACTGTGCACCTAAAGCCTGCTGTTCTTCCGTATTTACTTTTAGGAATTGCGCCTGAAGAGGCATTGACAAAGCAGCTTCTTCAAATGCCGGTGCCATCTGCAGACAGGGACCACACCAAGGTGCCCAAAAGTCTACCACTACAGGAATATCACTGTTCACTAAAAAGGTACCAAGTTTTCCTGCATCTACAGAGACTGGTCTGCTATCAAGCAGTGACTGTTTACACGCACCGCAGTTTGCCTTGGCATAACTCGCTTTTTTAGGAATACGATTTACCTTGAGACAATGTGGACATACAACATTAACATTCATAAGAAAACCTCCAAAAATCATCATTATTTTTATTTTCTTAGGTATTATAGCAAATAAAGTAAATACAATATAGATAGGATAATAAATGGCAATAAAGGAACTCATAATAGGTGGTGGATGTTTCTGGTGTACGGAGGCGGTATTTGAACTGCTTAGGGGTGTTAGTGATGTAGAAAGCGGCTATGCAAACGGTCACACGCTCAACCCTACTTACAGAGATATCTGCACAGGAGAGACAGGACATGCCGAAGTGATCAAGATCACCTATGATGACTCAGTCATTACAGTAGACACACTTTTTGACATTTTCTTTGTGGTACACAATCCTACTACCCTTAACTACCAGGGAGCAGACAGAGGTACACAGTACCGTTCTACAATTCTGTATACGGATGAAGAGACAAAAGAGACTGCATTGGCAGCAAAAGAGAGAGCACAGGCAGACTATACTGACCCAATTGTTACAGTTATAGAACCACTGGATGTCTATTACCCTGCCGAAGTGTACCATCAGGACTATTACCGTCAGAATCAAATGCAAGGCTACTGCATGGCAGTCATACCGCCGAAGTTGGCAAAGTTGAAAGAGAAATTCGGGAAAGAGATGGCGTAGTTATACTAAACTTTTAAGTCACTGGTCTCATAAGCCGGAGTTTGGATTGCAATAAAGCCCTAAATACACAAAGGCTTTGTATCTATTTAGAAAATGCTACGGGTCTTTTATTGAAAAAATCAGAAAAAATCTTACGAGAGAAAACCTTATAATATTATATATTTTATAAGGTTTTTAAAATTTAAAATTCTATTTAGAGATTATTTCCATCACTGATCCTCGCAGAGACAACTGATAACAACAAACCTAATACACCCAAAATAAGTATAATACTGAGAAAAATATTTGGTTCAGGTAATCCTGACCACCAAATATAGTCCGCAAACGCCCCAATAGCGAATACCCTTATAAAATATGTTAGATTATGAGGTTTTAAAAAGTCACATGAAATAATCATTTTGGTTTAGGTACTCATCCCTCGTAATTTTATTTTTAAACAAGGTACATTTAGATATAAATATCCCAATAAAAGATACTATCTGGTAAAATTTAAGGTTTTACACATCCATAATAATTGGGGTAAAATTGAGAATATTAACTGTAGGTTTCAGCGATGAATACGCAAAGAGACTTTATAAAGAACTAAATGAATATTTTATTTGTATTGTAGATAATGCAATAGATATATATGATGCAACCAATTTTACAGACTTTAGGCACTATGAGCTTGTACTCATTGTGGATGAGGGGCTAAACCTTTCAATATCACGTTATGTAAATGAAGTTAAAAAGAAAAAAAGTGACACAAAAGTTATCATACTCTCTCTGTTTCTTAGATATTATCTACGCAACAATCTGTGATGAATATTTCCCCTTATGAGATTGTGCAATCACATTTTGTTTTATTTTTGTTGAAGAGGTCAGAGAGTTGTATCTGACTTGTATTATTTTTGCACCCTTTGCTTTGAGATATTTTTCAACGGCAATATTATGTGGTTTATCTCCCCAATCTTCTCCAATGACAAAGATATCCACATTTAAGTCTTTACAGTTACTTACGTATTCTAGTTTATTATAAGAAACAACATCATCTATGCATCCTAATGCTTTTAGCATTCTCATTCTTTGATCTAATGGGATAACAGGTACATTTCTTTTGTATGAACCTACGACTTCATCAGAAGCCACACCTACGACAAACTTATCACCCAAGGTCGCACAGTATTCTAATAAATCTAAATGACCAACATGTACCATATCAAAGGTACCAACAGTATATACAAGCATTTTAAAAATTCCTTTAGTAATAAATATATTAAGCGTATAATATCACTTTAATGCTAAAATACAGCCTTACTTAAAAAAAGTTTAATATTTATTTAAAGGATTTAATTTATGCCAAAAAAAATTACAAAGAGTGTAAAAAAGAAACAACCTACAATCCTCTCTTATGTTAAAGACCTTCCAAACCTTTTATCACTTTCTGGATTGGCATGTACTATCCTTGCCATCTATTTTTCTATTACCGGTCTTTATGCTGCGGCTATGATTGGTATGGTTTGGGCAGTTGCTTTTGACTGGGCTGATGGACTTGTCGCGAGAAAAATAAAGGGAAGAACTCCTACGGACGCAAAGTTTGGGGGACAACTTGATGTGGTAATAGACATAGTAAGTTATGGGGTGACTCCAGCAATTTTACTTTTATCTTATGGAAAATTTGAGCCAATATTTCTTCTTGGCGCCTTTATAATGATGGCAGCTGCAGCTATACGACTAAGTTATTTTAGTACTTATGGCTTAGCAGGAGGAACGAAATATACAGGTCTTGCTCTTGATAACAATAGCTTAATCTTGGTTTTTGTATTTTTATTAGAAAGCGTAGTAAGTCATGGAACTTTTGTAATCATATTATATCTTAGTGGCGTTGGACTTGCTATTTTAAATGTATCAGAGATCAAAACACCAAAACTCTCAGGAAATCCGAGAAATGTTTATCTGCTTGGGGCTTATACATTAGGCATAACAGTTATATATGGCTTGCAATTACTATAAAAAAGAATTAAATAACCCCGGGGACAGCATCAGTGGCATTAAATTAGACCAAAATACCTGATATAGTAAATTGCTTGATAAGGATTTGCAAACGGTTAGTAATAGTGCTTATAGTCAGGCAAGAGATAAATTAAATTATACTGCATTTGAAGAACTTGAAAATGATGCTAGTGATATATTTTATAAAAAATAATATTCTCTGGTATAAATCATCAATATTGTAGAAATCAAACCAGAACAAAGACTGTATACATTAAACTGCAACATAAGATAAAAGGCATAACTACATGAATAAAGATTTACAATCTATCCAGCCAGATAGACCAAATATTATCACTACAGAGATTGAAGCTATAAGCTTCTATCGTAAAATGGATACAAAGGCGACTGTTGTCGAAATGATTGCAGGAAAGTATGTTCTTGTTGAAGAATTTTATAGCAATGGTTTACAAGTTTTAACTGAACTAAAAAGAAACCTTTTACTTAAACATAAGGACAAAAGTTTTCAAGGACAACGTGATTTTCGTTCTGCATTTAGAGAAGCCTCACATAGATTATTACTGAAAGTAAAAGATAATAAACTTCTTGTTAAAAAATGTCCTGATATTGGTTGGTTAGAATTGTTATACCCAGATGTATCAGAATTTTATGTATCTTTTCCTGAAGTTCAAGGAATGAATAGCTCATGGCAGTGGTATAAAAAGGGAATTGAAATTAAAACTTTAAATTTAACGCTTCACCCCTTTTATGGAACATATTTCCCAACACGATTTGATCATTTAAAGTTATTTGATAAATGGTTAAAGAAATACGAAGGAGCAAAGAATAACGCAATAGAAATTGGAATAGGAAGTGGTGTTTTATCATTTCAATTAATCCAAAATGGTTTTAAAAACATCTTCGCAACTGACACAAATAAAAATGCAATTATCGGTGTTTCGCAGGAAAGTAAACGATTAGGATTTGAAGATAAGATAACACTAAATCATGGTGATTTATTTGAAAATTGTGATGTTAAAGCTGATTTAATTGTTTTTAATCCTCCTTGGTTACTTGCAAAACATACATTGGAAGAGGGAATTGATAAAGCCATGTATTATGAAGAGGAACTATTTCCAAGATTTTTTGAGCAAGCACAAAAGCACCTTTCTCCTGATGGAAAAATAGTTCTAATATTTTCAAATCTAGCTCAAGTAGTTGCTGAAGAAAGCACGCATCCAATCATAGAAGAACTGCAAAAGAATAAGCGTTTTAGAAAAGAATTGCACCTAAGAAGAGATGTAAGAGCTTCATCAAGAAGAACAAAACGTACAGATTCCAGAGATAATGAAAAAGTTGAATTATGGGTTTTAGCACATAAAGAAAAGAAATAATTCTATAAATACCTGGAATCATTGTACAAGTAAAAACGATTTGAACTTAAAAATATGTACCCTGACCAACGGGAGGAAATGCCCTTGGGGTGCATAACGTCATATTTTTATCTCTCCCCTAAAGGATTATCGCTCCGCTTCTTCACCTTTCTCTCCTGCTCTTCAGAAACATTGGGCTGCGAAAACTCTACTTTTCCGTAGATGATACACCCTCTGCACCCGGGATCACAGACATGGGAGAGTTTCATGCACCACTCTTTTATATCACCATTCTTACCTAAGTACTGACATCCCCAACCACTGGCCATAGTAATATACTCCTCTATTATTTATTGGTCGGCTATACCCCAAGGGCATTTCCTACAGGCAAGCCAACCCTACTTTAATATCTGATTTCAAAACCGTCTGTAGTAAATTCTGCATCATCTATGATCTCATATTTCACATCTTCCACAGAACTTAAAGGGGATCCCTCTTTAAGTATCTGTATGAATGTATCAAGATCATCATCAAAGACTTCTGCTACCACTTCAACCGTGCCATCAGATAAATTTTGGATGTATCCTTTAAACTGTTTCTTCATTAATGCCTGCGAAACAAACTTTCTATAGAAAACACCCTGCACTCTGCCAAAAATGACAAATCTGTACCACTCCATTCTTACACTTCTCCATACTCTTCTTTAAGATTTTGCAGGAACTCCAAAATACGTTTTTGAAAAAGTACTTCTTCTTCATTTTCATCATCCGCACACTCATGCAGCTGCATCAGCATACCCATATCTATTTTTTGGGCAAAACGTTTTACTTCTTTTGTTTCCCGCTCTACAAGCATGATAAGATGTTCAAAATCAAGTCCATTCTGGGTAATGATCTTATTGTGATATTCATTTACCGTATCTATAAGTAACTCTGCCCTGTCATGGTCATCACCATAAATAGTATGTGCTATCTCTTTGAGTTTCTGTTTTTCACATTCATCTATCTCTCCATTGGAAGAAACCATCAATGTCAGGATCTTTGCACGGTATTCCAGAGAGCTATGGTGATAGACTAGAAACTCTCTGAACATTTTCATTACATTGCGTTTAAATAATTTAAACATTCTCTTCCTTAAATACTCTATAATTAACACCATTTTAACAAAAAAATACTATAGTTTTACATCTTATTGAAAAACGTATTATAATACAAAGAGAGAAAATGAACAATATTGATCTAGCCATCATCCTCAGCACTGCTTTTTTAGGCAGTGTAGGACACTGCATTGGGATGTGTGGAGGCATTGTCGTGGCCTACAGCTCTACCAAAATAGACCAAACTTCCGCATGGACAAGACAGACCATTTCTCATCTTGCCTACAATTTCGGGCGGGTAACAACCTACACTATCCTGGGTGCCATGTTCGGCCTTCTGGGCAAAGCTATTGCTTTTACCCCTACAACAAAAGGTGTGCTTTTTGTACTTACAGGTATTTTAATGATACTGGCCGGATTATCGCTTGTGGGAAATATCAAGTTCTTAAGTTCCGCAGAACTATCTATCTCAAAAAATGGGTGGTATCAAAACAGTTTTAGAAAACTCATTAGCAGCAAATCATTGCAAAGCTTCTTTTTACTGGGTATGCTCAATGGAATCATACCTTGTGGATTAGTCTATTCATTTGCTATTTTTGCAGCAAGCACGGCAAGCCCTCTATGGGGTGCTATAGTTATGGCTACCTTTGGACTTGCCACCATCCCTGCACTCTTCTTCTTAGGTGTGGTCACAAAGTTTTTACAAAAAGGATCTCTAAGAGGCACCATGTTGAAACTTGCAGCTATGCTTGTTATCTTTTATGGACTTTATACACTCTATAAAGGATATAATTTCATAGCACACCCTAAAGAGACACAAGAGATGCTAGACAGCATGCAGTCAGGAAGTATCAAGAGTAAACTGGAAGGTAAATGCGGAGGCATGAAATGTGCTCCCGGAAAATGTGGTTAACACCCTATTTATCTTTTTATCTTACAATGAATATGTTTCTTATTCAAAAGGAGAGAACATGTCAAAAGTAGTAAAAGTAATCGAAGTTCTGGCTCAATCAGAAAAATCGTGGGAAGATGCAGCTGCAAGTGCAGTAAATGCAGCAAGTAAAAGTATTGATAATATCAAGTCTATCAATATTACGAATATGAGTGCAAAAGTAGATAATGGCAAGATCATTAAATACCGTATCAATGCAAAGATCTCTTTTGCAATTGGCAAAAAGAAATCATAAGCCCTTCCATTCGTAGGCAAGAATACGCCCTGAAAGAAGTGCTTTTAGGGTACGCACGCTACATTTTGGGTATAATTCACCCATGAATCACATTAAAATTTACGCTTATAACCATACCCCACTTCAGTTTGATTTTAAACAAACTATAGAACGTTTTTTTGTTGAAGAGATACCTCTTTACAGTTTTACAGGAAACGGAAATTATCTTATATTAAAAATTAAAAAAACCGACATGAGTACATGGAAGCTCATCACAGTACTGGCCAAAGCCACAGGATTACAAGAACGTGACATTGGATATGCAGGCTTAAAAGATAAAAATGCAACCACTATACAGTATATTTCTCTACCGAAAAAGTATGAAAAGGAACTCAACAAGAACCTCACCACAGAGAAGATAGAAATACTTGAACGTACCTATAACAAAGCTCCCATCAAAATAGGACATCTTAAAGGCAACAGATTTTCCATCATCCTGCACCATATCAACGAGAAAGACGCAAAGTTTTTTAATACCACCGCAAAAATGATGCAAAGTAAAGGCATACCCAACTACTACGGCTACCAACGCTTCGGGGAAGACAGCAAAAGTTACCTACAGGGTAAAGAGATAGCCCACTCTGGAAAAAAGCTCAAGGGAAGCAAAGAGAAACTGCTCGTATCTGCCTACCAAAGTCACCTCTTTAACAAATGGCTGGGACAAAGGGTCAAGCTCTCTACCATCATTGCAACCAACAAAGCAGACGTAGCAGCAAAAAAACTCAAGTACCCTCTTGAACTTGTCAAAATCCTGGCTAAACAGCCTCAGCTCTTTAAACTCTTTTTAGGGGATGTCATCATGCCTTACCCTTACGGAAAAACGAACTTTGTTAAAGATATGCATCAAAGTGCCCAAGCATTTGAACTCAAAAAGATAGCCCCGACAGGACTACTCTGCGGAGCCAATGCCCTACGAGCCAAAAGTGATGCCTATCACCTCGAAGAAGCGTATGATGATACCGAATTAAGTTCTTTGAAGGGAGATAGACGCTTTGCCTGGATATGGCCCAAGGAAGTAGAAACTACATATGATAAAGAAACAAAGAAGCTTACTGTAGATTTCTATCTGCCAAAAGGCTCATATGCTACAACCTTTTTAGAAGAAATAGGAAAGTTTTCTTTAAAGAAAGGGTGAATCAATCATTTTTATATTACTATTATAGTAATATAAATTTATACAGAAGGATGAAGAGATGTCAATGCCTTTTTTATTGCCTTTATCACTACTCTTTTCTTTGTTTCTTCTGTCAAGCTGTGCCACATACAAACCTTTAAAAAAAGATGAAATATCCAAAGAGATATCTTTCCAGCTTTCAACTGAAGTGATGCAGTGGTGGAAACACTTTCATGATCCTCACCTTAATCATGCTTTACAAACAGCTCTAGAAGATAATTTAGATCTGCTTACTGCCAAAAGTACTATTAAACAAGCCAAGTATGCCCTTATCAGTTCAAAGGCCTCCCTCTTTCCTAAAGCAGATCTCTCTTTAGGATCATCACATTCTATTGACCATACAGCTAAAGATGTTTTTTATAAAGATGAAAGCTCTTTTTCTCTACAGGCAAGTTATGAACTTGACCTCTGGGACCATATCCATACATTGAGTAATGCAACTCTCCATACCTATAGGGAAAAACAGTTTGATTATCAGACGATCTATATTACTCTAAGTTGTGACTTTGTGACTACCTGGTATACACTTGCTTACCTTGAAGAGAGTAAAACACTTTTAAGAGAGAGACTTAAACTTGCCAAGGATGAAATATCTTTACTTAAAAAACATTACCTTTTTCAAAAAGCAAAACAGGTAGATATACTCTCTCAACAAAGTGAGATAAAACAGATAGAATCTGAACTGATCACATTGGAATATCAAATACACAGTTATAAAAATGTCCTGAATCTTTTTATGGGTAAAAAGTATGAAACCTTTTTACTTAAACCAATTAAGAAGCTACCCAAAAAACTCCCTAAAACAGCTTTAAAAATCCCTGCAAGAGTACTCTTTAAAAGGCCTGATATTCGTGCAGCATATGAAGCACTTAAAACAGAGGATACCCTTAGTGCAGCAGCTGTATCTGCACAATACCCACATTTTTCTATCAATAGCTCTTTTAAAAATACAAAACTTAGTCAACTTTTTGAAGAGTGGTATCTTACCTTAAGCAGTTCTCTTCTTACTCCTATATTTGATGCTGGCAGATTGGAAAATGATGCCAACCTTGCCATAGAAAAACGCAAAGCTTCACTTTTACAGTTCAAAAAGCTTCTTCTTAAAGCTTCAATTGAGGTCAGTGATGCACTTAAAGCACTCCAGACACAGAAACAGCTTCATACGATTATTAAAAAACAACTTAAAATAGATCAGGAAAAAGAGTACGCCTATCATATGAGTTACTTACATGGTACAGAAGACTTTAAACGCTATCTTGATGCAAAATCAGCTTTAAGGGCTACAAAAGAGAGAGAGATTTCTACACGTCTAAAATTGATAGAGGCCTATATAACACTCACAAGAGTCACTGCATCAGGATGGTCAATAATTCAACAAGAGGGGAAAAAGTGAATCTTACAAAAAAGAAAAATATCCCAGGAATGCTGCTCTCTATACTGCTTACATTGCTTATTTTATCTATTGCTCTCTATTTCTCCTATCAGTGGCTGAATGACAGACCCAAAGCATATAAGCACAGAATGGCTGGAGAAATCAAAAATGAAACCACATTAGTAGAAGTTATTTATCTAAAGCCTGTAGATATATCTGCCCATATTAAAAGTTATGGAACCGTTATCCCCTACCGTTCACAGACACTTGCATCTCGCGTCTCATCACAGATCATTACACTTTCAAAAGATCTTATTCCTGGAAGCATCGTTAAAAAAGGTGAACTTCTTGTGACGCTTGATCCTACAGATTATGAACTTATCTTAAAGGAGAAGGAAGCAAGTGTTGCCAATGCTAAACTGACACTGCAAACAGAGCTTGAAAACCAAAAAAGTGCACAATATGACTTTTCCATTTTCAAACAAAATGTAACACCAGAACAAAAAGAGTATCTGTTACGTTACCCACATATAAAAGCTGCTAAAGCAAATCTAAAATCACAGGAAGCATCTTATGAAAAAGCAAAAAGTGACCTAAAAAGATGTAAAATCTATGCTCCGTTCGATGCTGTTGTACTAGATGTGGCAGTTGCTGCTGGCGATACGGTAAGCAGTTCAAAGACTTTGGCGACTTTGGCAAAGACTGAAGCATTCTGGATCAAAGTTGCTCTCTCTCCTGCAAAGCTAAAGGGGATCGATATACCAAACTACAATGCAAAAAACGGTTCAAATGCAACTATTCGTCATGATTTTTGGGATCAGAATACCCTCTCTTTGAACGGAAAGGTTCAAAGTATAGAAAAGGTGCTGGATGAAAAGAGTAAAATGGCATACCTGCTCATTCGTGTTAATGATCCTCTACTGCTTACAACCCATCAGAAACATCAAAAACCACTACTTTTAAATGGCTTTGTATCTATTGACATTGAAGGGAAAAGAATGTGTAATGTCTTAAGGATTCCGCTCAATGTCCTGCATCATAATGATACAGTCTGGATACTGCAGGAAAATCATACACTGCATATACAGAAAGTAACAAAAGTATGGCAGGATGAAAAATATGTTTATCTTCCTGCCAAGACACTTAAAGCCAATGAATCTCTTATTACTACATTCCTTGAGACACCTATAGAGGGAATGCCTTTACGTACACAGAGTAAAATAGACAGAAAACCATCTGCATCATTCAAAAAAAAGTGGCAAAAAAGAGATAAAAAATGAAACCAATGGAACGTTTTGAAGGTGGCCCTATTGCATGGATGGCTGCACATAAGGTCGCAGCAAACCTTCTCATGATTGTTGCACTTATCGGTGGACTTCTCATGATGAACCATCTCCGGCAAGAGGTCTACCCCGATTTTGAACACGATATCGTACGTGTAAGTGTTGCCTACCCCGGAGCCAGCCCAGAAGAGATTGAAAATGGGGTGATCAGGCCTGTAGAGGAGGCAACAAGAGGTATATCAGGGATAAAAAAGATCACATCTCAAGCAACAGAAGGCAGTGGAAGTGTGAATGTAGAAGCACGCAAAGGGTATGACCTTGAACTACTTCAGACCGATCTTCAAAATGCGATCAACCGTATCCGCACCTTTCCTTCAGATATAGAACGTCCGAAAGTGACCCTAAGGAACTATGAGAGACAGACCATGGCTCTGGTACTTTACGGGGATCTTGACAGAGTAGGCCTCTATGCACTTGCCAACAGATTCAAACATCGTTTACTCCAACATAAAGAGATCTCACAAGTCGATCTTTATGGTGTATCTACACTCCAATACAGTATTGAGATCGATCAAGCCATGCTTCAAAAACACCATCTCTCTCTTGAAGATGTTGCACAACGTATCAATACAGACTCTTTGGATCTCCCTGCCGGGAGCATCAAAACATCCAATCAGGAGATACTGGTAAAACTCAATCAAAGAAGAGAGTCTCTTGAATATTTTAAAAAAGTCCCTATTATTACAACCGCCACAGGAAGTATCATCAGGCTTGAAGATATTGCGAAGATACGTAAAAATTTTGAAGATGAAAACTATTTTGCTCTCTTTAACGGAAAACCCGCGCTACGCATTGCCATTCGTAATCCGCAGGAGACATCACCTATCGCCATCTCAAATATCGTTACGCAAGCCATAGAAGCATACAATCAGGAACTCCCTCCCTCTGTGCATTTACAGATCCTCACCAATCAGGCAGAAGTGTTTGAGGAAAGAGTAAAACTGCTTCTAAAAAACAGTGCCATAGGACTCTTGATCGTTCTTGTAGCACTCTCTCTTTTCTTGGAGATACGGCTTGCTTTTTGGATCATGATGGGTATACCTATCTCATTTATGGGAGCGTTCTTTCTTTTCCCTTTTATGGATGTCTCCATCAGTATGGTGTCACTCTTTGCCTTTATCATCGCTTTAGGTATTGTTGTAGATGATGCAATTGTCGTGGGAGAGAATATCTATCACTATAGAGAACGGGGGTACTCTCCCCTTTCTGCTGCAATCAAAGGGACAAAGGAGATGGCTGTTCCTGTTTCTTTTGCTATTTTGACCAATATAGTTGCTTTTATGCCTATCTACTTCATTCCTGGTACCACAGGCAAGATATTTCAAGTGATTCCTGTAGTCGTAATCACTATTTTTATTGTTTCATGGATAGAGTCTCTCTTTATTCTTCCCTCACATCTGGCAAATGTAAAAAAAAGGGTAAAAACCCCTCTTTTACATGGAATACACCAATACCAGCAAAAATTCAGTCGAAGCTTTAGGGCATGGGTACGTTTTAGTTTTGGTCCATTTTTAACCTTTTCACTTAAACATCGCTATGCACTTGTTTTGATATCTCTCTCCCTGTTGATCCTGACGATCAGTTATGCAATGAGTGGGAGAATGGGTATGCAGATCTTTCCACGTACCCCCTCTGACTATGCTCAGGCTATGATCAAGATGCCATTTGGTACACCGGCAGAGGTAACTAAAAGAATGGTTCAAAAAATCGTTGATGCTGCCTATAGTGTAGAAAAGGAAAAAAGGCTGGATACTTATGTTAAAGGCATCTATGCCCGTTTAGGTAGGGAAGGTACACATGAAGGGCTCATACGTATTTATCTTCCTCCTGCATCCATACGTGAAAGACTTCTCTCCAATGCGGATTTTGTAGAAGCATGGCGTAAGAAAACAGGAGAGATTCCCGGGGCAGAACTGTTACGCTTCTCTGCGTATGCAGCAGGGCCCGGTCATGGCTCGGCAATTTCACTTGAAATCAGTCATAATCGATTGGAAGTCCTCAAACAAGCCAGTGCGCTTATTGCCAAGGAGTTGCACAAATATCCAAGACTTTATGATATCACCGATGGATTTGAAGAGGGAAAATCACAAATAAATTTCAAACTCAAACCTACTGCCTATGCGCTTGGATTTGATGCAAAAAGTATTGCCAGAGAAGTAAGGGCAGCATTCTATGGATCAGAATCCCAGCGTATCTTGGTTGAGAATGATGAGATCAAAGTTATGGTCAAATTGCCAAAAGTTCAAAGAGAGTCACTTCAGACACTCTATGAGTTGCGTCTCTTCACCAAAGAGAATAAAGAGGTTTCTCTTCTAGACCTTGTAGAATTGAAATGGGGGCATGCCTATACGGAGATCACAAGAGTCAATAGCAGACGTGTTATACAGGTTGAAGCCAATATCCGACCAAGAAGTAAAGCCTTGGAGATCATGAACGATCTCCAATCCTCTTTTTTACCCAAACTGCAAAAACAGTTTCCTGGTCTTAGCTACAGTTTTGAAGGGGATCAGACAGAGATAAGAGATAGCTTCGGTACACTCAAAACCACCTTTATTATGGCGATATTTGCTATCTATGCACTACTTGCCATACCGTTTAGAAGCTATATGCAACCTCTTATTGTCATGGCCGGTATTCCTTTTGGGATCATTGGGGCACTTATTGGGCATCTCATTATGGGCTATAGTCTGAGTGTGGTCAGTATGTTCGGTATTGTTGCCCTTAGTGGAATTGTTGTCAATGATGCACTGATTCTTGTAGACTTTGCCAATCGATATAAGAGAAGAAAAGATACCCAAACCCTGAAAATTGTACGTGAAGCAGCAATACAGCGTTTTCGTCCTATTCTACTTACTACTATCACTACTTTTGGAGGATTGATCCCTATGATATTCGAGACATCCAAGCAAGCTGTATTTTTGATACCTATGGCGATCTCACTTGGATTTGGAGTACTTTTTGCAACATTTGTCACACTGCTGATTGTACCTGCGCTCTACATGATAGTAGAAGATATAAAAGGTCTTTACTCTTCCAACTCTTTGGAATCACTATAAAGATACCCCTCTTTTGCCAACATAGCTGCTCCAAGTGCAGTAGTGATCTGTGGATATTCAGGAATCGCCAATTCACATCCAAGTTCATCTTCAATGGCAGCGACCAATCCGGAATTGAGTGCAGGCCCTCCATCAAAATAGATCACTTCATTCAATCCTACCTTCTTGGCTAAACGAATAATACGTTTCGCAATAGAGAAATGGATACCTGCAACAATGTCCTCCTTACTATGCTCATTTCCCAACAGACCTATGATCTCCGATTCTGCAAATACTGCACAGGTACTATTGATAGAGAGTGGTGTGCCACTTGCATTAAAATGGCACTCACCAAGCTCCTCTACATCTATTTCCAGTTTTGCAGCAGCCACATCCAAAAACTTTCCTGTACCAGCAGCACAACGGTCATTCATCGCAAAATTCACGACATGTCCATGCTCATCCAACCCTATGGCCTTGGAGTCTTGACCTCCAATGTTAATGATCGTGCGAATGGTACCAAACGATTCACCCGCCTTGACTGCACCAAAGGCATTGGCAGTGATCTCACTGATAGTTTCATCTGCCTCTTTAAAAAGCTTACGCCCATATCCGGTCGAGACGATATAGACAATATCATTCAGGGTAATACCGACATCTTTTACCAGCTGTACAAGACTCTCTTTTGCATATTTGTAGAACATACTGCCACTTCCGGATACCTTTTGTCCAACAATATTGGCATCCTCATCTATAATCACTATTTTAATCGCTGTAGATCCAATATCAATTCCTGCGTAATATGGCATACTCTCTCCTATCCCTCTTTTTTTCTTCTCTGTTTGACTTTTAATGATTCCATAAATGCCTCTATCCGTGTAGAGAGCTGACCACCTTGTCCCGGACTGTAATCTGTCTCCACATAAAGCATAGGAATACCCAGTTCTTCCATCTGCTGCTGAATACTTCTTTGCTCCATCTCATAGACTTGACATCCTGCAAAAGACTGGTAAACAACTCCATCAACATCATATCTCTCTATAAGCTCTTTCAATCTTCTTTTTCTGTCATCATTCTTAGTGAAGATAGGACAAGTACACCCTTTTAAATATCTATCTGCAACAGCATCGACCATATCATACATAAACCACTCATCTACAGAAACCATATCATTAAAAAGCCTATTGGCAGAACAGCTTTCATCTGCTACGATCACACCATCGGCCTGTTCTATCATATACGGTAATTTTAAGTTTGGAAAAACTGGAGGTGAACCTGTATAAAGGATACGCGGTGAACGTTTTCCTGTTGCACTGATCCCCTTTTTTACTTTTGTTTCCGCTTCTCTACAGACTGCCAGTGTCATCTCTGTCCAGCGTTCTATCTCATCAAAAAAGAATGCATTGGTAATTAAAAAAATATCTTTACCCAAAATAGGAACAGACTTTAACTTACGCAGTTCATTGAGACGATGGTAGGCAACTTGTGCCTTTCCCACTTTTCCGATCGCAGATTTAAGTGATCTGCGATTGATCTTTCTTCCAAGGTCTTTGGAGAGGTCTTTTGTAAACTTGCGTACTGTACGTCTCCAATACTCTCTACTCTCCTCACTCTCTTTCACACGGGGGAACTCCATATGATAGACATCATATCCCATCTCTTCTACCATAGAGATCGATTTGGTTTTCTGGTCACACGTGGTGGGATGCACAAGATAATCCAGCTTATCGACTCCGGGTATCTCCTCCTGCCTGAGCATGCCAAGCGTTGCTTTAACAAGAGAACATGATTTTGCAGGCATAAACTCCCCTCCACTCTGTTCATTGGTATGAAAACCGTTACACAAACGTACAGGAACTGCATCCATCGCATAAATGATCTCATAAGGGATCTGTATACAGAGTGTACCTACCATCGGTTTTCCTGAATGTACGTTCTCTCTCTTACAGTAAACTTTTTCAAAAAGTTCATAAAAATAATCCATTGACTTGAGTGGGCTGGAAAAATCATGACGCAAAGCATCCAACATTTTTAAAGCCTCCATCGCCTCATGCCTCTGATGTCTTGCCTTTGGATCCTCTACCTTACGCACTCTTCTAACGGCTTTTTCCGGTTGTTCACTCTGTTTCATCTTCAAATCCCATTCGTTTTACAAATCCACCTTTTGTAGATTTAAAAATAGCCCACTTTACAATATCGACTTGCAAAGCATCCTCCTCGGGACAGGCCGCCACACACTTCAAACAGAAAATACAATCATCACGTAAGATATCCCTACTCTTAACATCATCTGCTATATCCCATATCTGCATATCACAAACCCTGTAACAGTCTCCGCATTTTGTACATTTATCACCATCTTTTTTAAGTTTCAACAGCGCGAACGGACTAAAAATATAGTGCATGGCACTCATAGGACAGAAAAAACAGAAAAAGCGTTTTTTAATAAATGATCCTACAAAGAAGAGTACGGTAAAAGCAATACCGAACGTTGTAAGAAAAATAGCTGTCTTGCTTGAAAAGTCAATACTCCATTGACTAAAATCCCCTACCATCATAGGTGTGATAAGCCTTCCCGGACACATTTTACAGAAACCACCACGCCACTCAGGATCAAGCAGTCCAGCCCCTATGAGCAGCGGAAAAATGATCACAATGACCAGAAAAATATATTTAATCTTTTTGAGGGATTTAAATGATCCTTCACTGTATGTACTGTAGGGGATCCTCAGCCTTTTACGTAGAGCTGTCATCCAGTCCTGCATAGTACCCAAAGGGCAGGCATAGCCACACCATGCTTTGTTAAAAACAATAAACCATAAGATAAAAACACCAAAGGCACTCAATACTCCTAAACTTGCACTGCTAAAAAGTCTATCCCAAGGGCGTGCCAATTGGTGTTGCAAGGACATAAAGTAACATACACCCCCTGCTTCTCGATCATATCCACATGAAAAAACAGGGATCTCCCGTCCAAAGTCAATAGCTATATAGCCCCCATAAACAAAAAGGATAAAGAAAAAAAGCTGTATCCAAAAACGAAACTTACGAATATCTGCCTTTTGTATTTTTTGAAAAACTCTATTCATCATCATTGATCACCACCTCTTTAAAGGGTTTATATACACGATAACGATAGAGGAAAACACCTCCTCCAAAAATGATCAGCAACAACAGTGTTACCAGCATACCGTAAGCATAAGACTGATACTCAGATCTGGAAGGTCTGAACTCATCTTGCATTGTCACAGTATAGACTTTTCCTCCAACCTCTTTATAGCGTACTGTAACCGTATATTTTTCCCGAAAGCGCTTATTATATTTATCCCAATCCGGATAATAATCTTTTATCAGTCTGAAGCTTACTAAGCCATTTTTATCTGTTTTAGCATGTTTTTGCCATCCAAACTGTGTATTTAAAATAACCTGTGCATCTTTAAGAGGTTTTTGATCCTTGAGCACTTTGAATTGAAGCTTTTCTCCTGTAGTTGGTCTTGAATAGAAGGTTTCATCTTTGCTACGTATTCTCAATATATCAAAAGGTACTTCTGCTATTGTTTTGGCACGCATCATCTCTTTGTCATATTTCTCATCACTGCTATGATCAAAGCGTTTAAACTCATATTTGGATACATTGACACTCTGTTCATCCTCCGCTATATAGTAGACCTTATAGTATCCGCTTTTGGGCATCTCAAAACTAACAGCACTGCAACCCCCTCTGCTCTTTACTTTAGGAACAGAAACTTCATTCGTTACATCGGTGAGATAGAATCTTCCTTGTGTATTCTCTACACATAATGGATGTGTTACACTACCGGTCACCAGCCACACTTTTCTACTTGGTACACGATTTGGGTCTCTTCTGTGCATCATCCCTCCCATACCGCTATGCCCCACATGTCCTTTTTTTACCGAAGGTTTTTTATTGGTAAAATAGATAGGTATGCCACCATGAACCGTCCTTGAAATTTTCATACCCATGAAATCTTTCATGGCTACATTGAGTGCTTCAGAAAAACCGACAACCTCTCCATGAAATACTTTTGCAAACGCTTGTGCATCTTTTTCTTGTGCAAAAGCATATTTACTCACTTTGCTCATGGTTGCATTTTTTGTACTGCCGACAACATAAAAGGCTTTTTTGGCATCAATAAATTCTAATGTGTTTGTATCAACCACCTGAATCTGTTTGAGTTTCATCTTCTTTATATTCTTCTCTTCTGCCAGACAGTGGATAGAACAGTATTGTCTCTCTCTCCCGTGAAACAGTGCTGCATGATTTGTCTTATAAAACATAGGGAGTTTCATACCGCAAACAACACAGGAAGAAGCATTTTTTCCTTTTTGCAACAAGATCGCTTTGTCTGGTTTGACACTTTGAAAAAGTGTGCCACTACGCATACTGTGTCCAGCATGGGAACGCTCTGCACGTCCATAGGTATCAAGTATATAACTTCTGTAGCTATTGACACCTATAAAAAAGAATATCAACAATCCTGCAAACGGATACGCAAACAACTTTCTTATTTTTGTAGCTTTGATATGTGCCATACGGCGATAGAGTATATAAAAAGCCCAAACCACAGCGACCCATCGGAAAATATGAAATACTTCCAACCACTTATCTCCACGTTTTGCCAAAGGATCCACATCAATATCCATACCGAACCCCCATGCAAATCCCTCTACGATACGTGCAGAATTTGAAGTAAAGAAGAACTCCCAGGCATGTGCCATGGATCCTAAAATAAACAGTGGAGCAAAAGCATACCCCAGTGTATAAAATACTGTACTGTAGTCCTTTTTTAAGATCTTTGATGCGATGAACATACCTATGGTCGCTGCCAATACACTAAATAAAACTGCATAGAGAAAAGCAAAAAGACCTACAGCATTCATAGAACCAAAATCAATAAAAGTCTGAAAAAATGCTGCTGTTTTTGTCCAGATCATCTCATCTGCAACCTTACTTCTTCCAAGTCCATGGCTAAATGCCATAGAGATAGGGATCGCTGCCAATATTAAAATATAGACCCACACCTCTGCTTTAACTGTTTTGAACTTTTGATAGATAGTATGTCCCGGCTTAACAAATTTGAAGTGTACTGCTTCACAGGAGTCTGTACACTCCATACAGAGCGTACAGTCATCCATTGAGTGCTTCTTTTCAAAATTAAATGGGCTTAGACCGTAAGGACAGCTTTTAGCACACTCAAAACTTTTACAGCTGCTACAGGCTGAACCGTATGTACCAAATGAAGTAAAAGAGAGTTTTCCAAAACCTCTTAATGCTGTACCTATTGGACAAATATATTTACAATAACTCATATCTTTATAGAGAAAATAGAGTATAAAAGCAAGCAGTGTCATAACAGTAAAGAGCATCGCCGTACCAAATGGTGTACGGTAGATTCCCGGGAACATATAATAGATACTCCACCAGCCAATGACAAGCAGCATTACCCCTATAAATCGATTCTGCATCCATTTTGGCATCTTCTTTTTCAATCCGATATTTGTAATATATCTACCTAAAAATCCATGAGGGCAGATACCGCAAAATATACGACCGAATGTCGGAAGTGTAGTAACAATAAAAAAGGGCCAAAAGAGCCCCCAAAACAGTGCCGTTGTAAAAATATTATCTTTAGAACTATCATAAAATCCCATAAAGACAGCATAGAAGAACAATACTGTAACCGCTATCCTAAGAAAAAAAATAAAACGCTTATTTTTAAAGATAAATCTAAAAAAACTATTTTTAAAAAGATCTCTGTCCTCTCTCTTTATAAAGTTAACCATATAACCATCCTTTATTTATAGTTTTAATCTACCTGATATCACCATGATCCCTGCGAATAACAATAAAAATGAAGCTATCAGTTCTATCCATCTTTTTTGACGATTGAATTGTATAAGAAGCCCTTTTGCAATAGTGGCAAAAATAAAGCCATATAATATTAAAGAAACCAAAACTGTCCCCAGTCCAAACATAAGGCCATACAGTGATGCCCTTAATATCGATGAACTTGCAGCACTTACTGCAACCAGTGAAAGTAAAGGTGCACAAAGACTTAAAGATAGCATTGCTCCCATAACAAAATAGCTGCTTGTACTCAACCTGTCTCTTCTTTTAGTATAATACTTTACTCCACACTTATGAACAGTTGCAGGGAAAAACTGTTGATAGATAAGATAGACTGCACTAAAAACCATTATTAAACCCATCAGAGGCTGTGTTATCTCAGGATTATTCAATACCTCTTTAACAGAAAAAGAAGCTACAGATGCCAAAATAGAAATCAATGTATAGGAGAATATTCTACCCATACTAAAAATACCCACTACACGCATTGATCTACTCAATGTAGAGGAGTTTCTGATCAGCAGAGGCATCAACATTGGTGCACATGAGAACATACATGCGGTCGACCCATATGCAATTCCCATGAGAAAAATACTTATATATGTCGCATTCTCCAACATTTAAAAAACTTAAAACTTATACTTAAGGCCCATATAGAATACTCTGCCAGGATCTACCGTGATACTTGCATCTTCTGCATCTAGTATATCATCATCATTTCTGTCACTGAAAAGGTAAACCGTTCTATAGTATTGTCTGTCCAATACATTATCTACTTGTGCAAACAACTCCAAATTTTTTGTAGGATTATAAGTAGCTTTAAAATTAACTTTCCCATATCCCGGCATCTCAACTAAATTAGTCTCATCTGCATAATAACTTGACTGTGCATAAAATTCAGTCATAAACTTCCATTGCTCCGTTGGTTTATAATTTACGATAAGATCTAATTTATTATGTGGTACCCTTGGAAGTTTATTATCTGTTATGTCATATGTTTCATCATGAGTATCCAAAACAACAATAAATGGATCATGCGATTTATAATATGCATCTAAATAAGTATAAGAGAGGTTAAATGAAAATTGTTTATTTGTATCACTTTTTAAAGTGAGTTCAAAACCTTGGTTTCTAGAATCTCCTACATTATCATAATATTCACTATCCCAATTATAAGTACCATCTGCTTTAGAAATAATATCTTTTGTATCTGTGATAAATGCACTTGCTTCATAAAAAATATTATTTGAAAATTTCCCTCTAAGACCAACTTCATAGTTAACAGAAGTTTGTATATCAAGATCCGGATTATCATCTAATTGGGATACACTCGGATTTCTAAATCCTGTTGAAATATTTGCAAAAAGTGTTTTATTTTCTGATAAAGTATACGTAGTACCTATTCTATAAGTAATATTTGTAAAACTTTCACTATCACTTGTTACTGTATCACTCCAATCTGTACCATTATAATCATGTTCATACTCTGTTACTTCATATTTATTATAATCATATCTAATATTAAATATAGCAGTCAATTTATCTGTTACTTCATATTTTCCCTCTGCATAGACAGCATATTTATCCTCAATTGACTCTTCTAAAGTATTTTCACCTACATATCTTATAACATAGGAATGGGTTCTCCAATCATAAGATGAATATTCTGTTGTTGTTTCATCATACTCAGAATAGTCTCTTTTCCCAATATCCATTCCTAACATATATGCCAATCTTCCCATACTCTTTCTGTACTCTGTTTTTATACCGTACTGCTCTATATCATCATCACTTGTTCTTGTATAAGCATCATCATCACCATCACCATCCGTATCTTGAGGAGAGGAGATATAGTTGTATAAATCCTTGTAATAGTAAGTATTTACTTTTAAGCTTCCTCCATTATCAAATTCTTTATTATATGTTATAAAATATTTATAAATTTCAGAATTATAATCTTTACTCCAAGCCCAATCACCATCATCAGCACCAGTCGGATTTGATTCTGCCTCAGTTACACCTGTTACACTGCCTCTTGTTGTCTCTTGATATTTTTCTGTCAAATCTGTACTAAAGGTTATATCGCTTGTATCATCTATATAATATGTAACTTTTCCACTTGCTGTTTTTGTATCATTTTCTGTCTGATCCCAATACCCATCTTCATATTGATAACCGGCAAACAGGTCATACGAATATTTATCCGTATTTTGGAAAAATTTTGCTTTATAATTTTGATAATCATAACTGCCACCTTCAACACTTATCTCACCACCATTTTTAAGTTTATTTTTTTTGGTTGTAATAACAATAGCCCCGGCAGTTGCATTACTACCATAAAGATAACTTGCACTTCCTTTAATTACTTTAATAGATGCTATTTCATTAATATTGATTCCCCTTACCTTTCCTCCTACTTGAAGTACGGGCACCCCATCAATGATAACTGCCACCCCTGTATCTTCTCCCATAAATTCTTGCTGATTAATTCCTCTTATATGTATCTCAACCACATCACTTCTTACATCAGCTGTAATACCTGGAACTGTCTGTAAAAGTTCATTAATATTTTTTGGGTTAATCTCTTCAATCATCTTTTCATCTATTACATTTACAGTAGAAGCTTCTGTTTTTGCATCTGCTGCAATTCCTTCAATCGTAGATGACTCTACAAGTATTGTTTCCAATTCTACTTCCTCTGCTATAGCAAGGGAGCAAAGAAGTACTGCACCCAATAAAATTTTATTTCCCATTTTCAGTCCTTGTTATTAATTTGGCATAAATTTTACTGGAGTAGTGTTAAATAACTGTTAAGATTAATTTATTATATAAATTCGTTTAGATTTACTGCTAACTTTCTGTGATGCATCAGATTAAAAATTTACACAAAATATGTTATCTCTAAAAATTAAAAAAAGTTTATGAAAGATTTAAAACTTGTGTTTCAATAAAGAAATCCCAAAAGGGGATGGAGAAGGAAGACTTGGTAAAGTGAAAAAAAGCGGGATATTATTATCAGAATACAGTCTTAGAGAAGTAAGTGGGGAAATCTCTCTATTTTTTTTCAAAAATCAAGAAGACATCATAAAAAAGATCTATATGAGCAATTACTATTGTCTGTACATTGCTAATACAGAAGCACCTTTTATGTTAGCAAATTATGGCTGACACAGAAGTTTAAACACTCTCTTAATTATTTTTCTTTTTTGGGAAGGAATTTACCACAGCCTTTATCTGGTGTTCCACCAAAACTTTTTACTTCTCTTGCCGTGCCGTTTTCATAGATCACTGTTCTTTGACAATTTGGTGCTTCTACACAACTTTCGTTACTACATCCTACATCTTCAGGTACTGCCATTTTATTTCCTTTTTATTATTTTAATTATTTTTTGATCTCAAAACTTTTTGTTTTAAAGAGATGAAATCTGGTTGCTGCTTCACTCTTTTCCAAGCCCAACCCTTTTAGCATTTTGGGATTGACCAGATAATATCCGATCGCCACTTCAACTTTATCACCTTTTTGTAACGTATGGTTGTAGCTTAGAACTCTTTTTTCATTGCCTTTTACTGATGTATCCTTTACTACCTCTTTTGCAAGCCAGGGAGGTGTCGGTTTGCCATTTGCACCAATGACTCTTGCAAAATTCCTATTTGGCAGTTCAATTGTTTTCCCCTCTCTTGTTATCCTGGTTCTTACCTGCATTACACGCATAGGATGCAAGGATAAAGCATGAGAACTTTTATTGTTAATGATCACATCAAATGTCTTGGCTTTCTCTTTGAGTTCAATATCCACATACTGACCAAGCATATCCTGATGAGAATGTGTCCCCGGGAATCCGTGGAATGTATGCTCTTTTGTCTCATGAAGTGTAGAGATACTTCCTTTTACCTTTGGCATATGGCAGCTTACACAGTTGGCTTTTTCCAGCTCATTGTTTATATTGGTCGAACAAACATTCATATCAAATTTGTTTTTCTTATGTGAATGACAACCTATACAGACATTACCATTGTTAAAATGGGCACTGTTTGTTTTGATCTTATGAAAAGGAGACTCGATATGCTCTTTTAATGAACCGAAATAAGATTTTTCCTCTTTCGAGATCACATTGATATTCATCATTCTGTCGTGTTTTATAGATTCTATCCTGTGACAATAAGCACAGGATACTCCCTCCCTCTGTGTACTGTTATCCGCATCAGGAACTACGCCATTGCCGGCCTGGACCAAGGCATCAATATTTGAAGCAGCCGGGGTATGGCACTTGGCACATGCATAAGACTCAAGTTTTGTATTTTTAGGATGTTTCTTCCAGACAGCAGCATGGATCTCATCATCAAAAATAGATGCTTTAGCATGTTGTGTTGACGTAAATTCTTTATAGATGGAAGGATGACATTCTTTACAGGTCTCACTGGGTTCGAATACAGGATTCGCATATACTGCATATGTCAATAAAAAAAGTGTAAGAACCTGTTTCATGATAGCTCCATAGATCATTATTTTAATAATCCTGAATTATACTGGTATAACTTAAATCTATTGTTAAATGAGTACTTTTACTGCTAACGTCTGCCTCTTCCCTTTTTATTTTTCTTCTCATCTTTCGGTTTTGCTGCATCAAATGCTTTAAAACCGTCACGCTTTGTAGTTTTACGTTTCTTTTTTGTAGGGGCACCGCTGCTCTTTTTCTTTTTGCCAAAAGCACCATGGGTCTTTTTTTTATGGTCCGTTGTTTTTCTCGCACCTCTTTGTTTGACTGTTACTTTGGGAGCATAACCTTCAAGTTCCTCCTGAGGAATAGCCTTGCCAAGCAGACGTTCCACATCCTTCAATGCTGCCGTTTCAGAAGGTGAGATAAGTGTGATAGCCAAACCTTTGGCTCCTGCCCGGCCGGTTCGGCCTATGCGATGGATATAATCTCCTGTCACATGAGGGATATCATAATTTATTACCACTTCCAATGCAGGTATATCCAAACCGCGTGCTGCAATGTCTGTAGCAACAAGTACACGTACTTTCCCTTCTCTAAAACCTTCCAGAGCACGACTGCGTTCACCGGAACTCCTGTCACCGTGTATCACAGAGGTTTTAAGTCCGGAGAGATTGAGTTCTTTGGCTACTTCATCGGCAAGTTCCTTTTTACGGATAAAAACAAGTACCTGTTTATAATTGCGTGAGCCTATAAGATAGGAAAGCAATTCACTTTTCTTCTCTTTTTCAACAGGATAGACAACCTGTTCTACGGAATGTGCAGAAGTTCCCATACTATCCACTTCTATGAGTTTCGGTCTATGAAGTATCTGTTCTGCCAATCGTTTTACAGAACCGGAAAGTGTTGCTGAAATAAATATATTTTGTCGTCTCTGTGGCAAATGCTGGAGTATTTTGCTTACTTCATGTACAAAACCCATATCCAAAATAGTATCGGCTTCATCCAGAACCAGGTAGTCTACACTTTCAAGGTTAACGTTCTTTTGTCCTATATGCTCCAAAAGCCGCCCACTGGTAGCTACGATGATATCTACACCTGCTTTGAGTCTGTTGGCCTGTGCTGTAAGATTCGAACCGCCATACAGTACCATACTTTTTAAAGGCAGATATTTGCCATATGTTTCAATGCTCTCATGTACCTGTTTCGCCAATTCACGCGTCGGTACCAAAATAACTGCTTTGGGATAATGTTGTCCATCTTTGAATCTTTTGGTTAATTCCTGAAGTATAGGTAAAGAGAATCCTGCTGTCTTCCCTGTACCCGTCTGTGCCCCTGCCATGATATCACGATGGGTGAACATCGCAGGGATAAGTACCTTTTGTATGGGTGTAGCACTTTCATACCCTTTCTCTTTAAGGGCCTTTAATATTTCCGGAGAAAGTCCTAATGTTTCTAATGACATCAATCTAGTGTAAACTCAGTATTTTCAAGTCTTCGCTTAAGACGCATCTTACGTTTTGCCACTTCACGCATATCTGCATCACTGTCACTCTCATCTACTATTTCAACCCCCAAAATGGTCTCTACACAATCTTCGAGAGTAACAATACCTTCAGTCTGGTCATAGGAGTCAAGTACCAGGAACATATGCTCTTTTTTCTTGATGAACAGATCGAGTGCCATGGAAACAGGGATATTCTCGTTGATCTTGAAAATATTTTTTTCTATACTTTTAAGCATGACACTGTCATCTTCAAGTGCTTGTTTAAATATCTTCTTCGTCATGACTATACCTGTAATATTTTCAAGATTCCCATCAAAGACAGGTACTCTTGAAAATTTGAAGATCGCCGGTTCATTCTCGACAATATCCTTAATGGTACGGTTACCGTCCAAAGCAAATACAACAGTCCGGGGAGTAAGGATCTCATGAATTTTTATCTTATCCAGGAGCAGGATATTTTCAATAACATCAGATTCCTGCTCATCAAGCACTCCCTCACCTTCACTCATAAGTGTACTCTCTATCAGTTCTTCTTTTGTAAGGCTCATCCCTTCATCATCTTTCTTGATACGGTTCGTCAAGAACAAGGTCATAAGTATTATGGGATAGGTGATCCATATAAAGAACTGTATGAAATACGCTGCAACAGGCGCCAGAGATTTCCAATAGACCGCCCCGATAGTCTTGGGAATGATCTCTGAAAGAAACAAAATAGCGAAAGTCAGAATAATAGAAACATAAAAAACAGCACCTGTACCATAAATACTTTCAGCCTGTGCTCCGACTGCAGCTGCACCAAGTGTATTTGCAATAGTATTTAAAATAAGTATTGAAGCAATAGATTTATGGATGTTGGTTTTATGTGCTTTAAGAAGTCTTCCTACATTTGGCCGGTCCTTTTCCAATACTGAAATATAAGGCATATTGACAGAAAGCAACACAGACTCCAATACAGAACAGATAAATGAGATTATCACTGCAGCTAAAAAATATAAAATTAACAAGTCCATTTAAATAAAAAAATCCTTATAATGAAATTTACAATAAAATAACGGTCGCCAGACCTAAAAAACTAAAGAAACCTACTACGTCTGTGATCGTTGTAAGTATCACTGTGCTTCCGATAGCCGGATCAATATCCAACTTTTTGAGCAGCAAAGGGATCATGGAACCAAAAAATCCTGCACTCAGCAGATTAATGATCATGGAAAGTGCTATCACCACACCCAACATCCCTTTATCAAACCACATAGAAGCTATAATGCCTATGATTATAGCAAAAATAAATCCATTTGCAAGAGAAAGGATCACCTCTTTTTTAATGGTCCTGAAGGCATCATGTTTTGCGATGTCACCCAGTGCAAGCTGACGTACAACGACCGTAAGACTCTGTGTCCCTGCATTTCCGCCCATTGATGCGACAATAGGCATCAATACCGCTAAAGCTACATAACTCTGCAGGGTACTTTCAAATATACCTATGACCAATGACGCAGCAATAGCCGTAATAAGGTTAATACCTAACCAAACTGCTCTTGACTTTCCCGCTTTTAGAAGATCATAATCTTCTTCAGCAGCATCATTTACCCCGGCCAGGTTATATATTTGGTCCGTTGCATGTTCATTCATAATATCATAAATATCATCTGAAGTGATACGACCGAGTAATACGCCGTCGTCATTGACAATAGGCATTGAACTTAAGTCATACTCCTGGAATTTTTGGACAACATCACGAATATCATCATGGTCATGTCCGACAACAGGTTTATATTTTTCAGGATTTTCTTCAATATTCTCCTGCAGTGTTTTATCAAAATCAAACACAAGAAGATTATCCAGACCTATACCGTAGCGTAAAATATTATTTTCATCTGTTACAAAAAGATAATTGACGTTCTCCAGTTCATCTTTTCTTCTGAGTTCTGCAAACTCTTTGATGACATCATGTACAGTATGATGCAGATTGGCAGTATAGACTTCAACCTGCATATATGCCCCGGCTTCGTCTTCATTATACTGTTTGAGCTGTATAATATCTGCCTGGTCATCTTTATGCAGCTGGTTAAATACCGCCTTTGCGATATTATGGTCAACTTCTTCAAGTTCCTGGATAAAGTCTGTCTGGTCATCAGATTCAAGTTCTGCAACAGATTCCGCAAGTTCCTGAGGCGTAAAGGATTCAACAACATCTTCAAAATATCTGTCCGGAAGCTCAAGTGCTACATCTGCAATAAGTTCTTTAGGAATAGACTGTACAGCTTCGTTAAAACTTTTCTCATCCAGATCTTTAAGAAGCTTGGCTATCTCGGAGGGATGCAGTTCATCATGTGGATGTGCATTTAAATATTCTGTAAGTTTGTCCATACTGTTCCCCCCTCTTATGATATTAATTGATTTATGGCATTATACTTGAATTTATTGAATAAAGGTATACGAAAAAAAGTTTAAGGAAAATCAAGGGGGGATACTCCCCGCTTAATGTAGATTATTTAACCGGCACATCACATTTTTTAGTGATAATGCAAAGCGGACAGAAATTTGAAAGTCCTGCAACAAGCGGGATAACACCTAAATAGAACCATGCATTACCTGAGTAGATACCATAACCGATAAGTGCTGAACCAAGAGCTATTCTAAAAGTACGACAAAATTTTCTTATTTTATTTATATCCATAATGTTTCCTTTGAAATATTTTTGACACTATACAATAGATAGCTTATAAAATAATTAAGGGTATCTCAAAATAGAAGATACTCATAAAGTCTCTTAGTGACAGTGCAGAAGATTTCCCTCAAAAGAGAGAAATAGAAGATTAAAGTTGAGGACCTGCTGATGCATAGTCGAATTCATCACCATTATCATCATAACGACGGAAATTTTCCTGGAACATTTTAGCCAATTTTGCAAGCATGGCATCATACTCTGCTTTGTCTTCCCATGTTTCTCTCGGATTAAGCACTTTATTGTCTTTAACACCATCCAGTGCTTTGGGTATTTTAAGATTGAAAGTATCAAGTGTATCAAACTTCGCATCATTGATGGAACCGTTCAAAATACCGTCAATACATGCTCTTGTGTCTTTAATACTCATTCTTTTACCGATACCGTAAGGACCGCCTGTCCAACCGGTATTTACAAGATAGACATTTACACCATGTTCATCTATCTTTTTACCAAGAAGTTTTGCATACACAGTAGGATGCAGTGGTAAGAATGCTTCACCGAAACATGCAGAGAACGTAGCAACCGGTTCAGTGATACCTCTCTCCGTTCCTGCCACTTTAGCTGTATACCCGCTAAGGAAATAGTACATTGCCTGTTCTTTGGTAAGTTTGCTTACCGGAGGAAGTACTCCAAATGCATCTGCCGTAAGGAAGATGATATTATTTGGATGTCCTGCCTGAAGATCCGGCTTATGATTTGCTATGTGTTCTATAGGATAAGATACTCGTGTATTTTCTGTTTTGGAACCATCCGTATAATCTACCTTGCCTGTTGCATCTGCAACAACATTTTCCAAAAGTGCATCTTTGATAATAGCACCATAGATCTCCGGTTCGGATTTAGCATCCAGGTTAATGACTTTTGCATAGCATCCGCCCTCAAAGTTAAATACACCATTATCATCCCAGCCATGTTCATCATCACCTATAAGTGCTCTCTTTGGATCTGTTGAAAGTGTGGTTTTACCTGTACCTGAAAGTCCGAAGAAAAGACATACATCATCATCTTTACCTACATTTGCAGAACAGTGCATAGGGAGTTTACCCTCAAGCGGCAACCAATAGTTCATCATAGAGAAGATACCTTTTTTCATCTCACCGCCATACCAGGTACCACCGATAATAGAAATATTGTCTTCTACATTGAATACCACATAAACATCAGAATTCATTCCGTGTTCTTTATACTTTTCATCTACTGTTTTACATGCATTGTAAACAGTGAAATCCGGTTCAAAATTCTCTAACTCTTCTTCTGTAGGACGAATGAACATATTTTTAACAAAATGCGCCTGCCATGCTACTTCAGAGATAAATCTTATCGATCTTCTACTTGCAGCACTTGCACCTGCAAAAACATCTGTTATATAGATATTTTTACCGGAAAGTTGCGTCAATGTAAGATCCAATAACTCTTCATAGATCTCTTTTTTCATTGGTTTGTTAACATCACCCCAAGCAATATATTGGTTTGAAGGCTCCTGATCTACAAAATATTTATCTTTTGGACTACGTCCTGTGAAGATACCTGTATCACACATTGCTGTGCCTGATGTGGAGATCTTACACTCTCCACTGTTTACTTCGTGCGCTTGCAACTCATCATAACTTAAATTGTAGTAGATATCACCGATATCTTTCAATCCCAGTTTATCAAGTCCGTTGGGCGTTCTGGTACTCATAGTATCCTCTTTTTATACTTTTATTAATTTTTATGCTAAAGCATAAATCAAAAAACACTGTTTTCTGATTTATAATTTAGATGAGAGAGTAAAACGAGTTCACTCTCTCCTACTAGATTATTTAAAGATGGAGAGCAACACACCTGCTGCTACAGCCGAACCGATAACACCGGCCACATTCGGACCCATTGCATGCATAAGCAGAATATTACCCGGTTTTTCTTCAGAACCTACTTTGGAGGCCACACGTGCTGCCATCGGTACCGCAGAAACCCCTGCTGCACCGATAAGTGGGTTAATAGGTTCTTTGGAAAACTTGTTCATAAGCTTTGCCATAAGCACACCTGCAGCAGTTCCTCCTGCAAAAGCAAGAAGACCGATCACCATGATCCCCAATGTTTCTGCTACAAGAAATTTGTCTGCCTGAAGTGTCATACCGACACCAAAACCAAGGAAAATAGTTACAATATTGATAAGAGAGTTTTGCATCTCATTAGACAATCTGTCAACCACACCGGATTCTTTGGCAAAGTTACCAAAAGCAAATGATCCCATAAGCGGTGCAGCGTCAGGCAAGATAAGTGCAATCATCATTACTACGACAAGAGGGAAGATCAATTTCTCCATTCTATGTACTTTTCTTGTTGTTTTCATGACAATCTGACGCTCTTCTTTGGTTGTAAGTGCTCTCATTATCGGCGGCTGTATTACCGGAACCAGTGCCATATAGGAATACGCCGCAACGGCGATAGCACCCAGCATTTCAGGTGCCAAAGCAGAAGCAATAAAGATGGAGGTCGGGCCATCAGCACCACCAATAATACTGATTGCAGCTGATTGCTTCAGTGTGAAGTCAACCATGCCTGTGTATTGGGAAAGTGCCGCTGCCCCTACCAGTGAACCGAAAATTCCAAACTGTGCTGCACCGCCAAGCAGTGCTGTTTTGGGGTTGGAGAGCAAAGGACCGAAGTCTGTCATAGCTCCAACACCCATAAAGATAAGCAGCGGGAAAAATTCATTCGCAATACCCATATTATAGATGATACCAAGCATTCCGTGAGGACCGGTCATATTTGCAATAGGAATATTGGCGAGCAATCCACCAAAAGCAATGGGAAGAAGGAGAAGTGGTTCAAAACCTTTTCCAATAGCTAAATAGAAGAGTACAAAAATAATCAAAAACATGATCACACGTCCCCAACTCTGTGCAAAGTGGGACATTTCCACACCTTGACCATTTTTCACACCGTCTTTAGGATTTACAATGGCATCCAAACCTGTCGTATGAAAGAATGAAATGATCAAGTCTGTCACACTTTTCGGCTGATAGGTCGCCTTTTCCTGTGCAATCAACTGCTCCTGAGTCTTAAACTCAGATGCTGATGCTTGTTCACTCGCTGTTGCTGCATTTGTAAAAAAGGCAAAGGCAAACAGTAACGAGAGTAAAAGATGTTTGAACTTCATACTTACTCCATTGTGGCCAAAAGTTGTGCGTCTGCTACTGCGTCATTGACATTGACATTGATTGAAACAATTTTGCCTGCTTTAGGCGCAGCAATATCGATCTCCATTTTCATTGCTTCAAGAATCATAATAATATCACCTTCTGCAACGGTATCACCCGGGTTTTTAAGGATCTTCCAAACATTGCCCGGTGTCTGGGAAAGGATCTCTTCACTGCCTGTTCCAGCTGCTGCCGGAGCTGCTGACGAAGCCGGAGCTGCTGCTGTTGCAGGAGAAATTTGGATATCACCTTCACCCTCTGCTACCTGTACGCTATATTGTTTACCATCTACTACTACTGTATAATTTCCTGCCATTTCTGCTTCTCCACTATTATTTTTACCTTTTCTTACCATGAGAGGGCCCTCACCCTTCAAGAACGCAATACCCTTTTGATCACATGCACCTGCAATGAAAATGTTTTCATCTGTTGTCTCAAGACCTTCATCTTCAAGTATTTTTTTCCAATGTGCGATAGATTTTGTCTCATCTCTATCTGCAATATCCAAAGGATTTTCAGTTGTCGGTTCCAAGTCAAGTTTTTCAGATGCCAATTTGATGATCTCATCATCTGCCTTGACCGGTGTTTTACCGAAGTAACCAAGTACCATACGTCCGTATCCCGGAGCGATCTGCTTCCATGGACCGAACATCACATTTGCATACGCCTGCTGCCAATAGAACTGACTTACCGGTGTTACAGAGGTGCCATACCCTCCGCGTTCGACCACTTCTTTCATAGCAGCGATCACTTCATCGAATTTTTCCAGATCACCACTGTCTCTCATCATCTGTGTATTGGCTGTTAACGCACCGCCTGGCATAGGTGAGAATGGGATAAGCGGTGATACCTGCGTTGCTTCAGGCGGGATCATATACTCTGCAAGACACTCTTTGAGTCTCTCCTCATATTTGAGGACCTTGTTAAGTTTCAAGTCACCAAGATTATAGTTCGTTCCTTTTGTTGCATGAAGCATCGTAAGGATATCCGGTTGGGATGTCCCGCCGCTTACAGGTGATGCTGCCATATCGATACCATTTGCTCCTGCTTCAAGTGCTGCAAGATAAGAAGCTACAGATACTCCTGCTGTTTCATGTGTATGAAGTCTAAGATGTACACTGTCCCCTAGAAGTTTTCTGGCCATAGCGATCGTTTCATAGACTTTATGCGGATTCGCCGTACCGGATGCATCTTTAAAACAGACGCTGTCAAAAGAGATACCGCTGTCCAAAATATTTCTCAGTGTTTTTTCATAAAAAGCCACATCATGTGCACCTTTACACCCTGGAGGCAGGTCCATCATTGTTACTACCACTTCATGGTTCAATCCATGTTTCTTGATCATTTCAGCAGAAAAAGCAAGATTGTTCACATCATTGAGTGCATCAAAGTTACGTACTGTCGTAGTACCGTGTTTTTTGAACATTTTGGCAAAGAGATCGATCATCTCACGGCTGCCGGTGTCAAGCATTACTGTATTAATACCGCGTGAAAGTACCTGCAGGTTTGCATCCGGGCCAACGATCTCCCTGAAATTATCCATCATTTCGAATGCATTTTCCTGAAGATAAAAGAAAAGAGACTGGAATCTTGCTCCGCCACCAAATTCAAAGTGTGTAATACCTGCTTGTTTCGCTGCTTCTACTGCAGGGAAAAAGTCATCCATAAGGACACGCCCGCCAAAGACAGATTGAAATCCGTCTCTAAAAGTCGTGTCCATTACATCAATATATTTTTTAGCCATTTATGATACCTTAGTTTACGATTTATTTTTACGAAATTCTGCAACAGCTGCAACAATTGCTGCCACATGATGTGCTTCTTCTGTAGCATGATTGGAAGAGGAAGGCACTTCTGGTGCTTTCTCGGGGAAGTATTTATTGATAATTTTAGCCTGAAGCTTCATTATCTGAACAAGTACAACAAGGAATACAAAGACGATCAACATCCCTAATACCATGAATTTTAGGCTCTCGCCTACTAAATTAATTTCCATACGGACACCTTCTTATTTAGTTTTCAAATTTTAAAACAGTTTTGCTTGCTGTTAGTTAAAAAAGAAGAATTATCTTCTCTTTTTTCTACGATTGTTATTTCGTGTAGCTTTTTGTCCACTCATATACCCCTGTAGCATCTCATCAACAGTATTCTGATCAAATCCTATCTGTGAACCTACATTATCTTGTTCTTTCTCTATAAAACAGGATATCAGCTTCTCCAAAAGCAACTCTTTATCCATATCTCCCATATATGAGATCAATGATCGGGCATCATTATGAACAGGCATAGCTCTAATTTGCTCAGCCAAATATTCAAGACCGGCTTCATCGATGCCTTCTCCTCCCTGCATGGTAGCCAGACGCATCTGGGCTCCTACCTCTTTTTGGATACGTTGCAACTCTCTGAATTCTTCAGTCGTTACAAGGGTGATCGCCTGGCCGCTTTTTCCTGCACGCCCTGTACGTCCAATACGGTGTACATAGCTTTGCGGATCGAATGGAATATGATAGTTGAAAACATGTGTGACATCTTTTACATCCAGTCCACGGGCAGCCACATCTGTAGCCACCATGATCTTTGTCTCCCCTCTCCTGTATCCCTTGATCACTGTTTCTCTGTCCATCTGTTCAAGATCGCCATGCAAGCCTGCTGCATTGAATCCTAAAGCACGTAAATGTTCGGTCAGTCTGTCTACCTCTCTTTTCATACGACAGAAGATAATACATTTATTCGTATCCTCTGTTTCAAGAAGTTTTACGATCGCTTCATCTCTCTGGTTCTCATTGATCACATAATAGCGTTGGTCAATGACATTATTGGTTGTCTCTTCATCTCCTACTACAGAGATGAATTCCGGTTGATACAGAATATGGTTTGCAAGCTCTTTAATAGGCTCCGGCATGGTTGCAGAAAAAAGCAGTGTCTGTCTGTTCTGAGGGATATACTCAAAGATCTCTTTGATCTCTTCCAAAAAACCCATATCAAGCATCTCATCTGCTTCATCAAGTACTACTATCTCAGGGTTAAAGACATCGATCTTACCTTTTTTGTAAAGGTCTTTCAGTCTTCCCGGTGTTGCTACAACGATCTGTACCCCTTTATGGATAAGTGCGATCTGACGGCCATAGCCTACACCACCGTAGACTGTAAGTGTTCTAATACCTGCAAAACGTCCAAGATGATAAAGTTCATCTGCAACCTGTGTCGCAAGCTCTCGTGTAGGCGTAATGACCAACGCTCTCTCAATCTCACCTTTGGCAAGTTTATCCATCATAGGAAGGCCGAATGCCGCTGTCTTTCCTGTTCCTGTATGAGCCTGTCCTACCAGATCACTACCATTTTTAATGATAGGTATCGCCATCTCCTGAATGGGACTCGGCTCTTTAAAACCTGCTATCTTCACCCCTTTAGCTATATCGCGGTGAAAATCAAATTCGTTAAATTTCATAATATATGACCTTCATAATAAATGTCCAAAAATATTTTTTTGAACTTAATGAAATTTCTCGTAAGAAATTTTATAAATTCAATACTTGTCGTAGAGGTTAAGCTCTGTCTGTCCCTACAAATCAGATCAGCATTAACAGAATGATCCCAAAAATAATCCTATAAATACCAAATGCAACAAATGTAAACCGTTGTATAAAGGCAAGGAAAAGTTTAATGGTAAGATATGCCACAACAAATGCTGTAATAAAACCTATCACAAACGCACCCCAATTTGCATCGGCAAACTCTTGATAGTGTTTAAGCAAGTCATAGCCACTGACTGCTGCCATAACTGGAATTGCAAGCAAAAAAGAAAATTCTGCAGAGGCTTTTCTGTCAAGCCCTGTCAAAAGCCCACCAATGATAGTCGCTCCTGCTCTGCTTGTCCCTGGTATGAGTGAAAATATTTGTGCGATACCTATCCATAGTGCTTGCATAGTACTTGTCTTTTCCACATCCTTCACATGTATCTCTTTCTCTTTATAAAAATACTCCACCACAAGAAACACGATACCACCTATAATAAACATCCATGCTACCGTTTGAACATTAAAAAGTGTTTTGATCTGATCTTTGAAAATAAAGCCGACTATGGCAAGAGGGAGGAAAGCAACAAACAGTTTTACCCAGAGATCTATCTTTTTAAATGTGATCTTCTCTTTATAAATGAGCATCACTGCCAAGATAGCAGCAAATTGGATAATCACTTCATAGGCTTTGGTCACGGCATCTTGAGAAACACCCAGAAATTCACTTGCAACGATCATATGGCCTGTTGAAGAGATGGGTAAAAACTCTGTAAACCCTTCGATAATACCAATGATTATCGCTTGAAAAATATCCACTAACTTTATCCTTAAGATGGGTACCCACAAGGGGTACCCCTACACTATATCATACTACTAAAGTAGCTCTCATCTTTAGTCAATAGTTCTTTTGGTATTCCACTATCAACTACATAACCATCTTCCAACACATAGATGAACTCAGCACTTTTAATCGTGCTGAGTCTATGTGCAATGGTGATGACTGTTTTATCTGCCAAAAAACTCTGAAGTGCTTCAAAGAGTTTAGCTTCTGTATGGACATCAAGTGCCGAGGTGGATTCATCGAAAATAACCACCTTCGGATCAGAGAGAACCATTCTTGCAATAGCTACTCTTTGCCTCTGTCCTCCACTCAGCTTGATACCGTCTTTCCCCACAAGAGTATCAAGCCCTAACTCTAAACGCTCTATGACATTATCAAGCTGTGCGATATGCAGTGCATTTTTTATCTGCACGTCACTGTAAGCTTTCCCAAGCGTTAGATTAAAACGCATTGTATCATTAAAGAGTTTAGGATGTTGTAAAATGAGATGAATATTTTCCCGGATCGTTGAAAGTTTCAATACTTTATTGGAAACATCTCCATAAAGTATCTCACCCTCGTCTAGTGGATAAAAGCCTACAAGTATGTTTGCCAAAGTAGTCTTTCCGCTCCCGCTGGCACCGACGATAGCTACTTTAGAAGCTTTAGGTATCTTTATATTAATATTTTCTAATATAGGTTTATTTTCCAGATATGAAAAAGAGAGATTCTTCACTTCTATTCCAATGGAACCCGGACTTTCAAAAGGATCAGTATCCTGCTCCACAAGAAGTTCCTGTTCCATCTCGTATATACTGTTGATACGTTTACAGGCAGCTTTGGCCGTGGCAAGGACATACTGAAAGTTGATAATATCCTGTGTAGGAGAGACCATTACCCATAGATAGGAAAAAATAGCAAGCATCAACCCGACACTCAGATCACTATATGCCACAGCCAGAATACTCACTGCTCTAAAAACTTCATATCCAGCCAGAAATACCAAATATGAGAACTTGATGGCAGCATCACTCTTATAACCATAGTTTACAGAGTGTTCTTTTAACTCTTTTGCTTTGGCTTCACTCTGTTTAAAGAAATACTCTTCTTTGTTGGCTGCACGTATTTGATGGAAAAGTTCAAGCGTCTCGGTCAGGGAAGACTGGAAAAGCTCTACGGCTTTGTTCTCCTCTTTTTTAAGCTTACCGATATTTCGGGACAACTTTACAGTAAAAAGTACTACAATCGGATTGGTGATCAGAATGAACAGTGCGAGTTGCCAATGTATCCAAAGCAATACCACAGCAGAGAATACCAGTATCAGTACAGCAACAATAAGTTTAGAGATAGTGGAACTGACAAAACCGTCTATCGTTTCTACATCTGTAACAAGTTTGGAAGTGACTGCCCCTACTCTTATCATCTCATACTCTTTGAGTGAAACTCTTTTAAGATGGCGGAGTAAAGATTCCCTCATTTTATAAGTAATATTTTTTGATATAGAAACAAAGATCTTAGTCTGAACTATCGACAGAAGCGTACTTAGTGCACGCAAGATCAAGATGAGAGCCAAAATACCGAGTACATACCCTTTGGTATCTGTCGTCCAGAAATGTTCAGAGATAAAAGAGATGAAATGGTCGTCTTTTCCTAAAAGAAGTTCATCCACCAGCAGAGGAATAAAAAGTGGTATGATCACCACAAGCAGTGTAGCAAGGATGGCGATTATATTACCAAAGATAAGTTCTTTTTTATGCTGTAGCAACTGCCCTACTATGCTTTTGATACTACAAAAGTGTGTAGGGTTTTTCTCTTTCATTAAAGCGTGTCTACGATGTCAAGTATTAGTGTCAAGTCTTTTTCCTCCACACAATGTGTTGCAGCCTCTTTGAGTACTGACTTTGCACAAAATGCCACTCTGGTATCTGCATGGGCAAACATACTAAGATCATTGGCTCCATCCCCCACTACAAGAGTATCTTCACGTGAGATGCCCAGTAATCTTTGCATACGGACTATCATATCTCCTTTGGCATCAGAGTACATCATCTCTCCACCTACTCTACCGGTGAGTATTCCATTCTCGTCATGTAAAAAGTTTGAAAAGTCTGCATCTAAGTCTAAGGCTTTTGCCGCCGGTGCTGTTGCATTTCTGAATCCGCCAGAGAAACAGACTACAGTATAGCCACGTTCTTTAAGCCCTGCCACTACTTCTGAGGCACCGGGCATCATAGGAAGATCCGCACAGATCGCATCTACTTTAGCTTTTTCCAAACCTTCCAAAAGCGCAACTCTGGCTACAAGTGATTTGAAAAAGTCCATCTCTCCCGCCATAGCACGTTCTGTAATAGATGCTACTTGTTCTTCCAGTCCCAGCGATGCTGCCAAAAAGTCGATGGTTTCACCATCCATCAGTGTTGAATCGAAGTCAAATACGGCTAGTTTTTTCATCATGTGTCCTATTGATATTTATAAATATATTATTGTTTTTTTGTCATTCTCGTGCTTGTACCTAAAGGTAGTCATTTCAATAACACGGGATCTGGAGTTTAGCAAACTGTGAATCTTAGATATCCTCTGTCGTTTAAATTCCAGATTCCCGGTCGTAGTCGGGAATGACAAGATGCATATTGTATTTTAGAAATGAATACTTATGCTTATTTTGGCTAAAATTATACCTAATAAACCAAAAATAAGAGTAAATTCATGTTTGAAAAATTTTGCGACATCCTTTGTAGTGATAAAAAGTTCATCACCGTTGAGATCAATCCGCCTCACGGGGCATCTATCGACGGTATTTTAGAAGATATCAGGAAACATAAACTCCATGAGAAAGTCACAGGTTTTTCATGTACTGACAATCCTCTTGCCAAACTCAAAATGTCAGGAGTTCTCTCTGCCATCAAAGTACAGCAGGCATTTAATAAACCTGTCATTGCCACAATGAGTATGAGAGACAAAAACAAACTCTCACTGCAGTCTACTCTGCTTGGAGCAAATGATTTTGACCTGCGTTGCATTTTGGCTCTTACGGGTGACCCTGCAAAGTTCTCAGATCAACCGGAGGTAAAAGGGGTACTGGAGCGTGACTCTACCCTGCTTCTAAGCATTATCTACCACCTTAACAACGGTGTGGACTACTCAAACAAAGCACTCAACCCTGCTCCTAAGCCCATCTACCCTTTTGCAGTAAGTAACGCATATGCGAAAGATATGAAAAATCTTCAAAAACGTATGGTTAAAAAGCTCAACTACGGTGCAAGAGCCATCATCACCCAACCGGTCTATGACCTGGAGAATGCCAAAGAGTTGCTTGCACTCTTTGAAGAGGCAAAAGAGATGAGCATAAGAGACACTGCCAAAGAAGCGCACCTCATACTGGGACAGTTCCCTATAGTAAGAGCCAGAACAGCCAATTTCATAGATGACAAGGTCCCTGGCATCTCTGTACCTAAAGATATTATAGATGAAATGAACCTTGCTGCTATGGATGGAGAAGAGAAACAACAGGAGGTAGGTTTTGCCCTTTCCAAGCGTATTTTTGATGACATCATGAAAGAACACGGAAAAGTACATTTAATGACACATAATCGCTTTGATCTGTGTTCGGAGCTGATAGGAGAAGGAGAATAGATCTCTATTTTGAGATTTTAGCTCGCTTCCCTAGCTTTTTCCAAATAATCCTGCTATAATTCCGAACTTTTCTGCAAGAGAGTATCAAACTCCTTATTTGGGATAAACACTATCTCCTCTATTTTCCGCGATTTAACCGTGTGACACAGTTTGGTATCAGCTGCATAAAACAGGGTTTATATCTCTTAATAAAAATATTTATCTTTCTCAACTTGATTAAGGATCTAATGGCTTTACTGCCTATAATAGTTGGATCTGGGTATCAGGCAAGAAGATGACGGATATAAAAGAATCAAACCCCACTATTTTACTATAAAGAAACAATATGAAATTTACTGACTTTAACCTCAAAGAAACAATACAAGCTGCCGTAACAGAAGCCGGATTCACAGAACCAAGCCCCGTACAGAAAGATGCTATACCTTTAGTTTTAGAAGGTCACGACATGATCGCTCAGGCACAGACAGGTACAGGTAAAACTGCTGCTTTTGGTCTGCCTATCATGAGTATGATGAAAGCCGATGGTTCTGTAGAAGGACTTGTTATCGTTCCTACACGTGAACTTGCAATGCAGGTAAGTGATGAGCTTTTCCGTTTTGGTAAACTCTCTGGACTTAAAACTGCTACAGTCTATGGTGGCACACCGTATGGAAAACAGATAGAGCGTATCAAACAGGCTTCTATCGTGGTAGCGACACCTGGTAGACTTCAAGATTTGCTTATGAGCGGAAAAATTAAAATCAATCCTCAATTCGTTGTACTTGATGAAGCGGATGAGATGCTTGATATGGGTTTCCTCGATGAGATCAAAAACATCTTTACCTTTCTTCCAAAAGAGCGTCAGACACTTATGTTCTCAGCGACTATGCCAAAAGGCATCAGAAAACTTGCAGAGCAGATCCTGAAAGATCCTAAGACTGTTTCTATCACAAAATCAGAGAGTACGAACTCTAAGATCACTCAACTTTACTACGTGGTACAGGAAAAAGAGAGAGATGATGCACTTGTAAGACTCATCGATTATAAGAACCCTACTAAGTGTATTATCTTCTGTCGTATGAAAAAAGAGGTGGATAGACTCGTAGCGCACATGACAGCACAAGGATTCAAAGTATCCGGTCTTCATGGTGACATGGAACAGAAGCAAAGAGAAGTAACCATCAGAGCATTTAAACAAGGCGGTATCGATATCTTCATCGCTACCGATGTTGCTGCCCGTGGACTTGACGTAAATGATGTAACACATGTATTTAACTACCACATTCCTTTTGACTCGGAGAGTTATGTTCACCGTATCGGTCGTACAGGACGTGGCGGCAAGTCTGGTGAAGCGATCACTTTGGTAAGTCCAAATGAGCTTAGAACGATTAAACGTATTGAAAAAGATGTAGGCGCAAAACTTATAACACAAGTGATCCCGACACGTATGGAAGTACAAAACAACCGTTCAGACGAGCTTATTGCTAAGATCGCTCAAACTCAGGTAACTGAAAAAGCGATAGAACTTGTTAAAACACTTCAGCATGATCTTGACATTGTAACAATCGCACATCTTTTAGCTTCTATGGTACAGAGTGAGATCTCAGTCAAAGGTAAAGACAACATCGGTCTTGGTCTTGAAGAGATCGAACTTCTCATTGAACGTGCAATGCAAAACAGAGGCGGTGGAGGCGGTGGTCGTAACCGTGGTCGCGGTGGTTTCCGTGGAAACAGCAGACGTAGAAGTGGCGGAGGCAGCGGTGACCGTAACAGACATGGACGTAACGGACGCAGCGGTGGTGGTCGTGACAGCCGTAATGGCGGTCAGGGTAGCAGAGGGTAAACCTACTCTCCTTACTCTGGGGGGGGGATATATATTTCCCCTTTACTCTTTTATTGCAAAACCACTTTTTAGTTTATTTCCCCAACCCAAACACATTTGAAAGCGTATTGATATAGTTGAAATATCCTGTGATAGCAACGGCTTCAAGGATCTGTGCTTCACTGTAACCTGCCTCTTTTACGGCATCAACATCCTCTTGCATCATCTTATAGCTGTCTTTCTGTGAAGCCCTGATACAAAATCTTAAAAGTGTCTTCTCACTTTCTTCACACTGTATGGCATCTACACCCTCAAGTACTTCTTGCACCTGTGCTTCACTCATACCAAGCATCTTTGCAATATTTTTATGGACATCTACACACATTTTACAGCCATTATCAATCGAGATAAGCAAAGCAATACGCTCTTTGGTACTATACGGTAAAAGCGTCTCTTTAAGCAAATAATCCTGCACCATGTTATCTGTAGCATTATAGATATCTTTATTGAGTGCGATAAGTTCGAAAATTTCCCCTAGTTTACCTGTCTTCTCTAAAATTTGTTTCGCTTTTTCCTGGATCGTTGGATCCATTTCTTCATAGCTGCACAATTTGATATATGCCATTGTTAATTCCTTTTTCAATAAATAATTATAGATAAATATTATAACTATCTAAACATTATATTTAAATTTTTTACCTAACTTTTGTTATGATGTAGTATCTAAAAGGGTATACATGGCTTATTATCTTCTACTGATACAACTTCTTTTTGCCTTACTTGCACTCTTTCTTTTTTGGCAAAGTGTAAAGTATTTTCATCGAATGTGGCGATATAAAAGACTTATCTCCACACCCTTTCCAAGATCGTATGAAACCATACTTCAAAACATACACCAATACAAAGTCCTATCACCCATATATAAAGAAAAAATCCATCTTTTGATCCTGCTCTTTATAGATCAAAAAGAGTTTATTGGGGCAAAAATGACCATCAACGATGAGATCAAAGTCATCATCGCATTTTATGCCTGCTTGATGAGGCTTGGATTTGAACCAGGTGAAAAAGACCATGTCAGTACGATCATTGTCTACCCGGAACACTTCATTGTGAACGAAACACACTCAAGTGGCGGTATTTACCATGATGAAACATCCGTGTTGGAAGGCCAATCCGCCAACGGCACGGTAGTGATCTCATGGCAGGATATAAAACATTATATAGCACAGCAGCAAAAAGAGAATGTCATCATCCATGAGTTTGCCCATGAATTGGATTTTGAAGATGGCTTTGCGGATGGTACACCTGTTTTGGAAGATTCGAACTATCACAGATGGTCTGAAGTCTTCTCTGAAACCTTTGATCTATTACGTAATCAGGCTCACAATGAGGAAAGTGCAGGAAAAATCACACTTTTAGGCACATATGCATTAACAAATGAAGCAGAGTTTTTTGCTGTATGCAGTGAACGTTTTTTTGAAGCACCCAACGAACTCAAAGCGTATTTTCCCGATATCTATCAAGAGCTCAAACTCTTTTACAGACTTGATTCACAACAGTTATTTAAAGATCTACAATAGACCTGATCTCATCTGCATAGATCATCTCTTTTTCTATCAATTCGTTTGAGAGAGCCACAATCTCTTTTTTATGCGCCTCAAGAAGTTCTCCAACCTCTTTCTCTTTCTCTGAGATTATCCTTCGTACTTCATCATCTATCAGTTTTGCTGTTGCTTCACTGAAATCTTTTGGCATTGCCATTTCACGCCCCAGGAAGACATGTTCTTCACCTTTTTGATAATAGACCGGTCCCAATTCTTTGCTCATACCCCACTGGCTGACCATATGTGTTGCCAGGTTGGTTGCGTCTTTAAGATCATTGGCAGCACCGGATGAGAGATCACCGAGCAGTGTGAGCTCAGCAACCCTTCCTCCAAGCATCACCCCTATCTTATCCAGCAGATAAGCCTGAGGGAAATTTTTGATATCTTTTAGCGGTAGTTGTTCTGTCATACCCAGTGCCTGTCCCCTGGGTATGATACTGACTTTCTCTATAGGGTCCGCATGTTCTAAAAGCAGTGCAGCTAAAACATGACCACTTTCATGGATAGCCACTCTTTTTTTATCTTTTTCATCCAAGACAAACTCCTGTTCAACTCCCATGACAATACGGTCACGTGCATAGAATAGATCTTCTTGTGAAACTTCTTCCTTGTTTTCTCTCGCAGCATGCATCGCTGCTTCGTTGACCAGGTTTGCCAGATCGGCACCACTGAAACCGATACACATCTTTGCTATCTTATTCAATTCTACCGAGCTGTCCATATGTACTTTTCGTGTATGAATATTCAGGATCATTTCCCGTGCTTGAATATCCGGCAGACTAAGTGTTATCTTTCGATCAAATCTTCCAGGTCTCAAAAGTGCAAAGTCCAAAACATCAGGTCGATTGGTGGCTGCAAGGACCACAACTTTTTCATCAGTCTCAAATCCATCCATTTCAGCCAGGATCTGATTGAGGGTTTGCTCTTTCTCATCATGACCGCCACCGATCCCAGCCCCTCTTGCCCGGCCTACAGAATCAAGCTCATCAATAAAAATAATAGAGGGGGCTTCCGTTTTGGCAGTTTTAAACAGATTACGTACCCTTGCGGCACCCACACCTACAAACATCTCTACAAATTCAGAACCGCTGATAGAAAAGAAAGGCACATCCGCTTCCCCCGCTACTGCCTTTGCCAATAAAGTCTTTCCTGTACCTGGTGCCCCCATCAGCAGTATTCCTCTGGGGATCTTGGCACCTATTTTTTCATATTTTTCAGGATTTTTTAAAAAATCAACCACTTCATAGAGCTCTATTTTTGCATTTTCAACACCGGCTACATCATTAAAGGTGATTTTGATCTTCTTTTTAACGTATTTTTTTGCAGTTGAACGCATAAAATCAAATGGGTTACCGCCCATACCGCCTAACTGCTCTTTGATACGACGTGAGCCATAGAGTATAAATCCCAAAAATAAAAATAACGGCAGTAACAAAATAAACATAACCCAAAAATTTGACTCTTTTTGAGACTTGACATGAATATCAACTTGGTTTTTTTCCAGTAACGCTAAAAATGTTTTATCCTCAAAAGGGGGGAGTGTTGTCTTTAAATATCTTGGTTTTTCATCTATGTGTACCTTCACAGATCCTACAACCTGGTCTTTATCGATCCAAATCTCTTTGATAATATTTTGTTCAACTCTGCTTTTGAAATGGTTATAAGAGAGTGTCTGAGTTTGACCTTGCGATGTAACATAATAATATACTTCAAACACAATCATTATTACAATAATAGCAAGCCATAGATTCACAAAGGGATTGAATTTTTTATTAGGAATCGGTTCTTTTTTCATTTGTACTCCCTTTAGGAATGCGTAGATAGTATTATTGTACCCAAAAATCAATATACATGTCATCATCCATTAAAATATAAAATTTTATTAGATATTTTTTATTATTAGATACTTTTTAAGTAATAATATTAATTATCTATTAAGAGGATTTGTCTTATAATTAGTCCACATAAAAAATATAAGAGGAGAAAATGATGAAAATCTTTAAATTCATAGGAATGTCACTCTTGGCATCTTCATTACTACTGGGAGCATCTGACATTGCAGATAAGGCTTCCAAGGCTGGACTAAAGGCTATTCCTACAGATAAAGCAGAGCTTATGAAGCTGATCGATCCGAACAAAACGATCACAGATGCAAGGGTTGAACTGGGGAAAAAACTTTACTTTGAACCTAGACTCTCAAAAAGCGGGATCATTTCCTGTAATACCTGTCATAATCTTGGGCTCGGCGGAGTTGACGGAGTACCTGCAGCCGTTGGACATCAGTGGAAAGCAAATCCACATCACCTAAATTCACCAACCGTGTATAATGCTGTATTCTTCAAGGCTCAGTTCTGGGACGGAAGAAGCCCTCATCTTGAAGACCAGGCACAGGGTCCTATGCAGGCAGCCCCGGAAATGGCAGCTCCAAAATCACTTGTTGAAGAGAGGATCAATTCTATTCCTGCGTATGTAGAAGCATTTCAAAAAGCTTACGGGAAAGAGGTAAAAGTAGATTTTGAAACGATCACATCCACTATCGGTATCTTTGAAAGAACACTGGTTACACCATCAAGATTCGATGACTTCCTTAATGGTAAGAAAGATGCACTGACAGATGCAGAAAAAGAGGGTCTCAATACCTTTATAGACAAAGGCTGTGCAAGCTGCCATACAGGTATCGCACTCGGTGGAACCATGCAGCCGTTTGAACTTGCTGCCAAATACAAATTTGGAAATGTAGGTGACTTTAAAGGTGATGCAAAAGGGATGGTAAAAACACCGACACTCAGAAACATCACAGAGACTGCTCCATATTTCCATAACGGTGCCATCTGGAATCTGGCAGATGCAGTCAAAGAGATGGGAAGTACACAACTCGGCATCAAGATCTCAGATGAAGAAGCAGCCAAGATCGTTACTTTCTTTGGTGCATTAGAGGGAAGAAAACCTGCCATTACATACCCGCAACTTCCAAAAAGTACAGCTAAAACACCTAAACCTGATTTTAAATAATCTGAAAACTCCTACTTTTGTAGGAGTACATATTTATAGTTTTCCTGAACAGGTCAGGCTTTTAAAGTTCTTCTTACTTCCCCTATAGTACTCCAAGCCCAGGAAAAGATCGTTCAGGAAACCTCTCTTTTAGTATCTTTTGCTATGATGCAATATTCTTAAGACAAGGCTTCATATGAAAGAACACTATTTTTTTTCTCAACCCCATCAACCCTTTTTTGTCCTGGCATTCGTGAATGCTATTGTTACTATGCTACTCTTTATGCTTAGCTATAAAGGTGTATTGACATTGACCATGATACCCTCATCTTTTCATGCCTATAGTCTTATATTTTTACTTTTTACTCCTGCTTTTCTGGCATTTATCTTTACCACATTCCCTCGTTTCTCAAGTACACCTGCCATTGAGAAGTCCCTCTATCTTAAAGTATTTGGACTTTTTGCTGTTGGGACTCTTTTATTTATTATAGGTGCACTGGTAAGCACCATCGTTTACAAGTTGGGAATGCTACTCCTTTTAGGAGCACATTTCTGGGCTATAAAGATCCTGTACAACATCTTCAACAACTCACAGATGGAAGACAAGCATGATATTTTCTGGATACTTTCAGCGATGCTCTTTGGTTTTATTTCTCATCTGCTTTTTATCGTGGGTGAGTCTTTTTGGAACCCTTTGCAAAGCTTTGCTATACAGGTAGGCATCTACCTCTACCTCTTTCTGGTTGCTTTTTCTGTAGCACAACGTATGGTGCCGTTCTTTTCTCACTGCATGGTAGATAAAAATATGCATCTTCTTAAAGTAGTCACTCTGCTTTTAGTTGCACATATCATCTTAGAAACCATACTCCCTCACCTCTCTTTCATTGCTGATTTTGCACTTACCTACATCATTGCCAAAGAACTTTTCAGATGGAATCTTCCTTTTCCAAATCCTAATCCCCTGCTTTGGATCCTCCATCTTGCGCTCTACTGGATACCCGTAGCCTTTCTCTTTGGAGGGATGAGCAACCTTACCTCTTTGATCAATGGTACATCCTTCCTCTTTTTAGATATCCATATCCTTATGCTTGGCTTTGTCTTTACCATACTCATAGGCTTTGGAACGCGTGTCACCATAGGTCACTCCGGAAATATAATGCAGGCAGATATGTGGGAGAAAGTACTTTTCAACTGGACACAGGTCGTGGTAGTGATGCGTCTGTTTACCTCTATGGCAGCCGCATGGGGGTGGAACTTTATGGTACTCTTTGATATTTCTGTAACAGTATGGCTCCTGATGTTCATTCTATGGGCCATACGTTTCTTTGCGGTTCTTATCAAAGGTAAAAAGTTAACGTAGAGTACGCTCTAAAATTTGCTATAATGCATTCATGAAAATATTACTAGTCATCACCTTACTGGTCCAACTCCTTTGCTCTGCAACCCCCGAACAGGTAGAACGTTACCTTAGCATTTCCAATGCTGAGGAAGAACTGATCGAGCTTGAGGCTCAGTTCTCCAGAATGCAGAACAATTTCCAATCATTAGATACCAATACTTCAGAAGAAAAAGAAACTTACGATATGCAGATGCTTTCTATCCGTTTTAGAGAGTACATTCAAAAAGCACTGAGTGAAGATGAGATGAAAGAGATTCTTCAGAACTACAGAAATGTCATACTTTTACAGTTTGTTTCAGCAAGCAGTGTCACAGAAACTGATCCCAAAGAAATAGAAGCATATATCAAAACACTTGAAGAGAGTGAATCCTCTTCAGGACGTATTGACCTTGTAGAAAAGATCAATAAAAAACTCAATAATAAAGAATCTATGGTACTTATGTTCGATGAGCTCATAAAACCTCTCATGCAGGCTGCTCCGGGCGGGCAAAATCTGGATGAAGCATATATGAAGAAGAGCAGAGAGAATTATCTGAAATCTATGGTAGAGAGTGCAAAAAAAGAAACGCTGTTCGCCACCAAAGAGTTTACGATGGAGGAGCTTGAAGCACTGCTTAAAATAGCACAAACCCCAGCCATAGACCACGAAATGAAAGCGCTCTATGGTGGTATGGCATATGCTCTTAAAGAATTTTTTCTCTCTCTGGCCAGCAGATACGACATCAGCAAACATCAAAGATAAATGAGTCCCATGAAGAAAAAAAAATACGGATCCAATTTTACATCTAAAGATTTTCTCCCCACTACCAGGGCTGAAATGGATGCACTGGGCTGGGATCAATGTGATGTCATCCTTGTCAGTGGTGATGCCTACATAGACTCTCCTTTTATCGGTGTTGCTATGGTAGGGCGTATGCTTGAGAGAATGGGCTATAGAGTCGGGATGATCGGGCAACCGGATATCAACTCAGATGTGGACATTAAACGCCTGGGAGAACCCCGCCTTTACTGGGGTGTGAGCGGTGGAAGTGTGGACTCTATGGTCTCCAACTATACTGCAACAAAAAAGTTCCGTAACTCTGATGATTACACACCGGGGGGAAAGAATGACAAACGACCCGACAGGGCCTTAAGTGTTTACTGCAATCTGATAAGAAGGTACTTTAAAAATACTGTGCCACTGGTCTTAGGCGGTATTGAAGCTTCTCTAAGAAGAGTAAGCCACTATGACTACTGGGCAAATAAACTCAAAAAACCTATACTCTTTGACTCTAAAGCAGACATACTCATTTACGGTATGGGTGAGATAGCCATAGAACAACTTACCAAAGCCCTGGAAGATGGTAGAGACTATAGAGACATCAGAGGTGTCTGTTACATTGCCAAAGAGCCGAATTATGAGTATATACAGCTCCCCTCACATGCCGAGTGTCTGGAGAACAAAGAAAAATACATAGACCTGTTTGATGACTTCTATGACAACAATGACCCTATCTCAGCCAATGGACTATGCCAGCCTGTCGATACACGTTTTCTGATCCAAAATCCTCCCTGCGATTACCTGAATGAAGATGAAATGGATGCAAATGCCAATCTTCCTTTTACCAGAGAACTGCACCCCTACTATGCAAAAGAGGGAAAAGTGAAATGTCTGGAGACCATCAAGTTCTCCATTATGACACATCATGGCTGTTGGGGTGAGTGTAACTTCTGTGCTATTGGTGTGCATCAGGGCAGAACCATACGAACACGTTCAGAAAAGAACATTCTTAAAGAGGCAAAAGAGTTTAACAGTTACAAAGACTACAAAGGGATCATCTCAGATGTAGGTGGTCCTACGGCAAATATGTACGGTTATGAGTGTAACAAAAAGCTCAAAAAAGGGACCTGTGATGACATCAGATGTGTAGATGCCGAAAGGCTCTGTAAAGTGATGCATGTGGATCACAGCAGAAATATCAATCTACTCAAAAAAGTGAGAGAAGTAGAAGGAGTAAGAAAAGCTTTTGTTGCCTCGGGTGTACGTTATGACCTCATTACCGCAGATAAAAGACACGGATACTCCTACCTCAAAGAGATGGTCAAACACCATATCTCAGGACAGATGAAAGTGGCTCCCGAACATACACAGCAGCATGTGCTTGAACTCATGGGGAAACCAGGCAAACAGACTCTGGTAGATTTTAAAAAACTCTACGATAAACTCAACCGTGACATGGGCAAAAAACAGTTTCTCACCTACTACCTCATAGCCGCCCACCCGGGATGTACTGAGAAAGACATGCATGAGCTGAAAGACTTTACGACCAATGAACTGAAGATGAACCCTGAACAGGCTCAAGTCTTTACCCCTACTCCGAGTACCTATTCGGCTGTGATGTACTATACGGAAATGGATCCTAAAACGCGTAAGAAGATATTTGTAGAAAAAGATACCAGACGCAAAGAGAAACAAAAAGCCATTGTACAAGAGAAAAATTGTTTTAAAAGCGGATTTGCAAGCTAATGAAAAAGATCTATATTACCGACCTTGACCATACTTTTCTGCGTACCGACCAGAGTGTCAGTGAGTTCAGTGCCAAAGTATGGAACGAAAAAGCTCAAAACTCCATTCTCTCTGTAGCCACTGCCCGCAGTTTCCAAAAATCACATGATTTTTTGGAAAAGCTGCATCTTGATGCCCCTATGATACTCCTTGACGGTACGATGATAGTCTCACCGCAGAAGAAGCTCATAGACATCAAACTTGTGAACAAAGCACTGGGTGATGCCATCATTGATGAGGGAGCCAAGTTTAACATCTACCCTTTTGTCATAGCCCTTAAAGACATGGAACTCAACGAAGCTTTTCTCTTCCCTACAACACTCAACACCTATCAACATGGTGTACTCGAAAACTACAGAAATGACCCACGTATGTTGGAGTGCAAGAAGATCAGAGCCATGGAGATGAACCTCAAACTCGTCTACTTTGGAGAGTACAAAACCCTCAAACCTCTTACCGACCACCTGGAAAAGACCTTCGGTAAAGAGCTGGAATACAAACTCTCCCCGGAAAAGTACTCCGACGGCTGGTTCCTCACCATCCTCCACCCCGAAGGTGACAAAGCCCACGCCCTGCAAAAAGTCGCAGACCATATAGGCAGGGACACTTCTGATATTACCGTATTTGGTGACAGTGTAAACGACATAGGTATGTTCAAACTTGCCGGGACTTCTGTGGCGGTTTCCAATGCTTTGGAAGAAGTAAAGGCTGTGGCGGATGTGGTGTTGCCTCACTCTAATGATGAGGATGGGGTAGCCAGATATTTAGAAAAAACCCTTTAGTCTCTCCATGGGAAAATCTGTTTTTTCATTATTAAATAATAGTTTCAATATTTATCTGACAGTGATATAAATTGAAAATCAAAATACTATAAATTCAGATCTCATTGGAATATGATATATTACATAACTATTTTTTTTTAAACTGTGCGAAAAGCGGGTTATGATCAGAAAGTCCATGATTTTGATATACTGAGAATTTGAGAAGATCTACACCCCGATAGAAGATAAAATCCAAATGGTTTCCCATAAAAGACTTCACTTTGTCTACCTGTTTAAACGGTACAGTGTTGAGAGCTAGTTTTTCTCTTATTTCATGAAGTTTTTGTATACGTTTTTTATTCCAACTGTTAAAATCACCCGCAACGATCATCGGTCCTTCATGATGCTTCATAAGTTCCAGAAATCGTTCAAGCTCTTTATGATAGCGTTGGTTTTCACGAAAGTTGATCGCATGGACATTGAGTATCAAAAGTTTGCTGCCATCTTCGAAAGGATACTCACTCTTAAGTAAACTCTTATGCGGACCTATCAAACTCTCCCTCCCCTCTGAAAGATATGCCTGTGCATTTTTTGCCTCTACTCTGCTTGCACTCAACACACCATAGAACTCTCCACGGAACTCCAAATTGGCTGCAGCATCAAAAGTGAAATTCGGGAGTGTAAAGTGTCTGTCATCTTTAAAGTTGGCTTCCTGAAAAAGTAAAAAATCAATCTCTTGTTCCTGGGTTAATTTTTGAAGAAAAGGTTGAAACCCAAGATGTATGGTATTTTTTTTATAAACATTCCAGCAAAGTATTCCAAAGGTATCGGGTACGAAGCTACGGCAGGTCAAACGGCATGAACGATGATGAAGAAGAGAAGGAACGAACATCAGAGCAGAGGGGTAAACACTTTCATCATATTTTCAACTGCTTCACGGAGTTTGGAGGGTTTTTCCATTCCTCTGGTTGAGTTGAGTATCAACTCTTTCATCCATGCTTCAGTACTCTCTATAAATTCTGGTGAGTAGACAAAAGTGACCACTTCATAGTTAAGGAAAAGACTGCGGTTGTCCAGGTTAACCGATCCTACCATTCCTCCAATATCATCAAAGAGTATCGCTTTGGCATGGAGCATCTCACCTTCATACAGGACCACATCAACACCTATTTCATCAAGTTCCCGCATATAAGGGCTTCTTCCCATATCTGCCAGCAGATGATCAGAGTTTTTAGGGGTGATCAACTTAATATCGACTCCTTTATGATGTGCGATCACTAATGCCTGTACAATATTTTCATCCGGTACAAAATAGGGAGTCACGATCCAGATACGCTCTTGAGAGTTATAGATGGCATTCAAAAGTGATTCATAAAGTGCATCGGTAGGGATATCAGGACCAGAGGGAACAACCTGGACAATATTCTCTCCATCATACGTATCTTCTATCTGTAGATCGACCTTCTCCTCTTCATTGGTAGCATAGACCCAGTCATTATGAAAAATATGATAAAAATAATGGACAGCGGGTCCTTTCAAATAATAGAGAAGATCTTCCCAACGCTTACTTCCATCTGCCTCTCCCATATATTCATTACTGAGGTTCATACCACCACTCAGCAGTGTCGTTTGATCAAAGAGATAGATCTTACGATGATTTCTGAGATTGATATAGTTTTGAAACGGTCTTTTCAGGATAGGAGTAAAAAATGCAATTTCCCCTCCTGCATCTTTTAATTCTTTAAAACCCTTTTGATTAAAATTTGCGCCCAATGAACCCACTAAGTCCATAAGCAGCCGTACCCTAACCCCCTCTTTCGCTTTTTTGGTCAAAGCATTTAAAATAACTTTAGTGGTTTGATCAAATTGAAAGATATAAGTACAGATATCGATACTGTACTTTGCATGATCGATCTCTTTAAGCATCCTGTTATAGGCTTCCGTATCATTTGTGATCAGTTCATAACTGTTTCCTTTTGTTGCAGGAGGAATACCGTTCTTCCTCAGGATGTTCTGAAGAGCATTATGGGGATTATCCAATATATAGGGAGCAGCATGTTCACTTACTTCATGAAATTTCACATACTCTTTTTTATGACTTGATTCACGTTTACGTATACCGATAAGAAAATAGAGGGGCACAACAATATAGGGTAAGAAGAAAATGGATATCATCCATGAGATCATACTGCTGGGAGATCGCTTCTGATAAAGGATGTGACTCACTGCAGAGAAAACAAGAATACCACCAAGTAATACCAGAAAATAGGTAAGTATTAGTTGCTGTAAAGGCATAACATCGATGGGGAACTCCTCTATTTGGTTTATGAATTGATTATAGCATAATGGGGTTCTTTAAAGAAATGTAATAATCCCAATCATCGCCGAACCTATGGGTGCGACTTAAATTTGACACAAACCCCTTAAACACAAGCATAGCAAAGATTGCAAGAATCCTATTTCGGGATTTGGGATAATGACTTACGCTATAATACTTTCATGATAAAAAACCTCAAAACAAATAATTTCACATTAGTCCTCTCCGGTGGTGGTGCTCTGGGTATTGCCCATTTGGGTGTCTTGGCAGATCTTGAGAAGCATAACATCTTACCCCAGGAGTTGGTCGGTACGAGTATGGGTGGTATTATTGGTGCGTGTATGGCTATTGGACTGAGAGAAAAAGAGATATATCAATATATTAAAGCATTTTCCTCTGTCTCAAAGTGGATAAAGTTTTCATTTTCGGGTAATGCTATTGTGGATAACAGCAAGATAGAGAATATGTTTGAAACTATCTTTGGAGACAAAAAAATGAAAGATACGGCTATCCCACTTAAACTCATAGCAACCAACCTAGTTAACGGACACAAAAGAGTTTTTACCTCAAAAGATGATCTCTATATAAAAGATGCCGTATTGGCTACGATGGCAATACCTGGGATATTTCAAGAGCATATCATAGAAGGGGAAACCTATGGCGATGGATTTTTATGCGAGAATTTAGGTATCAACGAAGCAAGTTTTGACACTATTCTGGCTATAGATGTTTTGGGTGAGAACTCTTTTGATAAAACAATGCCGGATAACTTTTTTAAAACTGCCAATGTCTTGGAAATGTTTGAAAAATCTATGCGACTACTCATCTATAACCAAACACAAACACACATTAAAAACAGTCATAAAAACATTATACTCCTGCAACCGGAGACCAAAGCGTACAAAACTTTTCACTTTCATAAAGTAAATGAGATCCGTACTTTAGGGCTTGGGCTGCTATGATGCATGATTATTATCCGAAGCTACTTATTATCTTACAATTTGGTCTTGCAGGGCTTATGTTTCTTTTTTCCCGTGGCTTTTTTACTTCTGCTTATGCCTTACCTCTATTCATCATGGGGTTGGGTTTTGGATTTTGGGCATTAAATCATAATAAATTAGGCAACTTTAACATCCAACCCAAACTCAAAGAGGGTTCAGAACTTGTTACTACCGGCATCTATAGATTTATACGGCATCCTATGTACACATCTGTTATCATTATGATGTTTGCCGTATTCGTCGGTACACCTACCCTTGCAGAAAGCTTACTGTTTTTAGCTCTTGTCGTTGTACTTGTACTTAAAGCCACAAGAGAAGAAAGCCTCTGGATGGCACATGATGATGCGTATGATGCATACAGAAAAAGAAGCAAATTATTTATACCATATATTTTATAATATAAGAGAGATAAGAAATGATTGAAAACGGATTTACTTACCTGGCATTGTTGATGATGATAGCAGCAGGCATCGTCTACATGGAAAAGAAGACACAAGCCAAATTCTTCGAATACCTCCCTGCCATCGTTATCATCTACTTTGTGGTGATGCTCTTTTCTACTTTTGGATTATGGCAGAAAAGTGAGAGTGTTACGGCTACCTACAAAGCAGTCAAATCCAACCTGCTCCCTGCGATGATCTTTCTCATGCTGCTCTCTGCCGATATACGTGAGATATTTAAACTAGGCAAGAAGATGTTGTTGACTTTTTTCCTGGCTTCTGTGAGCATTGCTTTGGGGTTTGTGGGTACTTTTACTCTCTTTCATAGCTATTTTGAGCCAGACGCATGGAGGGCTTTTGCTGCCTTAAGTGGTTCTTGGATGGGCGGTACAGGCAACATGGTTGCCATACAGGGTGCGTTAAATGTACCCGACTCCAAAATGGGCTATGCCCTACTCATCGACTCCATCGACTACGCTATCTGGGTGATGATACTCCTTGCTCTGGTTCCTATGGCAAGTAAGTTCAATGTTTGGAGCAAAGCAGATACAAGCATCATCGACGAAGTGGGGGCAAAGCTTGCAGGTAAAGAAGCCAAGAAGAAAGCTATGCGCTTTGAGTCTCTTTTCTTCCTGCTTGGTTCTGCTCTCTTCGTCTCAGCACTAAGCCAATGGATCGCAGGTTATCTGCCTACCACAGCATTTCTTAGCACTACAACATGGGTGGTCATCATCGCAACATTGGCAGGCATCGTGATGGCGATGAGCCCTCTTGCCAAAGTAGCAGGCTCCATGGAGCTAGGCAACATCATGCTCTATCTCATAGTCGCCCTCATTGCTTCGAGGGCAAACTTCGCCGAACTGACACAAGCCCCGCTCTACATCGTAGCCGGGTTTGTCATCATCATTGTTCATGTAGCATTTATGGTACTCTTCGCCAAACTTTTCAAGCTAGACCTTTTCTCTTTAGGTGTAGCCTCCCTAGCCAACATCGGCGGCGTAGCCTCCGCACCTATTTTAGCCTCTGCCTACTCAAAAGCCCTCATTCCCATCGGTGTACTTATGGCAATGTTGGGGTATATCATTGGGACGTTCGGGGGATTGATGGTTGGGAAGATACTTGAAATGATAGGCAGTTGAAGTTATTCTTCATTTCCCATTGAGAGAAATATATGAAAGTATTCACTTCAAGAACAGTAGTTTTTGCACAATCTTAGAGAACGAGTACAATTCCAGGGGGATAATTCACAATCATATTTTGATACAATAACACAATTAATACACTCATAGTTACAGAATTGCAATAGCCCAACATAAAGGACAGAGATGAGAACATTAACAGATGAACAAAAAGCAGATATAGAAAATAAAAACAAATACGAAGCATTAAAAGCCGAACTTCTTAAAGAGTACAAAAGTTATGCCCAAAATCTTGAGTATGCCGAGGATGAGTTTGAAGAGGACTTGATAAACCAAAAAAGAGAAAAACTTGCAGTACAGATCAAAGATTTGGGAGCTAAGCTGCGTGAGATAGAGTCTTTGGAGATGCAAGCGTAGTTTATGAAGATCATAAACATACGAACCGGCGCGCTTAAAGCACCCCTTAAAAACCCTTTCATTACCTCTTTGCGCCGTGTAGATGCACTTGAAGACCTCGTGGTCATCGTTGAGTGTGATGACGGTTCTGTAGGCTATGGTGAAGGTGCTCCTACCCCTGTTATTACGGGTGAGACGATGGGCTCTATGATCGCTGCCATCGAGTATATCAAGCCCCATATCGTAGGTTTGGAGATAGAAGACTTTGAAACTATTTTACATTTGGTACATACTTTAATTTTAAAAAACACTACAGCTAAATCTGCTTTGGAAATAGCCCTTTACGACCTGAAAGCCAAGTCAGTCCATCAACCTCTCTACAAGATGTTGGGTGGTACAAAAACAGCGTTTAAGACTGACATTACCATAAGCATGGGTAAGATAGATAAAATGATAGCCGACAGCCTTGATGCTGTCACTTTGGGCTATGATACCCTCAAGATCAAAATAGGTGACAACCTGCAAAAAGATATAGAACGCATCATTGCCATACATGATGCACTGAATGACAACATAACTCTAAGACTCGATGCCAACCAGGGCTGGACAGCCAAAGAGAGTGTAGAACTACTGCATGCTTTAGAGAACAGAAACATCATCGCTGAGTTCATCGAGCAACCGGTTGCTTCCGATGATATAGAGGGACTTAAATACATCAAAGAGAGAGTTCAAACTCCCCTGCTTGCAGATGAATCCATCTTCTCTGTGAAAGATGCAAGAAAACTTCTAGAGATGAAAGCCATAGATTATGTCAACATCAAACTAGCCAAAACAGCAGGTATCACCCAAGCACTCAAACTCGCTGACCTCTCAGCAGAGTTTGGTGTGAAGTGCATGATAGGCTGTATGCTGGAAGGTCCCATAAGTGTTGCTGCCGGGGTGCATGTAGCTTCGGCCAAGGCTGATGTTATCACCATGCTTGACCTGGATGCTGTAAGTCTTTTGGCTTCGCATCCTGTCGAAACGAGTATTCTGTTCAATGAGAGTAAGATCGTACTTTCCGATGCTATAGGATTGGGGGCTATATATAAAATGTCATCACTCTTTTCTTAGTAAATTTAAACCTTATGACCCGAATATATTATTTTTTTACTATATACTTAGAGAGACTGAATCTTCTCGATAATCAAGAGAAGAAGAAGTATCTTTGTCAAACTATTATGGTAGAATTCCAAATTATTTATAGATATGTAAGGAACTTACTTGTTTAACATTCAAAATTACTCAAAACAAAACATCAAAAATGACATCCTCTCCGGAGCATTGGTTGCTGTTGCCCTGGTACCTGAAGCGATAGCATTTTCATTTATCGCAGGGGTTTCTCCTGTAGTTGGGCTTTATGGAGCATTTATTATTGGGCTTATAACATCCATACTTGGTGGTAAACCCGGGATGATCTCTGGAGCTACAGGTTCAGTAGCTGTAGTATTTGTCTCTCTTGGGCTATCTGTAAAGAAAATGTATCCTGATTTAGATACAGAAGCACTCTCTATGATGGTTTTACATTACATCCTTTTAACGTCTATCATCGCCGGACTCATTCAGATAGCTATCGGAGCTATGAAGATGGGTAAATTTATCCGTCTTGTGCCACAACCTGCTCTTTTTGGGTTTGTAAATGGCCTTGCTATCGTTATTGCTTTGGCACAACTGCCTTTTCTTTCACCTGCAAATGTTGAACAGTATCACTCTTGGATAGAAATCCTCAAAGCAAGTTTTTCTGAAAACTACATTATGTACATTATCATTACTGTCACCATGGCAACGATGTATTTTTTACCGAAAGTAAGTAAGGCTGTACCTGCGGGACTTGTAGCTATAGTTATGGTAACTTTAGTTGTCTACTTTGGACATATAGATACCAAAACAGTAGGTGATTTAGCAGACCTTTCAAATGTTTCTATGCCTGGTTTTATACTACCTGATATATCACTTTTCTCATGGGAGTCTATGGCAATTATCTTGCCAACGGCACTTATTGTAGCTCTTGTAGGACTTATTGAGTCCCTGTTGACACTTTCTGTTCTGGATGAAATGGGAGGAAAACGTGGTTCAGGTAACAAAGAGTGTGTTGCTCTTGGTGTAGGAAATGCCACTTCCGGACTTTTTGGAGGTATGGCCGGATGTGCAATGATAGGACAATCTGTGATCAACTTTACTTCTGGTGGGCTTGGACGTCTTTCATCCTTTACCGCTGCTATCTTACTCATTACCTTAGTCGTAAGTTTTTCCGACGTAATTGCAGCTATCCCTGTAGCTGTACTTGTGGGTATCATGTTTATGGTGAGTATAGGGACATTTGAGTTCTCTTCACTGAAACGTATTAAGCATATGCCAAAAGCAGATGCTTTTGTTCTGGTGGTTGTGACGATTATCACAGTCTTTGAAGATTTGGCGGTGGCAGTTATCGCAGGTATTATCATTTCAGCACTTGTTTTTGCCTGGGAGCATGCTAAGATCTTTGCACATACATATATAGAAGATAATAAAAAGATCTATGAACTTGATGGCCCTCTTTTCTTCGGATCAGTAACATCATTTAATGAACAGTTTGATATTGAAAATGACCCGGATGAAGTCATTATCGACTTTAAAAAAGCAAGAGTAATGGACTCTTCAGGTGCTGAAGCTATAGATGCTCTTACTGAGAAATATAAAAGACTAGGTAAAAAGTTAACGCTTAGACACCTTTCGGCAGATTGTAAAAAAACACTTAAAACGGCTGGTCCTTTCTGTACATATGAGGAAGATGATCCGACTTACAAGGTTGCAACAAACGTTTAATTTCTACTGTGCGCTAAATACATTTAGCGCATAAAATCTTCAGTTTCTCTCTTTACACTTACAGTGCACAAAAACTATGATAATATAAAATAAAGTATTATAAGAAAAAAGGATATTAAATGTATAAAAAATATTTAACTTTATTATTGGTTACTTCTTTTTCTCTTGCTGAAAATGTAGGTTTTGAATACAGTGGTGTAAATCTGAAGACCATAACAGTCGATAAAAAAGAAAAATTTTTTATGGTAAAACGAAATATTCCGGAAGTATGCAAAAAGGTCCCCATCACTAATGAAATGCTTTGGACAGGAAACTTTGCACATGAAAAGGTACCTGATATATGCAAATCTACTTATGTACATACTAAAGGAAAACTCTTACCTATGCAGTTGGATGACGATCTTGATACCTATGGTGAGTTGGAAGTCTTGGCTTTTTTGAAGGAGATGCAGTATAAGGATCAAATGCTTCTTATTGACAGTCGTAAAGCATCATGGTTTGAGTATCGTACGATACCGGGAGCGATCAACATACCTTTTATCTACTTTAAATATAGAGATAATTATGAATTTCATTTTGAGTATGCCCTGAAACATTTGGGTGTTTTTCTCCAGGAAAATGGAGAGTATGATTTCAGTAAGGCAAAAATATTGGTTCTTTTTTGCAATGGTCCATGGTGTAGCCAATCTCCAAGCATGATATATGCTCTTTTAGAGATAGGGTACCCGGCTGAAAAATTGAAGTGGTACCGTGGCGGTATGCAAGACTGGCTTGGAGCAGGCATGACCTCGACTCGAAAATAGAGGTTGCCTCAAGAATCATTCATCAATAATTATTCTTGCATTTGTTTTTTGTATAGGTCTGTTATTTGCATGATGCATAATATGTTTAAACTGCTCAACCTGTTTTTTTGAAATGGTCACAGGTGTTTTTAATACAAACCAACGTACACCCTCAGTACATGGTGGTGTAGTAAGTGATCCGTTAAAACGATAATAGTGTTGATCTTTAGGTAAAAGTACAGAAGCAATATCTGAAAGTTTTAATTCGTTTTTATCACCTGCTTTTTGCGGCATTTGTGCCCAGACTTTTGCCAGTTCAGTATTCTCAGCACCCTCTTCAAACATCAGTGCAACAACGGCAATATTTCCATCTTTGTCCAAATGTACAAAATGTGCCTCAAGTGGGAAAGATTTACCCTCTATATGGTTTTCACTTGGTGTATGAAAGTGAAATTGCTTAAGTTCAAAAGTAATACCGTCAACAACAAGTGTATCTCCAGGTTCCATATTGACTTGAACAGTATGTCCGTTATTGACTATCTCTTTTGAACCATTTTTTGTATAGGTCAACTCCAATGGCTTGAATGATGTATCATGGATGGAACTTGTGACATTAATAGGTGATTGATTGAGCCCATCACTACATGTATGATATTTAGGTGAGAGTGAACCCCAGGTTTCCGGTGTATTATGTCCTGTATATCCCCAGTGTGAAGTCTTAGTTTCGTTTGCGATTGAAACACTACTGAATACAGTAAGTGCAACTGCGGTACTCAATAGTGTTAAGATAGATTTTTTCATTTAGATCCTTTAGTTTTTTTAATACTAAAGTATAAAATGATATATTTTAAATTAAAGAAAAAAGAGCATAAAAAAATGATAAAAATCACTTTTTTTGTTGATTGTCTATTTTTAATAATATTTATTGAATACTATAATCGGTTATTTAGATGAAAAACATCCCTGCCATAAGTAGAATAAATGGAAGTAATGCAAGAACATAGACAGTCTTTTTTGTTTTGACCGCTTTATAAATACCCCAAAAGAAAAGTCCAACAATAAGAATAAATGCACTTAAAGCAATATAGGGTGGAATGGAGAGTTTTTCACCTGCAAAAGCTAAAATGGAGGTCCATATCAGGAGAAAGAGGATCTTTATCATTTTTCCAAATCCTCTTTAGCCAGTTTCTCCACCATCTTAATACTGTCAAGTGCATTGGTCAGTATCTGTTTGCTGGAAGCAAGAGGTTTCATATGAAGGTTGGTCTGACCTTTGTCCAAACTTTCATCCATCAGTACAGACATCACCTCTTTTTCAAGTTCTTTGATAATTTCATTTATTTTGGATTCTATAAATTCTATATTCATATTATTCAGTATGTCCTAATTTCTTTATTTTACTTTTGGTCTAAAAATCTTAATAACTTCTTCATTAGCTTCCATATAATTACCGCCTATAAGATCTATACAGTACGGTACAGCAGGAAAAACAGCATCCAGACACTCACGGATCGATTTTGGTTTACCGGGAAGGTTGATGATGAGTGAACCGTTGCATATACCTGCTGTCTGGCGTGAGAGGATAGCCGTAGGTACATACTGCAGGCTCACTGCCCTCATCTGCTCTCCAAAACCGGGAAGAAGTTTCTGACATACGTTTTCTGTTGCTTCTGTTGTTACATCTCTCATTGCAGGGCCAGTACCGCCTGTAGTAACAATAAGATCACAATCTGCATCACGCGAAAGCTCTACAAGTGTAGTCTCTATCAGACTCTGCTCATCAGGTATACATCTATATTCATACTCACATTCATTAAGCAGGTACTCTTTCATCGTATCCATGATGGCAACACCGGAAATATCCTCATATATGCCTTGAGATGCTCTGTCACTTGTAGTCACTACACCAATTCTAATTTTATCCATCTATTCTGTTCCTCAAATAATATTTGAAGACACTATAGCTTAGAAGAGCTTATAATTATCCAAAAAATATTAATGAACGATCACCAAACGTCCGTCTTTAGGTTTAGGGCTGAGTTCTTTATGTGTTTCAATGAATTCAGCCATGATAGAATAAAATGTTGTAAATGTATTTTTCAGTTCAGTACCATACTTTTTAAACCAAAAATATCCATCTCCTTCATTATTGACGATAAACGAATTACTCAGAACAGTATATGTTTTTTCAGGATCCACATCAACCCATTTCCCCTCTTGAAGTATTTTGATGTTATCAACACGATGACCTGCTTTAACTACCTTACGGTCTTTTATCTGCTGTGCCTGTTCAGGCAGTGAGATACGGTATTTGAGTCCGGAAACCTGCATGAGTCCTCCCTCACCATAGCTGGCAGCACTTCTTTCCAATATCTCTTTGAGATACTTTCCTTTGAGCTTAAGCATATAGGCATAATTCCCGAATTCATCAATCTCTTTGAGCATCGTATCCGTAATATTTCCCTCATTGTAAATTTTACTGCCTCTGAATGCACCGGCATTATTCAGTACGATATCTACTTTGAATTTTTTTCTCATAAGATCATTGATCATATCTGCAACAGCAGATTCATTTTTTCGTATCTCATCAGAACTTAGATTCCAAGGTGTTTTTGTCTGACCCAAGACAATGGTATCCGGAAATCCTTTTTGATACTCAGCGATCTTTTTTGCGATCTTTTCATCGGATTCCAAAGTAGTGGTTACGGGTATTTTTGTCATAGTAACCTCTTTGTTTAAGACTTTAAGATCTTTATCCAAAGGAAGATCTATCTTGATGATCTGTGTTCCCTGCTGTCCTCCGTTGACGATAGCTGTTTTACGGATATGGCCTATTTCCTTCACATATTCATGCGAATGTCCACCAAAGATAAGGTCGATCCTCTTTACCTGTTTTGCCAGTGCAACATCCTGCTTATAGCCTATATGTGAGAGAGCGACAATAACATTCACCCCTTTTTCTTTAAGAAGTTTAACCATCTTTTCAGCTGTACTAATGTTATCTGTAATGATCCTGACATCTCTTTCACTGGTAACCAAAGGAAGATCTTCTGTCATAAGTGAAAAGAACCCTACTTTCACACTATCGATCTCTTTTATGAGATAAGGTTCACATTTTCCTTTAAGTGAAGAAGAGGAAACATCAAGATCGCTGCAAATAGAAGTAAAAGTCGTCTCCTTCAGTGCTTCAGCAAGGACCTTGCTGCCTTTGTCAAACTCATGATTCCCAAAGGCATACAGTTCTATCCCTGCATCGGAGAGAAGGGAAAAAATGGCTTTTCCTTTATACATATGAAAATATCTGTTCATCAGATCATCACCCGTAGAGACGATCACCGTATGCGGATTTTCCTCTTTCAACTTTTTATATACCGTGGAGATATATGCGATTCCACCCATTTTTACTTTCTCTTTTTTGCCGTCACCGTCAAGATCAAACTTCTGTACCGAAGGCCCCATCATTCCCTGAAGATCGGCAGTACCTGCAATACTGATAACCTTGGAAGCGGCCGGTATATGGGTAGAAAAAAAGAGAACAGAAAGAAAAAGTGTATTTTTTAATGATCTTGTAAACATAAAAACTCCTGTCAGGTATCATATTTTTTATTGTACACTATTTCTAACATATATTGGTTTGTATGCACTTTAACCTATTTTTATTAAGATTCTGTCCAAAACACCTGTACTCACGATCCTTTTAATATATCCCAAAAGATAAGTGGCTTTTGTAATGTAGTATCTTGGTCTCGGTCTGTCTGCCAGTATAATCCTGTGTACCACTCTTGCTACAGATTCAGCTTCTTCATTAAACGGTACTTTCCTTCCGGTTCCTTCTATGCTTTGATGGTATTTTTCTGTAAACACAGAGTGTTCTATATCTACATTCTCTTTTAGTTTTTTTACTGCTGTTTGGCGAAAATGGCTGGTGACAGGTCCTGTATTGAGCAGGACTGGATATATCTGTGTATCTTTAAGTTCCAGTCTCAGGGTATCCGTAAGTCCCTCTATTGCATATTTGCTGGCATTATACGCACCTCTTCCAAAAAGGGAAATGATCCCTAACACTGAACTGTGTTGAATGATCTTGCCATAACCCTGCTTCCGCATGACAGGAATGATCTGTCGGGTACATTCATGCAGCCCGAACACATTGGTTTCAAACTGTTTTCTAAGCATATCGGTAGTAATGTCTTCTATAGCACCCGGTTGTCCAAAACCGGCATTATTGAACCAAACATCTATTTTCCCATCGATTTCAAGGACTTTAGTGATAACAGCATTGATCTCTTCAGGCTTTCTTACATCAAGCTGCATAGCATGTTCAAATCCCAGTGATCTGAGCATCTCTACATCTTTTTTCTCTCTGGCTGTCGGATAGACTTTAACAAATTTGTCTTTAAGATAATTGGCTGTTTCCAACCCTATTCCTGTGCTGCATCCTGTGATGACAATATTGGTCATGATGTACCTTTTTTAGTATGTAATATTAGGGGTTTGATATCGACATTTTTACCACGTATATGCTCTTTGGAAAACTCTACGATCTTGCCATGAAAACGTGCATAAACGGTATGTAGTGTAACCGGGATGTCGTATAATCGGATTATTTTATCAAAGTTTGCTTCTATCCCTTCTTGCATCCACTCCTGTATCTGCATATAATTCTCAAACTGATACCCAAATGCCTGAAGCACTCTGTTTGTGTAGCTGTCTACTACAAATACCTCACGACCGCACCCGTAACAAAGTATGGAGTCTGCACTCTCCATGCCTATACCTTTTTGAGTAAGCAGCCACTCTCTGTCTACCTGCTTTTTAAATACTTCAAAGCTGCCAAATTCATTCAAAATATTGGTACAGAGTAATTTGAGTCTTTGTGCTTTTGTATTGTAGAAACCACTGGGTTTGATAAGGCGTGCTATCTCTTTCTCATCAGCATGACTCAAGCCTTCCAAAGAGAGGAGGCCAACATCATTTAAATGGGCCAGGGATTCCTCTACCTTTTCCCATTTGGTCTGCTGTGTCAGTAGTGCACCGACCAGCACTTCAAAAGTTCCACTGTGTGGCCACCAAAGTGGATCTCTGCTGCTCTTTAAATAGCCCATATTTTTGAGCCCACGTAGTAGATCATAACTGCTTTGCATGTGATACCTTTTAGAAATGCCCTTTATTTTTGTAAGTATATCAGATGTCTGTATATTTCTAAAAATATGCACCCCAAAGGCATTTCCTCTTTTTAGTCTGGGCACAAGAAAAGATAAAAAGTTGATTTATAAAGCAGTGCCTCTCAAGATATGCCCCACACCCTTCACAAAATAAGTCGTAGCCAGAGGAGCAAAAAAGTCAAAAGCCTTTTGTGTATCTATGATCTTGTCTTCACTGCCTAAAAAGACTTCTATCGTAGTACCTCTATCAAGTACTTCCTGTATTTTTTCAGTATCCCACCGGTAGATCAAAAGTGCTTCAAGTTCCCCATATGTCCCCACTTTCAGATAATCAGACAAATCCAGTTTGGAAGGAAAAGCAACATTGAGTAGAAATTGTTTGACATAGGCTTCCTGTCCTGCTTCAAAATAGCGTAACTGTGTACGTATGAAACTTGGTTTTTGTGCCTGAAAAAAAGCAGGAGAGAGTAAGATGAGTCTGTCTACACGTTCTTTAAAGTGGTAAACATATTCAAAAGCCTGCTGTGCACCATAGCTGAACCCTGCGACACAAAGATCACTCTCTACCAGGTATTCAGAAAAAAGTTCTTCTTCATTCTGAAGAGAAAAACCATTAAAATATTGCACGTATGATCTCTCTTGTCTCATCATGGCTAATATTTTCATACACCAGAAGATGGTTTGATATCTCTTTTTGTGCTTCATGAAGTTTCTCTAAAAGGGATTCAACTTCTGATTTAGCTTCCTGTAAGAGCATCTCTTCCTCTGTAGAATTGACTATGAAATGATCTCCCATTGCATAGTCATAGATCAGTTTTTGAGCAAGTTGTTTTGCCTGGCTAATATCAGAACTTGCATTGGTAAACTGTTCATTATAGACTTTCTGGGTAGCAATACTTCCTGCCAGATAGACTTTGATACGATTAAGTATCTGGTTTTTAGAAAGTATCTCATGATCCTGTTCCAACAGTCTTGTGGTGACGATACCGATCTTTTCAAACTCTATATCCAGCCATGTTGCGATGAGTGCTTTAGCTCCCTGATAAACTGACTGTATTTCTCTCTCTTTTTCTGTAAAGCTGAGTATTTTACGTTTACCCAGAAGGACTTTCTCTTTTACTGCTTCAAAATCACTGGTTTCAACAGTAGTTCGCCCTTCTCTCATGGCAAAGATAGCAGCTTCATTGGTAAGTGTATCGAGTGCTGCAGAGTTAAACCCTACTGTCATACGTGCTACCTGTTCAATGTCAACGTGATTCGGCTTATGTGCAAGATAGAGTTCCAAGGTCTTTGCTCTGTCTTCCAGATCAGGTAAAGAGATATGAATACGTCTGTCAAAACGCCCTGCTCTGAGTAGTGCTTCATCCAGTACATCTATTTTGTTGGTCGCACCGATGACAATGACACCTGAACTCTCCTCAAATCCATCCATTTCTGTAAGAAGCTGGTTGAGTGTGGCTTCTCTTTCATCATTTCTGAACTCTCCTCTGCTTTTGCCCACAGCATCGATCTCATCAATAAAAATAATACTCGGAGCCATCTGTTTGGCTTTTTTAAAGAGTTCACTCACCCTTTTTGCTCCCATACCTACATAAATATGTACAAAAGAAGCCCCGCTCTGGTAGAAGAAAGGTACTCCGGCTTCACCTGCTACAGCTTTAGAGATAAGTGTTTTTCCTACTCCCGGAGGTCCTACAAGCAGGACACCTTTAGGTAAACGTATATCCAGATCACGGTATTTTTTCGGCTCTCTGAGGAAATCAATGATCTCTTCGAGTTCCTCTTTGACATCTTTGATCCCTGCAACATCAGAGAAGGTCACACTGGAAGTAAGTGCCTGTACAGGTTCATACCCGGCCGTATCATCCGCCTTGTTTGCAGCCCGTATCTGTCTGAGCTGCTGCAGTCTGCTTTGTTTCATAAACCTGAATAAAAACCAAAAAGCGCCAATGAGGATAAGCAAAGATAAAATATCATACAAAGAAGCATTCTCTTCTTTTACTTCTACAGGATATTTGGTAAAAAAGGCTGTTTTATTGATAGCATCTTTATAGATCTTGTAACTTTTATCTGCTGTTTTAAGATAAATATATTCTCCGTCTACGATCACTTTTCTGATCTTATTCTCTGTAAAAAGTGTGTTTGCCTGCTTATGTGTAATAATCTTATCCGTATCACGTAATATTGCAAAAATAAGCAGTCCTGCAAGAACCGCCAACAATACTATAATGACCTTGATATTTTTACTGTAAAGTATTTTGGGCTTAAAGTTTATCTTTGTTTCCATTACTGAGAACCTCCAGGTTGTTAAGCAGGACCCAGTTGGAACTGAGGTCTTCTTCACTTTCTACTTCTACTTTGTTGAAATACTGATCAAAACCATGATAAACACCATTCTTACCGTTCTCAAGCAGCACTTCAAGATCTTTATTGTGCTCACGTCTAAAGGCAAAGTTTTTTGCCTTAATGAGTTCTGTAAGCTCTCGGTGACGCTCTTTGGCAATATTTCCTCTTACTTCGGGTTTCATTGTAGCCGAGACAGTGTTATCACGTTTGGAGTATGAAAATGCATGGACGTGTGTCAAAGGCAATTCTTTTACTCTATCTATCGCCTCTGCCCACTCTTTTTCATCTTCTCCAGGATGTCCTACGATGTAGTCTGTACCTAATGCATAGCCCTTGTCCGCTATCTTATGAAAAAGCTCCAGGTCTGTTTTATAACTGTTTCGTCTATTCATTAATTCCAGCATCTTGTCACTGGTATGCTGCAAGGCAATGTGCAGATGTTTTGCCATCCATGGCTCAGAAAGCAGTTCCATAAACTCATCATCTATTTGTATAGGTTCCAGGCTTCCTATGCGGATACGTCGTACACCGCGGATATAGCTCATCTTCTTCAACAGTTTTGCCATTGAAGTATTGTGATCCTGTCCGTAACTTCCCACATTGGTTCCAGTAAGGATGAATTCTCCGAAACCATTGGCCGCAAGTTTCCTGATCTGCTCCAGCACGGTCTCTTCTCTGTGTGACCTTGCATCTCCGCGTACTGCAGGGATGATACAGTAAGAACATCTAAAGTCACATCCTTCCTGTATCTTGATAAATGCCCTGCTCTTTCCTACGAATTCTTCTACAATGGTAGAATCAATATGTTTAAGATCACCTATTTCATAAAAGGGTTCTTCCATCTTCAGTATCTCGTTGATACTCTCTTTTTCAGAGTGTCCCATCACACCAAAGACCTTTTTATCTTCAAACAGGGCTTCTCCTTTGGAGTGTGAACCACAGCCCGCCAGAATGACCTTGGCATCCGGATTTTTACGTTTCATGGACGAGATGTAGTTACGAACAGAAGAATCTGCTCCGTTGGTGACCGTACATGAGTTCACAACAATGATATCACTGCTGCTCTCATCTTCGCTAAGCTCAAATTCACGCAATTTTGACATCATCACCTGAGTATCAAACTGATTGGTCCTGCATCCGAAGGTTTTAAAATAGACTTTCTTCACTTAGACTTCTTTACCAGAAACTGTTTCTTCTGTGATATCCGGAGGCGGCTTACGTACATCCTTATCAAGATAGACAGACTGTGTAGGAAATGCAAGGAAGATGTCATCTTCCTTCTGTATACGATCAATGATCTCAGTTGATATCGTACTTCTCAGTGTAAGAGTAGCATAGGCATTGGTATGATACCAGGCAGAGATCTTCATACCGTAAGGTTCTATAAAAGCATAGATACGCGGTTCAACATTGGTGTTTTTCATACTGTATTGGCTTCTAAGCTTATTGAGCTGTTTTCTGGTAATATCGGTGTATCCCTTAGAGTATTTCTTTGTGATCTCTTTGGCAATAGAAGTTGCCTTTTGGATATTGGAATCAAATGTCACCATAAAGTCTATACCGTCCCATACCGTTTTGAGCCCCGCATGACTGTAATTTGCCACCATATCGGTAAAAATGAAGTTGTTCGGTACAAAGATGATACGTCCTGCTCTTCGGTTATGCATGTAGGTAGTGAGTGTAATATCTTCCTGTATGGTCATACGAAGCAGTGATATATCAACGATATCTCCCACATACTCCACATTTCCCCGGACAAATTTCACACGATCCCCTACATGTACCGCACCACCGATGATGATCACGAACCAGCCAAGCAGAGACATGAACCAGTCTTTCATCGCAATAGCGATACCTGCAGAGGCAAACCCCAGGATAGTGACAAGATAACTGACATTTTCAATATAGGCGAACAGCAGCGTAAAGAGCAGCAGTGTAAAGAAAGTAATGTTCAGTGCTTTGTTAATGGTATAAAAACGTTCATTGTCTGACATATAGCGACGGACAAGATATTTCACCAATACGATAAAGATAATGAAAAAGAGGATGATCGCACCGATCATAATAGCTTTCTCTATTTCTCTTTTAATATCATTCTTAAGCTTAAGCTTGATCTCATCTATCTTTTTTGTATAGACATTCTGTGTGGTTTTAAAGATCTCGATCACCGGGGAGAATGTTTTGATCTGCTCCTGTGTATCCAACAGCTCCTCACTGTAGGCTGTATTGTTGGCATCACTAAGAAGCAGTTTTTTAAGTACAGACTCTTTTTCTTTGAGTTTTTCCATAATATGCTGTATCGATTGATATCTATCATCATATTCTTTCTGGTCCGAATTGAGTTTTTCCTGATAGGACAATGCTGAAATAACGGCAAAAGGGTTTCCGACAGAAGGTACTTCTTCTATAGCCGGAGGAGTAAGAAACTTTTTAAAAGGATTTTTCTCATACTCTTGAAGCAATTGGAGTTTTCCTGTAAGTATAGACTTTTTATTTTTTATTGTTTCAAGTATTTCATTCTCTTTTTTTGTACGTTTCTTTTTTTTACTTAAATTCTCAATTTCACTGTCCAGGACCTTTTCCTGTTTTTTGAGTTCTTTGTAGGTATGGTAATTACTGTAGATCTTTGACCAGATATTATTTTCAAGAAGTTCTTTATCTAAACTCTCCTTTTTAGCCATCAGCATCTGATGTTTCTTGCTGTTCTGCAGTACAGGAGTATGACTTACAACTGTATTTTCTTTTTTCAAACCGGGTGCAGTTGTACTGTTCTGTTCCATCTGCGGAGCTGCGTAGACCAGCGTTACAAAGAGAAGCGGGATGAACAGCAGAGCCTTTCTCATTCTTCTCCTCCAAATTGACGAAGTACTTTTTTAACAATGTTCTCATCTATATCTGAAACTACTTTGTAGTTCCCTATCCCATGGGGCAGGATGAACTTGATACTGTTGTTCGCACTTTTTTTATCGAGGAAAAAATGTTCATAAAAGTCATCCACATCATGAATGGCATATTCTGTCGGAAGTGATGATCTTTCCAAAAGTGTTTTAACGCTCAGGGCCTCTTCTTTACTCAACAGACCAAGTTCTACTGCCAGAGCATTCGCCATGACCATCCCTATAGCTACCGCTTCACCGTGAAGATAGGTCGTATAATCCGTTTCATTTTCGACCACATGTCCGAAGGTATGTCCGTAGTTCAGTACTGCACGGATACCTGCTTCTTTTTCATCCTGGTTGACCACCCAGGCTTTGAGTTCTACACTTTTGCGTATCGTTTCCTTTAGCACATCCTCATCACTGAAATCTGCAGTTTGGAGAAATTCAAAATACGCCTTATCAAACATCACTGCCATTTTCACTATCTCCGCGATACCGGCAGAAAATTCCCGTGGAGGCAGTGTTTTCAGAAACTCCGGATCAATATAAACTGCTTTGGGCTGATAAAATGCACCGATGAGATTTTTTCCGTATTTGTTATTTACACCTGTCTTCCCACCGACACTTGCATCAACCTGGCTCAACAAAGTGGTAGGGATCTGAATGAAGTCTATACCTCTTTGGTAAAGGCTTGCCGTAAATCCTGTCATATCACCTATTACCCCGCCTCCAAAAGCGATCAGAAGCGATTTCCTGTCAAGTTTATGCTCAAAAAGTTCGTTAAGTATATTTTCTATGGTTTCAAGATTTTTATACGCTTCCCCGTCAGGGATCATCACTACATCAACCTGAGGTGCTTTGATATGTGACAAAAGTGTATCAAGGTGAAATCCTGCTACGGTAGGATTGGTAATGATCGCTACTTTTGTATCAAAAGTAAGCTGCGGCAGTCTGTCAATGGTAATGTCATAAGTAATATTTTGAGTATGTGCTAATTCGATAGGAACAATCATCTGGGAAAAACCTTACACTGTTGTTATTTACTTTATTTTATCTTAAATGCCCTTAAAAACATCTCTGTTTTGCAGTGCAGCAGGGACACTCTCCAATTATGAAGAGAATCATCCTTCACTTAAAGCAAATGGAACAAGTAATTTCGGATGTCTCTTTGTGGTAAGAAGGAAATCCTGGACTTTTGTTGAAACAAGCTTTATAAAATTATCTGTGTTAAGCTCTTTTTCAAAAGGTGCGATCTGCAGTATATTTTTCATATTGGAGATCTCCCGAATGGGGTTTGCAACCTTTTGTTCGATATTGATATCCATATTGAATATATGTGTCAGGGTCTCATAATGTTCAATGATCATCTTTTTACTCTCAAAGTCCCCTTCAGGATCAAAATCTCCAAGGGTCAGTTTAAGGTCAAGTGATTCAGAAATATCAAATGCCGTAGAAGAGATAGACTCCATCTTCTCATTTTCATTCATAAGTATCACACATTCTTTGATATTATAAAGAAGATTGTCGCCAAAAAGATAGACCAGTTTTCTGAGATCATACAGTATCTCCTTCAGATCATCGGTTTCAAATGTCTCGATACTGTTGAGTACAAGGCCGATATCATGCTGATGGATATCATACTCTATAAGTGTTTTTATATCATCCTCCTCATAACAGATGGAGAGTGTTACATTTTCTGATTCCAGAGCTTTTATCTCATCTATAAGTCCAAAATTATTTGGATAAAGTATCCGAACATAAAGTGACTTCTCTTCAAGCTTTTCCAAAAGATAAATACTCTCTTTAAGATACAGTATTGCATTTTCCTGGTCATGCCTGAAATCCAATAGTAAATAGAGATCTTTACCAAATGGCTCAGGGAATAATCCCATTCTTTTGTTAATGGTCTTATACACACCATCAAGTACAATAGGTTTACCCAGAACAAGAAGCGTGTCATTGGGACGTATCATGGTTGCATTGGTGGGGATGATCTGTTTTTCATTGCGGTAAACCGCGGCTATCTTCCATTTACGCTGCAGAATGGAACCTACATGCCTATAGGCATAAGAGCTTCCAAAAGGTACATGGATCTCCATGATCTCTCCACGTCCCAGTCCTACATTTTGTGCGACAACAGGTACATTTGGGAGATGATCATACAAATGTGCTGCCAGTAGTTCATCGCTATGAAGAATAGTTATATTTTCCAGGTCACGCCCTATTTCTGCATTATCCCATTGATTTACAAGGATAACCCTGATCTTATCATCAATAAGGCGTATATTTTTGAGTGAATAGTCAGCATCTTCAATATTTTCCATAACAATAAAAATATTTGAGTATCTAACATCATCCATAATGTGTTTCAGTTTAGAAAAACTGGTAGGATCTGCATGGATCAAAGAGATATTTTTACCCATGTTTTCCGGCACTACACCTTCTTTATAAGATGTTACATAGTATTTGTTCTCAGCTACTCTTTTTCTGCTGACCCATTCTATGAAATGTTTAGCGATGCTGCCATCAGCGAGGATAAGTATATTTTTCATATAGTTCTTTGTTTTTTTATTTTTGAAAGTGGGACAAAAGTTTCCATTTTCAAGATGCAATTTTAAAATGTAGCAAAAAGTAGATACAATTGCACTATTATTTTGGGAGATATTATAACACAATGCAATTTCAGATAGATAAAATAGATGGTAAAGCAAGAGCTTGTACCATCAAAACAGCTCATTCTACCATACAAACTCCTGTTTTTATGCCGGTTGGTACAGTCGGTGCCGTTAAAGCCCTTGATGCTACAGACTTAGCTACTTTCATCAAACCGCAGATCATCCTGGGAAACACATACCACCTTTACATACGTCCGGGAGATGAAGTAATCAAAACTATGGGTAAACTACATGGTTTTACGAAGTATCCTAAGAGTTTTCTTACCGATAGCGGTGGATTTCAAGCTTTTTCTCTCTCTGACAATGTCAAGATAGATGAAGGCGGCATTACTTTCAGAAGTCACCTGGACGGGAGCAAGCATTACTTCACGCCTAAAAAAGTCATAGACATCCAAAACAACTTAGGTTCGGATATTATGATGATACTTGACGATCTTGTCGCCCTCCCTGCTACACAAGAGCGTATAAAAGCCAGCATCGAGCGTACTACCAGATGGGCGGAAGAGTCAATCGACTACCATAGGGCGAACCAGAAAAAAGGTATAGGTGTCGAACAAAATATCTTTGCCATTATCCAAGGGGGTACAGACAAAGCCTTCCGTGAAAAGTCAGCCAGAGAACTCTGTGCTTTAGACTATGACGGTTTTGCCATAGGTGGGCTCAGTGTTGGAGAAGCCAACCAGGATATGTACGATACGGTAGAGTGGACAACCCAGTTCATGCCTGAAGACAAACCCCGTTATCTTATGGGTGTAGGAACTCCTGAAGACCTGGTAGAGAATGTCTCACGTGGAGTAGATATGTTCGACTGTGTCATGCCTACCAGAAACGCAAGAAACGGTACACTCTTTACCAGCTTTGGAAAAGTAAACATCAAAAAAGCCTGCTACACCACTGATGAAGCACCCATAGACCCAGAGTGTAACTGTATGGTATGTCAAACCTATTCTCGTTCTTACCTAAGACACCTCTTCCGTGCAAGAGAGATCACATACTTTAGACTTGCCACCATCCATAATCTCTACTACTATCTTGATCTGATGAAACAGATGAGAGAGGCTATTCTCGAAGACCGGTTTGAAGCATTCAAGGCAGAATTCTACAGGAAAAGACAAGTAACACCATAGAGAGGCACCATTGAGGAATTCAAGGTATTCACTCTCTGAGCCAATGAAAAAGCCGGCTTTTTCTTAGTTCTATTTCGATATAATATTCCTTTATCAGAATATAGATGTTGCAATGCAGGGCATCCCTAATTAAGCTTTCAACAATCGATTGTACCTTGCTTCTATATCTCTTGTCGGAAACTTTTGAATAAAATACTGCTGTTGCCATACAGTTCTTGATTCAAATGATACAAAATGGATTAAATTTAGATAAATTATAAAAGGCTATACATGCTCACTGCCAAATCTTTGACACATCTCAAACAGCTTGAAGCAGAGTCGATCCATATCTTACGGGAAGTCGCTGCGGAGTTTACAAATCCGGTAATGATGTATTCTGTAGGGAAAGACTCTTCTGTCATGCTCCATCTTGCCATGAAAGCGTTTGCTCCAGGCAAACTTCCTTTCCCTCTTCTACATGTTGACACCCTATGGAAATTCAAAGAGATGATCGAGTTTCGGGACCAACGTGCAAAAGACCTGGGTTTCAACCTGATCGTCCATTCGAATCCTGAGGGGGTAGCCATGAATATCTCTCCTTTTGAACACGGCAGTAAAATACATACTGATATTATGAAAACCGAAGCACTGAAGCAGGCACTGAACAAAGGCGGCTATGATGCAGTAATAGGCGGTGCTCGTCGGGATGAAGAGAAGTCACGTGCTAAAGAACGTATCTTTTCTTTCCGTGACAAACATCACCGATGGGATCCTAAGAATCAGCGTCCGGAACTTTGGAATGTCTACAATACTGCTATTCAGAAAGGGGAAAGTGTCCGTGTCTTTCCTATTTCAAACTGGACCGAACTTGACATTTGGCAGTACATCTACCTGGAAGGTATTCCTATCCCTTCACTCTATTTCGCAAAAGAACGGCCAGTGGTCGAATACGAAGGAACAAAAGTAATGGTCGATGATGAACGTGTTCCGGAGGAGTTGCGCAAGAAAGCCAAAAATGAGATGGTACGTTTCAGAACATTAGGCTGCTATCCTCTTACCGGTGCAATAGAGTCACACGCATCCACCCTGCCGGAGATCATCAAAGAAATGCTGCTCTCTACCAGCAGTGAACGTGAAGGCCGTCTGATCGACAAGGATCAGGAAGGTGCCATGGAACTCAAAAAGATCGAAGGATATTTTTAATGGATATAATCAACTATCTTAAAGAACACGAGAACAAAGATATGCTCCGCTTTTTAACATGTGGAAGTGTAGATGACGGGAAAAGTACTCTGATCGGTCGTATGCTCTATGATTCAAAGATGATCTTTGATGATCAACTTTCTGCTGCAGAAAGTGAAAGTAAAAAGTACGGTACAACCGGTGAAAAGATCGATATGGCACTGCTAGTAGATGGTCTGCAGAGTGAACGTGAACAGGGCATTACTATTGATGTAGCATATCGTTTCTTTACAACCGAGAACCGTAAATTCATCATTGCAGATACTCCCGGCCATGAGCAATATACACGTAACATGGTTACCGGTGCATCAACAGCAGATGTAGCAATTATCCTTATTGATGCCCGTAAAGGTATCTTGACACAAACACGCCGTCACAGTTTCATTGTGAATCTGCTCGGTATTGAACATGTTATCGTAGCCATTAACAAAATGGATCTCGTTGACTTCAGTGAAGAGGTCTATAATAAAATATCACAGGACTACAGTGAGCTGGCTGATGAACTGGGTATCAAAAACACTTATTATATTCCTGTCAGTGCCCTTAACGGGGACAATGTTGTGGATAAGAGTGAGAATACACCTTGGTATAACGGACAAACTCTGCTTAACCTTCTGGACAGTATGGATATCAGTAAAGCAGTAAAAGCTGAGAATTTCAGATTTCCCGTACAGTATGTCAACCGTCCGAATCTTAACTTCAGAGGTTTTTGCGGAACAGTTGCAGCAGGCAGTGTAAGAGTCGGTGATGAGATCACTATACTTCCTTCAGGGAAAACGACCAGAATCAAAAGTATCATTAATGCCGGAGACATTACTGAAGCAGATCGTAATATCACAACACAAGAAGCCTATGCACCAATGGCGATCACGATCACAACAGAAGATGAAGTAGATATCAGCCGCGGTGATATGATCGTGCATACTGAAAATCTGCCACGGGTCTCAAACAGCCTTAAAGTAATGCTTGTCTGGATGGATGAGAAACCAATGGAACCGGGACGCAGTTATGATATCAAACGGGCAACCTCAGTAGTATCCGGCAGCTTTGAGCATATCAACTATAAAGTTGATGTCAATACGTATGAGAGAGCACAGGTTCATAAATTGGCTTTAAATGATATTGCTTCCTGTAAAATGCTACTGACAGGGCCTATTGCTGCAGATGCTTATGAAATGAACCGTCTGACAGGGAGTTTTATTGTTGTGGATCGTATCACGAACAATACGGTTGGTGCCGGTATGATCGTAGGTGTCAGCCGACGTGATGAAGATGCTGTAAAGTTGGCTGAAAAACAGTATACAGATGCAGAAAAAGCTCTAAACCAATACATCCGTGATAATTTTCCGGAATGGGAATGTAAAACAGTCTAATGTACAGAGAAACCAATACCCGTTCCATTGCCAAGGGCATCAGCTGGCGTGTAGTAGCAACATCAACGACCATTATTATTGTCTATATATTTTTTGGTCGTTTGGATCTTGCGATTGCTGCTGGACTTATAGAAACGGTTTTAAAAGTCGGACTTTACTGGGCACATGAACGTATATGGTTTAAAATACGTTGGGGAAAGAAAAAGATCGATCCATTCAATCTTTGGTTCACAGGGCTCCCTCTCAGCGGAAAAACAACGATCGCAGATAAGGTATATAGCGAATTGAAAATCCTTCAAATCCCGTTGGAACGGATTGATTCGAAAGATATACGGGACCTCATTCCTGACATTGGCTACAGCAGGAAAGACAGAAACCGTCATATGTACCGCATAGGGAATCTTATTAGAACTTTGCAAAACAATTCTATCTCTACTGTAGCATCATTTGTCTCTCCCTACAGAGAATCAAGAAAAGCGATCCGAAAGATGGTTAAAAACAATATTGTTGTCTATATTAAAGCTGATATTGAAACTTGTAAAAAACGTGACTATAAAGGTGCTTATGAAAAAGCACTTAAAGGGGAATATCAGAATTTTTCCGGTGTAAATGACGTGTATGAAGAACCTGAACATGCAGAAATAGTCATAGATACAGATCAGATAAGTGCTGATGAAGCTGCTGATATCATTATCAAATATGTAAAGAAGCATTATGTCAAATAAGAATATCGTATGGCATGACCATCATGTCAGCAAAAAAGAACGCTCTGATATCAAGCAGCAAAAACCATGTATAGTATGGTTTACCGGATTAAGTGGTTCCGGTAAATCCACCATTGCAAATGCCGTAGAAAATAAACTTAATATGCTGGGTAAGCATACCTATCTTCTTGATGGTGACAACATCCGCATGGGGCTGAACAAGGGTTTAGGCTTTTCTAATGAAGACCGCATTGAAAATATTCGCCGTATCGGTGAAGTATCCAAACTCTTTGTAGATGCAGGTACTATTGTACTGACAGCATTTATCTCACCTTTTCAAAAAGAAAGGGATATGGTACGTTCTCTTGTAAAAGAAGGTGAATTTATAGAAGTCTTTATAGATACACCATTGGAAGTCTGCGAAAGCAGGGATCCCAAAGGACTTTATGAAAAAGCACGCAAAGGAGAGATCACGAATTTTACAGGCATCAGTTCACCGTATGAAGCACCTGCAAGGCCGGAAATACATATTATGAATAATCAAATAAGTATTGAAAAAGTAACCGAACAGATCATAGATTATTTAAAGGAAAAAGGATATTTACATGCTTGAGAAAATAGATTTGGATAAGATCGTAATCATTGCCAAAGAGGCAGGCGATGCTATTATGGAAATCTATAATAAAGATTTTCAGATCGATTACAAGGATGATAAATCACCATTGACCGAAGCAGATACCAGATCAAATGAGATCATTTGCCAGGCACTTGAGAAAATATATCCTGATATCCCTCTTCTTTCTGAAGAAAATAAAACTGTAGACTACAGTATTCGCAGGCATTGGGAATATTTTTGGCTGATCGATCCTATCGACGGGACAAAAGAGTTCATTAAGAAAAATGGTGAATTTACAGTAAATATAGCGTTGATCCATAAAGACACACCTGTTCTGGGTGTGGTATATGCCCCTGCTCTGGGTGATATGTACAAAGCAAAAAAAGGGGAAGGTGCTTTTAAAAACCAACAAAGAATGCCATTGCAAATGAATAGATCTCCGAAAATATCTTTAAATGTAGTCTCTTCAAAATCCCATCTTTCAGAAGAGACACAAACCTTTATTGATGATCTTGCAAAAACAACCGAAAAGATCGAACAGGTCTCCAAAGGAAGCTCTTTAAAACTCTGTATGGTAGCAGAAGGTTCCGCAGACATATATCCCCGCTTGGCACCGACAATGGAATGGGATACAGGTGCGGCACATGCACTTGTTTTAGAAGCCGGAAAAGAAGTGATACAGTTTGAAACAGATGAAAAGCTTCTTTACAACAAAGAAAACCTTTTAAATCCATGGTTCATCGTCCGATAAAAGATATTCTGATTACAAGGCCTCCTAAAAAAACAGATACCCTATGATTCTTTATCAAAATCTTCAATACTGTTTTATAGGGAATATCCGGTCAGACCACAGGATTCATAACGGGTTTCCCTCTGAACCTTAAATAGTAACAGATACCTTTTTCTCTCTTTTCAGGAAAATATCCATCTATTTTTACATGACATAAAGACCCCCGGTAAGAATATCAAAAATATTTTTTTTCTATTTTATCTGCAGGAACCGGTTCACTATAGTAATACCCCTGTATGTTTTTACAACCGCAATCCAAAAGAAATTCTTTTTGAGCTTCTGTCTCAACACCTTCGGCAATAATATCAAGTTTGAAACTCTCTGCAAGTGCGATGACCGCTTTGACAATAGCTGCATCTTCCTCCTCATTTGGTATCCCCCTGATAAACAATCGATCGATCTTAAGCCTGTTGATCGGTAAACGTTTCAGAAAAGAAAGAGAGGAATATCCTGTTCCAAAATCATCAATCGATATCCCTATACCCAGGTCATTTATCTTGTTGAGTTTTTCAATAACCTCTTCAGCTTTTTTCATCATCTGTCTTTCACTGATCTCCAATTCCAGCCACTCTGCTTTGAAATCATAGGTTTTCATAGCCTCTTTGATCTTTTCCACAAAATCATTACCTTCTAAGTGTTTTATAGAAATATTCAAGGAAAGTACTCCTGGCATTACCCCCTCTTTGTACCATTGACTGATCTGTTTCATTGCCGTATGCATCATCCACTGGTCAATACTGACGATCATCCCTGTTTCATCAGCCAAAGGGATAAATTGATCAGGTGAAAGGAAGCCCATTGTCGGGTGCTGCCATCTTACCAAAGCCTCCAGTCCTACCAATCTCTCGGTTGAAGCATCTATTTGCGGCTGATAATGGATAACGAACTCCTTGTTATCAATAGCCTGCCGTAAACCGGTTTTCATGGCCATACGTTCCAAGGCGAATTCTGTCATCTCTGATGAATAGAACTGGAAAGTATTGCGTCCTTCTTTTTTTGCTTTATACATAGCTGTATCTGCATACTTAAGCAGTAACTGGGCATCTGTTGCGTCTTGCGGGTAGAGACTGATACCTATACTTCCGGAAACATAAAGCATATGGTCATCGATATACATAGGCTTTGCCAAAGTTTCAAGGATCTTCTCAGCCAGCAAGGAAGCATCTTCCGGCTGTATCAACTCTTTCATGATCACTGTAAATTCATCACCGCTTAAACGTGCCAATGTATCTTCACTTCGAAGAATACCCTTAAGACGTCTTGCTACTTCTTTTAAAACACTGTCTCCCACTCCATGCCCCAGGGAATCATTGATATGCTTAAATTTATCCAGATCGATAAACATAAGTGCAAACCCTTTTTCATAACGTTTTGCCTTTTCAATCTCCTGTTCCAGCCTGTCAGTGAACAATACACGATTAGGAAGACCTGTCAATGTATCATGATGTGCCTGATAACGTAAAATATTCTTTTGTTTTTTTAATTCATCTTCAGATCTTTTACGTTCGGTTATATCCTGGGAATAGCATACTATCCCTATGGGTTCTCCATTTTCATCTTTTAAAATAGAAAGTGACTGTTCTACCAGTATACTTTCCTTTGACTTCTTAACTAAACGTATCTCTGACTTGCATTCACCTCTTTGCATCAGCCTCTTAATACTGTTTTGGTAGGACTCAAAGTCTTCTTTTGAATAGAGTATCCTAATATGTTTTCCTATCATTTCATCAGCTGCATATCCAAGCAGTTGTTCAGATCCCCTGTTCCAACTGGTGATATATCCGTCAAGGTCAGTCGATATCACAGAATCATGGATCTGCTCGATAATTTGTGCCTGATGGGCATATTTCAGTTGCAATTCTTTCTCTTCGGTAATATCAGTATGGGTACCTATCATACGCACTGCTTTACCTTTTTCATCATACAGTATTTGTGCTCTGCCCAATATCCATATCCAATGCCCGTCTTTATGTCTGAGCCTATGATTGTTCTCAAAATATTTTATTTTCTTGCCCTGATACTTTTTAAGTAATGAAAGAACGATCTTTTTATCATCCCGATGTACCCGTGATCTCCAGGTTAAGGTACTGTTCGGCAGTTCATCATCAGAAAATCCAAGCATCTCTTTCCATCTGGGAGAAATATATAAACTGTTATCATTGAAATTCCAATCCAAAACTGTTGTTTTACTCCCAACCAGTGCTAATTCCATACGTTCTTTCAGTCGCTTATTCAACTGATTGCTTTTTTTAAGTGTTTCGGTTCTCTCTTTGACTTCTTTACTGGTAATTCTGATCAGATGTGTCAGTGCATCAATAGAAGCGTTATTGACATCGATCTGTTTTTCCTTTGTAACTTGCGTTATTCTGTTTATACTCTTGCTTTCACTTAATGAAACTAAAGTCATAGATTGATTCAACAGCTCTTTCTTACCTAATGTGAAGAACTCTCCATAAGTAAAAAAACCTGCTACAGGAGATATTTCCTGCAGGGGCAGGATCTCAGATTCGATCTCACCTTTCATTAAATATTTTCGTGCTGTAGACGAATAAATGAAAATTCCTTCAGAAGGTTTAGCTGAAACCCTGTTGACAATATTTTGTGATGCATAAATAATATCTTTAGTATCAGCAAAACCGATCCTGACTTTCTCCCCTGTATATAGATTCCCTGCTACGATCAAAGAACCATCGTCCTCCTTTGACATTATTGCCCGTGCAATATCCAAACCGTTACGATTGGCAATAAGAGGGAATTCAATTCCGATCCGTGGTAGACCTTTGGCAATCTCTTCTCCCAGATAGTAGGCATACGTATCTACTGCACTCTTTCCATCGATCGTATACACACGGTTTCCCTCCGCTTTAGTCACTGTAAGTTCGTTTCCAATAGGATGCCAATTGAAGCTGTAATCAGTATGGACTTGTAATCTGGTACTGTTCAGAGTAACAGCTACAGCACCCTCTTCAAGAATATATTCTTTTGTAAAAACAAATGTTTTTGTAAAGGCAAAGTCATCTCCCGCATGGCCCCCTGCAACAATAACTTCATCATTTACAGATACAATACCATTCAGGAACTCTTCCCCGTTTGTATGCAGGCCGTCTGCAAAGGCGATCATCAATCTGGTATTTTCACCGATCAATTCTTTTGCAAGATATTGACCGCTGTAATACCCATTTGTTCTATGCTGGACTGCAGCTGACTTCAGAGTGGTATGTTCAAACTGTGTAAAGTTCAAAACAACTTTTTCAGATGAAACTTTTCCATTCAGGATTTCACCATCAGTGCTGCTCCCGATGATTACAGCATCGGGTAACAGCAGCGTTAACTCCGCTAACAGAGTCTTTATAAACATTTTATCGATCAAACCGGAAAAAATCTGTATTAACAGGGAAGAAGAATTTTGGATATTCTTCTCTTCTATAAATAACTCCAATGATTCTTGGTCAGTATAGTATGTATTGAAACTTTTCATGGTTCTATCCACTCCTTACTTTCCAAACCTGCTATGAGAGAAAAACACTGCTTATATTATTTTATTATAGTACACTATATAGCAAAAAACAAGCCGTATCTACAGTTTCACTCTCATACCTGTTTTTTCTGCAACTTTAATCATTTATCCATATATTCTTTAGCTGTTTTGATCTGTCCGACAGATTGCCTATATTTCAATTCTGTCAAAGATCAGGGGATAAAGCAAACCATAGAGTGTAATGAACATTAAAGGTACGGCCCAAATAAGTCCAATACCGAATGTCAATATACCCAGAGCAAAAATAAGACTCAAAAACAGCATTAACCCAAAGATCTTAAACCAGTTCTTCGTAACTGCTTTTCTTGAAAGCTCCATTGCCTCCCATACTTCCAAACCTTTGTCTGTAATAAGAGGAAGAACGAATACATAAGCAATACTGAGGTAAATACCAGGCAAAATAAAAAAGATAAAACCTACTACCGTTAAAATATAAATAAGAATGGAAGCCAATGCCAATTTACCCATGAGATGGTAATACTTGAAAATGGATCCAAGCTCAATACTTTTTCCACGGGAATCATTGATAGCAAGCATTATGATACCGGCCATAAGCGGCATAAGTACAGGATAGCTTAAGATCGTAACGATCTGTTGGTTCAGCAGATCAGGTTCGGCAGGTACAGGCGGGGAAGGAAAGAAAAATCCCAATATCATTTGCATAATGATCGCAACAGTAATATATATGGCAAATGCAGCAAGGAATATTCCTTTTACTCCTTCAATACGACGAAATCCCTCTTTGACCATCTCGATAATATTGAAATCATATTCTGTTATATTTTCAATAGACATTTTATTGTTTTTCATACACTCCCCCTTTTAATATAGAACAATTATAACCTAAAAAATAAATATTTACAGCTTCATTAAACATCTTTTGCTATACTCCCAAAAAAAAATAGGAGAAAATATGTCTGAATTAAAAAAATTTCGTCTTATCAATAAAATAGAAGGATATTCCTTTATTATCTTACTCTTTGTTGCTATGCCACTCAAATATGCATTTGGTTACCCAATGGCCACGAAAATAGCAGGAATGTTACATGGATTTCTGTTTTTAGTATTTATCTATCAACTTTTAGAAGCTACTCGTGACGTACCCTTTAGTAAAAAAGAAGCAATGCTCTACTTTGTTTTATCACTTGTACCGTTTGGCAGTTTCTATACAGATAAACTCTGCAGAAGAAAACCGATCATTGCGTAACGTGTCGCTTTGGCTACAAAGACAATAAGTACAAACCACTTAAAGTTGTAGCGTAGTACCCCCGCAACAAAGGTCAACGGGTCCCCAATGATGGGTGCCCAGGACAAAAGTAGCGTCATCCCTCCAAACTTATCGAAAAAACCTTTTGCTTTATCCATCTTCTGTGTAGATAAATGCCCTTTTCTTTCAAGATAGGCTTCCCCTTTTAATCCTAGCCAGTAGTTAACCATAGAACCCAACGTATTACCTACAGACGCAAAGAGCCACAGTAAAAAAAAGCTGTAGCCCTGTTCAATATCGTAAAGGAAAAGTGCTTCACTGCCCAGTGGCAAAAGTGTGGCAGCTCCAAAAGCAACAGCAAAGAGTGAAAGATAGACCATTACAGTGTTATAAAGAGCATTTCAGCCTCTTTTATCACTCCTACTTGCCCTTGACATGCCAAGGAGGGTAAAGAGACATATTTGCCTAGCACTTTCGACTGGTGAAAATGTCCTTCTATCACAAGATCAGCCTCTTTATAGTACTCCAGTATATTCTCTACCTTTTTATCAAAATCTTCAAAAGTATGGCAGATCTTTTTTTGAGAGAGTTTTTGCATATTGTAGTCGATAATAGCTTTTTGGAAAGGTTTGAGTAGTGTCAGTATGGTTTTGTTTCGCAAGACTTTACAGTAGAGATTATAGCCAAAACCTGTAACATATTTATCACCATGAGAGATGGCTACTTTTTTCTCTTCAAGTTTAAACATGACAGGCTGTTGTTCTCTGCTATAGACTTGGATATCCGGAAAAACCTCTTTGAGACAAAAATCATGGTTGCCTTCAAAATAATGTACCTCCAGCTTTGTAGAAAGTTTACGCAGTAATGCTATTGCTTCGGAAGAAAAAGTTTGGATGAAGTCATTGTATCCAAAGAGCAGATCAAAATTATCACCCATCAAAAAGAGCTGAGAAGTCTTGATCTCACCATTTTCCAACTTTTTAAGAAGCTCTAAAAAAGCATCTCCATGATGCGGATAATGAGAATCAGCGATGAAGATCGCCCCTTCTTTTATCTCTTCACTCTTCACGCTTCACTCTTCACTTCATCGATTACGGAACGTAAGAGATGACTGGTATTCCCATACCTTCATCATATCCGCACATAAGGTTTGCAGCAGCGAGAGCCTGTGAACTGGCACCTCTTAAAAGATTGTCTATGGCTGAACTCACAAAAAGAGCATTACCGTTCTTCGCTGCAAAAATATCACAAAAATGTGTTCCGGCTGTACTTTTGATATCTACAGGTGTTTCACGTATACGGATGAACGGATCATTTTCATAATGTTCTTTAAGCACTTCCAGAGGGTCTATATCTTCTTTCAGCGTTGCATATACACTCACCAGCTCCCCTCTTGTCGCAGGAATGAGATGCGGTACAAAGTTGACATTCATCTTGGCTCCATGTATCTTCTCTATCTTCTCTGCTATCTCCGGTGCATGACGATGCTTAAGTGGATTATAGGCAAAGATATTTTCATTCATATTTACAAAACTTGTCATTTCTGAAAGCTTCTTTCCTGCACCGCTCAGGCCTGACTTTGCATCCACAAAAAGAGGTGCAGAGGTATCAATGTAAGGGATAAAAGGCAATATACCAAGCAGTGTTGCTGTCGGGTAACAGCCTGGTCCTGCAGCCAATTTCGCTTTCTTTAGGTCTTCTCTGTAATACTCAATAAGGGCATAGACAGAGTCATCCAAACGTGTTTTATCTTCATGTTCACAATAATGTTCTTCGTAGGTATCAAGCTCTAAACGATAATCTGCAGAGAGATCCACTACTTTTACACCTTTATCCAAAAGTCCTTTCGCAAAACCCATTGAGGTTTTATGAGGAAGAGCAAGAAAGACAAGTTCGCAACATTCAGCAACTGATGCAACATCCGCTTTTTCTACAGGAAAGCTAATAACATCTTCCAAAGAAGGATGTAGTGTTTCTATAGTTGTATCACCATGCGTGGTTGCAAGATATGTAAGTTGAAACCCTGGATGCGTTACCAACATTTTTACCAGTTCAAGTCCGGTATATCCACTAGCCCCTACTACACCTACATTTACCATATCTTCCTCTTTACTTTATAATTATCTCTTCATAGAACACTTCTTCAATGTCATATGTTCTTTTACCACTTGGTAGTGTCACCTCTACTTCATCACCCTCTTCTTTACCTATCAATGCTCTAGCCATTGGAGACTGAATAGAGATAAGACCATTTGCAGGATTTGACTCTTGTCCCCCTACAATAGTATATTTTATCTCTTCATTTGTATTTTGGTCAGTAAGCAGTACCGTAGAGCCAAAAGAGATACGTTCATGTGCTAAAGTAGAAGGGTCAACAATCTGTGCACGCCCTACCACATCAGTAAGCTCTGCAATTCGCGCTTCCATAAGCCCCTGCTTATCTTTGGCTGCATGATACTCTGCATTTTCCTTAAGATCACCCAATTCTCTTGCTTCATCGATCACCTTGGCAATGACACCTCTCTCAAAAGATTTTAACTGTTCAAGTTCTTCTGAAAGCTTCACATATGTTGATCTTAACATCGGCTCTTTTTGCACGATATATCCTTTAAAATAATTGATTTATATATATTGCGTGTATTATACCAAAAAGGTTATAATAGCGCTAAAATAATCCAAAAAGTAAACAAATGAAGCAAATAAAGCAAATTTTAATTACAAATGATGATGGTTTTGAATCTCAGGGACTTCAATCTTTAGTCGAAGCACTTGAACCTCTGGGACACGTTACAGTAGTAGCTCCGACAACAGAAAAATCAGCCTGCGGGCACTCACTGACACTTACCAAACCATTACATTTCGTACATCTCAGAGAAAATTTCTATAAACTGGATGACGGTACCCCTTCAGACTGTATCTTTCTTTCACTTACCAAACTTTTCACTAAAGAAAATAAACCTGATATTGTTATTTCAGGTATCAATATCGGCTCAAATATGGGAGAGGACATTACCTATTCAGGTACTGCTTCTGCCGCTATGGAAGCCGTACTTCAGGGGATCCCTGCTATTGCCATTTCCCAAGTATACAAAAATAGTGGGGAAAGCATTGAAACACTGGGATATGACTTGGCTAAAAAGAGCATAGCTGCCCTCGTACAAAAGATCTTTGATGGTGAGTTCCCTCTTCCTCCACGTAAATTTTTAAATATCAACATTCCACCTATTCCCTCTTCAGAATGTAAAGGGTTCAAAGTCACACGTGCCGGAAATCGTCTCTATGCACATGATGCGGAAGTGCACTACAATCCACGAGGAAAAGAGTACTACTGGATAGGCTTACCTGCACTGGGATGGATGGAAACCAAAGGACATGTTACAGACTTTGAAGCCATCAATGATGGTTATATATCCATTACACCTATACATCTCGATATGACCAGTTATGATGATATTTCATCTTTGGAGTCGTGGCTGTGAGTTACCATTTAATAGAACGCTTTTTGAGCAAAGCCTATCTTTGTCTTTTGCAAAGAACTTGCCATCTAGGCAAATTCTTTACGAAAAGATTGCTGATGCTATACCCTCTTCAGCAGAGTGCTCACACGACCAGTTGTTTAAACAGATATGATAAGGTTTAACAATGAGGTTTGAAAGATGCCGCATGCTCTTCGGAGAGGAAGACTTTGATAGATTACAAAAAGCTAAGATACTCATCTTAGGTGTGGGTGGGGTAGGCTCTTATGCTCTTGACTGCCTGTACCGTTCCGGGGTGAGTGACATTACCATATTGGACTACGATCGTTACGATGAAACAAACCAGAACAGGCAAATAGGTTCAGAAGCTGTAGGAGAAAGTAAAATAGAAACCTTGGCCAGACTCTACCCCGGTATACAGACCATACATCAGAAAATGGATATGGTCTGGGTAGAAGGCTTCGACTTTGAACCTTATGACATCGTTATTGATGCGGCAGATACTACAAAAGTAAAAATAGAAGTTGCCAAAAAATGTTACAAAAAACTCATTATGTCCGTAGGCTCCGCCAAACGTTTTGAGACCAACCAAATAGAAGTAGCTTCCATCTGGAAAACCCATGGAGATGCACTCGCAAGAAAAATACGAAACGAACTTAAAAAAGCAAAATTTGACAGGAATTTTACTGTAGTCTTCTCTCCTGAAGAAGATAAGTGCAAAGAGAAAGGGTCATGTGTAGCCGTAACCGGTGCTTTTGGGTTAACGATCTGTTCTGAGGCAATAAAGAGGATTCTTAAGTAGCGTGGGCTCCCAAAAGGCATCTCTTCCGGGATGCCTTTCCCCCACACTACAGCAGAAAACTATTTTAGCTTTCTATTTCTTGCTGCTAAAACTGTTAAAACAAATAATCCTGCTATAGCATAATAGATCCATACAGGAATAGGTACCGGGTCACCTGCTGCGTAGGAATGAAGTCCTGAGAGGTAATAGTTCACCCCAAAATATGTCATGAGTACCGTGGAGTATGCCCAGGTAGCCGCTACATTATAAATAAATGTAGATTTGAGTGCCGGTATAAATCTAAGGTGCAATACTGTGGCATAGATAAGAATGGTTACTGCTGCCCAAGTCTCTTTTGAGTCCCAGCCCCAGTAGCGTCCCCAACTCTCATTTGCCCATACCCCGCCAAGGAAGTTACCGATAGTAAGCAGCATAAGCCCTATGATCAGTGCCATCTCTGAAAGGTTCGTCAACTCTTTAATGGAACGGTCTATGTTTTCATTACCATTTTTACCTCTCATAATAAAGAGTATAAGCACTAATAGTGATAAAATAGATCCTAATCCAAAGAAACCATCACCAGAGATGATCGTTGCCACATGTATCATAAGCCAGTACGATTTAAGGACCGGTACAAGGTTTGTGATCTCCGGATTGATAAAGTTCATATGTGCCACACCCATCGTAATACCTGCCAAAATAGCAGTACCGGCCAATGCAAATGGTGATTTTCTTGCCAGGACGATCCCGGCAAAGACCGTAGCGGCTGCAATAAATACGATGGATTCATAGGCATTGGACCATGGTGCATGCCCTGCGATATACCAGCGTATACCCAACCCTATGATATGTAAAGTAAACCCTACAATAAGAATGGTCCATGCTCCTCGCATGATCCATTTCATAGAGAAAGCCGGTTTGATCACATTGATGAAAGCAAACACAAGAAGAAGTCCCATAAGTAGATAGAGTGGTACCAGCTTACCAAAGAGTCCCAGCTTGTTATACCAGATCTCCATCTCTATATGTTTCGGGCTTGGAAGTACCGCTGCACCATAAGTTTGTTGATATTTTTGTATACCTCTTAAAGCCAGATCGGCATTCTCCCATTTTCCTGTTTCCAGTGCCTGACCCACCATCATGAAATAGGCAGAGATACTCATTTTTACTTTTTGTATATCTTCCGGAGCAAAGGCTTTTAACGCATCCATAGGTGCGAACCATTTATTGTTTTCATCGTTTGGTTTTGGATAGATACGCATCAAAGTACCCTGGTATGCCATATAGGAGACATTAACACGTTCATCTATTTTAATTAGCTCTTTATCGTATTGTGTCTTTTCCAACGGTTTTTTTCTGCTTGCATCAGTAACTGCTTTAAAAATTTTATAACTATTGTCTTTTTTACTGAAAAAGTCTGTAAATTTTGCGAATTTTGCATCTTCAGGCAAGCCCAGATCAAGGGCTATCTTTTTATGTCCTATCTTAATCATAGGTATATTTTGGTAAAGCTCCGGTTGCAAGACCATACCTATGAACATCTGCGTAGGCTCTAAGCCAAAAAGTGAGGATTTTCCTGTAATTTTGGCAATGACTTCATGCGCCACAGTATCCATCGGTTTCATACGTCCCTGATGATCCTGTACAGCAAGCATCCCAAACTTTTTTGCATGGGCAGGATCATACGCTTGCATCTCTTTTTGTTGTTGAAGATCAAGCTGTGGCGAGGCAGCATTCACATCTTGCGGAACAAAAGCCAACAGCATAAAAAGTACCGCTACTGCTGCACCTTCCTGCAGTTTTCTTGCTCCTTTCAGAAGTTTCTGGAACCTTCCGTTCGGAATGAACAGACTCCAGAGCATCCCCAGTGTCATTAAAATATACCCTATGTATGTCGGGAGTGTTCCCGGGTCATGGTTGACAGAAAGTACTGTTCCCTTCTCATCAGGATCATAAGAGGATTGGAAGAAACGATAATTTCTATGGTCTAAGATATGGTTCATATAAATTTTATACGGCATGTTGATATTTTGCTCTTTATCTATGAGCACGACATCACTTGCATACGATGCAGGTGTCATAGAACCGGGGTATCGTTCCAACTTGAACTTCTCCAGCTTAATGGAAAATGGCAACTCTATGATCTTTGCACCGATACGCAAACTTATATCCACACCATCCAGTGTAAGTTTTTTCAACTCACCTGTCTGCCCTTTTCTTGGTTTACAGGTCACAACTTGACTTTTATCACCTACACTTACTTTAAGTTGAATGAATTCTGCTTGGCCGGACTGTGTTTTAATATCATGTGAAACAGTTTTCAAGCTGGCCTTTTCATGTATGGACTTTAAGACTATCGCATTACTTCCAAAACGATATAACATTCTTCGTGTAAGATTGTTGTCACCGGCCGTAAGCTCAGCCGACTCTTTCGTTTCCATATTGAGTGTTTTTAAGATAAACGGGAAATGTACTTTCAAAGAACCTGCTTCACCGCTTATCATGAATGTCGGTTTATCTGTTCTTGTATTTGCCGTATTATACGCCACATAGAAACCACCAAAATCCTTGATACTTCCTTTTTCAAAATAGTGTATCTTTCCTTGACCACCTGCCGAGACTTTCAACTCCAAGAGTGTTTTACCATGAGGATCCGATACAAGCTCTTGAGTCGCTGTAGGTAGATACTTAACCAACTCAATATCTACTTTTTTATCACCTAGTTTCAAGCTTTCGGATAAACTGTTTTTAGTCATTGTCGAGAAATACAACTCTTTTTCCAAAGAAGCATTTTTATCAGCACTTTTAGCATAAAATTGCAGTATTTTTACATCGGAAACCATTAAATTTGTTGACTTCCCTTCTCTGATGTGCATAATACCTTCATAACCCACATAACGTGTAATAAGTGCACCTATAGCGATGATGAGAAATGACATATGGAAAAGGAATACCGGAAATTTTGTCTTATAGCTTTTATACTTTATTATCTGATATACCAGTATAGTTATAAAATAGGCTAAAAAGAGTTCAAACCATTTGGCTTTATAGATGAGTGCCTGTGCTGTTTGTGTACCGTAATCATTTTCTATAAATGTTGCAGCACCTGCCAATACTCCAAAAAGAAACAGCATCAAGACTGCCATTTTCATGGATAAAATATGTTTTAACATGGTTTAAAATCCTTCTATACGCATAAATTTCAAATTAATAAGAAGCGATTATAGCTCATGTATGCTAACGGAATGTTAATTAGGAAGATATCTTACTTAAGTTCACCCCAACTATCTCCAACACTCACAGAACACTCCAAAGGTACATCAAGCTCTAATACATTTTCCATTGTATGTACAAAACGTTTAGATATCTCCTCTACGCTTTCCTCTTTGATCTCAAAGATAAGTTCATCATGTATTTGAAGCAGCATAAAGGCATTTAGTTTTTCATCTTGTATCATCGCATCTATCTGATTCATAGAGAGTTTTATCAGATCAGCAGCACTCCCTTGGAAAACTGTATTGACTGACTCACGCATAAACGCTGCTTTTTGCATACCGTTGGCACTCTCATAGTCAAAGAGTCGTCTTCTACCTAGTATGGTCTCTACGTAACCATCTATCTTTACTCTCTCCTGGATACCCTCTAAGAAGTTTTTTACAGTAGGGAATGATGCAAAGTAATTGATGATAATCTCTTTAGCCTCACTAGAACTAATACCTAACTCATCAGAGAGTTTTTTAGGCCCCATCCCGTAAAGTAGTCCAAAGTTAACTGATTTGGCAAAATTTCGTTTCTCTTTAGCTTCATCTTCACCAAAAAGTTTTACTGCTGTAGCCATGTGGATATCAATATTATTATTGAAAGCCTCCATTAAAGCAGCATCTTTTGAAAAGTGTGCAAGCAGGCGAAGCTCGATTTGCGAGTAGTCTATACTGACTAATTTGTATCCCTCTCTGGCTACGAATGCCTCTCTCACAGAACGTCCAAGTGCAGAGCGTACAGGGATGTTTTGCAGGTTAGGGTCACGTGAGCTTAAACGACCGGTTGCTGTACCCGTTTGTACAAAAGAGGTATAGATACGACTCTCTTCATCCTTCTTGGCAAGTTTAAGTAATGGATCTACATAGGTAGAGAGTATTTTCTGGTACTCCCGATACTCAAGTATCTTTTCTATAACAGGATGCTCTCCCTTAAGGGACTGAAGTACAGCTTCATTGGTGCTGTACCCTGTTTTTGTTTTCTTGCCACCTTTGAGTCCTATCTGTTGGAACAGTACCACACCGAGTTGCTGAGTAGATTTGATATTGAACTCAGACCCGCTCAGTGCATAGATCTCTTGCGTTAAAGTTGCAAGGTCCCCACTTAATGTTTTTTGCAAACTATGTAGTTTTGACTGGTCTACTCTTATCCCTAAGCGTTCCATACGGATAAGTACATTGATAAAAGGATACTCCACATTTTTTGCTTCTGTTAAAAGAGGTGTCAGAGAACTAAGCTCCATCTTCTTTTTGATGGCACCATAGAGCAGATAGGTCATCCAGGCATCTTCAGCTGCATAAAAAGTCGCGTCATCTATGGAAACAGCGGAAAAATCTTCCCCTTTTTTCACCATCTCTTTAAACGGTTTCATATCATACTTAAAGAACTTCTTTGCCAAAGTATCAAGTCCTACTTTGCTTCCGGGATCTGAAAGCCATGCCATGATCATCGTATCTGCATAAGGGGTGACCTCATCAAGACCGTACTGGTTGTAGAGCAAAGAGAGATCAAACTTTAGATTTTGCCCTACGACTTTATGTTTCAGTAGTTTTTTGAGTGATACGATCGCATCATCTATGTGTACCTGTTCTCCTACACCAAGATAACTATGTCCTACAGGTACATAATATGCCTTATCTGTTGCCGTACAAAAACTAAATCCGACCATCTTTGCTACTTTGGTATCCAAGCCTGTAGTTTCTGTATCAAAAGCTAAGATTGTGTCATTTTCAATATTTTCTATGACGCTGTCCAACTTCTCTTTGCTGTCTAAAGTGACTGCTTCAAAACTGAGTATCGGCTCTTTTGGCTTGGGCTTGACCACATCACTGCAACCTGCTTCATTCTGCCCTACTTGTGCCTTTTTGATCGCCTGTTTCATCTCATACTGTTCGAATTCATCTAGCAGACAGCTCAAATAATTTCTGTCTTCAAAGACAAAACTCTCAAGATCAAGATCTTTAAATACATCTGTTCTCATAGTTACCAGTTCACGTGACAAAAAGGCTTTCTCTTTACTCTCCAGTAAGAGCTTTTGTATACGAGGGGTTCCACATTTTTCAATATTGGCATAAATATTCTCAAGAGTATGAAATTCATTGATCAGTTTTGCCGCTCCTTTGACTCCTATTCCTTTAACTCCAGGAACATTATCCGAGCTGTCTCCTACTATTGCCTGAAAGTCAACAAAATCTTTAGGATTTACCCCGAATTTTTCTATACATGCCTGCTCATCTACCTCTTTTTTCTTTACAGAATCATACATTACGACCATACCGTCATCAATAAGCTGATAAAGATCTTTATCATGCGAAACAATACGTACTTTCATTCCCTGTTCTTTGGCGAACTTTGTCACTGTAGTGATCACATCATCTGCTTCATATCCTTCACGGGAAAGGTTTGCAAACCCCATCTGTTCTATCCATTCTATGGCAATAGGAAGTTGCTTTGTCAAGTCTTCAGGAGGTGCTTCACGATTTGCTTTATATTCCGGATAAAGTTCATTTCGAAATGTTTTCCCTTTACTGTCAAGTGCAAATACCAAATAATCTGTACTGTGATCACGATGGAGTGAATCGACAAGATTTATAAATCCTGTCAGCAACCCTGTAGGAAAGCCTTCCGAATTACGTAAAGGAGGAAGTGCAAAATAAGAGCGAAAGAAAAAGCCGAATGTATCTATAATAGTGATTGTTTTCAAAAGAAAGCCTATTTTTTTATGTATTTTAACCTATTAACTGTTATTTCTATCTTGATTTAATTTAATATTAATATATTAATTGTTACTATCTATATATATGTAAATAAAGCCAAACTATTTGTGAAAATAGGACGGAAAACCACGGGTCTTCTTAAGGCAGCCGGGTTGTTCAGATCAGCACTTGAATAAATATTGCAATAGCAAAAAGGAGTGGCCCTATGAGCTCATCAACTCATATAATGCATGCAACCGTAACGCATCCCCCATTAAAAAAAACTATCAGATCATCTACAAAGTTCTCACAAAAAGAAGTTCATTTTTCAGACACACCTCTTTTTTTCCCCCAAGGTCTTGAAAAACCGTTTTTAGCCATCTATTTTATTTCACTGCCTTATTTGGCCGGTCTTCTTTTTCTTCTCTTTTATATTGCCGGAGGAGAACCTAAACTCTTTTTTTCTCTCTTTGAACACTCCTCTTTTATCTTGACCTGGGCCATAGGATATGAAGTAATAGCATGTTTTATTATGCTTTATATTGTTAAACTGGGTCTGAATTTTGCTTATGAAAGTCAAAAAAAGGGGAAAAAACAGTTTCGTCGTCCGTGATGGCTGTCTAAACTAAAATGGCAAAGAGTGATGCTATAGCAACTCTTTGGCCAGATACTCACCGGTATAACTTCCCGTCTGTTCATACTCCTCAGCCAACTTCTCCGGAGAACCCGTCGCAATAATAAGTCCCCCCTTGTTTCCACCTTCCGGTCCCATATCTATGATGTAATCTGCATTTTTAACCATATCCAGATTATGTTCGATCACCACTACCGAATTACCCAATTCAACAAGATGATGCAGTACACCGGTCAGTCTGTCTACATCTGCGAAATGAAGTCCGGTAGTAGGTTCATCCAAAATATACAGGGTTTTCCCTGTATCTTTACGGCTTAACTCTTTGCTGAGCTTGATACGCTGTGCCTCACCACCTGAAAGTGTAGTTGCATTTTGCCCAAGTGTAATGTAGTCCAAACCTACATCTGTCAGTGTCTTGAGCTTAACAGCTATAGCAGGAATGGCTTTGAAGAACTCTAATGCCTCCCCTACACTCATAGCCAATACATCAGCAATAGACTTCCCTTTATACAACACTTCTCTTGTCTGTGCATTATAACGCGTACCATCACAGGCGTCACAGCTTACAAGCACATCCGGCAAAAAGTGCATCTCTATCTTGATCTGTCCGTCACCCTGACACTTCTCACATCGTCCGCCTTTGACATTAAAAGAGAAACGTCCTATTTTGTAGCCTCTCAATTCTGCTTCTTTCGTTTGTGCAAAAAGTTTACGTATCTCATCCATGATACCTGTATAGGTTGCAGGGTTTGAGCGCGGAGTTCGTCCTATAGGGCTTTGATCAAGATAGATGACTTTATCAAGTTTCTCAAGTCCTGTGATCTCTACACCATCTACTTTATTGACCTTTCTTGCATGGTTAAGCAGCTCTCTTGCTACAGGAAGTAAAGTTTGAAGTATCAGTGAACTTTTACCGCTTCCGCTTACACCCGTGATGCACACAAGGTTCCTGAGCGGTATCTTTGCATCAAGTTTTTCAATGTTATTCAGGGTTACATTTTTTATCTCTATCCACTCTTTTTGCGGGTTGTCATGGCTATAAGCTATCTCTTTTTTACCATAAAGATAGTCAGCCGTAAGTGTTTTGGCACGTGAAAGTTTCTTTGCATCCCCTGCAAAGACTATCTCTCCACCAAACTCTCCTGCACCGGGACCTATATCTATGATAAAATCCGCTGCAAGAATCGTCTCTTTATCATGCTCTACTACGATAACAGAGTTTCCCTTATCCCGCAGAGAGTTCAATGTACGAATCAGTTTCATGGTATCGCGTTCATGCAATCCGATACTGGGCTCATCCAGTACATACATCACACCTGTAAGTCCCGAACCTATTTGTGAAGCAATACGGATACGCTGTGCCTCACCTCCGGAAATGGTTCTTGCATCACGATTTAACGAAATATATCCCAATCCAACATCATACAAAAAGAAGAGTCTCTCCTGAAGTTCTTTAAGTATAGACTCTGCTATCATCTTTTGCTGTTCACTCAAATGAGAAAAACTCTTCTCGTCGGCAAAATAAGCATAAGATTTTTCAATAGGCATATCAATAATATCAGCAATATTCTTGCCCTCTATCTTCACAGCCAAAGAGCGTGGTCTAAGTCTGTGTCCGTTACATTTGTCACATACTTTTTCGGTCATATATTCAGAGAGGTCTTTCTCATCTTTGAACATATCATGTGCAAACTTCACAACCCCCGGCCATTCACGTTTGAGTTTATGACGCTTCCATGTAAAATCAACCGTACCGCCGATACCATAAAGTATAGCTTTTTGTTGATATTCAGGAAGTTCACCGTAAGGTATTTTAATGTCAATATCATTTTGTTCACAAAAAGCATTGAGAAATTTAGTATAGTAACTCTTATTAAAACCGTACATGATTTTGACTGCACCCTTCTCAATAGAGAGTTCTTGGTCTATGACCTTTTTGAGGTCTATGGCATAACGGATCCCCAACCCATCACAGGCAGGACAAGCACCTTTTGGTGAATTAAATGAAAAGCTTACGGGCTCCAAAGGTTCAAAACTCAACTTGCAATCAAAACATGCCAAGTGCTCAGAGTAGTGAATATGCTGTCTGTCCAAGTCCAACTCTTCAAAGTTTAGTACTTCGATCTCCATCTCTCCGTAACTCTCTTTTAGTGCTTTCTCTACATCTTGCCCTATACGGTCACGACTCTCTTCTTTAACCACTACTCTATCGACTACCACTTTAATGGTATGCTTCTTCGTTTTAGAGAGTTCTATCTCATCATCAAGGCGCACCATTACACCATCTATCATAGCACGTACATAGCCCTTGTGTCGCAGTGACTCCAGCATATCTGAAAAAGTACCCTTTTTCTCTTTGACAAGTGGTGCCATAATGACAAGTTTTGCGCCGTCAGGCAGCTTCAGTACCTCTTCGATAATATCACTTGCGGACATCGATGAGATAGGCTTTCCACACTCATGGCAATGCTGTTCTCCCACACGTGCAAAAAGCAGTCTAAGATAATCATAGATCTCTGTGATCGTCCCTACCGTAGAACGAGGGTTTTTAGAGGTTGTCTTCTGGTCGATGGCAATAGCCGGTGTAAGCCCTTCTATCTTATCGACATCAGGCTTCCCTACCCGTCCTAAAAACTGTCTGGCATAGCTTGAGAGTGACTCTATGTAACGTCTTTGCCCCTCAGCATAAAGTGTGGAAAAAGCTAATGTAGATTTACCGCTTCCTGAAATACCTGTAATGACTACAAGCTTGTTTTTAGGGATACTGATGTTTATATTTTTTAAGTTGTTTTCTCTTGCACCATAAACATGTATCATATCTTTTTTAACACTTGCCATTTACTGCCTTTTATTTATTCATTTTTATTTTTGGAGGCAATGTTTTAGCTTTCCATGAACACTGCCGCAACTCAAATATCGGTTCCGATATTTTTTAAAACCACATCTTTTTTATTAACATTGCCAATGCAAATACATAAAGAAACAGCAGTGCTATCTTATGATTTTTTGAAGTTACATGATCTTTTAGCCATATCCCCAATGCCACCCCTGCAAGTGAAGCTGCTGCTACGACCAATCCGTTATGGAAATCTATCATTCCTGTATTCAAACGGCTTATCATTCCTGCTATAGAAGAAAACACTACAAAAAAGAGCCCTGCACTTACTGCTTTTTTAATAGGATAATGCAATAAGCCTACCAAAAGAGGAGTAAGTATAATAGACCCTCCAATACCCAGAGTAATGGAAAAGATACCTATTCCCAATCCTATACCAAAGAGTAAGCCTTTATTCAATGACTTGGTTTGGCTGTCATCTTCATGATGTTTGGAAAAGAAAAGTCTGAAAAGTGCAAAGAGCAACAATGCGAAAAAAAGTCCCTGTAAAACAGCATCCGATATATACTGGGTAACATATCCGCCGATATAACCACCTGCAAATCCGCCCAAACCGACAAATATACCCTCACCGATGATAAGCGAACCTTTTTTATGATTGAGGTAAGAACCAAAGATAGAAGAGAATACCATTTGGACGATAGAGATGCCAATAGCGTCTTTGATCTCAAAGCCGAGTGCCAGGAGTATAGGTACAAGGATCATCCCCCCGCCTATACCAAAAAATCCTGACATTGTACCGATAAAGATACCGACTAAAATAAGTTCTATGATCATAAATTTATACTCCAAAAATTAACCTGGAATTATAACATTTTTTTAAAAGCTTTTGGAAGATAATGGAATAAAGTTTTCTTGTATATTTTGTGAAATATATGTATACACTGGAAGAGAGAAGTTTTTTTTGCTATCATAACTCTATGATTTTCAATAACTTAAACTTTTTAGAGAACCTCCCCTTGGAAATGTATCCGGATCACTTTGGTACAGTCAAAAAGCAAAAATACACATTGAAACACTATCGTTCAAATATGATGCTGAACCCCCTTAACCTTAAACACCTCAACCGTATGGATGAGAGCGATGCAGATATGATCACACTTAATCTTGAAGATGCCATCGCACCAAGCCGTAAAAAAGAAGCGCTTTATAACATCGCTCTTTTTCTTTCACACATGGAACACTCCAAAAGTTTCATCATTGTGCGAACCAACCCCTTAAAGGAGGGTGGTGCTGAAGAGATAGCTTTTCTTAATGATTTTAGTTTCGATGCTGTACGTGTGGCAAAAATAAAAGATCAGACGGAGATAGCACAGGCACTTTCCCTGCTCTCAAAAGATAAAGAACTGCATATCTCTCTTGAGACGAAAGAAGCTTTTAAAAATCTAAGTAAACTTCGCATAGATGAACGTCTTACAACGGCAAATCTAGGCATTTTAGACCTACTTACATCCCTTGGGTTGCCACAGTCTATAGTCACACTGGAGAACCCCTCCATAGACTACATTCTCTCCAAGTTTTTAGTTGATGCAAAAACAGCAGGTATTCACCCTGTCTCTTTTATGTTCCAGGAATATAATGACACTGAGACTTTCAGAAGATGGTGCGAGCATGAGAGAATGATGGGCTTTGAGAGTAAGGCATGTATGGGACCCAAACAAGTTCAAATAGCCAACAAAATATTTGGGATCACTAAAAATGAATTAGAAAGGGCCAGGCATATTAAAAAAGTTTTCGAAGCCAATGCCACCAAAGGACTCAATGGTTTCATGGATGAGGAATATGGCTTTATTGATGAGCCTGTCTATCGGGACAGCCTGTTAATACTGAAACAATATATGAAGGAAATATCTTGAAAATGCCTAAACTACTCTTCCTTATCATCTTTATACCTTTCCTACTTGCTGCAAATGATGACCGGCCTCCAGTTTCCTATAATTTTTTAGCCAAAAAAGAGGTACAGAACTTTGTTGATATGATGGTAAAAAAATACCATTTTAAACGTTCATATATGACTTTAATATTGAAAAATGCAAAACTGGACAGAGATACGTTGGCAAGATATACAGGACGCTATAAAGTCGGTTCGACCAATGGTCCGTGGGAACGATATAAAGCACATGTTCTGGATCCTGTTACATTGGAAAAAGCCAAAGCATTCAAAAAGAACTACAAGAAAACACTGCAACGTGCGGGAAAAATATATCATGTCGATATAGACTACATTGTCGGGTTTATCGGAGTAGAGAGTAAATATGGGGAATATACCGGTGATTATAATGTATTGGATGCCCTGGCTACACTTGCCTTTCATCCGAACCGTATGAAGAAGTTCTTCAAGAATGAACTGAAACATCTCTTTTTAATGGGACGTGAATACGGCTATGATATCACCAAACTAGAAGGCTCTTTTGCCGGAGCAATGGGATGTGTCCAGCAGGTACCTTCCGTCTTTAGAAGATACGGTATGGACTTCAACCATGACGGGAAAAAGGATCCATGGGATCTGGAAGACTGTATCGGTATCATCGCACGCTTTATGCATAACAATGGTTGGAAGAATGACAGACCAGCTGCCGTTTCCACCAACTTCAAAGGTAAAAAAGGAAAACGTTTTAAGGCACTCCGATGCACACATAAGAAGAAATGCTCCCTCAGCACCATAAAAAAATCCGGTATATACCCTACCCAAAGATTCACAGAATCTACTGCCTATCTCCTTAAAACACGTAACGCTACGCATGACAACATCTATTTAGGCACCAGCAATTTCCGCATACTTACACTTTACAATAATGCTACTACCTATGGTATGGCGATACACCTGATCGCACAGTCCCTGAAGTAGCTTTATTCTCTCAAAAAAGATCAGTGTATCAGCGGTACGAATACAAACCCGGGAAACTCTTCTGTTTTCAGATCTGTTTCTGATCTCTTTTCAAATCTAAAGATCGAATCTTGTACAGGTATCACCAGTACACCACCTATCTTAAGCTGATCAAATAGTGCCTCCGGTATCTCTTCAGCACTTGCTGAAACCAGTATCTTATCAAATACTTTACCCGGTACACCCAGACTCTCCCCCGCTTTTTCTATACGGCACTGTTTGCCAAAAGAAAACTTTGAGAGATTCTTGCGGCCTATTTCTACCAATGTATTAACTCTCTCCAATCCAAGAAGAGATCCTTCTTCACCGACAATACTGCAAAGAAGTGCCGATGTCCATCCTGACCCTGAACCGATATCCAGGATATGATCTCCTTTTTCCGGTTGTAAAAGTTCAAGCATGAATGCTACTGTAGACGGCTGGGATATCGTCTGATCTTTTCCTATAGGAAGCGGTCCATCGATATAAGTATACTCTGAAAATGTTTCAGGAACAAAATATTTTCTATCTACTGTTTGAAATGCATCAATGATCTCCGGAGTCCGCAATGTTCCGGAAACGATCATAGTATTAATAAGTTCTTGCATATTTTTCATCACATTATCCTACAAAAGCTGCACTCATATACCCTACGACCTGGGATTCATCACCACTCGCATCTGCACTGGTACGATAATCAAGCAAAATAGGTTTGAAACCCTCTGTTTTTGCTGCTATCAATATAGCCTCTACACCTATCTTGCCACACGCTTCACACCCTTCATGTAATTCGGAAGGATCAAGATTTCGTATGGCATCCATACAAATACTGTCAAGATCTTTTGCCTTGCGTATATCATAATAGTGACTGAGGTCTGTACTTATAACAATTACCGTATCAGGATCATCCAAGAGATATGTAATCACTTTTGACAATCTGTTTGGGTCTTCATCACCGTAAACCAATTCAACAACAGAGGCTTCTTTTTCATAAGTTTTTACAAAAGGCATTTGTACTTCCGTACTGTGTTCCCGATGCGCTTCTGGTATAAAAAGCAATCCGAATTTTTCTTTCAGTTCATTTACCAGCTTTTTATCGATCGGTAATGTCCCGAACGGTGTTTCATACTGATCAAAGTCAGAGATACTGGTACCTTTCAGATATACTCTGTGACTCGGACCTATGACCACTACACGTTTGGCATGACTGTTTTGTAGTAATCTAAAGGCAAAATTTGCTGTAAATGCCGAATAAACATACCCTGCATGCGGAACAATGATAGCTCTTGGCTTGTGCTGAAGCAATTTGCCATCTTCCAGATGTTCATCAAGTATCTTGTTATAGTGATCAAACATCGATTCTATCTCTTGTGCATTTGCCGGATAAAATTCTCCGGCTACTGTTGTCTCTCTTGTACTCATTTCCATACTCCTTCTATTTCTCTATTACATTTTGAACAATGTCCATCTAGAAGATTATTGATCGTAACTGAATACCCTGTACGGTCAATGAGCAGTTCTCCACACTCCGGACAATAGGTATCTCCATGTACCGGTACATTACCCATATACACATAGTACAATCCCGCTTTTTTCCCTATCTCACTGGCTCTTTTAAGGGTTTCGATCCCTGTATATTCATGCTCTTTCATCTTGTAGTCAGGATGAAAAGCACTCAAATGCCACGGAACATGTTTCCCCAGATCATTGGCGATGAAAGCTGCCATCTCTTCAAGGTCTTTATCACTGTCATTTTCACCTACGATGAGCAGAGTCGTCACCTCTACCCATATCCCCTCAGCTACCATCATTCGAAGTGTATCTTTTACAGCTTCGAGTCCTCCTTTGAGTACCTTCTTATAGTAAGCATCATCCCAACTCTTCAGATCGATATTGGCAGCATCCAGCCAGCTTGGCATATCTTTGATGATCTCAGGTGATTCAAAACCGTTACTGACAAAAATATTTTTCAGTCCTTTTTCTCTTGCTATTACACCGATATCTTTGGCATAAGGATAGAAGATCGTCGGTTCATTATAAGTATAGGCAATGGACTGGCAACCATGCTCCAATGCCAGGTCAACCATCCTTTTCGGACTGACTTCTATCTCTTCATTTACTTTGGTCTCCTGGGAGATATCCCAATTCTGACAAAAGGGACATTTAAAATTGCATCCTACCGTTCCAAAGGAAAGAGCTTTGCTGCCCGGAAGTAAATGGTACAGAGGCTTTTTCTCTACAGGATCGACATTCAGGGCAATAGGATGACCGTACACTAAAGTCTTCAGCTCTCCGTTCACATTTTTATTTACACCGCATATCCCTGTCTGTCCCTCCTTCATCTGACAGTAATGTCGACATAGAAGACAGGTGATCTTATCTTTCCCTTCCGTTTTTTTATAATATTTCATACGTTCATGGTAGGTCATTTTCATTCCTTTTGCTCTTTATCTTTATACTAAATGACTCAACTTTATTTCATAATATCACATAAGGATAGAAAAGTCAAGATTCAGGAATGATATCAGCAGCCGTATCAGCGGAATAAAAGATTCAAATATATTTTATGTAAGGGAAAGCTCTATAGACATATTTTCAGCCATTTTTATTTCAGCAATCTCTTTATTGAGCGGCGTTGAAAGATAATATCCCTGAAAGATATCACATCCGTTTTCCAACAGGAAGTTAAATTGTTCTGCTGTTTCAACACCTTCTGCTACTGTTTTCAGATCAAATATCTTTGCCATGGTAAGAATTGTAGTGATCATGAGTTCATCAGACTCATATTCTCCCAAATGACTCACAAAAGAGCGATCGATTTTAAGCTCATCTATAGGCATTTCCCGTAGAGAACTCAGAGAGGAATATCCTGTTCCAAAATCATCCATTGAAATAGAAATACCTAAACGCTTAAGTTTATTCATGATCAAAATGATCTTTTGCATATCTTCGACAAGAATTGTCTCTGTCACTTCAAAAATGATTTTCTTACATATATTTTCACTGAGATACATTTCACATAATCGCTCAACTTCATCTAAAAAAGAGCTGTCAAAAAATTGTCTTACACTGATATTGATAGAAAACTGTTCCAGGATCAAACCTTTTTTGTTCCAGGAACGAAGTGTTTTAAAGGCTTCTTCTATAATATAATTTCCCAATTCAATGATCAACCCTGTTTTTTCCGCAATTGAAATAAATTCAACAGGTGATACCAATCCGAACTTAGAGCTGTTCCACCGAACCAATACTTCACAGCCTATGATCCTCTTTTCTCTGTCAAACTGCGGCTGATAGCGCAATTCAATTTCATTGTGCTCCAAAGCAAAATAGAGTCTACGTTCTATTTCAAGATGATATTCAACCCGTTTTGCCAATGCATCATTGAAGAGTATAATCCCGTCACGGCCCTGTGATTTGGCTTCATACATAGCAATATCTGCTTCTTTAATGAAATGTTTGGCTTCGGTAGATGTAGTACCTATACAATTCACTCCGATACTTGCACTGATATATAGATGGTGCCGATCAATCACATAAGGTTCCTTCATGATCTGTAACAATTTTTCAGAAAAAGCATATGCGATCTCCTGACAATTTTCATTCTCATCAAACTCATCACTTACTATTGTAAATTCATCCCCTCCGAGACGGGCGATCATATGTGTATCTTCACAATATGCTTTAATACGTTCTGCAACTTCTTTAAGTACCTGGTCTCCTATATCATGACCCAGTGTATCATTGATCGTTTTGAAGTGGTCAAGATCAATCAGCAGAATATAGGCAAACTTTTTAGAGAATTGTACTCTGTTAATCACCTGATCCATATAGTCTACAAAATAACGACGGTTATACAAGCCTGTTAGGGCATCATGTTGTGCCTGATAATAGTTTTTCTGTATCAGTTTATAACTGTTATCCGAAGAGTAAAGCAATACGCCTAAAAAAATGATCGAGAAGAGAGAAAGCACATAGCCATACCATTCTCCTATTAAGAAAAAGTATCCTATCAAAGGCAGCATCAGAATCAGCAGAACCGGGAAAAAAAGTTTTTTATCTGAAACCAGCAGTGTCGAAGCAACAACAGATGCACCTATCTGGGTAAAGATCGCAATATAATGGAGTTTACTCTCTACTTCTCCTGAATATAAAAGAAAAATAACTGTCCATAATCCAAAAATAAGATAGAAAAAAAGTACAAGTTGTTTATACCACTTATTCAGTGCTTCTGTACTGATCTTTTCCAGTTGGAAACGCTTATAAAGTTTCCATCCCCACAAAGAGACCAGTATGATCAAAGCATACCAGATCAATGCCGGCAGGACTATACCGTTCATCCACCCCAATAAAATATATGCCAAACCGGGTATTAATGTCAGCAACATCATCAGTATGATCTGTTTTTGCAGGAAAAGATAAAGTTTTTGATTATTCATAGTGAATATTCTATAATTATTTTTTACAACATAAGATTAAAATATAGTAAAAGATATATATAAATATAAATCTTCTATAAATAAGTTCTATATCTATTCAGCGGACAGGACATACTCATTGTTTTTCCATGTCTTCCCGAAGTTTTTTCAGATTTTCCTGATATTTTTCTCCATTGCCATAAGATAAAAACAGGTCATAATACTCATGATCATAAGCGATCTTCTTTGCATGTTTGATAGGACAGAAATAAAGTTCAGTTCTACTTATAATTGCTGAAGCATAATGCATTAATCCGTTAAAGTAGGAACAATATAAACAATTGAACTTTTCTATTGCATTCAGATATCCAAGATATTGACGGTCAAATACAATATATTCACTTCGTTTAATAGACTCGAATTTATATATCCTGTACACCACTTTTTGATAGATAAAAAGTGTTATATCCAAAAATACCGCCGGAATAATCATACCATAAATGATCGGTGCAGTGAGGAGGTGCAAAAGAGGTATTTCGCCAAACCAGAGTAAAAGATTTTTCATGTTCTCTTTTTGCTTTTCAAGAACCTCTTTTTCAAATGTGATATAACCGTTTTTTATTTCATAGTTTATATGCTTCTCATGTTCTACCAACTCTTCTCTCAGTTTTTCTTTCATGGATTCTATCTCTTCCATCATTTCTCTGATCTTATCACTCATATCCACTCCTTTTTCATTTAAAAGTCAGTACTTTATTATACATATTTATTTTAACAGTAATACCATCATAATTTATTATCCTGGAATCCCTTTAAAAATATACCAAAAAACAAAATAATGGATACTCCTCCAGCACTTTTTATCTAATTAATACCGTACTTCATCTATTTTTTATTGAATAATATCATCTTAAAAGTGTTAAAAGTATATGATATAGGAAGAAAACACTATTAAAATGGATCATAATTGGTAATTCTTGGTATAGGTAACATATTGCAAAAAGATGATGGTTTGGGGGTATATGCTGCTTCTTATCTGAAGGGGAACTATACTTTTTCTGAAGAGGTATCCATTATTAACGGTGGTGTAGAGGGGATCAATCTTTTGAATGTTTTTATGTACAATGACAAGATATTGATCTTAGACAGCATTGAGATTGATGATACTCCTGCAAGTATTTATGCCATCCCCTCCACTGAACTTGCAGGACATGGGCTTAACAGCGGAGGGGCACATGAGATCGGTGTATTACAGTGTATGAATATGTTGGAACTTCAAGGTAAGGAAGTGCCTGAAGCAACTATCTTGGGCATCATTCCTTCGGAAATAACATTTGACATTGCTTTAAGCAACACACTTATAGATGCATTTGATGGTTATATCAAAGTGGTATTGAAGCATTTGAAAAAACATGGGATAACAAGTAAAGAGAAAGAGTCTATCATTAGTTTAGATGAAATTATTCAGAAGACAAAAAACCCTTCCCTTTCTCATTTGGTTTTTTAGGTTTGACCTTCACAAAAGCTGTCTGTGGATAGATATACTTTGTTGCATTGATATCCATAGAGATACCTGCATTAAACAAGATCAATGCCGGTTTTTCCATCCAAATTTTTCATATACAGTTCCCAATACTCTTGCATTAACTCTCCTTCTATTCCATAGATAAATAGCAGAAAGTTTAAACCCTCCCCACCTCTTTTAAGTGCAATACTAAACTGATGTGGAGATACTCTACAGATATACCAAGTAAGTCAAATTTTACTAGAGTTTTTACAAATCCATATTATACTAAATCTATAAATTTACTTGACATTAATTAAAATTTTTGTTAATGTTCCATAAAGCATATGAATGAATATTCATTTATATAATATATGAGGATTTAATATGGCAACTATATCAACTAAAGGTATATATGGATTAACAGCTATTATTATTCTTTCAAAAGAAAATAGTAGGCAATTATTGCAAGTTAAAGATATTGCTGCAAAGGGCGATATACCACAAAACTATATATCATATTTAGGAGGTGATGATGTTTAATATTGAAAATTATGAAATATTTGAAATTGTTAATATTGTAGCACTGCTAATGGGAGTAATTTTTGGTGCAGTTGCACAAAAGACCCAATTTTGTTTTAGTGGATCAATAAAAGATTATATATTGATATCATCTACCAAAAGAGGTGCATCTGTAGTCATGGCTATGATCACTGCTATTTTAGCAACATATATATTGACTTTGTTTTACGATATAGATTTGACTGAAACTGTATGGCTTAGGGATAATATAAATTATTTTACAATTATTCTGGGCGGTTGTCTGTTTGGCAGCGGGATGATGATAGCAGATGGGTGTAGCAGTAGACATCTAGTAAAATTTGCACAAGGAGATAATAAATCCTTAGTGACACTCATTTTTATTGCTATATTTGCATATGCCAGTACAAAAGGTATATTAAACAGTGTTATTTATGAGTTGACTTCGAATCAAATATTAATGAACTTATCAGCATATATTAAAAATATACAATTAAATATATATTTCATATTATCTATTCTTTTTATAATATTATTTTCTTTAACCAAGAGTTTTAAAAGAATGCTTTCATTAAAAGACGGATTATTGGTTGGATTATTGGTAGCTTTCGGGTGGTACCTCACGGGAGTATTTGGTGCTGAAAGCTTAGAATTGGATACAAGATATGTCAATTTTACAAGTATTACTTTTGTCGGTCCTTCTGCAAGAACATTGGAACTCTTTACTCACTATAAAACAAACCATTTGGATTTTGGTATCAGCCTTATTATAGGGGTACTTATTGGTGCATTTATTATGTCTAAATTTAATACAAAATATAGTTTTGGATGTACTTCAAATATTAAAACAAATACATTAAAAAACAGTATGCTCGGTGGTGCGCTTATGGGTATTGGAGGGGTAATGGCAATAGGTTGTACTGTGGGACAAGGATTAACAGGATTTTCTACATTGGCTTTTGCATCACTGCTTGCAATACTCTCAATATTTGTGTCAGGATATATAATGGCCATATATCTTAACAGAAAGAAACAATTACCCATGTGTTTTATATTTGAATGGGAAGATGAGAAAAATACGAAGAAATAAAATGATTTTTGCAAAAGATGTAACAAAACACGTAGCATCAAGAAACAAAATAAAGGAAAAATTACAGTTACAATTTTATGAAATACAAGTGAGCGATATTTAAGCTCAAATATTTACAAATAAAATTTTAAGGAGTATATTTCATGACAAGAAAAATAATATCTATGATGATCATATCAACATTTTCATTTGCTGGTTTTGATGGTGGAAGCATCGATAAAGGGTTGGTTTATTACAAATATTTGTTTAAAAACGAGTTAGGCTACACAGGTAAAGTTTTTACAAAAAAACATACTGTAAAAGAGTGGGAAAATCTATTTGAAAACAATGCTGCTGGATTTAAAAAAAAGTTTTTAACAACTCCAAAGCTTGAAGAGTTGCAAAAAAGTAAAAAGCTTGAACAGATTGTACCGCATATAAAAGCATTTGCAATGAATTATGCAAAAGATAGTGACAACAGTCCAAAATGTGACGAGTAAGGAAAAAGATGAATAGAAGAGATTTATTAAAAGGTATAGGAATTACAGCGGGAGCAATTGCAACCAATGCTATATTGCCATCAAATTTAAACGCCAGCCAAACAGAAGCAGGCACTGCTAAAAATATATTAAAAAAAACAGATAAAACCAGAGTTATAGTTTGCGGTGGAGGCTTTGGCGGATTAACAACAGCTAAATACTTAAAGCAGTTTAATCCAGAATTGGAAGTGATACTAATAGAAAAAAATACTCACTTTATCTCTTGCCCATATAGTAATGTTTGGTTAGGAGAGGTTAATAATGTAACATTGAGTGATCTAAGTTTTGATTATTTAAGCGCTTCTGTTAAGTATGGATATGAGTTTGTAAATGAGATGATAGTAGCTATTGATAAAAAAGAACAAACAGTCACAACAAACAATACAGTATATCAATACGACTATCTAGTGCTATCTCCAGGTATAAATTATGATTATTCAACATTATTTCCTGATGCTGTTAAAGCAAAAAAAGTATATGTACTCTATCCTCCTGCTATGAAACCGGGAAGTGAGCATTTAAGACTAAAGAAAGAGATAGAAAACTTTAAAGGTGGGAATTTTATTATCACTGTTCCATCTGGAACCTATAGATGTCCACCTGCACCTTATGAGAGAGCTTGTATGGTGGCTTATTATTTCAAGAAAAACCGTATAAAAGCCAAGGTTGTATTGTTAGATCCAAGAGAAAAACCAGCAGCAAAAGCAGAAGGTTTTTTATCTACTTTTAAAGAAGTTTATAAAGATTATATAGAGTATATCCCTATGGCAGAGATTCAAGATATTGACTTAGATAAAAAAATATTAAAAGTTGATATATTTGATAAAACAAAATTAGGTTACATACAGACAGATATCACCTTTGAATACGCAAATATAATTCCCAATATGAAACCTGCAAAACTTATTGATATTGCAGATCTTGAACTTACAAAAAAAGGATGGGTAAAATTAAAAGCTCCCGGTTTTGAAACCATAACCGATGATAAGGTTTATGTGGTAGGAGATGCTGGTGGTCATCCATATCCAAAAAGTGGGCATATGGCTAACTCTTGTGCAGCAATTTTAGCCAAATCGCTAGCACTTAGAACTAAAAATAAGAAATTTGACACAGCTTCACAAATGCCTTCAAATATCTGTTATTCTATGGTAAATGGTGATCCTAAAGAGGGACTTTATGTATCTCATACCGTTTCATATGATAATAAAAATGGATTAAAAGTAAAAGGACACTCTACAAAGCAAAGAGATAAGGCAACTGGTGAAGTGATACAAGGGTGGTATGAAGGTATCACTTCTGATATATTTTGATACTCGAAAGCATTTAAAATTCCGTGTCAGCCACAATTAGTAACATAAGTTACACCTCTAAGTACTTGTCTAGCCTCCCTTCGAAAAAGATTGCCAGTTGGGAAAGTATCAAAGACCAATTCCTTACTGGCATGGTCCATGCTGAACCTCAGTTTGCTGTCAACCGCGGAGTTAACTTAGGCAATAGTACTACAGTTTTATCTACTCCATCTCTACACTCATAAGGTACATATCCTCACCGTCAATGACTTTCACATCCAAACTCTCACACTCTATACACTTATAACACATCTCATCTATCTCAAACTCAGCTTCACAGGCATTACAATGGAGTTTTATTTTTTGATAGTTAATGATAAACTCTGCCCCATCGCACATCGTACCCTCCTTGAATGTATCAAATGCAGTTTGCAATAAATGTGTTTCTACTCCACTCATTGCACCTATTTTACTTACAACTTTTATTACTTTTTTAGCTTTATTCTCTTTAGCGATATTTTCACATTGATCAAGCAATGCTTGAACTATACTATACTCATGCATATTTTATCCTCAATTTTTAAATTTTAATCGTTCAGGTGTCTCTCTGGGACATACTTTATAGACAAATTCTTGTCTAAGCCTATGGAAGCTGCTATCAGTCTCCCAAAACTCCGGGTGCATTATCTCCAACTCTTTTTCCTTTAGAGCCTCTATCTGCTCTCTATGCTCTTCAAGATACTCCTGCTTTTCCCAGATAAAGTCATCATCATAAGCATTTTTGGCAAAGCTGTGTAACGCTTCATAATAATGCTCATGCGCATAGACTTCATCTATCATTCCCAAGGCTTTTGCCTTCTCTACAGATAACGGCAAACACTCATTCAGTAAGCTCTCGGCCATCTCTTCCCCTACACGTTTAGGCAGCGTGTAGGTATGGTATTCACTGCCGCTTAACCCCAGTGTTTTATAGTGAGGGTTCAGTACCACTCCCTCTTTGCCTACCACATAGTCACAGGCAAGTCCCATGAAAACCCCACCTGCGCCTGCATTTCTCGCAAAAGAAGCGACAGTCACAACTTCATCTGCATAAAGTATGGAGCGTACCAGGTCATTCATCGCATTGATATTTGCCCAACCATCTTCACCCTGCTTTGCACTGTCTTCAAGAATGTTCAGGTGGATACCGTTAGAGAAGAAATCCATTCCTCCAACCAGTACCAACACATCACACTCATTTTTCAGATAATCCACTGCATATTTGAGCCTGATGCACTGAGCTGCACTCATGGCTCCATTATGAAAATTAAAACAGAGGTACGCTACATTGTCCCGTTTCTCTACACTGACTTCATAAAAGGTATCATAACTCTTATCAAATATCAGAGGTAAACGCTCCTCTTTGATGCCTTGCAGTTTCTCTTTGAGCACATAAGTTGCGGGGAGTTTAAACTTCCCTACCTCTTTGAGATGGGTTATCCATACTGCACCATCTATGGTTCCCAGACAGATAGCCCCATCTCGTTTGGCAAGTATCTCTTTGGGCAACCCTCTGAATTTATCTTCTTTATGCACCCCAAAAAGATAACAAGGCACACCCAATATCTCATCAAGTACTCCAGGGAAACTATCTGAGAGATATATCTTGTTCATCACCGTCTCAGTGTCATCTTTTGACCAGTCAATCGCTCTCCTGGCTTGTGTAAATTGCTCGTGGACAGGATTTAAAAGTTGTGGTGTTACCTCATGCTTTCTTAGATTGACAAAAAACTGCTCCAAGGCTTGCAATGAAGCTCGTACTATCTCTTGACGATAAAGTGATGCCTTGTAGGTATCTCGTACTTTAAACTTCTGCTCAGCATAGATATCCCCACCATCATAAAGTTCATTCGCTTTAAGGATAACCACACCCCACTCTTTAGTATGGCTTTGAAGGGCATACTCCAAAGCGTTGGGTCCTCTGTCACCTATGGGTCCAGGATGGAAAATGTAGGTAGGATAATTTTCGTAGATACTTTCAGGCAAATACCGCTTCAAAAACGGACATAAGATAAGCTTGGGTTCAAAAGCTTCTATCTCATGAAGCATTTGCTCTTCACTTATGGCAAACGCTACTGCTACTTCATCACCTCTGTCTTCCAGGGCAGTGTAGACTGCTTGGGTCTGAGAGTTGAATGCGGTGCAAAGCAGAAGAATTTTCATCTAAGCCTCTTAACAGATACGAGGCAACAATTCACCCGTAGGCAAGTCTAAAAATCGTTTCGTTCCCCAGGAAGAGTTGAGTATCACTTTGCTTTTATGTTGTTCGGTTACTGTTCCAATGAGTGCCGAACTTACATGTTTTTGCTGCAACACTTCCAAAGCCTTAGATTCATCCTCTTTGGCTACAGCCAAAACAAATGTACCCTCGTTGGCAAGATCAACTGCTTCAAAACCAAGCATCTCACAGATGCCTTTGACCTCTTCCTGTACAGGTACTTTCTCCTCTTCCACTTCGATGCAGACATCAGAGCTTTTCGCCCATTCATTCAGCACAGCAGCCACACCACCACGTGTTGCATCACGCAGGGCAATGATATTGATATCTGCATCCATCAATGCTTTGACTTGAGGGTAAAGAGAAGCACAGTCTGTCTGAAGTGAACTCTCTAACGAGATACCCTCTCTGGCAGCAAAGATCGTCGCTCCATGTGCTCCAACATCACGGCTTACCAAGATACTCATCCCCTCTTCTAGGCTACTAGCCGAGATGCCTTGGTATTCTATCTCACCGATACCCGTGGTATTAATGAAAAGTTTATCTACACTTCCTTTGGGAACGACCTTGGTGTCACCACTCACGACAATAGCACCGTTTATCTCAAGCTCTTTTTTCATACTTCGTACTATCTTCTCAAGTTCTCGTGTAGAGAAACCCTCTTCGATGATGACAGAACAGGTCATATACTTAGGTTTTGCACCCATCATGGCCAGGTCGTTACAGGTACCGCATACTGCCAATTTTCCTATGTCACCACCTGGGAAAAAAAGAGGACTTACCGTAAAACTGTCTGTCGTAAAAGCAAGCTTCCCATCTTCTATGACAGCAGCATCTTCACTCTTAGCCAAGATCTCATTTTCAAAGTGTTTGTAGAAGATATTTTTGATTAATTCATTATTCTCTTCTCCACCGTTTCCGTGGGCTATCGTTATATTTTTTGTCATTCACTTCCTTTTAATATATCATTCAGTGTATTATCTAAAGAAGGAGAACCTCTCTTCAAAAAATCTTTATCTATACTTACATGGCATGCTATGCATTTCTGAAGAACTTTATGTTCAGCAATATTGATTAAACTTACTTTTTTAATATCATGGCATTTCCAACAGTCATCTCCGCATTCAGTATGACTTGTACTTGCTGTTACATTGCCTTCAATTTTAACTATTCTAATATTAGAAGCATTGATCTCTGATACATTCTTATCAATGATTTCCATTTTAGTACCATCTATATGACACTTTTTACAACGATCCAATATTTCATGATCTTTATCCATCTTACCATTTTTTTTGATAAGTCTAGGATGACAGGCAACACATTCTCCACTACATGCAGTTACATTTTCCAATAATAAAAAACAAAATAAACCAGCAAAAATAAAAAGTCTCATTATTACTCCTTATTAATATTATTTTATTAAATTTCCATATTTATAATACGCTGCACAAGCACCCTCAGAACTCACCATACAAGACCCGATAGGCGTCGTAGGCTTACAAGCCGTACCAAAGATAGTACACTCAGGCGGTTTTGCCATGCCTCTAAGAATGTCCCCACAAATACAGAGTTTATGATCTTCAATCTCGGCAATAGGCAGGACATCTTCAAAGACTACTTCTGCATCATACTGTGCAAACTCATCTTTAAGCTTGAGTCCGCTGTCCGGTACATTACCAAGCCCTCTCCATCTAAAGAGACTCACTTTATCAAAATAGGTCTCCATCAATCTTTGAGAATTGAGGTTACCCTCATAGGTCACGACACGCTTATACTGTATCTCCAGTTCACAGCGGTTTTCTACAAACTGTTTAACGATCATGCTAATGCCCTGCATCACATCCACAGGCTCAAACCCGGAGACAACCACAGGACGGTTATAGTCACGAGAAAACTCTTCATAGATTTTCGAGCCGCTTATGACACTTACATGGCTTGGCCCAAGAAAAGCGTCTATCTTATTGTTATAACTGTCTACATGTATATCACGACTATCAATGAGTTCTTTCATGACTTCGGGTACAGTCACATGGTTAATGTGAAAGAGGATATTTGGTATCTCTTTTTTGATGACTTGATCAAGCAGTACGGCTGTCATAGGTGTCGTTGTCTCAAAACCTATGGCAAAGAAGATGACCTTTCTGTCAGGGTTCTCCTCGGCAATCTTGATACACTCCATAGGAGAGTAGACAAAACGAACATCTGCACCCTTGCTTCTGGCATCCTGTAAGCTTCCATTGCTTCCCGGTACCTTTATCATATCACCCAAAGTCACCAATATCACATCCGGTTGCATAGCCAACACATACGCATGGTCTATACGCTCTTTAGGCATGATACATACAGGACAGCCTGGACCGTGAATGAAGTTGATATTTTCAGGCATTAGTTGAGGCAGACCAAACTTCATGATGGTATGGGTATGCCCGCCGCATACCTCCATGATGTTTATAGGTTTCTCTAACTTTGCAGCATCCTCAGCGATGATCTTAGCATAGGCTTTGATGGTCTCTCCGTCTCTAAAGTCATCGTAAAGATTTTTTAATTCAAGTTCCGCCATTTCACTGCTCACTGCTACTTGCTATCTGCTCACTGCTCCCTCGATTTGGGCATTCATCATCTTCTAAGATAGCCCTTTTTCGTTCCTCTTCATCCATCAGTTCAAGTATCTCTTTATAGGTATCTATGGAAGCCAGGGCCTCCTCTTCATCTATCTTATTCATTACAAAACCGATGTGAAGGAGTACATAGTCACCTATTTTTACATCTTCATCATGCATCATCATAAGGTTGGCATCACGCTGCACACCCATGGTATCAACGGTACACATGGTTTTATCATCAGAAATTTTTACTACTTTACTTGGAATCGATAGACACATATTAACCTCTCATTTTACGTTTAAACTCTATCCAGTCAGCTACTGCTTTGACTGAATCTATATCGTTGATATTTACTTCCAGTATGTCCACATTCGGTTTGATACGTCTTGCTTCTGCTTTCTCTGCTTCAATATCATACTTGAAATGTGGAAGCAGATCAGTTTTAGTAATGAGTATGAGGTCAGCCTGACGGAACATCACAGGATACTTCGCTATCTTGTCTTCTCCCTCCGGGATGGAAACCAATACAATGTTCAAATGTGTCCCCACATCATAAGAAGCAGGACATACAAGATTACCTACATTTTCCACAAAACAGACATCTAACTCATCCAATGGCATATCGTGTAAGCCCTTATGTACCATAAAGGCATCAAGATGACACGCTGAACCTGTCTGTATCTGCATCGCAGGGATACCTTTGGCTTTAAGTCTGTCTGCATCTCTGTTGGTTTCAAGGTCACCTTCCACTACACCAAACTTAAACTCTGCAACATCAGCCAGATACTCCAAAAGTGTTGTCTTCCCACTACCGGGAGAACTCATCAGGTTAATCCCTAAGATCCCTTTGCTATCAAAATGCTTTCGGTTATGTTCGGCCTCATGATCATTTTTATCTAAGATCTTCTGAATAACTGAAATCGTTTTTGCATCATTGAGCTGCGGGTTATGCTGCAGGTGTTCATGTGCTTTTTGATGTTCATAAGAGTGATCTTGGTCATGGGAATAACTGTGCCCCTCGTGACTATGCTCGTGTTCTGTTCCTCTAATGCTGCATCCGCAATCTGTACACATAATAATTCTCCTTTAGTATTAGTTTAAAAATGTCCATGATAGTGAGAATGGACAAAATGTTTGTGTTTATGCTTGTGTTTATGGATCAGGTTCGCTTTTTGCAAAAGTTCCAGATCTCCATAAAGAGCCTCTATCACTCCGTCATAGAACTTTTGATGTGTTTGCCCAAGCACCACAGCTCTGTCACTAACTTCATAGGCAAGAGCAAGGTCATGCGTTGCCAACAGCACAGTCTTGTCAAGATCTATCATCAGGTCAATAAACCAGCCACTGGTCTTAGGATCCATCGCGGCAGTCGGTTCATCTAGCAGCAGTATCTCCGGCTCATATGCTACAATGGCGGCCAGCATCACTTTTTGCTTCTCTCCTCCACTGAGGTGGAGCGGATTTTTACCAAGCAGGTGCGCGATACCGAAAGTCTCGGCAACCTGTACAACACGTGCTTCAACCTCATCAAATCCGAACTCCTTTAAAGAAAAAGCAATCTCATCCTTTACGGTCGGATTGAAGATCATACTCTCCGGGTTCTGAAAGACAATCCCTACTTTTTGTCTGAACTCCCTGCCGACATTTTTTTTGCTTACTGGCATATCCTCAAACAGATAGCTTCCCTCACTAGCGAAGTAAAGCCCTGCAATGATCCTCAGCAACGTGGATTTCCCACTTCCGTTGCAGCCCAGCAGGGTGACTTTCTCGCCTTTTTTGATATCCAGGTCGATCCGATCAAGCACACATCTCTCCTCATACTTATAAGAGACCCCTTCCAACCTAATCAAAAGCACCCCTCGCTTTCATGGCAAGGGTGCGTTCACCTGCATCATGGAGCGCTTTTTCAAAAAAGAACCCAAATACCATGACAATAAACTTCTTCTGCATATTACGCAACTTCCTGATCACCCGCGCACGAAAGGCAAATTTGAAATCCTCATAGCTCTTTTTGTAGGAGATAATCTGCGAGAGGGAAATGCTCAGCAAATAGCTTAGCTCTTTGGAAAAGGCAAAGAAGCGTATCATATCGACTTTCGAAAAGAACCACATCACAAAGAAGGTCAGAGCATAGACCTTTAGGTTGATGTAGAGCAAAAACGGCAGTACATCCATCTCTCTAAAGAGCCCCTCAATCAGATATCCGATACTGATACCGGCATTAAAAAGAAAGATAGACTTGAGCACACTGTTGTTCAATTGCCGCCAATTGCGATAGGCTGCTGCCCACAGAAATACAATCCCCACACAAAGCTGCGGAGTCTGCTTCAGCAGGAGCAGTCCAAAGAGCACGATCACAAACAGAACTCTAACCAGATGTGCTTTCATTGTTTTTTTGCCCTGGCAATAAGATAGAAGATCCCAAAAATCAACGCTGCACCTATAAGTGCGGAAAGATAATACCCGATCACACTGTTCATACCTGAGACGGCATAGTCCGGCATAGGTGCTTCGAGCCCTTTTGCCTCCGCTATCCCTTTGGGGATGTAGCCCAGTACCTTTTCATAGTAGGCATTGCTCCACTCTCCCCATGCAGGCAATTGGGTAAGCAGACCAAGCGGTACCAGCAGTACAAAAAAGAATAAAAGCGAAAATATTTTTCTGCGTATTGTCATTTCAACTCTCCATACAGGCTATCTTGCCCCCCTTCAGCACTCCTGCGCGCCATATAGTTATAGACCAGCAGAGTAAAGACTCCCTCGACCACACCGAAAAAGAGCATATGCGCACCAACCAATGCCGTAAAGGTCGTTTGCAGATCAAACGGGAAATAAAGCGGTTTTCCTACTTCAGTCCAAAAGAGCGGCTGTATGCCCAATATGAACGACAAAAGCACCGACGAAGAGACAATTCCTGCCCAGCCTGCAAGAAAAGAAGCAAACTTGTACCGTTTCAGCAGTATAAAGAGATAGTATCCTACAAACGAACCCACAAATGCCATGGAGAGTGCATTTGCAGCAAAACTCGTAATACCACCGTCACCAAAGACAAGTGCCTGTATCAGAAGTACAATGGAAACAGAGATGAACCCCACCCATGGTCCAAACAGCAAAGAAATAAGCACCGCACCTACAGCATGTCCGCTTGTTCCTCCGGGAATAGGGATATTAAACATCATCACAATAAAACTCAATGCACTCAGTACCCCAATCAGTGGCAGTGTCTCTTCATTGAGCCGCTCTTTGAGCTTCTTAAAGCCATATACCCACAAAGGCAAAGCTGCAAGATAAGTGACAACAACGGTCTGCGGTGAGAGATACCCATCAGGAATATGCACGCCTGCTCCTTTTATATAATAGTGAATACTTGTTCAGCATATTAGCTATTTAATATTAATATATAATTAATTTTATCATTTCTACTCTACTTTAGGAACTAAATGTTATAATTTTATATGAAATGTATCTATTGTGACCATCTGTACACTTACCTTCTAAAAGACACACAACGCAAATGCAGTAAATGTAAGCGTAAGTTTAGCCCTAAAAAAGTAGCCAGAGAAAAAAAACTTCTTGACCTTTTCATAATAGGGCGGAATGCAAGAGAAGCCTCCAACGAGACGGGTATGCACTTTGCAACTACACAAAGACACTATGAGAACTTCAGAAGAACTATCGCATTACATGCTGATGAACAGTACCAAATGCACAATGGGAAGGTAACGGAGTATGACGAATACCTCTATCTTCCCAAGAGCCTAAAAGCCGAGGAGCACATCCATAAACTCCAACACTTCCTTACCCTCTCTTATAAAAACAAAGTCTACAACCTCATGATGCCCGCCATCCAACAATACAACTACAATCCAGACGACGTACAGGAGAAAAAACTCCTCTTAAAATACCTACGCTTCGACAAAGTTGCAAAGCTTAAGAAAGTTGAAAATACCATCACGAAGTTTTGGGCGTTTTTTGAGGCATTTATTTTGCAATACAAAGGCGTGAGTGATGAACAGTTTGTGTTTTATTTAAAAGAAGCGGAGTGGCGGTTTAATTATACTTTTGAAGAACAAAGAGAGATTTTAAAAAATAGAATCCTCTGAATATATATCTGATGTTACGCATTAAAAGATAATCTATTATAAAATCACACGGAGTGTGCATTGTCGTTGTGAACGACCTTGTAAGCGAAGCGATTCGAGAATAACGACGCTTTTTTTGCTTCGTTTTTTTAAAAAAATGAAGAGAGAAACAACGCCTCGGTTCAAATGGAAAGGGAAATTTTAAAAAATGGAAAAAATGCGTACTATCAGTAAATATATTTAGACATTAACCTCTGATTCAAAAACTTAAAGAACAAAAGAGTTTAACCAGAATTACAGGTAATAGATTAATGATACACATCACTATGATTTCCGATATAATGATATGAGATGAAAAAATTTATGACTTTTTTGAGTTAAAAGGAAGAAAGGGAATAAAGAGATGAGCAACTATATATTGAATGAAAATTTCATGATTTTTCACATATTCCAATGTAAGATACTATGATGAGAATTGTAATTATTGGTGGTGGTATTGCATCTGCATACTTAGCAAACAGTATAAAAAAACTTTCATCAGATAATGAAGTTCTTATAGTCAGTGATGAGAAATACCTTCCATATAACAGGATACACCTTTGTTCTCTTATCGATAAATCCCAAACATTAAAAAATATAAGCTTAACTCTTAATCCTACCATCAAAGTAGAGTTGGAACAAAAAATTATCAAAATTGATAAAAAAAATAAAAAAATTTTCTCTATAAACAGTATGTTTTCATACGATACACTTATCATAGCTACCGGTTCCCTTGCAAAAGTACCATTTGAGATTCAAAATATAAATAATGTATCCGTTTTCAGAAGTGCTGATGAAGCATTTAAAATAGCAAAAAACAGTATAGACAAAGAGGTGGTTATTGTAGGTGCAGGTCCTATTTCTTTAGAACTGTTAGAGACCTTGAATCATATAGAAAGTATACATAGCATTACCCTTTTGGTAAGACATAAATACCTCTATGATAAAACACTCTCTGCACAATCATTAAAGATCATAGAAGAGTCATACCTCAAAAGCGGCAAAATAAAAATATCTTATGAAGATGAAATCGTTGAAACAAAAATAGAAAATAATAAGATCATTGAATTACGTAGTAAAAAGCTTACCTTTAAAAACCCTTTTATAATATTTGGCATAGGTATCTTACCAAATATAGAGTTTGCAAAAGATAGCCTTGAGTATGATAAAGGGATACTTACAGACACCTTTATGCAAACCTCAGATAAACATATATATGCAGTTGGAGAGTGTGCCCAGATAAAAGAGACGAATTTTATCGCTGGACATGTAAAAGAGTGTACACTTCAAGCAAACAGTGCCATATCCAAAATTTTAAATTTAGAAGAAAAAGAGTTTGAACAAGAGGTCTCTATTGATATGTTGAAGGTTGACTGCTTTGACTTGATAGATGTAAGATCACCAACCTTTGCTTGCGATTTCGAAAAGATAATCATTAGCTCAGATAGAGAGAAAAGAGTAGATGAATACTACATAAAAGATAATAAACTCATAAGATCTATTGGCATCAACTCCAATATTGATGTAGGGTATATTCAAAATATGATAGAGCAGAATGAAGATGTAGATGTAAACAGTCTCTATGAAAACAGACTCCTTAGTGAAAAAGGTAGGCTGATATGCGGCTGTGAGCATCTTTATCACAAAGATCTGGTTGAAATTATCACGCAAAATGATATACGAGATTTTTTTGAACTGAAAGATTTTAGTAATGCCGGCAGAGTGTGCGGTAGATGTAAACAAATGGTTGAGAAGATTATAGAGGAATCCAAAAGTTTAATATCCCCCAATATACCTAGAAAAACTTCTGAAGAGATACAAATAGAAAAAGAGCTAAAAAAAATAGAAAAAAGAATAGATAAATTTAACAAGTTACATCCATATAATCAACTCACAAAAGACAACTTTGACAATGCACTGAAGTCTATGGATATAGCAACAAAAGAATTGAATAGCTGGATATCTATGATCACGGCATCTATGCAACTTCATCCGAGTTTTGAGGATAGTGTCGGTACTGCTCTTATGTCATTAAACAGGATCCCTATCCTTTGGCTGGAACTGAGTGACTGTTCGGGCAACAGTGAAGCCTTCATAAAATCTACAAACCCATCTATAGAAGATTTGATATTTGATTATATCTCACTGGATTATCATGAGCTTTTAATGAGTGCGAGCTCCAATGAGAGTGAGACTATTTTAGAAAATATCATCAACAATCAAAAAGACAAATACATACTCATAGTTGAGGGAGCTGTTCCTCTTGGCTTGGATGGTAAATTTTTACGTATAGGTACACATGGTGAAACAGGTGTTGAACTACTAAAAAGATGTGCAAAAGATGCAGCATTAATTATGGGAGTTGGGAGTTGTGCATGTAATGGTGGTGTAGTAGCTGCTGCACCAAATCCTACCGGGGCAGTAGGCGTAAGTGAAGCACTGGAAAGAGATGATGTCATAAACATTCCAGGATGTCCGACAAATCCTCTAAACATAGTAGGAACACTTCTTTATTACCTTATGTTTGAAGAACTTCCGGCACTGGACAAACATAATAGACCACTTTGGGCCTATGAGGGGCGCATCCACGATAACTGTGAAAGACGGGGTCATTATGAACTTGGAGAGTTTGTTCAAGAGTGGGGAGATGAGGGAGCTAAAAAAGGATACTGCCTTTTTGAGGTGGGATGTAAAGGACCCTATGCCTTTGCAAACTGCCCTACTATGAAGTTTAATGACTCAACAAGTTGGCCGGTACAAGCAGGCCATGGCTGTATGGCATGTACTGAGAAAAACTTTTTTGACAAGTATGCAAATGAAAGAAAAGTAGAAAATGAAAAGGCAGAAAATGAAAAAAGTTGTCATTGATCCCGTTACCCGAATAGAGGGTCATTTAAGAGTGGAAGTAGAGGTAGATAATGAAAATATCATACAAGAGGCTTATGTAAGCGGACAACTTTTTCGCGGAATAGAGATCATCCTTAAAGACCGAGACCCTAGAGATGCAGGGCTTCTTGCCGGTAGGATCTGCGGTGTATGTACAAACTCTCACTTTCGTGCAGCTGTGAGTTGTGTTGAGGATGCGTATCATTTACAAATCCCTAAAAATGCTCAGATCATAAGAGACTTAATGACTATGGCTCTGTTTATTCAAGACCATGTAGTACACTTTTATCATCTTCATTCTTTGGACTTTGTAGATGTTACAAAAGCCCTACAGGCAGATACAGCACTTACAAGTAAAACTGCATATACATACTCAGACAATCCATTCAGAAACTCCAAATCACATTATGAAAATGTAAAACAGAAACTAAAAACTTTTGTAGACTCGGGTAAACTGGGACCTTTTGCAAATGGATACTGGGGGCATAAAGAGTATAAACTCACTCCGGAACAAAACCTTATTATATTTTCACACTACCTGGATGCTCTAAAGTTTCAAACCAACATAAGTAAAGCCATAGCTATCTTTGGTGGAAAGACTCCACACCCACAAAGCATAGTAGTAGGTGGAATATCAAGCGTAGCAGATATGCTGAACCCGGCTAGATTGAATGAGTATATTTTTATCATCAAAGAGTCCAAGGAGTTTATAGACAGGGCTTACATACCGGATATGAAGCTTTTGGCTACTGCTTATCGTCATGAGATAAAAGCAGGATCAGGACGGGCAAATGGCAACTTTATAAGTGTAGGCGGATATGAGTTTGATGATAGTAAACTTTTTGAAAGTGGCGTGATCTACAATCATGATTTTACAAATATAGATGCATTTCATCATGATAAAATCAGTGAAAAAGTTGACAGGGCCTGGTACCGTGATGACAATCAAGAGGAACCTTTTTATACTGACCTCAATAAGGATGCTACACTAAAAACTGAAAAAAATTCTGACAAATACAGCTGGATAAAAGCTCCCAGATACGATGATAAGCCTATGGAGTGTGGTCCTCTTGCACGTGTATTGGTAAGCTACTCAAAACAGAACAGAACTTTAAAGCCTTTTGTTGATACGTTTTTAAAAGAGGTGGATCTAGAACTTATTGATCTGTCTACTACCGTTGGCAGAAATGCGGCCAGAGCCATAGAAACTCAGTATATTGCAGAGTTTATTTTTAAACTAACCAGTAATCTACTTCAAAATATCAAATACTATGACACCCGAACCTGGACAAAATATGACTTTGACACGTTGGAAAAAGAGTCTAAAGGAAGATCATTTTTTGAAGTACCAAGAGGGATTTTGACTCATTTTATAAATATAAAAGACAAAAAAATAGTCAACTACTCTGTTATCGCTCCCACAACGTGGAATGCAACACCAAAAAATTCAGATAATCAAAAAGGTGCTTATGAAGAAGCATTGGTCGGTATCAAAATAGAAAATACTAAAAAACCTCTGGAGGTTTTAAAAGTGATCCACTCTTTTGATCCCTGTTTGGCTTGTGCAGTTCACATCATAGATACGAAAGGAAAAGAGTTAAGTAGCTATAAAATCAAATGATTTTTCCCGCTGCAACCTGCCCCAAAGCGATCCCTCCATCATTAGGTGGAATGGCATTAGAGATGATAGCATCCGGTATCTTCTCTAGCACCAAGCCCAAAAGCACCCTGTTTTGAAATACCCCGCCACTTAGAACCAATGGCAGATCATACTGCTTATGTACAGTTTCTATCATCTCCACCAAAGTATGAAAGAACTTTGATACGGCTACAGCAGTGTCAGCTTCCAAGAGCATCTTTTTTACTATAGGAAGTACGTCTATCTTCCCCTCTTCATAGCCAAAAGTGTAATACCCTTTTACACTGGCATCATACAGTTCTTCAAGCATCATCCCACTCTCACCTTCAAAACTCATCACTTGACATACTCCCGTGAGGGAAGCCACAGCATCAAAAAGTCTACCCACCGAAGAGCTTAGTGGTGCATTCAAGCCTTTTTGCCATGCGATAAAGTATGTCTTTAGCTCTGAGGGAGAAAAGGCTTTTATGGTAGGATTTTGTAACGTGAGAGCCTCTTCACCATAGAGGTCAAAGAGCAGACTCAGTGCTACCCTTTTAGGCTCTTTGATGGCTTTTGCCCCTCCAAGGAGTTTGAAGTAATTTAAGTGTGCTACTCTCTCATACCCCTCATAATCACATACCAGGAACTCACCACCCCAAAGGTTACCGTCATCCCCATACCCTGTACCATCAAAAGCCACACCTAACACTTTACCTGTCAGCTGCTTTTCTGCCATTACTCCTAAGATGTGTGCGTAGTGATGCTGAACATCTTTAATGATGAATTTTGAATTTTGAATTTTGAATTGTTGTGCGACTTTCGTTGACTCATAGTTTGGATGACTGTCGTGCACTATGACTTGTGGTTTAAAATCGTATATGCGTTCTAATGTTGCTATGTTCTTTTTATAGTACTCTACAGAACCGATACTATCAAGATCACCAATATGAGGAGAGAGTATTACCTGATCTTCAAACCCTATAGCAATGGTGCTTTTTTGGTTTGCACCAAGAGCCAGAACATTCTTTTCTAACTTAAATGGCAGTTTGATACTCGCAGGAGCATACCCTCTGGACCGTCTGAGAATGACCTGCTGATCTTTTACTACCATCACTACAGAATCATCACAGCCATTGACTATCTCTCTGTTATGATCTAAAACATAATCATACACACCTTGCAGTTTCTCCAATGACTCTCTGCTGATACAGATAGGCTCATCCGTGACATTGGCAGAAGTAGCAACCAACGGACGGTTTAACTTATTCAGGAATAACAAATGCAATGGAGTATAAGGTAAAAACAACCCTATTCTACTCATGTTAGGTGCTACAAATTTACTGTAGGGATAACCCTCGTGGTTACCCTTGGAATCTAACAGAACTATAGGTCTCTCTTTAGAAGTGAGTAGTTCCTCTTCTTGTTCGCTCATCACAGCCAACTCTCTTGCCAACTCTATATTAGCCACCATCACCGCATACGGTTTACTAGGTCGCTTCTTGCGTTCCCTCATCTTCTGTACCGCTTCATCGTTGGTCGCATCACACACTAAATGATAACCACCCACCCCTTTTACAGCCAGGATCTTTCCATCCAATAATAGTTGCACAGCAACATCAATTATTGTCGGGGTGGGGACACCCCGACCTACATTGTCTAAAAGCTCCAACTGTGGACCGCAATCGTGGCAGCCTATGGGTTGTGCATGATAACGTCTGTCTAGAGGATTTGTATATTCCTCTTCACAGGCTTTACACATCTGAAAAAACTTCATAGAAGTATTTTTACGGTCATAAGGCAGATCATAAATAATAGAGTAACGCACCCCACAATGGGTACAGGTGATAAAAGGGTAACCATAACGACGATTGCCTGGGTCGAAAAGTTCAGCTTCACACGCTTTGCAGATGCTTACATCTGGAGGAATGCGCACGGTTCTTTTACCCTCTTCCTCTGTAGAGACAATACTGAAACCTGAAAACACTCTAGGGGCTATTTTTTCAGTTTCTATACTGTCAATGGAAGCTAAAGGTGGCAGTTCAGAATGTATGTCATCAAGAAAAGTTTGCAATTGGGAAGATGTAGCATTAAGCAATATCTCTACACCTTGAGTAGCATTGAGAATCCTGCCCTGTAAATTATACTTAGTGGCAAGTTGGTAGATGAAAGGGCGGAAACCTACCCCTTGAACTGTACCTGTGATAAAGATCCTATATATAGTCATTGTATCAGTTTTACTTTTTTAATAAGTATATCAATTTGAGGCTTTGATATTAACAATGAATAGATATTCATTATTTTAAGAAAATTTTATTTGAATAGGGATGAATAAGTATTCATTTTATAAAAAGCGCTAAATCATGAGCCAAAATTTATTTCCTGTATAAGAGTTACTTTCTCCTGTAACCTTTAGCTCTAACAATGATATCTGCAAGGTATTCAATAATCGATAAAGAAAACAGATTTATTTACTACACAACCAGAGATTAGAAAAGGAAATGCAATAGAAGGAGGCTGCATAAATTTTTGTTTTGGATAAAAACCTTTTCTTCATTTCTGGCTGTGTACTAAATAATCTCCCAAAAAAAGAGAGATTATAATGATACTATTGGTCTAATGAAACGCCACCATAAAACATATTCCTGCCATCAACAGGAAGTTCATTATTGAAATAGATATTATGGTTGATAGATATCTCCCTGCTCATTTTGGAAAAGAGATGTTTATTTGCCAAGAGAGAACCTGTTGCTGTAACAGCCGTTATATCCATACTGGGCTTTAATTCATCCAGTTCATTGGCAAGGAATTCAAGGAAACTCTCTATCACCCCATAACTCAACATAAGCTGATCAACCCCGGCAAGACGAAAACTCATTGCTGTCCTGATAGTCATTAAAGGGTCCAAATATACTTTTCCATCTATATTAAGTAACTTATAGTCAATTCTAGGACCTTTTTCTCCTAAAAATGACATGGCACTCTCTTCTAAGATTTCAGCGGCTTCAAACGGGTCTTCTGTTTGAGCAAAATCAAGTACAATGGCTACTATACCCCAGAGTTTAAAGATATTAAACGCTTTATCTTCAAACACAATTTTAGATACTTTATCAAAATGATCCGGAAATTTATTTTTATAGTTTTCAACTATTTTTATTCCTGTTTCATCTGTGGCTATAATTTGATCAAATATCTCTTTCATAGAGAAAAAATTAAAATTCAATGAGAGATATTCAACAACCCCATATTTATTGCCGTGCACCAATATATTATTTTTATACTCTTTACTCAGATTAAGACCCGCAATATTTTCATCTTTTAATTGATGCTCTTTTATAACAGAGAAGAAAGAACCTATTGCAGGATTAACTTTAGATGAATTCATTGGAAAGAGAGGTAAACCTTTTTCCCCAGAAACAATTGCAACATCCTTTTGGGAAGCTACAACTTCAATGGGTTCTAGCTCCTCTTTAAAATCAACCAATAACAGTTTCTCTTGGGTAGGAATCTCTTCTTTTGTGATAAAAATCGCATCGATACCAACTTGATGCAACTCTTGCATAAGAAGATGCAGAATAAAGTCATCCGGAAGTTTAAAACGGATCAGATCTGCTTCAACCTCTTCATGATCCATAGTGAATTTGATCTTCTTTTTCAGTTTAAGCAGTGGCTTCTCAAACGCTCCCAAAGTTGTGACCTCATAGGTTTCTACATTGGCATATTTCTCAATAGTTGCAAGATCGTATACTACAACGTCAAAGTTTATTTTGTTACAAACCTTACTTGGTATACCTGCATAATACTTTCCATAAAATGTATTCAACTCTATCATTTTACCTTGACTGATAGAGAGTGCTGCTTGTTCAAACTCACTCTTGTAGTTTTTTCTCTCTCCTGCTAGACTATATCCACAGGCATCACACTCTGTAAATATATTGTAATAGTCCTCATTTTCTTCATCCATCACTTTTTTTAAGCATTTTGGACAAAAAGGAAGAGGCAGTTTTTCTTTTTTAGGTACTTCATAGTCATTATCAGGCATTTCATCAACTATTTGAGCATCACTATGATATAAAAATATAGAATGAGGTAAGGATGAAGAAAAGTTGCTTACAAACTCCTCCAATGCTTCTGCAGTATCTGCTTCAACATAAAATTTAAGCATAAAATGATCTTTAACTATTTTTCCAACTAAATTATGTTCTTTTAAAGTTTGCAAAAACAACTTCTCATATACTAGAGAAAAGGAACGATAATCAAGGCTAAACTCCAATATCATATTGTATTCCTTTCACATAAGTGTTAGATGTAACATCGGTAATTTTTAAATTGTTCTTAACCTTCACATCAATATCCAATGATTTTAAATAATCAATAATGACTTTTTCCATTGTTATACTTGCTTTTACAACTTCATCTGTCATTGAAAAAGTACTATCTTCTCCAATTACATAGGGAATAACCCCTACAATTTTTACAGGGGGAAGATCACCCATCATCTCAATCATCTGTAAAGTTTGTAACATCTCTACCTCATGAGCACTTCCATCCCATGTGATATACTCAGGCATATCACTAAATTCAAAAGAATATACATCACCTATCTCACCTTCATCAACCTTGACACAATCAATGATCACAACTCTGTCATACTCTGTGATTATAGGAATAAGTCTTTGTGCCAGTGTACCACCATCAATAATATCAATAATATGTTTATCGGAAGAAAAATCATACTTTTCTTCTATAAGGTTTGCTAGATGAGGGCCTACTCCCTCATCTCCAAATATAATATTACCAATACCTAATATCAAAATTTTCAAATTATCTTCCTTCTATAAATTTACTTTACTTCTATTTTAAATATCACTCAAGAGGGAAAAAAAGGAAGTTTTAACGGAAGCTTTGGATAAAAACTATTAAAAATTTCTTTTCCCTCATGACTAATATCACTAAAGAGACAAGATAACTCTAAAATACTGTGCAGGTTGAAGTAAAAAACAGTATTAAAAAGTATATTGCCTCATAACTAATATTAGTATTAATGGCCAGCCTAAGCTGACCATTATATTAATGTTTTTTGTGCCATTTCATACCTGAAAAAATAGCATCCATTGATCCATTCTTACCAAATATAGCATTAAAGGATGCCATATAAATATGTATAGTTACAATAATGATCACTACCCACATTGCAATATGGTGGATCTCCCTTACCATTGCCAATCCTCCCATCATCTCTTCAAGCACTCTCATTGGTGCATAGATCAAGCCACCAAACCCTTCATGATACACATTTGCATGAAGGATAAGTCCTGTAAGAATCAATACAAAAAAGACAATATACAATCCAATATACGCCATTGACTGTAGTGGATTATAAACACCTTTTAAATGAGGGTGTTTTGTTATAAACAGATAATATCCAATCTGTTTTACCCATACCATTGGACTGAACATATCTTGTACAGAATGTCTTTCATGCTTATATGCTTTTGCAAAAAATGTCAAATACAATTTCCAAACAACCACAGCAGTCATCACAAAACCAAAAACAATATGAGCAAATCTAAAATAAGCCTGCATAAAGTTTGTTGGTTGCCCATTGGAGATAGGTGCCACAAAAGGTTCAGCGATATAAAATCCGGTAACAATCAGTATTAAAATCGAGAGTGCTCTAATCCAGTGCTGCCATCTATATGCCGGAGTAAACTCCATCTCCTCTTCAATCACCATATGGTGATTATGGGTCTCATTTTGAACTTTTTCCATTTTTAGCTCCTTTTATACACTGCAACTATCGTAAGTAGGATCAACCTTGTATTCAGCTAATTTATTGCCTTTTGTATCCATAACATGTACGGCACATGCAATACATGGATCATAAGAGTGAATAACTCTAATGATTTCTAATGGTTGTTTAATATCTTTGATTCTGAGTCCCACCAAATCCGCCTCATACGGTCCTTTTATCCCATTAGCATCTACTGGTCCGGCATTCCATGTAGATGGAACCGTAGCCTGATAGTTTTCACACACGCCATTTTTAATTCTGATCCAGTGAATCAACATTCCTCTTGGAACATCACCGATCCCTCTTCCTTTATACTCTTTATCTTTATCAATCACATAAGGAGTACAAGTTTCCTGATCTCCACTTTTGATATTTTCAATTAGATTATTGAAAGCGACCAAAGCATTATCTGCAACAATTCCTGCTTGCAGTGCACGAGCTGCTGTTCTTCCCAACGTCGTAAAGAGTGCTGATACCGGAAGTCCTGTCTCTTTTAGGAAACCATTCACTGAATCTTGAACTATCTTATTGCCTTTTGCATAGTTGACCAGTAAACATGCCAATGGACCAACTTCCATAGGCATTCCATCATATCTCGGAGATTTAATCCACGTATATTTTCCTTCCGGATTGATAAGCTTAGAATGGATCATCTCTCCATCTGGCCCCACACTCTCCCCATCTACATACCCTGTATGTTTAGGAATAGTAGTACCATCATATGGATGCTGCGGTTCATCATCAGCATACCAAGAGTGTGTTGCCTCTTCAGTAATTAAACTCTCATCTATATCAAAAACTTTAGCGATATCCCCATTAAGGATATACCCACTGTCAAAGAGATACTGATCACGTCCGATCATGAAATCTTTATATGCCATGAAATTTTTAACTCCCATCGGCTTTGTTACTGAAGGTTCATCTTTATACATTTCTGCAGCCATTTTAATGTCTGCAAGATATGCATTTTTAATAAAATTTTGTATGGTTTTAAACTGTACCATATACTCACCCATTCTGGCAGGGTCTAAAATATCCATAACACAGGTAACTCCACCCACTACCAATGATTGAGGATGTGGGTTTTTCCCTCCAAAAATTGCCATTATTTTTGCAGCTAATCTTTGTATCTCCAGTGCTTTTAAATAGTGAGCTAGGGCAATAAGGTTTTGCTCTGGTGTAAACTTATAGGTACCATGCCCCCAATATGCATTAGCAAACGGCCCGAGTCCTTGAGGATTTTTAGCAAATTTTGCTACAGTCTCTTGTACTTTTTTAAGATCATTTTCACCTGTAGAAATAGGACTGTCTGTATATTTGAAAGCCAATTCACTTGCTTTTTTTGGATCCGCATCCAATGCTGAAACGATATCTACCCAATCTACACCATGCAGATGATAGAAGTGAACCACATGGTCGTGCATAAAAAGTGCTGCATTCATAAGCGTTCTTACAAGTTCTGCATTCAATGGAATTTTAATGCCCAATGCATCTTCAACTGCCATTGTACTTTTTAAGTAGTGTGAGTAGGTACATACACCACAAATTCTCTGCATAACCAAAGGTACATTTCTAGGATCTCTATCTTTTACAATTACCTCTAAACCTCTCCACAGCGTAGAAGATACAAATGCATCTTCTACAACACCATCATCACCAACTATCACCTCTGCTCTTAAGTGTCCCTCGATTCTTGTAATCGGATCTACTACTACTCTTTTACTCATTATTCTTCTCCTTACTAGTCATCTGATTTTGGTGGTTTAACCGCTGAAATCGCTGCATGTGCTGCAACACCTACACCTGTAGCAACGAGTAACCCGATGCCGATTCTGTCTGCTGTCGCATCTGCACCAAGCCCACCGAATGTTGTATTATACAATCTGTCTTTAAGCGGTTCATTTACCGTACCCATAGTATCCCAGAAATCCGGTTCACTACAACCCATACATCCAAAACCAACTTGTACCGGCCAAGATGTACCTTGGTTAAACTTGTTTTTAGAACAGTTATTAAATGTATAAGGTCCTTTACAGCCTACTTTATAGAGACAATAGCCATCTTTTGCACCTTGGTCACCAAACTGCTCTACAAATTCACCTGCATCAAAGCGTCCTCTTCTTTCACAAAGATCGTGAATTCTAAGTCTGTATGCCCATTTTGGTCTATTGTATGCATCAAGAGCAGGTAATGTCCCATAAAGCAAATAGTGAAGCAATGTTCCTACAATATTCTTTTCACTTGGAGGACACCCTGGTACATTAATTACCGTTTTATGTGTTACTTCACTAAGGGCTACTGCACCTGTTGGGTTTGGAACAGCTGCCTGAACACCACCAAATGCAGAACAGGTACCAATTGCAAAAATAGCTGCGGCTTTTTCAGAAGCCTCAATAGCAATATCCTTTCCTTTTTTGCCGTGTCCGCCAATCGTTAAATACGACCCCTCATTTCCCATAGGAATACCACCCTCTACCATCAAAATATATCTACCCTTATATTTCTCCATGGCACCCTCAAGGTTCTCCTCTGCCTGCCAGCCGGCAGCTGCCATAAGTGTCTCTTGATACTCTAAAGAGATATAATCAAAAATAAGGCTATCTATAGTTGGGTTGGCGGAACGAAGCAGTGCTTCTGTGCATCCTGTACACTCTGCCATGTGCAACCAGATAATAGGCAATCTATCAGCTACCTTAACTGCTTCAGCCATCAATGGTGTAAATGTTGAAGGCAATGAAAGCAAGGCCGTCATCATTCCCGCCCACTTCATAAAATCCCTTCTTGCAAAACCATTTTCTTCTATTACCTGTTCAATAGAACTGTCTTCTCTCATCTTTGGCAGCTTTTTTAACTGCTCTATTCTATCTTCAAATGCCGCATAAAGCGTATCATAGGATGTGTCTTTTTTACCCATACTCATTTGTTTCTCCTTTTGTAAAATGAATAGCTGTTCAGTATTCTAAACAAAATAAACTTAATTTAAAATGAATATTCATTCAATTGATAATTAAATTAATTTATATTTTAAACTTAAAACCATTCGGAGTTTATTTTTTATCAAAAATGAGAGATATAATCAGCAAAAAGAAACTTATTGTTTTTTAAAAATTTAACAAATGATATTTTTATAATTGATAAATAAAAAAGAACCTTAAAAAAACATATTTATTGCTACAGACAATATTGATTTAAATAAGACCATACAGTTCAATTGACTATCAAAACACCAGGCTATATACTCAAGTAGACGAAATAGAGCTTAATGTACAATCAAAGACTACTTTTGGTTTTGGTCTATATATTGAGGATGGTACAAAAAAAGTACCCGGATATATTGCAAAAAAAACAAATACCCAGAACTGAAAACTTTGACATGGATATAGAAGTTCTGATCTATGTAAAGTCATTTAAGCATTTTTTTACAAAAACTTATCTTATAATGTGGAGGATCGGGCACGTTATGATAACAGCCAAGACCATACGGTTACACTATGAAAAACCGTATGCTAAAAATATATTTGATAAAAAACCTTGTAAGGCGGTTAATGAAAAAAAAGATATTAATTGTAGAAGATGATATTGATCTAAACCAAACTATTGTTAAATACCTTAATATAAAAAATATTGAAACAAAAAGTATTTTTGACGGAGAGGAAGCAATTAATATTGTTTATGAAGAGCATTTTGAATTAATTCTTTTAGATATTAAACTTCCCTCTTGCAATGGGTTTGAAGTAGCACAAAGAGTACGGGAATTCAGTGATATACCTATTATATTCCTCACCTCACTGGATAGCCAGAAAGACATAGAAAAAGGCTTCTTGAGTGGTGGTGATGACTATATTATAAAACCTTTTTCTCTTAATGAACTCTGCTTACGAATAGATGCTGTTTACAGAAGACTCTATAAGAATCAAACTCTCATTCATATAGATGAGTCACTGGTGTTTAATATAAAAAATCTTACACTTTATAAAAACAACAAAGAGATACACTTAAAAAACAAGGAAGCAAAACTTTTAGCTTTATTTTTACAAAGAAGCAATGAAACTTTAACAAAGAATGAAATCTTTGAATATCTCTATGGGTATAATGAGATAGCAAATGAAACTTCACTCAGAACATTCATCTGCCGACTGAGGACTATTTTACCAAAAGGAAAAATAGAGACACTCAAAGAGATAGGATACCGATATGTTGGCTGAAAAAAAATCCCTTCGAAGATTTTTGATTGTTTATATCTTTTCTACACTTTTTCTATCTGCTATAGGGGGATATTTTTACTATCGGCTAACCTACAATACTATTATTGAGAATAATATACTGAAAATCAGAAACAATATTCATCTTTTTATAGAGAGAAATCATGAAAAACACTTTCTTAAAACAGGGGCTATCCCGCAATATAACGGCACACCTATTGCTGTATATGTTAATCAGGTATATGCAGTAGGTGATTTCAAACCTGATCATGTAGATTTTACGAAAGAATATTGGCTAGAACAAGAGCATTTATACTACCTTCACCGTACACATAAAAAATGGGGCAACATGGATTTTGTTTCCTATAAAGACATATCTTCTGAAATCAAAAACCTAAAGAAAAAACTCTTTTTTTTCTTTGTTTTCACACTTCTTTTTATTGTCTTGGTTTCTATTGTATTAGGTCATATTTTTTTAAATCCCATGAAGAAAAGTATTCTGCTTTTGGAAGACTTTATTACAGATGCAACACATGAAATAAATACACCGATCAGTAATGTCATTATCAATATTGAGATGCTGTTAACATTACATCCTGAACTTAAACACAATGAAGAGTTAAAAAAAATCATAACTTCCTCATTCAGGATTTCAAAGATTTTCAAGGATTTAAGTTTTGTCAAACTTAACCATGTCCCCAAAAGAGAAATTAGAGAAATATACATAGATGAAATATTAAAAGAGAGAATAGCATTTTTTCAAACAAATATGAACAATAAAAATCTGCAAATACATACTGAACTCTCTTCCAAAAAAGTTTTTATGGACATGGAAGATCTTATCAGGTTAATAGACAACCTGCTTTCGAATGCGATCAAATATACACCACCGAGAGGACTGATTGAGATAAATCTTTCTTATTGTTTGGAAATCATCAATGACGGAGTCATTAAAAAGCCTGAGAAGATGATACATAAATTTTTAAGAGAACGTAAAGATGACGGTGGATTTGGTTTAGGATTATATATCGTTAAAAAAATAACTGACTTTTACGGCTTTAAATTTTCACTTCACTCCTCTCAACAAAAAGTTTTTGCAAAAATCTGCTTTTAGTTTATATAAAGTTTATATTGAAACCTTACACTACTAATAAACATTCAATTATAAAGAATGCAATAAAAAAACAAAGGATCAAAGATGAAAAGAATGATGATTTCAACACTCCTTACAACAGTAGCTGCACTCTCAATGGATTTCAGTCAAATGAGTACACAAGAGTTAATAAACATGAGAGGAACACTCTCTGCCGCTGAAAGACCGGCATTTAGGGCCGAAATGCAAAAAAGAATGCCAACAATGTCTCCGGAAGAACGACAACTGTTTATGCAAAGGCGCAACCAAAGTATGGGGAAAGGCATGATGGGACAAAGAGGCGGTATGGGAAGAGGTCAAAAAGGTATGCAGAACAGACCTACTTTTACAAGTTATGATCTCAACCATGACGGCAAGGTGACAAACAAAGAGTTCTATGATGCACAGGCTTCCCGCATGTCACAAAAAGCGGCAGAAGGAAGAATGATGAAAAATGCCGGTAAAGCTCCTACATTTGAAAGTATTGATACAAACAAAGACGGAGTAATCACACAAGATGAATTTACCAAGCACCAAATAAACCGTATGAATCAGAACAGACGTGGAAACGGAATGGGACAGGGGAAAGGTTTTAAAAGAAATCAATTAAATTAGTACTTAAAAGGTGTGCGATATATATATCGTACCCTTCTTTTATAGACTAAAAACATTATAATAAATATGGAGTTTTTATGAAAAAAATTACATCACTGACTTTGGCATTTTCATTTCTTATCATGACCTATACAGGTATCATGCTTTTTATATGCCCGCACGGAAGAGTCGCTTACTGGTCTGACTGGCATTTTTTGGGATTGACAAAAAACCAATATGGGGATCTCCATACTACTTCTATGCTTGTCTTTATATTTTTCGGCATACTGCATATTTATTATAATTGGAAACCTATTCTCAGTTACCTGAAAAACCAACAAAGAAAAATCTCTTTTAGAAAAAGAGAATTTCTTGTCGCTTTAAGTATCAATCTCATATTCATAGTAGGAACTATCACAATGATTCAACCTTTCAAAGCTTTTTTGACTTTTGAAGAGAATCTTAAAGAGAGCTGGACAAAAACATACGGGGAACCTCCTTATGGCCATGCTGAAGAGACAAAGTTCAAGGTATTTTGTCAAAAAATGGGTATCAATATCACCAAAGCAAAAGAAATTTTACAAAAAAAACATATTATTTTTAAAGAAACTGAAACACTGAAAACAATTGCTCAAAATAACCATATCACTCCAAATAAGATCTATGAGTACATTAAAACAGAAGAAAAATCTAATACCTATACTATCCCTTCAAGACTTGGAAGAAGAACTCTCCAGGAATTAAGTAACATGCATAAAATAGATATTCAGAAAGCGATACAACTATTAAAAACAAGAGGTATTCAGGACATTACTCCCCAAAATAAAATAAAAAATATTGCTGATGAATTAGATGTGACCCCTCTTGAGCTTTATCAGTTTTTAAGAGAAGATAAGTAAAATGATATCCTTAAAATCAGTATAGATCTAAGAATGTATTATAAAAAAGAAGGCTATTTGATAATGAAACATCTACTTTATGCTGTAATAGCATCATTGCAAATTGCGACCTATAGCATAGCAGACAACTCTTTCCTCCTTCTGGAATACCAGAACTTTCACTTTAATAATTCACTGCAAAAAGATAAAGGGCAAAGATACGTTACCCATTTAGGATATAAAAACACCAATAACTTTTATGAAGCTGTATACTCCAAAACCCACACACAAACCTTTCAACCACCGATGAAAGATGATCTAGATGTAGATAAATATTATTTCAAGTACACGCGAACACTAGATGAACAACAGTCATTGAGTATCAGTTATGCTACCATCTCGGACAATCTAACAAGAGAGACCGATGGTGGACATATTTATGGTTTCTTTTATCGTTACCATACGATAAAGTTTAACCAGTATATCAGTGACTACAAGCACTTCAATGTTTATCAAACTGATATGGCATATACATTTAAACAACAGTTTAACAATATAAAATTTTCATCTACCTTGATGGGAAAATATATCCATTTACAAAACAGAAAAAGCAATCAATATACCACAAAGGCAAAAGCAGATTATTTAACACCTGCAATTATTTTAAAAGCTGGCTATGGTAGTTATCATACCGGTGCAGGAGCATATTTTGGAAAACGTATTTTTGCAGTTATGAACAATGGATTCAGCGTACAAAATCGTGCAATGGAATTTGACAGGACATATATGATTACCGCCGGAAAGCATCTAGGAAAGTTCAATGTAACACTAAAATACCTCTATATGCGTGCTACAGAAATACCAATAGAAAATAAAAATGTCACTGTAAATAATTTGATACTGGGAATAGAGTATCATTTCTAAAATATAATATTAAATAAAATCATATTTCTTAAAGGAGTTTAGTTACTATGGATAAAATACACTTGATATTGAGGGGGATGCTAACTATTGCTATAAGCAGTCATATACTTTATGCAAAGGATTCTTCTCTAACAAAAGCTGAACAGTTGGTAGCAAGTAAAAAAAAGTCCAACATGACTTACAAACAGATGATGCAACGGATGGGAGAAGCCTATAAAATGATACAAACAGGGGTCATCAACCAAAATAAGGAACTTGTTTATTTAGGTGCGTCATTGATAGAAAACCACCCTGCTCCAAAAGAAAAACCTTGGAGTATTGTAAAACAAAAAGATACAACTGCGTTTAAACAAACCCTTCTTGCTTATGACAAGTTGCTTCATCAAAGTGCAGAAGATATAGAAAATGATTTAAAGAGTGAAAAAAGTGATTGGACTTCTATCAATAAAAAGGTTTTTGAATTGTCAAATCATTGTATCAGTTGTCATGCAGTTTGGAAAAATAATTTAAAGTAAAAATTTGAGTTAATGGAAAATTTGGGTTGCTATTTCATGCCATTTTTTAGATAATCAATGATCAATTTTTTCTTCATGTTAATACCAATACCTCAATGAACTTTCATCAACATTTTCATCGGACTAAAGAATTCACCATCTAAATGATTTGTGATATTTGGAATGTTCAATTCAGGGTAGTTTTTGTAAGTAAATAGATAAGGTAAATTTGTCTTTAGAATTCTATATGCAGAACGTAATCTTCTATGCTTGTAATGCCATTTGAATGTTTCAATATTGTATGTTTTCTCTTTGAAAAATTCCTCATGCCTCTTATGCCAATACACAAGGAGTAATTCAAATTGTTTTTGCTTTACCTTTCCTAGATAAGAGCTTACTCTCTTTAGGGCCATAGAGGCGTTAAGTTTGGGTTTTTTTGTTAAGTATCTAGTGATAATAGCCTATTGGTGGAAATGGGCACATCTGCACTGGAATCCCATTCAATATCCCAAACAGCCCTCGTTTACTGCTGCTTTTATAGTGAATCCTTCCTCTCATCAGTCTTTGGTATTCAAGAAGAGATTCTGTTGTAATAAAGTGTATGCAATAGGAATAGTTTTATGAACATCTTTAGTAATGATCAGACCAAAGTTATCAACCCTTTTCTCAAAAAAAGTTGCATCTAATGCCACAACTACTTTTCGTAGGTCCTTAGTTTTTATTGTAGGTGCATAGTGATGTATTTGTTCTCTGATCCGATGTTCACTTAGGTTGTTTTTTCTCGCTAATGCTTCTGCTATCTGACGATGATAAAAATAGTGTTTAAAGATGATCTGTTAAATATCTTTAGGATAGCATTTGGATGAAAAATTTTGTTTACAATCAAGGCAAATATATCTCTGTATACCTTGTCATTTGCCATTCTTTTTGGTCTGCTTTGAATGGCGATTTGGGCACTTTTTTACAGCTTATTGTAAAGAAACCCTTTTTAAATACGATAGTATCGTAGGTCTCTTAGGTTTTTAGCAATCCGAATTTTCCATTAACTCAAAAATTTTTATACTTAGTCCCCTCCTCTTCTTAAAAAACGAAGAGGAAGGAGAGTTTATATTAATGTGTATCTGAAACCTCAGATACACCAAACAACATATCTAGAATTTTATATGCAGCTAAAACTACACCCAAGGAACCTACAACTACAAGTATTTCTGAGAAATGAGGATTGAAGAAAATAAACTCTTTTACCACTTCATATTCTCCATATTTTTCAAAACCTGTACCAAATCTATTACTCATAGGGTACGCATTACCACCATAGACAAAAACATATCTACCCAAATATGTCCCTATCACTACCGATATGGCTCCAAGTGTAACCCATAATAAATTTGAATGTTTTTTGAAGTTGAGAAGGAAAGGTAACCCCACCGCCAAAAACAGATATAAATAGAAGTAGAATTTAAATTCCCCAAAAAGAATGATCGCTCCCCAGTCTTTATCGATAAAAAGATATGCGATTGCTTCGTAGATAGCCAAAACTGCCATCGCATACAAAATGCTGACCCGTAAAAAATGAATTAAATGACTAAAATCCTCTTTTAATTTATCTTTATATACAAAAGTGGAAAATAGGATCATGATTGCAATCGCTGCTACAAATGCTGAAACAATAAAATAAAGTGTCAACATAGGATACGTTGTCCACAAGTGTCTAGCCGTATTCATATCAAATAATTTTGCCTGAATATAATATTCAATAAGATCAATAACGATACTTAATAATAAAATTACAAAAGCTATCTTTTTTGTCCATGTCTGATTTTTTGAGATCAATAGATAAATTTCAAATATTACAAAAGGAATATATACTGCATACAGTGGCAGCATTAACCACATACCTGCACCTAAATTCGGTGTTAAGAACATCCATTGCATATGCAATACATTCAGATCTACTGCTATAGTAAAGAGCCCACCAAAAACCATTGCCAAGCCAAATGTCATAAAACCAGCTGCTGTTTTTTTAATAATATCAATATTAAAAAGCTCAGCCAAAGCAACAAAAAAGATAATGGCACTTCCGCTATAGATCATATACATATAATTTACAATATAAAGTGTCCAGGGTTGTTCCCTCTTTACCTCTCCACCTGCACCGAATATTGCTTCTTTCATCGCTTCAGCTATTTCTTTACTTCCGGGATTAAGCCCGGCATCATGTGCATCTGCGGCAAGTAAAAAATATCTTTCATTAAAAACTTCATAGATACCAAAAAAACCTAACGCTAAAAAAACACAAGCAATAAGCATTGTTTTATTAAAAAGTAACTCTTTAATTGAAACCTTATTGATTTCAAGACCTGCAACTAGATATTTTTCCATTGTGAACTCCTTTTTGCTTTTGCATTTTCAATAAGCGGTTTAAATGTTTCCCAAGTATATAATGTTGTATCATGGGCTATTGAATTTTCTGCAAAGTGCTCATCATTCTCAGGGAATAGATAAAGTAACTTTGGAACCGTGCCTTCTGTTTCCTTAAGCACAAAAAATTTACGGCTTTTTAACACCTGTACCAACTCTCCCTTTTCATCATCCAGATCACCGAACAGACGAACTTTTGTTGGACATGTAGCTTGGCATGCCGTAGTAGTTTTCCCTTGTGATATACGTGTGTCATAACAGAAAGTACACTTATCTACTGCAACATGTTTATCATCTACAAATCTTGCATCATACGGACAAGCCTCCATACATCCTTTACATAAAATACATTTATCCTTGTCTGCCATAACTAAACCACCTTCTGCGAAATAACTCGCCCCGGTAGGACAGACATCGACACAAGGTGCATCTTGACAGTGATTACACTGAGAAGGATAAAAATTGGAAAAAGGTTTTCCAAAAATACTTTTTTCTGTCATTCCTACCCAAATTCTTTGTTTATCTGCCCCTAGTTGAACACCATTCTCTTCTTTACATGCAACTTCACATGCCTTACAATTTATACAGTTTTGATAATCTAATGCCATTGCGAAATTCATCTTATGCTCTCCTTACATCTACGATTGTTTCATGCATTGCTGCACTACCAAAGACCGGCTCAATGATATCTTCTATAATTGCATTATCGCTTGCACCATTACGATAGCCAAATGTCAATCCAGTACTTTCAGATCCGAATCCATGTACATAAAATACGACCCCCGGAATAATTTTATTAGTTGGATATGCTTTAATTTTAATTTTGCCAACTTTACTTTCCACTTCAACTATATCCCCATGGAAAATACCTTTCTTCTTCGCCTCTTCTTTATTTATCCAAAGATGGTTTTCTCGTACAAGATCTAGCAACATTACATTGTTTTGTGTTGCATTTTGCGTAAATTGAGCATGCCGCCCAGTAATAAATTTAAATTTACCTTCAGGAGTTGTAACCAGATAATCATCTCTCCAAGTCGGCATAATATCAACACCTTTTTTCTTCATGAATGGTAATGTACATTCTACTTTACCTGAAGCTGTCTTGAACTCTTTTTTCAAAGCAGCTATCTCTTTTTCATTTACACAAGTATCATGATATACATCTTCTGCTTCTTTGCCTTTATTCACACTATAATATCTCTTATCTTCAGGGTAGTATTCATATTCATTTTCAGATATCTTTTTGAAATATTTATCCATATTTGGATAATAGACCCCCTTCTCTTTTAAGCTTTCATAGGCCGCTTTGCCATGTTCACTAACGATTAAATGTTCATTGATCTCTTCTTGTGATTTAGTAAAAGCATCTGTTAAGTCAAACCCATCTTCATGATAAACTTCTTTTTCACTTCTATCTTTGATTTCACTTTGTACATCTTCATCATATTTTTTAGTAATTTCAAAGAGAGGTTTAGAAAGTTTTTCTGTCAACCCTTTCATTATCTCGATCACTGGTTTAGACTCATAGAGTGGATCTATCACTTTATTTCTTAAAACAATAGAAGGCTGAGGACCTCCAAAAGATTTTACAGGGTCCTCTCTTTCCAAATAAGTACATTCAGGCAGGATTACATCGGACATCATAACCGTATCACTTGGCATAGTGTCTATAGTAACAACCAAATCCATTTTTTCAAACATTTTTTTGGTTTTTGCACTATTTGGTACACTTAGCATAGGATTTTGTTTATAGATGAACATTCCTCTGATTGGATAAGGTGTCCTATCTTCAACAATCATATTTCTAAATCCGATCCAGGTACCACTTGCCCCAACTATAGCTGCTTCTTTTTTATCTATTCTTGATCCGGCATTAGCATACATTGGAGCATTTACTTCATGTTTTTCCAAAGGTACTTTTGTACCAAAGACAATACCTCCCTTAATATCGACTCCACCACCTAATGCACTAAAAATAGCCTGTGCCCGTCTAAGTTGAAAATCATGTTTGCTCCAAGCTGTTCTTCTTCCTTGATAATAGATAGCTCTAGGAGCTGCTGCCATAAAATCTCTGGCAATTTTATAAATGGTATTGGCTTTTATACCGGTGATTTTTTCAGCCCATTCAGGTGTGTAATTATTTTTTAGAATATGTTCTCTATATTCCAAGAAACCATTCATATTTTCTTTTACAAACTGTTTGTTATAAAGCACTTCATCAAGTACAACATAAGTAAGTGCCAACACAAATGCCAGATCTGTTCCTACTTCTATTGAAAGCCATTCATCAGCTTGTGCCGCAGTACTGGTATATCTTGGGTCAACCACAATAAGTGTTGCCCCCCGTCCTCTGGTTCTTTTGAAAATATCCATAGTATCCGGTGTAACAATTGCTTCTGCTCTATTTGCCCCAGCCATTATGACATACTTGGCATTTTCCAAATCTGCCTGTCCATAGCCACCAATAGTCAAAGCATATCCTGAAACAACGGTTTGAAGACATATAGAAGCATGGTTTACAAAGTTTGCTGAACCAAATTTATCTGACATAAAAGCCTTATAGGTATGTTCTGCCATACCTTCACCGGCACAATATGCTATTGTTGAACGATTGTCTTCCTCTTCTTCTAAAATTTTAGCCAATCCTTTAAACTGCTCTGTACCATTTAAAATAGCTTCATAGGCTTCATCCCAAGTTACCCTCTTGAATTTTCCTTCTCCTTTTTTTCCTATTCTAACAAGAGGGTACTTCAGTCTATCCGGGTCATAAAGAGCATGAACTCCAGCTACCCCTCTTGGGCAAAGCATATTTTTAGATTTAGGAAAATAGGGATTAGGATCCAATTTTTTCACAATACCATCTTCTACTTTTGCTATAGCCGCACACTTATTTACACACATTTCACAAAGTGTGGGAGTTTCATAGCCTTTCTTTTTATTCTTATCTTTTTCATCATCAGACAATAACGCTGTTGGCATTACAGTGGAGCCACCTAAAATACTTAATGCAACGCTACTTTGGAGAAACCTTCGTCTTGATACTTCTAGATTCATAACCATTCCTTATTAAATTAATAAAATACCATTATGTATGATAGAGCAACCAACATTATATATTCCTGAATGAATAATCATTCAGGAATATATAATATATCTTTTTTTATATAATTATCTATATTAAAGTAAAAATAGAGGGGCATATATTTATTGTAAGACTTGATTATTACAAGTTTTACAACTTGTAATAATACTCTGTTTTTATTAATTAGTATATTTTTCATAAAGAAAATTTGCCAATCCAAATATTTCTTCATCACTCATAGTGCTTTTTAACGATGGCATCAATCCAAACTTTTTAATCGCTTTTTTTCCATAAAGTGTTTTACGTTTATCAGGATTTTGTATATACTCTTTGATAAATGCTGCAAACTTCTCTTTTGAACCGGTTTTCTCTTTTAGTTTACTTACAAGATCAGCCACATATGGTGCTGGTGTAAGATACCTGTTTTCATATCCTCCATCATTTGTAACTCCAAGTACAGTAGCATGGCATTCAGAGCAGTACTTATTAAACAACTCCTCCTCATGACTTATCTTTTTCAGCACTTTTTTATATTCTTCTTTTTTAATCATTTTATTTTCACTATAACCATAAAGATAGCTTGTTAATTCTGCCATCTCTTCATCACTCATAGTGCCTTTTAGCAATGGCATCAATCCAAACTTTTTAATCGCTTTTTTCCCATAAAGTGTTTTTCGTTTATCAGGATTTTGTATATACTCTTTGATAAATGCTGCAAACTTCTCTTTTGAACCGGTTTTCTCTTTTAGTTTACTTACAAGATCAGCCACATATGGTGCTGGTGTAAGATAACTGTTTTCATATCCTCCATCATTCACAACTCCGAGTACATTAGCATGACACACTGAGCAGTTTTTGTTAAATAACTCTTCCCCTGTTTGGGCGAACAGTGTTGATATTGCCAATGCTGTAAAAAATACAATATTTTTTATTTTCATGATACTTCTCCTTTTTGTATCTAATATTTTAATTGTAGCAGAAAACAACTGAATATTCATTCAAATAATAATTATTATTATTTTATATGGATCGTAGTTTATTGTTTCAATATAATCAAGAGAATACTTTTTTATTTTGCAGTACAAACAGAACAAACATCAAAAGTTTTAAAAACAAACCCTGCTATATTAATATCATCAAGACCTATCATCGCTTTTTGTGCAACCCCTAAAGACTCTTTTGTACCATTACTTAAATTCCATTGAGTAGGTGTAATGATTTCATATGATTTTATCCTCCCCTCTTCTATTTCTGTTCTATGTATCAATGATCCGCGGGCTGCTTCTACTACACCTGCTCCCTCAAAACTTAATTCCTTTATATGGGCATTAATTGTGCAGGAAGGTTCATCTAAAGTAAGATTTTGTAAAAGTTTTTTACTATAGTTTAAAAGAAGTGCTACTTCATGCACACGGGCGAACAGCCGTGTCAGCATAGAATCTTTATAGCGTTTATGCAAACTTTTCACAATAGGTTCTTTAGCTACCATTGCACGAGCCAAAGGTCCAACTTCATAAAGTTTTTGCTTGTAACTTACAGCTTTAGCCTTCGTATCTTCCTGTAATGCTTCCTCCACATAAGATACATCTACATTGTTAAATACTGTTGTTACCATAGATTTACCGGGCTGAGATAAAATACCGTCCCCAAATACAATGAACCGATCATGGCTGTGTCCGATATTTGCCATTTCATTCATTCCCATTAGTTGGAGAACTCTACCAAAATCTCCTCCAATTTCATTCAATGAAGAGACTGAAGTGATACTTAAATACTTCTCTATGGGTATCTGTATGACCATCTGTTCAAAAAATCGAATAAATTCATCTACCAGGCTTTCAACCTGCATCACATCAACATATGTAGGATCGCAGGTTACACCGCCTGGAACCGCATATGAAGAGTGTGGCCATTGTCCACCAAAAACAGCTAAAGCTTTTGTAATCGTAGAAGAAAGATATGAAGCCTTAAGTCCATAATTCTCACCACTCTTTTCATTTAATAATTTTTCCAATTCTGGCAATATACTCAAATAAAACCATTTTATATGATTTTGTATCAGTTCACAAGCAAGGGTAAATTCTCTTATATCTTTCGCTTTGTTGCTTAATTCCACTTTAATCCCTGCATTCTCATATCCATTTTCTAAAGCTCTTACAGCGGCTATAAGATGTGCATGGTTACAAATACCACATACCCTAGGGGTAATAACCAAAGCATCACGTGCATCTTTACCAATAAGAATATTTTCTATTCCTCTATAAAATCCAAATTTTATTTTTACATCTTCAATTTTATTTTTATATAATGAAAAGTCCAGCTCAGCTTCACCTTCTATCTTCTCGATCAGTTGCTTAATTATCATCTTTGATAATCCTCTCTTCAAGTCTTTTTATTTTAAAACTTTTTGCAATTCCTGTTACTGTTAAATAGGCTCGCTTAGGTACGCCTAAAGGCATCATTGCAGGAATTCCCATATTGGTCTTGGTGGAAAAAAGTGCTGTTTTTGGGAAAGTTGGCTCTGTACAACCAAAACAGGGAGTACCTACAATAGTTTTAGAGCTGGTATCGTTCCAAAGTATCTTATTACAGCTTCCTCTGGTGTAAGGACCTTGACACCCCTGTTCATAAAACAAACACCCCTCTTTGAGCCCAAAACCTTTAGGATTGATCTTCCACTCAAAATACTCATTACGTACACACCCTGTATGCACTGTAATATTATAAAGCTCCTGGGGACGGTGCAACTCATCTATAGGAATAGTTTTACCTTTTGCCAGCATCAGAAGTACATAGGAGAGCCATTTAGGATGAATGGGACATCCTGGAAGAGAAATGAGCTTGGAAGCATAGGTTTTATAACGTTCTGTCTGCTTCTCTTCATCAAAACAAAATCCTGAAATATTCTCCGGATCATGTTGTTTGAAAATACCACCAAAAGTTGCACAGGTTCCGGCCGAAATGATATGCTTTGCCCTATTCGCATAAATTTCTATCAGATGTGAAACTTCTATCCCTTTTTTTAAAACTCCTTTTTCTTTAAAAGAACCCTCTAAAATAAGAATATCACATTTCAACTTACCAGAAATAAGATCCTCTATTTCATACTTAGTTTCAAGTAATGGATGATGTAGCAAATCAAAATGAGAGAGTATAGGAAAAAGCTCCGGATGATTTAAAAAAGAGTGGGCATTTCCATTACAGGTAATAGACTGTAGCCAAAGGAGTTTAGGTTTCATTATTCCTCTCTCCTTTTTACCAAAGCAAAGCTTCGGTAAAAATTCCTCTCACTGAAGCTTCCCTGGCGGCAAGAAAATAGCTTGGCATAGATCAAGCCCTTAAAGCATAGTAAATATTACGAGAGATATCATCTATATAGTCATCAAGCTCTTTAGGAAGTATCTTTTCCCCCTGAATAAAAACCATTCCCCCCAGGTAACCCATAAAAAGTCCAAAAGCAGAAAAGAAGTCCTGGTTACGCAACTCCCCTTTGCTGACACCATCATCAAAGAATATCATGATCTCAGTAATAAAACCGGAGACACAGGTCATTCCTTCACAGCCATCACTGAATACTTCTCTATGAGAAAGATAGACACGAAGGAAATACTCTATCATCTCCGGCTTCTCTTTTGCCATACCAAAATAGATCTCTACGATCTTCTTAATCTTCTCTTCAGAAGAGATATCCAGCATATTTACTGTACGTATCTCGTCTCCCAAAAATTCTGAAGTATACTTAATGATCTCTTTTGCCAATATATCCTTAGATGAAAAATAATTATATAGATTCCCTACACTCATATGGAGTTTCGCAGCAATATCAGGAATCGTTGTCTTGTGAAAGCCGTGTGTAGAAAAAAGTTGTAAAGCTGCCTGAATGATAGATTCACGTTTTAAGGCTTTTTTATCTGCTATTCTCAAAGATATCCTTTTAGTTTATTCTTTGTATTTTATCATAATTCTTTTATATGTTTATAACAGTTCCACAAAATAAACTTTTTCCTAAATACTAGGTAATTTTTTCTCATACTTTTACTCACCCCCCATTCAAAAAATAAATGCTATTTTTGTAGGTCTTGGAGCGCTAAGTAGTATAGGTGCCAGGATGAAAAATGAAAATGCACACGGTATGAATCATGTTATGGATATTTTAAAACATGCACAAAAAAGAGTATTTGAAGATTTCTACGAGACCATTTTAGAAGATAAGCATGTTGTAGTCATTGGAGGTTGGAATTCTGCTATGGATGCGGTCAGAACTTTCGTAAGAATGAAAGCAAAATCGGTTCGATGTGCTTACAGAAGAGACGAAGCAAATATGCCTGCTTCTGCTAAAGAAGTTGTCAACGCTAAAGAAGAAGGAGTTATTTTTGAATTTTATACCGCTCCTAAAGAGGTTGTGATTGATAAAGGCAGACATGTAAAAGGATTGATCTGTCAAAGAACACAAGTAGGTGAACCTGATGAGAGTGGGAGAAGAAAACTTGAAATCATAGAAGATAGTGATTTTACCTTAGAGTGTGATGTAATTATATTGGCACTTGTTTTTGATAACGTTGAATTTCCATGGACAAATTAATACAGGGAAAGGGGAAGATATAATTGTAGGTGAAGAAAAAAGGACTTCAAATGCAAGAATTTATGCAGGTGGAGCTGCTGTTACAGAAGCGATCTTGCGATAACAGCAGCGGCAGATGATAGAAGAGCCGCACTTACTATATGAGAGAGTTTAATAGCAATATATAGTTTACTGAATGACCATTCACTAAACTTAAGAGGAATATATTTTATATTGATATACAATGCAATAATTGCTTTTAATGTTTCATAAAATATAAAGGGGGGGGGTAGTTAATGGATATAGAGGAGTAACAATGGGGAAAGAATATAAAAAAACTGAATTTGAATTTCCAATTGTTATAGTCATTATTGGTATGGTTATAGGACTTTTATTGGCTTTTATAAGTTCTGTGTCAGCACATAGACAAAATACTATAACAGAGGTTGCTCCAAAAAATTTTAAAAGTCTGGGCAAAGTATTACAAAAAAAAATTATAAATAGGCTCATTAAAAAAAAGCTTGCCAGTGATTATGCTTTGTCAACACCAATAAGTGAATCTGAAGAATTTAAAAAAACCTTAAAACATGTACTGCAAATGAATAGTGATCTAAAAGATAAAAAAGAGGAAGAAAAATTTCTGGAAAATATATTAAAAAAAGATACTAAAATAAAAGGATATACAGAAGAACAACTCTATAGTAAAAAAGGTTTATTGGCATTTTATTTTCTTGTAAATGAACAAGCGGATAAAATTAAAGCTGCTTTAACACAGAAAGAGTTCAAAGAGTATTATGAATTGAATAAATATGATACACTTGCTATGAAAGAACTTTTGACAATAGTTGTTGAAGATCAAAACAAAGCAAATACTATTATTGATGAGTTGGCTAAATCAAAGAATAAACTAGAGACTTTTATAGCATTGGCCCAAAAATATTCATTAGCACTTTCCGCATCTAAAAATGGATATTTTGGCAAGATTCCTACAGAACAATTAAATGATCAATTAAAACCTCTCTTAAAAGATCTAAGAAAATCGGAATATTCACTAGAGCCTATAAAAACAGAGTTTGGTTATCAAATTTTTTATATTTTAAATGATATACCAAAATTTAATAGTAGGTTTGAATTAGTTAAATCAAAAGTAGAAAATGAGTTTATGCAGCAAAAAGTTAAACAAGAGGCAAATATATCAATTAAATATCTATGATCTTTGATAAAAGAGTGTAAATATTTTAAAAATTTATTAGGAAAAAAATTTAAATATATGAGAAAAAAATTTAAAAAAAAGAATACGATAATACTATCTGCATTGAAACTTTTTTCAAAAAAAGGTTTTTATAATACTACTATATCTGAAATTTCAAACAATATGGGTATCAGTGTTGGAAATATTTACAACTATTTCCCTTCAAAAAAAAGTTTAGCAAAAGCATCAATAAAATTTGTTACGGGAAAATTAGCTGCTGAATTAAGATATATTAATAATGGAGATATTTCTCAAAAAGAAAAAATCCGTCAATTTGTTAGTGTTTACTTTGTTTTTATTCAAAAAAATCCAGAAATGATCGAATACTTCTTTAGAGTTTATTTATCTAATAGAGAACTTTTTTGTGATGAAGAAGATTGTGGTTTTTCTCTTGCAAAAGAATTTATTGATGAAATTGAAAGGCTTATAACTACAGGGGTAGAGTATGGTGAGTTTAAAGAGAGAGATTTTTATGTAGCATTTTCTTTAATAAGTGGTATTTTGGGTGCTATGACTTTTTTAAGTGGTGAAAATGTTTTAGAAGAAAATTTAAATATTTATACTGATGAAGTGGCTAATACAATTTATAAGGCACTTTCTTGTTAATTTTATATTTTCTTACGAATGTAAATTATAAGTAATGGAGTAAAATCGGTAGAGATCTTTTGTTGAATCCTTTGAGTATTTTGAAAAAAATATTCAAAGGATTCAAATAGATGACACAATTTTATTTTAACTATTTGATTGATAAATTTATTATAAAAACCATCCTATAAAGAATAGCTTAAACCAATAGCTGTTTTTTATAGACAGAGGTATCCTGTTGGATTATTTGAGTATTTGAAAAGAATATTCAAATGATCAAATAGATACTAAAACAATATTTGGTCAATGTTCATTAAAAACTCATTGTTTTCACAAGTGCTAAAACTAACGGGAATATTTACCTGTTGGGGATAAATACTCTATGGGCTTGATAAGGTTCATTGTGTTTGACTATGGAATACATGATCGCTGCTATTTTCTTGGAGATAATGATTAAAGCTTCTTTCTTGGATTTACCCGAAGAGACTTTGTCTCGAAAGATCTTGTTTAGCTGAGGATTGTGCAATACAGATCCTACTGCAGCCATATAAAGTGCATGTTTGGCAATAGGTATGCCTCTTTTTGCAAGCCTGCCTATAGAATTGGAGTTGCCAGATTGATACTGTGTAGGATAAAGACCAAGATAGCCAATAAAAGCTTTGGCTGAATCAAATCGCCTGAGATCTCCACATTCTCCTAATATGGCAGAAATGGTTTTATCTGAGATACCGGGTATACTTTGGAGATTTTCAATAGAATTGTCAATTGTATTTATTTCTTCGGTAATAAGTTGTTTGATTTGTTCTTCAATATGCTTCTTTTCTTGACATAAAAGCTCTAATATCCTAATATTAGTAGTGATCATTAGAGATCTGGCTTCATAGGCACGACCAGCATATACTGAAGTATTGGCAAGATCGATCAGGAACTTGGCTTTATCTTCAGAGAAGTTGTTACCTTTGATATGACGGAATAGACGAGTCAGCTTCTTTGGCGTAGCTTTTTGCATATCTATTGCAGTAGGGTAGACTTTGATGATCGCAAGTGCTGTCTTGGTAAAGATATTTGGAAATACTCTGCCAATCTCAGGATTGACAGTCGCCATTACAGTAGAGATTTCCCTCTTGATGGTTTTTATCTTCTTCTCCAGTGAACGTTTGGTTCTGCCTAATACCTTGACTGAATGATAGGCATCATTGGAGATATGACTCTCTTTGTATTTACCGGTAGATAAAAGTTCCGCAATGACATAGGCATCAATCGCATCATTCTTTACTTTTCGTATGGTACGGAAATCACGAAACTTGGCAGTCTGATAAGCGTTTAGCAAAACGGCTTGGTAGTCATTGTCTGTAATATATTCATACAAATTCTCAGAAAAAGCTCCTGTTGATTCTATACCAATAATAAAATCATCATTGTCTAATGACAGGTTGGCAAACTGTTCAATCAGCCTTCTTAACCCAAGAATATCCGTATAGATCCAAAATGGTTTTACAGCAAATTCACCAGCATCATCCAGGATGCACACATAATGTTTTTTTTCAGCAACATCAATTCCAACATAATACATTTTAAACCCCTTGAGTGTTAGTTTTAAAGTTCTCATAGCTTCGTGTTATACAAGGTAGAAGTTCTTACACTCCTCCTTAGCATCCTATAGATGATTTTATAAAGCTAACACAAGACGTTTTATGTGCTGGTACCAAAGTCCAAAAAGGAAAAAAACTTGTTTACTGTTAGCTTTTGTGAAAACTATGAGTCTTTATTGAACTCAACCTTATTTTATCGATTTGGTTGATAAATAGATTATACGAAGGATTTTAATGAAAAAGATATTGACAGTTCTGGTACTCTCATCTTTTATAATGGTAACTTTGCCTACAGCAGCACCTGCAAGTGCAAAGAAAGGTCAAAAACTTTTTAAAAAGAAGTTTCGTAAGAAGTGTGGTTTTTCAGGTGTGCGTTTTGCCAGAAATCATACGCAGGAAGAATGGGAAGAAATATACGAAAATGGTCAATTCCCTCAAGAAACAAAAAAGATTTGTCCAAGATTGAAACTTGAAAAAATCAAACCTTCATGGTGGAAACATGTGAATGATTTTGCTGTAAAATATGCGAAAGATGGTATTGTTCCCAAATGTTAATGATTGTAAATAAACTGAGAATATTAAGAACAACCCCTATATAAAAAGTATTTTTAATTATTCTCTCCAAACAATTTTCAACTCAGTAGAAAGAAGCGATCTGACAAAAGGGTTCGTTTCCTCTTTTACTCTTCCGATTGTATTATCGGTAAAGACAAACGGCTGTAAATAGTAAGTACCCTTATACCCTCTTTTTATCAGGTCTTTAACGATCCTGTTAATTTCTTCCACTCTTAACAGATCACTATGAACCGTTGTTCTTACCTCAAAGGGAAACTGTGTTTTGATTAAAAAATTCAGTGTCTTTGAAAAACGGTCGAAATGTTTATCTTTTGTTATAGAAAGAAACTTCTCTTTGGGTGCTTTATAGTCAAGTGCAATATAATCAACCAGACTCTTTTCTACCAACATTTGAATCATATTTGGGTTCAATCCATTGGTATCCAGTTTTATTTTAAATTTTTTCTGCTTGATCTTTCGACATAACTCTGGCAGGCCATCATAAAGTGTAGCTTCTCCTCCGGACAAAACCACCGCTTCAAGGAGCCCTGTTCTACTATCTAAAAAGTCCAATGCCTCCTCTTGGCTTATCTTTCCCTCTCCAAATACAATATCCTTATTATAACAATACACACAGCGCATATTACACTTGGCAAACCAAAAAATAGTCGCCAGGTGATCAGGGTAATCCAAGGCGGTAAAGGGAGTAATGTCATATATAGGTTTAAGCGGCATTGGTTCGTGATGCTTTTTCAAGAAAAAACTTTCTCTCTTGATGCTCGCCTTTTTTACCGATATTAAAACTTTCAACCGGTCTATGGTATCCCATCACCCTTGTGTAGACAATACACTTTGTTCTTTTCTCTTTTAACTTTTCCAGTATTTCATTTTGATTCATTTTATCTCCTTTTTTTGAGTTAATATTATAAGTTTCTTAAACTAAATTTTATTACTTTGCCAATCATCTCCCTCCTTCCAGTATAATTGTACCTCGATCTTTGCATATTCTACCCTTTAACATGCTTCTCTTAAAATCTCTTCATCACATTTGGGGCAATACTCATATTCCCCGGAAAGATAGCCATGTTTTTCACAAATGGAAAAGGTGGGTGTCACCGTAATATAGGGTAGTCTAAAATTACTAATGACATTTCTCACCAATTTTCTGGCTGCTTCTGCAGAACTGATCTTCTCTCTCATATACAGGTGCAATACCGTTCCGCCTGTATATTTACACTGCAGATCATCTTGCAGAGTTAACGCTTCAAAAGGGTCATCCGTATAGAATACAGGGATCTGGGAAGAGTTGGTATAGTAGTTGTTCTCTTCGGTCCCAGCCTGTATGATATCCGGATATCTTTTGATATCTTCTCTTGCAAATCGGTAGGTTGTACCCTCTGCCGGTGTTGCTTCAAGGTTATAAAGGTTCCCTGATCGTTCCTGGAAATCTTTGAGCTGATCTCTCATAAAGTCCAGGATCCTCATAGCCATCTCTTTTCCAAATGTATCGGCTATCGTATGCTTATCATGAGAAAAATTTCGTATCATCTCATTCATCCCGTTGACACCGATAGTTGAGAAGTGATTGTTAAACCCGGGAAGATACCTTGCCGTATAGGGGAAAAGTCCTCTATCATACATCTCCTGGATAAAAATTCTTTTTTTCTCAAGTGTTGAGTAGGCATACTCCATGAGTTTGGCAAGCCTTGCAAAAAGCTTCTCTTCATCTCCTGCATAGAGATATCCCAATCTTGCCATATTGATCGTCACAACACCGATACTTCCTGTCATTTCAGCACTTCCAAACAGCCCTCCACCTCTTTTAAGAAGTTCACGAAGGTCCAACTGCAGCCTACAGCACATACTTCGCACATGCCCAGGTTTATATGCCTCTTCATTGGGTATCAGTTCACCCTTTTCATTTCTCACATACTGACTGCCTATAAAGTTTTGAAAATAGGAAGATCCTATTTTTGCCGTATTTTCAAAAAGAATATCCGTATTTTCTCCATACCAGTCAAAATCTTCGGTGATATTTACCGTAGGAATAGGAAAAGTAAATGGCTGCCCACTCTTGTCACCTTCCGTCATTACTTCATAGTAAGCTTTGTTGATAAGATTCATTTCAGGCTGAAAATAGTGATAGGTCATACTCTCCAGAGAGTGAATATCTTCATCTCTCTCTTTGGCACGCTTCAATAGATCTTCATCATCCAATCCATGAAAAAGATGTTGCTGATTTCGTGTCGGTATCTGATCTTTCAGATCAGCAGGAACCGTCCAATCGATGGTAATATTGGTAAAAGGACTTTGTCCCCATCGTGCCGGGACATTGAGATTGTACACAAAGCTTCTTATTGCTTTTTTAATCTCATCAAACGAAAGTCTGTCTTTAAACACATAAGGTGCCAAATACGTATCAAAGGAAGAAAATGCCTGTGCTCCTGCCCATTCACTCTGCAAAATACCCAGAAAATTTGCCATCTGTCCCAGTGCTTCCCTGAAATGATTAGGTGCTCTACTCTCTACTCTTCCTCGCACACCGTTAAACCCTTCATCCAAAAGCACTCGCAGGCTCCATCCTGCACAATATCCGGTCAAACAATCCAGGTCATGGATGTGATAATCCCCATCCCTGTGTGCATAACCCTCTTCTTTGGAGTAGATCGTATCCAGCCAGAAGTTGGCGATCACTTTGCCTGCTGTATTATTGACAAGTCCGGCATTGGAATAGCCTGTATTGGAATTGGCCTTGATCCTCCAGTCAGCTTTATCGATATACTCTTTGATGGTTTGTGTCGAATTGATATAGGTTGTATCTTCATCCAGTCCCAGGATATGTTCTCTTTGGATCTTGTGCATATGACGGTAGAGCATAAATGACTTCATCACTTCAAAATGCTGATGTTCATACAAAACTTTTTCTATGATATCCTGAATCTCTTCGACACTGATCTCATCTTTGTTTTTGATAGTATCCATTAGCTCTGAAAAGACACTCTTATCATAGGCTTTCGCTTCACTTTTAAATGCTTTTTTAATCGCATCTTCTATTTTGAAAGGTACAAATTTCTGAGAACTTCCATCTCTTTTTATAATCGTTTTTACCATATATATTACTCCAATAATTTTATTTAATTGTTATCAAAAAATGAAAAATTATTTTCTCAATTTTTTTATTTTAACGATTACTTGATTAAAATCAAGTAATTTTTCTTAATTTCATGTTATGACTTTTATTACTTCAACCAATCTTTTAACATACCCGTATTCATTATCCTGCCAGGCTGAGACTCTGAGCAAATCACCTGCTATCTCAGTAAAAGGGAGGTTGATCACAGCACTATAGGGGTTCAATATATAATCGTTAGATTCATTTGGAGTCTCTGTAGTATCAAGTATGTTTTTATATGAGGATTTCACCTCTACCTCAAATCTGGCATTCACTTCCTCTTTTGTATACCTTCCTTTCAGCCTGATACTTAAATTATATAATGTCGTACTTGGAATCGGTACCCTGATACTTTTAGCATAAAGCTTCTCTTTGAGGTGAGGGAAAAAATAACCAGTTGCCTCAGCTGCACTGCTCATAAGCGGAATAGTATTCTGTGTAGCAGAACGTGTTCTGCGTATATCTTTGGAGTAGTGTTTACTGTCAAGCAGATTTTGATATACTGTATAACTATGGTACATACTCATCATTGCACTATCAATCCCGAAATACTTATCAATGATCTTAAACAGTGGAACAATAGCATTGGCAGAGCAACTCGAGTTTGAAATGATAGACTCATTGGCATACTGTTTATGATTTACTCCATAGATATAGGTTGGCATCCCATCTGACGGAGGAGCAGATACAATCACTTTTTTTGCTCCGTTTTCGATCAAAGGTCTATTGGATTCAACGGTTAAAAACATTCCGCTGCACTGCAAAACAACATCAATACCAAGTGAAGTCAGATCTATATTTTCAGGACTAGGTTCAGAAAAAAGTTTTACTCTTTGCTGATCAATACAAAGTGTATGGTTTTCTGCTTTTATCTCATATGGTATAGTTCCGTAAATAGAATCATACTTCAAAAGATATGCCATCTGTTCATAGCTGTAAAGATCATTGATCCCCACCAGCTCCAGACTGCTATCTTCCAAAATGATTCGTGCTGCACATCTGCCGATACGCCCAAATCCATTGATAAAAATTCGTATTTTTTTAAAATCCATATAATATTCTAATAATATAAAGAAACATATTTAGATCAAGAACCCTATTCTTTTCCCATATCTTTTATTATCCTTATCCAAAGTCATTGCAATAGCAATAATCCCGATAAGAAACACAATGATGATACCCATATAGACATATGCCATGTTAACCCCTTTGGTAATGTTTTACTTTTTCTTTGGCCAAAGTGGCAAATCTGTTTTTTTCTTCTAAATCTTTAAATGCGTACACAGGGAAGAACACAAATGTATCACCATGATAGAGAAGATATCCCTCTTCCAGCGAGACCACTTCCAAAATATTCTTCCATGGTGTCATATGCCCGTCTATGATCAGCCCCTCTTCCGAAGCAGTGATGTGAAAGGTATGGTCTGCATCTGGAATAGCATCAAAACTTTTACTTAACATTGCTTTCCGCATCGGCCATCTTAGAAAATACCAATAGACGGTTAAGAAGGTAGAGATAAGAAGAAACCCTACAGCCTCTTTTTTCATAGCGGCAACCACAGAGAACTGTGTCATTACAATAAAGATCCATCCCAGGAAACGTTTAGGTGAATGTTTCATCTCATACTTATATGCCGCATGGCTCGCTTTTAAAAAAGTCTCTTTATCCCAAGTATAATGAATCGTTACCGTGTCAAACATGTTCTTCACACTCAGCAATGATCAGATCAGACTTTTTGATACAGCCATCCTCTTCAAGCTTTTCGATCAACCCTAAAGTCTCTTCATACTGTTCTTCAAACAGTTTACTATTTATATCATACTTTTTTCGCTCTTTTCTCGCATACCACCATGCAACCACAATAGAGAGCGCAAAAACACCATAGATCCACCACTGCCACTCTTTAAGATCAAGAAGGACAATGAAATACTGTACAGAAAACAGCACAAAGAACTCTATAGAAAATATGATCACCAAGGTAGAACTCTGTTCAAAATCAAGAGTATATTTCTCTATCTCTCTCAGATTTTTTAAATTTTCATTGATCTTCTGTGCTCTTGCCTGACAAGATTCTTCCAGATTTTCTATATCTATATCTTTTATATGGATATTACTGATATTATATTCTACATTCGTCTGCTTGTAATCCTCCAGTATTTGAGGATATTTTTCCATGACCTCCAGGATATCATCTTCACTGACTCTCTTTTTACCGGTAATGTTATGTATATCCTGCAAAATAAGATCATATAAACCAACTGTTTTGATTTCAAGTGCAACACGTTTGAGATGAATCAATATCTATCCTTTAATTATTACTGTTCTATATAGACTTAACACTGTTAAACAAATTAAATATTTATGGCATAGCACATAAAATTATTATAATGGAGGATTTAATTTGTTTGACAGGGGTAAATCAACATGATTATTCCCATTCTCCATAACATGGATACAGACAGCAGAGGGGACTCCCCCCCTGTACTTTATGATGCAAACTCAGGATCCTTTGCAGGTTCCAATTCTTCATCCAATCCATAAGAAGCTGTTTGATCTTTTGCAGGCAGGAAAATACCGATCAATCCTTTAAGCCCTACTGACATAATAATGTTAAAGAGGAAGATTAGCCATGCCACTAAAATCATTGCCCCACAAGCGGCTGCCAGCAACATAAGAGTATTAAACTCACCATTAATATAGAGGTGTCTTCTAAGCATACCGTCAAGCCCGGCCATACCAGCAAATGCACCCATACCGATACCACCGATAAGGAAAAGCCAGAAGTGTGCATTTGAAAGTTTACCGGAATACATTTTCGTATTGTTCGTAACCAATGGCCAGAGCACATACAATGCACTGTAAAGTGTCATGTAAAGACCAACGATCAATGCAATATGCACGTGTGCCATAATGATCCACTGTGTATTATGAAGTATTCTGTTCATACCCATATCTGCCTGAATGATCGCAGCAGGAATTGCCAGACCAAATCCAACCAGACCACCAAGAAGATACTTGAGCTCCATCGTCATTTTAAGCGGTCTTGCTTTCCATAGTGTTACAAGTGTAATAAAGAGTGCGAGTCCTTGAGTAAGAAGCTCAAATGCTGTTACCATCTCACCGGAGATCAATTTCATCATTTCGGGTTGTCCCTGATCAGCTAGCAGGTGGTGGGACCATACCATCCAGGAAACAAGAAGCTCTAACATAAGCGCTGCTCTAGCCACATTCTCCATAAAGAGCTTTTGACCTGTGATCAACGTTGCCAAAAGATACCAGGAACCGGCTACATAAATAAGTACCAAACCATCTGCAACAAGGTCAAGTCCCCACCAGAAGAAATTTTTATAGAGCAGGGAATCAATGGTCGCAACATTAAGGGGTGCCCCGCTTGCATCAAAGATCAAATAGACAAGTACCAGAAGACCTGCGCCCAAAATTACCACTGCATCCAGGAATGTATCGACCGTACCACGGAAGATCGCAACAACAGGAAGCGCAAGAGCAGGCTCTTTACTGTATGGCTGTTTTCCTCTGAGTTTATTCCACAGGTTCAACATTCCGTCAATACCAAAACCAGAGATCAAAAGCTCTTTGGTTGTTTTGTCTTTATGTACACCGACTCTGGCAAAGATCGTGGCATAGATATTATAGATAAATCCGAATGTACCGATCATGATCAAAGCAACTCCCAGAATAAATACTATTCCGCCAATAAGCTGAAACTGTTCAGTATCTGCAGGTAGAGGCCAGTAGAGTGTATAAAGCGGTGCATACTGCCATACAAATGCAGCTATCCATGCTAATGCGGAACCGATAGTAATCATTAGCCAAACAAAGTTAGCCAATTTTACACTATATAAAGGTTTTTTAGTCAAAAAAGGCACCAGGAACATAAATGCAGCAAAGACCAGCTGGTAGGTTGAACCAAAAATACCTATAATTGGGTGTACGGTCATAATCGAAAAATAATGTTCTGGTTGAGAGAACATTTCAGGTAGTGGGTTAACCGGTCCTGTGGAGACCATACGCATGATCATACCTTCAACTGATGCCAACCCAAAGAAGAGAAAAGACATCACAACCGCTCTAAGCGTCACTTTCTGTAGTGCATTTAAGCTTGTATGGTTAAAATTTGTCCCATTAATTAAATTATCTGTAAAACTCATTTTTTACCTCCCCCTTTTTTACATCCGATAACTTCAACAAAGTTATGTACTTTCATCAGATCTGTTTTTCCATCTTCACTATATTGACCCGGTCCTGAATACTCCGTTGATGTCAGATCGAACACACCATTATGGTTGAATGTCCATAAAAGGTCATTGCTACTGCCTGGGTTGACCTGCATCTGCATCACTAAAGTACCATCCTGTCTAAAAAGACCAAATCCGTACACCAAATCTTTACTCACCACATCAAAAAGGATCTTCTGTTCACATTGAACTGTGATCTTTTTTTGTGGAAGTGTCCACTTATGTTTTTCTATTGTAAACTTATAGGTTGCATCAGGGGTTATTTCATGCCGTGTAATATCCTCTGATACCCAGGGAATGGTATTGTAGGTAAAAATATGGTGCCCCACCCCTCCTGCAACCAAAAATGCGATATAAGCATAAAACGGTATCCGCACAACTGATTTTGCTTCTTTTTTTGTAAGATTATAACCAAACCATGCAATGACTGAAATAATCAGTAGAGCATAAATAGTATAAGCTACATTATGAAACGCCAACAACTCTATTGAGTTTGAAAATGTCATTTTCCTCTCCTTTAACTTTAAAATGAATTATTTTAATATAATCCATGCAAAACTATAACATAATATAAACTAAAGTATATTGATTTGAATCAATTATTTAATTTTATCAGTAATAATTATTTTAATATTGAATAAAACATAGAAAGTATAGAAGAAAACATTATTTTTTATTGGTAACCTATTAAGAAAGGAGGATACATTAATGTTTCTCTTAATAGGCTACCTACAAACTTACTTGTTATTTATTAAACAATGAAACAACATTTGAAGTTTATCTTATAGAAAATAAAAATCTTGTTAATATTTATGAATAGGTATTCATTTTTATAGTACTTTCGCCCTATAGAAGAGCGATTTAAGCATGTTGATCCAAAAAAGTAAGTACTGATTCAGTTATTTTATTTCAGATTTTCTTCAGTTTATTCATAGATATCATTCATATTATTTTATATTTAACCACCCTTCTACTAATGTTTATTTTGTAAAAAAGAAAGTTAAGTACCCACAGCAGATTCTTTAATCAATTAATACTCCTAAACTCTCTCTTTTTAGTGGGAATCAAGTTGTCTTGATCTACAGAGTTATAAGTTCTACTATTGACAAGTGTGTTAATATAAGATAAAATAATACTAGTTTTATGCATATGAATAAAATTAATGTCGAGATCAAATCATCATTATTATTATAAAATAAACAATAAAAATATCTAGAAATATTTAACCTCTATGGTACAAAATATTAAACTATACTATGAAAAGGAGAAAGAAATGAAATTGGTATTTCCAACCGATGAAGATATGGGGTATTTAAGTAAAAGAGGTGCTCACTTTGGCAAAGCGAAATATTATACCATCATTACACTAAAGGGTACTAAAATATCAGATGTTGAATGTGTAGAAAATCAAGGGCATAAGAGTGGGGCTTGTGGTAATGCGGTATCTAATATTATGAACTTAAATCCTGACGCATTGATTGTTTCAGGCATTGGCAACTCACCTGCACAAGGTTTTGCTCAAGCAGGACTTGATCTTTATTTTGATCAGAGTTCACCAACAGTAAAAGCAAGTGTTGAAATGTTTGTAGCAGGTAAGTTAGAAAAAAGCAGAGGAAATGGTACCTGTTCAACACATTGACTTTATAGATATCTATTCTAAAATCATATGCAATTTCTAACTAACTGTTGATAGAGAAAGGTTGATCAGAAATCAATTATATTTTATTAGATCAAATATAAATAATTATTCACTAGACAACCAGAAATCAAGACCAGAATTATACATAATCAATATTATGCAACATGTTTTGGACAAATTAATTTTTCCTAATTCTGGTTGTATACTAAATAATAATTAAATCTTTATAGAAGACCTATAGATATAATCTTATATTATAAATAATATATTTAATTGTTATATTAGCCAAAGTGTTTTAAATGGTGCATTAAATATAATGAATAGTCATTCATAAAAAATAAACTAATTTAAAACTTTAAATTTGGAATTTATTAGAAGATAGTTACCCTTTAATATACTGTTAAATCACAGATTGGAAGAGAGCATTTAAAATTCCGTGTCAGCCATATTTGGTAACATAAACGCTGCACCTCTATATATTTATCTTGGCCAGCAGGACAGCAGTTCAAAACTGGCATAGTCCATTTTTTTGATGCATTCTGTATCCTAAAGTAAAATAGCATCGGCCACTGTATCATTATTGAGATAATCATACCACTGTGAAACAGGAAGCTGAGAAGTGATGATGGTTGAATTTATCTCTGTTCTATCTTCAATGATTTCAAAGAGATTGATAGCATCATCTGCACTCATTTGTATGATACCAAAGTCATCCAGCACAAGCAGTTGAAACCTTGAGTATTTTCTATCTAAAAGAGGCTGAATTCAGATTTAACTATACACCCAAAGAGAAAAAAGAGATATTTTAGTCCCTGAAATAGAGCAGAAGTTATTTTTTTTATATCTTTATAATTTTTCTTTCTCTATGATATGCCTAATTTTTACCTTAGGAGTATATTTATGAGATTTTTACTACTACTACTTTTCCCTCTGTCTCTATGGACACATGATATCTGGATTGAGAAGCAAAGTGACAGTTTTGTACTGCAATATGGTCATCTACACCTTACACAAGAGCATCAAGGACGCAAAGTCATCCCCTATGATCCCAACAATATTCAAGAGATCATCTGCAAAAATGGCAGCAATATAGATGCCCTAAAGAGAGAAAAACGCTATCCTCTGACTATATATAAAAAGTGTGACTCTTTATATATAAGACTAGATAATGGATACTTTACAAAAACCCCTTATGGCATCAAAAATCTTCCAAAAAATAGTGTCAAGATGCCATTAAAAAGCTGGAGAAGTTACGAAAGTGTAAAACGAATTGAAAAGGGAGAGGATAAAGTACTCTCTAACTCCTTGGAGATTCTCCTTCTCAATAGTCCTAAAGAGATTGGAGATAAGGCTCATTTACAACTCTTCTATCAACAAAAACCTATAGAGGGCATTGCTGTTGCCTATGATGGTAAAGTACGAGGCGTAAGTGACAAAAATGGAAAAATCAATATACGCATCAAGCATAGCGGTATTCAGAATATACAAGCGACACGTAAAGAGCCATCTGCTCATAGTGAACTCTATGATGAGACCATATTTACAACTACACTCAATTTTGAGGTTAAAGAATGAGAAAATTTATTATTGTAACTCTTTTAAGCTGTTTCTCTTTTGCACATGATTTACATCATAAAGTTGAACAGAATCAAGCTACAGTAGTAACATTTTCCTTCGGAGGAGGTGCTGATTTTTCTTATCAACAGTATGAAGTCTATGCCCCCAATGCGAAGCTCCCTTTTGCTGTGGGGAGAACCGATAGCAATTCACGGGTTATCTTTATTCCAAATCAAAGCGGTGTATGGCACGTAAAAGCGGTGAGTGAAGATGGTCATGGGGCTTCGATAGACATAGAAGTAGATGAGCACATGCAGCTGCAAGGGTATTCACAAAGTTTTTATGAAAGATTTCAAAAGATATTTGTGGGAGTGGCTCTTATTTTTGCCCTATTTGCCCTATTACATTTTATTAACAGGAGAAAAAAATGAAAAAAAGTTTAGTTATAACACTATTTGCGACAAGTTGTCTTTTTGCACACCATGGGGTTGCTTCATTGGGGGTTGCAGGATTGGAGGGGCCAGGAGCTCCTATTGAAACCACCAGCTCGGCTACACTGCCTGAGGGAAAGTTTTTAAGCTATTTAAAGGTTGACAGTGCCTCTTATACAACGTATTCCTCCCCTATAGACGATGAGGGGTCTTCCAGTAGCTATTTCATGTATGGCTTGGGATATGGATTCACTTCATATCTTAGTGCTTATATATTTATGCCTTACTATACCAAAACGCTAGAAAACAGTGAGTCTACCAGTGGTTTTCACGATATCAATCTCATGGGTGTTTTGGGATTCAAGTATGATAACGGATGGATGCTTACCCCGTCAAATGAGTCTCTAGATGACCTTGAGGATTGGCACTTTACCACCTTTATGAATCTTTCACTGCCTACAGGAGATACCAACATAAAAAGAAGCGATGGTACCCTTTATGATGCAGGAATGCAACTTGGATTTGGCAAGCCTTCCTTTATGATAGGGCTTAGTGCTACCAAATGGTTTGATGAAGATTGGACCTTTTTAGCCGATAGCTCTTATAATACTTTTTTAGAATATCAATATAGTGATGGTACTAAAGTTAAATTTGCTGATGAGATACGAGCCAATACCGCTCTTACCTACAAGCTCTATACCAACCGTAAACAAAAATTACGAATTGATGCAAATATCGAAGCTAATTATCTCTATCTTGGAAGAGATGAGGAAAATGGTATTAAGCAAGAGGCAACAGGTGGTCAAATCCTCTATAACACCACTGGCTTTAGACTCTATTATAAAACAATTAGTGTTGGTTTGGGCATCAAAACCCCCATCTATACCCACCTCAATGAAGAGAATCTTCAGCAAGGCAGCGAGGGTAAAGAGGACTATCGGATACTTTTTAGCTTTTCAAGTCTATTTTAGGAGTCTTCGTGCATATACCTGATGGATTTGTCTCGCCCACAACCTATATCCCCCTTTGGGGGCTAACCGCTGTACTATGGTACCAAGCCTTTAAAAAAGTATCGATAGAGAGTGAACAGATCTCTTTTCTTTCAGCACTCTCAGCACTTAGTTTTGTATTGATGATGATAGCCATACCTCTTCCAGCAGGAACCTCTGCCCATCTTAGCGGAGTAGCACTTATCAGTATTCTTTTTTCTCCCTATTTGGCCTTTAGTGCACTCTCTATGGTAATAGTTGTAGAGGCACTGTTTTTTGGAGAAGGGGGAATAACCACATTGGGGATTAATGTAGCTGCCATTGCATTTCTAGGCAGTTTTAGTGCCTATTATAGCTATAAACTTTTTAAAAAAATCAATGAAACATTGGCTCTTTTTATAGCTGGTTGGATAGGAATGAATATTCCTGCTCTCTTTGTCGCTTTAATATTAGGTCTTCAGCCACTTATTGCCTCTGCCTCAGGAGAGCCTCTCTTTTTTCCATTCGATATAAAAACCACTACTATTGCACTCATACTTCCTCATGCACTATTAGGAATTGTTGAGGGGGTGATTACCGTAACACTCTATCGCTTTTTAAAGAGAAATTTTAAAACGGTATTTACAGATGAATAGAGACCAATACCTCTTTACTATCTATCTATTTCTATTAGTACTCTTTACCTCTATTCATAATATTTGGTATTTACTTGTGGCAATGGTCAGTATTTTTATGCTCTCTTATAAGAATTTAAAATACCTTTTTATACGTGTCAGTAAAACCGTATGGCTCTCTTTGTTGGTAATATCTCTCTCTTATCTTTTTATGGGACTCTTCAAGGAGATAAAGCTCTCTTTTATTGTGCTTTTAAATATTCGTGTTTTTCTTTTAACCTTTATGACTTTTGCCATGCTGGAGAGGATCAATATCTTTAATCTTCTTGCTTTTTCAAAAAGACTCACCTCATTAGTGACCCTCTCTTTTTCACAAATCTATATTTTTCAGCGCACCTTTGCGGAGTTTCAGATGGGCTACACTTCCCGAACCCTAAAACCTACATTGGCAACTTGGTTGAAGTCACTCAATGCTACACTCTTTTACTTTGTAAATAAAACACTTCATACATCAAAAGATATCTCACTGGGTATGAAGAGTAGAGGATTTTTTAATGATTGAACTCAAAAACATCTCCTTTGATCATATCGATTTCAAAGGTGAACGAAAAGAGCTTTTAAGAGATATCTCTTTTAAAGTAAATGAAGGTGAACGAATCGTTTTATTGGGTATCAACGGAAGTGGCAAATCAACGCTTTTAAAGATCATGGATGCCCTTATCTTTCCTAAATCTGGTCAACTTCTCTATCAAGAAGAGATAGTAGATAAAAAGAGTATAAAGAGAATCTCTAAAAAGTTTAGAAAAGAGGTTGTCTTTTTAATGCAAGACCCCAATATGCTTCTTTTTAATGCTACAGTAAAAGAAGAGATAGCCTTTGGGCTTAGAGAGTTTGGATTTGATAATATCGACGATAGAGTTATAGAGATAGCCAAAAAGTTTTCCTTAACCAAATATCTCAACACTCCACCGTTTTTTCTAAGCGGAGGAGAGAAGCAGCGTGTTGCCCTGGCATCACTTTTGGTGATTGAACCCAAACTTCTTTTGATGGATGAACCCTCTGCCAACCTTGATCCTACCACAACAGCGTGGTTAGTAGAGCTATTGGATGAGTTGGAAATTACCACCATAACATCAACACATAATCTCTCTTTGGCTCATGAGTTGGGCAACAGAGCATTAGTATTAAATCATAAACATCGACTTATCTTCAATGGTGATTTAGATCATTTTTTACAAGATAAAGAGCTTCTTATTAAAGCTAAGCTCTTACATAGACACACACATTACCATCATGGTATGAAACATAGCCACTACCATCTTCATGATTGGTAGTTCACCACAACCTGTTCCAAAGTGTCAAACGAAGAGTCATATTAGGCAGTTGTCTTTGGTGAAAGCCTCTATTTTATAGACTGGTTTTGAAATATTGTGCAGAATTAAGCACTGCGTCTGACATTTTATCTCCAAGGTCACTAAACAGGGTAATGATCTCAAAGTGAACTTTTCAGATCCGCAGATGCAGAAGATTAAGACAGAATTTCAAATAAAAACACAAACAAATACAAAATCCAAGAAAGGAATGAGTAGATAAATAGTTGTCATTTTGACAAATAAAAAAAAATTGGTTAAAATAACAATAACTTAGTAAGGAGAGCCAATGAAAACAAAACATGATCTATTTGAAAAAATGTTAGATACCAAAGGTATTAGTAAAAAAGCTTTCTCAAACTATGCTCAAATCCCCTATTTTACAGTTGCAGGGTGGAAAAAGTCTGGCAAAGTACCTTCCTATGCAATGCTACTACTCAAAAATATGCCATCTCCTAAAACTGTCACAGCCAAACAACTTATAGATGCAGGGATGCCAAGAGCTATCTTTTGGAATAATGATCTCTCTAAAACAGTTCCAAGGGACATCTTCATTGTCTCTACGCTCAAAAGAGCCTACAATGATTTTGTCATTGAGAAATTTATAGCATTTTTCGGTGTAGATGTGGTATTGGCAGCTCTCATGAAGCACAGAGATAGACTTTCAGATAAACTCATTCATAGTGTTATGTCACATGTTGACACTGCCTTAACTTCTGCATGATCAATCAGCAAACTCAAGCACTTCTTGATAAATTCAAAAAAAATACCACTTTTCTCTGAACATAAAGCCATACTCATAGGTGGCACTGCTTTAGCTTATCACATTACTCATCGTGAGAGTTTTGACCTTGATATCTGTTTTCCTTTTTCAGACAAACTGCCAGATCTTGATTTTCTTGAAGATTTTGACGAGGTGATCCCTTTAGAGTTTGAACAAGGTATTATAGATACAGCCATTAATGAAGGTGGAGATATTAATGAAGTCATGAAGCGTTATATTATCAATGGTGTAAAAGTTGATTTTGTTATCAACCCTTCAAGCAATATCTATGAGAGTGAGATTCTCAAAGATGACACCAAGCATACTCTGGAACATTTGCGTATCGCATCTGTTGAAAGCATCTTCAAGCTCAAATCTCTGCTACTCCTTGACAGAAACAAGATTAGAGATCTTTATGATATGGTTTATCTTATGAAAAAGTGCGGATTTACTGGTAAAGATTTTATTGATACCATTATGCATTATCGCATCACCTATCTGCCAAAAAACATTGTGCAGCTTATTGAGGCAAAAGAAGAGGATCCTTTTGATATTGAAGGGATTGAGAAGCCTACGATGGATATCGTAAAATATCAAGATTTAAAACTTTATTTACTTGATAAAATTAGAATGAGCTAAACTTCAATCTCTCTCCAAATATTTCAGCAGTTATAGTAGTTTATAATTTACTTGTCAAACTACTGGCTTAGAAGTCTCACACACAAACTCCCAATACCTATTGCCATTAAACTCAAACTCTTGTATGACCCCTAGTTCTAGTTTACGTTTATGTGCTTGATAGGAGCGTGGATTTATCTGGTTTACGAAGGTTACGAGTATAGGGTAGCGTTTTGCCATGTGAGCTAATGAGAAGTTAAATATATCTTTGAGTACAGCCGTACCTCTATATTGCTTGTCTATACAGATGGGACCATACTGATAAGAGTTCTCTACACTCAGTTGTTGTCCCTTATATTCCAAGTTTGGCAAATCTTTTATCATATGCTGAAACATAGACCACTTAGACCAAAACTCCCATGATGCAGCCATCACATAGGCAATAACCTCTTCACCCTCTTTGGCTATAAAGAGTCCCTGCTCTTGCTCTATGAGTTGGGTAAGTTCTTCTTTGGTAAAGGCAGTGGTAACAAAACCATCTTTTTTATCCTCTTCGTTAATAGTATCTATTTGATACTTAGCATGAAGTCTAAGTGTGGCTTCTATATCGGATAATTCAGCTATTTTTAGTTGCATACTCTGATCCTTTGTGCTTTCATCATCTCTATCGTCTCTTTGTCAAGTATATTACCACGCACTTCTAAATGCTTTAGTATCATAGTAAAACGCTCTTCATTAAGGTGCTGACCAAACTTGAATTTACAAGAGACTGTCGAGGGTATTATCTTTAACACCGCTGTAGCTTTGAGTGATTTATCATAGGTTTCATCACTAAAGAGTTTGTATCCACCTTCTGGTTGTAACTTAGACATAAGGGCTTCAAACATTTTAGCTTTTTCTTCTCTACTCTCTACTACCTCTAGCACCCCATCAATACTCACAGATTTAAAAAACTGTGTAGCAGGACATGCCAAGCCCTCTGTACTACACATAAACGACGCAATGAGCGAATAGCTCTGCACGACAGAGAATGACACACTAGGATTAGATGCAAGCATCTTCATCTTTTTATTACTCAATGCTCCATGAAAGTAGATAGCTTCTTCCAGTCGTACAAAGTTAATGGGTACTGCGTAGGGTTTATCTTCTACACTCAAGGCTAATGTACCGTACTCAGTGCTGTCTAGTACGGTATTTATCATATTTTCATCTGTAATTTCAAATACTTTGTTCATACATATTCCTACAATTTTTATGCTATTATACGTCTAATCTAACCTTGTGTAAAGATACAAAATATTTAATTTTTATAAGGACAGTTTGTGTATACACTTCATCTAAACAGTACAACACCTCTACATCTACAACTCTATTTAGAAATAAAAAATGACATTCAAAACAACTATACTATAGGAGACAAACTCCCTTCCATACGTAAAGTAGCCTCACTCTATAATCTCAGTAAAACAACTGTAGAGAGTGCCTATGCACAACTCTATGCTGAGGGATATATAGAGAGCAGACCAAAATCTGGATATTATGTCAGTGAAGTCTATTTTGACACCTTTAAATCAAACGATTCTTCTTCTGTACCTTATGCACATACTTACCCTACTTACAAGTTTGACTTTTTTCCTGCACAGCTTTGTTCAAGTGATTTTCCACTCAAGACTTGGAAACGTATTGCTACGAAAGTATTAGATGACTCAGTAGATTTCGGTGCCTACCCTGAGGGGAAGGGAGAACTAGTCCTTAGAGAACAGATAGCCAAATACCTTAGAGATTCACGTGCTGTAGTTTGTGATGTCTCACAGATAGTCATTACTTCAGGATTTATAGAAAGTATGAGACTTATAGCCAAATTACTTAAAGACAAATACAAATATTTTGGTATAGAACATCCAGGCTATCACATCGCAAGGAAAGTCTTTGCTGAGTATGGTTACAACATGGAGTATATCAAAGTAGACAGCAAAGGGGTTAGTATGGAAACTCTTAGCAACAGTAAAGCCCAGATACTCTACATTACCCCTTCTCATCAATACCCCACAGGTGTAAGCATCCCTATAGCTAACAGGCACAAACTCCTAGATCTCATGCAAGAAAGAGATGGTATCATCATAGAAGATGACTACGACAGTGAACTCACCTATAGCAACCGACCTATTCCTTCCTTACAAGGCTTAGATAAGCATGAAAGTGTCATCTATCTAGGTACATTTGCCAAGTCACTCTCCCCTGCTTTACGTGTGGGGTATATGGTCTTGCCTCATTGGTTGGTATCAATCTATTCTAAGAGTTATGATGCACACTTTGCCAAAGTTGCACTCACTACACAGCTCACACTAGCACAATTTATGGCAGAGGGTCACTACGACAGACATATACGTAAAATGCGTACAATCAATAAGAAAAAACACAATCTTATGAGAGACACACTTAAAGAAAAACTAGGCAATTCCATGCACATCGTCTCAGAAGGAGGAGGACTAGCCATACTCATACATCCCTCTGTGCCTTTTGACTGGGAAAAATTCAAAATATTAGCAGAAGAAGCAAGAATAAAAATTTACTTAGCTAAAGAGCGTTGTGGTGGAGAGTTCGAGGCTGTACGTATGGGATTTGGAGGGTTGAGTGAAAAGGAAATTATAGAGGCAATAGAGATTTTTAGTGAGGTTTGGGAAAAGGCGATAATTTAAAGCATATGCTTCAGCATGTAGATACCAAAAGCGGTAATGCACCAATGAGACTACCGTAAATAAATGAAGGAATTTTTTCTATTTTCTATAGAACAATTCCTGTTTTAGTATTTATTTTAAATAATAATTTAAATCCGTAATGTATAAAGCTATGAACTTGTTTTATAGAATTTATGCTCTTTATCTAAAAAGACTACATAAAAAGTATTCTTATCAAATCTAAAAGAACTATTCTCTTGTATCGCATCATGATAACTATCAGGTACAACAAATCCTATCAATCTAGGTTTGTTTTCTAAATGAATTCTACACCATTCCACTTCTATAGGAATATGTTGAGGCTCATTAAAATCTGTACTAGTTGGAAAAGCCGATCCATAATTTGCAAAAACTGGATATTTACCAACATATTGAGTTTTCCAATGATTCAAGGGAAACTTAGAATACTCTTTAAGTTTATCTAAAAGTTTTACTAATTCCTCTTGATTCCAGTCTTTAAAATCCTGTCCTGCATCATCACTATTCACAAAATAAGAAAAATTAAACTTGCAACGTTGTGCCAAATTATTGTCTGTAGCATTTAATGAAATTTGTGGAATAGATGCTAAAAAAGAATCTTTCTTAGTATTACCTTTTTTAGCCATGTGCCATAACCTTTGGACGACCACCAATTTTATGAGAATTGTAGGCAGGCATGATAGACCTATCAGGTCTTAAAATATCTCCAGGTATTTCATCTAGCCTATAAAGATAACTCTCATTATCTTCTTTGTTTACAAAGACTAAACGATACTTTCCAAGCTTATCTATTACTTCAGAATGATGACTGGTAAAGATGAGTTGAGCACCATTTCTATTTTCTTCTTTATCTTCAAATAAATCAATAAGCATCAATGATAAATCAGGGTGTAGCCCTATATCAAACTCATCATATGCGATAACAGAACCAAAAGAAAGAGCTGTTAAATAAGCACCAAGTTGTCTATATAATAACCGTGTACCATTTGATTCATCATTGTATTGCAATTTATAAATTTTACTATCTACTACATGATGAAATAATGGTTCATATGTTAATTCTTTAGTAATTTTATCTTCAATCTCTACAATTTCTATTCGTGTGATACCTGTATCTGCTTTATTTAAAAGCTTACCTACGAGATTCAACAGTTCTTTATTTTTAAAATAAACTTTAGATATATCTTTATATCCCATAAAATGCTCATTATTAGTCATTTTTCCTAAAATATTTACATTTGTAGCTATATTTTCTGCAAAACTGTAAAAAGTTTTTAATTCTTTTAGTCCATGTTGGTGGGCAATACTAATGATAGATGCATTGTTTCTATTTATATTAATAGCTTTAAGTTCATCTAATTCTTTAATACACTCTGTAATATTTTGTTCTTCTCTAATAAGTATCGTCGTCCAACGAGACTCTTTGCGAGAAAGTGACTCTTTTATCAATGATTCTTGTGTAAATTCAATCTCATATTTATATTCAATATCATCTGTTTTAAAGTGAATATAAAGTTCTGTTGATTCACTACAATCAAAAAAAGGTTTATATAGCATTCCGTCTTCAGGTTTAATCTGTGAAAAAGAATCATACATAAACATTCTTATGTATGATAAAGCTCTAACTACATTTGTCTTACCCGAAGCATTAGCACCCTTTATACCAAGAACTGATAATACTTCATCTTTATGCTCCAAAGTAACATCAAAATCTTCTTTAAAAGAGTAGAAATTTCTTCCACCAAAACCTAATAACATAATAATTCCTTTTTGATTTCTAAATGATTATAGCATATTTTACCGCTCTTATATCATATTTTTGTCAATTTTGTCAATTTATTTAATTTGACACAAAGATTGTAACATCTCTCAGAGAGAAAAACTAAGAGTGGTCATAGAGACAGCATGTGGACACTAATAGATCTAAGCAAATAATAAAATTACCTTTTTAAACAATATTCATCTGAGCTATTTCTAAACCACCTTTTTCGTTACCGCTATTTCTAAACATATAATACATCGCTGCTTTAGGATCAGGATAAACAGGATCTGGGGTAATGAAGAGTGTTCTGAAGCCATGGTCATTAATGTATTTTTTGAGATTCTCTTGGTTTTGATGTTTGAGTCTTGATATCTCATCTACAATCAAAAAGAATGGTGTGTCTTTGTCTGCCTTATTGGCAAACAAGGCTAAAATAGAGATAGTAATTGCTACTTTTAATAAAATATTCCCACCAGAGGAACTATCATTTTTTAAGTGGCTTAATCCCTTTTTCTTTACACCATTTTCTATATAAGAGATAGTAAGATCGATGGTATCAAAGATATGTATTGCCCCACCCTCACTCTGCTTTTTGATCTTACCTAGTGTTTCAATAATAGCATCTATATTTTCAATTGATTTAGGCTTGTCAAAAAAGAGCGATTCTTTGTCTTCAAACATCGTTCTGGCACTTACTACTTTACTGTTTAGTGATTGCATCAAAGAAGCGATAGAGTTATTATTACCTTTGGATTTATCCATCTCTAAAGAGATCTGCCTGATCGCACCAAAATCCACCTTATTTAAATTTCTGTTGATTCTATTTTTTTGTTGTTCAAACCGATCTTCAAGATCATTAAAAGTACCCAATTTTTGAGGGATAATGTTATTTAGGTAGTTGGTAAAATCTGCATGTCTTGATCTCTTTTGATTATCATAAGAGATCATACTAAATTTATGTAACTCTTCAAGTGAATCTTTAATGTGCTCAAGTGAAGCAATAGATGCCACTTCATCAAACTTCTCAATACTTAGATTGATATCGATAATTGCATTGTATTCCAAACTAGATAATCTACTGAGTAAAGACTTAAAATCAATTCTGAGATTTTGATATCCTCTATTTTGTAATTCATATGCATTTACAAGTTCATCAAGCTCTCCTGGCTCTTCAATCTTTTCAATAGTCGATAAATCAATCTCAAGTGCATCCGCTTTTGCAATACCCTCTTTTAATTTTTTGAGCCTCTCACTGCTTTTCTGATGTTCTGCCTCTAAACTTTGAGATTGTTTTTTTGATATTTCTATTTTACTGCTTATCTTTCCCTTGATGTTACTTAAAAAAGTCTCTGCTTTTTTATGCTCTTTTCTTATATTTGGTAATGTACTAATCTCTTCTTGTTTTTTCTCATATTCATCTAAAAATGTTTCAGCACGGTAACACACTTTAAGCTCATCTTCCTTTGCAGTTCTTTGATTCCTATATTCACTGAGTAGTTCATCTTCTGTTTTCGTTTTCTTTTCAGACTCTAACTTTTGTATCTCTTTTCTAACTTCATCTCTTTCACTATTTATCCAAGATTGGATGTTCTTTGTTGAAGCTTTAAGATTAAAATCCAATTTTTCTTTACGCTTCCCTATCTGACGTTTTTTATGATTGTTTTGGATCTTCTCTTCATCTTTTTGCGTTTTTATCTCTTGCTTAATACGATGAATTTCCTCAACATGCTTCTTTTTTTGTAGTTCAAACTGCTCTTTGAGCTTTTCTTTGTTGTCCTGATAGCGTTCTTTACGCTGTAGTTGCTCTTGCTTCAATTCAGATAGTTTTACTTGTAATACGCCTAAATTATCTTGCTCTAGTTTTATTTCACTCTTGATGTTATCTATTTTTAACGTTGCTACATTTAGAAAATAATCATACTCAGCCTTCAGAACCCTATCTTCTTCTCTGGCTTTTACAAGAGAGATCTTTCTGTCTTCTTTATGTTGCACAATCTTTTCATGCAACTCTTCTGCTGTAGGGTAAGCATCTAAAGAAGTAAGATCCATAGTCACACCAAAAAGTGTAGAGGTAGATTTAAAATCTGCGACTGGTTTTAACACTTCACACGATTTTGAAAGTAGCTCTTTATCTATTACAGGATAAATATTCTCTTCCCAGCCATCCACCTCTTCAGCCAAAAATGCTTTGAGCGTATGAGGTTCATGACTCAAAAGTGTTTGATACTCTTTTATTTTCGTATTGTTATACAGGCGTACACTGTTAAGTTTTTCAGCTCTTTCAAATCGTGCTTGATGATAATCATTTTTATATCCCTCAACCTTTCTCTCCTCTTGCACAATTTGGCGAGACAATCTATCTATCTCTGATTCTTTATTGGTGAGTTGATTTACTATTTTTTCCTGTTCTATACTGTTTTTTTCTTGCCCTGCTTCATACTCCTGAGACAAGTTATCACTCTGTGATTCATAGCTATTTTTGAGTGTCTCAACATTTTCTTCTTCCAAAGATAGAGCATTTTGTAACGCCTCTATCTTTTTTTCTATCTCTGCAAATATTTCTACAAATTCAGCTTCTATACTTGCAATATCATTATCACATTGATTCTCTTCAGACTCTTTAAGGGCACGAAGCCTTTTCTTTCCTTCTTCTAAAATATCAACTTCAATTTTTCGTGTTAACTGTTCTATTCTATTTTCAATCTCTTTAACAATACTGCTTTGCTCTTCTTCAAGCTTTCGTATGGAGATAGTAAGATTATCACGATCTTTTTCAAGCCCACTCTTCTTTGCTGCTATAGTTACTGCCTCTTCATAATGGATGGGTGAGTATTTCTCTTCTAATACCTCTAACTCTTTAATCCTTATAATAAAATCAGTAATTTGATCCCTTACCCTATTCTCCAAGACTTCTAATCTTTTTTCCCAATGTTTCACTCTGCGTCTTGAAGCCTTTAATGCCTCCTCTTCTGCCTCATAGGCAACTTTGAGTTGAGGCAGTTTCTCTTTATCCATTTCCTGGTTAAACTTTATCTTTCCAAGTAACATTTGTATAGTCTCTTCCAGGGATACAAGCTCTTCCATCACTCCTACAGCTTTTTTTATGTTGTCTCTTTGCTTGTCAAACTTTTTGAAAAAGTTATAGTCACGCGTAAAAGCTGTCATATCTGTAATGTATGTATCAAAATCCAGAGAGAGAATCTCATCATCCTTTTGCAAAGATTTTTGTATCGCTTTTTTGATACTCTTCATATCTACAATGGCTTTATCCACATTAAAGACCATATTGTACACTTCCAAAAATGCATCATAATTCTTTATTGAGGCTATAGAGAAGTCCAAATAGCGTCTCTCCTGTCCATAAATGATCTTTCTATACTCAGCATTGGTTTGTGGACGGTATGAGCTTACATTTTTAAGATAAGCCCTAATATGGTCATGTTCTACAAGTGTACCGTTAGCAATAACCCTCTCCAAATCAAAAGGCTGCTTACTAAACCATTTTTGTACCTTCCCACTTCGTTTAAATGCCATAATAAAAAAGTCATCAAACACATAAATAATATAAGAGTTGTCATAAGGAAAATAGTATTTTTCAAAAGAGTCTTTATCGCTAGGGATCCCCAGTTGTCTACCCTCTGCATTGTAGAGATAATGAATTGCACGGGTTGTTGTTGTCTTACCTGAAGCATTATCACCAAGGAAAAACACATCTTTAGAGAGATCAATATCTACAAGGTCAAAATTGGCTGAGTTAATCAGTATCATTCGTCTAATCATTTGCTCTCCTTGGTGTTAGGCTCAGAAAGCTCTATAATCTTGATATAGTAATCAATAGCATCAAGAACTTTATACTTATCTTGATCATGATCTCCTACTCTTTCTATGAGGTCAAACTTTCTTAGACGATCAAACAGTGCATCAAAAGCACTTTTAAGATCTACATGACCTTTACCTGACACAAGCATATTAAGCCTATTAGAGATTGAACTGTCTTCTTTCTCCTGCATTTTGTATTCATGTATCAAATCTGTATAGACAATAAAGCTTCCTCTATCTATCTGTGGACGCAACTGTCTAAGTATGGAGATAGCCAAGATTGCATCCTTGTGTTTGATGATATACGCTTCCATCTCATCTTTATTCATCTGTCCTTTTTTTGAGAGGTAAAAATACCCTCCTTCACCATGCAAGATATAGCCCAAGGTAGATGCTGCTGTATAGAATTCATCAAAGATCTCTTCATCCATAAGATGTCGAGTATATTCGCTATATTTTTTTGAATTAGATGAAATGATCTTCCCCTGAGACAAAATTTCAAAAACACTTGCTATATCCATGCCACTCTCCTTATATGATGCGATCCAAATCCATCATCTATTTTCGTATGTTCTCTATGTTCAGACACGGTCATCAAAAATGCTTTAAAGGCTTCAGAACGCTTTGTCTGCACTGCATCAAATTTTTCAATCTCCTCATGCTTTAAAATAAATGCAAAGAGATCTTTAGGCATATGTTTTTGAATATCCTCAAGTAACAGCTGATAATTCAACACTACTTTATCTTCTACTTCCTGTTTTTTATAGATTGTTTGAGGTGCCTTAATTGCTTTATGAGGTTCAAAAGTAAATACTTGACGCAAAATAACAGCAAAACGATCTTGTTCTATATCCTGCTCAGATGGCACTGTTTTTATTTTATGCTTTTTAGTATTTCCAAAGGTATGATGCAGGCTCTCATGGTCACTTCTTAAAAGTGCTTCAAGTTCAGTGGCATCATCTGCCATGATCTTTTGTGCCAATGCAGCTATTTTATTGTTCTGCTCTTTTCGCTGTTTCGTTCGGAGTATAAATCCATTGAGTCTATGAATGTACTTATGTAGATTATCTGAATACCGCTGTATATCGATCTTCACATCAATAATCAGATCATCAATCTCTTTACTCAGTCCAACGATCTCTTTGGAGAAAATATCATATGTCTGGGTACTGGCATTTGAGAGCTCTTGCATTTGTAAGAGAATATGCTCTGCATCATCCAAAATTACTTCCAAACTTAGAGCATTTTCATGGACGATTCTACTTATGAGTACAGAAATATCCGAATCTCTTCGTTTAAATTTTAGGAAAACATCTTCTATCCCCTTACGGATACGATTGAGATACGTTTTATCTGAGGTTTCTAAAAATCTTTTTTTATACGTTACAAGCTGCTGTAACTCTTCAGCATATTTTCCAAATATCACACCATACTCTACCCTCTTGAGCATGGTATTGATAAATTGAATATAGGCTTCATTGAGGACAACTCGATCCCCTATTTTATTAAAGATCTCTGCTTCAAATAGTGCCGTATCGATATGTGAAGGTATCTCTCCCTTATATGCTTGATCAATCACTTTTTTGTGTCTGTTCATCAAAGAGATAAGTTCAATATGTGTCATACTAAAGTACCTCCTGTTCTATCACTGCACTGTATTGATTGATCAAGTCAATCAGCCATTGCAACTCATCATGTTTTGTAGGCAAAGCAGAGAGCTGTTTACGATAAAGCTCTTCATTTTGGTACTTGGTGTTTGCAAAATAGTTCTCAAGTTCAGGATGCCTGAAAAAGCGTTTACTCCTACACTTAAAACTATCATAAATACGTATTGCTTCGATGTCATAATCTAAGAAAAAAGTTACATTTTTATCTTTGAGAAACGCTCTTGTAGCACTGTTACTCATACCACCTAGGTAAATAAACTGTCCATAACCAAATTTAGATGCAATGTCATAGATATTTAAAAAAGTCTCTCCATTTTCCACTGCTAAAATAGGAGTGTCATCTACTCTAATCTCATCAGGGCTTTTATAGAGTTTTGGTTCTTCATTGGTATGTTGAAAAATCACCACACCATCAAATACTGCAATGTAACGGCTCTTGCTGTCACCTGTGTTTTCTATGTTCTCTTGCCTTGTAGTTGTGGGAGCTAAAAGACACTCTATATCTTCAAAAGAGGAGATTATTTTACCATCATTACCTACTTCAGAGAGAAATAAAAAGAACTTCTCCCAATCTAGTACTTTACTCTTTTGTCTTAATTTCAACTCTATAAAATAGAGATCATTTTCTTTTTGATACTCTTTAGCTAGTTCATTGAAGTATGTTGTTTGGGAGTATGTAGGGGTATTGTTTTTGAATTTTAGTGCTTGTTTTAGTAGTGTTTTATCCATTTATCTCCTCCTCCCATTTTCATCTTAATAAATTCTATCTAATCTTTCCAACAAAGAATCCAAAACATCATCTACCAAACTAATCTCTAGCCTAGAGGCTATCATAGTCTGTAGTGCTATGACTTGCTTGATATACTCTTTTTGCTCATCTAGGGTGAAGCGTTGCCAGTTCTTTTTGTTTTTCTTTCCGTTGTGGGCTTTTATGAGTAGTTGTAGGTTGTCTGGATGGTGTTTTCCTGCTTCTGTAGGGCTGAGTAAGGCAAAGGCATGATCTACCTCAAAATCGAGGCTGAAAAACTTGTTTAACTGTTTGGATATGGTTTCAAACTCTTCTATACGGTAGCGTTCTATCTCTGTGAGGGCTTGTGTATCTTGGCGTATGCGTTCTGCACGGGTAAGTGGCTCTATATCTGCCTCTAATTCCTCTTCTATACGCTCTTCTTTTTGAGCTTCGGAGATATAGCGTACTTTACGAGGTCTTTCACTGTCATCTATCTCTACTTCAGGAAATCCACCTGTAGAGAGTCTGGAGCTGATACGAGCTGCAAGCTCTCTTAGCCCTGTAGTATCATTGGCTTGATTTGCTGCTTGTTCATTGGCTGCTTCTAATATATCTGGATATAGTTCCCCTACTCTCACAGCCCATTCTGAGACGATGACCCAATCATCAAAGGTTTTGAGTGCTTCTAGGTATTTTTGTGTTTTTGTCATAAATAAGTTTCTTCTTCCTTTTTTTCATCTAAAAATTCACATTCATACCAAGATAAGAAAAGCTTTAACTCTTTATGTTTTTCATTATCTGTTTGTATAGCAGATAGAAACATCCATATCAGTGGTATCAATATTAATGATATAGCAAAAACGCCTATCAAAATAGACTTTGTTCCGTCAGTAGCAAGTGTTTTCACTACTCCACCCCATGAAATCATTAAAAAAGTTATAAATGTGACAATAAATTTATGATCCCAAAGTGTTTCTCTAGGAAAATCTTTTTCTTCTTTTATATATACATAAATTTTATCTAAACTTTCTATATTTAACTTTTCCAATAATTCTTTAAATAATTGATATCTTGCTGCTTGCCAGCCTTTTCGATGTGTATCAAGTTTATTATATTTATCACTAGAATAATGTTTTTTTAATACTTGTGCTAATTTATACATCACAATATATATCATTAAAGTTAAAGTAATTAACACCAAAATTATAGGTTTAAAGATTAAAAGAAATGAATCATCAGCAGGATTATCCCATGTTATTGAAGCAAAAGACAAAACTGCTGTTAAGAACAAAACAATATACCAAATTAAAAACTTTTTAAAATCTGGAATCTTTTTTATTAACTGATTAAGCGTAGCATTATCGTAACTATCTTTTATTTTTGTATATAAACATCTATCACTCATGGAATTCCTTATTATAAATCTAGAGTTGCCCCATGATGAGCCAACCACTCTTTATGCTTCATATAGTCAGGCATTAACCGTTTTACTTCTTTCCAAAAACGCTCATTATGCGTATGCTCCTTAAGGTGTGCCAGTTCATGAGCAATAATATAATCAATAACTCCCACTGGAGCCATAGCGATTTTCCAGTTGAAATTGAGATTGCCTTCTTTGCTGCATGACCCCCAGCGATACCCCAGTTCCATTACTCGAAAATCTGGAGCTTTTATAGCCAATCGCTGTTCAAAAAGTTTCAATCTGGAATGAATCTTATTTTTCAAATGATCACTATACCAATTTTTAAAACACTCTTTGGCTTTTTTTTGATGTTTGCTACCTAGCTGGAACCATCCATTTTTCAATTTTAAAGTAGTATCTCCTTCTATAATCTCAAGCCTGTAATGAGCACCCAAATAGTAAAAGCTTTCACCTGAGATAAACTTCTTTGTTATCTGACTCTCTTGATGTATCTTTTTAATTGCAAGTTTTTCCCATATCCATAAACGTTTTTTCCAAACCTGCTTTTCTATGTCAAGGTCATCTAACTCCAGAGGAGCGTTCACCACAATATTACCATCTCTTTCAATGGTAATACCAAGGGATGTACGGTTAGAACGGATAACATCATAATCAATTAGCAAGTTCCAACTCCTCCAGAGTCTTAGAATTTTCCTTAGTGATACTCATAAATTGCTCTTTGATACTTGATATATTTTTAATAAGTTGTTTTTGTTTTGTATTGGCAATAAGTCCAACTAAATAGTTTTCTAAACTGTTTCTAGAACTTTCTCCTGTAGCTCCCCAAAAGTCAACCCTCTGAATTTCACGTGAAGCCTGTTCCACACTATTGATAACAAGGTCAATAATCATATCACATACTTCATCAGTACACTCTTCTTCTCTATAAAAACTTTTAAAAAAATCATAATAAGGCATACACACTTCACACCCTATCTGTTCAAATACTTCCAGTAGTTCTCTGCCGCTTTGAACCTCTTCTTTGAACTTGGATAGTTTCTTAACCAGCTTATCCCACTCTCCTTTATGCTCGGCGATGATCTTCTCTAATTTTTCAGCAAGTGATTTGTAGTGTATAGGGTCTTTGTTTAGATTGATGCGAATCGTATAGCGTAATGCATGTTCCATCTCTGAAGCAACAGCTTTATTGGATCTACCCTCTAAAGCCTGTTCAAACTCATCATCAAAAATAGAAATGGGTCTTACTTTAGTTTCAATACCTTCACTCACTAGGTGTTCATTGATCAAAGCCTTTACCTTTGCTCCTATCCCCTCAATATCCAGTTCTACATCTCTGTAGCGTCGTCCAGCTTCATTTTTTATGAGTCCTAGAACCTTGACATCATCAAGGTAAAACTTCTTAATAGGATCTGGCAAAATAAAATCTATGAGTTTGGTAAATTCTCTAAACAGAACTTTGAACTCCTGTCTTAACTTTTCATCTGCCAAAAGAATGACAGCATCTTCCAGTGTGGTATCATCTATCTCTTCAATACCTTTTTCACTAAAGAACTGCATCACTTTTCTGTGTGACAATTCAAGCTGCGAAAGTTCTTCAGATTTATCAGTCATAATATCTTGAACATCTTCAGATTCATAATTGTTCAAAGCCTCTTTCAGGTGTGCTCCTACACCATAATAGTCAACTATCAATCCACAGGTTTTACCTTCATAAGTACGATTAACCCTGGCAATGGCTTGCAATAGATTGTGTGCTGTCAATTTTTTATCCAGATACATTACTTGCTCTATGGGAGCATCAAAGCCAGTGAGTAGCATATCACTCACCACAAGAAAAGCCAGTTGTGACGTTTTCTCTGGATTAAATGCCTCTTCACCTTCTTTAGCTTCAGTAGGGTTTATCGTAAAAAGAGGTTTTTTAAAACTTGCAACACTTTGTTTTTTGTGTGTTTTTGTTGTTAATGCCTTAGGAAATTCATCAGGGTTGTCATTGTGTTGATGGGAGATCACTACGGCACTGCTCAATTTACCTACAAGTGTTTTATAGGGATTGGTATCAGACATCTTTTCATGATACTCTTCTAATGCATTTTTGATTGCCTCATTGTATCTTAGGGCTGCTCTACGTGATGAACTTACTACTTGTGCCTTATATCCATTAGGAAGGATGTTCTCCACATAATGACGTACCATATCTTTAGCTATTAGTGCTATACGCTTAGGAGCTTCAAGGATATCGCCCTTGGTTCCATAACGCTTTTTGATCTCCTCTTGCTGTTCTTTAGTGAGATCTGCAAAAAGATCTTCAAACTTGCCATCAAACTCACCCTTATTCTCTATAGCATCTTTAGAGGTCATTCCTTCATAAATAATAGGTACCGTTGCTCCGTCAGCAACAGCTTGTTGGATCTTATACGTATCAATGTATGATCCAAAAGAGTTCAATGTTTTATCTACAGGTGTACCCGTAAATGCAAGTCTGACTGCATTGGGCAATGCTGTACGGAGTGCTGCTCCCAGCTTGGAGTACTGTGTTCTGTGTGCTTCATCGATGAGTACGAGGATCTCTTCTTTGTCACTCAGCATGGCATCATCACTAAATTTCTGCATCATTGTCATGGTGATATCACTTACATCATTGGAAAGTTTTTTTCTCAGATCATTGGCACTTGTGGCAACACCGATCTTTTCACCTGTAAGTGCTGCTGTCTCTTCAAGCTGCTCTTCAAGATCACTTCTGTCTACAATAAAAAGTATTTTATAGCTTTGCATCTCTTTGATCTGACGAGAGTGTTTAACAAGGAACACCATCGTAAGTGATTTACCACTTCCCTGAGTATGCCAAATAACGCCATTACGCTCCTGAATAGACTTAGCCTCCAAGATGCGTTTAATCGTCTTTTTTACTGCCCTGTACTGCTGATAACGGCAGACTATCTTCACTCTCTTCCTACCACTCCCCATGACCACGGTGAAGTCACGCATGATTTCAAGTAAATTTTGTTTGGTAAGCATACCTGCGGTTAGCATATCCTGCTCATCAGAGCCATACTGTTGCAGACTTTTTGGGTAAGGATCTTTCCAGCTTAAAAAGTGTTCCAACTTTGAACTGATTGTTCCTGCTTTTGCCTGTGTTCGGGATGTTGCTACTACAAAGGCATTGGTATTAAAAAGTTTTGAAGCTCCCTCGCTCTGCTGGGTCCCTCTGGTATTCATATATCTTTTGAGTTGCTTAACTGCTTCATGTATGGGGTCGGTAATATCTGGAGCTTTGCACTCAATGACAACCAAAGGAATCCCATTGACAAACAGTGTAATATCGGGGATGATAGTCTCCGCCCCATCCACCATAAACTGAGATACTGCATAAAAATCATTATTATCAACATTTTCAAAATCTATATATTTAACCGTAGGTGACTTTGTACCCGTTTCATGGTTCAGATCTACAGAAGTATTTTCTATAAGCAATTGTGTAGTAGAGAGATTGTTTTCAAAAAGAGAAGTTTCGTTGATATTGGAGAGTGTAGAGATCACCTCTTTAACCTGTTCGTCTTTCAGCCATGAGCCGTTTATCCGCCTAATAGCAGAAGTGAGTCTGTCCGTGAGTAGCACTTCTTTAAAACTTGTTCGCCCCAAAAGTGCTTTGTCTGTTCTGTATTTGTTGTCACTGTCATTAATGACATGGATATCCCACTCAAGTGCACTAAGCTCTTCTAGGAACTTCTCTTCAACATATTTTGCTTCTCTGATCCAGTTACTCATCTTTGACCTTTTTACCCATATCTCTACAATATAGGTAATTTTTTAATTTTTTTACCCATATAATGATCATATAGGTCATTTTTACCTCTTTTTACTCCACTGCACCATTTTGAAGCAGCCCAAAAAGTTTTTTATTGACAAAGTAGACTTCACGCCCTACCTTGATGCTTTCGAGTATGCCAAGCTTTTCTATGGCACGCAAATGCGTAGTCGCTGTTTTTCGTGTAATCCCAAGTTCTTCAACGAGGAAGTTTATTTTGGTGTAGGGATGTTTAAAGAGAAGCTCCAGCAGATCTTTGCTATAGATTTTCGGTATCTCTTCTCGCAATAGTTTCTTGTACTCTTGCATCAAGCGTGTAATTCCCTCAATGATCTTAACACTTTGCATAGATGTTTTTTCTACACCATCAAGCATATACATGATCCACTCTTCCCATGCATTGTCAGTACGCACTTCATTGAGTAGCCGATAGTAATCTGCCTTGTTTTTAATGATGTAGGAACTCAAATACAATACAGGCAGATCAAGTAGCCCCTGTAGCATCAGGTAAAGAATATTAATAATCCTGCCTGTTCTACCGTTTCCATCATAAAATGGGTGGATAGATTCAAACTGATAATGTATGACAGCCATCTTTACCAGAGGGTCATACTCATCCATTTCTGGATCATTGATATACTTTTCCAGATTGTCCATGAGTCTTTGGATATCTTCATGGTTTTGAGGAGGCATATAGACAACCTCTCCTGTTTTGTCATTTTTCAACATCGTACCACTTTGTGTTCTTATGCCTGCATTGTTATCTTCTAGTACCTGCTGTATCTCTACGATATCTCTTTTAAGCAGGAGCTTATGCTTTGTAACTAGATCAAATCCCTGATAGAGTGCTTCTCGGTAACGCTGTACTTCTTTAGCTGCCTGAGAAACATTGGCAGCATGAATACTCGCACGGTAGAGTTCATCATGTGTGGTCACGATATTTTCTATCTCTGAGCTGTCTTTTGCTTCCTGTAAGGTAAGCGCATTGATAAGGATGGTTTGGTTAGGTATGGAGCGTGCTGCACCTTTGAGTTCTGCCAGTGCTCGGTTGGCAGAGACTATTTTTTTAAGTACCTTTTTTGTTTCAAGGTCTTGGTCTACGGGTAGCGGTGTAGGAATGTACTCTTGGGTCATATTCATAAATCAACCTCTGTTAATATAGGTAACTTTTAAAATATTTTACCCAAATAATCACAATATGGGTAATTTTTTTGGTTTTTTACCACTAAATCAAATTATTACTTCAACAATTATTTCTTCACAATACATTTAAAATCAGGTTCTTGTAGTGTTTTGATTGACATATTTGCAAAAAAATGATAAAATAAGACATTAAATCATAAAGGAAACCATATGTTAGTTGATTTCAGGGTAAAAAACTTTCGTTCTATCAAAGAAGAACAGATTTTGAGCATGGTAGCTTCTTCACAAAAAGAGTTTAATGATACGCATACTTTTTCCCCAACATCTTCAAAAAACTTATCTTTGGTAAAAACAGCAGCTATCTATGGAGCAAATGCTGCTGGAAAATCAAATATACTAAAAGCACTTGATGCAATGCAAGATATTGTATTGGAGAGTGCTTCAAAGTATCAAAGAGGAGATAAAATTCCTGTAAAACCATTTTTATTTGATAAAGAGGTTAATGAACCTACAGAATTTGAGATAAATTTCATTTATGACGATATTAGATATCAATACGGATTTGCAACTACAAACATAAGAATTACAGAAGAATGGCTTATTGCATATCCTAAAACAAGACCTCAAAACTGGTTCGCAAGAGCATATGATGAAGAAGCACAAGAGTATAAATGGCAATTTGGAGATAAGTTAGCTGGACAAAAACAGGTATGGAAAGAATCAACAAGAAGTAATGCATTATTCCTTTCTACTGCGGTGAGTTTAAACAGTGAGCAACTAAAACCTGTATTTGATTGGTTTGCAGATAAACTTAAAATCACCGGTGTTTCTGGCTGGAATCCATTGTTTACTATGAGAATGTGTGCAGACGATAATTATAAAAAAGAAGTTTTAAAATTTCTGAAAACAGCAGATATGGATATCGAAGATATTGAAGTAGAAAAAGAAGACTTTGATCCATCTAAGCTTCCAGAAGATATGCCAGCAGAGATTAGAGATGATATTATTAAGGAGATGAAGGGAAAAGAAGTTATAAAAGAGGCTAAGTTTTACCATTTAGATAATTATGGAAAAAAGGTGGCTCTTGATTTTGATGATGAATCTGATGGAACTAGAAAGCTTTTTTCTTTTATAGGTCCATGGATTGACTCATTGGAAAATAGCAATGTGCTTCTTATCGATGAACTTCATGATAATTTTCATCCATTAATGGTGAAGTTTTTGATTGAAATGTTTCATAATAAAGATATGAATAAATCTAATGCACAGTTGATTTTTACTACCCATGAAACATCTATATTAAATCAAGAGACTTTTAGACGAGATCAGATTTGGTTTTGTGAAAAACAAAATAGAGCTACAACTTTGTATCCGCTAACTGACTTTAGCCCCAGGAAAGGGGTTGAAGACCTTGAAAAGGGATACTTATCTGGAAGATATGGTGCGTTGCCATTTTTTCAAGATATAAGTATGGCAATGGGGAAGTAACTCATGGGTACAGATGATCTTTTTTCTAAGCGTAAAGCTACAAAACTAAAACAGCTTCAAAGAGCCAAAGAGAGTAGAGAACCTTATGATAAAGTGCTTATTGTCTCAGAGGGAGAAAAAACGGAACCTCATTATTTAATAGCATTAAGAGATCATTTAAAGCTATCTCAAACAAATATCAAGATAGATCCAAACAGTGACTCAAGCCCTACAAGCGTAGTAAAATATGCAAAAGAATTGATAAAAGAAAGTATCAAAGATCCGTACGATCATGTATTTTGTGTGATAGACAGGGATCGACATGCTGATTTTGATACAGCAATATCACAAATAGACGGATACAGAAACAAAGATACTAAACTCCATGCAATTGTGTCAAATCCATGTTTTGAGTACTGGATACTTTTACATTTCAACTATACAACAAAACTTTTCGGCACAAGCGGAGATAGTCCATGTATGGATTTGATCAAAAATGATTTAAAAGTATTCATTGAAGATTATGAAAAAGGAGATAAAGCCATAATGCTGCCCATTATAAAGTCTGGGCTTGAAATGGCTGTAGCAAATGCAAAAAGGGCAAATGAAACTGCTAAAAGAAATGGTACTGACAATCCTACAACACAGATGGAGAAGTTAGCTGAGTACCTCAAAAGTTTAAATACCAAGAAATGATTTCTTAATCCTTAGACTTTAACCCTAACCTTTCCACTAAGCAGATCATCCATCAACCCTTTTTTCAACTCTTTGAGTTTAGCAAGATTTTTTTCTTCTGTTTCTATTTTTTTGCCTTGAGCTATCAGAATATTGGCTATTTTTTGTTGTTCTTCTAATGGTGCTAATAAAAACTTTAAATTATCTACAAGTTGTTTACTTAAATTTGGTTGCCCTGAACCCTGTGCTTGAAAAAGAAGTTTAGGCATATGGAAATTTATACTATATAGAATATAGTACATATCTTCTTTCATTAATGGAACAGCCAAAACTGCTTGATTTGAAGTTGCATCAATATCTAGAATGGCTACTTGTCCAGCTGTAGCACCATACATAGCTATAAGTATTGTATTATTCTTTATTAACTTTGCACTTGAATTAATAAGACCTTCATTTGTAATAGACTCTTCTGTTTTGTTTATTCTGGTTTGATTAACTTCTCCAGATTTAACCCAAGGAATATCTCCACCATAATATGATTCTTCATCACGATTAGGAGTTCCACCAGCAAAAGTTCTACTAATATTCCCTAAACAACTCACCTCCCACCCCTCAGGAATCAACCCAAGTTCACTCTCTTTATACTTATGTGTTTGGGGGCTACGGATCTTTCCGTTTTGGTCGATGCCGTTGGTAAGCAGGTCGTGCATCAAACCTTTTTTGATATTTCTCTCTTTTGCTATGAGCTTTTGTGTGGCTTCGATGGCTTGATCGAGGGTGGATAGGATTTTGGCGATTTTTTGCTGTTCTTTAGTATCAATAGGATATTTAATTTTTATAACATCAAAATCATTTTTACCTACAGCCAAAAATGTACTTCCTTGTGACAATCTATCTAGTTGCCTTTTTTCTTTAAATAAAACATAGAAGCCATAAGAAGGATCGATTTTATTAACTGTTAATGATGCTAATCCTCTACCTATGCAATATTCTTTATCTGCAATATTCATATCTCCAACTGGAGCACGAACACTTATCAGGATGTCGCCTTGCTTAGATACTTTTTTTGGCTCAGTAACCCAATAACATTCTCTAGGATTTTTTTCACCAAAATCAGCATTACCTTGAAGAAAAGCCATTCCTTCTTGATTCTCATTCACATATGCAGAATCTGGTGATTGCCCCATATTTACTTTAGCTAATTCTGAAAAGTTCTTAACTTCCCACCCCTCAGGCACATTCATCACTTCACTCATTGATACCCAAGCTCCGTCAAAAAGCCTTTGATGGCTTTGGTCGCTTCATCTCGCTCTTTCTCTATCTCGCTGAGACTTACATGGTATTTATTCCAAAGTTTCTCTATGTCTGCGATGATGGCTTGTTTCTTTTCACCAAGATAACGCTCACCAAAGTTAAGGGCATCGCTTTTGAGCATATCTGCTACCAAAGCTTTTACATCATCAACACGTTCAAAAAGCTCTGCTTTGTTATCAGAAATTTTGTCACGAAGCACTGCTTTATCACTCTCTTCTTTGGCAGATTTGAGTTTTTTGAGTAGCTCTGTGAGCTTTTGGACTAAAGCCTTCTGCTCATCATCAAGTTGCTCTGTAAAAAACTGACTACCTGCAAGATACGCATCACTAAGAAGATTGTAGTGATACCCACTGCTTTTGATCGACTTGAGGGTAAATTTGTTTTTTACCCACCATGAAGCAAAGATACCCCGTATCTTGAAACGGTCAACTACAGGGTACTCCTGAGCTTCAAAAGCCTTTTCCATTAGTGCATAGCCATCTTTATAGAGCATCGCAATATCTTTACTCTCATCATCTATGAGGCTCTGGTACACTTCATACCAGTTAGAGATAATCTCCTGTACCATCGCATCTGTCTTTTGAAAGTTCTCAGAGCCTTCCAGCACTTCACGGATCTGTGATTTTTCTGTTATTGCATCTATAAAAGCGTAATAGTTCTCATCTTTTTCTTCAAATACAATCTCTGGAGCCAAAGCATAGCTGTCCATCAGCTTACTGTTCCACTCAACCTTTGGCACGCCTCCGTGAATGTGAGCTTTGACATCATGTGGCTCAGGTGGTGGTGTATTGTCAACATAACGACGGATGTTCAGGTTAAAGTCTTCTGCTTCTATCTCTTTGAGTGTCACTAAACGAGAGTAAGCAGGTATCTCCAGCATGTTATGATAGACAAAGTTTATCTTCTCTATATCTTCCGCACGAAGATGGTTTTGGTTTTTACTCTCTTGGTACTCTCTATCTGCATTGATAAAAAATACTTTGTCATCTTTTTTCGCTTTGTTGATGATGAGCAGAGCCGCAGGGATCCCCGTACCATAAAAGAGTCCAGCAGGTAAACCAATGACTGCTTCAAGTATCTTTCTCTCTTTGATGAGATGTTTTCTAAATTCCCCTTCTACACTCCCTCAAAAAAGTACACCATGAGGCATAACAACACCCATTTTGCCGTCACTTTTAAGTGAGGCAATCATATGCTGTACAAACATATAGTCAGCCTTTTTCCCAGACTCAGGCATGAAGTGGCTAAAACGCTCTTTGAAGGTGATCTCAGACTTTTTATAGTTCTGAGAAAATGGAGGATTGGCTATCACCCTGTCAAACTGTTGGAGCTGTCCATTTTTGGTATGTAGAGGCTTTTCCAGAGTATCTTCATTTTTGATATCTGCATCTGCTACACCGTGCAAGATCATATTCATCTTACACATCGCCCAGGTACTCGCTATGGCATCTTGCCCATTGAGTGAAAAGTCTGTAGAGTCATAGATCTCTTTGATGTGCTCCTTTGCCTGGATTAGCATACCACCACTTCCCACTGTAGGGTCATAGATGCTCATCCCAGGCTTGGGGTCCAGTATCTTGGTTAAGAGTGTTACCACACCTGTTGGCGTATAGAACTCTCCTGCCTTTTTCCCTGCACTGTCTGCAAAGTATTTGATGAGATACTCATACGCAGCACCCAGAAGGTCCGGGAACTCAAAATCTTCATCTCTTAGACGAAGTTTGTCAAAATGCTGGATGAGCTGTTGCAGTTTTGCATCAGATATCTTGGAGTTACCCACTTTTTTGTTAAAGTCTATATGCTTGAGTACCCCCTCCAAAGAAGAGAGATTGGCTTCTTCTATGGCAGCCATAGCAATATTGAGTTTTTCTCCGATGTTTTTCTTCAAGTGACGCAAGGCACTCCACTTAGCCTCATCGGGTACATTGAAAGCAAAGGCATGTGAAGCCATAAGTATCTCAATAGTCTCCTCATCATGCCCATCTTTCTCAAACCCCTGGCGTACTTTTTCATACTCCACATCATACTGGTCTGAGAGACGTTTCAAAAACAACATCCCAAAAATATACTCTTTAAATTCACTCGCTTCCATCTTACCCCGCAAGATGTCAGCCGCAGCAAAAAGGTGTCGTTCCAGTTGTGTAAGGGTTAGTTTTTGCATCTATGTTTATTCTTTCTTTCTAGGTTATTGATATGGTATTACATTAGTAGTTAGAAGCCACTTTTAAAAGATCTTTTTCTTTTTTTGATAGCTTTTTTTATAAAAATCGTTGAGCTGTCATCGGCTGCAAATAAATATCATGACGATTAGGAGACCCAAATTTTTAATTTTGTGTCACATAATTCCTTCATACCTTTTAATTCAATTACCATTATACCCTCAAAACTTGTTAAAACTTAACTTCTTCTTGGAAACCTCAAAAAGACTGGGATCAAAGCACGAGTCATGTATAATCTTGGATATATTCCGCATCACAGACCATAAGCAAAGGTGCAAATATCATCAGGTTGTCAAAATACCGGAGGTTTGAAAGTGAAAATACGAGTCTATTACGAAGATACCGATGCAGGGGGTATCGTCTATCATACAAATTATATTAAGTACTGTGAAAGAGCACGTTCCGAAATTTTTTTTAAAAGAGGAATGATGCCCGGGGAAGGTAATCATAATGGATTTGTAGTACGGGATATCAGAGCAAGTTTTTTAGCTACTTCTACTTTAGGTGATATGCTGGAAGTGACTTCCAAGATCTTAACATTAAAAAACAGTTCGATGATATTGCTACAAGAGATATTTAAAGGTGAAGAGAAAATCTTTTCTATGGAGGTTGTATTAGTTTATATCGATAAAGGAAAACCTTCTCGCATCCCTGATCATTTTAAAGAGATTTTTGCTGAATTGTAGCATATGAAAGTCTAAATGTAATAAAGAAGGCAGATATTTTATCTGCCTTAGAAAATGGAGAGTAAAACTACTCTACCATTGCTTCAAGATCTTCTTTAGATACTTTGTTAAAGTTCAAATATCTATAAACTTCATCTGTCATCTCCGGCTTGATCTTGTTTGGTACGATCTCCATATACTCAGCTGCTGTCGGTAACTTACCTTTAAGAGCAACCACTGCTGCAAGCTCCGCAGAACCAAGATAAACTTGAGAATCTTTACCAAGTCTGTTGTCAAAGTTTCTTGTAGATGTAGAGAACACATAGGCACCTCGACCAACTTGTGCCTGGTTACCCATACAGAGTGAACAGCCGGGGATCTCAGTTCTTGCACCTGCTTGACCAAAGATAGAGTAGTACCCTTCTTCGATCAGTGTCTTCTCATCCATTTTTGTCGGAGGACATATCCATAGTTTCGTAGGAACCTGTCCTTCACCTTTAAGAACTTCACCAAGAGCTCTGAATAGACCGATGTTTGTCATACAAGAACCGACAAATACTTCATCGATCTCTGTTCTTAGTCCAGATTCATGGATCTCTGTCAATGTTTTAACATCATCCGGATCGTTTGGACAAGCAAGAATCGGCTCTTTGATCTCGTTAAGATCTATCTCGATCACTGCTGCATACTCTGCATCACTGTCTGCTTCCAGAAGTTCCGGATTTGCGATCCATGCTTTCATTTTGTCAGCACGTCTTTGAAGTGTCGCTTTGTCTTCATATCCTTGAGCAATAAGCTCTTCGATAAGAACAATATTAGACTCAAGATACTCAATAATAGGCTCTTTGTCAAGTTTAACTGTACATGCGGCTGCTGAACGCTCTGCAGATGCATCAGAGAGCTCAAACGCCTGCTCACACTTAAGCTGTTCAAGACCTTCGATCTCAAGTACACGTCCTGCAAAGATATTCTTCTTACCTTTTTTCTCAACTGTCAAAAGACCATCTTTGATCGCCTGATGAGGGATAGCATTTACAAGGTCACGTAACGTGATACCCGGTTGCATTTCACCTTTAAATCTTACAAGAACTGACTCTGGCATAGTAAGTGGCATCATACCTGTAACTGCTGCGAATGCCACAAGGCCTGAACCTGCCGGGAATGAGATACCAATAGGGAATCTTGTATGGCTATCTCCGCCTGTACCTACAGTATCCGGGAGACACATTCTGTTCAACCATGAGTGGATAACACCATCACCCGGTCTAAGGATAAACCCTTTTCTTTCCGTCCAGAATTTTGGAAGTGTATGTTGTAAGTTGATGTCTGCCGGTTTAGGATACGCAGCAGTATGACAGAATGACTGAAGTACAAAGTCTGCACCAAAGCTGAGTGCTGCCAATTCTTTGATCTCGTCTCTTGTCATAGGACCTGTTGTATCTTGAGAACCAACAGTTGTTGCGATAGGCTCACAGTACACACCTGGCTTCACACCTTCAATACCACATGCTTTACCTACCATTTTTTGCGCAAGGGTAAAGCCTTTACCGTTGTCAGCTGGTTGTGATGGAGTCATAAAGATATTTCCTGCATCCAATCCAAGTGCTTCTCTGGCTTTAGCAGTCAACCCTTTACCGATGATAAGCGGGATACGCCCCCCTGCTCTCATCTCATCCGGAAGTGTATTTGGCTCAAGTGTAAACTCACTTACCACTTTACCCTCTTTCTCTATCACGCCATCAAATGGTTTGATCGTGATCACATCACCGGTTTCAAGTTCTGCTACCGGTGCCTGGATAGGAAGACATCCACTATCTTCTGCCGTGTTGAAGAAGATCGGAGCGATAATATCACCGATAACCACACCACCTGTTCTCTTGCCAGGGATACCAGGGATATCTCTACCCATATGCCACTGTACAGAGTTGATACCTGATTTTCTGGAAGAACCTGTACCTACAACATCACCGACATAAGCTAAAGGGTGACCTTTTTTCTTAAGCTCTGCCATAGTCTCAAGAGGTTTGTCCATTCTGTTCACAAGGAAAGAATTTGCATGAAGCGGTATATCTGCTCTTGTAAATGCTTCAGATGCAGGAGAAAGGTCATCTGTATTTGTCTCACCCGGTACTTTATATACAGTAACTGTGATCTCTTTTTCAAGTTCAGGTTTGTTTGTGAACCACTCGGCGTTTGCCCAGGACTCTACCACTTCTTTTGCGAAAGAGTTTCCTTCATCCATAAGATCTTTTACATCATTAAAGGCATCATAAACCAAAATAGTATTCTTAAGTTCATCTGCAGCCGCCTGTGCCACTTCTACATGCTCTGATTTAAGTGCTTCAACAAGTGGACCGACATTGAATCCGCCCAGCATACTTCCAAGGATCTTGACAGCATCCACTTTCGTAAGTGCTTTACAGTGTGCATCACCTACAACAATAGCATTTAAAAATGCTGCTTTTACATATGCAGCATCATCAACACCGGCAGGTACATGGTTTTTCAACAGATCCAGAAGGTATGCCTCCTCAATGATCGGATCTGCTTTCAATAGTTCTACAAGCTCTGCAACTTGTTCTGTTGTCAATGCCAATGGCGGTACACCAAGCTTTGCTCTCTCTTCAGTATGTGCTTTATATTCTTCGATTAAGGCCATATTTGGTCTCCTGTTAGTTTATAATTTGTGAATTAATTCTAGCGAATTAGATGTTTAAGCTACTTTGAATAAGAAGAGGAAATACTTGAGATAAGATAGATGTATCGGATAGTTACAAAGAAATGGGTAATTTCTTACCCATACACTATTTGTCTTTTTTCCTAAAAAGATGATACTGCTCTTTTTTGAGTAGTTTCTCTACATATTCCGGATCTGCTTTATTCACATTTTTCCATATACCGGAAGGCATTCGCACTTCCAATCTGCTTTTCTCTCTGCATTTAATGATCTTTTTAACAGAAAGTACTTTTTTTACAGGAGAAAAATCCTCCTTGGAAAGATCAACATCATCTCTATAGAACATCGTTTGTTTCTTGAAGTTACCCCATCCGGGTATACCTTCATCTGTATAAGGTACTTCATAGCCATTGTTGAACTCGACCATAATAGAGTAAAAACTATCAGGAAAAACATTTACTATTTTTCCTTTTCCAAAAATAAGTCCATAGACTTTATCACCTTTTTTCGCTTTTGAAAAATACGCCATTCTGTCTCCTTATAAGATCTCTCTGTTGCCTTTTGCATTCGGTGCGCTCAATACACCTTTTGCTTCAAGCTGTTCTATGATATTTGCCGATCTATTATACCCTATCTGTAACTTTCGTTGCAAGTAAGAGATAGAGGTTTTTTGGTCCGTAAGTACTACGGATTTTGCCTCTTCATAAAGTGGATCCAGATCTACTTCCGCACTAGCACCTTCAGAGGCATTGGCACCACCGGCCACCAAGTAACTTTCGTCATACTCCGGCTCACGTTGTGCTTTCAGATACTCTACTATCTCTTCTACCTCCTCTTCTGTATTCCAAGGGGCATGAAGTCTTACCAGTCCAGTTGCTCCGGGAGGTGTAAACAGACCGTCTCCCCGGCCAAGTAGACTCTCGGCACCCATCGCATCCAAGATGACCTTGGAATCGATACGCTGCCCTACCCTGTAACTCAGTCTTGAGGGCAAGTTCGCTTTAATAAGCCCTGTCACAACATCCACACTTGGTCTTTGCGTTGCCACAATGAGGTGAATACCGCTTGCCCTTGCCATCTGTGCCAGTCTGGCAATAGAATACTCTACCTCTTTACCCCCGTTCATCATAAGGTCAGCAAGTTCATCGATGATAATAACGATAAAAGGGAATGGCTCGGCAGAACCGTCTTTTTTAACTTTTTCATTATAATTATCTATATTCTTCGTACGGTTATCCGCCATCAGTTTATAACGACGCTCCATTTCATGCACCATATTTGCCAATGCTGCGATTGCCTTTTTGGCTTCGATGATCACTGGTGTAAGCAGGTGTGGAATATCATTGTAGATAGAAAACTCCAGCATCTTAGGATCAATAAGCATCAACTTAAGTTGGTCTGGGTCATTTCTGTACAGAAGCGAAAGTATCATCGCATTGATCCCTACAGATTTACCGGAACCTGTGGTACCGGCTATAAGTAGATGAGGAAGCTTTTTGATATCTGTAATGAACGGATTGCCCACGATGTCCTTTCCTAATGCCACAGTCAGTGGGGAACTGGACTCTTTAAAGAGATTACTCTCTAAAATTTCACGCAGGTAGATCGTATCTATCTTTTCATTGGGTATCTCTATTCCTACAACATCACGTCCCGGAATAGGTGCCTGAATACGTATGGTCTCTGCACTCAGTGCCATAGCAAGATCATCTTGCAAACCTAAAATTTTAGAGACTTTTACATTGGGTGCCGGCTTAAACTCAAAAGTCGTAACAAGTGGCCCGCTGTAAGTACGCACTACATCACCATCAACTTTGAATTGTTGTAATTTAGTAAGTAACTCTTCTATCTTTCTGTCAATCTCTGCTTCATTGACTTTTTTAGTTGTTTTTGGTGCTTTTTGCAAGAAGTCAAGTTTCGGCAGCTTAAAGTTCTTTGGCTTTGCCACCTTTCCTCTCTCTATCTGATCTAACAGTTTGGAGTTCTCTTCCAACTCTTCTACGATCTCAACACCTGAAGTACTGCTGGATTTTGAAGACTTTTTATGAGACTCAAGTGTCTCTTCATATTCATGTTCAAGTTCCAAGATCTCATTGAGCACGGGATCATCCATCTTTTCACTGACATCAATGATGTTTTTCTCTTCAGGCTTGGGCAGGGATTTTCCACTTGTTGCTTTTTTTACTGCCGGCTTTTTAACTGTCCGTCTTCTCTTAGGTTTTTCATCTGATGTTTCAAGTATAGGCATCATTTCATCTTCCAATGCAGGAGAGGAGAAAGGGTTGGTAAATATCTTTTTCAAAACAGATCTTACACCGGCAAAGAATTTTCTCACCCCTGTAGTAAGTGGTGCCAAGCTAAAGCCTTTTATCTTTAAGTCTTTAGGAGAGAAATCATCATCAAGTATAAAAACCAGCGAGAGTGCCATGATCATCAACCAAAACAGCCAGAGTCCGGCTTTTCCTATGAGTGGCTGTAGAAACTCAACTATCTGAGTACCGATGAAACCTGCATTTTTAAGTTCAAGCACCAAAGATTCAAAGATGATGAGTGCGATGAAAAAGAGTATCCACCCCAAATAGAAGTCAATATCTTTTCGTACAGAGGCATTGGTATAGAGTTTATAAAGCGGGTAAAAAAGAACCAAGATATTGACATAGGCAAAGTACCCAAAAAGATGTAGATTCGTATCGCCTACTATCTTTCCAATATTCCCTACCAAAGCAGTCTCATGGAATAGTGTTGAAAAGGCACCGTAGATAAAAAGTATAGCTGTGATAATAATCGTAATTTTCAAAAACATGACCTTGATATTAATTAATGAAGATATTATAACGTATAAAGTTTAGTGAGCTATTAAAAACTGTCATATTGTCATTTTTTTATACTTTATCTACTTTACTAAACCTGATTTAAGCTCTCTAAGAGTAGAATTCCATCTACATTTTCATATTGAATTTGTAACAGATGCCGCAGTGATGGAACTGGTAGACTTGGTAGACTCAAAATCTTCTGCCTTCGGGCGTGTCGGTTCGAATCCGACCTGCGGTACCACTTTAACTTCGATGTTAAATTTATGCGGGAATAGCTCAGTTGGCTAGAGCGTCAGCCTTCCAAGCTGAGGGTCGCGAGTTCGAGTCTCGTTTCCCGCTCCACTTTTACAATGTTGCGGGCGTAGCTCAGCGGTAGAGCATAACCTTGCCAAGGTTAGGGTCGACGGTTCGATCCCGTTCGCCCGCTCCATTATTTTCACACGCTTACAATCAATCATAAAATCCAAAAACTAATTTTCTTTTGCTATAATCCTTATTAAATTAAAAAAGCTCCGTCATTCTCGGGCTTGACCCTGGAATCCAGAAGTTACATATGGCTCAAACTATGGATCCCCGAAATGTATATTTTTAGGTATAAGCACGGGGATGGCGAATATATAAAATCAAGGGTATATATGAAACTCGTAGTAGCAATTACCGGTGCAAGCGGTGTTCAATTAGGCAAGAAGTTTGTGGACTATTTACCTGAGCACATCGAAGCACATGTAGTCGTTTCAGACAATGCCCTCACCGTTGAGTCTTTTGAGAACAAAAAAGTAACATTACATAGTTCTGAAAATATTGCAGCATCTGTCTCAAGCGGTTCATTTAGGATTGATGCAACAGCCATTATCCCTTGTAGTATGAATACTTTGGCAAAGGTGGCATGCGGTATCAGTGACAACCTGGTTACACGTGTTGCAGCTGTTGCACTTAAAGAGCAAAAGAAATTACTTCTTGCACCCAGAGAGTTGCCTTTTTCTGCCATCGCTTTGGAAAACATGCAAAAGTTAGCTACTTTAGGGGTTATCATAGCACCGCCGGTGATGGGGTACTACTCTGAATCAAGCTCACTTGAAGAGATGGAGAAGTTTATCATCGGGAAGTGGTATGATGTACTGGGTATTGAAAATAATCTTTATGAGAGATGGGAGGGATAGCGTTGAGCGTTAAGCGTTGAGCGTTGAGAACACATGAACAACATACTGGAAATTAATAAAAATATTGCAAAGCAATACCTACAATCACTATTTACTATGCACTATTCACTATTCACTAAAAAACTTCAACGGAGTTTTTTATGAGAAGAGCGATCTATCCAGGAACATTTGACCCTATAACCAACGGTCATTTAGACATCATCAAAAGAGCTTGTCATATGTTTGATGAGATCATCGTGGCCGTAGCAGCTTCCGAAGCAAAAAAACCTATGTTTAACCTTGAGCAACGCATACAGATGGTACAGGCTGCTACGAAAGATTTCCCCAAGATCAAAGTAATAGGATTTGATAATCTTCTGGTCAATCTTTCTGATGACCTTCAAGCCAATATCATCATAAGAGGCCTTAGAGCAGTAAGTGACTTTGAATATGAATTACAGATGGGGTATGCCAATGCTTCTCTTAAAAAAGAGTTAGAGACTATTTACCTCATGCCAAGTCTTGAACATGCTTTTGTAAGTTCATCTGTAGTACGTTCGATCCTGCACTTTAATGGAAAAGTAGACCATCTTTTAGCTGAGTCAACCCATAAAATGATACTGGAGTATAGAAAATAATGTATATTTTATTTGAAGGTATCGACACTTGCGGAAAAAGTACTCAAATAGAACTTTTGTCACAAAAACATCCTGAGATCATCATTACCAAAGAGCCTGGTGGTACGAAATTCGGCATAAAAGCAAGAGAAATACTCTTATCGGATTCTCTTGCCTCCAAAAGAGCCGAACTCCTTCTTTTCCTGGCAGACAGGGCCGAACACTACCAGGAAGTCATTAAACCCAATAAACATAAATTGGTCATCTCAGACAGAGGGTTTCTCTCCGGTATAGGTTATGCACTGGCCAATGGTGATTTTGACTTTGACGAACTTGTAAAACTCAATAAGTTTGCACTTGAAGATCATTTTCCTGATAGAGTTATTCTATTCTTGACCGACATGGAGACACTTCAGGAAAGAACCTCCCAAAAGAGTCTTGACGGCATAGAATTACGCGGTTTGGAATATTTGCTCAAAGTACAGGAACATATGAAGCAAAGCATACTTAAACTCGGTATCCCTCATCTTTTTATAGATGCTGCAGACGATATCGAAAGTATTCATCAAACGATACTAACCTACTTGAAGGTATAATTGCGTAATTTATTGGTGTGTTGGCAAACACACCCTACACAATATCCCCTCAAGGTGCGTTCGCCAACGCACCTTTGATAATACAAGGAACAAAAATGATCAACCCACTCAGAGGCATGAAAGACCTCACTTTTGAAGAGAGCCAACGTTTTACACATATTATCAACACGGCTACAAACATCGCCAAAAAGTACGGCTATAATTACATAGAAACTCCTATACTTGAGGAGACTGCACTCTTTAAACGTTCTGTAGGTGAGAGTTCCGACATTGTAGGTAAAGAGATGTATCAATTTGAGGACAAAGGGGGTAATGATGTCTGTATGCGTCCAGAGGGTACTGCCGGTGTAGTACGTGCTTTCATCTCTGCCAAACTTGACCGTCAGCCTGTGAAGCAAAAGTTTTACTACTATGGACCAATGTTTCGTTACGAAAGACCGCAGAAAGGTCGTCTAAGAGAGTTTCACCAGTTTGGTTGTGAAAGTTTCGGTGAAGCTTCTGTTTATGAAGACTTTACTATCATCACCATGATAAGCCAAATTTTCAATGAGTTGGGTATAGGTTTTGACCTTCAGATCAACTCACTCGGATGCAAAGTATGTATGCCCATATACAAAGAGAATCTTGTACAATCGTTAACTAACATCAAAGAGGAACTTTGTGAAGATTGTAATCGTCGAATCGGTACGAATCCTATCCGTGTACTTGACTGCAAAAATGGAAAATGCCAGTCACTCCTGGTAGAGTCACCAAAACTCATCAACTACCTTTGCGAAGAGTGTGATCCGGACTTCAATAAACTTACTGCCCTATTGGACAAAGCAGGTATCAACTACAACATAGATACAAATCTTGTCAGAGGACTGGACTACTACGGCAAGACAGCCTTTGAGTTCGTCAGCAACGAGATAGGTGCACAATCAGCCATCGCTGGCGGCGGACGCTACGACAGGCTCGTAGAGTTCCTGGACGGTAAACCAACACCAGCTGTAGGTTTTGCCATAGGAATTGAACGTATCATGGAACTTGTGCAGATGCCGGAAACTAAAAGAGAAGGCATCTATATGGGTGCTATGACCCCAGAAGCCGTAGAAGTCCTCTTCCCGCTGGCAACACGCAAACGCTTAGAGCAGAAAGTAACTCTAGAGTACAGTTCTAAAGGTTTCAAAAGCCACATGAAAGGTGCAGACAAAGTAAATGCACGCTATGCTGTTCTCATAGGTGAAGATGAACTGAAAAACGGTACGGTTTGGGTGAAGGATCTGGAGAGCAAGGAAGAGAAAACTGTTCTGCTTGGGGAGTTTTAACGCAACCACCCCACCAAGTCTCTACTCAACCTGGCCATCGCCCTATTGGTTGCTTCTACATACCCTTTGGCATTAGTAGTTGTTGTATCTTCTTTATAACTGAACCTTTTGGTTTTTATGAGCCTTCCCGTATCTGTATTTATGAGACTGAACTGTATGGAAATTATGGCATAAGAGGCATCGCCTCTTACATGATGGGAAAAGTCAAAGATACTGCTCTCAAGTCTAAGGTCTTCTCCGGCTGTCGATTCATAAGGGAGCACTGCCTTGAAAAGTCTGCTTTGGTCCAGACACTGGATAATATTGCCTTGCAAAAGTTTACCGATATTATTCGACCATTGGGAGTTTTGATACACTCCCTGTTCACTGGCACTGTATGAATAATTCATTTTATCGGAGATCTTCTCTTTCAGTGTTTGAGGGAATGAGACTTTCAGTGTTTTATTCCGGTATTTACTATAAGAAACCGGTGTAATACCCTCTGCACCGAATGTATATATTTTTAATGGCGGTACCTCTTTCAGACTGCATGCAGTCAGTATAAATATACTTGCGACAATTAAATACTTCTTCATTCTCCCGGTCCTTGTCTTTTTCTTCTTGATTTGAACAATACATCACTTGGACTTTGTTCAAATTCTCTTGCGAGATCATTGATCTGATTGGATACGATACCTATGTCCACAAGTAATGGCTCAAAGATCTTTTTAACATTATAGTCCCCTCTGTCCAGACTTTTTTCTACTTTGAGTGTAACACGGTTGAAATTCCTTACTGTCTGCATAAGCTTTTCAACAGTAGGAACCGTTACTTTTTTGATATCCCCAAAGTCTTTTCTCATATACTCAAAATCTTTCGTCGCTTCCTCGAATCTTTTGGTCAGATTTAACATAGAACTCCTGAACTCTCTCAGTGTCATATCCACTTCTTCAAGTGAGACAATGGCTTTTTGCTCCACCTCTTTTCCTTTGGCTGTAAGTACTTCTGTATTATCAAGTATTTTACCAATGGTCTCAATATTTTTATCATTGAAAAGTTTTTGACTTTTTTCCAACAGAACATTAAGCCGTTCAGCAAGCCCTCCTATGCCCTTTGCCGTTTTCATAAACCATGAAGGTGCAGTAGGAATAACAGGAATATGCTCTTTCGTAGGTTCCAATGTTTTCGCACTATTGCTTCCTCCATCAATCTCTATAGATAAAAGCCCTGTAATTCCAAGCATCTGGGTATGTGCCACCATATCTTCTTTGATAGGAATGCCTCTTTTGATCTTGAGAAAGATTTCAATACGTTCTATGTTTTTGGGGTCAATACGTATCTCACTTACACGTCCTATATCTACACCTCGCAGTTTAACCACTGAATCTTTGGAAAGACCGGCAACAGATTCCGTCATAAAAAGTTTATAGGTATCAAACTCACGGTGTATCCCATACTTGGCAAGCCAAAATGCAAACCATATCAATCCTGCACCAAATAACAATACAAAAATCCCTACAATCGTATAATTGACTCTACTATACATGTTTCACCCTATTAACCCCTACCTTATCCAAATACTTTTGTTTCGTATACTCATTTTTAAAAAATTCTTCAACAAAAGGATGCTGTGATTGTAACACATTTTCCAAAGAACCTTCTGCCACCACATGCTTATCTGCCAGAACAGCCATCCTGTCCACGATACTGAAAATGCTGTCCAGGTCATGGGTGATCATCAGAACAGTAATACCTAACATATCACGCAGATCAACAATGAGTTTATCAAAATTTCGTGCACCGACAGGGTCTAGCCCGGAAGTGGGTTCATCCAAAAAAAGCAGCTTGGGCTCCATCACCAAAGCACGTGCCAGTGCAGCCCTTTTAATCATCCCTCCACTAAGCTCTGAAGGATAAAGTGCTCCTACATGGCTAGCAAGTCCTACCAGGTCTATCTTGGAGCGTACAAGCTTATCACGCATCTCTTTTGAGATATCAGTGTATTCTTTAAGTTGTACCTCTATGTTCTCTGCGATAGTCATAGAGGAATAAAGTGCACCAAACTGAAACAATACCCCCCACTCTCTCCGTAAGGCTTGTGCTTCTTTGAAACCTATACTGCTAAGTTTATGACCTAAGATGGTCATCTCTCCGGCATTAGGTTCCAAAAGCATGATCATCTCTTTCATAAGTACAGATTTTCCGGAACCACTCTCTCCCAAAATTCCGTAAATCTCATTTTTATCTACATGCAAAGAGACACCATCATGAATGGTACGCTCTCCAAATCGCGTAACAATATCTTTTACCTCTATAACAGGAGCTTGGATAGGCATTTTTTGCATACTCATATATCTAACTCCGTATAGATCACTGAGAAGAGTGCATCAAAAGCAATGACTAAAAAGATAGAGTTCACTACACTGGCAGTGGTATGAAGTCCGATACTTTCTGTGTTATCTGAAACCTGAAAACCTCTAAAACATCCTACTGCAGCGATAACGAAAGCAAATACAGGACCTTTTATCATCCCCAGAATATAGTGTTTGACTTCCAAAACCTCATAAAGTCTGTCTGTAAATTGACTGAATGAAATACCTAACTGCATACCTGAAGCAACCATACCGCCGAGTATACCGATAAGATCGGCAAAAAAGATAAGCAAGGGGAGAGCAATCATCAGTGCAAAGATCCGCGGCAGAACCAAAAAATTATAAGGATCGAACCCCATAGTCCGCATAGCAGCTATCTCTTCGGTGATCTTCATAGCACCTATCTCTGCAGTATATGCCGAACCGCTGCGTCCTGCAATGACAATAGCCGTGATCATAGGTCCAAGTTCTCTCACTATAGAAATGCCCACTGTATCAACAATGAAAATATCCGCACCGAACTTTGCCAATTGCACAGAACCCTGATAGGCAATGACCATTCCCACCAGGAAAGAGGTGAGTCCTATGATAATAAGTGCATTAAACCCTGACTGATGGATATGATAGACCATCTCTTTAAAACGTATATTTTTTGGACTTATAAGTGTATGAAACATCGTAACAAAAAGCTGGCCTAAAAAAGTAACAAAGTCTTTCAGGTCATCATACACTTCCAGTGTATCTCTCCCAAGATTTTCCAGAAATCCGTCTTTTCTGGAGGGAATAACTTTTTTAGTGCTCTTTTTTAACAGGTCATACATCTCTTTTTGATCTGCATTATAACCGATCACTTCCAGTTCTGCTGTCCGTTGAAAATATTCATAATATTCTATGAACAGCAAAATGCCGGCACTGTCAAAACTTGTTACTTCAGAGACATCCCAAATAATTTTTTTATTAAAAGAAAATTGCTGTAAAGTTTTTTCTATCTGTGGTACGGTTTTGAGTGTCCACTCCCCACTCGACACAAGCTTAATATACTGCTCCCGGTCTTCATACGATATAAATTCTTTAGTATCCATTGAGTCTATTATAGGTAAGATTAGATTAAGTTTTGCTATAATAATCGTAATAAAGAATGAGGCGGTGAGGTAAAGCAATGAAAAATTTTGGTTTGAACATTTGGGGTGATGATAATTTTATCATAAAAGATGATACAATCAACATTAATTATGCCTCCGAACCATCACTGCTCCAGATCACAGAAGAGATAAGGGAAAAAGGATATAAAGGACCTCTTCTGCTCCGTTTTCCGCATCTTATTAAAAAACAGATCTCTACACTTTTCAATACTTTTGACAAAGCTAAAAAAACTTTTAACTATCAGGGAGGCTTTCAGGCTGTCTTTCCGCTTAAAGTCAATCAGTTCCCCAATTTTATACATGCACTTATAGATGTTTCCAAGGACTATAACTACGGTCTTGAAGCAGGAAGCAAAGCCGAACTGATCATTGCGATGACCCAAACCCCTTTAGGTGCACCTATCACTGTCAACGGTTTTAAGGACAAAGAGATGATCTCACTCTGTTTCATTGCAGCAAAAATGGGACATAATATTACCATAACCATAGAGGGGCTGGGAGAACTCGAAACCATCATACAGGTAGACAAAGAGTTCAATACCAAGATAGAAAAACCTGTGACTCCCAAGATAGGTGTACGGATCAGACTGCATAGTTCCGGTATCGGTATCTGGGCAAAAAGCGGTGGGTACAGTTCCAAGTTCGGCCTTACTTCCACAGAACTTCTAGAAGCCTATGAAATGCTTAAAAAACACAAACTTTTAGACCATCTTTGGATGATCCACTTCCATATCGGCTCTCAGATGGGAGATATCGCTCCTCTGAAAAAGGCCCTCAGGGAAGCAGGCAATATTTATGCCGAACTTAAAAAGCGGGGAGCCGATGCACTGGGTGCCATTAATATCGGCGGCGGCCTTGCTGTAGAATACAGCCAGCATACCAATAGCCAGGAGAGGAACTACTCACTGGATGAATTTGCGAATGATGTGGTTTATCTTATGCAGGAGATCGCCAAAAGAAAAGGGGTAGCAGAACCTGACATCTTTACAGAATCCGGACGTTATATTGCTGCTTCCCACTCTGTACTTGTAGCACCTGTACTTGAACTCTTTTCACAGGAGTACAATGAAAAAGGCTTACGCCTTAAAGAAGTGAACCCTCCTCTGATACAGGAACTTTATGATCTTTTCAACTCTCTTAAACGTAAAAATGCCCGGGAGTATCTGCACGATGCACTTGACCATATGGAGAGCCTGCTCACACTTTTTGATCTGGGATATATCGATCTGGAAGATCGTTCAAACACAGAAATACTGGTCAATCTCATTATCAAAAAAGCCATAGCACTGCTTAAAAACGAAGATACTGATGAACTGAAAAAGCTTCAGGACAGGATACAGGAGAAATACCTGGTCAACTTCTCGGCTTTCCAGTCTTTACCGGACTTTTGGGGACTGGCACAACACTTTCCCATTGTTCCGCTTGACAGACTTGACGAAAAACCGAGTAATCCTGCCAGTATCTGGGATATCACCTGTGACAGTGACGGAGAGATAGGATTTAACCGTGAACTTCCTCTCTATCTGCATGACATCGATGTAAGTAAAGAGGAGTATTTCATCGCCTTTTTTCTTACCGGGGCCTACCAGGAAGTATTGGGTATGAAACATAATCTCTTTACACACCCCACTGAAGCAGTCATACACTTTGATGAAGAGGGTAACTATTCCATAGACAAGCTCATAGAAGCACAAAACCTTATGGATGTTTTGGATGATCTGGATTATGATACGAATCTCATAGACAAATCACTCAAATATAAAATAGAAGAGTCTGTACATATGAGTAAAGAAGAAAAAAGTGAACTTTTGGGAAAACTTTATCTTTATTTAAGTGAAAATAGCTATCTTAAAACCATTCAAGCCATTGACGAGGAGCGTTAAAAGTGAACCCATTTAGTCTTATTCGAGAAGATTTTGCAAATGTCAAACGAAATGATCCAGCTTTGCATTCAACGTTTGAACTTCTCTTTAACTACCCTGGATTATGGGCACTCTTTTTTTATCGTTTTGCACATTGGTTCTATTCGAAAGGATTGAGATTCCTTCCCCGTTTCATCTCTGCTTTAGGTCTCTTTTTGACCACAATAGATATCCATCCTGCTGCAACCATAGGACGCAGAGTCTTTATCGATCATGGTGTAGGTGTGGTAATAGGAGAAACTGCTGTTATTGGTGATGATGTACTGATTTATCAGCAAGTAACACTGGGTGGGGTAAGTCTTACAAAGGGTAAAAGACACCCTACTCTGGAAAATGGTGTCGTCATTGGTGCGGGTGCCAAAGTACTTGGAAATATCACTATAGGAGCCAACTCCAAAGTAGGTGCAAACTCCGTAGTGGTAAAAGATGTACCTGCAGATTCCACTGCCATCGGTATCCCGGCACGTGTACTCAAAAGAGGTTTTGACAAAACACCATTAAGCCACAACAAGATCCCTGATGTCAACAAAGAGATCTTTGAGTATCTGCTTAAACGTATTGAAGTCCTTGAAGATGCATTACCTAAGGGGAAACAGGAAAGTATCAAGAAAAAAGATCATGACCTTGAAGAACTTTACGACAACTTTATCCATTCCATGGATTGATACACGATAAAAGCATAAAACAAAGTAAAATGAATTACCTATAATTTTAACGAAACTTGGTTATAATTATCAAATTTTCAATTAAAGGTTTTTTATGCTTTCAGACCGCATCCAGACATTATCATCATCACTAACTATCGCCATCTCTTCACTTGCAAGAGATCTTAAAGAATCAGGAAAAGATGTCCTTAGTTTTTCTGCAGGAGAGCCGGACTTCGGTACTCCGAGACGTATTAAAGATGAAGCGATCAAAGCGATCAACGAAGGATTTACCCAATATACAGCTGTACCAGGTATTCCAGAACTTCTTGAAGCCATCAGCGGCAAACTTAAAAGAGACAACGGTCTTGACTATGCACCATCAGATATTATCGTAAGCAATGGTGCGAAACACTCTCTCTTTAACCTTTTTCAGGCACTTATCAATGAAGGGGACGAAGTCATCATCCCGGCACCCTACTGGGTTACATATCCCGAACAGGTCAAATATTCTTCCGGTGTCCCTGTGATCATTGATACAGATGAGATCAACAATTTCAAGATCACTGCAAAACAGCTGCAGGCGGCGATTACACCAAAAACAAAAATGCTTATCCTGACCAGTCCGTCCAATCCGACCGGTTCGATTTACAGTAGATCAGAGTTGGAAGCACTTGCTGAAGTACTTAAAGGTACGGATATTATTGTTGCCAGTGACGAAATGTATGAAAAACTGGTATATGATGCAGAATTCGTAGCTACTGCAAGTATCTCAGAGGATATGTATCAAAGAACAGTGACCATCAACGGTCTTAGTAAATCAGTTGCCATGACAGGATGGCGTTTCGGTTATCTTGCTTCACCGAACAAAGCGTTGATCTCTGTGATGAACAAACTGCAAAGCCAAAGTACTTCAAATATAAACTCGATCACACAAAAAGCAGCGATCCCCGCACTTAACGGTGAAGTGGATGATGAAATCGAAATAATGAGAAAAGCATTTGAAGGACGTGCTAAAGAGGCAACAGAACTGATGAATCGGATCGATGGCCTTTCCGTACTCAAACCGGAAGGTGCATTCTATCTTTTCGTGAATATCAAAGATATCTCCAATGACTCTATCGAATTCTGCAAAGAACTGCTGCAGGAGACCGGTGTAGCTGTTGTTCCGGGTATAGGCTTCGGCTCTGAAGGATATTTCAGATTCTCATTTGCTACAGACATGACGACTATCCGTGAAGGTATCAGACGTATTGAAAAATTTGTAAAACAAAAAAGAGCCTGATTTCACCAGTGTGGGCAGTCCCTACTGCACCACCCTGCGTATTAAACTCTCTACAGTTTTACCGTCTTATTCTATTCATTATGCACAAAGGTGGCTCCTATGAATATCTTTTTAAAGCTCTCTCTTATTTTCTCTATATTGACACTCAATCTTCATGCAGAACGTGAAAAATTAAACTTCTCTTTAGTCATCTCCGGAGGTGTCAGTCTTGGTGCCTATGAAGCAGGGTATAACTGGACAATGATCAAAATACTGAATAAAATAAAAGACTCCGGTAAATTAGTAGAACCTGACCTACGCTCTGCAGCAGGCGCATCTGCCGGATCTATCAACACTTTACTTTCTGCAATATACTGGTGCCAAAAAGACTCTATACCTCTTAAAAATAGTGTGGATGATAATCTGTTTTATGAAACATGGGTAAATCTTGGGATAGAAGACCTTGCCATAAGAGGAGAAGACCCTGAAAATAAAAGTACCTTTTTTACAAGAAAAGCTTTAGAGAAAAAAGCTGAAAAAATCATAGAACACCTCAAACAACCTATATACAAAAAAAACTGTGAAGTACCTCTGGGGATTTCAGTGACAAAAGTCACACCTATTGTCGAGACGATCAGTGGCGTCAAGATTAAAAATCAGCATTTCTCTGTACCTTTTACTTTTAAAGAAAAAAACGGAAAAGCCATTATTGAAAATAGAAATATGCCACCTAGTACAGACTTTTATATCTCTATACCCGGCATAGAAAAAGATAGAACGAAGATCATCGATGTCCTCTTCGCTTCTGCTGCTTTTCCAGGTGCCTTTCAACAAGTAAAATTAAATTATAACTATAAAGGTAAAAATTACTCACATTACTTCATCGATGGGGGTGCATATGATAATGTTCCTCTGCAACTGGCCATTGAGCTTGATAAAAGTGCTTCACATTTTCTCTTTATTGATCCGGGCAATATGAGAAAAGAGATTATAGAAAAGAGCGAAGAGGAGAAAGAAGAGATACCTCTTGGTTTCATCACTACCAATACTATGCCACTGCTTAACAGCTTTGAAATTTTCCAATCCATGAAACTTTACCAAGCTATCAATCAGTATTTTAGAAATAATCCAAACTATAAACTAATACTTTCCTCTCGTTATCATCCTCTTACCGGGAATTACTTAGAACATTTTGGAGCATTCTTGGATCATAACTTCCGTGTTTATGACTATTATATCGGTGTATATGATGCTATCTACCATCTTGCAGCATCTCTTAAGAGAAAAAAACAGTATGCCCACCTCTCTCAAACAGAACTGATGAATCGCTTGAAAACAAGATTAGGTCTAGATAAAAAACCTGAGGCCTTGGCAGCCTATAATTTATTTTTAAAGACTGAATTTTTTCATCTCATACCCAAAACTACTGATCGCTTCTCTGCCATCTATAATGCATTTAATATAAAAAAATCTGATGCCAAACGGTATAATAATGCAGAATTCAAAACATTCCTCTCAAAACTTGATATGAGATACCTGAAAGAGTCTAAAAACGCTTTCCTTACATATGCAAAAAAAGATATTGACAACTGGTATAAAAAACCTTTGAGACTTATTATTAACCGTATCACCACACTGGAAAATGACAGAGCCGAAGTCTATAAAGAGCATAAACCTGTAGCCAAAGTGACCAGTATAGGAGCCTGGGCGGGAAGTACATTTATCAAAGATAAAAATGGTTTTCAGTTTTTACCATTAAATGTACCACAAGATGAAGAGAAAAAAAAGTTACGAACGGCATTGAGACTTTTACCCGGAGAAATTGCCACCGATATGAAAAATGGTGGAATAAGCTTAGGATATACTGCTCTTTACTATAACGATATGGACATACTCAATGGCTTTGAAGCAAAAGCCTCATATATTGTAAGCGATGATATACCTGATTTTGTACGTGTAGATTTCAATACTTTTAAGGAGTATGATAATTTTATGAAGTTTGGGGCAGGAGTAAGCCTTTTTGGAGATATGAAAGGATCATTCTATAAGAGAGACAGTGTTTATGGATTCAATACTTATGTAGATATTCTTGATATATTCAGATTCACTTATGTACGAAGAGACGGAGATACAGACAATAATGACTATATCTATTTCGGTATTGAAAATATCCCCGGTCTTATCTATTGGCTCAATAGATAAAAAGAAGTGTTTTCTACTTCTTTTTTTTCGTCATTTTTTCCATACCAAACCAGATCAGACCTATAATACTAAACAATACCACAGGCGCGATCCAAGGGTGTTCTTTGATCACAGAAAAAAAAGCAATGATCGATTCACTTGCATAGTAACTGCTCAATCCTATAGCCAATACAAATACAATAGAAGCAAATATATTAAAGAAAGCAAACTTTTTAAAATCATATTTTGCCAATGCCATAGAGATAGGCACGATCGTTTTTACACCATACAGGAACTTCTGTATAAAAATAGCAAGTATTCCGTATTTACGCATAATAAGTGTTGCCAGAGCTATTTTTCGTTTATGCTTGGCAAAGTACGGTGCTATCTCTTTTTTCTGGTATCTTCCCAAATAAAATAAAAAATTATCACCCATGAAGTTGGCGATAGCCGCCACTGCAAGTGCTATCGTCAGGTCCATATGTCCCATAAATGAAAATACCCCTGCAGCAGCCACGATGAAAAGTGAACCACCGAAAGAGAAAAAAGCTACTGCCAGGTACCCCCAGGTTTCCAGTGAAGAAAAATCCATACATATATCCTAAATTTCAAGTAAACCCAAATTTTGCAAGAGAATTATAAAAATAACGTTTATGCTTGTGATTTCTATTGAATCATTTGTGTTAAGGAATCATATCTAAAATAAGTTAACCCAAAATAAGTTATAATCCTACGCATGATAAGCACACTACTCTCCATTATTTTCGTCTATGTTTTTATACTGCTTGGCTATATGGCCAAACGCATCTTTAAAGAAGAAATGAGCACCAAAACACTTACCCTCATGTCTGTCTACTTTCTCCAGCCTTTTGTCACTATCTGGGGTTTCAGTACGGCTAAACTACATGCAGAACACATCTATGTACCTCTACTCTATCTAGCCATCATACTGCTCCTGCTCATTCCTACTGTATTCATAGGAAAAACCATATTTACAGATCCAAAAGACCGTGCTATCTTCTCTATCGCAGGATTTGTAGGAAACACAGGAAACATCGGTATCCCTCTGGGCATCGCTCTTTTTGGAGAAGGATCTGTCATCTATACGACACTCATCAACATTGCCAATGTCTTTGTTGTATATATCATCGGAGTATATATCTACTCAAGAGGTTCATTCAGTATCAGGGATTCTCTCTTTAATATCATTAAAATCCCCATTATTCCTGCCTCTGCTGTAGCTATATTTATAAACATTTACGATATCCCGTTAAGTACACAGATAGAAGAGTTTTTCAAGATGGGAGCTTACGCAGGTATCGTACTGCAACTTTTTTTACTGGGAACATTCTTACAAGGCATCCGCATCAGAGAATTGCATCCAAAACTTTTCATGGGAACTATAAGCCAAAAGTTCATCATTATCCCTTTAGCTACAGCAGTCATACTTAGTTTTACAAATTTACCACTCTTTGTACAAGGCGTTATCTTCATGGAGATGATGACACCTCTTGCCGTAGCTAACATCAATTTAGCTTCACTGTATAACTGTAAACCCAAAGATGTGACTTCGCTTATCTTACTCAGTACACTTCTGTTCATTCCTGTATTATTTGGGCTGAGTTATGTCATAAATCACTACTATTTGTGATAAAATAATCCTATTGAACCCTCTGAATAACCCATTATTAATACCTAGGGTTATTCGGAGGGTTCTATTATTTTTCTAGGAGTTCTTATGACTAAAAAAACCCTTATCATCGGTGCAGGCGGTGTTGGAAATGTTGTTGCTTTTAAGTGTGCTATGAATGTCGATACATTTGGAGAGATCACTTTGGCAAGTCGAACACTCAGTAAATGCGATGCCATCGCAAATAATGTCAAAATGAAAACCGGTGTCGAGTTGCATACCGCACAGGTGGATGCGGATTCTGTTCCGGAACTCATTGAACTTATTACAGCTACAGGTGCCAATATCGTTATCAATGTTGCATTGCCCTATCAGGATCTTACCATCATGGATGCATGCCAGCATTGTTGTGTAGATTATCTGGATACAGCAAACTACGAACACCCTGACACAGCAAAATTTGAGTATAAAGAGCAGTGGGCAAGAGATGAGGAGTTTAGAAAAACCAATATTATGGGGCTTTTAGGAAGTGGCTTTGACCCGGGTGTGACCAATGTTTTTTGTGCTTATGCCCAAAAACACTATTTTGATGAGATTCACACCATAGATATACTCGACTGCAATGCAGGTGACCACGGTTACCCTTTTGCTACCAACTTCAACCCTGAGATAAACCTTCGTGAAGTATCTGCGAAAGGTCGATACTGGGAGCAGGGAGAGTGGATAGAGACTGAACCAATGGAAATTAAACAAGTATGGGATTACCCGGAAGTAGGACCCAAAGATTCTTATCTGCTCTACCATGAAGAGATGGAAAGTCTAGTCAAGCACATCAAAGGACTAAAACGTATTAGGTTTTTCATGACCTTTGGAGAAAGCTACCTTACACACATGAAGTGTCTTGAAAACATAGGTATGCTAGGTATCGAACCCGTAGAACACAAAGGCCAAAAGATCATTCCCATAGAATTCCTCTCTACCCTGCTTCCTGACCCTGCAAGTCTGGGGCCACGCACCAAAGGTAAAACCAACATCGGTATCTTTGCCAAAGGCATTAAAGACGGTAAAGAGAAAACCATTTACATTTACCAGGTAAGCGATCATGAAAAATGTTACGCTGAAGTCCTGAGCCAGGCAGTGAGCTATACCACAGGCGTACCGGCCATGATAGGTGCCAAGCTCATGCTTGAAGGCAAATGGCAAGGCAAAGGGGTCTTCAATATGGAGGAGTTCGATCCCGATCCGTTTATGGAAGAGCTTAACAAGCAAGGCTTGCCATGGAAGGTGATGGAACTTGGAGCAGAAGAAGACCTAAGAGTTGACATATAATGCATTTCTCAGGTTTTCCCAAAGAAGGTTTGGAATTCTTAAATAAAATCATTATCAATAACTCCAAAGAGTGGCTCGATGCCAACAGAGCTGACTATGAAAAATACATCGTAGAGCCAAATAAAGCTTATGTTCAGGAAATGGGAGAGCATTTACAAATACTTGTGCCTACGATCAATGCCATACCAAATACCAACAAATCACTCTTTCGCATCTACCGTGATGCCCGCTTTCACCTAGCTGACCCAATCAAAACACGTATTGGGATCATCCTGTGGCAAGGTGGTGGACATCGTATGCAGAGTAGTAGTTTTTATATGCACTATGACCCGGAAGAGATATTTGTAGCTACCGGTATACGTAATTTCAAACCAACCCTACTGTCCACCTACCGTGAATATATACAAAATGATGAAAAACGTACCGAACTTCACAATATCCTTGAGGATTTAAAAGCCAAGGGATACAAGATACCGGAACCTCACTACAAACGTTATCCTAGAGATTTTAACAAAGATGCATCACATGCTTACCTTGCACTCTACCGTGCTATGTATGCTTACAGCACATTTAAACCTGACCAAACATTTCACTCTGAAGCCATCATCGACAAAAACTTCAAAATTTATGAAGATATGTTCGCACTACAGCAGTGGGTCTATGAGCTTACACTGCACTGTGATACAAATGCCGATGTGTTCCGATAGGATTGCCGTACAATATCCCGCCTAAGACTGCACACCCTTTCCACACACTTCCGTTACACTGAAATAGTGACAAAGATTGGAGATAATGATGCATCATGTGCTTATACTTGGCGGGAGTTACGGAGGCATTGCGGCAATGCGACGGCTAAGTGGATATCCAGGCTTGAAGATAACACTGATAGACCAGCATCCTTACCACTTTTTGCAAACAGAGGGCTATGAACTCATCTCCAACAATACCCCCTTTGAAGAGACTATCGTAAGTCTGCCTGCTCTGTGCGCAAATTATAAAAATGTCACTTTTCGGCATCAGACCATAGAGTCCATCGATATAGAAAATAACGTCATTCTTCTTAAAGAGGGAGAGTGTAGGTACGACAGCCTCATCATCGCACTGGGAAGCGTCACAAAACGCTTCCCCTGTGATAAGAATGTCTACAACTATTCCAGTGGCGCAAAGAGCCTTAGAGGAGCACTCAAACTCAACCAATTTTTTCAAGATGAACTCTACAAACGACTTGAAAATGCTGCACATGCCAAAGAGAATTTCAATATCATCATGGCCACTTTGGCGGTTAGCTTCAAAAGGATTTAGGAAAATAGAAACCTGTGAGATCTGACAAATTATATTAGACTTCCTGTAAGCCTATCATACTCATAAACCTGCCACTGCATCCCTGCTCTTTTCTATAAGAAAAAAATTTTTCTACTTCACATGCGGTACAGACCCCACTCATCTCTATATTTTCTTTTTTTATTCCAATATCCAAGAGTTGTTGCTTATTGAGCAAAGGGAGATCAAGCATATATTTATCTCCTGCTTTGTCAAAGCCTTTGGGAATATCAAAAAAACCTTCTGCTACATCTTCACCTACTTCATAACAACATCGCCCTATGGAAGGGGCAATACCTGCAATGATATCTTTAGGATCACAGCCATATCTCTCTTGCATCTTTTTCACCGTTTTAGAGACTATGCCTGCCTTTGTACCTTTCCATCCGGCATGCACTGCAGCAACTACTTCTTTTTGAGGATCAAGCATAAGTACGGGAACACAATCAGCAGTTAAAATAGTAAGCACTATACCTTTTTTATTTGTGATCAATGCATCGCAGTCAGCTACTGCACCTTCAAGGCTTTCCCAGCCTTTTGTCTCTTCTTCAGTAATGATTTCTATATGATCACTATGTGTTTGATTTGCAACGACAAAGTACAAGTTGTCATCCAACCCAAGCAAAGAAGAGATTTTTTTACGATTACCTATAATACTTGATTCATCTTCTCCTGTATGCAATGCCAAACTAAATGCATAAGGTTCCGATACCAGCTTGGTAGTCACAGCATGTATACATGCATAATACTTTTCCAACTGTTTAAATCGATAAAAATCAGTCATCATTTTCCTTTACTTATTCGCATAGAAGAGTAATATATTCTTTTCGATATAATACCCTAAAAAGTAATGAGGGTATCAGATGGAATCATGGTTTGACTTCGATAAACGTATTTTCAAACATTTTTCTTACCTTCTCATACTGCAGCTCATCCCACTTTTTGTTATTTCATCGTATCTGGTCTATGAGATAAATCCTCATCTTTACAAGAAACAAATGATTTACTACTTTATAGCTGCCATTGTTTTTTTTGTTTCAGCTTTTATTCCATGGAGACGGATCATTTGGTGGTTTGTACCTATTTTTTACGTAGCCAACCTTGGCTTGCTTATTGCAGTTGAATTTATAGGAAAAAGTATACTTGGTGCAAAAAGATGGATAGAAATACCCGGGATCGGTGTCACCATACAACCCTCCGAATTTATAAAAGTAGCTGTTATTATGATGCTTGGTTATCTTATAAGCAGAAAACCGCCTGATGAAAAAGGATATGGGCTTTTAGATTTCATTAAACTCTCTATTGTGATCATTATCCCTTTTATTATTATCGCTAAAGAACCTGATCTGGGTACAGCTCTTGTACTTCTCATTGCAGGATATGGTATTCTTTTTATTGTAGGTATAAACTGGAAAATATGGGTCACTCTTGCCATACTTGCAGGGGCAGGTGCACCACTGGTCTATGAGTATGGACTTAAACCTTACCAGAAGACACGTATTCAAGATGCACTGAACAAACCAAGCTATCAGGTAAGACAAGCGCTTATCGCTATAGGATCAGGTGGGCTTGAAGGTAAAAGTAAAAAAGAAGCTACACAAACCCAACTTAAATTTCTTCCCGTATCATCTACAGACTTTATATTCGCCTATTTGGGTGAACGATTTGGCTTTAAAGGGATGCTTACAGTCATTGGGCTTTATATCCTACTCATCTTTAATCTGCTCTATATTTCTGCCAAATATGCCAATGACTACCTCATCAAAACATTTGCTTCAGGACTTGCCTTTTTACTCTTTGTATACATGGGAGTCAATATTTATATGATCATCGGTATGGCACCTGTAGTAGGTCTTCCTTTACCTATGTTCAGTCATGGAGGAACATCATTTATTATTTTTGCAGTAATTTTTGGAATTTTACAAAATTTAATTGCTTTTAAAGACTATAGTCGATATACTTCTGACTCGAAAATCATTATGCAAACAAAAGATTTTCACTAATACGGGTCTTTAGCTCAGCTGGTTAGAGCACTCGGCTCATAACCGAGTGGTCCGGGGTTCGAGTCCCCGAGGACCCACCACTTATAATCCCTAACAATCCCCTAAATTACGTTATTTTAGAGCTTTTACAGTATTTGTTTTTTTACTTTGGCAACCTATTGGTAACCAATTATAGATAAAGTGACTTATTTTAAAAATTCATCTATACTTCTGTCGCAACAGAAATAATTTATTTCCAAGGTTTTGGACTAGGTACAAAAGGGGGTTTCCCATATGGTGATGGCTCAAACCTAATTTCAACAGATTCCATAAGGGTTTTATAGTAATTCTTTCCAATATTGCTCAAGATTTCCTTCTAACTTGTAAAAGTTAAAACTTCACCATCTAAGAGATTTATCTTGCCACTAAAACGATGATGACCTGATGCTGAAGGTCTTCATAGAGAATTTTTAACACCACTTAACCATTTTCATACATCGATTTTATCTCATTGATGTGGGTATAAAACTCCACTTTGTGCATACCACGCGATGAAGAGCTCAAGAAAAAATATAACTGGTCGATGTCATACTGGTCATTTTGCAAGTATATGAAAGAAGAGGTGATCTTCAAAGAGAGCCCGATCACACCAAAAAATAAAACCATTTCTCAACCCGATTATCAAACACAACCGGCAGTTAAAAATGTTGCAGAAAGTACACCGGATCAAAACAATGATGCTGTCTCTGAAAATATAGATGAATTAGACAAAGAAGAGAAGCAACGCCTTGCCCAGGAAATCTTGGAACGAAACGCAGCGTTTATCTCTGATAAATGGAAATAGTGTTCCGTAGTTTTGTAGTTATATTGTATCCTCAAACTCCATCCAGGGCTTGGCAATTTCATTCATTTTAGTTACAGCTGCTTGATATTCAATCTCTTTTAGATCCTTTCGCTTAACCTCATTTAGCCATGCCTGGACAAAGTTGTTTTCAGCCTCTTTGAATTGTGCAGTATCGATGCTGGGTTGTGTTTTAAGTCTAGTAAGTGCTGTCACCGCAGAACTGTATATTTCTCTTGTACATCATACTCTATTGATGTTGCCATCATCTCTCCTTGTTTTGAAATTGATCCAAAAGCAACCCCACCGTCTGCGACAAATTCAGCCCCAAGGCTTTGGCTTGGGATGATAGACGCTTATGCACCTCTTTTTCCAAAGTCACTTGGGTACACTTGTGCCGCTTGCGTGATTTTCCCACCCGCATCGCTACCCGAAGCTTTTTGAGTTGGTCATCATTGAGATAGTCGGAGATCCAGCCATTGAGTCGGTCGAACAGCGCTTCATCTACCAGCAGGATATCATCAAATTGCTGCAACACTTCACGGGCTTGCTCTCTGTTTTGGAGTCACGCCAAAAAGAGGGGATTTTATCGAAACTTCGGCGGAGATATGCCAAGGTGATAGTGTACTCCTCTTCGTCTCTGATCCGCCACCGGTTGGCTCGCTGCATGGATGCTCCTTTTTGCAAGTGTTACATTGTAATATATTATTTCTTATGAAGAATTTCACTATTAAAGTATGATAATATTTTGAAAAATGATTATGGTCTTAAAAAAACAGTTATTTTTTATTGTATCTGTAGAAAATTGATTATTTTCCATATCTCTACACCAACCTATTTTATACAATAATACGATTAAATTGATATTCTTATCATTTTATGATATGATTAAATAGTTATTCATATCAGAGGTATTCAATGAAAGAGACAAAGAAGTGGATCTGGCAGCATCCGTCTTATCCAAGTTTTCCATATGACCATAAAGCATTAGATACCGCACTCTGGCAAGTGACACACAATACGGGAGTCCTTGAAGGCACTATCAATACACTGGATAAAAACCATACCACTTCTATCCAGATAGATGCAGTGACCAATGAAATTCTGGCATCCTCAGAGATAGAAGGTGAAATACTCAGCAGGGACAGTGTGCGTTCATCTGTACGGAAAAAACTTGATGAGAGTTTTGACTATACCAATGACCGTTCAACCCGCCATACAGATGGCTTGGTTGATGTATTGATAGATAGCAGCTTCAACCATGAGCCACTTACAGAAGAGCGGATACACGGATGGCACAATGCCCTGTTCCCTACCGGTTACAGTGGACTTGTCAAAATACAAGTTGCTACATACCGTACCGAAGCAATGTCTATTGTATCCGGTCAAGGATTGAAAGAGAAAACACACTATGAAGCACCTCCACCGGAACATCTGTATAAAGAGATGGAGCATTTTTTCCACTATATCAACACTTCAACGGATAATCCCTATATCAAAAGTGCCATTGCACACCTATGGTTTGTCATCATCCACCCGTATGATGATGGTAACGGTAGAATCGCCAGAGCCATTACCAATTATGTACTCTCAAAAGAGTTGGGGCTCAGCCATAAATACTTTTCCATCTCCTCTGCGGTCATAGATGACAAAAGGAATTATTATGAGATCTTGGAAAAGACCAATAAACTGCTGCATAATCAAGCCTATGACTTTACACCATGGATCCTCTGGCATACCAATATGATAAACAGTGCCATTCATATCTCTTTGGAGAATATCCAAATCGTTGTCAAAAAAGCAAAATTCTGGGACAGAGCCAGGGATCTTCATCTCAATGAAAAACAGATCAAAGTGCTCAATAAGCTTTTAGATGCAGGAGAGGGAAAATTTGAAGGCGGTTTGACCAATAAGAAATACAGAAGTATCACCGGCACAACACAGGTCACTGCTTCCCGTCATATCAAAGAATTAGTAGACAAAGGAGTGTTACGGGAAATTGAAGGACATGGAGGAAGAAGTACGAGATATGATATTGCATGGGATAGATAATCCCTTTTATATCATTTCTTTCATCTTCTAAACTGTCAGTGGAATTGTCAGTAAAAATCGCCCATTATCTACTGACATTTTGATTTTTCATATTTTTCAAAAAGCCTTAAAAGCACGGTGTCATCGTAATTTTAAGGCTAAACCATACTGTTACCCGCTGCGGTTCGAGTCCCCAAGGACCCACCACCTATCATCCCTGACAATCCATTTAGATCCACATGATTACCTAAAAACAAGCTTTAAGCCTATTTTTTTATCCAATCCAGTTCAATATACTTCCATCCAGATATTATAGGGATAACTGCTACACTATTAAAAATAGCGCCAATTCTAGTCACTAACGCAATTTATATCCTTTTTAACAAGGGATATATTATTTTTTTGCTTACTACACTTCTCTTCCAAATCATCAAATTCCATCTCTCCATTAAACAAAGTATTCAGCTCATATATACACTTGAGCTTTTGAACCAACTTATGATTGTGAGAGATATTATACGCTTTGACAAACTCCTCTTTTTTATCGATGACTATCAGCCACTCATCAAATTCCATTAGTGCTGTATGGTTTTCTTTGTTTATCTCTTCATATTTTTTTACCTGGCTCTTTTGTAGTGCACTGTTTGAGCCATTTTGAGCATATAAGCCTGTTGACAAAGCTACAGAAATTGCACCTGAACAAATTAGTTTCAACATTTTATTTTCCTTTTTTTTATTTTATGAACATTATTATAATTCTCTCTCATCAGCACCATTCCAAATATTACAAAAAAAATTAAAGTAACTGTAGAACCATATTCCACAACAAAAAGTACAGGAGGGTTAATTGGTGAAAAACCCATAAAGTAGACCAGATGAAATACTACATCCACTATCAATAAAATAGCAATACTTTTTGTAAACAGACTATTATACTTCCAAAGTAACACAATAAGCCATACAAATCCCCCTACAAGAAGAGACAGTACCACTACACCCCATTGAGTATAAACAAATGCAAACACTCCCTCATGTAATCTACTGAGGGTTAACTCCAAGCTGGACAGGGGAGCATGAAAACTCTCTCCTGTGAGAAGTTCCAACCAGTGTTGTATCCGTTGTATTCTATGTGGAGATATGATCATGAACATAATGATTGTCACCATAAAACCACCTAAAAAGAAAAAAAACACTTTAGAGTATCCCACTTTATACAGTATGATCCCAAGCAGAGATCGTTTAGAATTCCGTGTCAGTCCAAAATAGTAACATAAGTTACACCTCTAGATATTTATCTAATCTCCCTTCAAAGAAGATAGCCAGTTGAGAAATGGTCAGCGACCAATTCCAGACTGGCATAGTCCATTTTTTAGATGCATTCAATATACCCATATAGAGTAATTTCATTAGGCTGTTTTCATTAGGAAAAGCACCCTTGGTTTTGGTCAGTTTTCTAAACTGGCGATGTACTGATTCAATAATATTAGTCGTATAGATAATCTTTCTGATCTCTTTAGGATACTTGAAATAATAAGAGAGGTTCTCCCACTTACTTCGCCAGGACTGGATAACAATAGGATACATAGCACCCCATTTTTCCTCTAGTCTATCCAGGGCTTCTTCAGCTACTTCTTTTGAGATAGCTTTGTATACAAGCTTCAAATCTTTCATAAATTCTTTTTGGTTTTTTGAAGCAACATATTTTAGTGAGTTTCTTATCTGATGTACGATACACAGCTGTACTTCTGTTTGAGGGAATATACTGTTAATGGCTTGAGGGAAACCAGACAAACCATCCACTGATGCAATAAGTATATCTTCTACACCACGGTTCTGCAGATCAGTGAGTACCTGTAGCCAGAAATTAGCTCCTTCATTCTCAGAGATATAAAGACCCAGTACTTCTTTTCTGCCTTCAAGGTTTACTCCCAGTATAGTATAAACAGCTTTGGATACATATCTTCCATCTTCTTTAATCTTGTAGTGTATGGCATCAAGCCATACGAAGGGATACATAGCCTCTAGTGGTCTTGCCTGCCACTCTTTGACCTTGGAGATGATCTTGTCTGTTACAAGGCTTATTGTGGCTGTAGAAATGGAGACTTGATATATCTCTTCAATATGAGAAGAGATGTCTCTGTAACTCATTCCTAAGCCGTACATAGAGAGGATCTTCTCTTCTATTTCATTACTGATACTTGTTTGGTGTTTTTTAACAATTTGAGGTTCGAATGTACCATTACGGTCTCTTGGAGTTTCAAGTTCAAAGGTACCATCACTGGTGCCTTTTATTGTCTTTCTGTTAGATCCATTGCGCCTATTCTTTCTTCCTGAAAGTACATCATCTGCAATATGGGATTCTATTTCTGCTTCAAGTGCAGCCTCTGTGAGTTGTTTGATAAGTGGAGCAAGAAGCCCACCTTTGCCAGTAAGCTTCTTTCCACTTCTAAATTCATCGAGTATCTCATCAAAATCAAATTTGTATTCTTCTTTCATTGTCAGTCCTTGATAGTATTTTATCAGACTGACACGAAATTTCTAACACTCCCCCCAAGCAGTGTCAAACCAAAGAGTATCATCATAGGCATATCGAACATAGTCGTCAACAACAAGGTCAGTGCCCATACAAAACCTATACCCCATAGAATATTTTTTAAATAGCGTGTATAATACCTATCTACAAAGTCTATTAACCATAGTGCTCCAATAATAAATAATAACATCGGGTCAATAGATACCTTTCCAATCTTGAGTGCAATACTTCTTCCATTGACAAATAGTGAAAAAGAGTCTGGTCCAAGTAGCATTAAAGTAACCATCAATAAAGAGGTAACAAGCATGACTGCCCCTGTCCAATCAAACCATTTTGGATTCTCAAGCTTGCTCATGAAAAACAGTACACCTATTCCTACTGCTACCATGATCATATGCTGGATAAAATAGTGTAATGGATTATCATAATGTAGCCTCTGTGCCAATTCTGGAGAGAGTAGAAAAACTATAACACTCCCAAGTATTACCAAAAGAGAGAAAAGAATGAGTAATTTATTATTTCTAGTCATCTTTTATACCTTTATTTAAATCTGCCAAAGTCAAAGGGTCCACATTCTCCCCACATTCATTTAGCTGGAATATGAGCTTCCTGTCAACACGGCCAAGAACCAAACCTCTTTTAATCAGTTTGCTTTTTCCTATGCTTGATGAAATTATCATCACACGATCAAGTATCTGTCCTATTGATTCAGGATATATACTTTCTGCATAAAGTATGCTGCCAAACAAGAAACATATGATCATTGTTAAAATAACTTTTCTATTTATATTTTTCATCTTCTTATCACTCTCTTTCAAATATTTCAATTAATTTAGAATCCTCTAATCTGTTCTTAGTATGTTGAATCTTTTTCATGCTCTCAAGTGTAGAAAAAAACTTGACAGCATACAGTGAATATGGATCACAACCTCACTCTAAGTGGAGGATTGTCATGCAGTTTAAAATTTGAGTCCCTATGAAGAGAAAACTCTACAAGACATGGCTTACCCTCTTTTTTGTTCACTGAAAACACCTTGATCTCTTTTATCCCATTTATATTTGGATCTTCTGCCAGTCTCATGATACTTCCTGCAAGCCCACCCTGTTTTTGTCTCTTGTTATCGTTAGTGATCAAACAAAGATTGTATTTTAATCTCAGATTACAAAAGGTACTAATAAATTCTGCATCAGCAAACTTTTTTGTTACAGAATCTGTCACAGCTTCATTATAAAGAGATTTTTTACCTAGTTTGTCTAAGATCCCTCTAGCAATAAGTGCTTTTTCATAAGTCTCATCATCATCAGGATATTCCAATTTTTTTGATATTTCATACTCAACACTTTCTACAATATAAACTACATTATTACTTTTTTCCAACAATGGTATAATAGTTGTATCAATCAACTCAAGCATATTTGTATTCATCAAACTTGAAGTATCAATGAATATCAGGAAGTTATCTTCTAAAAGCTTTTTAAAATCATTATCAGTAGAGAGAGACTTCTCCAATGTACTATTTTTTTGTTTCTCCAGTTCTGCAGTTATTCTTTTGATATTTATATCACTGGTATAGCTTTTCTCGTTCCAAATCTCTGTAATATATAGCTTATAGGCTATCTCTTTAATAACATCTATCCCTACATCATACTCTGCCATCAAATCAGCCATTGTTACTCTTGCTGTCAATATCTTTTGCTCATTGTTTCCTCTGTTATACGTGGGATTATTGGCATTGGCTTTTTCCTTATTAAGCCTATGACATTCTGCAGTAATTTTTTCAGCATCTTCAAGTGACATCATTGTATTTTCGTCTACATCTCCCATATTAAGCACTTCTGCACTTGTTTTGATAAACTCCATGCTCAATGCGTGCTTCAATCTTATCTCTTTTATAGATACTTTATCATTATCTCTGTTATCTTCTATAAGGCCTATTAAAGAGGTTTGTTTATTTTGGATAACTTCTTTTTGATTCTGATCATTTTCTGTATCAACCAGGTTTTTCATACTTTCAAAATGAACAAAACCTTTATTCTCCTCTATATACGACTCATTAATATATGGATGATCATTCTGTACTTTTACTTCTTCATCATAAAAGTCTTCCCACTCATCATTACTATTTAACCTAACTTCATTTTTCTTTGACATCTTGTCTCCTTTTGGCTTTTATATTTTTTCTCAACAAGAAATTTTTGTTTCTTAATTGATAGATACATGATAAAAAAAATAAATTGGATTTTTTGGATAAAAGTATTATTGATAATAAAATAGACACATTTTTCATATAGTTACATTGCTTGAAACCATGGTTTTTTAATAGCATTTATTTTATTTTATTTTTAAGTTGACCAAACCATTTTTGAAAAAAGGTGGCCTGCTTACTTAACAAAGCAATGCTAACTTTTTTTTTAGGAATACTTGATTCAACACACCGTGCAAGGGTCTCTCCAAATACTGCCAAAGAAGTACGTTTTGATGGATAGTTATGACCCACTTCAAATGCATCTAAAAACAGTTTCTGTAGCATAAAAGGCAACTTACAAAACTTAGTATGAGGGTGCCTATTATCAAGCCCGGACAAATAACGTTTTTTACTTCCGTGAACAAACAGACCAGCTTTTATCTTACTTACAATATCTTTTTCTTTATCATATGGCTGCATATATGTTGCATTAAACGGATGTACTCCAAAGAGTAGCTCATACATGATGACCGCAAATGAAAAATTATCCCAATAAACTTCTTTCTTTCTAATTGAACTCTTATGATAAAATTCAGGTGGTGTATACTCCGGTGTGAAAACATTAGATTCATACAGCAATTTACCATTGTCAGAAACTTGAAAACTATCACAATCCACAACGGAAACTTTTGCATCAGCTGTAATCAGTACATTATCTGGTTTCATATCTACAACAATATACTTTTGTGTCTGATGGAGCATGTAAAATGTTGCGGCCAAGTTTGTACATAACTTCAATCTACCAACTATTCCTCTTTCACTTTGAAGATCAAACTTATCTTTAAATACTTGAGGTAACTGTGGACGATCTTTGAAGTTCAAAGGTTTTATTTCAAGCAAGTTGCGACTGTTTTCAAATGCCAAAGGCATAAGATAACCTTTAAACTTGTTACAATAATAAACTGCTTGCTCCGGCCAACACAAATTCACAAAGGAGTTAGTTGCTGGCTTATTTTTGCTCATATAAATGATCTTTGACTCCATTGATTCTGCTTTCGTTTCACTACGATACAACTTGATACAATACGCTTTTGCATATTTTGCCGGCTTTTTGATATGGTATACAATCCCCTCAGCCCCTTTACCCAATATAGCACTATTATTTAATGTAAGTGTTTCTCCGTTACTAAGCTTTACTGTTTTGATGTTCATCATCAACCTCCTGTAACAAAATTCCAATGATCAATGTCTTATCATCTGCCTCATTGGCTATTTTCTCTTCACCATCAGTTAAAAACGAGTCCCATGCCTTATCAAGATCTTCCCTTGATAAACTTTTTGATTGATCCACAAAATAGTCAACCACAGGATCAAAAAAAAGTTTATACGGCAAATTCACCTCAATAACCTTTTCTTGTTTATCGTCCCACCTGGAAGTTAAGTAGCAGAAGTTTTCACAACCATCACTCATAAGAGTAAAAGCTTCAACCCTTTCATTGACCACTCTACACTCTACATACCTACCTACTAATTCCAGGTTATCCCAAAATGATGCACTTATCGGCATTACATGACTTTGTGTCTCACCATTGATCGGATGCATCATGGATTTCCATTCACCATTAAGGGTACAATACCCTGCTCTACCATCCCCCACATGTGTAACTAACAACCCAATAGGAGAATAAATCACTGCAATCACTGTACAAGCAAGGTCATTCATACTATACTCATGAGATAAGGCATATTCTTTAAGAGCCAAATGAGTACGGTAAAGCACATCATATGAGACTTTATTCCACTCTGCCTGGGTTGGAAGCATTTCTGTTTCATTCCATTGATTATCCAATATATAGTCTTTAAGGTACTCACCCACCTTTCTTGAAACGAACTTAGAGCCTATATGAGACAAAGGTTTTGACCCTAGTCCATCTGAGACTATGGCTATACCCCAAAGATCATCAATTTGCTCAACATAATGGCTATCCTGACAAGGAAGAGGTGGCTCTTTTGTTACATGGTCTTTCCCCACAACAGAATCAGCCAATACCAACCACTTATCATCCAACTTCTTTTTTATTGACTTGCTTTCTTTCATCATATTTTCACTCTTATGTACTTGAATAATAAAAAAAAGCAGCATTGAACTTAATGCTGTTACGACACTTACTGTTAAAATAGTAACTTCATAAAAATGGTTTTCACTTAACATTTCTATATCCTTTTTATAACTTTTATACCTAGACAGCCACTATCAAAGTTAGATAATGGCTGCCGATTATTCCACTTAGGCTACAAAACCTTTCATCCAGGTAGGCGCAGGAAGGCTCAACTGTGCTCCATCTTGACTATTATGTACCATACTCATTGATTGATTAAGCCACTCAAAAAACTCACTGAATTTCGAACTCTCCATAGCCAAAGCACTCATCTTTTCTTCAATACCTTCCTTGGTCTTCACATAACCTGCAATTCTATTAAGAATATTCATATTTGCTCCATCCACACCGATTGGAAGCAAAACATACTTTTCTTGTTTCGTATCTTCCTCGATCTCCTGCACCAAAGCATCTACATTCCCATCTGTCGGTGCACCATCTGATATAGGTACAATCCATGGTCTTTTATAAGACTGATTAGTTTGCCTATACTCATTTTTTCTTTCTTCTACTAAACGAATGGCCTCTCTCACTCCTGCATTAAGGGCAGTCCCACCATCATTTGCATGTAGTGTAGGCATACTGATATTTGATACTAATGAAGGCTCTTGAATAACTTCAGCCTCTTCACCAAACTTTACGATAGCAATTTCTAGTCCACTGGACAACCTTACGTCATCCTGGATATCATCATAAAATTCCTGCAATGCTTTATTAAGCTGCCTAATTGGTTCTCCATTCATTGACCATGAATCATCAAGCACCAAACAACAAATCGTTTTTTCTTCATAATTGCCTTCTGGCATTCCTACTTTTGGTCCCATAGTTTACTCCTTTGGACTATTTTATTTTGTAGAGCTATTAAGACTTCTACATTCAAAAACTAACATTATCATTTTGGATAAAATGGACCGGCTAAAGGCTATTCTCGAAAGCCCAGGTCAATTATTATCTAACTTGACACCTTTTGCTTTAACAAGATAAGTATGGCGAATGGTTTTTGGATGTTTTGGATGGAAAGTTTTGTTTGATTAAAATGGAGAGGAAATAGTTGAAATAGCAAAAGGAGTCCAATAAAGTATTAAGACTTTATTGGGCAGAAACCTGTGATTGAAAGAAGTTCAAAAATTCATTAACTTGCGTATCATTTGGACAAAAGTGCATATAGAGCATCAGTTGCCTTAGGGTGGCATCTGCTTCAAATGGCTCAGGTTGTGGTGCTTTATCATATTCCAACTCTACTCCAAGACTATTACCTTGTAATAAATAAAACTCTATCGATGAAGCTATTTGCCACCAATCATTCTCATCTATTTGCCAAACTTTCTGAAGGTCATGATGTAGTTGTGATACTTCTTGTTTTATTTCACTAAATGACTTTTTGTCTTCGGTTTCTTCTTCTAGATTATGTAATATCAATGTGAGGTAAGCTATGTTGACAGCATCATAATACTTCTCCTGGTTTTCTTTTAACTCATAGGCTTCATAATAAAGTGAAAGAGATTTTGCCAATAGATCCAAATTGACATCTTCAGGTTTATTAAAGTCCCCCTGAGTATTATAGAGTGCTTTTCGTTTATAGTTTGACGCCAACAACGTAACAATCTCTGGTTCATGGAAATGATATCTCGAAGCACTATACAGATCAAGCAAAATATCTATGGCATCGTCCCAGTTTTTGATACTATCGTGAGATAGGAATATAGCTTTATGATGCATAATCGTATTTTTGTATTTATACTTAAACGGTTCTCTAGACTTCAGCAAAATATCGATGACATACAATGCATCGTCTATCTGACTATTTATTTTTAAATATTCTACCAATTTGAATAAAAATTCAGGAGAAAAACTTTCAATATCTCCTGGGACTTCAATCGGTAAACTCTGTAACAGAAAATATAGTTCATCCTCTTCAGCAACAGGCATACGATCTATATCTCCAATCACTAGATCATCCAATGGATCATTGTTTTTAGTGGGTTTTTTATACTGATCAACAATTTTTTCAAAATCCTGTACACTATTGCATGATTTCATCCAAACATCATAATTAAGATCAAAGATATCACTAATTTTTCGACGGATACTCTCTTGCTGTATACGACCTCTTTTTATACTTTTTTTGGTATTTTGCCAATTATGAACTGCCTTGGTACCATTGTTTATAATATCCCCTACTAATACTTTCAGATTTGGTTCATACTTTTCAACAAGTACACTAATTCTCTCTTTCTGTCCCTCTTTCTCTTTAAACTCTTCTATCAAAAAAAATTTTAATGATCTCTTTGCAACACTCAAACCCTCTTGTTGCATTTGCCCCAGGATTTCTTTATGATCTATTTCTTTACCCTCTTTAGCTTCTTTCAAAGCACTCACAGCAATGCTTTTAACTTTGTCTTTAATCAAAATTTCAAAATGTACTGCTAAAGCATCTCGATACTCTTTATCACTCTTAGGATTTTTTTTAGAATGAACAAACTCTATTAGAAGATCACGGTTCTCAAGTTTAGATATACCTTTACCCATATCAAGTATGTGAGCGAATATTTTATAATGCATATACAAATGAGGATACTTTGCCCTCATTATATTGAACTTCTCAAGATGTGTTACAGTCTCCTGATCTCTCATTGCCTCATTGTCATCAATATAGCCCATTACCCACCCCTTTTAAAATTATTCTCGTTCACATTCTACTTCATTAAAACTTTTTTTCTCATTTCTTGTATAATTAAATATATCTGATGTTCCACCTACTAGATCATTTGCTTTCTGATCCCATAAAAAGATCATTAAGTCACTTTTATCAACGATCTCACGACCCACCTTTTGATACTGACAATCTCGTTCATCGCCATATTCTGCAATTGATCCATAAGTGTTACCCTGACATAACTCTACCGCATTCGAACTTCTAGCCCCAATAAACAGGTTATAAAACTCATCAAATGACTCATCGTCAAAATCCCATACATAATACTCTATAGGCATAGGTAAAAGTATTTCATAGCGAAGTCCAAGTTCTTTAGCAGCATATACCATAAGTCTATCTGCACCATCAGCTAATGGTGATAAAACTATTACCTCTTTATCAGGATTTTTATCCACTATACTTTGTAATTTTTCTTTCAGCTTTTTTTGATATTCAGCTATCTTTGATGTTTTCAGATTTCTATGACCTGAGATTCCTACATAAAACTTTGGTTTCATTATTGTTCCTTTCTTCTTAATTATTATATTGGATTCTTAATAATATTGCATCATCTATCATTAATTATCATGCAATAACCTCTAGAGGGAATGATACGTTGTACCAGTTCCTAAGCTATTTGTTGTGATGCATAAGCATTTACAGACTGCTTCAGCATATCATCAAGTTCATCATCACGTACATGATGGGATGATGCTTTCAGTCTTGTTTGCCACCTTGCTTCTATTAGCTCTCTTTTCTTTTTTTCAATCTCAATTTCTTCTTGCAAATTATTAATAGTTGCACCTTTATTTTCAAGAAAATTTTCTGTGACTCTTTTTGCACGCATTTGAAGTTTTGTTGCATAAACAGTGGGAGGGCCAAATAGCATTTTACTAATAACTGGGATCACCTCTAAAAAGATCAAAAATCCCTTTACAATCCAGGAAAAGAATGAAATTTCGTCTCCATAAACTGGATCTTTAGAAAGCTCTTTAAACGCAATAAAACGACTCATCATTCCATCTCTAAAAGGGATAAACTCAGGACTTTGCATAACCTCTTGATAGTATTTTTTGACATATTGTTCCTTATTTAACAATAGATCTTCTAATCTTTTCTGTACTCTTTGAAGAGTGTTTTTTAGTCGTTCCTTAATAGATTCAGCATTTGCCTGAAAATTCTCTTCAACTTTTTGCTTATACTCCTTTTCAGCCTTATTTATACTATCTATTTGTTGAATCATATCTTTTTCCAAGGTTTGAATTTGTTGATCATGCTTCTGCCTGATAGTCTTTATCATAGAGTTTACCTCATATAGTTTTTTCTCTTCGATATCTATCCCTTTTTTCAACTGTTCCTTGCGTTTTTTATACATTTTGGCTATTTTTCCTTCTTTTTGAATCCCTGTTGCCTTAATCATCTTATCTCCAATTTTTATCTCCTTAACTCCTCCAACTTCTGCTTGATAAAGAAGACCCATCTCATTATATTCACTTAAAAGTCTTTTCATTTGTTCCTCAATAGGCGTTCTATCAAGCTTTAAGTTTGCTATTTTTTGCTCTAGTTCTTTTTCAAGCACTAAAATATTAGATTTTATTTTCTCTGCATACTCTTTCTTTTCACTTTTAAATCCATTTACTACCTTATCCTTTGCCCAGGAGAATACTCCACTATTGATATTTTGGATCTGTTCCAATAACTTAATTTCCTCTTTTTTGAGTTCTTCCTCTTCTGCATCCAATGTATCAGCATATTTTGTTAATGCATCATAGTGTTCTTTATTTTCATTAAGATGTTTTTTTTGCATAGCAGAAAGTAATTCTGACTCATAAAACTTTAGCTCCAGGAAGATCGAAAGAGCATATGCCAAAGAAAGTGAGATCACCAGTCTAACAGTAATTCTAAAGAACTTAGAGAAAATATTTTTACTTTTCTCCCATATCGTACTCTCTTCACCATAAGGAGCATGCAGAAACCAGTCTGACTGATAAAAAGCTCTATCAAATAAAAATATGACCAGAGCAATAATAAAAGCAATCAATGCATATTTTAAATAGTCCACATATGAAAATGGATGACTTTCAAACTTAACTGAGCTGGATTGTGGGTCAAAAAGAATTTGAGCTCCATCTATATAAGTCATGGAATAAAAAACAACCCCAAATAAAACCACAAACGTAAGAGAAAGGGCATACCCTATATGATTTGCCCATATCTTATCTGACTCAGGGCACTCATCTAGTAAATTCTCATCAACTGCTGCTACACGTCTTGCAAACTTTTTAACGTTCAACATGTAAAACTCCTTATATTTTGATAAGGAAATATCACATAACTATTTTGGATTTTTTAGATGATAAGTTGTAAGGCATATGAGTAAGGGGATGCATGTCTCTAGTATTATGGAGTCAATTCACAACCCATCAATCTTATCCAAAATATCCATTTTAAAGGATGTAAACTCCTTTATGAAACAACCAATAAGGAGTAACCAATGTCACAAACAAATCCAAATCCAAAAGAAAACGCTACCTCTAACTGGCTAAAAAAGTTTGACAAAAAAGTATGGTCAAAGCTTTCTGAAAGTTCAAAACGAAAGCTCTGTCAAAGATTTGAGTTGGAATATCAAACCTTTATGCAGGTCAATGATATAGTAAAACAGATCGATCTTCCTGTACCCCCACGTTCTTTTACAATTGCAGCGTTAAATGAAACTAAAATCAAAAAACAGAAACTTATAAGACAAAACCCCTATAAAGATCTATGGATGGATAAGATCTCTTATGATATCGATCAATGGGGTACTATCAGAACAAATAGACCCTATTATGGACTTTTAAAAAATGCTTCTGTTTCAGAAGATCAAAAAATGCTGTTTGAGAAACTTCTAGTAAGCTCATCCTCCCTAAATAAAGATGAAAAGATCAAGGTTTTGACTGCAGTACCTCAATTATCTATTTTCCAAATAACTGAGTTAATACATACATTTAAAGAAGAATCTTCAAAGTTTAATGAGCTATTTCTTGAACACAGAAATGATGTAGAGCAACTAATTAAAAAAGTTGAAAAAGAGTGGGATGAAATTGAACCAAATCTCTCCTACTATATAGGTACCGAAGAAAACCCAAAAGTCATATTGGATAAACATAAACATCTCAGCCCAAAGTCTATCAAAAAGGCTATGGAAGAGTCTATCAAAGGCCAAAGCCTTGCTGTACAAACGATCGCAACACAACTCTATTATCAACATAAGGTCAAGTTTTTCTATGAAAAGGAAGAATTGATGCCTTCACTTGAGCCTATCTTAGTCAGTGGTACTACAGGTTCAGGAAAATCTTTCCTGCTGAAAACCGGCTGTGATATCATCGGGCTTCCCTATCTGCATGTTGACTGTAGTTCTATGGTCTCTGCAGGTATTAAAGGATACAGTATTGGCGATATTATAAAAGATCTTCTTAGAAAAACAAACTATAATGTAAAAGATACTGAAACTGCAATTATTATCCTGGATGAAGTAGACAAACTACTGGCACATCATGATGGTCACTCCATACTTTTCCAACTTCTGCACCTTGTAGAGGGTAGAGATATTCCTATCGATAGATCATCACATAGTGAGGAAAAAGAGTTTGCAAAAATAAACTCTATTTCTACAGATAAAATGCTCTTTATCTTTGCCGGTTCATTTCAAACACTTATTGATGACAAAAACTCACAAAGTGGTTTTATTAAAGAAGATCTTGATAATAAACCTATCTCTATCAGTGATATTGAGAAGACTGGATTACCTAAAGAGTTGCTAGGCCGTATAAGTGACATAGTAGTTCTCAATAAGCTTCAGAGAGAAGACTACCGATCAATCTTACTTGAAAGCAAACACTCCCCAATTAAAAAGTATCAAAAAATGCTTGCGATCAATGACGATGAGCACTATTTAAGTGAAGATGAAATCGAAGAGATCATTGACCACGCAGAAAACAGCATATATGGTGCAAGATCATTAAAAGTCGTCAAGAAATATTTTGATGAAAAACTTTTTGATGCTCCCTCAACTATGTAAGTACCACATTCTCAAGGAGATCTCATGGAATTTCTAGGTTTAGTGATTTTTATCATTATCATTGCCAAACTTTTAATATGGATTTTACCTATAAGCATTTTTACATCCTCATCTGGATTCTGGACAGGGTTTTGGGTCTATATCTGGTCAACATCAGGGTTTAAAAAACTGATCAAAGTTTTAGTACTTGGTTTCAGTTTCTTATTTGTATTGTTCTTTTTCAAAATGATATTAAAGAGCTGATTGTCTTTAATAAAATCTAAAATATCCAAACCACAAAAGTTATAAGTTTGACATATCAATAAAAAGGATAAAAAATGGCATATGCTATCAATGTTATGGTTATCGACAAAAAAACGAACAGAGGTCTCTCAGGACAACGTGTAAAGCTATATGGAGGTACAGAAATGAAAACAAAGAGTAATGGTATGACTACACTCATTTCTGAGTCATCATCTGTTACAGTTTACGTCAATGGATTTCAAGTCTATAGTGGTGGTGCTTCCAGTGCTTCTAACCCTATTATTTATGAGAAAGGGTAACCTTTCTCAAATACTGAGTGTACATTATAGTTCCAGTCAGATATGACCTGTTCTCTTAACTCTTTCAAACACATTCTATACTGATCAACTTACTGATCTCTTTTTTTATTTTCTCTAATATCTATTATATAATTTTTCTTTTCAATAATCTCACACACTTCTGTAAGAATCAATAACTCTTTTCTTGAAAGTATCTCTTCCGTTAATAATGTCGTATGCGTAAGAAGTATATCATATTGCTCAGTGACTATTTTTTTATATATCTCTTCTGTTTTCTCCAGGACATCATATGCATATCCCATTCCTTCAAGCATCTTTGCAAAAATACGATTTTCCAATGACAATGCCATAGAAATTAATATTTTTTTATTTGTAATAACTTCTTTTGTTTCTATCTTATTACTACTGATATCTTTCTCTCTACTTATATCATTATCATTGAATGCTGATCTTATTTTATTGATCAGTCCTCTGGCCTGCGCACCCTTGAGAAAACTTTTCGGAGTAAGGTTCCCAAGTACAAGATTAGAGTTTTTTGCAAAGTCCAATACATCTTCTGTGGACATACCAACTTCTTCTGCAATCTCTGGGATTGTTACTGTTTCTATTATATCCAATCCCAATTTCAATCCGTTTTGCCACAAGATTACAACTTTTACATTATTACCAATTTTATATATACTGGATAAACGATCTCTTTCCTCTTGAGAAAGTTTTTTTGTATTATATAATCCGTTAAGACCACTTGATAAACTGATAAATATACCAAAATCAACTATCTTTTTAATTCTACCTACATATATCTTTCCTAATTCATATTGATATTTTTCTTTCATAATACCTATAATCTCACTCCTATTGCATTTGGCTTCACTTAATACATTTTGAGCATACACTATATTTTTATAATAATTTATCATATTCCTGTTCATTGCTGTCTGAATGGTCTTTTTCGCAAGATAAAATCTTCTGATATCTATATAGTAGTTGGCCAGATCTAAAATAGATTTTTCTCTTAAATTTAACTCATTGTTATTGATCACAGAATATAGGAGCTCTTTTATTATGTTCGTATATATCGGTTTATCTTTATTTTCAATTGTTTTTAAAATATTTGCAACGATATTTTTAGGGAAATCATATTCTTGATTCTTCAAATAAAAATTCGATAGAATATTAAATATTAGCAGGGCTCTGTTCCGATACTCTCTATACGCTTCACTGGTAGTAATATACCGAAAACTAACTCCATATTTTTTTTGCCTATAGCAATATTGTGCATATTCGGCCAAAGTTCTATTATTTACATAAGTTTTATGTTCCATATATAGCATGAGATACAAATCCATAGGTGAAGTTTTCAATAGTGGAAAATACTTTTCATAACTTATACCTTCATGCTTTATTTTTTCTCTTGCCGAATCTATAATTGACATCATATTAATATACTTTGCAGCTAAAGAGTTTAAACCGTAATCTTTAATATAAAGACTTATATTCTCTCTCGAAGCCAATGCTACACTTACAACCGAACTTCTAAATATTCTCCCTTGTAATTGGGGAAGACTCATGCTGTTCATCACTTTTAAAACAACATTGAAAGCCCAGGACAGTAAATTAACTGCCGTCTCAGATGAAAACTCTTTTTTATTCTCATCACTGTATAAATTAAAAAGTTTAAGGATTAATATAGGGGTTCTACCTACATAATGACGAAAAAAGTAATCTAATATTTTAGATATATCGGTTTGTTTTAAGAGGTTTTCACTTATTAATACGTCAAATATAGCGAAGTCTCCTTTTAATTTATTTTCAATCAAGTAGTCAATATCGAAATACGACATCTTAAGAAGATTTTTATTTTTCAAGATACTGGATAAAAATCTAAATGAGTAACCATCAAATTTATACTTTTTCATCATATGTTTATAGATCAGATTTAAGTCATACCTATCTTCTATCTGAAAGGGACTAGAGTAAAAACAATCAAAACTCAGTAGATATATCAAGTTTTTATTTTCAATAGGCGCTAAATCATCTAAAGAGTGATACAATTCATTAATGATCTTTCTTATTTCAGCTTTTGTACCTTCTTTTACCTTTTTTTCTTCAATAAATGACTTGTTGGTAAGTAGATACTTTACAATATTACTATTGGTATAGTAATCTTCTATCAATAAGTCAAGGTTCAAATAATGAACTTCTCTTAACCTTGAATCAGTATTAGTATAAAAATATTTAGATAAATTAAAATCCAATTCTTTATAATCAAAGCTCCAACCTTCTTTAAAATAGTAGTTTCTTGTTTCAATATAAAAACTTCTATATTTTTTAAATGCATTTCGATCTTCTATGGTTAGCTTATAAAAATGTTCAATAAGGGTATCCAAGAGAGATTTTTTATCATTTGTATCCAATAAAACACTGTTTAAGATGAGTTTCTTTAGGTCAAACAGGTCGTGAACACCTGACTTGTGTACTATAATATCAAAATTTCTAAAAATATATGATTCAAAAACATTTGTAAACTCAATATTGTGCTCTCTCAGACAACTGAATATGGTATTGATCTTATGAAAACATTTAATATATGTGCTCATAATGTTTTCAAACATTTTTTCACTATCACCACCATAATATGTCTCTAAAACAGTATTGAAGATCTCCTCATCGTAAAATTGAGAGATCCCGCTAAATGTATCTTCTTCATATGTTAAAAGAAATTTTTCCCGTAATCTATTTAAAGCTTTAGCCATGTTGGTCTCAGGCAGAAACACATCTCTGTACCATAATTTTCTATTCTTTCTCGTAAAAAAATAAACAACTGATAAAACATCTAGAAAATTTAGTTCATACTCATCTAAAATTGTTTTATTCTCTTTAAGTAATACTTTAATAGTATCATTTAAATGACTATCAAAATAGATGATTGAACTTAAAAATGCCATTGGCTTTTGTTGCGTTATCATGTTTTGCAACACTTGCATATTTTTAGCTTCCGGAAATTTGTTTTGATATATCTCTACAATATGCGCACGCTCTTCTGAATAGTTACCGATATCAAATTTTTGATATCCTTCAAAATAAGCATAGTCTATATATTTTTCAAAAACACTGAACCCATCATTGTTTCCAGACTGATCGGAGCTCAATAGTAAATGGAACTTATTTTCATTGATTACCATACTTAACAACTTTTCCAGGCTATCAATGTCTTTAAAGTTTATTTTTTCGACAATAACGATCACATTTGACTTTTCCGACGATTCTATATATTCCAGACTCTCTATAAAAGCAGAATCAATACCATCCTCACTGATATATATATGATTGTTTGATTCTTTTAACAGTTCTCCTATGCATTGCCTTATAAGTGTTGTCTTTCCACATCCGGACTCACCTGTTAGTAACAAAATATTTTTACTGGTTTCCGACTGCATTCCTGATAATAACTCTGTTTGTATTTTTCGTTCAAAAAATAAGTGTTTATTGTTAGCCGTATAGGTAAAGTCATTTTTAAAATGATTATCTCCTCCTTGCGTTAAATTGGCTTTCAAATAATTTTCATCTAAACACTTTAACATATTAGGCTGCGCCGCTAATGTTTTATAAGGAAAATTTTTCTTGATCTTTTTCACAAGTTTTTTATAGTCAGTACTCTTAAATACCCAGCCACTTTTATCAAACATATTGTATAAAAAAACCTCACTTGAAGTAAGGCAAGTACCAAATTGAGATACTCTTGCCGTTCCTGCTGTTTTTTTTAAATGAGTTTCCAAATATTTCTCTATAAATTTAGAAGATTTTTTTTGTAGTTTATGATACATTCCTTCATTGGCTAAAAACTCTGAACCCAACTCTTTTTGAAAATCTTCATCAACTATAGGAAAAACATTTCTTCCTAAGCCTTCTCCCTCATGTCTTCTTATAATCTCTCTTACTTCTTCTATGCAGTAGCGACTTTTTATCAAATACTTTTTAGAAATAATTATAATTATTATTTTACTTGAACCTATTGCAGTCATCAGTGCATCTATATTAAAGTCTTCGTCATTTTTTATTTTTGACGCATACTCTTCTATTTTATAATCTTTTTCAAGTAATGGAACAATTAAGTCTCTTAACTTATTTGATGATGGACAATTAGCATATGATATATGTATTACTTGTTTTTTACTCACAGTTACTCCCCCCCACATTGACCAAAAACCTGTTTTAACTCTATTAAATGTTATCTAAAATATCTAAAATCTTTCAACTACTATGCTATTAATTATGGCTCTTCGTAAAATTAGTGACTTTTGTAAGTAGTTATGACTTGACATATTAATTATTATGCACTACAATTGTATCTACAAATAGTTAAGGAGATTCTACAATGAAACAAGCTATAAATATTAGACTTGAGAAAGATGTCATTGAAAGCTTAGATATGTATGCACACGAATTAGATAAAACACGTACTAGTCTTATAGAAAAGTCTATAGAACTCTATTTTGATAAATTAGATGAAATGGTTGCAGATAAACGTATAGATAATCTTAAAAGTGGTAAGAGTACTGTAGTACCATTAGAAAAAGTATTCGCAAAGGCCGGGATAAGTGTATAAGGTAGCTTTTGAATCAAGTGCCGAAAAAGAGTTCTTAAAGTTACAAAAGTCCATACAGGAACTGGTAGCTGCAAAAATCATTGATCTTCGCAATGGCAATTTTTCTAACGATAAAAGACTGCAAGGAAAACACAAAGGTAAATTTAGAAAAAGAGCCGGTGATTATAGAATAGTTTATCTCAAAGAAAATAATTTACTCGTAGTTACCGTTATTAGGATTGCTCATAGAAAAGAGGTCTATTAAAGATCAAGGTCACTAATTTTACGAAGAGCCAATATTTTTAATTAAGCCATCACTTACTTATTTCCCGGGAATAGCATTATTTCATTAGGTTTTATCCTATTACTTTACATTTTCCATACTAAAAAAATATACTATAATAAAGAAAAGATGAAAGGAGTATATCATGCATAAAATATTGAAGATCACACTTCTTGCAGCTTCCGTACTGCTGATGCAGGGTTGTGCTACACATGAGAATTTTGTAAAGAAATATGACTCATGGGTTGGCAGGAATATCAGTTATCTTGTAGCCCAGATAGGCTATCCGGACAGTACCTACATTCTGCCGAACAAAAATAAAGTCTATGTCTATGAAAGATCAAGGGTCTATTCCCTCCCTTCTATGCCGGTCATGGGGTATGGCTACTATGACGGATATGCAATGTTCGGGTATGGTAATGAAGTGATGCAGGAGAGATGTAAACTTTTTATCGAGACCAATAAGAAAGGTACGATCGTAAAATGGGGATCACGCGGCAATCACTGTGTCAGTCAGTAGCAATAGAATGGTCTCTCCATTCTATCTGCCAAAATAACTATGCCAGTCATCTACCTTCTCTTCCTCGCTGTCTCTAAGTTTATTTTTCAATAAACGGTTTAAAACTTTTAACTCTTTATTCAAACTCTTATCCCGTAACTGTTTCATCTCATGCGTATAGTGCCGTCTGAAAAGTGAGAAGATTTTTTGGTATCCTTGACTTACCTGCAGTTTACATGATCTTCTCTCCCAGGTTTTCAACTTCTTATAAATCGGTCTGACAGGCGGATATATCATACACCTTTGCATAATCCGGATCGGTGGCTGATATAGATACTCAACCTTGTCATTGCATCCTGCTCTGGCATCGATGATCCAGTTCTTCATAAGCGTTACATACTCGGCAAGCAGGATCGCTTTTCTTATGCCCTTGTTATCATAATATCCGTTTTCTTCAAGTAGTGTCTGACGGCTGAAATTGACTTTTTGGCTGTTATGATACTTTTTGCCTCTGGTATCTTTATAACTTACACTGAGTCTGATATCTTCAGCATTTCCTGTTTTTTTAAGACGCAAAAGGATCACTCCCCCTTTATTGCGTTTACCATCACTGGCACTTGGGAACAGAGTATTTACCTTCATAATACAGCCGGTAGAGAGGTTTGCCTGAGGAGAACCGTATACTGCATCTATTTTGTACCCTCTGCTTGCAAGTTTTAACTCCAAGTCATAAACCAATGGCGTTACCATATAGTCAAACTCTTTATCCATACGTTTTTTAAACTCTTTACTGGAATGTACAGAATAGTAGTTCGCCCCCTTTGTTTTACTCACATATTCAACCAAATTGGCATTAAAATCTACACCTACACCTATGAATGTAGTGTGTATCCCTCGTTTACTGGCTTTTTTTGCCATACCAAAGAGTCTGTCTTTATTTAATTCACCGGAGTTTGGCATAGCATCCGTGATAAAAATAATACGATTTTCATACCCTTTTTTCTTTATCCTGTCAAAATATTTCAACCCTGCCCTGTACCCTGCACTCCAATTTGTGCCACCCCTGTCTCTAAGTACCAAAATATGTTTTTTGATCGCTTTCATATCGGTATAGGCTACTTTACGTAAAGGTTTTACAGGATAGGCACCGTCATCAAAAAGGACCACACCAAGGCTGTCATTCGGTTTTAGGTGATCAAGCATTGCGACAATGGATTCATTGGCTATCTGCATCTTGCTTTTATTGTCTGAACTTCTTTTTTTCCCATCGTAATAATATTTGTCAAAACGTGACCCCATAGAACCGGAGATATCCAATACCACTACAAGATTAAGATTTTTACGTTTAAAATCACTCTCATTAATACCTGAGTTAAGTCCTACACTCAAATAATAGTGTTTATCTCCGGTATAGATATCTTTTGTGACAGCCTTGGAATAAGAGGGACAGAAAAGTGATCGGCACTCTCCCCTCAATCCTGTGTCGAAATAGTGTTGATAATAGGTTCCTTCATACGTAATAGCATCAATTTGGGGAATATACCCCTGCTTGATATTCTCTATAAAATTATCTGTATCCTTTGCTCCACCCACTGCCAAACCTATTTTTTTAGCCATAGGTGCCGGTGCAGCCATAGCAACTACCGGTGCTACAGGAGTAATATTACCTCCCATACCTCTGGAATATTTCATATATCTGTTCGACTTTTTTATTGTCTTTTTCTGTCTGACAGTCGCATTGCTGTCCCAGTCATCGATCTGTTTCGGTTTTTTTGCATAGATATCAAGGGTAAAGAGAGAAAGTAGAAATATGAATAAAAGAAGTTTTTTCATGCCAAATCCTTTAAGGTCTTTGGCATAGTATAATATATTACCGTGTCAGAATTGTGTCAATCCTCAAAAATGATGATGTCATAATTGCTTTTAGTGACCAATGCTTTGCTTACATGTACCGAACCGTTACGGTTGACCCTGCTCAGTTCATCACGTAGCTGGTCTATCTCACTTTGCATCTGGCCGATCTGCTCTTTGAGTTGAAGCACGATATCCACACCTGCAAGATTCACACCCATTTGACGGGTCAAACGCAAAATAAGTTTCATTCGGTCGATATCCCTCTGTGAATAGAGACGCATACGTCCCTGGGTACGGGACGGTTCTACAAGTCCCTCTCTTTCATACTGTCTCAGTGTCTGAGGGTGAATGTCCAACATCGTAGCCACAACAGAAATAAGATAAACCGGTTCATCATAACTATGCATCATCTACTCCTTTACAATTTTTCTTCAAGTACTTTTCTTACATCATCATCAAGGGTATCGACATCAGGCAGTATGACATTTGCTATAAGATAGAGATCACCCTTCATCGCTGTTTTCCTGTCCGGTACACCTTTTCCCTTAAGTCTGAATTTTTGACCGTTTTTGGTATTTTTCGGTACTTTGAGAGAGACCTCTTTTTCAGGTGTATTTACCGCGACTTTACCGCCGAAAAGTGCTTCTTTCAAAGGAACATCAAATGTTTTATACAGGTTGTCACCTTTTCTTTCATACTCATCCGATTCCGCTACTTCAACTTTGATAAGAAGATCTCCTCTTTGTCCCTGATACTGTTTTCCTTTGCCTCTTACCCGAAGTGTTTCTCCGCTTTTGATCCCTGCAGGAATTTTAATATCAAAACTTTCACCTTCCACATTGATCTTGTATTTCCCGCCCTGTATAGCAGTCATGAACGGTACGGTGATACGTGCCTGTACATCAAGATCCGGTCCTCCGAAACCTCCGAAGCCGCTGAAGCCTCCCTGGGCACCGCCGAAGCCTCCGGCACCTCCACCAAACATCTGTCTGAGGATCTCATCCAGATCGACCCCTGCACCTTGACCTTGTGCAAAATCATGGAAATTCTGACCGCCGAACATCTGATCACCAAACTGATCATACTGCTGTTTTTTCTCCGGATCGCTCAATACTTCATATGCAGCATTGATCTCTTTGAACTTCTCTACAGCACTTTCATCCTTATTGATATCCGGATGGTACTTTCTTGCGAGTTTTCTATAGGCTTTTTTTATTTCATCTGCACTGGCATTTTCACTGACACCCAGTGTTTCATATAAACTTTTTGACATGGCTCTTCCCTAACATCATTTATTTCTTTTTTAAAAGTATTATATCAAAAAACTTTAGTCAATGTCAATCAACTTTAATCAATAATGTTTATTTTTCAGGGGTATAACGTACCGGTTTATACCCTTCATACATCAGCTTCATCATCCCGCCTTTAAGGTTGATCACTTTATATCCCAACTGTGATGATAAAAATTTGGATATCTCCATTGTTCGGCTGCCTGTACGGCATATGAGTGCAAACTGCTCATCTTTCTTAACGACTTTATCCAATTGTTCCAGGAATTTCGGTACATTATATCTGCCTTTTTCATCAAAGAACATGATCGTATAGGCTCCTTTGACAATACCTGTCTCTTTCCATTCGCCCGGTGTACGTATATCTATGATCTTCATATCTTTTTTTAAGAAATCCGGTGTTACCCATATATTTTGTAACTCTGCAAAAAGCGAAGTACCCAAGAGCAATAATCCTAATACTATTTTCTTCATGGTCAATTATCCTATTTTATTTTTTTGCATTGTAACAAAAAGAAGTAAATAAACGTGTGTATTAGAGTACAATACATTATGAATTATACACCCATAGATGACATCAATGCACCAGAGTTGCAAATATACCACCAGTTTCGCGAACATGCCTTCAAAGCGGACGGAAGCTTCGTAGCAGACAGCCCTAAAGTGGTCAATCTGCTTCTTGAAAAAAACATAGAAGTCAAAAGCATCCTTGCCACACAAGAGTACTACGATGCATACCGGGCACTCATAGAAAGTAAAAAAGATGCGGTATTTTATGTGGCTACCAAAGAGCAGATGCAAAACATTGTCGGACACAAGATACACCACAACGTCATGATGCACGGCATACGCCCCGCAGAAACACCACTGGATGATCTGGGAGACCATATCCTGATGCTGGATGAGATAAGCTCCACACAGAACATAGGCGCCATCGCCCGTTCTGCTGCAGCCATAGGCATAGACTCTTACCTGGTACCAAATCATGGACCTCACCCCTACTCCAGACGTGCATTAAGAGTTTCCATGGGGCATGTGAGTATGCTGGACATACATTGCTACGATGACATCAAACAAACCATACACGCATTAAAAGAAAATGGCTACCGCATCTACGCGGCAGAAGTCACCCCGGACTCCACACCACTAGCCTCTGTAAAAGTGGTGGACAAATGGGTACTACTCATGGGGCACGAAGGCTCAGGACTCTCAGATGAAGTACTTGCACTCTGTGATGAAGTAGTCACTATAGAGATGATGGAAGGTGTGAAGAGTTTTAATGTGGGGATAGCGGCTTCCATTATGATGTATCAGTTTAAACACTCATGAGCATTTAGACATCGCGTATACCATACATTAAACTAATCTTTATTCACTACGCTCTGTTCATATACGCAGCAAGATCATTTCGAATAGCTTTACGGATCCTTTCCGGTTCCAGTACTCTAATATGTGGTATCCAATACTTCACAAACGGAATGATCTCCATGTCATTGGTAATCTCGACACTTACCACCATACTGCCATCTTCTCGTACTTCTTCAGTTCGTTGTGTTTTTGAGATCGGTTTTCTTTTGAAGTATTTAGCTACATCTTCTGAGAACTCCACTACAACTCTATAGGGCTCACCATCTTGTTCAAACCAAACTGAAATGGAGTTTTCCAGTAGATTGTCAAGCGTAGTATCAGTGTAAAACGTCTTCTCTTTGAGGGTGATCTGTTTGATGTTTTTAAGGTAATACTTTTTCAGCACATCATTACGGGCATCAAGTGCTATGAGATACCAGAAGCCTTCATAGTTGGCGATTTTAAGCGGTTTGAGGTCAAGTGTTTTACTAAAATCCCCAAAGTCATATACACACTGTATCTGCTGCTTGCTTTTGATTGCACTCTCAAGCTGCTGTACCTCTTTGAGCTTATCGCCTATGTCCTCCATGTCAAGTTTGGCATAAAAGGGGTTGACACTCTGGTTCTTGATCTTGGAGAGTAGCCGCTCCGCTTTCATCGAAAACTTTTGTCCTGCTCCTTCTATAAGTTTTTCCATAATGTCCAACACTACCGTATCTTCAATGGAGGTACTCTTCTCCAACTTAAAGCCATCCTGCATCTTCCACTTTTTCTTGTCTTGGTAAACAGGGAAAGAGATAAGCCGTTCATTGAAGTCTCTTTGGATGGTTCGTTCGCTGACATTGAACTCTTTTGCCAGTTCGGTAACTGAGAGAGCTTCACCGTCATTAAGACGAGAGAGGATGATGGTAAGCCTGGTTAAAATCGTATCGTAGTTGTGTTTGTATGCCATTAATTGTTTCCATGATTAAAGATTTTTTTCATTTGCCAATAATAAAAAACTATCAATAAATTTTCTTCCAAGACCATGATCCTGATTAGGACTTAATAAATAGGCTAACATAGCCGACATACTTGTTTCGTGTAAACGTGATTTCCCCATACTTAGTACATTAAAAATATTCATCTCAAACTCCCTTCCGATTTACACATTTTAACCAATCAGTCTTTATCTTTCATGGCGGCTATCACAATTTTATCTGACTTATCAGGACTTGTAAACGTACCAAACAAAATATTTGCATGATGAGCTTGCTCTTCTATGACAGACATCATCTCGGCTATATTCGTGCAAGGTACAGCAGAACTAAAAGTAAAATGCACAAGAACGGTTGTAAAGTTTTCAAGTGAGGAAAATTTTTTTTCATGGAATTTAACCATATGTTCCATACTTTCTCTGTTCATTCTTCTGTTTACACATATATACTTTGAAATACTAATACTCTCAGTAAGATCAAGTATTTCTTCCAAGTCAGACCATACAATAGATATGTCATCTTCCGTTTTGATATCCATTAAAAGAGGCACTCTATTTATAAGCCATAAAACTTTAGCATCTAAAGACAAATGTCCAGTATCTTGAAAACAGCTTTTCATAAGTTGCAGCCTTTCAACAACTCTTCAGGAACAAAAAAAGATGCGTTATACTGCATACCTCTGTTACTCTCGACAAACTCTTCAAAAGCCTTTCTGTACCATGAAGACTCACCAGGATCATTTGTTTCAGTTTCGTAAACCGAAACATCATAAAACTCACCGTCTCTCCAACACTCAATGCCGTATATACCCAAACCATATCTCTCAACTCTTGACAAAACAACTTCAAAATCCTCTTGCGAGAAATATATGACATCTTCAGTATCAAAACCATCATTTACATTTTTTAAGTCCTTAAAAATGTATAAGTCTAAAAATTCCCATGTGTTCATATTATTTCCTCATAAATACAGTTTCTCTGTTTTTACTTTCGTATGCTTAATATATTTTAAGTATAGCAAGACTATTGGACATCATTATGTCTGGATTTTAATTCTATTTTTTATAACTTCTCCAATTGATTCACCAATTTGCTGAAATTCTTCAAATGTAAATACATCAGATTTTGCATTATTACACCAATAGCAAGATAATTTACAATTATCTGGACTATAAGGTTCATCTTTTTTTCTTTCTATTTCCAAAGATTTACCTCTCGTTATTTTTCTTTTTGAATTGTTTAAATCATAAAATAATTGTAATTCATCAACTGTACATCCACAGTAACAACAAACTTTCAATTCATCTTCATACCAACTAATAAAATCTTCTCTTGTCCAATATTTTTCCAAATTATAATCTACTCTTTGCTTGATAGAACTATATCTATTCGAAGCATATCTTTGTATATCATTTTTATATTTTAAATTTCTTCCCATATTTTATATAATTTCTTTACTCACTTTTAATTCTTCTGCTGATACAAAATCTTAATACCATCTACACCTGTTTCTTTAGGATATTTTTTAATTAAAGATTTACTATCATCTATGTAATAGAATAAATCAAATTTATCATGATTTTTTTCATTTACATTATAATGAATTCTATTTTTTTCATTTACTATACTCATATATACTTGAGCATTTAAAGTACCTTTATTTATTGCAAGATTATTGTCTTTATAAACGAGGTCAGATACTTTCTTTTTAATCTCACTAATCTTATATGTTTTATTTTCAGCAAGTTCATTAAAAACTTGTCGTATATACCATCTAATGGGTTGTTTATATTTCAGCTTTTTATTAATGTTTGATTTCTCTTCTAAATATGACTGAAAATCTGAATCAATAAAGTTAATAAATGCTTTGATTGTATATTTTGAATATTCAAAAATTGGCTCCATTCTTCCTTTTGCTTCTTTCTCAAGCATATCTACTAATAATTGATATATACTATCATTGACGCTATCATCATTAGCATCATTCCAAAAAAGGTGATATGAAGGTATAATACTATACTCCTTTTTAAAATCTTCATACTCTTGTATGCTAGCTGTAGTTTTTGTTGGAGTCAAATATATAAATCCAATAGGGATATCTGCATATTTTTTAGATATCCCATCTACTTGCTCTTTTAATTGATTTTTTGTTATTGAAGTTGTTCTAATTTTATTTTCTATACATATCACAAATAGTGGCTGTTCTAAGTTTGATATATTATATATTGAAATAACTATATCTATATATCTATCCTTGTTTTTTGTGTTTTTAACTTTTTTCTCAAGTTCTACATTAACTCTAAATTTAGATTCATTGGTTAAATTAACAATGTTATCATTAATCTGCAACTCAGATAATTTATCATTATTTATGATTAATGGACTTATTACAGATTTTAATAAAAAATCTTTTAGTCCATGTTCTTTATTAGGATCTAAAAGATATCCCAAAAAAGCACTTATGTTTGGTTCTTTTATTGAGCCATCTCCTGATGACAGAATTTTAAAAATATTCATTTAACACTCTCCTTTAATTTCTCAAGTACCTTCACCATAGCCAAAGTATCCAACTCACAATACCTCAACAACGCTTCTCTAAGTCTAGCTACCTCTTCCTTGTCATCCATATGTGCAAGTTTAGCGTAAGTCTGCATAGCCTCCCCACCATTTTGTACACCGTCCAGTTCTGTGTATGCCTGTGTCATCTCAGGAACAAGAGCAGGAAGTACATACTTGATGGAGTAACTTCCTCTCATTGCTGGAGTATAATAATCCTTCTTTTGAAATGGAGTCATCAGGTCTTGTATATTGTCATGTATAGCCATAAGATGCGATGCAAACTCATCAAACATAGCAGCCAACTTTCGGATGACACCTTTTTCAAATGCCATGTTGTATGCAAGGACCGTTACATCCGTAGGTATATCTTCTACCAATCTTTTTGCTAACTCATATCTTGGGTCAGCTCCTTCTTTTGCTAAAAACTCTTTATGTTCCAGAGGTTTCTCTTTATATTCAATATGAAGAGAATACTGAAATGGTATCTGCATAAAAGGGCTTATACCTTTCCATTCCGGGATAGCTTGCTGAAATGTTTCGAAATCTAAATGATAAAGGGGATAAGTTAGTCCATCTATAAACTCTTTAATAGCAATCTTGTTAATAATATCACTACCTGTTTGTTCCGATTGAATTTGAATTTGTTGGGCAATCGAAAAGTGTGTTATGTCAGTGATTTGATGAAATTCCATAATACCATCCTGATACATTTGGAACTTCTCATCAACCTTTAATCTTGATATGTTAAAAACACTATATTCCGGGACATCTTTCCAACAGTAAGCAATGGCATCACAATCATAAGGGTTGGTACAATGTTTACCTATATCAATATCCGGTTCTTCATCTTTATTGGCTAACTGTTTTTGGAAGTACTGTAAATAAGTAGGGATATCATCTTGGAGTTCCAATACTTCATCCGATACATCAACAATTGAAAAAAGCTTGTCTATTTCCAGTTCATCACCTCTGACGTACTTATTGTTAATATGAACGATGTTTGTTTTTTTGACATTAAATCCCAAGCCATTAAGAACATAGTATTGTATCGAAGCATCGTGCAGATACACATCTTTGACCTCTGTGGAACTCTTAACTTCATTTATCTCTATGCTTCCATCCTCATTGATATGGAGTATATCTACCATCACAAGAATTTCATCATAATTGAACGTAGCCTCATAAATGTTTTTAATACCTTCATCAATCCATCTTTGCGTAAGTGCTATTTTTTCATCAAAGCTTGTACCTTCAAATGGTATCTCTCTGCCATCTGGGAAAAGTTGACATGCCAATGCACCAACTCTATCACCCGTTTCAAATATAGCTTTAGCCTGTGCATCCGGTGGCGTTAGGACTTCTTTTTTATACTTTTTAAGCCAAAGGGATTTAGTACATTGTAACCCTCTGGTGTAAAGTGATTTTGACAGATTCATTTTTATTCCCCCCAGCATTTTGTATTCTATTTAAATATACATTAAGTTAATGTATAGATGCCGTAAACTTTATAATATAATTATAAGGCAGTGCAAAGACATCTTTATGTCTGGTTGTTCATTAAAAACTGAAATATTCAAAATCACCGTATATCTCAATGGTGAGATTTGATAAATTACATGGTGGGAACTTTAAAAATACTTCATTTAAATTTTCTAAACTTATAGTAATAGGGTTGTTTTTATATCTTAATATCGTTTTTAAATTTTGAAGTTCACCAGTCAAATTCATTTCATTTAAATTCATCTTTCCCCCTTTATATAAAAATTCACAAGTGGGATAGTCTAAATCTTTAAATTCTGTATACTTAGAGCATAGTAAACTATCTATATCCTTATTATAAAAACTCCATACTCCATCATTAAAATCAATACTTTCAAGATATGAGCTAAGTGCCCATTTTATTGTGTATGCATATATAGGTCTAGCTTGTACTTGTTCTCCTTTAGTGAATGGGAAAGTGATTTTTAGTGTTACATCTTTCCATCTGTATGTTTCAAAAGTTTTATCTTTATATCTCAATATATGAAGAAAAGGACTTTGACATTCGGAAAATTTATATTGGGGTATATTTGGACAATCCTTACATAAATTCACATACATATTTGATACCAATTCCAACATCGTTTCATTCGAAGTCGAAGTATTATATAGTTTAAAAAATACCGCCAAATTATTTTCCGCTTCAAAATCTATATATAATTGAAGCATCTCCAGTTTTTTTTTATCTTCATTGCGATATTCCTTACCTTCACTGTTGGCTCTCTTTTCAAGATCCACAATCATTTTTTTATACTGAAAGACAAACTCTTGTAACATTTGTATTTCTAAATTATTTGACAAAAGCTCTTTTGCTTCTTTCTTAACTTGATTCCATTGATTTATCAGCTTAAAATCAACCCCCATTCTATATTCAATTGTATTTTTATTTTCTACATACAATTTATTGTTAATCTTATTTAAAAGGTTTCCTATGAGTGTTTTTACCCGATTAAAGTTCTCATTTTTGCCAAACTTTTCATTGAGGTAAAGTTTACGATTAACTTCTATCATAATTGATTTGACACGTTTATCTTTACGATAATATTTAAGTGGCACTATCGTTCCGGAAAATGGTTCATCTATTAATACAGTCAAACCTTCCTCCAGGAAATACTCACGTACATATCTTATTAATTCAAAATCTGTATGAAACCTATCTATACCTATACAAATATCAGGTCTGTTAGTGTTTTCTTCATGATACGTCAGTACTTCATTTGAAAAACTGTGACAATCTATAATAAGTGCTTCACCATGTTCTTTCAACTCTTCTTCAACAAGTAATTCAAACTTTTTATGGTGTCTGTCATAAATTGTAGATTTAATAAACTCTTTTTCTTCGCTACTTATCTCTCTAAGTTTAGTTCCGTATGAGGTACTCGTATAACATACACCCATTCCTTTTTGAGCCATTGATTCATCTTCATCATTTCGAAATCTTTCTACATCACAATAGAGTCTACTATAAGGAAATATCAACTTTTTAGCATCATCAAAATCAAAAAGTTCATCCGTGTACCAATCGGTCATCCTTTGGAATTCATCCCTGAGGGACACACCATTTAAAACTTCAAATGTATCTGGTATATCAATTGAGCTATGGGGTATGTGTAAAATCATTTTTTTCCCTTTTGTCCAGTTTCTTTAAAAAGAGAGTTTTGAAGGACTCTAGTGATAATTACCGAAAAAGTTGCATTATCATCTTTGAGTCTGTATTTCTGATTGTCTGGATGCGAGCATCTTACTCTTTTCCCTAAACCAATTAATCGTATTAGATACTTACATCTACCGCATTCTTCCATTAACATGAATTTACTAGTGTGTTTTTTGTTGTGTGTTGCCATTGTATTTCTCCATATATTTGGAGACAATAAAAGTGATTGTAATCAGTAGTCTTATTGTCCTAAGTGTTCAAAATAATCCCCGACACATTTTCTGGGATTATTCAGTTGCATCTCTTATGAGTGAGATGATGTATTATAGTTTTTGTTTTGACAGCTTTATGTCTGGTTTATATATTTAAAGAAAAATAATAGAAATTTAGCAGAGGATCACGGAATAGATAGGCTAAAAGGTAATTACTTTCCAATCACTCTGCAATGCATCGGTTAGTCTCTCTCCCGTATGGGTCATCTCTATGCCAAGAGAAGCAAGCTTTTCACTCACCCCATAGTCATCGGAACAGACGACACAACAGGAGAATGTCACACCACTCTCCTGCACTTTTTTCACCATTTCCTGAAGTGCTTCATTTTCAGCCAAAAGTTTGGCAGAAGGACCCCATATCATAATATGGGCTTCATCCCAGTAGCCTCGCGGGAGTATCACAGATCCATAGAGCAGAACCATTTTCTTTGCTACTTCTATCTCAGCCGTACTCCATACTATAAGCAGTTTGTTCATGATCTTCCTAAGATAAGATATTTGAATTTATACAGGTCGGGGTGGGGATATCCCGGCCTACAAATAAAGATTAATGTAAAAAGTGTCTTACAGTAGTAAAGTAAAGTGAAATACCATGCTCATTGGCAGCTTCAATGACTTCATCATCCCTGATGCTTCCGCCGGGCTCAATGATGGCTTTTACTCCTGCTTCAGCCGCCGCATCAACAGAGTCTCTAAACGGGAAGAATGCTTCTGACGCCATAGCAGCACCGCTTACATCAAGACCCATCTCTTTTGCTTTTTTCAAGGCACACTGAGCCGCATCTACACGAGATGTCATACCCATACCTACGGCTACCATTGCCGAATCTTTCACATACACAACACAGTTGGACTTTGTAAGACCTGCCACTTTCCAGGCGATCTCAAGGTCTTTCATCTCCTGCTCTGTAGCAGTAAGTTCGGACTTTTTATGGGCATTGTGCACTTCATTGTCACAGATACAGTCAGAGTTTTGGAAAACAAATCCGCCATCTACATGTTTGAAGTCATATTTATCACCGGACATCACCAGCTTTGTACCGCCTTGGGCAAAGAGTTTAAGACGTTTTTTCTTTTCAAATACTTCCAGTGCTGCCGGTTCAAAGTCTGCTGCCATAACTACTTCCAGGAAGATCTCATTCATCTTCTCTGCAAGCTCCTTGGTCACAATACCGTTGACTGCGACCACACCGCCAAATGCAGACACAGGATCACATTTAAGTGCTTCCGTATAGGACTCTAAAAGTGTCTCTTTAATGGCAAAACCGCAAGGGTTGCCATGCTTGACGATACATACAGCATTTTCATCACCAAAGCTGGAAGCGATCTTCAATGCACCGTTCACATCGTTAATGTTATTGAAACTCGCTTCACCTTTGACTTGTTTAAAGTGGTTTGTGAAGTGATTGTCAAACTCATAGAGTGCACCTTTTTGGTGCGGGTTCTCTCCGTAACGCGTTTGGAATAATTTTTTTCCTGTAATGAACTGATACTCACCGAAACCGTCATTGAAACGGCCATTCATATAGTTTGCTATCATACTGTCATAGGCTGCAGTATGTTCAAACGCTTTGATCATAAGACCACGTCTGAACTCTAATGTATCTTCTTTACTCTCAAGTGCAGAAAGTACCGCATCATAATCATTGGCATCTGTAACGATAAGAACATCATTAAAGTTCTTTGCAGCACTTCGTACCATCGTCGGCCCGCCGATATCGATGTTTTCGATGATCTCATCAAAATCTTCCGTTCTCTCGATAGTCTCTTTGAACGGGTAAAGATTTACACATACAAGGTCTATGCCTTCTACTCCAAGCTCTTTGGCCTGTGCCACATGTGCCTCATCGCCTCTTTTATGTAAAATACCACCATGCACATAAGGATTGAGTGTTTTCACACGTCCCTCAAAACACTCAGGAAACTTTGTTACTTCATCGATCTCGATGACTTTTACACCAGCTTCGTTAAGCTTCTTATATGTACCACCGGTTGAGATGATCTCCCAACCTTGACTCTCTAAACCTTTGGCAAATTCAACAATGCCGCTTTTGTCACTTACGCTTAATAATGCTCTCATATGACTTTAACCTTTTGGGAATAATTAGGCTGACATTATATCGAATCTAACTAATATTAAGAATATTGATAGTTTACTTGGATAAAATGCAGTTAAATCAGATATAAATTATCTTAAAAGGAAAAATATGATTAAAAAAATACTCTTCGGATTACTGGCTCTTATCGTTATTGTAGGAGGTGTTCTTTTTCTTAAGAATGGAAAAGATACCTATGATGCAACTAAATACAGTGCAAGTGTAAGCAATGGGTTAAATGCAGGTTCCACGATCAGTTTCACACTCCCTGACCAGTTCGATAAAGCACATACATTAACAGCTGATACAAAAATACTTATCCTGGTATTTGCCAAAGCAACAGGACATACGGTGAAAGAATTTTTGAAAAAACAGGACAGCGACTACTTGCCAAAAAGAAATGCTCTCTTTGTTGCAGACATCAGCCCGATGCCGACGATCATCCGTAATACTTTTGCCCTGCCGGATTTTAAAAAGAGTACCTACTCTGTACTGTTGATCTATGATAAAAACATTGCCAAACAACTTAAAAATGAAAAAGAGGCAGATAAAATTGCTGTAGTAACGCTGGAGAACGGTGTGGTAAAAGCAGTCAAATACATCAGCACAGAAGAAGAGCTGAAAGCACTTCTCAAATAATAGAATACAAGCACTTCATCAAAGGAGAAAACAACTTTCTCCTTTTCTCCTTTATTTAGAGTTGCCCTTTAATTTCTCCCGTACAATCTGTACTGCTTTTACCATATGGATGAGACTGGGCTTTACTTCCTCCCATTTCCGTGTTTTAAGTCCGCAGTCAGGGTTGATCCAAAGCTGCTCTTTGGGCAGAACTTCAAGCAGATTTTCGATCTGTTCCACTATCTCCTCTACACTGGGGATACGGGGAGAGTGTATATCATAAACCCCCGGTCCTACTTCCTGCTTATAGCCTACCTCTTTAAATATCTTAAGCAGTTCATTCCCGCTTCTTGCCGTCTCAATGGAGATCACGTCCGCATCCATCGCTTCTATAGTTTTAATGATATCATTGAACTCACTGTAACACATATGTGTATGGATCTGTGTCTCTTTTTTTGCTGTAGAGACTGACAGTCTGAAATTGTCTACTGCCCACTGTTCATACGCTGCAATATTCTCCGTACGCAGCGGATACCCCTCTTTAAATGCTGCTTCATCCACCTGAATGATCTTGATACCGGCATTCTGCAGGTCATCTATCTCATCCGATATAGCAATGGCGATCTGCTTTGCTACTTCATCTCTGGGTTTATCATCTCTGACAAATGACCAGTTCAAGATCGTTACCGGACCGGTCAGCATCCCTTTCATGATCTTGGAAGTTTTACTTTGTGCATACGTTATCCAGTCTACGGTCATCGGTTCCGGTCTGCTTATATCACCGTAAATGAATGGCGGCTTTACACAACGGCTTCCGTAACTCTGTACCCAGCCATTTTGACTGAATCCATAGCCATCGAGCTGCTCACCGAAGTACTCTACCATATCATTTCGTTCAGGTTCACCGTGTACCAATACTTCCAGCCCGACCTCTTCCTGAAATGCTACACACTCATCGATATATTTTTTCATCTCTGCTTCATACACATCAGATGAAATAAGCGATTTTTTATAGTCTGCCCTTACCTTTCTGAGCTCCGGGGTTTGAGGGAATGAACCGATGGTGGTTGTAGCCAGATCATCATAACCCAAAAGTGCTTTTTGGATCTTGATCCTCTCCTCATACGCTCCTTCTCTTTGCAGTTTCATAAGACCTTGCACTCTTCTTTGTACTTTATCGTTATGTATGCGTGTAGAGTTTTTTCGTGATCTGTTCGCTTCAATGTTCTGTACATAAAGCATTTTTTCTGATCCGCTGAGTTTCTCTTCACCCTCAAAAAAGAGTTTCGTAACCAAAGCAATTTCATCCAGCTTCTCTACAGCATAAGAGAGCCAGTTTTTGATCTCATCATCCATCTTCTCCTCATATTGAAGTGTAAAAGGTGTATGAAGCAATGAACAGGATGAACTGACGATAATATCCTCTTTGGGTACCACCCTTGCTGTTTTTTCTAAAAGTCCAATGGTTTTCATGATATCATTTTTCCATATATTACGTCCATCGACCACACCGGCTATCAGTTTTTTACCACTGTTGGCAATGCGTTCCAAGCTCTCAAAATTTTTCTCTCCGTAAAGGAGATCAAGTCCAATAGCCCAGACAGGTGTATGTACCAGTACTTTGCTTGCCTCATTTGAATGTTCAAAATAAGTCGTCACTGCTATCTTGATGTTATCAGATACTTTTGCCAATCTGTCATAGCAGGGTTTAATGAGACTCAGGACTTTTGGCTCTACGTCTTTTACAAAAACCGGTTCATCCATCTGCACAACGATCTCTTCATCCAGATCTGCTATCTCTTCCAAAAGTGCCTCATAGACCGGCAGGATCTTTGAGAACAGCTCATAGGTATCACCCCTGTCCACTCTTTTTGAAAGACCTAAAAATGTGACAGGTCCGATAAGATTGATCTTTGTATTGATCCCCAGTGCTTTTGCTTCTTTATATTCAGACAATATCTTTTTTGCATTGAGTGCATAGCTGTCTGAAAGTGACAGTTCCGGCACAATATAGTGGTAGTTTGTGTTGAACCATTTTGTCATCTCCATTGCTACAGCATCTTTATTTCCTCTTGCCATAGCAAAATAGAGTTCTTCTTCTTTAAGCAGTTCAAATCTTTTTGGGATCGCACCTAACATAATGGCCGTATCAAGCATATTGTCATAAAGTGAAAAATCATTGGATGCAATGTAGTCTATCCCTGCATCTTTTTGGTAATTCCAGTGTCTCTTTTTTAGTATTGAAGCTGTTTTCTCTACTTCCTCAAATGGACATTTACCTGCCCAGAACTGCTCTAAAACTTTTTTTAACTCTCTTTGTTCTCCAATTCTTGGAAATCCTGTTACGTAATTTTTAGACATACGTCATCCTTTAATAAATAATAAAAATGGTTTATAGATTATGTTGATAGTCGGTAATTAATAGGATAAACCCGGATGATGCAATAGAATTGCCAAAGATTCTGCATGTGCTTGTTTTGTGGGTGCTTGCAAAGAATTTGAGGTTAACCCGTAGGTTAATGGATGATTTCTTTGTGAATGCCCACGAGACAATGATTTGCAGAAGATTGGTGATCTCTATTGCATATTCCGGGATAAAGGGTATGGAGGGTGTACGCCTGTGCGTCTAAATGCAAAGTATGTACAGTAAAACGGACAACGGGGAATATAGTGGTTCAGCAAAAGTGCCAAACGGGTACGAAGTTTAAAATAACAGTTGCAGTGGCAAGGTTTAGCTTGCGCTAAAGTGCTTTCCGATACTTCTTCAGGCGGGTCATTTTCATCCGGGCCATGATCCGAACTGTCAGAAAGGCGCAGGAGTGAATGTGCTACAGAGACTTGACGATGAAGCTTATGCTCAACATTATATACCAGCATCGCTGATAAGGTAAAATAGTTTTTGCCAAAACCGCGAAGTAATTTCACTCTTTTTCCTCTTTAATATAAAATAATTGTCACTGCGAACACCCTTGAAAGCAAAGCGTTTTGAGAGCAGTGACGATTTTTGCCTGCTTTTTTCTAAAAAAAGCAGAAAAAGAAACATGCATACAACAGAACTCAAATACTTAAAGTATTACAGATCCTGCTCGATCGTTCTTGCAAAAGTATTAAAGTAGATATCTTTTACTTTATCAAGCGGAAGCTCTATATCATTCACTTTTACTTTGTCTCCACCTACTTTACCGATCATACTTACACTGATCCCAAGATCCATCGCCATTTTTCCGAATGCTTCGATATCATCTTTCGCTACTTCAACCAATGCTCTGCTTTGTGATTCATCAAAAATATCTCTGCTTGCTTCTACTGCCACTTCAGCAACGATACCTTTATTGGAAACAGCAGCCATTTTGGAAAGGGCAATTGCAATACCGCCCACATTCACATCTTTAGCCGACTTCAAAAGTCCTTTTTTGTTCGCTTCGATCACAAGCTCCCAAAGTCTAAGCTCAGCAGAGTAATCAAATGACGGCAACGTTCCGGCTGTTTCACCAAAAAGCTCTTTAATGTAGAGAGAACCGCCGAACTCACCTTTTGTCTCACCTAAAAGAAGGATATGTGACTCCTCTTCCCGGAAACAGGAAGGCAATACTTTATTCTCATCATCATTGAGTCCCACCATCGCTATGGCAGGTGTCGGGAATACACTCACTCCATTTGTTTCATTGTAAAGAGATACGTTACCACTTACAACCGGCGTGTTAAGCTCTAAACATGCCTCTTTTATACCTTCACATCCTTGAGCAAACTGCCACATGACTTCCGGGTTTTCCGGATTACCATAGTTAAGACAGTCAGTGATAGACAATGGTCTTGCACCGGACATTGCGACATTTCTTCCAGACTCAACTACTGCAAGTGCAGCACCTCTTTTAGGGTCGATGTAGCAGTAACGGGGATTACAGTCAGAACTCATGGCTAACGCTTTACCGTTCTCTTTGATACGGATACAACTTGCATCCAGACTTCCCGGTGCTTTCGTTGTATTGGTCTGTACCATAGAGTCATACTGGTTATAGACCCAAGCTTTATCTACCACTTCAAGAGAAGCAAGAAGTTTTTCATATGCCTCCTGGTCAGCTACTTTTGCATAGTCATCTACACTTTTGGCATTCACTTCATCAAGATACTTGGGTCTAGCTGTTGGTCTATCTAAGATAGGTGCCTCTTCACTTACCGGAGCGATAGGCATATCTGCACATTTTTCGCCATGCCAGAAAAGCTCCATTCTTTGTGTATCTGTTACTTCACCGATCACAGCAACATCAAGTTCCCACTTCTCAAAGATATCGATGATAGCCTGCTCTGAACCCTTTTTGGCACAAATAAGCATACGCTCCTGGGACTCGGAGAGCATGAAGTCATACGGCATCATCCCCTCTTCTCTTGCCGGTACTTTGTCAAGATGCATAATGAGCCCGGCACCCGTCTTACCTGCCATTTCAAATGCTGAAGAGGTAAGGCCTGCGGCACCCATATCCTGGATACCTACAACATGATCTGTTTTGAAGAGTTCCAAACACGCTTCAAGAAGCAGTTTTTCTGTAAAAGGGTCACCCACCTGCACTGTCGGACGGAGTGACTTTGACTCTTCCGTAAAGCTGTCTGAGCTCATTACCGCTCCACCCAGACCGTCACGACCTGTTTTAGACCCTACATACATAACAGGGTTACCTATACCGGAAGCCACCCCAAGGAAGATCTCATCAGACTTTACAAGTCCTAAAGAGAAGGCATTTACAAGGATGTTTCCATTGTAACTCTCATCAAAACTCACTTCACCACCGATGGTAGGGACACCCATACAGTTACCATATGAGCCGATACCATCTACTACACCGCGTACAAGGTGTCTCTGGTATTTGTTGATCTCACTGTCACCCCTTACTTTACCAAAACGTAAAGCATTGAGGTTAGCCACAGGTCTTGCACCCATAGTGAAGATATCTCTGAGGATCCCGCCTACACCCGTAGCTGCACCCTGAAAAGGCTCAATGAACGACGGGTGGTTATGACTTTCCATCTTAAAGACAGCTGCCATACCGTCGCCAATATCGATAACACCGGCATTTTCACCCGGTCCCTGGATAACCCACGGTGCTTTGGTAGGAAAACCATTCAGGTATTTTTTACTTGATTTGTATGAACAATGTTCTGACCACATAGCAGAAAAAATACCGATCTCGACGATATTCGGGTGACGACCGTCAAGAATACGCAGGATATCTTCATATTCTTCTTTGTTTAGCTTATGGTTCTTTAAAACTTCATCTAGATTTTCAATCGGTTGTGACATATACTGTGTCCTTTTTAGGAGGTAAAATAAGTCCATAATTATATTAAAAAAGTGTTAAGAGAGTGCTGTAACTTTACGGTGTGTTAGCAAACGCACCCTACGGGTTAATCTTAATTTTTGTATAATCCTTTAAAAAGAGAAACAAGGTAATTTTATGAACAAGATATTACAAATGCTGCTTCTGCAGCAGCAACTCAATGATGCAACCAATGGTGAAGGCTGGGAAGAAGGTCTCACTAAAAACGGAAAACAAATTGACTGGAAGCGTTGTACCTACCTGGAGTGCGCCGAGCTTATAGAATCTTATCCCTGGAAGCATTGGAAAAATATAGATGCCAAACCTGATTATGATAACATTAAAATCGAAGCTGTAGATATCTGGCACTTTATCATGTCACAAGGACTTGAAGACTACAAGATGCAAAATCTGGGTTCAATAGAAACTTTAGCTTCGAACATTACTCAACTGCCTAACTTTCAAACCTTTACAACAGATATTACACCAACGACAAAAAACTATTATGAACAGATCGAAGTGGTTGAAGCACTCATGAAAACACTCTTTTGTGGTGAATCCACAGAAGCACTTATGGAGTCATTTATAGATGTGGCCGTACAGTCCGGACTCAATCTTGATGCACTGTATAAACTCTATATCGGCAAAAATATTTTAAACCGCTTCAGACAGGACCATGGATATAAAGAGGGGACCTATATCAAGATATGGAATGGGGAAGAAGACAATGTAGTGATGCAGCGCATTTTAGATGAAACAGAGGATATCAGTCCTGAAGAACTATACAAGGCACTTGAAAAGGCTTACCCGAAAGGATAAGCAGTTTCTTCTGCCATTACTCGACCATCCTGCTCAGATCCTTCTCTACGATCTGATTACCGTATACACTTACCTGTGTCGCTATACGTATATTCTTAGGCGAATCATATCCGCATTCCATACCGCATTTTACCGTACCTATCAGATAATATTTTCCGGAAGGCACCCCGTAGAATGCAAATTTTCCCTCACTGTTGGCTGCTGTGAAGCGCAGGTAGTTAAAGAGTCTTGAATCTGCTTTTTCCATCTTGTACCCGCCAAGATAACTCTCACTATACCACTGATCGGAATAACTGGTTTTAGGATTCAGATAGAGTCTTGTACCGGCCCCTACGACTCTTTTACCATACGCATCTGTCACATAGATGGACCCTTTCACCGTACCTCTTCCTCTTCTTGCCAGACGACTGTATTCAGAGACAGGGAAAGTAATACGTTCCATCCTCTCACCTGACATCTCTTCCGTGATCATGGTCTCTTCTTCCGTAAGATTTGAATCCAGATCAGAAATATCAACATCTTCTTCACTTGACCAGCTGTCCTGTCCGGACCCCTGTGTTGAAATAACCAGTTCTCTCTGTACACATCCGCTTAAAAGCAATACGATAACAGAGAAAGTAAAAAGTAATGATAATTTTTTAGTCATAAATGAATTTCCTTATATTTGATGAGTAATTATACTGTATTAACTTTAGGAAAGTATACCTATCAGCATTTCTTTTTCTTATGGTCATCTAAAAAATCCTGCAGATATCCTCTTGCTTCTTCATTGCCGGAAAAGGCTGCCTTCTGATACCAGAAAGCAGCCTTTTGACAATTTTTTCTCACCATATGGCCTTTTTGATAACAATAGGCAAGAGATCCCTGGGCATCCATTTCACCCTCTTTTGCAAAACGATGCAGGTTCTTTACTTTTCGTTTTTCTCCGTGATAATATTTGACCGTATTCAAAATGAACCAGAACGTAAAAACAGACAGACCGGGTATAAGGTATAATTCTATCTTTTCAATACCGTCAACATATTCAACGATCTGCATCTTATTTCCCCAAACAGAATTCACCGAACATTTTGTCCAGTATCTCTTCACTGTCATAAGGTTTGGAGATGGAAGAGATCGCTTTTACAGCTTCCTGTAAATGATAGGAGAAAAACTCCAATTCTCCGTTAAGAAGCGGTATTTTTGCTTCTCCTATCGCAGAGGCTGCTTTCGTTACAGCTTCTATCTGACGTGCGGAGATAAGCATCAGTTCTTCACCCTCGCCTATCCCGTCAAAAAGCAGTTCTAGCCTCTCTGTAAGTTTGACAAAACCCTTTTTCGCACTGACTTCAAGCGGATCATACGCTGCTATCTTCGACCTGTCAAAACAGATATCGAGATCTGACTTGTTGAGTGCAACAATGCAATGTTTATCTTCCAGTGATTCAATAATGGAGAGTATCTTTTCATCTTCCGTATCAAACGGTCTGGAACCGTCAAAGAGCGCAATGATCACATCTGCATCTTCCACTGAGCTCATAGAACGTTCTATACCTATCTTCTCTATTGTATCTTCTGATTCACGTATCCCTGCCGTATCTACCAGTCTGATGATATGCGAACCGATACGTACCTGCTCTTCGATCGTATCTCTCGTAGTTCCCGCAATATCGCTTACGATCGCTCTCTCATAAGAAAGCAGTGCATTCAGCAAAGAACTTTTACCCACATTCGGCTTACCGATAATAGCGACTTTAAATCCTTCTATAAGTCCTCTTCTGCGGTGACTTGCCTCTACGATCTGTTCCATCTTCTCTGTCAATGCATCCAGTTGACGGATAATATTATCCATGATATCCTCAGGGATATCTTCTTCCGCATAATCAATCATCACTTCAGAATAGGCCAGGGATCTCAGCAAAGCATCCCTGCTTTCATCCACAAAGGTTTTCAATTCGCCTTTCATCTGTTTTGCCAGTATCTTGGCTGCATCTACACTTTTTGCTTCGATCAGTTTGGAGATCGCTTCTGCTTCGGTAAGGTCGATCTTGCCGTTAAGGAATGCCCGTTTGGAAAATTCTCCCGGTTCTGCAAGCCTTACCCCGTAAGAGCGTATGGTGTCAAGTATCTCCTGTGCAACGATCATCCCTCCATGACACTGGAATTCCACTATCTCTTCACCGGTAAAACTGTGCGGTGCGGCAAAGTAGATCATGATCGCCTGATCTATGAGCGTATTGTCCGCCGTATAGAGAGAAGCAAGATGTGCATATCGGGGAGTAATATTGTCCAGATGTGAGAGCTTGCGGGCTATATCCAATGCGGCATCTCCGCTTACTCTGATAATAGAGATGGAAGAGACGCCATATGCTGTAGCAATGGCAGCAATACTGTTATGCATGGCTTTTATTGTTAAATTCATTTATGACAATGAATTTTTTGCCTTCCCGTCCGGTTTTAACTGCCACATATTTGTCAGGAAAGGCTTCACGCAGCTGTTCCAGTGCGATCTGTACCAGAATACCGTCAAGATTGCGTGTTTTTCCTCTTCCGTGTTTTTCTATGTTCTCTATGACCGGTTTGATATAGTTGCGGATCATCTCCTGTTGCGAAGTAAGGAATTCTGCGATCTCAAGTTTGATAAAGAGTTCATATTTTGTATGCAGCCAGTTGAAGATCATATAGGAGAGTGCATTATAGCGATACCCCTCTTTTCCTATGAGAAGTGCGGCATCATCACCATCTATGAATATCAGTGCCGTGTTGTCCCTGACATCCACTTCAACCACATCTATCTCAAAACATGAGTGGGAAAGAAGCTCTTTCAGCTGATCTTCAATGAGCAGTGCCAATTCATCATACACCACACTCTCTTCAATGAATTCCTCTTCATCTTTATCTCTGTCAGCTTCAAAAAAACTGTCCAGGACAGCATTTTTTTCATACTTTTCTTCTTCATGGAGTGTTTCCGATTCCTCTTCAACCGCTTCTTCTTTCACTGCAGAAATGATTTCGGAAGCAACACTCTCTTCTTCACTCACAGGAGGAACAGTATACGCTTTTTTTACTTCTTCCTCAGCCTTTCTTTTACAGATAGCTATAATGACGGCTTTTTTCTTTAAAAAGCCCAAGATGCCTTTTGAAGGATACTGAATGACCTCATATTCAAGATCGGTAATGGAACATGCCAATTGTGTTGCAGCTTCTTCATACGCTTCTTCAAGTGTAGGTGCTTCAACCCTTTTCATCAGCTATCCTTTCCCTTTTTATGCGCTGCGACAACCGCTGCTTTATGTTTTGCATACGCATTGTTGATCACATACTGCTGACCGATCGTAAAGATATTGTTCACAACCCAGTAAAGTACGAGCCCTGACGGGAAAGGCATAATGATGAACATACCGGCCATCAGTACAGGGAACCACTGGAAGATCTTCTCTTGAAGCGGATCGGTAAAGTTATTCGGTGTGATCTTTTGCTGGAACCACATGGACGCACCCATCAGAACAGGCAGGATATAGTACGGATCCGCTGCGGAAAGGTCATTGATCCATACCGGGATCCATGCTGCCCCCTGAAGTTCATCTGCATTCAAAAGTACACGGTAAAGTGCAAAGAAAACAGGGATCTGAAGAAGCATAGGCAGACAACCGCCCATTGGATTCGCACCGTTCTTCTTATACATTTCCATCATCTGTACATTCAGTTTTGCAGGATCACCTTTATACTTTTCCTTAAGCTCTTTCATCTTAGGTGCCAGGTCTTTAAGTTTTTGCATAGACATCATACCCTTGTATGAGAGAGGGAAAAGTATCAGCTTTACAAGCAGTGTAAAGAGTATGATCGTCCATCCCCAGTTGCCCACTATATCCTGGATCCATAAAAGCACTTTAAAGAAAGGTTTTGAAAGGAAAGTAAAGAAACCAAACTCAATCGTATCTGTCAATTCCGGATTGATTGCCTTAAGTATTTTATATTCTTTAGGCCCAATATAGCCGCCAAGATGAAGATTCTGACTTCCTTCAACAAAGATAAGAGGATTATCATCTTTCTCTTTTAAGATAGAAACATTCATTCCTTTATCAAAGTCATAGAACATGGTAGCTACGTATCTGTCAAATGCCGAAGCGATCTTGGCATTCTTGACCGTTTCATCCCCTTTGGCATCACCGTCTTCTATAGTAGTGATGACATTGTCGGCACCTTTTATCAAAGCACCCCTTACAAGCATATACATGGATGTATCTGCCATCGGTCTGTGGCCCGGTGTAATGAAATACGGTACAGCGGAAGAGAGGGAGACATCAATATCATAGGCACCATTCGGTTTCACTGTGATCTTTTTAGTCACTGTTACCGAAGAGAGTTTCTGTACCAGTGTCACCGTTTTGGCAGAAGAAATGACATCTACTGTTGTACTGCCGCTGTTGGTATACGGTGTTTTAAATGCTTCTTCATTCAGTCTGCTGTCTGAAAATCTGATCTCCAAAGGTTTGACTTCCTGTGCACCAAGGATCTGAAGATTTTTTCCTTCTTCATCCTTATACTTCTCTTCCAAAAGTTCAAAGCGTGCAATACGTCCGAATTCATCAATATCCATTTTGAATGTATCCGATACTACTGTCGCCAAAGTTGTCAGACTTGATGAAGTGCCGGGAGCATTGTTTGTTTTCGCTTCAGCTGTTGGCGCAGGAGTATTAAGAGCAGGAGTTGAAACTTTAGGTGTCTGGTGTGTTTTTGCAGTCTCTTCTGTAGGTTGTGCCGCTTTTTGCGGTGGGAAAAGATAGCTATAGCCTACAAATACCAAAAAGGAGAGCGCAAGTGCGAGAAGAAGTCGTTTGTTTAAATCTTGTTGTTCCAAAATTATGCCTTTAGTTAGTTATCGTCGATAGTATAGTGTTAAATTCGTTAAATCTGTTTTAATGCAGAACACTTTTTAAGTGCATGAAGATATGATTTATGAGTCTCTAAAAAACTTTCGGTTAAAAGAGCCGGTTTTGCAACCAGGACATAGGACCCTTCGGCCAGCATGTCAATATTTTCGATGAAATGTGCTCTAAGCAAACGCTTTGCTCTATTTCTGCGAACTGCATTTCCAATTTTTTTACTGGCGACAAAACCTACATGATACCCTGTACCCCTCTTATAGAAAAGTACAAAATAGGGAGTGTGCCAGCTTTTAGAGGAGCGATGATACACTCCATTGAACTCTTTACTAGTCTTGATCCTAGTAAAATGCTTAATAGAACTGATAGTACTGACCTGCCGGTTTTTATACTGCCAGTCTTTTTCTACCTTTGGCTCTTCTTGCAGAGATCACTTTTCTACCATTTTTGGTTTTCATTCTTGTTCTGAATCCGTGCGTTCTTTTTCTTGGTGTATTATGCGGTTGGTATGTTCTTTTCATCTTGAATTATCCTTATTCTGTTCTACCTGCAATCTTGCATGGTATTATTTGGACGCGATTTTACCTTAATATGGCTTAAAGCATACTAATTAATGCAGTGATTTGAAAATAATCTCTCCATGCTTTTTATCCTTTTTTGCTTTTATATAGGTTTCAATCAGTTTGAAAATAACATATTTGATACTGTGGGTAGACGTTCTTACTTCAAGTTCCGTACAATAGATATCTTCACCGTTATTCATCAGCATATTGCGAAGCATTCTTTCTGCGAAATGATATCCTCCGTCTATCTTGGTATCCTGGCATATCACGGCATACAGAGATGATTCTTCATCGATTTCGAACAGAATATCTGTATTCCGTTTTTCTTTTGTCAGCAATCTCTTCATATCTACATTTTTTCCCGAGATAAGCATCATGACAAAAGCACGTTCTTCTCCACGGTCCATAAGATAGTAAAGAATGTCTATGGTTGTTGAAAGCTTATCTACCATTTTAGCTGCCAATTCAATATCATTTCCGTTAAATCTCAGGTTATCTCTCTGCATTTCATTTTCTCTTACTTCCATTCAGTATGCCCTTTCTCTTATCAAGTTTTATACGCTATCGGGAATTATATCAAAATATTTTAGCTTCTGTTGCTATAATTCCTTATGAATCACACAGATAACGACAATTTGCCCTCTCCCTGCTGGTTGCTGGAAGAGGATTTACTCAGAAAAAACCTTGAAGTGATGCAGAAGATCAGGCAGAGCACCGGTGCACATATCCTTCTGGCACTGAAAGGCTATGCCTTATGGAAAAGCTTTCCCCTGATCAGCCAGTATCTTGACGGATGCTGCGCCAGCGGCCTCCATGAAGCTAAACTGGCCCATGAGACATTTGGAAAAGAGGTACATACCTACTCTCCTGCTTTCAAAGAAGAGGAGATCGAAGAGATCGCACAGATATCCCATCATCTGGTCTTCAACTCCCCTGCACAGTTCAAACGCTTTGCCCCGCAGGCAAAAAAGACAAATCCGAAACTCTCTCTGGGCTTACGCCTCAATCCCGAGTATTCCGCATCACCCAGGGAGATCTATAATCCCTGTGGCCTGAATTCCAGGCTGGGTACGACAAAAGAGAACTTTGACGAGTCTGTTCTTGAAAAGTGTGAAGGCTTTCATTTTCATGCACTCTGTGAACAGGACAGTGATGCACTGGAACATGTACTGAAGAATTTTGAAGAGAAGTTCGGTACCTATATTCCCAGAATGAAATGGATCAATTTCGGAGGAGGACACCATATCACTCGCAAAGGATATGATATAGAGAAACTCATTACCCTTATTCGTAACTTCAAGGAAAAATATGATGTAGAAGTCTATCTCGAACCCGGTGAAGCCATCGGCTGGGAGACAGGTACCCTGATCACTACGGTCCTGGATATTGTTCATAACGGTATGGATATCGCTATCCTGGACTCTTCGGCAGAAGCCCATATGCCTGATACTATCATCATGCCTTACCGTGCAGAAGTACGTGGAGCAGGCAAAGCCGGAGAGAAAGCGCATACCTACCGTCTGGCAGGCAATACCTGTCTGGCAGGGGATATCATGGGAGACTACAGTTTTGATGCTCCGCTGAATATAGGCGACAAGATTATCTTTGAAGACCAGATGCACTACACTATGGTCAAAGCCACGACCTTCAACGGTATCAGACTTCCCGATATTGCCATAGAAAGAGAGGACGGAACGATAGAGGTCGTACGTGAGTTCGGATATGAAGATTTCAGGAACAGACTCTCCTGATCCGAAGTGCAGTTTTGGGTAATCAGGTTTTATCGATTTCACATTTTATCGTAGGGGAGCACCCCTGTGTGCTCCCGTGGTTTCATATTGATATCCGGAATACATGTTGTTGATCCGGGTTAGAAATCCCCTTTGTAAAAGATATCTCCGGAACTTGATTCCGGGCTGATCGTGATGACACTTTCGATATTTCTGCTGTAGTCATATTTCAGCCTCACACTGGAGACTTCATCATTGATATAGATGATCGTGATCTTGTCTGTCAGTTTTTTGCCTACTTCCACACTGTTCCCTGCCCCCAGAACAAGATGGTCGAGTTTGATACCTACATTGGAGAGTGCCGATTTTGCCATCGCCCCTCCCATCATCTTCATCATCTCCTCACCGCTGTTACTCTCTGCTCCCGCTTCAGAATCAAAAAGGATCACAGAGAGGATCTGCTCCCTTGTCAGATACGGAACCGAACTGAAGTTGATATTCGGCAGATCCGGTGTACCTGTGACCGAGACTGAAATCAGATATTTAACGGTTTTGTATTCTGCTTTGATATCCAGGATCGGCTGATTGATATCTCCTGTAAAATAAACAGAACTTCGCTTCAGAACGAATTTTTTATCCTGAAAGATATAACTCCCCCCTGCCGGTAATTCCACCATTCCCAAAACGAGTACAGCAGTTCCTGCAGCTTTTTCTATCCCGAGATCGACTTTCGCCTGTATATTCACATCCCCCTGTCTATAGACCAGCGGTTTTTTCGTTCTGACCTTTACGGAGATACTGAGGTTGTCTGTAAAAGGACTGCTTTCCTTTACTTTTTTTCTCTCCTGGACAATGATGATATCACTGTCTGAAGCAAAGGTTTTCTGTCTGAGGTCATAGTGGATATCACCTCCCAGCAGCGTTAACTCCCCCTTGACAGAGGTCTGATTGCCGTCCAGTTCCGTATTGAGGCTGACCGCACTGTCCAGGTCGATCCATTCATGTGCAACATGCAGTGATGATGCCTCTGCCGACATTTTTCCTTTTTTCTTTTTCAGATCGTATGTTCCGACCACTTTAAGCTGATCATTCAGCCAGAACGGTGAGATCTCTACCGTATCCGCTTTCAGATTGACGAGGGAAGGTTTCGTAGAAAAGAATTTCATTTTGTTATAGGTCACACTATACTCTTTCAGTAATACTTTGGCGCGCTCAAGACTTATCCTGACCTTCACATCATTGATGAGATGTTCTGTTTTCCTGTCAGGCTGATAGATGACCTTGGGTGAAGTAAGCGTGATATCCGCCTGTTTCAATGCTGTAATATCCAGAGAAAGATCCAATGCACCTTCAAGAGGCGGCAGATACTCCAAGGTATAAAAGGACCGTACACTGTCCGACAGAGACTTCATCGAATCTACATGCGTATTGACCGTGATCTTTTTCCGGGCAACCCCTTTTACCTTCGTGACCAGACCTGCCAGCTTGATCTCACCATCGACTTTTCCCTTCCCGAGAACATATTTCATCTTTGAAGAAAGTACTTCGGATCCCAGTTCAAGTGTAACATTACTCTCTGCCAACAGTGCATTGATCCTGAGAGGATCAAGCGCATCCCATCGGATATTTTCATTCCATGATCTCAGGAGGGAATGATCAGGCAGATGAGCTATCGCTTTGATCCCCAATGTTTTTCCATATACGATATCTGCATCTATATCCGCAATATTGGAGAGGATCTTTACTTTGGCTTTTACAGGAGTGATCCTTTTGAAATCCAAAGGAGCATCGAAGGTCACATTGACCTTGCTTCCGTTCAGCTCTGCAGGCAGACTCACCATTTCATTTACACTAATCGCTTTGGTCGTTTCCAGATGCAATTCTCCTTTCTTAAGATCTGCCGAATCAAAAGTTCCTTTAACCCCGTCTGCTGCCATTACTATTCCGGCTTTCATACTATCTCCGCTATAGCGGATCTTCAGATTTTTTAAAGGCTTGGTGAATTTCGCATCAATACCGATCAGCTCTTTTGCTTTGATCTCTCCCCTGTAACTTATTTCCCCATCCATTGTAAAGATATTGGTAACAGAGATATCTTTTGCATACGGTGTAGTGATCAACATATCGGAGTCAGCCGTAAGTATATTCTTCCTGATATCATAGACCACATGGCTCAATATACTGTTCACATCCAGGTTGAATTCACCGTTTTTGCTGATCAGCACATGTTTTGCTTTCGCTCTTATATCTGCACTGATACGTTCTTTGGATGCATTAAAATCAACCATGATATCACCTATGGCTTCTTTTCGCAGAGGAAGATCATAAAGTTCGAAAAGCTTTTTGTTCGGTGTCAGATCGATCCTGCCTGACAAGCGGTTGTTCCTGATCTTTCCGCTATGCCTGAAATTACTGAGATTCGTTGTTCCCTTGAGATCTACAGAACCTTTCTCAATCAAAAGTGCTTCTGCATCAAACCTGAGATCCCTGGCATCCAATACCAGTCTGAGCACATGCAGAGGATCATACACTGCAGGAAGTATATCTGCATGAAAAGATTTAAGGATAACAGTTTTGGGAAGAGGAGAAGCATCTTTACTCTGTTCCGTACGGTTCTGCTCTGCAGATGCTGTTCTGCCACTCCCGTTATTTTCATTGGAAAAAAGTTTCTGTAATGCCAGCGTATCAATATCTGTCCATACCAGATGCTCAAAACTGAGCGTATCCCCCGTCAAAGACCCTTCCGCATCGATCCTGCTTATATTGCTCTCTGTCAAAAATACGAAATTCCCGATCTGCAGTCTCTCTGCTGCATATTGTATCTCTTTCGCATCCAGGAGCGTTTTGGAGACAAAGATCCCCTGTTCCCGGAAAGGGTCCACACTGAGATGTACCCTGCCTACATTTACAGTAAAACCAAAAGGGCCGGAACTGCTGTTATCCTCCTGTATGAAAGCGGCCGCCAGACGTTTCGCCGTATCGATATTCAAAGCATCGATATTGATCTTATGGATCGTGATACTCTTATACAGCAGGCGGGAAGTATCCCACCTGAAATTCAGGTCTTCAACAAGAGGTTCACCCTTGAATTTCACTCCGCTTATGCTGACACCCGTAAGGATATTCCCTGTAATACTCCTGTAGGAGATCTCATAGTCAGGTGCAAAACGCTCTGCCGCTTTCTGTATGACAAAAGAGGAGTTCGCCGCAAAGACCATTGCCAGGAGCAGTACGGCAAAGCTTATGAGAGCCCCATAGAATATGCGCCGAAGACTTCTCATTCTCTGCCTCTTCTTTCTCTACTGATATCTCTCAAAATGATTGTCCTATCTGGAACTGTATACCATACTGTGATATATCACGTACATTGAATCCCACATCCAGTTTGAACGGTCCTATAGGGGTCATATAACGTATGCCTGCACCAACGGAGCTGATGACCTCTCCTGAAAAAGTGAAACTCTCCTCATCCAGCATCGTATTATCCGTAAACAGTGCTCCGTACACATCACCCCATATAGGATAATCCGCCTCAAAAGAGAGATTCGCCATGGTCATTGCCCCTTCTATACTGTACTTGACAGGGGAGAGGATCACCCCCATCTCATTATAGCCGTAGGCACGGTTGGAGAAGGATCCCCCTGCAAAAAAGAGTTTTGATTCAGGAAGCTCCTCCGAATTCCCCTCTATGAAACCTGTTTTTCCTACCACAGCAAGGGTCAGCTCACCAAAGGTATGGATGAACCTTCCCTCAAAAAGGGTTTTAATGTAATCACTCGCCTTGTTATCATACGCTAAACCATACTCCAGATAAGCAGAAAGATAATACCCCTCCTTGGGATTGAGTTTGGAATCTCTTCCGTCATAGATCATACTGATATAAGGGTAGAAAAGTAAAAAAGTCCCTTCATTGATAGCATGGGACAATGGATTTCCCTGCATATTATTCAAAAGTGAAATAGTGATATTTTCCAATGTCAGACCTGTCCTGAGTATCAGTTTCTTACTCGTATACCCCAGGAATACCTTTCCATAGGCTTTCTCCTCTTTGAAACCTTCAAATTCAAGATTCGAATATCCTGTTTTTGCACCCAGATCGATATAATAACCATACATACTGAAGAATGCCGGTTTGAAGAATTCCAGATCCACCAATTGTTCTTTGGCCGACCAGGCAGCTTTTGTCTTCAGTTTCTGTGCATTCCCCAGAAAATTCTTTTTAACATACTCTGCCTGTACCCGGGGTCCCACATACGTATCATATCCGGCACCCACACGGTAGTGGTGACTCTTTTTTATCTCTGTGATATTAATATCTACAGGTACCACATTATAGAATTTTCTGTCATACCTGACCAGTACATTGTCAAAGGCATCCAAAGCATAGAGTGCCGCATAGGTATCCTTGATCAGTTCCGTATCAAACCGTTCTCCTTCAGCTGCCCTGGCCCTTGACTCTACAACCTCATGGCTGATACTCTCCAAACCTGTTACTGTCACCTTTCCGAAAGTACAGATACCGCCTTTTTTCAGTCTGTATCTCAGATCTGCTGTATGTTTGTCCAGATCGACATACGCTTTGGTATCCAGATCATAACTGCAATATCCGTCTTTCAGCAACGCTTCAATGATCGTATTTTTGATATTCACAAAATCTTTGGATCTGAATATCTCACCTTTTTTGATAGTGATCATTGCTGCAAGATCATAGTCGCTGCTGATATTGATATCACTGATCTTTATAGGACTGTTCTCTTCGATCTTTACTTCTACAGTCGTATTTGTCTCTTTGATATTGAATGTTGCATTGTAAAACCCTTCTGAATCATAAAAATTCTTCAGTGAAGGTCCCAGGGTAAGAAGGAGTTTGTCTTTGATCCTGGGAGTATCCTCTTTCCAGAACTGGAAAAAACTTCTGTGTTCAACACCCAGGGCATCCTGCAGTCTCTCTTCATCAAAATGTTCCTGTCCGGTAAAATGAATGATATGCGTAGGAAGTTCCGGCTCTTCAGAGACAAGCAGGGTAGTGAAGCATAACAGTATGATGAATATCCGTTTATAATACATGATAGAAAGTACTCCTAATATCTATTCTATCAAAAACTAACTAATATATACATAGATAAAAATATCTTATGCTTTTCATCACTCCTGATCAGGATCCTGGCTGTCCGGCTTCTGCGGCAGCAGCAGGTCCTTCACACTCTGATGCGGATCCTTCCCCTCTTCTATCATCGCATAGACTTCCTCGGCAATAGGCAGATAGATCTCTTTCTCTTCTGCTATTTTATGCAGTGCTTTGGCGGTAGGAACACCTTCTGCCACTTCCCCCAGTTCCTGAAGTATCTCCTCCATTTTTTTACCTTCTGCCAGTCCCAATCCTACCCTGTAGTTCCTTGAAAGAGTGGAACTTGCCGTGAGAAAGAGATCCCCGGCACCGCCCAGGGAGAGAAAAGTCTCCATCTTTGCACCGAAATAGACTCCGAAACGCGACATTTCTACCAATCCCCTTGAGATGAGTGCCGCCCTGGCATTGTTTCCGAGTCCAAGCCCGTCACAGACACCGCCGGCTATGGCAATGACATTTTTATAGGCACCCGATACTTCCGCCCCTACCACATCATCACTCACGTACCCTTTGATGAAATCAGGAAGATGATCTGCAAAGAGCTGTGCCAGTGCCGTATTCGCAGAGCTTATCATCAGTGCTGTAGGAAGGGACTGCTGTACTTCCGCAGCAAAAGAAGGACCGGAGATAAATGCCAGCCGGTCATTCGGTATGAATTCACCGTAGATATCATTGAGAAAAGCTCCGGTAGAAGTTTCGATCCCTTTGGCAGCTACCAGTACCTTTTGTCCTCTATCCTCAAAGTTCTTTTGCATCCACTCCCGTACGAATTGTGCAGGGATCGCCATGACCAGATACTCTCTGTCCAGTGCTTCATCCAGCGGGACAAAATTCTCTATCTCTTTTGGCGTACGGGAATGGATCACCACATCATTCTTCTGACTGTAGGCATGATACAATGCCTGTCCCCATTTTCCTGCTCCTATAATAGCCATTTTCATGCAAATTCTCCTTCAATGTAACCCGTTGCATGAGCCGACTGCTGAAGTCGGCACAACGTCAGCGTAGCTATCCGGACTTTGTTCAGATAGTGTCCAATAATAGCAAGTTCCCATTTTCCTGCTCCTATAATCGCCTTTTTCATGCTTCACTCCTTCCGATCACTGCTTCAAAATGTTCCAGGTCTTCCTGTTCACCGATGCATACCAGTATATCACCGCTGTCCAGCTTATGGGATATTCCACTGGTAATAAAGATAAAATGGTTGCTCAGTTCTTTGTCTATCATCCCGATCAGCATGATTCCGTATTTGGAGAGATCAGCCTCATCCACCATCACTCCGTCCAAAAAGGAATCTTTCGGTATCTCGATCTCCCGAAAGGAGATATTATGGGTATTCAGAATGAACCCGTCAAGCAGTTTGGTCGCAACAGGCTTGCGCAGGAGATTATGGATACGGTTGGCGGTCACACGGTAAAGGTCTATAACCCTCGTTGCACCGGCCATATAGAGTTTTTCCGTGGTATGTATCGAGTCGGAAAGTGCAACAATAGGAGAAGAGGGAAACAGATCATGCAGTGTAAGTGTCAGATAGACATTCAGATGGATGTCATCCATCACACAGATAAGATGGTCCTTTTTCTCTACAAGCAGCTTTTCCAGGTTTTCATCCTTGGTGACATCCATCAGCATAACATCCGCAAAACCATCCTCTTTTGCCTGTTTATACCGTGTTTTGTCGGATTCTATGACTGTAATGCGGAACTGGTCCTTCTGCAATCCTTCACCGATGATCTTTCCCTGTTTTCCGTATCCTATCATATATGCACGTTTTTTCACAGCAATCCCCTCTGGTGGATCTCTTTGAAATCATCCACACTGATCTTCAGTCCCATGATCACCATGACATCATTCTTCTCAAGAAGCAGCTCTTTACCGGGGTTGAAGATGAACGCACCGCTGCTCTCTCTTTTGAGTGCGATCAAAAGCAGTTTTTTCTCTTTCAACGGTATCTCTTCTATCCGTTTTCCTTCAAAACTTCCCCCCTCATAGACCGTAACTTCATCGATATGTGCCATACTCTTCCCGGTAAGGATCGCTTCCAGTGCATTGTACATGGTCGGCTGGCTTATCGCAGTCACCAGCATGACATTCGCAACATGGGACGGTTTCAGGACATGATCCGCACCGGCAAGCAGATATTTTCTCTCCATATTCTCATCGATCGCCTTTGCAATGACCAAGATATCCTTTGAAAGGCTCTTTGCATTGAGTGTAATATAGATATTCTCAATATCACTCTGCGTCAGACAGAGTACTGTGATCTTTGCATACTTGATATTGAACTTGCTTAGGACATCATATCTGCTGGCATCCTCTTCTATGGCATTGTATCCGTCTTTCAGTGCCTGCTTGACTTTCTGAGGATCCTTCTCCAGGATCACATAGGGATAGTTCAGCTCCTGCTCCTGTCTCAGGAACATCTTCACCAGCTGTCCGTACCCGCAGATGATCAGAAAAGCATCTTTGGTGTTGATCTCTTCTATGACACGGTTGTCTTTGAGCTCCGTCAATTTTTCGGAAAATGCCGAAACAATGACAGAGGTGACGAATGAGATCATTGCAAGACCTGAAACGATGATCAGCATAGATACTACCCGTCCTTCATGCGTGACAGGGGAGATATCACCGTATCCGACGGTTGAGATGGTCACCAGCGCCCAGTAGATAGCATCGAACAGTGTATTGATATGGGGATTCTGCGTCTCTTCGAATACATAGATGGCGATACCTGCCGTCATGACGATGAAGATAAGCAGGAAAAGAAGGGTAAGCAGTTCAAAACGTTTGTTGTTCAGAACCTCTACGAACTGATTGATGTTCTTGGTATAGCGCAGCAGTTTGAATACACGGAAAAGTACAAAAATACGCAATACTCTCAAAGGACGGTAGGCAGGCAGAATCGCCAGAAGGTCTATGATGGCGGCCGGGGTAACCATATATCGGAGTTTTCCTATGATGACCTTTTTAAGTGACGGCCAGAGTGAGAACTTTTTTTGAAGGAAGAGTGCTTTTTCATAATCACTGACAATGATCTTGTGCAGATCGTTATGTACCCAGATACGAGCGATATATTCTATAAAAAAAATAAAGGAAACCAAGTAGATATCATAAAAATCCATCCATTCAGGTACAGGATTCCTCACTTCATAGACCAGGATCCCTACGGAAGTAAGGATCAGGAAGATCATGAAGGAGTCAAGATATTTCTTATAGGGATATTCAGGTCTGTTCAGAATATTGACGAAAAAAGTCTTTACTTTTTTATAGGTATCAGAGCCATTGACCAGAAAAGCAAATTTTACGATCGTTTCTGATGCCATGGACTGATCCCTTCTCTATGAAAGCCGCTGTTTGAGTAACTCGTTCACTTTACCCGGGTTTGCAGATCCCTTGCTTGCTTTCATTGTCTGTCCTACAAAGAAACCGAAAAGTTTCTCTTTTCCGGACTTGTACTGCTCTACTTTATCCTGATTCGCAGCCAGGATCTCATCGATGATCGCAAGGATCGCCCCGTCGTCACTTACCTGTGCCAGGCCAAGCTTCTCTATGATCGCATCCACATCACGCTCTTCATTTTCCATCATATGGTCAAGTACCTCTTTGGCACCCTTTCCTGAGACAGTATCATCCGCTATTTTGGAGACCAGTTCACCCAGTGTCTTCGCACTGACCGGCGAATTCTCTATCTCCAGACCTGCCTTGTTCAAGCGTCCGAGCAGTTCCGAAGTCAGCCATGTCACTGCTGTTTTTGCCACCGCTCCATGCTCCAGCATCTCTTCAAAATAGTATGCCATCTCTTTCACTGAAGTAATGACCAGTGCATCATCTTTTTTGATCCCGAGCTCTTCCACATAGCGTTTGACTTTTGCATCCGGCAGTTCAGGGATCTCTTTTGCTTCCTCGACCATCTCATCCGTTACAATAAGCGGACGCAGGTCCGGATCCGGGAAATAGCGGTAATCCGCTGCTTCCTCTTTCCCTCTCATGGACTTGGTAACACCTTCTGCGACATTCCAGAGCCTTGTCTCCTGATGTACTTCCTGCTCATAGACACCGTCTTCATACGCCTCTGTCTGTCTCTGGACTTCATAGGCAATGGCAGCAGCCACAAACCTGAAAGAGTTGATGTTCTTGATCTCAACCCTTGTACCGAAGGCTTCCTGTCCTTTAGGACGTATGGAGACGTTCACATCACATCTGAATGACCCTTCCTGCATATTTGCATCAGAGATATCAAGATAACGTACCGTAGCGTGCAGCTTTTTCAGGTAAGCTACTGCCTCATCGGAAGATCTCATATCCGGCTCGGAAACGATCTCAAGCAACGGTGTACCTGCACGGTTGAGATCGACTTTGGAGTGGTTGCCTTCATGCATATTCTTCCCTGCATCCGCTTCAAGATGCGCCTGCGTCATACCGATACGTTTCTGGGAGCCGTCTTCAAGGTCGATGAAAAGCTCGCCTTTCTGTACAATAGCCTTTGTCAGCTGTGTGATCTGATAGGCAGAAGGACTGTCAGGATAGAAATAGGACTTTCTGTCAAAATGGGAAATATGATTTACATTCGCATTGATCGCATACCCGAACCGCATTGCTTTGATCGCAGCCTCCCGGTTCACGACAGGCAGTGCACCCGGAAGTGCCAGACAGGTAGGACAGGTATTTGTATTTTGATGCTCTGCAAAAGAGGTAGGACAAGAGCAGAAGAGTTTTGTTTTAGTGTTAAGTTGAACATGAACTTCAAGACCGATGACGGTTTCAAACATGGTTGTTTTCCTTATGAAATAATTAAATAGATTATAGCGTTTTGGTCATTTAAGAGAGTTTACGTCACCCTGAATCAGGCTCAGGAGAGTATGATATTAGCGGTCAGTACCGGTATGTGTTTTTTGCTCCAGGATCCGACGGAGCAGTTCTGTCTGTTTTTCAAGCTCTTCATGGTTCTCTTTCACAGTAATAATATGTTCAAGCAGAAGTACTGCTGCCAGACCGGGCAATGCACCTACCAGTGAAGAGACAAGAGCAAAGAAAAAACTGTTTTGGTAAAAAGAGAGAAAAGAGGTTGCGGCGCCGATGAGCACAAAGGCCCATACAACACCCAGGAGAAAGTTGATCACAAAGCCCAGAGGCTTATTGTTCAATCTCATTCAGGATCTGTTAAACAGCACCCATGGTATCGACAGCCGGATTCGGTGCTTTTTCATGCTCCTCATCGATCGCAACAGCACCTGCAAGATACACATAAATAAGGATCATGAATACGAATGTCTGTAACAATGCAGAGAATGTCAACAGAAGATACGCAGGAAGCGGTGCAATGAAAGGTACAAGCATCAAAAGTACCCACAGGAAGAGGTCATCACCCTTGATGTTACCGAAAAGTCTGAATGAAAGTGAGATGATCCTTGAAAGATGGGATACGATCTCAATAGGGAACATCAACGGTGCAAGTATTTTAACAGGGCCTGCAAAGTGTGCAAAATAATGTATTACACCATTCTTTTTAATACCTTCATAGTTGTAGTAAAAGAATACCATAAGAGCCAAAGGCAATGTAACATTGATATTTGAAGTCGGTGATTCGAATCCCGGAATAATACCGATCACGTTCGAAACAAAGATGAACATACCGACAGCAGCAACAAGCGGAAGATATTTTCTTGCAAGCTCTTCACCAATCACATCTTTACCCATAGCGATCACGCCGCCAAGGTATGCCTCCATTACATTCTGTGTACCGTTCGGTACTGCTCTAAGACTTTTTGTAGCCATTTTTGCGATAAGCATCACAATGACCGCCACTAAGATCAAGTGTGCAACGAACATCATCTGTCCATGGCCGAAAATAGCACCAAGGTAAGTAAATACACCTTCCATAAAACATCCTCTTGTTATAATTTGCCTGTATTATATAAAAAAAGTGTTAAATACCCGGTTAAAAAAAGACTATTTTTATAAGAATTTTTACTTATACCAACATTCTCTCCTGCCCTATACGGTAAAGTGCGAAATCATATTTGACAGGATCACTTTCATCAAAACCTTTCAGAGTATCAGTTAATTCCCGTACGGCTTTCATGTCATAACTCCTGCGTTTCAGAAGTCCCAGCATCCGTGACATTTTAAAGGTATGTGTATCCAGAGGCATCAGAAGATCTTTTTTGTCTATTTTCGACCATAATCCCATATCCAGCGCATCTTTGCGTACCATCCAGCGCAGATACATCATATAGCGTTTATAGGTTCCTGCAGCATTTACCTTTTTAGGTACGGAGCCTGTGAGAAAATCATATCCTCGTGTTGTATGGGGGTAGACAGATCTCACTCTGTCTATAAAATGCCACAATCCGTCCAGAATTTGATGCTCTTTTCTATAGCCTTCATAAAAGATATTTTCAATGCTGTCTATCTCTTTTAACCGTTTCAATGCAATGAAAAGAGCGGCCACATCCCCGCTTTTCTGAAAACGGTAGTAATGGGACGACAGTGCTTTTCTGATCATCTCTTCATTTGCATCAAGCAGCGAGAAGTCCAGACTTTGCAGGAATTTCACGATCTGCCCTGCATTGCCATAGGCAAACAGTGCACAGATAAGCGCAATGGATTCATCTTGATATTTGGAAGCTATCAACAGCGGATCAGGTTTTTCGCAGGAGAGTTCGGTAAGCGAATTTCGTCGACTCACTTCAGCATCAAGAAGCTGTTTGACTTCAGACAAACGCATTTTTTACCTCCCGCGTAGGTCTGGGTGCCCCACCCCGACATTCATCCAATATGCAAAAAGAATTACAAATTTTAATTTTATATTGTGATTGTATGCAAATTATTGTCGGGATGAGGGCAACCCGACCTACATCAAAATGTAAAATGCTCACCCAGGTAATGTTTACGCACGTTCTCGTCATTGGCGATCTCATCGCTTGTTCCGCTGGCAAGCATCTCCCCGCTGCGCATCACATAGGCTCTGTCACAGATATCCAGTGTTTCACGTACATTGTGGTCCGTGATAAGAATACCCATATCCAGATCCACAAGCTGTCTGATGATATTCTGGATATCGAGTACAGCAATAGGGTCAACCCCGGCAAAAGGTTCATCAAGCAGAAGGAATTTCGGCTCTCCCACCAGTGCCCTGGCGATCTCGACCCGTCTTCTTTCTCCTCCGCTCAGACGTATCCCCTGGCGGTTACGTATCGGTTCTATATTGAAGATCTCCAGCAGTTTTTCTATACGCGGATGTACCGTTTCATCCGGCAGGTCCAGCGCTTCAGCTGCGATCAGCAGATTTTCTTCAACCGTAAGGTCTTTGAAGATGCTTGATTCCTGGGGCAGATACCCTATCCCCAGCTGGGCACGTCTGCTTAACGGGAGTTCCGTCACATTCTCCCCGTCAAGAAAAACCTCTCCGCTCGTAGTACCGGTCAGTCCGCACACCATATAGAACGATGTTGTTTTTCCTGCCCCGTTGGGGCCTAAAAGACCGACGATCTCTTTGCTCTTTACGCGAAGAGAGATATCGTGTACGATCTTGGTCTTTTTAATGGTCTTGGAGAGAGATCTGGCTTCAAGTGTATGCATTATACGTTTATCCTATAGTTTCGGGCATTATCATATGGTTCAATGTCTATCGTGACAACATTATAGCCTACACCTTCTAAAAATGCTTTAAGTGCATCCGATCCCCACTCCACCATATGCCAGCCCGGTTTTTCGAACTCTTCAAAAAGCCCCATCTGCATGAACTCTTCATGCTCCAGACGGTAGAGGTCATAATGGCAGAGCCCTTCGCCGTAACAATGCTGCAATGAAAAAGTCGGAGAGGTCACTTCTCCCTCGATACCTCTTGCTTTGGCTATAGCCTGTGTAAGTGTGGTCTTCCCTGCTGCAAGATCTCCTCTGAGGAATACGATCGCATCGGCAGGGAGTGTCTCTTCCAGGTAACTGACCACTTTGTCAAGTTCCGACAGTGATGCCGTTATCTCTTTAATCATTTTGTTCCTACTTATGAATATCTGTAGGGGTGTCCCTTGTGGGCACCCTCTTTCAATCAAGGGCAACCACGAGGGATTGCCCCTACGGTGAAATCAGATACAATTATCTCTTTTTTATTAATTTTTTCCATATCTGAAATCTGTAGGGGTGTCTCTTGTGGGCACCCTACCCGAGTTTTTGGCTTATTTCAGCCATTCTTTTCAAATGCTCTTCAGCCTTGCCGCTGTCAAGTCCACTCTCTGCGATTGCTATGGCTTCTTTTATATCTCTGACATTTCCATCTACGAACAGTGCAAATGCCGCATTCAACACAACAATATCTCTTTTGGCACCACGCTCTTCTCCGGAAAAGATATCTCTGGTGATCTGCGCATTGAAAACAGCATCTCCGCCGAGTATTGCCTCTTTGGGTGCCTGTTTGAATCCAAAAGCTGCAGGGTTGATCTCGCCTTCAGAGATACGTCCTGATTCTACATAGGCAAAAGAGGTATTACATGCCAGTGAAATCTCATCCATGCCATCATGACTGCTCACCACATAAGCTCTTTTGGTATCAAGTTCAAGCAGTGCTTCTGCCATACGTTTGATATAGGAAGGGTCAAAGACACCCAAAAGGTATTTTTTTGCACCTGCAGGGTTGGTAAGCGGGCCCAATATGTTAAATATGGTTCTATGGTCGATAGACTTTCGTATCGGCATGATGTGTTTCATCGCAGGGTGATGGTTCATCGCAAAGATAAAACAAAAACCTGTCTCTTCAAGCATCTTTATTTGATTTTCAACAGAGAGATTGAGATTAATGCCTAATGCTTCAAGTACATCGGCCGAACCTGAATTGGAAGTAATACTTCTATTACCGTGTTTAGCCACTACACATCCAAGAGAAGCCAGCAAGAGTGAAACCGTTGTAGAGATATTAAAACTTCCGCTTTTGTCTCCGCCTGTACCCACAACATCTATGGCTTTTTCTCTCAATGTATCCGACAAAGGCAATTTTATTGAGTGTTCACGCATCACAGAAGCAGCAGCAGCGATATCTTCTGAAGTCTCACCTTTTTCATAAAGATCGATGAGAAATCGGCGTGCTTCAGCTTCGCTCATTTCATGGTCAAATAATCTTTCAAATTGTGTTCTTATATCCATATCATTCTCCGTAGGGTGCGTTTGCCAACGCACCAATGGCTAAGCCTTTCGGCGAAAATTTTATTTTATCCCAAATGTATCACAAGGTGCGTTGGCAAACGCACCCTACAACTCTTTCCCAGCCTCCATGGCTCCGCTTTGCTACGACCATTCCGGTTTCAAAGCTATAAAGGCAAAGCAGTTTGCCTTTATTCAACGCTTCTCACATATTCTTCTTTTTGACTCTTAGGTATCGTCTTTGTGGTAGGGATCTGAAGTACCTCATAAGATTTCGCTCCCTTAAGATATTCGATCGTGACCTTATCTCCGACTTTCAGATCCTTGGAGGCTTTGGCTTTCATTCCGTTGACAAATACAACCCCGCTTTTAAGCATATCTGTAGCGATCGTACGACGTTTTACGACATTCACTGCACTTAACCATTTATCAACTCTCATAAATCCTCCTTTCCCAGAAAGTGATAGTGACAGTGGATAGTGATAGAAACTTCACACTCTATAGTCATGATGACACCATCACCATCACCATCACCATCACTATCACTATAAACTATCACTATCAACTATCACTATCAACTATCACTGCACTTTTCACTGCTTGAAAAGTGCTTCCGCCGCCTTGGCTTCTGTAATACCTTTAACGGTCAATTGCCCGTCAACCAGATACTGTTCTGCTTTTAACTGCTTAAAAACCTGCTTTGCCTCTTTTAGCCCATACATTCCTGTATCAGCTAACATAAGCATCACATCGGTGAGTGTCTCATCGGGCTTTTTCTTGTAAATTCCAAGTAGTGTGACTTTTTTTATAATATCATCATCGTTCATATTTAATCTCCGTATGGGAAGATATTATCTTCCCCAAGGGTCGACACAAGATCGACCCCTACATGTTAATGCAGCTCTACGTTCAGTTTTACTTCTCTTGTACTTCTTCTTGCAATGATCTCACCAGTCAGAGAGTTCTGTCTGAAGTGGATACCGTTAAGTCCCTGAAGCTCTTCTCCTTTAAAGGTCGTTTTGCTGTCAAGCTCTGCTTCCGGATTCGCTGCTTTGATCTTCTCCAGCTCTTCAGGAGCGATCTTGATCTTTGTACCTGCCAGAATCGTAACACCGGCATCTACAATACAGGCATCTCCGAGAGGAAGGCCAGTTACTGAGTTCGCACCAAGAAGTGTGTTCTCACCGATACTGATAGGGTTACCATCTGTTCCACTTAGTACACCAAGGATACTTGCTCCTCCTCCTACATCTGAACCGGCACCTACAATAGCGGAAGAGGAGATACGGCCTTCAACCATCACAGGCCCAAGTGTACCCGCATTGAAGTTGATGTATGATGCACCCGGCATTACTGTTGTACCTGCAGCAAGCTGTGCACCCATACGTACTTTAGATGCATCCAGGATACGTGTATTATCTGCAGGGATCACATGTTGCAGGAATCTTGGGAATTTATCTACAGAGTCTACAGTCGGATACGTACCGTTAAGTTTCATTTCGATCTCGTTCTCTCTCAGATAGTCAAGTTCGTATGGTGTATTCCCAACCCAGGCAACGTTTGACAAGATACCAAATGCACCATTGAGATTTACTTTTCTTAATTCAGCTTTCGAGAGAGAAAGGGCATAGAGTTTCAAGTAAACCGCTTCTACACTTTCAGGATTTGCATCTTCGAACAAAAATACGATTCTGAAATCTTTACCGATGTCTTCCATTGCAGCAAGTGTTTTAACCACTTGTACATTTTTATGTGCATCACCTGTAGCCTCTGCAAGGTATGGTGCAAATGCCGCCATGGCATTGCTGACAAAGTTGTCATTAATCGTTGCAACGAACTCTGTCCCTGAAAAGTCCACAGTACATTTCGCCTCTTCAAGTGCTTTGATGAATACTGCTGCCGAACCGAAGTTCTCTTTCCAGTTAATAAGCCCGAAATTCGCCTGAAGTACTTTCTCTGCGTTCTTCTGACCTCTGTCCACTCTGGCGATACCAAATGCCATAGGCTCTCTATATCCCTCTTGTGATGTAACTTCTGCTACCAATTTTTTAAATGCGTCTGTTGATGTAACGGTTTCAATTGCCATTGAATTCTCCTAGTAAATAATTGAAGTGATTATACTTGATTTTATTTAAAATAGTGTAAAATCCCACCATGAAACACTTACGAGGCTATACCAGACGCTACTTTTCATTAGCAATCATTGCGATGTACTCAACACTTTACAAGTTGTGTACCATGGACAGTAACTTTCAGTACCATACATATGCCTTTAAAATAGAAGAATACAAAACTTCTCCTCCTGCAACGATCCTTTAATACAATATCTCTCTCGTTCCCACGGTCTGAGACTGTGAAAGAACCCATGGAAGTGGAGACTTCAGTCCCACCAAAAAACTTTTTTGCCTAAAAAAGTTTGTATTTAATGGAAAATATTGCTTTTTCTGTCAAAATAACCTAAAAATATGCAAATATTTTGGTGAGGCTGAAGCCTTCACTTCCGGGGTACCTAGTTCTTTCACAGTCTCTCTCCGTGGGAATGCATACTTTAATTCAAATATATAGACTCAAAATCCACCATTACATGGTGATCAGCGAAGTCTATATTACCACTTAACAGGGGACTTAAACTTAGATTTGAATTTATAATTTATATATGCATTCCCACGCAGAGCATGGGAACGAGTAAAATTTAAATTTACACAACAATCAAATATACAAACCGTCGGAGTGGGGACACCCCGACCTACGAAACAAGGAAAACACATGACAATAAAATCACTAAGCATCATAGCATCAACCCTGCTATTCACTACAAATATTCATGCAGATGAAACTCTGGAAGATATCATTATCACTTCTGCAACCAAATCAGAACAGAAGATCAAAGATGTTACATCTAACGTAAACGTTATCACAGCCCAAGAGATAGAAGAGAGAGGTTTTACAACGGTTACTGAAGCATTGAATTCTCTACCAGGTGTCTCTTTTACAAGTAATGGCGGATTAGGTCAAAGCACTTCTGTCATATTAAGAGGCATGGACTCACAAAGAACACTTGTACTTATAGATGGCATCCGCTATAACGATATCACGTCACTAAGCGGTGCTCCATTTGCTCATCTCATGATCAATGACATCAAACAGATCGAAGTAGTTAAAGGAGCCCAATCCGGTATCTGGGGAGCCGATGCAAGTGCCGGTATCATCAATATTATCACTAAAAAACCTGAAAGCGGTATTCATGGTTCTGTTCATGCAGAGAAAGGGAGTTTCAACACCAACAAATATGGTGCCACTCTCTCTTCTAAAACAGAAAATTACTACTTTAAAGCAAGTCACAATGTGATAGAAACAGATGGATTTACTGCACAGGCACCCGAAGGAGAAGATATAGACCAGTTTGAAGATGATGCTTATAAAAATAAAACAACCTCTTTACAATTTGGCTTCAATATAAATGAAACGAACAAAATAGATCTTTCCCATACTATCATTGATGCAACCAATCAATATGATCCTTACGGAGATCCGGATGGTTTTTCAAGCAGTACAACAGATGATACCTTCTCTTCGATCAACTTTCACCATATCGATAGTTTTAATGAACTGGATATCTATGCAAAAAGATCAATATTTGATAGAGAATATGTTTCTCCCTATGGAACTTCACCTTTTGACGGTGAGGTAAGGGAGTATGGATTTAAATCCAAAGTTCCATATCTTACAGAAGACTTTGTTGTCTGGGGTGCAGACTACAAAAGTTTTGAACACAAAAATGATATTGATGAGAAATTCAACAATAAAGGGATCTTTCTTACGAACAGTAACGTTTTCAAAGGATTCATGGGCGGGAAAACCATACTCACGGAATCATTGCGTTATGACAACTACAGTACTTTTGATAACAAATTGACAGGTAAAATAGGCCTTAAACATATTCATGAAAAAATTGAAGGACTTACCACATCTCTCAACTATGGTACTGCCTATAATGTTCCGACTCTTTATCAACTCTATTCTCCATATGGCAGTCCGCTGCTTGATCCGGAAGAGACCAGATCATTTGATATCACAGTAGAGTACAAAGAGTTTAAAGTAACCTATTTTGATACGAAAATCAATGATATGATCGATTTTGATATGAATACTTATACCTATGGGAATTTAGCCGGTACTTCAAAAATAAACGGCCTTGAGACTTCTTACCAAAAAGAAGTATTTGAAAACGTACTACTCTCGATCAACTATACGCATCTTTTCCAGGCAGAAGATCAAAATGGGGAAGATCTGAAAAGAAGAGCAAAAGAGAATTTAAAAATTGCTGTGGATTACTATGGTATAGAAAAACTTCATTTAGGTGTAGCCGCTGAGTATGTCGGTTCAAGAACCGATATAAAATATAATCCGGACTATACTACATCAGATATTGAGACAGGTAAATATACCGTGATCGATCTCACTGCGAACTATGACATTGCAAAAGAGATACAACTCTATGGTAAAATAGAAAACCTGACAGATAAATATTACCAAACAGTCTATGGTTATGCTACAAGTCCAAGAGCATTTTCTTTAGGTTTGAAAGCTAATTTCTAATATATTCGCAGGGTGCTGTTTTCAACGCACCTTTACAATAAGGCAAACATGAAAATATTACTATTTTTATTATTTACCATCTTTAGCTTTGCAGCACAACGCATCGTCACCCTTTCGCCTGCGATCAATGAGATCGTCTATGCTTTAGGTGCAGGAGATGATGTAGTGGGGAATACACAGTATTGTACCTACCCTGAAAATTCACTCTCGGTTGCTAAAGTAGGAGGCTACTTCAACCCAAACCTTGAAAAAATCCTCTCTTTGCAACCAAGCATCGTCATTATGCAGCAAAACAATTTCAAACTCGGCAAACAGCTTAACAAACTGGGTATTAAAACCAAAATTGTAAAAATAGACAGACTTCACAATATAAAAAGCTCCATCCTGGAGCTTGGACTGCTGTTAAACAAAGAGAGTAAGGCCAAAAGTATTGTAGAAGATATAGATAAACATTTAGATGCCATAAAAGGCATTATATCTGATCAAAAAATTCTTATTGTGATTGGACATAATACCTCTTTGGTGAAACAAATTTTTGTTGTAGGGCAAAACCTCTATCTTGATGATATCATCAATGCAAGCGGTAACCAAAATGCCTTACAGTCCAAAAGAGAGGGACAACCTATACTGAATCAGGAAAACATCATTGCGACCGATCCTGATATTGTCATTCTCCTGTCACCCTTCATCAAAGAGAAAGGGTTAAGCCCAAAAGAGCTGATAGCCCCATGGATGAAGCTCCCTCTCAACGCAAGCAAGAAAAAGCATATCTATATCATAGATAAAAAGTACGCAGGCGTACCCAGTGACAGACTGGTTCTGTTCCTGGAAGATTTCAGAAAGATACTCTATGCTTCTAAAAATCACTGATTTCAGCAATCAAATCCTAACCCAAATCACTTTTGAACTCAAGAGCGGCCAGAACCTTATTATCCTTGGTTCGAACGGTGTAGGAAAAACCACCTTGGCTAAAGTACTTTGCGGCATCACACCTAGCGGAAATGTCCGTATAGGCAACCTTGATCCCTCAAAGATCTTTGGAGAGAAAAGAGCCAGACTCATTAACTATATTCCTCCAAAACTGGAGATATTTGATGAATTCATGCGTGTTGGAGAATTTTTGGAATTGGGCTGTTTCAACCATGCTATCACTATAGATAAAGCGTTGGAAACAGTGGAGATAACACATTTAAAAGAAAAAACATGCCGTTCACTCAGCAGCGGGGAATCTCAACTCCTGCTTATTGCAAGCAGTCTTTTACACTCTGCGAACTATACCATTTTTGATGAGCCCACAGCCAATCTTGATCCAAAAAAAATACAAATGCTTTTTTCACATTTTAAAGAGAGTCACTTTTTACAGAGCAAGATCATTATTACCCATAATCTCGACTTTGCCTATAAACTTGGGTTCGACATTCTTTTTTTAGAAGATAAAAGAGTGAAATTCCATGGTGCATCAAAAGATTTCTTTACCCAGGAAAATTTAAATAAGCTCTATGACAAAAGTGTAGGGAAAATAGAGAACAATATCGTGGTGAATTTATGAAAACATCTATACTTTTACTTGCCTTCATTGTCCTCATCATCGCACCATTTACAGGACAGATACCTATAAGCCCTGCTAAACTGTTCGATCATTCGACCATGGATCATCAAATATTTTTTGATATTCGTCTGCCGCGTATGCTTTTAGCTTTTTTTGTAGGCGGCATATTGGCTTTGGGCGGACTGATCTTCCAAACCGTATTTAGAAACCCTATGAGTACTCCTTTCACCCTTGGAGTTGCCAGTGGGGCAACACTGTTCACAGCTATCGCTATTGTTTTAGGTTTCGGTGGTACAAGTTCTCTCTTTGCCTTTGTCGGAGCGATGCTGACCGTTATCATTCTCTTTATGGTAGCCAGTCGGTTTAAAACATATGACTCCTCCTCACTGCTTCTTGTAGGGATCGCCCTTTCATTTTTCTATGCTGCTGCATTAATGGTCATGTTTTACATCAGTAACTTGCAGGAGAGTTATGAGATCATGCGTTTTACTATGGGAAGTTTAGATATTGTAGGCTTTGAAAATATCTATCTGTTGGTCTTGACCTCTCTTTTTTTACTGGGTCTTATACAGTATTACCGTTATGAACTGCGGCTTCTGCTTACCTCCTATGAGTTTGCATATCTCAAAGGAGTGAATGTTAAAAAGCTTAACTATATTCTGCTTTTTACTGTCTCTTTAGCTGTAGGGGTGGCAGTGAGCCTTACAGGACCCATTGGTTTTGTAGGGCTGATCATCCCCCATATACTCAAAAGTATTTATGCTGAAAGTGCAGATAAACTCATCGTTCCTATCTTCTTTTACGGTGGAGTATTTTTAGTACTCTGTGACCTTGTGGGCAGAAATCTCGGAACCGTTACTGATGTACCTATTGGAGTTGTTACCTCATTTTTGGGAGCCCCATTCTTCATCTATCTTCTTATCAAGAGGTAAACTGTGGGAATTAAAACGACGATAAAGAACAGTGAACTACCCGAACCATATCAGCACTATACACTGATACCCACGACTGACGGTGTCATGGCATCCGTCTATCTGCTTGGCAGCGATCATGTCTTGAAACTCTTTGAAAAAGAGACTCCCGCAAGGGTGGTGGAGAATGAGACAGCACTCCTGGAAAAACTTCGGCATTTATCTGTACCGAAGGTGATAGAGCATTTTCAGATCAATCATCATGAAGTGCTGATCTATACTCAGATAGAGGGAAAAAGTGTCAAAAATCCAACTATCCGGCAGATCGAAGAGATCGGTCATTTTTTAAAAGAGTTTCATTGCATAAGCCAAAGGATCAGCTCCTCCAATGAGAGGTTGTTTGAAAGAGAGAGACTCCGACAACTCATCGAGCGTACAGAAAACATCACCCTGAAAAAGTATTTCAGTACCATAAAATGCGAACCTGAAGATCATGGAGTGATACATGGCGACCTCTTTGTTGACAATGCAAAATTTATGGGGAACAGACTCTCAGGTATCTATGATTTCAGCGATGCCTGTAATGGAGATTTCTATTTTGAACTTGCTGTTACAGCACTCTCCTGGTGCTATGACGAAGAGACGCCAAACTATGAAAAGATCAACACCCTGCTCAAAAGCTATCACGCCGATATATCACTCTGTGATTTTAATGAATATATCAGATATGCCTTACTATACTACGCTACAACACGGTATATCAACAAACTCGACTACCGGCAACTACTAAACAAATTGGAGAAACTTTCATGATAAAAACGATAATCGGGAAACCGGATTTTGTAGAATCCCTACGGGGGAGAAAAGCTACATTCATGCTGGCACTAAGTAACACGGGAACAGCAAACATAGAAGGGATCACCCAGGCAGGTATCCCGGGTATGATACACCTCACCCCTACACTTGACTCCGAGTTTGTATGCACAGGTGAAGTCCGAAGCCTGGACAACATCGCTGAGACCCCCAAAGGGGTACCAACCCCTGCCCTCATTACCAGAGGGGTTCACCTGTTAAGTCCGTATTATGCTATAGAGCTACTCGACCTTGGTCTGGAAGTCGTACCAAAAGTAAGCTACTTTAAGCAGCACACGTTCAACATAACACCCAGTAGTTCCATTGACAGGGGAGCAGGTATTGATGCAGAGGCTCTTTTTCAGAAAGGGGTAGCTTTTGGGCAGAGTTATGAGTGCCACAGTGATTATCTCATCTTAGGGGAGTCTGTACCAAGCGGAACCACCACGGCAACAGCCACAGCCTTGGCTTTGGGCTATGATGCAAAAGAGTTGTTCAGCAGCAGTTTCAAAAATGTACCCCATAGCATAAGAGAGAAAACCATAGAGTCAGCACTTGAAAATATTAGTGACAAAAATGATCTGTTCGATGTTTTGGGCTCGGTATCAGACAATATGCTCATCTTCAATGCAGGGTTTATCCTGGGATTGAACAATCGTCTGAAAGTTGTTTTAGCCGGGGGGACACAGATGGCATGCGTACTGCTTATTATCAATCGTATTGCAGAGTATATGGGTGGGAACATTGAAACTTCAAACCTGGCTCTATGTACAACAAAATGGGTAGCCCAGGATGAGTATAGTGATATCAAGGCACTTTTAGAGATGTTGAATTTCCCTATTAACACCTACTATGTAGATTTTGACTTCTCTCTGAGCCGACACCCTGCTCTAAAACTCTACGATGAAGGTGAAGCCAAAGAGGGGGTTGGAGCCGGTGGAGCTTTGATGTATGGCGTTTTAAACGGTCTAAGCAAAGAAGATATTACCAGACAAGTGGAATATTTTTTACAGTCATGAAAATACTCTACTACGGTGGGCAGAAATCAGGCAAAAGTCGACTGGCAGAAGCAAAGATATTGGCACTTGCAAAAACTAAACCTTATTATATTGCCACCTATGACAACAGTTATCATGACACGGAGATGAAAGTGCGTATAGAGAAGCATCAGAGTCAAAGGGAGGAGCAGTTCATCAGCATAGAAGAGCCCTTTCATTTAACCAAAGTGATCCAACCGGATGAAAGCTATCTGGTTGATTGTATCTCTATGTGGATCCTCAATACTTTAGAAGAGCCGGAAGAGACCGTTTTTACGCAAATAGAAGCCATTTGTGCTATAGATGCAAATATCATTTTTGTACTTAACGATGTGAGTTCAGGAGTCATTCCTATAGATAAAGAGAGTCGCAGATATATTGACAGGTCCGGTATTGCGGGTCAGAAGCTGGCTGCGTTATGTGATGAAGTCTATGAAGTGAAACTAGGTTTGGAGACTCGTCTTAAATGAAAGCCTATCAGCACGGCGGAGATGTAACAGCGTTTGCCAAAGAGCTTGGTTGCAGCACAGGTGAAGTGATAGATCTCTCCTCCAATATCAACCCTATAAAACCTGACATTGGTGTGGACTTCAACCGTCTTGATATATCTGCATACCCAAACTACGACGAACTCTACTCCTGCATAGCCGATCTCTACAATGTGAAGCCTAAGCAGATAGAGCTTTTCAATGGCGGGAGTTCTGCCATATTTACACTCTTTTGCAAGTTTGGCTTAAAACACTGTACCATCTACAGTCCTGCTTATCTGGAGTATAAAAAGGCTTCGGTGCTTTTTGGTTATGATACTGACCTGATCGATAGATTTGAAAACATACACCGGGATGTCAAAGAGAGATCATTGATCATTTTTGTCAACCCCTCTACCCCGGACGGAGCATTTTACAGCATTGACACACTGATGCAAAAATGGATAGAGAAAGATTGTACGGTTCTCATAGATGAATCTTTTTTGGATTTTACTGATTTTGAGTCGGCTGCCAAGTATATGGAGAGCTACGATAAACTCTATATACTGAAATCTATGACCAAGTTTTACAGTGCTGCCGGCATAAGGGTGGGAACGGTTATTTCTAACACTCAAAACATTGAAAAACTGAAAAAGAGTGAACCGCTATGGAAGATCTCACAGTTTGACAGTCACTACCTGCAAGAGGTTTTAAAAGATACATATTTTGCTCAAACCTCCAAAGTGATAAACCAGCAAAACAGAACCTACCTTATGCAGATACTTCAAAACTCAAAATATATACAAACAATATACCCTTCAAATGCAAATTATGTTTTGGTAAAACTAAATCACTTGACAGCTCAAAAATTTCAAGCCATTTTAAAGCCATATAAGATCATGATACGAGACTGCTCGAACTTTGACGGGCTGGATGAACAACATGTACGCATCGCGGTAAAAAGCAGAAGTGTTCTGGACACATTAAAAGAGGCTCTTTATGCATAATATCTCCATCTTTGGAACAAGCTCTGATGCAGGCAAATCCACCCTTACTTTTGTCATAGCGAAGATACTGCAGGACTTAGGCTACACTGTTGCACCTTTCAAAGCCCAAAATGTATCAAACAATGCACAAGTAGCTGATGATGGTTCAGAAATAGCTGTAGCCCAGCACTTTCAGGCAGAGGTGCTTGGTGTATCCACCTCTTACCACAACAACCCCGTTTTGTTAAAATCCGGACGTAAGAGTTCTGCTTCACTCATAATCAACGGTAAAGCGGCAGCCGATAAAGATGTACGGGAGTATTACCGTGACCTGGACAGCCTGAAACCTGCGGTCAAGTCTGCCTTTGCATACCTGGACAGCAGATATGACTGTGTTGTAGCAGAGGGAGCCGGAAGTCCTGTCGAGTTGAACCTTATGGACAAAGACCTCTCCAACATTTACATTGCAACAGAGTTCAACACCAAGATCATCCTCGTAGCAGACATAGAAAAGGGTGGTGTTTTTGCCTCTGTTTATGGCGTGTACCACCTCCTGCCAAAACCGTTACGGGACAATGTCATCGGTGTCATCATCAACAAATTCAGGGGAGACTTGAGCCTCTTTGACAAAGGGATAGAGATCCTGGAAAAAAAGTTTGGCATACCTGTACTTGCCGTCCTGCCCTACAAGCCTTTCAACCTTGGTTTTGAAGACTCACAAAGTCTCATGAACTACCAACAGAACAAACACGACACCAAAAAACACATCGCCGTCATAGCCTACCCTACCATGAGCAACTACAACGACTTGGAGCCTCTTATAGCAGATGAGAACATCTCTCTTGAATTCATTAGGTCCAATGCTGATCTGGACAAATATGACCAGATCATACTTCCCGGCTCCAAGCTGGTCATGCAGGATCTGGCATGGCTTAAAGCGCGTGGTTTATTTGCGCAACTGCAAAAGACCAAAACCCATATCTTGGGGATCTGCGGCGGCTATGAAATGATGTTTAAAGAGCTCAGGGACAATAAGGCTGTAGAGAGTCCGGAGCCTCAAACCATAGAGGGTTTAGGCTTTATAGATGATGTCATCCTTTTTCAAAAAGAAAAAGTTCTCAGACGCGGGGAGTATGAGATATTCGGACAAAAGGTAAACGGTTTTGAGATACACCACGGTATCTCTGAGAAATACCCTCTCTTTTATGAGAAAGATACTATAAAAGGTACATTTGTCCATGGACTCTTTGATGATGAGAAATTTAAAAGATATAAGCAAAAAACCATAGATGATTTTGTAGAAAGTATGAAAAAGAGACTGGATATAGAGAGGATACTCAAGCATGTACTTTGAGATAGCGCTTATCGCTTATGCGACAGACAGGGTATTTGGTGAGTTTCAGTTTATCAAACATCCTGTCATTCTCATGGGTGATTATATTAAGTGGTTTGAGGGGAGATATTATCGTAATACAGTTTTGAGAGGGGCATTGCTTACATTCTCTCTTGTCTCTATCGTATTCATAATTTCGTATAGTGTTCAATATTTATTGTCGGGGTGGGGGCACCCCGACCTACAGGTTATTATTTTGGGAATCATTGCGTCAACGACCATCGCCTCAAAAATGCTCTATGATAGCGTAAAAGAGATCATTATCCACCCCCGGAACATCAAATACCTGGTAAGCAGGGATACGAATGAGCTAAGCCAGAGCGACATCAACAAGGCTGCCATAGAGACCTATGCAGAAAATCTTAGCGATGGAGTGATAGCCCCTCTCTTTTACCTGGTACTTTTGGGACCCGGTGGTGCTTTTGTCTACAAAGCCATCAATACCCTGGACTCCATGGTAGGCTACAGAAACAAAAAGTATGAGAAGTTTGGAAAATTCTCTGCAAAGTTGGATGACGCAGCAAACTACATCCCCTCACGTATCACTGCCCTGCTCATAGCCATACTAAAGGGAAGCAAAAAGGCTCTATTCCATTTTTACAGTTATGGGAAAAAACATGAAAGTCCCAATGCAGGACATCCCATCTCTGCTATGGCACTGGCACTTGGCATTAAACTGGGCGGAGACACTTCCTACTTTGGAAAAGTGAAGTCCAAACCCGATTTTGGGGAAGGCAACGGGAAGATAGGAACAGAAGATATTGAAAATGCTTTATCCTTACAGCTTAGATTGGATATATTTATCTTTATAGTGTTAGGACTGGGAGTCGTACTGTGAAATCACTCTATTTGGGTTTAAAATTTGCATTTTCCTACTTTAGTATCATCCCCGTAAAGTTCAATGAACATGATGACTTAAGTTCCAAAGATGTACTGGGATCAATGCTTCTCTTCCTCCCCCTTGTGGGATTTGTTCTGGGTACACTCACTGTTGGACTCTTTCACCTGTTGGAACCTCTCTCCTGGTATGGCGCACTGTTCTCTGCAGTGGTCTATATGATGCTCTATGGTTTTTTGCATACCGAGGCTGTCATGGATGTGGCAGATGCCATCTATGCCTCACACTCCGGCAAAGATGCTTATGATATCATCAAAGAGCCTACTGTAGGTGCCATGGGTATATTGTGGACTGTAGGATCTGTACTTTTAAAGATCTCCGGCATTACTTTTTTACTGATGCATCATCTTTTTGCCCCATTCATTGCTATACTCATAGTCAGTCGTTTAGGACTTTTGATACTTTTTTATACACAAACATTCAGATCGACATTTGCAACACAACTCAAGGCATCACTTAGCAGAAACTATCTCTTGAGTGCATTAATACTTTTTAGCATAATCGGGCTTTTGCTTACAGGGGTATATTTTTTCACCATTCTACTTGCAGGACTGCTCTCTACCTATCTCATCGCTACATTCATTAAATCCAAAATAGGTTTCATGAATGGTGATGTCCTGGGTACAACTCTGGAGAACGTTGAGATTCTCCTCATGATGATGGTGGCTTTGCTGTGGCTATAACACTGCTCAGGCATGCTGCTTTGCCCAAAGAACACCAAGGGTGTTACCTTGGCTGGAGTGATGTCGGCATAGATGAGGACCTCTTTGATGAAAAGAAGGCAGCCCGACTGAGAACAAACTCTTTTGCTCTTGTATTTTCTTCAGATCTGAAGCGATGCAGACAGACACTTGAAAAATTGGGAAAAGCTTTTACTATAGACAGTCGCCTGCGTGAAGTCAGGTTCAAGGCCCATATAGAAGGAAAACGATTTAACGATATTGAAAAACTGGAAAGCTACGATACCAAACACCTGGAGTCTCAAAGTAGTTGGCATCGCTATATCTGCCAAGAGTCGGAAGAGGCATTTCGTTTACGATTGGAGGAGTTTCTCGCTTCACTTCCGACAGACAAAGAGATACTCATCTGCTCACATGCAGGAAGTATCAGGATGATGATGGAAATACTGCAGCAACCTAAAGTGACATTGGAGTATTTGGAGTACAGAACCTATACGTTATAAGTCACCTTATGAGTATCAGGAGCAGGTCCATGATCTGCATTTTTTGCTTATCGCTGTTGATCGTTCTTTAAATCTCCGGGCGGACATGGGAGTCCGCCCCTACAAAATGTTTTGCATGATTTGTTTTATCGTAGGGGAGCACCCCCGTGTGCTCCCGTGGTTTCACGATGAAATCCGGAATGCATATTGTTGTTTCGGGATTTGAATTGTTTTTTGTATCTCCGGGTGGACACAGGGGTCCGCCCCTACAAACGGGATTTCACCGTCTAATCATAGTCGTGATAGTCTATCATCCCGTAGTCATCGGCATAATACGCATCCCGGTACCTGCCTCTGTCGGCCAGGTATTCCCGTATATCACCTTCAACATACACCGGGGTACCCACACTTGCCCAGCGGTACATCTTTTGTGCAAATCCGTTCTTCAGCCTTATGCAGCCGTGTGAAGCAGGCCTGTCCGGGACATATCCCAGATGCATGGCAATACCACTGTTGGTCAACCGCATCATATAGTTCATCTTTGCACCGCCGTTGGGTTTGGGCCAGAGGTTGGACTTGTGGTAACGTTTCTTCTGAATAATACTGAATTCACCGGTGGGTGTTTCTCTGCCATATTTACCCGACGAGATACGCCCTTCAAAAACGATATACCCGTCCTCTATTGCATAGGCCCTCTGTTCCGAAAGGTCCACCACAACCTCTTTGTAGGCAAAAAGTGCGGAAGATGTCATCCCTATCATAAAGATCATCATTAATATTTTTGGCATTGCATTCTCTTTTTTACAGGATTATAATCTTTTATTGTGAAACATTTGTGAATCTCCTGTAGGGGTGGACTCCTGTGTCCACCCGGGGAACCGGACATAAATTCAAATCCCCTGATAACGATCCGGATCCCAAATATCAATATGAAACCACGGGAGCACACGGGGGTGCTCCCCTACAATAACAATGCCGGTCAGCACTTCCTTTTCTGTCTTTTGATCATCGCCCCGAGAAAGAGATAGAACAGTACCACATTGAGTAAAAAGAGGATCAGCAGTACCCCTTCATCCATGGTTTTGTCCAGCTGCAGACCGGTCAGAGAGTAGACCATCTGAAATACTCCCAGGAAAAATACGGTTCGTGGTGTATCTTCCGCAAAAAAGTGTCTGAGAACATGGTGTATATGGCATCTGTCCGGTGAGAACATGGAGCGCCCATTCAGCTTTCGGCGTGTCATGACGACCAGTGTATCGACTATGGGGATCGCTGCGATAAAGAGAATACTGACCGTAGGAAGATAGGCCAGAGACTTTATCGCCAGCATGGAGATCACAAATCCCAGTGTCAGGGAGCCGCTGTCTCCCATAAAGATCGAAGCAGGATTCCAGTTAAAAATAAGAAAGGCCAGAAGTGCCGAAATGAATGCCATCGATATCATCATCATGAAAAGGTCATCATTAAGATAGCCCACCGTAAAGAAAATACTCAGAATCACGATACTGATCGTCCCGGCCAGTCCGTCCAGTCCGTCTATCAGGTTGAGGGCATTCGTAAACCCTGTGACAGCAAAGACCGTAAAAGGGAGTGCAAACCATCCCAGAGAGAGTTCCGCACCGAAAAAGGTCCCCAGGTCACAAATGATGATATCATCAAATGAGAGCAGTATGGTACTGAAAATGATCACAAAGAACTTGGCATTGGGAGAGGCATCATGGTGGTCATCCAGTACACCGATGATAAAGACCAGAAGGATGGCGATACAGGTCCAGGCATAAGAGAGTATCAGGTCAAAATGAAAAAAAGGAACGGTAAACGCAATGGCAAGGTAGAACCCTATTCCAGCTCCCCGTGCCGTATGGTTTACATGTGTACTGCGCCCGTTGGGAATATCGACCAGCCCCCATTTTGATGCATTGTTCCGGATCATATTGATCAGGATCAATGCGAGCAGAAAGATCGTGCTGTATTCTATCAGTAACTGCATGTCATTCCCCCTATGCTGCTTCAGATCAGTCTGACAGATACTTGAGCGTTACAAACGGAGAGGCTACTTTTGAAATGGATTCAAAAATGGAGGTCACATCATCCGATGCTACTTTGAACTCTTTCCAGCTATTCGGCTGTACATAGACAATGTCGTTCGGTCTCAACATCAAACTAGCATAATGCATCGTATCGAAATTGGTCAGATCCACTTTTCGCATCTGCATACCGTTCTTCGCACTGTGCGATATGATAATGACATTGTTCCTGACCGCAGAATCCGTCAGGTCCCCGGCAAATGCCAGTGCTTCAAAGAGTGTCATCTTCTCTTTGTCCAGTTTCACGACACCCGGCTTGTTCACTTCACCCAGTACAAAGATCCTCTTATTGAGCACTTCAAGATAGACGGAAGGTGTATTGAGATACTTTTTATACTCTCTGGTGATCCTGTCTGCTGCCTGTGTCTGTGTCAGTCCTGCGACCTTGACCCTGTTGACCAGCGGAAGGGTAATATATCCCGATGCATTGACAAGGATACCGTTACGGTTCATTTTCTGTCCGAGCTCCTGAAGCGATGCCACGGCATTCTGTTCCGGATTTTTATAGAGAATGACTTCCAGTCTGTCCTGAGGCAGAATACGGTACTCAATACTTCTGTCCGTGACTCTGTAACTCTGCTGATCTTCGCTCTGATGTGTCTGCAGAAGCTGATACTCCGACTTTCCGGCACATCCGCTTAAGAGCAGCACTACTCCTGCCAATACTATTGATTTTATTTGAAACATTTCCCATTTCTCCCTGTCCAAATGCTGTAGATATTTATTATATCTCATCTTTATTAAAATATCCGGAATGTATGCTGTTACTGCGGGATTTAAATCGCCATTCCGTTCCCGGGCGGACACGGGGGTCCGCCCCTACGGGATCGGTTTGCATGATTTGTTTTATCGTAGGGGAGCACCCCCGTGTGCTCCCGTGGTTTCAAATTTGATATTTGAAATTCACCTGTCATTCAAAATTTTATTGTGTCTGAATATTTTGCTGTATGCCTCTGAAGCAAAGATCTCATGGAGTGTATCCAGATGCCTCTTGTGGTGCACATCCGAACCTAGAAAATCGATCATCCCCTCTTTGCTCAAAAGATCGGCATGTACCTTTGCCACTTTCCCGTAATAGCCTCCGAATGAGTTCAGGTTCATCTGGAACAGGACGCCCAGATCTTTAAAGCGTTTAAACTCTCTGATCGGGTCTCGAATATAGCGATAACGTTCCGGATGTGCCATAAGCGGAGTATAGCCTGCCGCTGAGATCTCGAAGATCATCTCTTCAAGCTGTATGGGTTTGGAGATATAGGAGGTCTCGAACAGAAGATACCTGCCCTTTGCTGACAGGATCTCCCCTTTATGGAGATGGTCATAGAAACCGTCATCCAGATAATACTCTGCCGCAGCCTCTATCTCTATGGCAAGCCCCTCTTCTTTTGAAGCTTTACGCAAAGCCTGCAAGCCATCCCTGATGATCTCCGGCGTATTGCGGTATGCATCTGCCATGATGTGCGGTGTAGTGATCACCCTCTCATAGCCCAAGGCCTCCATCCCTTTGAGGAGCATCAGGCTCTCCTCCATACTTTTGGAACCGTCATCGATCCCCGGTATCAGATGAGAATGCAGATCGACCTTCAGCAGAGGTCCTCTTTCCGCTTTTTTTCTCTTGTTAAAAAGAGAAAAGATCATTTTTCCTCTTCCTCGTAATAGCCGTAGCCGTAGCCGTAGCCGTAACCGTTCCTGCCGGTTTTGACATCATTCAGCAAAATACCGAAACCGCTGATCTCCTCTTTTGAGAGTTTTTCTATATTCCGCAGGAAATCTTTTTTGGAGTAGTCTGTTCTCAGTACATAGATGCTGGTATCTGCAAAATGCATCAGTGTTCTTGCATCTGTCACCAGGCCGATAGGAGGCGTATCAAGAATGATGACGTCATACATTTCTCTTAATGCTTCGAGTACTTTCTCCATCTGTTCGTTCTGTATCAGTTCACTCGGGTTCGGCGGTACCGGCCCCGATGCGATAATATCCAGATGTTCATACTCCGTATGCTGTATCACATCCCCCAGTGCCGTACGTCCAGACAGCAGTGTACTCATCCCTTTGCTATTCTGAAGCCCGAATTTCTGATGCAGTGTCGGTTTCCGCATATCCAGGTTGAGAATGATGGTCTTCTTTTCTGCCATACTCATGATCCCGCCCAGGTTGATACAGATCGTGGTCTTCCCCTCACCGCCGACGGTCGAAGTGATCGCGATCACATGGGCCTGTCTGTCTTTTGCCATGAACTGCAGGTTGGTCCTGAGGTTTCTGAAAGATTCTGCAATGGCAGATTTCGGAGACAGGAAGACTTTGATCTTCTCACTCTCCTCTTTGATATTCGGGATCAGCCCGAGCAGAGGAACACCGGTTCCGTGTAGCACGTCATCTTCAGTCTTGATGCGGTCATCCAGGAAAGCTCTTAAAAAGGCGAGTGCGATCCCCAGGATCAGCCCCAGTATCAGCCCCACAAGTACGATCAGTTTCCGCTTCGGCTTGATGGGTTCATCCGGCATAAGTGCCGTATCCAGTATCCTGTTCTTGCTGACCGTAGAGGCTTTGATGATAGCAGTCTCCGAGCGTTTCTCCAGCAGGTAGGAGTAGATCTTCTCGTTCACTGCAAATTTACGCTGAAGCTGTCCAAACATTCTCTCGTCTGCAGGAAGTTTGTTCAACAGTTTCTGCTGCTGTGCAATGGACTTTTCTATCAGTGTCTGTTTCTCTTTAATACTTTTTTTCAGATTTTTGATCGTAGCGATGATGACTTTCTTGAGCTGCACGATCGTCTTTCTGAGTTTAGCGACTTCGGGGTACATTTCCGTATAGTCTTCACGGAGGATCTTCTTTTTGATAATGGCGTTCTGAAGTTCCTTGATCATATCGGGGAGTGCCGACTTCTGTTTGTCTATGCCGACCATAGCGATACTCTCAAGGTTCTTGCCTGACTTCACCTGCTTGTACAGGGTGTCGAGCATCTCTTTCTCTATCGATATCTCTGCCAGTTTCGTTTCATATTCACTCATCTGCCGGATGATGCTCTCTGCTTTGGAGCTCAGGCTTACGGTATTGGAGGTTTTTTTGAACTCTTCGAGTTTGATGGCGGAGCTTTTGAGGTTTTCGGTGATGTATTTCAGCTGTTTGTCTATGAAGGTGAGTTTGCGTGTTGCTTCTTTGGTCTTTTTCTCTATGCTCTGCTGTATATAGGCAGCAGCAAGTGCATTGGTGAATCCCCTTGCGCGCAGGGCTACATTGTCCTCATAGGAGATCCTGAGTATGGAAGAGCGTTTCGATGTCTGGGCCACACTGAGCCCTTCCTGTGCAAAAGCAGCCACTTTTTCGGGTGCAATGACGGTAAAACGGTACTGTGCATCCTCTGCTGCTTTACTTTTAATAACATTCAGGTGAAAATGTGCTGTCACGATCTCTTTGCCGTAAGGAAGGGTTTTGTCGTAACTCCAGACGCTTCCGTTCTCATCTTCAGCTTCGTACACAACAAGACGGTACTGTTCTTCATCGACCGGGTACAGGTCAAAGCTGACATCATACCCTTTGAGCATACCCACATGAAAAGGGCTCTCTTTGTAGAGTTCCACCTCTTTGTATCTTCTGGTCGTATAGTAGCGGTGGGCAAGGTCCACATCTTTGAGTGCGAGTTCAACGACAAATCTGGACTTAATGATCTCCATTTCCGTATCGACGTTCTCGCTGCCCTGGTCCATTGCCATGGCAAGGATGTCCTGTGTTCCGTAACCGGGTGTTTCCGAACCTACTTCAACGGTCGCGGAAGCTTTGTAGACATTGGGTTTGAAGTAGGCATACACACCGCTGGCAAGCGTAAACAGAATGACCAGAGAGAGGATCATATACCGGTAACGGTAAAGGGTACCAAAGACCTCTTTGAGGTCTATTTCATCTTCCTCTGTCTGTATGCTGTGTGTGTTCATTTTCTTCCTTGGGGATCTCTTTCAAAATTAAGGGTTATTATATCTAAAAAGTTTTATTTAAGGTTTGAAAAGAAGAGTCCTTTTGGAACTCCTCCCTTTCCTTCCCGGAGAGGGAAGTTTAAAAGTCGTAGGTCAGTCCGACAGTAACGGCATCTATGTCCGCCTTGGATGCACCGTTGTAGACACCGTCCATATCGTTTCCAAGAGAAGTGTAGTCAGTAAAGAGAGAGACATGTTCCATGACCAGGTAACTCATACCAATCCCCCACTGGAACCCGGTCTCGTCCACATCGATATTGGCACCGTCCACACCGTCCAGTGTCACACCTCCAAATCCGAGCAGTGCGTAGACACCAAAGTCTTCTGTTACGGGGTACTGAGGTTTCACAAAGAGGCTCCACCCACTCATTTCAACATTGTCTTCATGACTTATACTGGTCGTATATCTCCCCTCTGCAGCAAGGTATGCATTGAAGTTGTATCCTGCAAGCAGAGTGATGTTCCCCAGTCTGTCCTGTCCTGCTTTTCCACTGGTAAGGTCCATAGAAACATTCGCCTCCCGTGTACTCACGGCACTCAGCCCCAGCCCTGCATAGAAACCACTCTCCACCGGCTCAGCTTCGATCGCCACAGGCAGGACCACTGCCGGCTCCACCTCTTTTGCTGTTGTCATATCGCCGCCGGCAAACACCAAACTGCCCATTACCGCTACAGATCCTATCGCAAGTACTGCCTTTTTCATCACATCCCCTTGTTTTTTGTAATTTGCATTATTGTAACATCTTAATCTTAAATAATATTAGAAAAACCCCCCATACCTTCATACTTAGTACACATCATCATGACTGCCGATATCTATAGGGATGATCTCATTATTAACAACTAAAAAATCTATCACTATTCTATATTCCATATTGATCGATACAGAATAATACTCATGAAGATTACCTTTTAGTTTATGCAGTCTTAAAGAAGGATGAAAGGGGTCTATTTCCAGTATTGTTATTGCTTTAGCATATCTTTTCAACATATCAGGATGTTTTTTCAAAAACTTCTTCACACGTCTTTTATACGTATCGGTAATAATGATCTTATAGTTCATTTTCAAGCTCAGCTACGTGTTCCGCTGCACTCTGTGTTTTGTAATTACCTTTTTTTATATCATTCATTGTTTGCATGTAAGCCAAGTCCAACTCATTGGCTCTGAACTCTTTATATCGTTCTATATCAAGAACAACATATTTATCTTTACCTCGAACATTAATAATAAGTTCATCAAATTTATCGAGGAGACTGTCAAATAATGATACCCCTCTCTTTTTTATTTCATTGGCCGAAATAGTCATAACCGTATCCTTAAAAGTACTTTTAACAGTATTATAACATAATATTAGACCCCCACTATCACCATCACTATCCACTATCACTCTACCCCCACTATCACCATCACTATCCACTATCACTCTACCCCCCCATACTTAGTAAGATTACTTTTGACACATTCAACCTTGGTTCTCAATTCACTTTTGTATAGAAGTCATAGATCATATGCCTTAAGTATTTCATTTATTCTTTCATCACTAATGTTCTCCAATTCTGTTTTGGAGTACATAGCCATCAGGTAAAGATTATTCTCTTCATCCAGATAGTAATAAACTACCCGGAATCCACCACTTTTTCCTGTAGGTACAGAACTGTTTTTTAAACGTATTTTATAACAGGCATTTCCAAGGTTTATACCACATTTAGGATTTTCCAGCAGCTCACTTTCCAGGCTTCGAAGATCACGCGCTATGGCCTTATATTTTTTATACAGTTTTTTAACATCTTTCGTAAAACTTTCTAAACTAATGATCTTCAAGTTCATCTATTAAGCCATTCAAACTTTGCATCTCTTTATGCTTTTTCGAGCTGCGTATCTCTTGCAGTTCTTTTGCAGCATTTGCAAAATCATCATAAAAGAGTTTTGATTTCTGTTCGGCAATATATGACTTTATTGCTTCCATGATGATATCTGTTCTATTGACACTGTATTTTTCTGTAAATGCATCTATATCCTCTATGAGGTACTTGGGAAGTCTCAAACCAACTTGCTGTTTTTCCAACTGTTCAACACTAAGCATATTGTAGCTCCTTACCATTTGTTTTACAATATTATATATTATTTATATACATATGTCAACTACCCATTCTTTTCACTAATCACTAAACCCTATCACTATCCACTATCACTAACCCCTATCACTAACCCCTATCACTATCACTCTACCCCCTCACTATCACTCCCCCCCTATCACTAACCCCTATCACTATCACTCCCCACTATCACTAAACCCTATCACTCCCCACTATCACTAAACCCTATCACTCCCCCCTATCACTAACCCCCATCACTATCACTCCCTGGTAGCAGACCTAAAAGCTCACTACATGAGTATTTCTCAACGCAATATGCTAATGAGTGCAGAGTTAATTCGTATCATCGAACTTTTAGAGAAAAATTCTGTTGAAGCTTTGGCCTTCAAAGGCCCTGTACTGGCACAGATGGCGTATGGAGATATTACTTTACGGCAGTTTGGTGATCTGGATATTTTGGTGGATGAAAAAAAGATCGTAAAAGCTGGTTCCGTATTGGATGCACATGGCTATAAAGCATCCTTTCCCATGAAAATACTGAAAAACAAAACATGCTTCACTGGAAGTTGTTTAGAGAAAAGATCGGACAGCATCTGGACTTTTCCCAAATTTCTGAAAATAGACAAACCGTCGATATTAACGGAAAACCGATCCCTACACTGTCAATTGAAATGCTTTTGGCTTATTTGTGCCTGCATGGTTCAAAGCATGCCTGGAAACGCATAGAGTGGATCTGCGATATTGACCGGCTTACTCATATAAATTTTAGTTTTAGTGTAAAAGTTTCGATGGAAGTGCAAAATAAATTCTAGAATAGAACCAAGATTAATACGATTTTTACTGCCCATTCTTACTTTTTCACATCCATTTTGTAAAGCATCATCTCTGTTAAAAAGAGCGGTGTTGAAACAAAGTTTCTTTTCCATAACCGTTTTGGCTCTTTTAAAAGCCTAGGAAGCCACTCCAGGTGCATATCTATCCAGAACTGTGATGGCCTGACAACGGTACCGGCATAAAAGTCAAACACGGCACCGAGGGAAGAGGCTATCTTGAAGTTCAAATGCTCTTTGTGTGCATGCAGCCATTTCTCCTGTTTTAGTGCCGTCATACCTAGTGAAGAGCACATACGGGGCAAAATCATTTACTTTTGCAATGCTTCTTCAAAAAGCTTATCGTCTTTGGCTGTAATATAGGAGTGAGGGAGTGATGGTGTTGATGACCTGCTGCTTCTCCCAGTCTACCCTGATCGTTGAAATATCATCGACAAACACATCATAGTTCATGATCTTTAACATTTTATACATTTAATTTTATAATCCTATATCACTATCTACCAAACGACGATATGCTTCATCATAAACTATCCCACCAGCCCTTGGTCCGATCACAATTAATTCTACAATATGTATTTGATTATTAATCACCCGTATGACTATGCGTATCGTTGCATTTGCAACATATATTTTTCGGCATTCAGCAAGTAGATTATCTCCCAGATTTTCAAGAGGAAGACTCACAAGCAGGGGATTGACCTTCAATTTTTCTATGTAGGCATCTACTTCTTCAAATTCCTCATCTGTTAGTGCTTCCAGGTCATCAACCACTTCCGGATAGTACTGGATCTTAAACAGCATGCTTTATCTTTGACTTTCTCTGTTTTGCATAGTCATCATAGTCAAGCAGTTCTCGCTTACCGTCTCCTATGCGTTCATGTACCATCTGCTGAATACTAAGGTCTTCAGCCAAATTTGCCAGCATTTTAATACGTTCATATTCTGCTATACTGATGACAATTGCTTCAGGTTTATTGTTTTTTACAATGGCAAGCTTTTCAACACTGCCCTTAATGATCTTCGAAACAAAACCGCCAAAACCTTTTGCAAATTCTGTTGAAGGGACAAGTTCTTCTGTTGTATAGGCTATCTTCATAGAGATCCTTTTTTATATTCTTTATTATACGTATAATATCACGTATAATGTTAAGTGTATATTAATCTATTTCAGTCTCTCAGCAGTATCAGTCATCTTTACTCCAGTAAATCTTGTTTACAATTCAAAATTTAGTTTTTCCCTGCACTATGCTGTTGGCTCTTGTAAACAACTTATATCCCAAACCTCTTAATGATCCCATGCACAGCCTGCTGTGATAGTCCCAATACTTTTGCCATCATATGCTGAGAATAGCCCTTATCATAACATTGTACGATGAGCCTGTTTCTCTCTTTTTTATCTTTTATTTTTTCAAAAATTTCTCTTAATTCTTCTTCCCTGGGCTTTTTATCTACATTGGGAGCCTCTAGCAAACTTGATGCTTTTTTCATTTCGGAGAGTTGTGCTACATTGACACTGCTGTTCAAAAGATCTTTGATCGCCTCTCTATCTCCTTGAAAGTTCTGTACAACCCATGACCTTTGCAGGCATTCCGGAATTGTATCTGACAGAAAGTAGGCATAGGAACTGTAAGGGTATATTTCCAAATCTTTTACGATGTTGGCTTTTAGCGGATTTTGTTCTATGTAGAGTATCAGTGTATAGAGGTAAGCTTCATCAGTCACATACCAAGACTTAAATCGTCCTTGCCACAAATGCCCTATTCTTTTGTATTTTTTATTGAAGTAGATCGCGTAGTTCATATTGACTTGTCTCATAAATTTAGAAAGGTTCTCTTGTGTGATCTCTAGCAATAAATGATAATGGTTACGCATCAAACAATAATTATGAACGATCACACCGTAACTTTTTGCATAAAAGCACATCAGTTCTTCAAAATACTCATAATCAGCAGGCTCAGTAAAAACAACTCTTTGTTCTACACCTCTATTGATGATGTGGTAGTATCCATTGATCTCTATACGAGGTTTTCTGGGCATGTCTTAGCTCTCCTGCTTTTAGAGAGTATAGCATAGAAAAAGTTACATGTTGTTATTGTCACCTGACCCTTTTTCCCCTCAACACCATCACTATCACTAAATTCTATCACTTCCATGGCACTCCGCCATGGAATATTGCCACTCGTCTATAAAACCATCAAAAAGCTATCATCAAGCTCTTCCCTGAACGCTCAACGCTTAACGCTGAACGCTGAAATACTCACAGAGCTAAAAGCTCACTACATGAGTATTTCTCAACGCAATATGCTAATGAGTGCAGAGCTCATTCGTATCATGAAACTGCTTGAGGAACATGACATTGAAGCTTTGGCCTTCAAAGGCCCTGCACTTTCACAGATGGCGTATGGCGACATTACATTACGGCAGTATAGCGATCTGGATATTTTGGTGGATGAGAAAGATGCTTACGAGGCGGGGAGGATTATGTCCAAAAATGGATTTTCACCAGTCAATTCTATGAAAATACTAACTAATTCTATTTGTCTTAAAATAGATAAAGATTTTAGTTTTATTAGCAATTCAACCAAAACACTAGTAGAAATGCATTGGAGACTTGTACCCAAAGAATTAAATACCTATTTTAATTTTTATCAACTTTTACAAGACAAGAAATCCATTACTATCAATCAAAAAGAGATATATACACTATCCAATGAGCATTTACTGATATATCTTTGTATCCATGGTTCCAAACATGCATGGGAGCGTATAGAGTGGGTTTGTGATATAGATAGACTAATTTGTAGTTGTAACCTCAACTGGAATATCATCATCCTGTACACTAACTCAAAAAGTGATCAACGTGCTTTGTTACTTGGAGTAATGATAAGCCATCAATTCTTTAAGACTCCTTTACCTGATACTATTATGGATATGTTGGATAAAAAGCCTGATTTAAAAAATTTATACACAGATATTTTACATTTTTTCAACTATAATTCTCTGAATAATAATGAATTACAAAGAATTTATCTGATCCAATCATTTGTAGCTAATATATTTCATGAAAGAAAAAACAAAATTTTAACTTTTATCATACAAAGTTTTAAAATTTCAAGAAGAGACTGCCAAACTTTTGTACTACCATATCATTTAAGATTTTTATATATTGTTTTAAGACCTTTCCGTCTTATATACACTAGGCTTTTTGGAAAATAAATTTTTAATAGTATTAATATACTTATCTACCACTAGCTTCTCATCAAACTCGGAGATAACCTTCTCACGTCCTTTACTACCCATCTCCACTCTCTCTTCATCTGAAAGCAAGATCATCTTCTTCATCTGTTCTGCTAGAGAGTTGGCATCTTTGACTTCGCACAGGTAGCCATTCACCCCATCATCCACCACTTCCTTGCATCCGGGTACATTCGTAGTAATGATGGGCTTTGCCATACTGGAAGCTTCAAGGAGTACCCTAGACAGTCCTTCACGGTAGGAAGGCAGGACAATGCAGTCATACTCGGCTATGACAGACTTCACGTCGTCACTGACACCGATGTACTTCACAATGCCTTCTTCTTCCCATCTCTTCATTTCAGCTTCGGTAATGGCTGTAGGATTTCCCGGATAGTATGCACCTAAGATAAAAAATTGAGGGCTTTTATCTTGAGTGGATGGTGAATGGTTCATAGTCGATAATATTTTTCGTGCGGCATCAACATATTCTACCAATCCTTTATCTTTGACCAGTCGGGCAATAAAAAGAAATCTCACCCTGTCACTATCACTGCCCACTGCCTGCGGCTTGAATTGTTCAATATCAATGCCAGACCCGGGGAGTAGATCTGTTTTTTCAGCATTGACCAGTCCCGATTTCACGAACAGTTCTCTATCATGGGCATTCTGGTAAAAGATCTTTTTGGGAACTTTCAATGCTACCTTGTAGAGCATCCGTGCTATTTTAGAAGAAAGACTGTCATTTAAAAAGACAGTGCCAAGTCCAGAGATATTGCTGATGACGGGGATCCCGAGCATCCCTGCCGCCATGGAACCGTAAATGTTTGGTTTGATGGTGTACTGCAAGATCACATCGGGTTTCATCTTTTTATAGAGTCCATAAAACTCCAGTACAAGTTTGGCATCTTCTATGGGGTTCGTCCCTTTGTTGTTGATGTTGACGTCATAGTATTCAAACCCCTGTTCTTCAAGTTTTTCAGAGTAGTCATCTTTTGGTGCGATGGCAACTATATTGTAGCCTTCATCCTGCAAGGCTTTAAGCAATCCCAAACGGAAATTGAAGATATTCCAGGATGTGTTGATGACAATGGCTATTGTTTTATGCATACTCCAAAACCTTCTTATACTGTTTCACTATCTTTTCAACAGAAAAGTCTTCTGCTCTTTTTTTTGCTTTAGTAATATATTTCTCTTTTAGTACGACATCATTCAAAAGTAAGTCAATTGCTGTATATAAACTGTCCAAACTTCCAACTGGAAATAATATACCATACTCTGCCAACTCAACATCATCTTTAAGCTGAATGTTAACATCTGTACCTGGAGCTAAGATCTCTCTGGGGCCGCTTGTACAGTCGGATGATACGATAGGTGTTTGACAGATCATGGACTCTACGAGTACATTTGGAAAGCCTTCGCTTTCTGAGGCGGAGACGAAGATGTCTGCACGGGTGAGGTACTTGTAGGGGTTGATTACCCGCCCTAAGAAGTGTACCCTTTTGGCGATGCCCAGGGTTTTGGTAAGTGCGGTAAGTTTTTCTCTCTCTTCTCCTTCTCCAAGAAGTAGAAGTTCTATGTGTTCAGGTAGTTTGCTCAGGGCTTGCAGTGTATCTTGGTTGCGTTTTAAGGCGATGAGTCGTCCGACACTGACAAGGTAGGTTTTGTCTGCCTCAAAATTAAAGTCTGTCACCTCTTCTTTTACCATTGTTTGGATCTTCTCTATGTCATAAGGATTGTTGATAACTTTTTGAGCATTGTCAAAATGAAAAAGTGCTTGCATGTCCGCTTGCATCCCCTTTGCCTTGGAGATGAGTAGGTCTGCTCTGCCGTAGAGATGTTTAATGAGAAAGAGGTTGACTTTGCCAAGTAACCCCTGTTCAAAGTAACGGCTCACTCTCCCGGCATTAACCACCTGTGCCTGATGTCCAGCACCAAAGAGTTTGGCAAGGATGTTAATGTAGTTAGAACGGTAGATATGGCTTTGCACCAAGTCAATGTTATTACGTCTGATGTGCTGCTTCAATCTCCACGCCAACAAAGGAATAGCCAAAAGCTTCTGAATACCACTCTCATCACCATTACCCTGAGACAGATAAGTCACTTTAACCTCTTTAGGGATGTCATAAAAGTGTTTTTTTTCAAGACAGATCAACTCTACATCGTATGATTGCCTGACCAGTTCGGTTATCAACACAGACATTACTTTTTCAGCTCCACCAGATGAGAGGGAGTTAATTATAAAAAATAGTTTAATCATAATGCTTTCTTTAAATATTTTTTAAACTTTTGACTATAAAAAAGAGCAAAAAAACCTATGGATTGAAACATCGCCAGATATGGGGCTATCTGAAGTCTGTGTCTAGGACCTTGTAGTTCTGAATAGCTTCCATAAAATAATAACATTATCAATAGATACGACAAGATAAATAACATCACTTTTTTATTTACCTTGTATGTAATATATGCACCATAAACAAGTAGTGGAAAAGTAAGCCAATGTAGAAATGAGGCAAAATATAGAAAAGCATATTTATCATCCATAAAAAAAGGAATAGGAGTCATAAGAAATCGAAATACACCTACTACTGGATTTGTAAAATCGTTCATAAAATGTGAAATTTCTGCTGCGAAGTATTGTGAAATAAGAGGAGAAACGATAGCAGTAAGAAGTGAAAAAACTAAAATATAAACAATTTTCTTAGCCTTTTTTGCTTGTATAAGTTTGAGAAAAATTTCAGATAGCAACCATGACAATAAAATAAGAAAAGGCAAATAAAATCTTAATACACTTAGTAATAGAATGACTGAAGCCATCATAATTATGGAACGGATATTTTTCCTATAGCTATCGAAAATCACGATGTTATATATTAAAACAATAGACAATAGTTGAACAAGAATATCTTTTAAATTAGCAATGGTACTCCATGCTAGAATATCCCAATGCAATAAATAAAATATGGCTATTATTGAGGATAATTTTCGCGTGAACCCAATAAATGTCGATAGTTTAAAAACAAAATATGATGTAATGAATGTTAGAACAATGTTGAGCGCGACTGGTGAATAATAATAATTTCCAAAAAGTTTAAAAGCAAGCACATTATATAATTGATATAAAAAATGACCACTTCCAAAAATATTTTCTAAGATTAATGGATGCAAGATTAAAGAAAAAAAATCATAATTTCCCTCGATATAGCTAGTTGCTTTATTTAAATATGTCCAGTCATCTAGAAAAGTATATGTTCCATCAAAAAGATAATAAAAATAAATAAAAAACATTGTACTTTTTATTGAAGATAGAAAAATAGAAACAAGTATATTTTTGATATATATAGATAGTATTAGCATACCTACTGTAAAAATAAAAAATGTTGGTATAAATAAAAAACTATTATCATAAAATTGCATTTTTTTCTTTCTAATTATTGTAAAATAGTTTGATATATTTTAACTATTTTTTCTACTGTATATTTTTGTTTAGTATTAATTTTAATTTCTTCTTTGCTCCAGTTATAGAAAGTTCCTTCTTTGATTTTTTTAGCTAATTTACTTGCATTTATATTTGTAACTAAAAAACCATTCACACCATTTTCAATAATCTCAACAATCCCCCCTGGGCATTTTAATGCAACGACAGGTGTACCACAAGCATTGGCTTCGAGTACTACGTTAGGGAAGCCTTCATGCCATGAACTAAGCACTAACATGTCTGCTTGTTTCATGTATTTGTATGGATTTGCCTCAAAGCCATGAAAAGTGATCTGCTCTTCAACTGCCAACTCTTTTGCCAACTTTTTTAGAGATGCTTCTTCTAAGCCTTCTCCCAATATAGTTAAATGGTATTCCCCATCCTGTAAAAGACTCACAGCTTTTATGAGACTGTCATACCCTTTTATTTTATGAAGTTTACCAACTGCCAATAAGTTTATTTTACTACTATCAAAAACTTGTTCTTGTACCTCTGCCATTTTCTCTATTTTTTCTATATCTACAGGATTATTAATAACAACCGTTTTTTCTTTTTTGATGTTGAAGTTATCTACAAGATCTCTTTGCATATAGTATGACTGACAGATGATGGTATCAAAACGGTTGTAAATCGTTTTGTAAAGAAATGAAGTGATTGTTGGGTATTTTTGTATTTCTAAACTTTTGCTTACTATGCTTGTTTCTCTAGCAATGAACTTGATGTGTTTACTTAAAAATGGATGTACTAAAGCTATCATCAAACTCAAGTACCCCAATGTTGAAAAGACAATATCTGGTTTTTCTTTTTTTATGAGTTTGAACAATTTTAGTAAGGCATACCTTGCTTTGGATGCTTTAAGATCAACAATTTCAACACTGTTAGGAATGTCTTCTAAGTATTTACCTTCCGCTTTTAAAAGAACCAACTTTATTTGGTACTTCGTCTTGTCTAAGTGGCTTACTAGTATAGAAACAACTCTTTCAGCTCCACCGCCTCTCATGGAGGGTACTATAAAAAGTATTTTTTTCATTTTTCACCTTTACTAAATGAAGGGTAATGTTTATCTACCCAGGATTTCACATATTGTTTCTTTTCCTCAGAAGGTAATTTTTTGGTATTAATAAAGTTTGCTTCATTTTTTAGTTTATATTCATCTATTGTACATATGTATTTTACTGGCACACCTGCATACACACTATTGCTTTTTAGCATACCCTTGACAATACTTCCAGCACCCACAATCACATTGTCACCTATCACCGTACCCGGTAGTATAGTTGTACCAAAACCTATAAAAACATTATTACCTATGACAATAGGAGAAAAACAGTCTATATCATGTAAATCAGAGTACATATTTTGAAGAACATTAACAGAACCATCATGTGTTACAAACTGTACATGAGAAGAAGAATAAAAGTTATCTCCTATTTTTATGAGGTATGGTTCAGCGCCAAAGTCACAATATCTACCTATTTTATGGTTGCACCCAATTTCTAACCCCATTAATTTAGCTTTTTTTAATGGGTGTAGTAAAGTATAAAAAATCTTAATCAGTATATTTTTTGTCATCGTTCCATCCATCGCTCATACCACATTTCAAACATTAAAATCCACCAAAGTCTCTGAATATTGGCAGAATCTCCTAATAGGCATATGTCCCTTAATTTAATGATTTCGTCAACTACGAAAATATTTTCTCTTTCTAATCTTTCTCTATTGAGATACTTCATAAAGTAGTCTCTAAGTTCATCTCTAAACCACTCCGTAATAGGTATAGCAAAACCCATTTTAGGGCGATCCATCATCTCTTTTGGCAAGTATCTATGAGTGATCTGCTTAAGCATCCATTTTTTATCGCCATTTTTATATTTTAGTTCTGAAGGGAGTTGTGCTACAAACTCAACAATGCGATGATCTAACAAAGGCTCTCTTCCCTCCAAGCTCACACTCATGGTCGCTCTATCAACCTTTGTCAGTATATCATCTTGCATATAAGTTTGGTAGTCGATGGCAAGCATTTTATTGATGGCATCATTGTTACTTGAAAGCTGTGCATTGTTTTTAAAGTTAGTAGTTAAGGATGTGTAGTTCCCTTTTAACAGTCGCTTTAATTCATTGTTTGTAAAGTGTTGGCTGGTAAACTCCATCGCAGAAACTGTACTATTTGCTTTTAAAATATTTTTGATTTTTTCATAACGTGTTGCATAGTTATAGGTTTTATTAAAAAGAGGAATATATTTGGGATTAACGATGTCCATCATATTTGAGATCAAGGGTAGTACGATGCTTGGAATCTTACTGAAAAAGTTATAGTACCTGAGTGCCGTATCATACTTACCATACCCAGCGAAAATTTCATCACCTCCATCTGCACTTAAGGAAACAGTTACTTTTTCTCGGGCTAACTTGCTAACTAACGCAGTTGGTATGGCTGAACTGTCACCAAAGGGTTCATCGTACATTTCACACAGTTTTGGGATGATCTCCAAGGCATCTTTTTGGGTACAGTAGTACTCGGTATGATTGGTGCCTAGGTGTTTTGCGACCTGTTTTGCATAAGGAGACTCGTCAAAGCCTTTTTCGTGAAAACCTATGGTAAAAGTGTTTAACTTTTCTTCTCTGCCATCTTGCAGAAGTGCCGTGACGATGGAACTGTCATAGCCACCACTCAAAAAAACACCGACGGGAACATCGGCAACCATTCTGTACTCAAAGGCAGACTTAAGTAAGGTCTCCATTTTTTCTATGGCTTCCTCTTCGCTCATGTCTAGTTTAGGTTTGTTGTAAAAGTCTATGACATCCCAATACTTTATAATGTTGAATGTGGAACTTTGAATATCGAATTCTAAGTAATGACCAGATTGCAGTTTATGTGTATGTTCAAAAATGGTATAGGGTTGTAAAATGTAACCATACTGCAAGTAGAGTGCCAAGGCATCTTTGTTAATGCTTTTTTGAAAGTCTGCATGTTCATGAAAACTTTTGAGTTCACTTGAAAACATAAAGAGACCATCTTTCCAATACCAATAAAGCGGTTTTACCCCAGCTCTGTCACGAATGAGAATTAACTTTTGCTTAGACTTATCATAAATGGAAATGGCAAACATACCATTAAACCTATCTACCGCTTTTATGCCCCATTGGTGATATGCCTTTAAAATGACTTCAGTGTCAGAGTCTGACTCAAAACTGTAACCTAAGGGCTCCAACTCTTCTCTGATCTCTTTAAAGTTATAGACTTCTCCATTGTAGGCGATCTCATACTGTTCAAACACCATAGGCTGATGCCCATGTGTCGAGAGATCTAAGATGGAAAGCCGTCTATGGCCTAAGGCTATGTGCTGTTTTTCTTCATCGTAAAAAGAGTAGCCACTATCGTCAGGTCCACGGTGATGCAGTACATCGGTCATCTTTTTTAGTTTTTCTTTTGAAGATCGCTTGTTGTAATCTATAAATCCCACTATGCCACACATCTATTTTTCCTTATTTACTATATGGTTGATTATCTCGAACCATTCATCTGATATTTTATCAACATTTAATTTTTGTTCAATTTTTTTTGCATTTTCAGCATATAATTCTCTACTTTCCGCATTGTCCATAAGTATCTGCATCGCATTTGTCAAAGCCTTTACATTTTCTATTTCAACCAGTAGACCATTTTTCTGATTGTCTATAATATCTCTTGGACCTGTTAAACAGTCAAAGGCAATAGGGGCACATCCATAAGCCATCGCTTCTACAAGAACATTTGGAAAACCTTCAAGCCTAGATGACAAAACAAAAATAGAAGCTCGTTTGTAAAACGCTTCGACATCTTTAGTATTTCCTGGCATAGTGATGAGACTTTTTAAATCATAATTGTCGATTTGTTGCTGCAATGCCTCTCGTAAACTACCTTCTCCAACTATAATGAGCTTCCATCCTCTCTTTTCCTTAATATTTGCAAAAGCATCAATAAGCAGGTCAAACCCTTTTACTTTTGTTAATCTTCCCACAGCCAAAATAATTTTTTCTTCTGCTATGTCGTGATGTTGATGTGTTATTTTTAAAGGATTATAGATGACATGGCAGTTGTTATGAAAACTGTATCTCTTTTGGTCATAGTTTGACTGTACTACTAAGGCATCTGAAAGTGGGTAAACAACTCTACGTAATAGTCTCCAAACCTTAGATTGTAAAAAATTATAGTTTGTCCGTTCAGAAATCAAAATAGGTTTATGTGATAGTTTTGCTGCTATGGTTGATAAGATATTGGCTGTTGTCATAAAACTGATAATCATATCTGGGTTTTCTTTTTTAAAAATGTTGAGTAATGTTTTTATTCTGAAAAAATTATCTGACAATACATTTTTGCTATTTATGGAGTCATTGTCTATACCGAGTGGCAAATGCCTTATCTTGGAATCTAAAGAATAATAGGGTTCTCTATTGAGAAAGGTGGCTATAACAACTTCATTATTTTCCTCTGACCATTGATTGGCTAAGGTACTTAATACTCGTTCTGCTCCACCTGATCCTAAGGAATATATAACCATTAATATTTTCATACTGAAACCCTCTTGAATTGACGCATCACTACTAAATGATTTAACACAGCTGCCCATATATAGACAAACAAGGTTGCATAGGCTATGCCAAGTGTTCCAAATGATGTCACAAGGTAGTAATCTAAAATTAAATTAAATCCAAAACTAACCATATTGATATAAAACATCTCTCTATTGAGTTCAAAAGAGTTCATCATCCTTGCAGATATAATAGAAGTTGCAATAAATGGTAACTTAAGAAAAAAAGCTGTCTGTATGGGGTAGACCATCATTAATGAGTCGTAGTCAAATGCACCTCTTACAAATACTATATTAGTAAGTTCTTTTGAGAAAAAAGACAAGATAAGTACTACCAATATGCTACCAGAAAAAATGAGTTTTAAGGTTTTCATATAAAGTATTTTATTATCTTCATATCGTGATAAAGAGATATTTTCAGCAAAACTAGAAAACAGAATCGTTCCTAACACCATAACAACAAGACCATCGATTAACGCTGGAAGTTTTTGTGCATAACTAAGTGACGACACTGCTCCTTCTCCTGCAAGGGTTGCGAAAGATTGATCGGTTAAGCCTATCAGGCCTATAAAGAGTCCACTTCCAAGTAAAACTGAATAGTTTTTCATGATACGTCGGTAATTGTCTTTTAATTTAGTATACTCAACACCTTTAAAAGAGACAAAGGAAACAGACTTCAACCAAGAAAACAACAACTGAAGTATGGCACCTATTATCACAGCGTATGCAATGACAACAACTCCACTATCATGTTTGAAAAACAAAAATACCATAATAGAGGCAGGGATCAATGAAGGGACTATTCCTGAGTAAAAGAACTTCTTTTCCGCTTTTAAAATAATAAGAAAAAAGACACTCAAAAATGCAAATAATATATAGATGAAAAATATATTTAAATAACTTGTAGCTTCTTTGATATCTTGGAGTGAAAATCCAGGAGCGATAAAGTTAATGATATGAGAGCCAAATAAAGCAATAACCACATATACAATTAACAAAAACAGTAAAAATAGACTAAAGACTGAAAAGAGATAAGTGTTCTTTTGTGTTACGCTGATGGCTTTAGATTTTAGATAATTTGGTAATACCGTTGCTTCCATCCCACCTGACAAAATGCCTAAAAAAGTGCCTGCAAGTGTAAATGAAAAAATTAAAATATCAAGTTGATGCGAAGTTCCAAAATAATTGGCAATCATCATCTCCTTGAAAAACCCCAAACCTTTTCCTAAAAATGTTGCGAGGGCTAAGAGAAGAAAGTTTTTTAGAAATTGTCCTTTTAGTTTTGTACGGATTTTATTGATCATTTAAAAACTATTTATTACCTATACTCTCAATATACCACTCAATTGCCTCTTTCATCCCCCGATAAATATCGTGCGTAGGCTCATAGCCGACCATTCGCTTCGCTTTAGAGATGTCTGCGTTGGAGTGGCGGATATCGCCGGGGCGGAAATCCCTGTAAATTGGTTGTTGGTTGATAGTTGATAGTTGATAGTGCTCAGCCGCCTTATTGAGCTGATCTTTGATCAGGTTATAGAGTTCATTGAGGGTGTTTCTGCCACCTACTGCTACGTTGAAGGCTTCACCAAAGGCTTCCGGGTTGTCTGTGGTTCCTGCGAGGAGGTTCATCTGGATGACATTGTCGATGTAGGTGAAGTCACGGCTTGTTTCACCGTCACCGTTGATGTAAACATCTTCATCACTCAACAGAGAACCCACCCATTTAGGAATTACGGCAGCATAAGCACCGTTAGGGTCTTGTCTACGTCCAAATACATTAAAATAACGCAGTCCAAGTGTTTCCATACCGTATGTCTTTTGAAAAACACCTGCATAGAGTTCATTGGTCATTTTCATAGCTGCATAAGGAGAAAGTAAATTACCTGTACGTTCTTCAACTTTGGGAAGCTCTTTGGAGTCACCATACACAGAACTCGAACTTGCATAAACAAAACGTTTAATGCCCGCATCTTTGGCAGCAGTCAGCATGTTCAGAAAACCAGTAATATTGGAACGGTTGGAAGTCACCGGGTCATCAATGGAACGGGGAACAGAACCAAGAGCCGCCTGATGCAACACAATGTCCACACCCTCACACGCTTTAGCACAGGTATCGAAATCTGCGATATCACCTTCGATGAACGTAAAGTTCTTTGCAGCCTCTTCACTAACCTGGGAGAGAACATCGTCGATATTGTACTGATAGCCTGTAGAGAAGTTGTCCAACCCAATAACTTTTTGATTACATGAAAGCAGAAACTCCATTAAGTTCGAACCGATAAAACCAGCATTACCTGTAACCAACCAAGTTTTTTGATCCTTCTTGAGTTCTTCTCTCAACTGTTCTAATTTGTTCATTAAAGCTTCCCATCACTTTCTTTTAGTTTTGACTTGATGTCATAAATAACAGTCTCATTTCCATTTTTAAGTTTCTCAATATCAAGATCATCAAATTTATCGTGAGAAACAGCAAGCACAACGGCATCGTATTGAGTTGATTGTGGATCATTGATAGTTGATAACAGGTTGAGTCCATACTCTCTTTCAACCTCTTCCGGATTGGCCCATGGGTCATAAACACTTACATCCGTTCCAAACTCCTGAAGTTCACGAATAACATCGATTACCCTTGAATTTCTGATATCCGGACAGTTTTCTTTGAAAGTAATACCAAGCACCAACACTTTTGCACCGGCAATCTTGTGTTCTTTTTGGATCATGAGCTTAAGTACCTGATTTGCAACATACATACCCATATTGTCATTGAGCCTACGTCCGGCAAGGATGATCTCCGGATTATACCCAACTTCTTGTGCTTTATGCGTCAGGTAGTACGGGTCAACCCCGATGCAGTGACCACCGACCAAGCCTGGCCTGAACGGCAGGAAGTTCCACTTCGTACCTGCTGCTTGAAGTACTGCTTCTGTATCAATACCCAGTTTATTGAAGATGATCGCCAGTTCATTTACAAAGGCAATGTTGATGTCACGCTGAGAGTTTTCAATAACCTTTGCGGCTTCTGCCACTTTAATAGTTGGAGCCATGTGTGTTCCAGCCGTAATAACACTTGCATAAAGATCATCAACTTTTTTACCGATCTCAGGAGTAGAACCAGCAGTGACTTTAAGGATCTTCGTTACGGTATGCTCTTTGTCTCCCGGATTGATACGTTCAGGAGAATAACCACAATAAAAGTCTTCATTAAATTTTAAGCCGGAGAACTTTTCAAGGACAGGTACACAGTCCTCTTCTGTTGCTCCCGGATAGACTGTGGATTCGTAGATGACAATGTCATCCTTTTTCAACACTTTTCCAATGGACTCACTGGCTTTGAGCAGTGGGGTTAAATCAGGGCGTTTATGTTCATCGATAGGGGTTGGAACCGTAACAATATATACATTGCAATCTGCGATCTCATCCAAGACATTGGTAAACTTAATACCATTGGTCAGTGCTTCTTTAACCTGCTCTTCAGAAAGTTCCAACGTGCGATCAAGCCCAGCATTAAGTTCATCGATACGCCATTGGGCGATATCGAATCCTACGAGCTCATATTTTTCTGAAAAAGCATGCGCCAATGGCAAACCTACGTAACCTAGACCGATAACTGCTATTTTTAAATTCGTTTTACTCATTTATGATTTTCCTGTGAAGTTTTAATTATATTTGTTAACAAGGTAATGCGTTCCATCCCTCATCTTGACCGTTCGCAAAAAACGCAATGATCTTTTCGCAGGCATCCCCGTTGCCGTACGGATTGTGTGCTTTTGACATTTTATCATATTCATCACGGTTATCCAGCAGCTTCTGTGCCTCATTTATGATCAATTCCGGATCGGTGCCTACCAGTTTCACCGTACCCGCTTCCAACGCTTCGGGACGCTCCGTTGTATTGCGCATGACAAGGACCGGTTTCCCCAGAGAAGGAGCCTCCTCCTGGACACCGCCGCTGTCTGTGATGATGAAGTAAGACCTCTCCATCAGATAGACGAACTGCTCATACTGCAGAGGTTCAATGAGATGGATGTTATGCAGACCTGAAAGCAGTTTTCTGACCGGCCCCTGTACATTGGGGTTCAAATGGACAGGATACACAATATCAATATCCGGATTGTTCAATGCAAGCTCTTTTAACGCGCTGCAGATATCAATAAACCCCTGGCCGTGGTTCTCTCTGCGGTGGCCTGTGACCAGAATGATCTTCTGATCCCTGTCATCCTTGAGTTGACAGTTATTGGCTGCCAGCTGATCGATGATCTGCCGTTCAAGCTTCGGATCGCCTTTGATCTTTTCCAGAGCCAGGAAGAGCGCATCAATGACCGTGTTGCCTGTAACAGCGATGCAGGACTCCTTGACATTCTCTTTGATGAGATTTGCCTTGCTTGTCTCCGTCGGTGCAAAATGGTAGGCAGTGATCTGTGTCGTGAGCTGACGGTTCGCCTCTTCCGGCCACGGCGAGTAGACATTGCCTGTTCTCAGTCCGGCTTCGACATGTGCGACCTTGATCTGCTGATAAAAGGCTGCCAGAGAAGTGGCGAAAGTCGTAGAGGTATCACCATGTGCAAACACCACATCCGGCTTGAAGTCCGTAAGTACAGACTTCATCTGAAGCAGGACGGCTGAAGTCACCGTATAGAGATCCTGTCCCGGTTTCATGATATTGAGGTCATAGTCGGGTATGATCCCAAAAAGGTCCAGCATTTCACGGTGCTGTGCCGTAACACATACTTTTGTCTGAAATACCTCTGCATGGTCCAGAAAGGCTTTCACCAAAGGTGCCATTTTAATGGCTTCAGGACGGGTACCAAAAACAATCAGAACTTTTTTGCGCTTCAGCATACAGTACTTCTCTCTGTAAAAATAGAATGTACCGCTTCTGTTTGGCTGTGATCTTCTGTTTTCATCCATTCCCCCCGACTTGAAGTTAAACATTAAAAAATAATATAAAGATTATATCGAAAAGAGTTTAGGATTTAGGGTTTGATAGAGAGGTAGGCAATAAAAGATCCTGTAGGGGCGGACCCCATGTCCGCCCGGGAGCAGAATGACAATTCAAGATCCGTATTTCGATCATGCATCCTGAAATAACAATTTGCATCCTGTATTTCTTAGTGAAACCGCGGGAGCACACGGGGTGCTCCCCTACGATATTTTACTGCATTGCAGCACTGTTGCTGCTTTCCTGTGTATTCTGCGGTGCAGCTTCGAGTTTCAGTACCGGAGCCGGCATTGTCTGTTTCGTACCCATACCTTTAAGGGTCATGATCGTATCTTCAATGTTCTTGTCGTTCATCTTTTTTGCAGAACTGACAAGCTGATACTCTTCCTCGAAATCCAGTGACGAACCGTAGGAGAGACCTTTGGCAGCTTTATATTCGGCGATCGCACTGCGGGTACCGCGCCCTACCACACCGTCTATTTTGGAAAAGTAGAAACCGTGTATCTTCAATGCCGTCTGGATCTTTCTTCCTTTTGTACGTCTGTCCGTACCTCTGGCGATCAGGTTTCTGTCAAATTCGAACAGGGTCCCCAGAAAGATCAGTGCATCCCTCGCCTCAGGCTTGAGCGAAGCACTGTTCCCGATCTCATATGCCATATTCATCTGTTTGATAGCGGAACGCGTCTCAAAAGAGTTTACCTCACCATCGATCCTGCCGCGGTAGAAGCCCAGATCCAGGGGTCAGGTGATAATGACAACTCAAAACCGCAGTGATCTCTTTGACTATATTAGGAAAGATACTGTTGATCATTGATAAATATGACATGAAAATCCCTCCCCCGAAAAATTGAAGATATTATAGCGAAAAAGTGCTGTTAGGAGTTAGGAATAAGAGGGCAGGAATAAGGAGTTTATGAAACTTTGGCTAATTGAGTTTATAGAGGGGGTTTATATTCTTTTTTTCGTACTTATCCGGATCGATGTAAACCAGAGAAACTTACATTTTTTATAATGCTACTTTACGTTTCAATCCTTTGTTTAAAAATAGTAAACTTATCCATCTCCATCTCTTGTTCCGACCACTTTTCAATAGATAAAAGATCAAAACTGTTTTGTTCTGCTACCCACACAGCCTGTTCCAAACTCTGAGGGTCATCCCAATGATAATAGGCAGCCAATCTATCTTTAATGCAATCCGTCGGGGTCAACAACTTGAGTATCCCCGTCTCTTCTTCCTGTATTGCTATGTCGTGCACAGGAGCATCGCCTACACCAAGTGGACCCCGTGGGAACTCTATGAAATATTCTGTCTCATCATGCACAAAATAACGGTTATACTCTGCAAAACCCATATCAAACATCACTTTTTTAATCAGTGTATGCCCTCCGTTGAATCTGTCGATCAGGTCAATATCATCGGATGTATATTTTCCCTGTGAATATATCTGTACACATGAACCGCCAGAAAGAACTGTCTCTATACCTTCCTCTTCCAATTTACTGCACACATAGGCAGCCAACTCCTCCATACTCATCTCTGCAATGGACTTCATAGTGGTTTCCCTGCCCTTCTGGGCCGTTTGCGCCCCATAGTAAGTCGCTCAATTTCATCGGGACTGTAATACTCTCTTGCTTTCTCCAGTAATGCTTTTAATTCACTCAGGAATGCATACCGCGGATTAAACACAAAGAGTCTTGTTCTCCCTACATTTTTACTTGCCAACACACCACCCAATTCTAACTTCTCCAACTGTTTTTGGATGGGATCCAGACTTGTACCATAGAAGTCTGCTATCTCTTTGGCATACCCTTCCCCTTTTGCAAGGATGAATTGCAATACACGTTCTCTGTTCTTTGATCCAAATAGTACTTCCAACATTTCAACTCCACTAACCTACTAGTTAGGTTTTATTACCTATATTATAGGTAATATTGGATTTTTTGTCAACAGAGTGAGACTTACCATAAAAACAGGCTCAAGCAAGAATGTTGAATGATGCACCCCAAGGGCATTTCCTGACGGGGCAATGTTTAATTTTTAATTGTCGTTATTATGCTCTTCGATCTGGTCTACCGCGAGGAAATACTGCTCTGCGATATTTTACTGCATTGCAGCACTGTTGCTGCTCTCCTGTGTATTCTGCGGTGCAGCTTCGAGTTTCAGTACCGGTGCAGGCATTGTCTGTTTCGTACCCATACCTTTAAGGGTCATGATCGTATCTTCAATGTTCTTGTCGTTCATCTTTTTTGCAGAACTGACAAGCTGATACTCTTCCTTGAAATCCAGTGACGAACCGTAGGAAAGACCTTTGGCAGCTTTATATTCGGCGATCGCACTGCGGGTACCGCGCCCTACCACACCGTCGATTTTGGAAAAGTAGAAACCGTGTATCTTCAATGCCGTCTGGATCTTTCTTCCTTTTGTACGTCTGTCCGTACCTCTGGCGATCAGGTTCCTGTCAAATTCGAACAGGGTCCCCAGAAAGATCAGGGCATCCCTTGCCTCAGGTTTGAGCGAAGCACTGTTCCCGATCTCATATGCCATATTCATCTGTTTGATAGCGGAACGCGTCTCAAAAGAGTTTACCTCACCATCGATCCTGCCGCGGTAGAAGCCCAGACTCGTAAGTGCTCTCTGGATCTTCATTTCAGGTGTATTTCTGGGAGCTGCATAGCTTTTCTTTTTGGATGACGATCTGTAATGCTGCTTTGCAGGAGCCTGTCTGTTGGAACGGTTACTGTTGTATACCTCATTGGTGATCACGGAACCGACCGCACCGCCGACCAGTCCGCCGACCACTGCATCTCCGAAATCCGCATAGGCAACATTCCCTATGAGCAACGACCCCATTACCAAACCTGCAATTTTTCTTCCTTTTGTCATAACTACCTTCCTTCTTTAAAATATCACATAATATTTATGTTGTTTTAATTTTAGGATAATAAAGCTTAAGAGGACCATTTTTGGCAGGATTTGTTTATTGTTGCGGGATTTGAATTGCCATTCCGTTCCCGGGCAGACACGGGGGTCCGCCCCTACAGGGGGGGGAATATGTGTCAAATCCTGGAAATATGCAATCTTGACTTTGAACATCATATTTGATATAATCGTCAGTGTAAAGAGCATGGCAGGCTGTCCATAAAGTTAAATTGATATTTGGTTTTATTGACAGCCTTCTAGCTTGTCGTGAAGAGGGAGTGCAAACAAGCCCGAGCGGAGAACCTAAGTGGTGGTTCCATGTTGTTTGTCCCTCTTCCATCTACTTACTGCTAAAAAATGTAAAAATCAAATCATTCGGATTCTCTTGAGTTAGGACAACCGTATATTTCTCACCATTTTCTTTTGTCTGAATAAAATTCACCCTGCCCTTTTTCCTGGATGGTACAGTAATGTTATTCTTGATCACATATCCCATATTCAAAATATCTTTAGCTGTGATCTCACCGTCACAACCTTCACAAAAATGTCGTAAAAGTATATGCATAAAGCCAAAGTTCTCATTCCCTACTCTTATGGTGACCTTATAATCATTGATCATAAAAGTGGTACTTTTTTTTGATTGCATTACAAAATCGTACATTGCCTGCTGATGTGGCTTAAACTCCCACTTATTGGCTTTTTTTATTTTGATCTCTTTAAAATCTTTTTGTAGTTTTTGTAATCTTTTATAATAAATACTCACGCAAATGTTACCTTGTAATATATAATCCTGTCAGGATTATATCCAACTAACTTTATTTCTTATATTGGAAAGATACAGATTGTTATCCGCTTTCCCGGGCGGACACGGGGGTCCGCCCCTACGGGAGGGTTTTGTATTGCGTATTGATTATTGGCTGTTTTATAATGGTGATTACGGGATTTGAATGTTCTTTGAAAATATATGGAATATATGGGGAAAAAGGGAATAAAAAAGTGGCTCCGGCACCAGGATTCGAACCTGGGACCAAATGATTAACAGTCATCTACTCTACCGCTGAGCTATGCCGGAATGGTTAAAAAGTATTACAAATTGAAGTGGCTCCGGCACCAGGATTCGAACCTGGGACCAAATGATTAACAGTCATCTACTCTACCGCTGAGCTATGCCGGAACATTTAAATTTGTGAATGGGATTATAGAGGAAAACACCTTTAAAGTCAAGATGTTTTCAGGCTTTTTTGTAAAATACTACACCATTTGTCTCAACTGTCTTTATTTTCCCCTCTTTTAGAAGTGTATGAAACCTTTTTTGACTCTCCTCATCAAATAAAGCTTCTATATCTTCCAGCGTCAGCGGACGTTTATGCAGTGTTTCAAGGATCTCTTCTTCACTGTATCCGGACGGTGAGATATCTGCTTTTTTACGTGAGGCGATATAGACAGGCAGAGAGGGGTCGAAAAGATGGCTGATCTGCAGCAGCTCTTCATAACTGACAGGTTTCACATCGAATGCGGGCGGCCGGTCTATGGTGCCTATGTCTATGCGTGCGGGCTGCAGTTCCAAAAGAAAGGCATTGAGTTCGGAGATCTCTTCTGGGGAATCGTTCAGCGTCTTGACGATAAGGATCTCTATGACCAGAGGCCCCCTGTATCTGCTTTTGAATTCCAGCATCCCCGCCTTGATCTTTTCCACATCGATACCGCTGTGGGAGCGGTCCAGCTTTTTGAGACATTTCTGTGTGGCACAGTCCAGAGAGAGTTTCACTTCATCCAGTTTCAGCAGTGCCTCTTGCACTTTAGTTTCATCTATAGTTGCAGCATTGGAGAGGATGAGTGTTTTGGTATTACCCTTGATCTTGTTTATTTCATCTATAAGTTCATTTAAATACGGATAGAGTGTGGGTTCTCCATTGGCTGTAATGGTAAGAAAATCAATATCTTCATACTCCTGCAGCCCCTTTTTGATCGCATCAATGATCTCTTTTACACTGAGTACTTCATCCTGCTTACCCATAGTTTTAGCAGGATCAAGCTCACAGTAGAGACAGTCGAAATTACACTGCTTTTTACCCGGACTGAGATCCACCCCGAGGGATTTACCGAATCTTCTGGAATAGACAGGACCAAAGATCACCGGAGGTGAGGGTTCAGCGTTAAGCGTTAAGCGTTCAGAATTATTTGGCATAACTTCTCTTTAAGGCAGAAGAGTGATGGTGATAGTCGTGAGTGATAGTGAAAGTGGTTGGTGATAGTGAAAGTGGTTGGTGATAGTGATAGTCCATAGGGATAGTATGCAGTGATAGTGGATGGTGATAGTGCATAGTGATAGTTGTGAGTCATCTTTTTTCTTTCTTTTTTAATGAATTTATAAGACCATTTAACATTTTACGAACTTCATTGATCTCTTTAAAATAGATATCAAGATTATTAAAGAATCCTATATTTTGACCAATGATAAGTTGTGTTTCCAATTCTGAAGCACTTCCTAGTGATATATAAAGAAATTGTATAAACTCTTTTGTCGTATTTCTACCACTGCCTTCTGCAATATTCGAAGGAATGGAAACAGCACATCTTTTAATCTGATCAGACAAAGCATATAACTCTTCCTGAGGTAAAGATTTTACCAATCTATAAACATCTGTTACAAGATTAATAGATTTTTGCCAAACAAGCAATTCTTTATAATCCATACCCATTCCAAACCATCACTATCTCCACCATCACTATCACTATCACTCACGACTATCACTCACCATGCAAGAGCTTAGCTCTTTGCACTTACTCTTTGGCATTCCTTGACGAAATGGATCGCATTCTCTACCGGTACGTCCGGCAGGATACCGTGTCCGAGGTTGAAGATGTGTCTTTTTCCGCCCATGACCTTCTGGATGGCTTCTACACATTCTGTCGTGGCTTCTTTGGAGTAGAGCCTGCACGGTTCCATGTTGCCCTGGAGTACATATTTGTCACCGAGTTTCTCTTTTGCCAGAGCCATCGGTGTTCCCCAGTCCACACCGAATACATCGAAGTTCCCGTAAACCAGACCGCGTTCTATGAATGCAGCTACCCCTTTCGGGAACATGATAATAGGGATATGCGGATATTTGCCTTTTAGATAGTCTGCGATCTCTACCATGTATTTCCAGGAGAATTCATCATATTTGCCCGGTTCGATAGCTGCTGCCCACGAATCGAAGATCTGCACGACATCGATGCCTGCCTGGATCTGTTTCTCCATATAGTACTTGACCACTTCCGTCACTTTTGCAAGGATACTGTGCAGAAGTTCCGGGTTGGAGTACATCATCTTCTTACAGATGTTGTAAGTCTTCGTTCCCTGCCCTTCGATCATGTAGGTAGCCAGTGTCCATGGAGCTCCGGTAAACCCGATCAGCGCCTTGTTGTCACCCCGTGCATCCAACTGCTCTCTGAGCAGTTCGATCGTTTCATAGACATAGGTCAGTTTGGATGCAGCTTCCTCACCGCCGATGAGTCTGTCTATATCTGCCTGACAGGTAATAGGATCTGAGAATTTCGGCCCCTCGCCTTTTACAAAACTCAAGTCCATTCCCATCTCATCGGGGATGACAAGAATGTCCGAAAAGAGGATCGCTGCATCCACACCTACGATATCGAGCGGCTGGATGGTCACTTCCGCCGCTTTTTCGGGATCATGGCAGAGGTTGAGGAAATTCCCCGCTTCTGCCCTTACAGCCATATATTCCGGCAGATAACGTCCTGCCTGTCTCATCATCCATACCGGTGTGTACGGTGTCTCTTTACCCAGACATGCGTCTACAAATATTTTATTATTACCCATTAATGTTTACCTACTTTACTTAAAAAACTTAATCCTACTGCCAGTGCTGTAATGGAAAGTGCGAAATACAACATCTCAAGCGGTGTTGTAAAATCTGTATGTAGAACTCTTTGAAAAAAGTTTACAACCAGGACCATGACGATCACTTTCGCGATCTTATCTTTAAGCTGATCCAGCGAATGAATGGCAAGGATCTGGCTGCCGCTCTTGCCGCTTGCCTCATCTATCTCCGAGATAAAGAGTTCATAGATACCGAATGAGAAGATGAACATCACGACTGCGATCAGATAGAGGTCGACCGCACCGATGATACCTGCAACGATATCTTCATGGAATTTTTCCGGATGGGCATGGGATATGATCGTCTCAAATGCATATACCGCTACCCCCCAGATATCCATAGAAGCGACCACAAAAAGTATGACCGCCCCCAGTAAACCGAAGATCACTGCCAAAAGAACGATGAACCTGCTTCGCCAGATGGCACCTTCAAATAATGATTCTAACATTAGGCATTTCCTTCTAATTTGATCCACTTCTGTGCAATTCTCACTGCATTGGTCGCAGCCCCTACCCTTACCTGGTCCGCCACACCCCAAAGGTGAAGTATGTTGTCTGCAAAAAGATCTTTACGTATACGCCCGACATAGGTCTCATCCGTATCGGTAGCGATGACAGGCATAGGATATTCGTTCTTGGACATGTCATCGATGACGGTCACATTCTCGAATGCTTCAAGTGCTTCTCTTGCTTCCTGTACAGAGACATCCACATTCTCACCAAAGGTGACCGTAATGGACTCTGAATGGCTTCTGAGTACCGGCACACGTACACAGGTTGCAGAGACAGCGATATCGGAATGCATGATCTTGTTGGTCTCATTGACCATTTTCATCTCTTCTTTGGTGTATCCGTTCTCCTGGGCTACATCGATATGAGGAATGACATTGAGTGCGATCTGATGTGCAAAAGCTTCCACTTTTGCCTCATCCAGTTTAAAGTTAAAGAAAGCCTGCATCTGCCTGACAAGCTCTTCCATCCCTTTTTTACCTGCACCGCTTACAGCCTGATAGGTACTTACATCAACTCTTTTGATACCGTAAAGGTCATCCAGAGGTTTAAGAAGCTGTACCATCTGAATGGTAGAACAGTTGGGGTTCGCGATGATCCCTGTATCTTCCCAGAGTTCAATATCTTCAGGGTTGACCTCCGGTACGACCAAAGGTACTTTAGGGTCCATTCTGAAGTGGGATGTGTTGTCTATGACCACTGCCCCGGCTTCTACTGCATACTGTGCGAATTTCGCAGAAATACTTCCTCCTGCAGAGAAGAAAGCAATGTCGATATCTCTGCCTTCGAATACTTCTTCTGTCAGCTCTTCTATCTTGTAACTTTTACCCTGACACTCTATCTCTTCACCTACGCTTCTTGCACTTGCCAGAGGCAGAATATTCGCTACAGGGAACTCTGTTTCATCCAAAACTCTGAAAAGTTCTTCTCCAACGGCACCGGATGCACCTACTACTGCTATGTTATATTTTTTATGACTCGGCATTTAGTGCCTCCCTATACTGAAATTTATTTCTTCTCACGCTATTCCAATCCTAATGTATTGTCGTTATTTGTTGTTGTTTCACTGCCTGTATTCTCTTCTTCCTCATTACTCTCGTCCTGAGGTTTCTCTTCTTTCTGGCATTTTGCTATACTTACAACAGTGTCCTTCTTCTCTACAGAAACTACTTTGACACCTGAAGTATTTCTTCCTGCCTTACGGATGGTCTCCATGTCAACACGTATCATCTTTCCGATACTTGTCAGACACATAAGATCTTTGTCCTCTTCAACGAACACTACACCTACCACATCACCGGTCTTAGGGGTGAGTTTCATGGAAATGACCCCTTTACCTGCACGGTTCTGTTCACGGTATTCGCTGGCTGTTGTACGCTTGCCGAGACCTTTTTCACTCAGCATGAGGATCTCATCATCTTCATTCTCTATAGTGGTTGCACCACATACATAGTCACCTTCTATCTTGAACTTGATCGCTGTAACACCGCGTGCCACACGTCCGATCTCTCTTGCATCTTCCACTTTGAATCTGATACAGAGACCTTTTTTCGTTGCAACAAAGAGCCATTTGGTATCCGGTTTGACGATCTTCGCTTCTACCAGTGCATCATCTTCATCCAGGTTGATCGCTCTTACCCCGTTGCTTCTGATATTTGAGTATTCGGAAAGGTTGGTCCTTTTGACGATACCGTTCTTCGTAAAGAATACCAGTCCTTTGTCCTCGGAGAAGTCAGTGGTAGGGATGATCGCCATGATCTTCTCATCCTGCTGAAGGTTAATGAGGTTCACGACTGCTTTTCCTTTTGCCGTACGCGACCCTTCCGGAATACGGTAGACCTTGAGCCAGTAGAGCTGTCCTCTGTCCGTAACGAACATCAGTGTATCGTGGGTATTTGACGTAAAGAAACTCTCTATGAAGTCATCATCATAGGTAGTGACCGCTGTCTTGCCCTTGCCGCCGCGATGCTGCTTCTCATACTGTTTCACCGGTACACGCTTGATGTAGCCTCTGTGTGTAATGGTTACGACCATCGGCTCGTTCGGGATGAGATCTTCAATATCGATATCATCATAGTCATCCACGATCTCTGTACGGCGCGGTGTAGTGAATTTGTCACCGATCTCTACCAGTTCTTCACGGATGATCTCGTTGATCTTCTCTTCGCTTTTCAGGATACTTTCAAGATATGCGATCGTCTTAAGCAGTTCTGCCAATTCATTCTCGATCTTTTCGATCTCCAGGCCTGTGAGTCGTCGGAGTCTCATCTCCAGGATCGCTTTCGCCTGGATCTCTGAGAGTTTGAATCTGCTCATCAGGTTGTCTCTTGCCTCCACATCGTCGGCAGAAGCACGGATGATCTTGATGACTTCGTCGATGTTGTCCACGGCGATCTTGAGACCTTCGAGGATATGCGCTCTGGCTCTTGCTTTCTCAAGGTCGAAGATGGTTCTTCTGATGACCACGGTTTTTCTGTGGTTCAGAAAGAGGTCAAAAAGTTCCATAAGGTTAAAGACTTTTGGCTCTTTGTTTGCAATAGCAAGCATGATGATACCGAAAGTCACCTGCATCTGTGTACTCTTGAACAGGTTGTTGAGTACGATCTCGCTCATCGCGTCACGTTTCAGCTCCATGACCACGCGGATCCCTTCCCTGTCAGACTCGTCACGTATCTCCGAGATCCCCTCGATATGTTTGTCACGTACGAGTTGTGCGATATTCTCAATGAGTCTGGATTTGTTCACCTGGAAAGGAAGTTCATCGATGATGATCACCTCTTTGTTGCGTTTCTCCTCAATATGGGTCTTTGCACGTACTTTGATACGCCCGCGCCCTGTAGTATAGGCATCTGTGATCCCCTTGCGTCCGAAGATGATACCCCCTGTCGGGAAGTCCGGCCCATGAACTACTTTCATCATATCTTCTATGGTCGATTCCGGATTGTCTATGCGCAGTACCAGTGCGGAGATAAGCTCATCGAGACGATGGGGAGGAATGTTCGTTGCCATACCGACGGCAATACCGCTTGAACCGTTCAGAAGCAGGTTCGGTATACGTGCGGGAAGTACATCGGGTTCTACCATGGAATCATCGTAGTTCGGTACATAATCCACTGTATCCTTCTCCAGGTCGCCCAGGAGCTCTTCGGCGATCTTTGTCATACGCGCTTCGGTATATCTCATTGCTGCTGCATTGTCCCCGTCAACGGAACCGAAGTTCCCCTGCCCGTCCACAAGCGGTGCCTGCATAGAGAAATCCTGTGCCATACGTACCAGTGCATCATACACCGAGTTGTCACCGTGCGGGTGATACTTACCGATCACATCCCCGACGATACGTGCGGATTTTTTGTACGGACTTCTATGTGACAGATGCAGATCGTTCATCGCATAGAGGATCCTTCTGTGTACCGGCTTCAGTCCGTCACGTGCATCAGGCAATGCTCTACCGATGATAACAGACATAGAGTAGTCAAGATAACTTGACTTGATACTGTCTTCGATCAGTACCTCTTCAACATTATGGTTATCGTCAAACAAATCAGACATTTTTTTCCTTTTATCATAGTTGAATGATTTTATCCAATGATCATAGTAAAAAGGCTTAAAAACAGCTCAAAATCGCTGTAAAGGGTCTTAAAATGGATATTTAGACTTTTTCACCTTTTCTGGTTAACATAATATTTATCCGAAAAACAGCTTATTTTGCTTTTTGGAACCCATATACCCTTACCGTTCTCTCAACATATTTAGAATATAATTGCGCACTGAACTACTAAAAAAACAAGGATTCAAAAGTGCCGATAGAACAGATAAAAGATATAGTGGATTACGGAATCATAGGATTACTTTTTTTCTTAAGTTTCATCACGTTTGCCTTTGCCATTGAGAGAGTACTTTTTTACCGCGGTATCCGTGTGGCTGACTACAGCAACAAGACTGCCCTGGAACTTGATATCTCAAAGCGTTTGGCAACCATTGCCTCTATCGGATCGAATGCTCCCTATATAGGGCTGCTCGGTACCGTACTTGCGATCATCCTTACTTTCTACATCATCGGTGACCAGCAGGATACCATCAACCCGGGTGAGATCATGAAACACCTGGCACTTGCACTGAAAGCCACAGCAGCCGGACTTGTCGTAGCGATCCCGGCTACGGTCATTTACAATGCCCTGCTCACGAAGGTCGATACCATCCTCGCACAGTGGGAAATCGCCCAAGATGCACAAAGATAAGAGATGAGAAGAGAACGTTTTGACAAGATGAATGTCGTTCCATTCATCGATATCGTACTGGTACTGCTGGTCATTGTACTTGCAACGGCCACCTTTGTGACCAACCAGACCATCAAAGTGGATCTGCCTTCTGCCTCTTCCAAAAAGAGTGAAGAGAAGAAGAGTATCAGCATTGCCATAGACAAAGAGGGAAGATACTTCTACGACAAAGAGGCATTGAGTCTTGACCTCATCAAAGAGAGACTGATGAAACTCGACCCCAAGAAAGACCTTATCTCTCTGCATATGGATAAAAGCAGTGAGTTCCAGCACTTTGTTGACATAATCGATATTCTCAAGACCAAAGGGTTTGAGAATATTTCGATCATTACCAAAAAATGATCTTTTTTTCGGGTCGATAAAATAGACCTATGATCATTTTTCTTTATTAAATTTCCAATATTCTAAACTGTGGCGTTGTTTCTCTCTATACTTTTCTAGAAAAGTATACAAAAGTCGACACTGCTCTCAAATCGCTTCGCTTTCAAGGATGTTCGCAGTGTCATGGGCGTACTCCGTACGATGAATGAAGAGTATCAAGCAAGCAAGGCTATGCTCTTTTTCCCTTTAATCACGCAATGCGTGCTTCTGTTGTGGTGAACGCCCTTGAAAGCGAAGCGATTCGAGAACCACAACGCTTTTTTTGCTTCGTTTTTTTCTAAAAAAAATGACGAGAGAAACAACGCCTCAATCAATATACAAGGAAGTATAGTAAAACAAAATATAATATTTTAAATGTCGGGGAGAGGACACCCAAACCTACTCCATCATCATCCCATACAGACGTTTGAGTTTTTCAGTCAGCTGATGCAAACTTACAGAACGTCCTTCTCTTGCAAATTCCCTTCCATCCATGAATACGATCATCGTCGGTACGGAAAAGACCTGGAAATGCGCTGAGATCTCCGGGTTCTCATGTGCATCCAGATAGATCTGTCTGAGCTGGGGGAAATGGGTATCGAACACCTCTTTGAACTTGGGCCTGAGCGCATGGCATACATTGCAGTTCTCTCCGGAGAAGTAGAGAAGTACGCCTGCTTCTGTTCTGATAATGTTCTGTAGTGCTTCGAGGGTCATTTATTTCCTTAGTTTTATAATGTAATGAAGAGTGAACAGCGTTTGGACTCTTCCGATCCGAAAACGGACATAAGCCTTTCATGGTCCAGCTTCACATAACGCTGTACTTTCCGGTAAAGTACTTTGATATCTTCTCTGTAGGAGATCGCATAAAATTCATTTTCAAGCGTTTCCATATCCAGCAGATTCGCTTTGCAGCGGCTGCGCTGGATACGGTTGAGGACCAGTGCATCCCTCTCCTGCCGGAGTTTTCTCTTAATATGGTGTACACGGTGAAAAAAATGTTTCAATTCATTTTCAAGATCATAGTCCGGGCACATATCGATATGGGTAAGATACTGCATACTGTCTCCTTTCGTACCATGATACTATTATAAAACGACTTTACTTAAATATGCTTACTATGAGGAGCAGCTCAACTTTCTGTTCTTGAATTCATCCGGTGTCGGCCCTGCCCATCTTTCAAAGGCTTCATGCTCAGCATAAGGGTCCTGTGCTATTTGAAAAAGCGCATCCACTATGCTGAAATCACCTTTATCTGCAGCATCTATGGCTTCCTGGAGCATATAGTTCTTTAAAACGTACTTTGGATTGGTTTTTAGCATCTTCTCATGTCTCTCTCGCGTACCAGAGCTATTTTCTTCTAAACGTTTATCATAGCTGTCCAACCAATCATTCATAGGCTGATGATAGAGTCCGAGTTTAAGCAGTGCTGTTCTGTCTCCGTCATAGCGACTCAGTGTTCTGAAAAAAAGTGTATAGTCCACTGTGAGCCCCTGAAGCATTCCCAGTAAATGCCTGAAGTGTTCGGGGTCATTCTCCTGAAGCACATCCAAGCCTGTCTTTTTAGCCATCAGAGAGAGATAATGTTCCGTATAGAGCCTTCCGTAATGTCCAAGTATCTTTTCCATCTTCTCTATATGGGCAAGCGGAGAGAGTGCCTGCATCAAAGCACCCAGGTTCCATTCACCGATCATGGGCTGATTACCGAAACTGTAGCGTCCGTAGGTATCTGTATGGTTGCAGATATACTGGAAGTCATAATCATCCAGGAAGGCATACGGACCGTAGTCTATGGTAAGTCCGGCAATGGACATATTGTCCGTATTCATTACCCCGTGGTTGAAACCGACTGCCTGCCACTCTGCCATAAGCCTGGCTGTCTTGCCTACCACCTCTGTAAAAAAATGCAAATATTTGTTTGATTCATCTGCCAAATGCGGATAAGACTCTGCAATAGCATAGTCTGCCAGTGCTTCCAACTCTTTATAGCGTTTTTCGTGTGTAAAATACTCAAAAGTACCGAAACGTATCCATGAAGGTGATACACGAAGTACAATGGCTCCTTTCTCCCAGTCCTCCCTGATAACCTGCTGTTCAGAGCCTATCAGTGCCAGTGCCCTTGTCGTCTCAATACCCAGGCCGTGCATCGCTTCGCTCATGAGGTACTCACGGATGGATGAACGCAGTACTGCACGCCCGTCACCGGAACGTGAGTAACGTGTCTGCCCTGCTCCTTTGAGCTGCAGGTGCAGGTTCTTGACCGTACCAATGTTGATGGCTCTTCCATCACCAAGCCTTGGCACAAAATGTCCAAACTGGTGTCCTGCATAACACATGGCAAAAGGATCGCTTCCCTCTAGCGCTAAAGCGCCATTGATAAACTCCACAAAGGCATCAGTTTTCAGTTCATCACTGTCTATGTCAAGCATCTTGGCCACATCTTCATTTGCATGGATAAGATAGGTTTTTTTCAGTGGTGTAGGCTTTACTCTCGTATGGCACTCTTCCGGAAGATTCAAATAAGGATTGGTCAGTTTTATTTCATTTAGTTTCATATCTGCATACTACCTACCCAAACTTTAAAGTGACTTAGGAGTATAATAACGCCAATGATTATATATGAAGGAAATAAGTATGGGTAGAGCGTTTGAATACCGTAAAGCAGCAAAAATGAAAAGATGGGGGACCATGTCAAGGGTCTTCCCTAAACTGGGCAAGATCATCACAATGGCAGCCAAAGAGGGCGGGCAGGATCCGGACATGAACCCTAAACTCCGTACTGCGATACTGAATGCCAAAGCACAGAATATGCCGAAAGACAACATTGATGCAGCGATCAAAAGGGCTTCTGCCAAAGATGCGGCAGACATCAAAGAACTGACTTATGATGTAAAAGCGCATCATGGTGTACAGATGATCGTTGAATGTGCAACGGACAACAATACAAGAACGGTTGCCAATGTGAAAGCCATCCTTACCAGGAACGGCGGAGAGATGCTTACTTCAGGTTCACTCAACTTTATGTTCACCAAAAAATCTGTATTCGTATTTGACAAAACAGACGATATGGACATTGAAGAACTGGAGCTTGACCTCATCGACTATGGTCTTGAAGAGATAGAGGAAGATGTAGAACCGCAGGAGAATGCTGATGACAAAGCCATCGTAAGAATTTATGGTGAATTCACTTCATTCGGTGAACTCACAAAAGCACTGGAAGATAAAGGTATCGAGATCAAAAGTGCCAAGATAGAATACATTGCCAATACACCTGTGGAACTTACAGATGAACAAATGGAAGAGATCGACGTACTCATTGACAAACTTGAAGATGATGAGGATGTACAGAACGTTTATACAAACATCAGCTAAATTCACAACTCCTCCTTGTTCCCATCGTGCGAGACTGTGCAAAAACCTATTTCTCCTGGAAGTGGAGACTTCAGTCCCACCTAAAATGTGCATATATGCATGTTTTTTATGTCAAAAGAAGCATAAATGACAAATAAACACAAACTTTTTCGAGCAAATAAACTTTGTGTGGGACTGAAGTCTCCACTTCCATGGGTTTTTGCACAGTCTCTGCCGATGGGAATGCTTACCTCAATCACGACAATGTCATATACATTACATTCATTCACTGTAGGGGCATCCCTTGTGGTTGCCCTTGTATTGCATGTATGTTTCTGCCGTTCATGGGTACCCACAAGGGGCACCCCTACAATGGTATACACTTGTTTTCTTGTTATTTAAACAGCATTGGCTATACTGACCAAAATATGAATTCCCAAGCTGGAGAGACTGTGAAACTTACAGATGAACAGATGGAAGAGATCGACGTACTCATTGACAAACTTGAAGATGATGAGGATGTACAGAACGTTTATACAAATATAAACTAAATTCACAACTCCTCCTTGTTCCCATCGTGCGAGACTGTGCAAAAACCTATTTCTCCTGGAAGTGGAGACTTCAGTCCCACCTAAAATGTGCATATATGCATGTTTTTTATGTCAAAAGAAGCATAAAATGACAAATAAACACAAACTTTTTCGAGCAAATAAACTTTGTGTGGGACTGAAGTCTCCACTTCCATGGGTTTTTGCACAGTCTCTGCCGATGGGAATGCTTACCTCAATCACGACAATGTCATATACATTACATTCATTCACTGTAGGGGCATCCCTTGTGGTTGCCCTTGTATTGCATGTATGTTTCTGCCGTTCATGGGTACCCACAAGGGGCACCCCTACAATGGTATACACTTGTTTTCTTGTTATTTAAACAGCATTGGCTATACTGACCAAAATATGAATTCCCAAGCTGGAGAGACTGTGAAAGAACTAGGTACACCGGAAGTGAAGGCTTCAGCCTCACCCAAATATTTGCATATTTTTAGGTTGTTTTGACAGAAAAAGCAATATTTTCCATTAAATACAAACTTTTTTAGGAAAAAAAGCTTTTTCCTCCTTGTTCCCATCGTGCCGATGGGAATGCTTACCTCAATCACGACAATGTCATATACATTACATTCATTCACTGTAGGGGCATCCCTTGTGGTTGCCCTTGTATTGAATGTATGTTTCTGCCGTTCATAGGTACCCACAAGGGGCACCCCTACAATGGTACATTAATGTCCGTACTGCTCCACGAACGCTTCGTAGTCACCTTCAAAATCGATCACTGTTCCATCTTCATTCAGTTTAATGATACGATTTGCAAATGCGTCTATGAGTTCTCTATCGTGAGTCACACAGATGGCACCCCCGCCATAGTTGTGAAGTGCTTCACCCAAAGCGACAATGGCTTCAAGATCCAGGTGGTTATCCGGCTCATCAAGGACCAGGAAGTTCGCAGAATCCATCATCATCTTTGAGAGCATGACACGGTGTTTTTCTCCACCTGAACAGGCATCCACCTTCTTCTTTTGCTCTTCACCGGAGAAAAGCATACGACCAAGCGTTTTACGAATATCATCAATATGCCATTTGGGATCAAATCCCTGTATCCACTGAGGCAACTCTATATCACCTGTGACCAGGTCGGTAGTGTTTTGAGGAAAGTAGCTTGTCGTGACTGTCTGTCCCCAATTGAACTTACCACTGTCAGCTTCTACTTTACCCATAAGAATTTCAAGCAGCGTGGTCTTTCCGGCACCGTTCGAACCGATAAGGGCTATCTTGTCCTCTTTGTTCACTTTAAAGCTGAGATTTTCAAATACTATGTTGTCATCATAGCTTTTGGAAAGGTCTGTCACTTCAAGTACCTCATTACCGATATCTCTATGCGGCTTGAACATAATGGACGGGTCACGTCTGCTGGAGAGTTTGATCGCCTGTACATCCAGTTTGTCCAACTGTTTTTGACGGCTTGTTGCCTGTTTTGCCTTGGAAGCATTCGCAGAGAATCTTGCGATGAATTTTTCAAGTTCTTCTTTTTCTTTCAGTGCTTTACCTCTGTCTGTTTCTGCCTGTTTGGCTATGAGGTTCGCTGCGATATACCACTCGTCATAGTTACCGGTAAACTCACGGATCGTCTGGAAATCAAGATCAAGGATATGCGTGACCACTCCGTTAAGGAAGTGTCTGTCGTGAGAGATAACGATCATCGTACCCTCATGGCGCTTCAGCTCATTTTCCAGCCAGCCGATGGTCTCTATGTCAAGGTTGTTCGTAGGCTCATCGAGCAGAAGAACATCCGGCTTCAGGAAAAGCACCTGTGCAAGCAGGATCTTGAACTTGTCACCGCCCGTAAGGGAACTCATAAGATCATGATGCTGGCTCGCCGGGAATCCCAGTGTTTCAAGCAGTTTTTCGATCTTCACTTCACTCTCATAGGTCGGGTCCTCATCGGCACAGATCATCTCAAGTTCTGCCAGACGGTTGTTGACTGCATCACTTTCAAAGTCACCCTCCATATAGAGTTTCTCTTTCTCTTTCTGTGCATCGAAGAGTTTTTTGTTTCCGTAAAGTACCGCATCTTTAAGTGTATAATCTTCAAAAGCATACTGGTTCTGTCCCAACATACCTAACTTCAAACCTGGCTGCAGTTGTACTTCACCATCAGTTGGTTCTATCTCTCCGGCAAGAATTTTCATCAGTGTTGATTTTCCTGCCCCGTTCGCACCGATAAGCCCGTATCTTTTTCCTGCATCAAAGGTGATATTGATCTTGTCGAAAAGAACTCTTTTTCCGTAACGTTGTGTTAAATTGACTGTACTTAGCAAATGTTATCCTTTTGGGGCCAGTTATACAAACGATACATTGCTATGCAATATATTTTTGATACCGGACACCTATCATAAATTATTGATGCGATTTTACCCAAAAAAATCCATAGATTTCTTGAAACAGCAAAATGGTTCTATTCAATTCTAAAAGATAGAGCTGTTTTTTATTATCTGTTTGAGCATTACGGGAATGAGGAGTTGGAATAATCTGTAGGTAGCAAGGCATGCCTTGCTCTTACCCCTCTAAAAGGTCAATAATATTTTCTATCGGCCGTCCAATAGCCGCTTTTCCGTTTTTTATGACGATCGGTCTCTCTATGAGCTTTGGATTTTCCGCCATTGCTTCAATGAGTTTCTCCTCATCTTCCACCTCTTTGAGTCCAAGTTCTTTGTAAACATCTTCTTTTGTTCTCATAAGCTCTCGTGCAGAGAGTCCAAGCATTTTCAGAATTTCTCTGATCTCCTCTTTTGTCGGAGGTGTTTCAAGATACTTGACCACTTCAGCCTCAACACCCTTCTCTTCCAGCAGTGCCATTGAATTTCTTGATTTGCTGCATCTCGGGTTATGCCATATGGTTACATTTGCCATAGTATGATCCTTCATGATGTAGTTTGACTATTTTTTTGTCTACTCCCAAGATGATATCCTCATCTTTTCCCTCATATTCTATATTGGAAAGCAGATATCTTACCGCATTGAGCCTTGCCCTTTTCTTATCGTTGGCATCCAGTTCGCACCATGGGGCATGTGCCGTACCCGAAAGCTCGAACATCTTGTCCCTCAGTATTTCATATTGCGGGTATGCTTCATGGGATTTGTAATCAAGGGCAGAGAGTTTCCAGCTTTTAAGCGGATTCTCTTCTCTGTCTTTGATACGGTTCGCCTGTGTTTCATAACTGATATTAAGATAGAATTTGAAGAAGAGTACCCCGTCATCCACCAGCATCTCCTCCACACCGTTCACCTGCTTGTAAAAATGCTCATGCTGCTCCTGTGTACAGAATCCGAATACCTGTTCAATACCTGCCCTGTTATACCATGACCTGTCAAAAAAGACGATCTCTCCCGCATTGGGTATCTGTTTGAGATGACGTTGGAAATACCACTGTCCCAACTCTTTGGAGTTTGGTTTGGGTAAAGCTACCGAACGTGCCTCTCTGGGATTGAGATAATTGTTGAACTCTTTGATGGTAGAGCTCTTTCCTGCCGTATCCATCCCCTCAAAGATCACCAGAAGTCTCTGATTGTTGTCTATGACCCATTTTTGAAGCTTTACCAGTTCATACTGAAGTCTCAAAGACTCTTTTTCATAGAATTTCTGTTCGATATTCCCGCTTTTCTTGAAAACCCTGGAAGCCTTTTCTGTATACTCCGGAAGTGCTTCGGTATAGACAATGTGCTGCAGTTTATTCTTGTGCATCATGATTGAACTCCTTTGGTATTTTCTTGCTTGTCCGGGCACCGAGTTCTTTGAGCTGCTGTACCTGTCTCACCAGATTTCCTTTTCCGTCACTGAGTTTGTTCTTGGCAGCAGAAAAACTTCCCTGTATTGCATCGATCTGTTTGGATATTTTCATCAGATCTTCGGAAAAACCGACGAATTTATCATACATCGCCCCTGCCCTGCGGGCTATCTCCTGGGCATTCTGGTTCTGCCGTTCATACTTCCATACATTTTCTACCGCACGCATAGCAACAAGGAGTGTGGTCGGCCCGACAAGAAGGATCTTCTTTTTAAAGGCATTGTCATAAATACTGCTGTCATGCTCCAGTGCGACAGCCAATGCACCTTCTATAGGCATGAACATAAAGATGAAATCCAGGGTGTTGACCTCTTTGAGACGCTCATAGTTCTTACGTGAAAGCCCCTCTACATGCAGCCTGACAGACTCCAGATGGGCTGCCAGATACTCTGCCTTGTTCGCTTCATCCTCCGCATTCACAAAACGCTCATATGCAAGCAGCGATGTCTTCGCATCAATAATGAGGTCCCTGTTGTCGGGAAGATGGACAATGACATCCGGCCGCAGTATTTCATTATCATCTGTACGGAGACTTACCTCACGTTCAAACTCATACCCCTTTCGGAGTCCCGAAGCTTCCAGTACATGTTCCAGTACCATTTCACCCCAGACACCCTGCTGTTTGTTCTTACCTTTAAGCGCATTGGTAAGATTGATGGCATCTTTGCTTATTTTTTCATTGAGTTCTTTGAGTGAATTGATCTCATTTTTAAGAATGGCCCTGTCACTGCTCTCGCTGTTATAGGTATCTGCCACCTGTTTTTTAAACTCCGTGATCTGTATCTGAAGCGGCTTGATCATACTGTCCAGGTTCTGTTTGGAAAATTCTGCGAATTTTTGTGAATTTCCTTCAAAGATCTGTTTTGCCAGCTGCTCAAACTCATTTCTGATCTCTTTTTTGTGCTCCTGCATCATTTCGAGCCGGTTGGCCGCATGTCTTGATTCGGTTTCCAGTTTGGTCAGCAGACGTGCATTGCTGATACGGCATTTACTGTTCTCTTCCACCAGAAGTTCATGGCGTTCCTGCAATACTTTATGTTCTGCAAGCAGGTTTGTATACAGAGACTCTATATTCTCGAATTTTGCCTTGAGCTCACTCTGTTCTTTTTCCAGTATATTATAGTGGTTCTGTGATTCCAGAAGCCGTTCTTTCACTGCATTCAGCTGTTCTTTCGTCTCAGAGAACTGCTGCAGCTCCTGTGTATTGCCTGCATTGATGATCTGTACAGCCTGCAGCTCCTTTTCAAGTATTTCTATCTTGCTGTCCTTCTCTTTGACCGACTCTCTGAGATCCCATAAGAGATCACTCTGTGATCTGATCCGTGTCGAGAAGATCACTACGATCAGTACGATCACCAGAAGAACAGCCAGAGCGATACCGGTGATCAGCATTAACGTTGAATCATTCTGTATTTTTAAAAACAGTTCCTGCATCCGTTACCCTCTTATCACATCATAGTTTCTAGGATAGTTGCACTGCATACTTCCGGGTTTCAGTTTTCCTTTACCGTATTTCATATGATCGAAGATGATCAGTACAGTATTCTCCAGGTCATCATAATAGGCGACTCTTGACAATTGGCCTTTTGCATCTGTCTGCAGTGTATAATCCCTGCCTTCATAGTGTGCAACAAAAACCGTTCTTGTATCCTTGTAGGACTTTGCTTTTTTCAGGATCGCAGGCAGGTTGAATGCTTTGCTGATCAGATAAATGGAGACCTGTTCAAGATCATGGTCGACTACCAGCAGCTCCCGTCCGTTCGTGCATACCTCTTTTTTCGTAGGTTCCGTATATTCCCATTTCAGGCGGTTCCTGTCGGAAAAACGTACTTTTCCTTTATAAATAATACTCTTTTTCTTTGTATTCGTGATCTTCTGTGTAAAATCAGCCTGAAAATTCTCCGGGAGCACGATCGGTCCGGCAAAAAGTGCCGAAACCGATAATAATCCAATCCATAATAGTCTCATAAATATTCCTTTTAATTATGTAAAAATATACCAAAATATCACTTGCTGCGGGGTGATATCTGTCATATTGTCATAAAATTGTAGAGTAACTGTGATTATGCAAGTATGGATCATAACTGCTAACGATTTATTAATCAGTTTTTAGATAAAATAATCCCAATTTATATAAGGCAACATAAACCATGATTAAAAGCGTACTTAAAATTTTTGGCACACAGAATGACAAAATCGTAAAAAACTATCTCAAAAAAGTAAAGCATATCAATGTACTTGAACCCACCTATGAGAAAATGAGCGATGAAGAACTCCAGGCGGCATTCTCTACTTTAAAAGAGAGTGTACGCAACGGGGAGAAAAGTCTGGATGATGTACTTTATGACTCTTTTGCCATCACACGGGAAGCAAGTAAACGTGTTCTCGGCCTGAGACACTATGATGTACAGATGGTCGGGGGAATGGTACTTAATGACGGCAATATCGCAGAGATGAAAACAGGTGAAGGTAAAACACTGGTAGCTACACTGGCCGTTGTACTCAATGCAATGACGGGAAAAGGCGTACATGTCGTTACCGTCAATGACTATCTTGCAAAAAGAGACTCCGATGAAATGGGTGTTCTCTATAAATTCCTCGGCTACAGTGTCGGGTGCATTACTGCAGACGTGCATGATGAGATGGACAGGAAAGCACAGTATGCTGCAGATATCACTTACGGTACGAACAATGAATATGGTTTCGACTATCTCCGTGACAATATGAAAGTACGTGCCGAAGAGAAAGTACAAAGAGAACATCACTATGCCATCGTGGATGAAGTGGATTCCATCCTTATTGATGAAGCCAGAACACCACTGATCATCTCCGGTCCGACACAAAGAGACCAGAACCACTATGCAAAAGCAGATGCCATTGCCAAACAGATGGAACGCGGCGAAAAGATAGAGACCAAAGCAGGCGAACCTGAACAGACTACCGGTGACTTCATCGTAGACGAGAAGAACAGGACCATTATTATGACAGAACAGGGGCTTCAAAAAGCACAGGACCTCTTTGAAGTAGAGAACCTCTACAATCTTGAGAATGCAGCACTCTCCCATCATCTGGACCAGGCACTCAAAGCACACTATATCTTTGAAAAAGATGTTGACTATGTCGTACAGAACAATGAGATCATCATCGTTGATGAATTTACCGGAAGACTGAGTGAAGGGCGAAGATACTCTGAAGGACTGCATCAGGCACTTGAAGCCAAAGAAGGGGTAGAGATACAGGAAGAGTCACAGACACTTGCAGAGATCACCTACCAGAACTACTTCAGACTGTATGAAAAACTTGCCGGTATGACCGGTACAGCCCAGACCGAAGCGACAGAGTTCGCACAGATCTACGACCTGGATGTTATCTCCATTCCTACCAATGTCCCTGTTGCACGTATAGACAAGAATGACCTTATTTACAACACGGAACGTGAAAAACTGGATGCAGTGGTACGAAAGGTCAAAGAGTATAATGCGAAAGGACAGCCTGTCCTCATCGGTACGGCATCCATAGAAAAATCAGAGATGATCCATGAGAGACTCAAAAAAGAGAAGATCCCGCATAATATCCTCAATGCGAAGAACCATGCACAGGAAGCGGAGATCATCATCAATGCCGGACAGAAAGGTGCCGTAACCGTTGCTACCAATATGGCAGGCCGGGGGGTCGATATCAAGATAGACGATGAAGTAAGAGAACTGGGAGGGCTGGCTATCCTGGGTACGGAAAGACATGAGAGTCGCCGTATTGACAACCAGCTAAGAGGACGTTCAGGGCGTCAGGGTGACCCGGGTGAAAGCCAGTTCTTCCTCAGCCTCGATGACAATCTTCTCCGTATCTTCGGTGGGGAGAAGATCAGAAACATCATGAACAAACTCGGTGTGGAAGATGGAGAGTACATTGACTCCAAGATCGTAACAAGATCCGTTGAGAAAGCACAGAAAAAAGTGGAAAATCAACACTATGAGTCAAGAAAGCATATCCTGGAATATGATGATGTAGCCAACCATCAGAGAAAGGCCATCTATGCATTCAGAAATCAGCTTCTTGACCCTGAATTTGATATTGCAGCAAAGATCAAAGAGAACCGTGCCGAATATATCGCACATCTTCTTGCAGAAGCTGAGATCTATGAAGGAATGCCGAAAGAGGACTTCAATGTTGAAAAACTTGCGGCACTTATTAAAGAAGAACTGCATATCGAGGTGGACCATCAGCACTTTATAGACAAAGAAGCCGAAGAGTTGACTTCTATGATCACGGAAATGATGGAAAACCTCTATGAAGAGAAAATGTCTCAGATCGATCCTGAACAGAGACAGGAGATAGAGCGTATCCTGTACCTTCAGGTACTCGATCCTCAGTGGAGAGACCACCTCTATGAGATGGATGTACTGAAAACAGGTATCGGACTTAGAGGCTACAACCAGAAAGATCCTCTTACAGAGTATAAACAGGACAGCTTCAAACTCTTCACCGATCTTATACAGCGTATCAAATATGAAGCGGTCAAAGTGCTTCAACTTGTTCAGTTCGACTTTACCTCTCCGGAAGAAGAGGAAGCAGCGGTCGAGCAGATCAGGGAAGAGTTGGAAAGTGAAGTGGCAGATACCACACTCAACCAGTCCTTTGAAGAGGGTATGATCGCTGAAGACTCTGCTTCTCTCAAACCGATCACAGGGACCAAAAAGCCTAAAAGAAATGAGCCTTGTCCCTGCGGTTCCGGTAAAAAATACAAGAACTGTTGCGGACAAAGCGGACCTAAGAAAGGCCTCTTAGCCTAATGTCCCTCCAGCCTAACGGACTGTTTGTCCGTAGTATCATCAAGCATTATCTGAAATATGACAAAGAAAATCCTTTTATCTTTATTTCTGCACTGCTTGCCTTTCTGGGAATTGCCGCCGGGGTAATGGTACTGATGATCGCTATGGGGATCATGAACGGTACGCAAAAAGAGTTTACAAAAAAACTTTTTGTTATGAACTACCCCCTTACTGTACTTCCCCTGGAAGAGAACACTATCAATGACGAACTCATACAGACACTCTCACAAAAATTTCCTCATCTGAAATTCAGTCCCTACTACACCACTCAAGTCATTACAAAAAATGATGGTGCAGTACAGGGTTCCCTGCTCTATGGTGTGGATTATGAAAAAGAGAGTGAGATCAATTCTGTTTTTAAAGATGCCAAAGGGAATGAAAAAAGCAAATTCAGGGTGGTTATAGGGGAAGGACTCTCTTTTGAAATGAATGCCCCCAAAGGCGAGAAGGTCACCCTTTATTTTTCAGAACAGCAAGCCATAGGGTTTGGTACCATGCCTCTGCAAAAACGTTTTATTGTGGATGGTGTGTTCAAATCCGGTTTGAAAGCCTACGATAAAGCCATTATGTATACTTCCCTTGAAGCTTTTGAAAAACTGCTTAAACGTCAACACGGTACTTATGACGGTCTTCATATCTATACGAAAAAACCTCTTAAAGAGATCGACAGGATCAAAAGTGCCCTGCCTCCGACCGTTGTGATAGAAGGGTGGTGGCAACAGAACGGCAACTTCTTTTCCGCCATGGAAATGGAGAAGAAAGCCCTCTTTCTGGTTCTGCTGCTTATTATACTTGTTGCATCACTGAACATTATCTCTTCCCTGCTGATGACTGTTATGAGCAGACGAAGCGAGATCGCTCTTATGCGTACACTGGGTGCCACCAAAGTAGAAATAAGATCTATTTTCTTTAGACTGGGACTCATTATAGGAACCACCGGTATAGTCGCAGGTACTCTGCTTGGCAGTCTGGGCATATGGATACTCAAAACCTTTGATATCATCTCCATGCCTGAAGATGTTTACGGTACAAGCAGACTCCCTGTAGATCTCATGATGAGTGATTTCAGCTTTATCATTCTGGGAACCTCTATCATTATCTTCCTCTCTGCATTCTACCCGGCAAAGAAAGCCGCACAGACCGATCCGCTGACCGTACTCAGAAACGAGTAGAACTATAACTGCGGGGTGGACTCCCATGTGAGCCCATGGGTTCAGGATACTATTTTATTTTGATGAAAACATGTATTGATTTAAACCGTTTTATTTGACAATCACGGATCAACACAGAGGTTGTCCCCCCTGCAGATATACCTGCACAATTACTTATTGATGATATGGGCTGGTGATTCGATCGTACGTTTCAGGAACTGCAACGGCAAAGTCAGTATATCCTGTGCTGCTGATGTCTGTACTTTCGGTTTATCCAGGGTTCCGGTGATTTCCAGTCCGACCGTCATACTCTTGTCTTTTCCCATGAAAATATATCCCAGCAGAGGAAGATTTCCTACGACTTTTCCCAATTCTCGGGCTGTTTGTACGGCAAGCTTCATATGAATACTTTTTGTCTTCATATTCACTTCTCCCTTACCTGCGATCGTTGCAGAACTTCCTTTGGCATACACAGAATCCAAAATGATCCTGTCCCCTGAGACACGGTACTCTACAACACCCTCCTGTATTTTAAACCCTCTTTTAGAAAAACCGGGACTGCTCAGTGTTGCCAGCGCCGGGACCGTATTGATAAAAGCCATAGTATTGTTGTACGCTTTGAATCCGCTTACTTCTCCTCCCTCAACGATGATCTGTCCTTTCATCACTTTATCCGGATCTCCGGACATTTTAAGTGAATACCGTCCGTTCTTCAGTCCCTTGAAATGGATCAGCGGGTGCAACATCTTATCTTTCACCCGTAATGCCTGCATAGAGAACTGTTTTCCCTTTTTACTGAATTTTACGATATCTCCATCCAGACTTCCTATGGCATTGATATTTCCGTTTGCTTTTACTTCTATGTCATAACTGTCGGTGACCAGTGTATATTTGTCATATCTTATTTTACTGTTCTTCCCCAGAATAACCGTTTTTTTTGCCTGACTCTGTTTAATATCACCTTTGCTCCGTGAAGCAAGGAACTTTTTGAGGTCTATATTCAGATCTTTAAGCTTGATCCGTGATGCACCTGCACTGAAATGCAGGCGTTTGTCAAATGCATAGAAGTCTATACCTTTTTTTGTGATCTTTCCGCTGCACGGAACACGTGTATAACAGATATCTTTTTTATCATAAAAGAAACATGATTTTCTGTGTAGTTCGCCTTTAAAGGTATAGGTTTCAAAATCCCTGCTTCTGATCTCAAGATTTCCTCCATCCACCTGCAAACCAAGATTCCTGAGATAAGGTTTGATCTTTTCTATTTTTTCCACCTGTATCAATGTCTCTTTGGGATTTGCCGCTATTTTCAGCTTCAATGCAGGTATATCCACTGCGATATCTTTTTTATAGTCCAGGGTCAAGGGCATCGATTTGTTTTTCAATACAAGGAATTTCTCCTTTTCTCCCCCTATAGAGATCTGCTTTGCATCAAAGATCAGATCGGCTTTTTTTTCTTTGAGATCTATCTTCCCGTTCACTCTGCCCGCATACCAACTCTCTTTCAGATCCACATCATGAAGTATCACAAACCCTTTGTCATACTCTACCTTCCCTTCAAGCACCGGTAGTTTTACCTTGGAGATATAAAGATCTCCTTTACCCAGGTCCACATCTACATACACAGAGATCTTTTGCGGAGACTTCTTTAACGGTATCCCCAGCCTTACATTGACATTTGATTCACTGTCCTTCTGCTCTACAGGAATACTCAAGCCGTAGGCTTTCAGTATTTCCTGTACAGTATCATCAATCGCTGTTCTGATATGCAGGTCAAGATCAAGTACGGTAGGATCTTTTCCTGGCAGATTCGTAATGGATATTTTGCTTCCTGACAGATCCCTTTTTTTATAGACAGGATGCTTCAGATCGAAATAGAGTGTACCTTTTTTATAGGTCAGTATAAAACGCTCCGCTGTCACAGGATCCAGCTCTTCTTTATAGCGGATCTTCACATCTTCAAAAAGCACATTTCCTTTGAGTGCATCAAAATCAAGTTTATACCCCTCATTCTCAAGCAATACCCGCCCTGTTAAAGAGTATAACCTGTATCTTTCTGCCCGGACTTTGTCAACGATCCAACTCTTGACAGACTCTTTCAGTGCAAATTTTCCTATCAGTGTCTTTAGGTCTGTAAACACTTCACTGTTAAGAGAAAAATCTATACTGTGATCCTCTTTGCTTGCTTTGAATCTCCCCTTGATATGATAGGCATCGAACTTTCCTTTAGTTTCCAGTCTGCCGCTGTCTGCATCATAAACGAGTTCTCCCTTGATATTGATATGATCCTTTTTAAGGTAAAGCATGGAAACATCGGCGATGAATTTCTGTCCCTTTCTGTGTATATTCCCGGCGATCTCATAATCATCACTGGTAATATAGAGTATATCATCCGTAAAAAAAATATTTAATTCATTGTTTTCAAAGTGGATATTCTTTAATTCTATATAATCAAAAAAAGTAAAAAGATATTTAATATTGTCAAATGTTTTATCCAAATTATCGAATGAAGGTTTTGCTTTGCTTCGGGGGATCATGATATTATGTGCTTTCAATGTAAGCTTTTTATCGAGTTTGATGTATAATCCATCTACCTTGTAGTGGCCAAAAGTAAGATCCTCTACATGGATACCTGCTTTAAGCCAAAAAAAAAGCGCCGCAAAAAGGACAATCAGAAAGATGAGTGTATCACGCAACAGTACATGGAGAACATGGATAGTATGGGCAGAAAACATTATACTCGTTTTGATCATCTCTTTTGCCTTTTATACTACACTGCCTCTTAAAACGACACAAACACTTTATGTACCCCAAGGCTCTATAGGAAGTATTATATCACAGCTGACCAAAAAAGGCTACGAATTAAGCAAGATAGACTCTTATATACTCCGGTTTATGGGTACACCGAAAAGCGGATGGATATTCATAGGAAAAAATGAACTCAACCGTATTGATTTTCTCTATAAACTGACCAATGCCAAAGCAATGATACGCAAAGTAACACTCATTCCGGGAGAGACTTCCGAACTCTTCTTCGAGGCACTTGCCAAAAAGCTGGAACTTGACAAAAACAAACTGAAGGCATACTACAAAGAGTTCTCTCCCTATCCTGAAGCAGGTATCTATGCCGATACCTACTTTGTACCTTACGGCATAAGAGAGAAACATCTTATGCATTTCCTTGTACGTGAATCAGAGAAAAAATATCGAAATATTTCAGAAAAGATCTATGGGAACTACAATACGGAACAGTGGTTGAAAGTACTTATCATTGCTTCGATCATACAGAAAGAGGCAGCCAACGACAAGGAGATGCCTCTGGTCTCTTCTGTCATTTACAACCGGCTTAAAAAAGGGATGCGACTTCAAATGGATGGAACACTGAACTATGGTAAATACTCACACGTTAAAGTTACCCCTGAACGCATTAAGAACGATCTGAGTACATTCAATACCTATAAACATAAAGGATTGCCCGAATCACCTATCGGTGCCGTAAGCTTTTCAGCGATCAAAGCAGCCATCAAACCGGCAAAAACGAACTACCTTTACTTTATGAAGAACAAAGAAGGGGTACATGACTTTACCCATACCTTTAAAGAACATCGGAAAAATATCAAAAAAGTACGTTAGAAACAGAACTGGAGAGGATTTCATCAGAAAAGACTGAAGATATGAATCATATCCAACATCTGAAATCAGTCAATATATTGCTACCTCAGTAAAAGCTGAATGATATTCAACACGAACATCACAATAAATCCAACCTTATAGACCATCTTCTCATTTCTTTCGATAAATGAAATATTCTTGTCAAAATAGGGCTGGACTTTAGCGGGGTTATCCAATTCAAAAAGCATCTCTGAATAATTATGGTATCGTTTATCCGTATCGGTCTCTATTGCGCGTAAAATGATGCTCTCTAACCAGTCTGGGATCTTTGGATTCAACTTGGTCGGATGTTTCGGATTTTTGTCAAAACTCGGATTTTGGAACGGTTCTATCTCCCCAAAGGGAAACTTCCGGGTCAGGGTCTCATAAAGCGTGATACCGATGGCATATATCTCTGTCTGTTCTGTCATGGGGGCCTGGTTAAAACGTTCAGGTGCCAGGTAGGAAGGTGTGCCTGCACGTGTCACATTGGAATAGGCTTCTGTAATACTTCCGAAATCCACCATCTTGAAGACCAGTTTCTCTTTACGTTTCATGACAATGATATTTTCAGGTTTGATATCTCCATGCACCAGATCCAGTCTGGTCAGGAACTGTGACATCTTTAGTAAAAAGTATGCTAACTCTATGCCCATATCAACAGAAAGCGGTTTTTTAGCGGTGAATTCTTTTAGCGATACCCCTTCGATAAAGCTCATGATGTAGTAACGGTGGGTTCGCTTTTTTGGAATGACCGACTTGGGGAAAAACCCTGCTTTCAGACGTTTCGCCATCCAGACCTCTTTGACGAAAAGATCAAGTATATTTTCATCATCTATCGCTTCAACAGGTGCGAATTTGATGACATACTGCATTCCCTTCTTCTCACAAAGCCAGGTACGGTTGTTCTGTATGAGCGGTTTGATGAGTCTGTAGCCATCTATGGCCTCATCTGCTTTATAGTGTTCCTGAATGATCAGATCACTCAGTTTGAGTTTCAGTCTGGGGTCAAGCTCTTTGATCTCAAGAACAACTGCGGTGGTATCATCCGGCAGCTTGTCATCATGCAGTTTACTCGCTTTTTTAACCAGATAAGAGGCTCCCATATGAAGCCCATCTGCCAGTACTTCATCGCTAAGTTCATTGTAGAGTCCATCACTGCAAAGCAGTATCCGGTCTTTGGCTTGCAGATTATTTTCAAAATAATACGGCTCTACACTCTCCTCCAGTCCCATCGCAGAAGTCAGGATATTTTCCATCCCCTTTTCATCCATGGAGTGGTCATTGGAAAGTTGTGTAAATGTGCCATCCCTATGCAAATAGATACGGCTATCACCCACATTGGCACCATAGAACCTGTCTCCTTCTATGACCACAAGAGTAAGTGTGGCCACCAACTCTTCACGTTCATACTCTTCCATGGATTCAAGGAAAAGTACTCTGTTAATGTTTTCGATAAAGTGCTTGATGGACTTCTCCATACTCCAGGATTTTGGCCTGTTCTTAAGTGAATGCACCAAAAAATGTGTCACACGTTTCGCAGCCTCAGCCCCCTGCAAAGCAGACCCTACCCCGTCACACACCACTGCTACAGTAATGTTATCCATCACCTTCACTTCAAAAAAGTCATCACCTTTAAGCTGTGTTCCTTTTGCCAGCGTAAATCCTGAAGTTTCGATGTTCTTTTTGGACATGGATTTCTGCCTTGTGTTTGTATTAGAGTTATTATAGCATTTGACTTAGAAATTTGCTTGATTGGATTTGATTAAAATGTGTGCATTATAAAAATATGAAAAACAGACCGTAGGGGCAATCCCTTGTGGTTGCCTTTTACTTACCAAAGAGTGATGTAGTGTTGAGGGTAACCACAAGGATTACCCCTACGTGTCTGGCATACACAGGAGAATTAGAAAATCCTTTCGATTATATCATACCACCGGCTTTTGCACCCCAGGTCGTTCTCCATCTTGTCTTGACAAAACTGAGCCCCAGGATCGCTACAAGTACAACACCTGCAAAGATCATAAATCCTACAGCGTAACCGTCAAATACACCTTTGGACCAGCCAAGTGTCTTGATGAGCGCTGTACCGCCAAGTCCGCCTGCACATCCTACGATACCTGTCATGATACCGATATCTTTACCGAATCTCTGCGGTACCAGCTGGAACACGGCACCGTTTGCCATACCGAGACTTGCCATAATAAGGAAAAGTACCGCAATAGCCACAAAGAACGGCAATTCCACCAATGCTGTCAATGCTACCAGCACAGCTACGGCTCCATAAAAGAAATAAAGTGCTTTCACCCCGCCTATCTTGTCGGCGATATTACCGCCTACAGGTCTGAGTACCGCACCGGCAAAGATGGTCAATGCACCAAAATACCCTGCAATGACCTTCACATTCGGCTCATTGAAAACATCCAGTCCGAATGCAGACATGTCTGCCTGATAGCTGTTCATCAGATACACCTTCATATAGCCGGCAAATCCGACGAAACCACCAAATGAGATGGCATAGAAGAGGTTGAACCACCATGTATCTTTGTCTCTAAGGAGTTTAAGATAGTCCGAGACTTTTTTAGGTCTTGCTTTATATACAGACTCAGGAGCATTCTTCGCCAGGAACAGATATGCGATGAACACCATGATCGCCATTGCGGCACCTACACCGAATACATACTCCCATCCCCATTTTTCAGCGATTTTCGGAGCAAACAGGAAGTCAATGACCACACCGATGTTACCAGCCCCTGCAATACCCAGAACCACCCCCTGAAGCTTGGGAGGATACCATTGTCCCGCCTGAGGAAGTGCTACTGCAAACGAAGCCCCGGCAAACCCAAGGCCAAGTGCTACAATAAGAAGTTGGTTATAGGTGATCTCAGCTCCCAACATAAATGCTGTAAGCAGTGAAGCAATAACAATGGACTGTGCAATAAGTGCTGTAAGCTTTGCTCCCAGTTTATCCACCCCGAATCCCAGTACGATCCTAAGTATCGCTCCGGAAAGAATAGGAAGAGAAAGGAGTGTTGCTTTCTCCCCTGCTGTCATAATATGGCCTGCTGCGGCAAGTGCTTCACCGATCTCTGTTGAGAGTGGGCCCAACATGGTCCATACCATAAAACTCATATCGAAATATAGAAAAGCCATGAACAAGGTTGGAAAGTGTCCCTGTCCTTTGAGTGCTTTAAATCCTGCCATTTTGAAGCCTTTTTATAAATATAATGCGAAGTATACTGTAAATCAACATCAGTTATAATCTATATTATGATTAAATTTTAATCAATTGATTTAAAAGCTATATACAGCTTATTAAGTCTAAAAAATTGAAATACAAGAATTTATTGATTAATTTTTAATCAATAGTTTTTTTTGATAAATAGTTATAAACTCCCAATGACACAATAATTAATGCTATACCGATAATAAGATAAAGTGCATGTATCATCTGTGAATAATCGTGTAAAGCGATTTTAAAAACAACCATCAATGCCTCAATGGAAAGCGCAATCACGATAGCGATAGAAAATTTTGCCAACACATTTGCATCCTCATCCTCTTTGCTGTAATTTTTAAAAAAAACTTCTCTTTCCAGAATCGTTTTTGCAAGGTCGAAAATGGCCAATCCCAAAGTGAGTGCAACGATAGGTTTAAATAATGTATCAAGTGTGAACACTCCATCTATATAAATACTTGATATGTACCCTAATAGTGCATAAATGATAGCAAAAAAAGCAAATGCCATCAATGAAAAACCTACTGCTTTATAAAAGATTTTTGTAAATTCATTAAATGCTGGATTTAATTCTACCAAACCAAGCCTGCCCAATAGTCCAGAAAGCCTAAAATCAATAAATATGCATTTATCATTTTCTTTTTTTATAACAGTAATACAAGTTCTCCCCGTGACAGAACTAATATAGGGTGTACTTATGAAAAAGGCTTCATCTTTTTGTGTTACTTTTGTATTTATATAAGCTCTATCTTTCCCTTTTGCCGAAATATCTATCTTGTTTCTAAAAATATTTGGAGAACTTTGAATAAAATCACGATCCGTAATATAGAGTAACTCCATAGAGGGGAAAACCTGAAAAATCCTTTTATAGTTACTGGTTTTTTCTGCTAAAATAGAACCGTTGTTCTTCAATGTTGTGATAATAAATTTTTCAATATCTTCTTGGTTATTCTCATAAACCTTCATAAATTCCTGCATCTTTTTCTCCTTTATACATAGTAAAATAATTTTAGGCAGTTTTGTTTCTATTCCTCTTTTTTGCTGAAGCCTCCATAAAGGAAAGAGAGTATAGCTTCACAACAATATTTAGAGTCGTATTGTAGTTCCACCTTATTTCTTGGTCTCGCAAGACTGACTTACCGTACCTCACCAATGGTTGCTTCTTCCGGGTCATTGACCATCATAATGACCCCCCGCTTGCTTAGCAATACTGCTATATTGGCATCTTGAGCGATAACACTGGGATATTTTAATGCACACTCGACCAGGGGAAAAGCGGTGTAAGCTGTAATACTTTAGCTTCATTTAAACTTTTTTGCCATCCGGAATCCTTTTTAACTTTCTTACCCTGCAAGTATAATAACTATAATGATATATCTATATAAATTATTGGTTAATTTTTAACCAATAATTTGCTGTTTTTGAAAATATATAAAATATAGTATCATGTAGGGGAGCTATTGAATTATTGCTTCTCAGAGTAAAGATCTTAACTCTATTTAACCTTATATCTATGTTGATAGGTCAATCAGAAGGCAAGTTCAATATAATAATATTTCCATACTACAATTGATTAAAAAGTATACAGCTAAAATATATATAGACAAACTAAGATATAATATAATTGTGCCAATTAACAATAAAGAAAGTTAAACATTATGAGCATTTTAGAAAAAGCACGAGAAGCAAGAAGTAAAAAAGTAAATAAAGTAGAGACAACCAAAGCACTCAAAACACCTATGGATGTATACGAGAAACTAGAAGCCATTGCTGCCGCAGGGTATGAAAGTCTGGCAAAAGAGGACAGTGCATACTTTCTGAAATGTTTTGGACTCTTTGACAAGGGTGAAGACTTTATGCTCAGAGTACGTGTACCGGCAGGGCAGCTTAACTATGAACAGGCTGTACGCATAGGCGAAGTGGCAAAGAAGTATGGTAATGACTATATAGACATCACTACACGTATGCAGGTGGAGCTGCGTTACCTGCAGATAGCAGACATTGCCAAAGTACTTGCCGAACTTAAAGAGGTCGGTATCTCCACTTTTCAGACAGGTGTAGACAATCCCCGTAACATCGTGAATGACCCTCTTGACGGTGTGGCTTATGATAATGTCATAGAGACGAAACCCATCATAGACCAACTCCAGGCGATATTTGGAGAAGATCCTGAGTGGATCTCGGTACTTCCCCGTAAGTTCAACACAGGCATACTCGGTTCACTCTCAAACTCATGTAATATCTTTGGACATGACTGCTGTTTTGTCTTGGCAAATAAAAACGGTGAGTTCGGTTTCAACATCTATCTTGGAGCAAGAGTAGGCGTACAGGCAAAAGATGCCAACCTTTTTGTCAGCATAGAAGAAGTGCCTGCATTCTTTACCTCTTTGCTTAATGTATTTAAAACCTATGGCTACCGTGACAACCGTAACAAGAACAGACTTCACTTCCTCATCCAGGATGTTGGTGTTGATGCATTGACAGATGCCATCAAAAAAGATGCGGGGTGCGAATTTTCACCTGCAGGTGTGACTATGGTACAGTCACAAAGCATCGCCCTTGGAGCGAACAAAGTACTGCAACGAAACGGTCAGTTCGCCTATAAGCTCATCGTACCCTCAGGTATTTTCTCCGGTACAGATATGATAGCGGTAGCCAAAGAGGCAAAAACATTTGCTTCAGGGAATATCAGACTCACTTATGACCAGAACCTTTATGTGATCGATATATCCAAAGAAAATCTGGAGGCATTTGAAACAGCTGAGATCATTAAGCAGTATGCTCAGTTCAACAACCTCTACTTCAACGACATGATCGCCTGTGCAGGAACACAAACCTGTTCCTATGGGGTGATCCCCAACAAACCTGATGCCATAGAGATGGCACACTTCCTTAACTCTGAAGTTGCCATAGAAAATGCAACGGTACGTATGAACTGGTCAGCCTGTCCTAAAGGGTGCGGTGTTCACGGTATCGCTGACATCGGTTTTGAAGGGTGTAAAGCCAAAGATGATGAAGGTAACCGTGTGGATGGGGTACATATCTTTATGGGTGGGAAGATCACCCGTATAGCAAAAGAGGCTCACATCCTGCATAAAACACTTCCTCTTACGGAAGCAAAACACCATGTAAAGTATCTGCTTAAAACCTACGCTTCATACAAACAAAGAGCAGAGACCTTTGAAATGTTTGACGACAGATATTTAAGTGCGAACTACAGCTATCAGGCACTTGGGTTTTATACGAAGATCAATTATATACTGAACGAAAAATTGGGCCTGGATGTACTGTTTGAACTTGACAAAGAGCCTAAAACCTACAAAAAAGAGGAATTTGAACTCTTTGATTTTGGACTGAAACTCTTTAAACTTCTTACCAATGAGAAGCGTTATGAAGCAATAGACAACTTTGAGCCCATCAAGGCACAACCTCGAAAGATCAAAAGAGATGAAGTGACTAAACTCAATCCTAAAGTACCTGAAAAATTAAGTGAAGTGATCTATACTATGACTCATCACGACAAAAGAGAAAGAGCACAGGTCTTTTCTGAGTTGCTTGTGGCTTTAAAGGAAGTGTAAATGTATGGAACCGAATCAGGAAGTGGAGACTTTAGTCCCACTAAAAGCTTGCTAGCTCAAAAAAGTTTATTTTTTGATATAAATCATATTTTCTTTAATAACAAAAATATCTCTATTTCACAAACTGTAGGTGGGACTGAAGTCGCCACTTCCAAAGAGGTTTAATAATGGAACCATTAAGCAAAAACACTCCTTTAGAGAGCTTCATAAATCATAAAAATGAAACAGGTATGCAATGCGGTAACTACAGCATTGACATTCCGGAGCTCAAAGAGGGAGAGCAGTACCGTTTTCACTTCGATGCCACTGCCTGTGTAGGGTGCCACTGTTGTGAAGTAGCCTGTAATGAGCAAAATGCCAACCCGGATGAGATCAAATGGCGACGTGTGGGTGAGATGGAGATGGGTGAGTTCCCGGATACCCTGCAACTCTTCAACTCTATGAGCTGTAACCACTGCATCGATCCTGAGTGTCTCAAAGGCTGTCCTACCAACTCCTACATTAAACTGGATAACGGCATCGTCTGGCATGATGACCCTAGCTGTATAGGGTGTCAATACTGTACATGGAACTGCCCGTATGAAGTACCTGTCTTTAATCCAGACAGAGGCATCGTGACCAAGTGTCATATGTGTGTGGACAAACTTGAAGCAGGTCAGACACCTGCCTGTGTACAAGCCTGTCCGGCTGGAGCCATAGAGATAGAAGCAGTCAATGTGGAACAGTGGTTGGCTGAAGATATGGCGAAAGAGGGAGTTGCTCCCCACCTGCCGGATATAGAGATCACCAAACCGACCACACGTTATACCCTGCCCGAACTCAAAGAGGGAGAAGAGATCCGTCCGGCAGATGAGCACCTGCTCAAACCTGCCCACCCGGAGTTGCCGCTGGTCTTTATGACAGTATTGACTCAGGTTTCTGTGGGAGCATTTCTGGCACTCTTTTTAGGACAACTGCTTTTCTCTTTGGGATTCAATCTGCCAAAGCCAAATTTAGCCATGGCTATTTTAGCCTTTCTGCCGTCTGCCATAGGATTACCGCTCTCAGCCCTGCATTTGGGACGACCCATCAAAGCGATGTCTGCTATGAAAAACTGGAAAACTTCCTGGCTCTCACGTGAAGCCATTGCTCTTGGTGCCTATACGGGGTTGGCTACTCTGGTAGCAGGAATGTACTTTTTAGAGATCAAAGGATTTGGATTACTCTTTGTAGAAGCCATTACCTTGAGCCTGGGACTCTTTGGGATTTACGCACAGTCGATGATCTACCGTATCAAAGCACGTCCATCGTGGAACAGAAAGTCCACCACCAAACGTTTCTTTGGTTCAGGCTATGTCGGTTTCCTGCTTATTGCAATGGTATTGCTCATCAGCAACGGAGCACAGGGAGCCATGGTACTGCTTGCCATCACCCTGCTTGCAGGTATGGGACAGGCACTGGTGATACTTGAAGAGGTCATGTTCTACCGTCACTTGGACAAAGAAGATCCACTCTACTACCAGTACAACCGAACCAGAACCCTCCTTCAGGAGCATTTCGGTAAAGTAAAGAAATTCAGGGTCTATTCACTTGCACTCTTTGCCTTGGGTCTGCCACTTTTAGCCATTATGTTTACAGCAAGCGGACTAATCGGGTTAGCCATAACAACGTTAGCCATAGCAACAGCAGGTGCACTTGCCTCTGAATTGGCAGGACGTTACCTGTTCTACAGGACCGTTGTACCTCTAGGTTTGGCAGGGAATTTCTTTGCCGGGAATCAGAGACATTGATGCTTTGCATCATAGCGTTGAGTGCTGAGCATTGAGCGTTGAGAAAAAGCAATGATATTCTTTGTCATTGAGCATTGGGTGTACAGGTGCGAAGGCAGAAGTGCCGAGAGCACCGACCGTACACTTGCGAAATGACGCTTTTTTGCCTACTTTTTTCTAAAAAAAGTAGAGAAGAAACTCATAATATGAGAAAAAGTATATTAGCAAATAAAATTCTCGTATGTACCCAAAGGCATTTTCTGCGGGACACATTCCCAAGCAGGAGCTTGGAAACGAGAGTGGTTTAAGTGAGTAAAAGGAAACAAAATGAGTTTAATAGACAAAGCAAAACAATTTTTAGGACTAGACATCAAAGAGGAGAAATACGCCCTCGTTGATGACCCCATCTTCGGAAAAGTAGCCAAAGAGAAAGCCCCGGACAAATGGGTACGTTCTACCTGTGGATACTGCGGTGTAGGCTGCGGTATGTACATCGGTGTAAAGAACGGTGAAGCGGTCTACTCCAAAGGTGACCCTCTTCACCCGGTCAATATGGGAACACTCTGTCCCAAAGGTTTAAGCGAACACAAAATGGTGCGTGCCGACAACCGTGTACCTACTCCTCTGCTTAGAAAAAATGGTGAACTTCAATCTAGCTCCTGGGAGGAAGTTTTTACTCACACAAGTAACGAGTTCAAACGCATTCAGGCAGAGCATGGCAAAGGTGCCGTTGCTGTCATCTCTACAGGACAACTTCTCACCGAAGAGTTCTACGCGTTGGGGAAATTTACTCAACTTGGACTTGAGACAAACAACTATGACGGGAACACCACACTCTGTATGGCAAGTGCAGTGATGGGTTACAAGCAGACTTTTGGGTCTGATGGTCCTACCGGATGTTACGAGGACTTCTCTAAAGCAGATGTCATTTTGCTCATTGGAGCGAATATTGCTGACAATCACCCTATTTTGAAACTCCACATTGCCAAGAATAAAAAAGAGACAGGTAAAAAACCGACTCTCATCGTAGTGGACCCTCGTAAATCCAAGACTTCACAGATGGCGGATATCTTTGTACCGCTTGCACCACGATCTGACCTGGCTCTGCTTAACGGGCTTTGCTACATCATTATGGAGCAGGGCTGGGAGGATGAAAAATTTATCAAAGAGAGAACCAACGGCTACAAAGAGTTCAGAAAACATATCATGAACAACTACCCTCCCCAGGATGTAGCAAATATCACAGGGTTAGAGGTAAAAGAGCTCTACAACTTAGCTAAAATTTATGCAACAGCAGACAGAGCCATGAGTGCCTGGACGATGGGTGTCAACCAAAGTTCTATCGGTACAGACACCGTCTCTGCCATCTGTAACCTGGCCCTCATCACAGGAAACCTTGGGAAAGAAGGCTCCTCCCCTATGTCCATTACGGGACAGTGTAATGCGATGGGAACCAGAGAGTTCGGATTTACCTCTTCCATCCCTGGGTACAGAAATTATGCAAATGCCAGTGACAGAGAAGCCTTTGCGAACATCATCAATGTACCTACGGAGCTTATCCCTACAGCACGCGGGTATGCCTATCCTCAGATCATCGATGCCATAAACAGAGGTGAGATCAAAGCCCTATGGGTCGTAGCAACCAACCCACTGGTAAGCTACCCGGACCAAAATGCGCTAAGAGAAGCACTTAAGAAACTGGACATCCTCGTAGTACAGGATGCCTTTATGTCCGACACAGCCCAGATAGCCGATGTCGTCTTCTCTGCAGCCACATGGAGTGAAAAAGAGGGATGCTACACCAACTCTGAGCGTCGCTGCAACTATGCAAAAAAAGCCATAGAACCTCTAGGTGATACCAAGAGTGACCTTGACATCGTAAGAGAGTTCTCCAAATATTTTGAAGGGAAGTATGAACTTCTTTTCAAAGACCTGCACACCCCCAGAGATGTCTTTAATGAGATCAAACGTGTCAGTAAAGGACAACTCTGTGACTACTCCGGAATGGACTATGAACGCATAGAAGAACTCGGAGGGATCCAGTGGCCGTGTAATGAGAAAGCACCACAAGGAACAAAAAGACTCTACTCAGAAGAGATGCCATGCCCTACTCCTGACGGAAAAGCAAATCTTTTACCGGTAGAGTGGAAACCTCTAAGTGAAATGCAATGCAAGGGACTCCCTCTCATCCTCAACACAGGAAGAACCGTAGAGCAGTTCCACACCCGAACCAAAACAGGCACCATCGGCATACTGGATGCCTTGGCTCCTGAAGCGTGGGTAGACCTAAGTCCCAAAGATGCTGCCAAACTCAAGGTAAAAAGCGGAGATCGCATCGCACTTTCGGGTAACCGTGGACGCGTAGAAGATGTCATTGTCAAAATAAGTGAAACGGTAAGAGAAGGAAATGTCTTTGTCCCTTTCCACTACAACGAACAACTCATCAACAACATCACCATCCCGGAGTTCGACCCAAAATCTTTCGAGCCAAACTACAAACAGTGTGCCGTACAACTTCACTCTGAAGCCGTACCTGAAGGCATCATCTATGAAGAAGTTGAGATAAGTGGTTATTTGGAAGGGGTTAAGGTGTATGAGGAAGAGGTACTGGTTGAGGAGAAAGTTGGGAGTAACATACAAAGCTAATGCATCTTCATGCCATCATCATCGGTAAAGAGGCAAAGAAGCCTCTAGAGTATGTTCAAACCATTCATGCAGTTGCAGGTAAAGGCTTGGAAGGTGACCGCTACTTCTATGGCAAGGGTACATTCAACAAACCCCAACTCTCCCAAAGTGTCCGAGAGATCTCCATACTCCCTTATGAGTCACTCCAGATCTGCAACAAACGCCTTGATAGCAAACTAAACTTCTTAGACCTGCGACGCAATCTCATTATCAAAGATCTTGACTATGAAGTGCTCAAAAACAAAGAATTCACCATAGGTACAGCCACCTTTCGCATTGTAAGAACCTGTCCGCCATGTCGTTACCTGTCAAGACTTTTAGGAGAAGATATCATGGAAGGGTTGAAATATATCGGCGGGGTTAGAGCCACTGTTGTCAAATCAGGGATTATTTCTGTTGGTGATGGGCTGGTTGCTTTAGTTTAAAGTTTTTACTTATGGATTATCACTATTTTATCACTACCTAGCAGTGGAATGTCACGTTATTGTATCTTAAATTACTGTATGCATTACGCCTCGGGAGAGACTGTGAAAGAACCCATGGAAGTGGAGACTTCAGTCCCACCAAAAAGCTTTTTTTCCTAAAAAAGTTTGTATTTATATGGAAAATATTGCTTTTTCTGTCAAAATAACCTAAAAATATGCAAATATTTGGGTGAGGCTGAAGCCTTCACTTCCGAGGTACCTAGTTCTTTCACAGTCTCTGGAGAGACGTAACGAGAGCAGAGATAGGCTGGACTATACTACTCTCTAACTTACCGTCAATTCACCAAAAAACAGTTCTCTATTCGTATCGAAATTATCAGCAAGTGTCGTAAAACATCCGCCCAATTCACGGATAGTCTCGACATTGGGCTCTATATAGATCTTATTGCCCTTCTTCTCCATCGTTACGATATTGGCTTCCCGCAGCTCTTTGAGGTGCTTGGAAATAGTCGGCAACGAGAAATCAAAGTGCTCGGCTATGGTACTGACGCAAGTAGCATGAGGACTCACTTTGACATTGGGATCTTTTTTGTCAATCGAACAGGTATAGCCTCCGGTAAAAACATTTTTAAAAATTAAAAACCGGGTTTCATTTCCAAGTGCTTTGAAGATTTTTATCTTTTGATACATATCCAGCATTTATGTCCTTGTCAGTTTAAGTAAAAGTATTATAACATACAAAAATTTACTTAGCTAAATGCCTAAGTAGTTAATTAGTATATAAGGAAATATAATGAAAAGATTAGTTCAGCTTTCACTATTGATACTGTTGGGGATACACCCTCTTACTGCCGGTCATCCCCAGACGGATAAATTGATTGAAGAAGCCAAGAAAGAAGCAGGAGAGATCACTCCTCAAAAGCTCAAGAAAATGCTTGACAAAGAAGAAAATGTGATCATTCTGGATGTTCGTGAAGCAAACCAGAGAGCTGAAGGCCAGATATATGCGGATGATTATTTTGCTATCACCCGTGGGAATTTAGAATTTAAAGTGCTCAATAAGATCAAAAATAAAGATGCGGTTATAGTCACCTATTGCCGAGGAGGAAGTCGCGGTGTCCTGGCTGCCCAAACATTAAGAAAACTGGGCTTTAAAAATGCAGTCAACCTCAAAGGTGGACTAAAAGGATGGGCAAAAGCCGGATATCCAATAGAAACAGGACTGGGTGTAACCAAATTAAGCAATGAAGAGTAAGCGGATATACAATGATAACAATTATACTTAATCACAAACCCTATGACGGGTCTGATGTTGCATGGAACGCACTACAACTTGCAAAAGCACTTCACAAAAGTGGACAAGAGGTCAATATCTTTCTCATGAATGATGAGGATGACCTTGCCCGGGACACAACAAGCAAGCCGGAAAGTTATCATCATGATTTTGTAGAAATACTTAAAGAAATACTTAAAGAAATGTATGCAAGCGGCATAAATCTACAAGTCTGCGGTAACTGTAATGCCCGTTTCGGCCTGTTTCAAAATGAACCCTATTTTGATGAAAATATCTCATCGACGATGCAAATTTTAGCTGACTGGGTGATCAAAAGTGATAAGGTCATGACTTTTTAATCACTGGGATTTCCCTCATTGCCCCTTTCCGAGATTGTGAAAGAACTAGGCACCTCGGAAGTGAAGGCTTCAGCCTCACCCAAATATTTGCATATTTTTAGGTTATTTTGACAGAAAAAGCAATATTTTCCATATAAATACAAACTTTTTTAGGCAAAAAAGCTTTTTGGTGGGACTGAAGTCTCCACTTCCATGGGTTCTTTCACACTCTTTCCAAGGTGCAATGAGAGCAAAATAGTCGCTATCTACAAAAGTACTTTCAAGTCTTCCAGGTCAAACAAGAGTAATCTCTCATCTTTCATCCCCAGCAGCTCGTTAGAAAACCCACTTTTCGAAAAAAGTGCATAAACATCTACTTTGATACCTGACTGCAATGCCTTGGCTTTGAGTTTACTCAGCTCACTCTTACATACTTTCCGGTCTTTGTATTTACACTCCCCCAATATGAGCTTTTTATCATTGGTGATGGCCAGGATATCAAATTCACTATGCTGGTTCCAGTAACTGCCGCTGCTCTGCAGTGGTGTAGAGCTTTCAAAATACTTGATAAGCAATGCATTACAAAGCTGTTCATAGACCAGTGTACGCAGACGTTCATAATTGTTTTTGAAATTCTCCAAAAAAGCAGCCGCATCATGTTGAAGCAGCTCTCTTTTATAATAGGTGACAAACCCGAACCAGAAACGCATAAAAGGCTGAACAAAACGGAGTTTATCCTGTATGCGGTAGGAGCGAAGTTCTTTTTTAAGTTTATGTTTCGGGTGTATCTTGAGCGGCTGTTCTCGGGTATGTTCCAACTTAAGTACATTTAAAGAGAGAAGCTCAGCAATGATCTCTTCACCAGCACCCTCACTCAGTCTGGCTTTTCTTAGTACAGAGTAAAACTTACCATCTCCCCTAGCCACAGCCATAAGAACTTCACGATAAGGAGTCTCGAGCAGATAAGAGGGGGAGACAAGATTTTGGAATTTACTGAAATCTTCTACGAAATTGGACTCGACCATCTCAAAAATATCTTCAAAAAAATCAAGTTCTATACTCTGTTCTACTCCACCTAAAATGGCAAAATATTCAATAGACTGTTCCAGAGTCAAATATGGATTATGTTCACAAAAAGTTTTAAACGCGTTTTTGATGTGCCAACCTTCCCCTATGGTATTCCTGTAGTTTAGCATAGATTAGTTATAATAATGCAATAGCAGAATGATTATTTTTTAATCAAATAAGAAACATTAGAAGTACTTATATGGAACAATTTTTCACCAACTCAGAGCAGGTACAGAATATTATTAAGGGGTTTAACCTTACTAAAACACTTTTTGTCTCTTCCATTATTATAGGCGAACCGAATATCGGCAAGAAATCTTTGGCCCGTTATCTCTTTCCTGAAGCACCCCTGGTCTCTGGTGCAGATCAAGAGGCAGTTGTCAAACTACTGAGCGAAGTGGACGAACTTATCATCACTGATTTTGAGAAACTCAGTAACCAGGAATCGCTTGATCTGGACAACAAGCGTGTCATTGCTACGGCAAACTATATAGGAAACCAGCAGACCATCGATAACCTTTTTGCCTTTATCTATACGCTTCCCCCGCTTAAAGAACGTCCTGATGATACAGATTTCATCAAAAACAGATTCATCAAAGAGGCACAGTCGAATCTCATGCTGAAAGAGTTGGATTTCCCTATCGAAGAGATACCTGTTAACTTGAGCAATAACAGCAAAACCCTGAAAAAATCCATCTACCAGTATTTGATGAATCATTCAATGGGAGCAGAAGATATACAAGAGGCTATCTATCATTATATTTTACAAAAACTGGATGGTAATAATGGCTACAAAGAGTATCTTGGACTTTATGAGAAACCTCTCATAGAAGCCGGTCTTAAAAAATTCGGCTCTCAGCTGCAACTCTCACACGTTTTAGGTATTAACAGAAATACCCTCAGGAAGAAGATACATGAACACCACATCGATTGATTTTCAAGCATTTTTAGATTGGGATAACAGCCCTTTTATACTTTTCAGTGCCCAGGGAAAGATACTCTACCTCAATAACAGTGCGGAAATACTCTTTGGGTATGTCTCAAAAAAAGAACTTTATGATCTGGCTCTGGCCTATGCACCACAAAATTTTGGATACAAGACAACCACGCTTACACTGAACTACGATTCGTTCAGCTTCTATGCTATTACCGTAGGATATGAAAATGAAGAGCAGATCTCTATTCGTTTTTACAACGCCCCAAGAACAAAATCCGCAACTCCGATAGAGAGAGACAAACTGGTCAGTACCGACATCAATCTGCTGCTCGAAGCGAATATTGCACTTTTTAAGACAAAAAATACAAATGCATTGAAACTGCTGACCGACCCTGATATACCGGAATTCAAGATTGATCAGAACAGATTTTCCAAACTGCTCAGAAAAACACTTGATACCTTTAGAGATTCTGACTCCATTAACATTACACTGAAACTTCTGGTCGGGGAACATGTCATCATTTCAGGAAAGAAAAAACCTATAGTCCAACTTACTGTAGAGGCAAATGGACGTTACAATGATACGGATGAAGAGATACGTACACTCGCTACACAGGGTCATATTACTTCTCTTCTCAAAGAGAGAACAATCAAATTAGAGATACCGCTCATTCGAGATTGATTAAAAATTAATCATACATCCGATAAAAAGATTCTCTTTTAGATGTTATTATTCTTTTGAAAATTATTTTAAAGGAAAAAAGCATGAAGTTAAAACTTTTAGCTCTACTGGCATCTTTAATGCCGATCGCCGCTTTTGCGGAAGACAAACTCGATACGGGTGATACAGCATGGATGATGATGTCTACTGCACTTGTATTACTGATGACACCGGCAGGCCTTGCACTGTTCTACGCAGGTATGTCAAGAACAAAAAATGCATTGAATACCTATGCAATGGTAATGGGTGCTTTCGTTCTTGCATTTGTTGTATGGATCCTTGCAGGTTACTCTATCGCATTCGGTACAGCTGAATCTGCCGGTATCCAACAATTCATGGGGGGTTTAGATAATGTGCTTTTAAGCGGTATCAAATGGACTGATCTAAGCGGTTCCTATCCTACGTATGTATTCATCGCATTCCAGGGTACCTTTGCTGCTATTACCGTAGCGATCGCTTCAGGTTCTGTGATCGGTCGTATGAAATTCTCTACATGGATGGTGATCGTTGCCCTGTGGGGTCTGGTAGTTTATGCTCCTATTACCCACATGGTATGGGGTGGAGACGGTGCACTTCTTTTTGATGCAGGTGCACTTGACTTTGCCGGTGGTACCGTTGTACACATGAATGGTGGTCTGGCTGGCCTTGTACTTGCTATCCTGGTAGGTAAAAGAGCCGGTTATCCTAAAATTGCTATGAAACCTTTCAGCATTCTCTTTACAGCTGCAGGTGCTGCACTGTTATGGTTCGGCTGGTATGGATTCAACGGTGGTTCTGCATTCGGTGCGAACGCTATTGCCGGCCTTGCTGTACTTACAACAACCATCGCAACAGCTGCTGCCGGTGTAACATGGTTGCTTCTGGAGTGGATTGTCTATAAAAAGCCGACACTACTTGGAATCGCATCCGGTATTATTGCAGGACTTGTCGCTATTACTCCTGCTGCCGGTTTCGTTGGTGTAGGCGGTGCATTCATCATCGGTATCTTCGGTTCAGTGATTGCATTCTTCGGTGTTGTCAAGCTGAAAAAAATATTTGGTTATGATGACTCTCTTGATGCATTCGGTATCCACTTCCTGGCTGGTCTATGGGGTGCGCTTGCAACAGCATTCTTCGCTCTTAACGATAAAGACCTTCTCTGGGATGGTCCATTGAAAGAGAGTGGTGACAGAATGGGGCAATTCATGGTACAGGTTGAATCCGTTGTTGTTGTCGGTCTTTGGACACTTATCGGTACAGTAATTGTTTATTATGTTGCAAGTGCCTTGACCGGTGGTGCCAGAGTTGATGCTGAAACAGAAGAGATGGGTCTTGATGAAGCCATACACGGTGAAAAAGGTATGAATTTATAACAAGATGGCATAGAGCAAAGCTCTATTTCTTGTCTCTTGCAGAAACCTTGCCTTTTAGGCAACTTTCTTTACAGGAGATTACCAGCACTGGGTTCTCCTCAGTGGAAGGCTCATGCAATATGTTGTATTTAGAGCTTAGTTTAAAACAACAGTAACAATAAGGAATAAAAATGAAAAAAATTGAAGCAATCATAAAACCATTTAAACTTGAAGATGTAAAAGAGGCATTGGTAGAAGCCGGTATCGAAGGTATGACAGTATCTGAGGTTAAAGGGTACGGAAGGCAACAGGGACATTCTGAGCTTTACAGAGGAGCAGAATATGTCGTTGAATTCATCCCCAAGATCAAGATCGAGATCGTTGTAAGCAACGATGAGTATGCCGACATCGCCATCAAAGCGATCAATGGTGCTGCCAAAACAGGCAAGATCGGTGACGGTAAGATCTTTGTCACGACTATTGATTCTGTACTGCGTATCAGAACGGATGAAAAAGATGAGGAAGCACTCTGATATGATCAGACTGAAGACAGAGCAAAGCTCTGCCTTCTCATTATATCTATTCTTCTCAACGGGAAGATATACAAGTTATCCTCTCAAGCAACTCACTGATTAAAAATTAATCAATATTTCATATAAATTTTATTAAAAAAATATTTTTCTGCCTAAATATAAATCAACTGTATCCCTCTATCCTCCTTAATTTATAGATACACTAAACTATTCAAAATATTAGGAGATCAATATGGAAATGAATTACGTCATAGATACTTTTTTTGCTATCTTTGCCATGACACTTATCATCTTTATGGTGCCGGGTTTTGCAATGCTGGAAGCAGGTTTGGTACGAACAAAAAATGTTACTTCGGTACTTACCGTAAATGTAATGATCTATGCCATAGCTTCTCTGTCATTCATGCTTATAGGATATGAGTATGCTTTTGGAAGCTGGGACCATCAGGATGGTATGAGCAAATATGCTTTCTTCCTCTTTCAAATGGCATTTGTCGGAAAAGTCGTCAACATTATGAGTGGCGGCGTAAGTGAACGCTCGCGTATCCTCCCTTTGGCTTTGTTCACTGTTGCAGTAGGTGCATTCCTCTACCCGACTATCGTAAATATTACCTGGGGTGCAAACTTTTTGGCAGGTACTGCTTTGGATATTTCCGGTATGGCTGACCTTGCCGGTTCAACCGTCATTCACTCTACAGGCGGATGGGCACTCCTGGCAGCGATCCTGATCATGGGTTCAAGACGCGGACGTTATAAGAAAAGTGGGGAAATCCAGGTTATTCCTGCTTCAAATATCCCTCTTGTCACACTGGGAGCCTTTCTTCTATGGATCGGGTGGTTCGGATTTAACGGCGGTTCTGTTGGAGCCATTTCCAGCAAAGAAAATGCCGATGCTGTCGCCTTGACCATCATGAATACCAATACCGCCGGTCTTGCCGGTGCCATTGTCGGTTGGCTACTCACCTATTTCCGATACAAAAAGTTCGATATTACCATGATTCTCAACGGTGCACTTGGAGGACTTGTTGCAGTAACCGCCGGACCGGACCGGTATGATATCTATACCCCTATTCTGATAGGGGCTATCGGTGGTGCACTGGTTGTTATTGCCGTACCTTTATTTGACAAACTAAAAATGGATGATCCGGTAGGAGCACTCTCCGTTCACCTTGTCAACGGTATATGGGGAACACTGGCTGTAGGTATTTTTGTAGCAGATGTAAGTATATGGACACAATTAAAAGGTATACTTGTAGTTGCAGCTATCGTCTTTCCTCTATCATGGATAGTGATCTATGCAATCAATAAGATCTTTGTACTGCGTGCCAGTGATGATGAACAGCTTGAGGGAATTGATGCTACGGAATGCGGTATAGAATCCTATCCTGAATTCAAGCGGACTATTTAAGAACTTGTTTTATAATTAGACAATATCAAACTTTTATACTAAAGGAATAAAAATGAAAAAAATAGAAGCGATCATCAAACCGTTTAAGCTGGATGATGTAAAAGAAGCATTGATAGAAGCCGGTATTGAAGGTATGACCATCTCAGAAGTCAAAGGCTACGGAAGACAACAGGGACACTCAGAGCTCTATAGAGGTGCCGAGTATGTGGTTGAGTTCATTCCTAAAGTAAAACTGGAGATCGTTGTAAGTAATGATGAATATGCAAATAAAGTGATCGAAGCTATCAAGGAAGCTGCTAAAACAGGCAAGATAGGTGACGGTAAGATCTTTGTCAGTGATATTTCAAGAACCATCCGTATCAGAACGGATGAAGAGAACGAGGATGCACTCTAAGAGCGCTTAGTGTTGAGCGTTCAGCGTTCAGCACTTTTAGAAAATATACTTATCTTTTCCTCACTTCCCTGTATTCTCCACTTTACTGTTTCCAGACCAAACTCTCTTGCATAGTACGTGATATCCAATTGTTTTAACTTATACAATGTCTTATCTACGGCAGAGTAAGTAGTTTCAAATGTATACTCTACCTGTTTTTCATAAGGCAGCAACTCACTTATATTTAACACATTCTTTACAGCCAAAGCATACGCTCTTGCCATACCGCCTGTTCCAAGCTTGATACCGCCGAAATAGCGTACAATAAGTACTGCACAATTGATCATCTCTTCACCACGAAGTACATTTAATGCCGGTGTACCGGCACAGCCTTTGGGCTCCCCGTCATCTGAAGCATTTTCAACAATTTGTTCAAACGCATTTAAATAGCGCAAAGCATAAACAACATGGTTGGCTTTTGGATGTTCAGATTTCAACTTCTCCTGCAACCCCTCATACTCTGACATGGGTACAAGATATGTAATGAATTTTGAGCGATTGACTTCTGTTGTAAAGATAGAGTGTTTTTTAATTGTATTCATATGCAGTATAATATCTTATCCATTTTTTGATCAGAAGATAAAAGAGCGATCCGATCCCTATACCGATCATATCGGCTATAATATCCAAAATTTCTGCACTGCGGTCCTGTGTGAAAAGTTGGGACAGTTCTATAAAGACTGCATAAATTGTCAGTAGGAATAGTGTCCGTATCCATGTCACCGTATAAGATATTCCGAGTAGCAGAGACAATACTGCAAAAGCAAAAAAATGTATACCTTTATCCGATAATGAACCTATATGCGGTGCTATATCCTGCGGAAGCATTGCAAGAATATAACTCCCTGTTACAGAGATCCAAAAAAAAATTCTCAAAACCGGAAGATAATTAAACTGCATTGACTTTATCCACAATGAACTGTGTGAATTTATCACTGTCATTCATACATGATGCAACAATATAATCTTCATACTTTATTTTTTCGGCGATCTCTCTATGTTCAATATCCAGTTCAAATACCGTTTCGGAATTATCAAGCGTAAATGCAAGCGGGTAAATAAGCACTTTTCTATGTGTAGGATTACGTAACACATCTACAAGATTCGGTTCCAGCCAGGCGGAAGAACCTACTTTGGATTGGTACACAAGTTTAATCTCATGAAATACCACACCTTTGCCTGCAAAATAGGTTTTTACAGCCGATACATTTCCCTCAACCTGATTCTGATAGGGATCTCCTGCTTTAATAATACTCATTGGCAAACCATGTGCAGAGAGCAGCAGGTCATACTCTTCGGTATTTTTGCCCTCCATCGCTTCCATGATCTTCTCACAGCTTGCTTCTATATAGTCATACTCATCATAATACGGATCTATCAGTGTGATCTTTGGCGAATATCCCATTGCTTCACAGCGTTGTTCAATATCTTCAACAGAGGAAAGTGTCGTGGTGGTTGAGTACTGCGGGTACATAGGAAAGAGTATCAGTTCATCTACACCGCTCTTTTGACACTGAAAAAGTGCTTTGTCTGCAAACGGAGGGACATATCGCATAGCAGGATAGACAGGCATATCAAGATGCTCTTTAAGTTTCAGAATAAGCCGGGCAGTCAGTTCAGGAAGTGGTGACTTTCCACCCAAAAGTCTATAATTCTCTTTCACATCCTCCAGACGTTTAGAGATAATAATATTGGCAATGAACTTCCGCATATAGGGATTCATGGTCAATATATTTTTATCTGCAAACATATTGCGTAAAAAAAGTTCGACCTCTTCTATAGTGTTCGGCCCACCCATATTGAGAAGTAAAAGTGCTTTCATATTTATCCCTTACATTTTTTGGGCAAAGTCCGGAAAACCAACGCTGACACCATATTAGTGCCCATATGGCCAGTCGCCTTAAAAGCGTTTTAAACGCTTACAAAAAATTACTTGTATTTTAGCATAGAGAGTGTAAAATCATACATAATTACTTAAATAAAAGGTTTATCATGATCATTATTCCTGCACGTATAGGTTCCAGCCGCTTTCCCAATAAAGTCTTGGCAGATATAGGAGGTATCCCCATGGTCATAAGAACTGCCATGGCTGTAGATGATATTGACAACGTAGTCATTGCAACAGACTCCCAAGAGGTTATTGATATCGCTAAAAAGCATGATATTAAAGCTGTACTCACATCAACAGAACACCAGAGCGGTACGGACCGTATCTATGAAGCTGTACGGAAACTGGGTTTAAGTGATAATGAGATCATCATCAATGTTCAGGGAGATGAACCGTTTATAGAGACTGATGTAGTCCAGGCCATTTATGATCTGACAAAAAAGAACAGAGATAACGGAAAGATTATGATGAACTCATGTTATAAGATTATTTCAAACCCTGAAGCGGATGACCCGAATATTGTAAAAGTCGTAACAGATACGAATAATATAGCACTCTATTTTTCCAGAGCAAAGATCCCCTATCCCCGTGACCACCATTTTGATCAATATAAAGGCCACCTGGGTATTTACGGTTTTACCGTAAGATCATTGCATACATTCTGTACACTAAGCCCTGCACCTCTGGAACATATAGAAAAACTGGAACAACTCAGAGCACTCCATCATGGATACAGCGTTGCTATGACAGAAGTAGAAACAGAGAGTTTCGGAATAGATACCATAGAAGATCTGGAAAAAGCTGTTAAACACCACAGACTTTGATAGTATAGAGAAAGAAGAGCAATGGTCTCCTCTTCTTTCTCTTATAAAGTTTACCCCTTGACCGCCCTGCCGAGATCCCACATAGGCATGAAGATTCCAAGAGCCATTAAAAGAACAAGCCCTGCAATAAAGAATAGCAAAATAGGCTCCACATAGGTTGAAAGGTTATCAATCAGCTCCTGAAATTCCATCTCATAATATTTGGTTACTTTATCCAGCATGGCATCAAGCTGTCCGCCTGCTTCTCCTGCTTTGATCATTTGCAAAAGCATATTTTCATACAGTCCAGTAAGTGCAAAAGCCTCAGCAAGGTTCATACCGCGTCCGATATTTGCATTTACTGTCAGCAGCTGTTCTTTTATCGCCAGGTTATCAACCATGCCGACAGCTGTCTCCAATGCCTCGGAAACAGGAATCCCGGATTTTACAAGTTCACCAAAAACCAGATTATATTTATGCATAGTAGAGAGGAATATCGCTTTGTTGATAAGGTAGAATTTCGGATGGATCATTATCTTGTCTATCATATATTTGAAATCTCTGTTGTTCTTATAAAAATATTTCAATGTTAAGATCGATGCCACTAAAACAAACAGTATGAGCACTCCGTAATGACTGAATGCCCACTCCAATTTAAGAAGTATCTTTGTAGGAAGAGGCAGTTCAGTTTTGAATTTGTCAAAAATATCTTTAAATTTTGGAACCACCACCATGATCAATATCGTAAATGCAATTCCCATTGCCACCAAAGTGATCAAGGGAGAACGGATCGCTTTTTTGAATTTGGCCGTATTGTCTCTGATATTCTCCATGATATCGGCAAGCTTATGGTAAGCCTCAGAGATATTCCCCGTTCTTTCACCCAGGTTCGTCATTGCAAGTGCAACATGTCCGAACTCTTCTGTATACGGTTTCATTGCATCAGCCAGGCTGTTACCTGCATTAATATCATTATTCATGGTATTATACATCTCTTTAAGCTGCTGATTATTCGTATTATCCGCTACATCCTCCAAGGTATCATTGATCGCGATACCTGCATCGGTCATCACGGCGATTTGCCTGATCGTAGAAATTTTATCATTAATGGGTATCTTGGATTTAAATGACCTTGTGATCCCTTTGAATACATTATTCAGAGTCTCTTCAAGAGGTACCGATGTCTCTACAGCCCGCATTATCATTAAAGCGGGAAATTTGCGTTTTGCTGCTTTGATCGCTGCTATTCTATTCTCTGCCTTTATTAATTCTGAACGCTTTTTACCCTTGTCCATGACCGTTACATTAAAATATTTCATTACAACCTCGCTACTCTATAGATTTCTTCGATCGTTGTTTTTCCCTCAAGAGCCTTTCTGACCCCATCTTCAAACATATTGATAAATCCTTCTTCCATTGCCTGGTTCGTCATCTCTTCTTTGGATGCTCCTGCAGCGATCATTCGTGACAAAGTCTCACTTACTGTCAATACTTCAGAGATCATCTCTCTGCCTGCATATCCGGTATGGTCACACTCTTTACATCCTTCACCTTTAAAAAAGACCGGATTTTCCGGAAGATACTCTTCAACATCCTTCAAAAGAGTTTCAGGTAATATAACTTCCTTCTTGCAGTGTGGACATATCTTTCTTACCAGCCTTTGTGCCTGAATTGCTATAAGAGCACCACTCACAAGATACTCTTCTATACCCATATCCAGAATCCTGGTCACTGCGGAAATAGCATCATTCGTATGCAGAGTAGAAAGGACCAGGTGGCCGGTAAGTGCTGCCTGTATGGCAATACGCAAAGTCTCTTTATCTCTGATCTCACCGATCATGATCTTGTCAGGATCCTGTCTTAATATTGATTTTAAGGCTGTACCGAAAGTCAGTCCGATATTCGGCTTTACCTGCACCTGCTGAAGACCGCTCATCTGATATTCTACAGGATCTTCAACCGTAATGATCTTGTCTTTCACATCCTTTATCGCATTAAGCGCACCGTAAAGCGTTGTTGTTTTACCGGATCCTGTAGGCCCGGTGACCAGAACTATTCCATACGGCACTTTAATAGCTTCAGAAAATCTGTCATAGCAGAACTTGCTCATACCGGCTTCTTCCAGCCTGATCATTGCTTTGGATTTATCCAATATCCTCAGAACAATGGACTCCCCGTAGATCGTAGGAAGTGTAGAGACCCTGAAATCAAAATCTCTTTTTGTGATCGTGGCAGAGAACCTTCCATCCTGAGGTTTTCTTTTCTCTGCAATATCCAGATTTGAAAGGAGCTTCATCCGTGAAGCAAGCGGATTGAAAATATCTTTATCAAATGTAAAACTTTGACGCAACATACCATCCACACGCTCTCTGATAATACAGTTCTTCTCTGTTGCTTCAATATGGATATCACTTGCACCGATATAAATAGCCGATTTCAGGATAATATCTATGAGTTTCAGAACAGCAGGTGATTCACTGTCCGCTTCATCCATATTCCCTTCCTGACTTAGATCTTTACGTATATCAGAAACCAGGCCTTTAATGTTTTCATTGATCTCCAGACGCTGCAGATACTGATGTATCTGCTTTGGCCTGGAAATTGCTATTTTGATAGGTTTCTTCGGGAAAAGCCGTTGTATTGCATCCTGTGCACCCATATCCAAAGGATCATCAAAGACAACAAGTACATTAAGGTCATTCTCCTCGATAGGGATCACATTATATTTAAGAAGCTGTTTATATGGTATCTGTGAAAACAGTTTCATATCTATTTCAACTTCATCCAGATCGATATACTCAACATGAAGTGCCTTTGCAACTTCTTCAAGAATAGGGACAATATCAATTCCCTCTATCCTTTCCAAATGAGATAATGTAATGACACCCTGCCGTACTTTCTTGGCTAAAAATATTTCTACAGAGTGCAGATCGATCATATTTTCAGCTATAAGATTAGCAAACGAGATTTTTTTAGGCGGCCGGCTTTTTACTAAAGTAGAAATAGCATCTTTAGTGATAAGCTTTTCATCCAGCATCATTTCAATCAGTTTTACCATTCAATCACCTTTTTTACTCTATTAGATATAGTATCATATATTGATACTGTACAAGCCTAATTTATTATTTGAAGTTACCTGCTTTGATCTTATGTAACAGTCTTTCTGCCTGTTCCGAGTTTGATTTTCTAATATAGGCCTTTAAAATCCGCATTGCTTCATTCCTGCGTCCCAGCTTTACCTTTGCTTTTGCAAATATCAGCCAACTCTCTTCAATATTGCCATTCACCTTATTGGTCTGAAGTGCCCAATATTCCGCTTTTTTGTAATTTCCTCTGTTATAATAGCTTTTTGCCAAAAAAAGAGAATCATCTGTATCATGTGACTCATGAAAACGTTTTGCAACATCTTTATATGCACTTACACTTGTCGTCTCTATAATATTCAAATGTATTTTTTTATGAGGTCTTTCTATCTTTTCCTCTGTCATTCCAGATTGATTCTCTGTTATTGTAGCATCTTCTTCTATAGGCATATCTTCTATGATTTCATCGGAGGCATTTTCACGGGAAATTACTGTCACAGGTTCTGTTTCAGCAGTTTCAGCTTTCTTTGTTTCCAATGTTGTCAATGCTTTATCCAGCAATGGCAGCAACACAGTAGACGTCTTTATCACAGTTTCTGATCTGTTATGATCATTTAAAGTAAATTGATATTGGAAAAGATCACTTTCTTTGTAATTTAAAAGTCCTACAGAAACCAAAAAGAGAAAAAAAACAGAAAAAAGAAATACAAACCAGGGTTTCCTCTTTTTTTTCCGGTATTTTTTCCACTCCTCTTCCAACGGTTTGATATCATACATGAATATATCCCAACTTCAATGCAGCCATTTCAATAATTCTTGAAGGGATCTGTTCATAGTTTATCTTGGAAGGTTCGTTCGTATCATAATATTCGCAAATTTCAAATATAGTAAAAAGCAATTTATTGCATTCCCTGAAATTGCCTTTTGAAAAAGTATGGATCATTTTTATATTTTTATCTTTGATACTGTTTGCTATTTCAAACAGATTCTTTTTTAAAAGTTTTTTATGGATATAGGTGACCTGATCCTCTTTGGTCGCATTTTTAAGCTCTATTACTTCCCAGATACGAGATTGGAAATGCTCTTTGGCAATAAGGTCCTCATCTTCTGTTTTATGCAGGGAAACAACAAATTTCACTGTACGGCTGTCAGAAAAAAGCCTGATCTTCTCCATCATTTCCGGACTGTACATCTGTGCTTCATCAAGTAAAATGATGATTTCTCTTTTCCCTCTCAAGTTCTTGCAAAAATCAACTAAAGCAGAAAAATTCACTTCTGTATTGTTCGGCAAATTTTTTTTTGTGAGTACTTTAAACAACTTGTGAAAAAACTCTTTTTCATTTACAGCAGGCGTATCAAAATAATGGATCTCCCGCTGATGTTTCAATTTATTGTAAATACGATTCAGAAGAATACTTTTTCCTGTCCCGGGCTTGCCGAAAAGAAGGATCATCTTCAGCGGCTTATTCATACTGTGTTCCAACTGTTTATAAGCCGATATGGATGAATTTAACTCAATGTAGTCATCATTGTCTATAGAATCGATGAATACATTCTTTGCCGCTTCGTATCTACTTTTCATTTAGTTTTGTATATCCTAAATCTTTTAATGAAACAGATTTAGCATTCTTGATGATATGTGGAGTGATGATCAATACCAGCTCTTCTACAGTGTTGATCGTTTCTTCATGCTTGAATGCATACCCCAGCAATGGGATATCACCAAGTAAAGGAACTTTATTAATTTTAACACCTGATTTGGAAGAGATCAAACCACCCAGAATTGCATGTTCTCCGTCTTTTACTTTTACAACAGAAGCGATCTGTCTTCTTATAAGATCCGGCGGGATAGTTCTTGTAGTTGCATCACCGCTCACAGGGTTTACCGTATCAGATATGGAAGGATTGATCTTTAATGTGATCATACCGCCAGAATCTATTTCCGGAGTAATATCAAGCAAAATACCGGCAAATACAGAATCCACTACTTCTCCCTGTGCCGTATTTGCACTATTCCCTGTCCCCAAGGCACTTGTGGATGAAAGCTTGTAAAAAAGTTCTTTACCTACACTGATCAGGGCGGGCTGATTGTTCAATGTCATTACTCTTGGACTGGAGATGGATTTCACATCTCCCTGGGTTCCCAGGAACTTGATCACTTCTGAAACTTTTGCATTTCCTGTGATATTGACCAATTGGGCATTACGAGGGCTTGTATCTTCAGCAAATGTAGTATCTGTGATACCTGTTTCCGTAAAGGTAAATTCAGATATGTTGTTTTGTGCCATAGCCAATGTATTAATTGTAAGATTTTGCAATCCGTAAAGCTGAGACCAGTCAACACCGCTTGTTCTACTGTCATCAAATGTTACACTAAGTATACGCACATCGATCAATACCTGTGATTTGATCTGTTTATCCAATGTATAAATGTATCTGGCCACTCTGTTGATCTGTCTGTCCGTACCTGTAACCGTGATCATTCCGGCTTCCGGATTTACGATCGGTGCCAAAGGATTGTATTCCCAGACCTGACCGTCAGGACCTGTCCATGTATTACCGGTTTTTGTATAGTGCGTACTTCCGTCACCTGCTCCGATCAGGATTCGCTGAACTTCTTTTTCTACAGTATTCCAAAATTTAAATTCATCATTGCTTTCTATACTGATACCTGTTTTTGAACTGCTCGAACCGGCTTGGGAACCTGTCCCCCCAGTGGTACTTCCGGAGGTTGAAGTACTTGGATTTGCTATCGTTACATTTGCTTGACTTTTACCTTTTCTTTGTCCTGAAATATAATGAATACGAAATGTTCTGGTGACTAAATATGAAATTGTCAGTTTATTACTGCTTAACCTATAATGCAGATCATTGTCTTTAAGAATTGTATTTAAAAAACCTTTCAAGGTACTGTTCTTCAACTTAACATAGTAGAGATTCTTGTTCATTCTTTTCTTTGCCGCATCATCCTTCACAACAACACTTAAACCACAAGTTTCTGCGAGATTTTCGATCACATCACTTATAGTCAATTTACTGTCTATCGTAACACTGAATAATTTTGTAGAACAGTTTCCTGCAACCAAAGTATTTGCAGTCCCCAGCATCATTGCAAATGCAATAACGAACTTAACCCCTAAATTTCGTACTTTTTTCATCCTCTTACCTTTCTTCTAACGTGATAAAATCATCTCTTTTTTTATGAAGAAATAATTTTTTGACAGTATTGGCATTTCTAAGCACCACACCTCTTTGCCCCACATATTTCAGCGTATATCCCATAATAGTGTCCCCTACATTTTTCCATGCATCATTAATATATGCCTTTCTATTCATAATAGCATGAAGAGAGAGCTTTACTGTTTCTGATTCCTCCGGGATGATAAATGTAGTGACATTATTTTCTTCTACTACCCTGATAAACGGCTCTTTTGTTGTTTCCAGCGTTTCCAGTTTAATACCTTCTCTTTTTTCATGGATCATACTGATCATTTTTTCTATTTCTTTTACAGAAAGGTCAGCATATATCGAAACCGTCAGGAATGTGATTATAAATAGTATCTTTTTCATCAGTGATTTATCCCCCATACAGAAATATTGATATCCGCTACAACCTTGGACGAGTTTTGATCAAGGGAGAACTTTGTTCCGTAAATATCCGTAACCAGAACATTCTGTTCAAGTTCATTCATGAATTTCACAATGCCTTTATATTCGCCCTTGCATCCTACACCTATTTCCAGAACATATCCGAAACTACCGTTATTATCTACATATTTATTCGATATATATTCGATCTCCACATTCTGTATCTCTGCTTTGTCTGTAATGGAATTCAAAAATCTTGACCAACTTTTCTGGTTGAAAAGCATATCGGACAATTTATCCAGATTTGCATTCACGAATTGTATTTTTTTCTTTACTTCTACAATATTGCTTTTTTTCCTGCTGATATCACGATCGAATTTTTTAACATAATATTCACGATCACCTTTTACAGTAATGGAACTGAGGTATGTATTGTTGTCGGCTATACTTTTTTGTATACTTTTCTTGGTTGCTTCACTTTTTTTATACATCTTTTCAGTATAAGGTAAAAGATATGCATAAGCAAGATACGCAATGATACCTGCTATACCTAAAATGACCAGCCATTTCTCACTCTCTTTTTTGGGTGCGAAATAAGTATCTAATTCTTCTAATTTATCTTCTATGAATTTCATCTTAAATCAACCTTTAATATACCTTATACATCAAAGGATATGCCAAGCCGACAAAAGTAGCAGCCAGAGTCGCTATGATGAACTGTCCGCTTGCACGGTTAACAAATGACGGTGCACGAGGGAACATTGTAAGATTTACAACGGAAGATTCATCTTCCATATAGTCAAATGAGCTGAGCAGCATCATATATTGAAGCTGATCGGTATACCATTCATCAGTATTCACATGAAAATCAAAATTCAGATCTGCAGACTGGAGCCCCAGATAGTTTTGACTGTATTCATCCAGGCCGATGATCGGTCCCTGCACACTTCCTATGAACATATGATCGATAGCATCCAGATCGAATGCTCTTTTCGTATAAATAATAATATCATTGATCGTAATAAATACTTCACCGAAGATCTTCATAAAGTTTTGCTGATAATCATTATTGATCGCTTTAAGCCCTTCGGACTCCAGAATAGAGAAAAACTCTTCTCTTTTCACCTGTTCTCCGACCATTTCACAATATTTGTCATATATCTGTTCTAATGAGAATTCTATGGATTTGGAATAAAGGTATTCTCCGTCTTTATAAAAAGTAATGAATGCATCCTGCATTGTAAAATACATAAAACAGTGGGTTCCGGTATCATTCAGTATCTCTTTTTTATATAAAGTTTTGTAAAGGAGCGGTGCGGGGATGATAAGATCAAGATATTTCGTCTCTTGCTTGATGGGAAGAAAAAGTTCATCCAGGACTTCCGGTTCTGCAACAAAAAGATGAAACTCTCTCTCTTCTCCTCCATGTTCAACTTCAATGGAAGAAATAACATAGTTGCTTGCCTGATCCAATCCCAGCTCTTCATATGCTTTTATCTCAAGAATATCCTGAATATCCTCCTGAGGTATACTACGGCTTAAGCGGACGGTAGTAATAATCACATCTTTATTACTTACATATGAAGTAATGAAATTCGAAGTGTTATAGCTGAGCTTCTTTAAAGGCTGAAACAGGTCACTTTTATAGATATAGTTTTTCCCAGCATAAGCATTAAGCGTAATAACATTTTTTATAGCCGATTTCGATTCTCTCGACGATTTTTTTTTCAAAAACATTCTAAACTTCCTTGTTTGTTAAACAATTATATATGTTATAATATTAAAACTATCTTACAAAATAATTTTTTTTTTAAAATATAACTTTATTTAATCATTTATCTTTTAATAAACGTCTAAAAGTCCGTTTACATGGAAATATGAGTCTGTTTTTTTAAATCAGTTTAATCATGAAAAGCGATTTTATCCCTCTTTTCAGAGGATATATCCGAATTCTTCCAGACTTTCTCTGTTTTTACTCCACCCTTTTTTTACAGAAACATGGAGGTCCAAAAATATTTTTTTACCGGAAAAAAATTCCATCTGTTCACGCGCAAGTTTCCCTACACGTTTAATACCCGTACCTTTTTGCCCGACGATCATACCTTTTTGGGTTTCCTTTTCCACTACGATCGTTGCATACACTTTATCAAGGGTATCACTCTCTTCTATCTTTTCTATGGTCACATCACTCTCATACGGTATTTCATCACTGAGATTCTCAAATATGGATTCACGGATAAGCTCTTTATAGATATCCCGTATATTTTCGGTGGTCAATATCTCGGGATCATAGAAGAACGGAGAATAAGGCAAATGCTTTGCGATTTCATCAAGCAGCTGTTTTTTACCCACCTTTTTATTGACGGAAAAAGGAATGATCGCTTCAAACTCATCCTGGTATTTTTGATATTCACCCAGTTTAGCCAGAATATCACCCTGCTTCACATGATCGATCTTTGTAAGAACAACAATATGTTTTACCCCTTTTGCCTGTGCAAGTTTTAAAAATTTTTCATACTCTGTCAGTTTATCTGTTACCGGTGCAAGGAATACAATAAGATCACTGTCCCCCATTGCTTTCAGTGCTTCATCCAGCATAAATTTATTAAGTAATCGTTCTTTTTCATGAATACCCGGTGTATCTACGAAAATGATCTGGGTATTCTCATGCATCACAATAATATTCATACGTTTACGCGTTGCCTGTGCCTTTTTGGAAACCATGGCAAGTTTTTCACCTACAACATGGTTAAGCAGCGTACTTTTCCCTGCATTCGGCCGTCCTACAACTGCTACGAATCCTGCTTTAGTCTCTCTGTTTTCTTTATTGAACATTTTGATTTCTACTTTTTCATTTTTTCATTTTTTACTAAAGGATATATCTTGTAGTATCTTCATCTTCCACTACTTTACCTATCTTTTCCTCTACAAGTGCTTTATCTATAGTGACTGTTTCTCCTGTATATTCATCTGCAGAGAAACTGATCTCTTCTAAAATCTTCTCCATCACCGTATGCAAACGTCTGGCACCGATATCTTCCGTCTTTTCATTTGCAAGCAGTGAATAGTAAGCAATGGCACGCAGTGCTTCTTCATCAAACACTAAGTCCACTCCTTCTACTTTCATCAAAGCCTGATACTGTTTTATGAGTGAGTTATTTGGTTCTGTCAAGATACGATACAGTGTCTCTTCATCCAGGCTGTCCAGTTCCACACGCAACGGAAAACGTCCTTGAAGCTCAGGAATCAAATCACTGGGTTTACTCAAGTGAAATGCTCCGGCTGCAATGAAGAGTATATGATCAGTCTTTACCATACCTAACTTTGTATGTACAGTAGATCCTTCTACTATAGGAAGCAGGTCTCTTTGTACGCCTTCTTTACTCGGATCTTGTCTGCTTTGGGTATTGGCAGCGACTGCGATCTTATCTACTTCATCAAGAAAAACAATACCACCCTTCTCTACTTTTTCAAGTGCAAGTACTTTGAGTTGTTCTTCATCAAGTAATGCTTCACTCGCCTCTTGTGCCAGGATCTTCTTTGCATCCGCTACGTTAACCTCTTTTTCCGGTCCTTTTTTACCCATACCGCCTAAGACTTTAATGATAGACTCTTGTACCTGTATCATCTGAGGAGGTAATCCGTCTTCCGGAAGGTTAGCAGTGTTTGGCATTGTCACTTTTATCTTAAGATGATCAAGTTCCCCTTTGGAAAACTTCTCTTGCATACGTACAAACGAAGCATCATACTCTGCCTGTTTTTGTTCACTTGCTCCGGAAGGAAGAGGAGGAAGAAGTTTCTCTATGATCTTATTTTCTATGTAATTTTCTATCTTCTCTTTATTCTTCTCATTTTCTGCTTCACGGACAATACCCATAGCTGTAGCAGCCAAATCACGTATCATGGACTCAACATCACGGCCTACAAAGCCGACTTCGGTATATTTACTTGCTTCTACTTTTATAAAAGGAAGGTTCATCATCTTGGCAAGTCTTCTGGCTATCTCGGTTTTACCAACTCCCGTGCTACCTATCATCAGAATATTCTTAGGTGTCACATCCTGCTGCATCTCTGGGCTCAGCTGCATACGTCTATATCGATTACGCAATGCTACTGCAATGGTTTTCTTTGCATCATCCTGTCCTATGACATATTTGTCAAGATGACTAACGATCTCTTTAGGTGTTAAACTATCCAATTTATTCCTTCTTACAGTTCTAATATTTTAATATTTTTATTTGTATAGATACAAAGATCACCTGCTACTTCAAGTGATTCTTTGACCAGCTCTTGTGGGTCAAGATTAGCATGTTTATCCAATGCTCTAGCAGCAGATATGGCATAGTTTCCACCACTTCCAATAGCTGCTATCTTTCCATCCTGAGGCTCTACCACATCACCTGTTCCGGATAAAATAAAGATATGCTCTTTATTCAGCACGATCATCATTGCTTCGAGCTGACGCAGTTGTTTGTCTTTTCTCCACATTTTTGAGAAACCTATGACAGATTTAAAGAGATCACCCTTTTTCTCTGCCAATATACCTTCAAACATATCAAAAAGATTAAAAGCATCTGCTGTACTTCCTGCAAACCCTGCCAAGATCTTACCTTCGTGAAGTGTACGGATCTTTGTAGCATTGCTTTTAAGCACCGTATCACCGAACGTTACCTGTCCGTCACCACCAATGACTGCTTTACCGTCACCTTTGTAGCCCAGTATCGTAGTAGCATCAAACATGACTAAACACCTATCACTTCTACTTTAAGTGCAGCATGGATACCGTGTCCGAGTTTAGCATCTACTTCATGGATACCCGTAGATTTAAGTGCTTTTTTAAGATTGATATTTTTTTTATCAAGCGCGATACCGAATTGGCCAAGTATTGCCTTTGAGATATCTGCATTTCCGACAGAACCTTGGATACCGACCGGTGCTACAGGTTTTTCTATCTTGATCGCTGCAGCTTCAAGTGTGGTCTTCTCTGCTTCAAGCCTTGCCAATTCCTCTTTAAGTTCCTGCTCCATACGCGCCTGTTCAGCTTTCCAGTTCTCTACTACTTCCGGTGTAGCCAATTTTGCCAAACCTTTATTGATAAGAAAATTCTGTCCGTATCCGTCTTTTACTTCTTTGATCTCACCTGCTTTTCCAAGTGTTTTAACATCTTTTATCAATAAAACTTTCATTCTTAATTCCTTCTTAGATTTATAATTGGTATTATTTTATCGAAACTTTATTAATAGCGCTATTATTAATAGAGCTATGCTACAATCAGCAAAAATATATTATTATGGAAGATCATGTTTCAAGAATTTAAAATAAATAATCTGCAAACGTTCCCGGAAGAACTGGATACTTTACTCAACAGGCAAAGAGCTATTATCAATGAAATTACCGAGAATGATGAGAACAGTTACGAAAAAGTACTTAAACCTCTTCAGGACTTAGATGAAGAACTGGGACTTTTCTTTACCCCTCTTTCTCATCTTAACTCAGTCATGAACTCAGAAGAGACACAAAAGGCTTATGAAGCATCTATCCCTTTGCTTTCCAAGTTTTCTTCAGAGATGGCACAGAATGAAGCTCTTTTTAAAAAAATAGAGCAGATCAAAGCAACAGAGGATGAAGCAAAAACCGTTGTCGCACATGAGGTCAGAGACTTTGTACTCTCAGGAGTTAAACTTCCGGAAAAGTTGAAAAAAAGAATGGAAGAGATATCACTCAAACTCAGTGAACTCTCTAACCACTTTTCTCAAAACCTGCTTGATGCTACCAATGCATATGAACTCATTATCGAAGATGAAAAAGATGTGGAGGGGATGCCCCAGTCTGATATCAATGCTGCCAAAGAAGAGGTTGATGGTAAAACTGTCTATAAGTTTACACTACAGTTCCCCAGCTACTTAGCCTATATGACCTACGGACCAAACCGTGAGTACAGGAAAGAGCTCTCAAAAGCCTTCAGTACACGTGCTCCCAAAAATGCAGAGGTCATAGACCAGATCCTTGCACTTAAACAGGAGAAAGCCAAACTCTTAGGATTTGAAAGTTATGCCCACTATGCACTGGAGACCAGAGATGCAAGTACTCAGGAAGAGGTGATGGGCTTTTTGAATGACTTGGCTGATGCTGCTCTGCCTCAAGCTAAAAATGAACTGGAAGAACTCAAAGTATTTGCGAAAAAAGTAGATGGTATCGAGGACCTGGCTGGTTATGATGTTGGGTATTACAGTGAAAAACTCAAAAAAGAGAAATTTGATTTTGATGACACGATGACAAAGCCCTACTTTGAACAGAGTAAAGTCTTGGAGGGATTGCTAGACATTGTCTCTGAACTCTTTGATGTAACATTTAAACCTGTAGATGTTCCTACCTGGCATGAATGCGTCAAACCTTTTGATATCTTTGAAAACGGTGAGCTTTCAGGACGTATCTACTTTGACCTTGAAGCCCGTAAAGATAAGCGTGGCGGTGCATGGATGAATGACTGGGAGACACACTTTGTAGACAGTAAAGGCAAGACTCATCTTGCTTCTGCATTTATCGTATGTAACTTCTCTCCTGCAACAGAGAAGACCCCTTCCCTTTTACGACATGATGATGTAGTGACTCTCTTCCATGAAATGGGACATGCCATTCACCACCTCTTTGGTAAATGTCATGAGCGTTCTGTTTCAGGCATTAACGGTGTGGCATGGGATGTGGTTGAATTCCCTTCACAATTCCTGGAGAACTTTGCATATGAAGCTGCTATACTAAAACGTTTCGGATTTCATCATGAAACAGGAGAACCTATTTCAGAGGAACTCATGGCGAAGATCAAAGAGACAAAGAACTTTCAGGCAGCCCTGGGCATCCTGCGTCAGGTAGAATTCTCCCTCTTTGACTTCAAACTGCATCAAAAACTTTACCAGGGAGAAGAGGTACAGGCATTACTCGACAGTATCAGAGAGAAAACCTCCCTGCTCAAGCCACCAAGCTATAACAAGTTCCAACACGGTTTTGCACACATCTTCGGAGGCGGGTATGCAGCAGGCTATTACTCTTATAAATGGGCTGAAGTACTGAGTGCAGATGCCTTCTTCACCTGTTTGGATGAAAAAGACGGATTTGACAAAGAGCAGGCGAAAGGATATAAAGAGATAATACTTGCCAATGGTGGTGCCAAAGAGATGAGTGAACTCTATCAGGAATGGCTTGGACGCAAGGCGGATGTGAAGAGTTTAATTAAATTGTATGAAATCGCGTAGGGTGCGTTTGCTAACGCACCAATAAGGTAATTAATATACAATCACACTATTGCCGAAAGGCTTAACTACATGCAAATATAAATGGTGCGTTGGCAAACGCACCCTACAAAGGAAATGATGTGAAAGAGTATCGTTCTCTTGTCCTGATCGTTATTGCTATTTTTATCATTACTTTAATCGGGGCTATTTATAGCCCAACATTTGAAGAGCAGAAAACCTATCTTGAACTCTTTTTTCTTATGGGCAGCCTGCTTTTCATCTTCTCTGTATTGGTGATCTTTGCTACTATCGGGTTTGGTTCATTTGCTATTTACGGGGCTGTTTTTCTTGCGGCTGTAATGGGTATGTATGGTATAGAAGGTGCTCTGCTTGTAACAGGTATGACCTATTTTGCTTGGGGATCCATTTTTGCTATGGAGACATTATTGGTTTATCATGGAGTCAAAAGTGCCATAGAATGGTTTCAGAAACGCTACACTTTCAGATCATTCAGTCTTGAATACAGGGTGTTTTACCCTATGCTGATCATTGCTTATGTTTTTTTAGAATGGATACCGAGTATTTTTTACAGAGAGAGTTTTTTGAAGTTCTCACCTTCAAAGATTTTGAAGGCGATGGAGGAGATACTGGATTAATTATTAATCCTCTCCTCCAACCAACTTTTTAAAGAATCTTTTGATCTTTTGACAGATCGTCGTTGAACCTGTCTCAATATAACACACTTCCACCTCTTCAAAATTCCCTATAAGCGATTCAATACGCTCAGGCTGTTTCTTCCCTTCGATAATGAATCTAAGGGCATTAAGGCGAATGAAGCCTTCTGCATCTTTTTGGTTATATACTTCATCTTCTTCAAATGTAGAGTGCTCTTCAGAGTAGAGAGAGAGGTCTGACTTTCTACCTACTACCATGACATTCCCTTTGTAGAGTTTAAGTTTTACATCACCCTGTACCTGCTCTTGCGTTGCATCTATGGCTGCCTGGAGCATCTTGCGTTCTGCTGACCACCATAGACCGTTGTAGATAAGTTTTGCATATTTAGGCATAAGCTCATCTTTCATATGCGCCTCTTCTCTGTCCAGAGTGATAGACTCAATGGCACGGTGTGCTTTAAGCATAATAGTTCCACCCGGTGTCTCGTAACATCCACGTGCTTTCATCCCTACCATACGGTTTTCAACGATATCGATACGTCCGATACCATGTTTTTTACCAAGTGTGTTAAGTGTCTCCAAAATAGTCGCCGGACTCATCTCTTCACCGTTGATCGCTACCGGGTCACCTTTTTCATAGCTGATCGTAATATATTCAGCTTCATCAGGTGCTTTCTCCGGACTTACAGACCATAGCCACATATCTTCTTCCGGCTCATTGAATGGATTTTCCAACCACTCACCCTCGTAAGAGATGTGAAGCAGGTTCGCATCCATAGAGTAAGGCTTCGCTTGACCTTTTCCGTCTATGTTGATGCCATGTTTTTCAGCATATGCCAAAAGTTTTGTACGTGAGTTCAGATCCCATTCTCTCCAAGGAGCGATCACTGCAATATCCGGATCAAGTGCCAAGTAACCAAGCTCAAAGCGTACCTGGTCATTCCCCTTGCCTGTTGCTCCGTGAGAGACTGCATCTGCACCCGTCTCATGAGCGATCTCGATCTGTTTTTTAGAAATGAGCGGTCTTGCGATAGACGTACCAAGCAAATACTCACCCTCATAAATGGCATTGGCTCTGAACATCGGGAAAACAAAATCTTTTACAAACTCTTCTCTGAGGTCCAGAATAAAGATATTCTCAGGTTTGATCCCCATATCCAACGCTTTTTGACGTGCAGGCTCCACCTCTTCACCCTGACCAAGGTCAGCTGTGAACGTCACCACTTCACACTCATACTCATCTTGAAGCCATTTTAAAATAATGCTCGTATCAAGCCCACCGGAGTAAGCCAGTACTGCTTTGTTGATCTTTCTTTTTGCCATTTTCCAAGCCTTAAAAATAATATTGTCGCGATTTTAGCATAATGTTGGTTAAGTTCTACTCAAACCCGTACTTCTTCAAAATAATATCCACTACAGCCTTCTTATACGCCCCGGTATGACGGAATACCTCATTACCCAAAGCATCGAAAAATATCTGTACAGGCATCTCTTTGAGTTTGTAGATGTCACGGCTGATGATACGTTCTTTTTGTCCGTCTATGGAGTAGATCTGAAACTCCGGATGTTCTTCCAGGACTTCAGAAAAAACTTTGGACATGGCCAGACAGCTGTAACAGTGTGTCATACCAAAGGCTAAGATTGTTGGTTTACCGTTGCCTATTTTGTCTTTAACATCTGCGTATTGCATTACAGGCAGTGGTTTCTTTTCAGACATTTTTTTTCCTTATAGTAAAACCAGGAAGTGGAAACTTTATCGGAGTGTATGCCTCCGATAAAGTCTCACCCCCAAAGTTTATTCGCTTATAAAAGTTTTTAGTTTATAACACGCTATTGCTTTAAGAGGGTATAAAAAATAGACATTTATGCAAATTCCAGTGGGATTGAAGTCTCCACTTCCAGAGACATAAACATATTTTGCTATAATCAAATTAATATTACTCAAGGGAGTTCATACATGTTACTCGGCGTAAATATAGACCATATTGCAGTACTTAGAGAGGCTAGAAAAGTAGCTGATCCTGACCCGTTGGATGCTCTGAGCATCTGTAAACGTGCCGGAGCTGACCAGATCACCATACACCTGCGTGAAGACAGACGGCATATGCAAGATGCGGATGCGAAGAACATCATCGAACTCTCTTCGCTTCCTGTAAACCTTGAGTGTGCCATTTCTCCTGAAATGATAGACATTGCATGTGACCTGAAACCTCATCGTGTAACCCTTGTCCCGGAAAAACGTGAAGAGGTCACTACTGAAGGTGGGCTTGCGGTCATCGGTGAACAGCCTAAACTCAAAGATGCCATCAGAAGATTACAAAAAAATGAGATAGAAGTTTCACTCTTCATAGACCCTACGCTTGATGCAGTCAGAGCTTCTGAGGCATTGGGTGTGGAGTGGATAGAGTTTCATACAGGTAAATATGCCAATATCTATGCCATGCTCTATGGTAACCTAAGAAAAACACACCACAGCATACCAGAGCTTGAACTCTCTCGAAAGATCCTAAAACAGATGATAGGTGATGAGCTTTGCAACCTTCGTCTACTCTCTTGTGATGCGATGGAACATGGGTTGCGTGTGGCTGCAGGACACGGGCTTAATATGCAAAATGTCAAAGAGATCGTAGAGATAGAAACCATAGAAGAACTCAACATCGGTCAAAGCATCATTGCCCGTTCTGTTTATACAGGTTTGGAACAAGCTATTTTAGATATGAAAGGTTTGATGATACGTTAACGTGTAGGGTGCGTTTGCCAACGCACCGCATAATTAAATTTACATAAAATAAAACTTTTGCCGAAAGGCTTAATTTATTTAAGGTGCGTTGGCAAACGCACCCTACGAGGTAAAAATGAAAAAGAAAATAGCTGTCTCCATTGGTGATCTAAACGGAATCGGTATCCAACTCGCCCTTGAAAACCATACAGAGGTATCCAAAATAGTCAAACCCATCTACTGTATAGACAAAACCATGCTCCAACAAGCAGCCAACAAACTTAACCTCCCTATCCCCAATGATTTTCACATCGTTGAAAACATTGCTCCGTCTTTTGAGATTGAACCCGGTAGTGTGAGCAAAGAGAGTGGAGCATATGCTTATGCTTCATTTGTAAAAGCAGTTGAGCTTGCACGAGAAAAAAAAGTAGATGCCATTACTACATTACCCATACACAAAAAAGCGTGGGAACTTGCAGGAGTGAAGTACAAAGGTCATACCGATGCCCTTCGTGACTTCTTTGATGCAGAGGCTATCATGATGCTGGGATGTCCTCAAATGTATGTCGCTCTGTTTACAGAGCATATACCTCTTAAAGAGGTAGCCTGCAGTATCAATGAAAAAGATCTGACACGTTTTCTGTTAGACTTTTATCAGACAGCCAAACCAAACAAACAAGTGGGTGTCCTGGGACTCAACCCCCATGCAGGAGATGATGGTGTGCTGGGAGATGAAGAGACTGTTATTCAGAAAGCTATAGATACTGTGAATCTTATTATCAATCCAAATTATTGTCGGGATGGGGGCAACCCGACCTACAGTGATCCTCTTGTACCTGATGTTGCTTTTACACCAAATACAAGAAAAAATTACACCCACTACATCGCCATGTACCATGACCAGGGACTGGCACCTCTCAAAGCACTCTATTTTGATGAAGGGATCAATGTATCACTAAATCTGCCCATACTCAGAACTTCTGTAGATCACGGTACGGCATTTGACATAGCCTACAAAAACATAGAGTTAAATAACCAAAGCTACATCAACGCAATAAAATATATAACAGGTAGCAGGTAGCAGGTAGCAGGTAGCAGGTAGCAGGTAGCAGGTAGCACTGTAATATACTTTTTAAAAGCTGTCAAGCTTTTTCTACGCACTACTCGTTATACATTTAACTCTTTTTGTGTTAACAAAAAAGCCCGGGATCCTCTCCTCTTACTATCTCACACTCTTCATTCATCATGCTGCACAGTTTCTCTTGACAACAATTACATAAATAACGATAATTCTGCATATCATAATGTATTGTATCACCTTCGGAGATATCACTGTAACACTCTCCGCATACATTCGTTACTCTTAAGAGTATCTCTTCAGTAGCCACCTGGGTCACAAAACAAGCATTACTCATACTCTACTCCTCCAACTTTTCTATCATCTTTTTTGCCTCATCAAGAGTATCATCTAATTCATACGCTTTTCTATACATCTCCAGCGCTTCTTTTCTTCGCTCCAGATCATACAGTGTATTAGCATAGTTAAAATAGTGGGGTGCATACTCAGAGTCTAATTCTATAGCTCTTTCATGATGTTTAATGGCAGCTTCATTATCTCTTAGTTTATGAAGAACATTAGCCAGAGAATCATGTGCTATATCATCATTTTCATCCAAAGAGAGTATCTTTTCATAGCTCTCTTTTGCATCATCATACTCTTCAAGTTCTATATGAAGATACCCATCCCTTCGTAAAGCTTCAATATTGTTTTCATCGATGATCAATGCACTCTGCACTGCTTTTTTTGCTTCAAGCATATCACCTTTTTTCACAGCTTCATCTGCCATGCTTAAAAGTTGTTCTATACGTGTCGGCTGCTGTGCCGGCGTAGAAAAAGTCTTATCCGGACGGTTGATCCCGCCTATTTGTTCATCTGCTACTTTCGCTTCGAAATCAACACCTCTTTTAGGATGTTTTCCTGAAAAAAGTTGTTTAAAAAAGAGGTAAAATAGGCTCCCTGCGACAATAAGAAGTAAGAGTTGAAAAGTTGACATGAATTCTCCAAAAGTTTATGTCGAATAATAAGATAATCTAACTTAAACCCAAAGAAATTTGGATATGATTCATAAAAAACAATAGGAGCATTATCATGGCTTATAGAATAGAATTAGACAGAGAGAAATTACAAAAAGAACTTACGCCGCTGGAGTATAATGTCTGCCTGAATCACGGAACAGAAGCCCCTTTCCAAAATGAATTCTGGGACCATAAAGAAAAAGGAGTATACCACTGCAAATGCTGTAAGACACCGCTTTTTACTTCAGAAACGAAATTTGATTCCGGTACAGGATGGCCAAGCTATTTTGCACCTGTAAATGACACATGTATTGAAGAGATAAGAGATGAATCCCATGGGATGGTACGTATAGAAGTATGCTGTGCAGCATGCGGATCACATCTGGGACATGTTTTCCCGGACGGGCCGGCACCGACACATCAGCGTTACTGCATCAACTCTGCTTCTCTGGATTTTGAGGAAAAATAATTTCGTTCACCATAAAGTGATCCGTCCTCTCCATTCCCCGCCTTTTTTACTTGAGATCATCAATGCTCTGTTCTTTTCAGCAGAGCATTCCTGCAACTTGCCGCATTTTAGCATATCAGCGATGATTCAGTTTAACTGTGAAGCAATCTGCCCTATCTCTTCATCCATCTCTTCTTTCGTATCGAACATAAATGTATGTTTCTCTTCTTCACCCAAATGAATAAAAATACCGAAACCTACTACTTCCACCTTTCCCTTCGCCTCTACATCCAGCCATTCCAGACTCACCTGTGTCGTTTCATCCTCAAATCCGGTTTTTACTACAGCCGCAGGATAAAGCTGTGTGATCTTGGCCGTATCGAATTGTTTTTCTTTTATTGTAATTATCATAGTATGATTATAGTATAATCCTATTAAACTAAAAACCCAGGAAAGGGATAGATACAATGAGCCTAAAAGAACAGATCAAAAATGACATCAAAGATGCAATGAGAGCCAAAGAAACGCTAAAAAGAGATACACTTAGAAATATTCAGGCAGCGATCAAACAGATAGAGGTAGATGAACGTAGAGATGTAAGTGATGCAGATGTTGAAGCGATCTTGATGAAATATGCCAAACAGCGTGAAGATGCTATGGCTCAGTTCAAAGAAGCAGGACGTGATGACCTTGTAGAAAAAGAAGAAGCTGAACTTGCCCTTGTACAAACCTACTTGCCGGAACCTATGGATGATGCAGAGTTGGAGTCTGTACTGAAAGAGGTTATCGCTTCTGTCGGAGCTGAAAGTATGAAAGATATGGGTAAAGTGATGGGTGCTGCCAAAGGTGCCATCGGCAGCCGTGCAGACGGTGGGCGTATCAATATTGCAGTCAAAAAACTGCTTAGTTGACTTTCTATAAAACAGTGTTATACAGACACTGTTTTATTTTACCCACATTATTGGTCGTTATCGATCTCACACCCCATTTTTTAAAATTCAAAGCAGTATCCGTATTATTTATCGTCCATACATGATATTCATATCCTGCCGCAATAATACTGTGGACAAAAGATTCATCTACATTGGTTCTATTGGTACTTAATCCATCTGCATGAAGCTTTCCCAATGTTTCCAATATTTGTTTCGATACAGGTTTTTTATCTCTTGCAAAAGCATATAACCAAAGGGCTTTGATATGAGATGCTTTCATTTTACATTCCTGTATGACCTTTACATTAAAGGAAATAACAATGACCTGTTCGGCTTTCAAATGTGATTTTTCGATTTCTTTCAGTAAATAAGGTACGATTTTTTCATCGGATTTTACTTCAATATATATGTGTTTACCTGCAGGAACTCTTTTTAATACTTCATTTAATACAGGGATATGTTTATCCAATGTTCTGAGCTCTTCCAGAGTATGCTTTTCAATAGAAAAAGTCTTGATGTTTTTATCATGATAACACACTATCTGATGATCCGAAGTAAGATGGAAATCACCTTCTATTGCATCTGCACCCTGTTTCCATGCGAGATCAAAAGCTTTGAGCGTATTCTCCAAAGCTTGTTTATGTGCTCCTCTGTGTGCTACAATTAGAGGAGACTTGTTGATCATTTCTATACTTGACCGTACTTCAATTCTCTGATCGCGGCAGTAATATCATCCTGTCTCATAAAATGCTCACCTACTAAAAATGCATCTGCTCCCATTTTCGAGAGTTCAACCACCGTTTCATGATCAGTAATACCACTCTCAGCTACAATGATCTTCCCATTTGGAATAAGAGGGATGAGTTTTTCAGTTAAACGCATATCCATCTCAAAAGTCTCAAGGTTCCGGTGGTTGATACCGATGATAGTAGCCCCTGCAAATATCGCTTTGATAAGATCCGACTTGTCATGTACCTCAACAAGTACTTCAAGACCTAAATGCAGCGCATAATTATAAAGCTCTTTGAGCTCTTTGCGGGAAAGTGCCTTTGCAATAAGCAAAATGTAGTCTGCCCCAAATGCCAAAGCTTCTACGATCTGATACTTATCTACAATAAAATCTTTTCTAAGAAGAGGGATACTCACATAACGACGTACCATCCCCAAATATTCTTTGTCACCTTGGAAGAAGTGTGGTTCTGTAAGTATGGAAAGTGAATCTGCACCACCTTTCTCATAAGCCTGTGCAATCACCATAGGGTCAAAATCTTCACGTATCACCCCTTTACTCGGACTTGCTTTTTTCACCTCGGCAATAATACGGTAAGGATTCTCTTCTGTTGAGCGTAATGCACTCTGGACATCTTTAGGTACAAAAGGATTGAAAGCAAGAGAACGTCCCAACCACTCTACAGGGTAGTCAACTTTACGTTTTTCCAAATCTTCTTTGGTTTTTTTAATAATTTCATCTAAAATTTGAGCCATATTCTTTCCAGTAAAATTTTTGTCGTATTATATCTAAACACGCAACACTCAATGCTGAACGCTCTTTTTTATTTACACTTTTGGATGGCATCCCAGTGTTCTATGATCTCTGCTTCCTCAAGCCCCTCATCATTTACGACTTTCTGCATCATTTCATACGCTTTGCTGCACGCTTTCTGTTTATAATATCCCCATGCCAGAGAATCAAGATAATAGGTATTGTCAGGCTGTTGCTTAAGGGCATCTTCAATGATCCTGATCCCTTTTTCAACATCTATATCCTTGTCTATCAGTGTATACCCGTAGTAGTTAAGATAGATACTGTCATCCACACCCAGACCGATCGCTTTTTCAAAATATTCTATTACCCTGCTGATCATTTTCCTGTCATTCTTGTCTTCAGATTTTTCAAAAAGAAGAATTGCTTTTTCTGCTATCCATCTTGGATCTTTTTTTGCTGCATACAGACGGTCTGTAAGCTGAAATGCTTTATCAAAAAGTTTTTTTCTTTTATAAAGTTCATAAAGAATACTCTCTCCTGCATTGTTTTTCTCTAAAAAACCGATAGCCGCATCAATATCCTGTTTATAGGCATATGCCTGAATGATCTTTTCAAGATATTTCTCATCTTTTTCCTGTGTATACAGTATTTTATATATTTCTATAATACCATCTGCATTATTCTCTTTTACATAAAGTGACAACAGCTTGAAATAGACATTGTTGCTGGCAGTATTCATACGGTAGTGTGTTTCCAAAAGCTGTATAGCCCTGCTTCGTTCATTGGTATACTCATCCATAATAACAACCATACGCAGAAGTACATTTTCACTGAATGTTTTTTCATATACTTTAGCCAGAAGATCCAATGCTCTTTTAAATTCTCCTGAATAAAGAAAAGGATTTGATGCCAGTTCAATATCCATAGCTTCATTGGATCTTTCAAGAAGCTGCTCTGCCTCATTTTTGGCTTCTCCTACCTGCTGTACAGTAAGATAGAGAGGGATCAGCAGACGCTTGACCTCCAGTGTACCCGGATGTTTTTCATCCCACAGCTTTAAGCGTTTAATACTCTCATGGATATGTGTTTTACCGAATAATGCCGAAGTCACCTCTTTAAAGAGATATACTTTTGCTCCTGTCGTATCATACAGTTTTCCATAAACTGCTCTGCTAAGATCAAAGGCTTTATATTCATCATACAAAAGACCCCGGATGATCATTTCATCTTCACTGATGACATTCAGTTCTTTGGTATGTGCTATCCCTGTACTCAAAACAAGAACAGTAATGAAAGTATAAACTATACGATTCCAGGACACTCTTTTCTCACCTCTTCTTCATCATTTTTAAACTGTTCCCAAAATGGAAAAGTACGGCACTGCAAAGGCCGCACAGGATAGATGGAACAGCGTTTCATAGACTCATCGAAAAATACACATGCAAAGTTGTCTTCGGCAAGCTTTTTCTCTACAAGCGAATAACGATGTTTCACTTTTCTCAGATACATTGTAGCAAAATCTTCTATACTTAGGTTAACAAACTCCGCCATCTTCTCTATCTCTGCATATTTTGCCCAGATATAGCCGCTCTCTCCCGTACAGCAGTGCCCTCCGCAGGCTTCACATTCACTGGGTTTAAATTTATAGTTATACCCCTCTTGTTCCATCAGTTCCATTGTCAATAGTCACCTTTAATACTGTTTGTATTTGCTTTTTCAAACGCTTTCATTGCCTTTTCTCTATAGATACTGTCATCATCAAATACCACAAACGGCGGCAATATCTGTGTCATGGACTTTGAGTTCATCCGTGCTGCTATCATAACCAGTTTTGATTCTCTGTCAAGTTTGGAGTGCACAAACTGTATCTTTTCAGGATTTATACCATTTATTTTCAAATGATGCAAGAGCAGATCTATCTGCTTTGCATCATAACAGAAGATGAACCATCCCCTTGGCTTCAGCAGCCGCTTGACTTTAGCAATAAGATCTGCAATAGGCAAATGGTGTGCATAACGTGCAATGTTAAGGTGTGTATTTTCACTTTGTGTGACCCGCGGATCATAAAAAGGAGGATTGGAGACGATAAAATCAAATTTCTCTTCTGTCTCCATCTCTGTAAAATCTCCCAGATGACTCTTCACTTCCAGATTATTGATGGCATAGTTATGCTTTGCATAGTTCAACATCTTTTCCTGCTTATCAATAATCGTTGTTTCAATATTGAAGTCACGGCTCAACAGCAGAGAGATGATACCTACACCGCAACCGACATCCAGCAGTTTTCCTTTGGGTTTGAACGCAGAGATAAAATCATATAAAAAAATAGAGTCACTATTGTAACAGTAACCACTTGTAGGCTGATAAAGGAACAAACAATACCTTTTTTTATGAATTTTACAATATTTTCAGTATAATCGCGATTATGAATGAAGAACTAGATCTACTCAATCCGCCATCAACAGATTTTTCTATGCTGGATTACAACTGTGCCTATATCCCTGACAATAAAGTGCGTATGCACTACAAATATGTGGCTAAAGCCTGTAAACAGTTTGCTACTGCCGTAATAGCAAGAGGATGGAGACGTTTTGGAAAGTATTTCTTTCATCCCATCTGCAACGGATGCAATGAGTGTAAAAGTATCCGTATCGATGTCAGGGAATATCATTATACCAAATCACAGAAAAAAGTGATCAACCGCAATAAAGAGACAAAGATCATCGTACAGGAACCTTCACTTACACAGGCACATCTTGATCTTTACAACAAATACCATACATTCAAACACGAAAAAGACGGATGGAGTCACCGCAATATCTCTCAAAGAGAATACCATGAGAATTTTGTAGATGGTGCACATGATTTTGGGAAAGAGGTACTCTATATCATCGACAACAAACTGGTAGGTGTTGACCTCATCGATATCCTGGATGACGGTATCAGTTCTATTTACTTCTACTATGATCCGGACTATGCTAGACTCTCTCTGGGAACTTACTCCCTGCTCTACCAGATCAAGTTGGCCAGGATCCTTGACCTGCCCTGGATCTATCTGGGATACTGGGTAGAGGGGTGCAAAGCCTTTGCCTACAAACCAAAATTCCAACCCCAGGAGATACTGGACGGATTTCCTCATGTTTCGCAGGAACCTGAGTGGGAGAAGTGGGAACAACCGTAGGGTGCGTTGGTAGCCCAAGGGCATTTCCTTCGGGCACCACGCACCTTTGATATTTTAAGCCTTTCGGCAAATGTTTTATTTTATGCAAATTTTATTATGTGGTGCGTTGGCAAACGCACCCTACAATTTTCTGCACCACTTCAAAAACAATCTATCAGGACTTACCCGAACATCCATCTCTTTCCCTTCCACAATACATTCAGCCAACCACTCAGCCATCAGCGGAGCAAAGACAAACCCTCTTCCTCCCAGACCATTACAGATGAAGAGGTCGTCTAGATATTTCAATGGAGGCTTTGATCCTCTTGTTATAGCAGGATACTCTTCAAGCATATAAGTTACATCTATTATTTTTCCTACCAACGGGAAGTAGTCTTTGGACCCTGAACGCATTCCGCAAAAGGTCTCTTTGAGTACAAAATCACTTGTATCTACCATCTGTGCCGCTTTTTCCTCCAGACTTTGAAGCGGTCTGCCGTCACAAACCTTACATGGCTCTTTGGACTTTACATGGGTAGCACCAAGTTTTATAATACCATCTATATTGGCAGAGACAGAAATACTCTTATGCATACTTACTTTTAACTCCAATGTACTGCTATAATCCCCACGTGATCCCCAGGTACCTTTCACTCCCATGTATCGCATATCAAAGAGATCATTTTGATAGCCGGTGGAAAGCACTATGTGCTTAGCATTGAGCATTGAGCGTTGGGCATTAAGGAGATGCCACTGCGTACCATCATATTTGAGTTTATCTACCTCAAACTGCTCAAAAGGTACCTGCTCCCAGATGGCACTGCACATTGCAGGTGCATCACACACCCCTGCTTCTTCAAAGAAAAAACTATTCTCACTGTTTTTAATGCCAAGCGTCAGAAGCTCCTCTTTGCTTACCCATCTGTATTGGGAGTTATTGAACTCCTCATATAAATGAAATTTTTCAGCATCATCACTGTCTTTTGGTATACGTATGACTCCTGTCTGGTGGAAATGCTTCGGAAAATGTTTGAGGTAGAAATCTTTGGCATATTCAAATGCTTCATTCGTAAGTGTTTGAAGAGGAGACCCCTTCCCGATCTTGGGGGAGACAAAAGCACCGGCAGCACCGGAGCCTCCGCTTGCAGGTACGGAACTTCTATCGACCAAAAGAACCTTTTGTCCTCTCTGCTGCAAAGCATACGCAGCACAACACCCTGCAATACCTGCTCCGATGATAATGGTGTCATAACTAAAACTCTCGTTCCCATGCTCTGCGTGGGAATGCATACTACAATCTAAATCCATCACTACTCCAAATCCATCGCTAGGTGGTAATTATAATCTATTTGCCCTCGTTCCACCTCTCCCGAGACTGTGAAAGAACTAGGCACCTCGGAAATGAAGGCTTCAGCCTCACCCAAATATTTGCATATTTTTAGGTTATTTTGACAGAAAAAGCAATATTTTCCATTAAATACAAACTTTTTTAGGCAAAAAAGCTTTTTGTGGGACTGCACCTAAAGGTATACACTTCGATAAAGTCTCCACTTCCATGGGTTCTTTCACAGTCTCAGAACATGGAAACGAGTTTAAGCTATAGAGACTTCTGCATATAAAATACAGCCTCTCCACTTACTTCTACTCTTGTTGTAGAGTCTGCCGGGTCAACATATCTGTTACACCCTGTAAAAAATAGACCGGAAAGAATAAACAAGGTTATAGACACTGCTTTCACTGTTAAACCGTGATCTCTTTAATATCCGCAATATCCCTGAATGTCTTGTATACAGATCCAATAGTATGAAGTCTATTGGTCTTCAACACTTCATCTTCCGTATTTACCATCACATCATCAAAATAAGCATCCAGTTCGGGCTTAAGCCCGAACAATGCTTCAAGTTCTGTTCTATAGTCTGCAAAATCCTGATTGATGACCTTTTCATAGGCATTGTAAAGCGTTACTTCTGCATCTTCTTTAAAGAGTGCTGTATCTATCTTCAGATCACTATCAAGATCTATCTCTTTGGAAATATTCGCTACACGTTTAAAGGTAGTGAACTGCTCTTTAAAGGTATTCTCACTTACGATCTCATTCAAAGCAGCTACTTTTTTGGCTATCTCATTGATATCTCTCTCACCTGATGCAAGTACCGCAGCAATGACCGATGGGTTGGCATCGAGTGATTTGTTGATACGTTCTATGATGAAATCACTCAATACCTCTGCATTAAACTCACTGTATGCATCTTTAAGAAGAGCGATAACGTCATCTATATTGAATGGAAGATCATACGCTGTTACGATACGGACAATACCGTTCACTGCACGTCTCAGTGCGAATGGATCTTTGGAACCTGTTGGTATTTTCCCTACAGAGAAGAGTCCAAAGAGTGTGTCCAGCTTTGCCGACATCGCAACGATTGAAGAGAAGATAGACGTTGGTAACTCTGCACCTTCACCTACAGGCATATACTGCTCTTTAATGGCATTGTAAACCAGTTCCTCTTCACCAAGTGCTTTAGCATAGTAGTATCCCATAAGTCCCTGAAGCTCCGTAAACTCATACACCATCTCACTCATAAGGTCAGCTTTGGCAAGCTTTACGGCTCTGTCCATTGCTTTTTCAAGCTCTGCAGAACTCTTACCTGTTACCGCTTCTACTTTGTCCATATAAAGTGCAAGAAGACGGATAGCGATATTCTTCTCTCTTTTGATCTTGTCTGCCAAAGTACCAAGTCCATCAATGAACTGTACTTTGTCAAGACCCTCTGTCGAGAGTCCTTTTTTCAAGTCATTTCTGTAGAAGAAGAGACCATCTGCAAGACGCGGTTTGAGTACACGTTCATTTCCTGCCACAACCTTAGCATAGTCGTCTGTATAGGCATTGCTGACTACCACGAATTTATTGGCTATCTTCCCATGCTCAAATACAGGAAAATAACGCTGATGTTCTTTCATGGAAGTGATGATCACTTCAGGCGGAAGTTCCAGGAAAAGCTCATCAAATGTACCTACCAGTGCTTTGGGATTTTCAGTGATCGCCACAACCTCGGCAAGCAGTGCTCTGTCTCTCTCTATGATGATATTATGTTCAGACTCCAAAGCATCGAACTCAGCCAATATCTTGGACTCTCTCTCTTTAGGCTGAAGCATCACTGCACCCTCAGCCAAAACAGCTTCATAGTCATCAATGTTCGCTACTTCTACTGCATCATAACTTACCATACGGTGCACATAGGTCTTTGTATCTGAGGAGACGCCAAAAAGTTCTACAGGCACAGAATTCTCTCCAAGTCTGACCTGTAACCATCTGACAGGACGGATAAACTCATCGCTTCTGGCACCCCAACGCATCATCTTTCCAAATGACATAGAAGCGATCCATTTCTCCAGCATTTCCTGAAGAAGTGAAGCTGTATCTGCCCCCTTCTCCTCTTTTTTAAAGTAGAGTACTTCTCTTCCGTTCTTGTCTGCACGCCCAAGCGCTTCAAACTCCACACCGCATTTACGGGCAAACCCTTCCGCAGCTTTTGTAGGCTCACCATCTTTAATGGCAGCTTGTACCGGAGGTCCCATAAGTTCAACAGTACTGTCTGCCTGTTTAGCTGCTATTGCTGTATGTTTAAGTACAAGTCTTCTGGGAGTATAGATAAATTCAAAGTCACAGGAGAGTTTGTATTCTTCAAGTATGTTTTTCCAGGATCTTTCTATGTTGGATACGATTTTAAGTAGAGGTATAGCAGGAAGTTCTTCTACACCGATTTCGATAAGTAGTGCTTGTGTCATCTTTTGGATTCCTATGAGAGAATAATTGTTACGTGATTTTATCCAAAAGTTGGTAAATGGGGGGTTAGTCTTTATCTTCCCTGGTTTCGGTTTTATCCGAAACATAGTCATCTTCATACTCATCAATAAGATCTTTACGTCTCTGCTCTTCATCAAACTTGGAAAGAAAGTTGTTTCGAATGATCACAAATGTCATATATGAAAAAAGAATTACAACAATAATATACAGATAATCTCCAAATGACATCTATTGCTCCTTTAGTGTATTTTGTATGGTGATCTTCTCAAACCCATCATAATTCTGACGCAAGGCATCATAGATGACAACACCGACACTTACACCAAGATTAAGGCTTCTGCCTTTCCCTCCCATAGGAATAGTAATACACTGTTCAGGATGTGCCAAAAGTACTTTTTCATCTATCCCTTTGGTCTCTGAACCAAAAAGGATATAGTCTCCTTTTTTGAAAGGTGCATTAAAATAGAGATTATCAGTCTTTGTCGTTGCCATATAGCTATGCTCATCTATAGGGTGTGCTTCCAGGAACGCTGTAAAACTTTCCCATACAACAAGGTCAAGTTTATCCCAATAATCAAGTCCGGCACGTTTGACTGCTTTGTCATCTATATCAAATCCCAATGGTTTGACCAGGTGCAAAGTGGCACCCAGATTCACGCAGAGTCGTCCTATGGTACCTGTATTAGGCGGGATCTGTGGTTCTACCAAAACGATATTGAACATTTAAAATATCACCGTTTTGTTCCCGTTGACAAAAACCCTGTCATGCAGTACCAGTGCCAGGGCACGTGAAAGAACCACTTTTTCACCGTCTCGTCCCGCTCTTTGCATATCTTTCCATGAAAGACGATGATTTACAGGAATAACGTCCTGTGCAATGATCGGGCCTTCATCCAGATCATCAGTCACAAAATGTGCCGTTGCCCCAATGATTTTGACACCTCTTTCAAAAGCCTGTTTATACGGATTTGCACCGATGAATGCAGGAAGGAAAGAGTGATGGATATTGATGATCTTCCGGGCATATGCTTGTACAAAATCCGGTGTCAGTATACGCATATATTTGGCAAGTACAATATAGTCGAATTGATACCCGTCAATACACTCCATGACTTTTTTCTCATGTGCTTCCCTGCTTAAACCTTCTGCAGGAATATGAAAGAAAGGAATATCAAAACGTTCTACAAGCTCTTTGAGTGTATCATGGTTCGCGATCACACACTCTATGTCTGCACCCAGTTCACCATCTGCATAGCGAATAAGTATATCCCCGAGAGCATGGGATTCTTTGGTCGCCATGAGAATGATCTTCTTGTCTTTGGGTTCGATCACCCGGATATGTGCATCTTTCGGGGTAACCGTTTTAAGTTCAGTAAGTAATTCCTGGATATCAAAAAGACCTGATACAACCGTACGCATGAAAAATCTTCCATGTTCTTTATCTACAAATTCACGGTTATTGTCAATATTCAGATCTCTGTCATAAAAGACTTTGGAGATCTTATATACCAAACCTTTTGCATCGTTACAGTCGATCAAGACTCTTGCTCTCTTTTCCAATGATAACCCCTCTCTTCCTTGTTCCCGTCATTCCGATGGGAATACATATACCAACTCGAATGTAAGCATCAATATAACCCGCCGTCGGGTGATAAGAAAATATTTTCTTTCTTCATAGAATGATGGACTTGGATATGCACTCCTACACAGCGCACAGGAACGGAAAAATGTACTTTATTTATTCCGCGTCCTACTTGGATGCATAATTTGCGATAATATCACCCATCTCTGTACATGTACAGATCTCTTTGGCATCATAGTCACCAATATCACCAGTACGATACCCTTCACTGAGTGCTTTTTTGATCGCTTCATCTATCTTATCGGCAGCTTTGTTTTCACCCAGAGCATAACGAAGCATCATACTGGCAGATGAAATAGTTGCCAGAGGATTTGCGATCCCCTGTCCTGCGATATCCGGTGCAGAACCGTGGATAGGTTCAAAGAGTCCTACTCCTTTACCTGTACTTGCACTTGGTAAAAGGCCTATAGACCCGCTGAGCATACTTGCAGCATCTGAAAGAATATCTCCGAAGATATTCCCTGTCAAGATCACATCGAACTGTTTAGGATCACGGATGAGCTGCATTGCAGCATTGTCTACATACATATGCGAGAGTTCTACTTCAGGGTAGTCTTTGGCAATTTCTTCTACGATCTCTCTCCAGAACTGGCTTACTTCAAGTACATTGGCTTTATCTACAGAACAGATACGTTTATTACGTTGCATAGCAATATCAAATGCTATCACAGCAATACGTTTTACCTCTTCTCTTGTATAGACCATGGTATTGAAGGCTTTGTCATCATGCAATTCTCTCGGCTGCCCGAAATAGATACCGCCTGTAAGCTCACGTACCACCATAATATCCACACCCTGGATCACTTCCGGTTTCAGGCTTGAAGCATTGACCAATTCATCATATACCATTGCCGGCCTGAGATTGGCGAATGTACCCATCTCTTTACGTAAACCGAGCAGTCCGGTCTCCGGACGGAGATGTCTCTCAAGAGTATCCCATTTCGGTCCGCCTATTGCACCAAAAAGTACAGCATTACATTTCTTCACCCCCTGGATCGTCGCTTCAGGAAGAGGTACACCGGTCTCATCAATAGCAGCACCTCCAAGCAGCATCTCTTCATACTTAAGGTTAAAGCCTTCTGTAACAGAAACTGCATCAAGTACTTTAATAGCTTCATCAACGATCTCAGGGCCTATACCGTCACCTTTGATCACACCGATTCTATAATTCTTCATCTCTTAAGCTCCTGCTTTGATTTCATTTTTCGCAAATTCTATTAGCCCGCCTGCATTTACAAGCTCCTGCATAAACTCGGGAATAGGAGTGAATTTATATGTTTTGGCCTGTGTGACATTAATCACTTCACCTGCATCCATATCTACTCTTACCGTATCCCCTTCATTGATCTCTGCTGCTTCCTGAAGTTCAAAAATAGGAAGTCCCATATTGAATGCATTTCTGTAAAAAATACGTGCGAACGTAGGAGCAATGATCGCATTGATCCCTGCTGCTTTAAGTGCAATGGGTGCATGCTCACGGCTTGAACCGCATCCAAAGTTCTCACCGGCAACAATAATGTCACCTTCACTCATTTTAGAGACAAACTCAGGGTCTGCATCTTCCATGACATGTTTCGCCAATTCACTTGGTTCACTTGTATTAAGATATCTTGCTGCGATGATCAGATCCGTATCGATGTTATCGCCGAATTTCCAAACTTTACCTTGCAAAGTTCATCCTTTAAATTAGGGGCATCCCTGTTAAATTTTTCGCGATTATATCTAAAAAAACAGAATTTAACAAATTTTATACCAAAAACTAATAGAATTTCGGTATAATCCACCTTAATTATATCTGAGGCATCTCACCTCATTTAATCACAATTAAAAACAAACAAAAACGACTGATTGTATGAGCTTTCCGCTATAGCGGACTCAGCATTGGCGTAGTGTGGAGGGCTTCAGCCGACACATATAAACAAGGATGGTTTAATGGCAGCAAAAGACAGTATGAAAAAGATAGAAGCGTTATTCAAGTCCAAAAAAAAGGGTGATGTAGTCACATTTGAGAACATTGCCAAAGAATTCAGCAAGCAACCTACTGCTGCCCAGGCAAAGAAGATCCACAAGCTTGCAAGCGATGCGAAAATAGAAATTGTTTCTGCTTCCGAATATGCAAAATATCTTACAGCAAAAGAAAGCAAAAAAAGAGAAGATGCAAGAAAAAAACTTGCAGATGGCGATACGGAAGATGAATTTGATCTCAATAAAGAGAAAGAGCTTCTTGAGTGGAGCCGTTCAGACAGTCCAGTAAGAATGTATCTGCGTGAAATGGGGAAGATACCTCTTCTTACCAAGGAAGAAGAAGTTGATCTCAGTATGCGTATCGAAGAGGGTGAAGATATCATCATTGATGCCATCTGTTCTGTCCCGTATCTTATAGGGTATATCCTGAACTACAAAGAACCTCTTCTAAACCGTGAAAGACGTGTAAAAGAGCTCTTTAAAAGTTTTGAGGATGACAAAGCAGATAGTGACAAAGAAGAGTCTGATGAAAGTGAGGCAGAAGCCGGAGCACCCAAAAATGATAAAAGGGTAAAACAGGTCGTAGAGAGTTTCAAACAACTTGAAAAAGCCAAAAAAGAGTGGATGAAATCCCGTGATGATCTCGATACCTTTATGGAAACAGAAACGGATCCTGTAAAGATCATTCATGAGAGACTGAAGATCGCATTTAAAAAAGAGCAGCTCAAAGCAGCTCTTCTGAATCTCGGACCTACATCCAAGCTCATCAATGAGTTGGTAAAAGCAATGGAGACAGCACTCAAAAGTGATGATAGCTTCGATAAAGAGCTGAAGCGTCTGGAGTACAAACTTCCACTGTTCAATGATACACTCAGAGCCAACCACCAAAAGATCCTTGCCAATATCATCAATATGGACAAAGATGACATCATTGATGCAGTACCTGAAACCACTATGGTAAGTACTTATGTTGAGATCAAAAAACTTTTTGAGACCAGAGAAGCAAGTAAAGGCGGGTTTGATCTTTCCGAAGAAAAACTTCAGGAGATATTGGGACAGATCCGTCAGGGTAAAGCCAAAAGTGAAGTGGCAAAAACACGTATGGCAAAATCAAACCTCAGACTGGTCGTCTCCATTGCAAAGCGTTATACCAACAGAGGGTTACCGTTCCTTGACCTTATCCAAGAGGGTAACATCGGTCTTATGAAAGCAGTCGATAAGTTTGAGTATGAAAAAGGGTACAAGTTCTCTACCTATGCAACATGGTGGATACGTCAAGCGATCTCCAGAGCTATCGCAGACCAGGCACGTACGATCCGTATCCCTATTCATATGATCGAGACCATCAACCGTATCAACAAGATCATCAGAAAGCACCTTCAAGAGACAGGAAAAGAGCCAGATCTCGATACTATCGCTGAAGAGGTAGGACTTTCTGTAGATAAAGTGAAGAATGTCATTAAGATCACAAAAGAGCCAGTGAGCCTTGAAACACCTGTCGGGGATGAAGATGATGGTAGATTTGGTGACTTCATCGAAGATAAAACAACACTCAGCCCAACAGATGTGGTACTCAAAGATGACCTGAACAACCAGATTGACGATGTACTTGACCAACTTAACGAGAGAGAAAAAGCCGTTATACGTATGCGTTTTGGTCTTCTTGAAGATGAGAGTGACAGAACACTTGAAGAGATCGGTAAAGAACTTAGTGTAACCCGTGAAAGAGTAAGACAGATAGAATCTTCTGCTATCAAAAAACTTAAACACCCTAAAGTGGGTAGAAAACTTAAAAACTATATCGAAGAATAATTCAGGTTTGCCAAAGGGTACCCACGAGGAGTACCCCTACGAAATCATCAATATTGAATGTAGGGGTATCCCTTGTGGGTACCCTCTATAAATAGGAGAACACCTATATGCCCCAACCTCGATTTTTCACCCTCATCATAGGTACAGAAATACTTAACCGTAGAAGAGCAGATAAACACTTCAACTTTGTCACTCTGGCCCTGGCAAAAAAAGGGTATAAACTCTCCGGCTCTTTTATCATCGAAGATGACCCTGCTCTTATCGTCCAAACGATCAAATTCATCGCTTCACAACCTAACCCTGTTCTCTTTTCCTTTGGCGGCATAGGTTCAACTCCTGATGACTATACTCGCAAATGTGCAGCTATTGCCCTTAAGGATGGTAAACTTCATATACATGAAGAGGCAAAAGAGATCATAGAGCAGCAACTTGGAGAGGATGCCTACCCTCACCCTATCCGTATGGCAGAGCTTCCCAAAGGGGCAGAACTTATAGATAACCCTGTCAACAAGATGCCTGCATTCTCTTTAGATGAACGTTTCTTCTTTATGCCAGGTTTCCCTGAAATGAGCCATCCTATGACAGAAGAGATTTTAGAGAGACTCATACCTGACAAAAAAGAGTATTATCGCCACACACTTACTGCACTCTGTAAAGAGAATACTCTCATTGAAGTAATGGAGCAGATGCCGAAAGGGGTGGAGTTTTCCTCTTTACCCAAATGCTACTCCGATGGATGGAGAGTAACTATCTCTGTTGCTTCTCATGACAAAGTACTGGCACAAAAAGCATTTCAAATGTATATAGACAAATTAGAGTCTAAAAATATTGTTTATGGTCTTCATGACGAAAGCAACAACTAAAAAAAGGCCTGCCTGACGATGACTTATCTGGAAACACTGAAACACCCCATCATTGCCAGACTTTCACTCATACAACTCATCTCCTACTTCGGAACATGGTTTTCTCAGGTAGCCATCTTCTCCATGATCGTTGCCTATGGTGCAGATGAGATCACCATAGCATTGACTGCTGCTATATCCATGTTACCTGCTGTAGTTTTGGCTCCGGTTATTGGCATCATCATAGACCGTATCGACTTTAAAAAACTTATGATGATACTTCTTATGGTTGAGATATCTATGACACTTGGATTTATTTTGATTGATTCTTTGGAATATGTATGGATACTGATGATACTTCTTTTCATCCGCTCCTCTGCTTCATCCATGCTTTTTTCTGCAGAAATGACTCTTTTCCCCAAAATAGTGGAAGGTAAAATGCTGAAGAATACAAATGAGATCCACTCCATAATCTGGTCTTTATGTTATGCTTCAGGTATGGCAGTGGGTGGATTGGCCACATACTACTTTGGTTATGATACAGCATTCATCATAGATGCATTTCTTTACAGTGTAGCAGTATTGCTTCTTTTAGGGCTCAAACTCACACTTGAGAAAGTATCACATACAGACTCTAATTGGCAAATGTTCAAAAATGGCTTTCGCTATCTTCTCTCTCATAAAAAGATACTTCACCTTATTTTACTTCATGCAGCGTTAGGTCTCACAAGCTTCGATGCATTGGTTACCCTACTTGCTGATTTCAAATACAAAGAGATCATTGCAGTACCTTTAGCCATCGGATGGATAAATGCTATAAGAGCTCTTGCCCTTATGACCGGTCCATTTTTCATTTCTAAACTGGTACACAAAAATACCTTGCACTATTTCTTCCTCCTGCAAGGTCTTGGGATCATTCTTTGGGCCCTTCTTCAGTTTGATTTTTATATTTCACTGATCTCTCTCTTTATCGCAGGTTTTTTCACTACCACACTCTGGTCATATACTTACCTCCTTATCCAGGAAGAGACTGAAAAGGAGTATATGGGAAGGATCATCTCCTACAATGACATGTTCTTTATGCTCTCCAATGTAACCACTGCACTCTTTATTGGTTATGCTGCCAAATGGGGAATGCCGCTGCAAACTATTACTATACTGTTAGGATTCGGCTTTATCTTGACAGCATTTTATTATTTCTGGTTCAAAAAAAATCATCTATAATTGTTTTTCAATTAATGCAAGAAGACTTTTGATCTCTTTGTCCGAAAGCTTTCCGAACTTCTTATAGATCAGCTTTCCTTTTTTGTCAAAAACCAAAATGTCGGAATTGTCATCTGCCAATTTCCATTTACTGACCAGCAGCCTCTTCTTGTCTTTTACATAAACCGTATCAGGGAACTCTTTTTGTTTGGATTTTAACTTAGATTCCAAAATAACATTGGGTAACCATGTGGAAGCCAGATTTATAACAGCAACAGATGCATATTTCTTTCTATTGAAATGACGCTTTTTCAACGCTTTAGACAAAGGCTCATTCAGATCTCTTTTATCCGGATCTACATAAAAAAGTATATATACTTTGCCTTTTAGCATTTTGGAACTCCATGCTGATCCATCTGTTTTACCTCCATTCTTACCGTCTAAGAGAATTACACTGGGTACCTTACCCAATTCAACAGCTATGCTGCTTCCTGCTACCAATAAAAAGCCTAAGATGATCTTCCTCATAACATTTTCCTTTATTTAAAAATAATATCATTTAAATAGTACCATGATTTGATGAACTATTTATGATTTTTATGATACTATCTTAAAAATTTAATATGGGGTATTCCCTAAATCCCTCTCAGGAGAATTCAAATGGATATTAGCAAGATCGGACATGGTGAAAACCCTGATGCTGTCAAAGCGATCATTGAAGTACCACTTAATTCAAACATCAAATATGAAATAGACAAAGATTCAGGTGCAGTGGAAGTGGACAGAGTCCTTTACTCTGCTATGCACTACCCGGCAAACTACGGTTTTGTGGCTGATACCCTTTCGGATGACGGTGACCCGGCAGATATTCTTGTACTTTGCGACTATCCTCTTCAGGCAGGTTCATACATCAAATGCAGACTGATCGGTGTACTTATGACTGAGGATGAGAGCGGCAGGGATGAAAAACTTCTTGCAGTTCCTACAACAAAGATCGATCCGACGTATACAGGTATCAATGATATTTCGGATCTTCCCGAGCATACACTCAACCGAATTAAGAACTTTTTTGAGACCTATAAAATACTTGAGCCGAACAAATGGGTAAAAGTAGCAGGGTTCAAAGACAAAAAAACAGCAACTGAAATTTTAGAAAAAGCTATTAGGAATTACAAATAGCAATAAGTATACATAACATGTCCCTTCTGCTGAGAAAAACCCAGCATTAGCACAAATGTTGAAGCTTTGCTTCAACATCCTCCTATACAATCAGAACCCCATCTCTCTTTTACGATTATCCAGATATCTGCCTACTCCGTTCACTATGCCCCTGGCAATACGTTCCTGGTAATCTGAAGTAAACAATCTGGCTCTCTCTTTGGAGTTTGTAATATATCCTACTTCTACAAGTATGGAAGGACGGCTTGCACCTACCAATACATAGAAAGGGGCCGGTCTGACACCGCCATTCGTAACATCTCCATAGCGGCTTTCAACCTGTTTGATAATATGATTTTGTACATCAATGGCAAGTTTATGGGACTGTACGATCTTTGGCCCGTTGAGTACAGCATCGATAATGACTGCTCTGCTCAACTGGTCTGTTCCCTGCAACACTGCTGCATTCTCTCTTGCTGCAATACGCTGGGATTTCTCATCTCTTGTTTTTTGAAGGAAATATGTTTCTATCCCTTCTACAACATTAAAACGGCTTTGTTCTGCAATTGCATTTGCATGTATGGAAATAAATACCTTGGCATCTTTATGATCGGCGATACGTGTACGTTCTCCCAGTTTCAGAAATCGGTCATTTCCTCTGGTAAGGTAAACTCTGTAGCCTTGTCTTTTAAACTCTTTTTGAAGCTTTCTGCTGATCTGAAGAACAAGGTCTTTCTCCTGCTGTCCTTCGCACAAGGCACCACAGTCATGTCCTCCGTGTCCCGCATCGATCACTATGAGACTCTCAGATCTGTCAGGGCTGACACAGCCTGCAAGCAGAAACAATACTGATACTCCCGCCAATATCTTTTTTATGCTTCTCATCCTCATCTCCTCACAGTTAAAAGTCTATCTCTTTTTTTCTATTGGCCAGATATCTGTCTATACCCTCAGCAATACCTTTTGCAATAAGTACCTGATACTGTGCTGTAAAAAGTCTTTTTCTCTCTTTAGGATTTGAAATATACCCTACCTCAACCAGTATAGAAGGACGGCTTGCACCAACAAGCACCCAGAACGGGGCAGATCTTACTCCACCGTCTTTGACCCCCCTGTAATGACTGCGTAAATTGCTCATCATCCCTCTTTGCACATCTATTGCCAATTTATTGGACTGCACGATCTTTGGTCCGTTCAGTACAGAATCTATGATCACCTGTTTACTTAGCTTACTTCCTGCCCCTTTCAGTACAGCCCTGTTCTCTCTTGCCGCAATACGCTGGGATTTTGCATCTCTTGTTGTCTGTAAAAAAAATGTTTCTACACCATGTACTTTGTTTCTCTTTCTTCTGGGGACAGAGTTCGCATGTATGGAAATAAATACTTTAGCCTCTTTTTTATCTGCAATACGTGTACGCTGGGGAAGTTTTAGAAAACGGTCCCGCTTTCGTGTCATATAGACAGAATAGCCCCGTTTTTTAAGCTGTTTTTCTAGTTTTTTTGCAATTTGAAGTACAAGATCCTTCTCTTTCCTTCCAGCAGCTATTGCACCTGTATCATGCCCCCCATGTCCGGCATCTATAACGATGAGTTCATTTTTATGATATCTTGTTGCCCTTGCTGCAGCTGAAGAGGTGAGGTATGCTTTCTTTTTTTTCTGTTTCTTTGCTTTTTTTTTCGGCTTTTTATAGGGTTTTTTGACCTGCTTCTCTATTTTACGGGAGGTAAATTTTGGTAAAGGAATATGGTAGTATTTATGGGAGAACAGAGGTCTGTAGGGAGTACAGGCATATGACCTGTCTGTTTCGATCACAACTCTGACCACATTCTTCTTATATTGTGAGACCCTGAGTGATCTGCAGTGGGAACTTTTGAGATTTTTGCCTACCTGTCTGTTCACCAAACGTGTATTTTTAATATCGAACACTTCCCTGTAGGGTTTGATCAGCGCAAAATGTCTGATCTGCTTTTTATCATACGACCGGTTAAATTGTAATCGTAGTTCACCTTTTTTCAATTCTATCTTTTCTAAAAATGTTACTGAAGAAAAAAGGGATGTTGTACTGAGAATAAATAAAAGAAATATCTTAAGAAATTTCACTTTATTCATTTTCTCCTTCCATCAGCCTGTGCATAAGCTCTTTTACCGTAAGGATCTCAGTCAGGCGATAACCATTCGCACCGGTAAAAAAGAGTCCTGTATCCACAAGTCCGTCATAGGCATCAGTAAGCCTGTCAGCGATACAATACCCTACTATTTTCGCTTCCTCTCCGCGGTGACACGGGGTAACACAATTTGAAATACATGCTACCTTCGGTGCTGTACCTTTTTCTATACTTTCATGCAGCTTTGTTTTTACTCCGCGTGCAGGATAACCTACAGGTGATTTGAAAAGTTTGATATCCTCTTCCTTGGCATCAATGATCACCTCTTTGAAAGTCGGATTTGCATCACACTCTTCCGTACCGATGAAACGCGTTCCCATCTGTACAGCATCCGCACCAAGTTCCATCATTTTAACAATATCCTCATGATCCCATACACCACCTGCTGCAATAATAGGCATAGATCCCCAGTTCTTTGCCTCTTCCACTATAGGAGGCAGTATTTCTTCAAGCTGGTTCTCAGGGAGAAAACACTCCTCATATTTGAAGCCCTGATGCCCACCGCTGAGAGGGCCTTCCACAATAACTGCATCCGGAAGCCTGTCATGTGTTTTTTTCCAGCGACGGCATAGGATCCTTAATGCCTTGGCCGTGGAAACAATAGGTACCAACGCCACATCAGGATAATCTTTTGCTGCTTCCGGCATGGTCAATGGCAGACCTGCACCGGTAATGATGATATCTGCACCTGCTTTGCATGCATCCTGGACCACACGGTCATATTCACTCTGTGCATACAGTACATTGGCTGCCAGCGGTTTGTCACCACATAGCTCTCTGGCATTATCAAAGATCTTTTTAAGTGCCGGATAAGAGTAAAAATTGATCGCTTCAAGAGGTCTGTGCTCTTTACCTACCATCTCGTTTCCGTCAAGGTATTTTCTATTTTTATACACACCTGTACCTACAGCTGAGATCACACCCAATCCACCCTCTTTTGAAACATTGCCTGCCAACTGATCCCAAGAGATACCAACGCCCATACCACCTTGAATGATAGGCTTTTCAATAGTATATTTTCCGATTTTAAAAGATTTAAATGCCATTACCCCACCTTCACTTTTGCAAATTTTCTTTTTCCTACCTGCAGAATATATTCTCCAGAATCAAGGTTCAGTTTTTCATCAGAGATCTTCTCCTGATCCACTCTTACTGCACCTTGTTTGATATCTCTTCTTGCCTGGGATGTTGAAGGCTCTATACCTGCATCAACCAAAGCCTTGCATATCCAGATACCCTCTTCCACTTCCACTTCATTCATATCTGAAGGAAGCTGGTTCGCTTTAAAGACATTATCGAATTCTGCTTTAGCTAGTGTAGCCAACTCTTCATTATAAAATCTTGTAACCAGCTCAAGTGCCAGGTTTTCTTTCACGATTTTAGGGTGAAGTGTACCTTTTTCCACTTCCTCTTTCATTGCAGCGATCTCCTCAAGCGACTTTTCACTCAAAAGTTCATAATAACGCCACATCAATGCATCAGATACCGAAAGGGTTTTGCCGTAAATATCTTTAGGCTCTTCTGTGATACCGATATAGTTATTCAGAGACTTACTCATCTTCTGAACCCCGTCAAGCCCTTCTAAAATAGGCATCATCAACACAGCCTGTTCTTTGCCTATCTCGTAGGCACGCTGAAGGTGTCTTCCCATAAGCAAGTTAAACTTCTGGTCTGTACCGCCGATTTCAATGTCACTTTGAAGTTCTACCGAATCATACCCTTGAAGCAACGGATAAATGAATTCTGAAATAGAAATACTCTGTCCTGCTTTATATCGTTTTTCAAAATCATCACGTTCAAGCATACGTGCCACATTAAAAGTCGTTGTCAAAGAGACCATACCAGAAGCTCCCAGAGCTTCTAGCCATGAAGAGTTGAATACCACCTCTGTTTTACTCTCATCAAGTATATTGAAAACCTGATCCTGGTAAGTCTGTGCATTAGCCAGGATCGTTCCTCGGTCAAGGACTTTTCTTGTCTCACTCTTTCCTGTAGGGTCACCGATCGTTGCTGTAAAGTCACCGATAAGAAGCTGTACACGGCCTCCATGATTTTGAAAGGCTCTGAGTTTTTGAAGAAGTACGGTATGTCCAAGATGCAGATCCGAACCGGTAGGATCAAACCCTGCTTTAACTGTATAAGTTGTACCGTCTTCATAATATTTTGAAACCAGTTTCTCAATACGTTCCATATCTATGACTTCGGCGGTTCCTCTGCTTATCTCTTCTAATGCTTTTTTTATCATTTCTTCCCTTCTTTATCCTTCTGAACTTGTTTCAGAGGATGATATATATTACTATTTATTGTATGCGTCATCCAAATTGATGATCTCTATCAATTTAAATTTCTTTGAAATTTTTTCTGAAAGTATACTTTTCTTGGCTTCACTGCTCTCCACTTCTATCTGACAATACTCCGCACTCTCGGAACTCTGTATCCCAAGTTCAATACTGATAACATTCAGATCCAGAGCAGAAAGCTTTGCCAAAAGATCAGCAAGGATCCCTTTTTGGTTTTGCAGGCTTATAATAAGCCTGTAACGTGAAAGTTTCGAAAAACGCCAATTTACATAGATCATTGGTTCTTCCGACAAAATCTTGGAGTATGCTTTCTTGCATAATTTATGGTGTATAATAGCTTTACTGTCCTTATAAAATGCAACGATCTGATCACCTACTTTAGGATGACAGCAGTAATCAAACTCTACACCATCCAAACTTTTATTGGTAAAGAATCGAAAATGTTCGATCTCTTTCATCGTAGGTTTTCTATATCCCTTTTTCAGCAATTCCCAAAAACGTAATTCTTTGGTTCCTATATAATCAGCCACTTTATGTATGGTCTCTTTATAATAGGAGAGCTGTACAGGTAATTTGTATATGGAATCCTTCAATTCCATTTTCTCTATCAATACTTTCATTGCAGTACTTTTCTGTGCAAAAAGTGTTGCCAGAATATTATATGCACTCAGTGTATCCGACTCTTTTATTCTTGCACGGCAATGACTTCTTATACCATCCTGTGCTTTGGATGTCTTCACTGCATCCAGCCATGAGCAATGCAGACGCGGCACTTCATCTTTCAGGATCTTGACAATATCTCCATTTTTCAATATCGTCAAAAGTGATGATTTGTGTTTATTCACCAATGCACCTGCTGCCCTTGCACCCACCTGGGAATGAACCGCATATGCAAAATCAAGTGCGACCGAACCTTTTGGCAACGTATAATAATCCCCTTTGGGAGAGAAGACCGTAATGTCTTCGGAAAAAAGATCACTTTTTGCCAGTTCATAGAACTCTTCAACTGATTCATTCTGATAATGCAGACTCTCCAGCCATTCCAGATTGACACTGTCACCACCATCTTTATACTTCCAGTGCGCTGCAACACCATACTCGGCAAGTCTATGCATTTGAACTGTCCGGATCTGGGCTTCAACAATACCCTCTTCATTAAAGAGTGTAGTATGTATGGTCTTATATCCATTCTCTTTAGGTACTGCAATATAGTCTTTAAATCGTGAAATAAGCGGTGTAAAGTTTAAATGCATCAACCCCAGGACCCGGTAACACTCTATAGGTTCCTGAACAATAATACGGATAGCCAGAAGATCAAGTATCTCTTCTATACTTACCCCTTTTCGGTGCATTTTAAGGTAAATAGAGTAATAGTGTTTTACTCTTCCTATGATCTCATACTGTTTTGGATCAAAACCGTCTTTATCCATTGTGGCTCTTACTTTTTGGATAAAGGCATTGAGTTTGAACTGCAAATTTTGGGCATTGCTTTTGATATAGGTATCGATCACTTTGTAATCTTCCGGATAGATATAATAAAAACTCAGATCTTCCAAATTGTTTTTCAGACGTGAGATACCAAGTCTATGGGCAATAGGTGCATATACGACCAGAGTCTCTTCAGCAATACGTTTTTGTTTGTCTGGACTTAGTGCATCAAGGGTTAGCATGTTATGCAGCCTGTCACACAGTTTAATGACCAATACACGAATGTCTTTAATAGAGGCTATAAGCATCTTTCGAAAGCTAAGTGCCGAGTTGATCAGTCTCTCATTTGAGCCGGAAGGAGCAAGCTCTTCATCACGTATCTCAACGATCTTGGTCAAACCCTCGACCATATGGGCAACATCGTCACCGAATTCCCGTTCAAGATCTCCAATCTCAAAACTGGTATCTTCTACCACATCATGAAGCAGTGCAGCCTGCACCATGGTCTCATCATTCGAGAAAGCTGCCGTGATCGCTGCTACTAAAATAGGATGGACAATATAGGGTTCACCGCTTTTTCGTTTTTGACCGTTATGTGCGGTCAGTGCAAGTTCAAGGGCTTTTATTGTTGTGGGGAGAGGAGAGGGGATCTGTTCCCATAGAAAGGCTTTTGCCTCTTCTATTGTATGTATCTCTTTAGCTTTAGCAAGAAAAGCGTCCAAGATGTTTTAGCCTTCTAGGCTTACAGTGATTTTACCTTCAGCGATCTCTTGAAGTGCAATATCGGTATATTTCATCTCTGTCGTATCTATATCCAACAATGGTTCTGCACCATTGGCGATCGCTTCAGCTCTTTTACCTACAGCATTCGCCAGAAGATATTTGTCGAAATCTACTTTTTCAAGTGCTTTTGCAGCAAGTTGTTCTGTTCTCATATTTATTCCTTAATCAATATTTTTATTTTACAATTGAACAAAGGCTCATATCACCTTTGACAATAGCAAGCAAATTACCTTTTTCAAACATGTTGCATACAATTATAGGCAATCCGTTCTCTTTAGCCAATGCTATAGAAGTATCATCCATCACTTTGATATTATCATCCAATGCTTGATCATACGTAAGTGTATCAAGCTTAACAGCATCATCATATTTGTTCGGATCCTTATCATATACACCATCGACTTTTGTTGCTTTGATAAGAAGTTCCGCACCTATTTCCGAAGCTCTCAGTGTTGCTGCTGTATCTGTTGTAAAGTACGGGTTTCCTGTACCTCCTGCAAACACAACTACACGGCCTTTTTCCAAATGCCTTCTGGCTCGGCGCACGATGAAGGATTCTCCGATCTCATGCATTTCTATAGCTGACTGAAGTCTTGCCTCAAGTCCGGCATGTTCCAATGCTTCCTGGATAGCTACACCGTTAATGACCGTTGCAAGCATACCCATATAATCACCGGAAGTTCTTTTAATGATCCCGTCAGCAGCAGCACTTACACCACGGATAATGTTACCGCCGCCTACAACAATACCGACTTCTACACCGTTATCGACAAGTTCTTTGATCTCACCGGCAATAAAATTAAGGATCTGAGTATCGATCCCGTACCCTTCTTCACCAGCTAACGCTTCACCAGAAAATTTTACCAATACTCTTTTTGTCACTGATACGCCTTTATATAATTTCGCGATTATATCCAAAAGTGGTTTAGGTAGGGTTTAAACTAAATCCGTATCAACTTCAGAGGGTTGATATGTTTGGAATTCTTGGTTGCCTGAAACATCAGTTTACTGTTTACTTTACCGATCACATACCCCTTTTTGATCTTACGTCCTGTTCGAATATTGGGTGCGATCTTGGAAAGTCCTGCATAGACCGTATGTATCTTTCCGCTGTGTGCAACAACAACCACTTTTCCAAGCATACTGCTTTTTCCTGCAAACACTACCTTTCCGTTAAGAATATTATGTACTTTTGCATTGGAGGAAGGTGCTTTCAGCGTAATAGATTCATTAAAGATCTTGATCTTGTAAATAGGGTCTACATAAGTACCGAATTTCTTGATAAGCCGTGCACCTGCAATAGGTGAAATCGTTTTTCCCCCTCTGTATGCGTAGACTTTTGATCTTTGGTATGAAGAGTTTATTTTTCTTACTTTTTCACTCTGTTTATATGCTTTTTTCTGTACCTGTCGTACTTCTGCTTCTGCCTTTTTTGCTGCCAGTCTGGCTGCTTTTTTTGCTTCTATCGTTTTTGCAAACCGGAGAGCCTCCCGGGCTTTTTTCGCTTTTGCCCGCGCTAAAGCTTTTTCTTTACGAATACGTCTTTTACGTTCTTTTTCAAGACGCATGGCCTCTTTTCTTGCTGCTGCACGTTTACGGGCTTCTTCCACTTCCTGCGCATGAAGAATATTCAGTTTTGCCAGTGTTGCACGAAGTGAATTCTGTTTATCTACGATCTTTACCAGTTTGGCATTGTATTTCTCTTCATCTTCTGCAAGTTTTTTCAGCAATTTCTTTTTTGCTAATTTTTTTGCTGCATATATTTCTCTTTTTTTTATGATCCTTTTGATCTCATTTTGGGTTTTATTACGCAGATAGAGTTTATTTTTTTTATGTTTTTTCAATGTTGCGATCTCTGATCTCAGTGCTGCCAATACTTTTGCATTATGTTTTTTATATGCTTTATAGACTTCTTGGGAAATAATGGATTCCCGTGTAGGGTCATGGGCCTGTTCCATAGCAAAGATCACAGAAAACTGTTCAGACAGCAAGGAGATGAATGCTTTACGTTTTTTTTCCAGATCCCTGCTTGTTTTTGCAAAATCCTCTTTTGCTTTTTTCAACTCGGTCTTGAGTGCTTTATACTCTTCTTCTGTTTTATTCTGATCACGGCCCAGTTCATCTATCTTTTTGTCAAGATAGGCAATATCTTTTTCTGCCGCCTGAATATCTTTTGCTATCTTACTCAGTCTTCTGCTCGCATGTTTTTTTGCAGAAGTTGTGGCAGAAAGATCCTTTTTGGAATTTTTTATCTTTGTTGTAGTTGAGGCACCGTGCAGTAAACCCATCACTACAAAGCAGTATAAGATAAAGGATCTCACTCCTGTACTCCCTTATTTGAAAAAACAACTGTGTAGACTGCAATGATCACGATGAACAGTGCCGAGCCTAAAAGAACGGCCATATCCGTAAGCTTGAAAAGTTTTTCCTGATTCTGCATCATGATATCGATACCACTGTGTGCTGCCCACTGAAATTTAACATACAGGAAAACGGCACTGGTTAAGATAGTTGCAAAAAAGGCATCTACTATCGCCACTTTTAAAAGTACCCCGGATCTCAAAATCAATGGAGCTCCGAATATTTCCATGACCTGCATACGCTCTCTATGTGTATATTTCCATATCTCCATCTGTTTAATGATAAGGAAAAGACTGACCACTGCTATAAAACCGATGAAGAGTTTCAGTGTGAACTTGATAAAAGAAAAGAGCCTGTACGCTGAACTGTAACTGCTGCCGAATGTTTCTACTTTTTTAATATTAGGATCCGCTTCAAGATCTGTTTTGATCTGCTCCAGAGCAGAAGTATGAAGATAGGAATCCAGCCCTACATTATAGAAATAGGGCAATGATGCGAGTATCTCCTTGCGGCTGCTCTGACTGACATCCTTTGCTATCTTCGAAACAATATTCTCTCTTTTTATCTTTTGGCTTGTACTGATATGTTTATTCAGTGCCTGCAGTGCTTTAAGCTCCATAGGTTTTTTTGTCACGACCAGCATGGAATAGCCCTCTTTAAGTCCTTTTTCATAAGAATCCGTGGTCCTGTCAAATACAAGATAGAACTCTATGCCAAGCAAAATAGCCATCAATGGCAGAATAAACATAAGATGGTTTTTAATGAACTTCATATACACCCTTGCTCTCTATGATGAAATGTCTGTACGGCAGAGAGAATATCGTTGGAATTTTATGTGTCACAACCAGTACGGTCGTTTCAAGCTGCTGACAGGCATTTTCCATCAGATCCCAGATCACATTTGAAGAGTAATCATCGAGGTTACCTGTCGGTTCATCTGCAAGTATCACTACCGGATTCTTGGCCAGTGCTCTTGCCACACCAACACGCTGCTGCTCTCCACCGCTCAATTCAAGAGGGAATTTATCGGCATGCTCAGCAAGCTTGACATGTTTAAGAAGCCTGTGAGCCTGTGTATTCTGTACATCAACAGAGTACCCTGCTATCATCAAGGGCAGAACAACATTTTTAGCTACAGTCCATTCATTTACAAGTTTATAGTCCTGAAATATGATCCCCATATGTGTTCTTAACTCCTGAAGTTTGCTCTGTCGTACATTTGCCAGATCAAGCCCTCCGACAACAAGATTTCCCTCAGTCGGTTTGATCTGTCCGTAAAGTGCTTTTAAGAGTGTTGATTTCCCTGAACCGCTGGGACCGGTAATAAAAACGAATTCCCCTTTTCTGATACTGAAACTTGCATCTTTAATGATCTCTTTTGTACCATTGTCATAGGCAAGAGTAAGATGTGAAGCGGTGATTACATTAGACATCGATATTCCTTTAACGGAGAAATTCCATTATTTTTTTATGTGCTTCATAGTTGACTGTTGTTTTCACTGGCGGTGAGACAAAGTATCTGCAGCTGTTCTCTTCTACTAAAATATATTTATGTTCTGGTCTATCAAAACTTCCGAATGCACATTTGATCAGGAGTTTTTCGTCTTCTGTTTTATATATACGTTCAAAGTGTACAAAATACCCATCAAACACCATTGCTTTTTGAGGCAACTTCTCTTCCATACCCTTTCTATATTTTACAATATTAAAGTTAAAATCAATACTTAATTCCTTAGGTTCAGAATTTTCTCTGCATTTCACATAGACATCATAGATATCTTTCTCCTGTCTTCTCCATCTTGCTTCATATTTACTGGTTACTTCCAGGGTTTCATTCTTGCGTACTTCCACCTCTACTTTCGGTATGGAAAAGAAAGTTTCCAGGGCATACCAAAAGTATTTGTTACTGTCTGTACGCAATTCCAGACGGCCGCCTTTTCCAAGCACACGCATGGACTCATCAAGAAAACTTGGACTAATGACCCGTCTATGGGGTTTTTTATCCCAGGGGACAGGAAAGTGTACGAATATCTGCTCACAGGAATTTGAAGGCAACATCTCCAAAAAAAGTCTTGCATCATAGTTCACTACCCAGATATTATCAAGTCCCAGCAATTCTATCTGCCTGAGCACTTGTTGGGCAGAAGGTGTATGTATCTCCAAACCTATAAAAAGGGTATCCGGATTTTTCTGTGCCTGATGAAGTAAGTGCCGCCCTGAACCAAAACCTACCTCGACAGATATCTTCTCTTTGGGATATCTCATGTTTTCAAAATCTTCTATCTTTTTAAAATATTCTGATGAGAGTGCAGGTTTTGTATTGGACAGTGCAATATTGGAACTTTGTATCTCGAGATCCAATTCTGTGGAAACTTTATCCAATGCTTCTTTGAGAAGATTCACTTTAAGCGGTCTAGTAACTTTGTCATATTTGATCAGTGTTGCTTTTTCATCCGGTTTGATCTGAAGCAGAAACTCTTCACCGCCATGTTCAATCCCCAGGAGTTCATCATCCCCTCTCAAGGCTGTTGCACGGAAAGTAAGTATTTTACTTACTGGAAGTTGTTGTTCTATGGCAGAAGTATCAAAGGGGGTAACTTTTAAATGTGGCATTGACTATCCTGTTTATAATGATATGTGTGTAACTTGGCTTGTTTTGGCTCTGATACCGTCATAGCTTTTTGCAATGATACGATAAGCATAGGTATTTCCTGATCTTACAAAAGTATCAATATACTCAGCCATTAACTGGCCCTCTACCTGAGCCATATATTTCCATTCACCGCCATTGACGGATCTTTCAATGATATAGGCATTGATCCTTTCGCTTGAATGGGGTTTCCACAGGAGTTTCACTACACCGGGTGCTTCCCTGTATGCCTGCACAAAAGAGACAGCACTAAAAGGAGGACGTGTTTTTACACGAAGTACCGTACCGTGTCTGGACTCTCTGCCGAAGGAGAATGTAGTAAATGTATAAAGGTACGCCGTATTCGGTTTGACATGGGTATCTACAAAGTGTGTGCCATAACGGTTGCCTATGGATCCGATACGTTTAAAGCCCTGATCTGTACCAAATCTGTCATCAGGTGAACCTCGGTAGATATTGATACCATGGACACGTTCATCCTCTATCTTTTTCCACTCAAAACCTACAGAACTCATCATTGGCAGGGCTCTTACCTGTGTAATGGTCTTTAATGTCGGATCCGTATCATAGATCAAAAGTCCTGTGACACCGCTACATCCGTTAAAGGTTACTAAAGAGAGTATCCAGAGTAAGAGGATTGGTTTTTTCATCGATTTCACCTTGATCAAAATATTTTGCCATAAATGTTGTCATATCGTCAAAAAGCGGAGCAGTAAACTCCATTTTTTCACCGCTGATCGGGTGGATTAAATACAGTAGATATGCATGCAGATAAACTCTTGGAATTTTATCTCTTTTGGTCTTAAATCCATATAAATCATCACCCAGAATATGCCGTCCCAAAGTATTTAAATGTACACGTATCTGATGGGTTCTTCCCGTAAAGAGTTTTGCTGCTATCAGCTCCACATCATACTTACCGGCCAATAATTTTTTAAAAGCTGTTTTAGCAGGTTTACCATGGGGTACAACATCCATCTTCAGCCTGTTCTTGGGGTTTCTCCCTATAGGTTTATCTACGATGATATCCTCTTTTAAAGGGTGATCTATAAGTGCAAGGTAGTAGCGTCCCATACTCTTGTCCTGCAGCTGTTTGCTGAGAGCTTCATGTACTTTGTTGTCTTTGGCTATCACCAATGCTCCAGTAGTCTCTTTGTCTATGCGATGGACGATACCGTGACGCTCTTCACCTGAAACAGTAGAAAGAGAGATACCCTTTTTCACCAACCAGTCCACCAGTGTAGGCTCTTTGACTGAGGGGGCGGGATGAACCACTAAACCGGAAGGTTTATTGACAACAAGGAGATACTCATCTTCATAAAGTATCTCCACATCAAAGTCTATCTCTACAGGCTCACGTTTTTCAGCCTCTTTGAACTCATAAGAGACCTCATCACCCTCTGTTACTTTAAAACTGGTTTTGGTCACTGCCTTTCCATTCACACTCACCAGTCCGTCTTTTACAAGCTTCTCCACCTGGTTGCGGCTTACATCCAGTTCCGTTGCTAGGATTTTGTCTATACGACCTGCAGTTTGTGCTGTAAATTTATTCATACGCTTCTCTTTTTGTTTTACGAATTATATCCATTTTTTCTCGGAAGTGGAGACTTCAATCCCACTTCAGAATCATAAATGATAGGAAGTTTTGCATAACTTGATAATAGTTCGAACTTTTAGTGGGACTAAAGTCTCCACTTCCTAAGAGCAAGAAAGAATAAAAAGTTTTATTTTCATTAAAGCTTATTTTTGTAAAATTATGCAAAGGGTACACAGAAGTTTAGAGAGGTGCAACTCTCTAAACCTTGTGAGATTGATTTCTCAATCTGTGTTCTTTTGGCTTTTCTTACAACTTCTATAATTTAACCACATCAAAATGATCTTTAGTACAGATGCCACAAGTGCCAAAATAGAAACCATTGTTTCCATTTCACACCCTTTGCTTTAGAATTCACCACCCATGCTATGATTTCCTAGCCCAGCCCTATCTAAAACAAAAGTAAGAACACTACCCTAGCTTTTAAAAGGGTACAAACGTATAGTATAATAATTTTCAGAAATGGATTAAAAATATGTCATATTGTCATAAATTTAAAGGAAAGCGTAGGTTGGGAGGGGGAACACCCCGACCTAGAGATTATTCATCTCTCTATATCATCCCTGTTCCAACGTGTCGGGTCCAGAAAAGTGTCATCATGGATATGCTTGAATGAAGCTTTAAACATTTTAAAAATATCTTTATTCTCTTTTTCAAGTCCTGCCAGCCACGCTTTGGTAGAGGCTCTTGCATGAGGCATTTTAACATCTTTGAGCATAGCCGGGCATGCTTCATCCCCTATGACCTGTAAGTTGTTCTCTTCGGCAAAGGCACGCAGCTGTGACTCTCTTGCCTGGATAAGCGGGCGTATGAGGTGAAAACCTCTACCTGTTTTGTAGATAGGAGCCAAAGCCCGCATGGTACCATTGTAGAACATATTCATGAAAAAGCTCTCTACTGTGTCATCAAAGTGATGTCCCAAAGCCACTTTGTTAAATCCGCCCTGCTCGGCAAAAGTATATAAAGCCCCTCTTCTCATACGTGAAAAATAGGAACAAAAAGAGGAGTTCTCTCTTATGGTATCATGTGAGATCTCAAAGATATTCGTATCATACACGGTATGTTTAATGCCATACTCTTCACAATGTTTGGCAAGGAACTCATAATGTTCATCCGGCATCCCATATTTAATGGTACAGGCTTCAAACTCAAACTCAAAAGGGGCATGACGCTGTATATGTTTCAATGCATGCACCAAAGCCAGTGAATCTTTTCCTCCGCTCAATCCTACAAGGACTTTATCACCCTCACCTATGAGTCTGAACTCCGCATTGGTCTTGCCAATGACTTTAAGAAGTTTTTTGCTCATCTTTACTTCAGGGGTACGGGATCTTTTTCTCTCAGAGATATCCATTATGCCTGCTTTGCCATGATCTTCTCCAGCATTGCCATGATAAAGCTGCTGCTCACCTGTGATGAATGTTTGAGAAATTCGTCAAAATCAAAAGTCGCATCCGTATCCGCCGTATCACTGATAGCCCTTAAAATAAAGAAAGGAACATCCAGAGCATCACAGACTTGAGCTACTGCAGCTCCTTCCATCTCAATGGCATCGGCCTCAAAAGTAGTGGCGATCCATTTTTTCCGTTCAATATCAGCAATAAACTGATCACCGGTAGCGATAATACCTTTTTTCAGATTGATACCTTTCTCATCCGCCACCGTTTTGGCGATATGTATCAGTTCTCTGGAAGGTTGCACATATATCTTGCCTTCAGGTACATACCCATGCGGATGGCCAAAAGCAGTGATATCCAAATCATGTTGACACAACTGTGTCGCAACTACAAGATCTCCGATTTTGAGGTCAGGAGCAATTGCTCCTGCTACTCCGGTAAAGAGCAGCATTTCACAACCGAAATGTTCGATCATCGTTGCAGCAGTCAATGCAGCATTGACCTTGCCAATCTTGGAGTAACTCAAAACGATTTCAAGATCTTTGTACTTTGCCTCATGATAAAGATTATTCGCATATTCGATATCACGATGTTTTTTGAAATATTTCAGTAAAGGTTCATGCTCACTATACTCCAGAAAAGGATCAACCTCTTCAACCATAGCTCCCATAATGGCTATTTTCATGCCAGCTCCCTGATACTCTGTATCGCTGTTTCCAAAGATGCCATATCACTCACAACAAAATGCGGTTTTTTCGTTGCTTTACGGTTAAGCCCTTTCAGTACACCGCCATGTCCGAATTCCACATAACAATCCACCTCATCATCAAAATTAGCAATAGACTGTTTATAGAGTACCGGTGAGACCAGCTGCTTTGGAAGCAGATCGAGTGCTTCTTCTTTTGTACTGTATTTTTGAGCCGTTACATTCGATACTACAGGTGCAGTAAACTCATCTTTCACTACTTCTGCAAGTTTCTCTGCAAAAGGTGCAACAGCAGATTCAAGCAAAGGACAGTGGCTTGCCACCGACATATTAAGCAACATCACCCTTCTCGCTTTTGCCTCTTTCAAAACAGGCTCAAGCTTTTCAAGGTCCGGTTTGATCCCTGCAATGACTATCTGCCCTGCTGCATTGTAGTTTACCGGCCATACTTTCATACCGGCTTCTCTTTGTGCAGTACAGATCTCTTCAACGACTTCATCTTCAAGCCCCAAAGAGACCATCATTCCTACATCCTGCCCTGCACATGCTTCAGCCATGAGTTTACCACGAAGGTTTACCAACTCTACTGCATCTATAGCATTAACAGCACCTACTGAGACCAATGCAGAGAATTCACCCAAAGAGTGTCCCAATGCATATACAGGTTTGATAGGCATCTCATCTTCAAACAGTTTATGCGCTATAGCCGATACAAGCAGGATAGCAGGCTGTGTAAATTCTGTCTTTTCAAGATCATCATTCTCTGTAAAAAGAAGGGTTTCAAAATCGATACCTGTTCTTTTACTGGCTTCTGCCACCATATTTTTGGCTACATCTGAATTATTAAAAAAGTCTTCTCCCATTCCCACAGCCTGTGAACCCTGCCCCGGAAATAAAAATGCACATTTGATTGACATACGTTATCCTTAATTGAAATTAACGTATTTTACCATCTTTAAATTATGATATGATAGTAGGAGAAATGAAAAAGAGAGATCTTTTACCGAACTATCTTTGTGCAGCATCCAGATAGTTCTTTATTTCCAGAATAAGTTTTCCGAGCTCTATATGGTATTTTCCTATATAGACAGGAAGTGTATCAAGCTTGTCATAGATAAAAAGAAGACTGACCTGGTCGGCCAAATGTGACATACGCTGTGCCCCTATGATCTTTGCCTGCTTTTCCAGTTCAATACAGAATTCTTTTATTTGCCATGTGGATTTCTCATTCACTATCTGCCTGAAATAAACATCTGATTTTTCAAACCTTTCTAAAAACTTTTTTAATTCTTTAACATATGACAAAGCCACTTTTTTTGTATTTTTTTCTCCTGTTTCCATATCAAGTACCGGTAGTTCATCCTCTTTTTTCTCTTCTTTTTGTGTATGATTTTCCTGTACACTTTCTGTATTGTTTTTACTCTTTTCTATAAACCTTTGATTCACTATTTTAAAACTTTCATTCATATATTTTCTCATACTAATGATCGTTCTGTTCTCTCCGGGTCTTATCTGTCTGTCATCGTTCCCATTGTTAAAAAGCAACAGAAGCAACTCATATATACTCTCTTGAGTAACAGGTTTAACCAGATGGGCTGATGCACTGTGTGTATTCGCTCCTTCTGTATAATCAGGGTCCTGAAGCAGCACATATTTGAGAGAAGTGTTTTTTTGTACTTTTCTGACCAGATCTTCAAGCCCATCTGTAGTAAGTTTTTCCTCTATGACCAAAATATCATACTGAGGCAACTCATTTCCTTTTTTCTTGGATTCTTCATATCCCACATCCACATCATAAAGAAAATATTTAAACATTTTCTGAATACTCCGGGCTATCTTGTCACTCTCACAGATCAATAAAACTTTTTTACCCAGCATTGCCATATCAGGCAGTCTGTAATAACGTCTGTTCCCCAGTTCTTTCAGTTTGAAAGGGATACTGACATGTATCCCTGAAGGATTTTCATCTTTTAGCACAATCTTTCCGCCAAGCAGTTCAAGATCTTTATTCAACTGGGTTTCCTTAAAGATCATTACCTTCTCTTTACCCATACCGGTTTCTCTGATCTCAAAAGATATTGATTCTTCATATAAAAAATCTTTGGGAGCTGAAAGAGACAATACAATCTCTTTTTCACTACTGTGTTGAAGCACAAAAGCAAGTATCTGCGAAAGAAGATGTATTAATACTTCAGCATCCCCCTTTAATTCTTTCGGTACAGTTGCATCTATATCATAGATCAATTCAATTTTCTTTTCATTTCTTATAGATTCCAATGATAAAAATACTGCCATCAATACCATATTAATATCAAAAGAGTTCTCTTTCATCCTGCCCTCACACTTCTTCTGTAAATTTTATTGCTGTATGATAACAAAAATAAGAGAAAAATATAATGATAAATACAAAAATATATAAAATTACAGAGGATAGATCTCTATAAGATTTATATTTTTCAGATGAAAAAGGAAGAGGGTACGGGGTTAAGGAGAAAAAGAGCCAAACAGTATTAAAAAACTGTTTGGTATATAGAGTAAGGGATATTAATGACTACAGCCACATCCTCCGCCTTCACCATGTGAACCGCAACTGCCCTGTGCTCCGCCTACCTGACCTGAAGCAGCTTCATCTGCTGTTGCTTCTCTTGCATCAAGTACTGTAACAGAGAACATAAGATCCTTTCCTGCCAATGGATGATTGAAATCCACTTTTACTTCTTTGTCATCGAATGAAGTAACTGTTACCTGTACAGTCTCTCCATGTTCACCTTGACCGTAAAGTATCATACCTTCCTTAAGATCAACACCTTCGAATTGCTCGATCGGCAGTGTTTGCATCGCTTCCGGGTTTACTTCACCGTATGCATCTGCAGCTTTGACCATAATATCTCCGCTTTCACCTTTAGCCATACCGGTAAGGGCATTTTCAAGACCAGGGATGATGTGACCTTTTCCTGTGATAAACTCTAGTGGCTCTGCACCTTTATTTGTATCTACAACTTCTGTTGTCCCCGCTTCTTTTACTTCATATTCGATTGCTACAACGCAATTTTCATTTGTAATTGTCATCAATGTTCCTATATATTTAGATTTGTGCTATTTTATCTAAGCAAACTTTAGTGATGCTTATGAAAGATCATTTTTATCTTATCTGTCCTGAACCGTAAATTTTAAATTTGTACGTTGTCAGTCCTTCTATCCCCATCGGTCCACGTGCATGAAGCTTGTTGGTACTGATGCCCACTTCTGCACCAAATCCAAAAGCTCCGCCATCGGTAAAGCGGGTTGAGGCATTAACATAGACAGCCGCTGCATCTACGCCATTCAAAAAGGCTTCTGCTGTGGTGATGTTCTCTGTGATGATAGCTTCCGAATGACCTGAACCATATCTGACGATATGCTCTATGGCACCTTCTACACCTTCTACAACTCTAATGTTTAAGATATTTGCCAAATACTCCGTGTCAAAGTCCTCTTCTGTGGCAGGAGCCACCTCAATGCTTTTTTGTGTGATCTCACACCCTTTAAGCTGGGTATGTGCTTCATCAAAAACCACTTTAAGTTGTGGTAGTACTTCATCTGCGATGGCAGCATCTACAAGCAGTGTCTCCATGGAGTTACATACCCCTGGTCTTTGGACTTTTGCATTCAATGCGATAGCGATGGCATTCTCTACATTGGCATCTTCATCTATATAGGTATGACATTGTCCTTTGTCATGCTTCACCACTGGCACAGTTGCATTTTCACTCACATAACGGATAAGCCCTTCTCCTCCACGCGGTACGATAAGGTCAACATACTTGTCCATCTTAATGAGCTTCGCCACACCTTCACGTGACGCATCCGGAATAAGCGAGATAAGTGCCTCGGGTAAACTATTTTTCTTCAATACCCCTTGCAATACTTTAGCAATGGCTTCATTAGAGTTTTGTGCTTCTTTCCCGCCTTTGAGTACACAGACATTTGCAGATTTAAAAGAGAGTGCTGCTGTATCTGACGTGACATTCGGACGTGACTCATAGATGATGCCTATAACACCTATAGGCACAGAAACTTTTTCTATCTTGAGTCCATCTTCAGTCACCCAACCATCAAGTATCCGCCCTACCGGTTCTTTCAATGCTGCTATCTCTTCTATGGCAACCGCCATACCGTCCACGCGTTCTTCATCCAAAAGGAGTCTGTCTTTCAGCGCAGGAGTAAGATTGTTTATCTCCGCATCTTGCATATCCAGTGTGTTGGCTTTGAGTATCTCTTGTGTATTGGCTCTCAATGCCTCTGCCATCTCTTTTAAAATTCTATTTTTCTCTGCCCCACTCAAAGTAGAGAGTACCCTGCTTGATGCTTTGGCTTCCTGTAAAAATGCTTCCATATATTTTATTCCTCGTCAATAATTGAAGCTATTTTAACAAATAAATACTAATAATGTTATAATCCTATCAATTAATTCAAAGATACTTCTCACCAAAGGCGAAGCTTGAGTGACTGAGTATGATATGAACTTTGTTCATACTATACGAGAAGATATCAATAAGGGGGTAGATATGCAAACGATCACATTTATAGGTAACGGAAACATGGGGCTCAGCATTGCCAAAGGCCTAAAGGACAAATACAACATTGAAGTTGCGGGGAGAAACCTGGAGAAACTGGATCAATTTGAAGAGGATCTTGGTGTAAAAATAGACAAATATCTCCTTGATGATTTTGATATATCAGAGAAGACCATACTTTTCTGTGTGAAACCTGCCAATGTGGAGGAGGTAGCTAAAAAACTGAAAGGAAAAGCCCGGGTTGTTTTCTCTATTCTGGCAGGAACTACCGTAGAGAAACTGAAAAAACATCTTAAAACCAAAGCTGTAGTAAGAAGCATGCCGAATCTTGCAGCAAGTGCAGGATACTCTATGACTACACTTACCGGTGACCATAGATTCAGAAAAGAAGCAGAAGCACTTCTCGGTACAGTAGGTGATACCTTATGGCTGGAGAGTGAAAAAGAGATAGATATCGCTACAGCTCTGGCAGGTTCCGGACCCGCCTATCTGGCCCTTGTTGCAGAGGCATTGGCAGACGGTGCAGTGAAACAGGGACTGAAAAGAGAGGATGCCATGACCGTAATGAAAGGTCTCTTTGGCGGTTTTGGAAAACTGATCCAGGATATTCATCCTGCATTGCTTAAAGATGGTGTAATGAGTCCGGGAGGTACAACAGCAGCAGGTTATGCAGCACTGGAAGAAGGCAATGTCAGAGCTGCATGTATAGATGCCATAGAACAGGCATACAAAAAGGCTAAAGAGCTATAGCGATTCTATCTGTCCAGATAGATCTTTCTCAGATCCTCTTTTGCAAAAGGCATATAGGTATGCCGTGTAATGACCACTTTTGTTTTATACCCTGTCCATTTATAGATAACAGGAACATCTTTGGGATCTATATGAATACAACCGTGGGACATCCAGTCCACACTCCCTTTATGCAAAGCATGACCATAACGGGTAAATTTCATCATATAGTCCATATTGTTCACACCTGACTCATCCGGATATGCCCTTGACATATGATAACGTTTCTTTTGGATAATGGGGAAAACACCTGACGGACTTCTGAATTCAGGTGCACCTGAAGTCACGGGACCGCTCCACCATACTGTTCCGTCCCTGTCCACAGCATAAAAACGTCCGTCACTGCCTTTTTCTCTGACTGAAACAACAATAAAATCCTTGCCTGTAAGATCTACGGTCCTCTCATCCCCTGTTTTCAAATTCACTACTTTAAAAACTGTTTTGGAAACAGGGATCAGTTCATGTGTCAGGTCTTTTACCGGTTTTTCAATTTCATCTTCAGCCCATATCATACCGATACAGCACAGTAACATTATAAATACAGATCCTACCTGTCGCATCTATAGCTGCTTTAATTTCTTTTTTGCGATCTTGGCACTTTTTCTGCCCTGATAATTCTCTATAATATTTTCATAAAAAGCTCTCGCTTGTTCTTTATCCCCTGTTTTTTCCAGAGAGACTGCTGTGTGCAGCAGCAATACATCTATGTAACTTGCCTTGTCATAGAGTCCGGCACTTTTCTTGAAATAAAATATTGCATCTTCATATTTCTTGCTGTAGTATGCTATCTCTCCAAGATAATAGTTTGATGCCGCAGGCTTATATCCTTTTATGTCTGTGATCGCAAACCTCTTTTTCGCTTCATCATAACGCTTCTTCACAAAGAGTCTTACCCCTTCACTATAAAGTTTGGAAGCAGGTCTTCCTTCCAGTGAATCTTCAACTGTTGTCTTTTCTTTTACGGCAGGTGAATATTTACCTTTTGTCTTCAATGCTTTTTGAAGTTCTGCCTTGCTCACATAGTCATTATTGATCTTATCGATCATTCTGCCCAACTCTTTCAGTAATTCCGTATTGTCATTCCCTCTTCCCGAAGAGGTTCTGCCGCTATTTCCCTGTAATTCATTCAATGTGGCACTCAATCCTTCTATAATAGAAGTCAAACCATCGATCCTCTCATTCTGTTCTGCTATCTTTTGTCTAAGTGAAGCGATCGCTTTTTTATTTTGTATGCTCAGGCTTTGCGGTGATGCTGTTCTTTCCGATGAACTGTCAGTGAACGTATTGAACCCGTATACTGACGGTTCTGCAAAAAGCACTGTACTGCATAAGAAAAAAAATAAAAATACACTGCATAAATATTTTTGTTTCATCACTATCCTACTTGACTAAACGAAGATCCACTCTTCTGTTCCTGGCATAACATTCATCTGTAGGATCACTACATACCGGATTGCTTTCGCCAAAACTTACGATCAGCATCTTGCCGGTATTGACTCCCTGGGCAGTGATAGCATCTTTAACTGCTTTAGCTCTTTTAAGCCCTAATGCATAATTATATTCATCCGTACCGAACTCATCACAGTTCCCTTCTATCTTTATCTGTGAAGCACCTGTGCTGTTCACTACACTTGCATTGGAGGCAATATGATTCTCCATATTCGAAGAGATACTGTAATCCCCAAATTCAAAATAGATACTTCGGAAACCATCACTGCTGCTGTTATATTTTCCTGCCGTACCATTGGCTCCTGTTTCATTGCCATATTGGTTTTCATTTATAGTAACTGTCTCACCTGCTATCTGTGTCGCATCCGAGATATTGTTCTTTCCTGCATTGGTTCCGCCGAAACCGGGTGCAGTCTGACTGCACCCGGTCAGTAAAAATAGTGAAAATGACGCTGCTGTTATTATTGTTTTCATCATATATAATCCTTTTATTTATAAGAGTTGATCACCAGTCTATTGACTGGATCTTTCGCCCGCCAAGCGGGAAAAGCAAACTTTGATAGCTTCCAAGGTTGATGTATCCTATAGAAGAGCTGTTACCTCTGTGCTTAATATAGAGTATCACTGAACCATCCGGAGAAAACCTCGGGAACTGGTTGGTCCCTGTCGTTGTAAGAGGACGTGTTCCCGAGCCATTCAAAGAGGTTAAATATAGGTTGAAGGTGTTACTACCAAAACTGTTTTTACTCTCTCTGCTGGAATAGACTATTTTCTTTCCATACGCATCACAGGCATTGTTGTTCCGTCCATGGTAAACTACTTGTGAAACAGCCGCAGAGTGAATGGATTTTTTAAAGATATTTGCATATCCAAGACGGTTGGAGACAAAAACAATACGGCTCTCATCATCTACATATTTACCGTTTACATCGATACCTCTGAACTTGGTAACTCTTGTCTTTCTTTTTGTTGCAAGATCAAATTCATAGATATCCGCCTGCCCCTCCGGTGCCATAGTAAGTAAAAGTTTTGAACCATTCCTACTCACATCCGAACAGACAAGCATCCCTTCAGAAGCTGTGATCTTCTCTTTTGCTCCTGTATAGATATTGATCTTATATAATGTCGGTATCAGACCTTTATAGGATGTATAGTAAAAACTCTTCTGGTTCTTATCCGCCCATTTGGGAAAAAGATTCAGCCCGCCCCTTATGATGACTTTCTGATAATTAAAAGTATAGTCAGCAAGTAGTATCTCACTGTGTCTTGGTGTAGTATAACGTGAAAAAACCACATAACGGTTGATCCATCCGATATCAGGATATTTTAAAACATTGTTAATATCGGAAATGGCTTTATGTGCCAGAAAAGGCATTTTGCTTGTTGTAGGTATGGCATAACTTTTTTTCAGGATCTGAGTACCGTCAGATGCTTTCAACAGACGTATTAAAAGCTTTGTACCTGTGGTCTGTCTGAGGGCATATTTAAGTACATACTCCTGGCCTTTCAGTGCAGGAGGGATGAAATTTGAAGTAATATCCCCTGAATACTTTGTACTATCCGGTAAAAAGTGTCCGGAGATCTTAAGATCCGCAAGTAATATATCAAAGATTTTATCATTTGATACAGAAGATGCTTCCATCAAAGCAATACGGGAACGCTGTTCCACATCTTTTTCTATTTTCAATGTAGCATCGACAGCAAAGAGATTTATGGTGAATAAGAAGAGTAAAAGATATCTCAAAACATTTCCTTGATTTTATATTTTTATATGCATTGTATCAAGGCTGAGTTGAAATCTTCATTAATTAATATCAATTCTATTTTTTACATTATGCTAAAATAAGGAATATAAGTTCCACTGTACCTTCAGGAAAGAGGGACTTTCATTATAAAAAGAATAAAAGGAGTGGTATATGAATGATATTCTCATCACACTGGCTAAAGCAGCAATTCTGGCTGCATTGGATCAAGCTGAAGATTTTGATCTGGAAAAAGCATTAAGAGACTATCCTGAACTCCAGGAGAACGGTGCTTCGTTTGTTACTATCAATACTGAACCGAATGAACAGCTCCGCGGATGTATAGGCTCGCTCCAGGCTCACCGCCCACTCTATAAAGACATTATCTCAAATGCACAAGCTGCTGCTCTGCATGATCCCAGATTTGCACCAATAACCCCGGAAGAACTCAAAGATATCAAAATAGAGGTTTCTGTTCTTTCCGAACCAAAAAGCGTGGAATACAGTGATATTCATGATCTGAAGAGTAAAATAGTACCTTTTCAGGATGGTGTTGTACTGAAATACGGCGGAAGACAGGCCACCTATTTGCCTCAAGTTTGGGAACAGCTTCCTAATTTTGATGATTTTTTCTCCACCTTGTGCCTTAAAGCCAATTTACCTATGGACTGTCTCTCTCTGCATCCAGATATCTCTACCTATACAGTGCAAAAATATAAAGAAAAGTAATGCACTTATTTATCCCTTTCAGGGGATAGAAAAGAGTAAGCTCTAAGCAGCACAATATCTGCTACACGTAAAGCATAGGTATTCAAGCATAATACCCCTAACCAAACACCTAAAACTCTCATCTAAACTGCCCATGCAAACGGGAACAGTGGGTCAGCAGTCAGGTATATGTCGGCGATATTCTGCTAAGGTGTTTTACGGACTATCTTACTCTTTGTTCCATCAGTAAAGGTCACTTGCACGGCTATGGACTTTGCTGTACCCAGCGGCATGGTCAGATAGATAATATCTTTGGTCACAGCCATAGGATTCTTGGGATCACAGGGCTGAAGTTCCCATACTTTATCCAACACATCCCAATTAATACTGTAATGTACTTCTTTGATGCCGCAGGCATAAGATTCCAAATGTGTAAAATAGATCCACTGCTTCCCGTTATAGTCACGGAAACTCACCCAGTTGTTTTGAGTCATATTTAGTATCTGCTTCATCTGTTCAGGCGGCATAGCCTTTGCAGGTGAAAAAAAAACTATCAAGAAGAGAAGAGGTATCATGTATCTGGTTATTTGCTTCATTTTATGCTCCTTATGAAACGTAATATACATACGATAACAGTTCTATATTAAGTTTTGGCTTTTATGCTTCAGAAAAACAAACAGATCCTTCAATATGCCCTAATTCTGTTTTTCACAATATCTATGACTCTCTTATACATCCAGCCACTCTACTCTTTCGCTATGAATTCTGCTTCGAATTTATATGTTCGGTTACCTCTGTGTGGCCCGAAACCTATAGTTTGCAACTGCTCCAGATATTCAATCAGACCTCTATTGAAATCTTCATTATTCGAAGCAGTCTTGAGTTTGAATTCAAATGACCCTGTAGGATCTATGAATAACAGGACTTTCACTTTCTCTCCTACATACTCACTTTGTGCAGGCCAATCTTCCAACATACTTTGTACTTTTGCCAAATACGTATTTTCCACTCCGCTGTCACTGTTCTTCTGTATTTTGAGTGCATGACTGATACGTTCACTTGCACTCACAGGTTTGTCAGTAACCTTTATGAGATTATTTTTCGGCATTGTCTTTATAGGCTTATCACTTACTGTAATGATATCCCTTTTTTTGGATGTTTTGACATTTGCAAAGAGATCCAAAGCTTTTTTCTTTGGTTTTGTAAGATTTTCATCTTTTTTCTTTATGACTTTTTTTACAATCTTCTCTTTAACGACCTTTTTCCTTAGCACTTTTTTGGGCTTAGGTTTTGGTTTAACCTTAGGTTTTGGCTTAGGTTTTGGTTTAACCTTTGGTTTTGGCTTAGGTTTTGGTTTAACCTTTGGTTTTGGCTTAGGTTTTGGTTTTTTAGCTTTTTCAGGTGCAGAAAGTGCCACCTGAATACGATGTTCATCTTTTTTGACATAATGTACAGGCTTCTTTTCATTACGTGTATTAAAATAGAAAATGAGTAACCCGACAACGGCAAAATAGATACCGAAAGCCAAGATACCCCATATGAATTTTGGAGATTTATCCATCATAAAGTTATAAGTGATACCTTATCAAAACCTGCTGCTTTGACGCTTTTAAGCAGGTACATCACATCTTTGTATTTCAGCTGTTCATCTGCACGTATATAGACTTCAGAATCTTTATCGAACTTTACAGACTGATTCACAAAATCATCTGCAAAAGTATCCAAAGAATAGGTATCTTTATTCAAATATATTTTTTGATTCTTATCCATTCGGATCGTAAGTGTTTTGGTTTTTGTAACTTTCACTGTTTTAGAGCCCTGAGGCAGAGCGATCTGTTCCTGAAAAGTGATCGTAGGGGCAGTAATCATCAAAATCGCCATGAGAACCAGCATCACATCCACCAGAGGCGTAATGTTCAGATCCGGACTATCATCCCAAGAGAACATTTATGACTCCTCATTGACCTGAGAAAGGATCACTTCTGACTGTGAAGAGAGAAGTGAAGAGAGTTCATATGCTTTACGTTTCAGGATCAAATGGAAAGTATAGGCAAAGATCGCTACAGCAATACCCGCTGCTGTAGCAATGAGAGCTTCAGAGATAGCAGGGGCTACTACACTTAAAGATGCACTGGACTGTGTCCCTAATTTAGAGAATGTTTCAAGTATCCCTATGACCGTACCGAAAAGACCGATGAAAGGTGAAGTGGATGCGATGATTGAAAGCCAGGTCAAACCTTTGGTAGAAACACGGATCGCATCAGAAGACGCTGCTTCCAATATGGCTTTGTTAGGAGTATTGACACGACTCAGATAAGTAAAAATAAGTGAATTGCTGGACACTGATTTTGACTGGCCTGTATAGAGTTCTTTGAGTGATTTCGCTTCTGAGGCAATACGTGAATTCAGAATAGTGAATCTATCTAAAAATACCCAGAATGTCACAATAAAATATCCGGAGAGCAGAAGCAGTACAAAAATAGTGATTGCACTGCTGTCTATGAAATAATCCAGGAGAGATCCCAATTTAGAAAGACTTTCCGATTTGCTCTACTTTGCTTACCGCAGATGCGATAGCAGTACTAGAGGCTTCTGTGCTCTTGAGCAGTGCTTTTGCTGCTTCAAGTGCTTTAGCAAGGTCACTGTCATCACCAGAGAGAGCAACTGCACCATCAACGATACAGGTTGTTTTCTCTTCATCAACTTTTACATAACCGGAGTTGATAGCAACTGCCACTTCACTTCCGTCTGCTTTTTCAATGACGATCACACCTGTATCAAGCAACGATACCAAAGTCGCATGTTTTGGCAGGACACCAAATTCACCTTCAGCACCCGGTAATGTTACCTGTTTTACTTCAGCATCAAAGATCACACCGTTCGGTGTGACTATTTCTAGCTTCATAAGTTCCATAATTATCCTTTATAAGAGCAAAAGCTAAAACTACTTAGCGTTGATCTTATCGTTTTTAGCAATAGCCTCAGCCATATTTCCTACCATGTAGAATGCCGCTTCGTTCATATCATCATATTTACCTTCAAGAAGGCCTTTAAATCCTTCGATCGTATCTTCAAGTGTAACATATACACCTGGAGAACCAGTAAATACTTCAGCAACGTGGAATGGCTGAGAAAGATATTTTTCGATCTTTCTTGCTCTCTCAACAACAAGTTTATCATCTTCAGAAAGTTCATCCATACCAAGGATCGCAATAATATCTTGAAGATCTTTATATTTTTGAAGAATTTGCTGAACACCTGTTGCAATATTATAATGTTCTTCTCCAACAATTTGCGGATCAAGCATTCTTGAAGTTGAATCCAATGGATCAACCGCAGGATAAATACCTTTTTCAGCAATAGATCTGTTAAGTACTGTTGTTGCATCCAAGTGAGCAAATACAGACGCAGGAGCCGGGTCAGTCAAGTCATCCGCAGGTACATATACTGCTTGTACAGATGTAATTGAACCTTTAGTTGTTGATGTAATACGCTCTTGAAGGGCACCCATCTCTCTTGCTAGAGTCGGCTGATAACCAACTGCTGAAGGAATACGGCCAAGAAGTGCAGACATCTCTGAACCTGATTGTGCAAATCTAAAGATATTATCGATGAACATCAATACATCAAGACCCATCTCATCTCTAAAGTACTCAGCCATGGTAAGACCAGTAAGAGCAATACGGTTACGTGCTCCAGGAGGTTCACTCATTTGACCGTAGCACAGTGCAACTTTGTCAAGTACGTTTGACTCTTTCATTTCGTAATAAAGGTCATTCCCTTCACGTGTTCTTTCACCAACACCGGCAAATACTGAGTATCCGGAGTGTTTCATTGCAACATTGTTGATAAGCTCCATAATAATAACCGTTTTACCAACACCGGCACCACCGAATAGCCCAACTTTTCCACCTTTGTTATATGGAGCAAGAAGGTCAACTACTTTGATACCTGTTTCAAATACTTCTGTCTTTGTACTTTGCTCTTCAAATGGTGGTGGATCTCTATGGATTGACCAGTACTCTTTTGCATTCACTTCACCAGCTTCATCAACAGGCTCACCAATTACGTTAAAAATACGTCCAAGAACTTCTTCACCTACAGGAACTTTGATAGAGTCACCGGTTGCTTTCACTTCCTGGCCTCTTACAACACCTTCACTCATATCCATAGCAATCGTTCTTACTCTGTTGTCCCCAAGTTGTGCCGCTACTTCTAAAACTAATTTTTGCTCTTTACCGTCAACCATGAATGTTGTCTCTAACGCTTCATTGATCTCCGGTAGATAGTCTGTAAAATCCACATCTAGAACGGGACCTAAGACTTGTACTATTTTACCTGTCATTTCTTCTCCTCTAATTATTTCATTGATTCCATACCACTGATGATCTCAATGAGCTCAGTAGTAATAGCTTCTTGTCTTGCTTTGTTATATTTAACATTTAACTCTTTAACCATGTCTTTAGCATTTTTAGTTGCTGCATCCATAGCCTGCATACGGGCAGAATGTTCAGCAGCCAATGAATCGATAAGTGAATAGTACATGGTATATTCAACATAACGCTTCACCAATGCATCAAGAAGTGTATCGTCGTCATCCGGTTCTACTTCAAGTTCTGATGTTGATACAGTATTAAACTCTAACTTAGATGTATCCACCGGTAATACCTGATCTTGTCTGATCTCTTGTGTGATCATATTGACATAACCATTATGAATTAAAATGATCTTATCTGTCTCACCGTTTACATATGATTCAGATACTTCAGAAATAAATTCTGCAGCTGTCTTAAAATCCGGTGCTGCAGAAAGTCCGATGATCTCATCATTTAAATCAACATTGTTGAATTTAAAGAAGTCAATTCCTTTTCTACCTACAGCTCTAAGACGAACTTTAACATCTTGCTCTTTATAGTCAGCAATAAGTTGAGTGGTTCTTTTAATCGTTTGTGAATTAAAACCACCACAAAGCCCTTTATCTGCAGTAATAAAGATAATATCTACTTTTTTAGGATTTTGTATATCCCTAAAATAGACATTATCAATACCTTCGGCATTGGACTGTTGCATTTTTTGAGCGATCTCGTTTAAGAGTTCTGTCAATTTAGCAGCATACACTCTCGAACGCTTAGCAAGTTCTTCTGTTCTTTTCAGTTTTGCAGAAGAGACAAGCTTCATAGCGTTAGTGGTCTTCTGTGTATTCTTAACAGACCCTATCTTACGCTTTATCTCTTTTAAATTAGCCATGATTAGCCTTTCTTACGCTGCAAATGAAGCTTTGAAATCTTCGATAGCTTTACGTAATTCCGCCTCTGTTTCATCAGAGATCTTTTTCTCATTTCTGATCGCATCAAGGATATTTGCATATTTTGCTTCCATAAATGGCATAAGATCAGCTTCAAATTTTGTTACTGAAGATGCAGGAATATCATCAAGGTATCCATTTGCACCGGCAAAGATGATCACAACTTGCTTCTCAATCGGCACTGGAGAATATGGTCCCTGTTTAAGTACTTCTACCATTCTTTGTCCACGCTCAAGCTGACCTCTTGTATAGTCATCAAGGTCAGATGCAAACTGTGCAAACGCCTGAAGCTCTCTAAATGAAGCAAGGTCAAGTCTTAATGTTCCAGAAACCTGTTTTGTTGCTTTGATCTGGGCAGCACCACCAACTCTGGATACTGAAAGACCTACGTTGATCGCCGGTCTGATACCAGAGTTGAACAAGTCTGTTTCAAGGAATATCTGACCATCAGTAATAGAAATAACATTTGTCGGGATATATGCCGCAACATCACCTGCTTGTGTCTCAATGATAGGGAATGCAGTAATTGAACCAGCACCTAATTCATCGTTTACTTTTGCAGCTCTTTCAAGAAGTCTTGAGTGAAGATAAAAAACATCTCCCGGGTATGCTTCTCTTCCTGGAGGACGTCTTAGGATCAATGACATCTCTCTGTATGCAACCGCATGCTTGGAAAGGTCATCGTAGAAAATAACTGCATGTCTGCCATTGTCTCTGAAGTACTCAGCCATAGTAACACCTGCATAAGGAGCAAGGAATTGAAGTGCTGAAGACTCAGCTGCACCTGCAGTTACAATGATCGTATAATCCATTGCACCATGTTCTTCAAGTTTTTTTACAGTTGCAGCAACTGTTGACTGTTTCTGACCGATCGCAACATAGATACATACAACATCTTGACCTTTTTGATTGATGATCGTATCGATAGCCAATGTTGTTTTACCTGTTTGTCTGTCACCAATGATAAGTTCTCTTTGACCTCTACCAACCGGTACAAGTGCATCAATCGCTTTGATACCTGTCTGAAGCGGTTCATGAACAGATTTTCTAGCCATGATTCCCGGTGCCTTCTCTTCAACAAATCTATGCTCAGTTGCTTCAACAGCACCTTTACCGTCTACAGCTTCACCAAGAGAGTTTACAACTCTACCCATAAGTCCGTCACCTACAGGAACTTTAAGAAGTTCACCGGCTCTTTTTACACTCATACCTTCTCTAATACCTGCACTGGATCCAAGAACAACAACACCTACGTTTGCTTCTTCAAGGTTCAATACCAGACCTCTAGCCCCATTGTCGAACTCTACAACTTCACCTGCCATAACATTGTTAAGACCGTAAACTGTTGAAATTCCGTCTGCGATACCTACTACTTTTCCTATTTCATTGATGTCAACATCAATCTCAAAGTTCTCGATTCTCTCTTTGATGATTGAACTTATCTCATCTGCTTGCAATTTAACTGCCACTGATACTCCTTTACTTTAGATAACTATAGTGATTTCTTAATGAAATCAATTAGCTGTTCTTTAACTCTCTCTTTAGAGAAGTTTACCTCAATACCCAAATCATCAACTGAAACACGCAATCCGTCAAGATCCGTTTTTTCCTGTGTCAATTTAATCTTGGAACCTGTATATTTTTTAAGTGTTTTCTCAAGTTTGCCTAACTCATCTTCACCAAGCAACTCTTTGCTTTTTAATACACCTTCGTACTGATTTGACTCTTTTTGCAAGTCTGCATTCAATACTTTGGCAATTGCGGGAATCAGATCAAGCCTTTTATTCTCACCTAATATTTTGATAAAATTCACAAGTGTACTATCTGCCTTGTCACCCAGTGTAGAAAGGATCATCTCTGTCTTTTTTTCACTTGCAATGATAGGAGAAGTCAATGCTGACTTTATCTCTTCAGCACCAATAGCTTCCGTCAATACATTAAGCACTTCTGCAATACTTGCAACATCTTTACTTACTGAGGAAAGTGCCTTTGCATATCTTTTAGCGATCAACTCTTCCATCTATGCCACCTTCTTGGAAATAATATCAACAACTTTAGCTTCATCAAGCATGATATCATCATTTGTGATATTCTCACTCAATATCTCATCGATCGCTTCTCTCGCTGATCTTCTCTCTTCCAAAGTCATTTTTTCTTCAAGCTGTTTTTCCATAAGAGCCAGCTCATTTTCATTTGCTTCGCTGATCTTCTGTGCTAAAAGTATTGCTTCTTTCTTTGCATCTTCAATGATCTGCTCTGCCTTCTTATTACTTTCATCCAAACGAGCCTGTGCTTCTTTTTTCTCATCTTTGGCTGCCTGAAGTTTCTCTTCTATTTCTCTAAGCTGTGCTGCAATACCTTCTTTTCTCTCTTTAAAGAAGTTTTTGATCGGGTTGGAGATCAAATAATACAACAGTGCCGCGAAGATCGTAAAGTTAACGACTCTTGGCCAATAGTCACTCTCTCTGCCTGTTTGTGCAAAATAACGACTCTCTTCACCACTTGCATGACCGCTGGCTAAAAGAATAGCAGGTACCATGAGTAAAGCGAATAGTGCTAATTTCTTCATATCCATCCTTTCCTATAGTTTGCTGAACTTAGCTTTGAGGCTCTCTTTAAATAGAGGCATTTGAGAAAGGAGAGAATTTTTGAGGTTCTCTTTATCAGCAGCTAACTTTTCTACAAAGTTTTCATACTCTCTGTCCAACTCATTCTGTTTTGTTTCGACTTTACTTGCAGCCAATGTTTTTTCTCCATCGATCGCTTTCTGTCTGATTGCAGCAGCTTCATTTTTAGCATTGCTAATATTTTCATCTGCTTTGGCATTGAGTTCATCGCTGTTACCACTAAGACCTTTTGCTGCTTCTAAATCTTTTGCTATGGAATTATCCCTGTCATCCATGAACTTGACCAGGGGCTGGAATAGCATATTATTTAAAAGAACAAGAAGGGTTAGAAATAAAGCCAAGACGAACAACATCAATGGTAAATGTATGTCAAGCATTAAAACTCCTCGTGTAATTTCGCATTATTTTATCATTTTGGAGATGAGATGTTGGTTAAAATTTAGGGTTTTTTGAGGAATGTTAAAAAGTTTTCAATATCTTTCTCATCAGTTAAGCTTATCTCAATACTTTTAGCTTTGATTTTGTGTTTAAAAGGCAATAGAGTCTGTAATTCTTCTGCATATTTATCAAGCAAATGGGGTGCAGTTGTTTTTACTGCTGTACCGGAAAGATTTCCTTTGTGCTTCTTGACCATTTTCTCTGCATCACGCACACTAAGTTTCTGCCCGATGATACTGTCAATAATGATCTTCTGTTTCTTTTCATCAAGCCCCACCAGGACTTTTGCATGTCCTTGGGAAATCTTTCCTGAAACCACTTGTTTCTGTGCATAGGGAGAAAGGCTGAGCAGACGCATTGTATTGGTGATCTGAGAACGGCTTTTATGTACGATAGCAGAGAGCTCATCATGGGTGATCTTATGTACATCTATCAGTTCGGCATAAGAATTCGCCAATTCTATAGCATTAAGGTTCTCTCTTTGGATATTTTCTATCAGAGCCAGTTCACGCAGTCTTATCTCATCGATCTCCACATCGGCGATAATTGCTTTGATCGTCTGTATCTTTGCCAATTTATGTGCTCTGAGACGACGTTCCCCTGCAATAAGAAGGTAACCATCCTCTTTTTCGATCACTACAATAGGTTGAAGCAGGCCGTGTTCTTTAATGGAATGACTTAATTCCGTAAGTGCTTCTTCATCAAAATGTTTACGAGGCTGAAAAGGATTGGGTGTAATACTGTCAATAGCCAGTTCTTCAACTTTCGCTCCCTGTGCTTCAAGTTCAAAACTGTCAATATTGCTCAGATCTTTTTCATATGCTTCTTCTACTTCAGAAAGGATATCTCCCAGTCCTCTACCCAATGCCATATCTATCCTCTTGCTATCACTGTTGCCAGATCTCTATAGGCTACAGAGCCTTTGGAGCTCGTTGCATAATAAGTAACCGGCTTACCAAAACTCGGACTTTCCGCTATTTTCACATTACGCGGTACAACAATACACTCTTTTGCTTTTTTAAGATGGAACAGTTTATCTTTAAAGTGGTGACTCAGATCAGCCAGTACCTGCTTAGATAGGTTATTCTGTCCGGAATACATTGTAGGCAGGAACCCTTTGATCTTCAGTTTCGGATTGATCGTTTTTTTCAGAAGGCTGACGGTATTGAGTAATTGTGCAAGACCTTCCAGTGCAAAAAATTCACATTGGATAGGAATAATCACTGAATCTGATGCACTTAAGGCATTGATGGTAATAGGTCCCAGTGCCGGAGGTGAATCAATAATGATAAAATCAAATTTTTTAGAGATCTCTTTGATCTTCTCTTTAAGGATCAATTCCCGGTTCTTCTTTTTAGGATTGTAAAATTCTTTTTCTATCCCTACAAGACCAATATTAGATGGTACGAGACTAAGATTTTTTATGGCTGTTTTGAGTACCACTTCCGAGAGTTTTTTAGTGCCTATAAGCACATGGTAGATATTGAATTCATAATCATTTCTGTTAAACCCAAGACTGGTAGTCGCATTGGACTGTGGATCTATATCCAGAAGAAGTACTTTTTTACCTTTTTCAGCTAAGGAAGCTGCCAAGTTTACTGCTGTTGTTGTTTTTCCTACACCACCCTTTTGGTTGGCTATACTTATCACTTCACTCATCGTAAACTATACACCTTCTCCCCCTCTATAATTAAAGAACCGTCTTTACATAGACTGGCGTCTGCAAGGCTCTTTTGATAGTTTTCAATATGAACCGAAAACTTTCTGCTTAGTTCAAATTCTACCTCATACTCACTAAAAATCTGCTTCCATGTTGGAAATTTCTGAAGTGCTGTAAGGTAATTTTCCAGTAATATTTCAGGTGTGATATCGCACTGCAAGGCTCTATAGCCATTTTGCGAATTTTTTAAATTTATTCCGATACCGCATACCAGAATATCATTTATTTTTTTTGTGATCGTTCCGCCTACTTTATCATCATTCTTATAGAAGTCATTTGGCCATTTCAACCAGATATTTTCACCTAATGACTCTAAAGTTTTCTTCATGATAAAAGAGAAGTAGATAGAAGCAGATGAAAGAGACAGATCCAAAGGAAGATCCTCTAATTCTACCGCAACAGAAGCAAAAAAATTTCCTTTGCCTCCTGACCAGACATTATCACGACTACCCACACCATTACTCTGTTCAGATGCAATGACCGCTATAGGAGCAGAGAATTCACCTATACGTATCTTCTCTATCAAATATTTTTGTGTTGAGGGGAGTCTTTCAAAGAATTGTATTTCCAACTTTTAATCCTCTTCCGACACAATATGCTTTGGCAGACATTGCCTTTTTGGAGGCAGGTTGTATGATCCCTATTTTTAAAGAGCCTCTGCTGCATCCGACGATCACACTCTCATCTTCAAATGAAAGTATCTCAAAGGCCTGATGAACCTCTTGGGTATCTATCAGTGTAACATCATCAAACTTTGTACCATTAGGAGCAAAGATCCCCGGCCATCCTTCAAATGCCCTATATTTATTATAGATCTCTTTTGCATCTTTAAAATTGATCTCCCCGTCACTCTTTTTGATCTTTTTACAAAGTGTTGCCTGCTTTTCATCCTGTTTTTCAGGAGTAATACTCTTATAATGACGAATTGTACTCAGTGTTAAACTGCAGGCATCCTCCGTAAGCTGCTGCATCAGGGCATGCAGTCTTATATCTTTGGGAATGACAAATTCTACTTTTTCAAGAATATCTCCTGTATCCAATCCCTCTTCCATAAGCATGGAGGTCACACCGGTCTTTTCATCACCATTCAGTAAAGACTGCTGCACCGGTGAAGCACCTCTATATTGAGGAAGCAAAGAAGCATGCAGATTAATACATGGTGCAATATCCAATATACTCCTTGGCAGCAGTTGTCCGAATGCTGCCACAATAATAAAATCCGGATCAGCAGACTTTATTGCCTCCTCAATCCCCTCATCACTGAGACGGTTTGGCTGTAAAACCTCAATACCATGTTCCTCTGCCAAAACTTTTACAGGAGGAGGAGTCAATACTTTTTTACGGCCTACAGGACGATCCGGCTGTGTCAAAACCAAAGCGACTTCCATATCTTCTGCCTGTATAAGTGTATCCAATATCTCTTTTGCATAGTGGGGTGTACCCATGTAAACTATTTTTTTCATCTCTGTCACCTATAAATATTTTATTATATATGCAGGGTTTTTCTGACTATTATTGAAAGAGTGTCCCGCCGATATGTTTGCCTTCTACCAGAAAAGACCGTATATCAGAAAGATCAAATCCGCTTGCCAGAAACATTGCTCTGCCGTGCTTCATAAGAAAATCCGCAGATTGTAATTTTGTTACTATACCACCTGTGGCAAACTCATTGTTCGGTGTATGTTCTGCATTGAGTTCTTCTTCCAGGATAGTACTCACTACCGCTCTACGCTTGGCATCAGGATACTGGTTGGGATCTTTGTCATAAAAAGCATCGATATCAGACAGGATAACAAGCAGTTCAGCATCAAAATAGTGTGCAACATGTGCAGAGAGTCTGTCATTATCACCAAAGACCAGCTCCTCGATACTTACTGTGTCATTTTCATTGATAATAGGTACAACACTGTTTTCCAACAGTGTATCAATAGCTACTTTTGCATGTATAATATGTTTATCAGATTCAAAAACATCTGCACTCAGAAGTACTTGTGAACAAAGCAGACCGAATTTTGCAAACTTCTCCTGATACATTTTAAGCAAAAGCGGTTGGCCTATCGCAGCAAGTGCCTGCTTATTGGCAACCGAATTCCTGTCTAAAGGAAGCAGTGTAGAACCTGCTGCAACAGCACCCGAACTTACCAAGATCACTTCATACTTATGTGCTTTAAGTTCAGCTATAAGCTGTACCAGTGCCAACATACGTCTCTTTGCTATAGTTCCGTTTTCTGTTAAGACATGGGAGCCGACCTTGATAACAATACGGTGCATCCTGATCTCCCCCCCCCTATGCCTCTTGTTCTTCTTCTTTGACATTTTTTACAAAATCACCTAAAGCATAACGTAACGCTTCTGTATTCAAGTGTGCCACAGAAGAGATAGGAAGTACAAAAAGCGGCTTCTCTTGCGGCAATTCCACACCAAAATCTGTCTTAAATCCGTAACTTATATAATTGCTGTCTTCTTTATATCGGTTCAAAGTATCATTTGCTTCTAAACCGATATCTGACAAGAAAGTCTTTGTGAGTTCATTGACCTCATCTTGTGAGAGTGAATCTATCTTTGTGATGGCAATCGCATGTTTTCTTGTTGCCAAAGTTTCAGAGTAACGCTGCAACTCTACCAAAAGTGTCTCATACTGATACTTCATCTCTCTGTAATTGGCTGCATCTATCATAAGAAGCAGGGTTTTTGTTCTTTCAATATGTTTCAGGAATTCCAATCCCAGACCTCTGCCGTCACTTGCACCTTCAATAATACCAGGGATATCTGCCATCATAAATGAATCATAGTCCCCTATATGTACCACACCTAACTTTGGCGTAAGTGTGGTAAACTCATAATTCGCCACTTGCGGTCGTGCATTTGAAAGTGTGGAGATAAGTGTGGACTTTCCTACATTGGGATATCCTACAAGTCCTACATCTGCAATAAGTTTCATCTCAAGTCTTACATGTTTGGTAATACCGGGTAAACCAGGCTGTGCATAAGTGGGTCTTTGGTTACTTGCATTTTTAAAATGCATATTTCCCAGTCCTCCTTTACCGCCTTCAAGAAACTTTACAACTTCACCCTCTGTGACAAGATCCAAAAGTTCTTCTCCTGTCTCCATATCTACGACCGTTGTACCCGGAGGTACTGTGATAGTAGTATCCTGTCCCTTACGTCCATAACATTTACGGCCTTCACCGGGACGGCCGTTTTCAGCCTTGATATGCTTACGGCCACGAAGTCCCGATAGAGTATCTGTATTATTGTCTACTTTAAAAAAGACAGAGCCTCCACGGCCACCGTCTCCGCCATCAGGGCCGCCTTTTACTACGAACTTCTCCGTCCAAAAAGAGATGGCACCCGCACCACCTTTACCTGAACTGATAGTCAGTTCTACGCTATCTACGAACATATATTAAACCTTTATGAATATAAAAACTCTCTTTTAATGATAAAAGAGAAAATAAATTATGGAATTATATCTAAATTAGGGAAATTATTGATATAATTTTCCAAACTGCAGGAGAGGAATACTGATGTTAAATATAAAAATGGCCAAAAGCATTTTCTTTGTTGCTTCTCTCTCCCTTTTTACAGCCTGCACATCCGATCAACTGCCTATCCATGAAAATGGTTATTATTATAACGATATCTTCTTCGGTATAAATCTCTCATCAGACTATCAGAAAGGTATCCGGGACGGTTGTACCACAGCCAAAGGGAACTATACGAAATCACATCGCTTATTTAACAATAACCATGATTATAATAATGGTTGGTTCTTAGGACGAAATAAATGCAGACATCTGCTGGTTGTTGTTGATGAGGAATGATATAAGAGGATAAAAGAGAAGCCCGAAAGAAATTCGGACTTCAATGGATTATGCAGGTACTACTGAAACTTTCTTCTGGCTGGAAGTTCTGTTTTCAAATTTCACTACACCTTCTACAAGTGCGAACAGTGTATGGTCTTTACCCATTCCTACACCGTTACCCGGGTGAACTTTAGTTCCTCTTTGTCTGATGATAATGTTACCTGGAATCACTTTTTCACCACCAAATTTCTTAACGCCTAAACGACGTCCAGCTGAATCACGGTTATTTTGAGTAGACCCTTGACCTTTCTTGTGTGCCATCTTAGCTCCTTATGCTATTTTAGTAATTCTAACTCTTGTGAAGTCTCTTCTGAAACCTCTTTTAAGTTTTGAATCTTTTCTTCTTCTTTTCTTGTAGATGATAACTTTTTTATCTCTACCTTCATTGATCACTTCACCTTTAACTACAGCACCCTCAACGAATGGAGTACCTACAGTTAATTCACCGTTGTCTAGTGCTAAAACTTCTTTGAATTCTACAGCACTTTTAGGCTCAAGACTCATATTGTCAAAACAGATGATATCACCCTCTTGAACTTTGAATTGTTGCCCACTTGCTTTAATGATTGCGTACATTGCAAACCCTTTACTATTCTATGTTTTTTAAAAAGTTCGTGATTATACCCAAAGTTGTTTTAATTTTTTTTTAAACTAAGAACTTATTTGGTACATTCACTCTTAAAACGTGTAATCCACTCCTGCAAGTGCGATACAGTCTATCTCAATCAGGGCATTTTTAGGTAATGTTTTTACTGCTACCGTACTTCTCACCGGCTTATGTGTACCAAAATAGTGCGCATATATTTTATTGACCTTCTCAAAGTCATTCATATCTGCCAAAAAGATCGTTGTTTTGATCACATCATTAAAATGCGAACCTGCTGCTTCAAGTACATAAAAGAGGTTTTTCATCACTTGATGTGTCTGATTCTCCACATCTCCTGCCACCATTACACCTTTTTCATCAAGTCCGATCTGCCCTGATGTATAGATGAATCCATTTACCTCTACAGCTTGTGAATATGGTCCTATAGCTGCAGGTGCCTCATTTGTTGCAATAAACTTCATTTTTTCTTCTCTCCTTAAATCTTAATTTCTTTCGTAGAATATGTAACTTGTCGAGTAATCAGAAAATTCAAAATAGACTTTCTTTTCACCCGGATCTTTTTTACCGTTAAAATTGATATCATCAATACCGTATCCGTAACGATAAGGCCTGAGTTTGCTGTCATTTGTACCATACGCTGTAGAGAGCTTATCTATCTGGATGAACTTGTGTACCAGTTTGTCTCCCGCATAGACATCAAGTACACCATTGGTACCTGTCCAATTCTGCAGGGAACGGCTCAGTGAATTCTGTGTCTCCTGTGTACATCCTGTAAACAATAATACGATAATCGAAAAAAACAATATTTTTAATTTCATAATATCTCCTAATATTTTCATTATTTTAGCACTATTGGGCTAAGCTTTCGGCATTCCGAATTTTTGGGTAACAAGCTCCCCATCATCATTGAAATAAAGATAATAAAGCTTGTCTTTAACGACAGGAAGACCGGCTAGATAGCGGAGTGCAAAGTTAGCCTGCAGTGATCCTATGTGCATCACTATGGGGGCAGCTATACCGCCAGGCTTATGATCTGAGATATTAAAGACTTGAAAGTTCGCTTCTTCAAAAAAGCATACCTGGCCGTTGAACTCCTCTACACTCGCATAGATCCAGGGGGTATACGACACTTTGGCATATTTATCTATCTCACTTCGTACAGGAAGGTTGTCTGTTGCATCCAGTATAAGGTCATAGTTATTCCCCATCCCTTTGAATGCTTCAAAATCCATGTCAAAAGCTACTGCTTTCACAAAAGGGTTCTTATGTTTAAGAAGTTCTACTACCGCTTTTGCTTTGCTCTTTCCTTCATCTTCAAGGGTAAAAGCAATCTGTCTGTGTATATTATGACTGGAAACTGTATCAAAATCCACCATATGTATCTCACCGATACCTGAAGTACCTAAAGCCATTGCCAAAGTACATCCTAATCCACCCGAACCAATGATTGCTATCTTTTTACGCTGTAAACTCTGTTGTACATTTGAACCCCAAAGTTGTATCTGTCTGTTAAAATATGCTTCCGGTGTCACAGTAACTCCTCTCGTTGCTTTAATTCCTTCTCAAAACCCCAGGCTTTTCGATGTTCCAATACTTCTGTCTTATCTATAACCTCGATAAGCATAGACTCTTTATCTTCAAGCATCATCTCTACTTCACCTTCGGGTGAGACCAGCATTGTATCACCGTAGAATTTCCATTTTACCTTATCATCACTATACTCTCCCAGGCGGTTGGCACGAAGTATAAAACAGCCATGCAGGAATGCTTTGGTCTTAATGATCTCACGCCATCTGTTGTGTGAACCGAATGTGGATGCAGTAGGAAGAAGTACCAGATCTACTTTTTTCCTGGTCACACTCTCCCAGAAAGGGTCAAAGTGCAATTCAAATCCTGCCATCACCATGATCTTAAAGCCGTTAAGGTTAAATATCATTGGATCTTTAAGTGGTCTGACCGGATTGGAAAAAAACTTCTTCTCATCCCAATGCGTATAAGGAAGCAAGATCTGCTGCTCATAATAACGTGTGTTTTTGGGAGTGATCTTCACAATGGTCTTATGATATCCGTCTTTCTTTGTCACTATAATAGGGGAAACAAAGACAATATCATATTTGATAGCAAGATTTTTAAGAAGTTCCAAATGTTTTTTGGTTTGAGCCCTGACCATACTTGGTGCCATGGTCGCAAACTCTTTAAAAAAATGATTCAGTACATATTCACCAAGAAGCATGACATCTGCTCTTCTCTCATGTGCTTTTTTAAGGTAGAACTCCAGTCGTGTTGCATTCATACCCAGTGTAGGCAGTTGTAATGCGGCAACGACAAGTTTCTTACTCATGGTTAATCCTCTACAGCTTGATTTGCCTGCTCGATCACGGTGATCTTCATTTTGGCTTCTTCTATAAGTTTTTGTGCCTCTTTTATATTCTTTAAACCCTCTTCATAAAGCTTTACGGACTCTTCCAGTGTGATCTCCGGATTCATCAACTTTTCCAAAAGCTCTTTTGAATGTTCTAACTTCTCTTCAAAGGTTGCCATTATATACTTCTCCTTAAAACAGAGCAAAGCCCTGTTTTGATTCTTCTCACTAAAGCTTCGTTTATCAACTCAGGAAATTTCATTGTAATACCTCTTTTATATTCTCTTCAAATTTTTCCAATTCAACCAAAAATGCATCATGTCCATAATTACTTTCAACTTCAAGATAGGTATGTGCCTGCCCGTTTCGCTTCATCATTTTAGCGATATGTTCCATCTCTGAAGGAAAAAACAGATAATCAGAGGAAAAACTGATCAAATGAACATTTGCCTTGATCCGTGAAATGGCATCATGCAATGAATCATATCCGCGGCTTAGATTAAACGTGTTGATCGCTTTTACTATATAAAGGTAAGAGAGCGGATCAAAAATACGTGAAAAATTATTGGTATTGTATTCCATATATCTTTCAACTTCATAACGTCCGAAAAGTTCAAACAGGCCATCATTGCTAACATAATTACGCCCGAATTTATCATCCATGGAATCAGGAGAAAGGTAAGAGATATGTCCGGCAATACGTCCGATAGCCAAACCATCCAACCCTTCTTCTTTGAATGCATTTTTCTCATAGTTTCCATGTTTAAAGCGCGGATCTCTTCTTATGGCCTCTACAGCAACCTTGTTAAAGGCTATCGTCCACGGCCTTGTCGCATAGGTAGCAGCAAGTGAGATGATATCATCTGCAAAATTAGGATAATCCACTGCAAACTGCAGTGCCTGCATCCCCCCCATTGAACCACCGACTATAGCACGTACATGATAGATGCCCAATTGTGAAAGTAAGTGCATCTGAGCTCTTATCATATCTTTTATGGTCACAACAGGAAATTTTAAACGAAAAGGCTCTTCTGAGGGATAGTTATTACTCATGGGGCCCGTCGTACCAAAACAAGAACCTACAACATTGCTGCAGACAACAAAATATTTAGTCGTATCAATGGCTTTATTATCACCGATGAGTCCGTCCCACCAGCCAGCTTTCTGTTCACCTTCATACACACCTGCAGCATGATGGGAACCGCTAAGGGCATGACAGACTAAAATAACATTTGATTTATCTTCATTTAATTCCCCGTATGTTTCATAAGTGATCTCATACGGTTCCAGGATACGCCCACTCTCTAAATAAAGAGGACTACTGAAATGTGCTGTTTTTGTTTCGATTTTCATGCTTTGCTTTGGTGGTTAGATTTAATTGCAATATTTTATCATATTTAAACTTTGTGGTGGAGGTGTAGGGTGCGTTGGTAAACGCATCCTACAATCACCCCAATGCCTTCTTCAAATCTTCAATAAGATCCTGTGTATCTTCCAACCCTACACTTAATCTTACAAGTCCGCCAGGAACACCTGCATCAATAAGCTCCTGCGCTGACAGTTGCTGATGTGTTGTACTTGCCGGGTGTGTGATAATGGACTTGCTGTCACCGATATTGACTACCAAAGAAAATATCTCTGTACTGTCTGCTATCTTCTGTGCCGTTTCTTTATCCTTAACCTCAAAAGAGAGAAGCCCGCTGTGCCCACCTCTAAAGTATTTCTGTCCCAACTCATAATTCGCATCTGACTTAAGTCCGGGATAGTTGACTTTCCCCACTTTGGGATGTGCTTCCAAAAACTCTGCTATAGCTAACGCTGAACTAGAGTGTTGTTTCATACGCAGTGGTAAAGTCTCAAGTCCCTGGATATACAGCCATGAGTTGAACGGACTGGGTGCCGCACCCAGATCACGCAACAATGCAAGTCTTACCCTAAGCGTAAAGAGCGGTAATGGCAGGTCACTATAGACTAGCCCATGGTAACTCTCATCTGGTTCATTAAAGTGTGCATACCGTGCATTACCCTTGATCTTCTCTACCAGATTCTCACGCTCAACAATAACACCACCAATGGCAAGCCCCTGGCCTGTTGTGTATTTACTTGCAGAGTGTACAGTCAGATCACATCCATACTCTAGCGGCTTACACAGTATCGGTGTAGCTACAGTATTATCTACACAAGTCAAAATGTTGTGTTTGTCAGCAATGGCTACGATAGCATCAAAATCAGCAACATCAATACTTGGATTTGTAATGCTCTCAAAAAGGATAATTTTGGTTTTCTCATCTACTAAAGCTTCTATCTCACCAGGATTACGTACATCAAAATAACGTGTCTCTATACCAAAACGTTTGATGGTATGCCCGGTAAGTGTTGTTGTTCCACCATACACCTGTTTTGCTACAATGATGTTGTCTCCAGCCTCAGCTACATTGGCAATAGCATAAAAGATGGCCGCCATACCGGAAGCAGTCCCTATGGCAGCTGCTCCGCCTTCAAGTGCAGCAAAACGTTTTTCAAAAACATCTGTAGTCGGGTTCATCAACCGTGTATAGATATTCCCCAGTTCTTTCAGTGCAAAAAGATTTGCTGCATGTTCCGTATCTCTAAACTCATACGCAGTGGTCTGGTAAATAGGGACTGCCATTGTCCCCATCGCATCTTTGTCATATCCTGCATGGATCGCAAGTGTCTGTTCGTGCATATTATTGTTCCTTATTTAGTTATATTAGGTAAATTATAGCTTGTGCTTGCTTGCACTCTATATAAGTAGAAAATATTTCATACTATTATTATGTTATACTCCTCAAAAAGTACTATTCATGCTACACATAAAAATCTTTATCATCACTATACTGTTTCTCTCTTCTCTTTCTGCCAAAACCATGTCAGATTTCAATAGCAGCAAAGAGGCATGTGAAGTCAGACAGAATTGCACATGCCTGTACAAGAATGTTCTATTTTTATATACCGACACGGCATACTTTCATCAAAGGCCTGGAAGTAAATATGAAAAAAGCGTTATATTATGCAAAAAAAGCCTGTGAAATTGGTGATGAAGATGGCTGTTTCTCTGTGGGAATGATAATCTATTATGGAGATGAACACGAAAATATCAGTGCCAATAAAAAAGAGGGCCGCACGTTTTTCAAAAAAGCCTGCAACCTTGGAAAAGAGGATGCCTGTGCCCTCTTTCTCAATAAAGATTTTTAACCCAAAATCCGGTTTACCCGTGATAGTTCCTCGTTACGTCTCTCCTGAGACTCTGAAAGAACCCATGAAAGTGGTGACTTTATCGAAGTGTATACCTTTAGGTGCAGTCCCACCAAAAAGCTTTTTTACCTAAAAAAGTTTGTATTTAATGGAAAATATTGCTTTTTCTGTCAAAATAACCTAAAAATATGCAAATATTTGGGTGAGGCTGAAGCCTTCACTTCCGAGGTACCTAGTTCTTTCACAGTCTCTCTGGGGCGTAATACATACGTAAGTTTGCATGATTTTAATTGTAATCCATCGATAGATGGTAAGAAAAATATTAGAGATTTAATGTATCACCTAACGGTGATTGATATTTTATTTTGGATTTGAGTTGGAGTATGCGTTACACCTTGGAAAGGTGTAACGAGAGATAGTTCTTATCCGTGATAGTTAGGACTTTCCTTAGTAATAGTCACGTCATGTACATGACTCTCTTTGAGTCCTGCAGCTGTGATCTCAACAAATTCTGCTTTTTCCCAGAACATTTGAATGGACTCTGAACCACAGTAACCCATGGAAGATCTAAGTCCTCCTATCATCTGATGGACTACATCTGCTATTTTACCACGGTATGGTACACGGCCTTCGATCCCTTCCGGTACAAGCTTGTCTGCTGCTGTTCCTTCCTGGAAGTAACGGTCTGTACTTCCTTTGGTCATCGCACCGATGCTTCCCATACCTCTGTACTCTTTAAACTGACGACCGTTATAGATGATCATCTCTCCCGGTGCTTCATAGGTTCCTGCAAGAGCAGAACCGAGCATAACACAGCTTCCGCCTACTGCAAGTGCTTTAGCCACATCACCGGAGTATTTGATACCGCCATCGGCAATGACAGGTACTCCTGCTTTGTTTGCAACTTCAGCCACCTCATCAATAGCAGAGATCTGAGGCACACCCACACCTGCAACGATACGAGTCGTACAGATAGAACCAGGCCCAATACCCACTTTCACACCATCTGCACCTGCATCTATAAGGTCTCTTGCCCCTTCAGCCGTTGCGATGTTTCCTGCGATAACATCTACATCAAATTCTTTTTTAATGTCTATAACCGTATCAATGATCCCTTGGGAGTGACCATGAGCTGAATCAAGAACAATGACATCTGCACCTGCTTCCACCAATGCTTTAGCACGGTCAAGTTGTCCCACACCGATAGCCGCTGCAACTCTAAGACGACCAAATTCATCTTTGTTTGCATTTGGGTACTGCTTTTTTTTCTCGATATCTTTGATGGTAATGAGCCCTATAAGCTTATCATTATCATCAACAATAGGAAGCTTCTCAATCTTATGTCTCTGAAGCACTTTTGCAGCCTCTTCAAGTGTCGTTCCTTTTTTCGCAGTTACAAGTGGTGCAGCAGTCATCGTGTCAGCTATTTTTAGACTCATATCTGTAATAAAACGCATATCACGGTTTGTAATGATACCGACAAGCTTCTGGTCTGCATCTACTACAGGCACACCTGAAATACGGTATTCACCCATAAGTGCATCTGCTTCACCCACAGTTGCATCCGGACCTATGAAGATAGGATCAATGATGATACCACTCTCGGACTTTTTTACTTTTTTGACCTGAAGTGCCTGTGTAGCTATATCCATATTTTTATGGATGACCCCGATACCACCAAGTCTGGCCATAGCGATCGCTGCTTTAAACTCTGTTACTGTATCCATCGCAGCCGATACGATAGGAATATTAAGAGAAACTCTTTTAGTCAGTTTTGTTTTTAAGCTTACCTCTTTTGGTAAAACTGTCGAGTGTTGCGGTACCAACAATACATCTTCAAATGTTAATGCTCTTTTTTTAATTCTCATATCTATTCCTTCTTACTTAATATAATTGACTGCTTTTTCCATACTTGCAGCACCGTTGAAAAGTGTTTTTTCATCAAAAGCTTTAGCAATCAGCTGTAAGCCTATAGGCATGCCTTCATCATTTTTTGCCACCGGCAGAGAGATTCCCGGTAATCCTGCGAGGTTCACTCCAAGTGTATACATATCGCTTTTATACATTTCAAGAGGATCATGTAATGCACCTATTTTCGGTGCAACCGACGGTGCAACCGGTGACAGGATCAGATCTGCTTCTTCAAAAATAGCATTGAACTCATCACGGATCAAATGTCTTACCTTTTGTGCTTTGACATAGTATGCATCATAATATCCTGAAGAGAGTACAAAGTTACCAAGCAGAATACGTCTTTTTACTTCTTCTCCAAAACCTTCACTTCTTGTATTAAAGAAAAGTTCTTCAGTAGTTTTGGATTCTGCTCTTGTTCCATAACGCACACCATCATAGCGTGCCAGGTTCGTAGCAGCCTCTGCTGTAGCCAAAATATAGTATGTTGCGATATCATACTTTGTATTTGACATCTCTTTATGCACAATTTTATGTCCTGCTTCTTCTAAAACCTTTACCGTTTCAGCATATGCTTTCTGTATCTCTGCATCCGCTTCTGAGATATGATTATCGATCACTCCAATAGTCAGTTTTACATCTGAGTCAAGATTATTCGCGATATCTTCTATTTCAAAATCCGCTGAAGTGGAATCTTTATCATCATGCCCTTTAATAGCATCATACAGGATCGCTGCATCTTCAACATTCTGAGTAATAGGTCCTATCTGGTCAAGACTTGAAGCATATGCAGACAGACCAAAACGACTTACTCTTCCGTAGGTAGGTTTCATACCTACACACCCGCAGTAAGCTGCCGGTTGCCTGATAGAACCACCTGTATCGGAACCCAGAGCGGCAATGGCAATACCACCTGCCACAGCAGCTGCAGATCCGCCCGAACTTCCTCCCGGTACTCTGTCTGTACCATAGGGATTTTTTGTCGGACCGTAAAAAGAACTTTCTGTGGTGGAACCCATAGCGAACTCATCCATATTGGCTCTTCCAAATGCCATCATTCCTTTAGACTTAAGATTTTTGACAGCCGTTGCTTCATAAGGAGCGATATAGCCTTGAAGGATCTTGGAACCGGAAGTCACAGACCAATCCTTAACTTGAATATTGTCTTTAATAAGAATAGGCACACCCTCACCTGAACTTTCAAAACCTACATAGGCATTGAGCCCGCTCTCTTTGGCTTTTGTTTCAAGTTCAGCTCTAAGCTCTGCTAATTCATCATTAGATTTTGTTAATGCTTCTTTTAGTGTTATCAATCTCTATCCTTGTCTATTTTGTTTCTTTTTATAATATGCCACTGTTGCCAAACCTATACCGACCAAGCCGAATATAAAAGTAATCGAAGCTATGATCACTTCCATTTGTACAGGTTGGGTCATATCAAACATTAGGCAATAACCTTGGCACATCTCTCACATACGCACTCTTCACTTGTACTTGTAAACTTCCAACATCTTGGACATTTTGCTCCGGTTGCTTTGTGAACTGTAAATGTTTTATCCTCTAACTCAAAAGCAGCTACCTGTTCACCTTCACTTGTTTCTTTCATAGCAGATACCACAAACCAGTCTTCAAGGTCTTTACTGTTATTGATGGCAAATATACTTATATCGCCTGCTATTTCAACTTCAAGCGTTGATTTCATCAGCTTTTCTTTTTTAAGTTTATCAACTGCTTCTGAGAACTTCTCACGTGCAGCGATCAGCACTGTATCATCAAAACTTGCTGCCACTTCCGGTATCTCTTCATATACAAGATCGAATACATTTTCCATCTCACCTTTAAAAATAGCCGGTGCATATTCAAGTATCTCATCCGCTGTATATGTAAGTACAGGTGCAACAAGTCCCAACATTGCTTTGGAGATGAGTGCCATCGCTGACTGGGTCGCTCTTCTGACCGTATCATCTTTTGCTTCACAATAGAGTCTGTCTTTGGTGATATCCATATAGATACCGGAGAGCTCATTGGTAATGAAGTGATTCAATGTTGCAAAGCCTCTAAGGAAATCGTATGCATCAAAATTCGCTTTTACTGAAGCAAATACTTCTCGTGCTTTGGTAAGGATCCATCTGTCAAGTTCGCCATAGTTCTCTACTGCTACAAGTGCATCGAGATCATCTACATTCGCAAGCAGGAATCTAAAGGTATTACGTATCTTTCTGTACTGCTCTGCAGTCTGCTTCAGAATACCGTCAGAGATCTTCAGATCTGTCTGGTAATCAGAAAGCGCTACCCACAGCCTGAGTATCTCTGAACCATACTGTTTGATGACTTTATCCGGAGCAACTACGTTACCTTTGGACTTGGACATCTTCTCGCCTTTATCATCTACAGTAAACCCGTGAGTAATCAATGTTTTATACGGTGAAATCTGGTTGATCGCCGAGCTGAGTAACAAGGAAGACTGGAACCAGCCTCTATGTTGGTCAGACCCCTCTATGTAAAGTGAAGCCGGATATTCACCTGCATCATAATTTCCTGAACTGAGTACTGAATTCCAGGTTGAACCGGAATCGAACCATACATCCAGAATATCAGAGATCTTCTCCAGATCATCAGGATTGTATTTGCTCTCTTCAGGTAAAAGCTCTGCATTGGACATAGAGTACCAGGCATCTGCACCATATACATCAAACAGGTTCGCGATATGTTCTAACACATCTGCATCAAAGATAACCTCTTTGGTACTCTTTACTCTAAAGAACGCTATAGGTACACCCCATGAACGCTGACGGGATATACACCAGTCAGGTCTGCCTTCTATCATAGGTTTGAGTCTGTTCTTGGATGTTGCAGGGTAGAACGCTACATCTTCAATCGCATTCATCGCTGCTGTTCTCAGTGTTTTATCCGAACCTTCAGGCTTGTCATCAATAGAGATGAACCACTGGTTCGTTGCTCTGTAAATAAGCGGTTTTTTCGTTCTCCAGCAGTGTGGGTATGAGTGAACAAATTTACTTTTTTTGAGCAATGCATCACCCAGGATTTCCAAGATAGGCTCATTGGCTTTAAAGATATGCATTCCTACGAACTCTTCAGGATTTGGTAAAAGATTCAGTCCTGTTACACTCTCATCATAACACCCTCTTTCATCTACCGGCATCACTACATCAAGACCATATTTGAGCCCTACTTTGTAGTCATCTTCACCGTGACCCGGAGCAGTATGTACACATCCTGTACCGCCATCCATAAGAACATGCTCACCAAGCACTACTTTGGATGTGCGCCCGTTTACAGGGTTGATAGCCAAAAGACCTTCCATCTCTGTTGCTGCTATCTTTCTGCTTGCATGACCTGCGACCACACCCTCTTCTATCATGGCATCATAACGGTCTTCTGCAACAATGTGACCATCATCTGTAAGTACATACATCTCTTCAGGGTTGAGAGAGATCCCTGTATTTGCCGGAAGTGTCCACGGTGTCGTTGTCCAGATCACAAGTCCTGCTTTACCCTCTACACCCAACTTCTCTTTAGCCGCATCTGCCAGCTCAAAATGTACATAAATAGAGTAATCTTCTTTATCCTCATACTCCACTTCTGCATCCGCCAACGCTGTTCTTGCCGCCCATGACCAAAAGATCGGTTTATGACGTTCAACCAAAAGTCCTTTTTGTGCTACTTCACATAAAGTTCTGTAAATATTTGCTTCAAACTTGAAGTCCATTGTCACATAAGGATTCTCCCAGTCTGCGATCACACCCAATTCTTTAAAGCTGTCTCTTTGAATATCTACGAACTTTGCAGCATGTTCTCTACAAAGCTCCCTGAACTTTTCTGTCGGCATTGCCTCTTTTTTGCTTTTACCCAGTTTCTCTTCAACTTTCTGTTCAATAGGCAGACCATGACAGTCCCAGCCCGGAGTCATACGAACAGCTTTACCCTGAAAATAGTTGTATTTTAGAATGATGTCTTTGAGTATCTTGTTGAGGGCATGACCAATATGTATATCACCATTGGCATACGGAGGTCCGTCATGCAATGTGAACATTTCGGCATCTTTACGCTTTGCTTTCATCTGTTCATAAATATCTGCATCAAACCATGCATTATATTTTTTAGGTTCATTTGTCGGAAGATTTCCACGCATCGGGAAGTCAGTTTTTGGAAGGAGGAGGGTTTCTTTGAAATCCATAGTCGATAACACCTTATAAGGGTCGCCCCTGTTATATTATCTCGTGATTGTATCGAAAAATCTATTATACTCTACTGTAGGCTGCATTGGCAAACGCAGCTTTATTCAACCTTTCGGCAAATATTTTGTCTACACGCCAATTCCCTTGCGTGCTGCATTAGTAAATGCACTCTGGAACTTTGCTATAATTACCTATGGAAAATACTAAAGAACTTACAGAAACGATCATCCGGGAACTAACAAAAAGAGAGCAGACCATCACTTTTGCAGAGAGTTGTACAGGTGGGCGTATTGCTGCAGCATTCACTGCTGTTTCCGGTGCATCAGACGTACTGAACGGTTCCTGTATAACTTACTCCAATGAAATTAAACATCAATGGTTGGGAGTTGAACTTGAAATACTTGAGAATTATGGTGCAGTAAGCAAAGAGTGTGTCTCCCAGATGTTAGACGGTATACAAAAGATGGCACATAGCGACTATGCCATTGCAGTCTCCGGCATTGCCGGTCCTACAGGCGGTACACAATTCAAACCTGTAGGTACTGTCTATATAGGTATTTTGACACCTGAGGGCAAAGAGATACATCATTGTCATTTTAAAGGTAGCAGAGAAAAGGTACAAGAACAATCCACACAATTTGCTCTTAAAAAATTAAGTGAAGTATTAAATTTTTAAATAATTTCTAAAAATCTCTTGACAATAAAAGGTTTCTGAGCTATAATTCCGTCCACTTATTCAAGTAATAAGTTCAAAAATAAGTGACCCGTTAGCTCAGTTGGTAGAGCAATTCCCTTTTAAGGAATGGGCCCTAGGTTCGAATCCTAGACGGGTCACCACTTTTCAATATTTATAGGTGCGGCGGTAGTTCAGTTGGTTAGAATACCTGCCTGTCACGCAGGGGGTCGCGAGTTCGAGTCTCGTCCGCCGCGCCATTTTACATATGTGTGACCCGTTAGCTCAGTTGGTAGAGCAATTCCCTTTTAAGGAATGGGCCCTAGGTTCGAATCCTAGACGGGTCACCACTTGGTCGCTTAGCTCAGTTGGTAGAGCGCTACCCTTACAAGGTAGATGTCACAAGTTCGAGTCTTGTAGCGACCACCATTTTTATGACTGTATGGATCTAGATGACCCTTTCATCTAGTGGCCAAGGATGCTACGTTTTCATCGTAGTCACAGAGGTTCAAATCCTCTAGGGGTCGCCATTTAGGTCGCTTAGCTCAGTTGGTAGAGCGCTACCCTTACAAGGTAGATGTCACAAGTTCGAGTCTTGTAGCGACCACCACAGCAAGTCATTTTTTACGTTTTCGGTGCGGCGGTAGTTCAGTTGGTTAGAATACCTGCCTGTCACGCAGGGGGTCGCGAGTTCGAGTCTCGTCCGCCGCGCCAGCTTCTTTTTTCTCTTTTATATTCATTTAAATTTATCAATATTATCAGGCAATTTCATTTGCTTTTTGATAACTTCATTTTGTATAATCCAAGCTATTACCAAAATAAGGATACCTCCATGGAACGAAGAGAAATGATCAAAGCTTCACTGGCTGCATTTTTATCACTGACCACACTCTCCAATGCAAAACATAACGGCACTTCACTAAAAGATAAAAACAACAAAACATCCCATCCCAAAATAGTAGTTGTAGGAGGTGGCTGGTCAGGACTTTCTTTTGCAAAACATATCAAACAGTATATTCCTCAAGCCCATGTAACATTGGTAGAGAAGAGAGACCACTTTGTTTCATGTCCTGTCAGTAATGCCTGGCTCTTTGATCTGGTGGATCTGGATTTTCTCACCCACAGTTATCTGGATGCTGCAAATAACTTCGGTTATACCTATCTTCAGGCAACAGCAACCGGTTTGAATGCCAAAAAAAATATCTTGTACACAACAGAAGGTGATTTGGATTATGATTATCTGATCTTTGCTACAGGTATTGAATATGACTATCATAACTGGAGCAAAGGTGATAAACTCTTCGAAGAGAACATCCACAGACTTTACCCACCTGCATTCATCCCCGGTTCGGAACACTTGACCCTCAAACACAAGATCAAGAGATTCAGGGGAGGGAACTTCATTATTACCGTACCGAATGGCAACTACAGATGTCTGCCTGCCCCTTATGAAAGAGCCTGTCTGTTAGCTGAATATATGAAAGAGCACAAGATCAAAGGCAAAGTAATACTCCTGGATGCGAATAATACAGTAACCATTAAAGAAGAGGGATTTTTAAGTGCTTTTTCAAGATTGCACAAAGAGCATTTGATCTATATGCCTGCAGCTGAAATCACATCCATTGATCTTGATAAGAAGATAGTCTATACGGAGTTTGATGAAATAGCATTTGAAGATGCCGCTTTCTATCCGAATGTAAAGGCACCAAAACTTTTGGAAAAATTGGGGCTGACAACTAAAACTGCCTATAACAGAGTTGAAGCAGACCTTAATGTTTATACCAACCGTTTCAGAGGATATGATAATATCTTTGGTTGCGGTGATCTACGTCCCATGGGCTTCTCCAAATCAGGAAACACTGCCTATACAGAAGGCAGCAATGTGGCACGCATGGTAGCTGAAGCATACTATAAAAAACATATCAAATGGGAATCACCCGTAACTTTCTGTGTCTCTCTGGTATCGATGAAACCGCAAAGGGAGATCACTCTTCTCTCACAATATAAATACGGCTCCTCGGGAGAGACTCTCTTTAACGGTACTGTAACCGATGAGAAGTGGACAAACAACAACTTGGGTAAAGCCAGAACACAATTTGGCTGGGCAGAATCAATGTATCAGAAAATGTTCTATGTCTAGTTTAGAGATTTAGACCGTCGGAAATAGAACATTCCGACCTTCAAGAACATACCATCTAGTGATGTGTGAAACTTTATAATTTATTTTTCGTAGGGTGGGTTTGCCAACCCACCATTGAGGCAGTTTGCATACAATCGCACTCACGCCGAAAGAATTAACAAATCATTTATACAATTTTAAAGGTGCGTTAGTAAACGCACCCTACAAGAATATGCCATCATATTATGGATTAAAATTTATTGTTAATTTATAGTGAAGTAGGCATTCCTATGCCGAGCATACAAACAAGAGAATGAGAGAAATATTTTAATCTCTCAATCTGATCCTTACAGATTCCTCATGTGCAGTCAATCCTTCAGTATTTGCGATCAAAGCACACTGTTCTCCTATCTCTTCCATACCCTTTTTAGACATAGAGATAATAGATGACTTCTTCAGGAAATTCTCAACACTTAACGGCGAGTAAAACTTTGCAGTTCCACCCGTAGGAAGTGTATGATTTGGCCCTGCTACATAGTCACCTATAGGCTCAGGTGTATTCTCTCCCAGGAAGATGGCTCCTGCATGCTTGATGCTGTCCAGCAGACTCATAGGGTCTTTCGTAATGACTTCCAAGTGTTCCGGTGCTATCTCGTTCATAAGAGCAATCGCTTCATCCATATCTTGAGTGACAATGATCGCCCCTCTCTCTTCTATGGACTTTCTTGCTATCTCTTCACGTGAGAGTGTACCAAGGAACTCTTCTACTTTGTCACTTACTCTGTTTGGCAACTCTTCATCTGTAGTAATGAGGATGGAACTTGCCATCTCATCGTGTTCTGCCTGAGAAAGCAGGTCTATCGCTATGTAATCTTCTCTGGCCGTTTCGTCTGCCAGAATACCTATCTCAGATGGTCCGGCGATCATGTCGATATTCACTTCACCGTAAACCAGCTTCTTAGCTGTAGCCACAAAGATATTTCCCGGTCCTGTGATAACATCTACTTTAGGAATGGTCTCTGTTCCATATGCCATTGCACCGATCGCCGATGCTCCACCTACTCTAAAGACTTTTGTTACTTTACAAAGGTGACAGGCAGCAAGAAGAAGCTCATTGAGCTCATTATCCGGTGCAGGGGTACAAACCACTATCTCTTCCACTCCCGCAACCTGTGCAGGGATGACATTCATCAGTAATGAACTTGGATACGCAGCTTTCCCACCAGGAATGTAAAGCCCTGCTCTGTCTACAGCTGTGACTTTTTGACCCAGTATAGTTCCGTTAGCCTCTTTATCCATCCACGTCTTGGGCATAAGCTTTTGATGATAAGACTCTATACGGTCATATGAAAGGTGTAAGGCATCACGAAGAGTAGGATCTATGTTGTCATAGGCTTTAGCCATATCCTCAGTAGACACTAAAAGTGCATCATCACTCTGGGGCTCCCATCTGTCAAATTTTGCTATCTGAGCTTTCACTGCTTTGTTGCCCTCGGTTTGTATCTCTTTAAGCAAACCGGAAACAATGCTTGTTACACCCTCTATATCCATCTTACCACGCTCTAGAAGCTCATTAAAATTTGCTTCAAATGTATCATCACTACTGTAAAATATTTTCATTTTTTATCCTATTTGGTGCGTTGGCAAACGCACCCTACATATTTATTTATCGATCATAGACGGATATTTACGTCTATACCGTGGGAGCATACTCTCATTACCTAACACACCACCCTGATGGATGTAAAGTATAGGTTTAGAAAGAACCTCTGGATGCGCAAGTAATACTCGCCATCCAAGTGGGTCATAAAGGAGGTCGAACTCCACTCCCGTTTGTTGTTGTAATTTTAGCCAAATTTTATAATTTTCTTTATAAAGTTTTCCAAAATGGTGTTTTTTCTCTAATGTCAATACAGTTGGATGAAATTTTTCATCTGATTCCAACTCTAAAAACTGCGTTTTCAAATAACTCTCATCTCCAACACAGGGACAGGTATATACCATAGGTCGGGTTACCCCCATCCCGATAAAAGTTTTAGATAAAAACAATGCTGTAGTTCCTGTTCCGGAGGGAAGAAAAATATTTAATTCATCAATATTATTTTCTTTTTGCCAATCAACAATCTCTTGAGCTAAAAGCCTGATACCATATTCGGCTTCTTTTTGTCGTCCACCCTCTTCTATTAATAATACATTTTTATTTGTCGGGATCGGGGGAACCCGGCCTACATGGATCTTCATTCCATTTTTCAAAGCTCCTTCATAATTGCCATGAGGATTCTCTTTTAAATACACGGCTACATGATCTACATAATACTCAAACTCCCACCCTTTCATCTTGGCAAGTACAGAGAGCGAATACATCGCATTGGACTGAGCAGAACCATAGGAGACTATTTTTTTGATATTTGGAAAATCATTTTGAAGAAAATAATGCAGTTTACGTGCTTTATTACCAGAAAAATCCGGATGAAGAAGATCATCACGTTTTAAAAAGATTTGTCTATTATCAAAAACAATAGATTGCACAGGAGAAGAATTAAAGGTCATATTTACCTCCATCAAATTACGCAAAGCGTGCCTGTCTCTACGAACGACCTTGAAAGCGTAGCGATTGTCCTCGTTCCTGCGGGATTGCATCGAGAGTAGAGACGATTTTTTTGTTTCTGCCTACATGGCTACGCGTTGCTCCGACCATTTCGGTTCCGATACTATAAACGACAAGCAGTTGTCGTTTACTTAACGTATCTCATCTAAAAAAATGAAGAGAGAACTACGCCACAGTTAAGATATGAGGAAATTAATCAAAAAAACAAATCAGATTAATTCCGCCCCAAACAATTCAGATCATCAAACGCCTGTTCAAGTCTCTTTACCATAGAAAGTTCACCTGCTCTTAGCCATTTACGTGGGTCGTAATAACTTTTGTTCGGCTTGTCTTCGCCGTCAGGGTTACCAATCTGACCTTGTAAATAATCTTTATTCTCATCCACATAATGTCTAACACCATCCCAGAATGCCCATTGGGTATCTGTATCGATATTCATTTTTACAACACCGTAACCGATAGCTTCACGGATATCTGAAAGTTCAGAACCTGAACCGCCGTGAAATACAAAACTCACCGGTTTTTTGGAAGTCTTGAATTTTTCTTCTATATATTTTTGTGAATTATCCAAAATTTTAGGAGTCAATGTTACATTCCCGGGTTTATATACTCCATGCACATTGCCGAATGATGCAGCTATAGTAAACTTGTCAGAGACTTTCATAAGCTCTTCATAGGCATAAGCAACTTCCTCAGGCTGTGTATAGAGTAGTGAATTATCGATATGGCTATTGTCCACACCATCTTCTTCACCGCCTGTTACACCAAGTTCTATCTCCAGTGTCATACCTATTTTGGACATACGCTCCAAATAGGCTTTGCATGTAGCGATATTTTCTTTGATAGGTTCTTCAGAGAGGTCCAGCATATGGGAAGAGAAAAGAGGAATACCATGTGCTTCATAATGTGCTTCACTTGCATCAAGCAGAGCATCGATCCAGGGAAGAAGTTTTCTGGCTGCATGGTCTGTATGAAGTACGACAGGTACACCATACGCTTTGGCTACAGTATGTACATGCTGAGCTCCTGAGATAGACCCCAATATCGCAGCTTTATCCGACGGCAGACCTTTACCTGCATAGTATGCTCCGCCACCGTTTGAGAACTGAACTACTACAGGAGAGTTCACATTTTTGGCTGCTTCAAGCACTGCATTCACAGAAGAGGTACTTACTACATTTACTGCGGGAAGAGCAAACCCTTCTTCTTTTGCAATGTTAAACATTTTTTGAAGGTCATCCCCTGTGACAACTCCTGCTTCCACTACATCCAATACTTTTGTAGACATTTAAAACTTCCTCTGTATGGTATTATTTTAATTTGATCTTTGCTTTTTCCATTAGCTCACCCACTACCTTCTTTTGAGCGATCTGCATTTTTATACTCTTTTTAACCTGATCAAATGCCGGTATTTTATTTTTACTTTTAGCTTTTTCTGCTTCTTTTTTTATTTTATCATATTCTTTTTTAGCCTCTTCATCTGAAACTTCTGTTTTTGACATTTTCTTCTGCATCCAGAAACCGGCAAGTGCAGCTTCTTTCTCTTTCTCAGTAAGTCCTTTTTTTGATGCCTCTGCTACCAGTTTACTGGGTGCCATCATCTGAATAAGTTTTATTCTATCCTCTTTGGGAAGTTTCTCCCATGTCATTTTTCCTTTACTGAGTATCTGAAGTGCTTTATTTGCTTCTTCTACAGTGATCTCCATACCGTTTACCGTACCTGCAGTCTGTGCTGCTACAGAGACAGACATAAATGTACCTGCCACTCCCAGCATCATTAATAGTTTTCTCATATTCGTATTCCCTTTATTTATTTATTGCGTATTCTATCTGATTTTCACCAATTACTGGTTTATTTCTTCTACTTTTATTTTTACATCTTTCATTAGTTTTGTCATGATCTGTTTTTCCAGCATTTGAGATTTAATTCTGTTCTTGATCTTTTCAAACGCAGGCAAACTGGCTGTAGCATTCTTCTCCTGGGATTGTTCTTTTATCTGATCATATACTTTTTGGGCTTCTTCATCAGTGATCTTGATCTTTGAAGCCTCTTTTTGTATCCAAGTACGTGAATATATCATTTCTTTCTCTGTATCTGACAATTCTTTCTTTGCAGTCTCCAATACAAGTATAGGCAATGCCATTTCCTGAATAAGTCTTAAACGTTGTTTTTTCGGCAAATAGTCAAAATCCGATACTTTACCCCGTGTTCTCTTTTTGAGATGTGCATCTGCTTCTTTCTTAAGGACCTTATGACCGTTCATTACAGCAACCACTGTTTTGGCGGATCTTTTCTTTCTTACCCTCTTTACAGGTTTAGGTTTTCCGTTTATATTGATCCTGCTTAGATCTACCATGGAAGGTGTTGTCTCTTTTGTATGTAACATATCTGTTAAACTGTTCTTTAATGCATCTGCAAATAAGAAATTGCCACATAAACCGAAAAATATATATACGATCAAAACTTTTTTCATTTTATTTTACCTATTTTAATTACTGCAATATTATTATTTTGTTGCATTGACATCTTTTGTCAAGTCAACGATCTTGGCTTTACTTTTAAGCTCTTTTGCTATCTCTGTTATTTTTATACCAAATTGTTTTTGTTTAAGAGATGCAATGATCTTATCTTTGACCTGTTCATAAGGTATAGGCATTGCTTCAGCTTTATCTTCCAGATAGATCACATGGTAACCGAACTGTGTCTTCACCGGTTTTTTTGTGATCTCTCCGACTTTAAGTCCCCAGACAGCTGTTGAAAATTCCGGCACCATTTGACCTTTACTGAAATTACCAAGATCTCCGCCTTTCGATGCAGAAGGTCCTGTGGATTTTGATTTCGCCAACTCAATGAATTTTGCTTTGAGTGCTTCATCTTTGAGAGTTTTCAGATCATTGATAATCTTCTTAGCTTCTTTTTCTGTTTTCACCAGAATATGTCTTGCATGCACGGAAGCTTTCTGCATAAATTTTTTACTGTTCTTCTCATAAAAGTCTTTTGCCTCACTGTCACTGACAATTGCATTGTCCATCTGCATTTTCATCCACATATTGACAAGAAGTTCTTCTTTTATTTTTTCCATATTCCGTTTGAATTCCGGTTTTTGATCTACACCCTCTTTCTTTGCCAACTCTGTAAAAAGTGCTTTTTCAACAAGTCTCTCTTTTATCATATTCTGTTGTGCTTTATCCAACTGAGAAAAATGCATATTCGGTGCACTTGCATTCACAAATGTTTCTGCATCCTGCTTTGTGATATTCTTACCGTTCACAGTGACCAGTATATCAGATGCAATCACTGATGTTGCCAGTACAGCGACTGCCAATAGTGAAGTTTTTGCTAATTTTAACATCGTTTGTTATCCTTTGAAAGTAATGTTAGTAAGTATATCTCCGCAAGTTAAACAAATCATTAATAGCTTGTGTTAAAATGATAAAAAATTAATCTTAGGACAAAATTGTGGATAAAAAACATAAAAAAGTGAAAAAAGCAACTAAAAAAGAGATAGAAGAGATCAAAGCACTTTTTTTAGAACATTATCCGGATTCTGTCACTGAACTTGAATACAGGAATCTTTATGAATTACTCATTTCTGTAATGCTTTCAGCCCAGTGTACAGATAAGCGTGTCAATATCATTACCCCTGCTCTTTTTAAAGCTTATCCTGATCCTGTTTCACTTGCCAATGCAGATCTTGATGAAGTCAAATCTTATATCAATACCTGCTCTTTTTTTAATAACAAAGCCAAAAATCTCATTAAAATGGCACAATCAGTCGTTGAGAACTATCATGCAGAGATACCGCTTGAAAGAGATGAACTTGTCAAGCTCGCCGGTGTCGGCCAGAAAACTGCCAATGTGGTAATGATCGAATATGCAGGAGCCAACCTGATGGCGGTCGACACCCATGTTTTCAGGGTAGCACATCGTTTGGGTCTCAGTGATGCAAAAACAGCTGTAAAATGTGAAGAAGAGCTGAGTAAAAAATTTAAAACAGACCTTCATCTTCTTCATCAGGCAATGGTGCTCTTCGGCAGATACAAATGCAAGGCACTCAAGCCTGAGTGTGAAGGATGCTTTATGGAAGCACATTGTAAAAGCAAAGAGAGCTTTAAAGTCTAGTACTGATCATGTACCCTTCTGTACCAAGATTCCATGATCTCCGGATCATGATGAAGGTTGATCTTTATATCCTTTTCCCAGGTATTCCAGCTCTTAAAATATTATTTTCACCATTCTCCTTTTTCAAGATACTTTGTTCAGCCTGCATTCTTTGATTACAGTCCTACTCAGCTTCAAGGATAATGAGAAAAATGTTTTTCCTAAATCAGAATATAAGTACTCTTTTATACACGATCTATCACTTTTTGTAACACTTCAAATGTTTTTTCCACAGAATCCAACTTTACTTTTTCTCTTGTGGAGTGTGGATAGCGTATAGTCGGTCCTATGGAAGCAAGTTGCATATGGGGATACTTCTCTCCTAGCACACCACACTCAAGTCCGGCATGGATCGCCATCATTTCACTCTTTCCAAATATCTCTTTCATCTGATAGCTTACAAGATCTGTAAATGCATTTTCTTCAGGTTTCCATGCAGGATACTTGTCTTCAACCAATACATCAAAACCATAAGCTTCAAAAAAGTGTATAATCTCCTCTGTAAGAACTTCAAGGGCTTGCATATCCATTGCTCTTGCACTTGTCTCTATAGTAAGTCCGCCTTTTTCATCTGCCGTGATAATAGCAAGATTGATACTTACATCAGGAATACCAAGTTCCTCATTTTGCGCACGTACACCATGTTTGAAGTGATGGATAAGCTCTATTGCTTTTTGACCTTCCCTAAGTACCAAAGGTTTTTCATTCAGTTTACGGACTTGCACATCTCCACTATTTTTCAAAGTTATTTCACTTCGTACAATTGCCACAGCATTGGCAGGAATAGAATTACGACGTTCTCCCGCATAGATACTTACCAACTGTGTAATGTTGTTATCATACAAATATTCACCAAGGATTTTGATCGCCGAAGGGATACCTTTATCTATGTCTACACCGGAGTGACCGCCAATGAGCCCTTTGACTGCCACCTCATAACAGCTACCCTTTCCCTCCATATATGTATCTTTTTTAGTTGCCGTAATATCTGCACCTCCGGCACAGCCTATGTATACCTCTGCTTCATCTTCGCTGTCAAGATTCAGCATATACCTACTCTTTAGATCAAAAGCTACTTCATTCGCACCTATGAGTCCTACCTCTTCATCTGCAGTAAGCAAAAACTCAAGCTCTTCTCCCTCATCCATCAACTGCATCATCATCGCAATGGCCATACCGTTGTCTGCTCCCAATGAAGCGTTTTTGGCCTTCATCCAGCCATCCTCTTCGTAGACTTCTATTGTAGGTGCTTTACCCATACAGACCATATCATAGTGTGCTTGAAGACAAAGGGTTGGATTTCCTTTGAAAATGTAAATATTTTTGACCTCATCAACTTCAACTTTATAACCTCTGGTTTTAGCGAAATCAACTAAAAAATCCAAAAGTTTATCTGCTTCTTTGCTGCAGTGGGGTATCTGAGTAAGGGTTTTAAAATGATTGATAATTGAAGACATGATTTTGTCCTTTTTAGGACAGATTATAGCAAAATCATCTAATGATGAAGAAGAAAAGATGGATCAGGTCAATCAGACCTTAAAAGCTTCTCCTTTCGAAAATTCAAAAGGAGAAAACTCATATTAAAATTTATATGTCAACCCTACCGTGATCACATCAAAGACAAAATCTCCGCCTTCATCCCACTCATCACCATCGAATTCATTATCGTCCCAGAGTCGTGTATAGTCTACAAATGCAGAAATATTATCGGTGACTGTAGCACTTGCACCTATACCCCATTGGAAACCTGAATCAGAACTAGAATCATAATCATCCTCAAACTTAAGTTGACCATATCCTAAAAGACCATATACTGTAAACACATCATTGACAGCATACATTGGCTTCACATATAATCCGATATTGGTTGAATCAACATTTTCATCAAACCAATCCTCTACATTCATCGTATAACGACCTTCAACAGCAACATATTGGTTAAATTGATATCCGGCAAGTAGGTTAACTCCATAGACAGAATATCTAAAATCTGTATCTGTAGTTTCGAAATCATCCCAACCAAAACGTAAAGATGCTGCACCAATTCCTGCATAAAAACCGCTGTTATCTGCAACTGGTGCTGCTACTTCTACCACTGGTTCTACTACTGGCGTTATATCCCCACCTGCTATTGCTAATGTACCCATTGCCATTACAGCGGCTACTGAAAGTGTAAATTTTTTCATTTTATCTCTCCTTATCTTCTTGTTTTTTGTGTTTCCACATTTTTGAGTATAACAAATAAATGTGCCAAAAATGTGCCAAAATGGAAATTTATTAAAAATTAACCCTGATAGCAATCATAGATAAGAGAGACTCTTTTTTATCATTGGAACGCCTCTTCAACAAAGCTAAATAAGCTGGCTACAGCAGTTGGCTCATACGACCCGTCGTATTTTAAACACTGTCTCTTTCGAACCAAATAATTTATTTCTAAAATTATAGTACAATCACATAAAAACAGGATATTTTATGTGCCTCATCGTCACTATCATCATGCTTGTACTCTCCATACAAAACCTTATGCAGCACCAATGGCTTACAGGCATAGTACAACTGCTCATTGCTCTTGGATTTTTAGTGTTACTCTTACGAAATATCCAAAAAGCAAGATGTGATAGAAACGGGGGTTGTGACAATGGATGTATGATCACCGGTTGGGTATCTAAACTGTTTAAGAAGAAGGTAGACTAATGGAACATTTTTTCACTTGCCCTTACTGCTGGGAACGTATCTCTATGATACTGGACTCTTCCGAAGAAGAGAGTGAATACATAGAAGACTGTGAAGTATGCTGTCGTCCAATAGAACTGTTTTTTGGATTTTCCGGCGAAAAGCTAGTAAGTTTTGAGACAAGAAGAATGGAGGGGATCTAAAACTTGTAGGGGCAGACTCCTATGTCTGCCCGTGGTTTCATACACAAAATCAAATCACAAATTGACCAAAGATCGATACATGGGTCAACCCCTACGATGCACCTACAAATGCAAACCGCTCCACCATTTCCCCCTCTACCTCAACTTTTTCCACAAACATATCATAAGGTCGCACCCATATTCCCTCATCACCATACAGTGCTCTATAAACCACCATCCACTCTTCTGTTTCAGAGTGTTGGGCAGTGGTCAGAACTTCATAAAGATGCCCTTTATAATGTCTATATAAACCTTTTTCCAATATCATTAAAACCCTTTGTTCTAGAATTTTTTTCCCACATAAAAATCATATACCCAGGCAGATACAGCATTAAGCTCTTCTTCACTCAGCTTTCCTTTAAGTGAAGGCATGAGATCAAATCTCTCCAGTGCCATTGCCTGACACATACTCTTGTCAAGATGCGGGTATATCACATAATCTTTAATAAATGCGATAACCACAGCTCTATGGATCTCATCATCTATATCTTCAACGATCTTTATATTCTTTTTAAGTTGCCCGGAAACCTCTACCATAGGAGGTGCTTTAAGTGTTTTGAATACCTTTTTGGTCTCCTCTGCAGTGATCATCTTGATATGACAGGAAGCACAGGCTTTATCAAATACCTTTTCTCCATCGATTTTTTCTTCTGCACAAAGAAGTACTGCAGCAGCTGTAAAAAGCAATATTAATATCTTATCCATCTGTTTTCCCTATTTATATCGATATTTAGTATTCTACCATCTCATTATGAAAATTGAATAATTTATGATAAAATATTTTTATATATCTTAAAAGAAAGCTTGGCAAAATGAAAAAATAGATGGAGAAAAAGAATCATCTCTGCAATGATCAACGGCGGGGAGAAATAATTTTTTCCCTTCTCTCAACTCCTTTTTGTCAGCTTCTTGGTCAATACATATTCAGTCACTCCAAAATACTTTTTGAGTACAATAATTACCAAGTAAACATCAAAAAGGAGTCTTTATGCCAAAAAATATTTTCAATTGTCCACTGCCTGATGAAAAAGGCTATTTTGGGGAGTATGGAGGTAGTTTTATCCCACCGGAACTTCAAACTATTATGGATGAGATCACTGCTTCCTATGAAGAGATCCGTCAGGATCCTGAGTTTCTTGATGAATTAACCGATCTTTATCAACATTATGTTGGACGTCCAAGCCCTGTTTTCCATGCCAAGCATCTCTCCGAGAAATACGGTACGAATATCTATCTCAAACGAGAAGACCTGAACCATACCGGTGCCCATAAAATAAACCACTGTCTTGGGGAAGCTTTGCTGGCTAAAAAGATGGGCAAGAAAAAGCTCATAGCGGAGACAGGTGCAGGACAACACGGTGTTGCATTGGCCACTGCTGCTGCCCTGGTCGGATTGGAATGCGATATTTATATGGGTGAAGTCGATATGGCAAAAGAGCATCCGAATGTGGTACGTATGCATATTTTAGGTGCAAATGTGATCCCGGCAACCCATGGACGCAAAACACTCAAGGAAGCTGTCGATACAGCATTTGAGAACTATCTGAAAGACCCGGTTACACAATTCTATGCCATCGGTTCTGTAGTGGGGCCTCACCCTTTCCCCAGAATGGTAAGAGATTTCCAGTCCATCGTCGGCGTGGAAGCAAAAGAACAGTTCCAACAGATGACAGGAAAACTCCCTGACAATCTGGTTGCCTGTGTAGGCGGCGGTTCCAATGCAATGGGGCTCTTTACTGCATTCATCAATGATGAAACAGTAACCATGCATGGTGTAGAACCGGCAGGAAGAAGTCTTGATATCCCGGGAGAAAATGCCGCAACAATGACACTGGGGAAACCGGGAGTGATGCACGGCTTCAAATCATACATGCTTCAGGATGAGAACGGTGAACCGCAGGAAGTATACTCCGTAGCAAGCGGTCTGGACTACCCTTCCGTAGGGCCGCAGCACGCTTATCTCAAAGATATTGGCCGAGTCAATTATGCTACTATCAACGATAAAGAAGCCATTGATGCATTCTTTGAACTCTCCAGAGAAGAAGGGATCATCCCTGCTATCGAGTCAGCACATGCTGTTGCCTATGCATTAAAGTTGGCAAAAGAGCCGAATATTGGTACCATTCTCATCAACCTTTCCGGCCGTGGAGATAAAGATATTGATTTTGTGGTGGAACATTATGGAAAAGAGTATGGGATTAATTAACATATTAATCCCCCCTGTAGGGTGCGTTTTCCAACGCACCCTACTTACACCATCCTTCCTATTCAGAGCATAGAAACACATACAAACCTTTAATTTTATGATTTAAAATCAGGAGTGATTTACTGCTCTATTAAAGTATTATAAAACTCTACATACTTCGTATCACCCTCTTCTCTTGCTTTTATTGCAGATCTTGGATGTTCTACAAGTTGGCCAGTGATCATATAGGGAATGCTGTAACCCCAGTCCAGCTCTTTTTCCAGAGGAACAATGAATTTCTCTATGAACTCCAATACCGGCAGTTGCTTGTATTTTGGATTTTTCAAAAAGCCGATAAGCAGTTCCATTGGACAGTTCCCTGCCCCTCTTCCCAGTCCAGATATCGTACAGTCCAGGAAACTTGTACCGTACATCATCGCCTCTATGGTATTTGCATAGGCAAGCTGTATGTTATTATGGGCATGGATCCCTACCTGCTTACCATTAGGTTTTGCCACATCCAGGTATTTTCCTGTAAGCTTCTTTATCTGTTCAGGGTAGAATGACCCAAAGGTATCGGCGATGTAAATGACATCCACATTTGTTTTGCCAAGTATATCAAGTACTTCATCCAGCTCATTATTAACCGACTTGGCAATAGCCATCACATTTACCGTAGTCTCATACCCTTTGGCATGTGCTTCTTCTATAAGTTCTATGGCTTCAGGTATCTGGTGAATATAGGTCGCTATCCTGATCATATCTACCACAGATTCCTCTTTAGGCAGCAGCTCCTCTTTTACGGTTCTACCTATATCTGACATAACTGCTATTTTCATATCGGTATCATTATTACCAACAATACGTCTGATATCTTCTTCTTTAGAGAAGTTCCACGCACCAAACTCTTCTTCACACATCAGTGTAGGAGAATTGTTTTTCCCTATCTCCATATAGTCAACACCGGCAGCCACACAGGTATCGTAAACACCTTTGACAAATTCATCTGTGAAGTGGTAATTGTTCACCAAACCACCGTCTCTTATGGTACAGTCAAAAACTTTTATATCTTCCCTGGCAAGAAGCATAGATCCATGTTTTTCCAGCATGAATTATCCTTATATCATTAAATTAGAAAAATAATATCGTGTTATCGTTTGTGTTTGTATTAAAGAGTTGGTAATTTGAGATATTTTTGTGTAAGTTGGGAAATTGTAGGTCGGGTTGCCCTCATCCCGACATGAATTGGCATAAAATAAAAATTGCCATGTTATATATATATTTGGATTGTCGGGATCAGGGGAACCCCGACCTACACCCTCATCATCTAGCGATGGATTATTATTGATTTATGATTTGAATTGATGTATGCATTACCACGTGCAACGTGGTAACGAGTTAAAAATAAAAGGTGCGTTGGCAAACGCACCCTATTTAAACTGCATAATACGTAGCATTCCTATGATGCACCACCAAAGCTGTCGTACTCTGCTCAGGATGTATCTGGAAAGTTTCACTCAGTTCTATACCGAACTCTTCAGGCTTGAGCAGGTCGAAGATAATTCTGCTTTGCTCCAGATCCGGGCATGCCGGGTAACCGAAGGAGTATCTGGCTCCCTGGTATCGGTTCATTCTTACATCACGCAAGGTATGTCCTTCGTCTTCTGAGGCGATATTCAAATCCAATCTTATCTGCTTATGTGCTACTTCTGCCAAAGCTTCGGCCAGTTCTACTGAGAAGCCGTGTACCATGTTGTACTCCAGATATTTACCTGCATCGTAGAGCTCCTTTTCATAGGCTGAGAACTTCGGTCCTGCACTGACACAGGTCAAGGCAATGACATCATGTCTGTCATGATGGAAGAAATCACTGAGTGCCCGGTGTGGTTTTCGTCCCTGTCTAGGGAAAGAGAACTCATGGACCGCTCTGCCGACAATGTTTGCCAGAGGCTCCCTGTTGGCATTTGCATCTACATTCCACCCTTCACTCTCATCAAAAAGTATCAACTCCTGGTCATTGCTTCTGCATGGATAGTAACCGTAGATGATGGTAGGTTCAAAAAGATCTTTCTCTATAAACTCTCGTTTTAAACGTTCATAGGCAGGATAAACTGTTTTATCAAGGAGTTTTTGGTACTCCTCTTTACTCATACCCTTGCTTTTGTAACCCCAATGCATCTTGATAACTGTTTTCTGGTTTACCCAGCTAAAGACCATATCCAGATCCAGATCTTCTTTTTTAAGTACCCTTCTTCCCCAGAACGGCGGTGTAGGTACCGGTGCCGGCTCCGGCATTTTGATCTCTTCAAAAGGAGGGATGACTACCTCTTTTTTGGCCTTCTTCTCACGTTCGACCATATCTCCTGCCAAACGGGTATCCAGTCCGACACTTGGGTCTTCATTGTACTTTTCTATACGACTCATAGCAATGACCCCGTCAAACGCATCACGACAGTAGAAGATAGGACCTTTGTAGATGGGACGGCAGAAGTCATCCACAAAACTGCGTGTCAATGCAGCACCGCCTAACAGTACCGGTATCTCCATACCCATCTCTGCCATCGCTTCAAGATTGTCTTTCATGACTGCTGTGGACTTTACCAGCAATCCACTCATTCCTATGGCTTGTACATTGTGTTCCCTGTGTGCTCCAAGGTAGGTTTCCAGATCTGTTTTGATCCCTACATTGATGACTTTAAAACCGTTATTTGAAAGAATGATATCTACCAGATTCTTCCCTACATCATGCACATCCCCTTTGACCGTACCGATGACCAGTGTCGTATCTGTCTCTTTCTCCTGCTTGGTCAAATATGGGTTCAGATAATCCACAGTTGTCTTCATGGTCTCCGCTGACTGCAGAACAAACGGCAACTGCATCTGCCCCGAACCAAAAAGTTCACCTACGACTTTCATCGCATCTATAAGTATCTCATTGACGATATGGTCCGGGTCTATCTCTTTTCTGGCCTCTTCAACCAGAGGTATCATACGCTCTTTGTCACCGTCAAGGAGCAGTTTGGAGATCTTCTCTTCATAGCTCATTGCTTCATACTCTTCATCTGTAGCAGAATCATCTACGGTTTTGTCTGAAAAATGTTCGATGAACTTAAAGAGTGACTCATCATCAGGATGGAACAACAGCTCTTCACAGATATCAATATCTTCCTGGCTCATCTTTGCCATAGGAATGATATGTTTTACATTGATGATCACCGATGTCATTCCCGCCTGGATACAGTGGTGCAAAAAGACTGAATTGAGATAGATCCTCGCATTCTTATCGAGTCCGAACGAGATGTTGGAAAGTCCCAGTGTAGAACCTACTTCAGGGTGTCGTTTATGCAGTTCGCGTATGGCTTCAAGCGTTTGTATGGCTGCATCACGGTACTCCAAATCACCTGAACCCACCGTAAAAGTAAGCATGTCAAATATGAGATTTCTGGGATCAATGCCGTGACGGTTCACGCAGAGGTCATAGATACGTTCTGCCATAGCAAGTTTGTCTTTTGTCGTCTTTGCCATCCCTGTCTCATCAATGGTCAGACAGACCAGTGCTGTTCCGTAACGTTTGGCCAACTGACAAATGGCATCAAGTTTCTCTTCCCCGTCTTCAAGGTTGACTGAGTTGATGATGGGCTTTCCGCCAATACATTTCAACCCTGCTTCCATCGTGTTCACGCGGGTGGCATCAGGCATAAGCGGCAGAGGTATCTTTTGGTTATATAACTCCATCACTGCTGCCATATCTGTAGCACCGTCACGCCCTGCAAACTCTACATTCACATCAAGACAATGTGCTCCATCGCGTACCTGTGCCTGCCCTACCGTTAAAGTTCCCTCATAATCTCCAGCGATAATGAGCTCCCGGAACGCTTTAGAGCCCGTAGCATTACTTCTCTCACCTATAAGTAAGGGTGCCGGTTTTTGAAACAATTCGACACTGTTGAAAAGTGAAGCAATACTTGGTTCTATACTCCCTGTTGGCTTTTTAGGTTTTATAACTTCTACAGCTTTTTTAAGTGCCTGTATATGTTGTGGTGTTGTTCCGCAGCATCCACCTAAGAAACTTACTCCATCAAAGGCTGTGAACTCCAACTGTTTTTCAGTGAATTCATCCGGTCCCATAGGGTAATAGGTATACCCTCCACGGTTTTGGGGAAGTCCGGCATTGGCATGTACTGAAATAGGTATGGCACAAAGTTCACTCAGTGTCTTAAGATGTTTTTTTACCTGGTCCGGCCCTGTACCACAGTTGAAACCAAGCGATAGAATGTCAAACGGTTCCAAGATCGTTACGATGGTCGTTGCATCTGTACCGATAAGCATAGAACCACTAAGTTCTATCGTTACAGAGACCATAACAGGCAGTTCAACTTCTCTCTCTTTATTTGCATCCTGACAGGCATGCAGTGCTGCTTTTATCTGTAGCGGATCTTGACATGTTTCCAAAAGGAAGAGATCACATCCACCATCAATAAGACCCAATGCACAAAGTTTATACCCTTCATACATTTCATCATAATGAATATGCCCTAAGGATGGCAGTTTTGTTCCCGGGCCTATGGAACCCAGTACAAATCTGGGTGCTTCATCTGTACCATATTCTTCACATATCTCTTTAACAAGCAATGCACCTTTTTTTGAAAGTTCATACGCACGTTCACCCATTTGATATTCATCAAGTACCCATGGCATTGTTCCAAAAGTATTGGTTTTAATAAGGTCTGCTCCAGCCATCGCATAACGTTTATGTATACGTTTTATAAGATCAGGAGCAGTATCATTAAGAAGTTCATTACATCCCTCCTGATCCGTACCCTTATCATCGATCCAGGCTTCTTTTGGTACTTCAAGATCTTGTATCTGTGTACCCATGGCACCATCAATCACTAAAATACGTTCTTCCAATAATGAATTTATCGTTTCATCAATAGACAAAAAACTTCCTTTAAAGGGGTATTACATCACCAACTCTGAAGAGCTTAATATTCAAGGCAGTGTTTTCACCCGTATATAATGTTGTAATTGTAGCAAAGTATGGAATAAATCTAATTAAAGAAGCAACTATCTTGTCTCTTATAACTATATAAGCTATAGATGGATATTATTACAAAGTATATACATTGTAAAAACTAAACTCATTGTGAAGTGAGGACAGAAAGTCATGGGTCTTATATAAAGATTGCCAGATTGCCTAATTGTATTCTGAGATATATCCTTTCTTGTTTCTACTCAAAACTGCTGAACTTCCAATGCTAAAAATCCTCTGAATAATGGAGCTACATATGGGACAAACTATAAAAAATATTATTACCGGTAAAACAATTACGAAACCTGAACCTATAGATGAAGAAGTGATCTTTGATGGCGGTGTGATGATCACAGAGACAGATACTGCAGGGATCATTACTTATGCCAATCGTAAATTCAGAGAAATGACAGGCTATTCAAAAGAAGAACTGATCGGTTCACCGCACAGTATCAACAGACATCCGGATATGCCAAAAGCTGCTTTTAAAGGTATGTGGGAAACAATTAAAGGCGGGAACTACTGGGAAGGCTTTGTCAAGAACATGACAAATGAAGGAAAATATTATCTTGTTGTTGTCTGGATCAAACCGAAATTTGATGATAATGGAGAAATTATTGGCTATATTGCAGGAAGAAAGATCCCGGATAAAGACTCTATGCAGAAAGCCCTCTCCCAATATAAAGAGATGGTTGCTGCTGAGTAATCAGCAGCTTTTTTACATTAGAGACTTTTTTTTGCTTCTTGCAAAGCAGCGATCACCGCATCAATATTCGTTTTAGGGATATGCACTTTCCAATCCGGTTCTCCGGCATCAGCCTGAAGAGAGATACCGATACTTGCTACACTTTCACTACCCTTCCCATAAGGCTCAACTATGGTTGTAATAGAGATTTTTCCATCTTTTGTGCTTCCAAGTGCAATTTCATCTATTTTTGTTACTGTCCCACTCATATTAATCCTTTATATTATATAGACTGATTATATCACAATTATTTTCGTTTCAGTAACCCAGCTATCTTTGCTTGCATACGCAACCACATTTTATGGTCTATGGCAGGAAAACCAGCATAGGTTTTTCCTCCTTCAAGCGATTTTGTTACACCGCCTTTACCGGCAATAGTCGCAAAAGCACCTATTGACAGATGACCGGCTGTTCCACTTTGTCCACCCATAACCACATTTCTGCCTAAAGTAGTGGAGCCGGCAAGTCCTACCTGTGCTGCACAAAGCGTATGTTCTCCTACATCACAGTTATGTGCGATCTGTATAAGATTATCCAGTTTGGTACCTTTACGGATAATAGTAGTACCGAATACTGCTCTGTCTATGGTACAGTTTGCCCCTATCTCAACATCATCTTCTGCCACAGCATTACCATTTTGATAGATCTTTACATGCTCTCCCTGTTTTGTATGTGCAAAACCATATCCGTCACACCCGATCACCGTACCACTGTGAATAATACATCTTTTTCCCAGCTTTGTTCCATGATATAGCGTTACATTTGGATGCAGTAATGTATCTGAGCCTATTGTCACATTATCACCGATATAACATCCTGCCAATATAGTTACATTATCTCCAAGTGTAACATTTTTACCAAAATATACACGCTTGTCTATATCGCATCCTTCACCCATATGAGGGTGTTCGCCTTTAGTCTCTAATTTATGTGCAAAGAATTTAGTAGCCAATGCTAATTTCAAGTAGGGCTCATCTGTGATAAGTGCCATAGTCGTTGAGGGTAATAACGCTGCATGTTTTTTCTCTATAAGTACGGCTGCTGCTTTTGTATGAGCTAATTGTGATGCATATTTACTATCATTAAAAAAACTAAGCTGTGTAGGTGTTGCTTCACTTAAAGTATGAATACCATCTATATCTATGTCATTTCCATTAATATCTATGTTAAGTTCTTGAGTAATTTGGGAGAGTTTGTAAGTCATAAAGAGAATCCTTTTATTAAAATAACCCTCGTTCCCACTCTCCTGAGTGGGAATGCATACTTCAATAAAATCAAAGAAATAAGCTTATACTTCTATAGCAAAACTCTTATATGCATGCCCACACAAAGCATGGGAACAAGTTCAGTAGTTAAATTATCTTTCAATAGCCACAACACCACCACGTACAACTTCACTAGGATTATAACGTTGTGCAGCTTCAATAAAATGTTTGATACGGTTCGGTTCATCAGCCACTTGGGCAATAACCATTTCTGTCCCTACATTCACAATACCGCCATTATAGGCAGCACATAATGCCGATATATCACTAAGATTCTCAGCAATAGGGAATTTTACAAGGACCATCTCCTTTTCAACCATCTCTTCATGCTCGATCACCTTATAGACAGGGATAAGCTTATGAAGCTGTTTTGTGATCTGTTCCATCACTTTTGTAGAACCATTGGTCGCAATAGTAATATGTGACATATTGCTGTTAGGGATAGGTGCTACAGTCAATGACTCGATATTATACCCGCGACCGGCAAAAAGTGCTGTGACACGGGCAAGTACAGAACTCTCATTCATTACAATAACAGAAATAACCCGTCTTTCATTTTTAGAATTGGCCATTACTTCTCCTCCCCGTTATTTTCTGTTTTTTGGGGCAACATCATATTGAACAATGCCCCTCCTGACGGAACCATCGGAAGTACATTTTCAAAACGATTTACTGCAACATTCATAAAGCAGACTTTATCTTGCTTAATAGCATCTTTAAGTGCTGCATCAAACTCCTCTTTCGTCGTAACATCATACCCGATGCCCCCACATGCTTCAGCCAATGCTTTAAAGTTTGGCTGGAAAGTCAGATCCGTCTCAGAATAACGTTTCTCATAAAAGAAGGTTTGCCACTGTCTTACCATTCCTAAAAAATGGTTATTCAAAATAATATTGATAACTGGGATCTTATACTCGGCAGCAGTGACCAGTTCCTGCATATTCATCAAGATAGAACCATCACCGGTAATGTTGATAACCGTCTTCTCAGGGCATGCTTTTTTTGCACCGATAGCTGCGGGGAAACCAAAGCCCATTGTTCCCAAACCGCCAGAATTTATCCATTGACGCGGTCTGTCAAACGGATAATGCTGTGCAGCCCACATCTGGTGCTGTCCGACATCCGAAGTGATAATAGCATCTTCACCTATAAGCTCACCGATACGCTCTATAGCCCATTGCGGTTTGATCACCTCATCAGAATCCACATAGGACTGAGGATGAAGTTCATCATAACGCTTGAGTATCTCTCTCCATGCCTGATATCTGTCAGTATCGACATCATCAAGCAGAGGTATCATCTTCTCAAGTACCTGTGTCACATCACCTACAATCGGATAATCCACATCTACCAACTTCGCAATATTGGCAGGGTCAATATCAACATGTATCACATCTGCATATTTTGCAAACTCAGAAAGTTTGCCTGTCACCCTGTCATCAAATCTTGCACCAAGAGAGATGACCAGATCTGTTTCAGACATCGCCATGTTTGATGCGTAATTTCCATGCATACCGAGCATACCGAGAAGGAGTGGGTTTTTCGCACCCAATACGCCTCTGGCCATCAAGGTTTCAACCGCTGGTATCTGTGTTTTTTCTGCAAGCTCCCGTACCAGGTCACTTGCATTTGAAAGAACAACTCCGCCACCGATATACAGCAGAGGTTTTTTTGCAGACTTGATCGCTTCAACTGCTTTTTCTATCTGTCTTTTATTTCCTTTGTAAGTCGGCTTATAACTGGGGATATCTACAGAATCAGGATAGACGAACTCACCGATCTCGACTGTGATGTCTTTTGGAATATCCACAAGTACCGGTCCGGGTCTTCCACTGCGGGCAATATAGAATGCTTCTTTAAGTATACGGGGAAGCTCCTCAAGAGTACGCACTAAAAAATTATGCTTGGTACATGGCCTTGAGATACCTACAGCATCTATCTCCTGAAAACCGTCCGTACCGATAAGGGCCAAAGGTACCTGCCCGGAGATAACGACCAGGGGAATAGAATCCATATAAGCTGTTGCAAGTCCGGTAACCGCATTCGTGAACCCCGGTCCGCTGGTCACCATGGCAACCCCTACTTCACCCGTAGCTCTTGCATAACCGTCTGCTGCATGAACAGATGCCTGTTCGTGACGGTTAAGTATATGTTCAAAACCGTTTTGTTTGTAAATTTCATCATAAACGTGCATGATCGCACCTCCGGGATAACCGAATACGGTCTTAACCCCCTCAGCGATAATTGCTTCACATACCATTTGTGCACCACTCATCTGCATGGTTTACACTCCATTAAATTAGAATTTTTTTGATTATAGCTAAAAAATATTAGATGTGCCTACCTAACTGTACTTTTCTTGATGAAAATCATGAAAATATTCATCTTTTTTTACTATACTTATCAGATGGATTTTACACAAGCAATAGAAATCGCCAAAGATATTTACTGGGTAGGGATGTATCTTAAGAATGACCCTTTTCAATGCCACCCCTATTTCATAAAAAACGGCAAGGAATCTGTATTGATCGATCCGGGTTCCATGCTGGAGTTTGATGCAGTGGTAAAAAAGATCAATTCTATAAGTTCTATGGATAATGTAAAATATATTATTTTACATCATCAAGACCCCGATCTGGCAGCCTCTGTTCCAGAGATGGAAAAACTCATTGACCGTAATGACCTTCGTATCATCACCCATAGTCGTATGGTACCTCTGGTCAAACATTATTTGATACAGTCAGCTTATTATGAGATAGACAAACATCAGTATGAACTGCAATGCGGTAACTTGAATTTAAGATTTTTAACCACACCATATTGCCATTCACCCGGTGCTTTTGTCACCTATGAACAAAAAACAAAAACACTCTTTTCCGGTGATATTTTCGGCGGCCTGGAAGAGTCCTGGGATTTTTTTGCAGGAGATGACTATTTTGAAAAAGCCAAACAGTTCCACGCAGAATATATGCCAAGCCGGGATATCTTTAACTATGCTCTCTCAAAAATAGAAACGTTGGATATGGATCTTATAGCACCTCAGCACGGGTCTATCATTCAAAAGGAGAGGATTGCTCCCCTGATCACTCAGATGAAAGCATTGGAATGCGGACTTTATATTGAAGAGGGCTACAAGGATGAACTCATCTATACGATCGAGGCACTGAAACAAAAAGACCTTGCACTTGTAGCTTCACTTAAACAGCTAAAGGAAAAGGAGGAATTTCTTTTCCAAAAAGCCAAAATGGCAGATATGGGAGAGATGATAGGAAACATTGCACACCAATGGCGACAGCCTCTTGCCATCAACAATACTATTATCTCTATTCTTAAAGAGAAAAGCCAAAGGGAGATACTGGAAAACAGGGAACTTATGAGTAAACTCAAAGAGATGGAAAATAATATTCAATATATGTCAAAAACCATTGATGATTTTATGCGTTTCTACCATCCGGAAAAAACAAAAACGAATTTTTCTGTTTCTGATGTTGTTGATCATGCGCTGACGATCATGCGCCCTATGCTGAACAAAGCAGGAATAGAGATTCTTTTTCAGAACCACAGTTCCTCCTGTGTAAGCGGCTATATGAATGAATACACCCAGGTCGTTGTCTCCATTTTAACCAATGCCAAAGATGTACTGATTCACAAAAAAGTCAAGGATGCTTATATCCGTATCATTTTATCCGAAACAAATACCAGTATTGTACTTACCATCAGCGATAATGCAGGAGGGATCAAAAAAGAACATATACATCGTGTATTTGACCCCTATTTTACAACCAAACACAAATCCATGGGAACAGGATTGGGGCTCTATATCTCTAAAATGATCATTGAAAAAAATATGGGTGGGTCATTAAGTGTAGAAAATACCCGAGAAGGTGCAGTATTCAAAATAACTATGGAGAGGGTCAATGGATAATACAAAGATAGGTGATATTTCTATACTCATTGCTGAAGATGAAAAAAAACTGCTGCATTCAATGGTAGAGTATCTACAGCTTTTCTTTACACATGTGTATACTGCCGAAGACGGTATCAGTGCATATTCTATCTACCAAAAAGAAAAACCAGATATCATTGTTGCTGACATTCATATGCCTCGTATGGATGGCCTCTCCATGATAGAAAAGATCCGTAAAAAAGATAAAGAGACAAAGATCATCATCACTACTGCACACTCGGATAAAGAAAAACTTTTACAAGCTATCGAGTTGCACCTTGTAAAATATTTGGTAAAACCTGTGCAAAGCGATCAACTAAAAGAGATCCTTCTTTCCATTGTAGATGAATTGCGGAAAAAAGATCATTATACCTATCTGAAAGAAGCATTTTATTGGGATAAGACAAAAAAGAAACTCTTTCAAAACGGAAATGAGATCGAACTGAAACCTAAAGAGCAAAAAGTACTTGATCTTCTATGCTCCAAAGCAAATCAAACCATTTCATCGATTGATATTTACAATTATCTGTATGAAGACCAACCCGAACGTGACTTCTCTTCAAATGCAATTACTTCTCTGATGAAACGCATTCGTCATAAACTTCCAAAAGGGACAATAAAAAGCAATTATGGTGTAGGATACATCCTTCAGACAAATTAATCAAAAAAAGTTATTTTGACAAACTTTGACAAACTCTTCTATTATACTTCCAAAAGGAGGTGAAATAGTATCCCCCCTTTGTAATATACTAAAGAAAAACACCTCTAAATGACTGCACTAACTTAATAGGTTTCTTCCGGCCTATTGAATAACAGACTTCACCTTGTATGTCTTTCTTCTTTTTTAAGTTGGTTAGTGTAGGATTTACATCCTTCTAAAGCCACACCCTCACGTAATCCGTCATCTATCACTATGCAACTGTCAAACTCTACAATACTGAAAAGTTGTTTCAGTATAAGTATTCCTGCAGCGATCAGGTCACTTCTCCCGATTCCTACAGTCATTTCCCTCTTTTCAAAAGGCATGGCAAGCAACTTTTCCAAATAGAAATCCAATTCTTCCACTTTCAATGAAGTGCCATTGACTTTTTTTGCATCATATGTTTCATACGTCTGTCCCAGTTTCATAGCTGCAACTGTCGTAGGTGTACCCGCCGTAGCCACAAAAGAATCTACTTTTCCCCGTATCGCATACATTTCTGCACATAACATTTGCATCTCCAACATTTCCGATGGCAGTATATTTTTGATATTTTCAAGCGTTTCATATTGCTGAGCAATCGTTACGATACCTACAGGGAAACTTTTAGAGATGGTCTCATCAGGATAATGGAAAATAAGTTCCGTCGAACCTCCGCCTATATCAACAAGGATAAAAGAATCTGATGCATATTGCAGTTTGGCAAGTCTGTATTTGACTGCCATAAGTGTCAGTCTTGCTTCTTCATCACCTGAAATGATCTCAAAAGAAACACCTGTCTCTTTTTTGATCCTACTTAATACTTCATCAGAATTTGAAGCCTGACGTACAGCCTCGGTTGTTACTGCTCTTATCTCCTGGGAAGAGAAATCGATCTGTGTCTGTGCTTCTTTTATCGCTGCAATGATCCTGGCCTCAGCATCACGGTTTATCACACCATATTGTACCAATCCGTCTGCTGTTTTTACTATTTTTTCAAACTCGGCTATCTGCTTCGCACTATCACAGTCATACTCCAATACACGCAATGTATTTGAACCCAAATCTATGGCTATCACTATTTTCCCTTACGTTCTTCATTGCTCATTGCTACCTGCTCACTCTTTTTAGTGTTCTTCCTTGAAAGTAAAACCGCCCTCTTGCAGTTTCTGACGGATCAACTCCTGATGCTCTTCACCTTTTGTCTCCAAAGCTACCGATACATGGGCATCTCCAAATTCCAAATCTATCGAGGTTCTGTCATACCCTATCTGAACGATATTTGCACCTACCTCTGTAAGTATCTGTGTAAATGACTGCAATGCACCCGGTTTATCTACCAGTGTCACCATCAGCTTCATCTTTCTTGCTGATTTCATCAGTCCTTTTTCTATGATAAGTGCGAGCATCGTTACATCAATGTTCCCTCCGCTGAGTACCACTCCTACCCTGCTGCCTTTTGGCAAGTTCAACTTTCCATGTAACAATGCGGCAACACCGACTGAACCGGCACCCTCTACAAGTACCTTTTGTCTCTCCAGTAAAAAGAGTATGGCTGAAGCTATCTCATCTTCACAGACACTTTCAAATCTATCCACATACTTTAAGATATACTCCAAAGTAACAGGTGAGGTGTCACGTACTGCTATCCCGTCAGCAATGGTCCGTACAGATGTGGTATCAAGCGGTTGTTTTGCATCATAAGAGTTCTTCATTGCAGGAGCACCCTGTGCTGAAACACCGATCACTTTTACCTCAGGCCTGATCGCTTTTGCCGCGACGGACATACCTGAGATCAGTCCTCCTCCGCCTACCGGAACAACAATAGCATCAAGATCTTTAACCTCATCAAACATTTCCAACGCAACCGTACCTTGCCCTGCCATCACTTCATCATCTGTAAAAGGGTGAACAAAATTATAGTTATTCTCTTTCGCGAAGGCTACAGCATATACATAGGCTTCATCATAGTTAGCACCATGAAGAATGACCGTAGCACCAAACTCTTTTACCCCCTGTACTTTTGTTAACGGCGTTGACTCAGGCATGACAATAGTAGCATCTATCCCAAAGTGTTTAGCAGAAAATGATACACCCTGAGCATGATTACCTGCAGAGGCAGCCACAACACCACCTTTCTCTCCACTCTCAATTAACGAGGCTATTTTATTAAAAGCTCCCCTCAGTTTAAAGGCTCCTGTACGCTGAAGATTCTCTTTTTTAAGATAGACTTCATATCCGCTCATCCGGCTCAAAATAGGTGCATAGGAAAAAGGTGTGTGATATACCACCTTTGACACTCGTGCATAAGCTTTTTTTATACTGTTTAAGTCTAACATTATCTTTCCTAAGTCATAATTGGCGCAATTATATCACAATCCTATTTATGGGATAGGGTTAAAACGAAGGATAAAGTATGGAATGTGAATTTCCAACAGTCAATAGTAACAAAGAAGAGATGCAAGAGATATTTAATATGGTTAAAACCATTGCTGTACTTGGGCTCTCTCCGGATGAAAGTAAAGCCAGTAACCGTGTAGCACACTATTTACAAAGTGTAGGTTATAAGATTGTTCCGGTTTACCCTAAAGGAGAGACCATTTTAGGGGAAAAGGTCTACCGTTCACTGGCAGAGATCCCTTTTGAGGTAGACATGGTAGACATCTTTAGAAAACCCGCTGCCTTTGATGCCATAGCAGATGCATGCATAGCCAGAGGAGATATCAAAGTATTTTGGGGGCAAGTTGGACTTGTTAATAATGATGCCGCACAAAAAGCCAAAGATGCCGGGATGAAAGTTGTACAAAATTACTGTAGCATGGTAGAATATAAAGCCTTGGCATACTAAGACTTTTTCTGTAAACACACCCCACTCTTCACATGTTCCGTATGCGGGAATTGGTCATATATTGCTGCTTCTATATACTTTCGTCACTTAACCTAGAATTTCTAAAGTTTAGAATCAGTTAAACAATGATTATTGGGTTTAAAATTAAAGATTTTAGTTTTATTTGAATATACCCGGTTTAAAAATTGACAATTTTCCCATTAGTAATAGAATTAAAGGGATTATATATTATATAAAGATAAAAAAGATGCATGAAACACTTTAAAAAGATACATAAATATATTAAAATTAAAGCAGGTGCTTTTATGGTAAAATTGTAAAATCCTCTAAATATCTTAACTCCCAAACTGAGAGATTGTAAAGAACTGCAGCCTTTCAAAAATTAAAACTTCAGCCATAACTAAAATTAGACTTATATTAGTAATAATAAGAGTCTAAAAACTTTTTTTAAAAAATGATATAATAGTCCTGCTTATTAAACAACATATAAAGTGAGATTCTATGTTAGATGCATTTTTCGAAGTTTTTTTAGCTGATACCCCTGAATCAAAAAAAATTCATTATCATATACGATATAAAGTTTATTGTGAAGAACGCGGCTTTGAAGATAAAGCTTCCTTTTCCAATGCTATGGAAAAAGATGAGTGGGACCAGGATTCCATCCATTTTATTGCAAGGAACAAAAATACCCATGAATGGATAGCTGCTATACGCCTTGTCCCCCACCGTAACAGGAAATTTCCTATCAATAAACACTGTCTTTTTGTCCCTCCATCTGATATTTTAACTTATGAAGCGATGGAAGTCTCCCGTTTATGCATTATTAAAGCTTTCAGATGGGAGGAACAGCCTGAATTGAACAATACAAATATGGTCCAATCTGCCAGAAAACAGAAAGTTGTTCAAAAAACACTGAAAAAAGAACATCAAATAAAACATGCATTAACTTTACGTCTACTGCAAGCTGCCTGGAAATATAGTCTTGAACACAACATCAAATACTGGTACTTTTTAACAACCGGTGCATTGGCTCGAATGCTTAAAAGAGAAAATATTATGCTACAACCTGCAGGCGAAGCCTGTGAACACCGTGGCATACGTTATCCTTACATCGTTATTCTAAAAAAATATGAAGCAAAAATGCTGAAACTTCTGAATAATCCAAATAATGCAAAACCTTTTATCACAGGAGAGAAAGAGAAATTCTATCGTACCTATTCACAATTACATTCATCTGAAAAAAAGGAGTATACTTCCCATGTATGAAGATCTGAGTATTGTTCTTTCCGCTTTTTCATCGATCATTGGTGAAACACATCTGATTACTGATAATGAAGAGCTAGAACGTTACGGAACAGCCACTTTCAAAACCAATAAAAATATACTGGCTGTCCTTCGTCCAGGATGCAGAGAAGAGGTACAGGCATGTGTTAAAATCGCCAATACATACCATATCCCACTCTATCCTATCAGTACTGGATTAAATATCGGGTACGGTTCACGTGTACCTACAGCAGACAATTGCATTATTCTTGAGCTGAAACGGATGAAAAGAATTATAGATTTTAACAAAGAACTTGCCTGTATTACTTTGGAACCAGGTGTTACCCAGGGAGAACTTTATAATTTTTTACAAGAGCAAAACAGTGGCCTGTGGATGGATGCAACCGGAGCATTCTCTACACATAGCATCATTGGAAATATCGCTGAACGTGGATTTGGACACACACCTTACGCCGACCATTTCGCCTATGTCGGAGGAATGGAGGTAGTTCTGCCTGAGGGTGATGTTATCCATACTGGATTCGGTCGTTTTGAAAATGCCAAAGCTGCCGGTATTTACCGCTGGGGGGTGGGCCCTTATATAGACGGATTTTTTACACAGTCCAACTTCGGTATTATTACCCAGGTTACATTATGGCTAATGAAGGCGCCAGAATATTTTCAGAGTTTCTATTTCAGTGTAACGAATGATGCTGAACTTGAAAAGGTGATTGAACTTCTCAAGCCACTCAGACTTGAAGGAATCATTGACAGTGCAATGCATATAGGCAATGACTACAAAGTATTCTCCTCTATCCAACGCTTTCCCTGGGAAAAAGCTGACGGAAAAACAGCTCTCTCAAAAACACTGCTGAATGAATTTGCCAAAAGCTGGGATTTTGGGGCATGGAATGCCTCTGGAGCACTTTATGGTACAAAAGAGGAAGTTGCCTATGCTCGGAAGCGCATTAAGAAACAACTGAAAGGAAAGGTAAAAAAGCTTCGCTTCATTGATGAACGTACCCTCAAACTGGCTGAAACATTGAAAAAACCCCTCCAATGGCTTACCGGTACCAACTTTACAGAAATGCTTAAGATCATTAAACCGGTTTTTGGCATGACCAAAGGTATTCCTACCGATGCGATAATGGCAAGCAGTTACTGGCGGAAAAAAGGGGATATTCCCAAAAATATGGATCCGGATAATGATGGATGCGGCCTTCTCTGGTGTGCCCCTGTTGCTCCAACCAACGGAAAATATGCCATGGAGATGTGGAAGATCACACAAGAAACTCTCTTAAAATACGGATTCGAACCTGCTGTATCCATCACTCTGATCACTGAAAGGGCAATGGACTGTATCATTTCCATCACTTATGACCGTACTATTGAAGGAGAAGATGGAAAAGCACAGGCCTGTCATGATGAATTGTTAGGAAAACTGACTGATGCAGGCTACTACCCTTACCGCCTTGGTATTCAGTCGATGCAGGGGTTACCTATGGCAGAAGAAGCATATATCTCTTTTATGCAGAAACTTAAATCATCACTGGATCCCAAACAGATCCTTTCTCCAGGCAGGTACAGTCCCAAACCACCTAATAAAGTTCTGTAATAGGCCGCCGATAGGACAGGCGGTATAAAAAAAGACCCTATACCAATTTCAAGTAGCACGGGACCCTCTATTTCCAAGAGATAAAGTTCTGCCTGCTCCTTAATTCTTCTTCTGTAAAAACACACCACTCTCCACATGTTCCGTATGGGGGAACTGGTCATACATCGCTGCCTCGACCACCTCATGCGTTTGCATCAATATCTCAAGATCCCGTGCAAGTGTTTCCGGATTACAGGAGATGTAAATGATATGCTCTATATCTGAGATGAGTTCTATGGTTCCTTCATCAAGTCCAGCACAATAAATTTTTACCTTTGCTGACTCATGATAACCAAAAATGATTCAAATGTATTGGTAATATGTTCCTTAATGCTGTATTAGAAAAGAAGTTCTCTGTCTTCATCTTTAGCAAAAAAATAAAAAAGATACAAATTACCTAAATAAATCCAAACAAAGATGGTTAAAAACAGGCTTAAGGAACTAAGTTCCTTAAGCCTATCTATCTGAAACTCTTAATTTAAAACAAAATTATTTGAAATTTTTTTAAGAGTTAATAAACAATGTCATCTATCTTATTGAGAAACTATCCTGAATGAAACTCCACAAGAATAAGATTAGAGGAATATTCTAACACTATCATTAACTTTAGTTATGAATATATATTAAGTTAATAATTAAGTTAATCCCAAATCCCGAAATAGAAAAACAAAAGAATAAGTGAAGATGCCGTAAAATACGAAGAAAGCCAGAGAAAAAGCCCACTCAACGCTTTCACCCAATGGGTGAGCTTTTTCCAGGAGGATAAAAGTATGGCACAAAGTGTTTTAAATTTCACTGTAGAGAGCACCGAAGAGAGACTGACACCCAGAGCAGGAGAGGCAGTCTTTGGAGAGTTTTTAAAAGCAATCAAGCTTGATCGGTTATGCAACCGATATCTTCCTTTACCTAAAAGTAACCGAGGCTACGATCCTTATACCTTTATCCATTCACTTGTTCTAATGTTACACAGTGGAGGCAGATATCTGGAGGATATCCGCACCCTTCAGTCCGATCACGCACTTCAAGAACTACTTGGGATAAAGCATATTCCCACAGCAGACAGTATCGGCAAATGGCTCAAACGCTCCGGCAAAGTCAAGATGTCGGGGATGGAAAAACTCAACCGTACCTTGCTACAACGCTATCTTCGCAGAATAGATGAACCTTTGGTGCTTGATATTGATGCAACCGTGATAGAAAGCCATAAATCTATTGCGTTTACCACCTATAAAATGTTCCCGGGATTTACTCCCATCATTAGGCATCTTAATGGCGGCTATGTGATTCATCAGGAGTTTAGAGCCGGTAATGTAGCACCTGCTGATCATAATCTTGCATTCGTCAAACAGTGTGAAGCACAACTTCCCAAACATCGAAAACTCTCCTATCTGAGAGCCGATAGCGCTTCGTATCAGTCATCACTGTTCAATTATTGCAATAATCGTAATATCATCTATGTGGTAGGCGGGCATCTTGACAGGAGTGTACTGACAAACATTGAAACAATTGATTCCTGGGAACCCCTTAGAACAATAAAAGGTACCGCACATCATCTCAAAGAAGAGGTAGCAGAATTTTACCACACGATGCAGAATACCGATCATGCCTTTCGTATGATTGTGATTAAAAAAACCACCACCCCATTGCTGCATGGCATGGAGGCGTTTCTAAGCCAGGAAGAGAAGCTGGCACTCGCTTCTGAACGTTACAGTGTGATTGCCACCAATGACTTGGAGAAAACAGCTGAAGAGATTGTACGCTTTTACCGACAACGGGGTGATACCAGTGAAAACCGAATCAAAGAACTGAAAAACGGGTTCAATCTGAAGTACCTGCCAACTTCAGACTTTCAAGCCAATGCGCTCTACTTTCATATCGGTACATTGGCATACAACCTGTTCATACTCTTTAAACGTATATTACATGTCAGCTGGCAAAAACACACCATTCAAACCCATTCGCTATAAACTGTATCATATTGCAGGTAAAGTAGTCCATCATGCTCGCCAAATCGTGCTTAAAGTCAATGAAGCGTTTGTGGATATCCTCAATCACATACGGCATCAATGCTATTTGCTCAGTTTAGAGTAGCAACTTCACCACTGCGGCATTCCCTTTATCATTTCTTCTTCAGACAAAGTGACAGGATAGCTATGTCAAAAAATCAGGAAAATGGCTTTAAAAAGAGTATTTGACGCACCACTTTGTTGACATAGGGATACAAAGAGCTCTTTTAAGCACACTTTTTTACAGTTCGGAGACAAAAACGGGTTATAGTCTCTCAATTTTTATGAAATGAATTTTCTATTTCGGGATTTGGGTTAATAATTAAGAAATACTTTATATAATAACTGTGTTTAACTTCGATTAAACATACTCTGCAAAAAGCCAAACTATCTGCGAAGATAGGACGGAAAGCTATGGGTCTCAAGTAGATCGCCAAGCCTTACTCAGATTTATTATTTTATCGGTAGATTTCAAAAATATATGTTCATAGAATAATCTAATCTTTTTTGAAATGGAGGAGGTCGGAGATATTTACTTCAAAATATTTCCTAAAGAATAAGGGTATGAAATGTACCTGACAATAACTTGAGAAGGAGTTTCTAATGAAAAAAAGTGTCATATCCATAGTGTCTCTTCTGGCATTAAGTGGACTATCCTATGCTGGCGGCAAAATAGCACCAGTTAAAGAGCCGGTGCTTACTTTACCTGCCATTGTAGATAACAGTACCATATATGTAGGTGCCGGATATTCTATATTAGACTATAATGAAGTTTATAGTGACGGTGTTTCTGCTGATGTTGACCTAAAAGGTTTAACATTGATTCTGGGATACCAATTCAATCATTACTTTTCAGTTGAAGCAAGATATACAAAAAACCTAGGTAGCTCCGATGAAGAGTGGAGTGATGGGAAAACAAGAAATGACGTTGAAAATGAAATGACAAACCTAGCACTTTATCTTAAACCAAGCTACCCAATAGGTGATTTTAAACTTTATGGCCTACTGGGATATGGCCAACTCACTTATCAATATGAAGGTACTGAAAAGCAGACAGAAAATAGTTTTCAGTGGGGGCTAGGAACAAGTTATAGTGTTAATGATAGTCTATCTCTTTTTGTAGATTATACCAAGTTATATGATGATACCGGTTTCGATAATTATATTGCGGACTGTGATTATGAAGCTGATTCATGGACGGTAGGCATAACATATACATTTTAGAGATGGAATCATGAACTTAAGATGTAATGGTCAATAGGCGTTATCTAGGAAACTAGATCAGGAAAACTATTATCTAGTGCTTATGAACAATTTTTAAAAGCAAAAGATATATGAAAAAAGGAGTTTTAAAAATGAAAAAAGTTTTTAGTTCAATATTGTTGGTTTGCAGCATTGCAAGTGCAACCCCGATTATTATGGAAAGCGGTTATATTAAAGCTGGAGTAAGTGATGACGGAACATTTGGAGTGGGCAGCTCTACTTCTCCCGGAATTTTATTTGATGAAAACGGAACAGGAAACTACATAGAGGATGACTATTTGACACCAGGTAACCCTTATGAATTTTTTTCAGTTAAAGCAGATGGAGCACTCTATACAAATAATAATGATAACTATGATTCTCCTGATATGGATACAAATATATCAGGAGACTCACATAATGTCGAAGTAGTATCGGTAACTCCTGATAATGCATTACGTATTACTCAAACATATACTTTAGAACCTGGTTCCAAAGTGATAGACATAGCAGTAACTATTAAAAACATTTCTGCTGACACCATAGGAGAAGTCCATTACGGCAGAGGGTTGGACCCGGATGTTGATGTTCAAACTTATGATGTCTATGATACCAATAATACACGAGGTCTAACTACTATTCCAGCGAGTGATATCGTTATAGCAGCAGGAGAGATGACTAAGAAAATTATTGCATTGCATACGAATGCAACATATGAACATAATACAAGTATTGATATGGACTGGTCAACAGATACGGATGTAATTTTATCAGGTAAAGATGATGGATATGGTGATAATACTATCAATATAGCTTTTAATTTAGGTACATTAAATACCGGTGATGAAGTATCGTTTTCATATCAATATATTCTGGGAAAGGATGTTATAGATTTAGGTGAAATTATAGTTGATGGAAGTTTGAGAAATGACAATCCACTGGTTCCAGCTGAAGGTGATGCACCAGCTTATGGTTTTGGAAGCCTTTTATTAATGTTTCTTATGTTCGGACTTCTGTCTTATCTAAAAATGACTGGCAGGGAGGTGAGAGATTAAATCTCTCCCTCTTTTTCATCCATTGGCTCTATTTTTTGTACGTTACCTGCTGACGTTTACTATTATCCTTTTAATATTTTATTTCCCTTTCTCTTTTAATTTATCCTTTTTGACTACATTACATACAAACTTAACTTATTCTTCCATGATAGGTATTATAGATTTTTTCGCATTTCCTTTCTCTTTTCAAGAAAACAGCATAGTATTATCAAACTATTTCATTGTGAATATCATTGATGACTGTAATGCTTTTTTACCTTTTTTACTGTTCTCTGCTGCTATTATCACCACAAGAGGGAAAGTAAGTATAAAATTATACTGGTTACTGTTTAGTTGGTTTGCAATTATGCTATTTAACATCATCCGTATTTTAATTATACTTCTCATAACAGATAAAAATAAAAATTTATTTTTTATAACACATGATATATCTACTTATTTTTTTATGCCACTTTTTATCTTGATCCTTTATTGGTATTTTTTAAAAAAGATTGATACGGTATAAAAGATAATAAAATGCAAATGTTCAACTAACAAAAAAGTTATTCTTTCTTCTTTCTTTGTAAAAACACTCCGCTCTCCACATGCCCGGTATGCGGGAACTGGTCATACATTGCTGCTTCTACTACATTATGTGTATCGGTAAGTGTTTCCAGATCACGTGCAAGTGTTTCCGGATTACAGGAGATGTAAATGATATGCTCTATATCTGAGATGAGTTCTATGGTTCCTTCATCAAGTCCAGCACGCGGCGGGTCGACAAGTACGGTACTGAAATCATAGGATCCAAGGTCGATATCCTTGAGCCTGTTAAACTCTCTTTTTCCGCTTAATGCTTCTGTCATTTCCTCAGAAGCCAGTCTTGCAAAAGTAATATTCTCTACTGCATTGAGTTTACAGTTCTCAAGTGCTGCATGAATGGAGCGTTTGCTTATCTCTGTAGCTAAAACCTTGTCAAAATAATGTGAAAGAGGCAGTGTAAAGTTACCTAACCCGCAGTAACTCTCCAAAAAGTCTCCATACCCTACTTTTTTAGCCTGTTCAATGGCCCACTCTATCATTTTTACATTGACTGTCGGGTTTGGCTGGGTAAAACCGCTCTCATACTGCACATAGGTAAAAGTTTTACCGTCAATATCAAGCTTTTCAGTCACAAACTCATCTGAAAGAATAACCTTTTGTTTACGGCTTCGTCCCATGATCTTACAATTCAATGATGCCTCTAAAACTTTTGCTTCTTCCCTCCAAGCCTCATCCAGCTTTCTGTGATACAGCATGGTAATAAGACACTCATCTGTAGTGGTTGCCAAAAACTCAACAGCAAAAAGACGCTGTTTTAGCACTTCAGTGGAAGCATTGATCTTTTCCAACAGTTTCCACATACGTTTTTCAATGGGTGCTATGACTTTAGGACACTCATTTATGTTGACGACACCCTTTTTTTCTATATTCCCCATAGCATAATCACACTTGTCCCCCTCATGCCAGATACGGAATTCTGCCCTGGCTCTATAATGTGATTCAGGAGAGTCAAATACTTCCAATGCTTCTTGATAAAAGGGTGACAAAAGCCCACTTACCCTCTCTTCTTTACGCTTTAACTGTTCTACATAACTCAACCCGTAAAGCCCGCAAGAACCACAGCTTCCAAAATGTTTACATGTCATTTACCACTCACTTAATTTCAATTAGATATAATCACAAATAATTAAATATTTTTTCATATTTTATCGTAAAGGTTCCAAAAATGTCTATAAGCGTCGTAATACTTGCAGCAGGTCAGGGTACGCGAATGAAATCCGCCAAACCCAAAGTACTTCATGAGATTTCCGGGAAACCCATGCTTTTCCATGCTATCGATGCTGCCAGAGAGATCAGTAACGATGTGGTCATTGTACTTTACCATCAGGCAAAACGTATTCAGAAGATGATCGAAGCGCACTATGAAGGTATACGTTTCCATATGCAGGATGCACAACAGTATCCTGGTACCGGTGGTGCGATGAAAGGGGTAACGACTCAGCATGAACGTACCCTTATTCTTAACGGAGATATGCCACTCATTACCAAAACTTCACTTGAAGCACTGACGGCCGGTGATGCCGATATCAATATGTCGGTGATCGAACTGGAGAATCCTTCAGGGTATGGGCGTGTTATCATCGAAAACGGAGAGGTTAAAGAGATTGTCGAGCAAAAGGACTGTACTTCCGAACAGTTAAGAGTTAATACCGTTAACGCAGGTATTTATGCTGTAGATACCGTACTGCTTGAACGCTACATTCCACAACTCAATAACAATAATGCCCAGGCAGAATACTACCTTACAGACATTATCAAAATGGCTGTCGATGAAGGCAGGAATGTACACCCTGTCTATGTTCCGGAAGAGGAATTCAAAGGAGTCAACTCCAAACTCGATCTTGCCCATGCCGAAGAGATCATGCAGCAACGCATCAAAGAGTCATTGATGATGGCAGGTGTCACCATGCGTCTGCCTGAAACCATCTATATCGACTCTCGTGCCACTTTTGAAGGGGAATGTATTTTAGAGAACGGTGTGAGCATCCAGGGCAAAAGTAAGATCATCGATTCCCATATTAAAGCAAACTCTGTGATTGAAGATTCTCTAATTGAGAACTCAGATGTCGGACCTATGGGGAGAGTAAGGCCAGGGTCAACACTCATAGATACACATATCGGTAACTTTGTTGAAGTAAAAAAGTCTATACTGACCGGTGTAAAAGCAGGTCATCTGGCTTACATCGGTGATGCAAGCATAGACAAAGGTTCCAATATCGGTGCAGGTGTGATCACCTGCAACTATGACGGGAAGAAGAAATCTAAAACCACTATCGGCAAAAATGTATTTGTAGGTTCAGATACACAGCTTGTCGCACCGGTCACCATAGAAGATGATGTGATCATTGCAGCAGGAAGTACCATTAACAAAAATATAGCTCAAGGTGAACTTGCTATTTCAAGAGCACCGATAAAAACTGTTAAAAACTTTTTCTATAAATTTTTTCTCACAGAGGGTAACAAGCATAAGGGAGACAAATAATATGCAAATAAATTTGAACGGGAAGTCTGTACTTCTAGGTGTGACAGGAAGTATTTCTGCTTATAAAGCCTGTGATCTGGCACGTCTTTTTATAAAAGCCGGAGCAGATGTACATGTACTCATGACACCAAGTGCCGAACGTTTTGTCTCTGCTTTGAGTTTTGAGGCATTGACAAGGAATCCTGTACTTACAGAAAAAAGCGAAAGCTGGAGTTCTGAGCTTAACCATATTGAAATCGGTAAAAAATGTGATGCTTTTATCATTGCTCCGGCAACGGCAAATACACTGAACAAACTAAGCAAAGGCATCGCTGATAATATCCTGACACAGACAGCCCTCGCATATGCCGGACCAATGCTCGTTGCCCCTGCTGCCAATACACAAATGCTTCAAAACCATTACACTGCAGGATCACTTAAGATGTTAGGAGTAAATGATTATACGATCATTGAACCGCAAGAGAAACTGCTAGCCTGCGGTGATGTCGGAAGTGGTGCATTGGCGGAACCTGCAGAGATCTTTTTTGAAACAGCAAGAGTTCTTTTGGAAGAGGATTTCTGGAAAGACAGGCGTGTAGTGGTCACAGGCGGCGGAACACGTGAAAAGATAGATGAAGTACGTTACCTCAGTAACTTCTCTTCCGGGAAAATGGCAAAATCACTCTCTCTTTCTCTTTACCTTAAAGGTGCTGATGTCTGCTACATTACCACTATGGGAAATCACAGTCTGCCACAAAGTATCTATACCATAGATGTAGACGATACACAGGAACTTCTGGAGTATACACAAGATGCGATAAGAGTTGCAAAAAAAGGAAAGATGAGCAAAGCCAGTATGAACAGTGCCGATCCCAGACAGCTCATCCAAAAAGAGCCGTATCTTTTTATGGTAGCTGCTGTTTCTGACTTTACACCTAAATATCCGCAAAAAGGAAAACTCAAAAAAAGCATGATCGGTGAAACATGGAACCTGGAATTGAGGCAGACACCGGATATACTCAGCTCTTTGAACAAAATGGATATCAAAACAGTTGCTTTTAAAGCAGAAATGGACAGTGAACATGGTTTGGAAAATGCCCAAGCACTCCTTGATGAAAAACAGGTAGATGCAGTGTGTTATAACCTTTTGAACAATAGTGAAAGTTTCGGTACTGCCGATAATGAGATCACCTTTATTACAAAAGAGAAGCAACTATCTCTTGGAAAAGCTGATAAACTCACTCTCTCAGACAAAATACTCACTGAATCCAAGGCCCTTCTTAATGAGTAATACCCCTCTTAAACATCTCGCTATTATCATGGATGGCAATGGCAGATGGGCAAAACAACGCGGACTGAACCGGACCAAGGGTCATGAAAAAGGTGTTGAGATCATTAGAGATATCACAACATATTGTGCAAACCATCCTACCATTGAGACAACGACTTTCTATGCCTTCAGTACAGAAAACTGGAAACGTCCGAAGCTTGAAGTTGAGTTCCTTATGAAAATGCTGGACAGCTATTTAAAAAAGGAATTACATACGTATCAGGAATACAATATCCGTTTTCAGGCTATCGGGGATCTATCACGATTTTCAAAATCTTTGCAAAAACGTATTTTAGATACACAGGAATTTACAAAAAACAATACAGCCCTTATACAGATATTGGCATTGAACTATGGAGGAAGAGCAGAAATTACATCGGCAGCCAACAAACTTATCTCTGAAGGGAAAAAGCATGTTACAGAGGAGGATATCTCTGCTGCACTGCAGACTCCTTATACAGATATAGACCTCCTTGTCCGTACCAGTGGGGAAGAACGTATCTCCAACTTTCTTCTATGGCAATTAAGCTACGCAGAGTTTTATTTTACTCCTACTCTCTGGCCTGATTTCACAGATAAAGAGTTGGAAGAGATCATAGAAGATTTTGAAAAACGTACCAGACGGTTCGGTGGTGTGTAATGGCAGAAATAGCACTTCTTGTATTCATCTTTGGAACTATGATAGGCTCATTTTTAAATGTTGTTATCTACCGTATACCAAAAGGTGAAAGCATTATCTTCCCTGCATCCAAATGTCAAAGCTGTCAGACCAGTCTTAAATGGTGGCATAATATTCCTGTTTTCTCCTGGCTATTCCTTCAAGGAAAATGCTATTTCTGTAAAGAAAAGATATCAGCGCAATACCCCGCTATAGAATTTCTTACAGGTATACTCTTTACCCTACTCTATTTTAAACTGGGACTTGTCTGGTATCTTCCGTTTGTTGCAGCCTCTTTCGCTGCATTGCTTGCCTTGGTCATGATAGACTTCAAATATATGGCTGTACCTGACAGTGTAAACTTTGCAGCACTCCTTTTTGCTCTTGTACAGCCAGAGTTTTTTCAGGCCTGCCTGCATGCAGCTATTGCTGCGGGAGGACTTTATCTTATAGGACTGCTTTCTTCTCTTATCGCAAGAAAACAGGCAATGGGCGGAGCAGATGTTATCGTTGCCGGTACAATGGGGGCTCTGCTTGGCTTCCCCAATTTTTTTGTTGCGATCTTCTTCTCTGCACTTTTAGCGATCATCCCTTCACTAGTGAACCGTGAGAACGGTGTACCTTTTGTACCTTTTTTAGCTTTAGCTACATTTATTGTCTACCTTTATGATACTCAGGCAACACAACTTTTGGAGACTATTATCTATGGTTAATATACGGGGATACATTTCGTCAAACTTCACCAAAGCATTTTTGACTATATTTCTACCTTTTTTTCTTATTATTTCTCTTGTATACCTCGTAAAGATATCTTCGCTTACCTCAAAAATCCAAATCACTTTCGGTGAACTGATCACACTTTACACCTATTCTGTTCCGGATATCGTCTTTTATACATTGCCGCTCTCTTTTATCGCAGCTCTAGCCAATGTTCTTATGAAACTTTCACAAGACAATGAACTTATCGCACTCTATGCCTTAGGATTGAATGCCGGTAAAGTACTTAAAGGCCTATTACTACTTGGTATACTCTTCTCAATCTTGTTAGCCTCTATCTCTTTTTTAGCCATGCCTCTAAGTAAACAGTACTATAAATCTTTTAAAGAAGATAAAAAAAATGAAGCAACACTCAATATTGTACCGGGGAAACTCGGTCAGAAATTCGGGAACTACTATATTTATGTAAAAGAGAAAAAAAACAACATCTTTCATGATATCGTTATTTATAATCGTACCGATAAAAATAAAGAGCAGTTTTTTTCTTCACAGAAAGGCAAGCTGAACAAAAAACAGAATACCACTTCTCTTTTACTTAATGACGGATACGGCTATACATATTCAAAGGCAAAATTACAGCAGGCTGAGTACAGGACCCTTGAAGTATATGATACCAGCAAAAAGAAAGGATTTCATTTTAAAAATATTATCACATACTGGAGCAAGGCAAAAGAGAATATCAAAATGATGCATCGTGTCCTCTTTTTTATTTTTGTAAGTCTTATCCCGTTGCTTTCAGTCTATCTGGTCGCATCTTTTACAATGATCAATCCGCGTTACCAGGCAAACCATTCCTTTATCGTTATCTTTGCAACCACACTTCTCCTTTATCTGTTAGCCTCATCTCTGGAGAAATGGGGGAACTTTCTGATCTTGGGTTTTGTAATCACTATACTTTTTATTTTCAGCAAGTGGCTGTTTACACAGCGTGTTGCAAGATACTTTTAAGGTACTGACCTATGCGTGTAAAAGCAGTTATCACCTACGATGGAAGCAGCTATCAGGGTTTCCAAAAACAAACTGCTACAAACAGAACAGTGACAGGCAGTATAGAACACGCTTTACATTCCCTGCAGATAACATCACCTATTACAGGCAGCGGCCGTACAGATGCCGGTGTTCATGCAACAGGGCAAGTGATACATTTTGATCTCCCGGAATTCTGGTCTGATCTTTCTAAACTCAAACTGAGTCTTAACAGAAAACTGACAGATATCAAATTCAAACATATCTCTCAAACAGCAGATGATTTTCATGCCCGTTTCTCAGCAAAAAAAAGACTTTACCGTTATATTTTCAAAAGCAGGGAACCCTCTGTATTTGAACAGAAATATATTTCCTATTATCCTACCTTTGACCCTGTTCTGCTTGAACAGGCTTTACCTCTCTTTTTAGGTGAACACGATTTTAATTATTTTCACAAAACCGGTACCATGACCCATACTAGTGTAAGAAAAATTTACGCCGCATACTACATCCAACGCAATCATTACCATTATATCTATTTTGAAGCAAACGGTTTTTTACGTTCTCAGGTAAGAATGATGGTAGAAGCGGCAATGCAGTGTGCCAGAGGGGAAATGACTCCAGAACAACTTCTGGAGCAGATAGCATGTCAGGAGAAGCATACTACAAAACTTGCTCCTCCTTATGGACTTTATTTAGCCCGGATACTCTACTAGGTCACCTTTCCAATTTTTTCTGAACATATTCAATATTTGCCTTTTCTTCCAGAACATCACAACAGAAATCATCGTCTTCTGATGGATTACGCACCAATACAAAAGGTTTGGCTCCATTATCGCGGATAATATCTGCAATCATACATTTCATATTTACAAAGGGTTTTATATCATATATCACGAATTGATATTCTGTATCATCCAGTCTGTCTAAAAAAGTCTGATCATTAGTAGTGATGTCTACATCATATTTCAGGTTTTTCAATATACTCCCATAAAGATTGGCAATTAATGGGATAGAGTGGAAGACTAGTATATCAGATTCTCTTTTTATATTCAAAAGTTCTTCTATCTTCTTTTCTGCCTTTACATCTGCTTTTTGTTCTTCAAGAACAGGAATACCGTTTTGTATTTCCATATTCTCTTCTATTACAATTTCATCACTCTTTTCAATATTGATATTTTCTTCCACCTCAACAATATTCTCATGATTCTCTTTCTCTCTATTCTTTTCACTTGCTTCTTCTTTCTCTACAGCGACCTTATGAGGGAAATACTCTTGTATCAGCAGATTTAATTTCTCAAGTTCTATAGGTTTCGAAAGATAATTATCCATACCTGCATTGATATATTTATCTCTGTCACCCTCTAGAGCATTTGCTGTTAAAGCCACTATAGGAACATGATGTTTACAGTTTTTTTCTTCAAAATCCAAAATTCTTTCGGTTGCCTCGATCCCGCCCATAACAGGCATTTGGATATCCATGAATATCATATCATACTCATTATGGCTACGTAACTCCAGGGCTTCTTCCCCATTGTTTGCAAGTGTTACTTCTATACCAAAACCATTCAGAACATTCTTGATCAGCTTCTGGTTGATACTGTTATCCTCTGCTACCAGTACATGTATTCTTTCAAAAGATATATCATGTTTACACTCCCCGCTTTCAGATGACTGTTTAGTCTCTTTTTCTTCATAAACCACATCCAGTGCTTTAATGGTTTTGGTAAGGTTGACCGGTTTATATAATATTCTGTCAATATTCTCCAGAATATTTTTATAGATACTCTTTTTCTTTTCTGCTGTGGTAAGAAGAATGATCTTTGTATCAAGATCCATATATTTCTCAAGCTCATCTTTTCTTTGATAATATTTATGGTCAATGAATATCGCATCCGGCAAGGATGACTCTTCCAGTGATTCAATACCGTAGTAGACATTGAACTTGGCACCGGTATAGTTGACGTATGTCTCTAGGTTTTTATTCATCCGTTTTTCAATCTCCTGATCAGGCACGATCAAACCGATGTTGAACCCGCGCATATTGATCACCGTTCTCTGTTCCGCTTCGTCTGACTTTTCAAGCTTTAATGTAAAAAAGAATGTAGATCCCTGGTCTTCAATACTCTCTATCTCCAGTTCTCCTCCCATAAAGGAAACCAATTTACCTGAAATAGCCAAGCCCAGACCTGTACCTCCGAATTTTCTACTCGTACTGACATCTGCCTGGGAAAATGCATCAAATATCTTCTTTTTCTGTTCTTTTGTAATACCAATACCAGTATCTTCAACAGAGAATTTGACAGTAGTATCATTATCGCTTTCCGAAATCTTTTCTATTCGGACATCCACAGCACCGTTTGAAGGTGTAAATTTAATTGCATTACTGATAAGATTGACCAGAACCTGTGAAATCTTGGTTGGATCGCCTATTACTTTAGTCGGTAGCTCAGGATCAATGTAAACACCCAGTTCAATCTCTTTCTCTGCAGCTCTTGCAGCATAAGATTCTATAGAAGATTCAAACTTCTCAACAGGATCAAAAGATATACTTTCCAATTCGATCTTGTCTGCTTTGATTTTCGAGAGATCAAGTATATCATTTACAATGGTCAACAGGTTATCCGAACTGTGTTCGATCACTGTTACAAACTCTTTCTGCTCTTCCGAAAGAGGTGTAGATTTAAGTACCTGGGTAAAACCTACAATACCGTTCAACGGTGTACGGATCTCATGAGACATATTTGCAAGGAAAAGATCTTTTGCCTGATTCGCTTCTCTGATCGTATTGGTCAGGAATTTGTATATCTGATTTATTTCCCTGTTATCTATCAGAGCTTTCAACTCTTTCTGCTGTTCAAGGTTGAGTACTGTCTCAATATCTCTTAGCGTATCTTCAAAGAGTTGTTTATCTTTATTGATATTGTAATAGATCACAAACAGTACCAAAAGAAGCAGTAGCGTAAAGAGAGTCCCTATCGCGTATCTGGTCATTACTTCTTTACTTTCTGCCACTTTGTTTTTTGTATGCTTCTGGATAGTTGAGGAGAGTATACTTTGTGCCAGTGCAATATATTTCATTTTTTTCTCAACTTGACCAAACCATTCATTCGTTGTTACCGGATATTCCCCTTTATATGCCCCATATAGTATTTCAACACGTTCTTTTGAACCGATTTTACTGAACTGCTCTGGAGAAAGCAGTGCATTAAGCCTGGAAACAATCGTCTTATTTTGCAGGGCATCAAACTCCGGCAATGTATCATTTACTAAAAGAGAATCCCATAACACCAGATCTTTATCACTCATTTTTCTGGATCCGCTCAAAATAAAAAAAATACCTGTATTTTCCAATGCAGTATTTTCTTTCAACTTGCTAAATCGTGTATATGTCGATAAATAATTCTTCATTTTTACAGAAGGATCATTCGCCGAAACTATTCTCATTGCACCTATGAGCGATTCAAAGATTCTATTATGATAGATCTCAAAGAAAATATTTTTATAGTCTGAACTTAACGTATCTATTTTTGTCCGCACATATTTTAAATTCTCTTTGGCAGCTTCTAATCTCTTTTGATACATTCTGAACTCTTTATGCTTGCCTATAAATGCATTGAGTTCTTCTATGGCACTGTCCACTTCATTTCTTGCTTTTTGTACCTTCTTAAATCCTGTTTTTCCTTCAGTACCCATATAGGCGGCACTATAAAGTCTCTCTTTCTCTATTCTGTCGAGCACTTCCTCCATTTCTTTGAGAAAAGATATACTTTGTGTACTCTTCTGGGTAGATTCATACTTCATATAAGAATTATAAGTATAGTAAGAGAACAGTCCCAATACTGCTATGACTACAATAATGAGAAAAGTAAAGACATTTTTATTATTTATAATTTTCATTTCCACTCTCCTCTTATTGGTTTTTACTATGATAAAGTGCTAACTTTATGGCCATATCTTCAAGATAATCTACAGAAAGGAACATTAATTTTGGAATAAATAAATTTTCGGATTTACTGAAAAAGATTCTATTGGCTTTCCAGGATTCATCAATCTTTTTTTGTATGCTTTTCATTTCTTTGGGATAGTTATACAAAGATATTTCCAGCAAACTCTCTTCAATAGCAGCCATAACCTTTTTCATTTGTTCTTTATTGGTAGTACTGTCAAAACCTACATGAAGTGCCATATAATATTTGGTAACTCTTTCAAAAAGATATTCCATTTTTTTGGTTACCATTAACATCTCCTCTTCTCTGGAAAAATCATATTTATGCGCAGCAGCAATGGAATCTGCCCCTTCAAGCAGTGTTTCACTATAATCAAGCATCAATGCAGCTTTTTCTTTATCCGGTGTTTCCTCGAAGATCTGTGCTATCTGATCCTTGCTGTAGGCAAGAAACTCAAGAATATCTTTTGTATCGGTATCCTTGGTTGCTGTAGCAATAATCCTGAAATCATTATTTAACCTGTTCAGTGCTTTTTTCAGTTCATCCTTCACTAATTTTTTATCAGGATGTTTATAAAGGAAAAGATAATCTTTTACCATCTTTTGACTAAGGTATCTAATATTTTCCGAAGCCTCAATAATATTTACATCTCCTCTTGTTGCCGCTTCACTGAAAAGTGTCGATCCTAACAAAAGAAAAAATATATAAAATATTTTTTTCATTATTCATCCTTATTTATATAGCTCCACATAAAGCTTCGTTATCTCATTCATCTTTTTGGTAATATTATCCGTTGTATTAAAAACAATTAATGGCAATCCGCCTTTTTCAATATTAAGATAGAACTTATATACAATTTTCCAAAGTCTGTCTATTTCATTCAATTTCCGGTTGATCGCCGGTGTATTTGCCGGATTTTGCATAAGTGCTGCATGAGACTCACTAAACAACTTTACTGCCGCTTTCATCTGCTCAACTGTATTTTTATCTTTAATCCCTGCCTGATAAGCAATATAATATTTGGCAATACGCTGTGCAAGCATACGCTGCTTTCCTGCAATACCTACGATTTTAGATTCTTTGATCTTTACCGTCTCTTTTAATGAATCAACAACATACTGGCTTCCTTCCAGCATTGATTCACTTAAATCTATAACCAATTGTGCATTATCGATTGTAAATGGTTCATTTGCCGTTATTTTAAGGTCTTCTGTACTCATTTCAACAAAAGCAAGAAGATTCTTGATCTCCGGGTCATTAATGGACTTCACAAGCACTTTATGGGATTTTACAAGTTCGGAAAGAGATTTTTCAAGCTGTTTATTCGCCTTTGCCGGAGCAATCTTCATACCCGCATAAAGGTAATCTTTTGCAATTCGCTGGGAAAGCATTCTTTGTTTACCTGCTATATCTATCAATTTTACAGTATCTGCTATCACTGTCACATCTGTTGAAGGGGCCTTTAGCTCTTCTGCTGTACACATCCCTGACAATATAAATATTGCTGCTGCCATTCCTATATTTTTGATCATTCTATTTTTCATCCTGTCTCCTTTTATTTGGTTTTTAACTCAACATATTTTTGTGTTACACTGTTCATATTCAAAAGAATATCATTTGACTTCTTGTATATCAGCGTTGAAACGAACTTGGATTTTGATCTGTCCATTATTTCAGAAAACATAAATGACCGTTTGACTTTTGCCAAAAGGCCGTTTATCTCATCAGTATTCAAATTTGAACTTTTCAGTTTTGTCAATGAATCAAAATGGTCTTCAAAAGTTTCTGCTATCTTCTTGAGGTCTTCACCCGGTTTGCCAAAAGTATTTCCCCTTCCTACCATTGCATAATCTTTCAACATATGCTGGGTGAACATTCTCTGCTTCCCTGCTATATCAACTGCCTGTACAGTACTGGTTATTTCTATCGCTGGAACTGAAGTAATAAAAAGTGAAACTGCTACCAAACCCATTTTAATTTTTTTTACTGCCAATCCGTATTTCCTACTTTTCCTGTGCGGCATAAAGGCCTGTTGCCGTGTTCATATCTTTTAACATCTCATTTGATTTTTTGTAAATCAGTGACGGAATAAATTTCGAACTTGATTTATTCATGATCTCAAAAAACATAAAAGACTTTTCTGCTTTTTTCAGCAACTTATTGATCTCCGGTGTACTCATATCGGATTTCATCAGTTTATCCAATGAAGTTTTAAACAAATTCATTGCCTTGTCCATCTTCTCTTTGAACTGAGGGTCATCCACACCCCATACTTTAAGCATATAAAGGCTTGCCATCCTTTGGGAAAGCATTCTTTGCCGTCCCGATATATTGATGATTTCTCCGGATGTTTTTCCTGTCTGCTTTGCAAAAAGTCCGACTGCTTCATTTGACTGTTTGAGCAGTGCCTCCAGATCTTCTTGCATTTTCCCTGCTTTTTCTTTACTTGGTGGTTCATTTAATGCCGCTTTGATCGGACCCCACATAGCTTTGACTTTTTCTAGACTTTTTTCTGTGGCAGGATCCGTATTAAACTCTATAAGTGAATTCAAATGGTTCTCGAATAATCCCATTATTTTATTAAGGTCTTCTCCAGGATTTCCAAAATGGTTTTCCAGCCCTACCATCGCATAATCTTTCAACATACGCTGTGTAAACATTCTTTGCTTCCCGGCAACATCTACAGCTACAGAAAGATTTTTGATTTCAATTGCAAAAGCATAACTGGAAATAAGAGAGGGAAGAAGAACAATTTTTATTGCTTTTTTCATAAAATCAGACACTATAAACTCCTTTTTTACTTAGTATATTAAAATAACAGAATACTAAAAAAGACAAAGAAGAAAGAAAAGCTTATACTTAAATTAAGCAGTCTGGCAATCTTGCATTCAAAAGACCCATAACTTTCCGTCCCTGCTTCACAACAGGTTTGGCTTTTTCAATTAAACATCGTATTTACTACACTATTAATTGTACTTCTTGTAAACTTCAACAATACTTATAATCCCAAATCCCGAAATAGAAAAACAAAAGAATAAGTGAAGATGCCGTAAAATACGAAGAAAGCCAGAGAAAAAGCCCACTCAACGCTTTCACCCAATGGGTGAGCTTTTTCCAGGAGGATAAAAGTATGGCACAAAGTGTTTTAAATTTCACTGTAGAGAGCACCGAAGAGAGACTGACACCCAGAGCAGGAGAGGCAGTCTTTGGAGAGTTTTTAAAAGCAATCAAGCTTGATCGGTTATGCAACCGATATCTTCCTTTACCTAAAAGTAACCGAGGCTACGATCCTTATACCTTTATCCATTCACTTGTTCTAATGTTACACAGTGGAGGCAGATATCTGGAGGATATCCGCACCCTTCAGTCCGATCACGCACTTCAAGAACTACTTGGGATAAAGCATATTCCCACAGCAGACAGTATCGGCAAATGGCTCAAACGCTCCGGCAAAGTCAAGATGTCGGGGATGGAAAAACTCAACCGTACCTTGCTACAACGCTATCTTCGCAGAATAGATGAACCTTTGGTGCTTGATATTGATGCAACCGTGATAGAAAGCCATAAATCTATTGCGTTTACCACCTATAAAATGTTCCCGGGATTTACTCCCATCATTAGGCATCTTAATGGCGGCTATGTGATTCATCAGGAGTTTAGAGCCGGTAATGTAGCACCTGCTGATCATAATCTTGCATTCGTCAAACAGTGTGAAGCACAACTTCCCAAACATCGAAAACTCTCCTATCTGAGAGCCGATAGCGCTTCGTATCAGTCATCACTGTTCAATTATTGCAATAATCGTAATATCATCTATGTGGTAGGCGGGCATCTTGACAGGAGTGTACTGACAAACATTGAAACAATTGATTCCTGGGAACCCCTTAGAACAATAAAAGGTACCGCACATCATCTCAAAGAAGAGGTAGCAGAATTTTACCACACGATGCAGAATACCGATCATGCCTTTCGTATGATTGTGATTAAAAAAACCACCACCCCATTGCTGCATGGCATGGAGGCGTTTCTAAGCCAGGAAGAGAAGCTGGCACTCGCTTCTGAACGTTACAGTGTGATTGCCACCAATGACTTGGAGAAAACAGCTGAAGAGATTGTACGCTTTTACCGACAACGGGGTGATACCAGTGAAAACCGAATCAAAGAACTGAAAAACGGGTTCAATCTGAAGTACCTGCCAACTTCAGACTTTCAAGCCAATGCGCTCTACTTTCATATCGGTACATTGGCATACAACCTGTTCATACTCTTTAAACGTATATTACATGTCAGCTGGCAAAAACACACCATTCAAACCATTCGCTATAAACTGTATCATATTGCAGGTAAAGTAGTCCATCATGCTCGCCAAATCGTGCTTAAAGTCAATGAAGCGTTTGTGGATATCCTCAATCACATACGGCATCAATGCTATTTGCTCAGTTTAGAGTAGCAACTTCACCACTGCGGCATTCCCTTTATCATTTCTTCTTCAGACAAAGTGACAGGATAGCTATGTCAAAAAATCAGGAAAATGGCTTTAAAAAGAGTATTTGACGCACCACTTTGTTGACATAGGGATACAAAGAGCTCTTTTAAGCACACTTTTTTACAGTTCGGAGACAAAAACGGGTTATAGTCTCTCAATTTTTATGAAATGAATTTTCTATTTCGGGATTTGGGATAATAATATCAATAAAATATGTTATAAAAGAGATATTTGCAATCTTTTGCTAGAATACTAAAAAAACGGATCTGTTGATATGAAAAAGCTTCTTATTCTGCACATATTTTCATCTATACTTTTTGCTTCTACCGATGCTGAAGCACTTTATCTTAAAAATGCCTGCAATTCCTGTCATGGTATGTATGCGGAGGGGATGGGGGCTTCACCTAGATTACAAGGTGTAAGAAAAGATATATTATTGCAAAGATTAAAAGATCTTCAACAGGGGAAAACACGTACTGCATTTGGTTCCGTTATGATATCTTTTGCTAAATCACTGGATGAGAACCAAACCATTCAAATGGCAGAGTATCTCTCCACGCTTAAAACAACTGTAAATAAAGATCGTTATGAAATAGAATATGACCCTGCAGGAGATGGCGGGTCATAATAGAAAACCATGTTTTCTTAATGTGTAGCTATTTGCGGTTTTTCCGTCTCTTGAGGAACCACTTCGACTTTTACCTCTTCTGTTTTCTCATTCACTGCCGGGGCAGCATCATCTGAAGTCTCTTTTTCTTCTGTTTTTACATCTTTGCTTACTGCTTTTTCAGAATCTGAGGTTGTTTCTGGAGAAGCTGCTGCAGCAGGTTTCTCTTCTTCTGTTTTTACAGATTTACTTGCTTCTTCCAACTCTTCGAGTTCTTCTTTGAGATCATCAAGTTCACTGTCCAGTTCTTGTACTTTTTCAACATTCACACCATACTCATAAACAAGCTCTCCTCCCTCTTTACCTTGCTTCAGTATACCTGCAACAAATAGGATAAGCACTAACAGATAAAGTGCTTTCATGAGCCCTCGGCTAATTAGTGCGGAGAGTATTTTAAATACCAGTACCACTACAGAGAAGAACATAAGATAAGTACCTAAAAGTTTATGTGATTTAAGTTCTCCCTGCGCAGCTTCACTGAGTAACGGGAAAGCCTCCTTACCATCTACACTTCCTGTCAAGTATGCAGCAACAGCTACTACCACAGTTAAAACCAGTAAAAAGAAGGACGCAACCCCTATGGCTCTTTTCTTTACAATAAGATTGGCAATTTCCAACAAAAGAACAATGATCGGCAATGCGATAATAAAATGATCTATTGGGGGATGTAACAATACAGGGATATCAAACGGAAGTTCGATTTGTGGTAATTTAATAGCTGGCAATTCCATACTTTAATTCCTTTTATTTTTGAATTTGATTATTATAACACAAAATTATTTACAATCATAGCTTTTAAAATGGTTTTACAACTACCATAATTACGATACCTATCATAAGCAATGTAGGCACTTCATTGTAAAATCTGAAATATTTGCCGCTTTTATAAAACGGATCCATGATAAGTTTTTTACGGATCATATTCAGTGAAAAACTATATACGATCAAAAATATCAGAAAAAACAATTTCACATGCATCCATCCGCCACTTTGGAAAATACCAGGGTTCAGATAAAGCATAGATCCTCCGGAAATAATAGTCGCCCACATTGCAGGTGCTCCTATATATGTATAGAGTTTATATTCCTGTATCTTTACTACTTCGCCAAACGCTTCATTATCTGCATGCTCTCTATGGTAGATAAAGAGTCTAGGCAGGTAAAACAACATTGCCATCCAAGAGGTAAAACTCATTACATGAAATGCCAATATCCAATTATAGTACGCCATTTATTTCTCCAATATATCAAAATCTTTTTTACTGTAAACAACCAACTGTAATTTCTTATAATATCCAAGATGGGCATAGCCTATCTTTAGTTTACTGCCATCAGATAGTCTATTTATCTTTTTTTTAAAATAGAGGGGGATTTCTTTTCCCCCTATAGTAATTTTTTTATTATGATAGACCCCTGTTATATTACGTATTACTTCATTTTGCTTTAAATTACTCTGATATATCGCTTTACTTGAATAATAGTAAGCATCTAAACTTATCTTCCCTTTCTCTTTAAGTTTGATAACATCCGTGACCTCTTTAAGTCCATGATATGTTGTGATGTTTTGTACCAAAAGGTCATATCTGTACCCCTCTTTTAAACCTTTCGCACAACCGTACAGGTAGACACCTCTACCATGCAAAGTCTGTTTGATGATGGCATGATTTCCCCGTTTCAGTATCACAACAGCATCTTTTAGCATAACTTCATTGCTTAATGACTCTACACTGTAAAGATACTCAATATTTTGATTGGCAGTTTTACTACTTCTTCTTATCTGTTTCTCAGGGACATACGGTTTCATATCAAAAAGTGCATAAATGGGTAGATGGTCAGAATACCCTTTTGCCATATGTTTACCATTTTTATATCTCCAACTGTTGATATACCCTTTTTTGGTAAAAAGATAAGGGGCTTTGAAAACCTTAAAAGAGTTATTGACATAATCAATACCTTGATGATCGAACATAGCGGAAGGAAGCAGGATATGATCCAGTGTACCTTTATGTCCATAGAACTTATGACTCCAACGATATTTAAAAGGCAGTTCCTGCCAGGTATTGTAATGTATACCATGATCTGCTTTTAACATTTGATGTTCCTGTACAAGTTTTTTGTTGATCACTGTTTGCAAAATATCACCTATAGCCGTCACACCATTGGTGTCATTCAGCCTTTTATCTAATGTCAAATGTGCATTATAAGGGCTGTTCAGATCACCCAGAACAATATACTCTCTCTTTGCAGGCAGAGAGGAGATTCTCTTTTGCAGGGTCTTCGCATATTGAATACGTTTACTCTCTACCCCTTTCCTGCCTTTTGATTTCCAATGGTTCACAAAAAGTGTTAAATGATTTCTCTCTACCTCTACCTCAACTTCTAAAATATTACGTACCAAAGGTGAATAGCTTACCTGTAACTCTTTTTGATAAACGATAGGAAACCTTGAGAGAAGTGCTACTTGAATAGGTGCTCCTTTTTTATGTGTGATAGCACTGTAACGATACCCGCACCCTACCCGTTTCAAGCGTTTGATCAATGCTTCAAATATCATACTGTTCTCCACTTCTTGAAGTCCAATGATATCTGCATCCAGATCACAGATCACTTCAGCAGTATGGTTGAGCTTTATCTCCACCATCTTTTGATTCCAATTATGTTTACCGGGGATGTATTCTTTATATTCTGTACCCTGAAAGTTGGCATCAAAAAGGTTTTCTACATTGTATGTAGCTACTTTAAATGGTTTTGAAAAAAGTAAAAATGGGAATAAAAAGAGAAAAAGATATCGCACAAACAATCCTGCATTTTTAATAGTATTGTAGCAAAGTAATCAACGGGAGAATAAAAAGCTGTCAAATTGTCATAAAAAGCGTTGAATATCCATTTGTAACATTCAACACTTATTACAAGTTTAACGGAACATCTTTCCAAGCATATCCATAGCAGCACCGGGTCCACCTGTTCGTGCAAGCATTTCATCCATAATCGTACCTTCTCCCGATGTTGCCCGATCTACCAGTTCCGGAAGTACCTCAGCCAAAGCAGCTTTGGCACTCTCTTCACCCAGTCCAAGCTGTGAAGCAAATGCAGAGATTTTCTCAGAACTCAGCAGATCTGTGATCTGATCCATAGAAATAGATCTGTTCTCTCCATTTCCCAACCAGGAACCTACGATCTCACCTAAACCATTTTGTGACAAGCCGCTTACAAGTGAAGCTAAGTCAAGTCCACCTTCACCGTTACTGATCAATTCGTTTAACGCAGTAGCAATATCATCAACATTAAGCCCGGTGGTTGCATTATCACTGTTACCCTCTATCATCGAAGCACCCATTTTCAATAAATCCATTAATTCCATATCTTTTCCTTTATACTATTGATAAGCTACTTAGCTTCTTCTTTGACAGATTTTAACAATTCCAAGAACTCATCTATCGTCCCAAACCCCTCTATCATGTCTATGATCTCTTTACCGTCACTTGAGATAAAGTAGAATGATGGTGTCCCCAGTCTCTTCATACCTAACGGCAGTTTTTCTATGAGTAGATTTTTCTTAACAAGAAGAAAATCTTTATTGAGTGCTTCTTTAACCACAGGATCTACCATCACTTCTCTATCCATACGCATACAAAAACGGCAATAGGGGATATATCCTTCGATCATAATGATCTTACCCTCTTTTTTGGCAAGTTTCAATGCTTCTTCATAACTGTATCTTTTTACACCATGTTCAATCATCATTGCTTCTGCATAGTCATAGATATACCCTGTAACTGCTTCTATCTCTTCTTCACTGAGTTGCCCTTTCATACTTGGCATTGTTTTAAAAAATCGGTTAATTTTTTGAGGGATGACTCCTCTTTTTTTATCTGGATTCTTCAAATATTCAGCAATGAACTCTTCTATTTCGAACTTTTGGGATTCGGCATCGGTCTTTCTATCACCTATCTGATCTTTTAATGTAAATGAGAGTTGATTGAGTGTTGGTGCTGTAAGATTCAACTCTGTATTGTTATGATCTATAAAATTGCTTAACAACTTATTTTGGGGAATATAATCATTATGGCAAGAAGCACATTTTTTTTCAAATACTTCTTCTCCCGATACTGCAAAAAGTAAATTTACAAAAACAAGCATATAGCTTAAAATTCGTTTCATTCTCTTATACCCCCTGTAGCAACCTGATTGAACTCTCAAGCAATTCGATCTCTTTATTTTCTATCAGACAGGTCAATGCCCGTTTAAAATTCTTTTTACTCAATCCAAAGACTTTTTGTATCTCTACAGCATCACTTTTATACGTAAATGCCAATTCTCCATTCGCCTCTTTAAGAAGTTGCAAGACTTTTGCTTCTGCTTCACTCAGTTTGGCTTTCAGTCCTATGGGTTGCAGAGACATATCAAGTTTACCATCTTTTCGTGTAGCTTTTATGTAACCTTTTTTTCTATCACCTATACGCAGATCTTCAAAGATCTCGTTGGTAAAAAGCATACCCTCATATTGATTATCGACAATCACTTTGTATCCCAATGGTGTTTTGGCAAGGATAAGCATATCAAGTACTTTATTTTGATGCAAGCCTTTTAGATCACGGTTAAAATATTTGCCTATCTTCTGCGTAGCATAGAGACGCCCGGTCTGTTCATCCAAACAGACCCTTAACACATATTTTTTACCAATGTTAAAATACTCTTTTTGCTGTGACAAAGGGACAAACAGATCTTTAGGCAGTCCCCAGTTTACAAAAGCACCATAAGATTTATAGTCTACTACTGTAAAGTACCCATATTCACCAAGCTTGGCATAAGGCATCTTCGTTGTGGCTACAGGTCTGTCTTCTGAGTCTGTATAGACAAAAACATCTATCAGTGAGCCCATAGGCATCTCATCTTCCATTACATAGACATTAGGCAATAGTACCTCATTTTCATCTTTTGCTTCAAGAAAATACCCATAGTCTGTATCACGCATCACTTCTAAAGTGTTTACTTTGCCTATCTCTATACTTAAATTTTTTGATTTTTCATTCATGTGTTATTCCGTTTTTTTTGATGTTTTGTGATGTACTCACAATCTCTTACACGTATTATACCCTAATAAAAATTTTTGCTATAATTGTTATAAAAATTAAGAGGGAAACAAATGCTTCCAGGATTTTTAACCAAAACATCAACCACTAAATCAGGTAAAAAAATAACACATCTACAATGGTGGGTCACACTTATTATGTCTATGGCTTTAGCTCTTGGAACGTGGAATCCGACAGGGCACCACTTCATACACTATATCAGCAGTGTAGATAACCTTCTTTCGGGCTTTAGACCTTTTGGTATCCTTATCATGTTTGCACTTTGGTTCCTTGCGGTCAAATCTATCTTCCAGAGTTTAAAGTTTTACGGGGCTATCATGACCGTCATCATCATCGGTGCATTTATCTGGGGACTTCAACAATACAATATCATCAATGTTACTGAGTTTGAACAGGCTGGTTGGGCTGCGACCATAGGCGTAGGACTTCTTATCTGGTTTGGTCTGAATGCTTCTATCATTTGGAAAAAGCTTACAGGTGTTTACACTACAGATGCTACAGATGAAGACTGATATTTATATGAAACAGAAAAAGGGAGGGGAAAAGAAACAAATCTCCCATCATCCTCGGACTTGATCCGGGGATGACGAGCAAGCTGAAAGATATAGCTACTTCGCCACGCCTTCCAAATGTTTCGCAAACGCTTCAGGCTTGATAAACCCAGTCAAACTTTTTTCTGGTAGATAGTTATTCTTTTTGTCAAAGAAGATGATATTTGGGGTACCAAAAAGTTCAAACTTTTTCAGTAGAGCTTTATCTTCTTCCGTATTTTTCGTCAAGTCTATTTTAATAAAAGTAAAGTTCTTCAACTGCTCTTTGACTTTTGGGTCAGGAAATGTGATGTGTTCCAACTCTGCACAAGCCGTGCAAGAGTCTTTCCCGAAGTCTACAACTACTGGTTTGGAAGAGGCTTTTACCTCTTTCATAAGACGTGCCACCGAATACCCCAAATGCCCACTTTTATCTTCTTGTACAACAGCTGTTCCTTTAACACCGGAAGTAAACTTCTCAAACGGATCCAAAATAGAACTTGCTCCACTGAGTGCCCCTATGAAAAGTGCTGCTCCATACAGCAAGAATACCATGGCAAGAAGCTTGAAGAGCTTCATCATCCCTTCACCTGCTTTTGATTCAAAGACACCCATATAGAGGGCTGAACCTATGAAAAGCAGTGACCATAGGATCATCGTGGCAACATCCGGCAGTATGCGTCCCAGCATGAAAATGGCAAGTCCAAGCATCATCACACCGAAAACTTGTGAAACTGCTGTCATCCAGCCACCAGGTTTAGGCATGAACTTCCCTGCTCCTATTCCTACAAGCAACAACGGAACACCCATACCCATACTCATCACAAACAGTGCAACACCACCGAGCAGTGCATCTCCTGTGTGGGAAATGAATAGAACAGCTCCACCCAGTGGAGGTGCGACACATGGTCCTACGATAAGGGCTGAAAGCAGTCCCATAACAGCCGTTCCGACTATACCGCCTTTTTGTCCTGCATCATCACTGGCTTTTGAGATTTTAGACTGCCAAGAGGCTGGAAGTCCTATCTCATAGTAGCCAAAGAGTGAGAAGGCAAGTGCTACGAACATCGCTGCAAAAACGGTAAGTACCCAAGGATTTTGCATCGCAGTTTGGATGTCAGCCCCCACTAGTCCTGCGACTACACCTACCACAGTGTAAGTAAGTGCCATAGAAACCACATAAACCAAAGAGGTAAAAAAGGCTTTTGCTACACTTGGTTTTTCATCACCCGCTTGGGAAACGATGATAGAGGATAAGATGGGTATCATCGGGAACACACAAGGGGTCAGTGCTAACAAAAGTCCAAATATAAAGAAAAGCAAGATGATGAAAAATGAACTCTCACTTCCTAACACCTCTGCTATTTTGGCAGTATTTCCTTCTTTCATCAAGGCACCTATCTTATCAAAAAGGCCAAGTTCTGCACCTTTGAAGTTAAATGTTTTTTTGATAGGCTGGTAACAGATACCTGCATCCGAACAACCTTGAAACTCTACTTCAAGCGTGTAGTCACCTGTAACTTTAGATTCAATCTCTTTTACAGGGATCGTTACAATAAGTTCTTTCTCAAACACTTTATCGCCATCGAACTCATGAGGTGTGGGCTTGTTAACTGTGAGTTCAACTATAGATGGAGAAATGATCCTATAATGCAGTGAATCATCATAGATGTGAATCTTGTCCGCCATTGTGATCTTTGTCTCTATGACATCTGCTTTCTTTACTGCTGCTACCTGAAATGCCACTTCTGGCGATAAAAACTTCTGTTTTTTCAGTGCAGAATCAAATCCTGCTAAAGCAAATGAACTCAGGAAGACACTTGCTAAAAGTAACACTTTGAAAATATTTCTCATTTTTCCTCTTCTCTCTTTGAAATTTTATACAATTATATTATGATATATGTGTATAGAGTGTGTAATAATTGTAAAATTATAACGCATTATAGTCAACATAATATTAACCTTTACAGATAAAAAGGTATAAAAAATAATAATACTCACACTAACGCAACCAGACGCATAACTCTTCTCCAGGAGAGGGATTAGCATCAGTGTAGTATATGGAACTTTCTTTCGTATGCGTTCCAATCAATAGTTAAAGGTCTAAAATGGCAAATCATCTTAAAAACGAACACTCACCTTATCTACAGCAACATGCCGATAATCCTGTAGACTGGTACCCCTGGGGTGAGAAAGCATTTAAAAAAGCAAAAAAAGAACATAAACCCATCTTTCTTTCTATCGGCTACAGCTCTTGCCACTGGTGCCATGTCATGGAGCATGAGTCTTTTGAGGATGAAAAAACTGCAAAGATCCTGAATGAATATTTTGTCTCCATCAAAGTAGACCGTGAAGAACGACCTGACATTGACAAACATTTTCAGGATGTCTATCAGCTCATGAACGGTCGCCCAGGCGGCTGGCCTGCCTCTATCTTCCTAACCGAAGATCTTAAACCTTTTTACTCTGCTACCTACATCCCGGATGAGCCAAAGTACGGGATGATGAGTTTCACTTCACTTTTGGAAATCGTAGCCGATAAATACAAAAATGAAAAAACAACACTGGTAGATGAAGCAGACAAGATACTGCATCACCTCAACCCTAAAGAGGACAAGATACAAGCCACAAAGTTAGATAAGAGCATCGTCGGCAGAGTCATAGACCAAGCCAAACAACTCTTTGACAATCAAGAGGGAGGATTTAACAAAGCCCCAAAATTCCCTCAAGCCTCCATCCTTGACCTGCTCCTGGATGTTTACAAACTCACTGATGACAAAGAGACACTTAACATGGTTCTGCTCTCCCTCTCCTCTATGGCAAGGGGTGGGTTACGAGATCTGGTAGATGGTGGATTTTGTCGCTACTCTACTGACAACGAATGGCTTGTTCCCCACTTTGAAAAGATGACTTATGATAATGCTTTACTTTCAGAAGTATATCTCAAAGCCTACCATACCACAGGAAATGACTTTTACAAAAATATCGCGTTTGAAACCTTGGATTTTATGCTAGAGAAGATGAGCCATAAAGGGCTTTTCTACTCAGCCAGTGATGCAGATACAGAAGGGGAAGAGGGAAAATACTTTGTTTACTCCTATGACAAAGCACTCAAGTCTTTTGAAAAAGCAGGCATACCAAGTAAAGCACATGAAACATTAGCACAAGCACTACATATCACAAAAGAAGGAAACTTTGAAGGTAAGAACATCATACGTGTCGATGATGCAAGTTCACTGAACATTCCTCACTATGCAGAAGCTATAGAAGCACTTAAAAAACGTAGAGAGAAACGCACCTACCCGTTTATAGACAAAAAAGTCATCGTCTCTTGGAATGCGATGATGATAAAGTCACTCTTTAAAGCGGGAAGAACGGATGAAAAGTATCTCAAACTTGCGATAAAGTCTTTAAGCAGACTCTTGGAGTCTATGTATATAAACGGACAACTTTTCCACTCTGTATTGATAGACAAAGAGCCTAAAATACACGCCTTTTTGGAAGACTACGCCTTTTTATGTGAAGCACTCATAGAAGCCTATGAAAGTACCTTGGACGAAGTCTATCTTGTCACGGCAACCAAACTTGCCAACAATGCTATAGAAAAGTACTTTGCAGGTGGAAAATGGAAGTTCTCCCGAGGTGAATTTGAAACCAATGCAGATATTTATGACAGCTCTTACCCATCCTCAGTATCTACCATGATCTCGGTACTTTACAGCATCTCATCTCTTGTTGACATCGTCTATAAAAAATTTGTCTTTAAAACACTTGAGATCTACTCTTATGATGTCATGCGCCAACCTATCTCTACTCCGAAGATGAGTAAAATGGTTATCCGCTACCTTAAAGACGACATCATTATCAAAGCCAAAGAAGATAAGCTCAAACCCTACATCCCACAGCTAGATACCCTACCTCACCCTTTTTCACTACTCAAAAATGACACCAATGATGGGTACATGCTCTGTAACTCTAACAGCTGCTTTGGACATGAAAAGGATTTTGAGGGAATTGTGAAGATTTTAGAGAAGAGAGTATGAGGATTCTCTTTCTTTTTACTCTTCCCTTACTTCTGCTTGCTCAGACACCGATGTAGACACGTACTCAGATACTCATGGGAACCTATGCAAATACTCTACTTCCTCAAAGCAAGCATGAGCACATAAGTAAAGCATTTCAGATCATCTCCAATGTGGAACACGCACTTTCAGTTTATCCACATCACTATTTGCATTGAGTGATATACTCAACAATGTACTTGTTAGAGCTACTGTTAATTTCTTTTTCATCATATTCTATTTATTGATATTTATTATTGAAATCGTAATTTAGCAGAAAGTATCTTTGTAAAGAAACTTGGACCTGAAGCACTTCATTTTTTACAAATGCATTTAAAACCTATCTCCATTCCTAAAAATACACTTCTTTTCTATCAAGGTGATATTTGCGACAACATTTTATGGCTCATCTCAGGATAAGTACGTCTCTATTCCCAATCTGGTGAAATCGAAGAGATCACACTCTATACCCTGCAGGCAGGTGAACAATGCATTGTCAATACCACTCTTCCCTGCTTTCACAGACAGAAGCGATAGCATCTGCTGAGAGACTCACAGATATTGAAGGTTATCTCATAGATGCCCAGAGTGTCAAAGCACTCAGTAAAATGAGTGATGTCTATCAAAACTATCTTTTTTCACTCTACCAGTTACGATTTGAGGAACTTACAAGTCTTAAGTTTAAACGTTTAGATACACGCATTTTGGAATGGCTTAACAAACAATCTGAAAAAACAATAGAGATAACCCATGCACAACTCTCTACAGAACTTGGAAGTTCCAGAGTGGTTGTAAGTCGTTTACTCAAAGAATTGGAACAAAAAGGTGCAGTTGCTTTACATAGAGGGAAAATAGAGCTTAAATAAGCGTACAATTACATTAAATTGATATAACTTACTATCATGAAAGAAAGTTTGAAACTATTTGCCGGAGACCTTAAAAATTCTTTTAGGGACCTTCTTCCTATTATCATTGTTGTTGCACTGTTTCAGGGAGTCATTATTCAGGCTGTACCGGAGAACATTGTTTCTATTGTCATAGGATTGACTATTGTAGCTATCGGGCTGGCACTTTTTATCCGCGGGCTTGAACTTGGTATCTTCCCCATAGGAGAAGGTCTTGCTGTAGATTTTGCAAGCAAAGGATCAGTTTTTTGGCTTCTCACCTTTGCCTTTACCATAGGTTTCTCTACCACAGTTGCTGAACCTGCTCTCATCGCCATAGCTGATAAAGCAGCACTCATCAGTAATGGTCTTGTTGATGCTTTTTGGCTGCGCATGACTGTGGCTCTCTCAGTAGGGTTTGCTATTGCGCTGGGAACACTCCGTATCTTACTTGGGCATCCCATCGCATATTACATCATCTCTGGCTATATTTTAGTTGTTATTATTACCTTTTTTGCACCAAGAGAGATTATTGGACTGGCATATGACAGTGGTGGAGTTACTACCTCCACTGTAACTGTACCTTTAGTCGCAGCATTAGGGATAGGTCTTGCCTCAAGCATCAAAGGGCGAAATCCTGCTATCGATGGCTTTGGACTCATCGCTTTTGCTTCACTTACCCCTATGATATTTGTTCAAATCTATGGCATCATCGTCTATAACTTAGGAGACAACAGTACTGTAATATCTGTTATTACAGAAGTGGCAGAAAATACCAAAGCTGTTGCTACTGTATATACTTTTTCTGCGATGGATACCTTTATGGAACTCATTGGTGTTATCAAAGATGTCGCTCCCATACTCATAGTGATATTCTTTTTTCAGTATATCATCATCAAAAAACCTGTGGCACATTTACATAAGATAGCTACGGGTATCATTATGGTGATTTTAGGGCTCTACGCTTTCATCGTAGGCCTTGAAATGGGGCTTTTCCCTATAGGAGAGACGATTGCTTTTCAACTCACAGATATGGGTAATAATCTACTTATCTACCTCTTTGCATTTCTTATAGGTTTTTCCACAACTATGGCGGAACCAGCGCTTCTGGCCATTGCGATAAAAGCAGAAGAGATCAGTGAAGGAAACATTAAACAAAATATCCTTAGAATGGTGGTAGCATTTGGAGTTGCGATCGGTATTGGATTGGGTTCATACCGTATCGTAGCAGGTGATCCTATACATTACTATATCATAGCTGGATACCTCATGGTCATACTCTTTACCTACTTTGCACCCAAATATATTGTGCCTATTGCCTATGATAGTGGTGGCGTAACTACTTCAACCGTCACTGTGCCATTAGTAACTGCTTTAGGACTGGGATTAGCAGAGAATATAGAGGGGCGTAATCCATTAATTGATGGTTTTGGCCTCATTGCTTTTGCATCGCTTTTCCCTATGCTTACAGTAATGGGATATGGTATTTATGCAGAGTACTATAAAAAGAAGAAGTTAACCATGACGGAAAATAAAATCTGATATAATAAAAGTATGACAATTTGCCATATTTTTAACTAAATCTCAACTTTTTTGATAAATTAGCCTAAACGTAGATTGAGGATAAAGATAATGGTAACAAAAAATTTATTTGATATAACATGCTTACATGAATAAAGGATACACAATCAAAAACCTAACATATATATCTCTTTTTAGTAGTGCAGGAATTGGTTGTTATGGATTTAAGGAGCAAGGTTTTCAATGTATCGCAACCAATGAATATTTAGAAAAAAGAATGAAAATTCAACAATACAATCAGAAATGTAAATTTGATAGTGGCTATATTCAAGGGGACTTATCAAATCAAGAAATTCAAGATAAAATTTATAAGGAATTGGACAACAATAATATAACAGATTTAGATGTACTTATTGCTACACCTCCATGTCAAGGAATGTCAGTTGCCAATCATAAAAAAAATGAAAATGAAATAAAAAGAAATTCTTTAGTTGTTGAATCCATTAAAATAGTTGCTAAAATCAAACCAAAATTTTTTATTTTTGAAAATGTAAGGGCATTTTTAAATACAATTTGTACAGATACAGATAATGTTGATAAGCCTATCAAAAATTCAATAGAATTAAATCTTAGTGGTAACTATAATATTTTATCAAAAATAATTAATTTTAAAGAATATGGTTCTCAATCTAGTAGAACACGAACGCTTGTTATTGGCGTTAGAAAAGATTTGATCAATATAAGTCCTTATCAACTTTTCCCAAAACAGCATAAAGCTAAAAAACTAAGAGCCTTAATTGGCGATTTGCCTTCTTTAAAAGTTATGGGTGAAATATATGAAGATGATATATATCATTCATATAGAAATTTTGATAACAAAATGCTACCTTGGATAGAGAACATAAAAGAAGGAGAATCTGCATTTGATAATCTAGAACCAAATAGAATACCCCACAAAGTAATAAATGGAGAAATAGTCTATAACAAAAATAAAAATGGGGACAAATACGCAAGATGGTATTGGGATAAAGAGGCGCCATGTATACATACAAGAAATGATATTTTAGCTAGTCAAAATACTATACACCCATCTGACAATAGAGTATTTAGTATTCGAGAGCTGATGAGAATGATGACAATACCAAATGATTTTAAATGGTCACCACTGGATTTAGATTCACTTAACAATTTATCTAATAAAGAAAAAAAAGACTATTTAAAACAAAATGAATTAAATATAAGACATTGTATTGGGGAAGCTGTTCCCACAAAAATATTTGAACAAATAGCAAAAAACATAAAAAATGTTTTAAAAAAGAAAGTATTATCCATAAATGAAATAGATAAAATAATCAAAGTAGACAATCTTCAAAAATTAAATAATTTGCATCATTTTATAAGTAACAACCACAATAGATATGACTTAAACACACTTTACAATATTGCTGAATTATCAAATTTAAAACGAGTAGATACAAAAGCATATTTTACAAGAGAAGATATTGTTTTCAATGTCATAAATAAATTACCCTCATTTAAAAATAAAAAAGCTTTACGAATACTTGAACCATCTGTCGGAATAGGTAATTTTCTACCTTTACTTTTCAATAAATATAAAACTATACAAACTGTAATTTTAGATGTTATTGATATAGATGAAAATTCACTTAATACATTGAGACTATTATTAACCAAAACAAAAATACCAAAAAATTTTACTATCAATTTCGTGCATGCAGACTTTCTCTTATGGGAGAGTAAATATCAATATGATCTGGTAGTAGGCAATCCTCCTTATGGAAAGGTTACAAATAACAAAGCTCTGTTGGGTCAATATAAATTGAATACTCAAAACAAAAATACGAATAATCTATTTGCATTTTTTATAGAAAAGTCAATAAGCATAGCTAAATATGTCTCTTTAATAGTTCCCAAAAGTCTCATCAATTCTCCAGAGTTTAATCAAACGAGAGTATTGCTTGAAAACAAAAATTTACATTCGATTACTGATTATGGTGAGAAAGCATTTAAAGGGGTTAAGATAGAAACCATTAGTTTTTTATTAGATACATGCCAAAAAGAAAAATCCGAAGAGATAAAGATCGAAAGCTATATTACAAATACCCTTGCAATTCAAAAAAAGAGTTATATATTTTCTAAAGATTTTCCTTATTGGTTAATTTATCGAAATAGTTTTTTTGATACAGTAGTGAATAAAATGGAATTAGATGTATTTGAAAGTTTTAGAGATAGACAAATTACAAAAAAACATACCATAGCTAATGGTAAAATTCGCGTACTAAAATCAAGAAACATAGTCAATAATGGTATTAAAAATATAGATAATTATGATTGTTTTATAGATGAAATAGATAGCTTTGTCGTGTCTAAATATTTAAATCAAAATAACATTGTTCTTGTCCCAAATTTAACATACAACCCAAGAGCAACATTTTTACCAAAGAATACAATTGCAGATGGTTCGGTCGCACTTTTAAAAGCTAAAAAAAATACTATTATAACTGCTGAGCATTTGGAATATTACAGTAGTAAGGAGTTTATAGAATATTATAAAATAGCAAGAAATAGAGGAACAAGGTCTTTAAATATCGATAATAATTCTGTTCAATTCTTTGGATTATTAAAAGAAGCTTAAATAAAAAATAATATAAACACAAGGAACTAAGATGTATCAAGAAAACTTTGGAAGAAATAACCCAGCACAAATTCAATTTAATAATGAAAGTGAATACTATAAAGCTCTAGGTTACCTAGCAAGAAATAACAATTCAACTAGTTTAAATTGGGAACATAATCAATTGCAAGGAGCATGGGGAAGCGAAGGAAGAATACATTTTTTTATTTCTAACCCATCTATTCCTGGAAATTTTAGTTTGACTGCAGGAACTGGAAATATAGCATATAGAACTAACTGTAATGAATTTCTTTCTAATTTATATAATAATTATGGCTTTGTAAATGGAAGAACACAGAATGTGGCTATTATTCGTTCAAATATTCCTCCTGCCTATAGAAATTACTTTGATTTAGGATTGGCTTTGCCAAATTAGCATTATGAAAAATAAAATAGAAATATATTTAGATAATCTCGATTTAGATATTAGAAAAACAGGTAATGCAAGGTTTTTTGACCAAAAGGTACAACCTGATGTTTTGAGTGCAGTTTGTGAATGTATATTAATGTGTATTGATATATCACTAGAATTTACAAATAACGATATAAAAGAGTGTGATTTTTCTAATGAAATAGTTACCGAAATATTCAATAAGCCAAGTGTAAAGGTAGCAAAAAGAGAATATGATAAATTTTTTGGGCAACCAATAAAAATGTTAGCGTATTGTGGGCTACTTAATGAAAATAAAGATAAAAAACCATATAAATATAAAGTTATGCATAAAAATCTTATTGAATATATCTCACTTAGAGATAGGAATGCTTATTATTTTATTTCAGCATATCTTGAAAAAATTTTAAAAGACAGTAACATATGGAGAGACTTTGATAAGTTCTTTAAAGTACAAGACAAAAGTGCATTATATGAATTGCGCGATAAATATACAGATTTCATTATAAACAATACACCTATCAATAAAGAGCTAGAACCAATTAGGATATTCAATCCTATGCTAAATACACTAGCTTTCAGATATAAAAAACTCGGCACTAAATCAGGTGATATAGCTGAAATAAATTATAATGATTTACTATATAATAGAGTAAACTGGAGAGACATAAAAAAAGATAAATCTATAACTAGAGAGGAATTCTCCAGTACATTTATAGATGAAAATGTTGATAACATAAAATCCTATAAATACTACATTGAAAAAGCAAAGAAATTTGTAAAATCCATTCATAAAAATAGTGAAATACATAGATTTGATAACTATCCTGCAACTCAGGCACATCATATATTTTTAGCATCCCAATTTCCTGAATTAGCTGATACTCCAGAAAACATTATTGCAATAACTCCAAATCAACATTTTTATAGGGCACATCCCGGCAATAAAACTAGCGTCTTTGATAAATCATATCAAGCAATTTGTTTAATTTCCAAATTAGATACTATTGAATATGACTACAGAAATGATTTAGGAAACTATTCAAAAGAAAATTTTATAAATATAATCAATACCGGATTGGATTTGGATATTAAGCATACAATCGAGTTTGAGCAACTCAAACACACTTTGATAAAATATTTTATTTAGGAGAGATACTATGAAATTTGTAGCACTTATTGCTGTCATACAAGATAAAGATGAAGAGGATGCTATTAAAGTAGCCAAGGAAGCCGGTGCAGGTTCCGTTACTATCCTACATGGTAAAAATATTGGTCTCAAAGAGAAAAAAGTCTTTTTCGGTCTTACCCTGGAAGAAAATGTTTCTGCCTTGCTTTTCATCTTGCCGAGAAAACTCTCAATGAAAGTTATGAAAGCCTTACGTGTAAATTTTGACTTGGATAACCACGAAAACAGTGGATTTGCATTCACTATGCCGCTTAGCCATGTAGCAGGACTGGATACGGATGAACTTCATAAGTTTGAAGACGATATTAAAACAATGATATAAAGGAGATATGATGTTAGTAAAAGATGTGATGACCCCAAAAGAACGATTGGTGAGTGTTTCACCTATGGCAACAGTCAGAGAGGCACTTACTCTGATGAAAACAAACAAAGTTCGTTCCGTGATCGTAGAGAAATCAAATGATGATGGTGCTTATGGTCTGCTTACTTTTAAAAATATCTTACAAAGCATTGTTGCAGAAGATGGGGATATCGATCTTTTGAATGTCTATGATATTGCTGCAACACCTGCTGTTTCAGTCTCTGCTCAACTCAATGTAAAATATGCTGCAAAAATGATGGTACAAAGCAGTATCAAGCGTCTTTTAATCATTGACAACAATGAACTTTACGGTATTTTAACCATGACAGATATCATCGGTATCCTTATGGACAGTGTTTCAGAATAATATTATTATTTATTTTTCAGTTTGGGGAAAACAAGCGTGAAGGTGCTTCCCTCCCCTTTTTTGGACTCCAGGTCCAATTTTATCTTGTACTCTTTGCAGATAGTGAGTACGATATTCAGTCCTATACCAAACCCTCCTCTCTCTTCATTGGCACGATGATACCGTTTAAAAATATCTTCCTGCATCTCCCTGTCTATACCTATACCTGTATCTTTAACTTGCAAAACACTCTCTTTCAGCGTAATAAAAATACTATCTCCCACATCACTGTACTTGATCGCATTTGACAAAAGATTATCGATCAGCCTGTAAGCACTGCCTCTATTCATCCATATCTTGGTTGATTCAAGTTCAAGTTGAATACAAATACGTTTAGAATCTATAAGTTCTTTCATATACTCTACACGTTCATGAATGATCTTTTCAAGATCCAATAACTCTAAAGACTCTACTTTTCCCTCAAGTCTATAGGTCAAGGAACTATACATCACACTCAGTCTTTTTGCACTTGCTTCAAGCCGTTTAAGTTTTTTTTCTTCGAGACCTTTAAGACTTTGTATGGTCATCAATATTGCAGAGATAGGCGTATTGAGTTCATGCGTGGTATCTGAAATGAATTTATCCAAAGACTCTATCTGTTCCCTTACCGGTCGTAAGAAAAGTCTGCCTAAAAAATATCCTACTACACCCATTAAAATAAAAGAAAGAACCAAATACCCTATGATCTTTATCCTTAGTTTATGCAATGTTCCTGCAAGCTCATTTTCTTTGAGTACAATATATCGTACTCCCAAATGTTCACTCTTGTCTTCTGTCACTGTATAACATTTCATATCTTTGATAAAAAAATCTGTATCAAACCTACTTGCATTCGCAATTTCTGTATAGAGAGGTTTTTTATCTTTAGTATAATACCCTGCTTGAAAACGACAATGCTTTAAGTTTTTTAAAAAATGTTCTTTATTGAAATCTTTCAGCAATGCTTCTTTATTCTGCATGGCTTTCATTATGATCTTGGATGAAAGCATACGTGCCTGGTACATCATCTCAAATTTCATCGCACTTTTCATAGAAGCACGATTGTTTTCAAAAAAAAGGTAACCGATAATAGCCAACAACACAAATACGGATGAGAGATAAAGCGTTAAAAAACGAAAAAGTGACTTACGCTCATAGGATGTTAAAACGATAACCTTCTCCTTTGATATTGTCAAAATACTCTTTGTCAAACATCTTTCTTAAATTTTTTATATAGGTTCGTATAGTAGCATGTGCAGGAATATTCTCATCATCCCAAACATTCTCAATGATCTCATCACAGGAGATAATCTTGCCTTCATTACGCATAAAATACTCCAATACCTGTGCCTCTTTCTGCCTCATCTCTATCACTTTTTCATCCATCCGGATCTGATGTGCTTTGGGAATGAATATCATACCGTCAAACTCTATCTCTTCCTGTAAACGGTAAAGTCTGATAATATGTTCTATTCGTGCTTTAAGTTCCTCAAGTTCAAAAGGTTTTTTCAGGTAGTCATCAGCACCAAGATCAAAACCTTTTTTAAGATCACTTATACCGGACAGAGATGTAATATAAATAGCCGGTGTGGTATTGCCTATTTCTCTCAGATATGAAAGTATTTCAAATCCGTCTATATTAGGAACATTCACATCCAATAATAACATATCATAGCGATGTGCTCCTATTGCATCCAAAGCCTTTTCACCATCAAAATAACTTTCTACTTCATACTTATTCTCTATAAGAAACTCTTCAATAATCTCTTGAAGGATCACATCATCCTCGAGCAATAATATTTTCATTATTATCCTTTTATTCTCTATATTGTAGCATACTATTTGTGTAATGAATTACACAAATAGTTCTCTCTAAACAGTATATGCTATAATCCTGCCATGAAAAAATCAATCATATTTTTAATGGTATCTTTGATGTTACTTTCGGGATGTACACAGGTTGTAACCGCTCCTATACAAATAGCCGGAGCTGCTGTCAGTACAACTATGGATATAGCAGGAAGTGCTGCACATGCCATTGCCGGTTCAGAGGATGAAAAAGAAGAATAGGATTTTTCTGTATTGTCAGACTCCTGCAGATACAGAAAGTCCTGTGTGCAAAACACTTAAAAGTATGATAATGCTGTTATATTTTCTTTATCAGTGGACCTATATAACCAGGCACCTTAAAAACTTTTGGCATTATTAAACTCAGCTATTTCACTCTCCACCATTGCATCGATCATTCTTACATAAAGATCATTAATAAGATTTGGAGAAAGATCAAGGGCTATAGCCTGTTCACGCACACGGGAAATGACATCAGATATTCTATCCTCTGCCTTTACTTCTTCCACACTTGTCTTGAAATGTGCTATCTGCTTAATATAGTCATTACGCTTAGCGATAAGTTTAACGATCTCTTCATCCACCTTATCTATCTCATTTCTTGCTTCCTCTAATGTAGTACATTGTTTAATTTGCATAGTTTTATCCTTGGATATATATTAGGAATATTATAGCCTAAAAATACATGAAATAATCTGCCTTATATTCTTTCGATATAATTATTGAATGAAAAACAAAAAATATTTACTTTTATCTTTTTTAACCTCTACTGTTCTCTCCAACGGTCTTTTACATGCTTCGGAGGATAACAATCTGACGAAAAATAAAGACTGGATCATTCTACCTTATGCCTTTTCCAGTGATTCTACCGGTTTATCCGGCGGGATAGGTGCCATAAAACAAGGGTTGTTTCAACCCCAGACAACATTGGTCGCCTCTGTATTTGCCGGCTTAACACAGGATATTACAATAAATGGACAACCTGAAGAAAAAAGTTTTTCCGGAGGAGCAGTTTCTTTTTCAGATTTTAAGCTTCCCTACACAAAGCGACTTTTCTTTTCATTATTGGGCATAAAAAGCTATTTCCCAAAAGGAAAATATTTTTTCGATGGTTCAAATAATTCCAATAAGGACAATGTCCTCATCACTTCAGGAGATGCAAACTTTTTCTATACAACCTTAAGATATGTACTTCCCATAGGTGAAGGGTTGGAAAATCCGGAAGGACTCTATACCCTCAAAGACGGATTTGCTGTAGGCAGGGAAGATTATGGAAACGGTATTCCCTTTGCAACTGGCAGAACATCCATAGGATTAAAAACATTTTATCAATACAACAGTTTTGAGAATTGGCAGGGCAATATACAATGGGATGAGAATAATGCTCTGACAGAATGGTCTTCCAACGGGCTGCGGTTATTTCTTACACATGATAATACAGACTTTGATCTCAACCCGTCAAAAGGATACCAGTTCCAAGTACAGTATTCAAAAGATTTCGGATGGGGTGATTCATTGCAGAGCTGGGATTTCCTGGAATTCAAATATAATCAATATTTTAACCTTGATACATTTTCTTTCACCAGACAAAATGTCCTTGCACTTAGTATTTGGACAGGGTACTCTTTCTCCTGGGACACTGAAAAAGAGATCGTTCCGGGGATCGATGTACACCGCCCTCCTCTGGGAGAAGGTGCCAGACTGGGTGGATTTAATCGTATGAGAGGATATGACAATAACCGATTCTCAGATAAAGCTGTGTTTTATGCTACTGCCGAATATAGAGCTGTCATTAACTACAACCCTTTAAAAAACAGCTCTTTGGTCCCTGTAGCTGTAGATTGGTTTCAGATAGCTGCTTTTGTAGAAGTGGGGAGAGTCCATAACCGATACAATTTTGATCTTTTAAGTGATATGAAATATGATGTGGGTATCAGTTTACGTGCGATGGTTGCCAAACTTCCTGTCCGTTTGGATGTTGCTTACGGAGATGAAGGTACAAATATATGGCTTATGGTATACCAACCGTTCGACTTTTAAGATAACACTCAAAATAAAAAACAAAAATTCTCTATTTTAAACTTTATCATAAGGGGACAAGCCCCTATGAAGAGATGACTGAAATAAATTCTTATTCCATCTCAGCAGTCGGCTCTTATATAAAGAGCCGAATTATGGTGAATTACTCTACTTCAGCATCGATAACATCGTCATCATCTGCTTTTTTTGCACCTTGATCAGTACCTGCTTGAGCACCTTGTTCTTTAGCATACATTGCTTCAGCTAATTTGTGACTTTTTTCAGTCAATGCTTTTACTTTCTCTTCGATCTGCTCTTTAGTAGCATTGTCATCTTTAAGTACAGCTTCAAGCTCCTCAATAGCAGTTTCAATGTTTGCTTTTTCTGTCGCATCAAAGTTTTCACCCAGGTCAGTCAAGGACTTTCTTGTTTGATGGATCAATGCATCCGCCTGGTTTCTGCTTTCAACCACTACTTTTCTTTTTTCATCTTCAGCTTTATGTGCTTCTGCATCCTGTACCATTTTTTCGATCTCTTCATCAGAAAGTCCTGACGAACCGGTAATCTTGATCTCTTGAGATTTACCAGTACCTTTATCTTGTGCCGATACTGTCAAGATACCATTTGCATCGATGTCAAATGTTACTTCAATCTGTGGTACACCTCTTGGTGCTGCAGGAATGTCTCTAAGTTCAAACATTCCAAGTGATTTGTTATCTTTTGCAAATTCTCTTTCACCTTGAAGTACGTGAATACTTACCGCCGGTTGATTATCTTCCGCTGTTGAGAATACTTGTGACTTCTTCGCCGGGATCGTCGTTCCTTTTTCAATCACTTTAGTTGTTACTCCGCCTAAAGTTTCAATACCAAGACTAAGCGGTGTTACATCAAGTAAAAGAACATCTTTTACATCACCGGTAAGTACACCACCCTGGATAGCCGCACCAAGGGCAACTACTTCATCCGGGTTCACAGATTTGTTAAGCTCTTTACCAAAGAACTTTTTCACCTCTTCCTGAACCAATGGTACTCTTGTAGAACCACCGACCATTACAATTTCATTGATATCAGATTTGTTTATACCCGCATCTTTAAGTACAGACTCGATCGTTTTGATCGTACTGGCAACAAGATCAGAGATAAGTGATTCAAATTTCGCTCTGGTAATTTTAGTTACCAAGTGTTTTGGACCACTTGCATCTGCTGTAATAAATGGAAGGTTGATTTCCGTTTCAGTTGCACTTGAAAGTTCTTTTTTTGCTGCTTCTGCTGCATCTTTCACTCTCTGAAGTGCCATCACATCTGCTTTGATATCAATACCGGATTCAGACTTGAACTCTTCAGCTACATAATCAATGATTCTGTTATCAAAGTCATCACCACCAAGGAATGCATCCCCACCGGTTGCCATAACTTCAACAACATTATCACCTGTCTCAAGTGTTGTAACATCAAATGTACCACCACCAAGATCGTAAACAACGATCTGCTCTGATTCTTTTTTGTCTAATCCGTATGCAAGTGCTGCAGATGTAGGCTCATTAATGATACGAAGTACATTTAAACCTGCGATTGTTCCTGCTTCTTTTGTTGCTTTTCTTTGTGCATCATTGAAGTATGCCGGAACGGTAATAACAGCATCTGTTACAGTCTCACCAAGATATGCTTCTGCATCCTCTTTCATCTTCATGAGTACTTTTGCAGAGATCTCCTGAGGAGTATATGTTTTTTCAGCTACTTCGATCGCACATGCACCGTTTCTGTCAATTACATGATACGGAAGTCTCTCTTTCGCTTCTGCTGCTTTTGGTTCATCACACATAAGACCCATAATTCTCTTAATAGAATAAATCGTCTTCTCCGGGTTTGTTACTGCCTGTCTTTTTGCAGATTCACCTACAAGGATTTCACCCTTGTCTGTAAATGCTACGATAGAAGGAGTCGTATTTTTCCCTTCTTTGTTCGCAATAATAGCTGCTTCTCCATTCATATACACTGCCATTGCAGAGTTTGTTGTTCCTAAATCTATTCCTAATACTTTTCCCATTTCTCTATCCTTATTTCATTATCTTTATCTATACTTGAAAGTATAGTAGGTTTGTTCTTTTTTTTATGCAACTTAAGTTGCATTCATCTCTTTTTTATTTACAGGTACTTACCATTGCCGGACGCAGGACCCTGTCTTTAATGGTATACCCTTTTTGCATCACTTGAACCACATCACCTGTTTTATGTTCATCACTTTCAACCTGCATGATCGCTTGATGCACTTCAGGATCAAATGTGCCGTCACAAACGATCTCTTTAATATGGTTTTTTTCTAAAACCTTTTTAAGCTGTTCATACGTCAGTGTCACACCTTCTTTCATTTTTTCCAGAACTTCTGATGTATTTTCCTCATCAGCTCCTTCTATAGAGCTAAGTGCGTTCTCAAAAGAGTCGATCACAGCTAAAATATCTTTTGCAAAACTTTCATTTGCATAAGAGACAGCATTTGCTTTGTCTTTCTCCAAACGTCTTTTGGAATTTTCAAAATCTGCATGTGCTCTCAGATATTTATCTTTCCACTCTGCTGCTTCAGCCTGTGCCGCTTCAAGCGGATCAACTTCTGCTGCTTCTGTTTCAACCTCTTGAGAGCCCATTTCTTCTTCTGTTTGGGACGCTTCAAGATTTTCATTCTCTTGACTCATATACAAACCTCCTTTTCTATCATTACTGCATTAATTCCTCATGCTTGAACGCATTATACAACATTGAGTGTACCTTTGTCAAGTATATACTTAATATTTTTATATAATATTATTTTAGTCAATATGACTCAACTTAAAAAATTGGGCAGAACTATAGATACTTTATATATAAGTAAATAAAATGAAAATAATCTAGAAATAGGTAAATAGGAGAATGTTGACTGCCGGGAGGCAGTCAGGTAGGGAGTATTAGTTTCTAATACCGAGATCTGTTTTGATAGTATTCCATCTAGCAAGATCTGTGTTTTTAAGATATCTCATAAGTCTTCTTCTTTGACCTACCAGTTTAAGCAGTCCAAGTCTTGAAGAATGATCTTTCTTATTTATTTTAAGGTGTTCAGTAAGATATTTAATTCTTTCTGTCAACAGTGCTACCTGTACTTCTGTTGAACCTGTATCGTTTTCGCCTCTTGCGTATTTAGCAATAATTTCTGCTTTTTTCGCCTGATCCAAAGCCATAATGACCTCCTGATTGGTAATTTAATTTCCAAAATTCAATTTGGGAACGCAATCATATCATAATAACCTTACTTAGGACTTATAATACAGGTGCTTCTCTCTCTTAGTTAACTTAGAGTAAAATACTCCTAATTAACTCAATCCTATATAATTATAGATAAGGATCAAAGGCTTACAATGTTATTAACACGCGCGAGTGAATATGCACTACTCTCTTTAGACAGTATACGGAAATCAGATAAACCTATCGGTGCAGAGCAATTGGCAAATGAACTTAGTATACCTAAAAGTTTCCTTGCTAAGATTTTACAGAGTCTTGCTAAACAAGGTATTTTGGAGTCACGCAAAGGTGCGCATGGTGGTTTCGTCCTTGCCCAAGATATAAATGAGATCACTATCACCAATGTTATACTTGCAGCAGAGGGTAAGCCCCCTGCCGTATTTGACTGTACCAGCTATTCGCATACTTGTCCACATGGTACCATAGGCACCTGCGCTATCTCTCCATTCTTGGCTAATTTTCAAACCAAGATAGATGACTTCCTCAATGGTCTTACCTTGGGAGACATACTTTAATGCAGCAACATATTTACCATCTCTCTCATATAGATCTTGACGGCTATGGGTGTCAGTACCTCTCTACGCAATGCTTTAAGAAGATCGAATGCTATAATGCGAACTACGGTCCGGAAGTTACTGCCCGCCTTGAAGAAATAGTGAAACAAATAGAACAGGACAAATTTATACAAGGTAATGATACAGAAAGACTTATTCTTATTACGGATCTCAATCTTACGACAAAAGAAGGGAACTGGATAGAAAAAGAAGCTATACGTATCGGTGCGAAGCTTCAACTTCTTGACCACCATGCAACAGGAGCTGTTGCAGCTGAGAAGTTTGCCTGGTATACCCTTGATACTTCACGTTCTGCTACACTCATTACTTATGACTGGCTGCAACAACATTACGGATTCGATAAAGAACAAAAATTGGCTACCATTGTAAAAGCGGTCAATGCCATTGATATTTGGGTCAATGACGATCCTCTTTTTGAGTACGGTAAAGTAATGCTGGGGATGATCTCCGGGGTAAGAGAGATCAATCGTATTTTATTTCCGGCTCAAGACAGAGCGTTTAAACTCTCCATGCTGGAGGAAGCAAAAAACAGAGTCAATACTCCTGCTGCTCCCATCAAACTGGATGATGATCTGCATCAGATCAAAAAATCCTTTTTTAAACAGCAGGAGAATAATACAAAAGACAATCTTGTAGCTTCTTATGTCACTGATCTTTTAACCAAAGACAAACAGCGTCTTACTATAGAATACAAAGGATACAAAGGTATTCTCGGATATAACGTAGGTAATGCATCTATTATAGGAAATGCCTGTATGGTTGCAAATCCTGACTATGACTTCTATATGGATATAAATTTCAGAGGGCATTTTTCCTTACGCAGCAATAATAAACTGGATGTCTCCCAAATGGCAGCACATATCGGGAATGGCGGCGGCCATCCCAATGCAAGCGGAGGGAAAATAGAAGGCTACAAAGACTCTTTTGTTTATGCTGATGTACGTAAGTTTGTACAGAACTATATTAATGAAAAAAAATAAATCATGATAAAGTGAAAGTATCCCTCTTAAAATCTATTTAATATAAAACCGTTATACTTACAAAAATATTGGCATATTTATTGCAGGAAATAAAAGTCTGCAAGTAATAGTATGCCGATCTTCTTACTTCTATACGATGATAAAGCTAAACCTATCGCGAGGCAGGGGCAGAAAGCTATGGGTCTCATTGAGATTGCCAGGTTACCGATAGATCGCAATAAATAGAGGGCATGAATATAATTTCATGAACTGTTCTATACTCTTTCTCTCCATAATCTTATGCATATATCGATGTCCCTATATTTTATTTTATACAAAGGATCGACATGCAGCTCTTTCAAAAAATGTACAAATTCATACTTGTTTTTTCTCTTTTTCTCTTTCTATCTAACTGCGGTGGAGGCGGTAGTAGTAGTGGAGGAGGAACAGAAGATGAAACGACAAAGGTCTATGGTATTACTTTAGATGCTACTCCTTTATCCTATTCCCAATTTGGGCTTCAGGCATTAACCAATAATGAATTTAATGCTCTTTCTATAGAAGATCAGTATAAAGTTGCTGTTAAACTTTATGCTACCCTTTTTTACGGAAGTTCTCTCAGTGAACTCAATGCAAGTATTCAATCCGGTATCTTTATCAGCCAGACACAGGAAAAATTTGATCAGACAAATGATCCTTCAGAACTGGCTTCGGTAGAAGAGCATTTATATGATTATCAGGGCTGGGGTACCGGGGAGGTCATGGTACCAATGCTTGCCAGGCTCTTCCACCTTTCTCCGGGGAAAGAGTATCTGAACCGATGGGCGGCTTATATCTTGACACAAACCATTCTTTTTTCTCCTGCTTACGAACTTGATACTGTCTACAGCATTGATGCTATGAATGTATACAACAGTTTAGTAAGAGATTTTGACGATGATCTCAGTCTGCAATGGGTAACATTCAAACATATGATAACAGATGAGAACTGGAGAAGATTCAGAAGCCCTGAAGACAACGGAAGAGAGATGCTCGAGATATTTCTCATGGATTTCAATGATGCTCATGTACCTCTTGCTGCAAAAGCTTTGCAGAATTGGCAACTTGATAAAAATACAAATACCCTGATCATTACATTAGATGAAAATACAGAAGCCATTACCACCCTTTTTCCCAATATGACCATCTATAACGGTACAAACTTTTACAGTGCACTTGTTCTCCAGCCGGAATTTCTTGGCACGGTCAGTCGGAGATTGGTTGATATCTATTTTCCCAATCATACAGAGACACAAAGAGATACTATTGTAAACCAAATCGTTTCCAGCAATCCTACCTCATGGACAGGACTGTTAAAACAGATCATCTACTCCAAAGAGTATCTGCTTTATTCAGAAAAAACAAGAACATTTGAAGAGAGCTTCTTTCCTATCGCAAAAACATTGGAGTGGCATCCTCACCAGTATTCATTCTATTATATTTATGACCGATTGAATAAAATGCATCAATCAACTATGAGATATAAATTGGGTAGAAAAACGGAAGTTCCTCTTGATTCCCAATCTTTTGCCTGGTTCCATAAGACCATAAGAGAACATGTCATGATCAACTATGAAACCAATACGTCTTTTGAATCATGGGATGATGGGTGGACATTAACAAGTATCTATCAGTCACTTCCTGCAGAAGCAGATACCAAAGAAAAAGTAGCAGAGCATATTGTTCATACACTTTTTATTCCACTCATTGGCAGAGATGCAACCCTTACAGAACTACAGTTCTTTCAAGATATGATCGATGAAGACAAATATGACAGTATAACATTCCGAAGTTTCCCATGGATCAGTCTTATAGGCAATGATGATCTGCAGGATGATCTTGAAGAGCGTGGTTATTTTGCTGCAATGGTACTGGATTATATTTCACGTCTTAGTGCTATATATTCATTTGATAAGAAAGAATAGGAGAAGGACATGAACAAGTATACTATAAATCAAGAAGAACACATAAACAGAAGAACTTTTCTCAAAGGTGTAGGTGCTCTCGGTATTTCTGCTGTATTGCCTTATAGTGCCAATGCTGCTGACCTGGATTACGAACAGATAAATTTCGATCCTGATATTTATACTGACAATAATGCCCAAACCATTATTGTATATCTTTACGGTGGTCCTTCTGAACTTGCAGGAAATCTTACCAATATGACAGAGATCAATGCACAAAGTCAGAATCCATATCCTTTAAATGAAATAACAGCAACTGCCAATCATTTCTGGGAAGAGGCCGGAGGGAACACTATGGAGTTCCTTTTAAGTAATGAAAAAATGAACCTTTTCCGTACATGTTACAGAACGGTAGATGATCTTAAAGCACATGGGGAATGTACCTCTCAGGCACAGCGTGGGAAAAATACTGATGGTGGTGCCGGTATTATTTCAAATCTGGCCTCCATACTTTATCACAAAGGTGCCATCACCGAACCAACAGGATCAGACGACATAGGTAAAAGTATTCCTTTTGTCACGATGGAAGGGGAATCGATCTTATTCAGAGAGGATGATCTTAACTTGAATTCTTTTTTAAAACCGGTTGCTTTCGGAAGTGATTCAGATAATCCATATAAAAGAAACGGATGGTTCGACAGCCATATCATGAATAATGATACCAATACTACATTGGGACAAATGATGGATACCATGGCACAGAGTTTCAATCCTGAAGGCAAGATCAAAGAAGCTTTTGACAAAAGAGCCATTCTCGAAAAATTCAGTGATGAGATCAATGCGTTGGAGCTTCCTCCTGGTGTCGTTTATCCCGATAACAATACTTTTTCAGACAGACTACAGTTAGCTATGAAACTTCTTATCCATAATCCTTATACCAAAGTAGTCAGTATAGGAAGCCCGGGTCTTGGAGGCTGGGATGACCATTCCAATGCAATTGATAATTATACTGACAGAATGCAGGATCTTATGAATGCTATTGCAGCTGCAGTCAATCATATGAATGTTGAAGGAAGATCCAATATTAATATTGTAGTCTTTGGTGAATTCGGTCGTAATGTCAATTATAACAATTCAGAAGGGTGGGATCACGGGAACAACCAAAATGTCTATTGGTTCGGAGGCAGTGATTATATGAATCATCTTGGTATTGTAGGGGAAACGGAAATTACAGGAACAGGTGATAACAATCGCCTCTATACCAGACCAAAAAATTTCGGACAGGTAGGAGAGTCATACCATTTTCAAGTTTTCAGTATTGCTGCTACGATCTATAAAATGTATGGGATCACCAATCCCGAAATATTGACAGATAACAATCCTCCTATCAATGGTCTGTTAACGTAAAGATAAAAAAGCACATTACCGGCCTTTTTATCATAATCATATCTTCACTCTCGCTTCTAAAGCACGTGAGAGTGACATCACATCTATATTTTCCAATTCTACACCGGTAGGGACACCCTGTGCTATCTTGGTAAAGTTTATTGACAGACCTTTGAGCTTGTCTTCTATATAGAGGATCATCGTATCTGTAGCAATACTGGGAGGAAATGCGAAGATGATCTCATCTACACCTCCAACTGCATAGAAGAGATGTGCTTCATCAAGGTCCCGTACTTCCGAGACCACATAATAGACCCCGTTAAACTGCCTGCTTTCCTCTATGGTCAAAATATCTTTTGCACTTTGCACGATACAGAGTTTGGAACTGTCACGGTAGGGGTCAGAACAAATAGAACAGAGTTCATCTTCACTCATATTATGGCATTTGCTGCATTTTTGTATACTGTTCACACCTGTTTCAAGCGCATGTGCCAGTTTCATTGCAGCAAACCCGTCTTCCATCACGGCATGATAGGCTAAACGTATAGCAGTTTTTTTACCTATAGAGGGTAGAGAACCAAAAGCCTCTACCAAATTTTCAAAAGCCTCTATCTTGTAATTTTTCATATTATTCTTTTTCGTAATCCACAACTTTGGAATATTCGACTACAGTTTTAATAAAATCAACCACTTTAAGATGTTCAGGATGTATGGCATAGGCATTCAATCCCTCTTTACTCTCAAAGATAGTAATGATACTTAGATCCATTGCTCTGCTTTCAGCAGAAAAATTCAATCCTACATCTATACTTCTAAGTGTGGGAACAGCTCCCATGAGATTTTCCAACATCTGCTTTGCCTGGATCATATTGGCCTTTTTATTCTCTTCTTTGAACTGAAACATAACGATATGTACAACCATTATATAGACCCCTTGAAAAACTTTTCGCCATTATAACAAAATTATGGTAGAATTCGCCAAATTTATTCCCACTTCAATGGAGAAATAGCAATGACAGAATTGGATTATTATCAAGTACTTGAAGTCAGCAGAGACTGTTCAGGTGCAGAACTTAAAAAGTCGTACAGAAAACTTGCAATGAAATACCACCCGGATAGAAATCCTGATGATAAAAAAGCAGAAGAAAAATTCAAAATCGTCAATGAAGCCTACCAGGTGTTAAGTGATGATGAGAAAAGAGCTATCTATGACCGTTATGGTAAAGCCGGACTGGAAGGACAAGGTGGCATGGGCGGAGGATTCGGTAGTGCCAATATGGATGATATCATGGATATCTTCAACTCTATGTTCGGTGGCTCAGGTGGTTTTGGCGGAGGTTTCGGACGTACACGGCGAGATCCCAGCCAGAAATATGCCCTTGATTTTGAAATAGAACTTCCTTTGGCATTTCATGAAGCTGTATTTGGGTGTGAAAAGAAGATAGATATCACTTTTAAAACACCTTGTATGGACTGTAAAGGGACAGGTGCAAAAGATGCCAAGTTAAAACCGTGTGACTATTGTGGAGGACAGGGTCAAGTCCTTATGAGACAAGGACCTATGCAGTTTGCACAAACCTGCCCTAAATGTCATGGCGAAGGACAATCCATCGCTGAAAAATGTAGCTGCTGTAAAGGTAAGGGCTATCATGAAGAAGAAGATACTGTAACCATCAGTATCCCCGCCGGTGTAGATAGTGGAAACCGATTACGTGCTCAAGGGTATGGAAATGAAGCTAAAAATGGTCAACGTGGAGACCTTTACCTTACCTTCTATGTAGAAGAAGATGAGAATTTCATCCGTAACGGCAAAGACATCTATGTAGAAGTACCTGTGTTCTTTACCCAAGCCATCCTGGGCGAGACTATCTCTATCCCTGCACTTAAAGGTGAATTGGAACTAAAACTCAAACAAAGCACCAAAGATAAAGAGCAGTTTGTTTTTGAAGGGGAAGGTGTGGCAGATGTACATGGAGGACGTAAAGGCCGTCTCATTGCACAAGTTCGTATGATACTTCCTAAAAAGATCAATGAGGAGCAAAAAGAGCTGCTTGAAAAGCTTCAAGAGAGTTACGGTGTAGAAAGCCGTCCTCATAAAAGTGCTTTTGACTCTGCATTTAGCAGAGTCAAAAGTTGGTTCAAGAACTAGCTATCCTTTCTTTACAATGGGCATTTTGCCCATACCTATTACCTCTCTTTATCATTTTCCAAAAATTATAGTATTATTGGAACAGTAATATACTTATCTTAATCTTAAAGGATAATAATTTCCCTTTAAGATTAGAGAAGGTATAATTTCTAAAGGAAAATAATTTTCCTTAACTCCATAAAAAGGATCCATCATGGCACGAAGAGGAAATTCCATTATCAAAGGGATTGAGATCAATAAGATCATCACCGTACTCAATAAAGCTTACGCGGATGAGTGGCTCGCCTACTATCAGTACTTTATAGAAGCAAAGGTCATTAAGGGCATTATGAAAGATGCTGCCATAGCAGAACTCCAGCAGCATGCTACGGATGAACTCAGACATGCCAATATGGTAGCAGACAGGATTCTCCAGCTTGGTGGTACTCCACTGCTTCATCCGAAGGAGTGGTTTACTCACAGTAACTGCGGATATGAAGAGCCTAAAGATTTTGATGTGGTAAGCATACTGGAAGACTCAATCAAAGGTGAACAATGTGCTATTTCCACCTATTCCCAACTGGCAGAGATGACCAAAGATAAAGATATAGTCACTTATGATATTGTAAGTCAGATACTTGCTGATGAAGTAGAGCATGAAGAAGATCTGCAAGCCTTACATGATGATATTACTGAATTCATCACTGATATCAAGAAAAACATACATTAAACAAAAAACAAGGAAACGAAATGAGACAATATGAAACATACAAATGCAACTTATGCGGCAATGAGATAGAAGTACAGGAAGTTGGAGGCGGGACTCTTGTCTGCTGTGGTAAGGATATGGAATGCATTACCGAAAACCTTACTGCTGTGAACCTTATGAAAGCATTTGCCGGCGAAAGTCAGGCCAGGAACAAATATGAGTTCTTTGCCGATGTAGCAATGTCGGAGGGACTTCACCGTATTGCAAGACACTTTCAAGAAGCAGCAGACAATGAAAAATACCATGCCATGGCAGAATACAAAGCCTATAACAAGTTGGTAAAAGAGATAGAACTCGATACTACACAAAAAAATCTTATGTATGCAGCTGATGGTGAACGTTATGAGCATGAAGAGATGTATCCGAACTTTGCTGCCATTGCCAAAGAAGAAGGCCTAAATGACATTGCCAGACTCTTTAGAGCCATTGGTAAAGTAGAAGTGGAACATGAAGCAGAATATTTAGAACTTAAACGTATCCTTGAAGCAGAAGGTTTCTTTGAAAGCGAAAACAATGAAGAGTGGATCTGTGAAGTGTGCGGACATGTTCACAGAGGGAAAAAGCCACCAGAGAAATGTCCGTTATGTAAAGCAGACAAAGAGTACTTTAAAAAGAAGTGCCAAGACTCAAGCCGTGGTTAAGACTGCACCTTTTGGTGTAGTATTACTTTCGTCGAAGATGTTTCAAAACTGGCATCATCTGCATTTTTATCATACGCTACAACATAGACTTCATCACCCTTTTGTAAATAATTCTTTTCACCAAACTCTGCATAGGCACTAGCACCGATGGAGATAAGTGCCTGTTCAGGATAACCACATGCTTTGAGATGTGCAGAAATATTTTCCAATGGCCCAAAATCCTCTTGAGTATTCATTTTGTCTATGAGCCACAGTTTAAGCTTAGTATAGAAATAACTGTATCCAGGAAGTGGTGCATCTACTCCATAAGGGTGTAGTACCCCTTCACGCTTCACAAAAGAACAAAGATGATAGTTGTCCATCACCCCACCCTCTTCAAACTTGTCTATAGCTATCCATTTGTCACCTATACCTTTAGAGTTGATTCCCCAAGACTTTTTCTCTGAGATCTTTTTTGCACCCTCTTTCCGAATAGTACAATCATTGAAAGTAGTAAATTTTTGTGCAACCAAGTCTATCACATTTTTATCTTTATCATAAATGATATCAAAAAGTACTGCTATCTCCGGCTCAACCTGTGCATTTGCTTCATAGTTTGGAAGATCAAGTATGTCTGTTCCTATGGAATAGAGGCCTAAAAAAGTATCTGAACCTGGCAGATAAAAAGGAAATATACCTTTAGGTGCATCCGGTTCCGATGTAATCACATTTTCAAAATCTTTTAATTCACCAGCCTGTTCCAAATGATGTGCAAAATTCCCTGCTACACCTAGTCCGATAACATTTTTAAGTTCCATAAAGTTCCTTATGAGAATAATATTGAACGTAGTATATCTTAGTGATGGTTATAATGGGTTTTTTAGTGTTTTTCCCATTTTAAATTTAGGTGCAGTATGTACTGCTTTTGTATAAGTTTTGTCAGTTCCTGGTACTTTACCACTTTTCTCTGCTACTTCTACTGTAGAGAATGTTCCGAAACCTACTAATGATACAGTCTCTTTTTTTACAAGTGCTTCTGTTACTGAAGAGATAAAAGCTTTTACAGCTCTCTCTGCTGCTGCTTTACTTTCGAACTCACCATTTTTTTGTACCAATTCTAACAAACTCTGCTTTTGTCATTCTTCTTCCTTCATTTTTCTCGCTCTTCCCTTTCTCATAAAAATAGAGTACCAATACCGGAAACATCACGAGCCATACCAACGGAAACAGGTAAACAATAACCGTTCTTACCATTACAGATGTATGAAACATCTCTAAAAGATCCGGAACAAATACGGAAGAAAGGTAGCCCGGGGGAAACATAAAGAAGTACATCCCGACATTAAACCCTATTAAATTGCCCACGATCAAAGCCTGCACAAGCACAAAGAGTGATGCCGCTGCCCATGATAACCATGAGGTACGCCTCTTTTGTCGACAACGATTGAATAGATACAAAAGCCATACCGGTGCAAGCAGGTCACTCAGCCATAGTGCAATACCCGCAACCACAAGAATACTATTCACCACCGCCGCAGCCTCCATCTCCCATATGACACCCCGGATCCACCCCACCGGTACAATCACCGTAATCATTCATCGATGAAAGGTAACCGTCTATTTTTTTCTTAGATGTTTCAACAAAAAAGAAAAGACCAAACAGTGCTACTATTTTTGGGATCTGTCCAGAAGATGTGCTATGAGAAGATACAGTACGGTTAAGCATTACGGAAACTATCACTGCACCGATAAATGGAAGCAGCCATATCAGAAATGTCTGTATCCATTTTTGCCACTTCTCATACCCCTCATCTACATAGAGACGATAGGATGTAACAACATTTAATATCAGTACATATATAGCAAACAGTACCAAATAGATCTCCATTTCATCTCCTTTTTACTGGAACAGCGTCAGCACAAACAATACTTTCTCCATCTTTTTAGGGAACACATACCCAAACAGTGCAAAAAAGATCGCTCCCACAGCAGCGATCTTTCCCATTATCTCAAATGTAAGCGGTCCGCTCATCAGCAGTGCCGTGCTGATCAATGTTACAAAAAAACCTATCAAAGCACTAAGAATGGTAACGGTAAGCCTGCGATAGACGGTTATTTCCTCTTCCTTTTCCATTGTCTTACCGCTTTATGGAGCGATCCCGCGACGCACCACACGTGTGGTCTGTTTGGTATCACGGTCATAGTGGTTGACGATCACCGTTGCTACTTCACCTGAAGGAATCTGTTTCATGTACGACATAAATATTTTGTAGTTTGCATCTTTTTCATTTATCCCTTCCCCTACACCGATCACATAATCATAAACATCCAGCCCAAGTCGCACCTCTGCAGGTGAGCCATTCCAGTATTTATTGATCCAGCATCGAATGTACTTTTCTTGATTTTGTCTGTAAAGCTCAGCTTCTTCAGGCTTGAACCATCCATTGCACTGATAACCCCATCGCATACCGTCCTCCATGGGATGATCCGGTACAAAAGGGTAGCCGTGTTTGTCAAACCCATATCCGTCAAAAGCATAGGCGTAATACATCCCCTCTTTTTCAAGCCGCTTTGACATATCAAAATGCCACTGCATCTGTGCATTGAAACGCAGCGTCTGTGCCATAGTGGCAATGTCAAGCTTCCATTTACCCTCCTCTTTTTTGAAAAAATACGGCGAACAGGTGCGATGCTTGTCATAAGGAATAACTGCCAGTACGGCATGGGTATCATCATTATCATAGAGTGTTTCATGCAGGTTCAGACATTTGGAGATATTCTCCACCTCATGGTTCTGGTTGATGTCCGTCACCGTCCACTTGGGAAAAAAGGCTTTGGTCGCATCGGTATAAATGTCAAGGTTGGGGTTTTTGTTATGGGCTTTGAGCGCTTCGATGTACTTTTGCAGTACCGCTTTTGGGTCGTCACCGCTGCGTGCCAAAACCTGAGTACCTTTTTTGGCATCAGGGTCAACCATGCCGATATATGCCTTACTCTTTGCTCCGCCCCCGATGGACTTGCTCTCCATTGGCGGCATCCACTCTTTGCCCTGATGAGCTTCGGTAGCACGGTCATGTACCAACTCTGTCATCATATAGACCCCGTCTGCGATCTTGTACTCTCTAAGGTACGGCACCATCCCCTTACGCTCCACATAAGAGACGAATGCATCGGTATAAACCGGTTCCAGTGCCGCAGAGACCTCCAGTCGCACCTTGTCCTGCATCGTATTAACCAGCAGCAGCAGCGCCTTCCCGCTTCTGCTTCGGCTCTTCTGCTGCAAAGTGGCAAAAGCTTTGTTTGCAAAGAGGTCAATATCTTCATCACTTGAAGTAGTGATCACACGAAAATCGATGTCATAGTCTTTGAGCAGACCTTCATTATACTCCCGGTACATCTTCATCAATTTATCATTATCCAACAATACATAGGCATCATCGATGATGATCCTGTTTTGCTCTGTTTTAGGCTTCTGTGCCGCTTCTGTCTTACTATCACATCCGCTTATCATAAGCATACCACTGAGGGCTGCTGCTAAAAACGTTTTTTTCATCTTATATCTCCAATTTCAGATCTTTGTGTGCTTCTTTCTTGACTTTAAAGTAAGCCTTTCTCCGGAAACCGGCTGCCGCTGCAACAATGTTCGCCGGGATCATCTGTATATATCGGTTAAATGCGCCTACAGCATCATTGAACTGCATTCTGGTAATGTTGATGCGGTTCTCCGCTCCTTCTATCTGTGACTGCAATTGCAAAAACTGTTCGGAAGAACGCAGCTGCGGGTAGTTCTCAACCACGGCAAAGAGTTTGAGCACCGAACCGTTGAGCTTCTCCTGCATCTTTTCCAGCGCTTCGATGTTCTGCGCATCCACTTTGCCCCTGCTGCGCTGCAATGTGTTGAGCGCATCGGCTCTAAGGGCTGCGATATTCTCAAAGACCTCTTTTTCATGTGCCGCGTAGCGTTTGACCACTTTGACCAGATTGGGCAGCAGGTCGACCTTGCGCTGAAGGTTGCTCTCCACCTGTGACCAGGCAGTTTTCACCTGCTCCTCTTTGGCGACCAGTACGTTATAGCTGAGTACGAACCACCCCAGCATCCCTGCGATGATAATACCTGCTGTGATGAGCAGGTAAGACTTTACTCCGTTGTTTTGTTGCATTGTTTCTCCTCCTATGGACATGTTGGCAGTTTTCCGACAAGTTTGGCAAGATTGTCAGGAAAAAGTGTTTGTCTCTGTTTACATTCTATTCGTAAAAAATCTGTTCTCTTTTTTTGTGAACGCAGGTCCTTTTCCATCTCTGCAAGCACTTTCATTACATGCACTGTTGTATTTTGATCTGCCTGCATATTCAATACGGCTTCAGGCTGTTTCTCATCTTTTAAAAGTATCTCAAGCTTTTCTGTCAACTCTTTTTTCATCACCCCTGTATGGTGCATACTCTCTTCAAGCTGCACGATCTCCCCCGCCATACGCCAAAAGTTCCTAAAACGATTATGCGCATATAGATACAGTGTCACATACAGCATTATTGCAATCAGTAAAAAGATGAGTACAAAACTGCTTTGTGACGAGATACCCGAACTCACAGGTGCATTAAGCATCTGTGAGACATCCTCCACGGTATTGGTTCTTTCGGTGCTGCCTGCCAAACCGAAGATGTACACTGCTGCACCCAGCATCAGAAGTACACCCACGGCTTCGAGTGTAAATTTACGTTCATGCTCTGCACTGACCTGCTCTTCTATCCGGGAGGAGGCAGTCAGTCTTGCTGCCTGCTCTTCCGTAAAAATACCTTTTTGTTTCAGTCCTTCTATCTTCTCTCTATAATTCACCGCTGATCTCCCTTATGAGTTTGATCCCCTCTTCCGCACCGATCTTTTGCAATTCGATATCTTTGAGGATCCGCTCGATACGTTTTTCATCCTCCTGCTTTTTGGCATTAAGGGCATTTGAAAGTTCATTGAGCCTTTTTTTGAGTGTCGGGTAGCTGATATTCAGATCTTCCGCCATCTCTTTGAGATTACCGCCATGAAAAATGAGTGCTTCGGCAAGCAAACGCTCCTCTTGTGAAAGTCTGGCAAGTCTTGGAAAAAAAAACGTGCCTTTATACTCTGTTTTACAGGCTTCACATGTACAGGAAGTAACAGTAAGATCATTTTCACAGATTAAACATTTTGTCATTTAAAACTCTATATTTTTAATTTATTTAAATAAGTATAGTATTTTTTTTAATTATTGTCAAATATAGATACTTTTATTTATTATATTTCGCCAATTCAACCAATAAGTGCAATTTCTGAGAGAGTAGCGTGAAAGAGAGGGTTAACTGATCATAGGTTATCCTTTTTTCACCACAAATCCAGGAAAGCACTATGAAATATAAACAATTACCCCTCAAAGAAAGATATCATATTTCAACTTTATTGGAGAGAGGATACAAGCAAAAAGAGATCGCGGAGCATATCGGTGTGCATCCTTCAACGATCAGCCGGGAGATCAGAAGGAATAAATATAAAGAACTTGTGATCTATCGGTACCAGAGCTATAGCTGGACACGGCACAAGAACAAGAAATATCACAAGAGAGCCAATGAGCACAAACAACGAGGTACTATTATCGACCGTGTCATGATCGATAAACATTCCAAGATCGTTGAAAAGAAAAAACGTATTGGAGATCTGGAGATCGATACGGTTATCGGCAAAGACCATATCGGGTCATTGGTCACCGTGGTGGACAGAAGATCCAAGTTTACGCTTATCCGACAAGTACCCTCAAATGTAACCCATGCATTGATTGAGATACTGAAGCCTATCAAGCCTGTCCACAAGACCATTACCAGTGATAACGGAAAAGAGTGACTTTACACAGATATCTAAGGAAGAAATCATTACCATACAGAAAAAGCTAAATCACAGACCGAGAAAAGTGCTGAATTACAAAACACCGTATGAAGTATTTTTCGAAGAGTTCGCTAAGGAATTAGTTGCGTGATTGAGGGGGGAGAATTGCACTTATGATTTGAATGGGCATTTAGGGAGTAATTTTTAGAGAAAAGAATTACACTACGCAATAGTATAATTCGATCCCCTTACTAGCGTTCTTGAATTAGGTATTATTAACCCTGAGCCACAGCGTCTTTAAGTGTTTTACCGATTTTAAATTTAGGTGCAGTATGTGCTGCTTTTGTATATGTTTTGTCAGTCCCTGGAACTTTACCGCTTTTTTCTGCTACTTCCACTGTAGAGAATGTCCCAAAACCTACTAGAGATACTGTTTCTTTATTTACAAGTGCCTCTGTTACTGAGTTGATAAATGCTTTTACTGCTCTCTCCGCTGCTGCTTTACTCTCAAACTCACCATTTTTTTGTACTAGTTCTACAAACTCTGCTTTTGTCATTCTTCTTCCTTTTTTTAAGATGCAGTCATTATAACACAACAAACTCTTAAAAAAAGATAAAAAATAGGTAAAAAGCCCCTAATTTACGGTATTTGATGAAGATTTATGACTTTTAAATTAAAGTAATTTTCATGTATTTAATTAAATTATAAATACTATTTGCAAGGATTATTTGGAATACAATAAAAGGAATGGTGCGTCAGAGAGGATTTGAACCTCCACACCCGTAGGGCACTACCCCCTCAAGGTAGCGTGTCTACCGTTCCACCACTGACGCACATAGACTCGATAATTTAAGACTATCAGACTTTAAAATGAGGGTTAACAAAAAGTTGTGACGGAAGTATACCGCCACAAACTTAAGATCTCTTTAGATTAACCGATAAATGGGTTAGCGTAAAGAGCGATAAGAGCAATAACAAGTGTATAGATAACCTGTGCTTCGATCATTGCCAGGGCGATGAACATTGTAGTCATTAGTTTACCACCAAGACCTGGGTTTCTAGCTGTACCTGCGATTGTAGCAGCAGCAGTATGACCCATACCGATAGCTCCACCAAGAGCAGCAAGACCAAGACCAACACCAGCAGCAACTACTGAGTATGCTTTGATCATAGATTCACCACCTGCTTCACCAGCAAATGCAACAGCACCAAGTGCTAAGAAAAGTAAGAAAAACTTTTTCATTTTATATCCTTATGATTTTATGGGTTTCAAGTCCCCGTTGACTGTCTACAAAAGTCTGTTCGGATAGCGTAAACGACTTAACTGTCGCCAATATAAACATAAATGCCTATATTTCCCTACTTAACACTTTTTTTAAGACGCGTTATTATATCTTTTTCATAATTAAATAGAAGTGAATTCAATATGATTTCTACTATTTTTTCTGCTGCTGTCCCATTGCCATAAGGATTTTGTGCTTGCGTCATTATATTATAATAGTCCGGATCATCAATCAGTGCTGAAACTTCTGAAATAATCTTCTCTGTATTTATTCCCACCAGTTTGACAATACCTGATTCCAGTACTTCAGGGCGCTCTGTTTTTTCTCTCATTACCAATACAGGTTTTCCCAAACTTGGTGCTTCTTCCTGTATACCCCCACTGTCTGTTAAAATAAGATAAGATTTACTCATTAGATATATAAATGCCTCATACTCCATTGGTTTGATCAAATATACATTATCCAGACCCTTTAATAAACGGAAAACCGGTTCCTGTACATTTGGGTTCAAATGTACAGGATAGATGAAATCAATATCAGGATAGTGAGAAGCCAGTTCTTTTATTGCCTGGCATATCTGTATGAATCCCTCTCCGAAGTTCTCTCTGCGGTGCCCTGTGATCAATATGAATTTTCCTCTTAAAAGAAATCCTTTATAATATTGTGAAATTTCTTTTTCTAAACGATACCGCAATTTTCGATTATTTTCTATTTTTTTCAAAACCAGAAATAATGCATCAATAACAGTATTTCCTGTAATATAAATTGCTTCCTTATCAATATTTTCCAGAAGAAGATTCTCTTTACTCTGCAATGTCGGAGTAAAATGGTACTGTGCCAGCTGTGCAATCAATTTTCTGTTTGCCTCTTCCGGCCAGGGGCTATAAATATCTCCTGAACGCAAACCTGCTTCAACATGGGCAATACTAATTTTATTGTAAAAGGCACTCAGTGCTGTTGTAAATGCTGTTGTAGTATCTCCATGAACAAAAACCAGATCAGGCTTATACTCCAGAAATACAATTTTCGTACCACTCAATATTTTCTCTGTTACATCATATAGATCCTGATTTTCCTGCATAATATCAAGATCATATTCAGGTTCTATCTCAAATATATCCAAAACCTGATCCAACATCTTTCTGTGTTGTGCAGTAACACATATTTTTGTTTCTATAAGATGCGAATACTGTTTAAAAGCCAATATCAGCGGTGCCATTTTTATCGCTTCAGGTCTTGTGCCAAAAACAAGCAGTATTTTTTTTATCATCCCTCTAAAATTCTTTAAAAAAACCTATTTGAAATAAATATTTTTCATACCCGTCATTTAAATTAAAATATCCTATAGAACCAAAAATTCCCTCATTTTCAGATAACCAGTGCCGATGTGTCAATTTTAAATTCAGTGCATCTTCGTTGATATTGGCAAAGCTGCCATCAGAAATAGATTGATAGGCCTGATTACCATAAGATATATCAAAATATGTCCAGGACTCTTTTTCTGCTCCATAACCTATGCTTAAAAGATGTGTAGTTGAATTTATACTGCCCGGATCACTTTTATTGAAGAAGAAACGATATGAAATATTGTATTTAGGTGCATAATAGGTCAGTCCCACAGAAGTAATGAAGTCCGTGTGGACATCATAATAATCAATATAAGTAAATCCTACAAGTCCGACCCATTGTTTCTGTTCACCAAATTTAAAGTTAAAATCATTATCCAGCCTGTACTTAGGCAAATAGTCGCTATCTGTTCCCACTGACAACTGAGAAAACGTATAAAAAGAAGGGGTCCAGTCTTTATATGCTCCCAAAGCAAAAAGTGAAGCACTTCCCTCTTTTCTGTTAAACAGACCCGCCTGATATACCAATGTCAACTCTTCTGAATACTTTTGATAATAACGTATATTGGTATTTTTCCATGAACCATAAGTATCTGAAGGGTCAATATATTCATAATTGAATGCTATTTCAAATCTATCCTGCTCACCGATCTTGATCTCTTTTATACTCTTTTCTGTCATAAAAGTCTGATTAACATCATTTTTTTCTACTGCATTATTGACAGGTGCTGCCAAAAGTATACCTGATAAAATCACAAACCATACAAATTTCATTTTTAATCCTTTTTCATCAATATTCTACTTTCTTCTCTGCACCGGCTATTGAAAAGAAAGATCTATAAGAGCTTCATTATCATAATTATCTAAAGGAATATAATAATAATTTTTATCCTCGGAATAATTACCTCTAACCATTTTCTTCTCTCCTGTCTTTTTAGGTATAGCCAATACCATCTCCTTCAAGGATCTGTGATTACTGATTTTAGCATGAACACCTTGAACATCCACCCAAAATCTTTTTTTTGTCTCTATCAATCTCATTGTAAAATCAGCAATATTTGTCAATGTCCGTGTTTGCAATTTTCCCTCTTCTACCAACTTTGCTGCATAATCCAGAAAAAACTTCATTGCACTCTTGTAATTGTATTCCGGTATATCATAAGGATGGCTGTAGAAAAGCCTTACAGTATGATTGTCTATAAGGTAGTCAATAAACTCTTTATAGTATTTTTTTACTTTTTCTTCACTCCAATGACTGTTTGAAAATTCTTTTATTGATGCATTAATACCAAAAGTCATTACAGGAAAAGCAATGATCCTGTCAGCAAGCATTTTACCATTATAAAAGGTCCTGTTGGGAGCAGAACCTCCATCTCCGACATAATAATAAGATTGAAATCCAAGTTCTTTCATGATCTCTATAGAAGGAAGGGGAGGGAAAACACCATTCGGAGCAGAATATTCAACCGGTTTATATCCGATGATACTCTCCAATGCCTCATTATTTTTCTGAATATACTCTTTCATCTCTTTTTTACCAAATTTTTTCTCTTCTATATTCTCTGCAAACCAGTTATGTATCCATCCCCCATGTGAACCAATAGGACCATACTGCATCATTTTTTTTACAAGTTCCCGTCCTTTTCCTGTGACATCAAAGCCCAGGCCATCATAAGGTTTATGTAAATCCGGACCGGCTGTTATATGAAATGATTGGTTAAAATCCTTCCTTAAATAATGATGTTCAAAGTTCCATGGCAAAGATATATATTCTATGGAAGAATCAATATGCCAGTTTAACACCAGTGTCCCTTTTGCATTAGGAGAAGAGATGATATGAGGGACATTTGCAATCTTAAAAAGGAATGTTCTAAGAACACTTCTTAGGAACAGGTCATCTGAATTGCCTTTAAGATAACCAAGAGGGGCATTGATATAAAGCAGAGAACCTTTTTCCAGATCTTTTCGGATGATCGCAGGTTGTTGCTTATCATCCCATGCATATATTTTTTGATCCTTACCATTTATTACTTTGACTGCCGAGACCTGATACAGTAATTTACCATATTTATACCCTACAATTGTAAAATTCTCATCAAGTTTTCCACTAGGAAACTCAAAATACCGGGCACTTGATTCATCTTTAAAATGAATATATCCGGTCCTGTAGGATTGCTCCTTTTCTCGTTGATAAACAGCAAAACACAATCCTGTGATCCTATCAAGATACGTTGAAGACAACTTATATTTTCCATCTTTCCTTTTTGTATCTACATCATAAACAAGTGCTACTTTACCACCTGATTTCACATACCTTCCAATCCAATATTCTGTGCCGTTTTCAATATACTGGTTCACGGAATCAGGAAAAATGATCGCAGGAACATTTATATATGTTTTATCAGGAGGAAGTTTGATAAGTTCCTGGTTGCTCATTACATCAAAAGGTACACCTTCTTCTTCAAGAACACTCTCATATGCTTTGAGGATATCACTGTTTTTATCTTTATTATAAACAAGCAGAACTTTTATCTCATGATGGATATTATCTTCCAGTTCATTCTGAGTATCATAAATCACATATCCCAGATATCCCATTAGTACAAGCACCAACAGTATAAAACTTGCTTTTTTCATACTATTCTGCCCTCTCCATAAGTCAAAATATAATTATGTAAAAATGTTCCCTTCGCTATTGTAATTCCTTTAATACCGATAATAGACTTTGGAAGACTGTATCTTCCTATCTGTCCATTTTGTCCAATTTCCAAATAGGTATGAGAAAAAATATTTCCAAAAATAAAACAGTTATCTTTAATGGTTATTTTCTTATCTGAAAAGATATTTCCATAAACAAATGTATTGTTTCCTATCTGCAAAGTTCCATTTGTCTTAACTGAACCGAATATCCTGCAGTCATCTTCAATAATAAGTTTTCCTTTACAGATAATATCACTGTGAATATAGCTTCCTTTCTTTATCACATCATTTTTTTCAAAATACAGGATTTCCTCCTCAATACTCTCATGTTTTTTTTCATGTACGATATCGGTTCCTGTTTTATTTTCAGCACCTTGATTGAGTGGATATATCCCGATCGTATCAGCATAGATCCGTTTAAATGTAACACCAGGATACAACCTTACACTTTTTGCAGTAAGAAGGTTGATAGTTGTATCTTTTTTCACTATCACATCTTTAGCCGCATCTATCCAGGAGTTAACCATACTCTTCTCACCAAGCACTATATTTGCATCACTTTTTAATGCAAAAATTTCACTATGAGGTTGTGTTACAATATCTGCTTTGGTATACAGGATCGCATTTTTTGTTATCTTTCCTTCCAGAGTGACATTTTCAATTGAAGAAAAAAGTAACGGATGTGATATTTTAGAAGGCACAAGTGAAGGATTCACCTCTTTCTCTACCACAATCTCAGTAAAATACTCACTCTTTGACGGTAATATCTTTTCAAAATTCTCAACTTGGAATCTTGGATTAAATGTATAATCCAAATCCATATACAGAGGTTCACTATCTTCTTTTTTATAAATAGTTTTCAACATAGGAATCATCGGCAGAAGAATCAACAAGAAAAAGAGTGCCGTCACGGTTAAAGTCAATAATGTACTATCAGTCATTGTTTCCCCTTTCTGATCGTTTTGTTTTTACCCAATCAACCTCTCTCTTGGTAAAAAGATCCGAAATCGCATCAAAAAATCCGAGTCCGGTATAAAAAATGTAAAGTATGAAATTAAATGCAAACATTGGAACCAGTTTTAATGAAGCTTTCCGCCCATCCAGATAGTTCGCTGTTGAAATTTGGAAAAACGGTGCAAAATTCCCAAAAGCATTGATCGCAAGAATGAAGATCAATGCTGTTATGCTGTTAACAATACCAATCGCATCAATAAAGAAAAGTAGAATAGCATTTATAATACCCACTATCAACATCACCGGCATAGCATATACAAAGAGTAACAATATCCCATCCACTTTTGCTTTCAGAGAGATATATTTTGATTTGAACATAGAGAACAGATGTTTGAACATAACCTCATTATGTCCCCGAGACCATCTTCGGATCTGTTTCGCCCTCGTAACCCAGTCTTCAGGCATCTCTTCGTAACACTCTACTTTATTTGCGTAAGCGACCTTCCAACCATTTAAATACATTTTAAATGTCAGATCCGTATCTTCTGCCAATACCTTAGTATCAAAACTACCCATTTGAATCACAACACTTTTCCTATATGCACCGACAGTTCCTCCATATTGAGGGATAAGATCCAGATTATATCTGGCCTGTTGTCCCACCTGATATCCGCCTGAACGTTCCATATCCAATAGAATAGTTAATAAATTTGTATCACTGTTACCTACAAGGACACGCCCCATTACAGCACCTACTTGAGGATCTTTAAATCCTATTACCAAAGATTTTATCACGTCTTTTCCAGGTAAATAGTCTGCATCAAATACAACAATGATCCTTCCTTTACTTAAGAGCATTCCGTCATTCAGTGCTTCTGATTTTCCTCTCTTTTGCTTTTCTGAAAGTCTATGATGCGGCTGGATATTCGGATATTTTTGAGCATACTCATCTAATATCTCTTTTGTTTTGTCTGTAGAATGATCATTGATAGGTATAATTTCCATTTTATCCATTGGATAATCTGACATAATGATCCTATCCAGTATATTCCTTGCAACCAATTCTTCATTATGCATAGGGATTATCACACTGATCATTGGAAATTCTTTATCAAGAATATCATGATAATAGTTTTTCTGCTCACCGTAAAGTCGATTATACGTAAAAATAAAATGTTGGACCATATAGATGACCATAAAGGCTAAAAGGAATATTTGATACCCCTGTGCTATACTAATCAGTGTTTCCATTATCCTCTCCTTGCATCAGATTTTTGTCTGTCTCTGTAAAGCATTGCTGTATAAATATATATTATTAAAATAAAATCATAAAAAATCGTAAAATACATAAAAGGGGAGAAAACAACAGAAACTTGTGAAACAAGTAATACCGTAACAGCAAAACGTACAAAACTATAAATAAAATAATACCCGATCACACCCAGCAAAATAAGCACTTTTCGTATAAAATACCCTGGGGTCAATGCTAAAATAAATGAAAGTACAACAAAACACATGAGCATAAATCCTATATAGGCATGCATATAAAGATCAAAATACTTTTCTGTGTTATAAGGATAATAATTACTGAAAAAAATAAAATAAGCCAGAAATATACTGAGCAGAAGCATTAGAAATGCTATCCAGAATACTACATTCAAAGGGATAACTTTCTGTTTAAATAAAATCCACATCACGAAGATCGATCCTGCCAATCCAATGAATAATGTCATGGTCTGATTATAAAAAAATGGAACATCCGGTACCATCAGACCAAAATTATAGACGTTTAAATTCAGTACCCCTTCCTGAATACCACTTTCCAATAATATATGAGAAAAATACTCTATAAATTGATTATAAAAAAATGCCAGATAAAAATATATACTTATACTTGACACCACTAAGAAAAATATACTCTCCACCCAGAAAGGCAGACCTTTACGTTCGATAATCCTATATGACCGATGTTGCAATATTTCCATACTCTACTCCCTTTATTTTAGAACTGGCTGTCTATCCATTGTGCACGATTTAATAGCCAGGCTTTTAAATGTTCATTTACCGCACTGTCAAAAGTTTGACAATAAACAAGCTCCCCGTTTTCCAGACAGGCTTTTCTGTTTGGCCATACATATTGTCCCAGTACATCCGGCCATCTCTCAAAATTACGGGCTGCTGCCTCAGTTAAAAGAGTCTGAGTCTGATCTAAGAACAGCATCAGGTTTGCATCTGACCAGGCCGTATTTCTCAATGTATTCCATAACTCTTTTGTTTTTTGTTTAAATGCCGGATCACTCATCAGTCTTTCCATCCAGTATCGCAATGCTGTACCAGGATAGTCAGCCTTTAAAATATCATACGACCACCCGATATAAGAACCTTCAAACCGATAATTATTATTCCCCATACCCAGATTAAAATCCCATACTGTACTCATAGAGAGCGTTTGATTTCTGTCTTTATGCAGATATTCACTATAGAGCCAAGTATCAACATCCTGAAAGAATTCGCGTGAAAGCAAATGCACGATAAAAGAATCATCATCGATCCAATTCTTGTAATACTCTGCAGCCTGACTGTTGTTAAAATCATCGGATGCTATTGCATATTCAAAGTCCTGTACATAATTCTCTATATAATATTTCTGGTCATCTGTGATTTTGCTGCTTTTAGGATCAACATAAATAAACTGAGTTCCGTTGATACCAAGGAAAGATTCTTCATCTTCATCCGGTTCTCCATCTTTCTTAAATATGTATCCACCTGTGATTTCCGGTGGCAAAACATCTTCATCTGTCAATTTTGTGATATCAAGACGGTTTTTATCTCTTTTTATCTTTTCCATCAAGACATAAACACCATCATAGCGATAATGGTCATCCACCCGTGTAAGTAATTCAACAAAGTGTGAACGTACTGCATAATACTTGCTTTCATCTATCTCACGTGTTTTATGGTATACAAGGTAATTTCTCATCAGAGACTTGTCTCCATAGGGGGCTTGAAGTATCCATTTATGCTCTTTTGGCATACCCAGTAAAGAGATATCATCATCATCTTCATCCCAGGTTTCTGTATCAACACTATATTGCTTTTTAGGATAGTAATATTGTGAAGAACTACCACGAACCTCTATTTCCATATATCCACTATAGTTGGGAAAAAGTATCAAACTGCTACGATTAGTATCATCTGGCTCAATAATAGTCATACTACCTTTGATTTTTGGTTCATCAGGTATCTCCTGATCTCCTGTATCAACAATAACAATAGGAAGATTTGAACTAAAATCAGTTTGAACAGTACCATTGATAGTGACAGGAAGTTGCGTGATACTAACGTTCACATCTACTTTAACAGAAGTTCCATTTTCATCTGTCACAGTATATTTAAAAGTATCATTGGTATTTTGTATAGTTAACGCTGAGAGGTAAGAGTATCGTCCGGTATGTATGTCTAAGAGTGTGACATTTCCTTCTGTTGAGCCAGTATCTACATTAAATGTTAATGTCCCATTTAAATTATAAGATGGCAGATACGCTGTTTTAAGTATATGGGAGGAAACATTAATACTGGTAGTCTCAGTATTTCCGGGGTCTGTACCACCCCCACCCCCACAACCTAGCAAAAGGAAGAGTATAACACTCATTAAAAATAAATTTTTCATTTTAGACTCCTTCATTTTATAATCAAAGATCTAATCTACTATCTTCCTTAGTATAGCATAACTTAAAGATAAAATAATATTTATTGAAAAAAGGCTTGCATTTCTTTTAGTATTGGAACATAAGCAGGCAAGAATAAAATAAAAGTAGCTTATTCTTTTTTCAACAAGTTTTTATGAAGTGCTACATAAAAGTTTGTGGATTTTGTTTTATTAAGTAAAGATAGGCATTGCACCTTGAGAAGATGCAACGGGAGATAATTTTATGCTAAAAACTCTGGTGTAGCGAGTTCAACCTTTTTACCTTTTTGCTCCATTACAACAACCGTGATCTCATCACCTTCATTGTATCTTTCTGAAAGATTATTCACACGTTCTTTTGCTACTTTTGAAATATGAAGAAGTGCATCAAAGCCATCTGGCATCTCTACAAAGAGTCCGAAATCTACTATTTTTTTTACTTTACCCTGATAACTTTTACCTACTTCGTATACCATCTGTTTTTTTACCGGTGCATCTGCTATCTTTTTGATATGCTCTTTTGCTGCAGCTACTTTTTCTTTATCTTCACCGGAAAGTTTTACACCGCCTACATCACGGTCAAGATCGATACTTACTTCAAATTTTTCAATAATATCCCGTATTGTGGCCCCTGCTTTACCGATAATATCGCCTATTTTACTAGGATGAACTGTAAAGTGCTCCGTACTTGGAAGTGCACCACTTTCAACTATGTTGGATTCTGCCTCTTCCATAAGCTTTAAAATATGGTTTTTACCTTTATTTGCCTGCATAAGAGCATCCCTCAGTACTTCCAGATCGATACCTCCCAATTTGATATCCATCTGAAGTGCAGTGATCCCATTCTTTGTTCCTGCTACTTTGAAGTCCATATCTCCATCATGATCCTCAAGTCCCATGATATCTGTAAGTACCGCATATTTGTCGCCCTCACTTACAAGTCCCATAGCAATACCGGCAACAAGATCCACCATCTCAACATCTGCTGAACGTAATGCCAGACAACCGCCGCATATCGTTGCCATCGAGGAGGAACCGTTACTCTCCAGTATTTCAGAGACCAGACGGATCGTTCCATCATAGTTTAATGGTATTGCCGGTTCCAGTGCCCGTTTAGCAAGATTTCCGTGACCCAGTTCTCTACGTCCCGGAGCACCTATGAACTTCGCTTCACCTACAGAATAGCCAGGAAAGTTATAATGTACCATAAAGTTTTCCGATCGACTCGTTTTATCTGTGATAAGTTCAAACATCTGTGCATCTTTTTTGTCACCAAGCGTTGCAGTAACCAGTGCCTGTGTCTGCCCCCGGGTAAAAAGGCATGATCCGTGTACAGACGGCAAAAGATTCGTTTCTATACTGATTGGTCTTACCTCATCCAGAGCACGTCCGTCTGCTCTGACATTTTTATCCAGTATCATTGCACGTACAACGGTTTTTTTATAACGTTCCAGTACTTTCGATACCAGTTCCTTATCTGCTTCCTTACCTTCTTCTTCCAATGCTTCTATGATCCTGGTACGTACTTTTTTAAGTTCTGTCGAACGTTCACTTTTTGCCATATGTGAAATCGCACTCTCAACATCAACAGCATAATTGCTTTCTATGTAAGCATAAATTGACTCATCCACTTTATCTTCGGCAAGTTCCAGAACCAGAGTATCTCTGACAAGCGGAGTAAATTCTTTACTATATATTTCTGTTGCTTTATGAATCGCTTCACCTGCCAATGCAATCGCCGATACTAAAGCCTCTTCATCCAGTTCATTGCATTCCTGGTGTTCCAGTATCAATGGAACAGCCCCCATCATAGGATCTATCATATCAACTTCTACATCATCTATGATCTCTGAGGCCATCGCACGCATTTCTATCATAAGGATATCGTTACTAGATCCGACAACAAGAAGATCCAATACACTTTCATCCTGCTGACTCAATGTAGGATTGATAAGCAATTCATCTCCTATTTTACCTACTCTTACTGCTGCGATACTTTGTGTCACAGGGATATCTGAAACATAGAGTGCCGAGGAAGCAGCATGAAGTGCAGCCACTTGCATATCTACTTCACTGTCACTACTGACCACCATGACTGTAATAGTTACAGGATAGTGAAAACCTTTAGGGAACAACGGACGCAGAGAACGATCGACTATACGGGAGGTCAGTGTCTCAAAATCACCCGGCTTCGTCTCTCGTTTAATAAAACCCCCGGGTATCTTTGCTGCTGCATATGACTTTTCCATATATTGCACCGTTAAGGGGAGAAAATCTTCCTCTACCAATTTTTCATCGATAGCAACAGCTGCTATCAGTACAGCTTTCCCCTGTCTGTACATTACTGCGCCACTTGCCTGTTTTGCTATTTTATTAAACTCATATTTCTCTTCAAGGTTATTGACATTTATCTCTACAATTTGTTCTTTCATGCTTTTATTTTCCTTTTAGCATAGTATATTAGGTCATTCTGAACTTGATTCAGGATCCAAAATCCACATATTCAGACAGTTATTCCAAAATTTCAGTCATTTTGCTTTTTATCTCTTGCTGTCTGACTATCTTTGATATTTCTTCAAAATTCAATGGTTCAAACTCTCTATAGTAGTATTCTATCGAAATATAGTCTTGTATCTTATGAGGGCAAAACACACCGTCACATACAGAGAGCAGATTTTGATACACCGCTCTGTCCAAAATAGGCGTAGCAATATAAATATTTTTTGCTTCTCTTGCAATCACAGATTTAAGTGCAACCATCATAGTAAGCCCCGTTTCTATACATTCATCTACAAGTACAACATATTTTCCTTTAAGGGAGACCAGATCTTTCCCCTTGCGATATTTATAAACGTAGGCCAAGACCTCTTCTTCATACTTGCGCTGTGCCTCACTGTATACATAATCTTCATTAATACCGAATGAGTCTATCAGAGCCTTATGCATCACAACCTCTTCGGTTTCAGATACCATTGCAATAGCAAGTTCTGAATTATGAGGTGCAAGAATAGGTTCAGTAAGCAGAATATCCATTTGTGCGTCTGTTGCTCTGGCAATCCGGTCTGCAAAATAAACACCTCCCTCACTGACTCCTATTACAACAGTTTCATTCTTTTCCAACAGCTCAAGCGGCAGTGTATCTATAAGTTTGGATGCAGCATCCTCTCTGTTTTTGAAATACATATTAAGGTCTGAATCGATGGGCATACTCTGCTCCTGGGAATTGTTTATTGACTTCATCTTCATCAAAAGTATAACGAAACTCTTCTATATACTTCATCAAAAGTTTATACGCATGATTGATCTGTTCCATTTTTATCGGATCCCCTCCCAGATCAGGATGGTATTTTTTTGCAAGGAAATGATATTGTTTTTTAATATCTGATTTTGTGATCAATTTCGGCAGACATAATATCTCCAGGGCATGATCTATCTCTTCCATAGGGCCGGACATTACTGCTCCTTGCCTGTACCTATTCCACCGAAAGGAATAAAGTTAAATTGAACATAAAAACTGTTATCTGTCGTAAACCCTGTAGGTCTTGGGGTTATATCCTGTCTCAGGTAGGCAGCCATACTCCAGCAGTCACGCTTATAACTTCCTCCGATTCTCCACTGTTTACTGGAAGCATCATCTATATTATAAGTGAAACCACCATCAATTTTAACTCTGTTAGTCAATCTGTAGCCAAAATTAAAACTTACATCATTTGCAGGTATGACAGTGGTCTCATCCGGTAATATCTGCTTATAAGAGTGCCCTAAAGTAAAGTCATACATCTCTTCCTGCAATGAAATACGGGTTGAAGATTCACGTACTTTACCAAATTCCGGAGCATACACCAGGTTATTGTAAAATTGCCACTGTTCCCAGTTATACTGCATTTCATTACTGATGTTTGCAAACTCATATGCTCTGTTCATATAATATTTTTGGGAAAGACGTTGGTAGAATATCAAATTCATCTTTTTATCATAAAAATACTGACTTAACGCAAAAGTATAATTCTCCTCAGGCAAACCGACTGTAAAAAGCTCTTTCTGTTCATCCTCCAATTGATCGAAAAGAACAGGCTTTTCACTTTCATTACCGGGCTTTATATAAGAGAGGGAAAGATGCATTACATGGATAAAATCATTATAACTCTTTGTCAGATCAGTAAATAACTTTATATTGTGAATACTGCTATAATATTGAAAATCATCATATACATAACTTCCATTGCCAAAAAAGACCTTGGTATGATAAAGTTCTTCTCCCAGTGAAATATTAAGGAAATCATCAAAAAAAGAAGTAGTAAAAGTCAAAGGTACTTTTATTTCAGCCTGTTTAAGCGTGACACCTTCTTTCCTGTCAAAATTTTTAAGTTGGAAATCAATGCTGTAGGTAAAGTTATTCCATAAAAAATGATCCAGATATTTATGCAGTTGTATAGAAGGAAGTATCTGAAGTGTATCGGCATTACTCTCTTTACGTGTATCTACGAAATATTTTGCATTGATACCCCCATAATAATCTTCATTATATAAAAAATAATTTAATCGTGATTCCTGCAATGAACTTAAACCAAAATGTTGAAGTTGTGTCTTCTGCAAATTGAGATAATCAATGTCATTTAGAAATGTCGTATTGATATATAGTCCATCTATGAAATCCTCAGGCAATTTTCCACTGAATACTTTAGAAGATTCATAATTGAACTCCAGTCCGTAATGACTGCTATCAGGGAGATTGTTTGCTTCTGTATAGCTTGTCTTGTCTCTAAAATACCCTACCCTTAACTTTCCGGAAGAATGGTTACTGTCTACAAAACGAAAAGTACTGTAAATCCCTATACTGCGATCTGTCCGTATTTGCGGATTGAACTCAATATCCATACTGGGTGAAATAGCCCAAAAAACAGGCTGTTCATACACAAATCCTTCCTCTTCCGTATAACCCAAAAGAGGAAACAGCAGACCGGAACTTCTCTCTCTATTGGTAGAAAAAGCCAAATAAGGAGAATAGAAGATTGGTATATCACGGAAATATACTTTTGCATCATATACTTTCATATACTTTGCATCACTGTCATAATTTGAATGGGAAAAAACCATTTTCCATAAAGGATCATTGATATCACAGCTTGAAAGTAAAGACCTGCCCAATGTGTAATTACCTTCACTGCGGGATGCTTTATCAGAAAAGAACCACACATCATTCTTACTCACAAAAAAAAGTTGTTCGAAACTGACCTCTTTATTGTCTGTATGTATCTCAATATGATCTGTATGCTCTTTTGTACCCTTATATCCGATCATCTCTATCTGTCCATCCAGAACAAGTATCTTTGTCTCTTTATTATAAGAAGCAGACTCTGCTTTTATCACAGAATCCTGATAATATACCACTACACCATCGGTAGCATGTACAGTTGTTTTCGTACTTTTTAAATGTTTTGCAGTAACTTCTATTTTGGTTTTCTCTTGTTCAGCCGCTAAAAGTCCTGCATAAAAAAAAAGAATAAAGGCAAAAAGAAATAGTATTTTACGCATTGATTACTACACAATTTGAGAATTTGTCATGCAAGGTCTGTCTCATAGGTAAAAAGAATGCCATAATAAACCCTGCATAGAACAGTGTTTCACTAATAAGTCTGACCGATGCCCTTAAAAAGGACCTCTGTAAGGACGGCGTGGATTCTGTATCTAATTCTATCACTTTGATCTTTGCAACATATTTTCCAAGTGTCATACCGTTTTGCCAGATCAGTACAGTATGATATAACACTTTAACAGCAAAAAATACTAAAATATTTTCTGTCATAAAAATATTGATCATTTCCAGTGAAGCCTGATCGGATATATTGATATTTGAGAAAAGTATGGAGAGTTGATCATAAAAAATAATCATAAAGAACAGAGAGACTACAATATCATCTATAATAAAAGCAGAGATACGCTTTTGTATCTTTGCAACAGGTAAAGATGTAGACTCTGTCATGAAAAACCTAAAGTGCCTGATAAGCAATATCGGTACGGCACTGTTTCCCTGCAAAATGTACTTGTCCTACAAGCATATATGCTCTCTTCTGTGCTTCTTTAATGCTGTCACCGATACCTACACACACCAGAACCCTGCCTCCTGTTGCGTAAAGTTTACCATCCTCACCGCGACTCACCCCGGCATATGAGATATGTGCATTTTTACGGAGATCTTCATCATGAATATCATCTACGATGATCTCAGCAGGCGGTGTACTTTTATAAGGATAATCCTTACTCGCCATTACAACACCTACTGCATACTTGTCATGGAACTCTATCTTGGCATTTTTCAAGTCACCTGTTGCCGCTTTGTAGAAAAGTTCACTTGCAGGCGATTTCAGCAATGGCATCAACTCTTCACATTCAGGATCACCGAAACGTACATTATATTCAAGGATAATAGGTTCACCTTTCACCACCATCACCCCGATAAAAAGTACACCTGTGAACGGCATACCTTCTTCTTCCATTCCTTTAAGCGTAGGCTTGATCACTCTTTCATCCAATTTAGCATAGATCTCATCATTGACAAGCGGTGTCGGTGCATAGGCCCCCATACCGCCGGTATTTGGCCCTTCATCATTATTCAACAGTCTTTTGTGGTCTTGCGCAGCAGGCAGAACTACATAGTCCTTCCCGTCACAGATAGCGAAAACCGAAAGTTCATACCCGTCCAGAAACTCTTCAACCACAATGGAAGTACCTGCTTCACCGAAAGAATTACCCAAAAGCATCTCTCCTGCAGCTTTTTTTGCTTCATCATGGCTTTGTGCAATGATGACCCCTTTACCACCGCAGAGTCCATCCGCCTTTACTACGATAGGTGCTTCAAGCGTATTGATGAATTTATAGGCCTCTTCCAGAGAGTCTGTTTCAATATATTTGGCTGTAGGCACATTATGCCGAGCTAGGAAATTCTTCATAAATATCTTGGAACCCTCAAGCTGTGCTGCCTGGGCACTGGGTCCAAAGATGGTCAATCCCCTTTTTTCAAAAACATCTACAATACCATCGACCAACGGTGCTTCAGGACCTACGATCGTCAGGCCAATTCCATTGGCTTCCACAAAATCCGCCAACGCATTAAAATCACTGATATCTATATTTTCACCCAATTCATCTGTTGCTCCGTTACCTGGCGCAAAATATATCTTCTCTACATTTTCATCTTTATTAAGTGCCAAACCAATAGAATATTCTCTACCACCTGCACCAATAATCAGTATGTTCATGTTTTTCTCCGCAAAAGAATTGTTAACCTAACAAGAAGGGAATATCAGGAGTGATGATAATTGTTCGCAGAGGGTTTTAGAAAGATTTCAAGACGAACTTCTCTGTTCGTTGACAACCTTTCTGAAAGCCTATACGCGCAAGAATCGTCGCTAATAATTCCCCCGAGTGGCCGTTCTGTTAAAGTCGGCCCTAAATAGCCAACGGTGTAGGAGAGAACAGATCTTTAGGGGATAATTTCTCGCGGGTTTCCCTCACTCAAATGAAAACATCCACACACCGATCCGTTACATGTCCCACTAAGATTAATGTTGGACCCCATATACAGTAATCGAACCACTTAGGTTAAAGATATTATAGCCTATTTGGAGTTAGAAGTGATTAAAAAATTCTCTGCTTTTACAATACAGGCATTGATCAATGGTTCATCTGCAACCAGATACTTTGCATTTTCAGGCAAATGTACTTTGGTAGCTTTGCCGATGACGACAGCTGTATAACTTTCATCCCATTCAAAATTCTTTAAAAAACAGTGAATAGTTGAAGGTGAAGTAAAAATAATAATAGCATTTTTTGATGGCTTCTTATCGGTCATATAAGTAAGGCAGGAAGTTTCATAAATAATCTGTTCCCGAAGTATTATTCCCTCTTTTTCCAAAAAACCTTTAGAATCAAAAGAGATTTCTTTAGGACGAAGGTAAAGTAGTTTTTTATCTCTAAAAAACTGTGCTATATCCTGGCTTAGTGTTTCACCATAAAAGGATATTGGACTGTAGATCACCCTTCCTCCCAGATCCTCTATCTGCTTTTTAGTAGCCGGACCAATAGCGATACAGGGATAATTCTTCCAGGACGGATCGATTTTATCTGCTGTTATCACTGCCTGTTTGGAAGTGAATAGCAAGGTATCACTTTGAGAAAAATCGATTGTTTCTGCAGTGATATTGAAACCGATCATAGGCAAAGGTATCGTCCCTTCTCTCACAGTAGGAGATAAAAGATAAATTGCTCGTGACATCAGTCCAAGACTCTGTTCAGTTCGATCAGGGTTTTTCCGTGTAACATTGCCTCATTGACATCCTCATCATCATAGGGGTCGAAATGCGGAGTAATGATCCATCGTTTCTTTTTCTCCAATGCCATCATCTTTTCTTCTACCTCATCTGCAATGCGGTGCGCTTCAAGTAAAAGCATATTGGGACGCAGTACCATATGAAATTCAACAAAATTCGTTGTACCATCCGTACGTGTTTTAAGCCAGTGGTAACTCGTGACTTCAGGGTGGGAAGAAAGGATCTCTCCGATTTTTGCTACGATCTTGCCATTTAAAGATTTATCAAGCAATATCTCTATTCCCTCTACTATGATCTCATACGCAGAGTAAATAATATATACTCCGATCCCCAAACCGAAGATCGCATCTATACTGTCGATCCCTGTCAATGAAACAAGTCCCAAAGCCACCAGTACTGCTGCGTTACTCCAGAGATCCGTTTTATAATGCAATGCATCTGCTTTGATCACAAGACTGTCGGTCTCTTTTGCAGTCTTAAGCAGATACTGTACCAGAAAGTAGGTAACAATAATGGAAAACAGCATTGCGAATATAGAGGGAGTAAGTAAAGTGGTCACTGTCCCTTCACTCAATTTTTTAAGTGCTACATAGATAATGTAAAGTCCTGAAACAGTAATTACCGTACCTTCTATGACAGAAGCAATCGCCTGGATCTTGGCTTTACCATACTGATACTCAGAATCCGGATCTTCTTCTGATTTTTTAATGGCGAAAAAGTTAAAAAGGGATACTGCCATATCAAGCAGGGAATCTATGGCAGAAGCAAGCACTGCAACAGAACCACTTGCAATACCTATAATAAGTTTTACAAAAACTAAAAGAGTGGCAACAGTCGTTGAAACAACAGTTGCTTTCTTTTGTGAAGACATATGTGTTGTCAAAATGGATCCTTGAATTATAGATAAAAAAGATTTTAACATAAAGTGAATTAATGAGAGGGACAAGGCAAAGCCTTATCCTGAGAAGTTATATGGCTTTTGTAGCTAAACTTGCCACTCTTTGTGCAAATGCACCTTTATCTTTGGGTTCCAAACCTTCAGAAAGTTTTGCAGAATCCAGCAGGATCCATGCCATGTCGTCAAAAAGACTCTTATCTTCAAGCTTATCCAGCTTTTTTATCATCTCATGATCCGGATTGATCTCCAATATAAGAGGGATCTCCGGCATTTCCTGCCCCATTTGTGCGAACATTGCAGCCATACCTGCCATAGGATCAGAACTGTCTTTGATCACACATGACGGGCTTGTTGTAAGTCTGGTTGATATCTTCACCTCTTTGACCTCTTCTCCCAAAGCCTCTTTGATCTTATCTGTCAAAGGTTTGAACTCTTTGCTGATCTCTTCTTTCTCTTCTTCTGTTTTGGAGTCCGGTGCATCTATGGTCGTAATATCTTTCAGTGTCCATTCCTTATAACTTCCTATCATCGGTGTAACGATACTGTCTACTTCTTTATCGTCCATAATGAGCACTTCGATATTCGCTTTTTTGTATGCTTCCAGCAATGGCGAGTTTCTAAGTACTTTTTCATCTTCACCGGTGATATAATAGATCTCTTTTTTCTCACTGTCAGCACGACTCACATAATCTGCAAAAGATACCAGTCCATCTTCTGTAGAACTCTTATACTTTACAATATCAAGCAACAACTCTTTGTTCGTATGGTCTGTATAGATACCCTCTTTAATGACTCTATTATACTGTGCCGTGAATATTTCAGCATCTTCTGCACTTAGTTTTTTAATGGCCTGGAGTATCTTTTTCGTAGAATTCTGTTTAATATTTGCCAAAATCCTGTTTTCCTGGAGTAACTCACGGGAAATATTCAATGGAAGGTCCTCACTGTCAATGATCCCTTTTACAAAGCGTAAATACGGCGGTAACAACTCTTTGTCATCATCAGTGATAAACACACGTTTTACATACAGTTTCACCCCTGGCTGATAATCTGCTCTATACATATCCATAGGAGCAGTTTTCGGAATATAGAAGAGTGTTGTGAATTCCTGTGCACCTTCCACTTTGTTATGTAAGTATGTAAGCGGCTCATCATCACCATGTGAAATAGTTTTATAGAACTCAATGTAATCCTCTTTTTTCAGTTCAGACTTTGGTAGTGTCCAAAGAGCCGTTGCTGCATTGATCTGTTCAGATTTTTGTACAGTTTTTGTCTCTTTTTCATCACCTTCACCTGTTGTCTCCTCTTCAGAGTAGTTCAACATGATAGGATAAGCAATGTGATTCGAATACTTCTTCACAACCTCTTTCACTCTCCACTTATCTAAAAACTCTTTTTCATCCTCTTTAAGTTTGATGTAGATCACAGTTCCATGCTCTTCTTTGGTCACAGGTTTTACTTCATACTCACCTGAACCATCTGTACTGAACATGTATGCCTGCTCTTCTCCAGCCTTTTTAGAGACAACATCTACCTTCTCCGCCACCATAAATACCGAATAGAATCCTACCCCGAATTGGCCAATAAGATTGCTGTCTTTTTTTGCATCACCTGTAAGGTTCTCCATAAAAGCTTTCGTACCGGACTTGGCGATGGTTCCCAAATGATCCATCAGATCCGCTTCATTCATACCGATACCATTATCAGCGATCGTAAGAGAGTTGTCTTCTTCATCCAGTTTAATAGAGATTTTTCCAGACCAATTTTCCTCTTTAAACTTCTCATCTGTCAAGGAGAGATAATTAAATTTATCCAATGCATCACTTGAGTTGGATACCAATTCACGTATAAATATCTCTTTATTTGAGTAAAGTGAATGTGTCATGAGCTTTAAAAGTTGCCCTATTTCTGTTTGAAACTGATGTTTTGCCATCTTATTTCTCCTATATAATAAATGTTTGTGGGATTATAATATATTTTTACAAAAATTTCAAGTTTTTTTGAAAGATAGTTTAGTGAATATGACTAAACTATCTCAAGCTGTTACAATACATGTTATACTATCCTTATGAAAAATTTATATCTTATCAGACATGCAAAATCGGACTGGAGAGATGAAAGTAAAAGTGATTTTGACAGAAGCCTCAATAAAAGAGGCAGAAAAGCTGTTTCAACAATGTCAAAAGTACTGGAAGCCAAAAAAATTATGCCTGACATTATAATTTCCAGTTCAGCTAAAAGAGCAAAACTCACAGCAGATGGTTTAGCCAAAGAGCTCGGTTACAAAGGAAAGATCAAATACATAGATACACTTTATCTGGCAGAACCGGAAACCATCATTGAACAGATCAAAAAGGTAAATGATAAATACGAGACTCTTTTTGTTGTAGGCCATAATCCCGAAACAACAGAACTTAGCAACAGGTTGATCGATACCTATATTGATAATGTTCCAACCTTAGGTATCGTAGCCATTGAACTGCCTATAACACACTGGGAAGAATTAAGCAGAGAAGGAAACCGATTGATATTCTTTATCTATCCCAAAATGTTCAAAGAGTGACTATCTTTTCCATGCGATCTCTCTAAAAGGGAGCTTTTCATTACTGAAAGGCTCTATGATTGTACTGATCTCATCAGATTTGTAATGCAAAGGAAAACCGACTGCCGATCCTTCCGCTGTACTCTCTAAAATAAAATACTTCTTTCCATCGATCCAAAGCCCCTTCGTCATATTCAGTCTTTCATCCTTAAGCGGTGTAATGACAAAAATATGTTTAGGAACCAAAACAAAATACGCCTCTTTACCCAAAGCATGCAGCATTGAGATGAGAAGATTACTCTTATCATCACAGTCTCCAAATCCCAACTGAATGGTTCTTTGCGGAGAGTGTGCCTGAAAATGGTTTATCTGATAAGGAATATGTGTCACATAGTCCAACACCGTCTGGATCTGACACAGCTCACTCCGGCACTTTTTTGTAAGTTCAAATGCTTTGTCAGCTATTTCGCGGGATGTCGTTACTTTGTTGGTATAGATTCCATCACCCGTACCTATCTGTGTTTTATTGACTATTTGTATAGCCTTGGCTGTACCATAGACAAATGCAAAAAAAGAGAGAGCTATAATGAGCAGGGAGAAGTTTTTTATACGTTCTGATTTCATGGGAAATTATACAATATTCTTATCTATAGATAATTAGGGCATAAAGAATACTTATTCCCTTTTAGCTGATGTTAGATTTGAAAACTGTTGAAAAAGAGCTTGCACATCGGTATGTCAATGAGCAAACTCCTTCGAAGATGGTATCAATAGAAAAAATTATTCCCACTCGATGGTTGCCGGCGGTTTTGAAGATATATCATATACCACTCTGTTTATTCCATCAATCTCATTAATGATCCTACGGCTCATCCCCTCAAGTACATCATGCGGTACATGCGCAAAAGTAGCCGTCATTCCATCTACTGATTCTACCATACGGATACATACAGTATTGTCATACGTACGATTGTCACCCATAACACCTACTGACTGTACGTTAAGAAGTACAGTAAAGGCTTGCCATACTTTGTCATAGTAACCTGTGGCTTTGAGCTCTTCTTGCATAATGGCATCTGATTCACGGAGTAATCTAAGTGCCTCTTCATTGACGTCACCCATAACTCTTATAGCAAGACCAGGTCCAGGGAATGGGTGTCTGCCTATCATCGCCTTTGGTAAACCTAACTCAAGACCCAGTTTTCTTACCTCATCTTTAAAAATCTCTCTTAGAGGCTCAACCAGTTCAAACGTCATCCAATCAGGAAGTCCACCTACATTATGGTGTGACTTGATGGTCTTTGACGGACCTTTCACAGAGACAGACTCAATTACATCAGTATAAAGTGTACCTTGTGCAAGAAATGCAACATCGGTATGCTTACTCGCCTCTTTATCAAATACTTCAATAAATTTCTCACCAATGGCTTTACGTTTCGTCTCAGGGTCAGTCACACCGGCAAGTACTTCCATAAACTCTTTTTTCGCATCTATGGTAATAAGTGGAATATCTAACATTTTAAACATATCCTGTACCTGCTCTGCTTCATCTTTACGCAGTAATCCCTGATCTACAAATACACAGATGAGTTGCTCTTTAGGAAGTGCTTCATTAAGCATCGCAGCTACAACTGAACTGTCAACCCCTCCACTTACACCGCAAAGCACTTTTTTATCACCAACTTGTGCTCTGATCTGCGCTATTTTTTCTTTTGCAAAGCTTCCCATGTTCCAGGTACTCTCACATCCGCAAATATATTTTGCAAAGTTCTTAAGAAGTTTTGTGCCCTCAACTGAGTGGTGCACTTCCGGATGAAACTGAAAAGCATAAATATTTGCATCATGGTTAGCTATAGCTGCATACGGAGAGTTCTCACTTGTACCTATGACTTCAAAACCTTCAGGAAGTCTCTCTGCTCTGTCACCATGACTCATCCACACAATAGAGTCCTGTTCTATATCTTTAAAGATAGGAGAATTTTCATTTTCTATATGAAGTTTCGCTTTACCATACTCGTGATGATCTGCAGCAATCACTGAACCGCCGAAATGCTGTGTGATAAGTTGCATACCATAACAGATACCCAAAATCGGCAATCCAAGATCCCATATACCTTCATCCGGCTTATACGCATCTTCGGCATAAACCGATGCCGGACCTCCTGAGAGGATGATTCCCTGAGGTTTTCTTGCTTTGATATCTTCAATACTCTCACGATAAGGCACGACTTCAGTGTACACACCTGATTCTCTGAGTTTTCTTGCAATAAGCTGTGTATATTGTGAACCAAAATCCAAGACTAAGATAGGTACTTGTTTCATAAGTTATTTCCTTGTATTTATATGAGTAAGTTTTTTATTAAAAACTTACTCATATAAATAATTATTTTAGGTGTCGGCTGAAGCCAACCCTACAAATTATAAATATATCTAAACATTAAAAATCCGCAGAGTTGACTTTATTTGCCAATATCTATCCTATATGTAATATACTGAACTGTAGATACCAGATAGCAACAGAAACAATATATCCTACCAGTACGGTCCATGCATATTTCATATGTGATGCAAAAGTATAAATACCGTGAAGTTTACCCATTACTCCAACACCTGCAGCAGAACCAAAAGAGATCAATGATCCACCAACCCCTGCAGTTAACGTAACAAGCATCCATTGTTCCTGGATCTCTATCCCTGTACCCATATTCGGATCAGCTTTCAAAACTGCCGACATTACCGGAACATTGTCGATCACTGCGGAGATAAATCCAACTCCTATATTGACCGCTGTTGGCCCGAACTGATCATACAGAGCTGTAAAATATTCCAGGAACCCCAGAAAATGAAGCCCGCCGACAGCAGCTAATATACCAAAGAAAAAGAGCAGTGTATCATTTTCTATCTTGGCTATCCAGGAAAATACATTCACTGAGTTCTTGCTTCCTCTCTGATTTAACTGATACGTATAGAGTTTCAGAATCGCTAGACCGAACATCATTCCCCACATTGCAGGAAGATGCAATACCTGGTGTGAAACCACTGCCATTGCAATAGTAAAAGCAAAAAGTCCTATAATGATCTTTCCACCTTCAAGTATTTCTATTTTCTTCTCATCAGTGTTAAATGGAGGATTTCCGTTCGGAACAGCATTGCTAAGCAGAAATGCGGTAATCAGCCATCCAATAAAAGAAGCTGGGAAAAGATAAAGGAATTCATCAAAACTGGCTCTTCCGTCAACCCAAACCATCAAAGTCGTGATATCTCCGAATGGGCTCCACGCACCTCCTGCGTTTGCTGCTACAACGATATTGATCGCTCCGGGAACTAGAAAGTTCCTGTTTTCTTTATCAATTGTGATCAATACGGTTGAAAGGATAAGTGCAGTGGTCAGGTTATCTGCTACAGGAGAGATAAAGAATGCCAAAAGTCCCGTAACCCAAAAAAGTTTTTTATAAGTATACCCCTTAGAGACAAGATTATAGCGTAATAAAGAAAAAACTCCTCTGTCGATCATTGCTTCGATATAGGTCATTGCAACAAAAAGGAAGAAGAATATCCCTGCTATCTCAACAATAAGGTGTTCCACCTCTGTTTCAAGGGCATGTCCGTCCAACCCGTTGATCGCAAAATAAAGACCAATAAGCATAAAAATACCGGTTCCTGCGAAAAGAGCCGGTTTTGCTTTATTGATCCGATATTTGTCCTCTGTCGCAATAAAATAATATCCTACGACAAAAACAGCCAAAGAGAGTATTCCTACCCATGTAGTGGTCAAGTGCAAATCATGCATTCAAATCCTTCATAATTATATTTTGTACCTCAGAAGAGTAAGCCTTACGACTCTATGTAATGAGACCCCAAAGACTCTTTTCTTGCAAGTGCTGCATCAACAATGGCTGAAGCCGTATTGAGTCTCAATTGAAGTAAACGCCCTATCTCATGGTTTTTCATATCATAAATAAGGTTTTTTGCTTCATGCAAGCCTTTGGTGGTCCTGATAATCCCTATATCATCCCACATCACCTGACGTAGTTTCTGTTTATATATCTTATCATTTTCTTTGTGCAGAATATTACCATAATCCTTCTCAAAAGTAGGTGTTTTTACTACCTGATGGCCTTTACCCAAGAGATGATCTACTGCACGTTTTGCAAAAACCACTCCTTCAAGCAGAGAATTGGAGGCCAAACGGTTTGCACCATGCACTCCGGTTCTGGCTGCTTCTCCGATAACATAAAGCCCTTCCATACCCGGAATACACCCATAGGTATCACACTTTATACCGCCATTTGCATAATGAAATGCCGGAGAAATGGAAACCCTGTCTTTTGGAAAATGGTATCCCAAAGCCTCAAAGGTCCGTGTGATATTGGGAAAACGTTCATGAAACCATTTTTCTTCAAACATAGAAAAATCCAAATATACATTTTCACCTCTCTTTTTCTTATAATCGAAAATACCTCTTGCCACAATATCACGACTGGCCAATTCTCCCCGTTCATCATAATCAAACAGAAAACGGTTTCCTTTTTCTCCTACAATATGGGCCCCCTCGCCTCTCAGGGCTTCTGTAAGCAAAAGTTTCCGGGCATATGGCGTATCTACAAATACAGTCGGATGAAACTGCATAAATTCCATATCTGCCAATTCAATACCCTTTTCAACACAAATACCATGTATATCAGCACTGACCGTACGGGAATTTGTATTGTAGGCATAAAGTGAACCTATACCCCCCGATGCGATAATCACATCATCCGCATAAATAGTTGTCGGTTCATAATTAACCGTTGCTTTTACCCCATAACATCGACCATTTTCAATGAGCAGATCATAAACAAGTGTATTTTTCTGAAGTTGATGTTTATTTTGTACCATCATAAAATAATGCATATAACGTCCTGTAGCATCACCTCCGGCATGAAGGATCCGTGCTACCGAATGTGCCGCCTCTTTAGTATAAAGCAGATTTCCGTTTTCATCTTTATCGAATTCCATTCCCTTGGTGATGATATCGGCCGTGGTCTCAATGGATGTACGGGAAAGTATTTCCACTGCTTCTTTATTGTTATGATATGCCCCCGCCGCCATAGTATCTTTTACATGTACAGGGATATCAGCTTCGTTTAAAGCAGTGACCATTCCTCCCTGTGCATAAAAAGTATTACACTCCCAGGGAATATCCTTACAGACAACCAGTACCTTTTTACTTTGAGGCAGCTGCATCGCAGCATACAACCCCGCAATACCTGCACCAATGATCAATACATCATATTTTTGCACACCGATCCTTTATATATTTCTTTAATTTTCTACTTACTGTCTGCTATCTGCTCACTGTCCGGCTCATATACAGGAGTAGTCTTGTGTCCACACCCGACTATGACCATACAGCAAACAGATGTTATAATAAATGCATGAAAAAAGCGTCTATGATTTTGTCTCATCTTGTCAATCAACCTCAATTTAAATATCTAAAGCAACAGAATTGTTATCAAAGGTATATCTCACTTCTTGGAGCAAAATGGCAAAAAGCTATCGCATTTGTTTATATCAAGAACGATACACTTTTTGTAGCTGTTACTCACCCTGGCTTTAAAATGGAACTTAATTATAATAGAGATTTATTAAAAAGCGTATTAACACAACTTAGAACCCATAGTCATGGATGTGAGACAATGAAAGCTGACAAAGTCATAGTGTTCCACAGCAAGTATCACCCTGTTATGGAAGAAGTGCTTGAGGACACTGTTCCATATTACCATGAATCGGCATCCTCCGACTTTAACATAGAAAGTAACGATGATGCACTTAAAGAAAAATTTGAACAGATCAAAGCACAGATCAAATGCAATCAGTAGTTCAAAATCTTCCGCATTCTGCGGGTGTATATCAGTATTTTGATGATAAAGGGAAACTGCTTTATGTGGGAAAAGCAAAAAATCTTAGAAACAGGGTGAAAACCTACTGGCGTTTTACTCCGGATTTCAGACCAAACCCCAGCCAAAGTTCACGTATTGTAAAAATGCTCCATGAAGCAAAAAAACTGGAATATATCATTGTAGATACTGAAGAAGATGCACTTATTTTAGAGAATTCACTTATCAAGCAACTGAAACCAAAATACAACATTTTACTGCGGGATGACAAAACCTACCCTTACATTTATATTGATGAATCTGTAGATTATCCCCGGTTTGAAATTACACGTAAGGTAGTCAAAGGTAAGGATATAACCTATTACGGCCCTTTTCCTACAGGAGGAAAGGCACTGCTTGATGCACTGTATGAGATCTATCCTTTGGTTCAGAAAAAATCTTGTCTCAGGGAAGGAAAAGCCTGTCTTTTTTACCAGATCAAGAAATGTCTGGCCCCCTGTGAAGGAAGGATCACACCTCAAGCTTATGGAGAGATCATCAAGGAAGCAAAAAATTCTATTGTCAAACGTAAAAAACTCATCTCTACATTAGAAGAGAAAATGACCACTCTGGCCATACAGGAAAGATATGAGGAAGCAGCTGCAGTAAGGGACAACATTCAGGCTATTTCATCTCTTACCGTCTCTTCGAGTATTGATTTGGCCAATGAACTTGATCTTGATATCTTTGCCATACAGAACGGAGATGAAAGAGGTGTCATAGTCAAACTCTTTATGCGTGGAGGGAAGATCATCTCTTCTACACACTCTTACTTTAGGCATACACATATTTTTGATGAGAACGAGGCTTATAAGCAAGCTCTGTTAGAGTTTTATACTATTGACACACCCCATATCAGCAAACAGATACTTACAGCTCACTCCTTTGAAGATGCACCACAAGTCATACAGACACTCAGTAGCCGTTTCAAGAAAAAAGTCAACATACTCACCCCTCAGAGAGGAGCCAAAGCCAAACTTGTCTCTCTGGCTTTACAGAATTGTGAAGAGTTACTGCGCAGGAAACAAAGTGATACCGTCATGGAACAGAAGATCGCTGATCTCCTGGATCTTTCTGTCATCCCCTACCGTATAGAAACATTTGACAACTCCCACATGATGGGAGTTGCTGCAGTTGGGGGGATGGTCGTCCGGGATGAAGGAAAATGGGATAAAAGTTCCTACAGACGATATATGTTACATGCACGTGATGAGTATGGACAGATGAAAGAGATGCTCTCCAGACGCATAGCAGACTTTAAGGAGCATCCCGCACCGGACCTTTGGATACTCGATGGGGGTCAGGTGAACCTAAACCTTGCACGACGGCTTCTCAAAGAAGAAAATGTTAACCTCGATGTCATTGCTATCGCCAAAGAAAAACTTGATGCCAAGGCACATCGTGCCAAAGGTGCTGCAAAAGACCTTATTTACTCTATCAATGGGCTCATGGAACTCAAAGCGAATGACAAACGTCTACACTGGATCCAGCGCCAAAGAGATGAGGCACACCGTTATGCCATTACATACCATCAAAACAAAAAACGTAAAGAGGATACACAGATCTCGCTACTGAACAAAAAAGGTATAGGTAAAGCAACTATCAAAAAGTTGATCGATTATTTTGGGACTTTTGAAGCGATCGAAAATGCTTCACAGGAAGATATCATAAGAGTTACGAACAAAAAAATATCAGATATTATTAAAAATAATAATCAATAATCACACATTATTTAATATTTTTTACTAAAAACTTCTTAATTCATTCTATTTTTAGTTTAATTGTTATAAGGTTTTAAGAATGGGATTGTTAGTTATATTTTCTTTGGGCTTAAATTTAAAGGACATAATATAATTTACAACTCTAAGTTAAAAAGCTAAACTCATTGTGAAGTGGGGACAGAAAACCATGGGTCTCATGTAGATTGCCAGGTTACCATAGTAAACTCTATTACTTTCAAGTCTACTACGTACTGCACTTCCTTCTTAATAAAATTAAAAAAGGATAAGAGAACATTATGAACAAACCTGATCCAATTGATGAAGAATACAAATTTGAACAAGGGTTGATAGTAAGTTCTACGGATCTCAAAGGCATTATTACTTATGCCAACAGAAAATTCTGTGAAGTTGCAGGCTATACTAAAAATGAACTTACAGGGAAAAACCACAATATTGTGAGACATCCTGATATGCCCAAGGCAGCTTTCCAGGAATTATGGGATACAATAAAAGCAGGAAAAGAATGGACAGGGATCGTTAAAAATCTTCGTAAAGACGGTAGGTATTACTGGGTATATTCACATATTGCACCTATTGAAACAAATGGCGAAATCACCGGTTACAGTGCTGCCAGAAGGCCTGCCACAGCAACAGAAATTGCAGAAAGCATACCTATTTACAGAAACTTGACAGAACAAGAAAACAATTAAGAAGGAGTTATTCATATCATGTACTATATCACCAATGAAAACAATCAGATCATTGCTATTGATTCTATGCTGTTAGCTATACTTGGAGTAGAAAACATAGATGGACTTTATAGAGGAATCGCTTTAGAAAATATTACCTTCTCTTCATTAACAGAAGATGGGAAGATCACGGTCACCACAGTTCAGAATGAAGAGACTTATCATGCTGAGAGCCATACCCTCTCAGGTATACTTGGAAACATTACTTTAATTCAACTCCAACCCTCTTCTGAAAAATCAGAACTTTTAGCTGATGATACTCCTGAAACAGATGATATGTATCATGAGAAAAAACTTTTTGATCTTATCATGCCTGAGACTCAGGAGGAGACCGTAAATGATATCCCTTCCGAAGTGCTTCCGGCTATAGAAACTGCCGAAAAGGAGAATGAAAACAATAACGAACTTTTTGATCTTATTCTGCCTCACACACCTGATGATGAAATACATGAAATACCCGATACAGAAAAAGATACGTCTCCTATTTATATCGATGTCGAAAATATCAGTAGGGAAATAGGTATTACACCTGAAGACTACAATACTTTTTTAAATGAATATATCGATACAGCTCTCTCTTTTGAAAAAGATCTTCAAAGCACAGATGAAAAGAAACGTTTTAATGCGATCCATATGCTTTCTCATCTTTCAAATGTGTTACATCTTCCTGTAATCACCGAAATAGTAACACAAATCGAAAATGCTTCTGCAGGGGATCAGGACGAGTATATAGAATCATTTTATGCAACACTTGCCAGGCTGAGTACTTCCCTCCCGGAAACAGAGAAGGAAGAAACTGAAACTGAATCCGATACAGCAATCAAATATTTCAGCAGTATCGATCTTTCCGATATCAAACCTATTCACTTTGATTTCCAACTTGAAGAGGCTGCAAGAGAGTTAAGTCTTCCTGTGGAACTTATTGAAGAATTTGTATATGATTTCATCAAACAGGCACATGAAGAGACAAAAAAAATGTTACAGGCTTATGAAAAAGGCGATTTGAAAAGTATACAAAAAATAGGCCATCTGCTTAAAGGTGCTGCCAGCAATCTGCGTATCGACCCTCTTGCTGATACACTTTATGAGATACAGTTTTGTGAAGATATCAGTAAAATGGAAAATTTGATCAAACATTACTGGGGACACTTCTTATCTCTTGAAAGACAAATGAATCTTACATCAAAATAAAAGGAATAGACAATGACTATACGTAACAGACTTAAACTAATTGGACTAGTGCCGATTTTACTTCTTATTTTACTATCAAGTTATTTCTTTATAACTTCATACTTGAATTTTGAAAAAGCCCATGCATTAAAGACTGTCTTAAGCAATAATGCAAAGCTCAGCCAATCGCTTACTCAAGTCGGTAAAGAGCGTGGCCTGACTGCACTCTATTTGGGAGGTGACAGGAAAGACTTTTCAGATTTGTTGAAAAAACAGAGACAGAATACAGACAATTCTCTTCAAATGCTAAAAACAGAGTTGGCCATAAAAGACACAAGCTATACCCCTCTTCTTTTGAAACTGCTGGGAGGAAATAACTATCTTGATAAAAATAGGTATCAGGCCCTTTTAGCAAATATCAGCATACTTCCGTCTATCAGAAAAGAGGTGGATAATACTGATGCAGATTTTAAAAAGGTCTTTTTTGATGAATATACAAAAAAGATCTCCAACCCCATTCTTGATAATCTTCTGCAAGTCAAGAATTTTGCACTGGATACAGAGATATCTTCCCTGATCTCAACTCTCTCCCAACTTTATACACTCAAAGAGAATGCCGGCCTGGAAAAAGGATTCATTGCATATTATATGACCAAAAAAGCATCTATGTCCTTTGATGAGATCGCACTGTGGGATGAATTTAAGACAAAAGCAAATATCTTTGATCTTAAGCAAGTAACAAATACAAAATTGCGACAGCAGTTGGAACAGGTCCTTACGACACCTAAGGCCAGAGAGATGCTGACAGAACTTGCAGAAACTTCATCTGCCATTCAAACCGATGTCGACAACGGTGACTATGCTGAAGAGCCTATAGACTGGTTTACACTTCAAACACAGAAAATATCACTTTTTGACAAAGCAGAACTTATTGTTTCCAATGCTTTATGGGAAAAAAGTGATATGTTCCTCCAAAAGCAACTTTTCCTTCTTGCCATTGCCACAGCTATCTGGTTATTGAGTTTTATTCTGGCCTATCTTGGATATACAACTACACGAGATATTACAAGAAACATTAAAGAGCTTGAAGATGTATTGAATAAGGCCGTAGATGAGATGAAAAGCAGTGATCAGTATCTCTCTTCAGATACCGCTTCCATCGAAAATATTGATCTCGATACGCATGAGGGGACAAAAGAAGCCTATAAATTCCTGGAAACACTTGTAGACACGGCAAAAGAAGATAAACTCACAGCACTTCAAGCCAATGAAGCCAAATCACTCTTCCTTGCAAATATGTCACATGAGATCCGTACTCCGCTAAACGGTATCGTCGGATTTACAGAACTTCTGAGAAGCACAGAACTTACTCCTGAACAAGATGAATTTCTTTCCATTATTGACAAAAGTTCTGAAAACCTGTTAAGCATTATCAATAATATTCTTGACCTTTCAAAGATCGAAAGTAACAAAATTGAAATTGAAAATATCGTATTTGATGCTTCAGAAGAATTTGAAAGTGCCGTGGAAACCTATGCAGTTGCTGCTGCTGAGAAGAATATCGACCTTAACTTCTATATGGATCCGGCCATCAGTACAAAACTCAAAGGTGATCCGACCAAGATCAAAGAGATTATTATTAATCTTCTCAGTAATGCTATTAAATTTACAAGTTATGGCGGAACCATCAATCTTGAGATCGAAAAAGTACAAACTGAAAACGATGCAAATCCTAAAATTAAATTCTCTGTACAGGATAATGGTATAGGAATGACAAAAGAGCAGCAGGCACGTATTTTCGATGCATTCTCGCAAGCAGATGTTTCTGTTACCAGAAAATACGGTGGTACAGGCCTTGGGCTTACTATTTCCAGTCAATTCGTTGAACTTATGGGCGGTAAACTTGAGCTTGAAAGTACGAAAGACCATGGTACTACTTTCTACTTTAGCTTACCATTGGAAGAAGTTACATCTACCGATATGAATTATGCAAATGCCTTTACAGATATGACCATCGGCAAGTATCAACAGGAGATCCCGACAAAACTTGACACTTATTTGGAAAAATACTTTAACTATTTCGGTCCTTCAGTCAAACATTTTGAATCTGTCGGTGATCTTAAAGAGTTGAATGACCAGAATATATGTAAAAGTTACTGGATCGATATCGATAAAGCCAAACAGAATATTATAGATGCGGTTGCCAATATTGATAGATCAAAACTTATCGTTATGGCAAATGTAACCAGCCGTAATAAGATCGAAGAGATGGGTATAGACCCGGAAAATGTGATCTTTAAACCTGTTACCCTGTCAAAACTCAAGACTATACTGAGTAAAAGTGCAAATACAACTCCTCAGCTTATTGATGAAGCCCAAGCAGTCCAGGCAACGAAATTCGATGCAAAAGTTTTGGTTACCGAAGACAATATTATTAACCAGAAACTGATTAAACGTATTTTGGAAGAACATGGTATCACTGTTGATCTGGCAAATAACGGACTTGAATGTTTTGAAAAACGCAGAAACAATGACTATGATCTTCTCTTTATGGATATTCAGATGCCTGTGATGGATGGAATTGAAGCTACTCATGAAATACTTGATTATGAAGAAGATGAAGAGCTAACTCATGTTCCTATTGTTGCATTAACAGCAAATGCTCTCAAAGGGGACAGAGAGAGATTCCTTGGAGAAGGAATGGATGAGTATATCACGAAACCTATTGAGACAAGTGAATTACTTTATGTATTGAATAAATTTTTATCAGCCAAGGCAAAAACTGTTTCTCCGGAAGAGCAGGAAGAGATCCCTGAAGAAAGTACAGATATTCAGAAAGAAGCTGTTTCTGAAGTTCTTTTGGACATAGATGAACCAATTTATCTTGAGACTGAAAATGAAGAAGTAGAGATACCTCTTGATGAAATTCCTCTGGAACAATCTGAAGAGAAAAAGATCCTGATTGCGAAAAAGTTTCTTTTGGAAAGAAGGGTCTTGGCAAAAGTACTTGAAAATCTGGGCTATGACTATAAGATCCTGGAAGATATCAGTACTCTTGAAAATGAACTTGCATCAGGTGAATATGATATACTTTTCAGCGATGCGGATCTTATTACAGAGAATATCAGTAGTCAAACTAATGATGATCTCGTTATAATCACGTCGGAAAATTCAAAAGAAAATATTCAAGATATTATTAAAAAACATAGAGGATAAAGTACATGGCATTAAAAGTATTAATCGTTGATGATGATTTCATCAACAGAAAATTACTACAGACTCTTTTAAAAAAGAATCCCAGTGTAACAGATATGGTAGAAGCGGAGAACGGCTCAGATGCTTTAGATAAAATAAAGAAAGATCCTGATATCAATCTTATTTTATTGGATATTATGATGCCAATCGTTGACGGAATCGAGTTTTTAAAGATATTTAGATCTGATATGAAAAATTCCCATATTCCGGTCATAGTACTTTCAACTGATGACACAAGAAAGACTGAAGTATTCGATAACGGAGCAAATGATTTTTTAAGAAAACCTGTAAAAGAAGATACACTCTCCTCCAAAATTGCACAATGGTCACAATAATAGCAGGTAGCAGGTAGCAGGTAGCAAATTTAATATAGTTTTATAAACTTATTAACTCTTTTCTCAATATTTTTGAAAAAATGCAAACCTTACCTGCTCCTTACTCTGCCTGTTACTTCATAAACACCTCTTTCAATACCTCATCTACATGAGAGACACCTATGATCTCAATATGTTTTGTAACTTCCTCAGGTATATCATCCAGGTCACGTTCATAATTCTTCATAGGGATAAGTGCTTTGCATACTCCTGCTTTATATGCTGCAATAAGTTTCTCTTTCAATCCCCCGATAGGAAGTACTTTCCCTGTCAGGGTCACTTCACCGGTCATAGCAACTTTATTGTCTATTTTCTGTTCACTTAAAATAGAAGCAATAGCACTTACCATCGTGATCCCTGCACTCGGGCCGTCTTTCGGTGTTGCCCCCTCAGGAACATGAATATGAAGATCATAGCGTTTATAGACTTCACTGGGATCTATACTGATATGTTCTTCTCTTTCTTTGAAGGTATGGGGTATGACTGAAGGAGAAATAGCCAACTTTTTTTCATCTATCAATATTTTGACCACAGAATGTGCAATACGGACAGATTCTTTCATTACATCACCCAGGCTTCCAGTCAACTGTAAAGCACCCTTGCCTTTGATCTTAATGGCTTCTATGGTCAGGACATCACCGCCTACAGCAGTCCATGCAAGTCCACTCACCACACCTACTTGCGGTTCTTTATCGACTAATGAGATTTCAAATACTTTTTTATCCGTGAATGTCTCTAAATTTTTCTTTGTGATAGCTATTCTGTCTTTGCTTTTGTCTTCCAGTAATATACGTGCACTTTTACGCATCAACCCAGCTATCTTACGGCGTAAATTTCTTACTCCTGCCTCTCTGGTATATTCATCTATCAATACTTTCAATGCTTTATCGGTGATAGAAAGTTCTCTGCGTTTCAAAGCATGTTTTTTAAGTTCCTGAGGAATGAGATAACGCCTTGCTATCTCAAACTTCTCTTTGGGAGTATAACTGTTGAGTCCTATGAACTCCATTCTGTCACGCAGTGGTGCAGGTATACGTCCTACATCATTTGCTGTCGCAATAAAGATCGCTTTGCTGAGATCAATGTTGAAGTTCAGATAATAATCACGATACTTACTGTTCTGTTCAGGATCAAGTATCTCTAAAAGTGCAGCAGTAGGATCACCCCTCATACTGCGCCCCACTTTGTCTATCTCATCCAAAACAATAACAGGATCCATGCTTTTGGCTTCTATCAATCCCTGTACAAGTCTTCCGGGCATTGCTCCTACATAGGTCCGTCTGTGCCCTCTCAGTTCATTGACATCTTCAAGGCCACCAAGGGCCATACGCACAAGAGGCCTGCCCAATGCTTTTGCTATGGAATTTGCCAATGAAGTCTTACCTACACCAGGAGGTCCTGCAAAACAGAGTATCACGCCTCCTACTTCTTTTTGTTTTACCCCACGGAGCATTGCCAGTTCACGTACAGAGAAAAACTCTACAATACGTTCTTTTGGTTTTTCCAAAGAGTAATGGTCTTTGTCAAGTTCTGCTGATACCTCATGAACACTTAAACTTTTTTTAGTTAATTTTCCAAAAGGCAATTCAAGTACCCATTCAAGATAACTCTGCAGAACATTTGCTTCCGCACTGTCCGGATGCATACGTGCAAAACGGTCTAACTGCTTTTTTATCTCTTTATAGGCATCTTCCTGCATATGCGGTTTAAGTGCTTCTACTTTTTCCCTGAAAGTAGCGATCTCCTCTTCGCGCTGTGTATCCATACCCAACTCATGCTGTATCTCTTTGAGCTGTTCTTTCAAGAAATATTCTTTATTGGTCTGCTCTATTTTGGTATGTACTTTTGTACGTATCTCTCTTTGTACTTTGGCAGATTCTATCTCGGAAGTCACCACATCTATCAGTCCAAGGAGTCTTTTTTCGATATTTGGTTCTATATAGAGTGTATAAGCTACCTCTTTATCCAGTTTCAACATAGAAGAGACAAGGTCTGCTATACGATTCGGTTCATCATTCTCTTCGATCGTACGTACAAGGTCTGCAGGGAAATGACTGTTTAAAGAAGAGAGTGTTTTTATTTTATCACGCAAGATATCCATCAAAGCATCTGTTTTCAGTTTGTTATAACTATCGGGTTTCACTATATCTATCACAGCACGATTGAACTCACCCTCCTGCGGTTCTATGATCTTCCCGCGTGCAAGTCCCTGAAAAAGGATTTTGACTCTGCCATCAGGAATATGTACTTTTCGCATAATGGAACCGACTACTCCGACTTTATACATCGCATCAAAATCACGACTGCCCTCTTTCCCTGCCATAGAAGAGGTTACAAAAAGCAAAGAGTTGTTTTCCATTGCATCTGTCGCGGCATCTATGTCTTTTTGATTGGTCAGAAAGATAGGACTTATCATAAAAGGATAAAGAAAAAGCTCATCCTCGACAACAATAGGTAGTATAGTGGGAAATGCATCGTAATCACTGAGTTGCATGGTTTATTCCTTTGTTTATATAAAATTATTTAGTTTTATTTTTGCAGCATAGGTATGGGCCGGTTCCTCCTCTGAAGAAAAAGACGAACCCACAGCAATCAGGTTCCGGTTTTAGTTTTTCTTCTTTCCAATATTCTATCTCAGGTGAGATGACATAAGAAAAAAGTAACTATATGTTTTAATCAAATATCTTACCAACGATCCCCTTTTCAGGCGGGGTGATATCAGTCATTTCAACTACAGAACCTTCATTTTTCTCTCTATAGATTTTTGCTGCATCCGGTTTATCTATACGTTCATACAAAGCTGCTATATTTTCATTAAGCAAATATTGGCTCATATGCAGTCTTATAAGAATGGTGTTGACAAGCGGCGTATAGACTGAGCCCGGGTATCTCATAAGATATTTATTTGCATCTTTTATACTGTCCATAATAAGCTTTTGATCCTTATAAACATCTTTTACTCCCAGGAACGATGCTTTCAGCTTCATAAATTCTATATATTCACGATTTTGGCTGTCACCGAAACGTTTGTTATACTCGTCAAGATAATAGTTCGCCAAAAGATACTCTTCCTGATTCATATGTGCATGGGCAAGCATCATGATAGCAGTTTGCATAAGCGGTGAACGCATATGTTCACTTTTCAAAGAGATATAATATGCATCTGCTTTATCCAAATTTCCATTGCTGATACTGCTTCCTATCTGCTTATACCAGTAAAGCGCCGGCTTATTGAATTCTGCAACTTCGTCTTTATTTCCACACGCTGAGAACAAAAATGCCAAAGCAATTCCTGTTAACATACTCTTTTTAAAATTCATATCTTACCTCATTGTTATAATATTAATCATTAATATCATAGCTCAAAGTATGTAAGAAGCGTATTAGCTTCAGGCACATTTGATAAATTTCGTAGCAGGATAATACCGGAACCCTACTTATGAGTCAGGCTGCCCTACAATAAATGCATGTCCAGTCTGTTTTTCTATGGTTATAACCAGCGGGGGAATATTGGAAGAATCAAAGGTTAAAGTCAAGTTACAATCACTTGTTAAAATACTCGAATAATCCGGTGAAGAAGAGTTAGCATATCCTCTATGCGGCCTTCCAAGATGATCAAAACCGATATAGTTCGCTGTTCCGCTGCATCCACCGCTCCAGACATAGTTTCCATCTGAAATACCGAACTTTTTGGTAATAAAAATATTGGGAGAGGCTCCAGTCTGTCCTGAAATATCAGATTCACAAGGCTGTCCGTTCTGACCCATTAGCGAAAGTCCGTTTACCGGATCAACTGCTTCTTCTCCTGCATCAAAATCACCTGCTCTGTCTTTGTCAGAAGCAATATAATAAAAAGCACCATTGTCACTGCAAGCTTCAAACCCAAAAGTCCAAAATGCCTGTTGCCAGTCATTATATCGAGGATCAGTTACATCATCCATCAATGCCATATGTTGTGTATAGCGTATTGCCGAAAGAATGTTATCCGCTGCTTCCTGTCGGACATCACGATCCATTCTCGGTATCGCCAATGCTGCGAGAATACCCAACACGACAATGACGAATACCAATTCCAACAGGGTAAATGCTTTATGCTTCATATTTAAAATATCCTAACTTGAACTTTACTGCTACGATTATAACATAAATTTTTTCAGGCATTTATTTTATCACTTCAACAGATAAAATTAGGGAGGATTTTATATCTGTTTTATCTTAAATATGATACTATTTAGTATAAACATGTTGCACTTTAAACCATAAGACTCGCTGTCAAGGAATAGCTTGTCAAAAAATTAAACAGAAGCATTGGTCATAAGGTATACACTTATGTCATCTTTTGAAGATATACGATTTTACCGGTAAAATACCGGCATGAAAGGTGTAGAATAATGAAAATATTTCATTCGTTTCTCAAGCTCATTACATTCCAATTGACAGTTGCATCATTTTACGTTGCAAAAACTAAAAAGCATATACTAAAAACCCGATGGAAAACTACCTTGTTGAGTATACTTTTGATCATTCCGCTTTCACTTAATGCTGATATAGGGGATTCATGTGAGAGCGCTGAGAGTATTGACGTTCCTTCCATTACATCTGTTACTTTAGCTTACAGGTGGGGAACTGGGTGGGGAACAAACGGACGTTATTATGTATATCAATTTACTGCACCATCCAAGGGTACTGTTCATATCTATACCACAGATGCCGATACTGATACGGATAGCGAGTTATATAACGCTGATTGTTCAACTATACTAACAAATGACTATGAATATACTAATAATATTTCTATGTCCTATAATGTTACCGAAGGAACTGTCTACAAAATATATCTATACAATTTTAACCGTTTTAATTATGGAAATTTTACTCTTTATATCGATTTTGTACCTGATGTCACTACACCTCCGGTCATGGGGGATATCCCTGACCAAAATGCAACAATCGGGGTTGACTATTCCTTATCACTATCAACTTATGTGACCCCGACGGATGGGGATCCTATTTTATCATATACTCTTACAGGTACTTTGCCTGCCGGATTGGATTTTAACTCAACTACTGGTCTCATAAGCGGTATTCCAAGTGCCGGAGGTACATTTCATCTATCAGCTTCTGCAACCGATAAAGACGGAACATCCAATATTGACGATTTTGATCTCACTGTGGTCGTTCCCCCACCTACACCTCCGATCATGGATCCTGTCCCGGATCAAACTCCCAGGCTCAATGTTTTTTATATCCTTGATATCTCCGATTATGTCACATTGACAGAAGGGGATCCCATAGAAGAATACCTGCTCACCGGTACACTTCCCGCAGGGCTGAGCTTCAATACCACCACCGGTCGTATCAGCGGTACACCTACTGCAATAGAAACTGCTACCGTATCAGTCTCAGCCAAAGACGATGACGGATGGTCAAATATTCGTGAATTTGACATTACTATTACAAATGAAACAGATTTTTACAATGGTATAGTGGACTTCACACTCATCAATCCTGCCAACACACAGAACATAGTTGGCAATTATGCAATATTGGGAAATACAGTGGAGTGTATTACCGAAAAAAGCGGTACTTCATATGAATTGAATTCTTATGAAGGAACCTGCCAGAACAGCCATGACTACAATGATAACAACTATATGGCAAAATATATTGATATTGATGGCAATAGTGGGATCGGTACTGTGACCTGGAATTCAACATCTTCCAACTTTACTCTTCCCGATAACTATAGTCAGGAAGATGGTCTAGGTATTGTATGGGCCGGTTTATTTTGGCAAGGTGCTATCAATAATGATTTAAGCTATAAACAAAGAAGAGCTTATCTTCAGAATGATGTGATCCAATATAAGTATATCACAGAGGATGAAGATATCGATCTTGAGAATACAGAGGGGAATAAAGTATTAATTCGTATTGATAATGATACGAACTATACACCATTACAGGCAGCTACCTTCTATTATGACAAAGTGTTTGGAGACAGCGGAGGATATTATGCAGCTTATACAGATATCACTGCATTACTCCAAGATAAAAATCTTGCAGCAGGGAAACACACCATTACCATAGCCAACATTACTGCAAATGAAGGTCGACAATCTAGTACAGGGGATTATGCAGGATGGTCGGTTGTCGTAATCTATAAAGAAAGTGGCGATGATGCCAAACCACGAAATATTTCTATCTATAACGGATATACAAAAGTATATAATGGCTTTGCGCCTCCGCCAGTTGAGATATCCGGGTTCAAACTTCCTAACTCGGGTGAGGTAAACGCCCAGTTTGCTGCTTTTGCAGGTGAAGGAGAGTATATATACGGTACTCCGTCCGGTAAATATGACCGCATGATCATGAGTAAGAATTCAGACCTGTCCTATCCAAAGACAATGCCGGATGCGACTGATCCTGATAATATCTTTGATGCTATTTTGGCCAATATAGACCGTGATAGCGGGAACAACAATGAGATGACAGGAAACAACAATGGTATCGACATTGAAAATTATAATGTCTCTTCTATCATGACTGCCTATCGTGATACAGACAGAGACATTAATACCGTCTATATAGGTTTGAGTTCAACACATGACTATATTACACCAAGTATGATGGCATTCTCTGCAGAACTTTATAAGCCTAATCTTTGTTATGACTATGTAGCGAAACGGGACAACTATACTATTTCTTCACAAGGTTTGGACATAAACAGTACTTTTATTGCCGGTGAAACTTTAAGAATGAATATTGCCATTAGAAGTCTTGAAAGTGACTTTGACCTCAATACTTCAGCTATAGCCATCTTGATGCATGAAAGACAGGGACATGTACTTTTCGACCCGACTTCTGCATTTTATTCTCCGACAAACTCCAATGTTCTCTTACCTACTATCGTTACAGACAATTCAACTTCATACCGTCCGGAAATAGCTATTGGTAAAAACAGAGATCCACATACCGGTGGAGTAATTGGCCCTTTTGAACGATATTATTCACAATTTAACTATACTGTCACAGATACCAATGCATCAAGATTTGAGGCAAGTTTCACTATCGAGCTCAACACAACCGTTGATTATGGATCAGGACCGGTTTCACAAATCCTTCCTATCCAACAATGTGAACAGTCATTGATTTATAATCCGGTATGGCTCAATTTTAATGTTGAAAGACATACTGAAGAAAACCCTGTTATCAATAATGATACAGATCGCTATTCCCTCTATACACAAATTGCGGGACGGGATTTTGACTATTCAGTCGTAAGTTATGAAAAAGATTCTCTAACAGATAAATATACTAAAGAATTACCTGTTAACAACATGACTGTTGATGTGGAACTCATTGATGCTTCTGCCTTTGACGACAATACCTCTTTTCTGAAGTGTGCCAATCCGAATCCAGACATAATATTTGGAGGATTTGGACACAGTACTTTTGTACATTTTGAAAACAAAAGTAGAGTTCCTGTCACACTTGCAGATGATTTCTCAAACACATATGCTATTAAGAATACTGCCTTCAGGATGTGGATAATGACAGATGAGAACGATACAGTCATTCCACATATGTTTGAAAGAACAGATGGTGCAGGTTTTAGACAAATTTATGAAGAGTATTTCCAGAAATTTGATACAAATGGATACTGTAGTATCGCATGTAACACTGTAAACGGTACTAATGAGAACAGCACTTGCTATAATTGTCTTAGAAGTTACTTTGCAAAACCAATTTGCTCCAGGGACAATTTCGCTATTAGGCCGGAGAGCTATCGTATCAATGTCTATGATGCAGGACCGGAAGGGGAATACAGTAGTACCAAACTGCATCTGATCAAAAATGATCAAACCTCAGTACCGTCAAACAATGCAGCTTTGGCAGCGGAGTATAAATATCTTATGCAAGCCTATGCAACCAAAGATCTTAATGATGCAGTTGCCATAGGTTACTACAATGATAATTTCCATGCCAGCACCCTGACTACTGTACCTAGTGACAATATTTCCGATATAGCACTCATCGAATTTGCTGACAACACAGTTGGATGTAATGATACCAACCATACTTCATTGGGTCTTATATTCTCAAACGGTAGTATTCAGGATTTCAACCTTTCACATAACAATGTGGGGGATTATCATCTATGGATACAGGACAACACCTGGACTAAAGTAGATCAGGCAAGTAACAATCCGTATAAGACACTTTTTGACACTGATTGTGAGAATTCAGACAGCGCTGCATGTAATGACTGTATAATTGGAGACGGAGGATCCGACATCAGTGCCGATAAATATGGCTGCCGTATAAACTCCGATCTTCCTGCCGGTGACGAATATGTGGACATCAATATCTCGTTCAAGCCTTATCAATTCGATCTCAGCAGCATTGCCTTTTATACCCGGCCTAATACAAGTAATTCATATCTCTATATGAATGATCTGAACAAGAGTGATGTTATGGCTGTCAAACTGGAAGGAAATATTACAGCAGAAGGGAAAGAAGGGACTGTATTGTCCAACTTTACAGATACATGTGCCGCCGAAGATGTTGTCTTATGGATAGACCGTACAATGATACCTCAAGAGAACATTATCCTTGGGGAAGATGGATCATCTATCTACTTCCAGCAAGGGATCAAAGACATTACAGATACATTTACCGTACAGAACAACCGTACCAGCACTGACATCAACTCAAGTTTGACAAAAGCAAACTTCTCCAATACATTGGATATTAACGGAAGTGCAGAGGTCGATCTCTATTTTAATTTTGAAAAACCATATGCAGAACTTGTCAATCCGATCGATGTTAACTTCTCCATGCTTCATGCAGCTTCTCCGAATGCAACTTCAAATGCAGATATGCTTTCAGATTATGTACCTGATGGGAACTTGACGATCGACCAGCAGCGTTATTTCTATTTTGCAGAAGTCTCTCCTACCGGTGATATAGACGGCAGCCAGGTATATGACCTCTCTATTTCTACTGCATTAAAAGTTGATACCTTCTGTAGAGATGATGCCAATATCACCTGTTCTCTGCTGTCAGGATTATCTGCAAGTCCGGAAGAATCACTTTCGGGAGGCGGAGGATGGTATCGTATGGAGAACCACCTTTCATCCTCCGGAGACGGTCAGGTCGACAGTCTAGCCACATCGGTAACAACAGTAAGTATTAGCGGTTCCAATCCACTGAACAATATTACGTTTGACAGCAATGGATCAACTTCATCTATCACTCTTTCACATCCTCTTGCCGGCCGGCCGGTACACCCGGTGTTCGTGATCACTCCTGATGAATGGCTGAAATACAATCCGGATGTTTCCAAGAACGGCTTGCCGGAATTCATTATTCATTTTCTCACACAGGGGCTCAAATGGAAAGGTGAGGGCCAGACAGGCCATGTCATTGAAACAGAACCTAGTGTCGGATCAAGTGAAAGGATCAATTGGTGAGAAAGATAGATATATTACCCAACCTGAACAAAAAACGTAAAGCGATCGCCATGGTAGAACTTGTCTTTTCGATCGTCATTATGGGTCTTGTTCTCATGAGTGCTCCTATGCTCATAGACCGTTCCAGCAAAAGTACCTATGTGGCTCTGCAGCAGGAATCCATAGCAGCAGCAGCAACACAGATCAACATGATCATGACTGCAGAGTGGGATGATGCCGATACCAACAGTACTGAAGGATCCCCTGTACTGCAGACGGGGACAACCAGTACTGCCATCAGCAACTGTACTACTCCCCATCCTGTCGGCGTCACCAGTTCAAGCGGAAGATACTGTACCGGACTCAGCTCTTCAAGTACATTTTTCTCAGCCAGTACTACACTCGGTACGGAAGGGGCTGAAGGTACTTTTTATGATGATATTGATGATTATAACAACAAATCCTATAAAGTAAGTATCTATCAGGGAGAAACCTATACAACTGCACAGGGTGACTATCTTGATCAGAACATTACAATCACATCACAGGTCTACTATGGAGATGACACTCCCAGGCTTGTTGGGGGAGGAGCTTCTGCCGGAGGGTATGATCAAGATATAGATTTTTCCAATCCTTTCAGAAATATTATTACCGCCAATACAACCAATATCAAGCTGATCACGGTTACACTGACATCATCCAACCCATCCAGTGAGATCAATGATAAACAGATCATACTCAGTTCCTTTATGTGCAACATCGGTGCACCTAAACGGGAACTCTATAATAACGAGTCCACTCTATGAGAACAGGAGATACCTTGCAAAAGAAAAAAGCATTTACCCTTCTAGAACTGATCATGGTCATTGTGATCCTTGGGATCGTTGCTTCCATCGGTTCATCCATCATCGCGAATGTATATGAACATTATCTTCTTCAGCGTGCAACACACCGTGTCAGTTTAAAAACAGAACTTGCTGCACAGCAGATTGCAAACCTGCTCAGCTACAGGATAAGGATGCCAGGCACAACATTAGCAAGAAACCCGAATAATCTGTCTGACAATGTGCTTGTTACAGATGCAACAAATGCATCTGACTACACCCATACTCTTTTGGAATGGATCGGTACGGACTACGACGGGTTAAGTGCTTCAACACCTCCTCCCTGGAACGGTTTTTGTGATGTAGATGCTTCTACCCAGACCGCTATCAAAACACCCGGTTCCAATCTTACCCTTGCCAATACCATCATCTCCAATCTCTCCAACAGTGAAGTTTCACTTTCGGGAGCACAATATCCGGCTATTTTCTTTAGGGTCAGCGATAATAGATATGAGTATAATTCTACTGCAAGTACCAAAAAAACCTATGAGGTATTGCGACCTGACGGTACAGGCTGTATGGGACTGGTTTCCAGTGATACAAGCTGTATATCTACAGTAGGTTCCTCGGCTGCCGAAACACTTACCTTTCAGACCCCGGGGTCTGCACTGAATGATAAAGTGATCTCGGAGCATTATAAATTGGCCTGGAGTGCTTATGCTATCTGTCCTCAGGACAGAGGAAACAACCATTATGATCTGAAACTTTTTTATAACTATCAGCCATGGGCAGGTGAGCGCTTAAGCGGAACAAATTGCAGTTCTTCTCCGGGAGAACAATCTGTGATCATTACAAATGTCACCGTATTCAAATTTGCTGAATCCGGAAAAACTTTCAGATTCAAACTCTGTGCACAGGAGAATATCGGTGAAGATTTCAATATCACCGTCTGCAAAGAAAAGGCGATCGTATTATGAGAAAAGCATTTTCATTGATCACGGCTATATTCGTAATAGTCATCATGGCATCCATAGCAGCATTCATACTTAATCTGTCAGGCAAGGTCACACAGGAGAGTACTGCCCAATATCGTCAGGAACAGGCTGCACTACTGGCCAGAAGCTATACTGAACTGGCTGTCATGGCAGTAATAAACCATGACAGGAATGCAACCGGGACCTGTGTCCAAGATATTGATGGGGTAGTCAAAGGGTTGGTACCCGGTACAACACCGACATCTGTTGCAAGCGGCTATAATGTCATGACCCGTATCTATTATCTGGGCAATGGCCTTCCATGTTCAGAATCCAGAAAACTCAATGACAGTACCACACACAGCAATACCCTTATTGTTACAAATTACAACAATACCTCTGCAAGTGATGCCATGGCAGGTATCATTGTTGATGTCTATGTCCAATATAAAGATCCTGATTCCCCTACACATTGGATCACCTATCGAAGACGATCCCTTCAGAAAATATGATAAAAAGAGAAATTCTTTTTATCATTTACCCTACTGCTGCCTTTTACTCTATCATTTACCCTTTATTAAGTTTCTTAAGTTACAATTAAGTATGGATATCTGATATCCATATCTTATAATTAAAGGATTTATCATGAATAAAAGTATTACAGGAAGACATTTTGAACTGACTGATACCATCAAAGCATATGCGGATGCTGCATTGGAGGGATTGAAGAAATATAACCTCGATATTATATCAGGAAGTACGATCATTTCAGCCAATGAGAAAAATGGGAAAAAGGGTTTTACTGTAGAATTCATCGTGAATCTGAAAGATAAAAATACTATTGTCATCACCCAGGTGGACAAAGATGTATATGCTGCCATCGATCTTGCGATAGAAAGAGTTAAAAAAAGTTTAAGAAGATTTGCCGATAAGATCAAAGGGCATAGAATTATGAGCTTTAAAGATCTGGGTGTAGAAGCAGAAGCAGTTACAGAGCTGGAGGCAGATGAAGTAGAGATCGTACCTATGGATCTGGAACTTCATAAACCACTTGACTTTGATGAAGCGATTGAGGCACTTAAAGCCGAGAAAAAAAGACAGTTCATTGTATTCAATGATCAAGAAGGCCTTATGAGGGTCATGTATAAAAGGGCTGATGGAAAATTCGGACTATATTAGGCTTCGACAGGCTCAGCCACCGTACTTTGACATAGTTCAACTACCGAGATAGTTCGGTCACTAAGCTTGTCGAAGTGCACCCCTGAATTTAACATAAATCATTTGCTTATCAGTCATAAACTTTTTTACGATGTCTTACTTTTACTATATAAACTACTAATTTATCATCCTCTATACTATATAAAATTCTGTAATTACCTACTCTTACCCTATACTTTTCATCGGCAGTAAGCTTTTTGCAGCCACTGGGCCTAGGTTCGCTGCCAAGAGATTGAATCTTGTTAAGTATCCGCCTCAAAAGTATTTTTGGAAGCTTCTCTATCTCTTTAGCAGCACTCTTTTTGATCTCAATTTTATAATTTACCATCTGCCTCTAACTTTTTCATAAAACTTTCAAATGAGATATTCTCTTCATTTGTCCTCTCATCAAATACTTTAAGGTCTTCACTATCTTCCCTGAAAGAGTCTATCACTAATTCATTTATTAATTCAGAAACAGAGTGTGATGTCTCTATGGCCTTTAGTTTTAGAAGTTTAAGAATATCATCATCAAAAGTTACAGTTGTTCGTACTGACATAACATCTCCTTTATTTATATTAGCATTATAGCATAATGATGTAAAGATGTAAATAATACCATCATCGAACCTACGCGTGCGACTGCCCGCAGGAAATGCCCTTGGGGTGCAAGTTTTACACAAACCCCATAAATACGAGCATAGCACAAATACAAAGATTTCTATTTCAATTTTTGGGTAATAGCAAACATTTTTAATTTTTAATTCGAGTTTTTGCATATGCAACAATCTCTTCATCTTCTCCCATATCCAGCCACTTGAACTTTTGACCGCTTTGTATCGTTCCATCTAAGATATCTCCACTGTCACGAAATTTCAGGTCAAGTTTTGCGATGTCAAATCCATTAGTGGTTTGGGTAAACCGGGTAAGTCGTTCATTGGCATGGCTGTTGCTGTAGAGGTAGCACCAACTCTTTAGACCGTTACGCCCTACCCGTCCTCTGAGTTGATGCAAAGTAGCAAGTCCCAGCCTCTCAGCTCCTACAATGACAATGAGTGTGAGTCCGGGCAGAGAGATACCCACTTCTACAACCGTTGTTGCCAATAAGATATCACCTTTTTCTCTAAACTCAAGCAAGACTTCTTCTTTTTGTTTATCTTTGCCATGGGTGACATAGACATTGTCAAACTTACTTTCCCAAAACCCTCTACTCTCTTCCAAAGACTGGTAGGGTACTTCTGTACTCTCCTCAACCAAAGGATAAATGATAAGTACTTGATGCTTCCGGGCTATCTCCTCTTTGATATGTCCCAACAGGTTCGGAAAGTCCGGCTTACTCATAGTTTGGGTGAGTACCTCTCTCCGGAAAGGTGTGGTAGTAATGAGACTTACATCCAGTAGTTCAGACTCCATCATTGCCTGTGTTCTTGGAATAGGTGTAGCGGAGAACTGTATGAAGTGTGGCTTCTTATACGACTCAGCATTTAGTGCTTCGCTTGTACTGCATTTTAGATGCTCGTCTTCACCACTCACCAAGGCTTCTAAACTCTGCCGCTGCTTCGTACCAAAACGGTGTTGTTCATCTACCATCACTAAAGAAGCTTGAGGCAGATCTTCCTTATAAAGTAAAGCATGCGTTCCTATGATAAAATCTGCTTCTCTGTAATCCCCTTTATCTTTACCCTGCATGACCAAAGCCACTTTCACCTCTTTAGGCAGATGTTTACATGCTTCCTCATAGAGTTGCAAAGCAAGAAGAGATGTTGGTGCCATCAGGATACTCTTATATGGCAGTGCCATCATTACTGAAGCCAATATGACCATCGTCTTACCGGAACCTACATCTCCTACTACCATCCGTTTGGCTGCTTTGTCTTTTCTGGCTAAATCCTGTTGGATCTGAGTGATAACCTCTTGTTGTTCCTCTGTCAGTGTAAAAGGCAAGTTCTCTACAAAAGGTCTGATATCTCCATGTAATGCTCGAAGTGCAGGGAAATCTGCTCTTTTCCCTCGTAGTTTTTTAAGGTGATTAAAGGCTTCTACAAATTTTAGCACTTTGACAAAGTCAGGCTTAAACGCACCGTTTTCATACACCTCTTCCATGCTTTTAGGAAAATGTATATGCATCAAAGTTGCTACCTCTTTAGAGTCCAACCCTTCATTAAAAAGATTTCTCTCAGTGACATAACACTCTATAAGAGAAACGATCTCACTCTCTTTGAGTAGAGTCTTATACTTAGGAGTTATCTTGCCTACTTGCTTAATGGACTTTGGCTGTGACATTTGTAAATACCCTTTGTACTCTTCGAGCCTTCCCTGTATCACATGACTGGAACCTACTTCAAAAAGTTTATGGTGGTATGGTGTCACACGAAAAAAAGTAGAAGAGAGTCGCCTGCATGATTGCACCAATTGAAAAGTTACACGAAGTTTACCGGAAAAGATATTTGTATCAATTACTTTTGCCTCAAGGGTATTCACCTTGCCAAGTTCCAGCGTGGTTGAGAGTGTTGTATCATTATAGGAGGCGGGAATAATAAGAGCCAAGTCAAGCAGTGTATGGATCTTGAGTTTTTTAAAAAGTTGTTTTGCTTCTTCCAACCCCTACTCCTTTTGTTTTGATTATTATACAAAAGTTTTAGAAAGAGAAGAAAAAATATGTCATATTGTCATGTTTTTGTAGGGTGCGTTGGCAAACGCACCCTACTTTTTGGTAACGATACTAAAGCTTAGATTTGACAACTCTTTATGTGATGTAATGAAAGCATTCATCTCATCAAGTGTTACTGTTTCTATTTTCTTTAACTGCTCTCTGGAGAAGCCCAATGACCTGCCATAATAGTATTCATTATAGGCACGGTAAAGTCTTTGAGAGAGTGTTTCGGTACGAAGCGGTTCGGACCCCAGTAAAAACTTTTTTGTGTCATCAAGTTCTTTTTGTGTGATTCCTTTGCTTACAAAATCATCTACCACTTTCTGCACAAGGTTTTTAGCTTCCTCCTGTGTACTGAGTTTGGTCTGAAGATACCCGCTGAGATAAGAGGCCGGTTTCGTACGTCTAAGTGCACAATATGCACCATATGTCAATCCTCTTTTTACGCGTATCTCTTCCATCAGACGTGATCCAAACCCTGCACCGCCAAGTAAGTACTCTGCTATTTTCGCTTTGTACTGATCTTTTGCTTTATACGAGTAGTCAAATGGTGACCCAAAGTAAATATATGCCTGTTGTGTATCTTCATCTATCAGTACTGTCTCTTTTAACTCTGATGCTTTGATGGTTTCTATGGATTTTGTCTTCACTTTAGGAAGAAGGGTAAGTACCTCATCCAGGTATTTTTGTGCTTCTTCAAAAGAGATATCTCCTCCTACAACACCAATTACATTGTTGTAACCCAAGTGTGAATGAATAAACTGTTTCATATCGTCAAGAGAGATACTTTTTACACTTTCAAGTGTCCCGTTATAAGGCTTTGCCAATGCCGTACCTTTAAAAAGAATTTCTCTTAATTTACTGGCTGCGATATAGTCAAAATCACTCTTTTTTTGTGTCAGCCAACCGATTTTCTGACGTTTCACCTGCTCCGCTGCTTCTTTGGTGTAGTTAGGATCTTTCAATAACTCTTTCAGACGTTCCACTGCATAAGGGAACTCACTTTTAAGTGATGAGACTTCTATAACTAAAGTCTCACGCCCTGCATGTGCAGCCAGATCTACAGCATGGGCATCAAGTTTTGTCGCAAACCCTACACTTCCATCCTCTGCTGTACCTTCATTAAGCAGCTTTGCAGACATATCTGCCAAACCGTCTTTGGTGTTGCTCAAATGCCCTGCATTTTTAAATACCAGTTGTATAGAGATAATCGGAACAAAGTTCCCTGTTTCAAATACTACAGGTACTTTTGCATCTTTTATCTGTATCTCTTTTACTGTTTCTGCCATCAATAATCCTTGCATTAAAAATATCATTAAAATGATTTTTAGTGAAGAATGAAGAATGAAGAATGAAGAATGTTGGTTTGCATCACTTTGTGATGCCTTTACTAATGAGATACATTCACTTTTCATTTCAGTTCCTTTTTTTAAATAAAAGCGGAGCCACTGCACCACATTCCTTAACTTTTCACTCTTCATTCTTAATTCTTCATTCTCTTGATGCAATGCATCAATAGAATCTCTCCAATATCTCATACGCCGTATTACGCTTAGCAGGGTTCTCTCCTACATCACGAATAAGTGCTATCATCTCATTTTGATTCATAGAGTTTGCTGCTCCTGCAGCAGAGACAACATTCTCTTCCATCATGGTGGAACCCAGATCATTTGCACCGAATAACAGTGCCATCTGACCGATATAACTTCCCTGTGTTACCCATGAACTCTGAATATTTGGTACATTGTCTAAAAATAGACGTGCCACTGCCAAGTAGCGCAGATACTGGTTTGAAGTCGTTTTAATAATGGTTGGCAGTTCACGTTTTAACTCTGTGTTATCACTCTGGTATGACCACATGATAAATGCCCTGAAACCACCTGTCTCATCTTGCAACTGTCGTACCAGGTCAAAATGTTCAACGATCTCACGTGTAGTCTCTACTGTACCATACATCATGGTAGCAGTAGACTTGATACCCAGTTTATGTGCTTCCCTATGTACTTCCAGCCATGTATCTTTATCCAGCTTTTTAGGTGCGATAATATCTCTGACCCTGTCAGAAAGTATCTCTGCTCCTGCTCCGGGGATGGAGCTGAGCCCTTTGGCTTTAAGCCGTGCCAACACCTCTTTGATACTGATTTTAGAACGCTGTGCGATATAGTCTATCTCTATGGCAGAAAACCCATGAATCGTTACTTGTGGGTATTTGTTGTGAATATGCTCAACTAAATCCTCATACCACTCTATCTCAAGTTTGGGATGTACTCCACCTTGAAAAAGTATCTGCGTCCCACCGATAGCTAAAAGTTCATCTATCTTCCGGTCTATCTCTTCAAACGTTAAGATATACGCATCTTCTTTTTTCTCATGGGTATAAAAAGCACAAAACTTGCAGTCCACCCAGCAGATATTTGTATAGTTGATATTTCTATCGACTACAAACGTGGTTACCCCTTTGGGATGCATCTCTTTTTTACGTGCAAGTGCCATTTTCCCCAACGTTTTAAGATCAGCATTTTCGATGAGCTCTACAGCTTCATCAATAGTCATACGTTTTGTCATATTCATTGTCACTGCTACTTGCTACCTGCTGCCTGCTCACTGTCCTCTTTACCTATGGCATCTAAAACACCGTTGATAAATTGCGGTGACTTTTCATCTGCCAGCTCTTTGGCAAGTTCTACCGCTTCATTGATGATAATCGCTCTATCGGTTTTAGCTATAAGTATCTCATAAGCACCCAGTCTCATGATTGCTTTTTCCACTTTTCCTATGGCATCATAATCCCAATCTGTCAAATGTTTCTGCACCTCTTCATCGATCATCTTAAGATTTTCGATCGTACCATTGAAAAGCGTATAAGAGAACTCTCTTTGTTTATTTCTTATCTTATCTTCTTCCAGAATCTCATCTGAGAACTTAGCGATATTCTCATTTCCCAGATCAAATGCATAAAGCAACCCGACTACCGCTGTTCTTGCTTGATGTCTTGTTGCCATTATGCAATCTCGTTATACAGGTTAACAAGTTCGATGAGTCCTACCATCGCTTCAGCACCTTTATTACCGGCTTTTGTACCTGCTCTCTCTATAGCTTGTTCAATGCTATCTACAGTAAGTACACCAAATGTTGTCGGTTTACCATGTTTAAGTGTTACTGATGCTACACCTTTTGTTGCTTCTGCCGACACATAGTCAAAGTGAGGTGTCGCACCTCTGATCACTGCACCTAAACAACATACTGCATCATATTTACCGGAAGCAAGTGCTTTGTCCAGTGCAAATGGGATCTCAAATGCACCCGGTACCAAAATAAGATCCAGATCATCTACATTTCCACCATGTCTGGCATATGCATCTTGCGCACCTTCTACGAGTCTGTCTGTGATGAAGTGGTTAAATCTTGCATTGATGATCGCTACTTTTTTACTCTTATCTACTGTAAGTTGCCCTTCTACTATTTTCATTTGTTTCCTTCGTATAATCTATTTATCAACCAAATCGATAAAATAAGGTTGAGTTCAATAAAGACTCATAGTTTTCACAAAAGCTAACAGTAAACAAGTTTTTTTCCTTTTTGGACTTTGGTACCAGCACATAAAACGTCTTGTGTTAGCTTTATAAAATCATCTATAGGATGCTAAGGAGGAGTGTAAGAACTTCTACCTTGTATAACACGAAGCTATGAGAACTTTAAAACTAACACTCAAGGGGTTTAAAATGTATTATGTTGGAATTGATGTTGCTGAAAAAAAACATTATGTGTGCATCCTGGATGATGCTGGTGAATTTGCTGTAAAACCATTTTGGATCTATACGGATATTCTTGGGTTAAGAAGGCTGATTGAACAGTTTGCCAACCTGTCATTAGACAATGATGATTTTATTATTGGTATAGAATCAACAGGAGCTTTTTCTGAGAATTTGTATGAATATATTACAGACAATGACTACCAAGCCGTTTTGCTAAACGCTTATCAGACTGCCAAGTTTCGTGATTTCCGTACCATACGAAAAGTAAAGAATGATGCGATTGATGCCTATGTCATTGCGGAACTTTTATCTACCGGTAAATACAAAGAGAGTCATATCTCCAATGATGCCTATCATTCAGTCAAGGTATTAGGCAGAACCAAACGTTCACTGGAGAAGAAGATAAAAACCATCAAGAGGGAAATCTCTACTGTAATGGCGACTGTCAATCCTGAGATTGGCAGAGTATTTCCAAATATCTTTACCAAGACAGCACTTGCGATCATCAAAGTCTACCCTACTGCAATAGATATGCAAAAAGCTACGCCAAAGAAGCTGACTCGTCTATTCCGTCATATCAAAGGTAACAACTTCTCTGAAGATAAAGCCAAGTTCCTGATCGATCTTGCCAATACTTCAGTATATGCTGGTCGTGCCTATGAAGCCAGATCTCTAATGATCACTACTAATATTAGGATATTAGAGCTTTTATGTCAAGAAAAGAAGCATATTGAAGAACAAATCAAACAACTTATTACCGAAGAAATAAATACAATTGACAATTCTATTGAAAATCTCCAAAGTATACCCGGTATCTCAGATAAAACCATTTCTGCCATATTAGGAGAATGTGGAGATCTCAGGCGATTTGATTCAGCCAAAGCTTTTATTGGCTATCTTGGTCTTTATCCTACACAGTATCAATCTGGCAACTCCAATTCTATAGGCAGGCTTGCAAAAAGAGGCATACCTATTGCCAAACATGCACTTTATATGGCTGCAGTAGGATCTGTATTGCACAATCCTCAGCTAAACAAGATCTTTCGAGACAAAGTCTCTTCGGGTAAATCCAAGAAAGAAGCTTTAATCATTATCTCCAAGAAAATAGCAGCGATCATGTATTCCATAGTCAAACACAATGAACCTTATCAAGCCCATAGAGTATTTATCCCCAACAGGTAAATATTCCCGTTAGTTTTAGCACTTGTGAAAACAATGAGTTTTTAATGAACATTGACCAAATATTGTTTTAGTATCTATTTGATCATTTGAATATTCTTTTCAAATACTCAAATAATCCAACAGGATACCTCTGTCTATAAAAAACAGCTATTGGTTTAAGCTATTCTTTATAGGATGGTTTTTAATATATTTTCCTTGTTATGCATATTTCTCGTTCCCAACGTCCTCGTTGGGAATGCATACTTGAGTTTATGGGGCTAATAGGGTTGCTTGAGTTATTAAGTTGCTGTATGCATTCCCAAGCCGGAGCTTGGGAACGAGAGTGCAGCCCTCTATTACTCTACAATAAGCCTTATTGCATCAATTTGTTTTATTAATGCATCTAATTCCTGTAATTTTATCATATTTGGGCCATCACTCAAAGCAATACTCGGATCGAAGTGCGTCTCAAAGAAGAAACCATCCACACCTACTGCTGCTGCTGCACGTGAAAGATACGGTACGAATGAACTGTCTCCACCTGAGCTGGCTCCACCGGATGCAGGCATCTGTACAGAGTGTGTTGCATCAAATATGACCGGGGCAAACTCACGCATGATTTTGAGTCCACGCATATCAACAATAAGGTTCCCATACCCAAAACTTGAGCCTCTCTCTGTGAGCCATACGTTATACTTCTTCGAATTTTCATAGGTAACGTCACCGTCAAACCCTCTGGTCTTAAGTACTTTGGCTACAGAGTGCTCCATCGCAGCAGGTGCCAAAAACTGCCCTTTTTTGATGTTTACTGTTGCAGCTGTTTTTGCTGCCGCAACAAGTAAGTCTGTCTGGCGGGACAAAAAGGCAGGTATTTGAAGTACATCTGCTACCTCAGCTACTGCTGCCGGTTGAGTATAATCATGCACATCTGTAAGTATTTTATAGCCAAACTGCTCTTTCACCTCTTGAAGCATTTTAAGGCCTTCTTCCAAACCCGGTCCTCTAAAACTATCCAAACTTGTACGGTTTGCTTTATCAAAACTCGCTTTAAAATAAAAATCTTTGGTACAATCTTCATGGTATTTACCTAAAGACTCTGCAATACGCATAACTGCATCACGGCTCTCAAGGACACATGGTCCTGCAATTAATATCATCTGTTTCCTTTAACATCATAAATAAAAGTATGCACAGCAATACATACTGAAACTGCCCACTGCTATTTACCTTTTTGACAAAGCTACCATAAGCCCTGAGACAATCACTAAGATTATACCCAAAACTGTCCAAAAGTCCGGTATAGGGTCTCCCAGCATCACACCTATGATGACTGCAAAGACAATATTGCTGTAACTGATCGTACCAACAATACCTGCTTTTGTCAGTTCATATGCCTTTGTCATCAGCAGTTGGGAGATCGTGGCAAAGACACCTACTGCGGTAACATACCCCCATTGTACTCCCTGTGGCATCACGAATTTGGAAAACATCCAGTCAAAATCATCTGATACATTGACATAAGGAGTAATAAGCATCAAAAAAAGAGGTGCGACCGTACCTACACCCATAAAAGACATCACTATGGCACGTGTATCATAATACTTTCTAAGTTCACGTATAGACGTATAGGCCAATGCCGCCCCTATACCGGAAAAAATACCCAGTATGTCATATTTGTCAAATGTACCACCCTGAGGTTGTGCCACTAAAACAATACCAACAAAACCAATAACTATCGCAAGTAAAGCACTTTTATGCAGCTTTTCATTTAAAAACAGATACGCAAAGATAGCCACGAATACAGGAGAGGTTTTGTTGTAAGTTACTGCTTCCCCCAAAGGAATATGTGCCATGATGTAAAAATATGCCAAAAGTGCTGCAAACCCCATAGAGCCACGGAATACAAGTAGCAAAATTTTTCCGCCTGTTTGCTTGAGCGGTACTTTGTAAATAGCTATTCCCACAAGAACAACCCCAAAAATATTTCTAAAAAATGTTACTTCAACAGGAGGAAGAACCTGGCTCACTACTTTTGCAAAACCGCCCATAGCAGCAAAACTCAATGAAGCCAATAGCATGAAAAGGATACCCCTATCCATATTTTTAATCATTTTTTTCAATCAGGACCCTCGGCTCTCGTTCTCAAACTGAGTTTGGGAATACATACAGAAAGTGCACAGTCAATATAAATCTTATGAGCTTATTCACCGGTATATGCATTCCCAAGCTAGAGAGGCTGTGAAAGAACTAGGCACCTCGGAAGTGAAGGCTTCAGCCTCACCCAAATATTTGCATATTTTTAGGTTATTTTGACAGAAAAAGCAATATTTCTCCATTAAATACAAACTTTTTTAGGCAAAAAAGCTTTTTGGTGGGACTGCACCTAAAGGTATACACTTCGATAAAGTCTCCACTTCCGAGAAGTTACAGTTCTTTCACAATCTCTAAAGTTTGGGAACGAGGTTGTTATATTTTTCCGAAGTGTAACATATTTAGGTAAAAATAGACCATGAACTACCCCACCATAAAAGGCGGAATATTAAAACCTTGTGAGATGTCAGATAAGAAGGTGATAGATTTTGTTTTGAATGTTAAAGTGCTATGAATTCTTCTTTTAGCACTAACTTTCCATCAACATAAATTTCACCTACAAAAACATCACCTTTATCATAAGTTGCTACACCCTTTGGTGTACCGCTCATGATGATATCTCCATCTTCAAAGCTCATAAAAGAAGCTATTTCACTTACAATACTATGCGGCTTATATATCATCAGATCGTAGTCTGCATGCTGGGTAAGTACCTCATTAACATATAATTTCATCTCCAATGTTTCTATGTTGCCGTTAAACTTTACAAACTTACTCAAAACAGCAGAGCCATCGAAACTTTTCGCCCTCTCCCAGGGAAGCCCCTTCTCTTTCATCTTATTTTGTATGCCTGCCTTGGTTAAGTCCAGTCCAAAGCCTAGCCCTTCTATCTTATTCTCTTTGATCAGAAAACAGATCTCACCTTCAAAACGACAATCTTTTTGTATATATTCAAGCCTGTTTGTAATGGCTGAATTTGGTTTGTTGAACAACACCATGCTATCTGGTGTTTCATTGTTTAACTCTTCTATGTGTGCTACGTAATTTCTGCCAACACAGATCACTTTTGACGGAGTGATATTTTCATCTTCATATTGTATGGTGCGCATGTACCTGTCCTTTAAATCTATTTTCAGTAAACCCACCAAGGCATAGGTTCACTGAGAATACATTAGAGGTTCCCTAAAGAACAGCATCAAGAGCACAGCTCTTGATGCTTATGTTTTAAAAGTTCATATAGTAAATAATTCTGAAGTCATCTCTGTCTTCTCTGTCTGAAGTATCTGTTTGATCTTTAATAGAGTATCTTACTCTGATTTTAGAATAGTCATTAATGGTATATTTTCCATCAAAGTTAAATTCTGAAAAATCATCTCTCACATTACCTTCATCTGCACTTACATCAACATAACCGAATTTTAAACTAAGTCCATCAAGTGGTCTTACGACTAACTGTCCACCAAATGCTGTACTTGCTTCATAGTTACTGTATCCTTGTTGCCAGTCAGAGTACATAGGTCCTGATTCAACTGCTTTAAATGAGTTATCTGAAATTTGATCATAAAGGACAGCGACATCAACCATATCAAATAACGTTGTTCCTATTTTTGCTCCAACCAGTGTAGAGTCATCTGCATTCGCATATGCATTTCCTCCATACTGTGCCTTAACATATGTTTTATCACCAAATGGCAAGTTATACTTTAGATCAAAATATCTATAATCTTCCACATCGATAGGAGTACCGTCAGCAGCCGTATCTGAAAGTGATGTAATATATTGGGCTCTCAATGTCAGGTTCTCAATACTCTTATTTTTAATATAAATATATCCAAGACCATCTTTACCCCATGCAGTATCTATATCATCAAAATCACTTAATTTAGACACAAATCCACTATAACGCTTCACATATCCTACTTCTACCATGGTATCTTGAATATCTTTATTGCGTACAATAGCTGCCTCATACGTAGATGGCAAAAGTCTAAGATCATGATCCTGCATGAGTGGGGTAGAAAGTCTTTGACGACCTATTTTAAACATAGTATTACTCATATCATATTGCAAATATGCTTCTCCCAGGAATGCGATATCATCACCGTTTGATTGTAAAAGGCTTGTACCAATTCCATCTGTTCTATCAAAGAAATCTCCTACTTTATGACTTCCATAGTATGCAAAACCAAATTTGAATCCATGGTAGTCACCACTTTCATACTTGACAATCCCACCTGCAGTCAATGCTTCTGCATCCGGTGTACCTGCTACATCAAAGCTTCTATTCATATAGAACAATCTCATATTCGCTGTAAATTTACCATTTTTAAGTGCATCTCCAAAACTTCCTGTATTGACTTCTGGTGCTGCTTCTACTACTGGTTCCACAGGAACGATATCCCCACCTGCCATGATCATTGTTGATGCCACTATTGACAGTAATAAACCCTTTTTCATTTTAACTCCCTTGTTTTTAATTTTTAATTTTATTCTTTTGCATAAAATAGACTACGCCATATATTGCAAAACCTATTGCGTACGATAAGTACTCCGAACCTATCCCAAGCCATGAACTGGTCATATTTGGTATAAGCATAAAGGGTACAACTGCCAACAGCAGAAGTCTTTCAACGCCTGTTGTTTTAGTCAATACCCAACCTTGTGTTGCTGAAGAGAATGCGAACATTCCTGCAGCTGCTGTAATAAAAATAAGCCCTATCTCACCGGGGTTTGTGATCCACTGCCATGTAGCCGGGTTGTTTGGATCTGCCGCATCTACTCCTGCTATAAGCAAAAGTTTATTGTTGAAGAAGAACGCAAATGGCAATATGGCTGTTCTTATATCATAGGCAAACCCCTGCAAGCCTGTTTTAATGGGATCACTCTTGGCTATCCCTGCGGCGGCATAAGCCGCCATCCCAACAGGGGGCGTATCATCCGCGAGTATCCCAAAATAGAATACAAAGAGGTGTGCCGCTATGGCTGGGATCAAATAACCCAAATCATTTGATAATGACATGATCACAGGTGCAGTAAGTGCTGCCATAACGATATAGTTTGCCGTTGTAGGCAGTCCCATACCAAGAATGAGTGACACCACAGCAGTAAGAAGTAACACTGCAATAATATATCCACCTGATAACTCTTCGATTACCTCAGCCAAGATAAGCCCTATACCTGTAAGCGTTACCGAACCGACAACAATACCGGCAACCGCTGTGGCAATAGCAATAGGCACCATATTTTTAGCTCCATTGATCATCCCCTGGCCGATATCAACAAAACCGCTTAGCCATACTTCCTGCGTTAACGCACGTTTTTCCAAAAATGCATATGCAGGACGTTGAAGTACCATAATAAGCATCATGAAGAAAATGGCATTAAACGCTGCCATCTGAGGAGACTGTCTAAGTACGATAAGCGTGTACATAAGGAAAAATATAGGCACGATATAATGGATCCCGCCTTTAAAGATATCAAATGCACGTGCCAATTTGGAAGGGTCTTCTCCCTTGATACCTAATTTTTTAGCTTCTAAATGCACAATGTAAAAAAGTGCAAAATAGCTTACAAATGCCGGTATAGCTGCTGCCATGATCACATCCGTGTATGCCAAGCCTAAAAACTCTGCAATGATGAATGCTGCAGCCCCCATAATAGGAGGCATGAGCTGTCCATTCGTAGAAGCTGCTACTTCAACGGAAGCTGCCTTGTAACCCGGGAAACCCAGTTTTTTCATAAGTGGAATCGTAAAAGTACCTGTTGTGACCGTATTGGCAATAGAACTACCTGAGATAATCCCCATCATACCTGATGCTGCAACAGATGCTTTGGCTGGCCCACCATCGTATTTACCAAGCAGTGCATAAGCCAGGTCAATAAAATACTTTCCTGCTCCTGCTCTTTCAAGCAGTGCTCCAAAAAGGACAAATAAAAAAACATAAGAAGCACTCACACCCAGTGGTACACCAAAAATACCTTCTGTAGTAAGATACATCTGTCCTACGATCTTGTTAATGCTTGCACCTTTATGTGCGATCAAGTCTGGCATATACTGACCAAAATAATCATACAATATAAAGATACCCGCGATCACAGGTAAAGCCATACCCAGAGAACGCCTTGCCGCCTTTAAAAGTAAGATAATACTCAAAATACCCATACCAACATCCAGATGTGACCATGCCCCGCTTCGTGCATTGAGTGCATCATAGTTCATGAAAATATACAAAGCCCCTATTACCGCAGCAATACCTATGGGAAAATTATACCAGGGTATGCTACTCATAGTTTTAGGTGTTCGAAACATAGGATACATTGCAAATACCAATGCCAAGGCAAATGCCAGGTGAAAAGATCTTACAAATACACTATTGGTAGGCACCACTACTACATAAAGCTGGTACAAAGACCAGGCAAATGCGATAATAGCGATCATCCAATGCTGCCATGAACCCTCTTCCAGATTTCTTTGCCCTTCAAGCTCTTCTACCAGTTTTTCTTCATTCTCTATGAATTGTTCATCTATATGCTGATTTTCTTTCATAGCACTTCCTTATTTTAAAAGACCTGCTTCTTTAAATGCTTTGATCGCACCTGGATGCTGTGGTACTGCCAGGCCATCAAGTAATGACTCTTTTGTGATCGTTTTATATGCAGGATGAAGTTTTTTGAATGCTTCAAAATTATCAAGGATAGTTTTAGCCACAGTATAAACTACTTTATCATCAATGCTGTCTTTAGTTACAAGTACTGCTTTTACACCAATACTTGGAGTATCATGTTCTACACCTTTATAAAAAGAACCGGAGATCACACCTTTTGCATAGTAAGAATATTTATTGACCAAATCATCAATAGGTTTTCCTTCAATAGCTACCAGATCAATATCTACAGAGTTTGAAGCATCTTTAATATTTGCCGTCGGGTGGCCGAATACACCAAAATAACCATCGATTTTGTTATCTTTTAACATCGTCGGCCCCTCACTTGATTTTAATTCATTTGCAAGTGCCAGGTCCGAATGTTTGATACCAAATGCTTCAAGTACGATATCCGTAGTCATTCTTGTACCGGAACCAGGAATATCTATATTTAATTTTTTACCTTTCACATCTGCTAAAGATTTGATCCCTGATGATTTTGTCACGACAAATGCTAAAAGCTCAGGATAAATTGCCAATACGGATCTTAAACCTTTAATTGCCTTACCTTTAAATTTTCCTTCACCGTTATATGCCTGATACGCAGTATCACTCTGAGCAATACCGAAATCAAGTTCATTGGCATTGATCGTATTTACATTGTAAACAGATCCTCCGGTTGACTCTACGGAACATCTGATACCCGTTGTTTTTCTCTCTTTATTCATCATCCGACAAATAGCACCGCCGGTCGGGTAGTAAGTACCGGTAACTCCCCCTGTACCAATCGTAATAAATTGCGTTGCAAAAGCCGGAACGCTCATGGCTGCAATTAACGCAGCACTCATCATTGTTTTCTTCATAATATTCTCCAAATAGTTTGATATAATTATCGCCTTTAAAGATCGATAAGTCAAATTGTACTTAAGAAAAGTAGCCTCAAAATAGCATCATGGAAAATCCAATCAATTTATCTATAATTTACAATTATATTTTCTAATTAGTAACACTATATTAACTCTGCATATAAAATGAATCAAAAAAACATTAGTTTGTATTAAGTTAATATAAATACTATAGTACCATTCTATAAGGTATTAAGCAAAAAGGACAAACATTGACACAATATCTATCTCCTCTTCCTCCGCTTAAAAACATATTCAAAAAATATGCCATGCATTTATTTGGTATTATTGGATTTGTATTTACTTTTGCACTTGGTCTGGTTGCTCTTTTTAAAAACACTGAAAATGTAGTTATTTTACTACCTTATGGTATATTGGTATTTGTCCTTAATCTTTTTTATCTCAAGCTTATGCGATTATCACGCCAAGACTATGAAAACAAATTAAAAAAAGAGAAAGAGTACTCACAGGAACTACTTAAATCACAAAAACTTTTTCTACGCCATGCGGTACATGAAACAAATACTCCACTCGCAGTCATCATGGCGAATATCGAACTTTTTGAGCTCGAATCAGGAAAACATATTGCCCTCTCCAATATTGAAGCTGCTACTAAAAATATGTATGGCATTTATGATGATTTAAGCTATCTTACCCAAAAAGATAAAATTGCTTACCCAAAACAAGAACTCATATTGGCAGATTTTATTAAGAGCAGAATAGAATTTTTTGATATCGTTGCCAAACAATCAAAACTCTCATTTGAATTCAAAAATCATTGCAATCATACTACCATTCTCATCAATGAAACCAAGCTGCAACGTATCATTGACAATAACATTACAAATGCAATAAAATATACTAAAGAGTTTGAGGTGATAAAAATAAGACTCTATGAAAAGGAAGATCATTGTATTTTTGAAATTTCCAGCAATTCTACAACCATAGAAGATCCGGAACAAATTTTTAATGCATACTACAGGGAAAACCATATTAAAGATGGTCTTGGCCTTGGTTTAAATCTAGTCAAGACCATATGCGATGAGGAGAATATCAAGATAGTACTTCAATCCGACAAAAACAACACTTCATTCAAATATTATTTCAACAAAGGAGCGAAATGAAAATTTTATTACTTGAGGATGACCCATTACTCAGTGAGGCGATCACCAGGTTTCTCATCATTAAAGGTCACGCCGTTCAAACCTTTAGAGACGGGAATTCTGTACTTAACTCACTTAAAGAGACATGTTTTGATCTGCTTATTTTAGATATCAATGTGCCAAACATTGACGGACTGACACTCCTTGAAATGCTACATGAAGAGAAAATACAGATCCCTACTATTTTCATATCAGCCATTATAGATATAGACGATATTTCCCGTGCTTTTAATCTTGGATGTCATGATTACCTCAAGAAACCATTTCATCTTAAAGAGTTGGCCATCAGGATAGATAAAATACTTCAATCAAACTATATCCCTCATTCACACTTAAGATTATCAAAGAGCTATAGCTTAGATATGGAGTCCTCTACACTCAGGTTTAATGGCGAAGTCCAAGTGTTATCAGAAAGACATTTAAAGATCCTTACCCTTCTTGCAAATAACCGAAATCGTGTAGTTGACTACGCACTTTTTCAAGAGTACGCCTGGGATAACCTTGATGTTGAGATTCCAACCATCAGAGCAGAAATAAACCGTCTAAAAAAAACACTGAAAGAAGATATCATCATCAATATCAGAAATATGGGGTATATGATCAAAAGGCCTGGTTGATTCGCTTTGCTACCAGGTCTCCAAACATAATAAGATCTTTCAGTACAGCTTTTTGGGTAATACCGTCTTTGCCTACAGCCAGCATCAGTTCACCTTTGTTGCTTGAAAATATCTTTTGGTAGATGATCGCGGTCATATACCAGTAATCACCTTCTCCTAAAGTCTTCTCATATATCTTAACTGTACTGGCTGAAGGAATATGTACTTCCACCAAACCATTTTGACGTTCTGCCCCTACAGCAGAAAATTTATAGAAACCTGCTTTGGATTTATCTTTGATCATTTTTGAAAGGTTGAAATAAAGTGTCAACAGGTCATTTTTACTGTAAAAATCCAATACGGTATGCTCCTCTCCAGTTATTTTGTCTCGATTCTTTTTCAGATAATCTTTTGTAACTCTCTTTTTCTGATGGTCGATATGATAGATCTTCTCAACATATTTTTCGCCATATGTCTTGATCACTTTATAGGTATCTGAAATATACATACCGTTGACTATATGTCCCTTACTGATATGTCTCTCTTTTCTGTTTTTACTGAGTGTTTTTGCCAATCCTGTTGCTTTCATACCTATATCTATCGTATACCTGTTGCCTTTTGTCTCCAAATGCGCTTCAGCAACCCCCATTTGCCCGAACAACCCAAAGCTCACTTTATACTTTACATCCAATACTTTTGCATTTACAATTGATGAGAAGAGTATCAATATCCATAAAATAATAAACCTTTTTTTCATTCACTTCACTCCAATCTTATAGTTTGAACCAAATTCTACTATAATTATGTGGATAAAACGTGAAGGATCATAAAAACATGGCAACAACACAATCACTTGAAGAAAATGCAACACAAGCTTTAGATGTTATTGAAAATTTGGATATGGGATTTGCACAAACCGTACAGAACTGGCTCACTCCTGTCTATACATCCAAATACGGCGAATTTTTTCAACAGACTTTTCTTGATATCCCTCTTGCCAATTTTGTTCTGGCCATTCTTGTTTTTCTGTTTATTTTGGTTTTACGAAAAATCTTTACCAAAATAGTCATTGTCTTTATCCAACAACTGGCTAAAAACACTAGCACTTTTTATGATGACAGGATCATATCATCCATCAAAGAACCTTTACGTTTTGCTTTTATCATACTTGCGCTGCATCTCTTTTTCTTACTCATATTCAAAGAGACTCAGATCATTAAAAACATACTCAATACACTTGTGGTTTTTGATCTGTTTTGGATGATACTTGCCATTGTAGAAGCTTTACGCGGACTTGTTTATAGTGTAACCGGGAAATTGAATACTGATCTTTCCAAAGAGATGGGGGACTTTATTCTCAGGATCATTAAATTTCTGATCGCCGGTGTAGGACTGGGAGCCATGCTTCAAGTATGGGGGATCAATGTCACTGCACTTATCGCCTCTTTAGGACTGGGTGGTCTGGCATTTGCTCTTGCTGCAAAAGATACTGCTTCCAATCTCTTTGGTTCTTTTGCGATCCTGGCAGACAAATCCATACGTATAGGAGAATGGATCAAAGTGAATGGCGTTGAGGGAGTTGTAGAAGATATAGGTATGAGAACGACCAAGATCCGCTCTTTTCAGAAATCCCTTATCACTGTCCCCAACCAGATCGTAGCAAATCATCCCATAGAGAACTTTTCAAGAAGAGGTATCAGACGGATCAAAATGCATATAGGACTGACGTATGGGACAACAAGTTCCCAAATATCCCGGATCATCAAAGAGATCAAAGAGATGCTTCAAGAGCATGATGGCATCTCTCAAAAAGACAGTCTTATGGTTAACTTTGATACATTTGGAGACAGCTCGCTCAATATTTTTATTTACACCTTCACCAATACTTCCAATTGGGAAAGATATTTACATATTTTAGAAGAGATCAATCTGAATATCATGAAGATCGTTGAAGAGAATGGATCATCATTTGCTTTTCCGTCACAGTCTATTTATGTGGAACAGTTACCGAGTAAAAATATGCTATAATTCCAGCAATAAAATACTCTCGTTCTGTCTCTCTATAGCTGGAGCATACCCTGATAACAGGAAGAAGTGCCTTTGAAAAGGTACACATTCATTTGATATAGCTCAAATCGTTGTCTTCTGTAATGTTACCTGTGTATTCCATCTGTAAAAAGGTAGAACAAGACTCAAGAAAGAATAATATTTATGCAAGAACTAAAAAAAGTAGCCATATTAGGACGGCCGAACGTAGGGAAGAGTTCACTCTTTAACCGTTTGGCAAGACAGAGAGATGCCATCACTTCAGATGTATCCGGAACAACCAGAGACATCAAAAAACGTATAGTAACTATTTCAGAAAACCGTGATTTCGAAGTGATCGATACAGGGGGGATAGATTACTCTTCCGAACTTTTTTCAAAAGTAGCAGAGTTCTCACTCAGAGCTGCCGATGCAGCAGATATCATTATCTATATGGTCGATGGCAAAACCCTGCCTGATGAAGAGGACAGAGAGCTTTTTTATAAATTACAAGCACTGGACAAGCCTCTTGCACTCGTAGTGAATAAAATAGATAATGATAAAGAAGAAGAACGTTACTGGGAATTTTTGGAGTTTGGTGCAGATGCGACATTTCCTATGTCAGTAAGTCACAACAGATACTTCAATGACTTTTATGCATGGCTTGAACAGTATATACCGGAAAAAGAAGAGACTTCGAAACCCGAACTTACAGAAGATACGGAAATAGATCCTTTTGCTGAGATAGTCCGTGACATCAACTCTACAGTAGAAGAGGTAGACAATCAAATAAGAGTTGCCATCATCGGGCGTGTAAACACAGGCAAGAGCTCACTGCTTAACGCACTATTGGGTGAAGAGCGTTCTGTTGTTTCAGATGTAGCAGGAACGACCATAGATCCTATTGATGAGATGATAGAGCATGACGGACATAAGATCACTTTCATCGATACTGCAGGTATCAGAAGAAGAAGTAAGATAGTAGGTATAGAAAAGTATGCACTTGGACGTACCACTGCCATGCTGGAAAAAGCCAACCTTGTCCTGCTGATGATCGATGCAACCGTAGGGGTGACAGAGCTTGATGAAAGGGTTGCCGGACTTATAGAGAAGCATAGACTTGCCTGTCTTATCGTGATCAATAAATGGGATATAAGAGAAGATAAAACCTATGAAAAGATGGTTGATGACATACGTGATGAACTTAAATTCCTGCACTATGCACCACTTATTACCATTTCTGCAAAGACAGGAATGCGTGTCAACAGGATACTTGACCAGATCACAGCTATCTACGGACGTTACAAACAGCGTATTCCAACATCAAAACTCAATGATGTAGTGCGTGAGGCGATAAACAGACATCAGGTGCCTTCACACAACGGTGCAGTGGTCAATATAAAATTTGCCACACAATATGAAACAAAACCGCCCAAAATTGCTCTTATCTCCAACAGGCCCGATGGCATACATTTCAGTTATAAACGCTATTTGGCAAACTATTTAAGAAGTAAATTTGATTTTGAGGGTGTCCCTTTGGAGATTGTAGCCCGTAAACGTGGTGAACGATTTGACGAGGATGAGTAGCGTTAAGCAAACGACAATAGTTTGTCGTTTGTAGCCTACGAAACCAGAGTGGTCGGAGTGTAACGAAGCCACGTCGGCACAAAGCGTTAAGCAAACGACAATAGTTTGTCGTTTGTAACTACGAAACAAAAACACCAACTACCTTAACTCTTACCACTACTTTGATATAATCTCCTAAAATTATTTTAGGATATAACATGCGTGTACTTACCGGAATACAGGCTTCAGGCAAACTTCATATAGGGAACTATTTTGGAGCTATGAAGCCTATGATAGAGCTTCAAGAGGAGCATGAACTTTTTACATTTATCGCAAATTATCATTCCTTGACCTCTTCCAAGGATGCTGCCACACTTAAACAATATACGATAGATGCTGCTATAGACTATCTATCCCTCGGTATAGACCCTGAAAAAACTACTTTCTGGGTACAAAGTCATGTACCTGAAGTACTTGAACTCTACTGGATACTCTCCAAATTCACACCTATGGGACTCCTTGAACGTGCACATAGCTACAAAGATAAAGTCTCTAAAGGTATTCCTGCCAGTCATGCACTTTTCTCTTACCCCGTACTGATGGCTGCAGACATTCTAATACTTGATACCCAAAAGGTCCCCGTAGGGAAGGACCAGATACAACATGTCGAAATGACAAGAGACATCGCTATAAAATTCAACAATGAGTATGGAGAGATCTTTACGCTTCCTGAACATATGGTGCAGGAAGATGTCGCGACTATCCCCGGTATTGACGGACAAAAGATGAGTAAGAGTTATGACAATGCCATTGATCTCTTTATGGATGAGAAGCCTTTACAGAAAAGATGTAACAAGATCATCAGTTCATCCACTCCGCTTGGGGAATCTTTGGAATTCGAAAATTGTCATATCTATAATCTTGCTGCACTCTTTTTAAATAACGAACAGAAACTGGAACTTCAGGAGCGTTACCAAAGCGGTAAAGAAGGGTATGGCCACTTTAAAAAATACCTTAAAGAACTTATTTGGGAAGAACTGGCTGAAGCCAGAGAAAAAAGGGCTTATTACCTCAACAATATGGATGAGGTTAATGACATCTTGGCACAGGGTGCAAAAAAAGCCAGAAGTATAGCCAATGCCAAAATGGTAAAAGTAAGAGATGCCGTAGGACTGCTGTAAAGCAGTACCCTGTCAATTATTTCCAAGGCTGCATCGATCGCATTGCCTACTTCATCAACGATCTCTTGCTGATCAGGTTTTATCTGATCATCCTCTTCTTTGTCTGCTTTTTCCTGATTTACATAACTTAACTGATCATCAGTATTATCAACCACTGAATGATCTGTAGATCACTGAACCATGACTTCTTCATAGGAAATTCCCTTATCTTATTTTACTGGAGTTTTCTACTTTTGTGAGGATTAGCAAATATATTGTGTTTTATTTCTGAATAGCTATCTGTTTTACTTCTGTATGTTTTTCAAGAATATAACTGACAATTTTCTTATCAATCACATCTGTACTGTAGAGCATGATCTTTAGATCACCATGGTTAACATGTCCTTTTTCTTGACCTAAAGTAAGTAACCGTTTTGCTATGGCTTCTCCCGTATGTATGAGGTTGAGATCCCTTTGCATCACCTTTTCAATCACTTCTCCTACCAAAGGATAATGCGTACAACCCAGAACGATAGTATCTACACTGTTTTCCCTCATGGGAGTCAGCCATGTTTCCAACATCATTTTCGTACGGTGACTATCTATCTCACCTTTTTCTATCTGTTCAACCAGTCCGGGGCATGCCTGTTCAAAAAGTACAACATCTTTTTGGTTTGCCAAAGTATCGGTCAGCTGCTGATACTTATCACCTTTCAGTGTTGCCGGAGTTGCAAGTACACCTACTTTGCCTGTTCTGGTCCGTTCTATAGCAGGCTTGATACCCGGTTCTGTACCTATAATGATCAGAGAAGGATAAGATGTTCTTAAATGCTGTATGGCTGCCGATGTTGCTGTATTACAGGCAACAATGAGTGCATCTATCTGATGTGTATCAATAAAATATTGTGTGATATTCAGACTGTATTGTAATATCTGTTGAGGGGTTTTTTCACCATAAGGTGCATTTTGGGTATCGGCAATATAAAAAAGTTCAGCACCTTTGATCATCTTAGCCATGGCCTGAACAACCGTCAACCCGCCCAACCCGGAATCAAAAATACCGATCTTCATATCTACTCCCTGCTACCTGCTCCTTACCCTTTTTTTATGCACCCTCATTCATCATAGAGAGGAATTCTTCATTGGTTTTTGTCTTCATCATTTTAGAGAAAAGAAATTTAAGTCCTTCCACTTCTTCCATATTTTGCATTGCATTTCTCAATGCCCATACTTTTTGAAGTGTCTCAGGACTTACCATAAGTTCTTCTTTTCTCGTTCCTGATTTTGTTACATCTATCGCAGGATAGATACGTCTTTCAGACACGTGACGGCTCAGTACAACTTCTGAGTTTCCTGTACCTTTGAATTCTTCAAATATCACCTCATCCATACGGCTTCCTGTTTCAATAAGTGCAGTTGCAATAATGGTCAAAGAGCCTCCCTCTTCTATATTTCTGGCTGCCCCGAAGAAACGTTTCGGTTTATGCAGTGCATTGGCATCTACACCTCCGGAGAGTACTTTTCCCGAACTTGGTGTTACTGTGTTATAGGCACGTGCAAGTCTTGTAATGGAGTCAAGCAGGATAATGACATCTTTCCCCATTTCAACACGTCTTTTGGCTTTTTCTATGACCATTTCAGCTGTACGGACATGGTTTTGTGCAGGCAAGTCAAATGTTGATGCATAGACTTCACCTTTGACAGAACGCTGCATATCTGTAACCTCTTCCGGCCTCTCATCTACAAGCAGTACCATAAGAGATGCATCCGGATTATTATACGTAATTCCATGTGCAAGTTCTTTCAGAAGCTCTGTTTTCCCTGTTCTTGGAGGTGCCACGATCAAAGCTCTTTGTCCCTTACCTATCGGAGTGAAGAGATCAAGGACACGACCGGTCATTTTCATAGGATTATATTCAAGTTTAAGCTGTTCACTTGCATACAACGGTGTCAGGTTATCGAAAAGAGGTCTTTGTTTGGACTTTTCCGGAGCCAAGTAGTTGATCGCTTCTATTTTCAAGAGCGCATAATACTTCTCTTGGTCTTTTGGAGGACGTACCTGTCCTGTCACAATATCACCGTTTCTCAATGCGAATCGTTTGACCTGTGTACCGCTTACATATGTATCATTACTTGAATTTGCGAAATTCCCGTCTATCGAACGCAAGAAACCATACCCATCGTTCATTACTTCAAGAATACCCGTATAAAGGATGAACCCTCCCTGACTTACCTGTGATTTCAAGATCTCAAAAATAAGATCTTTACGCTGGAATTCATTAGGATTCTCTACTTTTACTTCTTTCGCAATAGTAACGAGTTCTGTCAGTGGAAGTTTTTGAAGATCTTCAATCTTGTAGCCATCTACCGGCACATGTGTTCTGTTCTTTCTGTTGGCGTGAGAATTACCGTTAGATTTTTTGTTGTCGCTCATGATTCCTCTTGTTTTTGAATATGATTATAAAATGGAGATATACAATAGAGATATACTATCGTGTAGTTATGATATTATAATCCTTTTTGGCTGAAATGTCAAACTTACTGCGGATCTATGGTTAAAATCTATAAATAAAAGAATATAATTTAATTCATAGAAAAACCACAACACAAGGAAACAGAGATGTCAGTTGAAGCACACATAGAAAAAGTTTTAAAGAATGTTAAAGAGTGCAGTCCGGGACAGGAAGAGTTTTATCAGGCCGTACATGAAGTACTATATTCTTTGATTCCCCTCTTGGAAGAAGATGAAAAATACGATGTTTATAATATTTTGGAACGTATTACTGTACCTGAACGTACTCTCATTTTCCGTGTGAACTGGGTAGATGATAACGGAGAGATCCAGACAAATCTCGGCTACCGAGTGCAGTTCAATTCCGCTATCGGGCCTTACAAAGGCGGTCTCCGCTTCCATCCTTCTGTCAATTTGGGGATCATCAAATTCCTGGGATTTGAACAGATATTCAAAAATTCCCTTACCGGATTGCAGATAGGAGGGGCCAAAGGAGGAAGCAATTTTGATCCCAAAGGGAAAAGTGATAATGAGATCATGCGTTTCTGCCAGGCATTCATGTCTGAGCTCTATACACATATCGGTGAAACAAAAGATGTACCTGCAGGGGATATAGGTGTAGGTACAAGAGAGATAGGATATCTTTTTGGACAGTATAAAAAACTCACACGAAAATTTGAAGGAGCACTCACAGGTAAAAATCTTAACTGGGGCGGTTCCAATACTCGAAAAGAAGCCACAGGATATGGTTCTGCCTACTTTGCAGAAAATATTCTGAATAAATATGAAAAAAATCTGGAAGGTAAAATATGCTGTGTATCCGGTTCAGGGAATGTTGCGATCTACACCATTGAAAAACTCTATGATATGGGAGCCGTCCCTGTAGCATGCAGTGACAGTAAAGGGACTGTTTACCATGAAGGAGGTATCGACCTCAATTCCCTCAAAGCCATCAAAGAGATCAACCACCAGTCACTTGAAGTCTATGGACAGATACACCCCGATGCTGTTTATACCCCTATCAGTCACTATCCGGAGGGGCGTCATATGGTATGGGATATCCCTTGTGATATTGCTTTTCCCAGTGCTACCCAAAATGAACTGAATCTTGAAGATGCCAAAGTATTGGTTGCCAATGGCTGCATACTGGTCAATGAAGGCGCCAATATGCCAACCACTCCTGAAGCAATGATCTATCTGAGAGAACACAATGTATTGTTTGGTCCGGGAAAAGCAGCCAATGCAGGAGGGGTCACCACCAGTCAACTGGAAATGAGCCAAAATGCAAGTATGGCAAAATGGTCTTTTGAAGAAGTAGACATCAAGCTTCGCCAGATCATGCGTAACATCTTTGAGACTGCCTATGAAACATCGAAAGAATTTGGTCGCGAAGGTGATTTGATAGCCGGTGCGAATATTGCCGGCTTCAGAAAAGTAGCTGACTCCATGATAGACCAGGGGGCGGTATAACAGTCGATATTTCTTTGTCCCTTAACTTATGAACTGATCAAGTTTTTTCTATCCTCAAATCTCTCAATAGAGAATCAACACTATTCATAACTATTGTATTTATGAATTGTGGCTATTGATCCTGCTCTATTAACTAGCAACTCTTTAGATCAAAGCATAAAAAAGCAGAGGCGGGTAAAGTCCTACCCCCATAAGAAAAAACCATGATGGTATTTTCCATTTCAACATCATTGCCAAATCTTGAGGAATATTCTGATGAATAAATATTTTTTTAATAAGTTCGATCTTATAAAACATATCAAATACTTTAAATATCAGGATCAGGATCATATAGATATTCAAAGTATCTGTTATTATCACTACAAAAAGTATAAAATAAAAGGCGGGATGCATTAAAAAAAAGAAAAAAATACTTTTGGAATACCATCCATAAAGTTTTTTTATCACCCCGTACAATGTAGGGGCATGTTGCATATAGGCTTCAAAAAGTTCCAATATGATCAGAATAGATATAAGTACAAATACATTTTCCATGCGGGATTTTACCCATATTTGGATAAAATCCATACAAATTATTAACACTACTGTTATTTTGAACTTGTATCCTAAAGAGATTTTCTCCGGGCATTCAGAATCTAAAATTTCTATTTAAGAGATATCCTTTAGTTTTTAGATTATGGATCCTGAAACATATTGCTTAGGATATAGAATGATGTAAAGAGAGGAATCAATTTGGCAGAAATAGCCTGTACCCACTGTAATCTCAAATTTGATGAATCAGTAATGATCACTGAACAAGAAGATGATAAACAACTCTTTTTCTGTTGCAAAGGCTGCCAGGGGGTTTATCATCTGCTTGAGAGTGAAGGGCTGGATACTTTTTATGATAAACTGGGTGATACAAAACTTCAACCTGCCACACAGAACACGGATGACTTGGGGAAATTTGATCTTGAGGGATTTAAGAACAAATATATCACTACCCACGAAGACGGTTTATGCGAGATCAATCTCATTATAGAGGGGATTCACTGTTCAGCCTGTGTCTGGCTCAATGAAAAAGTACTTCATAAAACAGACGGTATCATAGACGCATCCATCAACTATACTAACAATAAAGCCAAGGTCATTTGGGATCCGGAAGAGATCAAACTTTCAAAGATCATAGAGACTATCCGTTCCATCGGCTACAATGCTTACCCATATGATCCTACCCTGCAGGAAGAAAGAGCCAACAAAACCAAAAAAGAGTACTACTCACGTATTCTTGTAGGCGTATTTGGTACGATGAATATTATGTGGATCGCCATTGCACACTATGCAGGTTATTTTACAGGAATGCAGCAAGGATTTAAAGACATTCTGAATGTAGCCGAATTCATTCTGGCCACCCCTGTACTTTTTTACAGTGGTTGGATCTTCTTTCGAGGTGCCTACTATGGATTTAAAAACCATATTGTCAACATGGATACTCTTGTTGCCTCCGGAGCTGTTTCTGCCTATATCTACTCTGTTTATGCCATGATCACACAAAGTGGAGAGGTCTATTTTGATTCTGTAGTGATGATCATCACTTTTGTACTGGTAGGAAAATATCTGGAGGTACTCAGTAAAAAACATGCTGTGGATACCCTCGACAGTATTATGGGGAGCACCCCTACCGAAGTCACTACACTGAAAGAGGGTATCAAATCTTTAGTCAGCGTTGAAAACGTCAAAGTGGGTGACACCATTGAACTGAAACCCGGAGAAAAAGTGGTGATCGATGGCGTTGTCACCTTGGGACAGGGAAGCTTTGATGAGAGTTCTCTTACCGGTGAGAACGAACCCGTCTATAAACAAAAAGGGGATGAAATACTCAGTGGGTCCATTTGTCTGGATTCAGTGATACATTATGAGGCCGGCAAAGATGCTTCACACTCTCTACTTACATCCATCGTGAACCTGCTTGAAGAGTCCATTACCAAAAAACCGCATATTGAACAACTTGCCAATACTGTATCAGGTTACTTCTCCAGTATTATTTTGATCATTGCCCTGATCACTTTTGCAGGATGGTATTTATGGAACGGAAGTTTTGAAACGGCACTTATTATCGGTATTTCCGTGATCGTCATTGCCTGTCCATGTGCATTGGGACTTGCAACCCCTATGGCAACACTGGTAGGCATCTCCATTGCAGCCAAAAGAGGGATACTGTTCAAAGAGGCTGCTTTTCTTGAAACCATGGCAAAAAGCAACCTTCTTGCTTTAGATAAAACAGGCACCATAACCGAAGGAAAACCTTCTGTAGTAAAATCTGAATTATTTGATGGCTTTGATCCTGCTTTGCTTTTAGCACTTGTGAATACTTCAAACCACCCTGTTTCGAAAGGTATTGCGTCTTACCTCCAAAAAACGTATGATGTGCTTGATCCTCTTCCGCTTGAAGAAATAAAAAGTATTGAGGCCAAGGGGATAGAAGCCAGATATCAAGGGGGGAAACTTTTAGGAGGCAATACGTCTCTGCTTAAAGCTTCAGGCATCCAAATAGATGACAGTTCAGAGAATTCTCTCTTCTTTTTTGCCATAGACAACAGACTTGTTGCACGCTTTGAACTTACTGATACCATACGTGATGGAGCTAAGGAAGCCATAGCAGAGATACAGGCATTGGGGATCAAAGTAGTGATGCTTACAGGAGACCATGAACAAAGTGCTCTCAAGGTAGCCCAAGCTGTAGGGATAGATAATGTACATGCCAAACTTCTCCCTCAAGAGAAATCATCCCTTATCAAAACCTTTCAAGACAATGGAGATATTGTTGTAATGGTAGGGGACGGGATCAATGATGCCATTGCACTTGCCAGTTCCAACATCGCCATTGCCATGGGACAAGGTGCAGATGTAGCGATCAATGTAAGTGATGTTGTACTTTTAGATGAAAAACCGCAGAGTATCTATGAAGCATATAAGATTTCAAGGCGTACTTTTAGAGCTGTAAAAGAAAATCTGGGTTTCTCTTTGTTATATAATGTTATCGCTGTACCACTTGCAGTGATGGGATTTGTCAATCCTCTGATAGCTGCACTCTCTATGAGTTTAAGCTCACTCGTAGTGGTAGGAAATTCTATGCGGATTAAAATGTTAAAATTTAAAACTGAAAAAAGGAATCAAAAATAATGTCTGAAAACGTGGTTATCTTAATGTTGTCTGTCTCTACTTTCTTGGGTGCTTTAGGTCTCATCGCCCTGCTTTGGGGTGTCAAAACAGGTCAATTTGATGACCAATCAAAGTTCATCGATGCTGCACGTTACGACAATGAAGAAGATCTTAGAGACGCTGCTATGATGGATAAAAAGAAAAAAGAACATGAAAGAAAAAAGAAAAAAGAGCAAGAAAGAAAAAAAAATTATATGCCTGCGGATTAAAAAATAACTCTAATTTATGAGTAAATTACAACAAATTTATGTTATCATTATATGAATAAATATTAAAGGAGCTCTTATGACTATGAAAAAACTATTATTAACCACTCTTTTGCTTACAGGAACACTTACTGCAGAAAACAGTATCGGACTGGATATCAACAGTGAAGATATAGAAATACTTGGTTCTGTCAATCTCAATACACTTGTAAATTATGCCGACAGTACCACCTATATCATTGATGCAAGTTATCTGCATACAGACGGTGACAATATGGCTGCTGTAGGTTTTAGCGGACAAAATTCGCTGCAAGGCCTGGAAGGCCTTACCCTGGCCTTCGGTGCAAAAGTGATCTTTGCAAGTGAATTCATGGCATTACCACTTATGGCAAAAGCTGCCTATACCCTTCCATTAAATAATAGTATACCTGCTACATCGTTGGCTGCAAGTTTTGCCTACGCTCCGTCTGTCCTTACTTTCAGGGACGGAGAGACATATTCGGAGTTTAAACTGGAAGCTGATATGGAGATCATTTCCAATATCCATCTGTTTACAGGATATCGTAATCTCGATACTGAGTATGAAAATGTTGACAAAACATTTAATAACAGTTTTTATGGTGGTTTGAAACTAAGCTTCTAGTAAAACAGAGTACAGAGAGGGTTCAAAAAAAGGAATATAGACTTTTAGCCTTTTATATTCGACTTTTCTCTGAAGGTGGGGAGTATACACTTAGTACTATTTAGATACAATTCTTGCTAATACTCGTTGAAGGGATTTTTTCATGCAAATCTTAGTGACAGGCGGAGCAGGCTATATTGGTTCCCATACTGCTATCTTGCTTATAGAAGCAGGTTATGAGATCGTGATTTTCGACAACTTCTCCAATGCTTCCAGAGAGAGTATAAAAAGAGTTGAAAAGATCGTAGGGAAAAGTATTGCCACCATTGAGGGGGATGTACGGAACAGAGATGATCTGCATCAGGTATTTCATAACTACAATATAGATGCTGTCATTCATTTTGCCGGGCTTAAAGCGGTAGGAGAATCTGTAGAAAAGCCTTTAACCTATTACGATAACAATGTTAACGGGACCATTACATTATGTGAAGTAATGGCTGCGCATCATTGCAGATCCATTGTATTCAGTTCTTCTGCAACAGTCTACGGTGATCCTCATACTACACCTATTGATGAGAGTTTTCCTCTCTCTGCAACCAATCCTTATGGCCGAAGTAAACTCTTTGTTGAAGAGATATTAAGAGATCTTTTTCTTTCAGATAACAGATGGAAGATCGTTCTGCTTCGTTACTTTAATCCCGTAGGGGCACATGAATCAGGGACGATAGGGGAAGATCCCCATGGTATCCCCAATAATCTAATGCCGTTCATTGCCCAAACAGCCGTAGGAAAAAGAGAATATCTCTCTGTTTTTGGAGCTGACTATGATACCCCTGACGGTACAGGTATCAGAGACTACATCCATGTAGTAGATCTGGCTGACGGGCATGTTAAAGCCCTTGAAAGGATCAACAGCTTTAATGAAGTCATGACCATTAATCTGGGTACAGGGAAAGGATATTCCGTACTGGATATGGTAAAGGCTTTTGAAAAAGCTTCAGGGAAAAAAATACCGTATAAAATAGCAGCAAGAAGAGATGGGGATATTGCCAAATGTTTTGCAGATCCAAGCTATGCCAAAAAGATTTTAGACTGGGAAGCGACCAGAAGTATAGAGCAGATGTGTAAAGACAGCTGGAGATGGCAAGAAGCAAACCCTAACGGGTATAATAAATAATCACTTAGGAAGATCAATGACAAACCGTATCAGCAAATCAATATTTAGAGAATATGATATCCGTGGTATTTTTGAACAAGAACTGAATGAACAAACTGTAAAACTCATAGGGTATTATCTGGGCCAAAAGATCAATGGGGATAAAATCGTCTCTATCGGTTATGATGCACGTTCACACTCTCCTGTCCTGAGAGACTATCTGACATCAGGACTAAATGCAGCAGGATGCAAAGTCTTAGACATGGGAATGGTAGCAACACCAGTGAATTACTTTTCAAACTATATCTCACATAACGATATAAATACAAATGCTTCTATCATGATCACAGGGTCACATAATCCTTCAGAATACAACGGTTTTAAAATTACTGTTGACAAAGCTCCCTTCTTTGGTGAAGAGATCTACATTCTTGGTGACGAAATCATCAAAAATCAGAATAAAACCATTCCTGACAATACAGCAAAAACCGATATAGATGTAAGAACTCCCTATATCAACTTCATGATCAAAGAGTTTGCTCATTTAAAAGGTCTTGACAAAAAAATAGTCATTGACTGTGGTAACGGTGTAGCAGACACGGTCATTACAGATATTTTTGATGCTCTTGAGTTCAAATATACCGGTCTTTACTGTGAACCTGACGGAACATTCCCCAATCACCATCCGGATCCATCGGTAGAGAAGAATCTTGCTGATGTCAAACAGGCTTTGGCTCAGGATGGAGATATTGCTTTTGCCTATGACGGAGATGCTGACCGTATTGCTGTGCTTACCCATAAGCATAACATCAAAGGGGACCAGATGGCACTGCTTTATGCAATGAAGATGAAAAACCCTACCGTCATCGGTGAAGTCAAATGTTCACAAGTCATGTATGATGAACTGGAGCGCCGAGGGGCAAGGGCCATCATGTACAAAACAGGTCACTCCAACTTAAAAGTAAAAATGAAAGAGACCGGTGCAGATCTTGCATGTGAAGTAAGTGGGCATATTTTCTTTAAAGATCGTTATTTTGGTTATGATGATGCTATCTATGCTACACTTAGAATGCTCGAACTTATTGCAGACGGTATAGATCTTGATAAAGAGATAGATGCACTGCCACAGGTTTTTTCAACAGAAGAGATCAAGGTGGAAACTACGGAAGAAGAGAAATTTCTCATTATTGACAAGGTCAAAGAACTACTCAAAAATCCTCCAAGTGATTTTCCAAGGATAATGAATATCATCAATGTGGATGGTGTGCGGATCAATTTTGAAAAAGGCTGGGGACTTGTACGTGCCAGTAATACTACTCCTGTACTCGTTACAAGATTTGAATCAACAGATGAAACAACGGCAAAAACCTATGAACTCAAAGTCAATGAGCTAATACTCCGGGCAAAGAATCTATTATGACAAATAAACTTTACTTTACCACGATCAACGAAGAAGCACAGAGAAATGCTTTTAATGCTATTATAGAGGAACAAAAGACCATTGGCTACTATAAACTTCCCGAGCAGGACATCACCTCTATATCAGACTTCTGCAAGACTATTTCACCTACTGTGGAAACCATTGCAGTGATAGGAATAGGCGGAAGTTCTCTGGGTGCCAAAGCGGTTTATGAATTTATCAAACCAGTCAAGGATCTTCCACGGAAACTATACTTTTTTGAAAGTACGGATCCTATCAATATTACTAATCTGCTCTCCAAATTTAACATTGAAAAAACCCATTTTCTAGTCATTTCCAAATCAGGAAATACAATAGAGACTTTTTCTATCTATAAATATATCTATTCATTGCATCATGATCCTTCTGCCTATACTTTTATCACAGGTCCCGGTTCCCCCCTTGAACAGTATGCCAAAGAGATCAACGTATCCGTACTTCATCTGCCGAAGAATGTCGGAGGAAGGTTCTCTGTACTCTCAACTGTGGGGTTGGTCCCGTTAGCACTGTGCGGTATTGATATTCAAAGTCTATTATCAGGGGCAAAAACTGTTAAGGAAAGTTTTTTTGATTATGGGTATATTCAAGATGTCCTTCTTAAAAAAGCAGTTTATTATGCCAAAAATCATGCCCAATACCACATTAACTGTATTTTTGCCTATTCCGAAACCCTTAAATACTTCTGTGAATGGTATGTACAGCTTTGGGGTGAAAGCCTGGGAAAACATCAACGTCACAGTGCATTTCATGTGGGTCTTACTCCTGTAGGCCTCATAGGTCCCAAAGACCAACACTCTTTTCTCCAACTTATTATGGAAGGGACCAGAGATAAATCCGTCACCTTTATTAAAATCGAAAATTTTCATGATCCTATCAGTATCCCGGATATTTCATTACCACACCTGGAATCCCTTGATATACTCAATAATAAAACATTTTCCCAACTGATCAATATGCAGTGTGATTCTGTCATTGAAGCTTTATTGGAGCAGGAGAGTATTCCATTAGATACGATCAGTATCCCAAGTATCACTGAATACAATATCGGCTCTTTGATCTACTACTATGAACTGCTTACTTCTCTTGTAGGTGAACTCATAGATGTCAATACCTATGATCAGCCGGGAGTAGAAACAGGGAAAATTATTTTAAAGAAAAAATTACAGGAAATATAGAACACTAAGATTTCTAATAGCATTTACGATAGAATATAAATTAAAATTTCGATAAAAATGAGAAGTATCTATGATAAAAAAATGTTTATTCCCTGCAGCAGGTTACGGTACACGTTTCCTTCCTGCTACCAAAGCTACCCCAAAAGAGATGCTTCCTATCTTGACCAAACCGCTTATACAGTATGGTGTTGAAGAGGCTGTAGAAGCAGGACTTCATACCATGGCGATCATCACAGGCAGAGGCAAACGTGCCATTGAAGATCATTTTGATATTTCCTATGAACTCGAACATCAGATCAAAGGCAGCAACAAGGAACCTCTTCTTTATGAAATACGATCCCTTATTAACCAATGTACCTTCTCTTATACCAGGCAAATAGAAATGAAAGGTCTGGGCCATGCCATTCTTACAGGAGAAACCCTCATCGGCAATGAGCCCTTTGCAGTCATTCTGGCTGATGATCTCTGCACCAGTAATGAGACAGGTGTCCTCAAGCAGATGATCGAGGTTTATGAAAAATACCAATGTTCCATTGTTGCTATTGAAGAAGTACCGATGGATCAAACCCATAAGTATGGAGTGATCGCGGGAAAACTGGTTGATAATACAACAGATACATTCCGGGTAACAGATATGATCGAAAAACCGGAACCAAAAGATGCACCGACCAATATGGCGATCATAGGGCGATATATCCTTACCCCTGATATTTTTGATATTCTTAGAGAAATAAAACCGGGTAAAGGGGGAGAGATACAGATCACTGATGCCCTTTTAGAGCAGGCTAAACAGGGAAAAGTGATCGCTTACAAATTCAGGGGTACACGTTTTGACTGTGGTTCCGTTGATGGATTTGTTGAAGCTACAAATTATTTTTATACACACTCTAAAGAGAAATAGTTTAAATATTTCATTGAAAAAACATAAAGGAACATCAATATGAAGATCAGTGTAATCGGTACAGGCTATGTGGGGCTAGTGTCCGGAGCCTGCTTTGCAGACATGGGTAATAATGTAACCTGTATAGATATAGATGAGAAGAAAGTACGATCACTTCAAGAAGGGATCGTTCCCATTTATGAACCAGGCCTTGAAGAGATGGTTTCAGATAATTATAAAAAACAGACGCTTCATTTTACAACAGATATCAAAGAACCGTTAAAAAACTCCAATATCTGTTTTATAGCAGTAGGAACACCTATGGGAGAAGATGGAAGTGCCGACCTGCAATATGTTCTTGCAGTAGCAAAATCCATCGGTATGTATATGACACATCATATGTATGTAGTAGATAAATCTACAGTACCTGTAGGAACTGCACAAAAAGTAAAAGAAACGATTCAAACTGAACTTGACAAACGGAATTCTGACCTTACATTTGATGTCATCTCCAATCCGGAATTCCTTAAAGAAGGTGCTGCTATAGAAGACTTTATGAAGCCTGACCGGGTTGTAATAGGCGCAGAAAATGAAAAGGCCTTTGAAGTGATGAGGGAACTCTATGCACCCTTTACCCGCAATCATGACCGATTTATAACTATGGATATCAAGTCCGCCGAAATGACGAAATATACAGCAAATGCCATGCTTGCTACAAAAATATCCTTTATGAATGAAATAGCAAATATCTGTGAAAGGGTCGGTGCAGATGTAAACCAGGTCAGAAACGGTATCGGCAGTGACAGCAGAATAGGATACAGTTTCATCTACCCGGGGTGCGGATACGGAGGAAGCTGTTTTCCCAAAGATGTACAGGCATTGGCTAAAACAGCTAAAGATTTTGGCTATACCCCCAAAATACTTGATGCTGTTGAACTGGTCAATGATGAACAGAAAAAAGTCATATCCAATAAAGTACTCAAAGAATTTGGGGAAAACCTTGAAGGTAAAACATTTGCTGTTTGGGGACTTGCATTTAAACCTGAAACAGATGATATGAGAGAAGCAACCTCTATTACAGTGATCCGGGAACTCACATCAAGAGGAGCCAGGATCAAAGCCTATGATCCCAAAGCAAGACATGAAGCTGAAACTTTTTATCTTAAAAACATACAAAATGTAGCGTATGTTGATAGCAAATATGATGCCCTGACCAATGCTGATGCAATGATACTTTTAACAGAATGGAAAGAGTTCAGATCCCCTGATTTTGAAGAAATGGGGCAGAGGCTGAATCAGCCCATTATTTTTGACGGCCGGAATCAATACAATAAAGAAAAACTTAAATCTCTTGGTTTTAAATATTTCCAGATCGGAGTTCAATCCTGATGAAAATTCTTCTTACAGGCACAGCTGGCTTCATTGGCTATCATTTAGCAAAAAAACTGCTTGAACGAGGCGACGAAGTCATTGGCATTGACAATATCAATGATTACTATGATGTTAATTTGAAGTACGGAAGGCTTAAAGAACTGGGCATAGACCAGGAAAAGATCACCAAAAACAAACCTGTTTCCTCTACTCTCTTCCCAAAACATCGATTTATACAAATGGATATTTCCGACAAAGAAGAGATGGAGGCTTTATTTAAAAAAGAAAAATTTGATGCTGTCTGCAACCTGGCAGCACAGGCAGGTGTGCGCTATAGTCTTGAAAATCCACATGCTTATATAGAAAGCAATATCGTAGGTTTTATGAATATCCTGGAGGGATGCCGACAAAACAATATCAAGAATCTCTCTTATGCTTCCAGTTCTTCAGTCTACGGGATGAATAAAGAACAACCATTTAAGACCAGTGATCAAGTTGATAAACCTGTTTCCATCTATGCCGCTACAAAAAAATCAAATGAACTGATGGCACATACCTACTCTCATTTATATGGTATTTCTACAACCGGTCTAAGATTTTTTACAGTCTACGGTCCATGGGGAAGACCGGATATGGCACCTATGCTTTTTACTGATGCTATCCTGAATAACAGAGCCATCAAAGTTTTTAATCATGGTGATATGAGTAGAGATTTTACCTATATCGATGACATTGTTGACGGCTGTATCAAAGTTATAGACAACCCCAATACAGAAGAACTCTATCAGATATACAATATCGGGAACAATGCACCCGTTCAACTTATGGATTTCATTAAAGCTCTGGAAAATTCTTTGGGTAAAGAAGCGATCAAAGAATACCTCCCTATGCAGCCGGGAGATGTTAAATCAACTTATGCCGATGTAAGCGGTCTCATTGATACTTTTGGATACAAACCTGATACTTCCATCCAGGAGGGTGTTGATCAGTTTTCAAAATGGTATCAGGAATTTTATAAATGTTAGAGTTCTCAGTAAACAGTATAATAGACAACTCCTAATAAAAACAATTAAGACAAAGCAGGATAAATATGAAATTTTTTCAGACTAAAAAATTAAATAATAAAAAAGTAGATTTTATCATCACCAGTACGCAAAAAGGCGCCACCTCTGCTTCAGACAAATATTTACGAGATCATAATGATATCTGTATGGCATCCAGGAAAGAAGTACACTTCTTTAATATTGTCTTTTAAAGAATTTGAGTATTTAAAAAATATTTTTTCATGGGGATCAAAGCAGTGGAAAAACTTCTGAGTTAGGATTGTTCTTAATGGCTGGAGTACCAAAATAAAAAAATTTAACATTAAAAAGGATACATAGTGGAGAGATACAAAAATATTGAAAATGCTATTTTTATTATAGGATGTGATAGAAGCGGCACAACTTTTCTTGGCTCATTAATTGGTGCACATTCTCAATGTATCGTCACTCCTGAAAGCCAATTCAAGGTAGACTGTTATTCCAAAGAAGAGCAAACCTCTTTTGACCCAAAAAAATCTTTTCAGAAGATCAAAGAGACAAAAAGGTTTAAAATATGGGATACTGATATCTCATTTTTGGAAGATGAATATAACAATATTAAAAACTATCCTGATCTGATATTGAAGATCGTAGAAAAGTATAATATGGATAAGCAACATAAAGAATCTGCAAAAATATGGGTTGATCATACCCCTGTCAATGTAGAATATGTTGGTCTTTTAAAAGAGTTTTATCCTAATGCAAAATTTTTACATATCATTAGAGATGGTAGAGGTGTTGCTGCTTCCTATAAAAATGTCTCCTGGGGACCAAAATCAATGCAGGATATAGCTAACCATTGGCTAAAAAAACTGGCTTATGGTTTTGCTTATGAAACTAGATATCCGGAAGATATTCTATCTGTCCGATATGAGGAACTACTTTTAAATACAGAAGAGACTGTCAAAAAGATCACAGATTTCACAGGTATAAAATATGAAGAGAATATGCTGGCAGCAAATGGTCTTATCGTGCCCTCCTATACAAAACACCAACATGAACTGGTCGGTAAACAGGCCGATAAATCAAGAATAAACGCATGGGAAAAGACTTTATCAAAAAGAGAAATAGAACTGTTTGAATACAGAACACGGAACATGCTGCATTTACTTGACTATCACACTCTTTTTTCAAGACCAAGGGGGGAGAAACAGCGTGAGCGTATCCTTTTTGCACTTACTCAAAAATATAAGAAGTTCATCAATAAATGGAAAAAACGCTTAAAAATATAATTTCTCTACCTTATTGCCTGTAGATAGAGTCTGATTATCCCTGAAGCAGGCTTTTGGCATATGATATAAATTTTTCAGTAATCTCTTTTTTATCAAATTTTTGAATATATTTATTTGTAATTTCAGGATAGCTTTTAAGTGCCAAATCTATTTTTTCTGCCAGGTCATCTGCATTATTAACCTCAGACAGATAATTTTTAAGTTCATCTACCAATATTTCTCTTGGTCCCGTATCACAGTCTGTACTGACAACAGGTGTTTTTAAAACTAAACTTTCAACAATAACTCTGGGAAGCCCTTCTCTTTGAGAACTCATAATGAGCATTTTTGCATTTTTGATATAAGGATAGGGGTTGGCAGTAAACGGATGAAAAATAATTCTGTTTCTTTGAATATTAAACTTTTCGACCAACTCTAAAATGTCTTTATTCTCTTCCGTACCCAAAAGCAACAATTTAATATTTTTATCTTTTATTTTTGAAAAAGCTTTCAGTAGAATATCCTGCCGTTTTCTTTTTATACCACTACCTATTTGTATGAGATAATCTTCTTCCGGTACATTCACTACTTCACTGGCTAATTGAGGAATATTTTCCAAATCAAAAGGATTATAAATCGTTTGTATTTTCTTAGGAGATAAAAAGTTTAAAAGATTTTTTTCTGTATCTTGAGAAATAGTAATTAAATTTTGGTGATCAAATATTTTTTTATAGAGATTAGATCTTTTTTTATATCTAAAAAATGACTTTTCTTTTAATACTTGTAATTCCTGAGTAATATCAACTCTCATATAATAAATTTTTGGGATATTTATGAACTTTAATACTTTTGCTGTAGATTCCATATGCGAAATTACTATATCGATTTCTAACTTTTTCAATAATTTATTTAACTTTCTCGAAAGGAAATAATCACCTAAAATATCCACTTTTTTATACGGATTTCTATCTTTACAAAGTGAAAACATTTTTATATTTTCAGGCTCATATGCTTTTTTGTTTTCCAATAGAATTAAATGATTGTCAACGTCTCTACTGGTACTTCTTATTAAATCAACAGTACTTCTTTGTCCTCCGCCTTTTCCCAAATTTACAATAAAGTGTGCTACTTTCATTTATCTTCTTTTAATAATTTTTCTAATGCTTCATAAATTTTTTCTTTATGAAACCTTTCTACAATATAATCTTTTATTTGAATTTGTTCATCTAATGCTTCATCAATCTTTTCTGCCAATAATTTTGGTGTTTCCATTGGAACCAACCACTTTGATAATTCATCTACCAGCACTTCTTCAGGTCCTGTTGGGCAATTTGTACTAACTACAGGTGTCTTTAAAATAAAAGATTCAACAATTACTCTTGGTAATCCTTCCCTATCTGATGAAAGAACTAAAAGCTTTGCATTTTTTATATACTTATATGGATTTTGCTGAAATCCTAAAATAATAACCCTATCTTCCAAATTTCTCTCTTGAATCAATTTAATCAATTTTGGATGAGATTGAGCTAAAATTACTAACTTTATATTATGTTTAACTAATTTAAACGCATCTAACAATACGTCATATCTTTTTTGTTTTTTAAAAGCTGAGGGAGAAATAACATAATCAAATGCAATCTCTACTTCTTCTGTACCTTTTTGTAAGATCTCTTCAAAATCAAAAGGATTATATATAACTTGAGCAGATTTATATTTTATATTTAATTCATCAAAATCTTTTACCATTGCCTGTGATACTGTAATAATATTTTCATTTTCATATAAATACCTATAAAGTTTTAATTTCTTTTTTGCTCTTCTTTTATTAAACTTTTCCAGTTCTGCTTTATATGACATATGAATTACAAAATACTTCTTTGGATGTTTTAATAATTTAACAACTCTATCTGCTCTAGGTAGATGAGAAAAAATAACATCAAAATTTTTATTAAGTTCTTTTATTTTTTTTTCTAAAAGTTTAGCATATACATAATCACCCATCTTACCAAAAACTTTAAATGTATTTTTATTGTTTGTCAATGGGATAATAGGAAAATCATAATCATCTATTTCATAAGTTTTTGCATTTTCTATTAAAAATAAAACCACATCATGACCATTTTCATGAAGGATTTTTGCTCTATTTAAAACTGACTTTTCTGCCCCGCTTCCTGCCAGATTTGTTACAACTACACCTATCTTTTTCATTCACTTCCTTTTTATTTCCTACAAATATTATACATTAATCAATATTTTTTTTTAAATCAAATTATCCTGTTTGTTTCAATTTTATAGTTTTTTTCCAAAAGATATTTAATTTTAGTGTAAACTATTTCAGCAGGATATTTTTCAATACTCTTTATAGGTTCAGTAAAAGTGATAAGAGAAATATTACCAACATCTGTTGATACAATATTTTGATGGTTGATAAGTTTATAAATAAAACTTTTATAGATCCCTTTGGGGTTAGCTTTATCTGTTTTTATTGTATAGACAGGTTTTTTACTCAATACTGCTTCTGTTACCATAGAACCACTCTCTTCGGTACAAAATATTTTATCTGCTACAGCAAGGAATACACTCATCACCTTTTCAGGTTTCTGGTTATATAACACATACTTTTTGATCATATCTTTCTCTTCGTCAAAGATCTTATATAATTTTTCTTCCATCTTTTCAGTGGTCCTTCTTGATGTTGTAATACATAATTTTGTATGATGATCTTTTGCCAATTGGATAATACTTCTCACCATCTTTTCAAAATCATTACTGGAATAAGGATAATCCTCTGTTGGTCCCCCAATTAATACACTCCAAATAGAATCTGTTTTCAGTATACTATTCTCGGATCTGAATTTTTCTACATCTTCACTGTTATATTTCAAACTTAATGGTGGTGTATCTACAACGATCTCATTAGGATACCGGTGATCCTCCAAAGAGACAATATAGGTAAAAAATGTATATTTTAAACCTCTCAATGAACTGCAATAGAGATTTGGACATCCCAAATACTGACTTAACATTACATTTAAAAAAGAGGTTGTCCCTCCTGTTGAGACAATAAGATCATAGTGCATTTTTTCAGGGACATCCACTTTTTGATAAAAAAGATCGATCAGTGATTTTTTTTCTTTCCAAAAACTACTTTGATTCAAGATCACAGTAATGATTCTTTTAAGCCAAGTGCTTCTTAATTTGGCATGTACTTTAATAATATTGATATCATGATATTGTTCAATAGTATGTATCACACCCTTTGAAATATTTTCATGCCCTGCTTTACCATCTGTTATTAATATGATGTTTTTTTTCATTGATCTATTTTATCGTTTGATATAAAGCAAAAAGTTTTTTTGTAATGACATCATATCCCAGATCATTGATATGGGTGTCATCTATATAATAGGTATCCAAATGTTCCAGGAATTCATCATAAAGATCAAGCTTGTAACAATTATCATATTTTTTGGTAAGTTCTGTAAGTATATGATTATACTTTTGTATAGCACTGTTTCTGAATAATTGTAAGCTGGGTACCGTATCAATTAAAATTATTTTTTTATCTGTTGCACTTTGTAAAATATTTTCAATATTCTTTTCATACTCCTCTATCCCAACAACATTATGACTGCCAAGCAGATCATATAATTTTAAAGATTTTGCGATTTTTTTATATTTTTTTACAATTTTACGATAGATCTTACGAAGTGCATAATCTGGATAATAAAGTACATAAGGAGCATATTTGAATGTTACCCATGAATCGACTAAACCATATTGAATAAAAATTATTTCGGTATCTTTACTATAAAAATCTTTAAAAAAATATTGCATTTCTCTGGTAGTAGACATTGTATATCCTGCATTTTTCAAACTTTTATCAATAAGTTTAGCAAAACGTTCAGGGTAAGCATTACCTTTAAAATAGACATCTCCATATATATTGCAATCACCTAATGCTAAAATATCTGCCATCTATTTTTTTCCTTTCATTTTAATTTGATATATAAAATAAGTATTTTAAATAATTGTATCTAAAGTGAAATATTCTTTTGCTTCAAGTAGTTTTACTTTTGCTAAATTTCAACTTCTTTAAAATAATTTATTTTTATTTACCAATACCCCTTTTCCCTCTTTTCAATTTCAACCAAAAAGCCAAGAAGTTATCTTTACCGCTGATCGTCACACGGGGAATTTCAAAAGGATCACATTCTGACAGGTCACCGATACCTGTTTCCGTTGTCACAGCACTGCTGTATCCACACTTTTTAACGATATTTTTATCTTTAGGATCATACAACCCAAAAGGATAAGCAAATGTTTGACAGGCTGTATCAAAAAGTTTTTCTATCTCTTCTTTTGATCTGCAGATCTCTCTTTCACTCTCTGTTGTATCCAAATTCTTCAGATTGGCATGGGTCAGAGTATGTGCACCGATCTCTATCAAACCACTATCCAATAACTCCCTGACCTCATCATCACTGAGTTTTGGTTCATCTTTCAGTCCGGCTCCTTCATTTTTGGCTTTACGGTACCCTGACCAATCTCTGTCATGTCGGTCATTGACCAGATAGATCGTTGCTTTGAAAGCATATTTTTTCAATATCGGGAGTGCATTCATTAAGTTGTCCCTGTATCCGTCATCAAAGGTGATCACCACGCTTTTTACAGGTAAGGATTCTTTTTGTACTATGGCTTCTGACATCGTATAGGAGTGCCATCCCTTCTCATACAGATACCGGACCTGTGCTTCAAAAGCTTCCGGAGAAACACGTAAAGAATTAAATTTTTTACCCGGAACAGCATCACGGATCATATGGTACATCAGTATCCTCGGGTAACGGTAATCGACCGCTCTTTTCCACCAGGCATAACGATAAGAGAAATAAACAGATATGAGCAGGAGTATCCCAACGAACCAAACGGTCATACCAGATCCTTATACACAGTTAGCGTACTCTGAACCATTTTTTCCAATGAAAAATTCTCAGAAATATAGCGATACCCATTAAATTCCAAGTGACTGCATTTATCAATAGCTTCAGCCAATGCTTCACTCTCTCCCACCGGATAGAAAAAACCGTTTTCACCTTCTGCAATGATATCCAGTACTCCCCCATGATCTGTTGCCACTACAGGAGTATTGAGGGCTAAAGCTTCTGCTACACTTCTTCCGAAACTCTCCGGTTTTTTAGAGCTGCTGACCACAACATCACTCAAGGCATAGATCTCTGATACTTGATTTTGAGAACCGGTAAAAATAATATTATCAGAAATATCAAGTTTTTTCACTAAAGCTTCCAGCGTATGAAAATAATCCTGTTTATCTTCACGTATACCCCCCACGATAAGTCCAATAATATTCGGATAATCTTTTTTCAGTAAAGAGATCGATCGAATGAAAGTCTGATGGTCTTTAAGCTGGGTAATACGTCCTACTGTACTGATGATACGTTTATCATCTAAATGATACTCTTTTTTAAAATTCTCTATAAATTTCTTATCAATATTTTGAGGATTGAATTTTTCTAAATCAATACCCCGTGGAATGACCGTGATCTTCTCATCCGGCGTATCATAATGTGCTTGAATGTAACTCTTGATCGCCTGACTGACACAGATCACATGATCACCTTTGGTCATAATGGCACTATAGGGACTCACACTGTTAAACCCATGCACCGTAGTCACAAAAGGAATACCTGATCTCTTATTTGCCAGATAGCTTAGCCATGCAGGTACACGACTTCGTGCATGGAGAATATCAGGCTTAAGTTCCTGAAATAATTTACGCAGTTTTATGATACGACCGGGAGCTGTAAAAGGATTTTTGGAACACACATCAAAAACAATATGTTTTCCTCCCTCTTTTTCTATCTGCTCTTGAAGTTTTCCTCCTGCACTGATCACAATACTCTCATACCCTCTCTTCACCAGTTCACGGCTGAGTTCCACTGTACCTCTTTCTACACCGCCTTCATTCAGTTCCGGGAGTATCTGTACAATTCTCATAATACTGCCTTATGCACATAAGATAAAAAATCTATTTTCTTATTCTTATTCTTTATCGTACCATCAAAAATATGCAAATATCCCTCTCTTGCCAAAGAAGAGATAAATCTTGTAAATTTATTATCACCTTTACTCTCTAAGGGCAGAACGATAACATTTGATTCACCATAAGCCACTGCTTCCGAGATCATAGAAGTACTGTCTCCCGTAATAAAGACTGTCTCACACTGTTCAAGAAAATCCGGGATAGGATTTACAGGATCTTCAGAATAGATCACTTCATAGTCAAATCCGTAATCTTTCACCAATGATTCGATCTCTTTGGAAGTACGGGGTGATGTCGTTATTGCAATTTCATACCCATGATAGTACTGTTTAATAAAATCCAATTGTTGTTTCAATATTTCCGGATCCATATTGAATATTTTATTATCACCGCCTATTACTATACCTATGGATTTTCTGTTTGCCTCATACAGACCTTCAGGTTCTATATAAGAAAAATTTGCAGGGATCTCAATAATATTATTTTGCTTTGGCGGGTTATCATGTCTTTGTGCAAAGATAATATCAAAAGTATAACGATACCCACGGGGCAGCATCATCACTACCGATCTTGTATCCGTTTTTTCAGCCAGGACTTTAGTAGCATAAGAGACAGAAGAGCCTGATCCAACGATCAGATCATACTTTTTATCTATCCGGATATCAAACAGCTTTTCCGTATTGATACCTAACTGATCAAGTATATAGGAAAGAGATTTATACCATCGATATTTAAATTTCACGGAAACAATATCATAAGGCATTCCCATATATTTTGCCAAGGCCAAAGACTGATTAAGATGACCCGTGCGATCATCACTCAATATGAGTATCCTACTCATATATGCCACCTGTTATGCATCCAGAACCACTGCTCGGGATATTGTCTGATCACATCTTCTATGGACTGATTGTATTTCAGGGTCATTGCGTCCAATTTCTTTTCTTTATCTTCGATCTCTTCTGCAACATAATCAACAGGCTCATTAATGATCATCTCATACAAGCCATCCCTGTCCCTGACAATAAAGATCGGTATAACAACAGGATCGAATTTTAATTTCAATGAAGCAACAGAAAGTGTCGTTTTAGCCGGATGATCAAAAAAAGGTACCATCGCACTATTTTTATTCCCTGCTTTCTGATCGATCAGCAATCCAACAGCCTTTCCTGCTTTTAGTCTTTTTGCCATAGCCAGCATTGCTTTCTTTTTACTGACTGCCTGATTACCGTATTTATTTCTAAAAGGGATTGTAATCTTTGTGTCTATCAGTTGATTATTTCCTTTTCTGCCTACTGCCAGCATAGGCAGACCGTTTTTTGCCAAAAAATGTGCAGCTAATTCCCAGTTGGAAAAATGTGCTGTAACAACAATAACTCCGAGTGGGCTGTTTTTCACAATTTCATCTAATTTCTTTTTAGCTTCTTCCCTGTTTTTAATTGCATTATCAATATTGAATTTGCCAATGAACATCAACAAGATTTCAGTAATTGTTTTGGAAAGTTCAACATAAACTTTTTTAGAAAGTTCAAGTATTTGTTTTTCAGATTTTTCAGGAAATGCCATAGTAAGGTTTTGAATAGTAAGGTTACGTCTTTTTCTATCTAAGCGGTATACAAGAAGTGTCAAACCTTTTATTACACTGTAAATAAATGATCTAGGAGCTATTTTTGCTAACCATAAAAACAGTTTCACTAAGATATATTCTACTTTTTCTCTCATCTACGACCTAATAATTTAATAGCTTATTTTACCCAAATAGCCTAAAGGATGCACCGTAAAATATCACCTTTCAATTTAATTTGCTATAATCACGGTAATTTATAAGCTATTGAAGGAATATTATTGTGATTGGAATCGTCGATTACAACATGGGTAACCTTGCCTCTGTTATCAATGCATTTGCAAAAGTAGGTGCAGATGCCAGCCTGGAGAGTGACCCCTCTAAATTAAGCCAGTATGACAAACTCATCTTACCAGGTGTAGGTGCTTTTGGTGATGCGATGGAACATTTGAAAGAAAATGGCATGGATAAAGCCGTAAAAGCATTTGCTGCCAGTGGTAAACCTCTACTGGGTATCTGTTTAGGGATGCAACTTCTTTTTGAAAGCAGTGAAGAGTTTGGAAGCACAGAAGGACTGGGACTTATCCCCGGTAAAGTAGTAGCCTTTGATGAGAGTGCATTTGACCATCCTCTAAAAGTCCCACATATGGGCTGGAACGAGTTGTTCCAAAATGTAGGGGCAAACCCTCGTGGTTGCCCATTGTTTGATGGACTTCCTAATGACTTTTACCTTTACTTTGTACACTCATTCCATGCTGTATGTGATGATAAGTATGCCATAGGGAAAACACATTACGGTTATGAATTTGTTTCTGCGGTACAAAACGGGAATATTTACGGTATCCAGCCACACCCGGAAAAGAGCCATGATAATGGGCTTAAAATCATAGAAAATTTTACGAAATTATAGGAATCAATATGCAAAATATAATAAAAGCATTGCATAGCAATGCATACAAACACTCATCACTCATCACTCATCACTCATCACTCATTTTTACTCCAAAGGAGCAAAAATGACCATACTCCCCGCGATCGACCTTAAAGACGGTAAAGCAGTAAGATTGAGCAAAGGCTTAATGGACTCAGCAAAAATATACTCTGATGAGCCTTGGCAAGTGGCAAAAAGATTTGAAGAGCTTGGATCAGAATGGGTACATCTTGTTGACCTTAACGGTGCATTTGCAGGTAAACCTGAAAATTTAGAGCAGATCAAACAGATTAGAGAGCACTGCAATCTCAAGCTGGAGCTTGGCGGGGGTATCCGTGATGAAGAGACTATAAAGATGTATCTTGACCTTGGAGTGGATAGACTCATCTTAGGTTCTGTTGCAGTCAAAAACCCTCAGTTCGTAAAAGATATGGCCGCGAGATATCCTATCGTTGTAGGTATCGATGCTATTGACGGTATGGTAGCGGTAGAAGGTTGGGCAGAAGTTTCAGACATGAAAGCAACTGACCTTGCCAAAGAGTTTGCAGATGCTGGTGTGGAAGCTATCATCTGTACAGATGTAGGTCGTGATGGTATGATGACCGGAGTGAACGTAGATTTTACTGTAGAGATCGCCAAAGCTTCCGGACTTGAGACTATCGCTTCTGGTGGGCTTAAAGATATGACTGATATCAATGCTTTGATAAAAGCTGGTGTGAATGGAACTATTGTAGGAAAAGCATTCTATGAAGGAACATTAGATTTAGAAGAAGCTTTTAAAGCTGCAAAAGAGGCATAATGCAAAATACGTATCATGAATTAACCGTTAAACTCAATGATGACTTCGTAGACTTCATAGCAGATTTCATCTCTAACATTTACGGTGAGGGGCTTGAACTGGGTAAAGGACAGATTATCGTACGAAGTGAATCTGATTTAACTTTCGTTAAAGATGCTCTTGTATCATTGGCAAGTACTTTAGGTGACAGTATCCAAATGGAATACACCCTTGAAGAAAAAGAAAATATAGACTGGATAAAAACCTATCAAGACTCTATACAACCCATAGAAGCAGGAAAGTTTTACATTTTTCCCAGCTGGTATGAGCCCAAAGAGGAATTAATAAATATCAAAATAGACCCTGCTCTTGCTTTTGGTTCAGGACATCATGCTACCACGTTTTCATGTTTAGAAGCTATTAGCGAATATGTTGAAGCGGATGTAAGCATCATTGATGTAGGATGTGGTTCTGGTATATTGGGACTAGCTTGTAAAAAACTAGGTGCAAACGTAGAACTCTGTGATACAGACCCACTTTCAGTAGAGAGTTGCAAAGAGAACTTTGAGCTCAATGAAGAGAACTATGATAAGCTCTGGGAAGGTTCCATAGACAAAGCAGAAGGCACATATGACGTGGTCATAGCTAATATCATAGCAGATGTGTTAAGATTTATTGCAAAAGATCTGAAATCTGCCACAAAAGAGGATGGATACTTGATACTTTCAGGTATCTTGGACAAAAAAGAAGAACTGGTCAAAGAGTCATTTAAAGACCTTGCCCTGGAAAAAAGAACACTGAAAGACGAGTGGGTAACACTTGTTTATAAAAAGGAAGCTAATGGCTAATCAGAACAATAACAATCAAGAGAACAATAACAATAATTTTTTCAATAACAATCCCCTGCTTGCATTTGCAATATTTTCCATTGTGATTATAATGATCTTTAAATCTTTTGTAGGTGAAAGTGACAGTTTAGGCACTATGCTTAACACTAACAATATAGCACAGACCAAACAAGTCAAATACTCTGAAATTAAAAAAGAGATAGAAAAAGGAACTGTCAAAAGTGTAAAACTTACACCTTCAAGCATTGAGGCGATTAGTGAAAAAAACGGACGTAAAATACGTTATATAGCACAAAATGTACCTACCTATGATGAAAAGCTCATCCCTCTTTTGGAAGAGAAGAACATCACATATGAAGGTGTAATGGGAAATGGTTTCTTTTCTGAACTTATCAGCATGATGCTCCCTATACTCATCTTTTTCGCTATCTGGATCTTTCTTGCCAAGAAAATGTCCAAAGGTATGGGCGGAGGTATTCTTGGTGCCGGTAAAGCGGACAAACTCATCAACTCTGAAAAACCTGATACGACATTCGATGATGTTCAGGGGGTTGAAGAAGCAAAAGATGAGGTTAAAGAGATAGTCGATTTCCTCAAGTTTCCGGAACGCTATATAGAACTGGGAGCAAAAATACCAAAAGGGGTTCTTCTGGTTGGACCTCCGGGGACAGGAAAAACCCTGCTTGCAAAAGCAGTTGCAGGTGAAGCATCTGTACCTTTCTTTTCAGTCAGCGGTTCAGGATTCATTGAAATGTTCGTAGGGGTCGGTGCAAGCCGTGTACGTGACCTTTTTGCCCAGGCAAAAAAAGAGGCTCCCTCTATTATTTTCATTGATGAGATCGATGCTATCGGTAAGAGTCGTGCTTCCGGCGGACAAATGGGCGGAAATGATGAAAGAGAACAGACACTGAATCAGCTTCTGGCTGAAATGGACGGTTTTGGTACAGATACACCTGTTATTGTACTTGCAGCGACCAACAGACCTGAAACACTTGATGCAGCTCTACTTAGAGCAGGACGTTTTGACAGACAGGTACTCGTAGACAAACCTGACTATGAAGGCCGTTTGGCTATCCTGAAAGTACACTCCAAAGGAGTGAAACTTGCTTCAAATGTCGACTTGGAGATCGTTGCCAAACAGACTGCAGGACTGGCGGGTGCCGATTTGGCGAATATCATCAATGAAGCAGCACTTCTTGCCGGAAGATTCAATAAAAAAGAGATAGAACAGTCCGATCTGCTCGAAGCCATTGAAAGATCCTTTGTAGGGCTTGAAAAGAAAAATCGTAAAATAAACGAAATAGAAAAAAGAATAGTCGCATACCATGAGAGCGGGCATGCATTGATGGCAGAACTCTCAAAAGGTGCAACACGTGTTACCAAAGTTTCCATCATTCCAAGAGGTCTTGGTGCACTGGGATATACACTTCACCTTCCTGAAGATGAAGAACGTTTCCTGAAACAGAAACATGAACTTATGGCTGAAATAGATGTACTTCTTGGCGGACGTGCAGCAGAAGAGATCTTCATAGGTGAAATAAGTACCGGTGCAGGCAATGACCTTGACCGTGCAACTGCCATTTTAAAAGATATGATCTCAGTATACGGAATGAGTGATGTCGCAGGACTTATGGTACTTAAAAGAACTGAAAACAGCTTCCTTGGCGGCGGCATGGCATCGACTGATTATAGTGAAAAAATGGCAGAAGAGATCGATGCTGAAATTAAAAAGACCCTCAATGAGCGTTATAACTTTGTTAAGAAAACACTCAACGAGTATTACCAGGCTATAGAGAACATGGCTTCTGTTCTACTTGATGTTGAAGTGATAGAAGGTAAAAAAGTACGTGAGATCATAGAGACATATGAACAGGAAAACCATATGGAAAGCCGTTTGGCACATCCGGACAAAGTAGAAGAAACCAAGAAAGAAGAAACCAAGAAAGAAGAAAAAGAAGAATAACATGAATAGACCAAACCTTATCTATCTCCTGCCGAATCTTTTTACTGCAAGCAGTATTTTTGTAGGTGTGATAAGTATGGTAGAAGCAAGCAAAGAAAACTTTGTCCTTGCCTCCTGGCTTATACTTTTAGCTCTTATTTTTGATGGATTGGATGGTCGGATCGCTCGTCTGACCAATACAACAAGCCAATTTGGTGTAGAGTTCGACTCTTTGGCAGATATTATCTCTTTTGGTATTGCTCCTGCGATGCTGCTCTACTTTTTTGCAGGACATGAATTTGGACGTTTCGGTATTTTAGTTTCTGCACTCTATGTTATTTTTGGAGCTATCCGTTTGGCACGATTCAATATCTCTACAGCCAAAACGGATCCTAATGTTTTCATTGGACTTCCCATCCCTACAGCTGCGATTTTCATCTCTATGTGGATACTCCTTTTTTACAAATATTCCTTAGAGAACTACTGTATTGTTCTACTGTTTTTGGCTTTAGGGGTTAGTGTACTTATGGTCAGCAACTTCAGATACCCCTCATTCAAAAAAGTTCAACTTGACAAACCGATGGTCTTTAAGACCATGATACTTCTTGTTCTTATCGCTTCTTTACTTTATCTTTTTTCAGCAGAAGGATTTGCAATCATCATCCTTGCATATATATTGTATGGTCCTTTACGTGCACTAAGAACTCTTAATATTAGAAAGATAAAAATTAAAAGATAATTTTTATCCCTTGTAATTTATTTTAATTTATTGTATACTTTTAGAAATCTAACAGGAGAACACAATGAAAACAATCATTCATACAAACACTATTTTCACTAAAGATAGTTCTCTCCTGCTACTGCTTGCACTCTAATAGTCTAACTATCCACTTTTTTACATAAGATAACATTCTATTCTAATATCCTAACCAATATTTAGGTAAAATTAGACAATTTTCAAGCCAGTTGGCTTTTTATAACAATAAGGTTATTACCATGAGTACTGAAACAATTAAAATATTTGACACAACTTTAAGAGATGGAGAACAAAGTCCCGGGGCTTCCATGAACACTGAAGAGAAGATCCAGATCGCTGTACAGTTGGAGCGTTTGGGTGTAGATATCATTGAAGCGGGATTTGCCGCTGCAAGTCCGGGAGACTTTGATGCTATAGAGAAGATAGCACAAAGAGTACACAACTCTACCATCTGTTCTTTGGCACGTGCGCTTGACTCAGATGTCAAAGCAGCAGGGGAAGCCATAGCAAAAGCAAAGACGAAACGTATCCATACTTTTATCGCAACTTCCAAAATACATATGGAACACAAACTTAAAATGTCTCCTGATGAAGTTATCAAAAGAGCTGTAAGAGCAGTAGAGTATGCTCGTACCTTTGTTGATGATGTAGAGTTCTCCTGTGAAGATGCAGGTCGTTCAGATATGGGCTTCATGAAAGAGATAAGTGATGCCGTTATAGAAGCAGGTGCAAGTACTATTAACTTGCCGGATACCGTTGGCTTTAGACTTCCTTTTGAGATAGGTGCTATGGTCAAAGAGATGAGTGAATATGTCAAAGGCAGAGCTATCATTTCAGTCCATAACCACAATGACTTGGGCTTGGGTGTAGCAAACTCGTTAGAAGCTGTGATGAATGGTGCAAGACAGGTAGAATGTACCATCAATGGTTTAGGTGAACGTGCAGGTAACGCAGCGCTTGAAGAGATTGTGATGGCATTAAAAACCCGTTCAGATGTCTTTTCAGAATTTGATACAAATATCAATACAAAAGAGATCTACCCAAGCAGCCGTTTGATAGCCAGTATCACAGGCATAGAACCACAACCCAATAAAGCCATCGTAGGTAAAAATGCTTTTGCTCATGAGAGCGGCATACATCAGGATGGTATGCTAAAACACAAAGAAACCTATGAGATCATCCGACCGGAAGACATTGGTTTGGATATGAAAGATACTTTGGTCTTGGGTAAACACTCCGGGCGTGCAGCATTTAAAGACAAGTTGAGTAAATTAGGCTTTACCTTGGATGATGAAGCATTGAACGCTTCTTTTGAACGCTTTAAAATATTGGCTGATAGAAAAAAAGAGATTTATGATGATGACTTAAGAGCATTGGTTACGAATGAAATGACCTCTGCACCAAAAGTATTTGAGTTGGTCTCATTACAGTTGATGGATTGCAGTAATGGTGTACCCAGTGCTGCTGTCAGCATCAAAAAAGATGATAATGAGATCATTGATGCAAGCATTGGTGAAGGAACGATAGATGCTATCTTTAAAACTATTGACAGAATCTCAGGTTATGTCGGCAAGTTGGAAGACTACAAAGTTAAGTCAGTGAGTGAAGGTAAAGATGCCTTGGCTTCTGTAACCGTAAAAGTCTCATTTAATGATAATGAACCTGCCATCATAGGACATGGCTTAAATATAGACACAATGTTAGCCTCTGCCAGAGCCTACATCGGCGCATTAAATAGTTATTTGAGCATGGAAGGGAAATTGAAGTCACGTTATAGTGATAGTTCTAAAACAGTTTAATATGTAGGGGCATCCCTTGTGGCTGCCCTTATATTTAAAATATTTTATTGGGCACCCACGAGGGGTGCCCCTACGTATCTACATATACTTCTTCAAAACCTCAGGAATCTCAATCGTTCCGTCTTCATTCTGATAATTCTCCATGATCGCAATAAGTGTACGCCCTACCGCAAGCGCTGAACCGTTCAGTGTATGTACCAATCTATTTTTCTTTCCGCCTTTGAAACGTATTTTTGCACGTCTTGCCTGGAAATCCCTTGTATTGGAGATAGAAGAGATCTCGCGGTATTTATTTTGTCCGGGAAGCCACACTTCCAGGTCTATGGTCTTTGCCGCAGAAAAGCCCAAATCCCCTCCGCAAAGTTCTACTACTCTATGCGGCAGACCAAGAGCAGTAAGTATATCCGAAGCATTCTGTACCATCATATCAAAAACTTCATCCGATCTGTCCGGATGTGCAATGGCTACCATTTCAACTTTGTCAAATTGATGTTGACGAATCATCCCCCGAGTATCACGCCCTGCACTCCCTGCTTCTTTCCTGAAACATGGTGTATAACCGGTCATAAGTACAGGAAGTTCTTTTTCTGGAAGAATCTCATCATTATACATATTGGTAAGCGGAACTTCTGCAGTAGGGATAAGATAGAGATCTTCTCCCTCTATTTTAAAAAGGTCATCTCCGAACTTTGGAAGTTGTCCGGTACCTTGAAGCATGGCAGCATTATTCATAAATGGCACACAAAGCTCTTCAAAGCCTCTTTCTCTATTGGTATCAAGGAAAAAGTTGATTAGCGCTCTTTCAAGCCTTGCAGCGTCACCTCTAAGCACAGAAAAACGGCTCTTGGCAAGTTTTACTCCACGTTCAAAATCTATCCATCCGTTTTTCTCTGCCAAGTCCCAATGCTCTTTGGGCTCAAAAGAGAAACTTCTGGGTTCAAGTACTTTGATTAGTTCTATATTAGCATCCTCATCTGCACCCTCAGGGACAGAATCATCCGGAAAATTCGGTATAGCAAGTGCAATAGCATAAAGTGCTTCTTCCGCTTCTCTGGCCTTTTCCTGAAGCGGGACCATCGCTTCCTTGTTCGCATCTACTTTTGCTTTCAGTTCAGTAATATCTTTGCCCTCACGCATATACTGACCAAAAAGTTTGGACATACTGTTCTGTTCTGCTTTGGATGCTTCGAGTGTGGCATTCGCCTCTTTTAAAGAAGTAAAAAGTATTTGAAGATTTTCAAGTGTAGCACTGTCCACACCTTTTTTCTGAAGTTTGGCACTTGCTTCCTCAAAATTATTTTGGAGATATTTTAAGTCTATCATGGGGTTTACCTATTTCTAAAATGTTTATGGAATTATAGTCATAAAGTATAAAAAGATTGATTAAATAAGAAAATTTAAGTGGTAGCAAGAGGGGAACTCGAATCCCCGACCTCCGGCTTATGAGACCAGCGCTCTAACCAGCTGAGCTACCTTGCCACTGTTGAAGAGACCGGAATTTTATCTAAAGTTACCTTTATTGTCAATAGTTTTCAGAAAAAAGTTTTAAAAAAAGTTTTTTAGCCTGATATACTATAATTCTTTAGTCATAATGACTCATATATATTAAATAATTCACAATAACCTACTTGACATTTTTTTAAAAAATGACTAAAATACCCTCATAAAAAAATAACATATCAAAGGAGCTGAGATGGCATTTATACCATTGGCGAACAGAGTTCTTGTAGAACGCGAAGAACAATCAAATACAACAGCATCAGGTATCATTATTCCTGATACAGCAAAAAAGAAACCTTTACAGGGAAAAGTGATCGCTGTAGGGTCTGAAGCAAAAGAAGATGGGATCAATGAAGGTGATACTGTAGTATTTGCTGACTTTTCCGGTATGGAAATCACGATAGAAGGGTCTGAGTACCTTATATTATTGAGTAAAGAGATTTTAGGTCTTATTAAATAATCATTAAGGAGAATTATTATGGCAAAAGAGATATTTTTTTCAGACAAAGCAAGAAACGGATTATATGAAGGTGTATGCAAGCTGGCAGATGCAGTCAAAGTAACAATGGGACCTCGAGGGCGTAATGTACTCATACAAAAAAGTTTCGGTGCACCGCACATCACCAAAGACGGAGTGAGTGTCGCACGTGAGATAGAACTAACAGACAGCTTGGAGAATATGGGTGCCCAACTTGTAAAAGAAGTAGCTAGCAACACTGCCGATGAAGCCGGTGACGGTACAACCACTGCAACTGTATTGGCACATTCCATCTTTAAAGAAGGTCTTAGAAATATCACTGCAGGTGCGAATCCCATAGAAGTGAAGAGAGGTATGGATAAAGCATCAGCTGCCATCATTGAAGAACTTAAAAAGATATCGAAAGAAGTAAAAGACAAAAAAGAGATCGCACAGGTAGCCACAATCTCTGCAAACTCTGATGAGACTATCGGTAATCTTATTGCAGAAGCAATGGAAAGAGTTGGAAAAGATGGTGTGATCACGGTGGAAGAGGCAAAAGGGATCAATGACGATCTCGAAGTAGTAGAGGGTATGCAGTTTGACAGAGGATACCTTTCTCCATACTTTGTGACCAATACAGAGAAAATGACATGTGAGATGGAAAATCCGCTACTTCTTATTACAGATGCAAAAATCACTTCATTAAAAGATCTGGTTCCTGTACTGGAGCAGATACAACAGAGTGGAAGACCGCTTCTTATCATCTCTGATGACCTGGAAGGTGAAGCATTGGCAACACTGGTATTGAACAGACTTAAAGGTGTATTGAACATTGCTGCAGTTAAAGCTCCCGGATTTGGTGACAGAAAAAAAGAGATGCTAAAAGATATCGCTATCCTGACGGGTGCAACAGTCATCACCGAAGAGTTAGGTCTCAGCCTGGATAAAGCTACACTGAATGAACTCGGCCAGGCAGCAAGAGTGGTTATAGACAAAGACAATACTGTCATCGTAGACGGTAAAGGCGATAGTGCTGCAGTTGAATCCAGAGTTAGTGAGATCAAAGTTCAAATTGGAAATACTACAAGCGAGTATGATAAAGAAAAACTCCAGGAAAGACTTGCAAAACTCTCCGGTGGTGTAGCAGTAATTAAAGTCGGAGCTGCCACAGAGACTGAGATGAAAGAGAAGAAAGACAGAGTGGATGATGCTCTTTCTGCAACGAAAGCTGCTGTAGATGAAGGTATTGTTATCGGTGGTGGTGCAGCACTTATTAAAGCTGCACAAGCTGTGGATCTTGACCTGTCCGGAGATGAAGCAGTAGGTGCAGAGATCATTGTAAGAGCTGTATATGCACCAATGAAACAGATCGCTCAAAATGCCGGATTTGATGCAGGTGTAGTTGCAGATAAAATTGCAAACTCAAATGAAGCGAACTTGGGCTTCAATGCTGCAACAGGTGAGTATGTAGATATGCTTGAAGCAGGTATTATTGATCCGCTTAAAGTTGAAAGAGTTGCTCTTCAGAATGCAACATCTGTAGCAAGCCTGCTTCTTACAACAGAAGCAACAGTTTCAGATATAAAAGAAGCCCCAACTGCTACTCCGGCTATGCCAGATATGGGTGGCATGGGCGGCATGCCAGGAATGATGTAAAAAAGCATAAGAACGGTGCTGACTGTACCGTTCTTATCTCTTAATATATTTGTATTACTTTCTCAATAATTTTTGGAACTCAAATACTGCAAGTGGTTTTGAAAAATAATATCCCTGCATATAATCACATCCGTAAGAGGCTATAAGATCGAACATCATTTCATTCTCTATCCCCTCAACAACAATTTTCATTCCCAGATTATGTCCCAATTCTATCATTGCTTTTACTATTCTCTGATCTTCCTTGTTATGCAATACATAGTCCACTAATGTTTTATCCATTTTTAATACATCAGCCGGAAATTTTTTCAAATAAGAAAAGGAAGTATATCCTGTCCCAAAATCATCAAGTGAAATCCCCACACCAAGCTTTTTCAATGCCATAAGTTGTGTATATACCTGTTCTTCACTGCTCATTGCCGAACCTTCTGTGATCTCAAACTTAATAAAATGGGGATCAACCTGATGATGGACCAGCTGCTTTGTAACATTATCGACAAAACCTTCTGTCTCTATCTCCAACAGTGACATATTGATCGATACTATGATCTGCTTAAATTTAAAAAGCTCCCAGCGTTTCTGCTGTTTCAATACTTCTTCAAGTACATATCTCCCCAAATCAATAACTATACCTGTTTTTTCCATAATAGGTACAAAAATATCCGGAGGAATGAACCCGTACTGCGGATGCCTCCAGCGTATCAATGCTTCTGCTGCTGCTATTTCTTTTGTTTCAACCTCTACTATCGGCTGATAATATACTTCAAATTCATTTCTTTCTATTGCTTCATGTATACCGTTATAAAGTGCCAATTCATCATAATCATGTTGCAAGGTGTCCGTTTTATAAATATGGATACGCCCATGTCCGTTTTTTTCTGCCTCTGCTAACGCTTTATAGGCATTATCAAAAAGATTCAGGGTCGACCCGCTCTCTGGATAGATACTTATACCTATAGATGCCGTCAAATGTAAACCGACACCTCCCATTTTATAAAAGGATACCAGCTGCTTTTGAACTTCTTTACTCAGTATTATGATCTCATTATATGACTCTACTCTTGGAATAATAAGTAAAAAATTATTATGGAATGTATGATAGACATGGAAAGATGATTTTTTTGCACGTTCTTCCAGATATTTTGCAAATTTAATAAGTATGATATTTGCCTGTTCATGGCCGATGATTGCTCTCAATTGTGAAAAATTATCTATATTCACCAATACCAGTGCAAACTTTTTGTTATCCAAATGTATTTGTGCATAAAATTTATTTAGATCCTGCAGTGCCTGTACCTGATTCGGCAAGTGCGTAAGTTTATGTCTATATGCAGCAGAAAGTCTCTCCTGTTCCTTACTTAGATCATGGATGGAAATGATTTTATACCACAATGTATCTGTTTGCCCGATAGAGGAATCATCAATATAAAGATTGACCGGTATTTCCTTATTTTTCTTCCCATCCACCAACAGACTGGTCTGAGGAAAAGATTGCATTTTATCTTCTGATGCTTTATGCATTTGTTGAATAAACCGATCCAGATCCAACCACTCTTTCTTCATCTTTACTTTAGGCATGGTTTTTAAGGGCTTATCTATATGTTCTTCAGTTAAATCAAGAAGTTCCATCATGGATTTGTTGGCATAGATCACACAGTTTTTATTGGAAAGTATGAGAATAGCATCTTCAGAAATATCAAATGCTTTCTGGAATATTTTGATCTTTCTCTCAATACGCTTTTGAAGCTTCTTCTTTTCTTTTATCAGAAAATAGATCCGAAGTATAAGCATAAAAAAGATTAAAAATATAATGATATTTTCAACAGTAGTGAAATTGTTCATATCTAATGAAAAATCCATTGAGACACCTTATGATCATAATTTGAAGGCAATCCCCTCCAGTTCTCTTAAATAATGGGTTTTTCCCTCTCCCCTCTTTAAGGCTTGCTGCTTCCCATCCTATTTTTGCAAATAGTTCGGTATTGAACTTTTAAATTATATAATATCTATTTTATGCTTAAGCACCTGCAAACATAAAGCTTCTATTTTAACAGAAGCATCTTCCAGTATAAATGTCTCATTTACTTCAAGCATATCAAGATCTACAGGTATATTATTGCGTGATACCTGGGCCCATCCTTTTCGGCATTGCAGTTTGGGATCACTCATTTTCAGTTTTTTGGAAACATAGTCCAAATATTGTTCTTTTTGTTGTAAAATAAAATGTATATTTTGCAAAAAGCTCTTTTGAACTGCAGGCAACTGCTCAGAAAAACGCTCTACCTTGTACTGTATTACACGTCTGTATTCTTCTTCAAGATGTTTAAATTTTACTTCAGCCTCTTGAAGCCGTCTGGAAGGAGAGTATCTTAAGAGTATTTCTTCCATATGCTTTAACTCACGTTGAGCATGATGAATCTTTTGTTCTATGCTATGCTTTAAACGTTCGGCATACTCTCCTAATGTATAAAGTATCTCATGACTGTCCGGAAGTATCATCTCCATTGCAGCACTTGGTGTAGGAGCACGAAGATCTGCTACAAAATCACTTATCATCACATCTACTTCATGGCCTACAGCACTTACAACCGGTGTTTTCAATAAAAAGATCGCATCTGCCACTTCTTCTTCATTAAAAGGCCATAAATCTTCTGCAGAACCTCCTCCACGCCCTGCTACAATCACATCTACACCCAAAGTATCGGCATACTTCAGCCCTTGTGCTATCTGTGAAGCTGCCGGTTCGCCCTGTACCAAAGTATCAATAATGATCACTTCAACCAATGGCCACCGTTTCTCTATGATCTTAAGCATATCATGCAGGGCTGCACTCTCTTTGGCTGTTACCAGCGCAATCCTTTTTATATATTTCGGGATACTCTTTTTTCTTTGTGCATCAAAATATCCTTTTGCTTTAAGCCGTTCTTTCAGTTGTTCATAGGCTAAAGCCAAAGCACCTTTTCCATAGGGTTCAACATGTACTGCATAGAACTGATACTCTCCTCTGGGCGTATAAACCCCTACGGAACCCTCTACTACAATATGCATACCTTTTTCAATACGGAACTTCAATTTTGAAACAGCTGAACGCCACATCACACATTTAATAGAACTCTCTTTATCTTTCATAGAAAAATAGACATGTCCTGAAGTATGGTAGGTTACAGAAGCCACTTCACCCTCTACAAGGATGTGCATAAAAGTGGCTTCAAGGAGAGATTTTATTTTGGTGTTAAGTGAGGAGATGGACATCATAGTTTGTGACATATTTATCCTTGTAGGTCGGGTTGCCCTCATCCCGGCATTAATTTGCATAAAAAAAGTTTATGACATCAAAAATTGATTGTCGGGATGAGGGCAACCCGACCTACATTATTTTTTTTGTGCTACAAGTAACGTAGAGATCCCCATTGAGAAAGATTTAGTGTACTTCATCTCAAATCCTGTTTCTTCCAGCTCCTGTGCCAACATTTCTGTTGTTAAAAACTCTTCAATAGACTCCGGAAGATATTGATATGCTTCATAATTCTTGGAGATAAAACCACCAATCTTCGGTAATACTTTTTTCATTCCAAAATCCACAACTTTATCTAATATACCTGCTCGTTCTTGTTTGGTAAACTCCAGTATCATCACTATACCGCCTGGTTTTAGGGCACGGTAAAATTCTTCTAGAGCCTCTACTCTATCTACCACATTACGAATACCGTAAGATATAGAGATAACATCTGTACGCTCATCCTCAATAGGAAGCTCTTGGGCTTTTCCCTCTATAAACTCTGCAAAGTCGACTTTACCACGGGCTACATCCAACATTCCTACTGAAGGATCAACCCCAACATACTGCTCAATATTCACACCGTTTTTTTGGGCTTGTTCTTTCCAGTAAATAAGCAGATCCCCTGTACCTGTAGCAACATCAGTCACTTGACCTAATTCTTTTTTACCCAATATCTCAAAAGCTTTATCACAACCCTTTTTACGCCATTGGATATCAATCCCCATACTCAGCACACGGTTTGCCAGATCGTATGTCGATGCAATATCATCGAACATACCTACTATTTTCTCTTGTTTTTCCTGTTTATCTGTCAGTTTTTCAATGCCCAATTTGTCTACTCCATATCATCAGATCTACATCTTTTTTAGCTTGATGCAGAAACTGTAAATTCATTGTAGTATTATAGGTTAAATTGTTGGCAGACAGCTTAGGTGTTTGGTAAACAAGCAGCCAATCTATCTTATCTTTCAATGCATTCAGCATACCTTCTCCGCCTTCGACCATGATCAATGAGGGATTCTCCAGAAAGTCCAAACTGTTACTTACCCGCACTTCTCTGTTTGGTATATCAAATAGAGGTATCTCTCTGTCAAAGTCATCCTGTTTTGAATATATGACTACATCCGGTGCTTTGCCCTGTATGAATCTGCAATCCAAAGTAGGTCTGTCCACTCGTACTGTATTGCCGCCTATGAGTAATATATCACATACTTCTCTTAATTGATGGACATGAAGCAATGAAGCTTGAGAACTAAGGTACCCTCCACCGATCTTTCCGTTAGAGGTTTGAGCCAGTTTAAAAAATACAAAAGCCCTTTTTTGCCATATAATGAAAGGTTCAAGCAAAGCTTTGCATTCCTCCTCAAGCACACCCAGTGTTACGTTCTCTAATCTCTTCGATCCGCCATGATGCCCTTCTATAGGATCTTCTATACCAATAACAACCGAGGCTAAATTCAATGACTGCAGCAATGAGGCACAAGAGGGAGTTTTTCCTTCATGGGAACAGGGCTCCAATGTAACATAAATAGTACATGCACTAAAAAAGTCTTGAGGAAGGTTTAGAAGAAATTGATGTGCTTTTTTTGCATCAAAAATATCAAAATCTACAGTGGTTTGTGAAAGTGTTTCATAGGCTTTTAGCAGTGCCAGTACTTCAGCATGTGAAGTACCTGCTTTCTGATGTGCTTCTATGGCTAATATCCTGCCGTTTAAAGTTACTACTGCACCTACAGCAGGGTTCGGGTAGGTCAATCCCTGGTATTCCCAGGCCTTGTCAAGGGCAAGCTGCATATACGTTTCATCAAAATGCATACTCACCCCTTCAAGACTTTTATCTAATTCCAGTCAAAATATGTTTTTACCGTACCGAGTTCTCCATAAGAAAATGATTTTTCACCCTCTTTTGTCTCTATAACAATACTGTCACTGTCTGCACTTTTAAGTACACCTTTGAGTTTCTCACCACCCACTATCTTCAGCTTCAGTTTTTCACCTATGGCATTTTGAAAATGTACCGGTTTTGTCAGTTTTCTTTCTATTCCCGGAGAGCTCACTTCAAGTCTATAGGCTCCGCCCATAGGCGGATGTACATCCAGGAAAGGTGAAAGTTCGTGTGAGATCGTTGCACAAAGGTCAAGGCTTACGCCGCCGACTTTGGTTACTAATACACGAAAGATGGTTTCATCGAATTCTGTCACAATTTCTGTATCATACAATCCAGCACCGTTAGCTTCAACTATTTTGGCTATTTCTGTTTCAAGATTCATCACCGGACTCCTCACTCTCTTTAGCATCACTCTTTTTGGATTTTCTCTCTTCTATCTGCTTGAAAAGATCTTCTATACGGCTTACCTTTTCCAACTGATGGTCAAACTCAAATGTAAAACGCGGTGCTTTGAACCAGCCTTCACTCTGTTTACAGTGGTTCTGTATATATCCTGACACGATACGTAACTGTTTCAATGCTTCATTTTGCTCTTTTTCACTTAAAAAAGAGGTATCAAGATAGACTTTTGCATCAGATCTTCCTTTTGAACAAACAACATCCGTCACAGAAAGCCCGTTGATACGTTCATCATCAAGTGTAGCAAGCGCTTCGGGAATAATCTCTTTCAGTACAGATTCAACTCTGTGTCGCTTGATCTCTTCATGGGTCATCTTACAATGTCACCTGTTCTTCAACATCTTTAAAGGTCTCGATCACATCACCCTCTTTGATATCATTAAAGTTCTCAAGCATGATACCACACTCATAACCGTTCTTCACTTCTTTTGCATCTTCATTGAAGCGTTTAAGTGAAGAGATCGTACTTTCATATACGACCACACCGTCACGGATAAGTCTGGCTTTGGAGTTTCTGGTGATCACACCATCAGAAACCTTACAACCTGCGATCGTCCCTACTTTACCTACAACGAATGTCTCACGTACTTCTGCCTGACCTGTAACCTCTTCTTTGATCACAGGACTCATCATACCACCAAGCAGTGCTTTAACATCATCAAGAAGGTCATAAATGATAGAGTAGGAACGTATCTCTATACCCAACTCTTTAGATTTTTTCTTCACTGCACCAGTAGGACGTACATTAAATCCGAGAACTACGGCATGTTCACTCGCATCCGCAAGTGTAAGATCACTTTCAGTGACCCCACCCACACCTTCATGAATAATGTTGACTTTCACCTCTTCATTTCGAAGTTTCTCCAAGCTTCCTTTAATGGCTTCAAGTGACCCCTGTACATCTGCCTTGATGATCACAGGAAGTGACTTAAGCTGTCCTTCTGCAATAAGTGCTGAAAGGTCATCAAGTGTTGCTTTCGTACTCTTGGAGAGCTGTTTTGCTCTGTCATATTCTGCTCTTTTCTCAGCCAGTTCACGTACCTCTCTGTCAGTATCCATAGCAACAAGTATTTCACCTGCACCAGGTACTTCATTGAGCCCGACTATCGCTGCAGGAGTGCTTGGACCGATCTCCTTGACCGAGGATCCGTCATCAAGTTTGATCGCTTTGATACGGCCATAAGTCTTACCGACGATGACATTATCACCTACATGAAGTGTACCGTTCTTAATGATCACATTCGCTACAGGACCGAAACCTTTTTCCAAAGAACTCTCAACTACAACAGCTTTGGCTTTTCTTGTAGGATCAGCTTCCAGCTCCATGACCTCTGCCTGAAGCAGGATGGTCTCAAGAAGTTCATCAATCCCCATTCCTGTATGTGCAGATACAGGAACGAATTCATACTCTCCGCCCCAGTCCGCTGCCATAACATCCAACTCTGCAAGTTGTGCTTTGACATTATCCGGATTCGCAGCCTCTTTATCCATTTTATTGATCGCAACGATAAGCGGTACACCTGCCGCTTTGGTATGTGCGATCGCTTCTTTTGTCTGAGGCATAACACCGTCATCTGCCGCAACAACGATAATAACGATATCGGTTGCCTGTGCACCACGGGCACGCATCTCTGTAAATGCTTCGTGGCCCGGAGTATCGACAAAGGTGATTTTCTTTCCGTTCTTCTCTACCTGATATGCACCAACATGCTGTGTGATTCCACCTGCCTCTTTGTCTGCCACTCTGGCTGAACGTATCTTATCCAGTAATGAGGTCTTACCATGGTCAACATGTCCCATAATCGTAATAACCGGAGGTCTCTCTTCATGCTGTGTATCTTCTACCAGATCATATGCTTCTGCATAATCCAACTCATCCAATGGATTCATGGTAGTGACTTCTACTTCAAACTCTTCCGCAAGAATTTCAATCTCATCTTTGGAGAGAAAGTCATTTTTGGTCACCATCATACCAAGTGCAAAAAGTACTTTAACCACTTCACCTACAGAACGGTTTACCTTTTCAGCGAATTCATATACCCTTACATTTTCAGGGATCTCTACAGAAGTAACGACTTCTGCACTCTCTTCTTTAATATATTTCTTTCGTTTCCCGCCACGTTTCAGAGAACGTTTCTGTTGAGGACGGAACGGTTGTCTGCCTTTTACAGGTCCTCCATTTGCAGCTTCTCTTTTCTTTGCTTCTTCTTTACGTTTCTGCTCTTGTCTCATCATCTCTTCATAGATATTCTTGTCAGAAAAATCCAGGAGTACAACTTCTTCTTCTCCGAAACCTGAACTGATCTCACCACCCATACTTTCATGATTGAAAATATCTATTTTTGTACCGGAATCTCTTGCTTCTGCTATTTTTTTAGGCTTCTTTTTTGCAATATACGGTGTCTGATCACCCATAGAGATCTTGGTACCTGCTCTTACCGGTGCCGGTTTTGCCTTTCTGACGATTTTGATACCGCCACGGGACAATGTTCTTCTCTTTGGTTTTTCTGTATCTGCTGTTTCTCCTGCAGCCGGTACTGCTTCAGGTTCTGTTTTCTTACTGACAACAGAAATGCCTTTACGTTTTTTCACTTCTTTGATCACCGGTTTTTCAATAGGCTTTTCAATAGGCTTTTCTACAGGCTTTTCTACAGGTGTTTCAACGGTTTCTTTCACTTCTTCAGTAACTGTTTTCACCTCTTCTGCTGCAGCGGTCTCTTCTGTTACAGCAACTTTTTCACTCTCTTCTGCAGAAGTCTCCACGGTCTTTTTTTCTTCTTTTGTCTCAACAGCTTTCTTTTTCACTACTTTGATCTTTGATTTACTGCCCGGTTTCGTGAAACCTTTCGGCAATGTTCCGCTAATCGCATAATCTACGAGAATACCAGCATTTTCCATGCTGATTGTACTGTTGGCTGCTTTTACATCAAAACCTAATTCTTTGGCTTTGTCTAGCAAATCCCCGTTCGACAATCCCGCTTCATCTGCTATTTCTTGGATTTTAACTTTATCCATTCTTGATTAACTCCTTTAATATAATGCAACAAGTTGCATGAGCTGACTACTGTGTCAACTGTTTGATAATGGCTGCAAACTTTTCTTCATCTTGTTTGAAACGTTTACTCAGGCCCTTGATTTTTTTTTCATCTGTACTACAAATATCACAAAGGTAGAAACTTCTTCCTTTACCGTCAAATGCCACTATATCTTTACCCTCATGTCTTAATCGGATCAAAGTATTTTGAGGATGTCTGCTGCGGCAGGCGATGCACATTCGTACAGGCTGTGATTTTTTCATGCGTATTATACCTAAAAAGAGATTAAGCGTACAGCTTAACTTTTGGTTGTGACACCATTATTGTCTAAAGAGAGTGTAAAAACTCTAAACTGAGGGAAACGTGCCTGTAATGCTTGTGCTATTTTATCGGCATCTTTATCATAAGCAAGGTTGAAAAATGTAGAACCAGAACCTGAAAGGGTACTCATCAAAGCACCATGTTTTAATGCAAGTTTTTGTACATCAAAAAGTTCCGGCATCATTTTCATACGTCTTGCCTGATGCAGTTTGTCTTTAGATGCAATACGCAGCAGGTCCCAGGACTCACTCATAAAAAGTGCTGTCATATATGCTGCCCTTGAGAGAGAATAGACTGTCTCTTCCTTTCTGTACATCTTAGGCAGAACTGTACGTGACCTGGCAGTGGAAATAGTCCGATTCGGCACCACCACTACTGCCCGAAGGTAGTCAGGCATACGTCTTTTTTTACTATATACACGGTCCCCCTCGACACAGGCTACGTTAAACCCGCCCATGACTGCCGGTGTAATATTGTCTGGATGGTGTTCATAACGAAGTGCCTGGTTAAGGATCTCTCTTTTGTTATATCTTACACCCGCTGCCGTATATGCACCACTCAATGCTGCTACGATTACTGCGGAAGAACTTCCTAAGCCTCTTGAGATAGGTATACGATTATGAAATTCAAACCTGAAATTATCACTTCTGCCTGCAAGACGCTTATAGTTTTCGTTAAAGATACTTAAAAATAAAGAATTTTTTTTGATCTTGGGATTATCTGCGCCCTCACCATGTGTAGAGATACTTAAAAATTTTGAGGGTTTAATGATGATCTCATTTCTTAGATCTACTGCCAAACCTAAAGTATCAAATCCTGGGCCAAGATTTGCAGAGGTTGCTGGAACACTTACAAACATAAATAACTTCTTCCGCTAAACAGCCGGCAATATATACTCAGGGGTCGATTCTTCATCTATTTCAAGATCTTGAATACTTTGAGGCAATGCAAAGTCTGCATTTACCGGCTGTTCAAATTTTTTTGTAATTATAGTCTCTTTTTCCTTGATAAAATAAAGATTCCCTACAGCTTTGATAGGTTGCCCTCCATTTAAAGCAAAACCGCTACATCCCATACATTTGATACCCCGTATAATTTCTATGGTTTTAAGCATGATATAGGTAAGTTTTATAGCCATATAGGAGCCGGGGCCTCTTGTATAGATCATCATTGAAATTTCATATTTATTGATACATTCATTGATCAAAGGCAAAAGGACTTCAGAAGTTTTTTTATCACTCGAAATCGTTTTGATAAGTCTATCATCTTCATATACTCCTACAAGAAGCGGTGAAGAAATGGAGATGATAAGAAGTGTATATTTAGGCGAAAGATTTTGCAAATGCTCTACTTTGCAACTCTTCTACTGCTACAAGTTCATAATTCTTACTCTCTGAGAGCAGTTTACTTGTCAGTTGATAGTTAAGATTATGGCTCCCGGCAAAAGACTCATACTTTGCCAATATATTATGTCCCGAGACCATCATATCACCCATGGCATCCAGGATCTTATGTCTTGCAAACTCATTGTCAAAACGTAATCCTTCAGGATTAAGTACTTTATGATCATCCAATCCTATGGCATTTTGGAGTGTTGCTCCAAGTGCAAGATTTTGACTCTGTAAGTACTGGATATCTTTCGCAAATCCAAAAGTTCTTGCTCTTGCGATCTCTTCAACAAAATTGTGCGTACTAAACTCAAATTTTTCACTCTGCTCACCTATAACAGGGTGATCGAATTTGATTCTAAAATCAAATGTTGCACTGTCACTTGGTAAAAGCCGTACAAACTTATCACCATCTTTTATCTCAACGGGTTCTTTTACACAGATAATTTTCTTAGGTGCATCCAACTCTTCGATACCCGCTTCATCAAGTAAAAGACAGAACGAAATAGAAGAACCGTCCATGATAGGCATTTCATTCCCGTCGACGATGACACGCATATTGTCAATACCGTAAGCATACACGGCAGAGAGGAAATGTTCAATCGTTGAGATAAAACCTTTCTCACTCCCGATCACTGTAGCCATACGTGTGTCAATAACCGAAGAAGGAGAGAGTGGGATATTAAGTGCCAGATCTTCACGGTAGAACACGATACCCGCATCTGCACCCAGAGGTTCAAGCCTAAGCCTGATAGGCTCACCCTTATGCAAACCGATACCGATGACTTCAACAGATTTTTTAATCGTCCGTTGTTGCATTACTCTCCCTTTTCTAATTTTTTATTGCCGATATTATAGTGTAATATCGCTATGATTGCAAAGTATACCCTTTTAATATGAATTATTTATGTATTATTTCCCTGATATTATCTTGTCTGCTGCTTTGAATATATCATCTATATTTGTTTTGATCCAGCCCGGATCGAACCATTCGACAGGCCTTACTTCTATCCCCTGGATCAAAATACCAAAGTGTAAATGATCTCCCAGTGCCAGGCCGGACATACCGGTTTTTGCTATGGTCTGTCCGGTACGTACTTTATCACCCTCTTTTACAAGCAGCTGTGAACAGTGGCCATACAGTGTGTAAAGTCCCATCCCGTGATCGATCATCGGCATATTCCCATAAATACCGTTTTCATTGGCATACACCACGGTACCGGGATTTGATACTTTGATTGCCGCCATCTTTATACTGGCAAGATCATACCCTACATGATAGGAGTGGGATACTTCATTCTCTTTTGTCCCATAATAATAATGTCTTTCATCTCCGTAACTTGCAACCTTTGCACCGTTTTTAAGAGGATAGAATCTCTTCACTTTCCATGAGTCTATCATCTCCTTCGGGATCTTGGCACTTAATGTATGTATAAGTTCTTCATTCTTTAATCTCATAGTTTCATTGACCGCTCTAAGTTTTTCCAGTCTGTTATCGATATCTGCATACTCGGGATCACTTGAAGCAAGCTCTGAGATCTTGCCATCAATGAATTTATCCGTTGCTTTGATCCAGGAAACCCTGTATTTGTGGTTTTTAAGATAAAAAGGAATATCTGTCACACGCTTGTTCTTTGCCTTGTCTGTTGCAATGATCTTTGCCGAAAACCCGCTTTCTCTGAACGGCCAGGCAATAAGTGCTGCATAATACCCCTCTTTTTTATACGGCTGTGCCTGGAACTTTTGTCCTGCTGCCTCAATATAAAGGGTATCCGGATTTTCATCTTCTGCCTGAAAAACGACCAATGCACTCCCCCCTTGTGTAATACTATAGGAATTTGAGAGTACATTCACATTGGGACGCTTATGATCAACAGTGATATTGATGACCTTTTCTGCCTTATTGCCTTCCATCAGGTTCCATAGGCTGCTGTCATGTACAGACACTTTCAACATCAAATGTTTTACCTTGGGGTCAAGTGTCCTGCTTTTTGGATATTTGACCAGCAGAGTCTGTTCTTTGGCATTTTTTTCAAAATTCCCCTGCCCTATAATCAGACTCTTCTGTCCGTCACTTAAAATAATTTCAAAATTCTTCAATTCTCTATTATCTGTCAATTTGATCTTGAGAGGATCTTTACGATTCCAGAACATATTGTCACTGCTGTGTATAACAGGGGCCACTCTCTCAAACTCCGGAGCTGTATATACATATCCTGCCCCGGCAAGCAGACCCAACAATAACAATCCTGAAATGATCTTGCCTATACCTTTTTTACTCTTTCTACGTCTCATCCGTTAATCCTAATTCTTTTATCTTCTTTAAAATTGTATCTATACTTTCTTGTAAACCACTTTCTTTTATGATAAAACCTGCCGCAACCTTATGTCCTCCGCCGCCGAATACTGCTGCAACCTTTGATACATCCGCTGTTTTACTACGTAATGATATACGCACTCCATCTTCCAGTTCCATGGCAAAAAGTGCTATTTCCACTGTAGCGAGAGAGCGGGCATAATCCACAATACCTTCCATATCAGGTATCTGGGCACCGGTTGCAGCAATATCATCCTGTGTAACCATCAAAGTTGCTACTTTCCCCTCACAACAGAGTGTCAAATGTCCCAGGGCCCTTTCCAGTATACGCAAAGAACTCAATGATCGTCTTTGGGTAAAGTGAAACGCTACCCTGGCAGGTTCTACTCCGATATCCACCAACTCTTTTGCTACCTCAAATACCTCATGATCAACAGAATTTGTTGTGAAATATCTGGTATCCGACAAAAGTGCCGCATAAAAGCAGGTAGCCGCATTTGCTTCTATCGGATAAAGTATCTGAAAAAGTCTGTATGCTACCTGGGAAGCTGAAGCATATGCAGGTATCACGATATTCACTGTCCCGTAATACTGATTACTCTCATGATGGTCTATATTGATGATCTCTCTGCCTTCAAGATCAAAACCCAATCTGTCTATACTGCCGCAATCACATGAAATAATAAGACTTTCCTCAAAATCCATTTTATGTTTTATCTTCCCGAACAAAGGAAGAAAATCCAGATATCGTGGCAGCATGTTGGATGCATTGACTATCTCCACCCTTTTGTTCCTGTCTTGACTGAGTATATTAAAAATACCCAGGCCGGTACCGATCGTATCGGCATCCGGATTCAAATGGGTCAGTATGCTAATATTCTTAAAACGTTCCAAGCGCTCTTTTACTTCTCGAATAGGAAATCTTTGTTCTGTCATCTAGTCACTTTCCAAAAAGGGATTCTTGCATAAGTCGGAGTTTGGCATGATACATCATACCATAAGTATGTTACTCACGCATTACTCTACTTTCATAGACAGGTCTATCCAGTTCGCCTGATGAATAATACTCCCCGAACTGATCGCATCTACTCCTGTCATTGCTATCATTTTAATTGTATCAAGCGTGACATTACCACTGGATTCAAGTAAAATATGCGGATAATTTTTATTTCTATAGGCTACTACTTCTTTTGTCTCTTCCACAGACATATTGTCACACATCACAATATCAGCCCCTGCTTTCATCGCACGTTTGACCATCTCCAGACTTTCGCACTCTATCTCTACTTTTGAAGTAAAAGGAATTTTCAGGCGTACTTCTTTCATAAAGAGATCCAGATCATCTATAGTTTGCAGGTGTGTATCTTTCAGCATCAAACAGTCATCGAGTCCCATACGGTGGTTGATACCCCCGCCACAACGTACTGCATACTTTTCAAACTCACGGAGCAGCGGTCTGGTTTTTCTTGTATCAAGCAGCTTGACACCCGTATCTTTAATGGCTTCTACATACTGTGCTGTCAGTGTTGCAATGGAACTTGCATGAAGTACCATATCCAGGATGGAACGTTCTAATGAGAGAATGGTTTTAGAGTCTCCGGAGATAAAAAGCAATTTTTCACCTTTCTTAAACGTGCTCCCGTCTTCTACTTTCCATTCTAAAGTCAGATCATACATTTTTGCAAAAATATCCACATACTCCTGCCCTGCAAAGACACCGTTACTTTTGGCAATGATATATGCCCGTATCTGTTTACCTGTACTGATACGGGAAAAAAGATCTCCTCTGCCTACATCTTCAGCAACCAATGCTTTTAAAAATGATTCTTTTAACATTATTTTATCGCCAACATACGTTCTAATGCCAAATTCGCATACTTCACTGTATGCGGGTCTACTACAATTTCATTGATAGGCTTGTTATCTTCTATCGATTTTAGTGTAAGATACAAATCTTCCAGAGTTGTCTCATTCATGGTCGGACACTCAGGCTTGGTAGATGAAAGCACATAAGTATTTCCCTGTCTCATTCTGTTTACCAGGTTATACTCCGTGCCTATAGCTACTTTCTGCTCAGGATCGAGATCATTCACATATTTGATAAGCTGTGAAGTGGAACCGGAGAAATCTGCTGCAGCAACGATCTTTGGGTCACACTCCGGATGTACGGCTATCTTGATACCGGGGTATTTGTTACGGTAGAACTCTATGTCATCCAGAGTGAAAAGCTGATGTACTGAACAAAAACCGTTGAAACAGATAACATCTGCCTCTTTTGGATCACATTCTCCTACACCGATAACACACGATTTGAGTCCCATCTGAATAGCAAAATTCTGTCCGAGACATCTATCCGGAACAAAAAGGATTTTTTTACCACTCTCTAACCCTTTTTCAATGATCTTAAAGGCATTTGAAGAGGTACACACCATTCCGCCCATCTCTCCCACTTTTGCTTTCACTGTTGCATCAGAGTTGATATAGGTAATAGGCAAAATATTCTCTTTAGGGATACCACGCTCTACCATATAATTCACGGAATCATCAAAATAACTTCCATCTATCATGCGGGCCATGGCACAACAAGCCATTTTAGGCATCAATACACGTTTTTCAGGAGCGATCACTTTTACACTCTGCCCCATAAACCCTACACCGCAAAAAACTACCCATGGGTTTTTATCTGCTTTACATTTACGTGCAAGTTCAAGACTGTCACCTGTAATATCTGCCATTTCAAACACTTCATCACGCTGATAGTAGTGCGCGACCACTGTTACATCAAGTTTTTTCTTAAGTCTTTCTATCTCAGCTTTATAATCTATACTCATTCCTATCCTTAAATACAAGTATGTCATCCTCGCGCTTAACACGGGGATCCACAATCAAATATTCTATCAAATTGTAGATTTCCAATCAAATTGAAAATAACAAGAGGCTATATAATATAGCTATTTTATCAAAATTCGGTTAAAATTGCATGTATCAAGACTTAGTCTAATTTAAAATTACGGAATAAAAATGGATTTACTCAATCAAAATATATTACTTTATCTTACTGCATATCTTATTGCCGGAATTCCCTTCGGATACCTGCTTGCCAAAAAATTTGCGGGGGTGGACATTAAAAATGAAGGAAGCGGGAATATCGGAGCTACCAATGTACTGCGTGTCGTCAAGGAAAAAGACCCTGCTCTTGCCAAAAAACTGGGAGCAGCAACACTCTTTCTCGATGCCGTTAAAGGTATCGTTGTTATCTTGGTTGCCAAAATGTTAGGTGCTCCGGAAAGTGTACTTTGGACAATAGCTGTACTTGCTGTTGTAGGACATTGTTTCTCAGCATTTCTATTTTTCGAAGGGGGAAAAGGTGTTGCCACAGGCTTTGGTGTCTTTCTTGTAATGATGCCAATACCGGCACTAATTTCCATAGGTGTATGGCTGGGAGCGGGGAAAGGATTGAAGATATCATCACTCTCTTCACTGATAGGGCTGATTGCATTTATCATTGCATCTTATATCATGTATCCGGATGTACCCGGTATCGGTTCACATGCCCCTGTCTGGATCATTGCAATCATCATCTTCTATAAACACATTCCGAATATCATAAGACTCTTCAAAAAAGAAGAGGGAAGAGTATAAAATGACCATTCATATAGATGCTTTGGAATTTGATGTGATCATCGGTCTGCTTGATTTTGAACGGGATCGGCCGCAACGTATCATCATTGATCTGAAAGCCTCTTATGACTACAATGGTGAAAATTTCATCGACTATGCAGATATGGTCTTTTTACTGCAGCAGGAACTCAAAGAAAAACGTTATAGTCTTCTTGAAGAAGCTCTGCTCGGAGCAAAAGCCTTACTTTGTACCGCTTATCCTCATATACGGACACTGACACTTAAAATCTCAAAGCCGGATATTCTACCTCAATGCTCTGTTGCATTAAGCAACTCCTGGGAATTCTGAATTTCCATTCCAAATTTTTAAAAAACTTTCAGAAACCTTATTTTTATGCTATAATATTAAATATAACTTAAAGATAAAGGTTCGCTTATGAGAGTATTGATCATAGAAGATGAAGTCGGACTGGGTAAAACACTTTCCCAACTGCTCGCAGAAAACAGTTACCAATGTGATATAGCAGAAAATCTTGGCGATGCCAAATACTATCTTGACATTAGAAACTATGACTTGGTACTGCTTGGATGGGCTGAAACAGGCGGTAACGATATAGGTTTTATTTCTGAGATAAAAAAGAATGCACATAAAACATCTGTTATCGTACTCTCTGAACGTAAAGACAAAGAGAGTGAAATAGAAGCTTTACGTGCCGGTGCCGATGACTTCATCAGAAAACCTCTTGATCATGATATTTTCCTTGTACGTATCGAAGCAAAATTACGTTTTGGTGCTTCCAATATCATTGAGATCGACGACCTTATCATTAACCCCGAAGAAGAGAAAATCATCTATCAGGGGAATGAGATCGAACTTAAAGGGAAGCCTTTTGAAGTGCTTACCCATCTTGCAATGCATAAGGACCAGATCGTATCCAAAGAGCAGCTTCTTGATGCGATCTGGGAAGAACCTGAACTTGTTACTCCCAATGTCATAGAAGTAGCGATCAACCAAATTCGTCAGAAAATGGATAAACCACTGGATATCACAACCATCGAAACAGTAAGAAGACGCGGTTACAGATTCTGTTTTCCTAAAAAAATATCCTGATCCCACATACCACTCATTCAGGAAAAGAAGCGTAAAAACGCTTCTGCTCTTTCAAAAACAACCAAGAAAAAAAATTTTTATTCTATTTTAAATAAAGCATAAGCTTTGTTGGGTTATAACTCGTATAAATAACTTAATAGAGCATATCTTATAACGATAAATATAGCTCAAACAGAGGATAATATGGCCCTTTTAATAACTGATGAATGTATAGCATGTGATGCGTGTAGAGAAGAGTGTCCGAATGAGGCGATTGAAGAGAATGATCCGGTCTATCTTATTGATTCCGACCGATGTACAGAGTGTGTAGGTCACTTTGATGAACCTCAATGCATTGCTGTATGTCCTGTTGATTGTATTATCTCAGATCCTGACAATGTTGAAAATATTGAAGAACTTAAATTTAAATTTGAAAAGCTTCAAGAGGAAGAGTAAAAACAGATTATGGCTAAACGAACCGCAATCATTGATATAGGTTCGAACTCAGCCCGGCTTGTTATCTTTGAGAAAACAAGCCGTTACGGCTTTCACCTTATTTGTGAACAGAAATCTAAAGTTCGCATAGGCGAAGGGGCTTATGAAAAAGACGGTTATCTCCAACCTATCGGTATAAAAAGAGCTTTCTTCACCCTCCAATCCTTTCTTCATACTATAGAAAAATACCAAGCACATAAAACACTTTGTGTCGCTACCTCCGCATTGAGAGATGCACCAAACGGAAAACTTTTTGTTAGATGGATAAAAAAAGAACTAGGGCTTTCCATTAAGATCATCAATGGAAACAAAGAAGCAGAGTATGGAGCCATTGCTGCCAATAATCTACTTCCCATCAATAAAGGCATCACCATAGATATAGGTGGGGGCTCATCTGACATGGCACTCATCAAAGATGGAGATATTATTGATACCTATTCTCTTAATTTGGGTACAGTTAGGCTGAAAGAACTTTTCTTTGATAAAGAGATGTCTCTTAAAGAGATAAACCAAAAAGCGAAAGCCTATATACAAGTCGAACTGGAGAAGCTTCCTAAGCATTTTAAAGATACCTTGGCCATAGGGATAGGCGGTACAGCAAGAACCCTCAGTAAAGGAGTTATGAAGCAGTGCAGACATCCTTTAGATAAACTTCATGCTTTTACCTATGAGATTGATAAATTTACAGAGTATCTGCAAGCTATACCACGCTCTTCTGCAAAAAATCTCAAAAAATTCGGACTGAAAAAAAGCCGATATGATACTATACGGGAAGGAACACTTATCTGGAATGAGATACTCTCTCATATTGGAGCAAATTCAGTTATTACCAGTTCTGTCGGTGTAAGAGAAGGGGTCTTTCTTGAGCAGTCGCTAAAACGAGAAAATATAAAATTTCCAAATAGTCTCAATCCAAGTATTACCTCTATTTTAGATAGATTTAAACCCTTTATCAACATAGAAGTAAAGAAGAAAAACAAACTTAAAATAGCCTCTGCTCTTTATCATGAACTTCAAATAGAGATTAATGATCAACTTCAGTATAAGGCTGAGCTACTTTGGGCACTTAAACTCTCTACGATTGGTAAAACACTTACTATATACAAATCACATCAGCATGCATTCTATATTGCAATGCAGGAATTGAATTACGGTTTTACCCATAGACAGATACTACTCATCTCTCTTTTGCTTCGTATGCATGGGAAAGAGCTTCTCCATAAACCTCTCTATCATAATTTTGAACCTCTGTTACCAGAAAAGCAAACATTGCTTTGGCTAAGTTTCATTTATACCCTTACTGTATTTGTACATGAATCCTCTAACAGTGCCCATATTAAGTTCAGCTACCATAATAAAACACTGACCATTATTTCAGATAAACCCCTGTATCTTGCAAAAGAGAAAATAAAAGCGTTAGAGAAGCCTATTCCCTTTGCTATTATTATAGAAGATAAAGAGAAGATACCAAAGAATAAAGAGTTGGGGATATAAGCAGGTAGCAGGTAGCAATTATTTTATACCCTTCCTTGATTGCTCCTTGCTACTTGCTCTCTGCTACTTAGAATTTAGTTCCCATGGAGAATTCAAATGTTGCTGTTCTGTCATCCGCTTCAGGGTCTATCGCCTGTGCAAAAACAAGATTGATAGGGCCGAAACCTGACTGCCACTCTATGACTGCACCTGCTGATGATCTTTTAATTTCATTAAAATCATCTTCTCCTATCATACCATAATCATAGAAAAAAGCTAATCTCATCTTTGCTGCTTCAGAGAGAGGGATACTTGCTTCTATGCTTGTAGAAAAGCGCTGTGTTCCTCCCATCCTTTCCCCATCACTATCCAAAGGAGAAAGTGAATAAGGATCATAACCTCTCACACTCCCAATACCACCCATAAAAAGTTTTTCACCAATAGGAAGTTTCTCTCCGTCACCGGTACTTATTGTGGTCATTCTTGCTTTAAAGCGAAGGATAAGATCATAATCGATCCAGTCATTTAATCCGTAATATAAACCTAATTTTGCATTTGTTTTAATAAAGGTACCGTAGCCGTTTGGATAAATTGCCAATTCACTGGCATTCAGATCTCCGTTCAAACTGGCATATTCAATATTGACCGCTGCGATCATTCCTTCTCTTGGAGTATAATAATCATCTGTATTATCAAATTTGATACTTGTGAACAGGGATGTTTTCTTGTATTGATCAGTATAAAGATAGGTATCATAGATCGTTGTATTTTCATCTTCATTAATAGTAGACTGGTTATCTACATACCCTACTCCGACTGAAGCATAAAAATGTCTGAAGAACTGTCTACCCAGACTCAATGACCCGCCTAATTGATCCTGAGTATAATCTATATACTCATAATCTTTTTTATAAAGACTAAAACCTAAGCTGTACATACTGTCCCATATTTTAGGATTGGTAAAGGAAACATTATAATTCGTAGAGATCTTTGAAATATCAAAACCGAAACTTGCATTGATCCCTGATCCAAAAATATTTTTATCTGAAATACTTGCATTAAGCATAAGTCCTTCATAGCTCCCGTATCCTCCTCCGGCAGAAAGAGTTCCTGTCGCTGCTTCTTTTAGCTTTACAAGAAGATTGATCTTGTCTTCAGAGATCCTTTGACTCTGAATATCCACTTTTTCAAAGAAACCGGTTCTTCCCAATGCACTTTTACTGTCTTTTAGGTCTGTTGCATTAAAAGTATCCCCTGGAGCGAGGTAGATATATCTGCGTATAACTCTGTCTTTTGTACTGTCATTACCGGAGATCAATACATCATTGATCGTTACTTTCATACCTGACTGTATAACATACTGGAGGCTGATCATTTTCTTTTCCGCATTTTTATTCATTCGGGGAGTGACCTTTGCATAAGCATATCCGAGATTCCCGGCAGCTTCTTCAAGCATCTTCATATCTTTTCTCATACGTGTAATATTAAAAATATGTCCTTTTTTAAGAGACAATTCAGAACCCAATTCTTTACTGTCCAACCCTTCTATATTTTGCTCAATAGTCACTTCACCTACACGATACCGTACACCCTCTTTGATCTGATAATCTATCTCTGCAGTATAGGAACTGTAATCTACACGCATAAGCGGTTTGCTGACTTCTGCATCCAGAAAACCGTGTTTCATATATGTATCTTTCACTCTATACGCATCATATTCAAGCTGGTCTACTTTTACATCACCGCTGTTCATGAATGGCATCCAGCCAAGGAAATCTTCTTCCTGGTTGGCAAGATCCGTTTCAAGATCACTTTTACTTAATTTTGACGCACCGATAAAATTAAGTTTTTTGATCTTGATCTTCTCCCCCTTGTTGACATCAAAGACAACAGAAACAGCTCTTTCCCCGACCGGAGTAGTAGTAACCTCAACCACAGAATCATAATTACCTTGGCTTTCAAGCCTTGAAATAAGTGTCTTTTTCGCTACTTTGATACGTGCTTCATCATAAAGATCGCCTTTTTTCAAACCTATCGTCCTTAAAAGTTTTTCACCATCATCCCCTGAACCGTATCCTTTAACCTGAATATTCGCGATAGCTACTTTTTCTTTAAAATGGTAAATAAGTACACCGCCCTGTTTATCAACCCATATATCTTCAAAGTAGCCTTGTTCAAAGAACTTTTTAATAGATTCATCGATTTTGGCAGGATCCATTTGGTCACCTACACGGAGATCTGCGATCTCCATCGCAACAGAAGGGGAAAGGTGGGCAAGCCCCTCAAATTTGATCTGTGTTATTTTTTGTGCCAGCAGCAGTGATCCTATCAATATCCATGAAAGGGCTATTTTCTTTATCATAGTCAAACCTTAATATAATTTGCTAATATTTTATCTTTTTTTCAATAAGAGGCGCATAATAAACAAAAAAATCATGCTATAATCCTCAGAAATGATCGATACTGCAGGGGTATAATGATGACGATACAGAAAATTGGTATTATTGGTCTTGGACTTATGGGAGGTTCTCTCAGTATGGCCCTTCAAAAAACTTCAAAAAATTTTTATTTTCTCGGTCTGGACCACAATGAAGAACATTGTACACAGGCACTCTCTTTGGGATTAGTAGATGAGATCGTCCCAACACTTGATGAAATCATCAAATGCGATATCATTTTTTTAACCATTCCTGTTGACGGTATTATTGCCATTGCTAAAAAGATACAGGGATTAGATAAGAAATGTACAGTGATCGATCTTGGAAGCACAAAAGAAAAGATCTCTCAAAGCATTCCAAAAGAGATAAGAGCCAATTTTGTCACTGCACACCCGATGACCGGAACAGAAAAATTCGGTCCCACTGCTGCTGTTCCGGACCTTTATAGAGATAAAGTAGTTGTACTTTGTGATATGGAAAAAAGCGGAGTATATCAACAACAAGTAGCAAAAGAACTTTTTTCAAGTATCGGCATGAAGCTGGTCTATATGGATGCCAAAGAGCATGACAGGCATGCAGCCTTCATCTCCCATATGCCGCATGCACTCAGTTATGCTCTTGCCAATTCAGTCATGCAGCAGGAAGCAGCAGAGAGTATCATTACTCTTGCCGGCGGCGGATTTAAAGATATGAGCCGTATTGCAAAATCTTCACCCAGTATGTGGGAAGATATTTTCCGGCAGAACAAGAACAATCTGCTTGAAGCTATCAACGTCTTTCAGTCCGAACTTAAGAAATGTCAGAAAATGGTCGAAAACGAAGAGTGGGATAGACTGAACGGCTGGATGCAGGATGCAAACAGGCTGCATGATATTTTAGATTAATCCTCTGGAGGGACCATATTAAAGTCTATATCTGAATGTTACTATTATCTTGGCTTTTTTATGAATACTTTTAAGTATAGCTTCTTTCAACCGTATCTTCTCTTCTTTATTTAAAATGCCTGTACTGATCACCTCACATCTGATTTCATCTTCTTTTGCACGATGGAATAATTCGATATGTGTAAGTTTGACATCATGTACACCTACATTGAAAGTGATATTTGAAAGTGTTTTCTGTATCCGGATATCTTCTTCCATTTTAGAAAACGAGCTATAGAGAGGTATGGCTACCACAGCTACAATCAGCATCCAGACCATGATCCCTTTTCTGGCAATATGCAATGGAGAAAAACCTAAAAGTACAAAGGTCAATGCTGCTGCAAATACAATACCGACCAGGTTGGTAACAAAAAGCAGGAAAGCTATACTGAACATATGCCAATCAGCCCAGCCAAGTCCTATACCTGCCACAGCAATAGGAGGGACCAGTGCTACAGCAATAGCCACACCGGCAAGTGACCCCAATATTTTTTCATTACTCTTTGCATAGGCTGCCGCAGCACCGGAGACTATGGCAACAAACAGGTCCAGTATGGTAGGAGAAAGCCGTCCTGCCATCTCAGAAGTAAGCCTCTCTATAGGCATAAAAAGTGCTATCAATGCAGCAGTGGAAAGAACTGCAAGTATCCCGATAAAAATCGTTTTCGCACCATTGATCTGCAGTGCACTGTCCTGTCTGAGCACACCCATACTGAGACTTACGATAGGCTGCATTAGAGGAGCCAACAGCATTGCACCGATGATCACTGAACTTGAATTGATGAACAGACCAAAAGTAGCGATCATCGTAGCTAAGATCAGCAATATCATAAACGTTGAACTGAGCTTACTCTCTTCTCTAAGATTTTTAAAAAGAGCAGTATACTGTTCTTGACTTGCATGAGAAAAAAGAGGAATGGCATTGCTCAAATAGTTTGCACTCTCTTCATCCGAAGGAAGATGGTCTATCTTGATACTGTCTTTTCCATTTTTCTCTTTGCTCTGTTTTTCCCAGAACTTTTCACCTACACTGAGTGCCAATGCTTCTTCTTTTACCTCTAACACTACTGGTGTCTGCTGTTTTTGTGCTGAGTCTATAAGAACATCCAGTGGTACTTTTGGTTCTATGATAATTTTACTACTACGTATATATCCTACAGATTTCGGTAGACTTTTAGGTGTTAAGTGTGAAACGAGTGACTTAAACAGGTACCCCATATACTGCACGATGGAAATAGGAGAGAGAATGACAATAGAAAGTTTTCCATCATTCGCACTCAACTGTGAAGAGATGAGTTTGGCCGCAAAGGTCTCATTATTATATTCTACCCCCACTACACCTACAGCTGAGAGTTTTATCTCATTCTCTTTTGCGTCAGTGATCTTCATTTGGGTATGTTTAAGGTCTTTGACTTTTTTTATGGTACGCCAAAAAAGCTTTACTCTATCAAAAAGTGTTTTACCTTTAAATACCGTATCAAATTGCTCAAGCGGTGGTGCATCGCCCACAACAACCTCTTGCAACACTATCGTACCATTACAGTAAAGAAGATCTACCTTTTTTTCACTTGGAGTTAATGCTAAAGTGATAGCCTCTTCTACTTTGTTCGGCAACTCAAAGGTACGCATCAACTCTTTTTGCTCCGGTACAGGAACAATACCCAGCGTAATACCATTTTGATGGGCGATACCCATAAGAAGCTTTATCTCATCAAGACAACCGGTTACAAGCAGATGCGTAGCAGTTGAAACATCAAGTTCTCCTAGTTGAGAGAAAGGAAGATAGTGAATGGTTTCATTTTCTAAATAGTGCTTATTCTCTTCTATGAATGTTTCACTATTTTTTGAAAAAATATAATAGATCATAACCCTGCTTTCTTTCTTATCTATAAAGATATTGTAGCAGGACTATCTAAAATGCTCTACCATTTCTCTAAGTATCTTCTTGTCTATCTGTATACTTTTATCACCATTTTTCTTAGCATAGAGTTTACGTACCATCTCCTCTACCTCCATAGATTCATTGATATGTGGATAGAGTATCTTTAAGGCTTCAGACTCTTTGAAAGGGCTTTTCTTTCTCGTCCATTTAGCTATAGATAGATATCGTAATAGATACATAAAAAGGAGACCCGAAACAAATGCAACGACCAGCATCCACCAGGCTACACTTTTAACCTCTACCTCTTTTTGAACAACATTGTTTTGAGGTGTATCTACTTGTTTTAGATTGGTTTGTACTACTCCTTTGGGAGAAGTGTTTGATCCGGATACAAACGTTTTTTGAGCTTCGACCTTCACATGATATGAAGGTATTTCCAGATGCTTTACGTCACCTTTTTTTGTATCATATACAGAGATACTTCGACCAGGTATATTAAAATCATGATCTGAAATAAAAGCAAAACTTTTCATATAGGTACTTTTAAGTCTGTTCCCTGTGATCTGAGTTTCCACTTTAGCATCATCACTGTAGATCGTTACACCGTCTATCTCATAATTTGGAAATTCAAAATCTTCAAGACTTCCTTCTCCCTCAATTTTGATTGTGAGATTTACCGGTTTATTTGCTTTAACATTTTGTTTATCTATCTTGCTTTCTATCGTAAAATAGCCTACCAGATCAGTCTCCTGGGGTGTTGGTCTGACTTCAATAGTTATTGTATTGGAAGCAATAGGTGTCCAAACCGTTCCAAAAAATCTGCCAAACATATCCCGTCTGCTTGTGTCTGCAACACCTATTTTGGCTGTAGCCGGTCCAATTGTGAAGTTTCCTTCTGTCTTAGGTGTAAGGATATAACTCAGCTCAGTAACTTGACGATTACCTTCCCTATATGTTTTCTCATCCCCTACCTCTTTTGCAAAAAAACCTTTAAACTCAGGTTTACTGTACTGAGGATTTTCAGAAAGTCGTACACCATTTTGTAAAGAGAAAAATACTGTTACAACCAAAGGTTCACCCACCATCACAGACTTTTTATCTGCACGCATCAGGAGTGAAAACCTATTACTGTTTGCCACTTGCGGTGCATTTGATTTTATCACTTTGAGTTTTATCGGATCCGTTTCGTATACAGTTCCGTCTATATTGACCCTGTATGAAGGTATGGTCATATCATGTTGTGGCGCAAAGGTTAGAACAAGGCTTATACTACGCTGTGTTGACATCTTTCCATTGATATAGCTGATAGAATTATTGGAACTCTGATGTCTTCCCAATACTTTTGCACCGCCTATCTCTTGAATATTAGGGAATGTTGCCCTGTTTCCAATAGCTTTGATGCGAAGCTGTACCATATTTCCCTGTACTACCTCTGTGTTTGAAACAGTAGCTTCTACACCAGCTGCCCATAACAGTTGAAAAGTTGATGCTATAACAAAAATGATTTTGCCTATTGATCTACCATGGTTTCGCATCTTCACTCCTTTTTGATTTTTTAGTGTTACCCATCTGATATATCATCGTAAGTGTCTTTTTTTGTCCCATTTTCTTAAGTAAACGTTTCAGTTCCTGTGCTTTAAGCTTCTCTTCTTTACTCATCTTCTTTTGCTCTTTCGGTGTTGCCGAAGCTTTATCACCTTTTTCATCTTTAGGTTTTTGCTTCTTTTTTTCTTCTGACTTTTTCTTTTCATCAGATTTTTTCTTTTCACCATTCTTATCTTTTTTATCTTGGTCTTGTTTCTTTTTCTGACCCTGATTTTTCTTTTGATCTTTTTGATCTTTATTCTGCTTGTTCTTTTTTTGATCCTGCTTTTGCTTATTGTCTTTGTTTTTCTGATCTTTATTTTGTTTTTTATCGTCTTTTTTCTTATTCTTTTTTTGGTCCTGTTTCTTTTTCTGATCCTGCTTTTGTTTCTGCTTTTTCGCTAATTCCAGATTGAATCTTGTATCTTTATCTTCTTTGAGTTTTAATGCTTTTTCATAATTTTCGATCGCTTTATCCCACTCTTTCTTTTGGAAATAGCTGTTCCCTACATTATGTAGACGGGTTGCTTCATCTACACCTTCTGCCTTTTCATACGCTTTGATAGCCGCATCATACTTCTTTGCTTTATAATAGGCATTACCCATATCATATTCTTTTTGCGGGCTTTTTGTCTCTAAAGTACCCAACAATGCTGCACTTTTTCCATACTCTTTAGCACTGTATGCCTCTTTGGCTTTTTCTATCGTTTTGAAATCAGTTAAACCTGCATAGAGGTTAGTGAAGAATGAAGAATGAAGAATGAAGAATGTTAGTATGCTTTTTTTCAAAAAGCTTTTATTTAATCTAATCATTTGTTACCTCCATGACTACCTACTATTTGCTCCTTGCTACCTAATCTAGGTACAGAGCTCAGTGCGATCAACAGTAGTAAAAGCCCAAACCCTAACGGATAATAGAAGAGTTCCACGCGTTGTTTGATCTTCACTTCACCCTGTTGCTGTGCTTTATATTTGCTTCGTATCACAGAAACCAGATTTTCTATATCTTCTTTCCCGTTAGTTGCTACCACATAGGCTCCGCCATTTTCTTTTGCCAGTTTTCCCAGAGCATCATTCCTCTGGGTAATAGCGATGGTACCGTCTTTAAGTGTATATGGTTTACCGTCTTCACCAATGACAGGAGCACCTTTGGTAGTACCTACCAGTACTACATAAAGGTCTATACCCTCTGCCTTCAGCACATCCCCGAATCCTGCAATCGCTTCTTCATCTCCACCGTCAGTAAACAGGACCAGTATCTTGGGATCCTTCTTTTCAAGCAGACTGCTTGCAAGTTCTCCCAAAGCCATGAAGTCTGTAGAACCCATATTGATATAAGAGTCATCTACCCCGTCTACCATCATTTTGAGTGTCTCTTTATCACTTGTGAATGGAGCCAGAACAAAAGGGCTGTATGCAAACGCCATTACACCTATCTCATCACTTGGCATAGCATCAAACAGAGCATTCATCTTCTTTTTGGCAAAAGTCAAACGGTTAGGATACACATCTCTACTGCGCATCGACCCGGAAATATCCAAAGCAGTAAGAATACTTAAACCTTTTACTTTTACTGTTTTATCTCCTTCATCTATCACAGGTCGTGCCATCGCAACTATCATAAGAAAAATAGCAAGGAACATAATGATATTTCTCACCATCAAAGGCATACTCTCATCTGTTGCACTCAAACGGGCAAGTACTTTCTCATCAAAGATACGCGATAGACGCTCTTTATTAGTAGAGATAAGAAATGCGAAGAACACAAAAGGAATGATCAGTATCCAAAACAGATATGGGTTTACAAATTCCATCTACACTCCTTTACTGTTTCTAAAATAAATGAACAACAACAGACTCAACACCGCCAAAAAGAGTGGATAGATATACAAATAGGTATGCTCAACTATCTTTTTGTCATTCAGCTTTGTTGCCTCAAGTTTATCTATCTCATCATAAATCATACTAAGTGTTGTCGCATCTCTTGCACCATATGCAGCACCTTTTCCTGCCTGAGCCAATGCCTGAAGGTATCTGCCATCATAATCTCTAGGACCGCCTATACCAATGGTGTACAGTTTGATATCTCTCTTTTCTATCATACTTTTTACATCGGGAAAAGGGATCTTACTCATATTGTCTACCCCATCGGTAAGAAGTATGACTATCTTGGACTTTGCTTTACTTTTACTCAACAGATTATAGGCTTGTACCAGTGCATCATTGATGGCTGTACGTTTTCCTGCTATACCCAGTTTTTGCATTTGTGTGATGTTGGTTAAAAACGCTTTTTCAAAGGTTAAAGGCGATGCAATGAATGCTACATCTGCGAATGTCACCATACCTATACGGTCATTGACTCTTTTTTCTATAAAGTCACCCACTACCTCTTTCACCACATCAAATTTATTTTTAAATATATCATTAGGATCGAATCCCGGTTGTCTCATAGAATCACTGCTGTCGATGACAAGTACGATATCTCTACCCTCTTTTTTCGAGTTGGAATAGCTTTTCGTGATCACAGGTGAAGCCAATGCTATCACTGCTGAGATAATACCTATCCATTTAAGCCATGCAAGAAGTGAACTCTTATGCCCTGTTTTGGCAATGAGTGTACTTACATGAGGGAAAAAAATAGCCCTGCTTTTCTCTTTACACCATTTGGCACAGATAACAAACAGCAATATGAGTGCCAGTAAAAAAGGATATTCAAAACTAAATTGACTCATCTGCCACCTGCACATAGAGGTTAAATTTATTTTGTGTATCGTGATCTACTTCATCTACCTCTTTTTTATATTTATATTTTTCCAACATTGGTTCAAGCTGGGAAAATAACTCTTTTCTTCTCTCATCCGTTGCCAAAAGTCTTGCATAATGTGTTGCCTCATAGGCTGATTTCTTAGCATCTTTCCAGTCAATCGCTTTGAGTTTTTCCAAATACCCTTTGGCAAGGTTTATCTTACGGTTCTCCCATAGTTTTTTAGCTATGAAAAAAAGAATCCCCAACAACAATAAAGTACCAAAAATAATTAGCCCCCAATACATATAGTAGGAGTTATCAGGGATCTCCAATAACGGTTTGATATCTCTTAACTGCTCACTTATATTGTTATCCATTTTTATCCTCCGTAGGGTGCGTTTGCCAACGCACCTTTTGGCATATTCAATTTAATGGTGCGTTGGCAAACACACCCTGCAAATATCATCATCGCATCGCCTTCATTAACTTCAAAGCAGAATCTTCGTGTGTATATATCTTAGTAAAGCGAATACCTTGCTTCTTAAACTGCTTATAGAGCTTCTCATCATTTTCATGTAAAGCCTTTTTATAACTATGCAGCGTTCCACTGTCAATGTTACCTTCAAAGCTTTGTTTTGTTTCCATATCGATAAGTCTAAGATAACCCAGTTCACTAGGATATTCTTCAAATCTGTCTCGTACCATCACGGCAAACACATCATGTTTTTTACTTAAAAGTTTCAGATCGATGTCACCTACAAAATCAGATACGATGAAAAGCAGTGCTTTCTTCTTCAAACGATGATTCAGTGTCTCTGCCAATGCTTTAAAATCTCCCTCTTTACCAAGAGGATCAAAAGTCACCACTTCTTCAACGGCTTTATGCACAGAGAAAAGTTTTTTACTTGGTTTACTAAAATCATACAGTTTATCGGCAAAAAGCATATGTGAAAACAGATCACTGTTTTTGACTGCAGAAAAACCAAGTGTAGCCACTACTTCAGCGATAACATCTGACTTTTGTTTCACTGTACCAAAATAGACAGATCCTCCAAGCATAGAAACTATCACAACATTAAGTTCGCGCTCCTCTTTATAGATCTTTACAAAAGGTTTACCCAGTTTTGCAGTGGTCTTCCAGTCTATCTTACGGACATCATCTCCATAAATATACTCACGAAGCTCTGCAAACTCAAACCCTTCACCCTGGAACAATGATGCATTGTTTCCAAGCATATCTCCATAGACTTGTTTTTTGGTTTTAAGGATAATTTTTTTGGCTTTTTTGTTCAAACTATCACTCTCCTAAACGGTAGACAAATCCACCACTTTTCATTCTTCACTCTTCGTTCTTCACTTGATTTTCACAGAAAATCATGGAATCGGTACAGCAGCTAAAATCTTCTCTATAATCATATCCTGTGTTACGTCTTCAGCCTGTGCCTCATAACTCAAGATGATACGATGACGCAATATCTCTTTGGCAATATAAGCTATCTCTATAGGAGAGACATAATCCTGTCCTTTAAGATATGCAATAGCCCTACTCGCTTTATACATATCTATACTCGCACGAGGACTTGCCCCAAACTCTATGTATGCTTCCAACTCTTCAAGTCCATAGGCTTTAGGATCACGTGTAGCTGCCACAAGTTCAATAATATAAGATTCTATCTCTTCATCCATATGTACCTGCATTGCTTCAGCACGTATCTGTTCCAGATCTTCTTTGCTGGCTACTTGCCGGATCTCACCAAAGCTGTTGTTCGCCACACGTCTTGCTATTTCCAGTTCTTCTTCTTTTGTGTTATATCCTACCACTACTTTCATCATGAACCTGTCAAGCTGTGCTTCCGGAAGTTCATATGCTCCCTCCTGCTCTACAGGGTTCTGTGTTGCCATAACCAAAAAAGGCAAGTCTATTTTAAAGCTTTCATCACCGATGGTCACCTGTCTCTCCTGCATGACTTCCAATAGTGCAGACTGCACTTTTGCAGGAGCACGATTAATCTCATCTGCAAGGAGAAGGTTTGTAAAAACTGGTCCCTGTTTGATCTTGAACGCATTGTTTGACGGATCATAGATCTCTGTTCCTATGATGTCCGAAGGAAGCAGATCGGGAGTGAACTGAACACGTTTAAAGTCCAGTCCCAGTGTTTTAGCCAGGGCATTGACCGTAGTGGTCTTGGCAAGTCCGGGAACACCTTCAAGAAGGATATGCCCGCGACAAAGAAGTCCTGCAAGCAGACCTTCTATCATCTTTTCCTGTCCGACAACGACTTTTGACATTTCAGTTTTGATATTTTGTATGATTTGACTCAAGTTTTTCTCCTGAATAGTTAATTAAGAAAAGTATACTTGAGTGAAGTTAACTGTAGTTTAATAATACGATCTATCTTAATACTGTACCTACTCTAATACCTATAAATATATTGTAGAAGCGTGTTTTAATATTATGTATTTTTTAAATACCCCATAGCCGTTGCAATAATATCATCATCGTCTTTACTTCTCGACTTCAATACTACTCTCTCTTTCCCCTCTTCAATAAACTCTATAAAAACATTTTCCCCATAACTTGAAACTTTTGATATTCCTTGTTGTCTTGCCAATACTTTCATTACAATGATATCAATGAACTGTCTTGTAATAGTGTCTAATTTACCAAATCTGTCTGCTATCTCAGACTCTATTTCATACACTTCTCCTGTCGTCTCACAAAGAGAGAGACGACGATAAAGTTCCAGGCGTAGTCTGTCTTCTTCTATGAGTTCTTCATTGAGATAAGCATCTACAGAGAGTTTCATATCGATGTTTTGTGCCACTTCTTTGTCTTGGCCCGAGAGTTCTTTAATGGCATCTTCCAGCATACGCAAATAAAGTGAATACCCTATCTGTTTGATATGTCCACTTTGTGCTTCTCCTATGATATTACCTCCGCCACGTATCTCAAGATCATGGAAGGCAAGTACTGCTCCAGACCCTAAGTCTGAGTGTGATTCCAATGCTAAAATCCGTCGTTTGGCATTGTCCGTCAAACGCTCTTTATCTGTCACCATAAAGTAACAGTACCCCTCTTTGCCTCCACGTCCTACACGTCCACGAAGCTGATGCAGGTCAGCTATACCGAAGTTGTCTGCACCGTCAACGATCATGGTGTTGGCATGAGGCATATGGATGCCTGACTCGACGATGGAGGTAGAAAGCAACACATCATACTCACCATCTTCAAATTTCATCATCTCATCTTCTGTCTCTTTGGCTGAGATCTTTGAGTGCAGTACTGCAATACGAAGCTTGGGTAAGATTTCAAGTAATTGTTTTTTCTTCTCTTCTATTCCTGCAATGGAGTTAAAGACATAAAATACCTGTCCACCACGGCGCATCTCACGCAAAATAGCCTCTTTAATGACCTTGTCATCATAACTTTTTACAAAAGTCCGTACTCCTTGACGTTCTGTTGGAGGAGTGAGGATCTCAGAAAAACTTTTCACTTCGGACATCGCAAGATTCAAGCTTCTTGGTATGGGTGTTGCTGACATACTAAGAAGATGCACATCAATGGCTATCTCTTTCAGTGCCTCTTTTTGTTTCACCCCGAACTTATGCTCTTCATCGATGATGACAAGGGCCAAGTTTTTAAACTTCGCTTTGAGTAAGGCATGGGTTCCTACCACTACATCTATAGTACCCTCTTCCAATCCTCTCAGTGTTGCATTTTTCTCTTTGGTTGTTGAAAACCTGTCAAGCTTCGCTACTTTGATGCCATGTTCATAAAAACGCTCTTTTAGGCTCTTGTAGTGTTGTGAACTAAGCAAAGTAGTTGGGGCTATCATCATCGCCTGGTAGCCGTTTTTTACTGCTACGAACATCCCGTTCATCGCGACTTCTGTTTTTCCAAATCCTACATCAGCACTTAGAAGCCTGTCCATCATCTTTCCGGAACTCATATCGTCCAGCATATCATTGATGGCCCGTTCCTGGTCTTCTGTATGCACAAAACCTGCCTCAGACATAAAGATAGCATGCTCTTCCATGTCTCTTTTAAGAATGATCCCTTTTTTCAAGTGCCTTTGGGCAGAAAGGTTGATGATCTGTGAAGCAATGGCAAAGAGCTTCTCTTTGACTTTGGCTTTGAGCTTTTTAAAGCTGGCTTTACCCAGTCTATCCAAGATAGGCAATGCCCCGCCCTCTGCCACATAACGGTCGATGACTTCAAGGTTTGATACAGGGATAAGCAAAGAGTCTTCATTCTGGTAATACATCACCACGAACTCACTCTTTGCACCCAGAACATCCCGTTTTTCAATCCCTTTAAATATACCCACACCATAGTTCTCATGTACCACATAGTCCCCGGGTTTGAGTTCATCTAAAACGATACTGGCTTTTTTCACACGTTTGCGTTTAATGGGTTTGTTAAGCGACAAGATGAGTCTATCCGAACCTAGGATATTGACGATCCCCTCTTGATAGACAAACTCTATATTCTCAAAAGAGCTCAGTTCAGATCCGCGAACGATACTTTCATTTTTAGCAATGATGGTGATCTTTTTATCTTTATGGGACTCTAGCAGTTTATTGGGATCGACTACTTCTAGGTCACGATATTTGGTACCTTCCGGAATAGACGGAAGTAAAAATGATTTTCTTGGTACCAGTGGCTCTGTAAGTTCATATACCTCTTTAAGCTCATCATCCAGGTTACTCGCCCACACACCCTCGAACTGTTCCAATGCACTCTCACCCAGGTCATCCAAGTGCCACAGACCAAGTGAGTCTATATCTTTTACAAAGGTGTCGTAGGTACTTCGTTCTGTTCTGCGTTTCAGGGCTTCATGTTGGGTTTTGTCCAGTGCTAAAAAAGCAGGGGTTATGGTTAAGGATTCCAGTTCATCCGGAAGCCGTTTTTGCGTACCTTCATCATAGTAATGGATCGCTTCAACCTCTTCATCAAAAAGAGAGATACGATACGGTTTGTCCATATGTATAGGGTAAATATCTATAATATCCCCACGAAAAGAAACTTCTCCTCTCTGTGCTGCGATATCTGTAAAATGGTACCCCCACTGATACAACGTATCTTTAAGTTCATTCAGATTGAGAGTGTCTCCAAACTCAACTATTTTTTCTGCAAAAAATTCCAGTTTTGGGAAAGGGATAAGCAGTGTTCTTACAGGTGAAATAAGTATTTTTTTCTTTTGGTTTGCATGGTACTTTGCCAGTTGAGTAAACAACAACTGCAGATCTTCACCATAGGCACGCAGATCTTCACCTACACTCACACGAAGGTCAGGCAGAACATAAGTATCAAACCCAAGGAGCAATGCCACATCTCGTATCTGTACGGCTTCTTTGTCGTCTTTGCAGATGAGGAGCTTGTTAGATTTTAAGGTTCCCAGGTATTCGTATATATTACTTTGGTACATCTTCTCACTTTTCGGTGCGTTGGCAAACGCACCCTATATATTTCTTTGTTTTAAAAACGCTTCAACAACATAAAATGAACCAAACACTAAATAATTTTCATTTTTATCTATTTTGTTTTTAAAATAACTATACTCTAAATCTACTTTTTTCAAAGCTTTTTCTATCTCTTCCAGAATAGTAGCTCTTTGAGAATGAATAGGAATGATCTCTACCCTCTTTACTTTGGGTTTCAATATTCGTAACACTTCTTCATAGTCTTTATCATCAAGACTATTGTAAATAAGTATTACTTTGTCATCCAGTGCTTTCTCTATGGCTTTTGCCGCTAAAGGGTTGTGTCCTACATCTATTCTGACATGAGGTGTTAAAGCGTAAAAGCGTCCAAAAAGTTCTAAGGTTCTTAAATCATCTACCTCATAGGGAATCTTCAAAATATCCAAGGCTTGCATCGCTACGGTGGCATTTTCTATGAGGTACTCTGGCCAGCCTTTGGCTTTGGCAAGTTCTTTTACCCCGTAGGGGTGCCCCTTGTGGGTACCCTCTCTATTTTGGGCAACCACAAGGGATGCCCCTACATTGTTTGCAATCTGTCTCGCCACTTCAATCACTTCATCATAAGGCTGTGGTGCCAAAAGTACCTGTTTTTGTATGCTTCGTATCTTAGTACCGGCTATCTCCTCTATAGTTTCACCCAAAAAAGCCTGATGGTCGATACCTATAGGGGTAACAACAGAAAGCTCTTTATCACACACATTAGTCGCATCGAATTCACCACCCAATCCGGCTTCAAGTACCATCAGGTCACACTTTTCAAACACTACAAAAGCTAAAAGTGTAGTATATTCAAAATAACTCAAAGCATCACTCATCTCTTTACCTAAAATAGTAAAAAGCCGTTGATGTGCTGTTTCCAATATCTCATCACTACTGTTACTGCCATTAAGCCAGATACGTTCGTTAAATTTCAAGATATGGGGAGAAGAAAAATGTCCTACAGAAAGACCACTTTTAAAAGCAAGGTGGGCGATCATCCGTCCTGTAGAACCTTTTCCATTCGTTCCAACGATATGCACCGTTTTTGGTCGTCTAATATACGGTTTGAGCATCCTATATGCAACATGTACCCGCTGATGGTCTATCTCTTTATAATAGAGGGGTTTTTGATTTAAAAAAGCTTCTAAACTTATCATGTCTCTCAGCACTCAGCACTCAACGCTCAACACTCATTCCCTTAGCACTCACATATGCCAAAAACTGATCCAATGCTTTTTCCAAACCTTTTTTGATCGCTTCAGTTCTTAACGTAGAGGAATAGATGGAACTGACATGAATATCAGATTCAAAAACACTATTGATTGTTTTTTTAATTCTTCCTTTTTTGGTCAGCATATCAAACTGGACCCTGATATTTGCACGATAACGTGTAACATATCCGTCTTCATAGCTGAGCGGAGTAAAGGTACTCCCTCTATATGAAATATGTATCTGACTCTCTGCCTGTTCTTTAGGAACGATCTGCCCTTTGAAACGTGTATAGACCAGCCGATTTATCTCATCTTTCAGATAAGGGGCATTTTCAGGTTCTGCTCTGTCGACCATCACTTCAACATAAACAGTATCAGGAAAAATATTTTTTATGGCATGAGAAGAGGGTTTGTAACCGCAGGCACTCAATAACAGCACTGCTGCTATTGAAATGAAAAGTGAAAAGTGAAAAGTGAAAAGTGTGGGTTTGTTTTTCTTCGAAAAACTTTTATCTGTTATTTGCATCTTTTTTTCTCCTCTTTCAATCAAAGCAAAATATCATTTTGCATACTTTTACTCTTCACTTTTTAAGCCGGTTTTACCGCCAGGTTGACCAGCTTGCCCGGTACCACGATCTCTTTTACAATACTCATATTTTCAAGCCATTTTGCACCAGCCTCTTTCGCCAATGCCAATATCTCATCATTGTCTGCACTTGGACTCACCTCGATCTCAGTACGTTTTTTACCACCGATCATCACCATATACAGAATGCTTTCTTTGACAAACACTTCTTCTTTTACTTCAAGTATGGCACCCAGATTTTCTCTTTTAAACAATACCTCGCTAAGTTCTGTTGCCACATGAGGGATAATAGGTTCCAAGAGATTAAGCATGATATACATTCCCTCTGTCCATACATCAGCATCATCTTGTTTGTCTAATGCATTAAGTGCTTCCATACATGCTGCGATAAGTGTATTGAAGGCAAATGTTTTTTCATACACATCCGTTGATTTCTGTAATGCCTCATATACCTTTACACGTGCAAGCTTGGATGCTTTACTTAAAGTAGCTTGATCTATATTTGGTAATGAACTGCCTGTTACTTTTGCTTTTCTGTCATAAAGCTTTTTAATGAACCTGAATGCACCTTCTACTGCCGAGTCATTCCACTCCAGCTCCTTTTGCGGTGGTGCTGCAAAAAGAATGAAAAGACGAGCCGTATCTGCACCATATTTTTCAACCAGTGCATCAGGGTCGACCGTATTGCCTTTAGACTTAGACATTTTTGCACCATCCATGAGTACCATTCCCTGTGTCAACAGGTTTGTAAACGGTTCATCTATATCATGGTAACCCAAGTCACGTAATACTTTAGTGAAAAATCTTGCATAAAGCAGGTGCAGGATGGCATGTTCTATCCCGCCGATGTACTGGTCAACACCCAACCAGTAATTTGCATCTTCTTTATCAATACCTATATCATTCCACTTCTTAGGATTCGTTGCATAACGGAACTGATACCAGCTTGACTGTACAAAGGTATCGAGTGTGTCTGTTTCACGTGTTGCCTCTGCTCCACACTTAGGACAGCTACAGTTCTTCCAGGTAGGATGATTCTCCAGTGGATTACCTTCACCTGTGATCTCCACATCTTCAGGAAGCGCAATAGGAAGATTCTCTGCCTTCTCAGGCACAAGTCCGCAACTCTCACAATGCACGAACGGGATAGGTGCACCCCAATAACGCTGACGGCTGATCCCCCAGTTTCTTAGTTTATAGTTTGTTGTCCCTTTACCTGTTCCTCTCTCTTCAAACTCATTAATGATCGCTATTTTTGCTTCATTGCTGTCTACACAGGAAAAACGGTCACTGTCAATAAGATCCCCTGTTCCCGTATATGGGAGTTCATCTCCTCCTTCAATCACACGCTTGATAGGCAGATCATATTTACCGGCAAACTCAAAATCCCTCTCATCATGTGCAGGTACAGCCATGACTGCACCTCCCCCGTAAGAAGCCAATACAAAATTCGCAGTCCATACAGGTATCTCTTCACCTGTAAGAGGATGGATCACACTGATACCAAGCGGATACCCTTCTTTATCGGCCTGAGCTCTTTCACGCTCTGTCATATTGGCTATATGTGTGATCTTCCCCGCCACATCACTATCGAGCAGATTATTTTCTACAAGATATTTCGTAATAGGATGTTCCGCCGCAAGTGCAGAGTATGTTACACCATAAATGGTATCTGGGCGTGTTGTGAATACCGTATATTTGTCAAAGTTCCCACCCAATTTTACTTTACTCTTCTGGCTCAATTCAAACTCGAACTCAAGCCCTTGAGACTTTCCTATCCAGTTACTTTGCATAGTAATGACCTGTGACGGCCACTTGCCTTCTAAAAGTTTGAGATCTTCGAGCAATTCATCAGCATATTTAATAATGTCAAGGTAGTAGCCAGGCATCTCTTTAAGTTCTACTTCATTGTCACAACGCCAGCAACATCCCTCTTCCACCTGCTCATTGGCAAGCACTGTATGGCAAGACTCACACCAGTTCACAGTGGTCGACTCACGGTAAAGCAGGCCCTCTTCAAACATCTTGATGATGAACTCCTGTTCCCACTTCGTATAAAGCTCATCACAGGTAGCGAACTCACGGGTTTTAGAGAATGAAAGTCCCAAAGTATTGAGCTCTTTTCTCATATAATCAATGTTGCTATACGTCCAGTCCTTAGGATGACGCCCATGTTTGATCGCAGCATTTTCAGCAGGCATACCAAAAGCATCCCAGCCTATAGGATGAAGCACATTGAAGTCCTGCTTTCTGTAATAACGGGCAAAAGCATCACCGATAGCATAATTCCTCACATGTCCCATATGTAACCGTCCGGATGGAAACGGGAACATACTTAAAATATATTTTTTCTTTCTTGTTAGGGCATCATCAGGTTCAAAAGCCTGCTCTTCATCCCATCTATTCTGCCATTTGGCTTCAATCTCACTTGGATTGTAACTCATATTTATCTCACTTCATTGTATGATTATTTAATGGGGGATTATATCTAATATGGGGTTAGAGATGAATTGAAGACTATACATTCCTCTATTCAATCGAAAATCCGGAATCCTATCAGGTACAGATACGAAGATGACCATATCAATCTTTAGCTCTTTTATTAGTTCAATTATACCAATCAAAAGTAAAATTTAACTACAATAGTATCACTAAAAATTGAGGAGCCAGTTTGTCTTTAGCCCTAGCAAGGAAATACCGTCCTGCCACATTTGATGACCTTATAGGTCAAGAGGCAGTTTCACAAACCTTATCACTTGCACTCGATGGTAACAGACTCTCTCATGCTTATCTTTTTTCCGGGCTTAGAGGAAGTGGAAAAACTTCTACTGCACGTATCTTTGCAAAAGCATTGCTTTGTGAACAGGGTACTGCCTCTCACCCCTGTGGCGTCTGTACACACTGTATTATGGCAAGTGAAAACCGTCATATGGATATCATTGAAATGGATGCGGCTTCCAACCGTGGAATTGATGACATCAAAGACCTCATAGAACATACCAAGTACAAACCCAGTTCGGCACGTTACAAAATTTTCATCATCGATGAAGTCCATATGCTTACCAATCAGGCTTTTAATGCACTGCTTAAAACGCTGGAAGAACCACCGGATTTTGTTAAGTTCATCCTTGCAACTACAGATCCACTGAAGTTGCCTGCTACCATCCTTTCACGTACACAGCATTTCAGGTTTAAAAAAATTCCTCAGAACCTTGTGCTCAAACATTTGGAACATATCTTAAATCTTGAAAATATAGAGTATGAGAGGGAAGCCCTGGACATTATTGCCCGCTCAGGTGCAGGTAGTTTACGAGATTCTCTTACTTTGATGGATCAAGCCATCGTCTACTCTAAAAACTTTGTTGATGTAGGCACTGTAACAGGTATGTTAGGCATCATTGAACCCAGCCTTTTAGAAGCGCTTCTTAATGACATTATGCTCAAAGATAATGCAAAGATCCTGGAGTTCATCAAAATGGCCTCTGACTATGAAGCAGAGATGATACTTGATGAACTTACTCTCTACCTCAAAGAGTTACTTCTCTCGGGTAACGGTAAACTCAGCCCTATGATCATAGAGCGTTTCTTTAGAGTCATTGCAGAGTCAAAAAGTCTCCTTGCACTGGGAAGTGACGGAGAGTTTGTTCTTTCTCTCTCTTTGTTTAAAATGATGGAAGCTTTAGAGATAAAAGACATCGACACAATGATACGCGGACTTGAAAAAGAGCTCAATGGTGTAGAGGTGAGTGAGATCATGGTCACCACACCTGCTCCGGACCTGTCTGCACCTGCCGAAGTGATCACCATTACCGAAGATGATATAATCTCATCATTGCCGCCGAAAGATACTATCAAGACCACATCTCATTCCGTACCTGATAGAGAATCCCCTCAAGATTCAAATAGAACTGAAAAAACCAAAGAGATCGTAAAGAACCATGAGGAATACCCTGAGGTACAGGTTCGGAATAATGAAAAAAATATACATGAAGGATCTGAAACGATCCGTACTCCACAAAAACCATCACAACCCTCAGCGCCCAACCCTCAGCACTCACCTGATCCTTACCAAAAAACATTTGATAATTTAATCAAAAAAATATACGATCGAAATTATGATCTCGGTGCCTGCTTTGAAAGAAATATTGAGTTTGAAAGTTTTATGAATAATAAACTTACCTGGGGCTCCAGTGCAGAAGGCGAGGAGAAAAAACAGCTTATTACTCACTGGGGTGTCATCAATATGTTTGTTAAAGAACTTTTTGGTTTTGAAACAAAGATCGTTAACATCCCCAAAAAAAAAACCATAACAGCAGACAGTGAGCAGATAGCAGGTAACAGTAAAGAAAATAGAGTCACTGCACAAGCACTCCATACGCAACACGTATCAACACATAATGATGCAGACTCTGCTTCCATGATAGAAGATATTGAAATGAAAAGTTCCTGTATTGCACCGGAAGCAGGAGGAACAGAAGCGGCTAAAGAGAAGGACCCTTCAACACTCCTGGAAGAGCCTATGATCAAAGAAGCGATTGCACTTTTTAATCCTAAAAAGGTGAGAATCAAAAGAAATACGTAGGTTTGGTTCTGCCAAACGTTATCTTGTAGAGATAATCTACATGGAAATTAAAATTATCTTAGGATGTTCAGTAAGAACCAAACCTGTAAATTTTAATCTTCCATCCATGCTTTCGTTACAATTTTAGGCTTATCATCATAAATCTTTATTTTTTCAGCATCTATACATCGTCCCTGATCATCAAGTTCAAACACTACCATTTGCAAAAGTGTTTTACATGTATCCGGAACATTGAAATGCCCTCCAAGCCCTGTAAGAAAACGTTTCATAGGTACTTCATTATCCATACCTATAACACCATCACGACAACCGGTCATTCCTACATCAGTTACATAACAACAGCCATCTACTACCTGCAGATCATCGGTTGCTACATGTGTATGTGTTCCAAGTATTGCACTCACATCTTCTTTAAGCATATGTAAAAGAGCCTGTTTTTCAGAACTTGCTTCAGCATGCATGTCTACAATGATGTGCTTTATCCCTTGTGCTTTTAAAGAAGCAACAACACTTATTATCATGGTAAAAGGATTATCTACCAAAGGCATAGTATAATGTCCCATCAGATTAAGAATAGCTACTTTATTGCCTAAAATCGTAGTTTGATAGATACCTTTTCCCGGAGTAGCTTGAGGGTAATTCATCGGACGGATAAGAGGATAACTGTCAAAAAGAGTCAGTATTTCTTTTTTATCAAAACTATGGTTGCCGCCGGTCATCATGTCTATGCCATACCCAAGAAGTTCTATGCAGTTTTTTTGAGTCAATCCAAAGCCATGTGAGGCATTTTCATAATTAACTATCATAAAGTCAATAAAATGTTCTTGTTTCAGACGCATAAGATGATGTTTTATCATCAATCGCCCAGGCTTACCTACAACATCACCGATAAACCCTATTTTCACACTATTCTCCTTGAGGACACAGCTTTAATTTCTTACAGAAATTCAACCAATGTCCCCAACTACACTTATCACTTAATACTCTTCCCTGCAAAGGGAAGTAAAGCCGAAGCCCACGTAAGTCCACCACCAAAAGTATCAAGTAACATAAGATCACCCGTCTGAAGCCTTCCTGATTCATATATATCATTGATCGCCATAGGGATAGAAGCTGCTGAAGTATTTCCATATTTCCCTACTGTAAGGACTATCTGGTCTTCTCTCATTTTTAATGCATCTCCCACCGCTTTGATAATACGATAGTTGGCTTGATGAGGGATAAAATGAGGAATATCTTCTGTATGGATATTATTTTTCAGCAAAATCTCTTTTACATCTTTGGTCAATGTTTTCACTGCCAATTTAAAGGTTTCATTTCCTTTCATTTGTACAAAGTTAAGTCCTTCATCAAGCACTTTCTGACTTACAGGATTAATACTCCCAGGGGCAGGTGTAACCAGAAAATCGGCATAAGAACCGTCTGCACTTGCATGTACATCTATAAACGCCTCTTCTTTATTCTCTGTAGCAGATATCATCGCTGCACCTGCACCATCACCAAAAAGAATACAAGTACTTCTGTCTGTGTAGTCTACAATAGAAGAGAATTTCTCTGCGCCTACAATCAGTACATTTTGTTTCATTCCTGATTCTATAAATGCTTTGGCTAAAGAGAGCAGGTATACAAATCCGCTGCATGCTGCTGAGATATCAAATGCTTGTACATTTCGGATATCCAACTTGTCTGAGATAATACATGCTGTTGAAGGCATATTGAAGTAATCCGGTGTCACCGTAGCACATAGAACCAGGTCAATCTCTTCTTTCGCAATACCGGATCTTTTGATAGCAACTTCTGCTGCTTTGGCACCCATATCACTTGTATACTCATTATCTGCAGCAATATGACGCTCTTTGATACCTGTACGCTTTACGATCCATTCATCGGTCGTATCAACCATCTTTTCAAGATCGGAATTACTTAAAATCTTTTCAGGGATATATGCACCGATAGATCTAAATGAAGCATATACTGGTTTTATTTGAGACATAGTTATCCTTACCTAGGAAATATAAGTCTGTATTTTACCATAAAATTCTAATGAGAGGTCTAAAAATGGGGAGAAATCATAAATTGAGAGAGGGGGAATACCTCTCTTCATTATTTCGTATTGGAGAGTAGTTCTTCTATCGTTGTATTCACATCCGACTCAGTATATCGAATCGCTTGAAAAATAGCATTTTTGATCGCCTTGGCATTGGAACTGCCATGACTGACAATAGCACATCCGTTAATACCAAGAAGCGGTGCTCCGCCATATTCTGCATAATCAACCTGTTTTTTCATATTTCCAAAAACTTTTTTCTTCATCATCAATGCACCGATTTTTGCCGGTAGTGATTTTCTGATATGCTGTCGCATTAGGGTAAAAATGGTTGAGACGACCCCTTCACTTGTCTTAAGCAGGATATTACCTGTAAAGCCGTCACAGACAACAACATTTACACTACCGTTAAAGATATCACGCCCTTCAACATTACCTACGAAACCATTCAGTTCTTTAAGAAGAGAAAAAGCCTCTTTGGTCAATGCATTCCCTTTACTGTCTTCTGACCCATTAGATAAAAGTCCTACTTTGGGTGAAGCAACATCTAAAATCTTTTGTGCATATGCTTCTCCCATTGCACCAAATTCATAAAGATTCTGAGGGGTACAATCCGTCACTGCACCTACATCAAGCACCAATGTTTTTACATTTGTGATACTTGGCATCAGTGTTGCGAGTGCAGGCTTGGAAATATGCGGTAACCGTCCTATACGCAATGTAGCAAGCGTCATCGTTGCACCGCTGTGTCCGGCTGAAACTACAGCTTGGGCTTCTTTATTTCGTACAAGTTCAACGGCCTTGTAAATGGAAGAGTCTTTACGTTTAAGTGCATTTGTCGCTTGATCACTCATGGAAACCACATCAGAGGATTCAACGATCTGAACTTTATCTAAATAATATTGGGGGAGTAAAGAGAGTATCTCAGTTTTGTCACCTACCAGAATAGGTAAAAAAGTTTTTTCTTCAAGTGCCTGAACTACACCTTCGATAATGGGTTCAGGACCGAAGTCCCCACCCATAGCATCAATCGCGATTTTAATCATCGAGATTACGCTTTAGTTGTTTTGTACTCACCAGTAGTCATATTCATATGGTGAGGCATTCTCCATGTTCCATCAGCATCTTTTACCGGCATTGGAAGCGTTAACTTGTAGTGTGTTCTTCTTTTTGCTGCTCTTGTGTGACTCACACGTCTTTTAGGTACTGCCATTTTTTGTCCTTTTTATTTGTTGTTTATTCAATATTTGAAACTTTTATTCAATACTGCCGATTCAAGTATTCTACGTACTAGAATTCTACTTCAAAGTCCTCTTCTCTATTGTCACATTTTCCACAATAGTGATAAGAACCTTTTATTGCATTGATTTCACTTTCAAGAATGTACGAAAGATCGATTTCGCCATCTAAAAACTCAATTATATCCAAATCATCTTTATCTTCAGATACCTGGTCACTTAGCTTGAGCTTCAGCCTGCTATCCAGATCATAGTCAAATATGTCTCCACATCTGTCACATGACAATTCAAGACTGCCACTCATTTTTGCATCCAAAGTTACTTGATGATAACCGCTCTTTTGTAAAGTTCCTTTGAGCTTTGCCCCTTGAACCTCAAGTTCAACCGGCTTAGCGGTTGAACCTATTTTATCAAAAACTATTTTCATAGTTTAAAACTTAGTTGATCTCTCTCTGTGCAAAGAAGAAGTTGATCTCATTCACAGCATTTTCTACAGAATCACTTCCGTGAACTGCATTCGCATCAATACTGTCTGCAAAATCTGCTCTGATAGTACCTGCTGCTGCTTCTTTTGGGTTTGTTGCACCCATAAGCTCTCTGTTTTTAGCCATTGCATTTTCACCCTCAAGTACTGTTACAACAACAGGGCCTGAGATCATGAAATCTACAAGGTCTTTAAAGAAAGGCCTTTCCGCGTGGATCGCATAGAATGCTTCAGCATCTACTCTTGAAAGTCTGATCTTTTTAGTTGCCGCGATTCTAAGGCCTGCCGCTTCAAATCTCGCAAGGATCTGCCCTACAACATTTTTAGCTACTGCATCCGGTTTAATGATCGATAATGTTTGTTCCATACTTATATTCCTAAGCGATAATTTACTTCATGTGAAGTATTCGGGCGGCATTATACCGAAATAAAAGTTTAATTTAGATTAATTCTGAATATGTAATAAACATGGAGAGGAAGCAGCCGGCTGTTCAATCTTTTCAATTCAAAAAAAACAGCGGCTGGTCAGCCAGCAGAGTAAAACTCTACTGAACTTTTATGAGGAAGGTTAGTCTTCAATAACAGGCTCACCTTTTGCACCTCTGTTCTCAGCAGCAGGCATACCTTCTGCAACATCATCCCACTGGATACACCCTTCAGTAGGACATGCTTCGGCACATGCCGGTACATCATGATAACCTACACACTCAACACATTTGTCTGCATATACATAATAGATCTCTTCACCTGTTGGATTATCATCCTCATCTACAATTGCTTCTACCGGACATTCATCTATACATGCCGCACAGTTAATACAAGTATCTGTAATAATTACTGCCATTTTTTCTCCTTAAATTGAATATGCCCAAACTATATCAAAAGATTTTTAAGAAATACTTTAATATTTTTGATAAATTGAACAAATAGTACAAAACTCAGCAAATCCCTACAAAGTAGGGTTTTTATAGTTGATAACGATTCTATTTATTAAATATTATTTGGAATTAAAGTCCCAAGAATTCTTTTATTTCAGCAACTTTGTCTGTTCTTTCCCAGCTGAAATCCACATCTTCTCTTCCAAAGTGACCATATGCTGCTGTCTTTCGGTAGATCGGCCTAAGAAGATCCAATGCCTCCATGATCCCTTTAGGTGTCAGATCAAAAAGTGCCTCTACACATGCTGTGATCTTTTCATCCTCTACATTTGCAGTACCGTGTGTATCGACATAAATAGATACTGGTTCAGCCACACCTATGGCATAGGCTATTTGAAGTGTAGCTTTATCGCATATACCGGCTGCTACAAGGTTTTTAGCCACATATCTCGCCGCATAGGCAGCTGAGCGGTCTACTTTTGTAGGATCTTTACCTGAAAATGCACCTCCTCCATGAGGACATGAACCGCCATAGGTATCTACGATGATCTTTCGTCCGGTCAGTCCGGCATCTCCCTGAGGGCCGCCTATCACAAAACGTCCTGTCGGATTGATATGATATTTGATATCATCACTCATCAATTCTGCAGGTATTACCGCTTTTATCACTTCTTCAAGTACCGCTTCCTGCACTTTTTCAAGGGTGACTTCCGGATGGTGTTGTGTTGAAACTACAATGGTATCTATAGCAATCGGCTTTCCATCTACATATTTGACGGAAACCTGCGCTTTACCATCCGGACGCAAAAACGGGACAGTACCGTTTTTACGTACTTCTGCAAGTTTTGCTGTGATCTTATGTGCCAAAGAGATAGGTAAAGGCATCAATTCTTTTGTTTCATTACAAGCATACCCGAACATAAGTCCCTGATCCCCTGCACCGATCTCACCTGAAGCCTGATCCACACCCTGATTGATATCCGGACTCTGTTCACCTACACCATTCAGTACACCTGCACTTCTATAATCAAAACCATAACTTGCATCGGTGTAACCTATCTCTCTTACTACCTCTCTTGCAATCTCTTGCATCGGTGCATAGGTATGCGTCTTCAGCTCTCCTGCAATAACACAAAAACCATTACTCAATAACGTTTCACATGCTACTCTAGCTTGAGGATCTCGTTCAATGATGTAATCTAATATCGCATCAGAGATCTGATCAGCCATTTTGTCTGGATGACCCTCGGTTACCGATTCACTTGTAAAAATGTATTCGTTAGCCATTTTTAATTCCTTGAAAGTATTTGTCCACTGTCACTGAACTTGAAAGAAATATCTATAAAATATCTCTTTAAAATCCAGATTGATGTAGGGGTCGAACCCTGTTTCGATCCGCGGACAGACACAGGGGTCTGTCCCTACAATAGTATACGTTTTGCCAACTGCTCAGGAAGCAACCCCAAACTCTCTTCCACCAGCTTCGTATTCCCATGCGTAATGAATGCATCTTCATACTCGAATGTTGTCAGTTCTATATCTTTTATCTTTTTTTGGCTTAAAAATTCAAGTATAGCTGAACCTACACCACCCTGTGCTGCAGAGTCAGAAAAGACAAACCATTTTTTATATTTTGCACTTAAGCTGACAAGCATCTCTTCATCCAACGGTTTTACAAAACGCAGATCCAATACAGCTGCCTGTCTATCCAATAGCGCTTCCGTCTTCTGTGCACGTCCGACACCATTACCATAACCGACAAGAAGAATTTCTTCTCCCTCCTGAAGCAGTACTGACCTACCCAACTCATATACCGGAGCATCAAAATCTTCTGCTAAAAATGCACCTCTTGGATATCTGAAAGCACAAGGGTGGTCATACTCTTTGGCAAACTGCATAGCAAGCTTCATTGTTGTTTCATTACAGGGGGCCAGAAGTGTCATATTCGGGATTGCCCTAAGATATGAAATATCAAATGCACCCTGATGCGTTTCACCATCTTCTCCTACGATCCCTGCTCTGTCCAAAGCAAAAGCTACACCCAGATCCATCAATGCAATATCATGGATCACTTGGTCATACCCGCGCTGTAAAAAGGTGGAATAGATCGTACAGAACGGTTTAAATCCTTCTTTTGCAAGCGGGCCCATGGAAGTAACCGCATGCTGCTCGGCAATAGCTACATCCCAAAAACGGTCAGGGTATTTTTCCATCACTGCACTCATCCCTGTTCCGCTTGGCATAGCAGCCGTTACCCCTACAATCTTGTCATCTTCATCTGCCAGTTCTACCAATGTTTCACTAAAAATAGCTGTTGCTGCTTTCGCACCATTCTTTTTGGGAGCTTCTCCGGTCTTAAGATCAAAAGCACTCACCCCATGCCAGTGTTCTTTTGTCCCCTCAGCAATCTCATATCCCTTTCCTTTAGTGGTCTGGGCATGGATAATGACTGGTTTACCAAGTGCTTTTGCTACTTCCATTGTTTCGATCAGTGATACTATATCATGTCCATCTACAGGACCGATATACTCAACACCCAACTCTTCAAAGAGGATCCCCGGTGTAATAAGACGAAATGACTCTTCAAATCTTTTTGCCATATAGGTTGCACTCTCAGGAAGATGTTCAAGCATTTTTTCTGTATGGCTTCTCATTTTTTGATAGAAAGGACTTGCCATGGTCTGGGAAAGATATTTACTGATCGCTCCTATAGGCTTTGCAATACTCATTTCATTATCATTCAGTATAATAACTACCGGATATTTTCTGTCTCCCAGTTCATTCAGTGCTTCATAGACCATTCCTGCACTCATACTTCCATCACCGATAAAAGCTACAGGAATTCTCTCCTCACCCTTTAGGGAAATGGCTTTTGCAGCACCTACTGCAAGTGAGATGGAAGTAGAACTATGTCCTGCTACATAATAGTCATACGGAGATTCACTTGGCTTTGTATAACCGGAGATCCCACCAAACTGACGCAAGGTATTGAAACTGTCCCATCTGTCTGTAAGAAGTTTATGTGCATAGGCTTGATGGCTTACATCAAAAATAAAAGGGTCTTTACTGACATCAAATACTTTATGCATCGCCACTATGAGATCGGTCGCACCCATAGTAGAACTCAAGTGCCCGCCGTTTTTACTCACAGTCTCCAATATCTTTTGTCTGATATTTTCGGCTAAAGTGTTAAGTTCTTCTGTCGAGTATGCTTTTATATCCATTTTTCTCTTCTTTTTTATCTCTATCTATTTAATAAATATTCTGTCATTAGTTTTTTGGTAAATCGTATCTGTTCATCATCATAGACCAGACCTAACTTTTCAGCCAAACGCTTGAGCTCTTTTTTACTTATTTTTTCCATACTACCGGCTTTCTCTTTGTTTTGGGTAAAATCATCTAAAATAAAAGGTTTCACCTCTACTTCATGTGCTTTTACAACCTCCACTTTTTTCAAGCAATTACCTCTTTAAAATTTTTAAAAAAGATATCATTCTGCTTTTGTGTCCCGACAGTGATACGTACAGCATTCATTCCGTAAGAAGCCAGATTACGGATGATCACCCCTCTTTGAAGCAGTGCATCCGAAATTTTTGTTGAATCCAACTTCTCATCGAACAGATAGGTGATGAAATTCGTATAACTCTCGATGAACCTTAAGCCATTATCCTCTGCAAATGTTTCATAACGCTTGATCTGTTCCTGATGCAGCGCAATAGATCTTTCTACAAATTCCTCATCCGTGCATGCTTCTATCGCTGCTGCCAATGAGAGCGTAGAAATATTAAACGGAGGCCTCATTTTATAGAGTTCTTTTATCAATCCTGTCTGTGCGATACCATACCCTACACGCATACCGCCCAAACCGTATGCTTTGGAGAAAGTACCCAGATAGATCACATTTTCAAAGCCCAGCAAATCTTTGGGGGTAATGGCATACCGGGAATCTTTTGCAGCAGCATACTCCATATAGGCACCGTCAACTACGATCAGTGTCTCTTTATCCATTGCCTCAATGATAGCCAGAACCTCTTCTTTGCTTGTAGCATCACCGGTAGGATTATTTGGTGTACAAATGTAAACGATCTTTGGCTGATACATTTTATAGGCTTCCATAAACTCATCATAATTGTGTTCATAACTGGCTGTACGAATGATCTTTGCTCCCATCTGTTTTGCATAGATCTCATACATGGCAAAAGTCACTGCTGACATCAGTACCGAAGCATCTTCATCCAGTACTGCACGCGATATGAATTCCAGTACCTGGTCAGATCCTGCACCGATAATGATATTATCGTCTGATATATCAAATTTACGGCCCAATGCTGCTTTCAGTTCAAACATACTGTCATCGGGGTAGAGATGTGCCTTGTCTGCATTTTTTCTGATCACTTCAGCTACGGCAGGATTCGTTCCAATAGGGTTTTCATTGGATGCAAGCTTTACCACTTCTTCCGGTGCAATACCAAACTCACGGACCACCAATTCAATCGGTTTTCCTGCCTCATACGTCTTTATATTTTCAAGTACCTTATTAAATTTCACTGTTACCTACTCCCTGCTACTTACTATCTATTCTATACATCATCTGTCTCTTTTACATAAGAACCCAGTACTTTGATCGAATTATGGTGTTTCTCTAAAATAGGTTTTATCTTTTCATCATCTTTATGTCCGTTGAATTCTATAAAGAAAAGTGACTCTCCCTCAACGATATGGGATTTGATCTTTGTCAAATTGACATTGGCTTCTTCAAAATCATTCAGGAACTCCACTAAAGACCCGGGAGTATTCGGAAGTCTTACAAGCAGTGAAGTTTTATCATTGCCTGAAGGCATATTCTCAAAATTGGAAATAATGAAAAAACGGGTTCTGTTATTTGTATCATCTTCTACATTTTCAAAAAGTATCGGCAAGTTATTGAGTTTTGCCGCTACAGAAGGGCAGAGAGCTGCTGCACTTTTATCTTCAAGTGCCAGTTTAGCAGCTTTTGCTGTAGATTCTACCGGTATAAGCTCTATTTCATCCAATCCAAGATCCTGTAAAAACTTCCGGCACTGACCAAAAGCGATATCTTTAGAGTAGATTTTTTTAATCTCCTTGATATCCTCGGCAAGTGTGGAAAAAGAGAGATGCACATCGATCATTACTTCAGCAATGATCTTAAGATCATATTCATCCAGGCAGTTGATCGTATCACTCACAATACCGTTTGAAGAATTTTCAATAGGAATTACACCGAATCGGGCTGTTCCCTTGTCTACTTCCCTGAACACACCCTGAATCGAACCTATAGGCAGATAATGACTCATTGCTCCAAATTTACTCTCTGCCGCCTGATGGGTAAAACTGGCTTCCGGTCCGAGATATGCTACAGCTTCAGGAAGTTCAAGGTTCCTTGCTACAGCAAACATTTCCAGAAAAAGTGCCTCGATCGCTCTGTCTGTGAGTTTACCGTTATTCTGTGCTTTAAGGCGGTTCAGAATCGCCTGTTCTCTCTCTGGACGATAAATAGGGGCGCCTGTAGTATTTTTAAGTTCTCCTACCTGATGTACCAGCTCCATACGCTCATTATAGAGCTTCAAGAGTGTATCATCAATTGTGTCTATCTTCTTTCTCAAATCATCCAGTGTCATAGTTTTCTCCATTTATCGGGTCAAGGCTTTACTTTTTTACAAAAAGTTAATCCAAAGCTCCTAAGAACTCAATCTCCAAACGTACCTGGTCTTCATATGTCTCACGTTTACGGATAAGTCTGTCTTTTCCACTTTGTAAGGCAACCTCTGCCGGTTTTGCCCGTGTGTTATAATTGCTTGCCATTGTAAATCCGTATGCACCTGCGGAATGCACCACGATAAGGTCATTGTGTTCAAGTGGAGGCAGTGGTACATTCTTGCCAAAGAAGTCCCCACTCTCACAAACTGGTCCAACTACATCTGCCGGGTTCTTTTCTCCCTCCACCATAACAGCTTCTATCTTATGATAAGCATTATAAAGACTTGGCCTTATCAGATCATTCATTGCACCATCCACAATAACAAAACGTTTCCCGTCATTGACTTTCTCATACAGTACTTTGGTAAAAAAGGCCCCTGCATTGGCAACCATGTAACGGCCAGGTTCGCACAGCAGAGTCATATCAAGTCCTTTGGTTGCTTCAAAAATGGCTTGCGTATATGCTTCAGGTGAAATGGTCTGTTCATCATCATACACTACACCGATTCCTCCGCCTACATCAAAGAACTTGATATCTATTTTAATGGCTTTAAGCGAACGTACCAGGTCAGCCACTATACCGCACGCTTCATGTATAGGAGAGAGCTTGGTCAACTGTGAACCAATATGAAAATGGATCCCTACAGGATTGAGATATTCTGACTTGTTCGCATAGATATACATACGTTTTGCCATATCTATCTCAACACCAAATTTATTTTCATGCAGTCCTGTTGAAATATACGGATGTGTCTGGGGATCTATATTCGGATTGACACGAACAGAGATACGTGCTTCTTTACCAAGCTCTTTCGCCACCATCTCTACACGTTTCATCTCAGCTTCACTCTCCAGGTTAAGCAATAGAATATCTTTTTCCAAAGCTTCACGTATCTCATCATCCCTTTTACCGACACCTGAAAAGATAATCTTATATCTGTCTACACCTGCATCAAGTGCACGTCTGACCTCACCGATACTCACACAGTCAGCACCTGCTCCAAGCTTGGCCAAATGTGCAATGACCGAAAGATTTGAGTTTGCTTTTACTGCATAGTTGATGATGGACTTTTTACCGGAAAATGCTTCTTTAAGTGCGGTATACCTATTCTCAATATAATCAAAATCATAAATATACAATGGCGTACCGTATTTGTCTGCCAATGCTTTATAATCAATATTCATTTATACTATCCTATTTTGCCCATACAACGGACTCTCTATTTTCAGGTGATTTTATCTAAATATTTATTAAAAGGTGCTCTAGCAGAATTTATGCGATGGACTTTTCATCTGTAATGTACACATATATCGCATACAGCCATAAAAGAACTATAGGCAGGATAGCTGTCAGTTCAGGAGCCAAAACACCGTTTGAACCTATCTGGTTCAGTCCGAACAGGATACCCCAGATCACAAAGGTTGCACCCAGAGACAGTGCAACAGTACTTCCAATATTCATCATCCTGGCATGAAAAGGCAATTTAAAGAAAAGAATAAGCAGGAGCGCTATAGCAAAGAAAGGTACTACTATCTTATCGTATAATGCCGCACGTATCTTATCCGAATTGAGATGCTGTTTCTTAAGCAGCCGCCATGTATTAAATGCATCTATAATATTGAGTGCTTTCCCCTCATACAGAGATTCAATGATCTTGGGCTTATACCCCTGCAATGTTTTAATACTCTCTTTATGCTCTACACTGTATTTTTCCAGTTCTCCATTTTTATAGATATGTGTTTTAAGTGTGGCATTTCTTGCATCCCATTCTTTCCCGTTAAAAATTGCTGTAGGAGCATTTATCGTATAGCGTACCTGATATCCTTCTACTTTAAAAATAGTAATATCTTCTATTTCCTTAGCTACAGGATCAAGGTTTTTAATATAGACGAATGTATCATTGTATTTGAAAAAAAGGTCATTTACCTCATAAGTATGCAGTTCATTTTTAAGCAGAACTGCTGCCTTGTCCTTGGCATAGGAGAACTCAGTAGTATGCAACAGTGTAAAGATAAGATACGTTAATGAAGCAACGGTAAGCAAAGGGATAAAAAGTCTTTTTTTGGTATATCCAAAAGCATGCAGCGCACCCATGGTATTATTTTTCACCAATGCGAGTTTGGTCATGATCACAGCGAAGACAATGGCTAAAGGATACAATAACCCCAGTGCCTCTTGCCACATATAGAAAATATAGAGTATTTTATAATTTGAAGAGACATTAAGCTGCTGTACATGCTGAAAATAATCAATGGCTGCAAAAGCAAAAGAAAGCCCGAATAGAATAGCCAGCAGATTCCTGATATACAGTTTTGCCAAATAGCGGAAATAGAGTGGAGGAGAAATAAAATTCATAGACTTAAGCTTTCTATGGACTTTAAACTGTATTTGGATCTTACTTCATTCAGCTCTTCCGTCAGCAGCTGTTTACAGGCTTCCGACACATGTATGACAAGTCTGTCCAATACTTTGAATTCTTCTTCGGAAAAATCATGCAGTACATAATCAACGACTTGTGATCTATGTTCCGGTTTTCCCACACCTACTCTTACACGCAAGTATTCTTTGGTAATATGGCTGTCAATGGATTTAAGTCCATTATGTCCGCCGTGACCACCGCCCCTTTTAAAACGTACTGCACCAAAAGGCAGATCAATATCATCATGTATTACAATAATATCATGTACATCTATTTTAAAAAAATTCTTGACAGATTGTACACTTTTCCCGGAAAGGTTCATAAAAGTAGAGGGTTTTAAAAAAAATGAATTCGAAGCTCGATAAAGCTTGCCTTGAAAAGAAGTTTTGGAAATATCCCGGGCATGAAAATCATCAACCATTTTGTCAATGACTTTAAAACCGATATTGTGTCGTGTATTTTCGTATTGTGATCCCGGATTACCCAGACCTACAAAAAGTGTCATAACGACTCCTTAATAGTAACTAGTCACTTGAAGAGTAGATAGTGCCAGCATAGTACACAGAGCAAAGCTCTATGTACTCCTATTTCATGTTATTTAGCTTTGATCACACCACAGATAGCAACATCCGGTCTATCCATCATTTTACAGTTTGCCGGTACTTCAACATCTCTTACCAAAATAGAATCATCTCTGTTCAACGGTTCAACATTAAGATCGAATTTCGCAGGCATATCTTCGATAGCCCCTCTTACTTTTACTCTTTTTTTAGACATGACAAGTACACCTTTGTTTTTAAGACCAATTGGTGTTCCATGAGTTACAACCGGTACAAGGAAGTTTGTTACTTGACCAGGAACTGCTACTCTTAAGTCTACATGAACTACATCGCCATTTACTGGGTGCATTTGATACTCTTGGATAAATACATTGAGCTCTTTATCGCCAACTTTTACTGGGAATGCAAGTGTTTCTTTGTTTCTTACAGTTCTTGCAAATTCTCCACGTTTAAATGCAGCATGAATGTTTTCAACACCATTTGCATAAATGTTTGCGATTAGATAACCATCTCTTTTAAGCTGCTTTGCATTGCTTTTTCCGATACTCTCTCTAACGATACCTTCTAACATATTTGTTTCCTTAAATTTAAAATAGGAACGGATTATATCGAAAAAAGTTTAATTTATTCTTTCTCATCCTTAAAATCAAAGACTTCCATTGTTTCATTTTCTACGTTTTCATGAACGATAGCACCTTTTCCGACACCTTGTATTTTAAGTTTCATATCTGCCGGGTTTGTTGCATATTCCAAGGCGGTTTTTTCTGTGATTTCACCTCTGCGCAAAATATCAAGAAGTGACTGGTCAAATGTCTGCGTACCATAGATCTCTTTTCCGTCGAAAAGGGCATCAGGGATCTCAGCATCACGCTTCTCTGCTATAAGCTGCTCTATTCTGGCTGTTTTTTTCAGTACTTCTATTCCAGCGATCCTTCCTCCCCTTTTTGTAGGAATAAGTCGTTGCGATATTACTCCTTCAAGTACCGAGGCCAAGGACATACGAATACGGTTTTGTTCCTCATTCCCGAACATACCGACAACCCTGTCAATCGTCTCTTTTGCATCCAATGTATGCAGTGTTGAGAATACAAGGTGACCCGTATTTGCCGCATGGAGTGCAATATCGATTGTTTCAAGATCCCTCATCTCCCCCACTACAATGATATCAGGATCCTCACGCAGAGCTGCTCTGAGTGCATCTGTAAAGGAGTGTGTATCCTGCCCTATCCCTCTCTGGTTGATCAGACATCCCCTGTCTTTATGTACGAATTCAATAGGATCTTCTATAGTAATAATATGTTTTTTCTGTTCTAGATTTATTTTTTCAAGTATCGCTGCCAATGTAGTCGATTTACCAGAACCTGTTACCCCTGTAATCAGAATAAGACCCCTCTGTATCTCTGTAAAGCTTTTAATGACTTCCGGAAGTTTTAACTCATCAAGTGTTGAAATCTTTACAGGAATAATACGAAAAACCGCACTCAGGCCATCCATTTGAAAAAAGAAATTGACACGAAATCGATTTTCGACATCTAATATATAACTAAAATCCAGAGTACGGTCATTAATGAGTTTTTCATACTGATCCTTGTTTGTGATCTCACGAACAAGTCTGTCCACCATTTCACTACTCAATATATCTTTCCCAAGTACTTTCAGAACTCCCTGAATACGTACTCTTACATGAGAACCTGATTTAAGGTGAAGGTCACTCCCCTGATTGCTGATCATAGTTCTTAGATAAAGTTTAAGTTTCTCTTCCATGATACTTCCTCTCCGATATGTTTTATTTGATACTTTCTAACATCTCTTGAAATGCTTTTTCAAATGCTTCCAATCCATCTTTTAACAAAGAATCATAGACTTCATCCATATTAAATCCGCTATCAGCCAATTTTGTAAAATATCCATTGATCACATCATCCTCAATAGGCAGTTTCGGTATTGTTTCTTTTTTTGCTGTATATGCCTCTATGGTCGTCAACGGTGCCGTATTGACCGAATGTCCCGCCAAAAGTTCTCTTATATAGTGGTCCGCCGGAAGATCATCCCCTTTTACACCTGTACTGGCAAAAAGTGTACGGATGTTCGGTGTATGATTTTTTTCAATGAGATTATAGATCTTGGCAGCATTGTAAATCCCTGTTTTGGATACTTCTACTCCCTCTTGTGCAAGGTCAGCATCAAGCAGTCGGTCGAAACGGCTCACAAACACAGAGATAACTGCATTCACCTTCCCTCCTCCCTCTGCTTCAAAACGGTCTAACCCTTTCGTCATTGCTTTCAGGCATTTTTGTGCTTGTTTTGGAGAAAAAATAAGTGTGGCATTGACAGAGATGCCCGTACTTAACAGTTCGGTCATTGCAGCATATCCTGCTTCAGTTGCAGGTACTTTTACCATCACATTCGGTTCACCTATGGCAGCAAAGAGTCTTCTGCCTTCTTCTATAGTACCCTGAGTATCATTGGAGAGAAAGGGATCGACCTCTATAGAGATATAACCATCATTACCTTTGTCATAAGAGCTTCTTAATACCTGTGCTGCTGTACGTATATCCTCGATAGCCAGTGATTCATATTTCTCTTTTGCACTCTTCCCAGCCAAGCTTTCCAACTGCTCTTTATATGCGGGCGAAGTGGTGATCGCGGAAGCAAAGATAGCCGGATTGCTTGTTGCTCCATTGATAATACCGTTTTCAATCAATTTTGAGAACTCATTCTGAAGGTAATCTCTCTCTACAAAATCCAGCCATAAAGAGAATCCTATATCCCTGTTTACCATCTACTTCTTCCTTACATTATAAATTTATATCTCATTGCGATCAACCGCATGAGCCGACTACTGAAACCAATACAGTATCTACGTGTTTTTCGGGTTTTATCCAAAAGTATTATTGATCAATATATTCCCAGGTAAAATGATGCCAGTGTCCCAGATCACTAGACTTTTCAAGGGCATGTTCCAGTTCATCAAGAAAAATATCCCTCTTAACTACCTGTGCACCCAAACCTATCATATGGTCTGTTTTCATCTGACAATCTATAAAATCATAGCCTCTATCGCCTAAAACATCACTGAGTGCTTTAAAAGCTACTTTAGAGGCATCTGGTACCAGGGAGAACATTGACTCTCCAAAAAAAGCTTTACCCATTGCAATACCATACAGCCCGCCTACAAGTTTCCCTTCTTTATAGACTTCTACACTATGGGCGAACCCCTCTTCATGGAGCCGTATAAAGGCTTCCTGTATCTCTTCCACGATCCATGTACTCTCCTGTCCTTCTCGCTTAATCGTTGCACAATATTTAATAACATTTGCGAATTCCCTGTCAAATGTTACAGTGAACTTACCGCTGCGCAATACTCTGCGAAAGGATTTACGCAAATGAAATTTATCGGGGTAGAGCAGAAGGCGTGGATCAGGTGACCACCAGAGTATAGGATCACCGGGACTGTACCAGGGGAATATCCCATTACGGTAAGCAGTAAGCAGTCTTGAGGAGCATAGATCACCTCCATATGCCAAAAGTCCTTCATCCGAAGCATTACGCGGATCAGGAAAAGTATAAGAGTAATTACTTAAAGGAGGAATAAAATACTCCTCTTCATCGAACATAGAAGCCATGTTAAAAACTCCAAAGGAGTTTTTTAGGCAGCAATGATGGTACGCATTGTCTTACAATACTTTTAGTTTTTTTTTGAACACTGAACGCTAAACACTGAACATCCATTCTCATTTCTTCCCGAACGAAAAGGTAAGTTTACCCTCTTTATAACCCACTTTGACAGAACCGCCTTTTTTCAATTTTCCAAAAAGGATCTCATCTGTAAGGGCTTCTTTTATCTTTTCATCTATCACACGTGCAATATGTCTTGCTCCGTAACGTTCGTCATATCCTTCTTTTGCCAAGTACTCTCCGGCTTTTTTAGTAAGTTTTACTTTTACATTCTTCGATCTGAGTAAATCATTCAGCTTATCCAACTCTCTGTCCACAATGGTCATAAGTGCCTTCATATCAAGTGTATTGAACTCTATAATACCGCTTAAACGGTTTCTGAATTCAGGGCTGAAAAAAGCTTTGAGTGCTTTATCTGTCTTCATAGAGTTGTCTTTGTTAAAGCCCATAACATTGGCTTCCTTTGTACCGATATTGGAAGTCATGATGAGAATAACGTTTTTAAAATCACTGACCACACCATTGTTATCTGTCAATTTTGCTCCATCCATCACCTGAAGCAGAATATTCATAATATCCGGATGTGCTTTTTCTATCTCATCAAGAAGCAGTACTGTATGAGGATGCTTTTTGATCATCTCGGTAAGCAGTCCTCCCTGTTCATACCCTACATACCCCGGAGGTGCACCGACCAGACGGCTGATAGTATGGGCTTCCATATATTCACTCATATCGATACGCTCAAAATGCACATGCATCGTCTCTGCCAATTGTGTTGCAAGTGCTGTTTTCCCCACACCTGTCGGCCCCACAAAAAGAAATGACCCTATGGGTCTGTCAGGTGCGTTCAACCCGGCATATGAACGTTTAATGGCTATCGATACTGCCTTGATCGCTTCATCCTGTCCGATGATATGTGACTGCAGGTCTTTTTCCAGTGTCTTAAGTTTTTTGGTATCATCTGTCCCTATCACCGTTGAAGGAAGTTTCATGATCTTTGCCACACTCTCTTCAATATCTCTAGGTTTGATCGTTGCATCTTCTATACCTCTAAGCATAAAATGTGCCCCTACTTCATCAATGATATCCATTGCTTTATCCGGGAGAAATCTATCATGCAAATACTTCACAGAGAGGTCTATCGCAGACTGGAGTGATGCATCCGTAAACTTAATATTGTGGTAAGTTTCATACTTGTGTTTTACACCTTGCAGTATAGTCATCGTATCTTCTTTACTCGGTTCTTCCACATCTATTTTTGCAAATCTTCTGCTGAGTGCTTTGTCTTTGTCAAAGAAGTTTCTATATTCTGCGTAAGTTGTCGCACCGATACATTTCAAATCACCACGTGCCAATGCAGGCTTCAACAGGTTGGAAGCATCCATACTTCCTCCGCTTGTTGCACCTGCACCTACCATGGTGTGTATCTCATCGATGAACAAAATAGCATCATCCATTGCACTCAGTTCAGAGATAATACCTTTGAGACGCTTTTCGAAATCACCTCTGTATTTCGTTCCTGCTACTAAAGCACCCATGTCCAAGGCAAAGACTTTTGAATCCTTCAGTACTTCCGGTACATCTCCCTCGGAGATCTTCAGTGCCAGGCCTTCAGCGATGGCTGTTTTCCCCACACCTGGTTCGCCTACGAGCAACGGGTTGTTCTTCTTACGGCGGCAGAGTGTCTGCATGACACGTTCTATCTCGTCTACCCGTCCTACTACCGGGTCTATTTTTCCTGTTCTGGCCAGAGAAACAAGCTCCATTGTAAACTGGTCAAGCAGTGTCTCTTCCTTCTGTCTCTCTTTTTGTATTCCCTCTTTAGTCACATTGCGATGAGAGATCACTTCCAATACATCCACTCTGGCAATACCCTCTTTTTTCATTAGGTACACAGCATAAGAGTGCTCCTGCATAAAAATGGCTGCTATCATATCTCCTATACTTGCTTCTGTTCTTCCTGAACTATGGATATGTGTCATCATATCATTGATCGCACGGGAGAGGGCTACCGTCTCAAAAGGCTCTACTGCCTCTTTAAGAGAAGGAATCGTCTTATGAATGTGCTCAACGATCCCCTCTTCCAACATTTCAAGGTTCGCATCAAGCGTAGAGAGTATTTCAACCCCCGCTTCACTTCTTACGATAGACAAAAACACATGCTCTACAGTCAAGTATTCATGTCTATTCTCTTTTGCGTACATTACTGCATTTTTAAATACGTCATTTAATGCTACACTTATCATCTATTTATCCTTTTTTACGCATCTTCTTCTATTGTCGCCAATAATGGAAATTCATTCTTCTTAGCAAGCTGTTTCACCTGTTCTGCTTTAGTCTGAGCGATCTCAAAGCTATATACTCCGCATACAGCTCTCTCTTTCTCATGGATCTGAAGCATGATCTGTACGGCTTCTTGTTCACTCTTATGAAAAATAGTCGTTAATACTTCTACAACAAAATCCATACTTGTATAGTCATCATTATGTAAAAGCACTCTGAACATCTGTGGTTCTTGTATCTCTAATTCTACGTCTAATTCTTCTTCAAACTTTGGCATATTATGTTAAAATCCTAATTCATATATTTATATACTATTATACAAAATTTTTGGAGAAATGCAAGTGCAGTCACTTTTCATCACCGCTACCGGCACCAATGTAGGCAAAACACACACTACTCTCAAGCTCATAGAGGCTTTTGCTTCCAAAGGTTTAGCTGTAGGTGTCTTTAAACCTATCGAAACAGGCGTTATCGATACACCACCTGATGCTAATATACTCCTAAAAGTTTGCCAAAAGGTAAACAGGAATTTTAAAGACCTTACACCACAGGACATTACAGCCTATACTTTCCCTCTTCCTGCTGCACCTTTTTGTGCAGATGTTGAGCATGATATAAACCTTCAACACATCATAGAAAAACATCAAGAACTCTCAAAATTATGTGACATTCTACTCATAGAGGGTGCAGGAGGACTGATGGTCCCCATCACCAAAGAGTACATGATGATCAACCTTATCAAAGAACTGGAAGCTAAAACCCTCTTAGTAACTCCCAGCCGTTTAGGTTGCATCAATGACACATTACTTTCTATCTTGGCTTTGAGAACCTTTGATGTACCTTTTGACTGGTGTGTAAATTTGTTTGAAGATAAAGAGGACTTTGAGAAAGTTACTAAGCCTTTTTATGATGCAGTTTTTCCTGAATGGTGGAGTGTCGGGGATGGGTTGGATCAGTTTATCCGATCCTACTAGTTCCACTCTCGTTCTTTCACAATCTAAGAAAGACCTAACGAAATAAACTTCTGTAGGGGCTACCCCTGTGTTGACCCACGGGTACTCAATCAAATTTGACAATTCAAAAAAACCAAATCACCAAATTTTGTTTCATCTATAATAAACCATGCATTCAAAACAAATCCTGAAACCACGGGCAGACACGGGGATACTGCCCCTACATAATAAACAACAACTGAACACTTTTACCATCCATTAGCTATAATCACATAATTATTAATCCGAACTCACTAAGGATACCCATGCAACACCTGGTAGATACAAACAACTTTTCAGACGAGCAGATAGCACAGCTTTTACATGATGCTAAAACTTTCAAAGCACAATGCCCGCCAAAACTTCTAAGAGACAAACTCCTCATTACCCTTTTCTTTGAAGCCTCTACACGTACACGTAGTTCTTTTGAGGTCGCAGCTAAGAGATTGGGGGCGGCAGTGGTACATCTTGACCCTTCCCGCTCTTCCACAAAAAAAGGGGAAAGTCTGGAAGATACTTTTGCAAACCTTTGTGCCATGGAGCCTGACGGGGTCATCATTCGTCACTCGGAAAATGAAACTCCTGGACTACTTGCAGATATGGAGATGACCTCTGTCATCAATGCAGGGGCAGGAAACTATGCACATCCTACCCAGGCACTGCTTGACCTCTTTACGATGATGGAACACTTTGGTGATGTCAAGGGTAAGACCATTGCCATCGTAGGTGATATTGTAAGTTCCAGAGTAGCAAGTTCCGGCATACGTCTACTTACCCGAATGGGGATGAATGTAGTACTGGTAGCACCCAAACCCTTCATGCCGGAAAGTAACCTGCCGCAGTATGAAAAGTTGGAAGATATCATAGATAAAGTGGATGTCATCATGTCTCTTAGAGCACAGCTTGAGCGTCATGCTTCACCACTGTTTGATGACTATGATGAGTATGCAAAACATTACTGTATAGATAAAGAGCGTTTAGGAGACAGAGACATCTTGGTACTTCACCCGGGACCGGTAATGAGAAACATAGACATCTCAGATAAGATGCTGGAAGACCCTCGTTGTAAAGTCTTGGAACAGGTCAAAAATGGTGTCTTTATACGTATGGCTATCTTAAAACTTCTTCTTTTGGATAGCTAAATGAGCGTTCAGCGTTCAGCGTTTAGTGTTCAGAAAAGAGATAAAAGCTTTCCAAAAGAAAGCATACTGCCACGATTCATTAAAAAACCACAAAGGTGTTTTTAAATGTGGCTCTCACTCACTGAAGGTATCAGTAAAATGGATACCTTGGGACATCAGAGAGAGCCTTTTCTCTTCATCATCTCTTATGACAAAACCAAACTTTTTGTCCAGGCACTAAACGAGCTTGATGATGACATCTTCTATAAGCTGGAAAATTGGCGTAATTACCCTGTGAAAAAAAGAGAAAAAGCTTTTACTTTTTCCAAATCACCCGTAAACTTTTCTCAGTACGAGAAAACTTTAGAGAAAATATTAGAAGAGATACGCTCTGGGAATACCTATCTACTCAACCTCACTTTCAAAACTCCCATAGAGAGTAACTTCAACCTCGAAGAGATATTTACCTACGCTAGAGCCAAGTTTAAACTCTATTTTAAAGGTGAGTTCATATGTTTCTCTCCCGAACGCTTTGTTGACATACAAAACGACAGCATAGCCACCTACCCCATGAAGGGAACAATAGATGCAGATTTTCCTGATGCAAAAGAGAGCATTTTAAAAAATGAAAAAGAGATGGCTGAACATGTAATGATCGTCGATCTTATGCGCAATGATCTTGGCATTGTCGGTACAGAAGTAAAAGTAGAGAAGTTTCGTTATGTAGACAGGATCAAAGCAGGTAAAAAGGAATTGCTGCAAGTCAGTTCCAGGATCACTGCAAAATTGGAAAAGAACTGGAGAGATGAAATAGGTACGCTTCTGGATAAACTCACTCCTGCAGGTTCTATTACAGGAACACCTAAAAAGAGTACGGTCAACATCATCGACCGTGTGGAGAACTACAATAGAGGATTTTACACCGGAATTTTTGGTGTGTTTGACGGAAAAGATCTGCGTTCAGGGGTTATGATCCGTTTCATCGAAAAAAAGGACAGTAAACTCATTTACAAAAGCGGTGGTGGTATCACTATAGACTCTGATGCCAAAAGTGAATATGAAGAATTGATTGATAAGATCTATTTACCGTTTTAATACTCTTATACAGCCTCTGTCCACTCTGTTCTGTGGTGCAGGGGAAGAAGTTCCTACACAACCTGCCAAAAGAAAAACTGAAAAAACAAATTTAGAAAAGTGCCTGTACATACTGACCGGGAAGAGTACGCATCATGACAAATATAAGAAGGATCATGGCGATACTGTATATCCATATCCATTTTGGATCTTTGGAAAGGATGAATCCACCTGCAAATCCGATGATAAGCCCTCCAATATGTGCACTTACATCAACAGCTTCTATGGAAAAGCCTATCAGCATATTGATCCCTATGATGATGGAAAACTCTTTCATAAAAGCTTTTGTATGTGCCCCTATCTTCTCTCTATGTGCCAGGAAAAATCCTGCCAATGCACCAAAAACACCGAAAATAGCGCCTGAAGCACCTATACCGACACTGACCGGGTGCATATAAAGTGAAACCAGTCCACCGATAAGTCCGGAGAAAAGATAAATACTTAAATAGGATTTCGTATCAAAGTACATCTCTGCTCCGCGTCCTATAAGATAAAGGGAAACCATATTCATAAGCAGATGTGTTATACCTCCATGCAGGAACATGGCAGTAAAAAGCCGCCACCATTCACCCTTAAGTACAGTAAGAGGACCATACAATGCACCCATATCCACAAGTGTCTGCATGTCCATATCCACTATATCCCGGCTCAACAGTGAAGAAAAAAGATAAACAATAAGATTTAAGATTATAATACTGTAAGTGATCTTATATGTTCTAAATTCACCCATGTACATCAATCATTAACAGATCGCCTCTGCAAAAATAATCCCATCGATACCGGATCTTGCTATTTTAGAGATATCTTTTTCATCATATACAAGTACCAGGATCTTTGTATCAAAAAGGTACTCCTGGGCAATAGGCTGGATCACACATGCTTCATCTTCTTCGCAGATCATAAAATTTGCACCCAGGGCATTTACAAAGATAGCCTCATTGAGTGTATTAACGGTCACTGCATAAGGAATATCATTGCTCTGACAATATTTGGCAAGACCGATCGAATCTACCAGAGGCTCCAGCAATACAATATCACCCACTTCACTTTTTTCAATATCTTCTTCAGAAAAAACTTTACAAAAACGACTACTCTCGATCCAGGGATGACCAATAATTATCATGACACTTCCTTTATGCTATTTTAACTTATACACTCTTTTGAGCAATAATATTTTCCATGTACAACAATACTCTCTTTGATTGTTACATACGTACCGCACCTGCTACATTCCACCAAAGTATCTTCATCAAGTTTTTTTTCCTGGGGTGTTTTCCCTATGGTAGGAAGTTTCCCTCCAAAAAATTTATAAATAAGCAATCCTGCGACGGCAAAAATAATAAGTTTCAAGATCATTCGCGACCCTTAATATAAAGATAATTTCGTTGGTTTTTTTGTACTATATCATAATCTAACTGATGTTGTACCTCATCTATCTCATCAAAAACACGGGAACCTTTATAAAAAAGATATGCTGTTTTTTCATCTGCAATATTTTCTGTAAGATCAAGCAGTAACTTCGTATTGGTTACTGCACGCGACGAGATAAGTTCAAATGCATTATGTACTACATTTTCTACTCTTTTTGCTTCTACCTGAACATTGGGGAGTTCCAGATCTATAGCTGCATACTTTAGAAAAGAGACACGTTTTTTCAGCGGTTCTGCCAACACCACTTTTGTATCAGGCAAAGCAATGGCAAGTACCAGACCAGGGAACCCTGCTCCCGTACCTACATCTAAAAGTGTCTGAGGCTTTTTAATAAAAACCAGAGGATAGAGTGAGTCAATGATATTCTCATAGATCGCATCAACCGTTTTTGCCCCTGTAAGGTTATGCACCTGGTTCCATTCATTTAAGAGTGAGGAAAAATTCTCAAGCTTGATAATGGTCTCATCACTTAGGATTATCTCTTCTTTATCTAATAATTGTTGTAAATTCATATTAGAGTAAATGTCCCAACTGCTCTTTTTTTACTTTCAAATACTCTTTATTGTAAGGATTCGGAATGATCTGAATAGGCAGACGTTCTACGATCTCTATAGACCCGAGACTCTCTATCTTTTTAGGATTATTTGTTAAGAGTTTAAGTTTTTTGATACCAAAATGATTTAAAATAAATTCTACAATCTCATACGTTCTTTCATCTGCAGAGAAACCCAGTTGATGATTCGCTTCTACTGTATTATAACCTTTATCCTGCAGAGCATAGGCATTAACCTTGTTAAGCAAGCCTATATTTCTGCCCTCTTGACGATGGTAGATTAACATACCTCCCTTTTCGGCGATCAAAGCCAATGCAGCATGAAGCTGTTCTCCGCAGTCACATTTCAAAGATCCTAATGCATCTCCTGTCAAACATTCTGAATGTACGCGCACGATAGGGGTATCTATCTCTTCTAATAAGCCTTCTGTAAAAATAGCTAAATGCTCTTTTTCCTTCTCTTTGAAAGCTTGTATCTGAAAGGTACCGTATTTGGTCGGTAAAGTAGCGATTTGGGATATATCTATAATATTCATGACGTGATTATACATAAAGAATCGATAATTAATAATTAACAATTAATAATTATTGTAAAATATGCCAAAATATCATGAGACTTCCTGCTGAACCGTTTATCATTTTGTTCAGTTTGGAAGGAAAGAAATCTATTTATAAGGCTATATCCATGTTCGCACGTTTTAGAAGAAAAAGAATCAATCCAGTCCTGAGGGATCTCCTCCAGGAGACCCATTTATCTGTCAATGATTTCATTTATCCACTGTTTGCAAGAAGCGGTGAAGGGATTAAAGACGAAGTAGCTTCTATGCCGGGTGTATTCCAAATGAGTATAGATAAGATCGTGAAAGAGTGTGATGAACTTAAAAAACTGGGTATCAGGTCCATTATCCTTTTTGGTATCCCTGATGTGAAAGATTCTGTTGGAAGTGATGCAATGTGTGAACACGGGATCATTGCAGAAACAGTCAGAGCTGTCAAGGTTGCCCATCCTGACATGTTCGTTGTCACCGACCTCTGTTTTTGTGAATATACAGACCATGGACATTGCGGTGTACTCGACCCTGTCTTAGAGACTGTTGACAATGACATTACACTTGACAACCTGGCCAAACAGGCTGTCATACATGCCAAAGCCGGTGTAGATATGATCGCCCCTTCTGGAATGATGGATGGAATGATCCAAGCTATTAGAGGTGGTCTTGACAGAGCAGGATATGAGAATTTGCCTGTGATGAGCTACTCTACCAAGTTCGCTTCAGCTTACTACGGACCATTCCGTGATGTGGCAGAGAGCAGTCCAAGTTTCGGAGACAGAAGAAGCTACCAGATGAACCCTGCAAACCGTACCGAAGCTATCGCTGAAAGTGTAGCGGACGAGCAGGAAGGTGCAGATATCCTTATGGTCAAACCTGCCCTGGCTTACATGGATGTTATCCGTGACGTAAAAAACAACACTTCACTTCCACTTGCAGTTTACAATGTCAGCGGTGAATACTCCATGCTCAAAATGGCTGCCAAAGCAGGTGTCATAGACTATGACAGAGTCATGATGGAAACCCTGCTTGGCTTTAAACGTGCCGGTGCAGACATCATTATCACGTATCATGCTAAAGAAGCGGCGGTTTTACTTCAAAAATAGTCCAACTATTTCTCCTGCGCAGCTCTAATGGCGCAGGCTTCTATAACTTTCAACCCTTTTATGGTAAAATAATCTCTTTTAAATTTTATATGCTTAGGATTCCCACGCACAAAGTACGAGGGTGCCTAGTATATGATATATATGAGGATGGTCCCATGAGACACTTTTTGACACTCAAAGATTTTACTAAAGAAGAGATCTTGGAGATGATAGCACTGGCACAGAAGATAAAAGCACAGACCAAGCAGCGTAAGTTTGTTCCCTATATGGAGCATCAGACACTTGGGATGATATTTGAAAAAAGTTCTACACGTACGCGTGTGAGTTTTGAGACAGGTATCTATCAGCTTGGTGGTATAGGACTCTTTCTCTCTAGCAATGACATCCAGCTAGGGCGTGGTGAGCCTATGAAAGATACGGCTAGAGTGATCTCCCGTATGGTAGATATGGTGATGATACGTACTTTCGAGCAGTCAAAACTTGAAGAGTTCGCACACTACTCCAAAGTGCCGGTCATCAATGGTCTTACAGACTCTTACCACCCGGTACAACTCATGACCGACTACCTCACTATGATAGAGTTCGGTAAAGAGAAAAACCCGGTGGTCGCCTATGTAGGTGATGGGAACAACATGACCCACTCATGGTTGATGCTTGCAGCAAAACTCGGCTTTGAGCTTAGAGTGGCTACACCAAAAGGGTATGAATGTGATGAGGCTATCGTAGCGGATGCGCTTGAGATAGCCAAAGAGAGCGGTGCTGTCATCACCTTTGGTAACAACCCTAAAGAAGCAATAAAAGATTGTGATGTGGTCACTACCGATACTTGGGTCTCTATGGGTCAAGAAGATGAAAAAGAGATCCGTCTTAAAGCATTTGAAGGATACATGGTAGATGAGTCTATGATGGCTCTCGCTAAAGAGGATGCCATTTTCTTACACTGTTTACCTGCCTACAGAGGCTATGAAGTGAGTGAAGAGACCTTTGAGAAACATGCAGATGTCATCTTTAATGAAGCAGAGAACAGACTGCATGCACAGAAGGGTATCATGGTATGGTTAGATCAGCATCGCTGATCCAACCAAGTGAAGAACGAAGAGTGAAGAGTGAAAAATTAAGTTTTCATTTTTTAAAATAACCAATTCAATAATTAAAAACAGAGAGGAAGAAAAAGGAAGCGTATAAGAGCGAGTAGTGTATCCCACTCTTCACTCTTCACTCTTCACTCTCAAAAGGAAACCCATTGAGCCAAATAGATTTAGAAAAATTCAGCAAATACTCCAAACCAGGACCAAGATATACAAGTTATCCGACTGCATTAGAATTTGATGAGAGCTTCAGTTACGATGCATACCTTAAATACCTTGAAGAGGGTACAGAGAAACTTTCACTCTACATCCATTTACCATTCTGTAGATCTGCATGTTATTTTTGCGGATGTAATGTGGTCTTTACGTCTAAAGAAGAGAAGCTAAGCAGCTACATCGAGTATTTGAAAAAAGAGATAGATATCCTGGCAAAACATCTGGATACATCACGTGAAGTGATCCAGTTTCACTTTGGTGGGGGAACACCTACTTTTTACAAAGCTTTTGAGCTTGATGAGATCATTACCTATGTAAAATCTAAATTTCCAAACTGGAGCAAAGATGCAGAGGTTAGCTGTGAAATCGACCCTCGTTTCTTCAATGAAGAACAGATGCAAGTCTTCCAGAAACATGGTTTTAACCGTATCTCTTTTGGTGTACAGGATTTTGACCCGAAAGTACAACAGGAGATCCACCGTATCCAACCTTATGACCTAACTAAAGCAGCCGTTGATCTTGCACGTAAATATGGCATAAACAGCATCAACGTTGACCTTATCTATGGTCTGCCTTATCAAACCTTTGAGAGTTTCAAAAAGACACTTCAAGAGGCATTTACACTGAATCCTGACAGACTGGCAGTATTTAACTATGCGCATGTACCTTGGATGAAGAAAACCATGCGTAAATTTGATGAAACAACATTGCCTACACCTGATGTAAAATTACAGATCTTCCAATATACTATTGACTTTTTTGAGAGTAATGGCTATAAAATGGTAGGTATGGATCACTTTGCAAAGCCTGAAGATGAACTCTTTGCTGCCATAGCAAAAGGTGAACTGCATAGAAACTTCCAAGGATACACCACTAAAGGTGGTTCAAACCTCATCGGTATTGGTCTGACCAGCATAGGTGAAGGTAGTCACTACTATGCACAGAATACCAAAGATATGAAAGTCTATGAAGAAGCTATAGATGCAGGCAGACTTCCTTTTGAAAGAGGTGTTGAACTGAGTGATGATGATTACTTGCGTAAAGCAGTCATCATGGAACTGATGGCAAACTTCTCCATAGATATCAAAAGAGTAGAAAAAGAGCATAATATAGATTTTAGAAACTATTTTGCAGATGCTATGGAAGCGTTACAGGAATTCGTAGAAGCGGATCTGGTAACCATTACAGATGAAAAAATAACTGTAAGTCCGACAGGAACCCTGCTCATCCGTAACATCGCTATGCCGTTTGATGCATATATGAACAAATACGGTGGAAATAAAAAAAGTTTTTCTAAAACAGTATAATACCAGGTAGCAGGTAGCAGGTAGCATTTTTACTACTGTAAAGCTTTAAAAGAACAAGGTACTTTCTAAAACATGTCAGTTCCTCGCATTTTCTTTTTTTTGGTTCGTTTCTTTTTCTTTGTTGCGTGAACAAAGAAAAAAAATGAACAAAGAATCATAAAACTTAAGGAATGAGTTTGAAAAAACCTGAAGATATTTTTAATTTTACCGCTACAAGCGATGACTGTATCAAATGCGGGAAATGTATCCCCGTATGTACCATCCACCAGATCAACCCCGATGAAACCACCTCTCCCCGTGGTTTCATAGACCTTTTGGGTGCCTATAAACGTGGTGATCTAGAGTTGGATAAAAATGCAAAGAACATCTTTGAGAGCTGCTTTTTATGTACCAATTGTGTTGATGTCTGTCCAAACTCACTGGCTACAGATATGGTCATCGAAGAGGTACGGGCTGATATTGCCGACAAATATGGTATTGCCTGGTTTAAAAAAGGGTTTTTCTTCCTTCTTCGCCACCGCAAGATCATGGACCTGGTCATGAAATTTGGTTTTATGTTCAAAACCTGTGCTTTGGCACAAGATACCAAAGACCGAGGGTTAAGAGCCAGATTCTCTCTTCCTATGATGAAAAAAGGCAGACTGATTCCATCCATGATGAAAACGAGTTTTCTTAACAGTTATCCCGAAGAGATACCCGCACCCAACCAGGAACAGAAAAACCCCCGTGTTGCCATCTTCATCGGCTGTTTGGGGAATTATAACTATGAAGGTATCGGTAATGGACTTGTAGAGATACTTGAAGTTCTGAACATTGATGTATTCATCCCCAAAAAGCAGCTTTGCTGCGGTGCTCCTGCCTACTTTACCGGTGATGTCAGTTCTGTTGAGTATATGACCAAGAAAAATATCGAGTACTTTGAGAGTTTTATGGATGAGTGTGATGCGATGCTCATCCCGGAGGCGACCTGTTCAGCAATGGTGAAACATGACTGGCAGGTCTTCTTTAAGAACCATGATATGCCTGAGTGGGAAGCACGTGCTAAAAAAGTAGCTGAGAAAATTCATATGGCAACTGCATGGCTGCATGACAATACCAACCTTAAAGAGATACTTGAGACAAAAGGCAAAAAGTTTGATGAAGTGGTTACTTACCATGATCCTTGTCATGCAAGGAAAGTACAGGGTATCTATGAAGAGCCCCGTAATCTGCTTTCCCCTAACTATCCAATGGTAGAAATGAGTGATCCTAACCGCTGTTGCGGCTTTGGCGGTGTGACGATGCAAACAGAGAAATTCCACTTTGCCGAGGCAGCTGGAAAACCGAAAGCTGCTATGATCAAAGAGACTAAAGCACATTATGTCAGTGCAGAATGTTCAGCGTGTCGTGTTCAACTAAGTGAAGCAATGAATAATGCAGAGGTAGAGACGATCTTTAAAAACCCATTAGAGCTGATCGCTGAGGCATTAAGAGATTAAGTTCGTTGGGTTAGCGTATCTGTCATCCTGTATCCCAAGAGATTTTTCTATATTTATTATAAAAATATTTTTTTCCTCTTTATATCTGTATTCTAACTCATACCCTAATTTTTCCAAAATACTGTGGACAATATAAAGTCCCAATCCAAATCCACTGCTTCTCTTCTCTTTCTGGGAAAAGGGTTCAGTATAATAGGATAAAGGATGTTGCAATTCTTCCCCTTCGGAAAGAATCTCAATGTTTTGACCATTTGAACGAAGCATTACACACTTCTTCTTACCATATTTTATACCATTGTCAAGTAAGTTTTTAATTGCTAAAGCCATTAATTTTATATCCGTTGTCAATGCTCTGTTTTCTATTTCAAGCTTTACACAACCACTCTCTGCCATCAAAAGTTCCTGGCTTTTTTCTACCACCTCTTTAAGTGTCACATACTCAAAATTCGGCTCAAAACTTTGTGTGGTTACTCTCTCTATCTCTGCAAGTTCAGAGATAAGCTCATTCATACGTTCAAACGCACGTACAAGTATCTTTTTAGTACCCTCGTCTTCCAGCATTTCAGCTACGATACGGCCCTTGGTAATAGGTGTTTTAAGCTCATGCATCATATTACGCATAAAAAGGTTTTTAGAAGCACTCAGTTCATTGATATGTATAATAGCATCATCAAAACTTTTTGCGATCTTTCCTATTTCATCATCATAAAGATAGGTGATCCGTGTTTGCATATCCCCCTGTGCAAACCTCTGTATCTGTTTATGCAGTTTTTTAAGAGGATAGAGCTTTCTTAAAACAGCCAGATAGAGTAAAAGTAACAATCCTATAAGAAATACACCCAAGGCAACAGCGATCTCAAAATAGTAATTTTTGGGTCTGTCATCTTTAAGCATAAGATTATGTTCCATACGCTGGACATAGATATAATGTGTATCATTTATTTTAAACACACGTACCTGACCTACGGAAGAACCTCCGGAGAAAATTGTTTCACCGCTCTTTTCTATTTCCTCTTTTATTTTCTTCGCTTCTGGTGGAGATATAGGTTTGACACGCAGATCTTTATACAGTTTCTTAAGTTCTTCCTCATCAGGATTTAACCGCAGATTTGAAAGAAAAGTAAGGGAGATCAGCTGATACCGTTTAAACTCATCAATCTTATGACGGTCTTCATCCCAGGAGAGGAAGAGTAAAAACGTAGCGATCAAAATAGTAATGGCTACGGAAAAAAGAATATGGATAAACGTAGTTACAGATAAATTTTTCATACACGGTCTGTTAAAAGGTACCCTACACCGCGTATAGGCTTAATATAGATATGGTCAGGGTCTATCTTGGCAATTTTTTGTCGGATCCTGGATATGATCACATCAATATTCTTAATGGAACTGTCATCATCGATATGCTCACTTTCATAAAGTAGCTGCTCTCTGGAAACTGAACCGTTCTTATGCTGGATCAGCATGGAGAGGATATCATACTCCGCTGCTGTCAGATCAAGAAACACTCCTTTAAAAGTGATCACACGTGCTTTTATATCTGCAACAAAGAGTTCTTCTTTTTTTTCTGTCTTCTCTTCTATACTATGCGTACGTCTTAAGATCGTTTTGATCCTAGTCACAAGCTCTCTGGGGTCATAAGGTTTCGGCATATAGTCATCTGCCCCACGCTCCATACCGATCACTTTATCGGTAATATCATCCCGTGCAGAAGAGATGATAATAGGGATATTGCTTATTTCTCTGATCTTTGGGATCACTTCCAACCCATCCATTCCCGGAAGGGTCAGATCCAGAATGATCAGATCAAATTCATGTTGGGTCAGCAGAGAAAGCCCGATATAAGGATCTTCTGCACCAATGACTTCCATGTCATACTTGGTCAAGTAGTTTGTTAAGATGAGCGCTAACTCCGGATCATCTTCTATAATCAATATTTTAATAATGATTTTTTCCTTTTACAATTACCAAAAGTAATTATTATATTTTTAAAACCGCTCCAAAAACCCATTATACATATTTTTATGCGTTTTTCAGATACACCCTTTATCTGAATCATAACATCTCCTATATGAAAATCTTCTTTTGAAACTTTCAGTTTCTTCCGATCGCCTGCTCTTTATAATTGTAATCAATATATATTTTTGTAATGGCGATCAAAAATGAGGTGATCGCCGGTCCCAGGATCATACCCCAGAAACCATACGTACTCATACCGGCCAAAATAGAGAAGAAAATGACTATTTCATTGATCTCGATCGTACTTTTGAGGAGGTCTTCCTTAATCACTTTGATAATCATCGGTTTGACAAAAGTGTCTGCAATGATAGAAATGACGACCACAGAATAAGTTGCGATAATAATCGCTGTATTGGCATCTATCTTTGTCCAGCTGTAGAGTGCAACCGGTATCCATACCACTGCACCGCCGATCAGAGGAATAAGAGAGGCAAAGCCATAGATAACACCGAACAGCAACCCATTAAATCCGAACTGACTCACCATTATACCGAAAAGGAAACCTTCAAAAATAGCAGTCACAATAATAGAGTAAAAAACCACCTCCATAGTAGAGGAAACTTCATGAATCATCTTTGCACTTTTCATTTTGCTTACAGGCATCAGTGCACGTACCAGATCAAAGAAACGCTCTCCATAGTAGTTAATAAGAAAATAAAATACAAGAACAAGAACCATATTTTTTACAAACCCGAGTCCTACACTTCCCGCTGACGTCATATAGAGAGTCGACTCTCTGATATATTCTGCTATCTTCTCATCGCTCAATCCTGCCTCAACCCACTCTTTCAGATAAGGGATCTCTTCAGCAAATGTTTTGACTACGGAAGTGATCTCTTTAATGATTTTTACATCAATATTCGCGGCATATGATACTCCGACAGTTGCAATATAAACAATAGGAACAAAAATAATAAGGGTTAAAAAGATCGTGACAATCACTGCACTGATCTTTCTTGATTTAAAATATTTGATCACTTTTTTAGTCAAGTTATAGGTAGCCATTGTAAGCAGCATTGCAACAACCAGGGAGAGTAAAAAAGGTTGATAGATACTGTACGCACCGATAATTGAAAATATGAACAGTGCCGTTATCATCAGACTTTTATTACTTATCATTCAAAAAGACCCTCCTTTGCTACCCCACCCAGTTTAAAATGTTCATAGCTTTTTTGGGTGGCTATACGCCCGCGTGCCGTTCTCTCTATATAGCCGTTTGCAATAAGATACGGCTCCAGCACATCTTCTATCGTCCCTTCATCTTCACTCAATGCTGCCCCAATGGTACTGAGGCCCATTGGTTTGTTCTTTGCACTTACCAAAAGTTCCAACAGCTGTATATCCTGTTCATCAAACCCAAGGTTATTGACACCAAGTTCATCCAGAGCATACTGTGCCCGTTCCAATGTCACTTCACTTTCATTGGCTACTTCAGAAAAATCCCTTACTCTCTTCAGTAGGCGAAGTGCGATACGAGGTGTACCCCTGCTTCTCCTGGCTATCTCTACAGAGGCTTTTTCCTGAGAAGGTTTTTCAAGTTTATGGGCAGCCTGTGCAACGATCTTTGCCAGCTCTTCCGGAGTATAGAACTGCATTCTGAAATGCATCCCGAAACGTTCTCTTAAAGGGTTTGAGAGCATCCCTGCCCGTGTGGTTGCGCCGATAAGTGTAAAACGCGGCAAGTCTATCTTGACTGTCTGGGCTGCAGGTCCGGACCCGATAATGATATCCAGACGAAAATCCTCCATAGCAGGATAGAGTATCTCTTCGATCGCCGGACTCATCCGGTGGATTTCATCGATAAAAAGGATATCACCCTCTTCAATATTCGTCAAAAGTGCTGCCAGGTCCCCTGCTTTTTCTATCATCGGAGCAGCAGTAGTTTTAATGTTTGCACCCATCTCTGTGGCAATAATATTTGCTATGGTCGTTTTACCCAAACCCGGAGGTCCAAAGAAAAGAATATGATCTAAAGCTTCATTTCTTCTTTTACTTGCCTCTATAAAAACTTTGAGATTCTTTTTGATCTTCTCTTGCCCTATATACTCATCCCAGGAACTGGGACGAAGTGTCACTTCATAGCTTGCTTCCTCCTCGAAGCGTTCTATTTCAACCATTCTTTCCATGATTTACTGTACCGCCAAACGATTTACTACAGTACCGGAACTTTTTACTGATCTTGCTACACTGCTTGCTAAATATTTCTGTTTTTCACTATGTACTACGCCACTCAATACCGTTTTGCCATTTTTAACGCTCACTATAATATTGGTATTTTGTAGTCCCTGCGTTGTACTGAGCTTGTTTTTTACATCAGAAGCAGCACCAAAACCAGCTATTTTACTCGGTTTAACATTACTGTTATCTGCACATCCACTCATCATAATTACTGCCATAACACTTAATATGCTTAAAACTATTTTTATCATAAAACCCCTTAGTAGGTATATTCTTTGCTGGGAAACTCTTTTGCTTTTACTTCATTCCTGTATGCTTCCAACCCATCACGTACATGTTTTGCCCCATCACAGTATTGCTTAACAAACTTCGGTTTAAATGATTCAAAGAAACCGAACATATCACTCCAGACCAATACCTGCCCATCTGTGGTATTTCCTGCACCAATACCTATGGTCGGTACAGATACTGCTTTAGTAACAGCCTCTGCCGCTTCACTTTTCACACCTTCTACAACAATGGCAAATACCCCTGCTGCTTCCAATGCTTTCGCATCTTCCACAAGTGCATCTATATCTGCCTGGTCCTTTCCTCTTATTTTGTACCCGCCGTCACTTCGCAGGAACTGCGGCATAAGTCCTATGTGCCCAAGTACAGCAATAGAGTTTTGCGTCAAAGCTTTCACAATATGTGCTCTCTCTTTCCCTCCCTCTATTTTTACAGCCTGTGCATTGGTCTCCTGATATGCCCTTGTTGCATTTTGTACAGCAATTTCCGGTGATGTATAGGTTCCAAAAGGCATATCAAGTACAATAAACGGTAATTTTGCACCATTGCAGACAGCCTGTGTATGATAGATCATCTGATCCATTGTTGCAGACAGTGTATCTTCTTTGCCAAGAAAGCTCATATTGAGGCTGTCACCTACCAGGATCATCTCCACTTCACCGTCAAACAACTGTGCAAAGAGTGCATCATAGGCAGTTACCATTGTAATAGGTTCTACACCTTTCATCTTAGCAATAGTTGTTAAAGTTACTTTTTTTTCTATCTTAGGGGTATGAATACTCATCTGTTTTTACTATCCCAATCTATATTTTTACTCATTTTATCATATAATGTTGAAACTATATAGAATAATCAGATAAAAAGAGTCCCTATTGAAAAAATTAGTCGCATATATTACCACCGGTTTCCCATCGTTAGAATTTACTGTTGATGCAGCACTTGCTCTTAGTGAAGCCGGTGTAGATACATTGGAACTTGGTATGCCGTTCTCGGATCCTGTCGCAGATGGTCCTGTCATTGAAGCAGCCAATCTTAAAGCCTTGCAGAATGGATTTAAACTAGACCATCTTTTTGAAGCATCTGCAAAGATCGCTCCACATATAGATACACTATGGATGGGTTACTTCAATCCTTTTTACCATAAAGGAGTGGATACTTTTATTACGGAAGCAAAAAAAGCAGGTGTCAATGGATTTATCATACCCGATCTTCCTTTCGAAGAGGCAAAACCCTACAAACCTCTCATAGAAACTGCAGGGCTTAACCTCATTGATTTTATCGCACCTACAGACTCCAGAACACGTATAGAACAGATCGTTACAGATGCAAAAAAGTTCATCTATCTTGTTGCTTATGCCGGTATTACCGGAGCAGGGAAAAGTGAAGATCTGCAGGGGATCATTACAGATATTAAAACCTTTACCGATACACCGGTATATGTTGGTTTCGGTGTTGACCAGAACACAGCTGAAGAGAAAGCCAAAGGAGTTGATGGTGTCATCGTCGGTTCGGCATTTGTAAAAGTGTTACTGGATGAAAGTTTGAACGATGCACAGAAGATCACTAAAATTTCTGCAATTGCCAGAGAGATCAAAGAGAAGATAAATTTTTAATACCACTTTCCCTATTGCCTCTTTTGTTTTTCAAATAGCGTACCGGAAGCCTGGCATACTCCCGGCTGTCTGAATTCACTCTTCCGTCACTACGGTAAATTCTTCAACTTCCTGAAATTAATGGCTTTTGCATATGCTTTAAGTTCTTCAAGAGAGACTTTCTGTCCTTCAACCTTGACTAAAAATCGTCTGGCTACCACGATGCTAATATCGCCTCTTTGTCTCTCTTCATTGTATTTCACGATCGCTTTTTCTCTATTGATACGTTCCAGTTTACCCCCATCTGATACAGCAAACATCGGGTTGGCAAAAAGGCCCATCATACTTTGCATAAGCGGAGAATCCGTAATGATCTCGATATGGACCCTGGATGAACCTTTGGTATATTCCCGGGAAGTAGATATCCCTCCGCCAAACATCGCTGCGCCGGCTGTCTGTGATTTTGCTTTTTTTGCATTCCATCCGGAAAGTGGCTCCGGAAGATAGGCTTCTAACCCTTTACTCTTTTTCTGCTGAATAAGCTGCAATGCATAATTGATATCTTCTGCTGCTGCCCCATACTCACCATTTTCATAAGACTTTATAGCTTCATTCAATGTATCAACTACATCCTCCGTATTCGCCACTATTGAAAATAAAGCCAGTATCATCGGGATAACCATCATTTTTTTAAAATTTTTCATACGTATACTCCTTCCTTTCATCTTTGTTTTATTATTACACAGATACCTTAACCAATTCTTAAAGGACAGTACTGGATCATAAGATCACTGCATCAATACTTCAAAAAACCATCTAGTATCTACCGTTCAAAAAATACCTGGTTCTGTCCTGTAAAATCACCATTAAACATTTTCAAGTATAATACAGCCTATCACATAAAGGCAATTATATATGAAACATCTCGTCTGGAACGTCAATCCGAATATTTTGGAATTAGGTTCTCTGCAGCTTCGCTGGTATGGACTTCTGTTCGTAGGTTCTTTCTTTCTTGGTCTTATGATACTCCAATGGATCTATAAACGCGAAAAAAAAGACCCTGCTGTCCTTGACAATCTGCTTATTTATATTATGGTCGGTGCTGTTGTAGGTGCCCGTCTGATGCACTGTTTTGCCTATGAACCAGACTTTTATTTAAGTAAGCCTTTGGAGATACTAAAAGTCTGGAAAGGTGGACTTGCCAGTCATGGCGGTCTGGCCGGTGTTCTTATCGCTTTATATCTCTTTGCGAAACGCTATAACGAATCTTATATGTGGCTCCTCTCCCGTGTGGCGATCCCGGGAGCTTTGACTGCTGCTTTCGTACGTTTTGGCAACCTTTTTAATTCCGAAATACTGGGGAAACCTTCAGAACTCCCCTGGTCGATCATATTTCAGCGTATTGACATGATACCCAGACACCCGGTGCAACTTTATGAAGCATTTGCCTACCTCATTATCCTAATGATACTGATATCCATCTATCGCAGAGTCAGCCCGATCTTTGCTACAAAGATACTTCCGGGAGTCTTTCTTGTAACACTTTTTACTGCACGATTTTTCATAGAGTATGCCAAAACAAGACAGGCAGCCTATATAACAGATCTGCCTTTCAGTACAGGGCAGATGCTCTCAGTACCCTATATCATCGCCGGAGTCATCTGGATCATCTGGGCATTTAAAACATCTAAAAAGAACTTATGATGACCAAACCTATTGCATCAAAATATGCACTTGGTATCGACATAGGTTCCACGACGGTAAAGTATGTACTGTGCGATGAGGATTTTAATATCATTGCCAAAGCCTATACTCCGCATGATACAAAACAAGCTCCTACTCTTTTACGTCTTTTGGAAGAACTCTCCCAAACCTATCAGGATGCTTACAATAACCTGGACAAGGTCTATATCACCGGTTCGGGTGCCTCCCGTATTGCTCCTGTCATTAACGCACGTTTTGTTCAGGAGGTCAATGCCGTAGTACTTGCAGTAGAACACCATCATCCCGATGTCAATGCTGTTGTGGAACTGGGTGGCCAGGATGCAAAGATCATCCATTTTAAAGAGGGAAAAGACGGTAAGAAGACCGTACTGACCTCTATGAATGACAAATGTGCTTCGGGAACAGGTGCGACCATAGAAAAGTGTACTATGAAGGTCGGTATGGAGAGAGAAGATGTACAGAAACTCACCTTTCAAACAGACAAGCTCCACCATGTCGCAGCCAAATGTGGGGTCTTTGCCGAAACAGACATTGTTAATCTGGTTAAAACTTCTGTTCCCTCTGATGAGATCATGAATTCTCTTGCTGATGCTATCGTCATGCAGAACCTTACCGTACTGACACGGGGAAATACCCTTATGCCAAAAGTCCTGCTTTTAGGAGGGCCCAATACCTATCTGCCGTTCCTGCAGGAGTGTTGGCGTATGCGTATCTCTGCACTTTGGGATGAGCGAGGGGTTGCGTATGATAAAGAGAAACTCAATGAACTCATTGTCGTACCTGAGAATGCTCAGTATTATGCTGCTTTGGGTGCAGTGATCTTCGGGGAAGGTGAATCCAGCCATGAAAAGTCTTTTTCAGGTCTCATTCAACTCAGAACACTGGTCGATACCGGCGGTATTACACAAAATGAGAACAATGATGCACCTCTGGTCTCCAGTCCTGAAGAGTTAAAAGCCTTTAAAGAAGCCTATACGATCAAACCTTTCATACCCCCTGTGCTTACCCGAAAAACCGCCTGTTTTCTAGGTATTGACGGAGGCTCAACTTCTTCTAAAGCAGTGCTTTGTGATGAAAATGGCGAACTGCTGTTAAAAGTGTATCAACTATCACGTGGCAATCCCATAGAGGATACCCTTGAGTTACTCGAAAAAATACAGGAACAGGACCCGAACAACTTTTATGATATTAAAGGCTTGGGGGTAACCGGTTATGCTGCAGATGTACTGGGTGGAGCACTTAAAGCCGATGCAAATATCATCGAGACCATTGCCCATATGAAGAGTGCCCAAAAAGCGTTTGGAGAGAGTATCAATGTCATCTGTGATATTGGAGGGCAGGATATCAAAGTACTTTTTCTGGAAAACGGTATGATGAAGAATTTCCGTCTCTCCAATCAATGTTCTGCGGGGAACGGAATGCTGTTGCAAAGTATGGCAAAACAGTTCGGTGTACCTGTAGAAGGATTTGCAGATGTAGCATTCAGTGCAAAACAGGCTCCGAGATTCAACTACGGTTGTGCTGTTTTTTTAGATACAGACAGGGTAAACTTCCAAAAAGAAGGCTACACCAAAGAGGAGCTCTTTGCAGGTATTTCAAAAGTCTTGCCTAAAAATGTCTGGCAGTATGTAGTTCAGGCTCCCAATCTCGCTGCTTTTGGAGACCATTTTGTTCTGCAGGGAGGGACACAGTACAATCAGGCCGCACTCAAAGCACAGGTAGATTACATCAAAGAGAAAGTGCCTCATGCAAAAGTTGATGTACATCCTCACCCCGGTGAAGCCGGTGCCTATGGGGCAGCCCTGGAAGCCAAAGATATTGTAGCCCGGAAAGGGTATGCAACGTTTGTCGGTATGCAAGAAGCATTACAGATGACCTACACTTCCAAAACAGATGAGAGTACACGCTGTCACTTCTGCACCATTAACTGTTCCCGTACTTTCATTGATACACAGACACCCTCTTCCGACACTGTCCGATACATTGCAGGATTTTCATGTGAAGATGGTACCGTGGAATCGGCAGAAGCCTTTAAGGCACTTAAAAGCGGTAGAAAAGCTTTGCAGCAGAGCGTACCGAACCTTGTGAAAAAAGAATCTACCAAACTCTTTGCACCACTCTACACCATAGAGCCAAAGCCTACTGCAGAGATGCTCATTAAAGAGCAGCAGGTCAAAGTCACTTTAGGTGGCTGGGGACCGACACTGAGACGTGAGGTAAACAGAAACTTCTCACTGAGTACGGAAGAAGATACAGCCTTTCGAAAAACCCTTAAAATAGCCATACCAAAAGTACTCAATATCTACTCTTTGGCTCCATTCATGCGTACCTATCTTGAAGCACTTGACATCGATCCGCTCAATATTCAATTCTCAGGCTTCTCCAATGAAGATATGTACCTTGAAGGTGCAAAATACGGTTCTGTGGATTCCTGTTATCCGGCTAAAGTAGCCCAGTCTCATGTCTATGCGCTCATGTACTCCAAAAAGTTTGCTAAAAAATCTTTTAACTACCTCTGGTTCCCCTCTGTTACGGAACTGCCGGGTTATGTCAGGCATACTATGGGGCAAACCTCATGTCCCATCGTCTCCGGTACACCCAAGGTGGTCTATTCTGCTTTTACCAAAGAGAAGAACCTTTTTGAAGAAAAAGGCATAGAGTATGTTGATGATGCACTTGATTTTGACAATGGCGATCTGCTTAAAAAACAGCTTTTTGCCACCTGGGGAAGTAAACTGCGTATCACAGAAGATGAGAATAACTGGGCAGTGGAACAGGCGTGGAAGGCACTCGACCAAAACGATCAAGAGATCATGCAGGAAGGCCGTACCATCCTGGATGAAGCTGAAGAGAAAAATGAAATTGTTATCCTGCTGCTTGGCCGTCCTTACCATTCAGATCCCGGGCTTAACCATGAAGTACTCGATGAGTTCCAGTCTTTGGGCTTTAAAACACTTTCCATGAGAGCCATCCCTAAAGATGAAGCCTATCTTATGCGTTATTTTGCAGAAGATGTAGAAAAAGGGTTCATAGAATCCCCTTACGATATCCGTGATGTATGGCTGGAAAATTTCTCTACCAACTCAGCCCAAAAGGTCTGGGCTGCCAAATTTGCAGCCCGCCACCCCAATATAGCGGTACTTGATCTCAGCTCTTTCAAGTGTGGGCATGATGCTCCTACCTATGCCATCATAGACAAGATTTTGGGTGCCAGCCGTACACCTCATCTTACTTTACATGATATTGATGCCAATAAGCCGGGCGGGTCGATCAAGATACGTGTGAAGACGTTTGCATATACATTAGAGCAGTACAAGCAGGTACTTCAAAAAGATCTTAATACATATCATACTGAACTTGATCCGAAAGCTATCCAAAATTCAGTAGAGGCTTTGATATGAGAACTATAAATTTATTTAACTTTGATTGTATACAATTTTCCCTATTTACTTTGCTAATGGATAAAGCTATCGTTAACATAAAATTATTTAAACAAGTTATCAGTAACCCCTTGCAGACACTTTATGTCGCTTGCATTTTCTTTTTTTTGGTTCGTTCTTTTTTCTTTGTTGCAGCGACAAAGAAAAAAAATGAACAAAGAAACTATAACATTCAAAACAAAGTTGGAGAATAAAAATGAGTATTCACTGCAACAATGTCAAAATGACCGACAAAAACGGTGACCTGAGTTTCATTAACAAAGCTCCTTCCCAATGGAGAGACATCCTTTCCAAACCTATTGAATATGCAGCCAAAGAAGAGACCATCTTCCTCTCAGGCGGATTAACCCTCCTGCAGGACAAACTTGTTGAAGCAGCACTCAACTCCATGGACATCCATTTCACAGCCCTGCCCAACCCTAACTTTAAATCATTCCAGACAGGCAAAGCCTTCGGGAACCGCGGGCAGTGCAATCCTACTTATTTTACGGTAGGAAACCTGGTCAAGTATCTGCAAAACCTGCGTGACGAACAAGGATTAAGCCCAGAGGAGATCGTGAAGAAATATGTCTATATCACTGCGGGAGGTTGCGGTCCCTGCCGATTTGGAATGTATATTACCGAGTACAAAAAGGCTTTGCGTGATGCAGGGTTTGAAGGCTTCAGACTTACCTCATTTGAGCATGACAAAGGCATCTTCCAGGGAGATGAGATAGAAGAAGATATCCTCAGCTTTTCTCCTACATTCTTTGTGACACTCATCAAATCTGTGATCATCGGAGACATCATCAATATCCTTGGCTATAAAATGCGTCCGTATGAGCTAAAAAAAGGTGCTACCGATGAAGCTCTCGAGCAGTGTAAAGAGATCGTATCGGAAGCTTTCCTGAAACATACAAGCCTTATTAAAGCCATGTGGAAATGCCGAACTGTTTTAAGTGAGGTCGAACTCAACCGTTTACAACCCAAAGCCAAAGTAATGGTCATGGGAGAGTTCTGGGCAGCGATGACCGAAGGAGACGGTAACTACAATCTGCACCGTTTCCTGGAAGCTGAAGGTGCAGAGTGTATCCCCCAACCCATACTCAACCGTTTGATGCTTAGCATCTGGGAAGCAGAACAGGCACTTGACAAAAAAGAATCATTAGCCGTAGAAAATGCAGAAAGCATAGACTTTGGCAACCTCAAAACCCGTCTACTCATCAAAGCAGGAAAGGCAGCCATTAAAACCCACTTCTACCTCTACGCCAAAGCCATAGGATTACATGACTATATCATACCAAACATAGAACAGCTGGCAAAGTTTGCCAAAGAGTACTACACTCTGGAGTGCAGCGGAGGAGAAGGACACCTGGAGGTTGCCCACCTCATAGAGAGTGTGAGGCACAACCTGGCCCACCTGGTCATCTCCATCAAACCCTTTGGGTGCATGCCAAGTTCAGCCGTGAGTGACGGTATACAGTCTCTTGTAACCAGTCGCTACCCACAAGCCAACTTCCTCAGCATAGAGACTTCAGGAGAAGGGGCAGCCAACTTCTACTCACGTGTACAAATGGCTCTGTTTAAAGCAAAACAATCAGCCAAAGAGGAGTTTGAAGCGTTGGAGATGCCACAAAAGATACCAGATAGAGTACATAACTACCTGTTTCAGCCTAAAGGGGAAAAGGCTGGTACGGCAGCACAACTCATCCATAGTATAAAAACCCGAAATTTATAATGCAAAAAACCATTCCAGCCTTCCTGATTCTTACTGTGTCACTGTTGTCTGCAGAGATCACTGTCAGGGTCATCGGATTAAAAAGTGACAAAGGAACCGTTGGATTAGGATTATTTCATACAGGTCAATACTTTCTTAAAGAAAGAGGAAAGTACAAAAAAGCACAGATAAACATAACAAAAAACGGAACTTTCTATACTTTTAAAAATATTCCTGAAGGTGTTTATGCTGTCACAGTCTATCATGATGAAAATGCCAACGGAAAGTTGGATAAAAATTTTATAGGCTTTCCCAAAGAGGGTACAGGTATTTCAAATGATGCAAAAGGTTTTTTGGGACCACCTGCATTTGAAGATGCCAAATTCACCCTCAAGAAGGATAAAACAGTTACCATCCGGATACATTATTAGGAAAAGATATTCTTTCCCTTTGGTTTCATAGAAGACCTCTGCAGGCTCTTGCCACAGGGTACTATCACGATCCGGATCCTCTGTATGCAGGGTTTAAGACAACTTCAATACGATCACCGATTTTGACTGCTTCATCAACCTCTACTTCAAGAAGCTCCCCGGCAACCAATACTGTAGCGATGGTTGTATCGGATATTTCTGAAAGTTGTAATACTTCCGTCTCATAATGAAGTCCTTCTGTTTTTCCCCGCAGTACCTCTTCAACCAAATTATCTTTAACAATGCTCCCCTGTTCCAATACCAATACCCTGTCTGCCAAAGCATACACTTCAGAAGGGTCATGACTCACTATGATAGTCGTTGTACCAAAAGTATCATGGAGCTGTTTTATCTCTTGTTGAAGTTTGGCACGCATCACAGGATCAAGTGCGGAAAGAGGTTCATCCATAAGCAGTAATTCAGGCTTACGCATCATCGCACGGCACAAACTCACTCTTTGCTTCTGACCACCGCTTAAAACTTGTACATTTTGTTTGGCAAGTGCTGTCAGTTCCGTCATCTTTAAGAGCTGCATAGCAAGTGTTGTATCATGATTGACATAGAGCAGATTCTGCTCTACTGTCATATTCTCAAAAAGTGCATAATCCTGAAAAACAAAACCTATTTTTCTTTCTTGCGGAGGAAGTGACTTTTCATTTTGAAGCCAATGTATATTTTCCACTTCTATCTCTCCCGTTGCAGACTCAAGCCCTGCCAGGATCCTTAAAAATGTGGTTTTTCCACTGCCGCTTTCTCCCATGAGTGCAAGGAACTCTCCTTTTTTGATATGAAGATCTACACTTAATTGCATCTCCCCGAAACTGCCATGTAATGCTTTACAGATATCTATTTTTATCATTACAGCACCCCGAATTTCTTACGTTGTTTATAGTTAAAAAAGTACACAGACAAAAGTACTATAAAACTGATGCCTACCATCAGTGCACTGTAGATATGTGCTTTACCATACTCCATCACTTCAACCATTTCATAGATCGCAACAGAAGCCACTTTTGTCTCTCCCGGGATGGATCCACCGACCATGAGAACCACACCGAATTCCCCTACTGTATGGGCGAACGTGATGATCAGTGCTGTCATCAATGCCGGTTTGATGTTGGGAAGTGCTACATTCAGAACAGTCTGAAATTTACTTTTCCCTGCAAGATAGGATGCTTCCAGCATATGTTTGTTCAGAGACTCAAATCCACCCTGAAGCGGTTGTACCATAAAAGGCAGAGAGTAGAAACAACTTGCTACAACAAGTCCGGTAAAACTAAAGACCAGTTTCACATCAAAAAGCTCCTCAAAAAAACCTCCTACGGTTGAGTTGGGAGACAATGCTACCAAAATATAAAAACCAAGAACAGAAGGGGGCAATACGATAGGAAGCGCCGTAAGTGCCTCTAAAAAAGGTTTTGCTTTGGAATTGGTCTGTGACAGGTACCATGCCAAAGGCAAAGCAAGTACAAACAAAATGAGTGTTGTCATCCCTGCCAATTTAAACGAGAGTACAAAAGGGGTGAGATCAAAAGATTCCAGCATCTAAGGTACCCTGTATCCAAAGGTCTTCAATACCTTTTTGGCTTCTTTCCCCTGCATAAAGTCATAAAATGCTTTGACTTCACTGTTGTTTTCACCCTCTTTAAGTATGACCATCCCCTGGGAGATAGGTGTGTAGAGTGTTTCATTTACATCACTCCAGTTGATCCCTTCTTTGAAATGTGCCATTTGTGGAGAAAAGAGTGATGATTTGGCTATCAACCCTATATCGGCAGCTTTGGTTGCATAAGAGACAGTTTGAGAGATAGACTCCCCATAGACAAACTTGTTTTTTACTGTATCGTACACATTTGCATTTTTCAATGCCTCTACTGCTGCTGCTCCATAAGGTGCCGTTTTAGGATTTGCAATGGCGATTTTTTTGATGTTCTCTTCTGTTAACAGCATCACACCTTTGGAAAAATCCTGTTGCTTTACAGAGAGATATGCCAAGGCTCCCTGTGCATAGATCACAGGTTTTGTCACTGCCATCTTCTCTTTATAAAGCGCTTCAGGATACTTCATGTTTGCTGACATAAAAAGTTCAACAGGTGCTCCATGTTTTATCTGTGCCGTAAGTTTACCACTGCTTCCAAGAATGACTTGGACTTTAGTATCAGGGTATGATATATTAAATTCTTTTATTAACGGTTTTATCGCATAACTTACATTGGCTGCAACAGCTATCTTAATGACACTTGCATTCAATGTTACCAAGCCAAGCAAAAAGAATAATGCTGATTTTTTCATTTGTTTTTCCTTTTAAAACAGATAATTGATCTCAAAGCGGAATTCATTATAAGAGGGATCACTTTTGAGTGACCCATCCCCTGCAACAGTCTCTTTGTCTCCATCTACATATGCCATACGTGTTTTCATCGTCAAACCGGGGATGCTGTCAAACTCTTTTAAAATATCAAGCGTCAAAACATTGCTGTCTGCCTGTACACCCGGCTTGTTGTCATCAAAATCCTGTATGGCATAACGCACAAATGCTTTCACTCCGGGGACAAGTCCGGCTTTACCAAAATCATAATCTGCTCTTAGCATAGTCGTTTTGGTATTGGCATACCAGTTGTACTGTGCCATCGCACGGGAAAAACCACCGGTGGGGAACCCTCTCCAGGGAGCTATCAGGTCACCCTCGTCTGCGATTTTGGTATAACCCAATCGCAGCTTCCATGCATCCTGTGCCACATCGACTCTTGCTGCAAAGAGAGCACTCTCCAGACTGTTCGGATCACTGTATCCAAAGGTATTTGTTTTAAGGTTTGCGCCCCCTATCTCTCCTGCACCATCATCAAACTGTTTCATATAACGCAGTGCCGGTTTTACCTTCAACCCTCCCATATCAAAGCTATAGTCAGCCTGTATCATTGCTGAGGATACCAGGTCAGGTGCCGCTGTATAGTTAAATGTCAGCGTCAAGTTGTCAACAGCACTGTTTTTCGCATCAAGAATAATGAGCTCATCATCAATCCCTCTTGCCTGAAGTTCTGAAAGTGTCAACCCTTTATGCATGGCACTATCGTCATTTTGACTATACTGTGCATAAGGATCGCTCGTATCATCGCCATAGGCTAAAAGGTGATGAAAACCGGAGTGGTCTCTTAACTTCTGTTTTGTTAAGTACCCTGCTTTCAATTTTGTATGGGGGATAACTCCTGTTTGAAGCGTCACTCCCTCAAAAGTATTGGGTATCATCTTTGTATCATTGCTCTTGGTCAAAAAACTCTCAAAGATGACTCTTCCTGCCTGCAGAGAAGTGGTCCCGTTCTTATACTCAAGATAGGCTAATGCCAACGAGCTAATACCATACTTTCCGCTGCTTAGCACATCGTACCGGCTTAACACTCCTTTTCCCGCTTTGTAAAGTACTGCATCTTCATCATCCATATGCCAGGGATTTTGTGTCGTGTAGAGTCCTGTGGTAAATCCAAATCCGTTGAAGTAAGCACTTTTGAAAATAAGGCTTCCCCCTACACCATACACATAATGATCTTCCCCTTTATCACTCCAAAAATAGTTACTTCGGAATCGACCGTAAAATATTCCTTTTTGAAACATATCAGTAAAGCTGTTTACCTCTTCCGGCAACACATGATACACTTCTGTCATGTTGCTTTTTATCGTACGCTTTACCATATCACCCGATGCACAAACCATACTGCTTACACTCATTATACTCAAAACCACACTTACTGTCTTCGTCATTCTCTCTATCTCCCCAGCATAATATCATTCGATTTGATGATTGCAGTAACATTACTTCCTTCTTTTAAATTCAGTGTTTTTAACGAATCCGCAGTAATGACTGCTACCAGCACATCATGATGACCTATATCCACCACCACTTCAGCATTCACCTCACCTACAGTGATATGGCTGATACTCCCTCTAATACTGTTTCTTGCACTCAGCTGCATTTCGCCCGGAACTGCAAGCATGACCGTACTCGACTTGAAAATCGCCGTTGCACTGTCTCCCTCTTTCAGTCCCAGGTTTTCCACTGCCTCTTTAGTGATCACAGAGACAAGCCTGTTCCCGCTTTTAAGCTTGAGGCTTACTTTGGCATTGACAGCCCCTGACTCTATGGACTCTACCTTACCTTGTATCTGGTTTCTTGCCGATATTTGCATCGCTAATCTCCCTATAGTCTTAAACGCTCCACTTTCTATATCAGTTACCTGGGACAATCTTTCCAAAAAACGGGTATGTTCTTCTTTTAAGACCCTGTACGTCTCCAAAAGTTTCAAGCCGTATGGGGTGATCGTCGTACCACCCCCGTTTTTCCCGCCTGTCTCTCTTTGGACTATGGGCTGTTCAGAAAGGTTGTTCATCGCATCCACTGCTTCCCATGCACTCTTGTAACTCATTGGCACCGCTTTAGCTGCTTTAGAGATAGAACCGTGTTCTTCTATGGCATATAGAAGTTCTATGCGCTTCTCCAACAAAAAAGGCTCACCTAACATTTCCAAAGTAAGTGTTGATGAAAGTTCCATTCTATCCCTTATGTACCAAAGTATATAACGGAAATATTAGCATTATATACCTTAAGATATAACGGTATGGATCTATCTATATTTTATTTTCTAATCCACTCTTTATCCTATCTGTGGAAAAATACAGAAGATACTTTTGATCTATGAAGGATTTTTGATGGAGATAAAAGCAAATTTGGTCGACATTGCACAACGCGAGATCTATCCTGCTAAAGTGATCATTAAAGATCAGAAAATACTCTCTGTTACAAAGATCAAGGAAGTCTGTTCTACCTATATCCTTCCCGGATTTATCGATGCACATATCCATATAGAGAGTTCCATGCTGCCTCCGAGTGAATTTGCACGTCTTGCCGTTCGCCACGGTACGGTTGCCACCGTTTCAGATCCGCATGAAATTGCCAATGTACTTGGTACAAAAGGGGTTGAATTCATGCTGGACAATGCCGAACAGGTCAATTTTAAATTTTATTTCGGGGCATCACCCTGTGTACCGGCAACACCCTTTGAGACAAGCGGTGCCACACTGGGCGTTGACGAAGTCAAAGCACTGCTGCAGAAACCACAGATCAAATACCTCAGCGAAGTAATGAATTTTTCCGGAGTGATCAACGGGGATGAAGAGATGCTTTTAAAGATAAAGGCTGCCCGGGATCTGGGAAAACCCGTAGACGGCCATGCTCCCGGGCTTCGAGGTGATGATCTTAAACACTATATTGATGCAGGAATCACGACCGACCATGAAGCCTTTAGCTATGAAGAGGGGCTGGAAAAGCTCCGACGCGGTATGAAAATACTCATACGCGAAGGCTCAGCCGCCAAGAACTTTGAAGCCTTGGCACCACTGATCGATGAGCATTATGCCATGTTGATGTTCTGCAGTGATGACCGCCATCCAAATGATCTCTATCGTGAACATATCAACCAGCTTGTCAAACGTACCTTGGCAAAAGGCAATAATCTTTTTAAGGTTTTGCAAATCGCCTGTATCAATCCTATTACACACTATGATCTTGATGTTGGTATATTAAAAGAAGGTGACAGTGCCGACTTTATAGAGGTGGACAATCTGAAGGATTTTAGCATTTTAAAAACTGTGATCAATGGAGAAGTAGTTGCACAAAACGGTAAATCGAACATAGATCCCGTAGCCATTCAAAAGGTCAACAATTTTCATACAGGTACAAAAAAACCGGAAGATTTTGCGATGCCTTTATGTGAGAACGTTGAAGTGATACAGGCGATAGATCATGAACTTATCACCCATGAAAAAGTAGTTGAGCTTCCACATTTTTCCACAATGAGCATAGGTGATCCGGAGCATGACATTCTCAAGATCAGTGTAGTGAACCGTTATGCAGATGTGCTGCCTGCTGTCGCTTATGTCAATGGTTTTGGTTTAAAGCAGGGTGCGATCGCTTCCAGTGTTGCCCATGATTCACACAATATCATTGCCGTAGGATGCAGTGATGAGATGATCAGCAAAGCCGTCAACCTCATCATCAGACACAAAGGCGGCATCTGTGCCGTTACAGACACGCAAGAATGGGTTCTGCCACTGGAGATTGCAGGGATCATGAGTGCTGAGGACGGTTTCAGTGTTGCCAAAGAGTATAAAAATATTGACAACATTGCCAAAGAGACATTGGGCTCGGCATTAAGTGCCCCGTTCATGACACTTTCGTTTATGGCGTTACTGGTAATTCCGGAACTCAAGCTCAGCGACAAAGGTCTTTTTGACAGTCGAACATTTCATTTTATCAACAGTTGTAAGGGGTAATGTATGAATCTTTTTAAGCTTAAAGAGCACAAGACCAATATCAGAACTGAGATCACAGCAGGATTTACCACCTTTATGGCGATGCTCTACATCGTACCGGCCAATGCTGCTATTATGAGTGCTTCGGGTATGCCGTATGATGCACTGATCACTGCCACAGCAGTGATGACCATTTTTGCATCGATCCTCAACGGCTTCTGGGCAAATACTCCCATTGCCATGAGTGTCGGAATGGGACTGAATGCCTATTTCAGTTTCGGTTTGGTCAAAGGAATGGGAATTCCCTGGCAAAGTGCATTAGGAATTGTATTTGTATCAGGAATTCTCTATATTCTTATCAGTATAACACCGCTGCGCCGCTGGTTGATAGAAACCATTCCTCTGGACATCAAACGGGCTGTGAGTGCAGGTATCGGTGCTTTTATCGCTTTTATCGGCTTACAGCAGATGAAGATTATTGTTGATGATCCCGCCACGCTGGTCAGCATTGGAAATTTTCATGACAGCCATGTTCTGCTCGGTCTGTTCGGCTTGGCACTTGCCATCTTCTTTACACTGAAAAAGTACAAAGGTGCATTTATTCTTTCTATCATTCTAACAACACTGTTTGCATGGATGTTGGGGATCGAAAAGCTGCCTGAGCACTTTATCTCTATGCCGGCATCTATGGCACCTATCGCTTTTGAACTGGATATCCCCTCTATTCTGACACTTTCAATGGTACCGGTCATACTTATCTTTTTGATCACTGATCTTTTTGATACACTTGGTACCCTGGCCGGTGTGGGGATGCGGGCAGGTCTTTTTAAAGAAAAAGGTTCCGTCACGTTGCAAAAAACCATAGAAGCCGATGCTGTTTCCACCATGCTGAGCGGTCTTGCCGGAGTGAGTAGTACGACTGCCTTCATTGAAAGTGCCGCCGGTGTCGAAGAGGGAGGTCGAACCGGGCTTAGTGCAGTTGTTGTGGGGTTACTGTTTATCCTTCCACTTTTTTTGCTTCCTTTTTTCCAGGCTATTCCCTCTAATGCAATTTATCCTATTCTCATTGTCATTGGTGTCATGATGTTCGGGGAACTGCAGCATATCAACTATCAGGATCCCGCCATAAAATACAGTACATTTTTTATTGTAACAGGCATGCCGCTAACCTACTCCATTACAGATGGTCTTCTCCTTGGTGCATTGGTGTTTGTCCTTGTTCATCTTCTGCAAGGCAGCTACAGGAAGATCGGTATTGCTATGAGTGTTTTGGCAGTGGTTGCTTTACTGGTATTTTTTGTGCTTTAGCCCAAATCCCGAAATAGAAAAACAAAAGAATAAGTGAAGATGCTGTAAAATACGAAGAAAGCCAGAGAAAAAGCCCACTCAACGCTTTCACCCAATGGGTGAGCTTTTTCCAGGAGGATAAAAGTATGGCACAAAGTGTTTTAAATTTCACTGTAGAGAGCACCGAAGAGAGACTGACACCCAGAGCAGGAGAGGCAGTCTTTGGAGAGTTTTTAAAAGCAATCAAGCTTGATCGGTTATGCAACCGATATCTTCCTTTACCTAAAAGTAACCGAGGCTACGATCCTTATACCTTTATCCATTCACTTGTTCTAATGTTACACAGTGGAGGCAGATATCTGGAGGATATCCGCACCCTTCAGTCCGATCACGCACTCCAAGAACTACTTGGGATAAAGCATATTCCCACAGCAGACAGTATCGGCAAATGGCTCAAACGCTCCGGCAAAGTCAAGATGTCGGGGATGGAAAAACTCAACCGTACCTTGCTACAACGCTATCTTCGCAGAATAGATGAACCTTTGGTGCTTGATATTGATGCAACCGTGATAGAAAGCCATAAATCTATTGCGTTTACCACCTATAAAATGTTCCCGGGATTTACTCCCATCATTGGGCATCTTAATGGCGGCTATGTGATTCATCAGGAGTTTAGAGCCGGTAATGTAGCACCTGCTGATCATAATCTTGCATTCGTCAAACAGTGTGAAGCACAACTTCCCAAACATCGAAAACTCTCCTATCTGAGAGCCGATAGCGCTTCGTATCAGTCATCACTGTTCAATTATTGCAATAATCGTAATATCATCTATGTGGTAGGCGGGCATCTTGACAGGAGTGTACTGACAAACATTGAAACAATTGATTCCTGGGAACCCCTTAGAACAATAAAAGGTACCGCACATCATCTCAAAGAAGAGGTAGCAGAATTTTACCACACGATGCAGAATACCGATCATGCCTTTCGTATGATTGTGATTAAAAAAACCACCACCCCATTGCTGCATGGCATGGAGGCGTTTCTAAGCCAGGAAGAGAAGCTGGCACTCGCTTCTGAACGTTACAGTGTGATTGCCACCAATGACTTGGAGAAAACAGCTGAAGAGATTGTACGCTTTTACCGACAACGGGGTGATACCAGTGAAAACCGAATCAAAGAACTGAAAAACGGGTTCAATCTGAAGTACCTGCCAACTTCAGACTTTCAAGCCAATGCGCTCTACTTTCATATCGGTACATTGGCATACAACCTGTTCATACTCTTTAAACGTATATTACATGTCAGCTGGCAAAAACACACCATTCAAACCATTCGCTATAAACTGTATCATATTGCAGGTAAAGTAGTCCATCATGCTCGCCAAATCGTGCTTAAAGTCAATGAAGCGTTTGTGGATATCCTCAATCACATACGGCATCAATGCTATTTGCTCAGTTTAGAGTAGCAACTTCACCACTGCGGCATTCCCTTTATCATTTCTTCTTCAGACAAAGTGACAGGATAGCTATGTCAAAAAATCAGGAAAATGGCTTTAAAAAGAGTATTTGACGCACCACTTTGTTGACATAGGGATACAAAGAGCTCTTTTAAGCACACTTTTTTACAGTTCGGAGACAAAAACGGGTTATAGTCTCTCAATTTTTATGAAATGAATTTTCTATTTCGGGATTTGGGTTTAGTTCACCCCTTGACAAAGTAATTTAAAAGTGTTATTATCCACCACCTTAGTAAATAGGTGTAATAACTATTTACTAAAAAAATCTTTCAGGTTTTTTTGGGGGTGACTTGGTTTCGACTGGAGTAGTCGGAGCTATGTGCATGTCGGACTGGGCAATTCCGTTACGCGGCCCACTTAGCTTAAACGCAAACAATACAGATTATCGTCCAGCTTACGCAGTAGCGTAAGTCATTAACCCCGCTAACGCGGAGGACTGCCTCGCCGGTGAGTGTCATCTTAACCGGAGTTTGAGGTATCATATCTGATGACTATGCTCCATGGAAGCTATGCCATGGTGTGAGAATCCTAGCTGGTCCGGTGAAGTTTTGGGTGTTGTACAAAACCGGATGAGAATAATCAGCACCGACTAAACATGTAGAGTCATAGTTCTAGCTATTTTAGGACTGGGGTTCAATTCCCCACACCTCCACCATTGGCTACTAAAAGTAACACTTCATAAAAAATCATTAAATTTCACTATCCTTTGCAAACATCGGTAAAACCGTGCTTTGGGGTATATCATAAGTCATCATTGCTCATCATAAAAAATCATTGAAGCTCAATTCAAGTGGTACACCGAGTGGTACATCTTTGCTATACTTTTTACAAGAGAAAAATTTAGGATGTACCACTTATGTTTTTGACAGATAGAAAAATCAAACTTGAAAAACCGGATAATAAAGTTAAATTTCTCAATGATGGAAACGGGCTACAATTAGAGATCAAACCGCACGGGATCAAACTTTGGCGTTATCGCTGTACGATCAATGGTAAACGAACTCGCCTTAGCCTCGGAGAATACCCAGCTATAAGTCTCAAAGCTGCAAGAGAAAAGAGAGATGAACTCAAAGCCCTTATCGCCCAGGGAATTGACCCACGCACCGTAAAGGAAACTCCAAAAGAGGAGGATCAACCCTTTACAAGTGTCAAAGATATGGTTGAGCGATACTTGGATCATTACAGAGCGGATCGTAATGAAAAGTATTGGCAAGGGGTAGAGAGTCTTTTCGGCGTGATGTATTGCCGGTTATTGGAAACCTGCCTATCGAAGAGATCAACTCCAAACAGATCGTTACCATCGTGCAAGCCGTTCAGGGGCGTGGAGCGGTAGAGTCTGCAAGACGGCTTTTTACCAAGCTTGGCAAGGTATTCAAGTTTGCCATTGCACACGGAGAATGCACCCGTAATCCCTGCGGCGATATAGAGCGTTCAATGGTGCTGCAAAAACCAACCGGCAGAAACTACCCTACCATCACGGATCCCAAAGAGATCGGCAAGCTGATGTATGACATCGATCACTATACCGGATGGTATATGGTGCGTTTTGGACTATTGTTTTTGGCGTATAGTGCCATCCGCCCCGGAAATGTGCGGTTGGCTGAGTGGAATGAAATTGATTGGGATAAAAAGCAATGGATCATACCGGGTGAAAAGATGAAAACCGGCAAAGAGCATATCGTACCACTCTCACGCCAAATGCTTGAGATCTTGAAGTTTGCCAAACATTACGCTACCGGTGGGAACTATATCTTTTTCTCCAACCGGCACAAAAACTCACCCATGAGCGATGTAACCTTCTCCAAGGCACTTTGGCGTATGGGCTATGGAAATGACACCATTGTACCCCACGGCTTTCGGGCTATGTTTAGCGCCATTGCCAATGAACATAGCGAATATGGTTTTGAAGTGATAGAGACCCAACTTGCCCACAAGATAGGATCCAAAGTCGCCCAGGCATACAACCGGGCACAATACCTACCACAACGCAAAAAGATGATGCAGTGGTGGGCGGATTGGCTGGATGAGCAGAAATCAAAGGTTATAGATGAAAATATCTAAATTTGGAAAATGTGACATTTTTAGATATAATAGTGCTATGGAAAATAACGCTAAATTCAATATATCAAGCCATATTAAGAATAAGTTAAGACGGTTAAGAAAAGATAAACTTTATGATTATTCCGTGTTTGAGCCTATTCCTCAAGATAGAAAAGTAGCCTTTAGACAGGCTATCTCACGCCTTGCCAAAGATGGGGTGATAGTCAAAGTAGGCAATGGAAAATTTTACAAAAAAGGGCAACGTGGGGCTATATCAAAAGAGATAGTGCATATCAAGCCACGCCACAAAGAGTGGCTAAAAAGAGGTTATGTTCCGGTAGCCAATCTCAAATATAGACTATCAAGCAATCTTTTTTGGTCCAACCCTAAAGGAAATGTGCCGGTAGAAAATATCATCGCCTCCATTATCAAAAAAGGGGCGTTGGATGATCTTGATTTTATCCGCTTTTCTTTTGGAGACGATAAGGTCAAAGAGGTCTTTTTAAAACATTTTGACATTCATTCAAAGCCAATGGTTAGGGATATCCTCGGTGTCTAATATGAAGCAGCTGCAAACATCTATGCCGCCGGCTACCTTTGAACTTTTCAATGAGGGATTTATGCCGATGAGTGAGATTAGCCGATGGACACTGGTTGGAGGCACGGCACTTGCTATCCACTACCAACACCGGCTATCGGAAGATTTGGACTTTTTTATCAAAAACTCTACCTTGCAGCAGGATCAAAAACGCATCGACAAGATGATGGCTCTCTTAGAACAAAACGGATTTGATGTTGCAAAACTCCAAGAAAACGATACTCAAATCGATTTTGAGATCAGCGGTGTCAAAGTTACTTTCTTTGCCTCCAGCTTGGATATTTTACAAAAGAAAAGCGTATCTTTTGAAAATGTAGCTGTTGCGGGAATTGAGACAATTAAAGCAATGAAGATGGATGCCATACTCAACCATCGCACACTATCAAGAGATTTTTTTGACATTGCCACCATAATGAAGCAAGAGAAATTAACTATCTTTGACCTGCTTGACAGCTACAAACAACACTATACCAAAAAGCTTTCACCCTCTCTTATTTTGGAGAGACTCACTCAAAGAGATTACGAACCGGACGATCCAGGGCTTAATCCGATGAAACCAAAAAGCAGCCTCAATCTATCCAAATTCAGACAAGAACTTGCAGCACAAATCAAACAGCAAGCCCAAAAGGACACAAAGAGCATCGATACAATTATCTCCAATCCCTCTATCATCAAAAAATACCTTAATAGAAAATTTGGACTAAGCAGAATGAATCTACTGCAAAAATTGGCAACCCTTGGTGAAGATGAATTGGTGCTTAAAGCTCTTAAAGCAGGGAACCTTGATATTACTTACAAGGATATAGGCGGTCACACTCTGCTTGATCATTACTTGGAAAACGATACAATGTTTGCCAAGATCCTTAGCTTTGCAAAACACATACCAGATGAATGGCTAGAAAACCGTACTTTCAAACGCCACAATAAAGATCATCTCATAGCCCTTGAAAACAGCATTGTAAGTTGTGCTAAGAATAAACATAACTCTAACGAAAAAATCGAAAGAATTGCAAGCAAACATAAACTTGAGCCAAAAGAGTTGCTTAAGAGGATAGAAGCAAAAGAGAAGCTGCTTAAAAGCTCTCTTTCTATGGAAGCAGGACGCTTACGGATTTGACCATCGAAACGTCTATCTTCATACTTTTCTACAACATTATTATCAAATACACTATTTTCTTATTTTATTGCTTCATTACTCATTTTACAACTCATTCCTCATATCTTCACGCTTAGCTTCTTCGTAATACCAATCTGATATTTTAGTTAGTCAACCCTGAAAAACCTATCCCCAAGGCAAACCAATAATTCTATACCATCAATTTTACCACAACCTGTAAAACATCAGATAAAGCTTAGCATATTTTTGTCTTTCGTCTGCTCTGATATGCCGTAAAAGGTAAGTGAAGTATGCTATTTTGACTAAAAAAAGTATCATCAAGAAGTTATTCATCCACTTCCTGAGATTAAATGCACTTGCAGCCAGTAGAAGGTTTATCTCATCTCCCACAAATCCTTTAAGATAGTTCCTCTGCATCCTGTGGTCTGATTTCACATGACCAATGATGGGTTCAATGGCAGCCTTTCTTCTGAACTTCTTACGCTTTTGTTCTTTCTGGTATTTGGTATCTACATAAATCCATTTAGTGGATTTATTGCACTGACGCTTGTTGAGCTAGTCTTTTTTTGGGACTGTCAGGAATACAGATAACGGTACCGTCTACTTCTTTTTTGCCACGGTATCCTCTATCGCAGATGGCTTCAACAATAGGTTTTGTTCTGTGCTTGTTCGCGTGAGACAATGCAGCTTCCAGTGTTTTTGAGTCATGCTCATTCTTCTCATGTGCTGCAACACCTATGATGATGTTACTTTTCATAGTAGTTACAAGGGAAGCTTTTGTCCCATACTCATATTTCTTATGGTCTTTACCTTTTGCTATAGCATAGATATGACTCTCATGAAGTGAGTAGACTTTGTTGGAATCTTTTTTCTTTTGGCTGATCACTTTTTCATAGAGATCAAATGCCTCTTTGTGTTTGGCGAGTTGTGCATCCCCCAGGTTTCTTGAAATATCTCTAATGAGGATACCCACGATAGTTCCCAATCTTTTCATAGCAGCTCTGGCTTTCTTTATCTTTTTGGGATGTCTGAAGAATCGCAAAGAGATACGGTGACCTTTAATCTCCTTAACGTAGGTACGTCTTAGCTGTATCTTCTCTTCTTTGGCGATACGGTGAGAGAAAACAGGCTATGTGTCCTTTAACTTAACAACATACCTCACATTTCTACCAGCCGTTCCCTCTACTTGTTCTATGAGGTTTTTTGAGACCAGATCAGCGATATCTCTCTTGGCTGTGGCTGTAGAAGTTTTGGCTATGGAGATATATTTTTTGGTATTTAGACCACCCTCGAAACCATCTTCTCCTGCATCCAATAACTTATTGAGTACTTTTATTTGGCGAGTGTTTAGCGAATACTCTCTTGCTCTGTCCCAAAAGTTGGCTTTTTGTATGGCTATTTGAACCTGTTCCAGTGATATTTCTATGGCTTTGTTTATCATATCGGTATGCCAGGCTATCCACTCTGTGATCTCTAAATTTTTGTTGAAAAGCAGCTTTTGACTGTGCTCCAAAAGGTCATAGTAGCTCTTTTTATCCTCTACTATGGCTGTAGATATGGAGTAGTAACCATCATTTAATCCAAGCTCTTTTGATAATACATAGTTTGTTATCGCTCTTGCAATTCTGCCATTTCCATCATCATAAGGGTGTATAGTCACAAACCAAAAATGGGCTATGGCGGCTTTGGTGTAGGGTTCTTCTTTGCTTTTGTTTACAAACTCCAAAAAACAATCCATCTCTTTATCTAAAATATCTGGAGGGGGTGCGATATAGTGGGTCTGTTCTCTTCCTCCTTTATAGGAAACGACAGACATCTCCTCTTCTCTAAATTTTGCAACATTTATTTTATACAGTCCGCTATATCCATCAGGAAATAGAGTATTGTGCCACCCATTAAGACGCTCTATAGTAAGTGGTGAGCTATTTGTACTGCTATCCATAAACATAGCCACAAGCCCATCTGTATGTTTTGTAGAAGTATCTTTTTTTATAGCCCTACCATCTATCTTTTTTAGAATCGATGAACGAACACTCTGACGGTCTAAGACCTCTCCTTCTATTTGGGAGGAGGTGACTATTTCATTGATAGAAGATTCCACTTTAAGAGCGTTGCTTTTTTGAACTCCGAGCATGGTAAGTATGCCATCTAGTCTGCCACTATTTTGACTCATAGACAACAGGCTTTTACTCAATTTGGTTTTATCATATTTGAAATGAGGATATGTATCATCTTGCCATATCCATATTTTTTCATTTCCCATCTCTATCCTTGGTCTGTGTGAGCTGATTAATTTAGATAATCGTATCATAATATGAGCTGATTGTCAAATTTAAGTAGCTCAAAGATACAATAACTCTTTATCTATTTTGGCAGATAAGATGCAAAATGTTTGAAGTGGTACACGAATTGGTACACGATTTAGAGCCTAGTCTCGCAAAGCACGGTGTAGAGGGGAAGTAAAATTCCCCCTCATCTCCACCAAAATTAAAAACTTCAAATATAAAATTCTTCTTTAGATTATTTTTCTTTCAATATCAGAACTTAATGCTGTTGTCACTTCATAACTAATCGTTCCAAACTGTTTCGCAGCTTCTTTTGCATCATTCATCACACACACCTCTTCTTTGGTAGATTCAAGTACAATGAAATCCATAGAGACACGTCCGAGTATAGGGAGTCCTTCTGCTGTACTGTAGGGTTGCCCGGAGTTACCTCTGCACCAACCATCCCCATAACCCAGATCATACGTAGAAACCGTCATCTCTTTAGGAGCAATAAAATCTCCTCCGTACCCTACTCTTTCCCCTTTTTTCAGTACTCGAGTAGAGGTCTTTTTTGCATGGAGGGTGAGTACCGGTTTAAGTATTACTTCATCAAAAGAAAGAGGCAGTTCATTATAACCGTAAGCCCCTATCCCTACTCGAACCAGATCTTCATCAAAATGTTTACTGCGCAGGATAGCTGCTGAGTTATGCGAGTGGAATCGTACATTGGTGAAACCTTCATTTTTCACATGCTCTTTTACTGCTTCAAAGCGTTTCTGCTGCCAGAAAAGTTCTGAACCAAGTTCATCTGCACTGCGGAAATGGGTCATCACTCCCACAAGATCCAAACCTTGTTCTTTTATCAGTCCCAATGCAACATCCAACTCATCAAGTGCTATACCGTTACGATGCATTCCTGTATCTACTTTCAACTCTACTTTTGCACCTTTTTGGGCTTTCACAATATCACTCAGGATATTGATAGCAAAAGAACACTTATCATCTTTTACTATCTTGTCACCCAAAACTAAAACGGTTTCAAAGAGTGCTTTGATAGACTCTGCCTCTACACTCTTTCTCACTACGGCATGTTTAATGCCAAACTGGGATGCAAGTTTTGCCATAAGCTCCAGACCATGTCCATATGCATTGTCTTTGAGAACAATAGCGATCTTGTCTACCGAGCCGGTTTTTAGTGCAATTTGGTTAAGATTATGATAGAAGTTTTCTTTATTGATCGTGATAGTTGCCATAGAGGGATTATACATGCTTAATAAGTAAAAAGGGATTAAAATGGATTGGTTTACTGGCGTAGTTGTTGTTGGGATGGCTGCAACACTTATTTTTACAGGATTTCTTGTGAAAGAGTTCAGGAAAAGTATCAAAGAGAGCAAAGAGGGTAGAGTCAGTGGAAAATGTAACCTTGACTAACAGAGTAATGCCTGCTGAATGGGAGAAGCAGAGAGCTGTACTTATGTCTTTTCCTCATGAAGAAACAGACTGGGCAAAAGATGATCTTGAAGCTGCTCTTTCACCTTTTATCCGTATCGCCCAAGCCATTGCTTATGGAGAAGCCGTTTACATCATCTGTAAAGACAAAGAAAAGATCTCTTCTATGTTCTGTTCTGCTCGAAACATGACTTTTATAGAGATACCTACCAATGATACATGGATACGTGACTACGGATACATCAGTATCAAAGAAGAAGGCAAGACTAAACTGCTTGACTTCACTTTTGATGGCTGGGGAGGCAAATTTGAAGCTTCACTTGACAACAGTGTCAATCAACATTTACATCAAAAAGGCTATATGGGTGTCACTCCTCTTGAAAAAATCAATTTCGTACTTGAAGGAGGCTCTGTAGAAAGTGATGGAGAGGGGACTGTCCTCACTACTTCAGAGTGCCTTTGTAATCCAAATAGAAATGGTGGACTGAGTAAAAAAGAGATAGAAGAAAAATTAAATACCTACCTTGGAGCTGATAGAATTCTATGGCTTGACCATGGTTATCTTGCCGGAGATGACACAGACTCTCACATAGATACCTTAGCCCGCTTTGTCAACAAAGAAACCATAGTATATGTCAAGTGTAATGACAAAGAAGATGAACACTATGAATCATTACAAAGGATGGAAGCACAACTCAAAACATTTAAAACAAAAAATGGAGATCCTTATACCCTTATTCCTCTGCCTATGTGCGAAGCAAAGTATAATGACGAAAGAGAAAGGCTACCTGCTACCTATGCCAATTTTCTCATTACCAATGATGCACTCATCTACCCTGCCTATCATGATAAAAATGATAAAAAAGCCGGAGAGATATTTCAAGGGATATTTCCGGATAAAGAGATCATTCCTGTACATTGTTTAAAACTTATTGAAGAGGGAGGAAGTCTCCACTGTTCTACGATGCAGGTTGTTTATTAACGCCTATACCCAAGATCAAGCGTCCAATACGTTTTGTAATACCCCTTTGGATTTGTACTTTTTGCCAATGCCATTTCCCTGAAATTCGGGCTCATGATATTGGCACAATGGGAAGGACTTTTCATCCATGCATTCACAATTTCCGATAGGGTTTTCTGCCCGGCACCTACATTTTCAGCAAAGGCAAAAGCCTTTCTGTATGTGTAGCCATGAAATTTCCCGCGTTCCGACGCTCTGCTTGCATGCCCTTTTTGTCTCCCTGTAATATCTGTCAATTTTCCGGAACCCGCATGGTGAGATAAATTATGTGTCGCCATATCATGAGCATGTTCAGCAGCGGCCCGATGCAGCTTATCACTCCATTTCAAAGGCATTGCTGCTTTAAATACCCCCTTATGTCCACATCTTCTTGGTTTGCTTCTGAGTATATTGATCACATCAAGATACGATTTAACCATAGTACGGTCACTGTCATAACGATAGGGAGTATTGAATCTGCTATCTATAGGAGTAGTTTCATTCGTACCTGCATGGGCATCCATTGTAAATAAACCGATAATGATCAGAAAAGAATATCGAAACATTCTCTCTCCTTTATTGCATCTATTGAATTGATTAAAAAGAAAAAGAGGGAATACACAGTGTAGACCGCTGGCAACCTGGCGATCTTTCTAAAAGATCCATGGCTTTCCGTCCCTGCTTCACAACAGGTTTGGCTTTTTCAACTTTTAATAACTTATTTTATAAAATATCACAAACTAATTTAAAATAAAATAAATCCAAAGTTCTCACGCTTATGCTAAAATAACAGAAAAATAAAGGCAAAGCCTATGCAAATTGCTCTTATCCAACAACAATATCATGGTAGTAAAAATACTACTATCAATATAAGTACACAAAACATACAAAAAGCTGCACAAGATGGTGCAGAACTCATTGTTCTGCAGGAATTGCATCAAAATGAGTACTTCTGCCAAAGTGAAGATACAAATTTTTTTGAATATGCTTCTGATTTTGAAGCAGATGTATTGTTTTGGAGCAGTATTGCCAAAGAAAACAGTATTGTACTTGTCATTTCACTTTTTGAAAAACGTGCACCGGGTCTCTACCACAATACTGCTGTAGTCTTTGAAAAAGACGGCTCCATTGCAGGGAAATACCGAAAAATGCACATTCCTGATGACCCTGGTTTTTATGAAAAGTTTTACTTTACCCCTGGTGATCTTGGATTTGAACCCATACAAACCTCTATTGGTAAACTTGGTGTACTGGTATGCTGGGATCAATGGTATCCTGAAGCGGCTCGTATTATGACACTCAAAGGGGCTGAAGTTCTCATCTACCCTACAGCCATTGGCTGGTTTGATGAAGATACTCAAGAGGAGAAACAACGACAACTGGAAAGTTGGATCACCATACAACGTTCCCATGCCATTGCTAATGGTATCCCTGTAGTCAGCTGTAACCGTGTAGGATTTGAAGCCGACAGCAGTAGAGTAATGAAAGGGATTCGCTTTTGGGGTAATTCCTTTGTCTGCGGTGCACAAGGTGAGATGTTAGCTCAGGCAGATAATGAAAGTGAAACCATTCTCTATGCAAATATAGCGCATGCACGCACCAAAGAAGTACGAGACATCTGGCCATTTCTACGGGATAGACGTATAGAAGATTACAATTGTCTATTAAAACGTTTCTGCGATTAAGTTATTTTAATTATAATCCGTAAAAATATTTTCCCAAGGAACAATCATGTCAATGGATATTACCCCCGTAAAAAAAGGTGAACAAGTTCACTTTCATAACCCTGCTATAGCATTTTATGAGGCTATTGGTGGTGAAGATGGAATGCGAGAACTCATGTATAACTTTTATGACAAGATCTATGAGAGTGATATCGCCCACTTCTTTCCCCAAGATGAAGAAGAGTTTGAAGCGGTCAAAGTTAAAAATACCAAATTTTTCATCCAGATCTGTGGTGGACCGAAAGTCTATGAAGATGAAGCAAAAGGAATGGAGCTTAATGAATATATGATCAGGCTTCATGATGATTTTTCTATTACTGAGAAATCACGCATAGAGTGGCTTGGTACTATGAGGGAAGCCCTTGAAGAGCTTGAAAATGTAGATAAAAAACTAATAGAAGATTTTTGGAGCTACCTTGAAAACTTCTCAAAACTGACTGTCAATACTTTTGCTGACGGCAGTACCTATTATGCAGCATATACACAGGCAGCGGAAGAGAAATAATTTTCTCTCTGCCTGAACCTGTTCCAGGTTCTCTTTGATATGCTATTCCATCCTGTAAGAAGGATGGAACTCTATTCAATCTTTTTCTTAAGAAGCTGGTGCAAATGCAGCTTCCATTGTTTCCAGTTTTAAAACCATTTCATCATATTTTGTTTGTGCTTCAGCTTCACTGTAATCTAAAGTATCTACAAGTTTTGTTTTAATTTCCGTTTCATTCTGTACCATTATTTCACTCATCATACCAAAAGCTGTATCTACCGTAATTTCTGCATTTGCAATGATCACTTCTGTCACAGGGTCAATAAGTTCTTGTGCCACTCCTGCTGCTTCCAGTAAATGTTCTGTAACGTACACTTCTACATCATCTGGAGAAAGCACCATAATCGCATCTACAAAATTTGAAACCAACTCGTAATCTGTTTCCAGTTCTCCGGTTATACCGCTTATATTCATATCAGCAATCATCTCCTGCATTCTTTCCACACTCATGGCATAAAGTTCAGAATCAGAAATTACATTCATTACATCCATTGCTTCAGCAAAATATTGTACACGTAACTGCTCTACTCCACTGAGATTCTGATCTGCAATCGTAGCGATCAATGTACCTAATGTACTTCCGCCTACTTCCAATAAGTCTATTTCCGGAACAGACATCTCTTCTGCGATTGCTCTATAGAATGCTCTTGTATCATTGGTATCTGTTGCAAGCTCTGCAGCCTGTTGTAATGCCATTGCTGCCTGAAGTGCTCCCTGATCCTCTAATTCAAGCATATTTGCCTGCAATTCTTCTACTGTCAATCCAAGGACAGATGCAACTCTTTCCTGAGCAGCTGTCATATTCATATCTGCTGCCATAGCTGTTTCATATACTAAAGTAGTAAGTGGTGTGATCATCTGTTGTGCAGCAAGGTTTGCTTCATCGATCATTGCTGTCATCGTACCTGTAAACGGCATTTTTGTCACTCTGTCATATCCACCCTGTACAAGCAATGTTGCTCCAGCTATCATATCATCCTGTGAAACAGTCATACTGTAAGTACCGTTCATATCTGTTTTTACTGAAGGCTCAGTAGTTTCACATTCACCATTGTTATTGATATCCAAACATACTGTCGCACCTACCAGTTCAGGATCTACAGCAGTTCCCTGTACTGTTGTCTCTGTTGATCCGGAAGCTGAACCTCCACCACCACAACCAACTAAACCAAAACCTGCTACCAATGCAGTTACTGCTATAATACTTGTTTTTTTCATAATTCCATCCTTTAAAATTGATACTGGTATTATGACAAAGAAGTATTACCTGAAAATTACTAGAAGTTATTATAGTTATAACCATAGAGCCTATACTGTTTTTGAAGTATTATTATAAAACGGGTAGAGCACCCTGTTTAAAAATAGTAGCCAAGATTCACAATCGTAGAAAGGTCACTTGCACTATCACTCAGACCGTGAGAAACCCTCAGATTCATAAACCAGTGCCTATTGAAAGCATGATTTACCATCAATGTTGTATTTTCAATATCTTCAATACTGCTGTAAACTGATTTCTCTCTGCTGTATGAGAGATTGATATAGGTAGTGTCAAACAGATAATATCCTATACTTACCGATTTTGTATCTATATTCCGGGTCATCTCATCATGCATAAACGTATATTTGTAATAAAAATTCATATCAAATTTATCTATTTTATAATTCATATTCACATTCAAAAAATAATCTGTTTCATTACTGCTGTCTGAAGCTATAGGCAGTACCATACCCGGCCCGAATTTCATGGTCATATGATCCATTTTTAATTTATAGTTTACGGACAGATAGAGATCATTGCCTGCATAAGTATTGTTCTGGGAATAAGACTGGGTAAACAGAGTAACTATAAAATTCTTATAATAATAGTCAGCCATAAATGAGACCAAAGTATCATTTGTACCATTGCCTGTTTCCACATAACCGGCACCCAGCATGATATCAAAATGGTGTTCTGCTTTAAGAGAAAGTTTTCTGGTTGTACATCCTGTTTTATCAACCAATTCAAAGAAAGGTGTATTTGGACACTGATCTACATCATTATCTACACCATCCATATCACTGTCAACAGATGCCAATAGATTTACAAAAAGCAAAGAGAGTAAAAGCAAAAACCTCATTGGAGTTACTGCCCTCCCTTAGGTGTCTGAATATCCGGTACGGACATCGTTACCTGGGGTGCAGGAAGAGAAATATCTCCTATAGACGGAGGTACCGGCGGCATCTGCGGCATATCTTGAAGAGGCTTCGTTAAAGGCGGTACTGGCATTTGCGGCAATTGCATTGCATCTCCGGAATTGCTCATCGCATCTCTCAGCTGGGAAATAGCCTTTGTTCTCTGCTCACTGTTGAGTTTTGCAATCTGTATCTTTATCTTATTCATAATCATATATTTTTCAGATTTTTTTGCATGCTTAAGCTGTGCGATCTGTGCAGAGATATCTGTTTCCGCATAAATATGGGTTGTCAGGAAAATAGATAATACAAATATATATTTCATCACGTTCATTATGCCCTTTACTTATAAAAATTATATCATAAGTATAGTTAAAAAAAGTTACTTCAATATTACCTTGGATAGATCCAACATCACTTTTGTACCATTTTTCTCTTGACTTTCTATTTTGATCCCAATAGATAATTCATCACATAATTTTTTAACAATATGCATTCCTATACCTATTCCTCTATCCTGCTCTTTATAAAATCTTTCAAATATTTTTAAAGGATTTTTAATCCCTATACCGCTATCTTTGATCACGAGTGTATCATGATCTGCAAAAATATGAACTGTTCCGTTTCTAATATTATATTTTCCGGCATTACTCAAAATATTGTCAATGATCCTTGTAAATGCATCCTTATTGATATCTAAAGATATATGCTTCACTTCAAGAGAATACCGAATATCCGGATATAGCGTATTAAAATACTGAACCCTTCTTTGCAGCAGGTCACTCAAATCAAATTGTTCTTTTTGCGTATGAATACCTTTAAGGAATGTTTGCAGGTTCTTTTGGAGAGTCAGAATGGTTTCAATATTGTTTTCTACTCTATTGATCTTTTTATTTTCACCGGTTTCTTTTTTTAAAAGTTTAAAATTGATTACCATAGAAGAGATGGGTGTATTGAAATCATGTAAAATATCTTTTACGAACTCTTCATTCAAATGAAGTGCTTTTTTAAGCGGTTTAAGTGCATAAAGAGAAAAAAGCAAAGAGAGCAGCATAATAAAAACAGAGAAAAGCAGCATATCAATGATCAGATTATTTTTAACTGTAGCTATTTTCTCTTCATATTTTTTTTGTGCCAATATCACTTTCATGAGATAATTATCTACCGTAGGAACCGTAAAGTAACTATAGATATTTTTATTTTTATAGAGTTTTTCCCTCTCTGTCTTTTGTGAAGCGGGCACAAAATCCAGACTGAAATCATCACATTTCATCGTATAGCTGCAAAGCTTCATTTGAGTATGTATCTCATTGTCCAATGTTCTTTTTTCATTATTGAATTGCTGCCAGAAAATAATAGATATCAGGATCTCCAAAAGTGTAAAAAAAAGAAAAAAGTTCTTAAGCAAAGACTCTATTTCATATTTTTTCAATCATATACCCCTTGCCTCTGATATTTTTTATATCTATATCCAATTTATTTTTGAGTTTTGCCAAATTAACACGCAAAGCATTGGCATTAGACTGTTCCAGCAGTTCCATTAATTCATAATGATCTACGATCTCATCTATCCTGGTGATCAGTGTGTGGAACAGATTCATCTGGATCTCTCCTAATCCTACGGTCTTTCCGCTTTTCTGCAAAATTTTTGTACTGGGGTCATAAGACAGATCCTTATAATATATCATTGTCCTTTTTTTCAGATAATGACTTTTGATACGTATCACCAACTCCTCCGGATCAAAAGGTTTTTTAATATAATCTTCCGCTCCGATACCAAAACCTTTGGAGATGGATGCCACATCAGTCAACGCCGTAATATAGATAGCCGGTGTTTTGTCACCGGACTCTTTTAAGGCTTTCAAAACATCAAATCCATTAATATCAGGGACATTAATATCTAAAATATACAGATCATAATCATGATCAAATGTAAGATCAAAAACCTCTTCACCACGGTGTGCTCTGTCTACACAATATCCTTCAAGCTCCAAATATTCTGTAAGACTTTCACATAGGATATGGTCATCTTCCAATAATAATATCTTCATCTTTTCTCCTTGAGAACCACCACATAAAAGCAAACATCAATCCTGGTGTTTTTGCAACAGTTTCATTATAAATAAATGTTTCAGCATCTTCTATGGAGAGCTCGATTACTTCAATAAGCTCTCCCTCTATACCACCACCTTCTGAGACTTCCATACTTTTATCCACCTCTGCATAATAGAGTGTCTGTCTGCTTCCTGCAAAACCGACAGAAGTATAAAAAGAGGTGATCTTTTCTATCTTTTCAAGTGGTACATCATACCCGCATTCTTCCTCTATTTCCTCTTTTACTATCTGTAGCAGAGAAAGATTTTTATCAACAATCCCTGCACAAAGTTCTATCGTCATTCCGTTTCTATTATTCAAATATACAGCGGGTCTGAACTGTTTCACAAGAATAAAAGCATCTTTTTCTCTATGATAGATCAATACAGCAACACTGTCATGTGCCTGTACGATCTCCCATTTTTTTCTGATACCGTTTTGATCGTATGTTGCCAAAGCAGTTGAAATAAACTTGGAATCATCAAGCGGATTCAATTGAAAGTTCTCAATTTTATTCTTCATTTTCCAGAATTTCCTTATCATGTACTCTATAACCTGCTTTATGTTCTTTACCCCAAATATACGATGGCGTATCATTTTTCAGGTAAACCAAAAGTTTCTCTTTATTCTTTTTTGCACCTTTTATATCGACTTTTTTATATTTTATTGTTTTCACATTTTCATATTTCGTGAATTTTTTCAATATAGAGGTTTTGATGGATTTTCTGCGTAATACTTTCATAGGATTTACCCATCGCCCGTTCTTCATCAATCCGAAATGCAAGTGCGGACCGGTACTCCTTCCTGTACTTCCCACATAACCGATGATCTGGCCTTTTTTAACTCTTTGTCCCCTTTTAACACGTATACGGCTTTGATGCGCATAAAGTGAAACATACCCGCCTGCATGTTTGATCTTCACTACTTTACCGTAACCGCCCATCCAGCCGGCAAAGATGACTTTTCCTGAATTCACAGCCAAAAGCGGCGTCCCCCTTCTCGCTCCAAAATCCGTTCCATGATGCGGACGGTAGCGATGCAGAATAGGATGCCATCTTCTGTAAGAAAAACCTGACGTAATCCGAGCATGTCGCAATGGCATACCGAATCTTGAACTTCTACTGCTCACAGGTACCCTGCGCATATAGGTCACTTTTTTCTTGCCGTTCACAGTATATGCCTGGGATTTGTCCGTACTTTTATAGCCATACCCATCTTCATCCACATAGATGAACTGCTCTTTTTTACCCATTTTGACTCTAACAACTTTAATATTCGGCATTGCATAAGGTTTGCCAAGTCGTGTTTTCTGATCATAGATAAAATCTATCTCATCCTCTTTATGCAGTTTCTTTGTATTGATCACACCTTTCAGTGCCTGAGATATCTTTTTTGCTACTATGGGCTGTTGTGTCGCTTTCAAAGTATCTGTATACGGATTTTCCTGAATTATAACCTTGGCGAAATAGAGATCTTTCTTATATACAATAGGAATAATATCAAAACCATATTCACTGCTTTCAGCCTTTTTGAACAAATGGATCTGCATCTCTTCACTAATGGGGATCAGTGCTTGCACTAATATGCCATTCCTGTTTATAAGTTCATAATATTTATAACGGCTTCGAATTTCGGAAAGGAACTTTTGATCTTCCTTTGAAATAGAATTCAGAAGATCTGCTGAAATATTCTGCGATTCCAAATACTCTGAAAATGTTTTTCCCTTTTTCCACTCTTTATGAGTCACCTTCATACCAAAGGTAAAGGTACACATCAACACAAACACGACAATATACTTCATTCCACTCCATCACCCTATTCAATTGGGCATTATTATAACTTAATTAAGTTAAGGGGATAGCTATGGAACACAACTTATCTGCAAGTGATTTTCTATAATCGTTTTATTGTATTCTGTCTTTTTCAAGTGTATTATACTGTGTCTGGGATATTCAAAGAGTCCTATTCCCCCTCCCTCAATAAACTTTTAATCTTTTGCTTGTATAATCAATCTAATATAATTTTTATCTACAAAGGATCGCTATGCGTAAAATAGCACTTATTGCTTTAACCGCTCTACCTCTGTTTGCAGGATTTTTTCCTTCTACCGTACATACTTCTGTCTCAAAAACAGGAGAAAACACTGTTTCACTAAAATCCTCTCTTCCTATTAACGGTATGAGTGCTGTAGTAATCCATGATTATGGTAATTCCCTGGAGGCTGTCACTGCTTATCTCACACAGACTTCATCTGACGGAAGTGCAAAAATCATAAGCAGGGACATCATACACCATGATGCACTGCCAACAATCAAAACAGCTGTTACAAAGGGGGACAAGGTTATCGGAGGATATCTTTACAATACTGTTCTGCTTTTAGCCCCGAATGCGGACACCTATGCCAAAATCACTTCTGCATATCATAAGAAATGGGTTCACCCGGATCTTTTTGCACTTTTTCTTTCTGAAGCGGGAGAATCACATCCGACCAGAGAAAATCTTGCAGCATTTGCCAGAAAATATGAAGTAGGGCTGATCTATATCGTACGTAATGGTTCCGCTGTACTTTTAGACCCTGTTTCCGGTCAGATAGTCAGCCAAAAAACCATGAGTAATCTTCCTAAACAAGGATTATACCCTTTCTATATGCGTTTTGATGAGATACAAACAGGCTGGTTCTCCAAAAGTGAAAAAGGAAACTACTACGAAACTGTGGAGGCCCTATAGTGCTGGATCCCAAACATATACAATCACTTAAAGATATTGTAGGAGATGAGAATGTCTATAGTGACAAAGCACATCTCATTGCCTACTCCTATGATGCTACCCGTACACGCTTTGAGCCTGATGCAGTGGTTTTTCCCAGAGATGAAGAGGATGTAAGCCGTATCCTTGTCTACTGTAACCACCATCACATTGTGATCACACCTCGTGGTGCAGGTTCCGGTTTTACAGGCGGTGCACTGCCTACCAGCGGCGGTATCACACTTGCTATGGAAAAACATATGAACAAGATCCTTGAGATCGATATGGAAAATATGGTTGCAGTCGTACAGCCTGGGGTGATCAATATGGATCTGCAAAAAGCGGTAGAAGAAGTAGGTCTTTTCTATCCACCGGATCCGGCAAGCGAGGAGTACTCAACACTGGGAGGGAATGTCAGTGAAAATGCCGGCGGTATGCGTGCAGCCAAGTATGGTATTACAAAAGACTACGTCATGGCATTGCGTGCAGTACGTCCCAATGGTGACATTATCCGTGCAGGAAAACGTACCATTAAAGATGTAGCAGGATATAACATTGCGGGTATCCTGATTGCAAGTGAAGGAACACTTGCGGTATTGACTGAAATTACGGTCAAGCTTATTCCAAAACCTAAATTTACCAAAGCCTATATGGGTATCTTCCCTTCTGTAGATGATGCGATGAATGCTGTGTTTAAATCTCTGGCAGCAGGAGCAAACCCTGTAGCAATGGAGTTCATGGATGATTTGGTTGTTCAGGCACTCAAAGAGAAGTTAGGTATTGAACTTCCTGAAGATGCAGGTGCACTGCTCATTGGAGATGTAGATGGAAATGTGACAGAGGAAGTAGAGTTCCAACTTGAGATCCTTGGAAAATCGTTCAAAGAGAATGGTGCACAGGAGTTTGTCATTGCCAACAATGACAAAGAGAGAGACGAACTCTGGTATGCCAGACGTAATGCATCCCCCTCCATTACCATCTTTGGAAGCAAGAAACTTAATGAAGATATCTCAGTTCCTAGATCCATGCTTCCAGAAGCACTTAAACGCATCTATTCCATCGGTGACAAATACGGATTTAAAGTACCGTGTTTCGGACACGCAGGCGACGGGAATATCCATGTTAATGTCATGGTGGACGGTTCTGATGAGAAGCAGCTTGAAGAGGGGCATCAAGCCATAGAAGAGATATTTGAACTCGTAGTCGATATGGGTGGTACACTCAGTGGTGAACATGGTATAGGCACAAGTAAAGCACCGTTTATGAATATTGCATTCAATGCTGCAGAACTTGACCTTTTCAAAAGTATCAAACATGCATTTGACCCTAACAACATTCTAAACCCTGGGAAAATGGGGTTACCTAATTAAAAGGGATAGACTCGTTCCCAGGTTCTCCGAGGACATGAGTCCTGTCAGGAGTAAACAATGAAAAAAACAAATACCGCATTCAAAACACTTCTTCGAAACTATTATCTATTCATAAGAGATTTCTTCAAAGACCTTTTTGAAGATAAACTGGGACACTATGCTTCCAGTTTAAGTTGGAGTACACTTTTTTCCATTATCCCTTTACTGGCTATCATGCTTGCTATTTTTACTACACTACCTCTTTTTGATACCGTTTACAGTAAAATAGAAACACTCATTTTTTCCAATCTGATGCCCACAGACTCGAAAGAAGTAATGGGATACATCAACACCTTTATCGCAAACTCAGATAAACTGGGGGTTATGGGTGGATTTTATGTACTCTTTGCCACTATCATGTTCTTTAAAAACTATGACTATATCGTTAATGATATTTTTAATGTCCCTACCCGAACGGTCTGGAGTGCCGTTAAAACGTATTTATTACTCATTCTTATTATACCGGCTATGATGGGGGGATCATTTTACGTCTCTTCCTTTATCCAAAGTTATCTGGATAAAAACAGTATTACAAGCGCCATACACATTTATACATTTTTACCTTACTTTATCGTTTGGATGATGTTCTATGCAGCCTATCAACTCTCCGCAAATACACGTATTGATGTACGGGCTGCCATGATAAGCTCTTTTATCGCTTCACTTATCTGGTATCTTTCTAAAAGTGCATTCATCTTTTACGTTATGCATAACAAAACCTATGCAAGTATCTATGGAAGTATCAGCACCTTACTCTTTTTCTTTTTATGGATCTACATTTCCTGGGCTATCTTTCTCCATGGATTAAAGTTCTGTGATCTGCTCAACAGGGATGAAGAGATAGAGCATATATAATACTGCTGCTCCAAAAACCATATAAAACAATCTCCGGTTCCAAATGGCTCCTAATGATAAACCAACATACCCAAGCACAGTCCATACAGGTAAAAGCTTTTCTTCTCCCCCTTGCGGAAGATCGAATAACCATGATAAAGTACTGTCAAATACTCCACCAAGACTTACTAGATGCAATACCATTACCAAAGGATAAAAAGGGATGAAGAGGAGTGATAACAGAGGAGACAAAAGCTGATACCCGCTTGTTAGACCAAAAATAGTGTGTACTATGGGAAGCATCAAGATAAAAATACCCAAAGGAATAAAAAGTAAAGTAATAATCCATGCATCAAACTTCTTCGTATATTGCAATAAAAGAAAAATATAAAACACTCCGGCAACAGAGAACCAAAAGCCAAGAGAGACCAAAAGAGAAGGGAAAAGTACCACAAGTATACACAGTACAGTTGTCAAAAATGTGAAACTTAGAAGTTCCATCCCCAGCAGAAGTACTGCCCACCCTACCAAGACCATTGCATATGAACGCAGAAGAGAAGGAGGAAAATCTACGAACCATACATAAATACCCAAACATATAACCGTAAACAGACCTACATCGAAAAGTGCATGACGATAAGGGAAATACCGCTGTTGTACTGGTCGGTAAAGAAAAGACAGCATTCCATATACCACTCCCCACAGTATTCCCAGATGAAATCCACTCAGTGCTACAAGATGACTTACTCCCAGCATACTTATTTTTTCTCTTAACGCTTTTGGCAAAGGAGTAGCAAAAAAGATCGCATGATAAAATGGCCGTAAAGTGGTCTCCTTATGCTGGGCAGAGACTTTTTTAAGCAAATCATCTTTAAATGTAAAAGGAAGGGCTTCTACATTTTTAATGCGGCTCTTCACATAGAAAGTACCTAAGTAACTAAGGAATGTGATCTTATCACTGGGAAATAACTGCATACGCAAACGTTGACCGGAAAAAGATCTTTTTTGATAACTGGTCGTATAAAAGGTCAAGCCCTCATCACTGCGTAGTTTCAATACTTTATAGGTTTTGCCATGTTTTGTTTTACTTGTTTCAGAAAGTACTTTGGCATAGGTATAGTAAAAAGGCTTGGAAATAAACTCCTGGTAAGTCCGGTACTCTATCGCAAGCCGTATTAAGATTATACATACCAAAATCCCCATTACCCATAAAAAACTTTTGGTTTCAGGAAAGAGTTTCGGTTTTTCCAGTTGCATAGTCCCCCACTTTGAATGGCCGCAGCTTCGGTTCCGCCAAACAATTTAAAATATATATCATAAATCGACTAACACCAAACTTGCATACAAACACATTATATCGGAGGCAACTCAATATTCCCTGTATTCATTGGTATATCATTCTCTTCATATACAACTTCAAATGCCGGAGAAACAGAAGCATCAACAAAACGTGTATATTTCTTCTGAAAGATCAGATCTACCGTACCAGTTGGTCCGTTTCTCTGTTTTCCTATGATGATCTCAGCCTGTTCTTCAGGTTTTTTTCTAAATTCGCTGATATATTCTTTCCCTTCTGCCTTTGCTTTCATCTCTTTCTCTTTCTCCTGTGCTTCACGATAGACATCATCACGATAGACAAAAAGAATAATATCAGCATCCTGCTCGATGGCTCCGGATTCTCTCAGGTCAGAAAGCATCGGACGTTTATTTTCCCGGCTCTCTACACCACGGTTAAGCTGGGAAAGGGCAACTATCGGTATTTGGAGTTCCCTTGCCAGCTGCTTAAGCCCTCTTGATATCTCAGAGACTTCCTGTTGTCTGCCTTCACGGCCTTCTCCACTCATTAACTGCAGATAATCGATGATCGCTACAGAGATCTCGGGATGTTGTGCTTTAAGCTTGCGAAGTTTGCTTCTCACATGGTGGATGGTTGCATAACCTCCGTCATCTACAAAGAGTTTCTTTTTCGAAAGTTCATCAGTCGCAGCTGAGAGTTGACTCCATTGCTCATCTCTAAGGTCACCTACCCGGAGGGCCTGAAGAGGTATGGAAGTCTTTGCCGAAAGCAGTCTGAGCATCAGTTGTTCAGCCGGCATTTCCAAAGAGAAAAAAGCCACCCCTTCATTACGTTCTATAGCTTTGAGTGCCATATTGAGTACCAATGCTGTTTTACCCATTGCCGGTCTGGCAGCAATAATGACCAGATCCCCTTTACCGAAACCGGATGTTTTATCATTAAGATTCCTAAACCCTGTATCTGTACCGATGAGTTTGGAGTTGCCCAATGCTTTAAGACGGTTGATCTCATCCATCATGGCAAGAGTGATCTCTTTTGAGTCCCTGAAATCTTCATTGGTATTATTCTGGGTGATCTCATACAGTTTCTTCTCAACAAGATTCATGATCTCTTCGGCAGGGAGATCATCTTCTATGGTTACTTTTTTGATCTCTGTGGCAAGTGTTGCCAAAGCTCTTTTACTGGATTTTGCTTTGATCTCGGCAAGGTATGCCGCTGTATTTGAAATAGGATTTGCTGAAAGCAGATCAAGCATTGCTACTTCATCAAATTTTCCCATAGAAATAAGTTTTGAACGCAGGAACTCTTCATCTATCGGTTTCTCTTCACGGCTCAACTCTTCCATTGAAGTAAAAACATACTGATGAAAAGGCAGATAAAAATCATGTGCCCTCAGTTTTGCAGCGATCTCTTCATAAATTTCCGGATCGAAAATAATAGCTGAGAGTACTGCTCTCTCTATGTTCAAGTTATACATATTCTCCATTATTGATTATCCTCTGCAAACTTCTCTACTTCAGCAACAAATCTGTCGACCAACTCTTTTTCCGGTAATTTGGCAACCACCTCCCCCTTTACCATGACAAGGCCTGTACCTTTGCCGTAGGCAATTGCCACATCTGCATGCTTGGCTTCACCGATAGCATTGACCACACATCCCATCACTGAAACATCCATTGGTGTTTTAATGTGTGCTGTCCGTTTTTCCACTTCTGCAACTGCTGTGACCAAATCAGCCTCTATGCGCCCGCAGGTAGGACAGGAAATGATATTCAACCCTTCCTGTACCCGTCCGGAATCCTTAAGTATGGCTTTGCCTACCCTGATCTCTTCTTCCAGCTCTCCTGTAATCGAAACACGCAGAGTATCACCGATACCGTCAAGCAGAAGCGTCCCTAAGCCTATGGCAGATTTCACTGTTGCATGGAAGATAGTCCCTGCTTCTGTTACCCCTAAGTGGAAAGGGTACTCATTTTTGGGGCGTAACATTCTGTAGGCATCTACGGTTCTATCAACATCAGATGCTTTAAGTGAAACTTTAATATCGGTAAATCCGAGATCTTCCAGGAATTTGATATTATACTCCGCAGAGGCTACCATACCCTCAGCAGTAGCCCCGTATTTCTGGTCAAACTCTTTTTCAAGTGACCCTGCATTGACCCCTATGCGTATAGGCAGAGAGCGTTCCTGACATGCCTTTACTATCTCTTTGATACGGGATTTCTCACCGATATTTCCAGGATTAAAACGGATACAGTCTACCCACTTTGCAGCTTCAAGTGCCAGTTTATAGTTAAAGTGAATATCTGCAATAAGGGGCAAAGAGATCTGCTCTTTGATCGCTTTAAGTGCCAATGCATCCTGCATCTCAGGTACAGCCACACGTACCAGGTCCGCCCCTGCAAAATGCAGACGGTTGATCTGCTCCACGGTCGCAGCTACATTATGTGTATCACTATAAGTCATAGACTGTACAGAGATCGGTGCATCACCGCCTACAGCTACATTGCCGACATAAATTTTCTTTGTTTTTACTCGTTCTTTCAACTTTTACCTTTGATTTTAATCTCATTCCCAACGTCCTCGTTGGGAATGCATATTCAATGTTTGCAGTATTGGAAGTTTTTTCCCAATCAATATCTATATATTCCCAAGCTGGAGCTTGGGAACAAGGTAATATTTATAAAAATATTCTATCCAAAAAACCCACTATTCACTATTAACTATTCTCTATTCTCTTCGAATTTTTACGAGAATTCGACCGGATCCATATCGATCTCAATTTCTCTACGATCCACACTGTGTAAAGCTTTAAGTAACGGTACCCTGCTTTCAGCTCTAAGCAAAATATGGAACCGGAACTTATTGGCTATTCTCTCCACAGGTGCTTTACCGTGTCCTACAATTTCAATATCTTCAAAGGTTTTGAGCTTTGTCACAGTATCCAGTGTGATCTTACTTGCTTTACTCTCATCTTTATGGGCTATGAGTATACGTGCAAGCGATGCAAATGGTGGATAATGCGCCATTTCCAAAAATGCCAACTCATCTTTGATGAACAGTTCATAGTCAGAGAGATAATTTTTGAAAAATGCTGCATCTCCTGTCTGCACGATGACATTAGCCTCTTTAGCCCTGCCGCTTCTACCTGCGATTTGAAAGAGTAAACTCATTGCTCTTTCTCTTGCACGGTAATCTGCCAATCCCAAGATATAGTCAAGCCCCATGACGACCGAAAGCGTTATACCCGAGTAGTCATGCCCCTTACTGAGCATCTGTGTTCCCAGCAATAAGTTACTCTCTCCACTCTCAAAGCGTCCCAGTGCCTCTTTAAGCTTCTTTGCTGTCGTAATGCTGTCTTTATCAAACTGCTCAATCTGTATCCCCTCTATGGCTGTACTTATGACTTCTATAGCTTCTTGTGTCCCCATACGTTCACTTTTAAGCGGTGTATGTCCACAGTTCGTACACGTATCTTGTATGGCTTCTGTAAAATTACAGTAGTGACATTTCAAATGTCTATGGTTTCTATGCAGTGCCATCCCCACAGAACAGTAGGGACAAAGATGCGTTTTTCCGCAACTCTCACAATAGAGGTATTTGAAGTTACCTCTGGTAGGTAAAAACAGTAGTGATTGCTCTTTTGCTTTATGGTTATGGTACAGAGCATTTAATATGGAGGAAGAGATACTGTCTCCTGTGATAAATGTATACTTTTTCTTGGCATCAATATAAGGTTTATCCAGTTTCACTACATTATACTTGTAATAAGAAGTCATACTGGGTGTCGCAGAAGCCAGGACTACTTTGGCACTTAATTTCTGTCCCATCAGTACTGCTACATCACGTGCATGGTAACGTGGTCTGGTCATAGCTTTGTAACTGTCATCATGCTCTTCGTCTACAATGATAAGTCCCAAGTCTTTAAGTGGTACAAACAGAGCAGAGCGAGCCCCCGCTACAATACGAACTTTTCCACTATATATACCTTCTAAAATAGATTCTTTTTTCTTTTTGGTCAACTTGGAATGCCACATTGCAACAGTGTCACCAAAATAGACTTTAAGACGTTTTTCCATTTGAGGGGTCAATGATATCTCAGGCATAAGGAATATGCAACTTTTATCCTCTTCCAGCATCTTTGCCATCAATGAAATAAAAATTTCTGTTTTGCCTGAACCGGTAACACCAAAGAGGAGAGCTTTATCTTTTTCCAGAAGTTGATCATAGGCTTTTTGCTGTTGTTCTGTCAATGTAGGGGCAGACCCCTGTGTCTGCCCATGGGCTGTTGAAGCTATTTGAGCTTCTATTGCATCCAAAGGGTCAACACAGGGGTTGCCCCCCGCAACATACGGTAAAAAAAGCGAGATCGCCTCTCCAAAAGAAGAAAAATAATACTCAGAGATAAATTTTGCTATTTCTATCTGTTCAGAACTGTAATATTTGTCTGAAACAGAAGCGATCTCTGCAGTTTCAAACTCAGGGATTTCGGTCTCTTTTAGAACAATGGCCTCTTTAAGCGTAGTTTTCAAAGGTACAGAAACAACCGACCCTTCAGGTATCGGATGTGGGGAACAGTAAGTCAAACCCGGAGCACTTGACCTTGTGAGAAAAATTTCGTAATAATACACTTACTTAAAAATCAAAATTACCACAATTGCTTGTACAAGTCAATTTGTTTCCGGAAAGGGTAAAAGTCACATCTGTACTGCCGGGTTCACGATAGGTATAGGTTGAGGCATCTACTCTGTTCCAGCAGGATCTGCTTGAAGCACTGCTGCAGTTCTTCACAGGATATTCCAGGACAGGGTAAGAACTGTTGCTGTCAAAATATCTGAAAGCATAGGTACTGTCTCCCAGGTCACCAATATCTGTAAAAACTCCCCGAAGGATCCTTTTCTGGCGTTCTGTGCTTAAAGAACTTCTTACAGAAGCAAAAGTTGTCCTGGCATTGGATATCTCTGCATCATCCCTTGTTGCAGCCAGTTTCGGAATAGCGATCGCTGAAAGGATCCCTATGATCACGATCACAAATACCAATTCCACCAGTGTGAATGCAGTTCTGTTACTATAGTTGTCAATTTTCATCATTCTACCCTCTTGCCTGATCACTTAGCGAACCATTTCAAGCTTTTATAAAAATATAAGTATATTCTATCATAATTTTGGCCATATTCGGGCCTTTTCATTTTATCATCATATAAATATTTAAAAAAGTAGATAAAGTTTTTTAGGAAAGAGTATGGGAAGAGGTACATCCAACAGGAACGTTGGATGCACTGTAATTAAAAGGATTTATTCCTTTTAAAGTAAATTTACCATTGGACTTTTTGTCCGCTGACCGTTACGTTTCGATCTGCAGGAACACCGAGATCATTAATCAGCATGTTTACAATTCCTGTTGATCCAGCACTTAATGCAACTTCCAGTTTTACACTATCTGTTGTACTGTCCGGGCAAGCAGCTAATGTATTGTTTGTATCAGCATCTTGCAATGTCAATGTAACTGTACCACCATCTCCATCACTATATGTTGCTATACAACCAGTAGTATCAAAGGTCCATACATTCTCATCTATACTCATTGCCTGCTTAATATCTGCGACTTTCTGTCCCTGATACCATGCCGGGATCGCATTGATCGCTGTTCCGATATCTGATTTGATAGATCCTGCTTTTGCATCATCTCTTGTTGCTGCCAATTTAGGGATAGCAACTGCTGCCAAAATACCTATAATTACAATTACAAAAACCAATTCTATCATTGTAAATCCGCGTCTCATGTTTGTCATGATTAACTCCTGAAAATAATTTTAGTACCAATTCAATAACCGGTCTGTTTTAATTCTACAACTTAAAACCTTAAGTATATCTAAAGCTTATGTATTTCCTTTATAAAAGCCTTATAATTTAGGCATTACAAATAAACTTCTACTCTGTTTTAGACTATGTTATAATAAAGAAGAAAAGAAGCTATTGAAGATAAAAGACTTTTATTACATTCTAAAAGAGAATGGAAAGGGGGGGGGGTAGCAGTTTGAGATTCTATAAACAGCACAGATCGGCTTTCAGTATGATGGAACTTATTTTCGTCATATTCATTATTGCGATATTGGCAGCGGTGGCTGTTCCCAGATTAGCTGCGATGAGAGACAATGCAGCGCTTGCCAAGGATGTATCCCGTATGGCAATATGTATCAAAGACGCAAATTCCCATACTCTGGGTACCGGCAGAAATTTTGACATCAACGACTCGGAAATCTGCCAAATCGTAAAATGTTATGATATCAATAGTAGTAATTACCGGCTTACTGTCACTATAAAAAGCGACAACCCTCCCGATTTTTGTGCCGAAATAGACGAATTGGGAAGTCACCTGGTAGGTACTTACGAACTTCGAGGGCATCATGCCAAATTTTAAGCGGCTGCGTTAGCAAAAAAGGATATTTTATGCAAAAAGAATGGTCATCATTCAGAATAACACTTTTACTTTACAGTATTGTTTTGATACTGCCTTTTAGCTTTTATTTTGTGTATAGCTCATTCAAAACGATGCAAAATGATACTAAGACAGGATATCTTATCAATTGGGCAGGAGGTGCCATAGAGCATCTTGCTATTGTACCTTCAGGACAGAATACCAGGCAGATGGTCGTACGTATCGATGATACTTTGCAAAAGATCTCCGGCTGGGTCATACAAAATGAGGATTCAGACCTATATATAGGTGCAGCAACACTTGCCACAGATTTTTCGACAGTACAGTCCTGTTGGAATGACTACAAACAGAAACTTTCACAGCACAATGAAGAAACAATAAGAGAACATGCTCTCCACTGTTACAGTTTAGTAGCTGATCTGGCGATCATTATTGAAAAAATGGTCTATTTGAAACAAAATAAAATGATCAATATATTTTATTTCAGCCTTGCCGTAGCAATGCTGCTTGCACTGCTCATGATCTATCTGGTAAGAGTATATATCCATATTCAAATGAAAAAACATGCCATATATGACCATGAGACCAGACTCTTTAACAGAAAATACCTTTTATCAGAACTTAAGACCACCTGCTCCAGATCTATACGATATAAGTATCCTCTTTCACTGTTATCGATCACTATTGCGGATCTTGCTGAAACAGATCATACCTATGACAAAAAAACAAAAAAACATATTCTTAAGATATTCGGTGCTCTTATGATCTCTTTAACCCGTGCAAGTGATGTTGCCTGCCGATATGATAAAAATAGTTTTTTTATTATATTGCCATTTACCGAAGAGAAAGATGCATTGATCTTAGAAGAACGTATACGAAAAGCACTTGAAAAACATGATTTCTTCACTACTCCAAAACCAAAATTCAAATTTGCAACAGATCATCTTAATTACGAAGAGACAGCAGAAGGATTTGTAACACGTATAGAGAACCTGCTGCACAAATAAGAAATTGCCGCTTAACAGATGGACTAAACTATTTAAAGTCCATCCAGGGTTTCAATAAGCAGTTCTATTTCATCTTCGTAAGAGGTCGCCTGTTTGGCTAAACGCAAATACGCTTTAAGCAGTTTATCCGGTTTGTTGTCTGTATGTAAGTTCACACCTGCGTCCTGTAAATCCCGGTTTACAAAGTCTGCAAAGGTGTCTTCCAGTTTTATCTCATAACGGTTACCCGAAACTGTAAGTGCTACGTTTTTCATGCTGTTCCTTTTTCTCACATTATCCTCATAAGTGCATTTCCTGCAGGATCTCCAGGCTACTTATGGATCCTGAGTCAAGCTGAGGATGACAAAAAATGATATTATTATGCTAATAAACTCTCTACCTGTGCGATGATCTTCTCTATCTCTGCATCTTTTTCTGCAAGTTCACGCTTGAGTGCTTCTATCTGCGACTCTTTTTCACTTTGTGTACCGGATATATTTGAAAGTTCTATTTTGAGTTGTGCATTTTCACTTTTAAGTGCTTCATGATCTACTCTCCACTGTTCTATCTTCTCCTGTAATTTTTGTAATGCCGACATTTTATACTCCATAATTTTGTTGTGTTATAATAGCAAAAATTTAAAAAAAACAACATAAACCAAAGGTTAATTTTGCCAAATTTCACAGTATCAAGTCCATACAAGCCTGCAGGTGACCAGCCTGCTGCTATAGAAGCCCTCAGCCATTCCATAGAAGAGGGAAACAAGTACCAGACTTTACTGGGGGTTACAGGTTCCGGAAAAACATACACCATGGCAAAAGTCATAGAAAAGACCGGAAAACCTACCCTTATTATGACACATAACAAAACTTTGGCAGCACAGCTCTATTCTGAATTCAAAAGCTTTTTTCCCAACAACCATGTTGAGTATTTCATAAGTTATTATGACTATTACCAACCTGAAGCATATCTGCCCCGTCAGGATCTTTTCATAGAAAAGGACTCTTCCATCAACCAGGAGCTGGAACGTTTACGCTTGAGTACTACAGCTTCTCTGCTCTCTCATGATGATGTTATTGTCATTGCTTCTGTTTCAGCCAACTATGGTCTGGGTTCTCCAGAGGATTACCGTTCCATTGTACAAAAACTTTCCGTAGGACAAGAGTATAACCAAAAAGCCCTCTTGCTCAGGCTTGTTGATATGGGATATAAACGCAACGATGATTTTTTTGACAGGGGAGATTTCAGGGTTACCGGAGAAGTCATAGATATTTACCCTGCCTACTCTGAGGAATTCGCTATACGTATAGAGTTCTTCGGAGATGAAATAGAAGCCATATATGAGTTCAATTCACTGACCGGTGAGAAGGAAAAAGAGATGAAAGAAGCCACTGTCTATTCTGCCAATCAGTTCATTGTTTCCAAAGAAAAACTGGCACGTGCTGTCAAAAGCATTGAAGAGGAACTGGATGAACGTTTGGCATATTTTCAACGTGAAGGCCGTATGGTAGAGTATCATCGTCTCAAACAACGTACGGAATTTGACCTTGAAATGATAGAAGCTACAGGCATGTGCAAAGGTATCGAAAACTATTCACGCCATCTTACAGGAAAAAAACCGGGTGAAACACCCTATTCCATGATGGACTATTTTGAAGCAATGCATGATGATTACCTTGTCATCGTTGATGAGTCCCATGTTTCACTGTCCCAGTTCAGAGGGATGTACGCAGGTGACCGAAGCCGGAAAGAAGTACTGGTTGACCATGGTTTCAGGCTCCCCTCTGCACTGGACAACCGTCCTTTAATGTTTGATGAATATATCAACAAAGCACCTCACTTCATGTTTGTTTCTGCCACCCCTAATGAACTTGAACTTGAACTTTCTTCCGTTGTAGCAGAACAGGTTGTACGACCTACAGGTCTTCTTGATCCTCTTATAGAAGTGATAGACAGTACCTATCAGGTAGAAAACCTGCATGACCGTATGAAACCTGTTATTGCACGGGGTGAACGTGTACTTGTCACTGTATTGACCAAAAAGATGGCAGAGGAGTTGACAACATACTATAATGATCTTGGACTCAAGGTACGTTATATGCACTCGGATCTTGATGCCATAGAGAGAAATCAGATCATACGCTCTTTACGTTTGGGTGAATTTGATATTTTGGTCGGGATCAACCTGCTTCGGGAAGGACTTGACCTGCCTGAAGTAAGCCTTGTTGCCATACTCGATGCAGATAAAGAAGGATTTCTTCGATCCAAAACCTCACTCATCCAAACTGCAGGACGTGCAGCCAGAAACATCAACGGACATGTACTCATGTATGCTAAAAAGATCACGGATTCCATGCAGGCAACTATAGATGTCACCCAACAAAGACGCAAAAAACAGATAGCCTACAACAAAAAACACGGCATCACTCCCAAAACCACCTTACGAGAACTTGATACCAACCTCAAGGTAGAAGATGCGGGAGAGCTTTACAACAAACGAAGCAAGCTTGACAAAATGCCAAAGGCAGAAAGACAACAACTTGTCAAGGAACTCAAAGCCAAAATGTTAGCCGCTGCAAAGAATTTGGAGTTTGAAGAGGCTGCAAGGCTGAGAGATGAAATTGCAAAAGTGAAAAAACTGTAAATTTCGCTATAATACAGACAATCATTATAAAATAACAATCCTCGTTCCATCTCTCCTGAGGCTGTGAAAGAACTAGGTACCCCGGAAGTGAAGGCTTCAGCCTCACCCAAATATTTGCATATTTTTAGGTTATTTTGACAGAAAAAGCAATATTTTCCATTAAATACAGACTTTTTTAGGCAAAAAAGCTTTTTGGTGGGACTGAAGTCTCCACTTCCATGGGTTCTTTATGCATTCCCGCTCAGGAGAGTGGGAACGAGACGCTATAAGGTATAAAATGGCATTAGACTTAAATTCATCACAACTCTATTTTAACCGTGAACTTTCATGGCTACAGTTTAATTCTCGTGTTTTGGCACAGGCACTTGATGAAAAGCTTCCTCCACTTGAACGTTTAAAGTTCCTTGCTATTTACGGAACGAACCTGGATGAATTCTATATGATACGTGTGGCAGGGCTTAAAGCACTTTTCAAAGCACGCATACAGGAAACCGGTGCCGACAAACTCACCCCCAGTGAACAGTTGAAGCAGATACATGACTATCTGCATAAAGAGCATCAGGTGCTTGAATCCTGCTATACTTCCATCATCTCTGAACTGCATACCCACAGTGTCCATGTAAAGAACTATGATGCACTGAATTCAGAAGAGCAGACAGAAGTCAAAGAGATGTTCTTTAATGAAATATACCCCGTGATCATCCCTATCGCAGTAGATGCAACACATCCTTTCCCGCATCTTAACAATCTTAGTTTCGGTTTGGCTATTACACTCGAAGATGACTCCAGGAACATCAAACACGGACTGATAAGAATCCCCCGGATACTTCCAAGATTCATACAGATAGGACAGATTTTTATTCCTATAGAAAGTGTCGTTGAACACTTTGCTTCCGAACTTTTTCCCGGTTTTACACAACTGGCTTCTACACCGTTCAGAGTCACAAGAAATGCTGATATAGAGATAGAGGAAGAGGAAGCAGATGACTTCCTTGAGATCCTTCAGGAAGGTCTACGTTCCAGAAACAAAGGTTCACTTATACGTCTTGAACTCATGGAAGGTGCCGATAAAGGACTTCTCAACTTTTTACTTTCTCATCTTAATCTTGATGAAAATGATATCTACTCTTACAAAAGCCTGCCGCTGAATCTGGGTTCTTTATGGCAGATCGTAGGTGATAAAGCACTCTCTCACCTTGTTCTCCCTACCTTCAGCCCCAAAACACTTCCCCCGCTTGACAGCGAAAATATCTTTGAAGCTATAGAGAAGCAGGATATACTGCTTTATCATCCTTTTGACAGTTTTGAACCTGTAGTACAGTTTATCAAACAGGCAGCTTCTGATCCGGAAACACTTGCCATACGTATGACTCTCTACCGTGCAGGCCAGAAATCCCCTATTGTCAAAGCACTTATCGATGCTGTACGTGACGGAAAACAGGTCACCGTACTTGTAGAACTGAAAGCACGCTTTGATGAAGAGAACAACCTGCGTTGGGCAAAAGCACTTGAAGATGCAGGAGCACATGTTGTTTATGGTATTCCCGGCCTTAAAGTACATGCCAAGATCACACAGATCATTAAAAGGAAAGGTAAAAAGCTCCAAAGTTATGTTCATTTGGCTACAGGGAACTATAACCCCAGTACAGCAAAAATATATACTGATGTATCTTACTTTACAGCAAAAGAAGTATTTGGCAAAGATGCAACACATTTTTTCCATTTCCTTACAGGTTTTTCAACCTATACCAAACTGGACACACTTTTCATGTCCCCTGTACAGATCAAACCCGAACTGATCAAACTGATAGAAAAAGAGAAACGATATGGCAAAGAGGGGCATATTATTCTTAAAGCGAACTCTTTGGTAGACAAGGATGTGATCAAAGCACTTTACCATGCTTCACAGGCAGACTGCAGAGTTGACTTGATCATACGGGGGATCTGCTGTCTGAAACCAGGTATTAAAGGGATCAGTGAGAATATCACTGTCTCTTCCATCATCGGGAAATACCTTGAACATCCCCGCATCTATTTCTTTAAGAACCATAAAGTGAAATGTTATATCTCAAGTGCTGATCTTATGCCGCGCAACCTTGTACGACGTGTAGAGCTTATGACCCCCATCCTGGAAGAAAATCTTACAGAGAAAATCGAACAGATCCTGATGCTGCAGCTTGCAGACAACCAGCTGCGTTGGGAACTTCAGGAAGACGGGAACTATATCAAAGTACCTCTTTTGGGGAAAGCAGTGAACAATCATACCATTTTGGAACGGTATGTCAATAAAATCCATGATAAAACCAAAAAAGAGACTCCTGATTATGTGAGCCGCCTTGCCAATCGTATATTGAAGGATAATTGATGATTTTAAAATTCAAAGAGTGGGCCCCGGAACTAGGAAAGAACAGTTGGATAGCGGAAGGAGCCTCCGTCATCGGCAGAGTAAAAATGGGAGAGGATGCTGCTGTATGGTTCGGTTGTGTGGTACGCGGTGATGTACATTTCATCACTATAGGTGACAGAAGCAATATTCAGGACCTCAGTATGATACATGTTACCCACCACAAAAAAGCAGATATGTCTGACGGGAACCCTACTGTCATTGGCAATGATGTTACCGTAGGCCACAGAGTCATGCTGCACGGATGCACCATAGAAGATGCCTGTCTCATAGGTATGAGTGCTACTATACTCGACGGTGCTATCATTGGCAAAGAATCCATCGTCGGGGCAGGAAGTCTAGTCACCAAAAACAAAAAATTCCCACCCCGAAGTCTCATTATGGGAAGCCCTGCCAAAGTAGTACGTGAACTTACAGAAGAAGAAGTAGCAGAGCTCTATGCTTCTGCCGAAAGATATGTAAAGTTTAAAAACGAATACTTGTAACATAAAAAAACTGTACTGAGGGATACAGGAGTCAGTTCCCTACACAAGCAGAAAGGAAACCCATGAAACAGATCATTCAAAAAAGTTTACAGGACATTCTCTCCAAAGAAGTCATCTTTTTTGTACTCAAAGTCGGTTTTGGTTCGATTCTCCTCTGGATCATTCTCCTGTGGATCTCATGGGATCTTTATGCAGGAGTGATTTCTGCATATATTCAGAAAATTCCTTTTATCGGGAGTTGGGAGTGGTTTCAATCCAGCGGTGCTTTTCTGACAGCATTGATCATAGGCTATATGCTGATCATCATCACGATCTCCATCCTTACCTCTCTCTACAGTGAGCCGCTCCTCATCAAGCTGGCACAGAAACACTACTCCCATGTCACAGTAAAGGGCAGTCCGAAGATCACAACCTCTATTATTTTAAGTATCAAAGCAGGTCTTGTTTTCCTTCTGCTGTTTCTTTTTACTTTTCCACTGATCTTCATCCCTATACTCGGACAGATATGGATGTTATGGCTCTGGTCGATACTCATCAAAGAACCCACTGCCTATGATGTAGCTTCACTTTTTACTGCAGAAAAGAAAAAGGGAAAAGAGAAAACAAAAAGCTCAGTAGCGATCGCCATGATCGCATCACTTTTTAACTATATACCTGTATTGAATATTTTTGCACCTGTATTTGCACAAATACTGTTTTTACATCATATTTTGGGAGAGAAGTCCCACTAGGGGGGGACACAGGGGTCCTCCCCTACAGACACTCTTTCTTTATACGTCTTGCTTTCTTACTTGAAACAGAAAATCTCAGCAGATCATCCGTTGTTCTGACATACTCCGGCAGGGTCTCAAAACTCTTTTCCATCACTTTCGCTGCACATACTGCATCACTGTAAGCCCGATGATGTGTTGCTGTTTCTATCTCAAGAGCATCTATAAGAAAAGCCAGTCCGTAACGTTCACTTTCAAAGGTACGTCTTGCCAGATCAATGGTACAAAGCTTTGGATTACCGATGCCTCCCAGGCCAAAACGGTCAAATGAAGCATTAAGGAAGCTGTAGTCAAAGTTTGCATTATGTGCTACAAAAACTGCATCACCCATAAAGTATCTCAACTTCGTCAATGCTTTCCTTCTGCTTGGTGCACCAATGAGATCGGTCGGTTCTATCCCTGTGATCTTGGTAATGTACTCAGGAAGAAAAGCACACTCGACAAATGTTTCAAATGTATCGACGATCTTACCCTTCTGTACCATTACGGCACCGATCTCTATGACTTGTGAAGTACCCGGTTTGCTTCCATTGGTCTCAATATCTATCACGCAGTACTTCTGCTCTGTATAAGGCGTAAAACAGGTTTTCAGTCTGTACATTCCGTCTTCAAGCAGTTCTATGGGATAACCTGACGCCTGAAGCAGAATAAAGATCGTATCACTGTCTTCCAGTAATGTAGTATATTTGATGGCAATATGCGTATATTGTTCCCTGTTCAGTACTCCGTCATGTTTACGGAATGCTGTGGTCAGCTCATCAAAGACTTTTTGCATTAGCGATGAACTGTTCCACTTTTTTAGGATCTTTTTTACCTTTGATCAACTCTACGCCTGAACTTACATCTACACCATAAAAACCAAGTTTTTTTACCGCTTCCAAATTATCCGGGGTCAATCCGCCGGCAAGAATGATCTTGGAACAATCCATCCCTTCGAACCATGCAAGATTGAGCTGTTTTCCTGTACCGCCGTATATTTCACTGTATGCATCCACCAAACGGTATCTGTCTGAGAATTTATGAATATCTTCCGGAGATTGTGCCCGTACAACAGGAAGTGTTTTATAGCCTATAGCATTCAGAGACTCTTCATCTACATCAAAATGGATCTGTGCAAGAGAGATACCTGTATATTTGCAGATCGTATCTATCGTTTCAACACTTTCGTTGACAAAAAGTCCTACTCTCTCCACAAAAGGAGGAAGTTCATCAATGATTTTTTTTGCTGCAGCAGGAGTAATATAACGCGGTGACTGGTTATAAAAAACAAATCCCAATGCATCTGCTCCGAATTCTACTGCATGGAATGCATCTCTAAGATTGGTGATACCGCATATCTTTACTTTTAACTTTCGTTCTTTATTTTTCACTTTTCATCCTTTATTTCAAAGAAGCGATCGCTTCTTTTACCCCTTTTGGATGTTTATACACGAACGAACCTGCAACAACAATATCAACACCGGCTTCCTCGAGAAGCTTTACATTTTCATCATTTACTCCACCGTCTACCTCTATGAGACATTTCAGATTGCGTTCATTAATGAGTTTTTTAAGTCTTTTGGCTTTTTCTATGACCGAAGGAATAAATTTCTGTCCTCCGAAACCGGGATTGACACTCATAAGCAGAACCATATCGACATCTTCAAGCAAAAATTCTATCGCTTCAGGCGGAGTATGCGGATTCAATACAATTGCCGGCTTTATGCCTAAAGCACGGATCTTCTGTATCAGTCTGTGCGGATGTTTTTCTTCTTCTATATGAAAGGAGATGAACCCGGGCTTCAAAGGAGCAAAAAGATCTACAAAAAAACTGTTATTCTCAACCATAAGATGCACATCAAGCGGCTTGCTTGCTGCTTTGGCTACAGCTTCAACCACAACCGGGCCTATGGTCAGATTGGGTACAAAATGTCCATCCATCACATCAACATGTACAAGATCACATCCCCCCTCACAAATAGCCTCAACATCACGGGCCAAATATCCAAAATCGGCAGAAAGTATACTTGGTGCTACTTGCATATCTCAGCCTCCTCTGCCTGGAACAGAGTCCCTGCTAAATTCCTTTCACATTTAAGGCTGACGCCCAATGCATGAAAACCATCAAATAATTTCTTGTAAAAGCTTTGCCTTTGGCTCAGAAATTTCATTTCATTTATCCTAATATAAATATTTTTGACATTATATCTATATCTTACTTTGAGTCATTATCTATATTTCCTAATGATTAATTAAGTTCTTTTTGTCTATAATCGCACAAAATATTCACCGTTTTCCACTTCACTTTTAAAAATAGTGTATATAAAACGATTAATCTAAAGGAAATATCATGGCAAGAAAATGCGACATTACGGGTAAAGGCCCATTGACAGGGAACAATGTTTCTCACGCAAACAATAAAACAAAAAGAAGACAGCTTCCGAACTTGAGATCTGTCAAGATCACACTTGAGGATGGGACAACAAAAAGAGTAAAAGTTGCGGCTTCTACTCTGAGAACAATGAAAAAGAAAGCTGCCCAAGCTGCAGCGGCCAACTAAAAAGCTTAGCCATATACGAAGCAAAAAGTGACCAGTCACTTGAGCCTTCTGCTGAGGAGAACTCAGCGTTAGCTTAGCTTTGTTCAGCTTTGCTAAAAAGCGTCCGATTAATGGCTGCTATACAAAAAACCAAAAAGTTTCTCGGATGGAGAAGCGCACCCAAACCACATATCACACTGAATGACGAATATTACAGTCATTTAGCCCCTTTTAGACTTCCCCTTATTTTAACTGTTCTTATCATGCTCCTGGGTACGATAGGATATATGGTTATAGACGATTTTCCACTGATGGATGCCATTTACCAGACAGGTATCACTTTCACGACTGTAGGGTTCGGAGAAATACATCCTATCTCTGACATGGGACGTATCTTTACCATTACACTGATCATCTTTGGTTTTGTCGTCTTTTCTATTGCAGTGGGGATCATTGCTGAAGTGGTTAAAAAAGGTGAATTTCAAAAAACTGCCAAGGAGCGTAAAATGCTTTATGAGATCGCTAGACTTAAACACCATTTTGTCGTCTGTTATCACAATGAGTTTACCATTCAGGTTACAAAACAATTACGTGCAAACCATATCCCGTTCGTTGTAGTAGATCCGAGAGAAGATATGGAAGAGATAGCAAAGAAACACAAATACCCCTACTTTGTAATGGCTGAAGCCCATACAGAAGAAGGCATATTGAAATCACATCTTTCTTCTGCAAAAGGGGTGATCACCCTTGCGGACAATGTGGCAGACAATATTGCAACGATTGCTTCTGCACGTCTTTATGAAACAGAGATCCATAGAGGCAGGAAATATCTTATCATTGCCAATGCAAAAAGCTATGAAGATGAACAAAAACTCCTGAAATTAGGGGCGAACAAAGTAGTAACGGCAACAAAACTTATGGCACAGCGCATTAATGCAATGGCAGCACGGCCGGATATGGAAAACCTGCTTCAGGAGTTCCTCTATAAGAAAGATACACCACTGGATATGGAAGAAGCCAGAGTCTCAAAAACTTCATGGCTTGTACTTAAAAAGATCAAAGCTGCAAGATTCAGAGACATTGCCAACGTTACAGTCATCGGTATTCGTCAGAAAGACGAGAAGTTCATTCCCATGCCAAAAGGAGACACTATCATCATGCCGGAATCAAAACTGCTTCTCATCGGTACAGGAGAAGGCATACGTAAAGCCAAAAAAATACTTCGCAAAAAAGAAAAACCGGAGGAATTAAAATATGTTTAACATTCTGTCTCTTGAAAATGGTCTGGAAAATGTTCAAGGTTTTTTTTGCGGGGCGACAAATGCAGGCATGCGGACAAACCCTTCAAACTCCGGTATCGGTGATCTTGACGGAGATGTTGCTTTTATACGTTCTGAGACTCCCTGCGACATCTCTGCAGTTTTTACAAGCAATATATTCCAGGCAGCACCTATCAAACATTTTCTAAAGTACCCTAAAGGATTTCAAACCGATTTTGTACTCATCAATGCCAAAAATGCCAATGCCATGACCGGTGACAAGGGGATAGAGGATATTGACACTATCATGTCAACACTGCGCAAGAAGATCAATGTTCTCAACCCAGTAATGAGTTCTACCGGTGTCATAGGGTATCGTTTACCGGTTGACAAAATTACTTCGGCATTTGACACTTTGAATTTTTATGCATCAGATTCCCATAAAACAGCACGTGCAATTATGACTACCGATAGTTTCAAAAAGGAACTGGCCTACAAAGTGGAACTTGGAAACGGTGAAAGTTTCAATATCTCGGCTATATGCAAAGGAGCAGGAATGATAAATCCTGCAATGGCAACAATGCTCTGTTTTATTATCACAGATGCCGATATTCCGAAAAATGAGATGGATGAACTACTCATTCAAAGTACAGAAAATTCATTTAACCGTATCTCTGTAGACGGAGATACTTCCACAAACGATACCGTCATGCTTCTTACAAACAGGAAAAGTGGTATCTACGACAAAGAAGCCTTTAAAGAGGCCCTTAACAAGATCATGTTCGAACTTGCTATGATGATACTAAAAGATGGTGAAGGTGCAAACAAACTTGTAGCCTTTGAAGTCAGAAGGGCAAAAAGTGAGGAAGACGCAAGAAAAGCAAGTATTGCACTAAGTAACTCCCTGCTGGTAAAGACCGCCCTCTTTGGTGAAGATCCGAACTGGGGACGGATCGCTTCCACTATCGGAGCAAGCGGTATTGCATGTGACGAAAAGAAACTTACCATACATTATGATGATCTTCTGATCTATTCCGATACTTTTCGTGAACTGGATCAGAAGAGAGAAGACCAAGCCTACAGTATCATGAAACAAGAGCATTTCAAAGTCACTTGTGACATTGGTCTGGGTAATGGTTCTTATACCTCTTACGGTTGTGATCTGAGTTATGAATATGTTAAAATCAATGCAGAGTATCGGACATAAAATTCTTCCGTTCAAACTGATTTTAACTCTTTACTAACCACAAAAAAGTTATAATACAAATTATATTAACACTAGGAATTGACATGTTACATGAATATAGAGATGAGATCCATGACCTCAAACAGGAAAATGCACACTTTGCAAGAATTTTTGAAAAGCATAATGCTCTTGACCAAAAAATAGAAGATGCAGAAGCAGGAAGAGAGATTCTGACTGATATGGAACTTGAAACACTTAAAAAAGAAAAACTTCTTTTGAAAGATGAAGCTTATAAAATGATCATGGATTACAGAAAAAGCAAAGCCTAATGATCCTGCAGTGGGCTTCGGCTCACTTTCCTATTAATATAAACTATTCTACTAGCATAAATATACTGCATATAACATCCGGGAAATACTAAACATGGCATCATTTAACACCATAACGAACATACCAAAAGCACTTCTAGACATTATCGATACATTTAATTTCAGTGAAATGAGTGAGATACAGGAAAAGGCTGTCAACCCGATCCTGGAGGGCAAAGATATTCTGGCCCAATCCAAGACCGGTTCAGGTAAGACATTGGCTTTTGGACTGCCATGTATCATGCGTACAGATATGAGCAGGAACAAACCCCAGACCATTATCATAACTCCAACCCGGGAACTGGCAGACCAGGTCGCAGTAGAGCTTAGAAAAATAGCTGCTTATAAACCCAACCTCAAAATACTGACACTTTACGGAGGTGTACCTCTTCGTGCGCAAGCAGAGTCATTAGCCAAAGGTGCACATATACTCATAGGAACTCCGGGACGCATACAGGACCATTTGGCCAAAGAAACCCTGGTGCTTGACACTATTCAAACACTGGTACTCGATGAAGCAGACCGTATGCTGGATATGGGGTTTTATGATGAGATAGTCAAGATAGGCTCCAACATGCCCAGGAATAAACAAACTCTACTCTTTTCAGCCACCTTTCCGGAAAAAATAGAAAAACTGGCAAAAGCTCTCCTGAAACAACCTCTTACTATCAAAGTAGATACCGTGCAGGAGAGTACCAAGATCGATGAAGTCGTCTATGAAACTTCCGATAAATTCAAAACACTCACTGCACTCATACAATCCTATAAACCAGAGTCGTTGCTTATCTTTTGTAATACTAAGGCGGAAGTGATCTCGCTTGCTGATAAGCTGCATAGACATGGTCACTCTGTGATAGACCTGCATGGAGACCTTGATCAAAGAGAACGCAATGAAGCTGTCATTGCGTTCTCTAATGGTTCTAAACGTATCCTTGTCGCCACGGATGTTGCTTCAAGAGGACTGGATATTAAAGGTATTGAACTTGTTATCAACTACGATTTGCCTTTTGACAAAGAAGTTTACACTCACCGCATAGGACGTACAGGACGGGCAGGAGCCACAGGAACAGCGTTCTCTCTATATGGACCTAAAGATAGTACTAAATGCTCTTATATTACTTCTCATGCACGTATGGGAGAAATGAAAAAATTACGAGTAGATGCAACATTTAAAATGGTCTCTCAGTTCGATACCCTCTGTATCAATGGCGGGAAGAAAACAAAACTGCGTGCCGGAGACATCTTAGGGACATTATGCAAAGAGATCGATATTGATCCTAAAATGATCGGGAAAATAAACATTACAGATACAAAGTCTTATGTTGCACTTCATCATACTGTTATAAATAAGGTCTCTAAAGCATTAAAAAAAGTCGCTATAAAAAAGAAAAAATATGTAACTTGGATATTGAACTAGCCCTCAAAAAAGATATGCTTCTGCTCCCACTTCTCCCCCCATCATAAAGTAAAACTTTGACAAACTTTGACAAACTATTGCTATATACTTTTACATTATGCTGAAAGGTAGACATGGGCAAATGCAACTTATGTAATTTTAAAAAATTAGTAATGAATAAACAGATCGATACAGAAGAAATAAAAGTAGATCTGTGCAGTATTTGCCTTTTTAAAACATTGACAGGGAGACAAATAGATGAGCTGGTCAAAATCAGTTCTGTTAAACAGTTTCATGAAGGAGAAATTCTTTTTCTTGAAGAAGAGAAGCCTGCTTATTTATATTTTTTACTAAAAGGAGCTATTAAAGAATATAAATATGATTCATTTGGAAATACAGTAGTGGTACAAAACTATTTTATTCCTAATATGGTTGGGGAAGCAGCCAATTTTGGATATACTGTCTATAATACCACTGCCGAATGTGTTAATGAGTGCACAGTATTCATTATTACTTATAAAGATTTTGAAAAAAAATTTTTTAAAAACCTGGATATTTCCCTTAAATTAAGGCTTCTGCTTGCAAAAAAATTAAAAACGGCCATAAACTACAATATACCAAAAAATTCTATCTCCAAATTGGCAGAATTTATTTATGAACATGAAGAATTATTTAATACAATGAAAAAATACAAAATAGCCGAGATCCTTAATATTTCACCTGAAACTCTTTCCAGATTATTTAAAAAACTTGAAAAACAACAAATCTTCAAACGCACAGAAAATGGCCACTATAGTATAGTAAACAAAGAAGGGCTGAAACAGTTTTATAAAGGGGATTTTGAATTATTATAAGAGGTTAATAACTACCCTGTTAAAACAATGTTTTATGGTATTATTTGATATTACTATACCGATTAATCCAATATCTCTTTTCTTCTTTTATTGCGAACAATATAAAAAAGCGTGATCAATACTGCACAAATTAAAGCAATGGCAGTTGCCGATCTTAGATATTCTGAAATAAGTGCTTCATTCGAGCCCAGTAAATACCCCAAAGCAACTAATACCATTACCCAGATACCTGCACCCAGTCCCGAGTAAAAAGAGAACTTGGCTATATTCATTTTTGCCAATCCTGCCGGCAGAGAGATAAGTTGACGTATACCGGGAATGAGTCTTCCGTTGAAAGTGGAAAGTTCTCCATGTTTCATAAAGAACTTTTCCAGTTTGTCCAGTGTCTCTTCATTGATGAAAAAGTATTTTCCATATTTCAGGATGAATTTTCTACCGAAATGCATTGCCAGATAGTAGTTAAAAAGTGCTCCTGCAACAGAGCCGATGATACCTACTAATATAATAATGTAGATATTCATCTCACCTTTAAAAGCAAGATAGCCTGCCGGTATCATAATAATCTCACTGGGAAAAGGGAAAAAAGTGCTCTCAAGGAACATAAGAATAAAAATACCAAAATAGCCCATATCTCCAATGTACTGGACGATAGATTGGGCTATTTCATGTATCATTAATGAAAAATTCTAGAGAAGATTATTCGCTATATGCGCCAACAGCAGTCAATCTTTTATAGCGCTGATCCAGTAATTCATCTACTGTTAGCTCCCGAAGAGATTTGACATTCTCCAAGAAGTAATGCTTCAATACTTCTGCAGCAGTAGCTTTATCTCTATGGGCACCGATAAGAGGTTCATCAAGTACATCATCGATCAGTTTATGTTCAAGTAGATCATTTGGTGTAATTTTTAAAGCTTTGGTTGCTGTCTCGACTTTGGACGGGTCATTCCATAAAATAGCTGAACATCCTTCAGGAGAGATAACTGCAAATACAGAGTAACGCATCATTGCAAGTTTGTCTGCAACACCGATCGCAAGTGCCCCGCCGGAACCGCCTTCTCCTATCACCACAGAGACCATAGGTACTTTCACTGAGGCAAATTCAAAAAGATTCTTGGCGATCGCTTCACTTTGACCTCTCTCTTCCGCACCAAGCCCCGGATAGGCACCCGGAGTGTCTATAAGCATCAGTACAGGAATATCAAACTTCTCTGCCATTCTTACTGCACGAAGTGCTTTTCTGTATCCTTCCGGATTTGGCATACCAAAATTTCTTTTGATCTTGTTTTTTACTCCACGCCCTTTCTGCTCACCTATGAGCATGGTCTTTTGGCCATCGATCCAACCGATATAACATAAAATAGCCGGATCATCACGAAAAGCACGGTCTCCATGTATCTCATAGGCATCATCCATGATAAATTTGATATAATCCAAAGCATAGGGCCTGTCCGGATGACGTGCCAGTTGTAGTTTCTGATAATCACTGAGAGAACCGAAAGTCTTTTCAACTTCTTTTTCCAACTCTTTTTGATACTTCTCAACTGCTTCTAAATTGGCAATGGCATGTGCAGATACGATCTCTTCCTGTATCTTTTCAATTTTATTCTCAAAATCTAAATAAGTTGCCATTTCTTTGATCCTTATATTTTCTTAAAGATGACTACACCGTTCGTACCACCAAAGCCAAATGAGTTGCTCATCACAACATTGATCTCTGCTTTTCTCGCTTCATTAGGAATATAATCAAGGTCACAATTCTCATCAGGTGTTGTATAATTGATCGTTGGAGGCAGAATACCATCTCGCATAGCCATCAATGATACAACTGCTTCAATAGCACCTGCTGCACCGAGGCAGTGGCCGATCTGGCCTTTGATTGAACTTACAGGAGGACAATTCTCTTTTCCGCCAAACACTTCTTTCAATGCAGCTGTTTCATTCTTGTCATTCACAGGAGTGGATGTTCCGTGTGCATTGACATAATCCACTTTTGGTTCTCCTGCCATTTTGTATGCACCCTTCATTGCACGAAGCGGTCCATCCATTGTTGGCGTAGTGATATGATTGGCATCTCCACTCTCACCGAAACCAATGAGCTCTCCATATATCTTTGCACCGCGAGCAACAGCAGCATCATAACTCTCAAGAACCAAAGCACCTGCACCTTCACCCATAACAAACCCGTCACGATCTGCATCAAACGGTCTTGAAGCCGTTTTTGGATCATCATTTCTGGTAGAGAGCGCTTTCATTGCAGCAAATCCACCTACACCTACAGGGCAGATAGCAGATTCCGCACCTACAACAAGCATCTTGTCAGCAGTACCTACCATGATACTTTTTGCTGCTTCACCTATGGCATGTGTCCCTGCTGCACAGGCTGTTACAGAAGAGAGGTTCGGCCCCTTAAGGTTTTGATAGATGGAGACGAATCCGCCAAGCATATTCACCAGTGAAGAAGGGATGAAGAAAGGAGAGATTCTTCTTGGTCCTCTGTTTTCACATACAACAGAGTTTTTTTCAATATTTGGCAGTCCGCCTATCCCTGATGCAGAAGCAACCCCGAATCTTTCCCTGTCAACATCTTCCGGAAGATTTGCATCGTCCATCGCTTCAGCAGCAGCTTTAAGCCCGAGCTGGATGAATCTGTCCGCTTTTTTTGTCTCTTTTGCATCCATTACACTTAACGGATCAAAATCTGTGATCTCGCCTGCAATCTTTGCCGTCTGCTTCTCAGGATCGAACAGTTCTATGGTCTTAATACCACATTTTCCTTCTATAATAGCAGAAAATGCACTCTCTTTATCAAGCCCTAAAGAATTTATCATTCCCAAACCTGTCACTACTACTCTTTTCACTGGTTCTCCTATGTGTTCTCAAATAAGATATATGTCAAAATTTAACATAAAATACTGAAATATATATTATTTATCCCCATTAAAGGGGATAAACTCTTTTATACATTTTCGATAAATTTGATCGCATCTGCTACTGTTGCGATAGCTTCTGCCTGATCATCAGGAATTTCGATATCGAACTTCTCTTCAAGAGCCATTACCAACTCAACAACATCAAGACTGTCAGCCCCAAGATCTTCTACAAATTTAGACTCTTCTTTCACCTCATCCGGGCTCACATTTAGCTGCTCTACAACTACCTCTTTTACATCATCAAATAATGCCATTGATTACTCCTTAAGTTTGTTAAAAATACGTACAAGTATAACAAAAAAATGATAAAAAGGAGTTAGGCCCTCTTTATATCCATTAAAAATATTTCTTTTTTCTTTACGGATACCAAATGCAGTATATTATTGTCCTAAAAGCTTCTTTTTAACAAAAGGATCATGGAGGTTCTTCCCCTGAAGCATCAAAAGCTTCATCTCATCATAAGGGATAAACCCCTCTTTTTTATTTTCATAGGCAGCAAATCCGTAACCCATAGGCGAAGGAGCTGTACGCGAATACCAGGCTCCGGTCGCATCAACCCACCGGTGTGTATCCAGGGTCTGCGTCACGATCTTGTTGATCTGTGGTGTATGATTTTTAAGCCAAAGTACTACACATCCTATATCATCAAAAAAATACGTATCACCTTCTTGGGTAATAAGCTCTGCTGTATAGTTCAGATCCACTACATCCATATTGCATTCTGAACATTGGTATTCTTTGGGTTTGACGGAAACAGGCTGATGTGCTGTATTTCCTTTATAGACGTATCTTGCTCCTTCTTCACTTCCCAATGAAAGTAACAGTATCACGATCACAGCGACAACGATGACAAAAGTCAAAAGATTTATAAGTATTTTTTTCATAAAAAGACTCCGTTCTTTAAATAATAGATAATGACATATACACTGCACAGTATGACGAAAATCGTAAGCAATAATAGCGAAAATCGCTTTATGGTTTTTGAATATTGATGAAAAAAATATTGCATCACGGCACTGTCGATGATCAAAAAGACACTCAGCAGCAAAAATCCCCAAACGGCATAGCCCACATAATAATAATGGTCCTGCAGCATACAAAAAGGGCATTGATGTGTCGGTAACTCATAAATATAAGTACCAAAAAAATAGACAACTGCATAATAAGCCACCACAGCAAAAAGCAGACTTGCAACAATACTCATAAGTGCAAGGTCTGAAAATACTGTCAAAATGACCAATGCATAAAGCAGATAAAAAAGCATCAGGAGTTTGGGGATATCCAAGCCGAAAGGAAGTCCGTTCGCCCCGCCGGTCTGTCCGAAGATCACAGAACAGCAGCTCACTGCTTTTGTCGTTTCTATATGGGTAAAATAAAGTATATCCAGTAAAAATTCAATACTTAAAAACAAAAAAATTGTGATGAAGAACCATGATTTCAATTTCAGATACGGGTAATCCTTTGCTTTAAGATCGATCTGGTTGATACTCAGCCAGATACCGCTCAGAAAAAGTATGATGATCTTAAGCGATAAAAGCGGATTACCGTATGCATTTGCCTTAATGACCCCTGCTCCGCACATCGCTCCGGGAATAAGATCGGAAAGATTATCAATAGTATAAACAAAATAAGGGAGCAGGATCACTTTAAGCAACATCACAAAAAAGATAATGGTCATTACCAGATAGGAACGGTTTTCCAAAGTGAACTGCTCTGTAGTAAAGGCATTGAAATTCCATTTTCTCAACAATCCGATCGTAGAGAGAAAAGCAATCAAAAGCAAGAAATAAAGTACTGTTTCGGAAAGAAGATAGACAATTACTTCATTACTTAATAGTATCTCATTCAAAACTGCTACCTGCTATCTGCTTGCTGTCCACTATACTGCCATCCTCCATATGAACCAGTCTAACAGGAAAAGAGAGTGTCTCAAAAAGCGGATCATGGGTTGCAACAATAATTGTTTTTCCCAATTCATGCAGGGAATGAAGTATCTCTATGAAATTAAGAGAATTCTCTCTGTCAAGATTGGCAGTAGGTTCATCACAAATAATAAGTTCAGGTTCATGTACCAAAGCTCTGGCAATAGCACAACGCTGTTTCTCCCCGCCAGAGAGTGCTTTGACCTGCTGATCCGCCTTATGCTCAATAGCAGACATTTTCATACTCTTTGCTGCTTTGGCTTTGATCGTTTCAATATCAAGTCCGGAGTTGATCAGGGGTGCGATCACATTCTCTTCCACACTCAATGCCTCCAGGAGATTAAAATGCTGAAATATGAACCCTAAACTTTTTGCACGATAGGCTGATGCATGCAGATCAGGAAGTTTTGATATTAGCTCCCCATCAACCACTATTTTCCCTCTACTGGGTTTATCGAGTGCAGCGATGAGTGACAGGAGTGTTGATTTTCCGCTGCCACTTACACCACTTAATATGATCGTTTCACCTTTAGCTATCTGCAGATCAATAGACTTGAGTGCTTCAAAAGCCTGGGAAGTTTTTTCATTGAATATTTTATTGACATTTTCTATTCGGATCATCATAACATTGCCTCTTTAGGTGATGTCACTGCGATCTTCCAGGCAGGAATAATTACTGCAGCAAAAAATGGAATGGCATAAAAAAGGAAAATCGATCCCAACAATCCAAACTTTATCACTGGTACAAAACTTACATGATTGGGCAAATTTACACCTCCTAAAAATATCTGACTAAGCAGTGGTGCACCCCATACAAATACATACAGATATGCCAACACCACACCCAATATAAAACTAATCACTACAATCACTGCTGTTTCATAGAATTTCAACTTCAAAATATCTTTGATACTCCAACCTACTGCACGAAGTATGCCTATCTCTTTTCTCTCTGTTGAGTACACCATAGAGTAACGCTGGTAGAGTATAAGCATAAAGGTGACTATGGTAACAAGATAGAGTATTAAGAAGAGTCCCCCTTTGTAGTTATAGAGGTTTTCATAGGCTTTTGCAACCTCTCTTTTCTCCACCACCCGAACATCATAAAATAGCAGGTGTAGTTTAGTGATAATGTTGTCCCACTCTGCATCATTGGGAACATTGAAAGTAATATCCGTTATTTCATCTTCTCCCAATCCAAAAATTTCTCTGGCCAGATCTATAGGCATAATGATCATATCATTAGCGATGAGATTACTCTGAGTAGGAAGTGTTTGGTAGATTTGTACTTTTTTAAAACTCCCTTCCGGGGTCTTAAATGAAAAATTCTCACTATAATAGTGTTCTGACAAAAAGGTTTTTACCCCTTCGCCTACGATCATACTATCTGTAGATAAAAAGCTTTTGAGGTCTATACTCTCTATAAGTGATCGAAGTTCTCTACTGCTTTGTTCATCAAAAAAATCTACGCCGACCACTAAAAAGGATTTCCCGCGAGGGGTAAAAAAATACCTGCCATAAACCCTGGGTGCAACCTTGGATACCCCATCGATCTCAAGTACTTTATTTAGCCAACCCATAGGTGTGTTGACAGCTCTTCCTGCTTGAACTTTATTTAACGTAAAATCCGCTTGACTCTCCAGCGTACTCAAAAGTGAATTTTGCAAAGAGGAGGAGATAAAGAGTACAGAACTCAAAAGAAAGATGATGGTCACAGAGATCAACACTGCTCCAATATGTTTACCTTTTTGTTTAAAAAGCAGCAGTGTAAGAAAGTGCAGAAAAGCACTATGTCCAAAAATATTATTTTGCATAAACCAGATCCATTTTATTTATAGTCTGCATTTGAGGATATGCAGGATTTGAGACCTCATCATAGAAAAGAACTCTTGGTTCATAGTAAGCAACACTTAACGAGGGAGAAGAGAGTTTTGTGACCTTCGCAACACTACTTAACATCTCTTTTGAGGAGGTGCCGCTATAAGTCAGATAGTGTACAAGTACAAAGCCTGCCAGCAACAGTACCATGGATACCAATATAGAAAATTCTTTAATCAATTGCTACCTGCCAATTTCTAATTACAGCTGTTCTATGCCATCTAATGCCATCACCATTTTATCGGTAATTTCATCAAACTTCACTATCGCTTTACCATGATGCTCAGACATAAATGTTTTTGCACTTTTTTGGCTCTTAAACGGGATAAGTTCATATCCCATCGGTCCAAAAATATCTGCATCCAGCACATAAAAAGCCTCTTTAGCAGGAATCTCTTCCAGTGTGTAATAATCACTCACTGTCATCTGGGAAATATGGCTACGGTCGTAGAGGAAATCCCCATCAAAGATGTAATATTTCATCATATCTTTCACGCCGTCAAAGTAGTGTTTTTTACCATCATACTCCATAGATGCTACCCATTTTGGATACTTACTCACAAACATACCGCACACAGGACATTTTGCATCATGAGGAACATGTATATGTTTACTTACTTTTTTCATACTCCCATTACTCACAAAATACGCTACTGCTTCCAATTTAGATTTTGAAAGAGCCGGACAGGCATGAGAGGTTTTAATCTTTTCTATTAATTGTTCTATACTGCCTGCAGCCTTTGGTAGTTTTCCGCTTTCACAAAGTGTTTGAACAATCTTTTCACCTTTTTGTGAAAGCTTTATTACTTTGGTAGAACTACTCTCTTGAGCATAAAGCAACCCAACTGTATATATTCCTACAAAAATAATCTTCTTCATGCAATCCCACCCTTACTCTCGTTCCCACGGTTTCCGTGGGAATACATACTAACTTATCTATTTTTCAAATAAAGTCCAACAGCCTGTAACTGTTTACCATTCAAACCTTTACAGAGTTTATTCTCAACGATGAATGCTTTTGCTTCAGCTGTAGTAGCAAACTTCTTATCAGTTTTCTGACACATTTTACCATACATCATTTTACCTTTTTCAGCCATCATTGCTTGTTTTTTAGCAATCATCTTACTGTCTTTGGCAAAATCACCTTTAGCAGCTTCTAATGCTCCTTTGAAATCAACCACTTTACCACCATTGGCTTTAACAAAAGCATCTGCATCTGCTTTGGAAACAAAAGCATATTTACTCACTACTGTCATCGTACCTTTTTTACTGCTTCCTACAACATAAAAAGCTTTTGCAGCATCAATAAATTTTAAAGAGTTTGTATCAACCACTTTGATATCTGTAAGTTTAGAACCTTTTTTCATATCTTCTACGACACAGTGAATAGAACAATACTGTTTTACTTTTCCATTTACTGTTGCTGCATGATTCGTTTTATAGAACATTGGCAGTGTCATTCCGCACTCAGTACAAAAAGCTTTAGCTTTCCCCTTCTGTAAAAGTATTGCTTTCTCTTTAGGTACCGATTGGAACATCTTCATCATTTTTTTCGGTTTTCCCGGTGCTTTCATAGCTGCACCACATTTTCCCGGAGCACATTTCATCTCTGCCTGTGAAAAGCTGACTATTGTACCCAGTGCCAATAGAACCAGTAACATTTTTTTCATTTTATATCCTTATAGTTTTGATAATATATAGTAATATACTTGTGTTAAATAAGTGTTAATGGATATCTTGCAAAACCCATAAATAGATATATTTGATTGAGTTCTCATAAGATATCTAATATAGTCTATGAATTTCCTCAAGCATATTGTCAACTGTTATATCATCTCCGTGAGATTTTAAAAAATCAGTCAAATACTTCTCGGATACTTCCATACCACCCTCTTTTTCAATCTCTACCAATTTTTTATAAATAGGTTCAAGTACCTCGGTCACATGTTTGGATATTTTCTTTCTTGAAGCTTTATATCCTGTTATTTCACCATTCTCATCTCTGAGTACTTCAAAATGAGTAAATACCCAGTAATATCTTCCGTCTTTTGCAAGGTTTTTCACTGCTGCTACAAAATTATGTCCATTTTGTATACGGTCCCAGAGGATCTTGAATAAAATCTTAGGCATATCGGGATGACGGACGATACTATGCGGCTGTCCTATCAACTCTTCTTTACTATAACCAGATATTTCGGCAAAATAGTCGTTACAGTAGGTAATGATCCCTTTTGTATCGGTATCACTTTCTATATAAACATTGTTTTTAAGTTCTATCTCTTCATCTATGGGTTCTGGTCTTTTCATGGTCTATCCTTTCTTTAAAGTTCGTGAATAAAGCAGTTGTCATTTACTTAACCGGTTTCCTGTCTTCACGGCTACGCTATGCTGCGACCGCTCCGGTTTCGAACCTATAAACGACAAGCAGTTGTCGTTTACTTAACGGTTTCCTGCCTTCGCGGCTACGCTACGCTGCGACCGCTCCGGTTTCGAACCTATAAACGACAAGCAGTTGTCGTTTACTTAACGGTTCTCACATATCCAAATAGCGTATCAGACCTTTGGTAAGTTTCGCATATGGTAAAATTTTCGTACCGCCATTTTTCATCATAAAAAGCTTTGCATTCTCTTCTGATACAAACGGAATAAGGTCATCTCCATGAGGTCCAACCATTCTGCTTCCAAATATATACACTGCTTTCGTCGCATCTATTTTTTGACCATTGATAAAATCCTGTACATATAGTTTACTGATAGAAGCATCTAAAAGTTTATGTCTTTTAAAATAATCCTGATGAAAATAGACTTGCATCATGGATTTCACAGAAAGAAACTGTACTTTTTTACCATTCTTCAATGTTGCTTCACAGAGCCATTTTTGGTATGCTTGTTTATTTAGAGGCAAATTATATGTAAGATCTGTAGCATTTTTATCTAAGAGCATTATCTTTCCTGTAAACATAGTATCTGCAAAGAGTATCCCCACAAAAAGCAATAAGCCTAAAACTGTTTTTTTCATTATTTTCCTTTATAAAAGATCTTTTTTTCTAAATGCAATATAGCCAAAATAAGCCAAAATCAAGCCTATCACAATAGGGTAAACAATAGCATAAATGATCAATAGATTTGATCCCAGTGTATCAAGAAGGTAGTAGGCAACAGGACCAATCACCGTCAATTCAGGATCAAAAAGAGAAATTGCTCCAATACGGAATACTTCTATAGGATTAAGCATTGCTATAGTAATGATCACTTCATCACTTATTCTGTTTTGCAACATAAGCCCCATCAGAGCAATATCTATAAAGGCAAGCATTATGATCCAGGCAACAAAAGAACTGCCCAATGCCACATCCGTTGATTTAACTATAGTAGAAAGAAAAAATGCTAATCCCAAAAATACAAAACTGAGTGAAAAAAGAAGTGAGGAGTAAAGAAATACCATTCTCCACGGCAGATCGCCCCCTTTGAACAGACCAAATAGCACTCCTAACAGTAACGCCAGGAAAACAGGCAGAAAAACTGTCAGAAAACGTCCAAGCATCTTACCCCAGTAATAATCTTTAAGTGATACAGGAAAAGAAAGCATATATTCAAGTACATTACTCTCTCTATCCCCGGAGATCGATTTGACCGTTGTGATCAAAATAAAGATCGGTAAAATAATGATAGTCACCTGTATAAAGATCAAAAGCATTCTGCTGAGTCCTGTAAATCCCATCACTACCGAATCAGAAACTCCTGCAATAAAAAAAAGTGCCATTAAACCACCAAACACTACAGAATAAACATAGAACCATTTAGAACGAAGAGACTCTTTTACATCCAGATAGGCGATCAAAAAAAGATTTTTCATTAGTATGTCCTTACCTTTTGGCTATTTAATTTTTCAATCTCTATGATCTTCTTACTGATAAAAGAAAAATCAAATACTTTTGCACCTTTGGGGAGTGTCTTATCTGTATAGGCTGCAAAACCGTATGCCATAGGGGTAATAGCATCTGCAGTATATTTTACTTTTCTTGCATTGATCCATTCACCCGTTTTAGCATCTGTGACCCAAATTATCGCCTGATCTTTCCATGGTAACTTTGTCTCATCCATCCAAAGCACTGCACAACCAATATCATCAAATTTATACACTTTCCCGGTTTTCGGATCGATGATCTGAGAAGCAAATTTGCGCTCACTGATCGCCATTTTACAGCGTTCGCACATATCCCTGTCCCAGTGCATCTTCTCAACTGCACCTATCGGTTTTTTTTCACATCCTGAAAAACCCAATAATAAGAATATCCCCGCAAAGAAAAGAAAATTAAATTTTTTCATCTTCTGTTACCTTTCCAAGATCCATATAAATCTTTCGATTTACCAAGCCTTCTATCTCATCAAGTCTGTGTGTGATAAAAAGAGTTGAACACTCTGCATCTATCTCTGTAAGAAGTTCATAGAATTTTTCTCTACCCTTAGGATCAAGATTGGCTGTGGGTTCATCAAAAATGAGTAGACTACTCTTTTTCGACAGAGCAATAGCGATCAAAAGTTTTTGTTTCATACCTCCAGAGAGTTTAAAAAACGGCTTCTTAATATGACTTTTCAGATCCAGATCCATTTTAGAAGATTCTTCAAAGATCTTCTCTTTGGAAACTCCGGAACTACGCTCAACATACATAAGCAATTCTTCTATACTTAATTTTACCGGAGGAGGCAACTGAGGAATAAAACTGATATTTTTCAACACATCTACTCTCTTTTTAACCGGATCAAAACCGTTCACACTGATCTCACCGCTGTCTATATGATAAAAGCCAAGTATTGCACGTACCAGCGTGGTTTTCCCTGCTCCGTTAGGGCCCATCATTGCGATACGGTCCCCACCGTTGATAGTCAGACTTACATTATCAAGAACCTTTGTTCCCATAAATTTCTTACTTATATTTTTAGCAACAACTAACATCTATACCAGATCCTTCAATCTAAATTCATAATTGTAGGCATCTGTATGACAGACATCAAAACATCTGCCACACATGGTACAGTCACCGTTTATAACAAGTTGCTTTTCTATCCCCTTTTCAGCACGATCTTTATCATATTTAGGTTTGATAAATTCAAGCACATGGTCTTCAAAACAGGCATTTAGACATGCACCGCAATGGTCACATTTATTCATATCCCACTGTACTTTGGTAGCACTGACCCATCCGAGCGCATTATAGGTCGTACCTACCGGACAGATATATTTGCACCATGCCCTTCTGGAATAGAATATTTCAATAGAAAGCACAACAAGCACCCATACCAACGCCAGACTCCAGCCATAAGTGATCGCACGGCTCATATAGCCTATAGGGTTGATCATTTCAAATACCAGGTATCCGTCTATCGCTGCTGCTGCAAGGAAAATAGCCCAAAAGAAAAAACGGATATTCGGATTAAATTTATGTTCTTTGATGAGCTTTTTACGGATCAGTATCTGATGGATACGCTCTCCGATCTCACTAAACAATCCATAGGGACATACCCATGAACAATACGCTTTTCCCCCTACAAGAAGATAAAAAATGATCAGTGTTACACTGCCAATGATCACATTGGTATGGAAATGGTGCTCTGCCGCAAAGATCTCCAGTGCCGTAAACGGATCAATAAGATGAAACCCAAACAGCCTTGAACCGTTCAGTGTCCCTTCCAGCATCTGCATATCGATATGGAACGAAAGAAAAAAAAGCAGGTTAATGATGAAAATACTTAACCATCTCCATGCCCTGATCGTAAGCCTGAACTTTCCATCGAGATTTTTATAATACAAGGTACTAAGCAGTGATGCATTGATCAACTCTTTTACACTACCGTTATATCTATCCATTTGATATCCTTTTTATCACCCTACTAAGCTACTCTGTAAAGCAGCCTGCATTATTGTTGCTGTTCTTTAAGTTTCTGCTCAAAAGATCCAATCTCATCAGAGAGTGTTTTAAGCTGACCATCATCCATTTTACTCAGTAGACCATACATAACATAATTTTTTCTCTTACCGGATTTGAAATCGGTTAACGCCTGATAGACTTTTTCAGAATTGTCACCAATGAGTTTAGGACCGATAATACCTTCACCATTAACCCCGTGACAAGATGAACATTTTTGCTTATAGAGCGGGCTTACTTTGAATGCAGCCACATTCCCTGCTTTATTTTTAAGTGCTTGAAGTTTTTCATCAAGTTCTTTCTTTTTCTTTTTCTGTTCCTGCTCAATACTTGCATCTGATTGAGCAGTGACAGATGGTTGAGATACAAATTGTCTTGTTCCCAAATTAACTTTTACCTGACTTTTTGAAATTGTTTTACTGATCTCTTCAATCTTGTTGACCTCTTTGTCTGACTGATAGACTAAGAACATTGCTCCCAATGCCAATACAGTTGCAACTGCAGCTATAATATGTTTCATTATTTTTTGCTCCTCATTTCTTTAATTTGTGTGTTAAATCTCTCGATCTCTTTTGCGATCGATTTAAGTCTCTCTTCATCTATCCTCGTAACCAGTTCTTTCATCAATGCATTCTTTTTTTCACCTGTTTTGAATGCCGTTATATTCTTGAAAATAAATGATGCATTTTTATCCAGCAATGCCGGGCCGATAACACCATTGGCATAATCATCATGACAGGCAGAACAGAGAAGACGATAATCAGGACTGAGCTGCTTGATCATCAGTGTGATCTGTACTCTCTCATAAGGAGATCTGATATCTCTATAGGCATCCAATTCTGTTCTTGTTTTTGATGCTTCCGAGTTATAACTTCCCTCTTTTTTTTCTTTATTATAAGCATAGTAGAACTGTCCACTGTTCTCCTTACTCTTATCACTCTTTTTCAACTCTTCAACAACACCTTCAGTAACAACGATACCCGCTGGAGTTTTTGCTTCATCTGTCTGAGTTTTTGATTTCTTTTCACTACAGCCATTAAATAGAAACAGTGTTATACTCAGTGGGAATATCCATAATATACTACGCATTTTCCGTTCCTTTGTTTTTTTGATATACATCTGCATACGTAGCATGCGGAAGGATCTGCAATACTTTGGTAGGGCAGAGCTCTACACAGGCACCACAACCGACACAGGCATCACGAATTTCAGGGAAAAGTCCACCCTCTTTGGAGACCATACCTATTGCCTTACTTGGATCCGGCGTAAAAGGACAAAGATCTGCACAAATACTGCAATTCTTCCCCTCTTGCTCACTCAATTTTTTCAAAAGTCTCTTTTGTAACATTACTTTTTCTGAGTCATTATCATACATTTCCACTTTTACATTCGCTTTCTCCTGCTCAGAGATCACTTTTGTATGGTCATATATTCTGGATATCATCTCTTTGGTTACTTTTTTATTGGTCAGTGCAAGACAGGCACTCTCATTAACCACAATAGCCATCCCCATATGTACTTTCTCTATCACATTTGATTCATGATCCAATGCTCCTGTAGGGCATGCCAATACACAAGGGAAAGCCTCACAAAGATAACACCCTCTTGCCAGTGGGTCAATATAAGCCGTTCCGACACCTGCTTTACCTTCGTAATCTTCTAACAAGATAGAATCATAAGGGCATACCTGCAGACATTGACCACATTTGATACACATTGTCAGATAGCGATCTTCTTCAACTGCACCCGGTGGACGTAATCTTTCTTTTTCAGGCTTGAACTTTTTTGCAGCCCAGATACCGCCTGCCGCAGCAATACCCAGAACACCCAGACCTGCTGCCTGCTTCATGAACTGTCTTCTTTTTTGCTCTTCTTTTGAAGTCATTTTTTGCTCTTTTTCTTCCATTACACTTGCCCTTCATACATTTTAGGATGTTCATCACTTAAAAGCAGTACCGGCTCAGAAAAAGGTGCCAGTTTTGCTAAAAAATTCAATATCGAGATCACAGGCGATCCATAAAAGAATTTGATATTTGGATTAAGTAGCCAGACTTTATCTGCATAGGCATAATAGTTGTAGGTACCATCACCTATACCGTCGCCGTCCTTGTCAAAGCCTTCATAATCATCCCAGTAATTCCCATCAAAATAATTTTCTGTTACTTTCGTATTGTAGGAATCATTGACCACATTTTCAATATTCCCTTTAAAAATATTATCTATGAATCTATTGTGAAGACTCAAAGAGTGAAAACGGATCCCCTCACTATTGTATATAATACGGTTTCCTTCGATCAAATTGGTCTCATCCGGTTCAAACGGTGATCTATCCACATACAAGCCTCTGGCACAATAGATAATAGTATTATCTTTTATCGTAAAGTTGGTCGCATCTTTCATTCCGATACCCAATCCTGTAGTTCCCAGTGAATTCTGTATCAAATTCCCTGTTGCAACACTATCACGCGAATACATAAAAAAGATACCCACAGAATTATGTTTATAGACATTGTCTTTTACAAAATTCTTACCGGTATACATAAAATGTAAAGAGTATCTTCCATACTCTCCTATATTTTTTTCTATAAGATTTCCATGAGAATACCATACGACAAAATCTCTTGACTTATAGAGATGGTTGTTACTTAGATGATTATCATTGCTATACCATAACCGAATACCATCTCCCCGCAGACCCAGATTAAAGGGTTTTGATTCAATATAATTACCGTTGATCTCAGATCTGCTTACTTGAAGCATATCTATACCAAACAAACAGTCAACAATTTTACAGTTTTCTACACTGCATTGCTCTACTTTTTTTAGAACAATACCGGCATCAACTCTTTCATGCTCTTCTCCACTGTGCCTGATCGTAAGATTTTTGACAGTGACCCCTGAACTCAGAATGGTCACTACCGTACCTTTACCGTTACCCTCAATGATCGCTTTTTGATCCCTTCCATCAATGATAAGCGGCTTATTAATCACAATATTCCCACGGTAGATACCTGCAGGTAATTCCAGACGTGATCCTGGTTTTGCTTTATCAATAGCCTCCTGCAGTACATTATCTGCCCATAACAGATGAGATATGATAATAACAGAGACCATGATCTTTTGTATCATTTTATGCTACTTTTTCACTTTTCTGATATTTTCGTTTTGCCGCCAAAGCCAGGATACTCAATATGCTGATCGCCACTAAAAGCCAAAAACCAAGGCTTGGATAAGAATGTGTCGTAAACTGAGCTACCTTTCCATCCCCGAAAACCGTAGGGGTAAAAGGTTTGATCTTAAATGCTCCCCAGGCATGCATATGGTGTCCGAACCAATAAAGCCAATACGAATAGAATCCTATAAAGATCAGAGGAAGAGATATAGGAACCAGCATCAAAAGATTCAACAGTTTATTATTATAGATCAGGAACATGACCAATAGCCATGCCACAAAGATCAAGGCATACGGTGCCAGCATACGAAGATACGGAGCACCTCTCTCCATCGGATCCATCCCGATGTAGTGGTTGATCGTATTCATTTCATGCACATCCCCTGAAAATCCGTCAAAGTGATAAAAAACAGGGATCCCTTCGGGAAAAGCATCTTTTGGATAGTTAGGCGCTTCCAGAGAAACATACCATATCGGTGCAGTAACCACATTCAATTCCATATCATCTTCGATCATTTTACGCAGATTGTTTGCATCCTCTTTGGGAATATTCGGTGAAACATATTGCCCCTTCTGATAATAATCCCAGGCTTTGATCGTCAGATCGGAGAGTTGCCCTCCTTTCCCCTGTCGTCCCATCTCCACAACATTATGTGTCAATACAGCAGGAATCACAAACCAGTAGAGCAGTATACCCAGTGCCAAAAGTGTAAATATCCTTGACTTTGCCAATGAACTCATTTTTAATCCTTCGTATAATCTATTTATCAACCAAATCGATAAAATAAGGTTGAGTTCAATAAAGACTCATAGTTTTCACAAAAGCTAACAGTAAACAAGTTTTTTTCCTTTTTGGACTTTGGTACCAGCACATAAAACGTCTTGTGTTAGCTTTATAAAATCATCTATAGGATGCTAAGGAGGAGTGTAAGAACTTCTACCTTGTATAACACGAAGCTATGAGAACTTTAAAACTAACACTCAAGGGGTTTAAAATGTATTATGTTGGAATTGATGTTGCTGAAAAAAAACATTATGTGTGCATCCTGGATGATGCTGGTGAATTTGCTGTAAAACCATTTTGGATCTATACGGATATTCTTGGGTTAAGAAGGCTGATTGAACAGTTTGCCAACCTGTCATTAGACAATGATGATTTTATTATTGGTATAGAATCAACAGGAGCTTTTTCTGAGAATTTGTATGAATATATTACAGACAATGACTACCAAGCCGTTTTGCTAAACGCTTATCAGACTGCCAAGTTTCGTGATTTCCGTACCATACGAAAAGTAAAGAATGATGCGATTGATGCCTATGTCATTGCGGAACTTTTATCTACCGGTAAATACAAAGAGAGTCATATCTCCAATGATGCCTATCATTCAGTCAAGGTATTAGGCAGAACCAAACGTTCACTGGAGAAGAAGATAAAAACCATCAAGAGGGAAATCTCTACTGTAATGGCGACTGTCAATCCTGAGATTGGCAGAGTATTTCCAAATATCTTTACCAAGACAGCACTTGCGATCATCAAAGTCTACCCTACTGCAATAGATATGCAAAAAGCTACGCCAAAGAAGCTGACTCGTCTATTCCGTCATATCAAAGGTAACAACTTCTCTGAAGATAAAGCCAAGTTCCTGATCGATCTTGCCAATACTTCAGTATATGCTGGTCGTGCCTATGAAGCCAGATCTCTAATGATCACTACTAATATTAGGATATTAGAGCTTTTATGTCAAGAAAAGAAGCATATTGAAGAACAAATCAAACAACTTATTACCGAAGAAATAAATACAATTGACAATTCTATTGAAAATCTCCAAAGTATACCCGGTATCTCAGATAAAACCATTTCTGCCATATTAGGAGAATGTGGAGATCTCAGGCGATTTGATTCAGCCAAAGCTTTTATTGGCTATCTTGGTCTTTATCCTACACAGTATCAATCTGGCAACTCCAATTCTATAGGCAGGCTTGCAAAAAGAGGCATACCTATTGCCAAACATGCACTTTATATGGCTGCAGTAGGATCTGTATTGCACAATCCTCAGCTAAACAAGATCTTTCGAGACAAAGTCTCTTCGGGTAAATCCAAGAAAGAAGCTTTAATCATTATCTCCAAGAAAATAGCAGCGATCATGTATTCCATAGTCAAACACAATGAACCTTATCAAGCCCATAGAGTATTTATCCCCAACAGGTAAATATTCCCGTTAGTTTTAGCACTTGTGAAAACAATGAGTTTTTAATGAACATTGACCAAATATTGTTTTAGTATCTATTTGATCATTTGAATATTCTTTTCAAATACTCAAATAATCCAACAGGATACCTCTGTCTATAAAAAACAGCTATTGGTTTAAGCTATTCTTTATAGGATGGTTTCTTAATTTAGATATCTCAAAAAACTCTTATAAAATAAATTTTTTGAGATACCTATACATAGTATTTATTCTACATCAAAACACTAAATACTTACTTGATAAACATCAAGTAAAATTATATTTCTTATAGATAAGTGTAAATTATATTATGAAAGGTACAAGGGAAGCTGAACTCCCTTGCACACTGTAGTTTCTAGAAGAGGTTTGAATTCTCATCAATCCATTTTAGATATTCAATAATATCTTTAGTTTGTGCTTCTGTCATACCCTGGTTAGGCATACGAAGGTTAAAGTAATTGACCATAGATTTGATATAGTCATTATCATACATTGTTTCAGGATGCATGATCCACTCTGCTACCCATTTTTCAGCATTTTCATGTCTTTGGAGTACACCTGTCAAGTCTGGCCCGGAACTTACTTTTCCGATGACGTGACAACCGTTACATCCACCTTCAAGATATGCTTCTTCACCACGTTTAGCTGCTTCATTCATAGGTTTTGCTACTTTTTTAACCAAAAGATCTTTGGCACGAATACCTACATCAGCAGTTTTTACCATATATTGCCAGATCATATTTTCAAAGAGAATGGCTTTATCCAGATTACCGGCTTTAACTGCTTCGTCAGATTTCTTTTTCTCTTCAGCAATCTTGCCATATTGATCAAGTGCATCAACAACCAATGCTTTAATTGTTGGATACTTCTCATAATGATTTTCTTTAAGGAACTTCACTACACTTTGAATAACTTTGTCTGTTGCATCATTCACTGCTACAGTTTGATCATACTCTTTTTTCAATTGTTCAGGACTCATTTTTGCTATTTTAAGTTTCGCAGCTTTTGTATATTTCTTGTTTGGATCTTTGACCATAAGGTAACCCATCATTTCCAAGTGAAGTGCTGAACAGAATTCTGTACAGTAATAAGGGAATACTCCTTCAAGATCAGCTTTGAATGTAAGTGCAACAGTTTTTCCAGGTTCAAGTGATGCATGAACATTGTATTGATCCACTGTAAATCCGTGTGTTTCATCTTCAGCTCTTTCAAGATTGGTCAAGTAGAATGTTACTGTATCACCTTTATTTACTGTTACATGTTCAGGATTAATATGGGATCTGACCATTGTTCCGTAAATATACACATGATTGCCTTTTCTTACGATCTTCTCTTGACCTGCAAGTGTTTTCCCTTCATGGATCTTACCGGTAAATGGATTTGTACCCATTTTGTATCTTACTTCATGCTCCATTTTACTTGCACGGATCGCAACTGCTTGGTGAGGTTCACCTAGAGGAATCGGCATATCATAAAGAAGTTGCATCTTTTTACCGCGAATATCAATAAGTTGGTGATTTTGTGGATGTAGTGGTCCAATCTCATTAAATCTATCAATTGCTAACTTGTTAAGTGCAATAATATACTCTCCCTGAGGATCAGCAGATTTTCCTTCCATACCGCAAAGGTGACCAATGTTATAGTTTACATTTTGTCTGTCTTCTACTTTACATGTAAGGAAATTCCATTTTACAACTTGACTGTCAACATACAATGAAGTATAGATTTCACCTTCTGTTTTCCATTTTGTTCCCATTTGATTATGCAATGGCCCGAGACCCAACTCAGCTTGACAATGTAAAGCTTTTTTCATATCAATGATAGGAATACCGAAAGGATCTTTTCCTGCAAAATCTTTGTTTGCAATGGCTTTTTGGATTTTTTCCCAGCTATATACACTTGCATGAGTATCCAATTTACCACAAACAACAATGTGTTTACCATCTGGTGACACATCTACACCGTGTGGAGATTTTGGCTCAGGAATTAGGAAAAGAGCATCATTTTTAACTGCCACATCAATAGGCACTACTCTATGACCATTAATGACTTTTACATTTTTTGGATCTTCTGCAAGTTTTGCAAGTTTTTTCCAATTATATACTTGTAAAAAGTCTGTATCGTTTCTTGAACAACCTGCCTCAAAAGGAGGAAGACCTTTTTCGATACCACCCGTATACATTTCAGAGTTAAATGAGTTGGTAAATCCCCAACCGTCACTTACTCCTTTACCCGCATCAGATAAATCCTGCATATAAGGAGGGAGCTCGAGCGTAAAAGAGTTTTTAGGTTCAATCTTTCCTTCTTTATGATTAAATTTCCAGATAGTTACACCACCACGGTATGTTTCTGCATATTCTTCCATTGGATGATAATTGTTATCTAATGGAGCCGCATATTGACATGCTTCCAAAATATACTCGGAGTTCGGTGTAAAAAATGCTCCACCATGATCACTTTTAAATACAGGGTTAACAACGATCTGTTTTGTAACCATATCATCTAAATCTATTACGGCTATTCTTGGATTGGCTTTATCATTGATCACCAACCATTTACCGTCATACTTACCATCAATTTCAGAAATAGCCGGGTGGTGTGTATCACCCCATGTTATCTCTTTACCACGGATGTTACCCTGCGCAAGTATTTTTTTAGTATCATCATCATAACCCCATCCTTGCCAAGGTTCCGGCGTAAATACAGCAATATATTTAAGAATTCTCATTGACGGAACCCCATATACCATCATCTGGCCGGATTGTCCGCCTGAACTGAATACCAAATATTTATCACGTCCACCGCTTGGTGTGTATGTTTTAGCCGCTGCTAACAGGTCTGATTGTGTCAAACCTCTCTCTTTCATCACATCATCTAGGGCACCTGCACTGAATAGTGTTGTAACACTCAATACAGAACCAAGAAAAAGAGATGTGAATTTACTAAGTCTGTAATTCATTTTTCCTCCTCAAAATTACAATTATAAAAATAAGTTCAGAGTATTCTAAACTAACGCCATTGTCCAATAATAAGCTATTCTTATCATTATTATCAAACACTCTTCATTATAACTAAATAAAATAATAAATATAATTGACTTACATCAAGAATTTAACACTAATTTAACACTTCTATGTATTTTAGGAGAGGATATCGGAATTTTTACAACATATTGATGTGGAGGAACACTTCCGTAAGAGGAAGTGTTATATAAACTAAAATTTATATCTTATATTCGTATAAACATATCGTCCCGGCTCATTCATGAGCATAACTTCATTGCTACCTATAGTTGGAAGCAAAATCAAATCTTTATAGGTATTAGATATCGCATATGTCTTATCAAACACATTATCTACACCTAAAGTCAATTCAAAATTCTTGCCAAAGTTCTTTATTCCTTTAATATTAAGTACAGCATATGCATCCAATTCCTGCTCACCATTTTCCCAATCAATATCTGTCCAACTGTCAGAAGCAATTAATTCAGCTCTCAGTGTTAAGCTCTCATCATAATCATAGTTTGCAGCAGCATTAACTTTAAATGGTGGGATCTCAGGCATATCCGTTCCTGTTTGTCCAGTTAAAGGATTGTCTTTTTCCCCTCTTTGGTATGACAACCCATAATCAAAATAGAGTGAACTTGTTGCAATATAGGTTCCGCTGAATTCAAATCCATAGATAGTTGCATCTACGTTCTCATAAGCATTTTCTGCTGCACCCATTGCATTAACATTACTAGCATTATATGCAATGAAATTATCAAGTTTTGAGTAAAATGCTTTCACTTTGAATGTTGCATCTTCAAATTTCTTCTCCATACCGATATCAAACTCATAGTTTATAGTATCTTCTAGATCAGGGGTACCAATAGAGTTACCCGCACTTCCTATCCAATACAGCTCTTTAGCATCAGGCACTCTTGATGATTTACCTATACCTGCAAAATATTTTGTATCCTTGTCTACATGGTATGTAGCAAATAGATATCCGTTTAGTTCATTATAATTATTATCTTGCTGTGCAGCATTCTCAGAAGTGATTTTTGTATCATCATATCTTAAACCTAGATCCAAGACAAACTTATCCACCTTGATCTTATCTTTTAAAAAGAATGCAACATTCTTAGTATCTACATCATATATACTATGGAAGTATGCCTCAGGTAAAGCAACTCCATTTTTATAATAGCCTCCATCCCAATTTCGCAAGCTGTAATCCACTCCGGCTGTGATCGTATGATTATCAACATCAAAACTATTTTTGATCTTGGCCCCCTGCATCTTGGTATTCAACTTATGTGTCAATTCATTATTGGAATCACTAATACCATCACTAAGATTACTGTCAGAAACAAGTCTATAGACAGTTGACATAGGATGCTCAACTGTTGACTGATAAAGCTGAACACCAAGCTCTTTCGAATATTTTCCAAGATCTTTAGCTATATACTCTATATTAAAAATATCAGAATCATCATAAAGTGCATCCATCTTGGAAGAGGGATAAAGAATATCATCACTTCTATTTCCCGTATAGCTTAGTCTTAGCTCCTGATTATCTGTAATATCCCAAAAGAGTTTTGCCATGACCGTCTTTTTAGTATAGGCATCCATATCCTTATATCTGTCTTGATATTGAAAGAGAGGAGAGACCTTTCCATCATCAATCTCACGTTGAATCTGATCGACAAAATCATTACCGTCACCATCTTTATATTGTTCACTAGTTTCGACTGAACCACTCAGCAGGAATCTTACATTATCCGTACCTCCACTCAATGAGAATGCACCCTTTTGATACCCCCAGCTTCCAAAACCCAGATTGATATCTCCTTCAAACTCTTTGGCCGGCTTAATAGTATGTATTTTGACATCCGCACTCAATACCCCGAAATCTTCTACATTATAAGGACCTTCATTGATCTCAATATAATCAATATTATTCGTCAGGACATGAGAAACCGGTGGATCCATTCTGTTTGGACAGGCACCGAATACTTTAACTCCGTCCATCGTCACATTGACATTGTCTTTCTTCTGTCCTCTTACGATCACATCATTGGCAATACCGCTTCTTCTAACCATTGAGATACTTGGTGACTGCTTAAAAAGTGCTTCTGCCAGGTCTGCTGACTTGATATCTTCCCCATGCACATCTTTGATGACCTCCGTATCTGCTTTTGCTTCCACATCTATGGTCCCTAACTCTACTTGTGCTGCCTGCAGTGATAACGAGCATACCAAAGAGAGGTAGATTGCTTTTTTCATCCTTGTCATTGTAACTCCTCCAAATTATTTTGGCTATTATTACATGCTTATGTTAATTATGTGTTAAACTTATCGAAGTTTGTAATGAAGTGTGATATTTACACTTTGAGGGAGTACAATAGGTACATTTCTTGTACTCACAGGAAAAGCGCTTTTAACTGCATGTCGTGCTGAATTATGAAACACCTTTGGTCCACTTACAGAAATATGTCCCACATTGCCATTGGCAAGTATGGTAAATTTTACCTTGACAATCCCCTGCATCCCTCTTCTTTTTGCTATTTTAGGATAATTTTTATGTCGATTGATTTTTTGTCTCACTTTTGTAAGGAATTGATTTTTTTTAGCTGTATTGTTTTTTGATGCCCCTGTTCTTTTAAGACCTTTTGTTGTTTTTGCTGACGCTTTTTTTCTTACTCTCTTTTTAAGCTTTTTTTTCTTAGATATTTTCTTTTTCACCAACAGTTTTTTCTGAATTTTTTTAACCACCGGTTTAGAGATGATCTTAGGTTTTATGGCTTCAGGGATGATCTCTTCCGGAACCGGTTTTTCTTCAACTACAGGTTCCGGCTCCGGTTCTATGACAGCCTTTTCTTCGATGACAGGTTCTTCTTGCTCTATCTCTTCGGGTTTCTCTACAGGAGGTACAACTTCCGGAACAAAAGAAGCGAGGCAGAGGTGTATGGTTGTGTCTTGCGGTTTTTGGTCTGTGATAAGATACTGGGTTTGTACATAAAAATAAGCCACAGCCAACGAAAGATAAAAAAGTGTTGTAGTGAAGAAGGATACCAGATACCGATATTTTACCAAAATATCCCTTTAATAGTTGATTTTATAAGGATATTGAAGTGTAGCAAAGATATGTTAAACAAATATTAATTTAAATCAAGACTTATCTTTTTTTACTCTTCATCTTCTCCAAAGAATATATTTTCTAAACCTATTTTATTAAAAAATACATTAAACTGTTTGGTAACATTGTATTAACAAAATTACTATACAATCATAAAAGTCAGGAGTTGTCATGCATAAATTTATTATTTTAATATTATCTTTTTTTTTACTTATTGTACAAATTGATGCCAAAGAAAAAACAGATCAAACACAATCTATACAAACATTAATTAAACAAATTAAAAATAGTTCTTCAAATGACAGAAGAGTTGCTATGAATAAACTGAAAATAGAACTTAGAAAGATGAATAAAGAGACGAGAAAACAGATTATGCTGGATTTACAAAAATCTTTTACTGCCAATAGCTCGTCATTACAAGGGTCTGATAATAAATCCAACATGCAAAATGATTCTCAAACTCATATCCTAAATCAACAACCTTTTGGCCCCATAAACAATACTCCTGTCAGAAATGGGCAACATGGAGGACACAAGTGAATTTTATAAAAATAATTCTATCTGTGTTATTGCTCTCATCAACCCTTTTGGCATATGAAGATCATGATATTGATGGTGTAGACGACAGCAAAGACCTCTGCCCAAATACTCCTTTCGATACTATTGTAGATGAAAGAGGATGTTCCTATGATAAAATATTTTTAGGAAAACTCACGCTGCAAATAGGAAGTACTATTAGATTCAATACACTACCAGACAGATCAGATACATTAGATCTATATATAAATTATCATTATCTTCATTGGGATTTTTCACTTTCAAGTTCAAACTATAATACAACCAACCTCAACACGATAGCAGACCAAGAAAATGATCTTTATCTTACCATAGGACAGCTCTTTCAATACAACTCTTTAAATACTAAGATATCAGTTGGAACAAAATTTGCTTTGATGGATAATGAAGCCGCCAGCAGAGACAATGACTATTTCGCTTCCGTTAACTTTGACTATTTTATCAATAAAAAACAAAATATTTTTCTTTATTACAATTATACATTCAGTGGTGACAGTGATACAACTGACTATAATGACTTTTATACCTATTCCGTAGGAAGCGGTTATGCATTGAGTGATAAATGGTATAGTGCGATCTCCTACAACTATGCTGGTTCTCTTCATCCGGAGGATGAAGCATATAAGGCTATCTCATGGTTCAACTCTTATACTCTATCTAAAGATTTTTTTATTACCTGTAACTATGCCTATACATTGGATGATCTCTCTTATGATCATACGATATCTTTGAATATAGGAGTATATTTTGAATAAATTACTTCTTCTTGAAGATGATCCTGCCCTTTCAAAAACACTGATAAAGTATCTTACACATCATGGTTATGAAGTGGATTGGGCAAAACATGGTGAAGAGGCAATGGATCTCAGCTATGAAAACACCTATAGCCTTTATCTTTTTGATATCAATGTACCTTTAATGAATGGTATTGACCTGCTTGCAGCCCTCAGAGAAGCAGAAGATTTTACTCCAGCTATTATTATCAGTGCACTTATAGATATTGGTTCCGTGACCAGAGGGTTCATTGCCGGAGCAGACGATTATATAAAGAAACCTTTTGATCCGGATGAACTTATTGTAAGGATCAAAGCCAAAACCAGTACATTAAAGGAACTTCTTAAATTTAAAGATTTTGAGATTGACATCAGAAAAGAAGAGATTTTTCATCAGGGAGCCCCTATACATTTGGGCGAGGTACAAAAAAACATTTTTACGACATTGGTCAGAAACTACCCTGATCCGGTTACAAAAGATGAACTCATACTACTGCTTGAAAAACCTTCTGATCTCGCACTGAGGGTCAATATTGCAAAACTCAAGAAAAACCTTGATATTCAAATCAAGAATGTAAGAGGAGTCGGTTATAAAATTATCTGAAAAAGAGTCTTTGCTCAAAAGTTTTATCCTGTTCTTTCTTGTAATTGAGATCTTCCTGATCTTTATTTTCTATCATTACTATAAAATAGAAGAAGAACATACAAGAGAAAACCTTTTTTTGGAAATGAAGAATTACAGTCTCTTTTTTGATGATGACCGCTTTGATATCGATGTTGTTCAACGAGATCAAAAAAGTAAATTTTATGAATTATATTTTGATAAGGATTCACTCTTTATCCTAATCCCTTTCCCTACGGAGAAAGATGACCTTCTCAAAGTTTTTTATCCCAAGAAAAAGTATAAAGCACTTTTATATACCATTAAGCTCTCCATACTTTGGCAATTTCTTTTCCTCTCTTTTATCGCTGTCCTGATCTCACTTTTGTTCTCTTTCTATGTACTCAGCCCTTTACGTCAGTCTTTACAGCTTTTAGAAGTTTTTATCAAAGATATCATCCATGACCTCAATACTCCTCTTACTTCCATCCTTATCAATCTCAAAATGATGGATGCTAAAAATGAAGAGGTGGAAAGTATCACTAACAGTGCAAAAACCATCTCTATGCTACATCATAATCTTGATGCTTATCTCAAAGAGATAGCTTTTGAAAAAGAAAAATTTCATCTTGAAAAAATGATAAACGAACAGATTGCTTTTTTTGCTCCGATGTATCACTATCTTGATTGGGAGATAGACATACAGGATAGCATTATAAAAAGTGATAAAAATGCTCTTGCACGGATCATCTATAATCTGTTCAGCAATGCATGCAAATATAATACTTCAGAAGGCTTCATTAAAATAAAAACAGACAAAAACACTATCTCTGTCTCCAACAGCAGCTATGGTATCAAAAATCCTTCAAAAATATTCAGACGTTTTTACAAAGAGAGCGACAGAGGCCTGGGAATCGGATTGCATATTGTAGAACAATTATGTTTGCAGCTTAATATTGAAAAAAAACTGGAAGTAAAAGATAATATTGTCACCATACACCTGTACCTTGAGAAGGTAACATTGAAGTAACAAATATTTTTTATACTTTTGTTTATAATTTGATAGACAAAAGGAAAAAAATGATCAGAAAATATCTTATCGGGTCAACACTAACTGCATTGCTTTTAGTGGGATGTGGAGGGGGTAGCAGTGATACTGTTGTCTCAACAACAGGTTATTTAGTCGATTCAGCTGTAGCAAATATTGATTATGACTGTATTACAGATGGTGATTACAATAAAACAACAGGCATTGATGGTGCATTTACATGTAAAAACATGAATCAAGTTCGATTTAGACTTAATCATTTAGTACTTGGAGATATTTCTGCATTGCCGGCAGATGGATATGTTTTTCCTCAAGATATTGTAGGTGTAGCTAGAGATCAGATTGAAAATGAAGAAGTAACAGCCATGGCACAATTACTTCAATCATTGGATGAAGATTCCAATTTAACAAACGGTATTCAAATCTCAGAAGAGGCAAAAAGAACACTTTTGGAAGATGAGAATTTTACTGCGCCAAATCTTGATGAGTATGCCCATCGTGCTGCTATACGTGTCCGTACACAAACTGAGGCACAGGAACATTTAAGAGAAACCCTGCAGGAGATCGTACTGAATGAAGGAAATGTTTTTGACCTTTCACTCTATCCGGAGTCCAACTTGACAGATGCACAGAAATATACGATCGCCTTTATGTGGAATGAAGAGAAACTGGCAAAAGATATTTACCTTGCACTTAATAGTCTCTATCCTACCCATCAGCTTGAAACCATTGCAACACGGTCTGAAACAAAACATCAGGCATTGGTAGAGGAGTTGGTGCAAAGATATGATCTCAATATCACTAATCTGGTAGACTACTCAGAAAATTATTCTGAAGAGGAGTTAAGAGCATTTGAAGCGGGTGAATTCGGTATTCAGGCTATACAGGACCTCTATGATGCCCTATACAGTAAAGGAAGCCAATCCCAACAGGACGCTCTTGAGGTAGGATGTATGGTAGAAGTGACTGATATCAATGATCTCAATGAAGAAATTGCCATTGCCGAAGAGGTGAATGCTTCTGATCTTGTTGCTGTATTCAGCCATCTGCGTGATGGAAGTTACAATCACTATTGGGCATTCAACAGAGGGCTTCAAAACATAGGTGTAACTGAAGGATGCTGTGCTTTAGGTACGATTGATGGTGTGGACTATTGTCATAATGAATACCCACAAAACAATCATATGAACTGGTAAATACCCTTACGGAGAGTCATTTACTTCCATGTATTCCGATTATCCCATCCTGAATTAAACCAGGAGGGGATCATTCAAATCACTCTCCACTCTCTCCTGCTCTTGCATATATCTAAATTCTCTATAATAGGATTCACTTTTGGTTCACACTCTAGGATTACAATAAAGATATCCTTTCTTTTAAACAGCGAGGATTTCACTCAAAAGGATAGAAAATGAAAAAAGTTATTATGTTAGCACTATTTGCTTCGGCTACCTGGGCTGTAGATTTCAGTCAAATGAGTACAGAAGAGTTAATGGGCATGAGAGGTACCATTTCAGTCAGTGAACGACCGGTATTTAGAGCAGAGATGCAAAAAAGAATGCAAACGATGACCCCTGCAGAGCGTCAACAATTCATGCAAAGTCGTGGCAAGGGACAAGGGATGGGAAAAGTGAGAGGCATGGGTAAAGGTATGCAGGATAGACCTACTTTTGCAACCTTTGATCTTAACAATGACGGGAAAATCACACAAACAGAATTTTATGATGCTCAAGCCAAACACATGACACAAAAAGCCAACGAAGGCAAAATGATGAAAAATACGGGGAATGCACCTACATTTGAGAGTATCGATACCAATAAAGACGGCATCGTTACACACACTGAGTTCAATACCCATCAAATCAACCAGATGCAAAAAATGCGTCAGGGTGGAAAAGGTATGGGTAAAGGCATGATGAACTAGACTTAACATTTCAGTAAGAGTTTTGAGCTAAATGACTTAAAACTCTTACGCTTCTTCTACGCTATTTCTCTTTTTTTAGTAACATCCAAGTAACAATGCTGTTCTATAATTTAACTGTCTAGGAAGTATGACTTCTTAAAAAAGATTCAAAGGACAGACTATGAAAAAATTCATTTTAGCAGCAGGTTTATTGACGGTTGGCTTACTGGCAACAGACTTTTCTCAAATGACAATGGAAGAACTTAATGCTATGAGAGGGACAGTCTCAACAGAAGAGAGAGATGCTTTTAGAGCAGAGATGCAAAGCCGACTCCAGGCAATGACACCTGAAGAGAGACAAGCATATTCAGCAGAAAGAAGAAACAATTCAGATCAGGGCCAAGGGTCAATGCAAAGGCTTAGGGATGGTTCCGGTGGCGGTATGATGCACAGAGGTGGCGGTAAAAGATAATCTACCTGCCATTATGAGGGATTAGTCTCCCTCTTTCTCCTCGCCAAAAGTGTTTTTCAACCCTTGTATCAAAATTTCTTTTTCTACATCAGATAATCTTGCTTCAGGATGAGCTAAAAGATAAGAGGTTAAAGGCATTTCACCCTCTTCTACTTCTTCAGCTGCATCTTTACCTTCATTTTTCTTTTGATGTCCCCAGGCAGAAACATTAAAGTGTTCTCTCCCCTCTTTCACATGATGAAACAGAGACCAGGATATCGGTGCTATATTGCTATACCATGGCCATTTTGTTTCATAAGAATGACAATCAGCACATGCCCGATTGAAAAGTTTCTTTGTCTCTTTTGTATCCCATTTAGGCTCTGCAACCACAGGCGGATTGGTATAATCTTTACCATATGGTATAAATTGTATAAGTACAAAAAGAACCACAACACCAAATAAAAACTTTTTCATCTTTCTCTCCTGCTAATTAATTCTCATATCATATTCACTCACTAAAGCTTCACTCTTGGCGAAAAGGAGTCATTTTGACTCCCAAAGTGTATGGTATACTATAGCATACACTATATAGTACGAATTTTCTCCTCTTTCACCGTCCATATAAATACAATAGGGATAAACACTAACGTCATAAATGTCCCCACAATAAGTCCACCTATAGCAACCGCTCCAAGTGGTGCCAGTCTTTCCAGCCCTATGGCTGCTCCCTGTGCTACAGGCAGCATACCGACAGAGACGGCAAAAGCTGTCATGAGTACCGGTCTTGTACGGATCTTGATGGACTCAAGCATCGCTTCACGCTTATTCATTCCTGCCTGTATCTGTTCCAGGGCAAAATGTATGAGCAAGATGGCGTTGTTTACAATGACCCCTGAGAGCAGCATGAATCCCATCATCGCAGGCATAGAGACATGGTACCCTATCGTAAGCATTGTCCAAGATGCACCTATAATAGTAAGCGGGATGGAGAAGAGTATCATCAGCGAAATCTTTACATTGGCAAACATTACGATAAGTGTAAAAAAGATAAGTACCACTGCAACAATAATCGCTCCTGCCATACGCTCAGCTGATGCCTTAAACTGTTTAATATCGCCTATCTGCTCCAGCTCTACACCTTTAGGCAGTTTGACCGACGCTAACTGTTCTTCAAAGTTTGCCATAATGTGAGAGATTGCCGCTTTTTCTCTGTTCCCATAGACTTCAAGCGTATATTGCAGATCTTCCCTTGTAATAAGACTTGGCTCTTTTTTAGAGTCGAGTGTAGCGATTTTATTGAGAGGAATCTTTCCTTTAGGGGTATCAATAAGCATATTTAACACTGTGTCGAACTGGTCTATCTGCTTCTGAGGCAACCATACTCTTACTGTATAATCCATACTATTGGCTTTAGGGAAACTTGCTACCGGTACTCCACGAAGAGCGAGTTGAAGCTGGGCAGTTACGTCTGAACGGCTCAAACCATAACGCATCGCTTCTGCTTCATCTATCTTAAGATTATAAACCACTTTATCCATATCCCAAGTCGTAGAGGTAGAGACCACACCTTTTGTTTTAGATAAAGCCTTTTCAACCTTGTCTCCTGCCTCTTGCAGCAGGTTGATATCTGAACTACTTAACTTGGCATCTACATTGGACCTGATGCTTGCTAAGGCAGTTGCCCCATAAGGGGTAATATCCAGATATTTCACATTTGGTATTTTAGAGATCTCTTCTCTCAGGGCTTTTGCAATTTGCCAAATATCATCTTCTCTTTTGTATCTGTCTACATAGGTTGCAACAATAGCAATATGATCTATACCACTTCCACTACCGATACTTAGCACTCCGGCTTCACTACCGATACTTCCGGATATTCTCAAAAGTTCACCCTGCTCTTTGATGATCTTATTGACCTTTTTCATAATGGCTTCACTCTTTTCTATAGGTAGATTAGCTTCCGTAGTAATATTAATATTCACTCCACCCGTATCCATAGGTGGCATAAGCTCCTGACCTACAACCGGCATAACCAACTTTACTGAAGTCACAAAAAGTGCAATAAGTACAAATACCGAGACAAACCCTAAAAGTTTAGAGTCAGTAATGGCACGAACAATATTTGCAAAGAACCCTTGGATATAGTCATTCGCTCTACCGATCACAGCATGAAACCACCCTTCTATTCTCAGTAAAAGAGGATTTTTAATAGCCAAAATATACAGTGAAAGCAAAGGTACTGCAACAATTGAAATAAAATAAGAAGCAATTAAAGCTAAAAGTAGTGTTCCCACTAAAGGTGCAAAAACTGTTTGAGGATATCCACCCACAAAAAGCATCGGAGCAAGGGCTATCATAGTAGTTACAGTACCACTGAAATCTGCAAACATGATCTCTTTGGTTCCATCGAATACGGCATCATGGATATCCTTACCCAATTCACGGTAGTGCCTCTCGATATTCTCCATCACCACTACTGTGTCATCCAACAACAGCCCCAACGCCAAAATGATCGCAGTCAGTGTCACTACGTTAAAGTCTATGCCCACAAGCCACATAAGAGCAATGGTCGAAGCATACACAAGAGGAATTGTCACAAGTACTACAAGTATCTGACGGAAGCTTGCCAAAAATAGGAAAACTACGATCGTGGACATGACAATAGCATCTCGAAGTGACTCAAACATATTCATGGTGCTTTGTTCAATGGTCTCTTTTTGTGTATCACTCACTTCAAAATTAATGTTGGGGTATTTGGCTTTAAACTCCTCCATCATCCCTTCAACTTTATCAATGGTCTTGATCACATCTGCGGTGATTGAACGTTGAACAGAGAGTGCGATTGCCTCTTTTCCATTTCCAAAATAAGCTGCAGAGTTCTCATAATGTCCGAAATAAACCTCAGCTACATCTGAAAGTTTTACATCACTGCTGATAGGAAGAGCTCTTAACCTGTCTACCTTCTCTCTTTTACCTTGGGATTTAAGCAAATATCGATGCTCTTCATTACTGACAAATCCTACAGCATACTCATTATCATTCTTTTGAAGTGTAGCGATCACTTGTCCCAATGAGAGATGGAAACTATCCAGCTTCTCTTTATCAATGATGATCTGTAACTCTTTTTCATACCCACCGAAAATATCTACATTGGCTACCCCTTTGGTTTTAAGAAGTTTATGTTTGATCTCACCACTTGCAAGGTCACGAATATCCTCCAATGTCAATGAGGTGCCCTCTTTAGGTGACATTGCCACTACAAGTACCGGTGCTGTGGCTTCCGTAATCTTAATGATCTGAGGCTCTTTAATATCTTTTGGCAGTTTTGCACGTATTTTAGACAGTGCATTGGTTACATCATTGACTGCAGTGTCAATGTTCTTACTGTACTCAAACTCTGCGCGGATCACAGTCACTTCATCAATAGTGTTGGAATAGGCACGACGTATCTCATCGAGAGCATAAAGCTCCTCTTCTACAGGTACGGCAATATTACTCGCCATCGTTTTGGCAGAAGCTCCCGGTTGCACAATAACAAGGGCAACTTCAGGATAGTTTGAGTTGGGAAAAAGGTTGCGGTGTATCTTTCCGTATCCCATGATACCGGCCAGCACAAAGAGAGCTAAAAAAGAGATAATGATATGAGGTTTTTTCAGAACCTTCTCTACCCAGGTAGTAGACTCTTTACTCATTTTTTTGCTCCTATGATCTCTACTTTATCGTAGGCAGGAAGCTGTGCAAGTTTCACTTCACTTGCTTGTGCTATAGGCATTGAAGGACAAGGAGAAATTAAAATACGATTACCCTCTTGCATCTGCACATCCACTTTCAATGGAGTGAACTTGCCATCTTCATATCCCATGATGAATGTACCCTCTTTTTTATGTAAAAGTGTATTGTCCGGGATCACACATCCTTTAGCTCCTTTTGTTAGAACTTCAATATTAATACTGCTTCCTACCGGCAGATTCACCTCTTTACTAAGTATCACCTCTGCACTTACCAAACCGTTTTGGGATGTAGTATAGATGGATTTGACACGACCTATCTTCTCAGCATCCCTAAATACAGGTTGATCTTTTACAATATTTGTGTTTGTTGTCGGAGCATAAGAAAATACCAGTTTTTTTACACCATTGCTCATGCTGAGAATAGGCTTGCCTGAAGCTGCAAGATCACCTTCATGAAGGAAAAGCATATCTATCTCTCCATCAAACGGCGCTACGATCTGAAGGTAAGAGAGTTGATGCTTGAGTTGTACTATTTTCTGTGTGGTATTTTCAAGAACTGACTCTTTTACTTTGAGTGATACAGCAGAGATATCCAACTTCTCTTTTGCTAAACCGCCTACCTTATAGAGCTTTAGATTTCTGGCATGGATGCTCTTTGCCAAGGCAAGATCATTACGTTGGGCACTCAAAGTCGCTTTAAGTGCCTCAATATTTGAACGTAACTCAATGGCATCAATACGTACAAGTACATCCCCTTTTTTCACTTTCTGTGACTCTTCCACAAAGACTTTTTCAACATATCCGGCCAATTTGGTTGAGAGGTTGATGCTTTTATCCGAAAGGATCTGTGCCAAGAAAGATACTTGGTTTTTCAACATTTCTTCTGTTGCTTTTACAACAGGTACGGTAACCGCTTCCACCGTAGGAAGTGCTTCATTGGCAACCTCAGCTTTCCTGCTTTCCAAAAGTCCTTTACCTTTCATTCCCAATGCTACAGCAGCGATCAAAACAACCACTGCAATTATCCCTTTTTTTATCTTCACTGTTTTACTCCTCTTTCCATTAAATAATCCAAATAATAGATACTTTTTTTATAGTTATATTTACTCTCTATCACTTTTGCAAGTGCCAATTGACTCTTCCCTTTTGCAAGAAGCAGGTCATTAAGGGTTGCTGCATCATTCTCATAACGCACCCTTTCGATCTTTTCACTTTTTTTGCTCAGACGCAGTTGTGCAGTATTGCCAAGATACTCTGCATGACTCTGTTTGATCTTCTCTACTGCCTGTGTTAAAAGTTTTTTCAGATCCAACAAGGTCTGTTCTTTTTGAAATATCGATTCCATCTTTGCAATTTTTGCTTTTTGTACATCAATGTCTCTTTTTCCAAAATCCACAAGGTTATATTTTACATTCACACCTACTTGCCAAAGTGTTTCATTGTCCCAATCTCTACTCGCTAAGTCTTCACCATAGTTTTTACCCACATAAGAGCTAAGATTTACCTGAGGGAGTTTAGCTGACCTGCTTTTGGCTATCACTTTATCTGCTTTTTTAAGTGCCATATCTTCCATCTCTACTTTTGCAAGAGTTGAAGCTTTTTTGTAGAGTCTAGATACAGAATAGTGCGGTTTTTTAACTTTTATGCGTAAAGGACTTACTCTTTTTACCCTTTTGCCTACAAGTGCACCAAGCGTAGCTTTTGTTATCTCTATATTCGAACGGATCATCTCTTGCTGTGTTTGAGAAGCACGTAAGTCTGACTGCGCTTTGATCAGATCGATCTCTGCTTTCTTACCTACTTTGACCTCATATCCTATCTGCTTGGTTAATTTTCTTAATGCATTGGTATAACTGCCTTGGGCTTTAAGTATCTCTTTTTGAGCCAAGACAGAGAGGTAGAGTGAACGGATATTATAAACCAGCTGTTCTTTGGTCAATTTTGCTTTAGCCTGAGACATCTGCCTGGCAATGCTGTCTATTTCTATCTGTCTGGTTTGTGCAAACCCCGTAAAAAGAGGAACAGCATAACTTAAACCTGCAGAAAAAAGGTCTTTTGTTGTTGTAACAGGTATGCCGCTTCCAATTGAAGTTGGAGAAAGCGGTGCAAGTGTTCGTTCAGTGTTATAATGTGTATAGTCTCCCACAACATTTAACTCTCCGTACTGCTGTACTCTGCTCTCTTTACGTTTGAGTTCGGACAACTCCATCTGTGCCTGACTCTGCTTTACCACTGTACTGTGTTTCGTTGCATACCCAATGAGCTCATTCAAAGTACTGCTGAACAAAGGCATTGTCAATAAAAGTATATAAAAAATACGTATCATATTCCCTCCCAAATTAGAAAACATTAGGATACAATACTAATCTGAACGTAAAGTGAATTCCTTAAGGTTTATTGAGGTAAGACCAACCTTTTCTTTACATCAAATTGATCTACATATTCTTTGATTGTTTTTTTCAAAGCTCTATCATCCAGTTCAAGTGCCTCTTTCATAGGGAATTTAAGAAAAAACTGGGGTGGCATAATGGAATTTTCTTTCCTGGGATTTTTCAAATATAGAAATATCGCTTCTTTGATACGTTCAGGAGAACTGTACTTCATCAAATACCGTTTATAGATCAGACTGCTGGGGATCTGCTGAGTTTGATGACAAAATACACAGGTATTATCCAATACCTGTCCCTGGTCAGATATCTGTTCTGCATATAAACACAAACTCAAAATACTGAATATCATGACTATTTTTTCCATTTTACTATCACCTCCGTTCCCTGATCTTTCTGTGAATTGATCTGAAGGACAAATCCATAGCTATGAACGACCTGATTGACAATATCCAGTCCTATACCAAAACCGCCTTCACTTTTATTTACCCGTTTGAAACGATTTAAGATCGTTTTTATATCCTTCTTTCCAATACCGATCCCTGTATCTGTTACACTGAAAAGATCCTCTGTAATTCTGATATGCAATGTACCGTACGGATTATTATATTTGATCGCATTGGAGATCAGGTTGTCAAGTAGCCGGATAGCATCATTCCGGTCCATCTGTAAAACAATATCCGAATCAATATCAGCAGTTACTTCCAAGCCTTTTGCTTCAGCCATTGCAGAAAAGTAGATCATACGTTCCTGCCCCAATCCGCTCATATCCAATGTTTCTATCTGTCGATGATAATGATGATTAAGATTGAGATAGGTAAGATCATCATATATCCGGCTAAGGGTTTTGGAAGCGATCTCTATACGTTTAAGTTCAGCTCTGTTCGCTTCACATTTTCCGAAGGTTTCTATCATTTCGACATTGGTAAGGATCGTGCTGATCGGTGTATTGAGCTCATGTGTGGTATCTTCAATGAAATGGTTCATTTGCTCTATGGAGTCACGCATAGGTGATACAAAAAGTCTTCCCAGAAAATAACCAAGTATAGAAAAAAAGATTCCTGCAGCAAACATAAATAAAATAATATTTTTTTGTAGGTTTTCAATAGGTTTGAAATCTATAGTTTTGGATACCAGCAAATAAGCAGCACCCAAATAGTAGGGTTCTATTTTAGAAATATAGTAAAGCTTTGTTTCATCTCTCTGATTATCTAACATCTGTTTTGTTTTAAATGTACCGAAGATATACTGTTTATCTATATCATAAATAGCTGATTCCATATCTTTGCTTGCAGGATATATCAATATTGCATCATTAGATTGGTGCAGTACTCTCAATTGGGATTTAATATGTTCAGATTCATATTTTATAGCTTCTCTCTGCCGGTCAAGCAAATGATGTTTTGCCGAAACATAAAATATCCAGGAAGCAAAAGAGAAAAGCAGAAAAGTTGAGCTTAAATAAATCAGTAAAAAGCGAACTAAACTTCTCTTCTCACTATGTAACAAAGCGATACCCTATATTTTTGATCGTTTCTATCTTCTCTTTACCTATGACCGATCGAAGTGTTTTAACATAAGTACGAAGTGAACCGGCACTTGGCTCTTCATCATACGCCCATAATGCTTCAAATATTTTCTCATATTCAACAAGTTCATTGGGGTATTGCAGAAAAAGAGCAAGCAGTTTTAACTCTTTGGTCTTCAAAGAGACCCGTTTATTTTTCTGTGTCAATAGCAACGATTTGATATCAAACAGCAGACCGTCTCCCAGATCTATCTTTTCTTCATGTGTCCCATAGGTACGTTTCAGCAGAGATTCTACCCTGACCAAAAGTTCTTTCAGTGCAAAAGGTTTACGAATATAGTCATCACACCCACTATCAAATCCCTGTGTAACATCTTTTACACTATTAAGGGAAGTAATAAAAATAGCAGGGGTATCCTTGCCCTCACTACGCAGTGCCTTTAAAAAATCAAACCCATTCATATGTGGGACTTTTACATCCAACAGCATCAGATCAATATATTTTTCATAAGCGATATCTTCTGCCTGTAATCCATCATATGCACAAAGTACTTGATAGCCTTTGAATTCGAGGAACTGCTTGACAGTATCACTCAGTTGCAAATCATCTTCAAGCAGTAGGATAGTTTGAGTCATCGTTTATCTGCCTTGACCTTTCCCAAATCCTTTTCCCTGTCCCATACCCCGAAAATTTGCAGGGGGAAAATTATCGAACATCCAACTTGTTATCTGTATAAGTTGAGCTTCTGTCACATTACCTTTTTGTGACGGCATCAAACCAAAACGTTGAATTTTTTGCGTCATACAGATCGCTTTCTCTTTTTGAGGGTCCAGCACATAATCCACCATAAATTTCACAGCTTCATTTTTCTTCGGATACGACATCTTTACATGTCTCATTACTCCCATGATTGGAGGTGCAACTATTTTGGATATATCAGCAGGTCTTGTTTTTGTATGACATATGGCACATTTAACATCAAAAAGCCCTTCAGCAGTTTCAGCCGCCTGTACAAAAGTCGTAAAGGCAGCAATAGTTCCCAGTGTCAATAATGTAGTTTTAAATTTCATAATACTCCTTTTTATTTTGAATACTTCTAGAAAAATATCGGACTTATACTCCATTGACTGTAACAGCCACTCTTTCTCCTGTTTTTGGCTTCAATCAGACAAATCCGACACTCTCCTGGCAAAAGTTATTCTCAATAGATGATAATCTACCAAAATGAATCAAATATGAACTTTCTCCAAATTTAAACTCACACTCGTACCTTTTCCTTTTTCAGATTGGATCTGAATCTCTATTCCTTCATCATCACAATACGCTTTAACCAAAGCCAGTCCTATTCCCTGACCTTCCTGTTTACTGTCACTTTGATAATAACGTTCATATACCCTGAGCAATTGTGTTTCATCCATTCCTATACCCTGATCCGTGATCATCAGGATACCCCTTTCCAGGGTGACCTCTATAAGTGACTCTTTTGAAGAGTACTTCATTGCATTCATTAGTAGATTATCTATCATCTTTTCAAAACCGATCTTGTCTATCTCAATGACCATCTCACCGACATCCAAAAAAAAGCGGTTTCTACCGAATGCCTCAAATATTTCTATCCGTTCTTTCAATAATGGCTCCAGCAAAAGTCTCTCTTTTTCAATAGGATGGATCTTTTTCTTAATGCTGTAAACCAACTCTTTATAAAGCCTTTCAAGTCTTACCGAAGAGGCCTCTATACGATCAAGACGCTGCAGGGATTTCTTATCCTCCCCGACACGTTTTCTAAGCATCGTACTGTTTGCCTTGATCGTAGCAAGAGGAATATTAAGTTCATGAAGTATTTCTGTACTGAGTTGAGAAAGATTTGCATCAAGTTCTGCCTTTGGGGCAAGGAGATGTTCAGCAATAATATATCCCCACCCTGCCGCCAATATAAGGACCAGGGCACTCACAATGAGAAAATTCGATTCTAAAAACCCCTCATTTTTCAGGAACCAATACATAAAACTTAAAAGTATGGCAACACTCGAAAGATAACTCAATGCTGCAAGAAGGGTCTTTTTTTTCATTTTAATCTGTTACCCATCTGTAACCCACTCCACGTACATTGGAGATATGTTCCGGGAAATATTTTTTCAACTGTGTAATGTATACTCTCAGTGATCCACTGCTCGCATTCTGTCCTGCTGCCCAAAGTCTGTTTTTAATCTCATCAATACTTACCACTTCTCCGTTCGCCTGCACAAGCAATACCAAAAGTTCAATAGCTTTCTGTGTTATATCAAGTGCCTTATCCTCAAAGTAGAGTATTTTCGCCGTTGTATCAAGACTGTATTGTCCTATACCCACTCTCTCTTTTCTAATTTGACGGCGAAGGACAGCCTGTATACGAAGTAAAAGTTCATCAAGATCAATAGGCTTTTTCATATAATCATCCGCCCCGGTACCAAACCCCCGGGTCAAAGAATCCTTGTCATCTCGTGAAGTCAAAAAGATCGCAGGGGTCATATCACCGCTATGACGCAACTTTTCCAAAAGGTCAAAACCATTTTCATAAGGAAGGTTGACATCGAAAAGATACAGATCAAACACATGCTTATAACTCAGCTCCAGTGCACTGTAAGGATCCAGCGCGCACTCTATCACATATCCTTCCTCTTCCAAAAAGTCTTCTAACGTTTCATTAAACAACCGGTCATCTTCCAATACAAGTATCCGTGCCAAAGCTTTTCCTTCTTTCCCCTATAATAATCCTGATCTTCAAATAAAATATTTATAGTCCTTTTTTAATACACTAATTGCAGGAAGCACTGAATTTCTATTTTAAGATTTTGGATATTATACCTCAATATTATTTATCATGTTATAATTTCATTCAATATCATATAAGGCTTACTCTTGAAAACCGGTCATACATTTTTCAAACATACTGAAGGGAGGATTTTAATTTTAGGCCTTGCCCTATTAGGCGGTTTTTTTCTGTGTATACTCTACTCTGCTCTTTTTTTCCCGAACTATCTGCAGCAGCTGCTCAGTATTACGGCTACAAATATCATTTTTGGAAGAATGGCAGGGCTCTCTATAGGGATCGCTTCTCAGATGGATACTTCTCTTCTTGTCATACTTAATTTTTTTATCGAATCAATTATGGTATTGATCCTCTACCCGCTTTTTGTACTGAATTGGCATAAACTTGGCCTCATTTCCTATCAACCGCTCAATCGGCTCCTGGAAAGTTCTAAAGAGAATGCGCATAAATATGAACCTGTCATTAAACGTTATGGCATGATCGGTCTCATTTTATTTGTATTGACCCCTTTTGCCATGACAGGGCCGGTAGTAGGGAGTTTTGTAGGATATCTGATCGGTTTTCGGCATCATGTGACTCTGTTTATTGTACTTTCCAGTACACTTATTGCTATCATATTATGGGTTTATCTGATCAAGAATTTTGAAGCCATACTGATCACATACAGTGACATACTCATGATAGGGCTTCTTATTGCTGCCACTGTCATGCTGTTATTGTATTTGGTAAAAAAGTAATATATCGTATCCTCTTCCCAAAATCAGCCTTGCAGACCATGATCCTGGAAAATCCAGGATCACATATACATCCCGCCATTGACTTTGAGTGTTTCACCTGTGATATAAGAAGCGTGGTCTGAAAGTAAAAATGCTACTGCTTCAGCTACCTCTTTAGGCTCACCAAATCTTGCCATTGGAATCTTGGCTGTAAAGGCATCTTTCACCTCATCTTTAAGTACATCTGTCATCTCAGTGGCAATGAAACCTGGAGTGATAGTATTATAACGTATGCTTCGAGGTGCTGCCTCGATGGCAAAACTTTTCGTCATTGCTATGGTTCCACCTTTACTTGCAGCATAGTTTGTCTGACCGGCATTTCCTGTCTCACCTACGATAGAAGCAATGTTCACTACAGAACCAAAACGTTTTTTACCCATCACTTTTACTGCTTCACGACATCCGATAAATGTTGACTTGAGATTTGCTTCGATCACTGACATAAAGTCCTCTGTTTTCATGCGCATCGCAAGTTTATCGTTAGTGATCCCCGCATTGTTTACAAGGTAAGAGAGTTCACCATCCGCTTCAACGATAGATTTAATACCGGAAACAAATGCTTCTTCATTACTTACATCAAAACCAATAGTTTCCGCTTTCCCCCCTGCAGCTTCTATTTCAGCTTTGACAGCTTTTGCTTCAGCTTCACCGCTTCTATAGTTCACCCATACTTTAAGTCCCATAGCAGCCAACGTTTTAGCGATTTGTGCTCCGATACCTCTGCTTGCTCCGGTAACAAGTACATTAGTTCCAGAAAATTTCATTTTTATCCTTATTTAGGTTTGTTTTTAGTTAGTGATATTGTAGCATTTAGGTGGTTAGACTTAGTCACAAGAAAAAAGTCTATTTTTAATATTTTCAAAAATTTTATAATCCTCCGGACTGATCTTATCTGAGTAGATCATATGATTAAGCTGCTCCATAAGATGAAATTTTGAAAGTTTATCTTCACATAATGCTTGATTGATAATCTCTATATGTTCATCCAGGTCATACTCTTCATTCACAATTCTATAGAGAAAATCTTTTGCCTCTTCATTGGAACAATCAAAGTTTTGTCCCATAATCTCACAAAAAAGTGGTGCTTCTTTCTCTATATCCCTATTATCTACTTTAATAATATGTGCCAATAGTGTACCAACTGATTCTTTTATCTTTTTTTCCATAAGTACAACCTTTTTTTACCCATATTGTAGCATAAAGCGTAGCGTGGGCATTTTTGTTTACACTACGCTTTAAACCAGCGGCTCATCCATCTCTTCAGGTATTTCAAGCCCCATGAGTTTTAACACTGTTGGAGCAATATTATTTAATCCACACCCCTCTTTTAGCTTTTCTACACCATCAGCCAAAATAAAACACCATACTTCACCTACCGTATGGTTCGTAAGCCTATGCCCTTCTCTATCACACATCTCTTCACAGTTCCCATGATCTGAAGTAAGTACAACAGCATATCCGTCTTCCTTGGCTTTTGCTATGATCTTCCCAAGCTCTGTATCTACAGCATGCACAGCTTCACGGGCTGCCTCATAATTACCGGTATGTCCTACCATATCACCATTGGCAAAATTAACTACAATGAATTCATATGCTTCGTCCATTGCCGTACGTACTGCCTCTCCGACCTGAGGTGCTGACATTTCAGGTTTCATATCATACGTTTTTACATCCGGACTGGGAATAAGCACACGGCTTTCACCGATCATCGGTTCTTCTATTCCACCATTAAAGAAAAAAGTCACATGGGCATATTTCTCTGTTTCAGCTGTATGTAACTGCTTCAGCCCGGCATTTGCAATCACCTCAGCCAAAGTATTTTCCGGTGCCTTTTTAGGAAAAAGGACCGGATAAGGAAAACTTGCATCATACTGTGTAATGGTGGCAATATGCAATGGAATATAGATTCTGTCGAACGCAGAGAAATTTTCATCCCCCAATGCTGTGGTGATCTCACGGACCCTGTCTGAACGGAAATTCGTCAGTATGACAACATCTCCTTTTTGCATCCCTTCATATTCATTAAATGCTACCGGTTCTATAAACTCATCCGTCTCATTTTTAGCATAGCTTTCATCAATATACTGTTGCGGAGTAAGTGACGTAGAAGGCTTGGCCTCAACGATTGCCCTGTATCCTTTCTCCACTCTTTCCCAGCGGTTATCTCTATCCATTGTAAAGAAACGTCCGCCTATGGTAGCAATAGAGATATCTTCATCACATATCCCCTGTATTTGCTCTATATAGGTTTTGGCAGAGGTAGGACTTACATCTCTGCCGTCAGTGATCAGATGCAAAAAAACTTTTTCCCCTCTGGACTTTGCCAGCTTTGCAAATCCTATTGTGTGTTCTATGTGTGAATGTACCCCGCCGTCACTCAGCAAGCCTATGAAATGTACACGGTCACTCGTAGCCAGTGTTTCACTCAAAACCTGATTTTTTTCTATGCTTCCATCTTCAAGTGCCAAAGAAATTTTGACCAGATCCTGATATAAAATACGACCGGATCCTATGGTCATATGCCCCACCTCTGAATTTCCCATCTGTCCTTCCGGCAATCCGACACTCAGTCCATGTGTAGAGATAAGTGCTCTGGGAGCCGTTTCAAACAATTTGTCATACGTAGGTTTTACCGCATCTTCAAAGGCATTACAAGTACTGTGCGGCTTATATCCTATACCATCTGTTATAATTAAAAGTGTTTTTTGAATACTCATGATCTGCCTTCTTGTTTCCGTCATTCCCAAATTATTTAAGAATGCTATGAAAGTCTTATATTTTATTGAAATAATAGTAAAATAAACTTTCTTAATTCTTTAATAAAAATTTTTAACCTGAATTATGCGCTATGGATGTATAAAAACAGCCTATGCCGCGTTATATTGGTTTAATGAAAGTCGCCTATGCTATACGAACTCTCCCAACTCCTGAATATCAATCTCTTCGGATATATTTCTGTTCGTGCCGGATTTGCCTTTTTTATTGCTTTTATCATTACACTTTTTATCATGCCGAAATATTTGGCATGGGCTATTTCCAAAAAAGCCAATCAACCCATAAGCAAATATGTCCCTGCACATGAAAACAAAAAGCACACACCAACCATGGGAGGAGCCATATTTTTAAGTGCTACCATATTCGCTGCATTGCTTACTGCCGATCTAAGCAATTTTTATATACTTGGAGGACTTATCACCCTTATAGGTTTCGGACTTGTCGGATTCAAAGATGATATAGGGAAAATTCTTTCAGGAGATAATCTGGAAGGACTGACGCCCAAAGGGAAAATGGGACTTCAGATCCTTGTAGCGGTTTTATCGACAGGGTTACTTCTTTTTGCAGGCTTTCCTACAGAATTTTATATACCTTTCCTCAAAACCCCTCTTTTTGATCTGGGCTATTTTTCCATACCTTTTTGGATATTGGTCTTTTTGGCCACTACCAATGCGGTAAACCTTACCGACGGTCTTGATGGTCTGGCTACAGTACCTTCTATTATTGCACTGGTATCACTCGGCCTTATCGTTTATGTTACAGGACATGCTATTTTCAGTCAATACCTCCTTGTACCGAACATCAAAGGGGTAGGAGAGGTATTGGTCCTTGCCTCAGCACTTGCAGGTGGACTTTTGGGCTTCCTCTGGTACAACTGTTATCCTGCTGAGATCTTCATGGGAGACACAGGCAGTCTTGCCATAGGCGGTTTTTTGGCTTATCTTGCTATTCTTGGAAAGAGTGAAGTACTGCTTGTACTTATAGGGATCATTTTTGTCATAGAAACTGTCTCGGTCATCTTGCAGGTAGGAAGTTATAAACTCCGTGGTGAACGCATCTTCCTTATGGCACCCATCCATCATCACTTTGAACTTAAAAAATGGGCAGAGAACAAAATCATCGTACGTTTCTGGATGATCTCATTTATTGCAAATATCCTTGCGTTGATTTCATTTAAGTTTAGATGATCAAAGCTCATCTTTGAAATAAAGAATTAAGAGTGAAGAGTGAAGAGTTATGGTAAGCTTTTCTTGCAAAAAGCCTTTATTGGATGAGAAGTAAATGAGTATTTTAGAAGAGAAAAGTTATGCTTTTTCTATTCGTATTGTAAAATGTAGTCAATATTTGCAAGAAGAGAAAAAAGAATTTATTTTGAGTAAACAACTTCTACGTTCAGGTACAGCTATAGGAGCACTCATTGCCGAAGGAAAATATGCTCAATCAAAATTAGATTTTATCAATAAACTTTCTATTGCATTAAAAGAGGCGAATGAAACAAAGTATTGGTTAAGACTTTTAAAAGATTGTAGTTATCTTCAGGAAAAATTGGCAATAAGCCTATTGGATGATATAGAAAATCTTATTAGAATGTTAGCATCTAGTATTAAAACAGCTAAAGAGAACAATCATGAAAAATAAAACAGAAGTTTTGCTCTGCAAAACATACCAACACTCTTCACTCTTCACTCTTCACTCTTCACTTAAAAAATTCCAAAGGAATTTTTCATGAAGCCAACCCTTTTCGGATACGGACTCACCACCAAAGCCATCGCTAAAAAACTGGGTGGAGGTTGTACTTTTTTTGATGACAATGTGAAAGAAGCTTACACTGACGATGAAGGAAACCATATCCTGCCTTCTTCTCTTTTTGACCCGAACAAAAGTGATCTGGAAGTGACAACACCAAGCCTCCCGCCAAAACATCCACTGATTAAAAATGCAAAACATCTACTAAGTGAATATGATTATTTCCTCTCTCCTGAACGCTCAACACTCCACGCTCAACGCTCCCAACCCTTCACGGTTTGGATATCAGGTACCAACGGCAAGACTACCACCACGCAAATGCTTACCCATCTTCTGGAAAAAAGAGGTGCACTCAGCGGGGGGAACATCGGTACACCACTGGCAAAACTGGATGCAAATGCACCTATCTGGGTGCTGGAGACAAGTTCATTTACCTTACATCATACACATACAGCTTCACCGGACATTTATCTTCTGCTTCCTATCACCCCGGACCATCTTGACTGGCACGGCACAGCAGAACAGTACGAAGCCGACAAACTCAAACCTCTGCTTACTATGAAAGAGGGTGAACTTGCACTTGTACCTAAAGGTTTAACCCTTCCTAAAACAAATGCCTATGTAGTTGAGTATGACAGTAATGCGTTCATAGCAGAGTATTTTAAACTCGATAGTTCCAAAGTACGTTTCAAAGCTGCTTTTCTGCAAGATGCCTTATGTGCTCTTGCTGTAACCAGAGTACTGTTTGATGAAGCAGATTATGATCTTATCAACCGTTTTACTCTTGATGCACATAGACAAGAAGAGTTAAAAGATGCAAAAGGAAGGCTCTGGGTTAACGACTCCAAAGCAACTAACCTTGATGCAACCATACAAGCTCTCAAAGGATATGCAGACAAACACATTCACCTTATCCTGGGAGGGGATGACAAAGGGGTGGATCTGACCCCTCTTTTTGAGACCATGAAACCCCTTGACCTTACACTATATACTATAGGAGAAAATAACAATAAGCTTTTACAGCTTGCCAATACCTATAAAATAGATGCCGTAGAATCCAAAAATATTGAAACTGCCATAAAACAGATCGATGAAGTTCTTACCTTGGAAAGTGTAGCCCTTCTTTCACCTGCAGCTGCAAGTTTTGATCAGTTCAGATCCTATAAACATAGAGGAGAGACTTTTATGAATTTTGTAAAAAAACTAAATTAAACTCCAAATTTTATATTTTTACTTTTTACTTTAAGGTTTGGCTGTTATAATTTCAGCCACTTAAACGGACATCTTGTCTTTAAGTTGGCTCCATAGCTCAGTCGGTAGAGCAAAGGATTGAAAATCCTTGTGTCGGCGGTTCGATTCCGTCTGGCGCCACCATTCAACTTCCCAATCCATAATAATTAACCAAAATCCCATAAATTCATTTACTTTTCTTAAGAAAATGCTATTTTTTGATAAAAAAACAGCTTATTAGCGCCTTTTTAACTAAAGTGAAACCCTTTAAATCTCCCGTATAAACGTCATTCAACTACAATTATTAACTATTTGTTAACTTTTTATTAATTTTATTGACATTGTTTAATGGTATTTGTTATAATTTGGGGTATTCAAAAAATCAAGGAGATTACAATGAAAAAAGCATTATTACTTTCAGTAGTAGCGTCAACAATGATCATGGCAGGTGGAGATATCGCTCCAGTTGAGCCAGTAGTAGAAGCGCCGGTAGTAGAAACATCCGGTTGGGATTTTAGCGGACAAGCGGTAGTTTATTATCAAACAGGTGATTATGCTACAGCTCCATCAGGAGCAGCAGATGCAGATCTTTTTGATCAAGATGGTTCAAGAGCAAGTGCTGGTCTTCAACTGAGAGCAGTGAACAAAGATGTATTCGCTGGAATCGGTGCAGGAGTTGAACTAACTGGTCTTTCTACACTTAATCTTGAGAACAGTGTAGTATCTGACGTAATGCAAGGGGCTGGCAATGGTGACCTTGATGATATGACCGATGGCGGTTGGATCTCTCAGGCTTACTTGACATACAGTGTTAACAACACTAGCTTCAAAGCAGGTCGTCAACAACTTCCAAAAGCACTTTCTCCATTTGCTTTCTCAGAAAGTTGGAACATATTTAAAAATACATTTGATGCTCTTCTTATTGTAAACACTGATATCCAAGATACAACATTGGTATATGCATGGGTTTATGGTGGAAACAAGAATGGTCTTGGTGTGGCTGCAAACATGACTGACTTCAATGCTATCAACGATGATAACGGTGTTCATATGTTAACTGCACAAAACAAGTCTTTTGAAGGTTTGACTTTGACAGGTACTTGGTACTATGGAAAGGACATGGGTATTACTGATGATGTAAATATCCTTTGGGGTGATGCTAAATTTGCTGTTTCCGGTTTAAATGTTGCTCTTCAAGGTGGTAGCGTAATGAGCGATGCATACCTTAATGACACAGTTGCATTTGGTGCAAAAATTGGTGGAAGCATCAATAGTATTGATCTTTCTCTAGCTTACTCAAATGTAGATGATGGCGATGCTGGTGTATTTAATGTTGGTGGTGTAAAAACTCCACTTTATACTCAAATGATCCTTAACCAGGGTGCAATCGCTTCAGACAACGATACAATCGTTGCAAGAGCTAGCATGAAAGCACTTGGCGGTAAAATTAGTCTAGCATATGACTATACAACTGATAACTCATCTACAGGTGATGATTACCAAGAACTGGATCTTGTTTATAAAACAAAAGTATTCAATGATTCTACAACACTGTTTGCAGGTTACCTCTACCAAGATTCTGACAGTTGGGCTGAGGAAAGAAACAATCTTCGTTTCTGGGCAAGATACAACTTCTAAGAACTATTTCTTAAAGTTACAACCCTTTAGAGTTCAGGCTTTCGCCTGAACTTTGACTTTTTCTTTTTATTTTCTCATTTTAATTTTTTCTTTTTGATATTATTTTAATTTGTTTATATTTTTATTTGAAATTTAAATACTATTGTGAACCCATGGGCGGCACCCCAAGGGCATTTCCTACGGGCACACAGGGATCTACCCCTACAAAATATACCAATTATGCTATAATCACGAAAAAACAAAGAACAGTGATATGCAAAAAAAACTACACCTTGTAAGCCTAGGCTGTACCAAAAACCTTGTCGACAGCGAAGTAATGCTTGGCCGGCTCAAAGAGTATGAGATCACCGATGACAACACGGAAGCAGATGTGATCATCGTAAACACTTGCGGCTTTATTGATGCGGCAAAAGAAGAGAGCATTAACACGGTACTGAACCTGCATGATGAACGCAAAAAAGACTCTATTCTGGTCATGAGCGGTTGTCTCTCAGAACGCTACAAAGAAGAGCTCCAGGCAGATATGCCGGAGATAGATATTTTTACAGGTGTGGGGGATTATGAGAAGATAGATGAACTCATCACCTCCAAGCAGAGTACTTTCTCTCCGGAAGTCTATTTGGCAACTGAGACATCAGGAAGGGTCATTACCGGTTCCAACTACCATGCTTACATCAAGATAGCAGAGGGGTGTAACCAAGCCTGTTCTTTCTGTGCCATTCCCAGTTTCAAGGGGAAACTGCACTCACGTTCACTCTCCTCCGTTGTTAAAGAGGTGACAAATCTGGCAGCACAAGGGTTCCATGACTTCTCTTTCATCTCACAAGACTCTTCAAGCTACGGAAGAGACATGGGGCTTAAAGACGGGCTCATAGACCTCATCAAAGCCATAGAGAACATAGAAGGAGTACAGAGTGCCCGTATCCTCTACCTCTATCCCAGTACAACGACTTTTGAACTCATCGATGCCATTGCTGATTCCAGCGTATTTCAAACCTACTATGATATGCCTATCCAACACATCGATGATGCTGTGCTTAAAACTATGAAAAGAGGGTTTGGAGAAGAGAAGACCATAGAGCTGCTTGAATACATGAAAAGCAAACCTAATGCTTTTCTGCGTACTTCTGTCATCGCAGGGCATCCCGGTGAGAGTGAAGAGAGTTTTCAAAAACTTTGTGACTTTATGGAGGAGTTTGAATTTGACAGATTCAACACTTTCCACTACTCAAATGAAGAGACCACCACAGCCTACACTATGGAGCAGATCCCTCAAGAGATCATCGATGAAAGAGCTGATACCTTAGGTGAAATAGCTGAAGCCTCTACATTAAAGTCATTGGAAAACATGGTAGGGAAAACGCTAACCCTTGTTATAGACGGGGAAAGTGATGAACATGAGTACTTACTCTCTGCCAGACCACTTAACTGGGCTGTAGACATCGATGGAGAGATCCTCATCAACGATACTTCAGACTTGCCTGTAGAGTATGGGAAAAGGTATGAAGCCAAAGTAACTGAGTTGGTAGGGAATCAACTACTTGCAACACTTATTAAATCCATCTAATCACGCAAAGCGTGCTCTGTCGTGGCGAACGCCCTTGAAAGCGAAGCGATTCGAGAGCCACGACGATTTTTTGCTTCGTTTTTTCTAAAAAAACGAAGAGAGAAACAATACCTCGGTTTAAATAAAAGGAACTTATGCTAAATTTAGATACATGCCATCTTAAAAATAAAAAGAATTTACTTGCTTTCTCAGCAGGTGTAGATTCCTCTTCACTTTTCTTTTTACTTTTAGAACATAATATCCCTTTTGATATTGCTATTGTTGACTATGGTGTAAGAGAAGAGAGTAAAAAAGAAGTAGCACATGCCAAAGCACTGGCAAAAAAAAATAAACTCTTTTGTCATACCATTCAAGCCCCTAAGTTTGATACCCACTTTGAAAGCAAAGCACGAAAGTTTCGTTATGAATTCTTTGAATCGCTCATACAAATTGAAGGATATGACAACCTGCTCACAGCCCATCAACTCAATGACCAGCTAGAGTGGTTCTTGATGCGTCTTACCAAAGGAGCGGGAACATCTGAACTACTTGGACTTGAACCTGTAAGCAAAAGAGATAACTATACTCTACTGCGTCCTTTATTGGAATATAGCAAAGATGAACTGCTTGAGTATTTAAAAGAAAATAACTACCCATACTTTGTCGATGAAAGTAACAGGGATGAGAAGTATGAGCGTAACAAGTTTAGAAAAGAGTTTGCAGACCCTCTTATGGCAAAGTACAAAGAAGGGATCAAACGCAGTTTTGATTATCTTAGAAAAGATAAAGAGTCTCTTGAAAAAGAATTTGAAACTCTCTACTCTCAAAAAAAGTTAAGAGTCATCAAGCTTCATACACTTGCAGCAAAAGTGAAAGCTGCTGACCTTACACTGAAAGAATTAGGTTACCTTCTTTCTGCTTCACAACGAAAAGAGATAGAAAAAGAAGAGCATTTGGTTATAGGTGGGAAATGGGCGGTAGAACTTCAAGATGACTTACTCTATATTGCACCCTACCTGACTACCGATATGCCTAAAAAATTCAAAGAGAGATGTCGAGTCTTAAAAATACCATCTAAGATCAGAGCGTATTGTTTTAAAGAAGATTTAGATATAGAAAATATATCGTAGGGTGCCGTTTGCTAACGCACCTTTAAATACCTTTAGCCCTTACGGCGAAATTTTTATTGTATGCACATTTTATGATGTGGTGGGTTGAAAACCCACCCTACGGTTTTGCCAACGGATGTGCTTTCATATACTCCTGCATCTTCTTTACAGATCCAAGCTTTGTATAAACCTGAGTTGTTGCCATAGTAGCATGGCCTAAGAGTTCACTTACATCTGCTATCCTCGCACCGTTATTAAGTAAATGTGTTGCAAAAGAGTGACGTAGTTGGTGAGGGGTTACTTTGAACCCTGCTTCTTTAAACAGTTTTGTGAGTTTATAACGTAACTGAGCACTGTTCATCGGTGAGTTGCCTTTTTCAAAGAGGTACTTCTTGGGCATAGCTTGTGCCCTATAAAGCTTGATGAGCTTTTTTAATTCACCCAAGAGTGGTAACTCCCGTACTTTATTACCCTTACCGTGTATCTGAATCCAACTCTCTTTGATATCTTCCAGTTTGAGTTCACTCAGTTCAGAGATACGAAGTCCCAAACCATAAAGCATAGATATAAGCAGTTTCTCTTCTAAATTTGCCTTACTTAAGACTTCCTCTATATATGTTTCTTCTATAGGCTTGGGGAGGCTCTGGGGGACCTTTATAGACTCATCTGCTATGAGTTTTACTGACATATGCATTTGATCTTCCAGATATTTTACAAAAGAACGAATAGCAGAGAGTTTTTTAACAATGGTCTTTTTGTGATTTTTTACTATTTTGAAACGAAAAGGGGTAATATCTAAAACAGTAACAGCATCTTCTTCATAAAAATGGCTCACCTCAGCCATCTGACGCAAAGCGATATCGTATGTTTTAACTGTCTGTTCAGAGTAACCGCGTACATCTAAAAGGTACTCAAGAAAATCATCAATGTATCCTCTTAACTCTTCACTCTTCACTCTTCACTCTTCACTTTTTATTGTGTGTTCTAACATCTTACGCGAGAGGTACTCTCTGGCTTCATCAAGTTCCATCCCTTCAAGTGAAATACTCTGTATATAAAAATCAACTTTTGTAAAAGGTTTAGGAATGACGAACTTATCCCAACTTTTCAACTGCCAAAAACTTTCAGCCGTAAAGTTCATAATAAAAATAGGGAGTTTACTTTTAAGTGCTATACCTATGGCTCCATCACTCATATGATGTCTAGGTCCTTTTGGTCCATCGGGTGTAATAAGCACCTCTTCACCTTTCTTGATACTTTTAAACGCTTGAAGCAGTACTTTGTGTGCTCCCTTTCTACTGGAGCCTCTCAATGGTCTTATATCGAGTAATTTGAGTGTACCTGCGATAAGGGAACCATCAAAATGAGAAGAGATAATAGCTGAAGCAGGATGTTGTTTATGGATAGTTCTGTAGGCTTGTGGACTCATGAAAAGTTCTCCATGCCAACATACACAAACATGTTGTTCTTCACCTATGGGTGTAATAAAATGAAATTTTTTGGAAGTAGTAAACCAAACAATACGCATCAACAGATACACAAGAGGAGGAATAACAACCTGCCCTACTTGTCGTAAAAGGTTTTTCATACCTTAAACAAGTACACCGTCAAGTGCACCCCTTGAGGTTTTAGTGATCTTCACATCTACTATCTGTCCCAAAAGCTCTTCACTCCCTTCAACAAACACTAGTTTACCGTCATCTGTACGCCCGGATACTCTTCCGTTAGGTTTAAGTTCATCAAAATAAACTGTATGTACTTTTCCCAACTGGGCATCCATGATCTCATCCAAAATTTCAGTATGCCGTGCCTGAAGACGTGTTAATCGTTCTCCTGCAATAACATTATCTATTTGGTCGGTAAATTCAGCTGCTTCAGTGTGTGGTCTAGGAGAATATTTGAATGAGAACATCTGCTCAAAACGTACCTTTTCAAGTACATCCATTGTATCTTCAAAGTCTGCATCGCTCTCCCCCGGAAATCCTACAATGATATCTGTAGAGATAGTTGCTTCCGGGCACAGTGTACGTATTTTTTCACAACGGTTCAAAAAGTTTTCTTTGGTATACCCACGCTTCATCGCTTTAAGCAATGCAGTAGAACCGCTTTGCAGAGGAACATGGATCTGTTTACATATCTTAGGGTTTGAAGCAAACTCCTGAATAAAAGCATCATCCATATGCAAAGGGTGAGGAGAGGTAAATCGTATACGCTCCAAACCTTCTATTTTAGAGATCTTCTGCAAGAGTTGTGTAAAGTCACATTTCTCTTCAGAAGAGCCAAAACGTCTTCCGTAGTTATTGACATTTTGTCCAAGAAGCATCACCTCTTTTGCACCTGTAGCCACTGCTTTTGTGATCTCCTGTACAAGTAGATCGCTTGGGATAGATATCTCATCTCCGCGCGTTGTAGGAACGATACAGAAGGTACAGGACTTATCGCAGCCTATAGAGATGTTTACCATCGCTTTAAACGGATTGGTTCTATACTCTCCAAAAGCATATGTACTCTCATCAAAATCCGTATCTACTTCTACGGCATGCTTTTTATCTACCACTTCTGTGATCTTGGAAACATTTCTTGCACCCAGTACAAAATCTACCGAGGGGGCTCTTTTAATGATCTCTTTACCTAAATGAGACGCGGTACATCCGGTAACACCTATTTTGGCATTTGGTTTTTTATGTTTATTAAATACCCCTATCTCCGAGAAGAGTTTAGCCACAGGTTTTTCTCTAACGCTACAGGTATTAATGATAATAAGGTCTGCATCGCTTAGATTTTCAGTAAGTTCGTAGGGTTCTTTTTGATTAAGTTCCGCGATTATATGTTCGCTGTCACGGACATTCATTGCACATCCGAGTGTTTCTATAAATAATTTTTTACTCATTTAATAGTTAAGTAGTGGAAGTGGGTAATGGCAGTCCGGTCTGTACCAGGGATCCTGCACACTATCTGATATACACTACTTGCTCTCCTTAGGCGATAATATGTATTTCATAGATATATTCATTATCGTCAAGACCATATTTTACTTCACGCATATACACAGAATACCCTTTTTCTTCAAAGTATTCTATCAACTCTTTAAGCTCTTTATGAGAGTTGTCTTTATCAAAATAAAATATGGATCTACTTGCTAGCTCATCTTCCAATTTTTTCAACTCTATCGTTTTAGGTTTTGCTTTAAGTGTGGTTCTAGCAAGTTTTAATTTCATCTATCATACCTTTATAAATATTAAATTTCTTTCTTCTTAATGCAATTATTATACTTTATTTTCAGTAAAGGTTTGATTAGCTATAATTCTATTCTTCAAAAACACCTCCTCCTAGACGTTCTTAACACTGTTATGTTACCTCTTGTAGCGGTATGATTGAATATTTATTAAGGAAAAATAAAATGGAAAAAATATTAGACATTATAGAAGCAATTGCACATGAAAAAAACATTTCAAAAGAAAGTGCTATAGATGCATTTAAAGAGGCTTTGATCAATACGGCAAAAAAACTTACCAGCTATACAAGCACCTTCGAAGCGATTATAGACAATGATACAAAAACCTATAATATCTATAAGGTGATCACTGTGGTTGAAGATGATGATGAACGCCTTGAAGAAGAATCGGACAGCTACATACCTCTCAGCGAAGCAAAAGAATTTGATGATTCACTTGAAATTGGTGATCAGCTCAAAGAAGAGTTTATTCTTGAAGAGCATGGCCGTACAGCATCGGCAAACCTCTTCAGAGAACTTGAATACCATGTACAGAGACGTATAGAGCAGGATCTCTTTGAAAAGTACAGAGAAAAAGTCGGAACTGTGATGCTAGGTACTGTAAACCGTGTGGATGCAGATGAAAATACCCATGTTGAGATCGGTGAGCTTAAAGGAATCCTTACACAGCGAAACCGTATCAAAGGTGAAAAATTCAAACGCGGTGATACGATCAGAGCATTACTCAGATATGTCAGTGTAGATCCCCAATACGGTCTTTTTTTAGAACTTACCCGTACCTCACCTAAATTTCTGGAAGCCCTTATGGCAAGTGAAGTCCCAGAAATAGATGATGGTATTGTCGAGATCGTCGGTGCAGCAAGAATTCCAGGAGAGAGAGCCAAAATAGCACTGAAAACGGATCAGATGAATGTCGATCCTATCGGTGCAGCAGTAGGGGTCAAGGGAGTACGTATCAACGCTGTAAGCGAAGAGCTTAACGGTGAGAACATTGACTGTATCGAATACTCTCCTATCCCGGAGATCTTCATTACACGTGCATTGAGCCCTGCGATCACACAAAGTATCAAAGTGAATGCGGATGAGAAAAAAGCCATCATCAACATTACCGGTGATCAAAAAGCAAAAGCTATAGGAAAAAGCGGGATCAATATCCGTTTGGCTTCTATGCTGACAGGATATACTATTGAACTTAATGAAGTTGAAGGTGTAACAGAAAGACAGCCTGAATCAGCAGAGAGTGGAGAAGTCGAGAAAACTAAAGATACAACTGCATTGGCAGATCTGTTTAAATAAGGTCGGGGTACCCTTACCCTGACAATAATAGATATTGTATAATAAATGTCGGGGTGAGGACACCCCGACTACAGAATTATGCTAATACTATTTGTGAAAAACTTTCCACATCCAAAGAAGCACTTCCTACCAAAACACCATCAACACCACGAATAGTCGTGATCTCTTTGATATTGTCCGGTTTTACACTTCCACCATAAAGTAAAGGTTTTTGTATAGTTCTTTTGAGTGCTTCATGCGTACTGGCTATCTCATCAGTCGTGGCACTGCGTCCTGTACCTATCGCCCAGATAGGTTCATATGCAATAATGAGATTTTCATAAGAGGTATCTATTCCTTCAAATTGAGCCAACAGGTACTCTATCACTGCTTTATCACCTTTTTCCCGTATCTCCAGAGGTTCACCAATACAATAGATGATCTCAAAATCCTGCTTTTTAAAATAAGCAAACTTTGCAGCTACAAGCTCTTGGCTCTCACCTAAAATTTCTCTTCTCTCACTGTGCCCTATAAGGATAGTCTTTATCGTAAACTCTTCGAGCTGTTCTAAACCGATTTCACCTGTATAAGCACCATTTTGCGTAGTATAGGCATTTTGGACACCTAGTGTAAAATCACCTGTATAACTATCCAGTGCTGTTGCAGGAGGAAAGATATAGACACTGTCTTCAGATCTTTTGAGCACCAATTTCTCATTTAATGCTTCCAGATAAGCTTTTGTGGTTGCTCTTGTATGATTGGTCTTGAAATTAGCTGCAAAGATCATAATTATGACTCTAATGCTTCAAGACCGGGAAGATTGATACCTTCTATCAGTTTTAAACTGGCACCACCGCCCGTACTGACAAATGTCATCTCATCCACATCACCTGCCCTTGCAGCAACGTCTGCTGTATCTCCGCCACCTACAATAGTTGTTGCATGTGTCTCTGCGATATGATGGGACATCATAATGCTTCCTTTGGAGAACTTGTCCATCTCATACACTCCCATAGGCCCATTCCAGATAATTGTCTGTGCATCATTCAGTACTTCACGGAAAAGCCTTGAACTTGCAGGACCGGTATCAAGTCCCATCCAGTCTGAAGGTATCTCTTGGGAAGGAAGGTATTTGACCGCTGTATTTTCAGAAAATTCCGGTGCTACGACAAAATCTACAGGAAGATAGAATTTTACTCCGAGATCATGTGCCTTTTCCATAATATTTCTTGCTTCATCCAGAAGATCATCTTCTACCAAAGAGTTACCTATCTCATATCCCTGTGCTTTCAGGAAGGTAAATGCCATACCTCCTCCGATAATGACCTTGTCTACTTTACTGACAAGATTTGTCAAGGCTTGCAGTTTTCCGGATACTTTTGAACCGCCTACAACTGCAACAAACGGTCTGACAGGATCTTCAAGGACCTTGCCGAAGAAATTCACCTCTTTACTCATCAGAAAACCTGCTGCTTTATGCTCTACATCAAACTGTTTGGCAATGGCATAGATGGAGGCATGTTTTCTGTGGCATGCGCCAAACGCATCGTTGACATAAATATCTGCAAAAGAGGCCAGTTGTTTGGCAAATACTTCATCATTATCGGTCTCTCCCGCTTCAAAACGAAGATTTTCAAGCAAAAGTACATCTCCTGCCTGCATTTGGGCCGCCTTCTCTTTTGCATCAGGGCCGACAACATCTTCTGCCATAAAGAGATCATTTTTGATCTTCAGCAAAGTATGCAGTCTTTTAGCAATCGGTTTGAGAGAATATTTTTCCTCATATTTTCCCGGCTCCGGTCTTTCATAATGTGAAGCCAGAATGATCTTACAGTCCCTGTCTATACAATAACGGATCGTAGGCAATGCTGCACGGATCCGTCTGTCGTCCGTTATATTGCCGAATTCATCTTTCGGGACGTTAAAATCACAACGTATGAATACTCTTTTACCATCAATATCAATATCTTTCAATGTACGCAACATCCACTTTTCCTTATTTTTTACTCACAAGAACTGCCATATCCACAAGACGACATGAATAACCCCACTCATTGTCATACCAGGAGAGAACCTTCACCATATTACCGCCTATCACTTGAATCGTATCAAGAGGGACCACTGTACTCAGCTCCTCTCCTACAAAATCCTGAGAGACCCTGTACTCTTCATCTACACCCAAAATACCTTTGTGTGAGCCCTCACTTGCTGTTTTGAATACTTCTTTTATTTCATCAAGTGTTGTCTCTCTGCCCAGTGTCACCGTAAGATCGACCATGGAAACATCCGGTGTCGGTACTCTGATTGCCTGTCCGTTGAGTTTTCCCGCAAGGTTCGGCAGTACTTTTGCAATAGCTTTGGCTGCTCCTGTTGTTGTCGGTACAAGATTCACTGCACCAGAACGCCCTTTCCTCGGATCTTTCTTGTGTTTACCGTCCAATATGGGCTGAGAAGAGGTATAGGAGTGGATCGTTGTCATCAAACCATTCTCTATGCCGAATGCATCATCAAGCACTTTTGCTACGGGAGCAAGACCGTTGGTTGTACAACTTGCATTTGAGACGATCGCCTGACCTGCATACTCTTCTTCATTCGCACCGATAACAAAGGTCGGTGTATCATCTTTTGCAGGAGCTGAAAAAACAACTTTTTTAATACCATTCTCAATATAGGGCTGCACACTCTCCTGCGTCAGGAAAGCACCTGTACATTCCAGTACAACTTCCGCTCCATAGTCGGAAAAATTCAGTTTTGCAGGATCACGCTCTGCAAGGATCTTGGCCTTGTCATTTCCAATGGTCAAATAACCATCGCTCACGTTCACATCTTTACGTGTGCCATGTACAGAATCATATTTTACATTGTACTCCAACATTTCCGATGTACCACTTGCATTGACAACTACAAGCTCAATATCATCTCTGTCCGCTATGATACGTGCAACACATCTGCCAATTCTTCCAAGTCCGTTAATTGCTACTTTTACAGCCATACTCAACCCTTATGCTTTTTATGCTAAAATTGCGTAATTTTACACTAAATGAGGTTATCTTTTGGTTAAACAAGACAAGCAAGTTGTAGCGATGTTCGGAGGAAGTTTCGACCCTCCGCACATCGGACACCAGCGTATCGTTGAAAAAGCGGTACAAAGTTTGGATATCGATAAACTGCTTGTTGTACCAGCCTATCTGAACCCCTTTAAAACATCTTCACTTGCCAGCGCAACACAGCGCTTGGCATGGTGTCATACACTTTTTGATCCTCTGGACAAGGTGATTGTAGATGACTATGAGATAAAACAGGGAAAAAGTACGACTACCTCACAGAGTATAAAACATTTCAACACAGTGTATGATGTCAAATATCTCATTATCGGTTCTGACAACTTGTCAACTTTGACAAAATGGCATAACTTTGAATGGCTCAATGCCCATATTATATGGGTCATCATTACAAGAGGGGAACACTCTCTGGACCTTAGTGCCCTCAGAAAATGTAAGATATTGACACTTGATATCCCCATCAGTTCAACAGATATCCGGGAGGCCAAAGATCTATGCTATGTTGACAAAAAAATTCAACACTCTGTTAAAGAGATAATAAAGGACAACAAAGAAATGACAATAGAAGACAGAATAGAAAATATCGTAAAAATACTTGATGAGAAAAAAGCTGAAGAAATAGAAGTATTCAACCTGGATGATGCAGATTATATCGCTGACCGCGTAGTGATCGCAAACTCACTCAACTTGAAGCATACGCAAGCACTTTTTGAACATCTCAAAGAGGGTCTGAAGCCCCAGGGAGAAACATTTCTTCATGCCGATATGAGTGACGAATGGGTTGTTGCTGATCTGGGTGATATACTCATACATATCATGATACCTGAATATAGACAACGCTATTCACTTGAAACATTTTTAAGTGAACTCGTTGAAAATCAAAAGAAAAAAGAAAATTAAGGCAGAGGGAGTACTCCTTCATGCCCTGAACCTGTTAATGCTTCAAGCAGTAAAAAAAGTACTATCGTCAAAACAGGCGAAAAAATAACCCACCAATAATACCTCTCTTTCACAAGAAAAATCATCAACCCGCCCCATGCCGCTATGACCAGTATCAGATGTGCAATAAAAATGGGTACGACCGGCCGGGTTAAATTACCGACTACACTTAAAGAGATGATCATAGCAAAAGAAGCCAAAGCTATCAAAAGTTTTTTTATATTTTTATTTCTGCTGTATTGAAAAAAAATAATAGCTACTGTGGCTATAATAACTAGAATAATGAGTGCTTTCATACTCTCTTCCTTTGCTTCATCCCCTGCGAATTCCGCAGATATATCCTATAGATTACAGCTTGTCTACAACTTCAATACCGAGTATAGCCAGCCCTTGTTTAATAGTTTTGGCCGTAAGGTCCGCAAGTGCCAGACGACTCATCTTTGTCTGCTCATCCACACCCTCTTTCAAAATAGGATTCTGCTCATAAAAACGCATAAAGAGAGTCACAAGTTCATAAAGATATGCAGTGATTTGATTTGGTGCCGCATCTGCTGCTGCACGGTTAAGCACATCTTCAAAACGAAGCAGCATCACACTTAAACGATGTTCAAGTACATCACCTATGACAATACTGCCTTTGATCTCACCCCTGAAACGTCTGAAGATACTTTGTATCCTTGCATAGGCATACTGCATATAAAGAGAGGTATTTCCTTCAAAACCTAACATCTTATCCCAATCAAAGATATAATTGGATTCACGATTGATGGAAAGATCTGCATATTTTACTGCTCCGATACCGATGATCTGGGCAATCTCCTCTATCTCTTTTTGAGAGTAGTTCTCTTTCTCCTTGATCGCTGCTTTAGCTTTGACAACTGCTTCATCCAGGAGGTCTATCAATTTGACAGTACCTCCGTCACGCGTTTTAAAAGGCCTTCCGCTTTTATCCATCATTGTTCCGAAAGCCACATGTTCAAGCTTCACATCCTCAGGTACAAAACCTGATTCTTTTGCTATTTTAAAGACTTGTTTAAAATGCCCTGCCTGTCTTGCGTCAACAACATAAGAGATACGTTTGGCCCCAAGTACATTCGCTCTGTATCTAAGTGCTGCAAGATCCGTAGTAGCATAAAGATACCCCCCGTCTCCTTTTTGAACGATCACCGGGATCTCTTCACCCTCAAGAAATACACACTGTGCACCATTACTCTCTGTAAGAATATTCTGTTCGATCAGATCTTCGATCACCTGAGGGAGATCCTCGTTATAAAAACTTTCTGCTTTGACATCATCCCGTGTCAACTTGACACAAAGCTTGTCATAGACATCTTCACAATGCCCTAAAGAGATATCGATGAACTTTTGCCAAAGATTGAGACAATGCATATCACCACTTTGGATCTTGACCACATATTCTCTAGCCTTATTTGCAAAATCTTCATCTTCATCAAAACGCTTCTTGGCATTTTTATAGAACTGTTCCAGATCTTTAAGATCGCTGCTCCCTTTACTCCCCGTCTCTTCAAGATAGGCAATAAGCATACCGAACTGTGTACCCCAGTCCCCAATATGATTTTGACGAATCACCTCATCACCCAGGAACTCAAGCAGGTTTGACAATGTATCACCAATGATCGTTGAACGCAAATGTCCCACATGCATCTGCTTTGCCATATTCGGGCCAGAGTAGTCTACCACCACTTTAATAGGGTTTTCCCTCTTGTTCACACCTAATCTCTCATCCTCTAACGCCCGTTGGCATTGTTCTGCTACCCATGAAGGATCGATCCATAAGTTGATGAATCCAGGTCCAGCTATCTCTGCTTTCATGACTACACCTGTCAGGTCAAGATGAGCTACGATATCTTCTGCGATCTGTCGTGGATTTTTACCCAGTTTTTTAGCCAATGCCATAGCACCATTGAATTGATAATCACCAAATTCAGCTTTGGTCGCTTCTGTAACAGACATAGGCTCAGTGTCTATATCGGCTTTGATAAAAGCATCTTTAATGATTTGATTAATATGTGATTTTAATTTCATAAATTTTCCGTAAATATGGAGTTATAGTAGAGTATAGCAACTGCTATTATAGATTTCTAGACCGCCCAGCGTTGAACGCTGAACGCTACTTTTTTAAGCGTTTTCGCTTTTTTTCTCTTCGGTTTTTGCTTCAACTTTTGGTTCTTCTTTGGAAGCGATCTCTTTAGGCTCTTCTTCATCCTCTTTAATTGCTTTTTTAAAGTCTTTAATACCTTTTCCCATACCCTTTGCAAGATCTGGAATCTTTTTTGCTCCGAAAAGAAGTACAACGATCGCTAGTACGATCAATAGTTCCGGCATACTTGGCATACCCATAGTTCATCCTTTGTCTGCATCTGTCATGAATGCAATTTTAAAATTTTAATAATTATACTTAAAAATGTTTAACCTAACCTAGCCCAGCCAGGTTTGGATAAATTTCTCTTCATCTTTTTTGCTTTGTTTCAACCTTGCCGCTTTTGCAATAATAACGAATTTCCTGGCCGCTTCCTCTACCGTATCATTGATGATCGTAAAATCATACTCCCCTACAGCCAGTATTTCCTCTTTTGCATTTTCAATACGTTTGATGATCACATTCTCATCATCAGTGCATCTTGCACGAAGTCTGGTTTCCAGCTCTTTCAGTGTAGGCGGTGTAATAAAAGCTGAAGTCGTAATATCATTCATCTTTGTTGCTCTTACCAGACGGTGTCCCTGAACATCAATATCGAAAATAACCAGTTTTCCTTCCCGAAGAGCTTCTCTTACCGGCTTTAAAGAAGTACCGTAATAGTTTCCGTGTACCTGTGCATACTCCAGGAAATTGCCTGCTTTGATATCTTCTTCAAAACTCTCTTTTGTGACAAAAAAATAATCTTTACCGTCTTCTTCTCCGACTCTGGGACTTCGGGTCGTAGTAGAAATAGAGAAATAATACGCTCCTATCTCTTCGGAAGCAGCCTGGATAATGGTACTTTTACCTGCACCGCTTGGACCGGAAAGTACTAAAATCGCTCCCTTATGTACCTCTTGCATCTATTTCCCGTCCTTAAATCTTATTTTGATCGTAACTTCTGCACCTTTAAGGAGTTTTTTTATTTTTTTGACCTTCATCCCTTCTACTGCACTTAGAAGCGCTTCTTCGAAAGTAGCACTTTTTTCTCTCTTTTTTCTGCTTTTTTTCAGCTTCCGTTCTTCTTTGTTCTTTTCTGAATGATCACTTTTTTTCTTTTTTTCTTTCTGGTCCGACAGTTCAACAGGTTCATCCTCTGTCAATACTTGTTCGGTATCTTCTTCTCTGTCGTTAGCTGTTTCCTCTTCTTCCATATCCAAAAGTGCTTTGATCCTGTCTATTTCATTGGGATCTAGTACTTTTGTATCTTCTTCTGCTGCTTCATCTTCAGATTCTTCCAGGTCATCATTATCCTGCATATCATTGGAAAGCGGGAAGATCGAAGGAAATTCTGTTATCTGCTCTGCTGTTTCCTCTTTTTCTATACTCTCAAATACCTCTGTGATCTGTGAAGGCAGAAAAGGTTTTTTAATGATACTGTCAAAAAGTTTACCCTCATCACCCACCTCATCACGGCTCGATAAAAAAACTTTTTTCCTTACCATCAGATTTTCCAGAACCTTTTTCATTTCATCCACAAAAGATGCTTCATCTACAAATATGACATCATATTTGTCTCTTGAGACAGCCCCTATATTATCGACCTCTTCAAGATCGATATTGTCTTCACGTACGCAAAGGTTAATAAGCCTGGAAACCACAGGATTGATGTTGATAAGTAAAATATGCATGCCAGAATGCTCCAAAAGAATATTGATATCATTATAATATAACTCTGGTTAGGGCTTGATTTTGAAAATGTATATGAAAGATAGTGGTACGCCCATCAGGATTCGAACCTGAGACCTTCGGTACCGCAAACCGATGCTCTATCCAGCTGAGCTATGAGCGCACAAAACAATGTAGGAGCAGAATTTTAGCGAAATTAGCTTTATTTTTCAAGTAGATTCATACTGCCGAACAAATTTAATGCTTTTTCATTTGAAATAAACGTATGATTGTAGGGATGTTCCATCTCTATGGTCTTAAAGTTTTCCAAAGAAAGTCTCTTCTTCAGCTCTTTTGCATGTGTACCGAACAGTATGAGTTCAGGTCTCTCCTTTTCCAGAGAAGCTAAAAGACTTTGTATGAACGGTCGCCATGATCTGACATGTTTTGCAGAACTTTTTTTGTCTGTAAAGATCAATGCTGTATTAAGAAGCAAAACACCATTTTTTTCAAAGTTGACCCTGAGTTCATCAATGGAGCTGATCAGTTCCCTCTTGTCTATCCCGGAGATAGCCTCCTGAGACAGATCTTCCTCTGAAAGATCCCCTCTGGCCAACAATGCCATTTTTACAAAATTTCGTAAACTTGTAGCACGGTTCACCTCTTTGCTTAATCCTTTGTCAGAAAAGATATTTTTTACTTTCCCGTCGATAAAAGCATAGCCGTTTGCACTCTCTTTGCGGGGGTAGGGATCCTGTCCGAACAGGATATACTTTACTTTATGTCTCGGAAGAGTTTTAAATGCATTAAGATACTCTGTCCGGGAAGGGAAATAGCCTCTGTCCTCTTCCAGAAAATCACGATAGGTTCTATCCAGTTTTATATAGGCTTCAGAGAGCAGCACCTCCCAACTTTCATCCAATATGCTATTCATTGACAGGTTGTTCTTTTTTGATCTTGTCAAACTTGATAATAAGCTCTATTCTCTTGACAGGAATACCCAGTTTTTCAGAGATAGCCTCTCTGCTCTCCCCTGCATCTATGAGCTGCATGACCTCTTTATGTGCCGAAAAGTTTTCTATGACATCTTTAACAGCGACCCGCGATGCCTGAAGATTGGAGATCGTTGTATCTTTCACTTCAAGTATCTCCTGCAATACTTTATTCTCTGCCAAAAGCTTTTTATTATTGTTGTAAAGATAAAAAAGTATACCTGTCAACAATAAAAGCAATCCTGAAATAATATATTCCATTTAACTCACCTCCATGATAATGAAAAGGATAAAAACAAAGCCAAGGTATCCGTTCACTGTAAAAAAAGCTTTGTCTATCTTTGTAAAGTCTTTATTGACAAGATAGTGTTCATAAGTTAGCATCACTGCAGCAAAAAGTACTGCACATTGCGCCCATATCCCCATACCTGCATCGATAACAAACCAAGCCCAGAAAACAACTGCCAAGAGATGAAATACCTTTGCAATATTCATTGTATTCTTTGCCCCGAAACGGGAAGGTATGGAATGCAGACCATTGGCTTTGTCAAACTCCATGTCCTGTAAAGAGTAAAGCAGGTCAAATCCCGCTACCCAGAACATCACACCCAGGGCAAGATAGACAGACCATGTCGTTATCTCTCCGGATACTGCTACCACTCCGGCAATAGGGGCAAGTCCCAAACTTACTCCCAATATAAGGTGTGCTGCTGCCGAGAAACGTTTAAACACCGTATAGGCACCCAGGACGATCAATATAGGCACAGAAAGCTGCAGTGCCAACGTATTGATAAAATATGCAACCCCTACAAAAAGCAGTGCATTGACAATGATGAATCCCATCATTTGGACATTGCTTACTCTTCCGTCTACAGAAGGCCTGTTTTTTGTACGGGGATTAAGAATATCAATATCTCTGTCAAGATAACGGTTGACACCCATAGCGAAATTTCTTGCACTTATCGCTGCTAAAGTACCTAAAAAGAGTAACTTCCATCCAAACCAGCCCGAACCACTGTCATGATAGGAAGCTACCAGCATTGCTATAAATATAAAAGGTAAAGAAAAAACAGAGTGCTTAAACATCACCAATTCAGAGAAATGACTTAACTTCTCAACAAAAATATTCCTTTTTAACTCTTTACTCTTCATTCTTCACTCTTCACTATCTACGGGTGTGGGATTTTAAGCTGACTGTTCAAAGACCAGGCAATAGCTATAACCAAGCCACCGATCGCATAACTGTTACCTATAATATCATAACTGAAAAGCAGATAGAGTATCCAGAGCAGTATCGCACCCAAAGGTGTCGGTACCCCTACAAAATATTTGGCAGCTTCTCCTACTTCTACTTTAATATTAAATTCGATCAGTCTTCTCAGTCCGGAAACAATATAGAAAATAAAGATAAGCCCCAGGATCAACTCTTCCATACCTGAGCTCTCTTTTGTAATGGCATAGTAAAGCAGAAAAGAGGGCATGACAACAAAGGAGATAAAATCAGCATAACTGTCTACCTGTATCCCGAATTCTGTGGAGAGATTATATTTTCTTGCTACTTTACCATCGGCAATATCCAATGCTCCGGCGATCCATGCTAAAATAATAGCAGTAAAAAAATCACCATGTACAATAAAATGTATCGCTATTATTCCGGCTGCAATATTACCAAAGGTGATAAGATTGGCAATATTAAAACGGTTATTCTTGTCAAAAAGGCCCATTACTTCTCCAAAAAAACATTTATCACATTTTACCCTCTTAACACTTAACGCTTATCTCTTAACACTCAGTATGGTATGATTACGCTATGAATACTATGCAACAATTAGCCCTTATCGGTCCGACTGCATCAGGGAAAACAGCACTCTCCATCAAAGTGGCACAAAAAATGAATGCCTATATCCTCTCGATTGACTCACTCTCCATTTATAAAGGCATAGATATTGTTTCAGCAAAGCCTGGAGTGGAAGAGAGACAGGGGATTGAACATTTTGGAATGGACTGTCTCTACCCTGATGAGAATTTTGATGTCACAACTTTTATCAAACTTTATCATGAGGTTCACAGCAAAGCATCCCGAGAAGGAAAGAATCTTGTTATCGTAGGCGGAACTAGCTTCTACCTTAAAATGCTGATTGAAGGCATCAGTACACTCCCTGACATCTCAGAAAATACAAAAAACCAAACAAAAGAGTATTTGAAAGATCTGAACAGCACCTACCAGTGGCTCTATAATCTGGATCCGGAATACATGGGAAAAATAGCATCCAACGACCCTTACCGCATAGAAAAAGCTTTACATATCTATCTTGAAACTTCTCTTTTACCTACAGAATATTTCAGACAGTTTCCTCCACAGCCGACGATCACAGATCCTCTGCCTGTCTACCAAATAGATATCGGAAGAGACATACTCAGAGAACGTATTGCATTGCGTACATCAATAATGATAGAAGAGGGTCTTATCGATGAGATATCTGCTTTGGAAAAAAAATATACACGTAAACCCCACTGTATGAAAGCCATAGGGGTCAAAGAGACATTGGCTTATTTAGATGGTATCTATACAAAAAAAGAACTTTCAGCAAAGATCACGACCAATACTGCACGACTTGCCAAAAGACAAAAAACATTTAACAATTCCCAGTTTGAGAATGTGGTAAAAGGCAGTGTGGAAGAGTTGGAGAAATTGTTACTTAATTAAGATCAAGTAACAGTCACCTGCTACTCATTCCCTACTATCTGCTGCCTGGTTTTAGTATCCGCTTGCGCTTATCATATAGTAAAGATAAGAGATCAGTGGCTGTACATAGAAGATCGCTGCTACTGTTGCAACTGTAGCCAGACCAACTACTGCCATCAGTGGCTTGGAGAGGTTGTAGTAGATCGTATCGACATCTTTTACCGGATCTTTCAGGAACATATACACGATCAGTTTCAGATAATAGTATGCTGCAATAGCCGAGTTCAGACCCATCACGATCGCTAGCCATATATAGCCTGAATTTACTGCAGCCTGCATCACATAGATCTTACCCCAAAAAACAGAGAATGGCGGTACCCCTGCAAGAGAGAGCATAAACAGACCCATGATGACCGCACCTACCGGCATAATTTGAATGAACCCTGCAAACTTTTCATAAGGGTGGTCATATCTTTTACTAAATCTTCTATGTTTATGCCGGGAGATCCATAGCATAGTAAATGCTCCCAGGTTAGTGAACATAAAGAGTGCATAATAAAGGAAGATCGCTGTCGTCCCTTCTGTAGTATCAAGAGCCAAAGCTGCCACGATGAAACCTGCATGGGAGATAGATGAGTATGCCAGCATACGTTTGACATCTTCCTGCACCAATGCCATAATGTTCGCAAGTGTCATCGTAAGTACTGCAAGTACCAGGATAATGATCCTTACCCATTCAACTCCGAGATCAATATACATACCGAAAATTCTAACAGAAACAACAAATGCTGCTATTTTCGGGACAACGGACATATACCCGGCCAATGGTGCAGAAGCTCCCTCGTAAACGTCCGGTGCCCATGTATGGAACGGGAAGAGTGACAGTTTAAAGGCAAATGCTACAAGCAGCAATACAGATGAACCAAAGATAGCGATCATCAATCCTGTTTCATCCAAACGCGTTGCAAGCACTTCCGATATCTTGTAAAGCTCAATAGATCCAGTCATACCATAGATCACTGCTGAACCCATTGCATAGAATGCTGCCGCAAGTGCACCCATTGTAAAGTATTTTACTGCTGCTTCATAAGAGTTGCTTCTGTTGTGCAATGCTATCAGTGTGTAAAGTGAAAGTGACGCTGTTTCGATCCCTACAAAAATAAGAATGAGATTGTCACTTGCTGCCATGAACTGGAATCCTGCGATCATGAACAAAAAGAGTGCAAAGAATTCAGGATAGGAATACTCATGGAATCTTTTTGAAGTCAATGCCAATGGAATGAATATCATAGATCCTACAATGATCATCAATTGAGAGATAATAGAGATACCATCAATAAGCATTACATCAAAGAAGCCACGTTCATTGACATTAAGGCCCAATACCGCACCAAAATCAATAAAAAGAATCAGAAGCGTTAACATAACATACAAAGACTTATGTAATTTATCATTGATAAGATCAAGGATCAAAATAATCAATCCGCCTGCAATGGCAATCAGCATAGGTGCAAGTGTGATAAGGTTTAGACTCTCTAAACTTACATTAATTGGCTCTAACATTACTTCACCTCCCCAGTTTTTGTAACAGATCTGGCTACTTGTATCATATCTTTAGCCTCTTGAGTAATCGCCTTTTCATCCATAAAAGTCAACATTGCTTTTACAGAATTATCAATAGGATCCAATACCGGTTTAGGATAAACACCCAACCAGACCACAATAATAACCAATGGTACCAGTGACCATGTCTCTTTAGCATCAAGGTCTTTCAGTGTTTTGTTCGCTTCATTCGTAACAGGACCGAAAAAACTCTTTTTATATACAGTAAGCATATAGACCGCACCGATAATAATAGAGGTTCCTGCCAAAATAGTCATGATCGGTGATACGTGATAAAAACCAAGAAGGACAAGGAATTCTCCGACAAATCCGATAGTCAAAGGCAATCCAACTGCTGCCATAAGCATGATACCGAATATCACAGCATACTTCGGCATGACCGAAGCCAATCCGCCAAACTCACTCATAAGCTTCGTATGTCTTCTGTCATAGATCACACCTACAAGCATGAACAGTGCACCCGATACAATACCGTGTGAAAGCATCTGGAAAACAGATCCTCCTATACCCTCTGCATTCATTGCAAAAATACCAAGCATAATGATACCCATATGTGATACGGAAGAGTATGCGATTACCTGTTTTATATCTTTTTGCGCATAGGCTACCATTGCTGTATAGATGATCATAATAATGGAGATCACAGCAATAGGTGTGATCATCATTACAGATGCATCAGGGAACATCGGAAGAGAGAATCTTACAAATCCGTAAGTTCCCATCTTAAGCAGTACAGCGGCAAGTATTACTGAACCGATAGTCGGTGCCTGTCCGTGTGCATAAGGCAACCAGGTATGGAACGGGAACATTGGTACCTTGATCGCAAAACCAAAGAAAAATGCTGCAAAAAGCCAGAGCTGATAATCAACCGGCAAGACAAGTGCATACCAATCTGTAATAGCAAAACTCCATACCCCTGTAAGGTTATGATATACATAAGCAACAAATAGCATACCTACAAGCATAATAAGTGATCCTGCAAAAGTGTAGAGGAAGAACTTAATAGAGGCATAGACTCTCAACGGCCCACCCCATGCACCAATGATATAGAGCATCGGAACCAATGAAAGTTCCCAATAGAGATAGAAAATGATCGCATCAAGCGCTACGAAGACACCGATCATGGTCATCTCCAGGAAAAGAAGCGTGATGATCATGTTCTTAATGTTCTCTGTAATGCTCATACTCACCATACCGATCAGTGTCATCAATGTCGCCATGATAATAATGAACAGAGATATACCATCAACACCCAGATAATAACTTACCCCGAAATCCGGGATCAAAGGGATCATCTCTACAAATTGCATACCTGCATTCGAAGTATCGAAACTGAACCATAACCATAAAGAAAGCAGAAACTCTATGGCTGCTACTGTAATACCATATGCTCTGGCACTCTCTTTATGTACAACAAACCCCAACAACCCTGCGATCGCCGGGAAAAATACTAATACACTTAAAATATTATCCATCTATCTTCTCCTTAACCTAGCACCGCTGAAACCGCTGCAACTACCAAGAGCAACACTGCACCAACAGCCATCCAATTTAGATAGTTTGAAAGGTTACCTGTTTGCATCTTTCTTGAGCCATCACCACTTTTATAAATAAATTTAGCAATACCGTCTACTGTGGCATCTACTATTTTCATGTCTACACTTTTCCACATCATTTCTGAAATCATCGCATAAGGTTTGGAGATAAATTCTGCATACAACTGCGGGATATAATATTGATTTGCAAGAAGCTTATAAATAAAGCTGTTCTCAAGCTTTTCATCTCTTTTAAGTCCTTTGGCATATTTTTTATATGCCAATAATATACCGCCTACTGCAAATACTAGGACTATAAGCCCCAGGATCCATGCAATATGATGAGTATGTTCACTCATATGATATTCCGGCAGGAGTCTGGTTACAAAATGTTCGAAACTTCCCATACCAAAACCGGCTATCACTGCCAGGATCGCCAGTGGAGACATAGCAACAAGTACAAATTTGTACATTTCATGCGGATGAATACCGAATGCTTTATATCTTTCATCACCTTCAAAGGTCAGGAATACCTGTCTGAAACTGTAGAATGCTGTCATTCCTGCTGTGATAACTAGAATTGCCCAAAGTACCAATGTACCTTCATTATAAGCTGTCTCAATAATGGCATCTTTTGAGAAGAATCCTGCAAAGAACGGAATACCTGCCAATGCCAAAGATGCGAGACCCATATAGATATAAGTCCACTTCATCGCTTTTTTCAATCCACCCATCTTAAAGATATCAAGCTCATCATGCATAGCATGCATCACGTTACCTGCCCCCAGGAAGAGAAGTGCTTTAAAGAACGCATGTGCCGCAAGGTGGAACAATGCGATCCAGTATGCACCGAGGCCTGCTGCTGCGAACATATATCCCAACTGGGAAAGTGTAGAGAATGCAATGATTCTTTTAAGATCTCTGTTCACCAGTGCCATCGAAGCTGCAAAAAATGCTACGAATGTACCAAGTGCCGCAATAAAGAAACTCACTTCAGGTGTCATGGCGAAAAGAGGATTTGCTCTAATCACGAGGAAAACCCCTGCTGTTACCATGGTAGCTGCGTGAATCAATGCAGAAACAGGTGTAGGGCCTTCCATCGCATCTGTAAGCCATGTATGAAGCGGGAATTGAGCTGATTTACCCATCGCACCAATAAAGAGTGCAACGGCTGCAGCATTAAGAATACTTCCGCTTAAATTAGGCAATGCCGAAAAAACAACATCATATTGAAGACTTCCTACATTCCAATAGAGTATAAAAAGTCCTACCAACATACCAAGGTCGGCAATACGGTTCATAATGAATGCTTCATTTGCTGCCCATGATGGAGAGATAGAGGGGTTCTCTTCTCTTGAAACATCCTCTTTATGGTACCAGAAACCGATAAGTAACCAGGAACAAACACCCACGCCTTCCCAACCGATAAAGAGGCCGGCAAAGTTATCACTCATGACCAGGATCATCATAGAGAAAACGAATGCAGAGAGATAAGAAAAGAATCTATTGAAACTCTTATCATGATCCATGTATCCGATAGAATAAATATGAACCACTGTAGAAACCAAAGTAACCACGGTCATCATTGTTACAGAGACTTGATCTACAAGGAATCCGAACGGAATCGTTAAGTCACCCGCAGAGATCCACTCCATCATTGTTACATGTATGGATGTACCTGTAGTATAGACATAAAATGCCAACATTGCTGAAGCTACGAAAGAGATAAAAAGCAGTGAAGATGCTATTATCCCTACAAATGTCTGTCTAGGACTCATTCCAAAAAGAGCTGAGAACATTGAACTTGCAAATGGAGCAAAAAGTGCTATATATACTAAATTTTCCATCATTACCCCTTCATACTTGCAAGATCATCAAGATCAAGACTACCGTATTTTTTATACAATACGATCAAAATACCAAGTCCGACTGCCACTTCACTTGCTGCAATAGCAATGATGAAGAATGCAAACATTTGACCAGTCAGGTCATTATAATAGTGTGAGATCGCTGCAAATGCTATATTCACTGCATTGAGCATTACCTCTGTTGCGAAGAAAAGCATCAAAAGATTTCTTCTTCTCAATACACCCATTAATCCTATAGAAAAAATCAGTGCTGAGACGATAAGGTAGTGAGAAAGACCTATCATTTTGCATCCTTTTGTGTCAAGATTTCATCATCTGCAGCCATATCTTCGGTGAGACTCTGATCCATTTTTTTACCAGCAAGGATGATCCCTGCGATCATTGCTACAAGCAGCATTACCGCTGCTACCTCAAACGGGACGAGATACTTTGTAAAAAGTACGATCCCTACATCCTGCGCATTTCCTACACCTGCATGCATAGGATAAAGTGCCTGAACTGCATCACTGTGAATCGGTGCCGCGAACATTAAAACCAGGACCAATGCACTTAAACCGCCAAGTAAAAATACCAGTCCCGGATTTGTATTTTTTTCTTTAATGTCTCTTGTCGCATCAAAGAACATCATTGCAAATGAGTAGAGTGCCATGATCGCACCTACATAAACAATGAGTTGGACCACTCCCAGGAAATCTGCACCCAGGATAAAGAAAAATCCTGAGATAAGTACCATTCCTGCTGCCAATGATGTCATTGCATAAAGCACATTCTTACTCATGACTGTAATAAGGAAAAGTCCTATTGTCAAAGCCGAAAATAGATAAAAGGCTACTATTTCATACATATCTACTCCTCCTAATACGCCAGTGGCGTTTTTTTAATATTGTCATCAGCATTTGGAGACACGGCACCAAATCCATCATACTCTTGTTGCAGGTTAAGCTGATCTATAGGCGTCAACATATCTTCAAAGAGTGAAAAGCTTGCTCTCTGCTCAGAAGCATTCTCATATCTCGGTCCATGTACGATAGCAAGTTCCGGACACACTTCTGCACAATATCCACAGAAGATACAACGACCGAAGTTGATCGTATATTCACTGACCTCTTTACGCTGGTTCTCATCATATCTTGTCTCCATAGTAATACAGTTTGAGATACAGATCTTTTCACAAAGTCCGCATCCGATACATCTGTAGTGGCCACTCTCAAGCAGTCTGAGCATATCATGGATAGCTCTATACCGTGGAGAGATAGGAAGTTTCTCAAACGGATACTTCACTGTATGCATCTGCCCGCGGAAAAGTGCATTGATCATCTCTCTGAGTGTAACCCAAAGTCCTATAAACAGTTCACCTTTAAAGGTTCTGTTGACTACCTGTTTAAACTTATCCAAACCATGCGTAGGTGTTTCACCCAAGTCAAGTGTTTTGTAGTTCTGTGTCCCTACATTTCTATTTTTAAATTGTTCTAAACCCATACTTTCTCCTTACACCATCATCACAAAACCAGTGATCACTACATTGATCACTGCAATTGGCATCAAGACTTTCCAACAGAGCCACATCAACTGGTCCGGTCTTACATGCGGCCATGCTGCTCTTACCCATAACATCAAGAAGAAGAAGAATCCGACTTTCAAGACAATTGTAAGCCAACCAAGCGTACCTTCACTGTACCCGCCAAGGAATACGATCGCTGCAATGATAGAGATCGTGATCATGTTGGCATACTCACCGATGAAGAACATCCCCCATCTCATACCCGAATATTCAGTTGCATATCCTGATACAACTTCTGCTTCATGCTCAAGCAGATCGAACGGTGTTCTGTTCGTCTCTGCAAATCCTGCGATAAGGAAAAGGATAAATGCTACAGGCTGTTGCCAAATGAGCCATGACCCGATCCCTGCTGATTGTGCATTATTGAAGTCTACAAATGAAAGTGAACCAACAATCATAATAGGTGCCAAGATAGAAAGTCCTGTAACTACTTCATAACTCAAGAACTGTACTGCTGTTCTTGCTGCACCGATGATACCCCATTTATTTGCCTGTGACATACCTGCCAACAAAGGACCGTAAAGTCCAGATGCCATCATACCCAGTACAAATAGAATACCGATATTCAGGTCTGCTGCGATAGAAGGTACAAATGTACCGCCTAATAACGGAATGAACTCAGGAATAGTAAAATCCGGGAACACAGGTACTGCCGCCAATGCAATAAATGCTGTTGCCGCAGTAATGATCGGTGCTATCATGAAGATGAATTTATTTGCATTTTGTGGAACAATATCTTCTTTGGTAAAAAGTTTGATCCCGTCTGCTGCAAGCTGTAGCAAACCATAAGGTCCTACGTGCATAGGCCCTAACCTTCTTTGCATAAATGCAAGTACCTTTCTTTCGATGAATGTACCAAATCCAGCAATGGCAGAGATCACTGCCAGGATGATAATGGCTTTGATAAGCACACCTGCTGCTGTAACTTCCGGTAAATTTTCTACGAGTGTTGTTTCCATATTTACACCTTTCTCATTGTTACTGTTTTATATCTGGACTCACCAAAGAGGCCATACACATCTTTCGCACTTTTAAAGTCAGAAAGTTTTGTGATATCACCTTTGATCTTATCGTCAATGATCACATCTGCGATAATACTTCCATTCTCAAATACGATTTCTACCTTGTTACCCAGCTTTTCCGCTTTTTCTGTACTGGCATAAAGTCCAAACGGTTCAAATATCTCATGTGCTTTATCCGTGAAGTCACTAAATTGTCTTCCCGGATTACATCTGTAAACGATCTCTCCCTCAAGGGCTGATGCTTCATCAAACTTTTCAACTGCAGGCATTTTTGCTTTTCTGCTGGATGTTTTTAAAAGATAACCGCGGTTCTCTGTACCATCATTATTGTATCCATTGGGCAGGCTGTCGAACTTCACTGATTTATATCCTTTGGATACAGGAAGTTTCTCTGTCCAGTCAATTGTTTCTTCCGGTGCACCGATCAATGCATCAACAATATCATTAAGCTCGTACCCGCCATACTCCAAGGCTGCATTGGTAGGTACAACTCTTTTTGACATGTTGGTGAGTGTACCCTCTTGCTGGTTCATTGCCGGCATATCAAGGTCACCGTCTCCAAGGGCAGAGAGTCTGAAATCACCATTTTCATTGTATCCGACAGTATATCCTTCTGCTTCATCATCAAGATCACAGATAAGTGCAACACCCAATGCATTTGACTTAGGTGGAGCCATGACTACATCGATCTCTGACGTCTGTTCAATCAAAGCAATGAGTTTTGCAAGATTCTCTGCCTTGTCATGATAGTAGAAATCTTCACCGATCATCATAGAGAAAGACTCTTTTTTCTTCATCATTTTTGCAAATACTTCTTCAAACTTCTCAGAGTTACCGCCTAAAAGATCCACTAAGCCATTACGTTCGATGGTGATCTCTTTCTCTACCATCTCCGGCACTTTCTTAGTAACTTCTTTCTCTTCGCCTGTCTCTTCATCTTTTACCATTTCAGTGACATCTTTCATCACCTTTTCTTTAATGGTCTTCTTTTCAGAACTTTTGAAGCTTGCAATGTATTCTTTAACATCATCAGGAAGTTTCTCTTTATCTGCAAACAGGTCCAATACAAGATAAAGCGCTGCTTCTTCAAGTCCCGGTTTATGCGTAAAACACTCTACATTTTTACCAAATGAAGGGATCAGTGTGTCCCCTACCGGATGGAAGTAAAGTCCTGCACCTTTGTTCATCTTCTGAACATTGTTAAATGCATATTTGAGTCCCGGGCTGTCATTTCTAAGTGCAGTACCTACAGCGATCACAAAATCACTCTTTTTCATCACTGCATCTGTATCTGTTGTGTAAAATCTATTGCCTGATGCTTTTTGATAATATGTCAAAAACTTCTGGAAAGCTCTTACTTCAGGATTATAAAGTTTGATCCCCATTTTCTCTTTAAGCGTCTGAAGCATCAGTGCCTCTTCATTGGTGATCACAGAATTAAAACGAATGGTTTGGGCTTTTTTGAATGCTTCTACCGCTTTCTCGAAGGCCTGCTCATCTTTTACTACGTCTCTGTTCTCAAAATCATAGGCAAAACGTGCAGCTCCATCAAGTGATACATAGTTCCACTCATTGGTAACACGATAGATCTTTTCACTTCTGTCTTCAATAGAAGTCGGCTTCACTTCATAGTAAATCTGGAATCCGTCAGAAGAGTGTGCAGATACGGCAGGTACTCTTTTCAGATCCCAGGCATTTGAAGTATATTGGAAATCCCTGCTTACCAATGCTCCTACAGGACACACAGCTGCACACTCACCACAATCTGAACAATCAGTGAATTCTGTACCGTTACTTGGTGCAATCACAGATTTTTGAAGCTTGTTCCACATTGCGTAAGCATCTTTAGGCATAGTCTCTTTAAAGCCTTTATCGAGAGCTTCCCCGCCTCTTTTGACTGTAGTCAATGCTGCATCACCTATCATATCTTTACAGACGGTTGTACAGCGTTCACATACAATACAAAGCCCTGCATCATAATGCAGTACCGAACTCCAGTTCGTTATTTCTCTTTTCGTATCCGGGATCATGTATGACTGGGAATCAACCCCCAGTTCCAGTGTATAGTTCTGAAGTTCACACTCTCCACTCTTGTCACATACACCACACTGAAGCGGGTGATTGACATCATACACTTCCATGATCGCACGACGCTCTTCAAGGATATTTGGTGTATCAACCGTGATCTCCATACCCTCTTTTACTTTTGCATTACATGCATATACCTGTTTCCCGTCAGCTTCTACAAGACAGAGACGACACGCCAGTGTTGGCGAACATCTTGTCAAGTAACATATAGCCGGAATAAAAACGTCATTGGCACGTGCTGCATTAAGAATATATTCCCCCTCTTTAACTGCAAATTCTTTACCATCAATTTTAATATTGACTGTACTCATATTATTTCCCTGCCCTTTCAAAATCTAACCTGCTAAATCTATAAGAGGATAACAAAGCCCCACTTAATCCCATATCAAAAGTGGGATTAAGTGCTATGGTTCCTTTCATAGATGTATCAATCTTAAACACACGATCAAAGTTTACCCCATCGATGGTATAAGAGATATTCTCTCCATCCTGAAGTTTTGTTGCCATTGCAAATTGTTGTGAGCCTAATAAAAATGCTTCTGTTTTCAAAGATCCACACTTCTGCGTAAATGCAGAAAACTGCTCTGCCGGATTGCAGTGATATATGACTGCACCATCAAAACCGTCTATCTCTGAAACCTCTTCCAATACTCTGTTCACAGAAGTTTTCATACTTTTTAACAAGTATCCTCTGTGTTCATTCCCCACACTGTCAAAGTAATCCGGCAAGCTATCAAACTCCTGCGCTTCAAACCCTCTGTCTACAGGCAGCTCTTTTGTATAATCTATTGTATATTCTGCATTTAAGCCTAAACTATTTGCAATATCATTCAATACATATCCCCCATACGGTAATGCAACATTCATCGGTACGACACGTTTATCTATCGTTGTGAGCGTTCCCTCCTGTTGATTCATTGCCGGCATATCCAGATCTCCGTCTCCAAGCGCAGAGAGAGTAAAATCCGCCGGAGCATTATATCCGACTGTTTTCCCTTCTGCTTCATCGTCCAGGTCACAGATCAGTGATACACCCATCGCATTACCCGCAGGAGGTACACAAACTACGTTAAAGCCTGCATACTGTTCAAGCAATGCGATCAGTTTTGCAATTTGCACTGCTCTTGGATGGGCATAAAGATCAGCACCGACCACCAATGAAAAACCGGATTTTTTGATCAATGATTTTCGTAATGCATCAACTTCCTCTTCACCGATGTTGCTCTCTGCACTTAAGTTACCGATATCCAGATCATCCAGGAATTCTCTGATCGATTTAGGGACTTCAACATCTCTGAGTAAAGTATCAACCAGAAGTGCTGCTGCACCCTCTTCGCTTCCTGCTTCATATTTGATGAACTGTGTGACAATATTTTGTATCTCAGTATCTTCCAATGGATGCATATAAGCTACTCTGGCACTATGCCATTTACTTGCCATATTGATATGGTATTTCACTGTAGGACTGTCATCATTGACCTTTGTCCCCAAAATGATGACCGCTCTTGATTCAGAGATCTTTTTAAGTGTACCGGAATAAAGGCTTTTGCCTGTTATCGTACTGTAGGCTTGCATGAATTTCTGATAATTCCTGGCTTCATGCGATACAAGCTTATATCCTTTTTTCTCTTTCAGTTTTTGAAGGATCAGGGCTTCTTCATTGGAGATCTGACTGCCAAAAATAATACTCTCTGCCGTTTCAAATGCTTGAACCGCCTTCCTGAATGCTTCTTTGTCTTTTGTAACATTTTCATTGGCATAATCAAAACCATATCTTCCCGCACCACAAAGATTTGAGAATTCAAAGGCATTGGTCACACGGTAGATCCTGTTATTTTTCACTTCATAGGTCATCTGGCAACCGCCGCCACAATGTGGGCAGGCACTTGGTATCTTTTCAAGTTCCCAGGCATTACTTGTATACTTAAAGTTCGTATCTACCAATGCTCCCACAGGGCATACAGCTGCTGCTTCACCCAAAGAAGCATAATTCTTCTCTTTTTTCACATTAATGATCGTGGAAGAGTATCCGCCAAACTTTAACTGAAGTGCTTCGTCTCCTGTGATCTCTGTAGAGACCCTCACACACTTTTCACACATGATGCAGAGTGCAGGGTCATAAGATACATGCCCCCAGTTCTCTACAGGCCTGTGCTGGTCGCGCGCAGTAAAGGATTGTTCTTCTAAACCAAACTCCATCGTTTTATTTTGAAGCTCACACTCCCCACTCTTGTCACACACACCACACTCTAATGGGTGATTTACATTATAGAGTTTCATGATGTTTTGGCGCTCTTTATTGAGTCCATCATTCTGTGTATTGATCACTGCACCGTCAGTTGCTTTCTCCTGGCATGAGAGGATCATGCCGTCAACACCCTCTACATCAACCATACACATACGGCATGAACCTATGGGCTGTACTTTAGTCAGATAACACATGGTCGGTATATAAATACCATTCTCTCTAGCAATATCCAGGATCGTTTTCCCAAAGGTACTTTTACATGTTTTGCCATCAATGGTAACGGTGATCTCTTTCCCTTTATGTATAGAATTATGTATACCCATATTACACCGCCACCATTGAGATATAGTAACAACGCATGCAACGTTCAGCTTCAGCCATGGCTTCTTCACCTGTAAAACCAAGGTTCACTTCTCTGTTATTCGTTCTACGCTCATCTACACCGAGTTTTTCACTCTCTGCCCGTGGAAGCCCGGGCATCCAACCGGTGACCTTCTCATTTTTATCATAGACTTTGAGTTTTGCCAAATGGTCTTCCATGATCTCATCATCTGACAATGTACACTTGCCATCATAGATATAACGGCTGATCACGGATGCAGCTCTTCTTGCCTGTCCTACAGCATTCACAATGGTCATCGGTCCATATTCGCAGTCACCCGCAGCAAAAAGCCCCGGACGGGATGTCATATAGTCTTTACCATTGGTGAGAAGTGTATTCCAGCTTGTAAGTTCGATATTCCACTCTTCCGGTATGATCTGCAGATCGGCTGCCTGTGAAACCGCAGGGATCAGATAATCACATTCGATCTCAAAATCTCCATCTTCTATCTTTACAAGCTGTGCTCTGCCGCCATCCGGATCCGGAACAAGTTCAAATCGGTTGACTTTAAGTTTGGTGATATTTTCACCATCATCATAGATCTCTTCGATCGCAGAGTGAAAAATAAACTCAACACCTTCTTCAACTGCTTCATGATACTCTTCATAGGTCGTATTGCGGATAATCGTTTTTTCATCACGGCGGTAAAGCATGATCACTTTTTTAGCCCCTTCACGGATGGAACATCTTACAACATCCATAGAAGTAAATCCACCTCCTACACATACAACGACTTTGTCTTTAAGCTCATTAGATGCCGGTGAACCTATCTTATACTTATGCCACAAATTGACCTTGTCAAGCATATCTATCGCACCCCAGTAACCACCCATTTTCGGGTTTTCATTGTTCGCACGCACTTTCTTGGAAAGCCTTGTACCAAAACCAAGCAGTGTTGCATCATACTCGGCATCTATCTCTTTAAGACGTTCTGCATCAACTCTATGGTTGTTTGTAATACTTACTGCTTCCATTTCAAGTACAAGATCGATATCTTTTTGGTATTTGCCGATAGGCATACGATACTCAGGTACACCTACGGCTACTTCACCGCCGTTTACCGGCAATTCTTCAAAGATATCTACTTTGATCCCCTCAAGTGCCAAATAATACGCAGCGGTCAGGCCTGCAGGCCCTGCACCGATGATCGCCACTTTCTTACCATCATTTCTTAATGGTTTAGGCTCTTTGGGATGTAACCAAGACAGGTCATGATCTGTTTCATAATCCGCACCCAAACGCTTAAGTTCCATAATAGAGATAGGTTCATCAAGGTTCGCACGGCGACAGGCATCTTCACACGGGTGTGGGCAGACACGGCCGCAGGTATGTGCCAGTGGCATCGTCTGTCTGGTTGCCGCCAAAGAGTCTGTAAACACCATGTCTCTTACACCCTCGATATATGCAGGGATGTCAACATGTGCCGGACACATATCGGTACATGGTGCCGTTACCTTAGCGATATAGGAAGTATCACCTCCATAATGTTTAGAAGGCATTTGACCATCAATACATCTGTCAAACTGATCCTTGTAGTGCTCCATCAGGTCCAGAATAGGTTTAGGTACTGTTTTCCCGATCTCGCACTTAGAGGTAGTCATCATTGTCTGAGAGATCTCTTTCAAGTGTGCAATATCATCATGCGAACCTTCACCTCGAGCGATTTTGTCGAGTAAATCATAAAGGATCCTACCACCCCATCTACCTGGAGCACAACGTCCACATGCCTCTGAATACTCTTGGTACTGTGCAGCATACTGTGACGCTAACTCAACAGCATCAATATCTTCATCAAAGATGGCAACACCATCCCAGCCGATAAATGCTTTAGAGTTTGTATCTCCATAATAGGTTTCAGGCAGTTTAAACCCTGATTTACCCCACTCTTGGGATGATTTACCGCGATTATCGATAAATTCATCCCTCCAAGTAGAGAATACGATACCTGACATTATTTGGCCTTCTCTTCTGTCTCAGCTTCAGCTTCCTGGGCTGCTGCTTCTATTTTCTCTACTCTGGCTTTTCTGGTCTCTTCATCTACTTTTTTCACCACAATGGTCCAATCTACTTCATTGAACTTCAATGAGTTCATCAAATCATGTCCTGTGGCTCTTATGACATCAGCACTCTTTTGAATAGAAGAAAAATCCCCTACTTCAAAAAGGAATATTCCTACTTCACCGACCTTGATACCTTTATCAATAAGTTCGACCATTCTGTCATAAAAATCATCTTTTAAATGTCTTAAATCATATCTTTTCATTATATATTTGTCCTCCTGCCTACGCGGCTACACTTTGTTCCGACCGCTTCGGTTTCAAACCTAAAAAAGTGAAACTCCTCACCTTTTCTAACGGTTCTCATCTGTCAACTTCACCGAATACGATATTGGTAGTACCAATGATCGTAACAACATCTGCTATATAAGTACCTACAAGAATCTCCTGAAGCAATCCTGTATGGAAGAAACTCGGTGCTCTACACTTCAGTCTGTAAGCATACGGCTCACCTTCTGATTTGATATAGAAACCAAGTTCACCTTTTGGTGACTCAGTTGGGACATAAACTTCACCTTTTGGCGGTCTCATCCCTTGTGTCACAAGTACGAAGTGCTGCATTAATGCATAGTTCTGTGTCATGATCTCTTCTTTTGGTGCAGAGATATATTGTGGTGCATGTGCCATCAACTGTGGTTCGGTCTTCGCATACATAGGAATAAGCTGTTCCAAGATCCTTACGGATTGTCTCATCTCTTCCATATAGAGTCTGTAACGACCATAAGAATCACATCTGTCACTTACAGGAATATCAAAATCAAGCTCCGAATAAAGCTCATACGGTTCCTCTTTTCTGATATCATACTTCACGCCGGAACCTCTGAGCATTGGTCCTGTACAGCCCCATGAAAGAGCATCTTCTGCTGAGATAACCCCAACATTTTCCAAACGCATCTTCCAAATACGGTTTTCCGTTAAAAGTGCTTCATACGTATGTTCTACTTCATGATTCACTTTCGCACAAAATGACGCCAACTTTTCTACCCAACCTGCAGGAAGATCAAGAGGTACACCACCGATACGTACTGAAGAGTGGGTCAATCTTGCTCCACAGTAATCTTCCATTAAGTCCATCGCAAATTCACGTTCACGGAATGCATAAAGGAAGACTGACATTGCACCAACATCAAGTGCATGTGTTGCAATAAAGAAGAGGTGGGAGATGATCCTGTTGAGTTCCAGCAACATAGTTCTGATAACCTGTGCTCTTCTTGGTGCTTCTATACCAAGTAACTTTTCTACTGCCAATGCATACGCATAGTTATTGGATGTAGATGCGATATAGTCCAATCTGTCTGTTGTAGGCAGAAACTCATTATAGGTCATATTCTCAGCCATTTTCTCGATACCTCTATGAAGGTAACCGATATCCGGATAAGCTTTTACGACCTGTTCACCATCCAGTTCAAGTACCAGTCTGAGCTGACCGTGTGCCGAAGGGTGCTGAGGACCGAAGTTGATGACCATTGTGTTGTCATCACGCTCAAAATTGAGGTTTTCAAAAAATGGCGTTAATTTATTGACTTGTTGCATACTCTCCCCTTATCTTCTCTCATCTAATTGTTTAGATGATTTCGTATAATCAACTAAAACTGTTTCACTATATTCTATAGGGTTCTCTTTTTCACCCTCAGAGATATCCGCTCCAAATGGTACTTCATATCCTACTCTTGAGAAACGTTTTGTATCGTATCTGTCAATACGTGACGGATCTCTGTTCTCAGGTCCTATCACATCTCTGTACTCTTTACCGAAGATCTTATCTACCTCATACCATGAAGCAAACTCATCTCCGATCATCGGATACGTTTTAAGAAGCGGGTGTCCTTCCCAGTCATCAGGCATAAGGATACGCTTGAGGAAAGGATGGTTATTTACTTTAATACCGAACATATCGAACATTTCACGCTCTGCAAAGTTCGCAGATTTGAAAAGTGGTGTAATACTCTCTATAGCTTCACCTTTTTTAAGACGGCATACCACTCTTACTCTTTTTGCTTCATGAATGTTAAGCAGTTGGTAAAAGAGCTCAAATTCGCCATCCTGTGCCAGATAATCCACAGCACTCTGCTCGGAACATTGGGTATAGCCACACTTCTCTTTCAGTATAGTCATGATCTCAACATTCTTTTTTGCATCTATATGTACTACCAGCTGTCCTACCTCAACATAAGACTCTTTTGCTTTTCTTCCCAAAGCCTTTACAACATCCGCAAAATGACTTCCTTCCGCTACTTCTTCTCTGGCTACACGAGGTGCTACCCAAAATCTGTCTGTATAGTATGATTTGCCCTGAACATTGTCTTTTGGAGTATATTTTCTCATTACACTAACCTCAAGTTTTGTTTTGTATTGTTATTCATATTTGCTGACTCTCTTCTGATCTTCTTTTGAAGCATCATCAATGCATACTGAAGAGTTTCAGGTCTTGGGGCACAACCTGGAAGATAGATATCTACCGGGATAATACGGTCAACCCCCTGTACAGTTGCATAAGTATTGAACATACCACCTGTATTTGCACATGAACCCATAGAGATGACCCATTTAGGCTCTGTCATCTGATCATACAGTCTTCTTGCAAACTCTGAGTGCTTTTTAGAGAGCGTTCCTGCAAGGATCATCACATCTGCCTGTCTTGGAGAGGCTCTAAAGATGGTCCCCATTCTGTCAAAGTCATAACGTGATGCTCCTGATGCCATCATTTCGATCGCACAACATGCGAGTCCATAGGTAAGCGGCCAAAGGGAGTTCGAACGCCCCCAGTTCACGAGTTTGTCTACCGAAGTCAATGCTATCGGCAAGCCTGCTGCTGAGGCGTAATTTACTTGATGCTGTGCCATTCAAGTGCTCCTTTCTTCCATGCATATACGAAACCAATCGTAAGTAGTAATATAAATAGTATCATTTCCACAAAACCGAACCAACCCAGCAGTTTAAAGTCGATCGCCCACGGGAACATAAAGATGATCTCTACATCAAACAAGATGAACAGAAGCGCTATCAGGTAAAATTGTGCAGAGATGGTATTTGGTTGTTTTGTTACCTCCGGTCCACACTCATAAATGGTAAGTTTTAGCTTTTCTGTGTCCAGTTTGGCCAGTTTTCTACTAATAAAACGAGCCGCTATAAGCGTTGCAGGAAAAGCAACAGCTGTCAGTGCAAATAAAACAAATACACCAAAATACGGATGTTCTGTAATTACATGAGTCATATTAATCCCTTAAAGTTTATTCTTTTTGACAATCCCCTCTTTTAGCCCCATTTACATATGTGCAGAGAATTCTCAGAATATTACTCCTATATTAACTGAAACATAGTTAAAAAAGTTTTGGCTTGATTTTCTTTAAAAGGTTTGTTGATACGGATGTAACTATGTGAAACAGAAAAAAGTGCTACAATGTCAAAAAATATTATCAGGACAGGGAATGAAGAATTTTACAAATATACTTTACTGGATCGCTATGGTGGGTTTGGTCGTTTACTTTTCCTACACCAAAGGATGGATATTCGCCAACTTTGAATCCATTACTGCCAAACAGGCACAAGAATTACTGCAAGATGACCAAAATGTAACACTTTTGGATGTAAGGACCGTAAAAGAGTTCAAATCCGGTCACCTGAGGAATGCAAAACTTATTCCCCTGAGTGAACTGGAAAAAAACCTGGATAAACTTCAGGCAGACAAACACAAAAAGATCATCGTCTACTGCCGCAGCGGGAACCGAAGTGTCTCAGCTTCGCGTATTTTAGAAAAAAACGGGTTCACCCCGCTCAACGTAAAGCAGGGTATCATCGGACTTATGGGCGTGAATATGGAGATCGTGAAGTAGGTTTACTTTTTAGAAAATCCGCTTTTCTTTACTATTTTCTTTTCATCAGAGAGAAGCTTTCTCTCTACTTTTTTCACATCTTCTTCGGGAGCTAGATTTTCAGGAGTGATACCACGAGAAACCAATGTCTCTCTTACTGCTTTATTGTTTACAATATGTTCCGCTGAAATTTCTCTCTCACTTCTCATCTTATTTTCTTTTGCATTAAAAATGGTAATTTCAGTGGCAAAATCTTTTGCTTTTAAAAGTATTGTAGGCATAAAGTCAGCTAGAGGTTTATTGCCAGTATTCCATTTATCTTTCATCTGTTGTGTACTTTTATTGAACAGTGCACGGTCACCTTTACTTCGGATGAGAGCAAAATTTTGATTGCCTCCTGTTTGTTCATAGATGACTTGAGATAGTTCTTTTTCTGTACCTTTGAGTTTATGTCTGGCTTGGACTCTCTCATATTCCAATATTTTTTGCTCTATGAGTTCTGCTTTTCTTGTTTGCATAGCAAAATAGGTTTGGGCAAAAGCTATCTCTTTTTTGCTACTGTCACCATTTTGAGCTATAAGGTAACAGGCATACCTTGTAAGCATAATGTCGTCTACTTCTTTTGTCGCTCCCTTGGGCATTTGTATCGTTTTCCCGATGTCAGCAAAATGATCCTCTATCTCTTGTCCTGAGAGTTCACAAGCTGTTCTTGCTTTCAAGATGACATTTTTAAAATTGTCCCATTTGCTATAGCCTAAAAGCTGCTGTAAATCTCGTGCCAACCAAAACTCTATGCCCTCTTCTGTCTTATGAGAAAATGACTCAAAATTATTCGTGAGTGAATGTATGATTTGTATTTCCAAAACGTCCATCCTTTAATATTTTAGAAAGTATGACACACTATTCTCTATAAATGTAAAAATATGTCAAATTGTCATGTTTTTATTTCCCACGCATTATCTTCGGCATAGGTATGTAATTCTTTTAAAGTTTTATTGAATCCACTTCTTAAATATATATTATACTCAGGAGCAATATCATCAGGTAGTTTCATTATTAGTTCTATAGTTTTAGAAAACTCTTCTAATCCCATAATTGTATTTAATACAATATAGGCAACTAAAGATTTAACCGAACCAAGATTATTCTTTAAAACATTTTTATCATCCCAAAAATGTAATTCACTAAAATGATTATTTTCTATTGACAACGAAAACCCTTCATCTCCAACAAATATATCAAAACTTTGTCCACTATGTGAAATTTTGTCTCGATATGACCTTAACCAAGAAAAAAACTCTCCTTGATTAAAATAAAATTTTGCTAATTCACTAGGAATTTTATGTCTAGTCATCAACTCATTAATTGTTAATAATTTATTATTCAATTTAATAACACTATTAAAACTGGTTTTACAATTTTTTGAAAAATTCTTTTTTATTTGTTTTTTGTCAATATATTCAAATCTATTCCATATGACATTTATTAACTCTTGGAGTAAATCATAAAGGCTTCTTGATACTTTAAAAATATACTCCAATTCTGTTGCTACATATTTTGATAGAATAACAGAATCAATTTTATCCCGCATTGTATGAAATAAATTAATTTTTTCTATACTTGCTGATAAATTTTGAATGTCATCTAAAATATAGGAAATAAATTTTGATTTCTCTTTAAAATTAACTTTTTTTAACATAACATTGAAGAAAATCAATTTTAAATCATATTCTAATATAGGTTGTTTCGCAAAATACAAACCATCTATAAGATCAACTATTTTCATTCTAATAAAATTATTATTTGCACGAACATACTTTTCCCATTGATTATTTCTATATACTGGAAACAAGGGAATTGTTCTATCTTGTAAATCAATTTCACTAATTTTTAAATGAGTAAGAGTTTTAAAATTAACCTTAGCCATCATCTTCCCTCCACCACAGCAATCTCCTCTTCACCCAATCCATACAGTTCATACACCGTCATATCTATCTCTTTATCAGTAGCATCTATTTGAGCTTGTAACTCTAAGAGCTCTTTTTGGTAACTCTCAAAATACTCTTCCCATTCGTCTTATTCTTTGAGGCTTAGCTTGACCTTTTTCTTTTTGAGTTCAGCTAGAAAGGTTTTGAAGTCATGTTCATAAAAGGCTTCTAGTTTTTTGCTGAGTTTTTCTAGGTCGAAGTTGTCTTTGGTGTTTTTCAAGTAATTTCGGAATACAGAGTTTTGAAAAAGGGTCATGGTGTTGCACCTAATATAATTTAGTTTGAAATATTATAGCATATGTGGTCGGTGAAGCGACCCTACGTGTTGAATGTATTTTAAATATTCTCTTTACTTTGTTTTCGGTCGGTGAATCGGACACTACGTTGTTTTTTGATTGTTTATGGTCGGTGAACCGACCCTACGAAAAAAATTAATACAATTCACGTAGGGTCGATTTATCGACCACTCTTATGTATACGTTTAAATGATGAATATTGCCAATCGGCTGATTTATTTACCCATCCATGTTTCACTGGATTATTATACATATACACAACCTTTTCTTGAAAATCTTTTTCATCTCTAATTGTATGTTCATAATACTTCTTCTGCCATACAGGTTTATAACCTTCTTTGGTTCTACTTTTTGATTGTTCCGAATGTGCATAATATTTTGGATCACAATATTTTGAGAAATACTGTTTGATCGTTCTGACAATATGAGGATAATCACTTGCATAAGTTGGTGTGATGATCATATGTAAATGATCCGGAAGCACTACAATTTCATTAATTCTATAGTTGTATTGTATTTTACTTACACGAAAACTCTCTCTTAGCAGTATAATATTTTCAATAAGAATAGGGTTTCGATGATGAGTTACAATGGTTAAATAGTAGCTGTATCCATCTTCAAATACTCTTTTATAATTTGCCATATTTCATTATAGTATGAAACTATATTTTATGTTAAAAAAATGTCAAATTGTCATATTTTTGATTTATTTTGAATGTATATTGTGGTCGGTGAACCGACCCTACGGGAATTGAATGAATTTTAAATATTAAATTTATTTTATAATTTGTATTTGTTTGTGGTCGATAAATCGACCCTACGGATTAATAATTGAACCCTCTGAATAACCCTAGATACTCAAATAACTTGTAGGGTCGGTTCACCGACCCTAAACCTTGAACCCCATACTCTTGGAACCTTCAAAACTGGAACCCAGCTCTTTTTCTATCTCTTCAAGAAAATCCTGATTTGTAAAGACACTTTCATCTCTTACAGCCACTTTATAGGCTGTGTTTTTGATGATAAGATTGATCTGACCGCCTGTGAGTTCATATTTGGCCAGCTCTGCCATATCGAAGCCCTCTTCATAGTCTGCATTTTCAGGGAGCATGAACTGCCAGAGTCTCAGGCGTTGTTTTTTACCCGGTTTCTTGAACTCTATCTTGTAGTTAAAGCGTCTGGAGAATGCTTTGTCTATATTGCCGAGCAGATTCGTCGTAGCGATGAGTATACCTTCGAATTTTTCTATCTGCTCCAAAAAGATATTTTGCATCTGGTTATGCATCTTGTCAGCAGAAGACCCTGTACCTTCAGATCTGGAACTCAAGAACTGGTCCGCTTCGTTAAGCAGTAAAATAGGCTCTACTTTTGCCTTTATACTCAACTCCTGAAAATCATCAAATATCTTTCTTACATTCTTCTCACTCTCTCCCACATACATAGATAGGATCTTGGAGCAGTCAAAAGAGAGGATAGGCTTTTTGAGTGTCTTTGCCAGGCTCATTGCTGTCATCGTTTTACCTGTCCCTGCTGCACCATAGAAAATAATACGTGCATCAATACCTTTACGCTTATCTTTGATCCCCCACTCTCTGAGTTTTTTAAAGACCTCTTTGTCAACCTGTTTGACAACATTGTTCAGTGTCTCTCTGGTTTTTGGATGAAGTACTACATCATCAAGTGTTGTTGTAGGTTTCAGATACTCAAAAAGCTCCTGTTCCTGTACAAGTGCATCTAACTTAAGCTTAGTCACTTTCTTCTTTTTCTTAGGATGAATAATGCGCTGCATCACTTCTTCTTGCAGGTAGAACGAACGGCTGACTCCTCCAAACATATTAAGTATCTCTTCGTAATCTATAATGTCTTCGGTAATAAGCTTTGCACCATCTTCAAGCAGGGCTCTGTTTTTTATCTTTTCATACTCATCAAAAGAGATGAGTTCTATAAGGGTATTCATATCTCTAAACTGACCTTCTCCTCCACTATACTCCTCTTTAAGCAATGCAAGGAAGATACGTTTTTCTTTCTCGTCAAGCTCTTTTTCTTTAAAGAACTCTTCAACCACAATAGGGGTCTCCGTCATTTTAACACGCTCTTCTATACGTGTTGTCAAAAGAGTCAACTTGTTTTTGAGTCGTCCAATGCTTAAAGAGTTGTCTGCAAAACCTTGTTTAAACGTGGCTATCTTATGCAAAAGCGCCACCATGTCAAACTGGTCCTGCAAGTACTCCAGGTGATCCGTATAAGGTTTGACTTCAGGAAGAAATATTTCCAAAGACCCTTCTTCAAGCAGACGTAAAAGAGAGATACTTGGTGTCACAGAGGTATTAAGAAGTTCAAGTTGAGATGTTTCATGTGCCTTGACCTGTCCAAAACTCATCTGGATGATCCAGCCCAGATCAAGCAGATTTTTAACCAGTTCCAGTTTTTTAAGGTACACATATCCCTCTTCCGGAAAGTTATCCTGCAGCATTTCCAGCACAGGCACCTCTTCAAGCCCTTTCACATAACGCTGACATACATACTGCACAAGTTGTGCTTCACCTTTCGTACATTTAAGGTGTTTATAGATCGATGTCTTACTCACATCTTTTGCTTCAATAAAATCAATAAGGTGTTTCAATCATTTTCCTAATTTTTATTTGAGTATAGCAAATCTTTGATATACTTTGAGTTATCAAAATATAAAAGATGGCTATGGCATTTCTAAAAAATCTATTTTATAAAACACATGGTACAACACTTACTGTCACCTCCAATAACGGATTTCATCTAAGGCCTGTTGCACAATTTGTCTCTGTAGCTAAAAAGTACCCTTGTAAAATCACAGCTTCTTTTGAAGGCACTACAGTAGATGCAAAAGGTGTTAACACTCTACTGGCTCTCTCATTAGAAAAAGGGAGCAGGTTTAAACTCACATGTCAAGGCAAACAAGCCAAGGAAGCACTAAAAGTTTTAAGACACACTTTTACTTCACTCATGCAAGAAGATAAAGAGATAAAAGCGATACAAAAAGAGCAAAGCCATTATAAGGGTGCGTTCATAGAAGGGGATATTATCTCTAGTGGTATTGCCATCGCTCCTGTCTATCACTACAAAGAGACAAGAGTGCAAAAAAAGAGTGAGCTTACTTTTGAAGAAGCAGTACATCAAAGTATAGATGAGCTTGAAATACTTTATACTACACAGGCACAAAACAGTGATGCAAACATTTACCTTGCCCAAAAGGAACTCTTAGCATCACTGAAAGCAAAGGCCTCTACTCTTCACGAGTTAGAAGTACTTATAGAAGATGCCTCCTCAGAACTTGCAGGAGGAAAACTGGAAGCAAAGATCAGTGACTATAAAGATATTCTGCAACGTGTGAAAAAACACTTGGGGTTGGAGGTGGAAGCACACTTTCCGGATAACCCTTTCATATTGTTGGCCAACGACCTGCTCCCAAGTCAAATAGAACAGTTGTCACAGACAGATGTTGCAGGGGTGATCCTCAAAGAGACTTCCATCAATTCCCATACTGCCATTCTCCTTCGTGGAGCCGGTATACCTTCACTCATTGCAGATACTTCTCTGTTTGATGCAGAAAGGTCTGTCATTCTGGATGCACACAGCAGTGTAGTTGTTACTGATCCTACCCGGGCAGATATGGGAAAAGCACGAAAGCGGTTGGTAGAAGATACTGAACAGAAAGCTTTAGCCTCAGAAAAACGCTTTAAACCTGCAGTAACACAAAAAGGCAGAGATATAAAGGTCATGGCAAATGTTACCGATATCGACTCTGTCAAAATATCCAAAGAGGAAGGTGCACAGGGTATAGGACTTCTGCGTACAGAATTCTTATTTAAAGAGGAGAAACCCTCTTTTGAGAGACAAACCAGAACCTATGAAGAGATATTTTCCCATTTTGACGACATTACCGTACGTACACTGGATGTAGGTGGGGATAAAGCGCTCCCCTACCTGAAACTTCCCAAAGAGAACAACCCCTTCCTCGGCATACGCGGCATACGCCTTTTTCAAAGCCACCCTGAGATCATGGCAGAACAGCTCCATGCCATTTTCGCAGCTGCCGGGAACAAAACGATCAAGATCATGTTCCCCATGGTAAGCAGTGTAGAAGAGTTCCATGAAGCAAAGACTTTTGCAAAAGAGCTCGCAAAAAAACATCAGCTGGATATTTCACAGATCCTCTTTGGTATTATGATAGAAGTACCTTCTGTACTTTTTTTAATAGAGTCATTCAATGAAGTAGTGGATTTTTACTCTATCGGTACCAATGATCTTGGACAATATCTTTTTGCCATTGAAAGAACCCATCCTACACTGAAGGTGGATGAAGCATCACCCGTACTTTTCAATGTCATTGACACTATTGTTAAAAAAGCAACAAAACCTGTGAGTATCTGCGGGGAGCTGGCGGCAAACAAAAAGGCTATAGCAACCTTAATAAACCTGGGCATAGAGACCTTAAGTGTCTCCCCTAAAAGCATTGCGCAAACCAAGGAGGAGATCAGACATGTTTAATCTGTTACAACGTATAGGTAAGGCACTTATGACCCCGATCGCAGTACTTCCTGTTGCTGCCTTACTGCTGCGCCTGGGATTTGGAGATATTTTTGATGGGCAGATAGCCCTTATCATGAAAAGTGCCGGAGATGCCATCTTTTCCAACCTTGACCTGCTTTTTGGTGTAGGTATCGCTTATGGACTTGCCAAGAACAATGATGGTGCTGCTGCACTCTCCGGAGCCATCGGCGTACTCATAGCAAAAGCTGTTTACATCAGTATTGACAAAGATGTCAATATGGGTGTCTTTGTGGGAATCATCATCGGGGTACTTGCAGGCACACTTTACAACCGTTTTCATGACATTAAACTTCCTGAATTCCTGGGCTTCTTTGGAGGCAAACGATTTGTGCCCATTATTACAGCGCTCTCTGCCATTGTTGTAGGGGTCTTGGCTGGCTACTTCTGGCACTATGCCCAGGGTACTATAGATGCCTTTTCCAATATGATCATAGGATTAAACGAAATAGGTACTTTCATCTATGGTACACTCAACCGTCTTCTCATCCCTCTTGGACTTCATCATATCCTCAACTCTGTCTTTTGGTTCCAGTTGGGTGAATATACTCACCTTAAAGACGGAGTAGAAGTGGTTGCCAATGGGGACCTGCATCGCTTCTTTGCGGGGGACAAAACAGCCGGAGTCTATATGTCCGGTTTTTATGTAGTCATGATGTTCGGGCTTCCTGCTATGGCATATGCCATTTATCTCAATACACCCAAAAACTACCGTAAAAAAGCAGGTGCTGTTTTAGTAGGTGTTGCATTCACTTCATTTTTAACAGGGATCACCGAACCTTTGGAGTTTCTCTTTCTTTTTGTCGCTCCATTGCTTTTTGTACTCCATGCTATTCTTACAGGCTTGGCTCTTTCTTTAGCCCAAATGCTGGATATTCATGCCGGTTTTGGCTTTTCGGCAGGCTTTATTGACTATGTGATCAACTATAAACTTGCTACGCATCCATTACGTATACTTCCTCTTGGTGTGTTTTTTGCCCTACTCTATTTTGTACTCAGTTACTATACCATCAAACTCTTCAAACTTAAGATACTGGAAACAGAGCTACAGGAGGATACTTCATCCGGTTCTACTTCCGATGAAGCACTGGTATTCATAGAAGCACTAGGAGGAGAGGAAAATATCCTCGATACTGATGCCTGTATTACAAGACTTCGTATGAGTGTAAAGGACAGTGCATCACTCAAAGATGAAGATTTTATGGTACTCGGAGCAAAAGGTGTCATCCGTCCCGATAAAAGATCGATCCAGATCATACTCGGTACAAAAGCAGAGAAGATAGCAGAAGGAATCAAAGAGGCATTAAAGAAGCATTAAAGTAATCAGCCCTCGGAACAACTTAACTCTTACACAAGCGGTTCCATCGTCATTCTCAAACTTTGTGGATTCCACAAAGTTTTATAGCCAGTTTGATATGTAATTTTTTACATTGTCTCAGGCTTAAGAATCCCTGTGTTACGCATGAAGATAATGTATATGCAAAAGTTAAATTACTTCTTTTTTGGTGACTTTAAAACAAAAAAGAATGCTACCAAAATTACTGCGTAAATAACATAATAATATATATTGTCACTCTGTGGCATCAGTTCACCTCCATAATAATATCACCGCTTTTAACGATCTTTAGTTTTTTTTCTATACTTTTCACATCACTTTCATCAGAGATGATAATAGGGGTGATAATGTCTTTGGCATGTTCACGGATATAGTCTAGATCTACACGGATGATCACATCTCCTGCTTTCACCTCATCACCCTCATTTGCCAATCGTTCAAAACCTTCTCCATTTAAATCTACTGTATCCAGACCTATATGCACCATCACTTCCATATCTTTCGGACTTTTGACACTATACGCGTGGTTTGTAGAAAATATTTTTGTGATAGTTCCATCTATAGGCGCTGTAAATACATTAGATACAGGAACAATAGCCACTCCATCCCCTACAAGTTTTTGTGAGAAGACTTCATCATTCACACTTTCAAGTGCTACGATCTCACCATCTGCCGGTGCTTTTACTTCTCTTGCTTTACGTTTTAAAAATCCGAACATTCAATCCCTTTTATACTTTACTTCACCTGCAACAATGGTTGATATAATACTGAAATTTTCATCAAAAATCACTATATCCGCATCATAGCCAATTTTAAGTTCACCCTTTTTCAACCCCAGTTTTTGTGCAGGTATTTTTGTCACCGCATTAACAGCTTCAACCTGCGTCATAGAAGTAGCCATCGTCATATTTTTAAGTGCTTCATTCAATTTTAGTACAGATCCTGCAAGTGTGCCATCTTCAAGAGTTGCCTTGTCTCCTTCTACCAATACGCTACGTCCACCCAGATCATACGTACCAGACTTCATACATCCTGCACGCATTGCATCTGTAATGAGTATCAGTTTTTCTCTCTTTATTTGATAAACAAGTTTCAGTATAGAGGGATGCGTATGCACAAGATCAGCAATGATATCACAAGTCACATCTGCATCAAAGACGGCTCCCACGATCCCCGGATTTCGATGATGACAAGGGTTCATCGCATTAAAAAGATGGGTCGCGTGGGAAATCCCCCAAGAAAAACTCTCTTTACTTTTTTCATAACTTGCATCACTGTGTCCGATACTTAAAATAATATGAGGGTATTGGGCTGATAAATACTTTACAAAAGATTCTGCTCCTTTAATTTCAGGAGCGAGTGTGATCATTTTCACTTCATTCATATACTCTTTTATCAATGCTATATCAGGTGTTTGTATATACGCTTTATCCTGAGCACCATGTTTAGAAGTATTAATAAAGGGGCCTTCAAGATGTACACCCAGAATCTCTGCACCGGTTACATCTTGACTGTGAAGTTGAATATTCTGTAAGGCCTTGTCAATACGCTCTTGTGACATGGTCATAGTCGTTGCCAGAAAAGAGGTGGTCCCTGTTTGAAGCAGCGCAGAAGAGATATTCTCTAATGCTTCCGGTGTTGCGTCCATGACATCTGCTCCTCCGGATCCATGGATATGCAGATCAATGAATCCTGCACTGACATAAGCACCGTGTGCGTCAATGATCTCTATATTCTCCTGTTGTATCTTATCGGTTATATGAACGATTTTTTTGTCAAACAGAATAGTTCTGCCCTCTACGATCTTATCTTCATAAAGGATCTTCGCATTCGTTATAGCTTTCATCATCTTACTTCCAATCCGTACTTATATGACTTCTCTTCTTCTGTATCACGAAAATATTCCTTCCTTTTATCCATGGTACCATTTCAGGATTAAAACCAAAAACAGCCTGTCTATAAATAATGATCGTTTTTTTAAACTTTTTCCTCTTTCAGTTTTTCTTTTAATACACGTTTGAGTACTTTGCCTGTAGCATTCTTTGGAAGCTCGTCGATAAAATGGATATACTTTGGTACTTTATAGTTGGCAAGATGTTCACGTAGATATTTTTTAAGTGCATGTTCATCAATACTCTCTCTATCTTCCTCCAGTTCAAGATAGGCTATAGGGACCTCTCCACTCTTATCATCGACGATTCCGATCACGGCTGAAGCTTTGATACCCTCAAAGATATCGATCGCCTCTTCAATTTCCCTGGGATAGATATTGATCCCTTTGGAAATAATAAGATCTTTTTTCCGATCTACGATGAATAAAAATCCTTCATCATCCATATATCCCATATCACCGGTAAGCAACCAGCCATTAACAATCGTTTCATCTGTTGCTTCCGGGCGACCGAGATACCCTTGCATTACATTATCACCTTTAACTATAATATCACCTATGGCTCCAAGAGGAAGTTCATTCATATCTTCATCCACGATCTTCATCTCGTAACCATACAATGCTGTTCCCACAGAACCTGCTTTCTGTTTTTTGAAGGTATTCATACATACAGCAGGGGAAGCTTCACTCAATCCATATCCTTCTAAAAGTGTTGCTCTTTTAAATTTCTTTGCCATCGCATCCAATGTTTTCGGCTGTAAAGCAGCAGCACCTGAAATAAAAGCACGAATTTTGTTGAACCACATAAAGTACCATGGCAATTTTGCTTTAGCTAAAGCATTATATACATCCGGGATCCCAAAGAAAAGTGTGACACGTTTTGTCAACACTTGTTTAAAAATATTTGAGAAAGGTTTGAGTGATTTTATAATGACAATACTCCCCCCGGCATAAAGCGGCAATATTACACCTATAGAAAAGGTAAAAGAGTGGAACATAGGTAAAAATACGATAGCTCTGTCTTTCGCTTTTACGTTAATAGTTCTTCTTCCGGAATCTGCATTTGAAAGTATATTTTTATTGCTTAACATGGCCCCTTTAGGTTTACCTGTAGTCCCTGAAGTATAGATAATGACTGCTGTCTCTTCAAGTCCTCTTTGTATATGTTCTGCAGTTATATCCGATTTGAACGCCTCTTCAAAGTAGTGATGTTGCTCACCTTCGACTAACACATCACCTTCCCACAAAATGAACTGACAAATTCTACTTGCTTTACTGCTGTTCACTACTTTGTCATGTATAGCAGATGCTACCAATACAGAACTGCCACTGTCTTCCAGAATATAACTGAGCTCTTCTTCTTTTAAAAAAGTGTTCACAGGAACTATAATGGCTCCCAGTTTGGAAGCAGCAAAAACCGGATAGATAAACTCTGGTGAATTTCGTAAAAAAAATGCGATTTTATCACCCTCTTTTACACCTTTTTCAGCTAAAAATCCAGCTAATTTATCTACCTTCTCTAAAACTTGACCATAGGTAATCTTCTCATCACCGACTAAAAGTGCAACTTTTGATTTACGCTTCTTAGCTTGAAAAGTGATGAGTTCATAAAAGTTGTTAAACTTATAATCCATATTAATACTCGTAAGAGACTCCTAGAGTTGTCAGGAAAGCTCCACCTTCGTGGAAACTCCCCCCATTTACAAGAACAGGATTAGGATTGACCCCCGGCGTTATAGATCGACTCTCTTTGCTGTCATACAGGAAAGCAGCTCCCCATGAAAGGTTCTCTGTCTGTTGATAACGGAATCCCATAGAGAAGATCGTGGCATCACTGTCAGGAAGTTCAAATCCAAGTGTCTCTTCCGGTACCGGTGTTTCATCGATCGCAAATCCCATCATCATAGTGATTTTATCCATTTTCATGGTTGCACCTACTCTAAACGTATTCGTATCTTTCCATTTTTTATCTGTTTCAGGTAAAGGAACCCCTTCAAATTTCAATGTTTCATATGCAGACCAGTAGGTTCTTTCATAATTAAATTCCAATGTGAATGTATTATTCCATGTTTTACTCACTGCAACATTTAAAGCTGCAGGAAGCGGTACAGATACACTTGCATCACCATCATATAAGATGCCATCACTGTCAGAAAGTGTTGCTGTACCTTCTTCATCAAGATCGATATTGGAACGATATGTCACGGCAAGATTAATATCTGAAGTTGGTTTATATGTCATAGCTAGATTGTAACCGAATTCAAAAGTATCTCCTTCCATATCTACCTTTGTTGCACCAAGAGCAAGTGCATCATTTTTAATAACACCCTCACTATAGATAAATCTCAGCCCTCCACCAATACTAAAATTATCTGCTACTTTGTATGAGATACTTGGATTAAGCTCCACAACTTTAAGCGTAAATTCTTCAGCAAATGCTTTTTGGTACAGTGTATCCCATTTTTTTGTCAGGCCACCCGGTGCAGTAAGACTCACACCCCATCTGAAATCACCTATAGGTTTAGAAACATAATGCATATTTGGTATCAATATATCTTCTGTGTTTGACTCTCCCGAATATGGGGGTATCAATGTATATACATTAGAAGGTAAGTGTGCCAGTGTTATACCGCCCTCTACATAACTTTTATCCGCATCCATAAATGCCATATTCGCAGGATTGTAATACGCGGTATCTGCCCCTGTGGTATGTGCCACATATGCTGCGCCCAGCGCCATAGAATTTAATGATTGTTCCGGGATTTTGTATCCCCCTGCCATCACCACAGAACTTGTTATTACACTAAGTACACAACTTTTGATTATTTTACTCATTTTACTTCCTTCTGTTTTAATTTTACTGTTCAATCAAAGCATATAATGCCCTAATCTCCTCCGCCCAAATCGACTCATCAATTGTTTCCAAGACAAGAGGTATGTCATCCATACGTGAGTCATTCATAATAAATCTAAAGGCATCCCAGCCTATCTCTCCCTGACCTAACGATGCATGTCTGTCTACGCGGGAACCCAGTTTTGGTTTAGAGTCATTAAGATGCATCCCCATCAAATACTTTGAACCTACAATACGTTCAAATATATCCATCGTTTCATCATAGGCTTCCCGTGTACGCAGGTCGTACCCTGCTGTAAATGTATGACAGGTATCCAGACAGACACCTACTCTGCTTTTATCTTCTATTTTATCAATGATATACCCAAGATGTTCAAACTTGTATCCAAGATTGGAGCCTTGGCCTGCTGTATTTTCTATGACAAGTTTTACATTTGAATCTTTTGTAGCATCTATAGCTCTATTCATAGACTCTGCAATCACATCCAAACAATGCAACTCTGCCTCCATCAATTTCTCATCATACTCCGGATCTTTTTTAGGGATCTTCACCAAGTGCGATCCTGGATGGAAATTCAGCTTGTCCAATCCCAGTAAATGACATCGTTCAAGCTCATCTATAAAAGCATCTCTGGATTTCTCCAGTTTTTCTGCTTCAGGATGTCCAAGGTTAATAAGATAAGAGTCATGAGGCAGGACATGTTCAGGAAGGATCCCTGCAATTTCAAGATTTTTACGGAAAGCATCAATGGTCTTACTTTCTAAAGGCTTAGCCGTCCATTGTCTCTGGTTCTTAGTAAAAAGTGCAAAAGCTTTGGCTCCTATGGCCATAGCATTCAATGGTGCATTATCAACCCCTCCGCTTGCACTTACATGTGCACCGACAAACTTCATTTACTCTATCCTCTTCACTTTGATTAATATATCGTTGATTGTATCACGGAATATAATTTGCTTATTTAAAACACTGTAATCTATGCTATATTTATCTGAATTTATTATTTTTTGTGTAAAGCCGTTACGATTTTTTTCCAATCCTTTACCCTTAAAGATAGGATTGCCTCTGAAAATTTCTTCAAGAATATCATGTGAGTACATAGGACTTAATACTTTTTTATTGAATTCTTCTTTACCCATACATGCTAAAAAACTCATACAGATTTTCTCTTGTGAAATTATCAACGTCATCAAGGCCTGTCCGCTTCCATAGATCTCTACTTTTACTTCATCACTGTTCTCATATACAAATCCCATATCCGCATATTGGAAAGTAGGTGTTTTAAAAACGATCAAAGCACTGTTCTGCTCAATATATTGTTTTTCACTGCAGGCATTTAGAAAGAACAATCCTGCAAATACCAGTATCATACGTTTAATTTTCAAAAAAATCTCCTTATTTTTACTCAATCAGATACCATTTAAGAGTTTTTTAAGCTAGCTACTTATATAATGCCGTCCACAAGTTGTAAATGGCCCCTTCGTCTAGCGGTTAGGATCCATGGTTTTCATCCATGTTACAGGAGTTCGAGTCTCCTAGGGGTCACCATTTTAACTTGTTTTATCTTTTACCTGTCTTTAGGTAATTTCGGTTGGCCCCTTCGTCTAGCGGTTAGGATCCATGGTTTTCATCCATGTTACAGGAGTTCGAGTCTCCTAGGGGTCACCAACCTTATTTTATCTCTCTTATATACTTATAAACTTTTCTAATCGCCCATTCAAATCATAAGTGCAATTCACCTCTAATTTACGCAGCTAATTCCTTAGTAAACTCTTCAAAAAATACTTCATAGGGCGTTCTGTAGTTCAGTACTTTTCTTGGTCGATGGTTTAGCTTCTCTTGTATGATAATCACATCTTCCTTAGATATTTGTGTGAAGTCTGTCTTCTTCGGCAGATATTGTCTGATCAATCCATTGGTATGTTCGTTCAATCCTCTCTCCCAGGAGTGATACGGATTAGCGAAGTAGAAGTCTGTATCCAGTATCTGTGAGACCTGCTTGTGATAAGCGAATTCCTTTCCGTTGTCACTAGTAATAGTCTTGATCACCTGTTTGATAGGTTCGAGCATTTCAATCAGTGCAGTAGTGACAATCTCTGCATGTTTGGAAGGTACTTTTTTGATCAGAGTAAATTTGGACTTTCTATCTACAGCTGTTACCAATGCTCCAATATGATCCTTACCAATAACTGTATCGATCTCTAAATCCCCTATACGTTTTTTCTTCTCTACAATCTTAGGGCGTGTATTGATCATCTTTCTGTCAATGATCGTTCCTCTGCGTTGATAGTCATTACATCGTTTATGGTACTTCTTGTTCTTGTGTCTGAGATACTTATAGAGTCTGCCTTTACTGGCTTTGTTTCGATAAATGAACTGATAGATCGTCTCATGTGAGATACTTCCGATATTATCACGTTTCATTCTGCCTGCAATCTGCTCCGGGGACCATCCAGCTTTGAGCTTCTCTCTAATGTAGCTCTCTAGCTGAGGAGTGATAACAGTATATTTTGGTTTGGATCTATGTCGATATTCCGTATTGAAGTGAGCAGTGGTGTATTGATATTTATCTGCATGTGTATCCCAATTTCTTTTGATTTCTCTACTGATTGTTGAGGGATGAACACCTAACTCTTCTGCTATCTCTTTTTGGGTATAACCTCTTTCTAAAAAAAGAGAAATATGGTATCTTTCCGTGAGGGTTAATTGTTTATACTTCATAGTGCATTTCCTGTTTTTGTGGTGAAAAAAGGATAACCTATGATCGATTAACCCTCTCTTTCAAAACTATCTCTCAGAAATTGCACTTATCCCTTGAATTGGCGAATTATTTGATATAATATTTCTATTATTGATTTCAAATCGGGAAGAATGATGAGCAAACCCTTTATAGAATTACCGGAACTTACACTTAAAGCACTCTATGACCATAGTATTTCAAACTATCCAAACAGGCCTGCAGTACAATTCGTAAATGGATCAGGAATGAGCTATAAGGCATTATCAAATACAGTAGAACATATACAGGATATCCTTAAAGAACATGGCATTCAAAAGGGTGATAAAGTAGCACTCTATAGTGAAAATATGCCGAACTGGTCCGCTGTCTATCTGGCTGTTACTACGATGGGGGCAGTGATCGTCCCGATTCTACCGGACTTTCATACCTCTGAAGCGATTCATATTGCTATTCATGCAGAATGCAAAGCCGCATTTATTTCCCAAAAACTTTTTGAAACGATCCTGGATGAAACACAACCACCAATAATGAATCTGCTTGTGATAACGGATACAATAGTAGTTCTGGAGAAGCTTTCAAAAAAGGTCAAAACTGCAAATATGCTCCAGAAAAGCAGTCAAAAATTATCTGAAACAGTAGATAGATTCAAAAAAGATCAAAGCAAAAGCAGGGAGAAAGTAAAAATACTCGAAGAGGACTTGGCAGCAATCATCTATACCTCAGGAACAACTGGAAGCTCAAAAGGTGTGATGCTCTCACATAAAAACCTGACATTTGATGTCACGGCATCACAAAAAGTTGTAGATATCTATCCTGAAGACAAATTTTTGTCTATTCTGCCTTTGGCACATACTTATGAATGTACAGTCGGTATGCTTATCCCTCTTTTTAATGGTGCATCGATACACTATATACAAAAGCCTCCTACACCAACTATACTGATCAAAGCCATAGCATCCGTAAAACCTGATTTTATGCTAAGCGTACCTCTTGTCATAGAAAAAATATACAAAAATAAAATTGTTCCGAATTTTCAAAAGAATTTCTTCATAAAATTACTCTATGCTGTTCCTTTTATCAGAAAAAAGCTAAATCGTATTGCCGGGAAAAAACTTATAGAGACATTTGGGGGGAAAATACGATTTTTTGGTATTGGCGGGGCAGCACTCTCTCCAACTGTAGAAAAGTTCCTCAGAGAAGCAAAATTCCCTTACTGTATAGGGTACGGCCTTACTGAGACGGCACCGTTTCTTGCCGGAACAAATCCAGAACATACCAAATATAAAGCCATAGGCCCCGTCATTCCAGGAACCAAACTGGAACTGCGAGACCAGGATAAAAATGGTGTTGGGACACTATGGGCAAAAGGTCCGAATATTATGATGGGCTATTATAAAGATCCGGAAAAAACAGCTCAGGTAATGGATGAAGACGGCTGGTTCAATACGGAAGATATAGGATATATGGATGAAGACGGCTACTTCTTTATGAGCGGCAGAGCCAAGAACATCATTGTCGGTCCCAGTGGAGAGAACATCTATCCCGAACAGATAGAAGCTGTACTGAATGCCCATGATCTGGTATCGGATTCTCTGGTCTTTAATGACAATCACATACTGATCGCCCGTATATATCTTGATTATGACAAACTCGATGAACTATTTGGTATAAGTAAAAGCTCTGAAACAGAAATACATGTAAAGGTAAGAAAACTGCTTGAAGAGATACGGACAGAAACCAATTCAAAAGTATCATCATTTTCAAAGATCCATAAAATGATCGAACAAAAAGAGGATTTTATAAAAACCCCGACCAAAAAAATAAAACGGTATCTGTATACAGAATAGACTGTTGATTCTCAAAAAAGATAGCTGTTATAGTATATAATTATAAAGAATTTTCAAATTGTAGATTGGTGGAGCATAACGGGATCGAACCGATGACCTCTTCGCTGCCAGCGAAGCGCTCTCCCAGCTGAGCTAATGCCCCAAATATAGAATATAGAAAAAGATTTTACCAAAAGGTAGGTTAAACCTACCTCAGATATTTATGAACGTTCTGTTATTTCAAGAAGATGATAACCGAATTGTGTTTTTACAGGACCGTGAACTACACCTACTTCATCATTGAAGACCACTTTATCGAACTCAGGTACCATTTGTCCCTGACCGAATGTTCCCAGCTCTCCGCCTCTTACACCTGACGGACAGGTTGAGTGATCTCTTGCTGCTTCTTCAAACGAAACCTCACCCGAGTTTATTTTCTCTTTAAGTTCTTTACAGAACGCTTCATCATTTACCAATATATGTCTTGCACTTGCTGTTGCCATTATGTTTTCCTTTAAATGTTTTTCTCATTGTGTTTCGAATTACCAGTTTGTATCATATGCTACTAATTCTCCTCGTTTCAGTCTTGGAATTATATCTGTTTTTATTTTACGTATCAAAAAACTTTTTTTATCAAACGGTATACTTCTGTCTGCAACGATATTTTTAAGTTTGATATCATAATGTTTTATCAGAAAATTACGCAATACATTCTGCAGTTCTTTTTCATTCATCACCTGTAAACTTTCATCTACTGCCAGTCCCATAAGATGGGGATGTTCTCTCTCTCCATTGATCAGTGCAGAAAAAAGCGCTGCATAGCCGCCGAACATATCGACATCTATAACATCAAGGACACTGTCTATGAGATCCGGCTTTTCCAGCAGTGTTTTAAGAATGCTTAATTGTGCCACATCATCTCTTTTCTGGCTAAAACTCTCTTTTGCTCTTCGGGGTTGTGTCTGGCCCCCAAAAAGTGCAGGAGATACTCCCAAAAGTGTAGCTGCCATAGGAATATAAGCCTCTTTGATGATCTGACTTAACCCTTCCAGGAACTGTTTTGCTACACCAAATGCTGCCTCTTTTGCACGGGGATCATTCAAATCGTAGACACCAATGATCTGCTCCAGGGCAAAAGGGATCAGCGGTTTTGCTTCCCGAAGCAGTTTTGCTACAGTCTTACTTTCTCCTTTGGCTATGAGGTCCGCAGGATCCTGTCCGTCAGGGAAAAGGACAACACCGCCGTCAAAACCTGCAACACTCAACATCTGTGAGGCTTTAAGTGCTGCAGCCACTCCTGCCTTGTCTCCGTCATATGCCAAGATGATCTTGGGGTCTCCCTTTCTAAGAAGAGGCAGATGTTCAGAGGTCAAAGCCGTTCCAAGTGTAGCAACAGCTTCTGTAAATCCTGCCTGATGGAACATCACGACATCAAGGTAGCCCTCACAGACAATAAGCTTCTTGTTTTTATAAATACTCTCTTTGGCAAGATCATACCCGTAAAGCAGACGTGACTTGTTAAACAGTTTTGTCTGAGGTGAATTGATATATTTGGCAGGATGATTGGTGATGGTACGTCCTCCAAATCCTACTGCCGCCCCGCTGTTGGAGAAGATAGGAAAGGTAATACGCTCTACCAGACGTGCATAGAACTCTCCCCTCTCCCCTTTGGCGATGATCCCGGCATCCATTGCTTTGGGCAAAGGTAAAAGTGCCGCATTTAAAAACTGTATGACCGATGCACCGTCAGGTACGTACCCTATACCGAACTGCTCGATGGAACGGACACTGACACCTCTGTCCAGGAGATACTTTTTAGCTGTTTGGTTCTGATCAAGGTTTTTTACATACCATTTCTGTATGGCTTCAAGCACACGCTTTGCATCACTGTAGTCACTGCTGCCTTTCGTATAATTCAAAGAGAAATTATACATAGAAGCAAGTTTTTCTATGGCTTCAGGATAGGTAAGTTTTTCAAGTTCCATGACGAACTTAATACTGTCACCCCCCACACCGCAGCCAAAACAGTGGTATATCTGCTTACTAGGGCTTACTACAAAAGAAGGGGTCTTCTCTCCATGGAACGGGCAGTTCGCTTTATAGTTCGCGCCTGCTTTGCGCAATTCTATGAAGTTACCTATTACATCTACAATATCAATGCTGTTTTTTAGAGATTCTATCGAGGCGTTATCTATCATTTCAACATTATATCTAATTTGATATAATCTAAGACAACTTTATATCTTCCTTATCCCTGTGCCTGATACGGGGATGATGAGGATATCATACAAAGGGAAAATTTGGAAAATATCTTGCCTGCTTACAATGACCCGCTTTTCAGTATTTTACTCATAATAGTCATCTCCCTGATCATTGCTGTGGTTACCTATGCCTGGGGACTCTACAGACAACAGAAGGAGCAGGGAAACCTCCTTAAATTCCTGGAAAAATTCGACAGTTCGGAATGTGCTCTTGATACAGGAGATATGCCCTTTGAACCCCATATGTTCAAGCCGTTGGCACTACTTGCAAAGGCATTTGAGAATTCGGGGGAATATCACAAATCCATCAATATCTATCTTTATATCATTAAAAACATCTCTGATGATCTTGCGAAACAGGAACTGCTGGAAAGACTGGGGAATACCTATCTTCATGCAGGATTCCTTGAGCGGGCCAGATCTATCTATGCAGAGATCCTTCGCAAAAAACCCCGTAATGTCCAGGTACTGTATGAACTGGGGGTTGTCTACGAAATGATGCACAAATACGATAAGGCAAAAGAGGTCATAAGCCCATTGGAAATGCTGGGGGAAGATACCCATACCCTTACAAAATTTCTTGAACTCTCTGAAACAAGGTCAGACAAGACGATCCCTACTCCGGAGAAACTGAAAAAACTTACCCGTATTCTGGAAGAAGAACCCAAACTCTATAGAGAAATAGTAAGTGCCATGCTCCAACTGGATACAAAAGCGGCATGGCAGATCATTGACCCTGAACGCCTGAAAGAGGTGATAGATATCCTCTGGTTCTTACCGAATTCACAACTCGATTTGGATATAATCACATCCAATACACAGCTGAGCACACTCTACTATGCCAAGGGATATTTGCAGGAGCCGACTGTCCGGAGCGGTATCTTCAGCCTGGATATGCTGGCTACTGCAAAACAGAGTGGATTCGAGCAGGGAGATCTGCTTTTCTCATACCTGTGTAAAAAATGTAAACAGAGTTTTCCTGCCTCTTTCAGACGATGTCCGAATTGTATGGCGATAAACTCTGTAGAAGTTGAGGAAAAAATTGCAAAATCAAGCCCGAAAACAGATTACTCTCTACTCTGACGGTTCAAGTCTCGGCAATCCCGGGCCCGGAGGCTATGGCGGCATACTGGAATTTAAAGGAAACCGCAAAGAGTACTTTGGCGGAGATGCCCATACTACGAACAACCGCATGGAACTGCAAGGTGTCATTGAAGGGCTGAAACTGCTCAAGGAACCCTGTGATGTAGAAGTCATTTCCGACAGCGCCTATGTCGTTAAAGCGATCAATGAATGGCTGGAGGGATGGGTCAGGAAAAACTTTGCAAAAGTAAAAAATGTAGATCTCTGGAAAGCCTATCTTGAAGCTGCTGCACCGCATAATGTACACGGTACCTGGGTACGCGGGCACAATGGACATCCTGAAAATGAACGCTGTGATGAACTTGCAAAGAATGAAGCAGAACGGATCAAAGCTTTATTATAGCCTCTGTTTGCCATTCTGTCTCCCTCCTATTCCCTTCCATATATATCATTGCAGAAAACCAAATACAATACATTGCTGCAAAACAAAGCAAAAAATGAAAATTCGCATAAAAAACCATAAAGTTGCATATCAATTTTTTGCTATAATGCCAACATTAATTAAAAAAGGAATACACAATGAATGATTACAGTCAACTTGAAAAACGACTGAACTATACATTTGAAAATAAGCAATTGATTATTGAGGCTTTGACACACAAGAGTTATAAAAAGCCTTACAATAATGAGCGGCTTGAGTTTTTGGGAGATGCAGTACTTGACCTGATTGTAGGAGAATACCTCTTTTTCAAATTCCCAAACTCCAATGAAGGTATACTTTCCAAGATCCGTGCATCACTTGTCAATGAAAGCGGTTTCACACTTTTGGCAAAGGCCATTGATCTGGGACAGTATATCTATCTTTCCTCTGCAGAAGAGAACAATAACGGCCGAAATAAACCCTCCCTGCTTTCCAATGCCTTTGAAGCCATCATCGGTGCTATCTATTTGGAAGCAGGTCTCCAGGTAGCCAAAGAGATATCCATTGCTCTTCTGGAAGAGACCCATCCAAAGATAGACCTTGATTCACTTTCCAAAGACTATAAAACAGCACTGCAGGAACTGACACAGGCCACGCATGGAGTAACACCTCTTTATGAAATGCTGGGCTCCTCAGGCCCAGACCACAAAAAAGAGTTTGAGATCGCTGTGATACTGGATGAAAAAACCATCGCCACAGCAAGAGGAAAAAGTAAAAAAGAAGCACAGCAAAAAGCAGCTCAAATTGCACTGGAGAAATTACGTTCATGAATACTTTTGGTAAAAAACTGACCCTCACAACCTTTGGAGAGTCCCACGGTAAAGCCTTAGGGTGCATTCTTGATGGTGTACCCGCAGGACTTCATATAGATGAAGAGTTCATACAGTCTGAACTGGACCGTAGAAAACCGGGAAAGAGCAAACTTGAGACCGGCCGCAAGGAAGAGGATAAATTTGAAATACTCTCCGGAACTTTCGAAGGTGTAAGTACCGGTACGCCTATCGCCATGGTCATCTTTAACACCAATCAAAAATCAAAAGATTATGACAATATTAAAGACCTCTTCCGCCCGGGACATGCTGACTTTACCTACTTTCACAAGTATGGTCTAAGAGACTACCGTGGGGGTGGACGAAGTTCTGCCAGAGAAACAGCTGCCAGAGTGGCAGGTGGTGCCATTGCAAAACTGATGCTTAAAGAGCTGGGTATCTCCATACAAAGCGGTCTTTGTGAAGTAGACGGTATCAAAGGTGAAGTACAGGATTTTGAACATGCAAAGAATTCTAAACTGTATGCCCTTGATCCCAAGATGGAAGCAGCACAGGAAGCTGCTATATTAACTGCGAAAGAGAACCATGATTCAGTTGGTGGTGTAGTCTTAACTACTGCTACAGGCGTACCTATCGGTCTGGGCGAGCCTCTTTACTATAAACTGGATGCCATTCTGGCTGAAGCAATGATGGGCATCAATGCCGCCAAAGCAGTAGAGATAGGTGATGGTGTAGCAAGTACCCACCTTAAAGGAAGTGAAAACAATGACGAGATCTCTCTGAACGGTTTCACAAGCAACCATTCCGGCGGTATGCTGGGTGGTATCAGCAATGGTGACACGATCATCGTCAAAACACATTTTAAACCAACCCCTTCCATTTTTCAGGAACAACGGACCATTACCACCCACAATGAAGAGGTAAAATGCAACCTGAAAGGACGGCATGACCCTTGTGTTGCCATACGCGGTGCCGTAGTATGCGAAGCAATGATGGCACTCACTCTTGCCGATATGACCCTGCTCAATATGGGTAAGAAGATGGAGCATCTAAAAGCACTCTATCCTCAATCCAATTAAAGGCATATATGTGACAAGAATGATAAGCGTTAAAACGCAATGCCGTAAATCACTAAATGATCTATGTAAAATTCAGTACAAGCGAAGCACTAAATGCTGAGTCGTAAGAAATTAGGCTTTGGTATTATCGGTCTTGTACTCATTACAACACTCTATTATTTTACAGCAGGTTCTACCCGGGTTACTGAAGAGTTAAAAAAACAAGTCAATAATGAGTTGACAACTTTACAAGAAAATGGATTTGGGGTACAAGAGAGAAATATAAAAGAGACAGAAGAACATTTCGTGGTAAGTTTTGATGATCCCTCCAAGATCAGCAGTTACCTGACTTCTCAAGGTGTACAGGTTAATCAGAAAGATATTCTTGTATTTAAAGGTTTGAAACTGGGTATAGATGCAGAATATCTTCATGATGGATATAGTATTCTTTCTTTAGATATTTACCCTGTAGGACTTCCGGAAAGCATACTGAAAAGTACAGAGAAAGAAGACAAAGCCGCCATTGAACGTCTAAAAAAGATGATCGTAGACAAAACATTCCTCGTACATCTTGATTTTAATAAGCTGCTCACCGGTTTCAAAGGCTATATCAAGGATATCCATGAAATATTTGAGGAAGAAGAGAAAGTCACATTTGTAAGTCAAGGTTTCAAATTTGAAGGTACCATAGAAAACGGGAAAGTAAAAACAGTCCGGCAGATACTTCAACTTCTCTCTTTGGATGCAGGGAAAGAACTCACTATGAAACTTTCAAATCTTACATCCGACTACACATTCATCGGTCCATCTCCTTATGATGCTAAATCTGATTACCATGTTGAGAAGATTGAAATTCAAGCGGAACCAACATTCTCCATGCTTATGACAAATCTGAATGGATCTGCCGTAAGCAGTGTAAAAAATGATCTTCTCAAGAGTACTATTACAAGCAAAACAGATAAACTTGAAATAACAGAAGAGCAAAAGAAATATAAGATGAATGACGTATGCTTTGATTTCAGTATTGACAACTTGGATGTTGTTGCATTTGAAGCACTTCAACATGTCGATGTCAATGATGCAAAAGCCGTTAATGCACTCAGTCAAAAAATGCTCTCTAAGGGTATTAGCATAATTATTCCAAATTTTTCTGTTAAAAAGATAACACAAAATTGGACAACGATGGATGGATTCAGACTCAGTTCTTCATGGAGCCTTGATAAATCATTTGATATCAGTACAGTCTCTCAAAATCCATTCGCCGTACTTGATGCACTTAGCAGCAAAACAAACATTTCTGTCTCAACAGAACTCTTTACACTTATTGCAAAAGAACCCAGAGCGTTGATACTTTTGATGCTCTTTCCTCCTCTTGAAAAAGAGGGTAAAAAGATCTATGAGATCGAATTTGTCAAAGGAAAACTGACGGTAAATGGAACACCCATGATCTAAAAACCGTAAATAGCTCTGAAAAGTCTCACATTTACAGCTCCAAAACGGAAAGGAGCATAGCAAGACGTAGTTGTATATAGGCTGATTAAAACAGCCGAGGTTCATCCAAACCTTTCACTCTGAAAGTATAGCGATGAAGTTCGCATCTTCCATATTTGACTAAAGCTTCCATATGTGCTTTAGTCCCATACCCTTTATGTTTCTCAAATCCATACTCCGGGTACTTTTTAGCCAATTCTACCATCTCTCTGTCACGTGTCACTTTTGCCAAAATACTCGCGGCACTTACTTCAGGAACTTTATCATCTGCTTTGATCATCGTTGTAATGTTGTCCACACCAAAGGTACTGTTCCCATCAAAAAGATACTCTACATTTGGTAAATATTTCTGTATGCTTTGTAAACCCTCTTGTAAACATTTGGAAATACCCTGTTCATCTACCTCTTTTGCTGAAAAAGAGACAATGTGATAATCAGAGTTTTCAATCACTATAGGGAAAAGAGCTTCACGTCTTTTCTCTGTCAATTTCTTTGAATCCATCAATCCATCAACAGGATTTTTCAATATAACTCCCGCTATGACCAATGGACCGGCCAACGGTCCACGCCCAGCCTCGTCTATGCCGCACAGGGGTAATTTTTTCATTAGCATACTCCGTAGGGTGCGTTTGCCAACGCACCTTTTGTTTGCATGAAGAAAATATCTATTTTGTTATTTGAATACTTGGTGCGTTGGCAAACGCACCCTACAAAAACTTTCATACTAATCCTAACTCTTTTGATATATCACGAATCAATTTTGACAATGGTCGTTTATGTAAATTGTCATCCTCAAACATGTATTTACCAAACAAATCTTGCTTAACCTCTTCTTCTGTTTCCCGTGTAAGTTTAGCTAACTCTTTTATGCAACTGTCTGAATACTCTTGATAATCCAATAAAAAATCCTCTTTAAGCATCAAAGAAAAGTCTTTTTCTTTCTCTACTTGTAAATTCTTGTTCATCATAAAAGGGCGAATTCGCCTATTTCGAAAGTGGAGACTTCAGTCCCACCCTAAAGTTAAAAGGTTTTGTCTAGTTGTTATGTATGTAGAATTTTTGGTGGGACTAAAATCTCCACTTCCTACTATACTTGCGATCGAATATTTTGTTCACAAATGATTGTCGGGATGCACCCAAGGGCATTTCCGATAGGCAGAGCAACCAGACCTACATCAATACACCTCTTTGCGATGTGCCACCCTGATCACAGAAATAAGTAAAAGATTGTTCTCTTTCAAATAGACTATTCTGTAATTCCCTGCACGTTTTCGGTATTTTCCTTTATGTTTACCTTGTAAACTTTTATCAGAAGCAAAATTACCCTTTTTTAAATCTATGATCTTACTTGCCACAAGATTTTGCGTTTTAGTGTCCAGCTTTAAAAACTCTTTTTCTGCACTGGGGTCAAAGATCACTTTATACACTAATCCCAGCCTTTGCAAATACTTCTTCCAATGAAACAGCTGTTGTCTTTCCAGATTTTAAATTGTCTATTCTTTTATCTGCTACCATCTCATCAAGTTTATCAAAGTAAAGTTCAATTGATTTTTCTATAAGGCTTGTGCGTGACTTTTCTAGTTCACTGGCATATTCATCCAACGTCTCTAACATCTCTTTTTCAAGTCTAATATTTATTGCTTGTTTCATAGAGTAATCCTTTTCAGTTTGTATATACAATTGTAGTGCATTTTCATTGGGATGTCAATACCCCTAAGAACTCTTTCCCATACCGTTCAAATTTCACTTCCCCTATCCCATGTACAGCAAGCATCTCTTCTTTGCTTTGCGGTTGTTTCACACTCAGATCTTTCAGTGTCTTGTCTGAAAAGACAATGTATGGAGGAATACCGTTTTCTGAAGCGATATTTGTACGTAATTCACGAAGCTTGTCATACACTTCCACATCATAATCATCAAAATAGGTCACTCTCTTTTTAGTCTGGGCTTTTTGAACAGTAAGCCTCTCTTTTTTAAGTTCAATGCTATGTGCACCTTTAATGACTTCCACACCAAAAGCTGTCAACTTGTAAACCTTGAACTCTCCTATCTCCACTGCACCGAGTTCAAGCAGTTTATCCCCTATCGTAAGCCATTGGCTCTTCGAGTACTCATCTCCTATACCATAGACAGAAAGAGTGTCATGCCCGTTTTGCAGTACCCCCTGCTCTTTGCTCCCTTTGAGTACGTCTATCACATAGTGCAGACCGAAATTCTGTTCTGTCCGTAATATAGTTGAAAGAAGCATACGTGCTGCTGTAGTAATGTCAACCTTTTCACTCTCAGGTGCCGTACAGTTATCACATTTGTCAACACAAGATACTATACGGTCATCAAAGTAGGCAGCAATGCTTTGATGGCGGCAATTTTCAGAATTGGCAAAGCGTACCATACTGTCAAGTTTATTAAAGGCATGTTGTTTGTACGGAGTCTCCGGAAGGTCCTCTATGAACATCTTTTGCTGAACGATATCCTGAGCAGAAAAAAGCAGCAGTGTTTCAGAAGCCACACCGTCTCTTCCTGCCCGTCCTATCTCCTGATAAAAATTTTCCAGAGTTTTAGGCATCGTCATGTGTACCACAAAACGAATGTTGCTCTTATCTATTCCCATACCGAAAGCGATCGTTGCTACGACTATCTGTACTTTGTCTGCCACAAAGTCCGCATAGGTACGATTTTTCTCTTCGGTAGGCAATCCTGCATGGTAAGCCTTGGCTTCAATACCTTTCCCCTGCAGGAAATGTGCAACCGCTTCGGTTGATTTACGTGAAAGTGTATAAATAATACCTGATTCATCTGTATGAAGTTTTAAAAACTCCATAAGCTGAGCCCGTCCGTCTTTGATACGGTGTCTGGCATTGATGGTCAGATTCTCTCTGAAAAGTGAACCTCTTACGCGTTTGGGATCCTGTAAACCCAAATTGGCTGCGATATCCTGCTCCACAGCTTTGGTTGCTGTTGCCGTGAACGCTGCTATGGGTGTAGTGGCAAACTGCTCTTTCAGCAAAGAGAGTCGTCTGTAATTCTCCCTGAACTCGTGTCCCCATTCACTCACACAGTGCGCTTCATCGATGACAAAGAAGTTGATAGGGAGTTGATGAAGCAAATTGAGGAAGTATCCGTTGGTAAGACGTTCCGGTGCCACATAAAGAAGTTTTATTTCACCCCGTTTTAATTGTTCTTCTATCTGCCTGGATTCTTCCATGTCCTGCATAGAAGAGAGCATCGCAGCAGGAATACCATTGGCTTTCAGTGCAACAACCTGGTCATGCATCAGTGCAAGCAAAGGAGAAACGACTACTGTGATCCCTTCCATAAGTAATGTAGGAAGCTGATAACAAAGTGATTTACCTCCCCCCGTAGGAAGTATCATCAATACATCCTGTTTTGCCAAAATAGCATCTACGACCTCTTCCTGCAGAGGCCTGAAAGAGCTGTGTCCAAAATAGTGTTCAAGGGTTTCTAATTTATTCATAACAGAAGTGTAGCGTGTCTACGATCAAAGAGAGTAAAAATATGTCATATTGTCATATTTTTTATGCAAATAAAAAATATGGCACTATCCACACTTGCACAGTTGTCATATTTTTTGCCAAAGATCCTTTAAAATCACCCTATGAACTTACCTTTGCTTTTCAAATCCGTCTCCATGATCTCTATCTCTTTGTATCCGCTGTGTACGATCTGTTCATCCACACTGAAATCAAGATCCCTGTTCCTGTTTTCATAAGGTACTGCGTTTAGAATGGTCTTGATCGCATTGAGTCTGGCTTTAAATTTATTATTGCTGCGTATCACCGTCCATGGAGAGACTTCGGTATGTGTCTGTTTCAGCATTTGATACTTCATCTGTGTGAACTCATCCCATCGCTCCTGCATCTGCACATCGATCTCACTAAGCTTCCATTGTTTCAGAGGATTTATCTCACGTTCGATAAAACGGGCATGCTGCTCCTCTTTGGTGACAGAAAAATAGATCTTGATAAGATAAAATCCATGATTGACAAGATCCTCTTCAAAAGAGGGAACACTTTTCATGAATATCTCATACTGCTCTTTGGTACAAAAGTTAAAAACTGGTTCTACCATCGCACGGTTATACCAACTCCGGTCAAAAAGTACGATCTCTCCGCCTCTTGGAAACTGCTCAACATAACGCTGAAAATACCACTGTGACCGCTGTACATCAGAAGGCTTGCCCAAAGCAACCGTACGATAATGTTTTTCATTCATATAGCGTGTGATACGACGTATTGCACCACCTTTCCCCGAAGCATCACGCCCCTCTACAAGGACGATCATTTTTTGATCCTTATCTTCCAGGTATTTCTGAAGTTTCAGTAACTCCACCTGGTAAGGCTTAAGTGAACTTTCCCGTAAATAATAACTGTACTTTTTGTAAACCTTTTTCTGTAAAGCTTCACTGCCATTGAATTTCTCTAAAAAATCTTCAAATGTCATTCTTTTTCCTAACTGAATTTATATCCGACACCCCAGACAGGATGAAAATAGTTTTGTTCATTTTCCGGGTCTATTTTATTCTTAAGCCGGTTGATTGCCACATTCACTGCATTGTCATTCACTCCATCACCCTCGGAACCCCAAACCTCATCACGAAGAAAATCTCTTGTCAGAGGTTTGTCTATGTATTTCATAAAAGTATAAAGCAGATTGAATTCAAGATTGGTAAGTGAAACTGCCTGTCCGTCAACATACAGATCTTTTTTCACCAGATCCATCGTAAGCGACTTGTACTTGATACGTGCCTGTCTCTGCAGAGCCCCTGAACGTTTTAAAAGGGCTTTGACCCTGAGTGTTAACTCTTTGGGGCTGAAAGGTTTTGTCATATAGTCATCAGCACCTGCTTCAAACCCTGCTTCAAGGTCAGATTCCTGATCTTTGGCCGTTAGAAAGATCACCGGAATATCATAACCTGTCTTTCGGAGGGAAGAGACGAATTCGCTTCCCTCCATGCCGGGAAGATTCCTGTCTAGAAGCAGTAAAGAGGGACTCTCCTCTTCCAGGAACTGTTCCACATTCTCTGTTGACAAAAAACCTGTCACAGAGTAACCCTCTTTTTCAAGATGATACTCTATGAGTTCTAATATATCTTCTTCATCTTCTATGACTATAATTTCAATCTCTTTTTGCATAAAAAGATTATAGCAAAAACTATTAGACTATAACTTTCCACCCATTCGAGCAAATATAATCCTTTGAGCTATACTATCTAGCCTATCTACAATCTTTAAGTTCTTACGAATATATTTAAGCAGATTAAAGTACTCTTCTGCCAAACCGTTTGCTTCACCCATTTTTTGTACTACTGATTTCTCAAGTAGTGCATAGATATCATCTGTTTTTGCATACTCCACATCTATCTCAATAGCAAGTTGTTTGATTTTAGCATTGTCATTGAAGGTTTTAAACATTGCAATGGTTTTACTGAATGCATTAATGGTACATCTATTGATACTCAATGACTCTTTAATAAACTGGATGATATTTACATCATCTTCTGTTAACATACTTTGCATGTTCTTTAAATAATTATTAATATTGGTTCGAATACGGTTGATAGCTGATGTAATCTTCAAGTATGAAACCATCTCTCTTAAGTCTTTTGCTTCTGGTGTATAGCGTGCAAAAATAAGCACAATATCATTATCTATTCTCTCTGTAGTTTTAGTGATATTCTTAAGTGTTTTTCTTACATCTTCTAATTGTTTTGCATCTGACGCTTCTAAAGCTTTCAATGCATCTTCATTGGCCTTTGCCAATATCTCTACAACCTCAACTACCTCATTACGTACTGCATGTCTTGCTTCACTGTATCCTGTTAACATTATCCGAATCTCCCTGTAATATAATCTTCCGTCAACTTTTGTGCGGGGTTGAGAAATATTTTTTCTGTTGTATCAAACTCTGCCAAGTCACCCAAATACATAAACGCTGTGTAGTCACTCAAACGACTTGCCTGCTGCATATTGTGTGTTACGATAACTACTGACACCTCTTCTTTAAGTTCAGCAATAAGCTCTTCTATGGCTCCGGTAGAGATAGGGTCCAGTGCCGAGGTCGGCTCATCAAAAAGCAGTACTCTTGGCTTTAGTGCAACTGCTCTGGCGATACAGAGACGCTGCTGCTGCCCGCCACTCATACCCAATGCACTCTCTTTAAGTCTGTCTTTGGTCTCATCCCAAATGGCAGCCCCTTTAAGTGCCTTTTCTACACGTCCTTCCAATTCATTCCTGTTTTTAATACCTGAGAGCCTAAGTCCATAAGCAACATTATCAAAAATGCTCATAGGAAAAGGAGTAGGCTTTTGAAAGATCATTCCTACTTCCTGACGAAGTTTGATGAAGTCATTCTCTTTTTTAAGGTCCAAAATATTTTGTTTTGTACCATTTTCATGGTAAAGGTTTATTTTACCTTCATACTTATTTCCCGGGTAAAGGTCATGTATACGGTTCATTGCTCTAAGCAGCGTAGATTTACCACAGCCGCTTGGACCTATCATCGCAGTAATTTTATTTTCTTCAATAGGAAGATCGATCTTTTTCAATGAAGGCTTCTCAGCGCCTGCATACGTAAATGAAAAATCTTTGATCTCCATTACCAAGTTCTCTTTTGCCATTATCATTCCTTTTTATTTTACTTATTTTGATTTTGAGAGAGATACGACAAAGGAGCACTCAACCCCGAAAGGGGCGCTTGCGTCTGCGACTGCCAGAGTATCTATCTCAAAATCTCTCCCTTACTTTTTATTTCTTATTGCAAATCGACCGATAAGGTTGATACAAAGTACAATTACCGTCAATATAAATGAAGCTGCCCATGCCAACTCACGACTCTCTAGGTCTGGATAGGTTGCAAGGTTGTAGATGCTTACTGTAAGGGAAGGGAACTGCCCTGCTAAATCCATCGTAAAAAACTGATTGTTTGACGAGGTAAAAAGTAGTGGTGCAGTCTCCCCAATGATACGTGCAAATGAAAGAAGTACCCCAGTGGTAATCCCTACTTTTGCAGCCTTTACAACAATTTGTAAAATAATTTTATGCTTACTGCCACCTAGAGCCATTCCTGCCTCTCTAAGCTCTTGAGGTACGAGAGCTAACATATTGTCTGTTGTTGAAATGATGATAGGTATCATCATAATAGCCAGTGCAACTGCACCTGCCCAACCATTGTACCCACCAAACGGATCTACCAAAAGGGCATAAACAAAGACACCAATTACAATAGAAGGTGCAGACATCATCACATCACTAAGGTTACGAATAACCGAAGCTAGTTTAGAACCATGCCCATACTCTCTAAGGTAAATTCCTGCCATCATACCTACAGGAACTGCAATAAATGTTGCTAAGAGTGCCATGGTAAATTGTCCTACAAGCAAATTTCGAATTCCACCTTGCACAAGGTCATTGGTAAAGGTACTCCAGTGAATACTGGTAATCCCTTTATATGAAAGTGTTGCAAGAATCCAAAAAAGAAAACCGATCCCAATTACTGCGGAGAGTGTAGAGAGTAATAAAATAATTTTATTTAAAAGTAATCTATTCATTATTTAACCCTTTTCATTTAACTTTTTTTCCTAAGAAATAAAACTTAGCAGTTGAGATAATGGCAAAACTCACCACAAAGAGAATGAGTGCCAAGAAATACATAGAACTCATCTCTAAATCTTCTGCTTCTGCAAAGTTATTTGCAAGAAGTACTGGTATTGATGTGGTAGGGTCTGTTACTTTACCTACCGTAGCCATCACAGAACCAATGAGGAATGCCACAGCCATCGTCTCACCTAGTGCACGTCCAAGTGCCAAGATGATAGAACCTATAATTCCACCTTTAGAGTAAGGCATAATGACATCTTTAATCACTTCAAACTTTGTTGCACCCATAGCATAGGCTGACTCTTTGAGTACATGGGGTGTAGTATTCATAGAGTCTCTTGTAATGGCTGCCATAAAAGGAATAATCATAATAGCCAGCACTATCCCCGCAGTAAGTAATCCAACACCATTCCCGCCAACTGTAGATTGCACAATAGGCGCAAAGTAAAACAGTCCCCACATACCATAGATAATACTTGGTATTGCAGCTAATAACTCTATAGCAATAGAGACTGGCTTAGCTACTGTCGTTGAAGCAATTTCAGTTAAAAAAATAGCAATTCCCATCGCAAGTGGTGTAGCAATAATCATAGCAATCAAGGTACTAAGCAGTGTACCTATTATAGGAATATACCCACCAAATATGCCACCTTCATCATCTTCCCCTGGCTCCCATTGTTCTGTCCATAAGAAATCAAATCCAAACTCATGTAGTGCATCTTGTGCATATGTAAAGAGAATAGAAAAGATACCTATGAGTAGAAAAAATGAAAGTGTCGCAGAGAAAAATGAGAAATTTCTAAAGAGTCTTGCACCCAACATTAATCAACCTTCCTTCAATACTAAGATGATGGGATTTTATGCTAATTTGGTAACATTTTGGATACAAGAAGAATATCCACATATATAAAGTCAAAACGTATTCAAGGAGTTACAAAATATATGTGGAGTTTGTGTGAGCATTTCTGCCCACGAAGAGAATATAAGTTAATGAAAACTATTTAATTTTTTTAGCTTCCCAGTATCCTCTAATCGCATCTTTTGTAGATGCTGGAAGCGGTACATAACCAAGGTCTGCTGCTGCTTTGTCACCATTTTCATATGCCCATTCCATGAATGCTGTTACTTGCTTGTTCGTCTCAGTTTTTTCTTCTGGAAGAAGGATGAATGTTGCCGCTACGATAGGATACGATGTAGCACCTGCCGGGTCACCGATCACTGCATAGAAATCATTCTCTGCTGTCCAAGTCGCATACTTCGCTGCATCCTGGAATGATGAAACTGTCGGGTTGATAAATTTACCCTCTTTATTTTCGATTTGTGCTGCTGGTAAACCAAGTTTTGTTTTATACGAGTACTCAATGTAACCAATAGAACCTTTGATTTGTTGAATATTTGCTGATACACCTGAATTAGATTTACCTGCAACAACTTTGTGAGCTTTCCATGTTGGTTTTTTACTTACTTTTATCTCTGGATTAATTTTATTCAAGAAGTATGTAAAGTTAAATGTTGTACCCGATTTATCTGCTCTTACTGCTACGGTAATAGGCTCATGCGGAAGCTTAAGCCCTGCATTCTCTTTAGTGATCACGGCATCATCCCAGAAACTTGCTTTTCCTGTAAAGATCGCATCGATCGCCGCACGACTAAGTTTTAATTCACCATCTTTTACTCCATCAAGATTATACGCAAGTACAATAGACCCAACTACTGAAGGGAACATGTAGAGTTTTGCATCTCTTAATTTTTCTGGCTTAAGTGGTTTATCTGAACCTGCGAAATCTACCATTCTTTTTTTGATTGATTTGATACCATCACCAGAACCTGTTGGTGTATAGTTTACTTTTTTACCAGTTGCTGCAAAATACTCTGCTGTCCATGCTTTATATACTGGACCGGGGAAAGAAGCCCCTCTACCTTTAAGTTCATCTGCATGTACTGCTGTTAATGCCACTGAAGCTATAAGAGCTGCTGTTACAAGTTTTTTGAATGTCATCTATTTTTCCTTCGAAAATTTTAGTATCCATTTGGATTGGGTGAAGTATAAAATAACTTGGAAACATTTTGGTTACAAGCTATTTTTTCTTTCTGAAGAGATGATATTGCTCTTTTTTTAGTAGTTTTTCTATATATATTTCATCAACTCTTTTAGTACTTTTCCATAGCCCTGAAGGCAATCGTACCTCTAATTTATTTTTGTCTCTAAGTTTTATAATTTTTTTAGCTGCCAAGATTTTTTTTACTGGAGAGAAATCTTCATTCGTTAAATCTATATCTTTTTTATAAAAGAGTGTTTGGTTTTTAAAATTACCCCAGTTTGGAATCCCCTCTTCCGTATAGAAAATTTCATAATCATTGTCAAATTCTACTCTCAACGTATAGTGGCTATCGGTAAATATCTCAACAATCTTACCCTTACCAAAAATTAAATCATATACTTTTCTCTCTACTTTTGCTTTTTTAAAATATACCATATCAGTCGATATACCTTTTTCTTTTATTTTCTTTCATTAAATCAAGATCTACTAAAATAAATCCATCTATGCAGTAGTTAAAATGTTTGTCATACCCAAAGTCTAAAAATTTCACACCACCCTCTTCACACAATTCAGCATATTGTTTATAGAGGGTGGGAATAGTAAATCCCATATAACTAAGTTCTTCTTTGAGTACTCTTTGGTCTGCACGATAATCATATCCACAAAAAACCTCTTTACAGTAGGTTCTTAATTCCTTAGGCATTTTATAATGTGCCTTATGCTTGACAAGATTTTCTTTTATACCAAAATAGTGTGTATAAAAATAAATCAACAATGATTTTGCCTCTAATGTAAAACTATCACTCAAACTTACAGGACCAAAAAGATAGCGAATATTTGGACGTGTACGTACATAAGCACCAATTCCCTGCCATAAATAATCCAATGCTCTAGAGTTCCAGTATTTAGGTTGAACAAAACTTCTTCCCAACTCTAAACCCAATGCCATATAAGGCTCAAAACCTTCATGAAAATTAAAAAGTGTACTGGTATAAAGCCCATCTACTCCAAAATCTTCCACTATCTCTCTACAATCACCTATACGATATGCACCTGCAATTTCTAAATTTTCATCATCCCAAATCACTAAATGCTTATAATAAAAATCATAACTATCTATATCTCTCTTCTCTCCAGTACCTTCACCTACATGACGAAAACTGATCTCTCTTAATCTTCCTATTTCCTTAATGACACAGTTCTCTACCACACTCTCATAAAGTATAATTTTTTTACCATCAGTCGTTTCACCTAAAAGCTGCCCATTTTTAAGCTCTGCTTTTATGTCACTGGGTGCTTCAGCAAGTGAAATACCTTTTTCTACTTTAAAAATATTTTTCTTACCCTTTGCCACTCTGTAAAAATGTTTTCTCAAAAGTTTTACTGCTTCTTTTTGAGGAAGTTTTGAAATATAGTAACTCTCATAAGGAATAGGGTTACCAATGGTAAAACCTATTTCTTTTCCTTTGGCTTTAAACATCTCATGTGGCAGTGTGGCAGTAGCTAAAGAACGATTTACCATAGAGAGCATATAAAAACTTTTTGAATTGCTCGCCTTAATATGTATAGGTAATATAGGTGATTGTGTTTTTGATGCTATTTTATAAAACCCTGTTTTCCAAGCAGTATCCCTTATACCATTGTGTCTTGCTCTACTTACCTCTCCTGAGGGAAAAATAATTACAGCCTCTTCATTGTCTAAAGCACCATATATCCCTTCCAAGGTTGCCTTGGTTGTCTTTCCTGTAATATTATCTACAGATATGATCAACTTTTGAAGATTCTCAAACTGTCCTAAAAATGCATTGGCTACTATTTTAATATCTTTCCTAACATCTTTAAGTAAATGTATCAATGCCATAGCATCGAGTGCACCCAAAGGGTGATTTGCAATAATGACTACCCGTCCATATGAGGGAATACGATCCATCTCGTTCTTATTAATTTTGATTCCTACATCAAAATACTCAACCACAGACTCAACAAAACTAAACGTATCTTTATGTGCATTATTTGCTAAAAAAGTATTAATCTGATTTTCATGGAAGATTCTCTTTACTGTCGAGAAAATAAGCTTCTTTGCCAAAGCAGGGAAATGCTCTACAGTAGGATAATGATGGGTTAAATAATTCTCTACACTAAGCTGTTGCATTAAGCTATCCTGTAAAGTTCATTCACTTCTCTTAAAAAATGTTCTTTGACTGCTTTGGTTTTTTTATATGCAGCATACAATTCTTCTACAAGTTCCCACTCTTCATAAATGATTTCATAAGCTTCTTCTTCTGCTATGCCAAATGCTTTAGACAAATATTTTGCTAATTTTGCTAATTTTTTTTCAGAAACAGCTTCTCTATCTTGCATTATATTCTCCATATTTAAGATATGGAATTGTAAATAGAAAATATAACTAAATGATTACAAAAAAGTTACAGAAGTGTTACTGATTATAAAATTAATGCCGATCAATATTCAGACGCTCCTCATACTTTTTCAGTTTTTTCTCAAAGTCACCTACCGATATTTTTTGCACTAATTTTTCTCTTTTTTCAAGTCTGTATCCTAATTTCTTTTCAAAATCTAAAAGCTTGATAGATTTATAAAGTTCTATAATTTTTAAATTGGTTAGACCCCCAAGAAAATTTCTAAGTAACACTAATTTCTTTCTTTTATAGACCTCTTTTGAATGTTGTTCATTCTCTAGGAAAGCAAGTGCATTTCTGTATGTACTGCTATCTATTAATTCTAGCTCAAAATCTTTTGTAATAAAGTATTCTGCCACCGTTTCAAAATAGTGTTTAAACGGTTTTTTAATGTTGTTTACTTTTTTAGAACCCCATAAATACTTTGCTGCAACCTTGTGAAAATCATTCCTTAATGCTTCTATTTCCATATTTATTGGTACCAACTCTCCTTGTTGAGAGAGTTTAAAATTTCGGTTAAATGCCATAGAGATACTATTCATTATATTTTGAAATTCTGTTTTAGCATGACTCTCTTGGTTTAATAGCAATATAAGTAACTCTTTGATACTGGTGGTATCGATATGTTTTTTTGTGAAATCTTGCAGATTGGGGATGTTCAAACTTACAAGTTTACGTATATCTTTCACACGTACTTTACTTCTAAGTGTACGCACCAATATCTCTGTTAGCTTCTCTTTACTATAGATATTCAGTGAATCAATAATATCCGTCACTCTATATCTATTCTCATCAGCTATATCCATCGCCTGGCAAAGTATCGTTTTGTTATGTTCATTTTTAATCTCGATACCTTTAGATACTAAATACTTCTCTTCGAGCATTATCCCATACGTCAAATCATCTTGAAACATCATATACTCAGGATACTCTTTTAGCTCTTTTTTTCTTTTAATGAGTGAAGCAAAAGCATACCGTCGTATATCCATAGGCAACAAATCAAACAATGCATATTTTTCTATACGTCTAAAATTATTCAAATTTGCATTAAAATGTACTGGTCTATCTAAAGAAGCGGATGCTTTGAGCAACACTTTATTTAATATCACTTCTCCATCATGACTAAATGCAGTATGCCCAATATCATGTAGCATACCTATGATTTTTGCTATGCTATAGAAGTTAAGATTAATTCCATCTCCCAATTGTCTACTTACACTATTTAAGAGATATTCCGTACTTAATCCCACTTCTATAGAGTGACTATAACGATTACGTATGCTATCTTTTGTTTTTTTAGAAAGATACATAGGAATATCTTTCAATCGGACAAAAATTTTATGCCCGACAATATACATCTCACACTCTTCTATGAGACGCCTGTCTACAACATCATTCAAATGCTTCCTTTACTTTTACTCAAAGATACTTTCACTAAATTCTGCATACTTTCCACGTACAGCTTTTTGTAATTCTACAGCAAACATATTGATCTGCTCATGTTCATTTTTAGTCTCTTTAAGTAATTTTGTCAATCCATTATTATATCTATTTAAATAAAAATTATCTATCTGTCTATTAGAACCTATGACGATAGCCATACAAGAATTATCAAGCCTTGAAAGTATCAGTTGGGTTGTTTTTTCTGAACTGTTTTGCCACTCATCCAGTATCACTATAGCATCACTAAGGGTTCTTCCTCTAGCTTCCCCAGGCCACAATTTTTCTATACGATACTTTCCTATGAGTTCTAAGATTTTATTTTCCACCGTGTTGACATTATCTTGATTATCTTTTTTCTTGAGAAGTTTTTTAGCTATATGTTCTAATGTATCATTTAGTGCCATATTATACACACGGAATTTTTCATCATTTCCAGCTAAATACCCTACATCTGCACCTTTATCTAAACTTTCTATAGAGTTACGTACATAAATAATTTTATCATAATGCTTTTTATCTATAAGCCTCATCGCTGAAGCAAAAGCCAACAGTGTTTTTCCACTACCTGCCTTTGCATCTACCACTATTAGATCATAAAAATTACTCAACATTGCTTTCATATAAAACTTTTGTTCCAAGTTCACAGGTTTAATCTTTAGAGCTCTAAAGTCATTGTCTCCCATCAATTCTACAAGACCATTACGTATAATGGCATAATAAGAATTCCCATCATCTAAGTTAAACGTATATGAGAAATTGCTTAGCTCGTAGGTAGGATCTATATCTATGATATTGGCATGCTTTAATTTTTTTATAGAGATAGAGGGAAGTGATATCGTTTTTACAAACATGAATTTTGGTACGGTATCTTTATCATCATGCAATGTCTCTGTTTTAATATTTTTTAAAATACTAAACATACGTGCATAGACATCAAGAGAAACAAAAATTATTTTAAGCCCTTTATAATAAGCTTGAGCAACAACAGCAACTTCTATGATACGCTTATCATTACTTTCACTGGTATAGACACTATCAATGTCTGTCTCATATCTATCTTTAGAAATAATATGAATAACAATGTCATCTATAAAGAATTTAGCAACCTTATATCCATCCTTGTGATGTGCTTCTTTTACTTTTGCTTTGGCAAGGAGTCTTGCAAATTCACGTGCTTGATATCCTATCTCTCCAAGTACTTTCTTTTTCTCTTCCAACTCTATGAGTACAGTCTCTGGAAATACAATAATGTTTTTCCCATTTTCAGATAATTTAGTAATATTATAAATATCATTCAATACCACATTGGTATCTACGACATATACTTTTGATTTTCTTGCCTTCACTCGTCCCCCTAAGTAGATTCTTTTTTACTTTTAGATAAAGTCATCAATGCTATGTACCAGTCCTCTTGTGCTGTTTTCTCAATATCTTTTAATTCTACTTCAATCCCAGCATTGCATAATCTACTCTCTTTTATATAGTTTAAAGGGATTTTTAATACACCATTACAGTACTCTTTTGCGTAGCAAACATGGCTATATCCTCTTAGACACCATGCACTATCAAGTTCCATAATAGGTATTAAAAATCGTCTATTCATAACAAAACTCTCTATTTTACTTCATACACAACAGTTGATTCACTCACCTCAAATGCAAATAAGAGTAAATCTTTCCCATTTAGAGACTTGGATACCGGGATAATTTTCATACCTTCAGGTGAAATACCTCCATAAACACTGCTAGCCTCTTGGTTTGTTTCATAACAATTTAGTTTTTCAAGTGTACCTTCAATTTTATTGCATACATCAAATAGTAACCCTACGGACAATACAATAAATACCACATAATTTTTTATTTTCATAATTCATCTCCATACTTATTTTAGAAGAGCATAATTATTTTTAGTAACAAAATGATTACAAATTTATATCTCTTGGACATCAATATCAATGAACTGAAAACCTATGAAGGAGATCATGAACTGTTGGAAAAATCAGAATATTATAAATTTAATATACCTGTTTCAAATATTATTAAAGAGTTTGACAGACCTATAGAAGAAATTTCTTGGTGCTATGTAAAAGGCTTTAAAGAAAAGCTATTGACAAAATTTTATCCATAGCCTTGCAGGATAAGAGACACAAGTATGTCTCTTAGTATTTCAACTATGCAGCTTTTTTAATTGCTTTTTTTGCTACTTTTTTTGCTACTTTTTTCTTAGTTGGCGCTTTTTTCAAAACAAGCTTTGTTACTTTTTTTGCAACAGCTTTTGTATTTTTCTTTTTAATCACTTTTTTTGCCACAGCCTTTTTAGTTGCTTTTTTTACAACACTCTTTACTACTTTTTTCTTAAGTGCTTTCTTTGCCGGTTTTCTCACTGTTTTCGCCATAAACGATCCTTTAATATTTTGATTTATTAATTACTATTAGTAATATAATATAGTAATTATATATTTATTATTCTTAATTATTTCTTTTATTTTATATATTTTCTCTATAAAATATGGTATTATCCTACATAAAATCATTTATATAGGGTAGACAATGACATTCATAGAATTTAAAAAAATGCTTTTAGATGCTGATATTAGTTTGCCTAAATTTTCTAAACTTATAAAAGTAAGTGAAAAAAATATTCAATCATATAAAAAGAAAGGTGAAGTACCTAATACTATTGCAGTCGTAGCAACTTGCTTTGCCAAGATGCATAAAGAAGATATAGACTATCGCAGTATCATTGAAGATCTTGAGTTGCAAGCCAAAACCAAAAAGGGTGCTGGCTTTGCAAAAAAGCAAAAAAAAGAAAACTAACAGAGCCATCTGAACATAAAAAGGGGTGGGTTCTAATCTAAAAGAGGGTACCAGATTATAGTATATGATACAAGTAAACTTGATAATTTCAGTATGGCTCTTTTAGTTTTTTATGAACATCATAATACTAATTGATAACAATTTAATTACAGATATTAAAGGCGTTAAAGAAATGAAAGTCAGTAACCAAGAACAAATAGGGAAATAGTTATTCCTTGGTTGTCTAGGTGTAGTAATAGTACTTAAGAAGTAGCACCATAAAGGCATATTGAATCTTTTTTTTCTCAAAATCACTAGTTAGACCAATTTATACCCTACTCCCCAAACTGGAGAAAAATACTCTTTCTTTCTCTCTGGATCTATCTTCTTTTTGAGACGGTTCATTGCCACATTGATGGTCTTGTCATGAAAATCTACACTGTCATCACCCCACACCTCATCTCTTAAAAAATCTCTATCAAGCGCTTGATGGGGGTTTTTGATGAAAGTGTGTAGCAGTCTGAACTCCAGATTGGTAAGTTCTATAGATTTGCCTTCTATGCTTAGAGTATGTTGATGCATGTCGAGTACCATATCACGGTATTTTACTTTATCACTTGCCTGGGCACCGCTTCTTCTGAGGAGTGCTGATACACGAAGCAGTAACTCTTTAGGCTTAAAAGGTTTGGTCATATAGTCATCACCGCCACGCTTAAAGCCTTCTTCCAAATCACTATCTTTATCTCTCGCTGTAAGGAAGATAACCGGTATATTATACCCCTCTCCTCTTACATGCGCTACAAATTCACTCCCCTCAACATTAGGCAGATTACGATCCACTATCATTAAAGAAGGATTCTCTTCTTCTAAGAACTGCTCTACATTCTCTGTGGAGAGGAAGCCTGAGACTTCATATCCTTCTTTGGAAAGATGATATTCAACTAACTCTAAAATATCTTCTTCATCTTCGATAATTACAATTTCTATATTTTTATTTTCCATAGTACTATAGTAATATTTATTGATAACATTTTGATTACATTAAGAAAGAGGGGGGGGTAAAACAGAAGTCTGAGGACGGGCGGAGATGCCCGTGACAAGAGATTGCAGAGAAAGCTGTATTATGCAGCAAACCCTTTAAGTACAAAGAAAATGATCGCAGAAAGTACTGCTGCCGCAGGTACAGTAATGACCCATGCCGCAACGATCTTCTTGACCATCCCGCGCTTCACATAATTCTCACGCAATGCCCTTTTGAGGCTTTTCACTTTTTTCTTCTGTCTTTTCAAAGACTCCATCAACTCGATTTGTCTTTTGTAATCCTCTTCTGTTTTAAGTTGTGCCAACTCTTCTTTAAGTTTTTCCTGCTTTTCTACTTCGATCTTGAGTTTTTCCTGCTTTTCACCCATCTTCTTGCTGTCAAGCCACTCTCTCAGAAAGCCTACACCAAAAATCGCTCCAACCGCAATATGTGTAGAAGAGACCGGAAGTCCAAGCTGAGAAGCGATGACCACAGTGATCGCTGCTGCCATCATAATAGAAAAAGCTCTCATCTGGTCAAGCTCAGTGATCTCAGAACCTACCGTCTTGATAAGTCTGGGACCGAAAAGTGCCAGACCGATAGAGATACCCACACCACCGACAATCATGACCCACAATGGAATAGCAGCTTTTTTAGCAACAGTAAGGTGAGTCAGTGCATCATTTACTGCAGCCAAAGGTCCTACAGCATTGGCAACATCGTTTGCACCATGTGCAAAACTTAACAATGCTGCTGCAAAAATAAGGGGTATCGTAAAAAGAATATTAAGCGCTTCTCTAGAGTTTTCCATACCCATTATTTTTTTAGAAATTTTGGGCTTTACAACAACAAAAGTAATCATCGCACCGATCAAACCAAAGAGTAGAGCTACTATAAAAGTAGGTTTTTTAGTTTGCGGTAGAAAGCTCAATGTATCTACGATCACAGGCCATACTTTTTTAAGCCCTTTTACTGTCAGATAGGTAATAAATGCAGCTGCCATCAAGGAAACAAGAATAGGTACGATCTTCTTTGCAGCTGCAAGTTTATCTTCTTTGTAAAGGATCTGAGACTTGATCACATAAAGGAATATCGCTGCAATCACACCGCCAAGGACAGGAGAGATCACCCATGAAGCTGCGATCTTACCCATCGTCCCCCAGGAAACAATGGCAAAACCACCCGCAGCGATGCCACCGCCAAGTACACCACCGACAATAGAGTGTGTTGTAGAGACAGGTGCCTTAAGCCATGTGGCAAGGTTCAGCCAAAGTGCTGCTGCAAGCAGAGCTGCAGACATGGCATAGACAAAAAGCATCGGATCACCGCCAAATGCAGCAGGATCAATGATCCCTTTTTTGATCGTCCCTACAACATCACCACCAGCGATCAGTGCTCCGGAAGCTTCAAAAATGGAAGCGATCACAATAGCCCCGCCTATAGTCAATGCACCGGAACCTACAGCAGGTCCTACGTTGTTCGCTACATCATTTGCACCGATATTCATTGCCATATAGGCTCCGAATATCGCTGCTAAAACCAAAAATCCGCCATGCGATGCCTGACCTGCAATGCTGCTTGCATAAAAAGCTACAACTACGGCAAAACCTGCACCGAGTATCATCTTTAATGTGTTGTTCATTCTCTATCCTTAAAAAAATTTACAAAGTATAGAAAAAAAGTATTACATTTTTGTTACCAAATTGCAACTGAATCATTTCAATAGTAAAAATGGGGAGAGAAAGAGGAAAAATGGGCATAAGAGCCCATCTTTAGGAGTTTACATGAAATTTTGGATCTGAATTACCAGTTCACTTCCGCTGTCAGCATAACCGCATCTGTTTTGGTATCACTGTTCACTTCTTCATTAAGATAATTTACAATAAATTCTACATTTTTGTTATATTTATAAGCGATACCTGCAATTTTTCTTTCTCTCTCTTCATCCACAAGATCAAGTTCGAAATGGTCATATCTTCCGATAAGATTCCAGTCTTCTGCAAATCTGAATTCACCATTGACCGAATAACCGTTACCTTCTTTATCTACCCCACCGTCTGTTGCTTCTACATATTGTGCCGAGAGAAGGAATTCCGGCTGGTTATAGACTGCGTGCAGACCATACCATACAAAGTCACTTCCTTTCACTTTGTAGTCTGTATTGTACTGACCAAAGAATGAAACATCTGCATAAGTATCTGATTTGTGTACATGTTTTTTACCTGTACCAAGAAGATGACCAGTAAGTCTCCACTCTCCACTAAGACCATTACCATCTTCTATACCATGATAGCCTTCACCATTGAACACACCAAGCTCAGAAGAGAAGTACTCAGTTTTTGTTTTAAAGTTTACACCAAGATCAGCAGAGTTTGTAAAGTGTGCTGCCGTACTGTCTTCCACAAGTACTTTGGAAATAGAACGATAATTCCAACCATGATGCTCTTCATAATCAATCCAAGGTCTGTGCGCCTGGCCAATCTCTACACCAGTATATGGAAGGATGTTGTCCAAGTAAAGGTAAGCATATTTGAGTCTAACAACCCAACTACCACCATCAATATCTGAATCTTGTTTTGTATCCAAAGTAATTCTCATATAATCTTTTGGATTCTCTTTGAAATATGCCTTAACCTGAAGGTAATTTCTTCTTGTTTCAAATTTGTTCGTATCATTCTCACTGTCACTTACAAATCCAAGGTAATGTTTTCCGGAGAATTTAAGTACCGGTGCTTTGGATTTGACCAAAGTTCCTTTTTGAGCAATAGAAGCAACCTCAACTACCTCTTTTTTAGCTGCTTTTTCCGATTCAAGTTTTTCGATCTTTTTCATCATCACGGCCATTTGAGCTTTAAGTGTTGTAAGTTCTGAACTTGTACTTGCACTTGCTGCTGTTGACAACATAGCTATAGCTGCTGTTGAGAGTAGGATTTTTTTCATTTTTTCTTCCTTGTTTTTTTTGATAGCGAAAGTATAAAAAAAAAGGGTTACAAAATGGTTACAGAAGTACCTACTAGTAGGAAATAGGAAATATTGAAACAGTTAGTCTTGTACCAAGCTTATCAGTTCTCAGGATAGAGATTGAACTTTGCACCCTTCTCTGCTAAAAAAGCTTCCATCTTTTTCTGACCCAGTTTTTTAGCATAATCTTTGGCACTCATACCGCTTGCATCTGTCACATCGATATTCGCACCATTTTCAAGCAAAAGTTCCACCATCTCTATATCTCCGAAACAGGATGCGAGCTGCACAGGAAGGATACCGCTTCTTCTTTTTGTAGTATTGAGGTCTGCACCCTTCTCAATACAAAAGCGTACAATATCTTTTCGCTTGAATTTGATCGCTGTATCCAAAGGGGATACTTTATCAGAATCAACTTCATGAATATCCAGTCCGTACTCCAGAAGCAGTTCAATTGCTTCTATAGAAGCATGTGTCCGGATCGCATAAAAAAGCAATCCTATTTCATCAGGTTCATCGAGCTCATACTCTTCTCCTATGATAACCGGTTTGGAGAGATCTATACCTTCTTCAAGTAAAGACCTCATTTTTACAAGAGAGTCATGCTCCAATGCTTCCAGTAATTCTTTCATTCTCTTCTCCTTGAGGGATCATGTTGCCAAAATGTAACATTTTTTATTTACACTTTGCGTGTTCTTCGGAATAAAATTAAAAAAGGAGTACAGATGAAAATAAGTAAAACACTTAAACAGATCATCAGAAAAGAGGGGAAAAGATCATTGACATCCAGAACTGTTGCCAAACTGAAATCCTCTAAAGAATTCAGTTATCTTGTAGACCCGGATAAAATATAAAATCTGATTTATGAACCAAAAGGGTTCATCCCACCCATCATTCCCATAGCTTGAGACTTTTTATTGTCTTCAACCATTTTATTCACATCATTCATTGCCGAGATAAGTAATATTTGCAATGCTTCTCTATCATCCAAAAGACTCTCATCAATATTCAGGTCGATGATCTCACCGGCACCGTTGGCTCTGATCTCAACAAGACCGCCGCCACTTTTTGCAGTAAGCTCGATATTTTTAGCCTGTTCCTGAAGCTCTTTTGCTTTCTCCTGCATCTGCTCCATGAGCTTTCCCATGTTACCGAGATCCAATCCTTCAAACATTATTCAAGTCCTTCAAACTCTTGTGCGATACCGTTGTCATCATCCAAAATAACGATCTTCGGCTGATGCCTGTCTGCTTCTTCTTCACTCATACTTGCATAGGCGATAATAATAATCTTGTCACCTTTATGCACTTTTCTTGCTGCTGCCCCGTTCAGGCAGATATCCCCTTTGCCTCTTTCTCCGGAGATAATATAGGTAGAAAAACGTTCACCATTATTGATATTTACAATATCTATTTTCTGTCCAATACGCATATTGGCAACATCCAAAAGATTTTGATCTATAGTGATAGATCCAACATAATTCAGATTTGCATCTGTTACAGTAGCTCTATGTAATTTAGAATAAAGCATGGTAATGTTCATAATTGTTCCTATTTATAAATTATCGGGATTATACCAAAATCCTGCATATGTCTATATTATACAGTAATTGTGAAGAAATTGAGAAAATATCTCATTGCAGTACGGGTGTCTCTGTCCACAAAAAACAGAATATCCATGGGAGACAAAAATACCCGCACGGCAGCAGACTATCTTGCCATTTGTGCCGGAGGCACAGGTTCGCCCCACATCTCATCCGGAATCACATACTCCTGTACGACATTCCCGCCGATAATATGTTCATCGATAATTCTGTCTATCTTCTCTTTTGTCAATCCTACATACATTGTATGTCCAGGTTCAACAAGCATTACCGGTCCCTGCTGACAACGGTTAAGACATCCTGTTTGGATAGGCTGTACAGTTCCTATGATACCTTTCATCATCAATGACTGTGCAAGATGTTGAAAAAGCTGCTGGGATTCCGGGTCATTTTGACTTACACAGCTTGGTTTTGGCATCCCGGGAGGTGCTGACTGCTGACACTTAAAAATGTAAAATGCTGGTTGTGGTACGCCATTCATCATGGTTGATCCTTTAATTAAGAGTAATTTACTCCGATATACTTAATGTAATTTTATCGAAAGTTTCTTAATTCCATATTACACTGAATCCTTGATAAATATCAAGCATAAATTTACTTTTTTTCATTATAATCTAATAATAAATTCTATGAGGAATCATCATGCAATATCCTGCTTTTTATGACAAAGTACAACAAATCAAACTTCACGATCCGCTAAGCGACTTTCTGGGTACCATAGAAAACGGTGATCTGGAGATCAGCTATCTTGACTGTGTAAAACTGGCAGGGCACTCCTGCCCTACAGTAGCAGGAGCATACCTTATGGCACTCAAAGGACTTGAAATACTTTATAATGATACATTACCTCAAAGAGGTTCCATACAAGTATCGATGAGAGATGGGGAAACAGAAGGTGTAACAGGAGTAATCTGTAATGTTATCTCTTTCATCGCAGGGGCGAATGGTGCCAGTGGCTTTAAAGGGATTAAAGGAATTTTCTCTAGAAACAACCTTGTAAGCTACAATGTGCCTATGGAAGGTGAAGTAAAACTTACCCGTCTTGACACAGATCAAAGTGTCACTCTGAGCTATGACGCCTCCATAATCCCTGCAGATGCAATGATGCAGCCGCTCATGGGAAAATGTATGCAAGGGCTGGCAACACCTGAAGAGAAAAAAGAGTTTGGGAGACTTTGGCAGGCACGTGTTGAAAAAATCTTACTCTCCACAGATCTTTGGGATCAAATGATCACTGTTAAATAAAAGGATATAAAATGATAATTTCACAATTTATGACGCAAGAGCACAGAAACTGTGATACTGAGTTTGCAGCAGCAGAACAGGCAGTAGCAAATGAGAACTGGGCTGAGGCTGAAGAGAAATTCTTGGCTTTTTCCAATGATACATTGAGACATTTTAAAAGAGAAGAGGAAGAGCTGTTCCCTGCATTTGAAGCACAGACAGGAAGCTCTGAAGGACCGACCCAGGTGATGCGTTATGAGCATGAACAGGTAAAGGGCCTCATAGGAAAGCTGGCTGAAGCACTTGAATCTCAAGACAAAGATGCCTATCTTTCTCTTTGTGAATCTATGATGATCCTGCTACAACAGCACAACATGAAAGAGGAACAGATGCTTTATGCTATGTGTGACAGAGTACTCCCCCCGGAAACAAAAGAGTGTACTTTAGAAAATATAAAGAAAGTAGAACTTTGACAAGAATTGAAATGAAGTATAATGAGGCCAGAAATGCCAAATCTTAAAAAAATCGCACTGGATGCAAGAGAATTAGAACATCCTAAACCACTTGAATTTGCTATAAAAGCACTCAGAGAGCTGAATGAAGAAAATTATTTTTATATGATTCATCGTAAGAACCCCATTCCTCTCCTTGATCTTGCAACTGAACAACATTTTCAAGTGCTAAACATAGAAGATGAACAGGGGGATTGGCATATACTCATCTGTAAAAGCCCTGATATCAATTTAAGTGAGCTGCTCAGTGTTTAACCAAAATGGTCTCTCTCTGGATCAGGCTCCTCCTATTTCAGTTGTATTTCGTTTCTTTTTTTCAGGAGCTCTTTTTGGGATACTTTCCGGCATACTTATTCTTTTTTTTCAAACCGCTATTTTTGATCCACACACTATAGAAGCCGTTATCCTCACACATACCTTCACGCTGGGGGTCATGCTCTCTTTTATGTTTGCTGCACTTTTTCAGATGTTACCTGTGATCGCAGGAGTAACACTTTCCTCTCCCATACAAAAAGCCAATTGGGTACAGTACCCTTTTATAGCGGGTGTGATTTCACTGCTTTTTGCATTTCATCTCTCTATGCCTTGGCTCTTTGGGCTTGCATCACTGTTCTTAGGAACAAGCATCCTTCCCATTGTATTTATCATGCTTAAAAACTTACTGAATCTTCAAAGCCACAGTAGCTCTTCAAAAGGGATGCTGATTGCATTACTCTCACTGGGAATTGTCATTCTCATGGCTCTTTACCTCACCGCAACACTGGGAGGATTGATAGATGGAGCCTACTATATACAGATTAAAGTTGCCCATTATTCTTTTGGTCTTTTTGGTTGGATAGCACTGCTTATTATCTCTATTTCATTTCAAGTCATTGAAATGTTTTATGTTACCCCCTCTTATCCAAATCTTGTCAGTCGCTATCTGCCTTTAACTCTTTTATGTTTACTTATTGTCACTTCAATAGTAGGAATTTTTAATTTTGATATATGGATGGTCTCCAATATCCTACTTATTTTACTGCTTGGCGGATATGCCCTGTTGACACTCAAACGATTGACACAAAAAAAGCGTCCACTTTCTGATGCTACTGTCTGGTTTTGGCGTGTGGGACTCAGCGCTTTACTCTTAAGCATGTTTTCAACAGGGATAACACTCTTTGCCGATATAGCTGTCATCAAGACATTAAGCTACATCTTCTTTGCCTCCTTTGCACTGAGCATCGTTTTTGCCATGTTTTACAAGATTGTGCCATTCCTCACATGGTTCCACTTGAGCAGCCAGGGTTACTTCTCAGCCCCTATGATGCATGAGGTTATTCACCCGAAAACAGCTAAAAAACATTTATGGATTCATCTTGTGACAATTGTCAGCTTTGTATTGTCAATCTTTATACCACAACTTATATTTATAGCTGGGGCATTAACCATACTTTCATTTGGTTGGGTCGGATATCAAATCATACATGCACATCTACTTTACAAAAAGATACAGGAAACCGGAAAAAAATTTGATATGGGAAGTATTGGGTAATTCGTAGGGTGCGTTTTCCAACGCACCTTATAATAAAATAAATGAAAATATATTATTTGTAAAATTAAATTTTAATGGTGCGTTAGTACCCCAAGAGCATTTCCTACGGGCACCACGCACCCTGCAAGAGATTATTGTAAATTCAATAACTCTCTTACAACCTCTCTGTCATCAAAAGGATACTTCACCCCTTTGATCTCCTGGTAATCTTCATCACCCTTTCCTAAAATAAGCAGTGCATCGTTACCTTCAAGTCCATCCAGGGCCATCTTTATAGCAAGTCTTCTGTCCGGTGTAGCTGTTACATGATCTTTTCCATATAATCCTACAAGAATATCCTCAAGTATCATTTCAGGTACTTCATCACGTGGATTATCACTCGTCACATAAATTTTCTTTGCAAATTTACCTGCAACAGCACCCATTCGTGGACGTTTTGCTTTATCCCGATTACCTCCAGCACCAAAAACCACAGAAATATCTCTATCTTTAATGCTCTGAAGTACCTGATACATACCATCATCGGTATGTGCAAAATCTACAATAACAAGAGGATCCCGACTTACGACTTCCATACGCCCCGCAACACCGGCAAAGTTTCCGACCACTTCACATACCTCTTCCACCTTTCTGCCTGTCAGCATCACTACAGAACCTACCGCTGCCATCAGGTTGAAAAGATTGAAAAGTCCTACCATAGGAGACTGGAATGTCGCTTCGGTCTGCATATGCTTGATACCTGCTGTGATACCGTGAAGCAGTGAAAATGCCTGTACTTTGAATGTTGCAGGCTCATCAACCCCGTAGCTCTGTGCTCCTACAGGATTATAAGTGATATTTTTAATATCATCTTTATTGAGCAGTTTGGGTGTCTCATCTGCAAAGAAGAGGCTTTTGACACGTCTGTACTCTTCTACTGTACCATGATAGTCTAAATGATCACTCGTTACATTGGTATGTACTTTCAGTATGAACTTCAGCCCTTCTATACGTTTCTGGTCTATAGCATGGGAACTTACTTCCATAATAAAGTAATTACACCCCATATCCATTGTCTGCTTCATATTATGAAGTGTCTCCAGAATAGAAGGTGTCGTCATACTCTTCTCTTCTATACGTTTCTCTTCCGCAAACAGGCCTCTTGTACCCTGAAGGGCAGGTTTCTCCCCCAGATCGAGTAAAAAAGAGTAGATCGCGGCGGTGACCGTTGTTTTTCCGTTCGTACCTGTTACTCCCACTACTTTTATTTTATCAAGTCCCCAAAGTGCAATAAGCTCTTCAGGAGTAATATAGTCTGGAGCAGTACCCAGCTTTTCATAGTAGGCACTGTTCTGTGCGGTTTTTAAAAAAAGTGTATGCGCATCCAATACACTTGTATCATCGGTCAGAAAGCGATAGCCCTCCTGTTCGAAAGGCAGTTTCACTTTTGTATTCCTTTGACAACATTATAAAGTGCAAGAACATCCTGGTCATCACCAAAAAGGCTTGTAGTGGCATCAAGATATCCCAATGCCATTTCATCAAAACCTTCCTTTGCAAGCTGTGATACAAAATCTATAAATTCATCCTTATCCGTAATGACCACTTTGGTTGAGAACATAATGTCTTCAAATGCTTTCTTAAAACTTCCCCTGCTCTTTACAAGGTCCAGGAAATCACTGTATCGTATACCGTCTCCGTACTCTATCTCTTCCTGAAGAGGATTTTCCAAAAGTTCCTGTATCTTGTGTTTTGAACTGTCCAGAGAGTCTATAAGACTGTCAATAATATCAGCAGCATTCTCTTTTTCTGTTTTGATTATTTGATAGTAGTCAAACAGTGCCTGTGCCTCTTCACCGCTCTCTGCACCCAGATCACTTAAATAAACACCTATTCTTGCTTCATCCAGAAAAGGGTAATCCTTCAAAATAAGCCCGTAACTTCTTAAAGCATTTTTATAATCCCCTTTAAGGAATTCACCTTCTGCTCTTTGCAATAATAAATCTTGACTAATTTTACTCATCTTAACCTAATTGATCCAATTTGTCTTCCCAGCCTTGAGGGACATTCATCACAGTTAATTCCGGGTGTATCAATGTTTTAAGCTGCTTTTCAACACCGAACTTCAATGTAGTGCCACTGCTGCTGCATCCTACACAGGCTCCTTGAAGCTGTACATATACTACACCATTCCTGATCGCAATCAACTCAATGTCTCCGCCATCCAATTTGATCGACGGTCTTACTTTCTCTATGACATTCTCAACGGCCGGCTGCAATTCTTCATCTGTAAACGGGATCAATATTTCTCCTTACAATGACATCGAAACTGATGTCTAATATAGTTTAATTATAACAAAATCATAGTAAAAACTCTGTATAGTACTAGACTTTATAGCTGTTTATACACTAAAAGTGTTATTTTGTCAATGGTACCATTTATCCAAAATCCGGAAACAGTATTCCTCTGATCTTTCTAATGTCTGTCAATGATATTTTTGGTTTAAGTTTGGAAAATTTAGGAAATAGTATTCAAGGCAAAGCCTTGAAATACTGGAGTTTCAATGGTCTGACCGAATTATACCAATTCGATGATCGCCATAGGTGCTGAATCACCTTTTCTCATACGTGTTTTAATAATTCTTGTATATCCACCGTTTCTGTCCGCATACTTAGGTGCGATCTCATTTACGATGGTATTTGTACACTCTTTGTGTTGCAACATTGCAAAAATCGCTCTATGTGCATTAAAATCACCAGCAGATGCTTTAGTAATCAATTTTTCATAGTAGCTTCTAAGCTCTTTGGCTTTCGGCAATGTAGTTTCGATTCTACCCTCTTTTGTCAAAGCAATAGAAAGGTTTTTAAGAAGCGCTGCTCTGTGAGAAGACGTTCTATTTAATTTACGGTAACCATGCTTATGTCTCATGTTCGTCCTTTATTGTCTATAACAACTATGCTTTAAGTTGTTCTATTTTTTTCACAAGATTCGCTCTTGTAACATCTGCGAGTTCAAATTCAGAACCAAATCCATGCTCTACGAGACATTCATTGATCTCATCTAAAGATTTTTTACCAAGGTTTTTGATATTTTTAATCTCATTTTCACTCATCAATACCAATTCACCGAGGAATTTCAATCCTGCCCTGTCAAGTGAGTTGAATGATCTTGCACTGAGTCCAAGACTGTCCACTGTCTGCATGAAAGGTTTGAGTTCACTGTCATCATTGCTTCTTTTAACCGGTGCGGTACTGATATCTACATCAAGTACGCCATTAAATACTGAGAGTTGCTTATTCATCACTTCAAGTGCATTTGTAAAGGCTTCCACCGGACCGATCTGAGCATCTGTTACGATGTCAAAAGTGATCTTTTCAAAGTTCGGGTTATCTTCTACAAGTACAGGTTCGATCTTATAGTTCGCTTTTCTTACCGGTGTAAAGAATGCATCCAGTGCGATCGCGCTCGGATCTACATCATCTCTCAGATCTTCACTCGGTACATAACCGATCCCTTTTGAGATAACGACTGTAAAGTTCACTTCTGCATCTTCATTCAATGTAACAAGCGGAAGATCGCCGTTCACTACTTCGATCTGATCATTGTTCAGATCCTGTGCTGTAACTTCCTTATGTCCGGAGAAACTGTATTTGACTTCAACTCTGTCACTTTCATCTTTGATTTTAAAACGAATGTTCTTAAGGTTGATGATAAACACAGCAACATCTTCATGCATACCTCTAATGTTGTCAAACTCATGTGCAGCACCTTCGATCTTTACAGAAATAGGTGCATATCCGATAGAAGAACCTAGGATCAGTCTTCTTAGCGGATGCGCAAGTGTAACAGCATAACCGCTCTCAAAAGGGTAGGCAATGATCTCAGCACGGTTTGCGCTGATCTCATTCACTTCTACCTCAGTCGGCATAAATGGTGCAACTTTAATTTTTCTCATTAACTAGCCTTTACTTATGTATTATTTAGAGTAAAGCTCGACGATTAGACGCTCTTCAACTGGGATTGCGATTTCTTCTCTTTCTGGAATTCTGGTAAATAGTCCAAAAAGTTTCTCTTTATCCATATCAACCCATTCAACCATACCAGTCTGGTTAGTCAATTCGATTGCTCTAAGGATCTGAGGGTTTGTTTTGCTCTTCTCTCTGATCTCGATCTTCTGACCTGCTTTTACTCTGAATGAAGGAATATCTACTCTTTTCCCGTCAACAAGTACATGTCCGTGATTTACGAATTGTCTGGCAGATGCTCTAGTTGTTGCAAAGCCCATTCTGTAAACTACGTTATCAAGTCTCTGCTCAAGAAGTTGGATAAGGATCGCTCCCGTATTTCCCTCTTTTCTGTTCGCTTCTTTAAAGAGTGCTCTAAATTGTTTCTCAGAAACACCGTACATAAATTTAGCTTTCTGCTTCTCTTGAAGCTGAAGACCGTATTCACTGATCTTTGTTCTTCTCTGTCCATGTTGTCCCGGAGCATATGGTCTTTTCTCCAATGCACTTTTACCAGCGAGTTTTCTCTCACCTTTTAATCCAAGATCAACACCAAGTCTTCTTTCTAGTTTTTCAACTGGACCTCTATATCTTGCCATGCTTATACCCTTCTCTTCTTAGGTGGTCTACAACCGTTGTGAGGAAGTGGTGTAATATCTTTTAAGAATGTTACACGGATACCTTCAGTTGCACCGATCGCTTTAACCGCAGTATCTCTACCTGAACCAGGGCCCTGTACTTTGATCCCTACTTCTTTGATACCGTTCTCTTTTGCTTTTGTCATTGCATCAGCTACAGCCTCTGTCGCTGCAAAAGGAGTTGATTTTTTACTACCTTTGAAACCCAGTGCACCTGCACTGCTCCATGCGATAACATTACCCATTTCATCTGTTACTGTGATTACAGTATTATTGAAAGTTGCAGCTACGTACACTACACCTTTAGCAATACTTTTTTTTGCTTTTTTCTTAGCCATACTTCGCTACTCCTTACGCTGCACCGACAGTTTTACGCTTACCTTTTCTTGTACGCGCATTTGTCTTTGTTTTTTGTCCACGAACTGGAAGTCCTCTTCTGTGTCTGAGACCTCTGTAGCTTCCAAGATCCATAAGTGCTTTGATGTCAAGTGTCACTTTTTTTCTGAGATCACCTTCAACCATAACATTCTCTTGAATATCATTACGGATCGTTGCTGCTTCAGCATCTGTCAGTTCATGTACTCTTTTGTTATAGTCAACACCTGTTCTGTCAAGAATTTTTCTTGAAGTTGTCAAACCGATACCATAAATGTAAGTAAGTGCATACTCCATTCTTTTCTTTTGTGGTAAATCAACACCTGCAATACGTGCCATGTTTATCCTTGTCTCTGTTTATGTTTTGGATTTTTACAAATCACGCGTACGATACCCTTGCGCTTAATGATCTTACAATCATCACACATTTTTTTAACTGATGGTCTAACCTTCATTGGTTACTCCTACGATATTTTTGCACCTGGAATGCTAATTAAGCACTCTTTTGTTGCGTGGATTATTGATGTTCCATAATCCAACCCTTGAGTAATCAGTGCTACTTAATCAAAGATTCTTCACGCAGTTTCCTACTACCCATAGTAATAGGGAGGAGGATTATACCCAAAATAATATTAATGTTGTCTTATATGAAAGAATAGGGAGGAATATATAGAGGGAGATCTAAACGCTGAACGCTCAACGCTCAACGCTAGATTTCTATTTGTATCTGAAAGTGATACGCCCTTTGTCAAGACTGTACGGTGTAAGTTCCACTTTTACCGTATCTCCCGGAAGGATCTTGATATAGTGCATCCTCATCTTGCCTGCAATGTGACAAAGTACGATATGCCCATTATCCAACTCTACCCTGAATGTCGCATTTGGCAATGCTTCAACTACTTTACCGTCAATCTCGATTACATCATCTTTAGCCATTGGATTCCTTTAATGAATTTTCTATTTTACTTCTAAACCGTGAACTGAACATGAAGCTTATGCTTCCGTCAGGATCACCGCTTTACCGTCTACGACTGCAACCTGGTGTTCATAGTGGGCAGTTCTAAGCTGATCTTCACTTATTACCGACCACTTGTCTTCAAGCAGTAGCGGTGTACCACTTTTTTGACATACCATGGGTTCCAAACAAAAAACCATACCGTTCTTTATCTTGGGTCCTTGATTTGGTTTGCCTTCAAGATAGTTGGGTATATTGGGTTCATCATGTGGTTTGGTACCGATACCGTGACCACAATAATCTCTTAATGGAACAAATCCTCTCTCCGTGATGAAGTCCTCAAGAATTTTCGTCAATTCCTTAAAACGCATACCCACTTTGATAGAATCGATCGCATGGTAGAGAGCATCCTTGGAGCAGGCGATAAGTGCTTCATCTTCAGCACTTACTTTACCTACTGCCATTGTAATAGCTGCATCACCATAATAACCGTCTAGTTTTGTCCCGATATCCAAACCTAAGATATCACCCTCTTTGATCACTCTGTCTGTAGGTACACCATGGATACAGACTTCATTCACCGAAGTACATACCGAACCTGTAAATCCGTAAAGACCTTTAAAGGAAGGTTCCGCACCCAGTTCACGAAGGTACTTTTCACCCATTGCATCTATTTCTCGAAGTGTCATACCCGGTTTGATTTCATTTTGAAGATATTGGAGTGTTTTCCCAACGATCTCACCAGCCCGTCTGAGCTTAGCGATCTCGTCAGTTTTTCTGATAGCAATAGCCATTACAGACCCACATTTCCTAATGTATCATATTGATTCATTGTTCTTTGTGCTTCGATCTTTCTCATTGTATCAAGTGCAACTTGAACGATGATCAGTACGGCTACCCCACCAAAATAGAAACTTGCACCCATTTGGCTGATAAGCAAAAATGGTACAGTAGATATGATCGCAAGATATACAGCACCTGAACCGGTCAATCTGCTTGCAACTTCATTCAGGAACTCTTTCGTATGTTCGCCTGGTCTGACACCGGGGATGAATCCTCCCTGTCTTTTCAGATTATCTGCAATATCTTTGGCATTGAATGCAATCGATGCATAAAAGAATGCAAAGAACATTACAAGCAGGAATGTCACCACATTAAAGACAATGCCTCCGGGAGCCAATGCATCAGCAATTGCCGTAACCCATGGCAAAGTACTTGCCTGCAGCATTGTAAGCGGGAACATCAGTACAGCAGAAGCAAAAATAGGAGGAATAACACCTGAAAGGTTTACTTTTACAGGAATATAGTTCATCACTCTCTTTGTCTGGTTCTGCATGATGGTCTTTCTTGAATAAGAGATAGGTACTCTTCTCTCACCAAGTTCTACATAGATAATCGCCAGAATAGTAATCAGCATTATCGCTAAAATACCAAGTACAACCAGGAAGTTCATCTCACCTGCATTTACCGCTCTGATCGTATTCCCGATCGCTGAAGGCAATCCTGAAACAATACCTGCAAAGATGATCAGTGATATACCGTTACCGATACCCTTTTGAGTGATCTGTTCTCCGATCCACATAAGCAGCATTGTACCTGTCAGCATTGAGAATGTTGTCAATACTGTGAACATCATCGGATCGATCATTACCGCACTCTCTCCTGCACGTCCAGTCATGCTTTGAAGTCCCATAGAGACACCAATAGCCTGTACAACCGTAATGAAAATAGTAAAATAACGAATGATCTGCATATACTTTTGCATACCGTCACGCTCTTTTTTCATTTGTCCGAGTCCCGGGAAAGTTGCTGCAAGAAGTTCCATAACGATGGAAGCAGTAATATAAGGCATAATACCTAAGGAGATGATACTTAAACGTTCAACGGCATTACCGGAGAACATATTCATTAGCCCAAGGGCATTGCTTGAGTTGCTGTCAAAGAACTCTTTGATCACATTCAAGTCAACACCTGGTGTTGGGATATAGGCTAAAACTCTGTACGCAAAAAGGAATCCTAATGTAATGAGGATTTTTTGAGTTAAAGCGTTACCCATAATTATTTTCCGCTTGTTGTAACAGCTTCGTCTTTGATCTTAGGTGCAAGATCTTTTGCACTGGCACCAATCAATTTCACTCTTGTTACAGTTTTTTGTAATTTGTGAACTGACTTGATACTCTCAAGAGTAATTTCAGAAAGCTCAGCGATCGCTTTAATCTTTTCAACATTGATCACATACGGCTTTTCAATTTTAGATGTGAAACCGATTTTAGGCAATCTTTTGTAAAGTGGCATTTGACCACCTTCAAAACCTCTTTTTTTGCTGTAACCAGATCTTGCTTTCTGACCTTTGTTACCGCGTCCGGCTGTTTTACCTGTTCCTGAACCTTGACCACGTCCAACTCTTTTTCTGTTGCGAGTTGACCCTGGAGCTGGTTGTAAATTATGTAAACCCATACTTTACCCCTTACGCTTTAATTCTGGTAAGTGCTTGGATTGTTGCTCTTACCAGGTTATTTGGGTTGTTAGAACCGATTGATTTGCTGAGGACATCCTGGATCCCTGCAAGCTCAAGTACTGGTCTGGCAGCACCACCGGCAATAACACCTGTACCTTCACTCGCTGGTCTCAGCACGATTCTACTTGCGTTGAATTTGTGCTCGATATCATGAGCGATAGTTGTACCTTTGATGTTTACTTTCACAAGGTTTTTGTGTGCATCATCAACCGCTTTTTTAATCGCATCAGGAACTTCTTTGGCTTTACCAAATCCGTATCCAACTGTACCTTTTTTATCACCGATCACTACAAGTGCAGTAAATCTGAATCTTCTACCACCCTTTACAACTTTGGTAACACGGCCAATATTTACGATTACTTCTTCAAATTCTTTTTCTATTTCTTCCATCATGCTTCCTTAAAACTTAATTCCGGCTTCTCTAAGCGCATCAGCAAATGACGCAACAACACCGTGGTAAAGGTAACCATTTCTGTCAAATACAACAGTTTCGATATTTTTAGAAGCAAGGTTCTTAGCCATCTCTGCAGCTACTTTTTTTACATCTTCCTGGTTTACTTTAAGTCCAAGTTTTCTTCCGTCTGCAGATGCAAGTGTTATACCGGCATTGTCATCGATCGCTTGAGCATAGAAATGCTTATTGGATTTAAATACAGTCAGTCTTGGAAGAGTATCTGTACCGAAGATCTTACCTCTTACTCTGGCTTTTCTTTGAGCTCGAAGTTTATTTTTTCTTTTTTGAATACTTTTTAACATCTACCGCTCCTTACTTACCAGCTGCTTTACCAGCTTTTCTGATGATTACTTCATCTGTGTACTTCACACCTTTACCTTTGTAAGGCTCTGGCGGTCTGAACGCTCTAATCTCAGCAGCGGCCTGACCTACTGCCTGCTTGTCACTACCGTTGATCGTAATGATGTTCTTCTCTACTTTGATTTCAAGTTCCTCAGGAATATCAAAATTGATATCATGAGAATAACCCAATTGAAGGTTAAGTACTTTACCGTTTACAGCTGCTCTGTAACCAACACCGTTGATCTCTAAAGATTTACTAAAACCTTTATCAAGTCCGATGATAATGTTATTGAAAAGTGCTCTGTATGTTCCCCAGAACGCTGCATCCTGCTTTTCATCACCTTTTCTTAAAAAAGTAACTTCGTTTCCATCAATAGTAACATCCACTCTTCCGTGAGTTTCAAGTCTTTTTTCAAGATTGCCTTTTTTAGCCACGAGAGTCGTACCGTCGAGTGATACATCAATACCACTTGCCACAGTTACTGGTCTTTTTCCTATTCTTGACATCTTTATTCCTTACCAAATACTACAGATTACTTCACCGCCGATTCCACGTTTAAACGCTTCGTCATTAGCAAGAACACCCTGGCTAGTTGAAACTACCAAAGTACCGTAACCGTTTTTAAATGTTCTGATCTCATCTTTACCTTTGTGAACACGTCTGCCAGGCTTAGAGATCTTTTTAAGTTCATTGATCACGCTTTTTTCATTATCGTCATACTTAAGAACCACTTTAATCGTTTTTTTATTTCCGTCTTCTTTGATCTTGAAACTCTCAAGGTAACCTTTATCTACCAAAATAGATACAGTCGCTTCAATCGTTTTAGAGTGAAGAAGTGTCGTAACGTCTAGTTTTCTTTGCGCAGCATTTCTTATACGAGTAAGAGAGTCTGCAATTATATCTGTCATCATCTTTTTCTTCTCCTTACCAGCTTGCTTTACGCATACCAGGGATGAGGCCTTCATTGGCCATTTTTCTTAAACACACACGACAAAGACCAAAATCTCTGTATACTGAGTGAGGTCTACCACAAATGTTACATCTTGTATATGCTTGCGTAGAGAATTTTGCTTTTCTCTTCTGCTTAGCTATCATTGATTTCTTAGCCATTAGTTTCTCCCTTTAGCAAAAGGCATACCAAGCTTTTCTAAAAGCGTGAATGCTTGTTTGTCATCTTCAGTGCTTGTCACAATAGTAATATTCATACCATGTGTTTTGATCACTTTATCAAACTCAACCTCTGGGAACATCAATTGCTCTTGAAGACCGAAGTTATAGTTACCTCTACCGTCAAAACCTTTTCTTGGTGTACCTCTAAAGTCTTTTACTCTTGGAAGTGCAATAGATACGAGTTTATCAAAGAAGTTATACATGTTGTCACCTCTAAGTGTTACTCTGATACCACTTGGTGCACCTTCTCTAGCCTTAAAACCTGCAACAGATTTCTTAGCCATAACTACCACTGCTTTTTGTCCAGCGATAAGAGAAATAGTATCTGTCATGTTTGCGATAAGTTTAGAGTCTTTACCCTCTTCACCGGCACCAACAGAAATAACTATTTTTTCAAGCTTAGGTGTCTGCATCGGATTAGCAACCCCACACTCTTCTCTGAGTGCAGGAACGATGTCATTGTACTTTTGCTTCATTCTACTCATAGGATTAGCCCTCTACTTTTTTTACGTTTGAGATATGGATTGGCATCTCTTTGTTGTCAAATCCACCCTCTTTGTTCTGCTCGCTTGGTTTTACAGCTTTTTTAGCCATTTTACAACCTGCAACGATTACTGCATCTTTCTTTGTTAAAACCTGAAGAACCTCTCCCGTTTTACCTTTGTCATCACCAGCGATAACCAATACCTGGTCACCCTTTTTGATCTTGAACTTCTTCGCCATTACCATACCTCCGGTGCAAGTGATACAATTTTCATGAATCCTGCATATCTTGTTTCACGACTTACAGGGCCGAAGATACGTGTACCGATCGGCTCTCTTTTGTCATCGATGATTACTGCGGCATTGTCGTCAAATCTGATAAGTGAACCGTTTTCTCTCTGGATCTCTTTTTTTGTTCTAACAACAACAGCCTTGACAACCTTACCTTTTTTTACTTTTCCTGTTGGAAGTGCTTTCTTTACAGAAGCAACGATAACATCGCCTACAGATGCATATCTTCTTTTAGATCCGCCGAGAACCTTGATACACATGATCTCTTTGGCACCAGAGTTATCTGCTACATTTAATCTAGTAAAACCTTGGATCATTACACTTCTCCTCTCTTCACGATTTCAAGAAGTCTGAAACTTTTTGTTTTGGAAAGTGGTCTACATTCAATTGCAGTCACTGTATCTCCAACATTTATGTCGTTCTTCTCATCATGAATAAGATATTTTTTAAATCTTTTTACTGTTTTGTGATATCTTGGGTGAAGTACTCTTCTCTCAACCAATACAGTTGCAGTTTTGTCTCCAGCCTTTTTAATCACAGTACCTGTTATTTGTCTTTTTGGCATAAATGACCCCTTACTTCGATCTAGCAGCAGTTAATGCTGTCTGGATTCTTGCGATATCTTTTTTCGCTACTCTTAACTCAGCAGTGTTCGTTAACTGCATAGTCTTCTGCTTTGCATTCAATGTGAACAATTCAAGCTTTTTCTCTTTAAGCATCGCTACAAGGTCTGCTTCACTTTTGTCTTTCAAATCAATATAATTCATTACTATCCTTTGCAGTGATAATTTTACACTTAAATGGCATTTTATGAATTGCTAATGTTAATGCTTCTCTTGCAAGAGTCTCTTCAACACCTGCCATTTCAAAGATAATTCTACCTGGCTTGATATTCATAACCCATTTATCAACACCACCTTTACCTTTACCCATTCTTGTTTCAAGCGGCTTTGCTGTAAGTGGTTTATCCGGGAATACTCTGATCCAGGTCTTACCGGTTCTGCTGATTTTTCTTGTCATAGTAATACGCGCAGCTTCGATCTGTCTGGAATCAATTCTACCAGCCTCAGTTGCTTTGATCGCGATATCACCGAACTCAATCTTGTTACCTCTGAAAGACTTACCGCGATTACGGCCTTTTTGTTGCTTTCTCCATTTGGTTCTTTTAGGCATTAACATGATTATTCACCTCTTTTTCTAGATGGTCTTCTACCACCTTTTTTCTCTTCTTTTGGTTCCGCTTGGATACCTTTTGCAAGTACTTCACCTTTGAAGATCCATACTTTAATACCAATGATTCCATAAGTAGTATGTGCTTCTGCAAAACCATAATCGATCTTCGCTCTAAGTGTATGAAGAGGAACTCTACCTTCTAAGTACCACTCAGTTCTTGCCATCTCAGCACCGCCAAGACGTCCGGATACAGAAATTTTGATCCCTTTAGCACCTGATTTAAGGGCTCCCTGGATCACTTTTTTCATTGCTCTTCTGAAAGCAACTCTTCTTTCAAGTTGTGTTGCAACGTTTTCTGCTGCCAATTGACCTGAAGCTTGAGGACGTTTCTCTTCTTTGATGTTGATCGCTACATCTTTACCAAGCATTTTGATAAGTGTTGCTTTCAATTTTTCGATATCCGCACCTTTTTTCCCGATGATGATACCAGGACGCGCTGTAACAATGTTGATTCTCAACTTCTTTACTGTTCTTTCGATGATGATGTTGGAAACACCTGCATAGAAAAGTTCTTTTTTAAGGAATTTTCTGATCTTGTAATCTTCTGCGATAAAATCAGCTGTTCTTCCTTTTGCCGGGAACCATCTTGATTCCCAGTTTCTGTTGATTCCAAGTCTAAGACCTATTGGATTGACTTTTTGACCCATATTATGCGTCCTCCCCAGTTTTTTCAGCTACACCAACTTCAACCAAGATGTGTGCTGTTGGTTTAATAATTCTAGATGCTGTACCTCTAGCTCTTGGTCTCCATCTTTTCATAACCGCTGCTTTATCCACTCTGCAAGAAGTAATTGTTACTTCTTCAGGTTCAAAGTCACCGTTGGCAACTGCTGATGCAATCACTTTAGAGATGATTCCGGCTGCTTTGTTAGGCATAAATTCAAGGGAAGCCAAAGCTAACTCTGCATTCATACCCTGTATTTCTCTAGCGATCAGTCTAGCTTTTGTAGGAGAAACTCTTACGAATTTTAATAATGCTCTACTCATAATTAACCTACCTTCTTCTGAACAGAACCTTTATGGCCCTTAAATGTTCTTGTTGGTGCAAATTCACCAAGTTTATAACCTACATGGTTCTCAGTGATGAACACAGGTACGAATTGTCTACCGTTGTGTACATTGATCGTTAAACCGATAAACTCAGGGAAGATCACAGATCTTCTTGACCAAGTTTTAATAGGTTTATTAGAACCTTCTTCTTTTGCTTTAAGCACTTTTTTCATTAGGTGACCATCGATGAATGGACCTTTTTTTGTCGATCTTGCCATATCTCAGCCCCTTACTTTTTTCTCTTAGAGATAATTAACTTATCACTAGCTTTTTTCTTACGAGTCTTGTAACCCTTAGTTGGCATACCCCAAGGAGATACCGGGTGACGACCTGAATTCGTTTTACCTTCACCACCACCATGTGGGTGATCGATAGGGTTCATTGCAGAACCACGTGTTTGTGGTCTGATACCAAGGTGTCTGCTTCTACCAGCTTTACCGATAACGATGTTAGAAAAGTCTTCGTTTCCAACAGCACCGATAGTCGCCAAACATTCACCAAGAACGTATCTCATCTCACCTGACGGAAGTCTGAGAGAAACGTATTTACCGTCTCTACCCATGATCTGCGCATAACCGCCTGCTGAACGTGCGATCTGACCGCCGTGACCAGGGCTTAACTCAATGTTGTGCACCAATGTACCTACAGGGATGTTCATCAGTTTCATTGCATTACCGGTCTTGATATCAAGTCCTGACTCTGCTGACATGATTTTGTCACCTACATTCAGGCCTTTTGGCTGAAGTACATATCTTCTGTCACCGTCAACATATTTGACAAGACAGATTCTACAGTTTCTGTACGGATCGTACTCAACAGTTGCTACTGTACCTTCGATACCGAATTTGTTTCTTTTAAAATCAATGATTCTATAAAGTTTTTTAGCACCTGCTTCTCTGTGACGAGAAGTGATTCTACCGTTACTGTTTCTACCTGCAGATCTTGGAAGATTTTTAAGTAGTGCTCTAACACTTGCTTTAGCAGTGATATCACCACTGTCAAGGTTTGTCATGTAACGACGTGAAGGTGTGGTTGGTTTATATGTTTTAATTGCCATCTACTATCCTTATACCGCTAAGCTTTCGATTTTTGCATCTTCAGGAAGCTTGACATAGAACTTTTTAAGATCTGGTCTTTTCCCTTCAATACCTTTAAATCTTTTCACTTTACCGTTTACTCTCATTGAGTTCACTCTAAGTGGATTGATCCCGAAGAACTCTTTAAATACTTCTTTAAGACCGTTTTTAGTCATTCTTGGAGTTGTCTGAACTACGATGACACCATCTTCCTGAAGAGCCAAACTCTTCTCTGTATACATAATTGATTTAATATCTGTAATATCTGCCATCTTAAGCCTCTTTAGTCAATTTTTCAAATACAGCTTTTTCGATCACGATAGAGTGATATGCCGCTGCAAGATATGCATTAAGCTCATTTGGTTCAATAAGGTATGCGTTCTGGAGATTTCTGAATGCAAGGAAAGTCTTGTCATCGATCATCTCTTTTACTACAAGTACATCTCTCTGCTCAAGGCTGTTCACAAATGCCAATGCATCTTTTGTTTTACCAGACTCAATTGCGATGTTATCCACAACAAAAAGTTTTTCGTTCGCTGCCATCTCTGCGATTGCATGATAGAGAGCAAGCTTCTTTTGCTTTTTGTTTACTTTTTGATCATAGTTCTTGTTCGTGCTTGGTCCGAATGCAACACCACCGCCAACGAAGATCGGTGATCTCAATGAACCTGCTCTTGCACGTCCGCCACCTTTTTGCGCCCATGGTTTCTTACCACCACCGCTCACTGCTGATCTGTTCTTGGTTTGAGCAGTATTTGCTCTAAGTCCAGCCGCATACGCTTTACAGTAAAGGTAAAGGTTGTGTGGGTGAACTTCCAGGAATGATGCCGGAAGGTCTGTTGTTTTGATTACTGTTGTTTTCATTATTTAACTATCCTTACCAATCCTCTGGCACCGTTATGACCAGGAATTGAACCTTTTAATACTAGGATGCCGTTCTCAGCATCAAATGACACAACGTCATTTTTTACAGTTACTTTAGTGTTACCGTATTGTCCAGGCATTTTCTTACCTTTCTGAACACGTCCAGGCCACTCGGCATTACCGATAGAACCGATACGTCTACCGAATCTGTGTCCGTGTGAACCAGGTCCGCCGCCGAATCCGTGACGCTTCATACCACCTTGGAAACCTCTACCCTTAGTGTTAAGGGAAGTTTTCACTACAGCCGCTTCAGCCAGTGCTGCCGGGTTAAGATCACCCGCTTCAGTACCTTCAGCTACTTCAATCGTCATAAATTTGTTGAACTCTTTGGATACACCGAATTTAGTCTGCTGACCTTCAATGCTCTTATTGAGTTTTTTGCTTGAGTTATATGCAACAAGTGCTTTTCCGTCTTCTCTCACTTCACAAACTTTCGCTTCAACGACTTTAAGAAGTGTAACTGGAACACTTGGTACATCAACAGTTCTGCTCATACCAATTTTTTCTACAATAAATTCCATTCTCTACTCCTACTTGTCCATTGATCTGATCTCAACTTCGATCTCAGGCGCAAGATCCAGCTTCATAAGTGAATCGATTGTGTCTGAAGTAGCCGAAACGATGTCGATCATTCTTCCGTGAATTCTGATCTCAAACTGCTCACGTGAATCTTTGTTTACGTGCGGTGATTTAAGAACAGTGTAACGCTTCAATTTAGTTGGCATTGGAATTGGCCCTCTAATCTCTGCACCTGTACGTTTAACTGCGTCTACGATAGCAGCAACTGATCTGTCTAGTACTCTGTGATCATAAGCTTTAAGCTTTAATCTAATTTTTTCCATATTTACCCTTTAAAGAACTCGTTAGCAAGGCAAAGCCTGGGTGCCTAAACACAGGGGTTCAACCCTCTAACATAAATTTAGGAACGCGAATTATACCCAAAGTTTTTGAAAGGTGCAATACAATTCAGGCTAAAAACGCTACAATATGAAAAAATATTTCCTTTTAAAAAGGAAGGATATGCATGAATTTACTTGAATATTATCAAAATCAGCATCCGGTCAGTGACAATTATGTCACCAGAAAATGTCACCTTCCGTCCAAAGGCGACATCAACCTCTACGGGGTACGTGGAGCAGGTAAGACCAGTATGGTACTCGATCTGCTCTCAGAAGAAGATGATGAGACTTCACTCTATATAGATATGGAAGATCCCAACCTAATCTTCAACCCTCTTTCATCCCTTACCCTGCAACAGTTCATTGACCGTACAGGTATCACACTGCTTATTCTGGACCACTATGAGGAAGAGGTGCTTCCCTCTTTCCCGAGCGTGGAGAGGCTCATTGTTCTCTCACGTATCAGACTCTGGGACAGTACACTGACTCCTGTTGAACTCTTCCCCCTGGACTATGAGGAGTTCCTTGCTTTTGAGACCGGCTCGGCACAGAGCAGAGGCTTCAACCACTTTTTGCGTTCCGGTACACTGCCCGGTCTTGCACGTACCCAAAAGACATACACCCAGGCTATGAAAACCTTTTTTCAGAGCTCTTTTGACACGAATGAACAGAAACTGCTCCTTATTCTGGCGCAGCACCATACCAAGCATCTCACCATCCATCAGATCTATACCTTTGCCAAGGAGAAGTTCAAGGTCTCCAAAGACTGGCTCTACAGAACGATGAAGCTTTTTACTCAAGAGAAACTGGTATTCTTTATAGATGACCGCTACCAGAAGTCAGGAAAGAAGATGCTGCTCTTTGACTTTGCCTTTGCAAAATATCTCACTGTAGGACAGCCTTTCATCATGCAGTTCGACACCATGATAGCCCTTGCCCTCATGAAACACCATATTGATGTACAGACACTGGGCATCCACGGGTATGTCACCAAAGAGAATGAGCTGATCATCCCTGCACCCTTTGAGAGCGAGGAGAGTCTCTGGGTAAAGTCACAGAACAAGTTCTCACTCTACAAGAAATACGGCATTAAAAAAGTCACCATCGTAACAGTGGCCAACTCTTACGAATACGATATAGAAAAACTGCATTTTGAAGCACTGCCATTCAATGAGTGGAGTATTCTGAATGACGAAGAGGATTAAAAGTGTTAAGTGTAGTTTGCGGGTTTTACTCTTGCATAATTCTTAAAATACTATTTATATTCCGCATCCACATCGTAACGCGTAATACATAGCACGTAACACGCCTTCTTCAAACTCCTATAAGCTATCTTTCGCTAAAATTCGCTTGCCTCTTTTCAGACCTGTGCAATGGTACTGAGGGACAACGGGTCAGGATGGGAACATAGCAGCCCACCTCTCTTTACTGTGTGCCGCAGTAATCTGGGAAGGGGTACTTCACAACTTTAAGCGAAACATCCACTCATGTTTTTAAAGTATGTATCATAGAGAGGTGGCCGAGTGGTCGAAGGCGCACGACTGGAACTCGTGTATGGGGCAACTCATCGAGGGTTCGAATCCCTTCCTCTCTGCCAGTTAATTACTCCCACAACAATTATCCACTACTTTTACATTTATATTCCTCCTATAAAGATCTTCCAATAAACTTTTAATAAGAGAATTCACTATTAAACGATATGGGCTTAACCTTTAATAAGGACTTGTTTCAGTCAGCAGATGAAGTTGGTTTATTTTTCAGTACCAGACTCTATATTTTTTATGTTGCTATCTGCCGAACAGACGTATTAGAAGCGAGACAATGATGGAGATCAGTATCATGGAGGTGAGCGGAAAGAAAAAAGAGGTATGTTCACCCTGATAGCTGAAATCCCCCGGTAAATGACCGAACCACCCTAAAAGACCAAGCTTGTACACTATACCAGCCACCACAAGCCCAACCCCGATCATGATCAGAATATCTCCCATTGTTGTTCCTTTTTGCTGCTTCATTTTATGATTATAGCATAGCCGGTGTGTTTGGGATGAAGTTTATTTTTAGATGAAAAGCAGCCTGTCCCCCTTTTTTCGTCCCCCTTTTTTTATCTTCTGTCTTTCCCCTCTCATTGTGTTTTCTCTGTCTTGAAATAAGTAAAAGACATTTAAAAGTATTATAGATATTCTTGTTTAGTATTTTAAAATTTACATCAATATAATATTTATTTTAGATTATACTATTAAAAATAATTTACAAAGGGGAGAAGAATATGAAAATATTAATATCTATATTATTTAGTTTCATTTTAATAGGATGTGGGGCAAGTGGTCCGCTTTATGCAGTTAAGCCACCTAAAACAGGAAAGGCACGTTTAGTTATTTGTAGAGCACCAGGTGCAGGTAGTGCTATCGATATATCACATGTTTTGGTTGACAAAAAAATGGTAGGAGGATTATGGAGAAAATCTTATATTGAAATAGATGTTAAGCCGGGAAGGCATAGTGTCATAGTCTATTTTCATCAAAACCAAAAACCACCAATTAATATTCCACAACCTGTTCGTATTGATGTTACACTAAAAGCAAATGAAACAAAATATATCAAATACAATGTTTATGTTGCTCATGCATATAGTATGTATACATTTAAGATGGTTGCAGACCTTGAAACTATCAAAAAAGAAAAAGCGATAAAAGAGTTATCACAAGGATATAAAGAAAGTGAGTATTTTGACGAAAATATAAACTTACCAAATAATAAATGGCTTGATGATTATATCTCAAAACTTTAATATAAAATAGAAAAAAAGGGAAAGCTAAATGATATCTAAAAATAAGAATATAAAATGGATGATGTTATCTGTCATTTTTTTATTTACAGGATGTATGGGTTTTTATAATCAACCTAAGGTATCAGAAGCACATGCATATATAGAATGTATAGCAGATAAAGAACATACTGCCACTATTTTTGGTGACTCATCTATCTCAATGCTTCAAATAAATGGTTTACCAATGGATAATGGTATGATAAGCAGAATACACCCTGGTAAAACAACTCTTGTAGTTAGTGAATGGTATGATTCTATTTTTGGACTTTTTAAATTTAATGCTAAAGCAGGTGAAAAATATTTGATTACATCCAAAATCAAACGAATTAATAACAAAATAGTTGGTGGAGAATTCATACTGATGAATAGAGGAAAAGTAATTCGTAGATTTACAGGTGTACAATATATTAAAAATGTGGAAGAAGAAAAGTTCATACCTATGCCAGCCATCAAAGAAGTAAACAAGATTTAATCTGATTAATATTTACTGTTAACTATTTAAAAATGGGTGTATAAAATCAAAAAAGAGGGGGCAAACTACCTTTTCCCTATTCCCCCCTCTCAACCATATCCCTCCTCATAGCTTGAGACAATCCATATTTCCTTTACCGGATTTGTCTTATGTGCTATAATTTTGTATAGACAATCCAGTATAAAGGATATAAGATGAATGACAAGCCTTCAAATGGAACTGAAACAGATGAATACATTTGGACATACGGGAAATCAGCATCACATCTTCCTGCCTCAGAGAAAAGTATGAGTCATGAGCGAAAAGAGATCATTCGGAAGGCACTTGAATTTGATATTATAGATATCCGGACCTATACAGGGTACAAAGGGGATCTGCTGATCGAGATCACTACAATGGACCCCCATGTGATCCGATCGATTAAAAACATTGCAGAGACTCTGGGGCTGAAGACGGTTACCAAAAAGGATATTTTGGAAATCAACAAGATATATTGTATCTCTGCCTCTTACGATGCATATGAATTAAAGGAAGATTTTTAACCTGTTGCAGCACAGAACAGTATTGCAGGAGATGTTTCGTTTTCAATATTGTTCTTCCCGGTCTTTTGCTGCTTTCCGATCATTGAAAGGCAACACTCATTTTTCCAAATACCATCGCAACAGGGAGAATCCCGATCACTCCGTCATCTATGCTATACTAACCTATAAAACACAAAAGGCACCCTCATGAGAAATAGCCACCCCCTCATACTCTGCACACTAGGCTTCCTTATTTTCACTGCCTGCGAAGAGACTCCGAAAGAAGGCTGTCCCGAAACAGTGAAGAATCCGGCAGATACTTATCTTGACAGTCGTGTTGATGCCATCGATATGGCTAAAAAGTCTCTCAGAGAGAGTAACAAACGGGTAGAAGAACAAAATAAGGCCATGGAAGCTTTTAACAAATAAGAGTTTCAGATACATAAAGCTCTGCCAAATCCCTGTCAAGCATTACCTGCAAGCCTCTTAGACTATATATTCTGCCTGTAAAGGCAAACTATAAAATATGTCAGATTTTTAATATTTGACCTTTGGAATCAAATATCAACCGGCTACATTTCATTCACTAGAGTTGTACTCTCAACAAAACTACCCATGAGGCAATAACGATTTTGCAAGGTCACGCTATTTTCAATAGTGATAGTTTCCAGATCTATTTTGTACAGTGTACTGGTTTGATCGGTATTGAACATAAAATAGAGCTTTTGATCTACTATATGCGAAGTATGTGACTGCATCGTGATGCCAGAATAGATTTGATCAGAGAATGTCAACTCTTTGATGAGCTTGTGCGATGTTGGATCAGTTGCATCATAAAATGATTTAAAACTATCATAATGGTTGGTTGTGATCAGCATAGTATCATAAAAGCTAAAATGCCCTACCCCTTTTCCCGATCTGAATGTATCTGCCAACTCCAATTGCAGAAGATCCAATACAAATACATTGCCCTCAGCTGAACCGATATAGATATAACCCGCGGTAGGATGCAGCACCCCATGATGGGCTCCCCAGGAAGCACTGTTGAAATCATCCGGAAGGTTACTGAATGAACTGAGTAACCGCTCTGTTTCTAGTGTGATTTTTCCCTCTGCCACAGAGAATTTAACTACCCCCGGAGAGCTTGCATTCTGTTCTCCCTCGCAGATACCATAATAGTATCCATCTCTATACATCACATGATGTACACTGCTTTGTGTTGTTATTTTAGAGACAGGCGTATATCCGTCTTTAAGATAAAGCTCTATACTGTTTTCTGTTCTGTCCAAGAGTAAAAAATAGTCATTATCCACCCAGATCGGATGTCCTGTCGCATTCTCTCCTCCATAAGAGATGGGTGTTACATAAGGGGAGTCAGAGTAAGAGGGGGAGGCTACATTTGATGTAATGACCGCAGCGGCCGGCTCATTGGTACTTGTTAACAAAATATCACTGCCCTGAATACTGATCGAACGCGGATAAAAACTTAAATCTATTTCATAGCCAATGGTATTGGTGCTGCTGTCCAAGATACCTATGGTATAGTCAGCTCTATTGAGAACATAAAGCTCTTCATCAAGCGCCTGGGCTATTTCATAAGGATACATTCCGTTACTGCTGATCGTCTCTTTAAGTTGCATTTCTGCCGTATCGAGAGCGACAACATCATTGTTCGTTATATCACCATAATAGAGTATGGTGCTTGTCGTTGTTACCTCTGTAGCGGCATCATCCATGTGCTTGCCGCAACCAAGAAACAAAAAAGTAGAGATCATTAAAAGACAGTAACGCATGATAATTCCTTTTGTTTGGAGTCAATATGATAAGAGAACCCTCTCAATGCTTAGGGTTACACCGAGGGTTTGAGTAGTAAAGTATAGAAGTTCCACCTCTGCACTGTAGGGACCATTCTACCGTCGCAATATGAATGCAATATGAATACAAAGTCCCTTAACTTTAAGCAGATCATGGCTGTATTGCTTTGATAATTCAACTGGTGTGTATAGTTGACATTCGGGAGGGATCAAGAGCATGGTGCAGTGAGCAGATTTGACTCCGGAACAGGTCAGGATCTTCTACATCTGTGAAGAAGAGAGAAAATAGCATATGCATTGAGCATATCTATATAGATATTTGTTTCATCACTGTGGATCTTAATTAAAAATGATTCACTGTAGTCTTTTTGATCTTCTTTTAGATCGAAACTTTTTATTGCAAGTAATCCACCCATCTTCCATTTCATTAGGCTAAGGATTTTTGTTCTTACCCCACAGATACTCCGCCCATTTGCGTATCTCTATCATGCCGAATACCCACAGTGTCATCAGACCGATCATCGTAAGTGACTCTGCATTCAGCGGAAGGGTATGAAAAACGTCTGAAAGTACATAGATGGCAAACAGCTGAAATATCAGACCGATACCAATACCGTAAAAGATATATGGATTGATATGCAATGATTTTTTTATGTTCTTCAAAAAGGGTTCATGCTCTTTGAGTGACTGCAGACCGTTGACCCATGTAGCAATGACAAAGGCTGTAAAGAGTGTGGATATCGCACTCTCTTGGCTATAATGATCCAGCATCCAGATATATAAAAAGAGTGCCCCCATACTGATCACCAGAGCGGCATAAAGTACCCGCAAAAGCTGTGTTTTATCTAAAAATTGTTCATGCAGTCTGGTTGGTGCTCTGCGCATGACATCCTCTTCATCTTTTAAAAATGGAAAGGTTTTATCCAGTGCACTGTCTGCAACGAGATTGATCCATAAGATCTGTACCGGATAGAGCGGCAGCGGCAGTGCCATGAAGATCGCACCGGTGATAAGTATCACTTCATCCAAACTTGTAGAGACGAGAAAATAGATCGCTTTTCGTATATTTCTGGCAATAGTCCGCCCCTGCCTGATCGCATCGACGATGACAGAGAGGTTGTTGTCGGCAAGCACCATGTTCGCAGCAGATTTTGCCGCATCGGTGCCGCCTCCCATACCGATCCCCAGATCTGCAGCTTTGAGCGCCGGTACATCATTGGCCCCGTCACCCGTCACGGCAACGATCTCTCCTTGTTTTTGCAATGCTTTAACGATACGGTATTTGTGTTCAGGAAGCACTCTTGCCCAAACAGTGACTTTGGGTAAAATCTCTTCGAGTGCTTCATCATCCATATCGTTAAGTTCTTTTCCACCGACAACCAGGTCCCCCTCTTTGTAGATATCTACCGACTTTGCAACTGCAGCAGCAGTAAGGGGGTTGTCCCCTGTGATCATCATCACTTTCACACCTGCTTTTTGTGCCGTCTTTACTGCCTCTAAAACCCCCTCTTTGGGAGGGTCCAAAAAGCCTACCAATCCCACTATCTCGATCTGCCATCTGTCGATATCATCTGTCGTGTACTCTCCTGTACCCAATGCAATGACCCTTAACCCGTTGGAAGCCAGTTTGTCATGCTCTTTTTCAAGGGTCTCAAAATCTTTCTTGTTCGTGGCAAATCCTTTGAGTGATTCAAAAGCACCTTTGACAAAGATCCTATGCTCTTTTTGAACCATATTGGAACTTGCCATCAGTCTGTATTTGGTATCGAAAGGGTAAAGGTTGACACGGGGGTATTTTTGTCTGATGCTCTCATACTCTTTGCCGACCCAAAATGCAAGGGCAGTATCTACCGGATCTCCTTTCCCTTCTATCGATTCATTGGCAAGGGCTGAAACGGTATACGAGAAGCTCTCTTGAAGAGAAAAGACCTCTTCTACCTTGAGTTTTCCCTGAGTGATGGTACCGGTCTTATCTGAAGCGATAACCGTAGCGCTTCCCAGGGTTTCAACAGAAGGCAGATGACGGATGTAGATCTTTTGGACACTGAGCGTCATCGCACCGATCGTGAGTACCAGTGTCACGACGATCGGCAGGCCTTCCGGTACGGCAGAAACCAGTTCAGCAATGACCAGATAGATGACCTCTATCATCTCTCTGCCTTGCCAAAGGGCAAGGATAGCAGTAAAGGCGATGATCACAAGCAGGATAAACATATGTTTTTTGATAAAGACTTCCAGTGCTTTGGTCAGAGGGGTCACAGGAGACTCCTCTTTTGCTTTACCGGCGATAGACGCAAGATACGTCTGTTCTGCTGTAAATACCACAAACCCTTCCGCATTACCTTTGGTTACGGTAGTCCCGGAGAGTGCCATATTGTCCAGTTCATAGGGAAGGGTTTCCCTCGGCAAGGTAAGCTCTGCCTCTTTTTGTACCGGTACAGACTCTCCTGTAAGAATCGATTCATCGATCACCAGTCCCTCTGTATCAAAAAGGCGTATATCGGCAGGTACAATATCTCCTTCATTTAAGATGATGACATCTCCGGGTACAAGCTCTGCAGAAGGGATGGCAAATACCTGGTTTTCACGTTTGACTTCGGTTTTGCTTTCAGTCAGTTTTCTAAGTGCTTTGATAGAGGAGAATGCTTTGACCTCCTGCCAAAATCCGATAAATGCATTGATAAGGATGATAAGCACTATCAGCAAACCTTCATGCATCTTTCCCAAAAAGAAAGAAAGCGTGGCAGCTATTACCAGCACATAGACCAAAGGACTTTTAAACTGTGCAAAAAAGAGTCTGTAAAGATTGTGTTTTTTCTCCCGGATCTCATTTGGACCGTAGATAGAGAAGTTTTTTTCTGCAGCGGCATGACTTAATCCCTCTTTTGAGGTCTCTAACTGTTCTGCCAACGATTCAACCGTTTCGACATGAGGATGTTTTGGAATAGTCATGGTTTGCCCCTCTTACGCAGAAAACTTCTGCATATCATTAGACTTCTTACAAAACTTATAAAATGAAAGATGATGTGCTATAAGCTGTTTACCTTTTTATTCAATTTTGCAAGAAGTCTATTAGTCTGGAGGTCAAAAAAGATGATGATCAGAGATCTGCTATTCAGGTCTCTCTTCTTTGATCTCTGCCCATTGGCCTAGATTTGTCGGAAAGTTTTCACATTCGTTCTTAAATCTGTCCCATTCGACATAGTCGGTGTTGAAGTTTGCAACATCCTGTGCTGCACGCTCAGCACTGTCATAAGAGCCGAGCATCTCCTCATTTATCCAAAGTTCGTATCTTTTATGTCCGATCATTCTTATTTCAAATCTTCCGACATCTGAATTATAAACATACATTTTCATTTACATCTCCTTCTTTGACTTCAGAGTTGACCTTCACTGCCATTCAGCTAAGGTTTTTGTTCTGGAAGGTGATACTTTAGCTTCACCTGAACAGCCACCGAAGCTAAAGTATCGGTTCCAAAAATATTCATATAGTCTCTTAGCTTAATGGTAGCGTACTCTTTATAACTATCTTATCATATTACAGATAAAAGCATCCAACCAGTACTATAATTGAAACCTCTTAATATACAAATGGAGGATGGTATGGGGTGCAGTGTTCGGATACATAGAGGCTGCAGAGCCGGATCGCGGCTTTTATCATACTGTTTGGTATATGGGATTTCTTCTACTACATCTTTTTGAAACTGCTTCCGGACTGGCCGGAAAGCCTGGTTACATGGGACAGACATCTTCTTTCTCCTCCCTCTGCCGTAGTACCTGTTCCTCATAGGATTCTTCACAGGGATAGGCATTTTTCTTTACCATGTTTACCGTTCTGAGAATATCAAATAAGAATTATTGTAAAATATGTATTGACTCCCACATATATAAATCAGATCTCTTCATACTCCAGATCATAGTGATACTCCGAAAAATTTCTCTCAAGCATCTTCTCTATCTTCTCACGGTACTGCGCAGCTCCAAGGGGGTTTGGAGAGAGAAAAACAAAAGCAATGTCAGCTTCTTTGGCGTATTCGCCACTGACATCAAGCACAGAGAGGTTAAAGGCTTTGAGCTTCTCTTTCATGCTGTTGGTGACACTCCTGCGTCCTTTGAGTGATTGGACATACGGTAGGTCTATGTGAAGTATGCAGTTACAGATAATCATGGGTATATTGTATCTGATTTTTGTTTTATGGGGAAATGAGGGTCTGTCATTGAATCCGGCAAAGGGCAAAGCAATTTTCTCTGATCGATCTTCAGTAATATTCAGGTGAGGAAAGTAAACCTTGGCCCATCCCAAAAATAGGCTATACTATTACATTACAAAAACCGCTATAATAAAAACCATAGAGGTACAAAATGTTAAAAAGAAAAATGAGACTCTTCAAACTGCTTGGTTTTACCGTATCGATCGATGCGAGTTGGGGGATCATCCTTTTTTTGGTGGTCTGGTCGCTTGCTGAGGGACTTTTCCCCAATTATTTCCCGGATCTTAACATACGAACCTATTGGCTGATGGGACTGTTCGGGGCGATAGGGCTCTTTGTCTCCATCATCATCCATGAGTTCTCCCACTCACTCATAGCCCGCAAGTACGGACTTCAAATAAAAGGTATCACACTCTTTATCTTCGGCGGTGTAGCCGAAATGAAAGATGAACCTGACAGCCCAAAAACCGAATTTCTCATGGCCATCGCAGGCCCCATAGCCAGCTTCATACTTTCCCTTCTCTTCGCTGCCTTATATCAAGTCACTACCATCATCGAAGCACCCGTACCACTCATAGGGATACTAGGGTATCTCAGTGCCATTAATATGCTGCTTGCAATATTCAACATGATACCGGCATTTCCTACGGACGGCGGACGGATACTACGTTCCGCTCTATGGTGGATAAAAGGCGACATCCGCTGGGCGACGAGGATGGCTTCACGTATCAGTCTGATATTTGCCATAGCCATCATCTTCGTAGGATTTATGAATCTGATCGGAGGTAATTTCATAGGGGGATTGTGGTGGATACTCATCGGGTCTTTTCTCTTTAATGCTGCCAACGCTTCATATCAAAATCTGCTGGTAAAACAATCCTTTGAAGGAAAGACCGTACGTGATTTCATGACCCCGGACCCCGTGACTGTGCCTTCAAAAACAACACTGCAGGAATTTCTTGATGCCTATCTCTACCGCTACCATTACAAGATGTTTCCTGTCACTGAGGGAAATGACATTTCTGGGATTATCACACTCCAGGCACTCAAAGCAGTTCCGCGCGAAGAGTGGCAGCACCTTCCGGTCAGCAGCGCGATGCAGCCGATCGGTCCGGAGAATTCCATATCCCCAGACACCCCTATCAAAGATGCACTCACCCAAATGAACGAAACCGGACTCAGCCGTCTGCTGGTCAGGGAACATGAAAAGATGACAGGGATCGTTACCCTTAAGGACCTGCTCGAATTTCTGACACTGAAGATGGAGCTGGAAGAGTAGAACAATCCCTCGCCGAACTCCTTGTTCTTAGCTTTGTGGACTATCGGTCCTGGTCTACTTCCAGTCTCGGAACAGCCATACCAGAAGCAGTACTCCTATCCCGAGGTTGACCCAGCTTCCACCTTCTTCAAAAAGCTTTTCAAGTACCCAGTAGAGCTGTCTTTCCGTCTCTGTCGGTTCGGTCAGAGTATGGACATGCGCCCAGGCAGTGATCTCCTCTCCCCAGATGAACCCTGCGATCTCCGGCACGATAAAGAAAAGTACTACACCCAATACCCCCCAGATACTCTGGCTCGGCTTCAGCGACCGGGCACTTTTTTGCAATACAGGATTTTTTGCAGCACGCTCTGCTGCGGACTTGATACGTTTTTTCATGTTGGCTCTTATACTGTCTTTCTATAAAAGTTCGGCAAAGATGGGTTCTCCCTCTGCTTCCGAAATATTTGTACAGCATTGTATGCCTTCCCATCTTAATACTCTATTAAATGGCAGACCGGCATATGCTGTGTCCGGTCATCATGCTATAATAGGCCAAAGAGGAATAAGGAAATGGAGGAAGATCATGAACAAGCATCTGTTCCGGCTGATGGTATGGGGGATCCTGTTCGGCTACATGGAAGCGGCGGTCGTCGTCTATCTGAGAGAGATCTATTATCCTGAAGGATTCACCCTTTCTCTTGTCATTATGGAAAAGCATATTATGCTGACTGAAGTGATGCGTGAAGCAGTGACACTGCTCATCCTATGGGCAACCGTATGCCTGGCCTATAGGAGACTGCAAAGCAGAATGGCAGCTTTTATCGTACTGTTCGGGATATGGGACATCTTCTACTATGTTTTTCTGAAACTGCTTCTCGGCTGGCCGGCAAGCCTGGAGACATGGGATATACTTTTTCTGATCCCTGTACCGTGGGTCGGGCCGGTCTGGGCACCTCTCCTTGTCTCCATCGGACTTGTATCTGTCGGTACCACCATACTGGTATATAACCATCAGAACCGTTTTTTGCATTTTGGCAGGAAGATGATACTGCTTGAACTTCTTGCAACACTTCTTATCATCATTTCATTCATCATCCCCGGTCCCTCCGTAACGGAACAGGGACTCCCTGCCCCCTTCCCGTATGGTCTGTTCCTGACAGGCTTTCTTCTGGGGACAGGCGCTTTTCTTTATATCTTTTATTCAGAGTATATCAAAGGGAAGAATCTTTAAACCATTTTCTCTCTTCCGCCTGATTCATCCTCCTTCAACAGACAGGAGGTTCAACAGGGCATTGACATCTTCAAGGATATAGTCAGGCTCTATCCCTCTGTGAAGATCACTCTCCCGGAACTTTCCGGTTTTGACAAGTACCGCTTTAAGCCCGGCATTCTGCGCGCCCAGGATATCTGATTCTATATCATCTCCTATCATAAGAACTTCATGAGGTTGGAGTCCCATCGATTCTACGGCAAGATGAAAAAAGGTTTGACTGGGTTTACCTATGATCCTGGCTTCTTTGTCTGATGCGAACTCCAATGCGGAGATGAAACCGCCGGCATCCATGGACAGTACCCCGTCATCATCTTTAAAATATCTGTTTTTTGCTGCTGCAATAAGTGAAGCACCATTTGTAAGTGCTCTGAATGCCCTGTTCATATGTGCATAATCAAAATTGGTATAGGCATCCCCTACTACTACAAAATCCGGATGGTCTGATTTGAGGGAGTCAAAATACCGGTCGGCCTCATCTGTCAGCACGGTCTGTACAGTAGCATGATTTGATAAAACATAATTTTTTGTAGCATCCAGTGCCGTAAAAAGTTCTTCTTTGTTGATATTGAACCCGAAATTCGAGAGTTTTTCAATGATGGTTGAAGGTACACGTCTGGTTGTATTGGTTACAAAACGAAGGGGATAATGCTGCTGCAGACAGGAAATAGTATCGGCAGCACCGCTGATCACACGGTTTCCCACATACAGTACTCCGCCAATATCAAAGACCAGACCTTTTATCTTTTTCATGAATGACTCCTTTCTGAACGGTTTCTCGATACATTATTATACTATATCATTATTTTTGACTATAATAACAGAAGCACTGTAGTTATCTACTTCATAAAGAGGAGGCAGGGTCATGCATCATCCGATACAGCTGAAACTCATACGTATGTATTTTGCCGTTGTCAGCCGCCTGTTCCCTTCTCTGGCCGTAGTTTCGGCATACAGACTTTTTCATCACCCGGTCAACAGCAAAAGAAAGAACCGTTATGAAAAGGGCCTGCCCGAAGCAGTGAAATTTTCTGTCCCGCTTTACGGAAAAGCAACACTGCAGGGATACCGCTGGGGAAGAGAGGAACATCCGGCTGTACTCCTGGTACACGGCTGGTCAACCACTTCAAGAAGTATGAGCCATTTTACGGAAATACTACTCAGGAACAACTACCGGGTCATCTCTTATGATGCATTGCACCACGGAGAGAGTAAAGGTGCATTCTCGGACCTGGCGAACTGGGCGGACAGTGTACGGGCGGTGTTGAAGCATACTGGGGCGGTAGAATGTATCATTGCCCACTCTTTCGGAGGCGCAGCTGTGACCGTCGCTTCGAAACTGGGTTTAGCCACCGAAAAACTGGTCCTTGTCGCACCGATCCATGATGTGATCTCTGTCTCTGATAATTTTGCAAAACACCTGGGTATCCCTCCTGATATCACAGAAAAAATGCGTGATTATACATGGAAACACAATCAAAAGGGATTTCAGAAGTACGGAAAGGACTGGGAGGAGCTCTTCGACTCCGGATTTCATGTTCCCACACTGATATTCCACGACAAAGGGGACAGGGAGATCGGCATAGAACACTCTCAGGCTTTATGCCGGAAATGGCCATGGGCAGTACTTGAAGAGACCCGGGGACTGGGACACAGAAGCATCCTGGATGATGAAACTGTGGTCAAAAAAACTTTGGCATTTATTCAAAACATAACATGATGGAAGCATCAGCAAGAGATCCGATATGAAGAGTGCCGGACCGTTTTGAAAGACAAAGTAATTTATAGTATACTAATGTCCATACTATAAACAAAATATGAAGGTACATCTATGAAAAAAACATCTTTATTTCTTCTTCTCTTCTCTTTTCTTTTCTTTACTGCCTGTGAGGGGCCCGGTCTGGGAGGAAAGGTTAAAAAAGAGTATTTCACGGGAGGAAAGCTCCGTTCCGAATTTTTCATGACCGACTCGACCGGACAGAATGGTCTGCTGAAAAAATACGGCTATGACGGGAAACTGACCTCCACTGTCAACATCAGAAACGGGGTGAAGAACGGTACCGAGACATGGTTCGATTCAAAAGGCCGCAGGATCAGGACCGTACCCTACGTGAACGGGGAGAAACATGGCGTTGAAAAAGCCTACTATCCGAATGGCGATGTGATGATCTCCATCACTTACGTCAATAATGTAAAAGAGGGTAAAGCAGCGACCTACAACCAGGACGGTACCATCAATAAGCAGGTCATATTCAAAAACGGAAGAATTATAAACTGATCCCTGATGTTGGCCCTTCTACCGCAATACACACATATCGTCAATCCTAAATTAAAACATACCTATCTTTCTTTTGACGACGGGGGGAACCTCGTCATCAAGTCTCCGGAAGTCTCCCCTCACTACATCGAACAGCTTCTGCTGAAAAAAGCCGGGTGGATCAGCCACTCCAGAGAAAAACTTTTGCAGAAGAAAGGAAGGCTTTCGGATTTTTCCGAAAAGACAACACTCTATTATCAAGGCCGTGCCTACCCGCTTCAGCTGCGGGAACATGCAAAAAAAAGAACCCGGCTTATCTTTGACCGGGAAGTATTTTTACTCTATTACCACACTTACAATGAAAAGGTCTTTCAAAAACATATCGATGACTTTTACAGGAAAGAGGCAGAGCTGTGCGTCCCTCCTCTTGTCGAAAAATGGTCCCGCCACATGTCTCTTATACCGGAAAGTGTACGTTTTCGAAAAACAAAACGGCAATGGGGCAGCTGCTCAGGGAAGAATGTGCTGAGTTTCAACACCATGCTTATGAAGCTTCCGTTATCTGTGATACAATACATCATCGTTCATGAACTGGCCCATATCAGGCACAAACACCATCAAAAGAGTTTTTGGCATTGCATTGAAGAGCATTTGCCTGATTACAGGGAACGCATTGCCGAACTGAAAAACTATACCACCTGAGGAGTCTCCTATCGATTTTTATCTTTTAGCCTTCATGCTTATCATCCTTGTAGGATCGGTAAGTGTCTATATCTATTATCTTAAAGAGAAGAAAGAACAGCTTGACAGTATAAAACGGGGCTTTTGTCCTAAATGTCACCAGAGATCCATTGAACTTTCCGACCAGAGATCAGGCGGATGTTCCGGTCCGAAGATCCTCTCTTTCGAATGTGCGGAATGCGGATATACGAACAGTTTTGCCGTAGAAGGAGGAGGAAGCTGCGGTACAGGCGGATGTCACTAGTTGACAGCTGGATCTTTTCATGTTATAACCTTTAGAAAAAAGGTATTTTATGCACTTTTCTGCAAATTCACTCAACTTTTCTATACTCCCTTATCAGGAAGGGTATAACCCTCCGGTCACCAAACCAAACCCGGCATTTTTAACAGAAATAGGCGAAGAGGGGATGCGGGCACTGCTCGACAGATTCTATATGGGACTCTTTGAAAGCCCTATCAGCCACCTTTTCCCCAAAAACAGAGAAGAGATGAAACAGGCAGGACAGACCTCTGCGGATTTTTTCATACAGATCTGTGGAGGCACACCCTACTTCAACCAGAACCGCGGAGCACCCCAAATGGGAAGAAGACATGCGCCCTTTGCCATCACCCCTGATGCAAGACTGCACTGGCTTGTGACCTTTGAAGAGGCTTTGCAGCCGCTCAAAGGAAAAGCCAGCGATGAGAACCTGCAAAGTTTTTGGGACTATATCAATGTATTTTCTATCTGGATGATAAATACCAGGGTGTAGGTTTTGCTCTACTTTCCGCATGAATGTAGTTTTAATCTGCATTGATATGTTTATGTTTTGTTGGATTTCCTCTTATTTGAATCGTGGTGTTGTTTCTCTCGTCATTTTTTTTAGAAAAAAATGAAGCAAAAAAAGCATCGTGGCTCTCGAATCGCTATCGCTTTCAAGGGCGTTCGCCACGACAATGTTTTTATAATATGCCTAGGCTATCGCCATTTCTGTGATTTATCTCACAACAACTACTCAACGTAATGGCAATAGCTACAGCCTATAAAAATTGTATCTACTTACATGGTACTAAAACACGCCAGAGACTTGCGTTTTTTTCTTTTTTGGTTACTTTTTTCTCTTTTGTCGCAGTATAAAAAAGAAAAAAGTAACAAGGAAAAACAACATCTCAATCCTGAATGACAGGAAATCTAAAATCATAAAAAATCATAAGAAGTTTTCCAATAAAGAAAACTTCTCAAAAATTTCAGTCAAATCTTTTCACACGTCGATGACAGTAAGGCTTCCCTCCTTTACGGACATAATGGTTCTGATGATACTCTTCAGCAGAGTAAAAAGGCGCTTTTGGCAACACTTTGGTTGCTATCTTCAACCCCTTACTTTCTAAAATTCCAATAAGCTTCTTAATCATCTTCTTCTCTTGGGGAGTACTGACAAATACAGCAGACAGGTATTGGCTTCCTATATCGGGCCCCTGCCCGTCCGTCTGTGTAGGATCATGTATCTCAAAAAAAGTCTTTGCCAGCGTTTCATAGCTTACTTTTGAAGGGTCATAAAGTACCTCGACCGTCTCCAGGTGCCCTGTATTTTTACGGACAACATCATAATAGCCCGGATCTTTCACATGACCGCCCATAAAACCGGAGGTGACCTCTTTGACCCCGTGTATCTTTTCAAGATAATACTCCACACCCCAGAAACAACCCCCTGCAAAGTATGCTTTTTTCAGGAGATCCGCCTTGGCAGGCGTCTGTTCTGCCGTTTTCTCCCCGTTCTTGGGGGATTTCATCTTTTTATCAAACTGTAAAGAGACAGAGTTGACACAATGGCGTACATTTTTCTTTGTGAGTCCCTCACCTTTAAAGACATGTCCCAGGTGCGCCCCGCAATTTGCACAGACGATCTCCGTACGCCTGCCGTCCGCATCCGGTATTTCTCTAATGGCTCCGGGGATGGCATCATCAAAACTCGGCCATCCACAATGGGAGTTGAATTTGTCATCAGACCTGTAAAGGGGCATGTCACATACTTTACATCTGTAAACCCCCTTTTCTGACGTATTGACATATTTGCCGGAAAAAGGACGTTCTGTACCCCTGTCAACAATCACATGCTTTTCAAGCGTATTGAGATTCTTCAGTTTTGTTGTCCATGGTCTGGTATCCTCTGCCACGATAAATGTGACAGACAGTGCCAGTAAGACCCATAATACTCTTTGCATCAGTCTACCTTTTTTCACGTACTATACACAGATACTGTGCAATTTCAATGTACTAGTCCCTCATGATCGCATATTTTCCCGATCCTAGGAATACAATGGCCAATGCACCTAAAAGATAGAGCATCGGAAGTTCCGGTGCCCAGGCACCGTGTGCTCCCAATTTCAAAAGGACTCCTGCTTTCGTCAGATAGATAGCCATTGCCATATTGACCACGATCACAGCTGCCCAGAATCTGCTTTTCCATCCGAGTATTAGAAAAAGTGGTGCAAGTATCTCTCCCATATAGACACCGTAAGCCAGTATTTCGGGGAGATGATGCGACTTCAGCATTCCTTTGACAGGTGCTATACCATGCAGTGCCTTGTCTATACCATGAAACAGTAACAGCCCGCCGACCATGATCCTCAAGATCAGTTTTCCTATATTATCACTCATTAAAACTCCTTTTTTTGACATAATATCATGCATTTCCCATATCTGTAAGCAATACTCTCCTGCCACCCAAAGTAGGCCGGAAATCTGTCGGACCACTAGCAGTATTTTGTTTTACAGACAACCAGTTCCGGCAGGATGGGAGGCTCTTTCTGCAGTGTTTTGATACAGCACTGCAGAAACGGATCCGGTTCCGGGACCAGAAAATAGGTCACCCACTTCCCTGCCTGCTTGGAATCAAGCACCTTTGCTTCTCTCATATGTTTCAGATGACGTGATACTAAAGGCTGTGAAAGATCCAGGGTATCACATATTTCGCATACACAGATCTCTTCATCTCTCAATATAAGTTCCAGTATCTTTACTCTGTTCATATCACTGAATATTTTGGCTAATTGTACTAATCTTTTCATTTAACCTCTTTTGAAGTTATTATATATAACAATTAGGTTATATAACATTTTGGTTATATGATTATAACATAAGCCGGAATGACAAACCGCATAAAATATGGAATAGGTTTTAAATATGAATGGAGATACTTATAATGGAATACTTTTTTCTTTTCTTTGAAGCATTGATCGACTTAAGTAATGCAATGGCACCCTACATTCTTTTCGGTCTTCTTTTTGCCGGTATTTTACATGAATTGGTCCCTGACAGCCTGGTCACAAGACATTTGGGGAAAGAAAACATCGGTTCCGTTATCAAGGCTACCCTGTTCGGGATCCCTCTTCCTGTCTGCTCCTGCGGTGTCATTCCCCTGGCAAGCAGTATAAAAAAAAGCGGTGCAAGTAAAGGCTCAGTCCTCTCTTTTCTTATTTCAACACCTATTACAGGGGTAGATTCCATTTTGGCTACCTATGGTATGTTCGGGGCTGTCTTTACCCTCTATCGTGTTGTCACCTCCATGATCATTGCCATATTCGCAGGAATAGCCGCCAACCTTTTTGACAAAGAAGTAGAGACAGGAACGCCACGCTTCTCAGCCGTGTCACCAACTGACGGGATCCCCACGATAAATACTTCTTTTTCAACAGTATCCGGGAAAGAGGAAGGCTGCTGTACATCCGATTCATGCATCACAGATAAAGAAAACGGCACAGAGGGATTCTCTCTGACAAAAGCATTGAAATATGCCTTTGTCACCCTTCTGGGGGATATTGCCAAGCCTCTGTTCTGGGGACTTGTCATTGGTGCCCTCATCAGCATAGCGATCCCGCAGAACCTCAGTGATATTCTGACAGCCCATTCCTGGTTCTCCTACCTTGTTGTGATCGCTATTGCGGTTCCAATGTATGTCTGTGCTACGGCATCACTTCCTATTGCTGCGGCATTGATGCTCTCCGGTGTAAGTGCGGGGGCCGCCTTTGTCTTTTTAAGTGCCGGTCCCGCCACGAATACTGTCACGATCGGTGTGGTGAAAAAAATGCTGGGATCACGTTCACTCTATATCTATCTGGGAACGATCATTGCAGGAAGTATACTGTTCGGTCTCGGACTGGATTATGTTTTCAGTATTTCAGATATTGATCCCGGGTCTCTGGTGCATATGGAAGAGCATGCCTCCGACACTGCCATAGTAAGCAGTGTAGTATTGTGGAGTCTTGTACTCTATTTCATAGTATCACCCTATTTCAGAAAAGAAAAGACAGACTGCTGTTCAGGCTAGACAGACTTTTGTCTGATGCATGCTCCTGATCCCCCGAGTGAGTCTCTCAAAAACAGATATTATATCAATATATCTTGATATATAAACTACTATATGATACAATCATGAAACTAAACTACAATGGCGGTACAGATATGGATATTTTTCTTAAAACCATCGGTGCAGTGAATGATGAAACAAGACTGCGGATACTAAGGTTCATTGATCTCAACAAAGAAGTATGTGTATGCGATATTGAACATGCCTTTGAGATGATCCAGTCACGGATCTCAAGACATCTGAAGATCCTGAAAGATGCCGGCTTCCTTGCTGTCAACAGAAAAGGAAGATGGGCATACTACAGTATACGGACCCCTATGGACAAATTCCGCCGAAATATTTTGGAAGAGATCAGCTTTTTGGAACTCGAGATACCGGAATTCAAACAAGGATGCAAAAATGGATAAGAAAAAAGTATTAGTGATGTGTACAGGGAACAGCTGCAGGAGTATTATCGGGGAAGCACTCATCAATACATGCCTGCAAAACGTAAAAGCATACAGCTGCGGTGTAGCTCCTACAGGGAAGGTCAACCCCAATGCAAAGAAAGTATTGGAGGCACATGGTGCCTGGAATGACGGATATCACTCAAAACATCTTGATGAAGTGATCGATATTGACTTTGACCTGGTCGTTACGGTCTGCGACCATGCAAAGGAGACCTGTCCGATATTCCCCAAACCGGTAACTAAAATACATGTAGGTTTCGAAGACCCTGACGGCAAAGGCTATGATGCCTTTGAAGAGACCTATGCAGAGATCAAAAAAATACTTCTGCCACAAGTAAAAGAAGCGTTGTAATGTTACCTGCAATTACTATTTTTCTCATTACCCTTCTCTTTGTCATATGGCAGCCTCGCGGACTTCAGATAGGAACAACCGCAGTGATCGGAGCGGTCGTTGCCTATCTGTTCGGTGTAGTAAGCTATAATGACCTCTTCATCGTCTGGGACATTGTATGGGATGCCACACTAGCCTTTATCGGGATCATCCTCCTCTCTCTTGTACTGGATGAGATAGGCTTTTTTGAATGGTGTGCGTTAAAAATGGCCAAATTTTCCCACGGGAACGGCAGAAAGATGTTCATTTACTCTATTCTTCTGGGTGCCCTGGTCTCTGCACTGTTTGCAAATGACGGAGCAGCACTTATCCTGACACCTATCCTGCTGGCAAAAATGAGAATACTCAAACTCAATGCCCGAACGATCCTGGCATTCCTGCTTGCCGGAGGATTCATAAGCGACAGTGCATCCCTTCCTTTTGTCTTTTCAAACCTGACCAATATCGTGACTGCGAACTATTTCAGTATCGGATTTCTGGAATACCTGACACATATGTTCCTGCCGTTCATTGCAAGTGTTGCCGCCACCACTGCTGTTCTGTTCCTGGTACTCAGGAAGGATATCCCCGAAACTGTGGATATCGATCTGCTTAAGCCGCCGGAGAGTGTACTGAAGAACAGAACACTCTTTTATTTTTCCTGGGCTTTCCTTGCCATGTTGCTGGCCGGATACTTTATAGGTGATGCGTATGATATACCTGTATCGGTCTTTGCTCTGGGCGGGGGATTGATCTTTTTATCTGTTTCGGCCCTCTCCGGAACAGTGGAACCCGTACATATTGTCAAAAATGCACCCTGGCAGGTCGTCTGGTTCTCTCTTGGACTCTATATCGTTGTCTATGGTCTGAAAAATGCCGGACTGACAGACCATCTGACACTGATCCTGCAGAACCTGAATACACAGGGAGATCTGATAGCCGTGGTGGGTACCGGTTTCATAAGTGCCATATTGAGTGCCTTCATGAACAATATGCCGACCATTATGGTCATGGATATCGCCCTGCACGATATAGGGAACCAGGCGATGATCTATGCCAATATAGTCGGATGCAACCTGGGACCGAAAATGACACCGTTCGGGAGTCTGGCAACACTGCTCTGGCTCCATACCCTCAATCAGAAAGGGGTGCATATAGGCTTTTGGCAATACAGTAAATTCGGGCTGATCGTGACACCGCCTGTTTTACTGTTCGTCCTGCTGACATTGGTATAATACTCCAAAGCATACAGATCATCCTTCCGGTACAGGATGGCAGGATGCTTCCTTATTGTGATAAAATAACGGGAACAGAAAACAAAGTGGTCATTTCTAACAGGATCCGACAACAGGAGCGGCTATGGTTTCAAGGCTGAAAAATGCATTCAAAGATACATTCATATCACTCAAGACAATTGCACCCATGCTTTTGGGTGTCATAGCCCTGGTCGGACTTTTCAAAGCATACATCACACCGGAAATGCTTCACTCTCTCTTCAACGGTTCCATCCTTCATGATATCCTGGTCGGAACAGCCGCAGGCGGTGTTTCGGTGGGGCAGCCGTTCTTAAGTTACATTATTGGCAGTGAGCTTTTGGAAGAAGGGGTCTCGCTTTATGCGGTTACTGCCTTTATCCTCTCTTTTGTGACACTGGGCATTGTCCAGCTTCCGCTTGAATTCTCTCTCTTTGGTGCCAGGTTCACTGTAATGAGGAATATACTGAGTCTCATTTTTGCCGTGATCATCTCTTTTGCCACTGCTGCCACATTGGAATTCATAGGATGAGAAGGGAAAAGAGAAAACCCGGGAAAAGCGGGTGGATCATCGCAGGCAGTGTCGGAATGATCTATGGCATACTGGCTTTTTTCGATCCGCACAATACCTTTGCAGCACTTCAGGAGAGCCTGGAACTTTTAAAAATGATCCTGCCTATACTGATTATAGTATTTTTTCTGATGATACTTTTGAACAGCTTTATCGATCCGAAAGCTGTTGCAGCACATTTGGGTGAGGAGAGTGGAGCGAAAGGCTACTTCATTGCTTTAGTCGGAGGTATTTTAAGCCACGGACCCGGTTATGTCTGGTATCCCATGCTTCAAAGTTTCCGCGAAAAGGGTGCCAAAGACGGCTTGATCGTTGCATTTATCTATGCACGTTCGATCAAGATCCCCTGGCTGCCGCTTATGATCAGTTATTTCGGCCTCGCATTCACCCTGATGCTAAGTCTGTACATCATCCTGGGTGCCCTGCTCCAGGGAATCATCACAGGAAGGCTGAAACGCAGGACCGACTCCGATCTGCCATAGATCACGGCTCCTCCAACCGTAAGTAACACATGTTAAAATACAGTATGTATTTTCCCAAAGGCAGCAAATGAGAGATCCAAAGAATCTGGGCTTTAAAGAACTTCTTGCTATTGCGATCGGCGGTATGGTCGGAGGAGGGATCTTTACGATCCTGGGTATTTCCGTTTCCATGGTCGGCACCATAGCACCTTTTGCTATTGCTTTGGGCGGGGTGGTAGCCTGGTTCGCTGCCTACTCCTATGTAAAACTGGGGCTTTACTATAAAGATGAGGGAGCTACTTATGCTTTTTTCAAACGTACCTATCCAAGCTCCCATATGGCAGCATCCTTCATAGGCTGGTACACTATTTTCGGCTACATCAGTACCCTGGCTCTCTATGCCTACACCTTCTCCTCCTACGGCATCAGTGATTTTTCTTTTGGTAACAATGAAGCCGTGCGGAAACTGGTTGCCATTGGCGTTATCTGGCTCTTTGCCTGGATCAATCTCTGGAGTGTGAAAGGGATGGGAAGAATTGAGGATGTAATGGTCTATGCAAAACTTCTGATCCTCTTTGTTATCTCTGCAGCGCTTATCTATTTTGCTGAAACCGATATGCATACATTCGGAACTATGATGATCAGTGATTACGAAACAACCACCCTGATGAGCATCCTGATCGTCTCCTCGGTCACTTTCGTAGCCTATGAAGGCTTTCAGCTGGTGATCAATGCTGTCAATGAAATGGATGATCCTGACATAAACATTCCAAAAGCTATTTTTTCGGCTATCGTACTGGTGGCACTTATCTATTTTATTATTGCACTGGGTGCAGTCCTGTCCATCCCTGCCGAAGATCTGATCAGAAACAAAGAGTATGCACTGGCATCCGGGGCAAAAGATATCATGGGCCCTATGGGAGCTACTCTGGTGGTTTTTGGAGCGATACTGGCAACAAGCAGTGCCATTAACGGCACCCTCTTCGGCTCCTCAAGACAGATGGCACGGATCGCCGATGACGGGTATCTGCCTCCGATCATTTCACAGCGCAAAGGAGGTATTCCCAGAACAGCCATTACCTTCATGGCAGCGATCGCTTCACTGCTGATCGCGATGGGAGGGCTGCGTCTTATTCTGGAATTCGGGAGTATTACCTTTTTATTGGTTTCACTGCTTATGGCAATTGCCAACTTCAAAATACGGCATAAGACACATTCTTCTACTTTTATAACGGTGATCGCAATTTTGGGACTTCTAATGGGTACGGTTCTGATCTTGTATTATGAATTCCTGTCCAATCCGGAGCAGCTACTTTTCATCCTCATACTCTATATGATCCTCAGTCTGGGTGCATGGGGCTATGCACGGATAAAACATTGAGAACGGTAAAACGTATTTCTGATCCCGTGCATGAATACAAACTGTACTTTTCCTGATTCTGTGCGTGATCTGCTAAACCAATTAATGGTTAATTTTTTATAGTTTTAAACAGTTTAGCCATAGATAATACAATTTTTTTGTATTATCTATCCATAATTAGTTATTTATGCTATAATCTCTCCATGGATATACTTCAACTAAGCAAAAAAATACCGGTACCAGTCTTTACACATGATCTCTTGGAAAATATTTTAAGCCCTTATGTAAGCAATGTCAATGCAAAGATATCTTACATGGTAAAAAAAGGTGGTCTTCTGCGTCTTAAAAAAGGGGTTTATACTTTGGGGGAAGATTACCGATCCACCCCTATAGATATGATCAGTGTAGCCAATATACTTTATGCTCCCTCTTATGTCTCTTTTGAGTATGCTTTATCCTATTACGGATTGATCCCGGAAAGGGTCTATGAGGTTACCTCTGCAACGATGCATATGAAGAAAGAGTTTGATACCCCTATAGGACGCTTTACCTACAAAAGTATTCCTCTGCAAGCATATGCCATAGGTATTGACTGGATTTATGATGACATAAATGGAGGAAAGCTCATTGCTACAGCAGAAAAAGCTCTCTGTGATAAGATAAGATCGGATAGAGGCATAGGAAGGTTGTCTCAATCCAAACTGGAAACCTATCTGGCATATGACCTTCGTATCGATATGGATATGCTTTATGATTTAGATACAGAACTTATTTCTGCTATTGCAACAGCTTACAGTTCATCCAATTTACAAAACCTGGCTAAACTCATAAATAAAAGGAAACAAAGTGCCTAATATCCACCCTGCCATTGCAAAGATGTTGGAGAAGTATGACCTCTCTACAGCAGATGCAACCTATGAAGCTCTGCGTGAGATACTCCAAGAGATAGTTCTACTTGGACTTTCACGTGCAGGTTTTTTTGATCATGCTCTTTTTTATGGTGGTACTGCACTGCGTATCTTGCATGGCTTAGATAGATTTTCTGAAGATCTTGACTTCTCTCTCATAGTTCCAGATAATAACTTTGATCTATCTCAGTATGAAGATGCTGTCATAGAAGCCCTGCACTCTTTTGGATTTGAAGTCACTATTCAAATGAAAAATAGTGCGGGGAACATAAAGTCAGCTTTCCTCAAAGGCAATACAAGCCAACATCTACTCAACATAGAAGCCCCAGATGATATAGTAAAAACCTTTGGTCAAGGCAGACTTGTCAAAATAAAATTTGAAGTAGATACCCAACCACCACTTGACTTTAAGAGTGAAAAAAAGACCCTGCTTGTGCCTTCACCATTTACTGTCCATACGATGACCCTACCTTCACTCTTTGCAGGAAAGATGCACGCCATTTTATGTAGAAACTGGTCGAGTCGTCCAAAAGGGAGAGATTGGTACGATTTGATTTGGTATATTTCTCACGGAGTTGAACTTGATCTAAAACATCTCAATGCTAGACTGCAACAAAACTGTACCTGGTTAGATAATCAACATATTGACATAAACAAAGAAATCGACAAGGACTCTCTCTTGGAGTTATTGAAAAAACGTATTGAAGCTCTAGATATTGCAGCAGGGAAAAGAGATGTGGAAGTATTTATTGCAGATAAAAGAGTTTTAGATGTATGGAGTAGAGAATTTTTTATAGATGTGATCGAACGGATAAAAATATAACTTATGTTCAATAGTTTTTCATTCCAAGTATAAATAATTTAGCAAAAAACAATTTTGTATTTGGAATCATATTTTTCCTTATCGTTTATAGAAGTCTGTCATAACCTTACACTTTTTTATTTTAGTCCAAAATAACAAGGTTTTACCCATGTTTTCACTTGGTTTTATCATTGGAGTTAAAAGGCAGGATAGGCATATATCCGACAAAAAATAAATTTTAGCCTGAGCTCTGCGTCCTGAGATTTATTCGCATCCGGAGGATTCTCAACAAAAGGTAACATACTATGAAATATGTAGATTTCAAAGAAACATTAAGAACATCCGGATTATCCAAAGAAGTAATGTAGTCAATAAACAATTTTAGGCTAGAATATAGTACTATAAAATCAAAAATTAAATAAAGTTATTTTTTATGCATAAAACCCTAGCCTACTATGAAGATAATGCCAAGTATCTATCCCAACGATATGAGTCTGCAAAAGTAGATCATATTCATGCTTTACTCGTGAATACATTTACCACTAAATCGTATCTATTAGAAATTGGATGTGGTTCAGGTAGGGATGCCAGCTTCATGTATCAAAATGGTTATGATATTCTTGCAATTGATGGTTCGGGAAGGATGATAGCTGAAGCAAAGCGATGCCACCCTGAATTGACAGATAGACTAGATGTAATACAAATTCCAGATGGACTTAATGTTGAACCATCTTCTTTTGATGGTGTTTATAGCATAGCCACTCTAATGCATTTGAAAAAAGAGTCGATAGATCAAATATTCAAGAAAATTGCTACGATCTTGAAACCCAATGGTAAATTTCTTTTTTCTGTGTCAATTCAGAGAGATGATATTGATGATAAGGGCAAAGATGAAAAAGGTCGACATTTTACTACCATGTCAGAAAATAAGTGGATTGGCTATGGTAAGAAGTATGGATTGCAGCTTGAATACTTAGAAACTACTGGTGATGGCTTGGATCGTGTTGGTATAGTTTGGTTGACTTGTGTCGTTAGAAAAGAGGAGTAATTTTTGGAACATGCATTTATTGAAATTGTAGCAAAAGGGGCAAAAAGCAATACCTATAAATTTGCTTTAGCAAAATTTCTTTTGGATTACTCAAGAAGTAAAAAAGTGATTACCGACTATCAAATAACGTACAGAGAGATTGCTACCAAGTTTTTGGAATATTATTGGTTTCAAGAGTGCAAATACAAGTTCAAACAAGATTTTAATAAAGATAAAATGCCTGTTGTCATTCGGCTTATTCAAAAATATTGCGGCACCGAGTATATCCCTGAGAGTTATGAAAAGTATTTTAAAAATAAAAAAGATATTCAAGAGAAATTAATATCAGAAATAGAGATGCAATGTTTTAGAGATGTGATACCAAGATTTCAACCTAGTGGAAAAGAACCATTTTATATACATTCTCATCAAGCCTCTACAAATGGACGGAAGTATGATCCTCCTACTTCAGATAAAAGATATATTACTCTGAAGGATAAAGCTCTATCTTTTTTCAAAGAAGAATATGAAGTATTATCCAAAGTGTTAATTTTGGAATGGGCGAAGTTTCTTGAAAAGACAAATTTCACACCTAGATTGATATCTAAAATTGAATTAATGAAAGACCCTAAGCGAAATTCTTTAAATAAATATAGAAAAGTTCTCTTGGAAATGGAAAGCAAGTGTTTTTATTGTGGTACTTCTTTAGAAAATACGCAAGTCCATATAGATCATTTTATACCTTGGTCATATATTTATGAAGATGAAATATGGAATCTAGTGCAGGCTTGTTCAAGTTGTAATCTAATAAAAAGTGATTCTTTAGCTCCTAAACAATGTATTCAAAAAATTATTGATAGGAATGAAAATCATGGATTATTAAAATGGAATCGTGATATCTATGAATACTATGAAAGTTGCTATAAGGCTGGATTTAAAATTATCAATGGTGAAAAATTGCAATGTCTGGTGGCAATTTAGTTTTTAAAGTAATACAAAACTCTATGTTCCTTTACGCTAAAATAAATAACTTTGGAAAAGGGGATTGGGGATGACAAGATTAGAAACAATAAGTTACTTCTTGAGGTAATCCTCCCAAAAACCCAATCTTCCCAAAAGTAGAAAATTCCAGTAAAATATTATAAGGAGATTTTCTATGAAGAAGTCACGATTTAGTGATACACAGATACTATCAATTTTAAAACAGGCAGAAAGCGGAATACCGGTTCCTGAAATTTGTAGAGAGCATGGTATAAGTAGTGCGACCTTTTATAACTGGCGATCTAAGTATGGAGGTATGGATGCTTCCTTGATGAAGCGGCTCAAAGAGCTTGAAGAGGAAAACCGTCGTCTAAAAAAGATGTATGCAGAAGAGCGTTTAAAAGCAGAGATCGTACAGGAGGCTTTGGAAAAAAAGTGGTAAAGCCATCTTCACGTAAGAGGATGGCTATGAGGGCTGTTCAAGAAAAACAAGTAACTGTCCGTTTCGCCTGTAAAGCCTTTAGAATCAGTGAATACTGTTACAGGTATGAAGCTAAACTCAATGAGGAAAATGAGATGATAGCCGATTGGCTGATACGCTTAACACATAACCAGCGAAACTGGGGCTTTGGATTGTGTTTTTTATATTTGAGAAATGTCGAAGGGTATAAATGGAACCATAAGCGGGTTTACCGCATCTACAAAGAACTGGAGCTCAATCTCAGGATCAAGCCTAAAAAACGTATCAAAAGGGAAGCACCAGAGCCTCTGAGTGTACCAACTGCACCCAATGAAGTATGGTCAATGGATTTCATGCATGATAATCTCAGTGACGGTAGAAGCTTCAGGCTCTTTAATGTGATTGATGACTATAATCGTGAAGGATTGGAAATTGAAGCAGACTTCTCATTGCCTTCACAAAGAGTTATAAGATCTTTGGAGAGAATTATTGAATGGAGAGGTAAGCCTAAGATCATACGGTGTGATAATGGTCCGGAATATATCTCTACAGCATTACAAAATTGGGCTAAAAAGAAAAAGATCAAGCTGGAGTATATCCAACCAGGCAAACCGCAACAGAATGCCTATATCGAACGGTACAACCGTACTGTTCGATATGATTGGCTTAATCAATACATCTTTAACACAATCGAGGAGGTAAGAGAATTTGCAACCAAATGGCTTTGGGTATATAATAACGAACGCCCTAACATGGCAATAGGCGGGATCACTCCCAAACAGAAGTTGGCTCTTGCAGCTTAGCCTCTACTTTTGGAGGGGTTGGGAAATGGGAGGATTACCACTGGAGCAAAGAGGAGATGGAACACTCTCTAAACTGCAAGTGGAAAGAGATGCTGTGCATATCAAGATAGAAACTTCTCCGGTGATGAGAGGTACCGTGAAGGAACCAACGATAAAAATGGTCAATCCCAAAGTGGAAGAGGTATTTGGGTTTGGGGAAACAGTTGTTGTGCATCACGACGATCTCTATGCAGGAAAAATATGTGCAGCACTTGACCGTCAGCATCCAAGAGACTTTTTTGATGTTAGAGGCTTGCTTGACAATGAAGGTATCAGTGATTCACTTATGAATGTATTTATCGTGTATCTCATCAGCTCCAGCCAACCTATATCCAAACTACTACAACCCAACCTTATTGACATCAGCCATACCTTTGAAGAACAGTTTGTAGGTATGACGACTGAACCCATAGAGCTAAAGCTTTTGACAGATACAAGAGAGGAACTGATCAGGCTTCTGCACCAGAAGTTGACGCAGAAGCATAAGGCATTCTTACTTGGGTTCAAAAAAGGAGATCCTGACTGGAGTCTGCTACCGTTCGAGAACATCAATGCACTTCCCTCGGTCAAATGGAAAATGCTGAATCTTGAGAAGATGGACAAAGCAAAGCATGCTGAGGCTCTTAAAAAGCTGGAGAGAAGTTTGGGCAATGTAAAAGAGAAATCCATCTAAAAAAATATCTAAGGTGGTACATAGGAGATATTTACAAAAAAGTTAGGGTCTAGACTAGTTCAGGGGTTCTTTTCTGAAGATTTTCAACAAAATTTTGTATAAATCTTCACCTCTATGATTGAACCTAAACTCACACTCTTTGAGATGCGTATTAAAGTGTTCTTTGTCCAGTCCTCTGAATTTGACTAATCTAATTTTAGCATAACTCCAGAAGGATTCAATACCATTGATATGGCAATGGCCTCTAGCAAATTCATTTTTGCCATGATGGACTCTGAAATGTTTGTCATATCCAATATCAACCAACCCATCATAGCCTTTCCAACCATCTGTATGGATTTCACTTTGAATATCTATCTTACCCCGTATGATAGCCTGCAGTGTGGCTTTCTTGGCATCTGGTATAATTTGCGTATAGACCTTATCATTACGTTTCAACAAACCAAATACAATAGTTTTCCCTGATGCACCTCTACCTCTTTTGCCTCTGACTCTTCTTGCCCCAAAGTAACTCTCATCCATCTCTATCTCTCCTGAGAGAGGAGATTCCTTTTCTTGAATCTTAACAATTCTATCTCTGAATAATGAATAGTATCGGTTAATAGTATTACGATTAATGCCTGTAAGATTAGCTGTCTGAGTAGCTGAAAGATCATTAGCAAAGCACTTTACAATGAGCCTAAATTTACTCTCTGAAATCTTCGCAACTTTTATATACTTGTTTTTCATCGGTATAATGGTACTTTCTTTGCACTTTATACCCTCTGTTCTAGTCTAGACCCAAAGTTATTATTGTCTAATTGTTGATTTTGCCCGGTGTAAGTGTTGTTTGCGCGGATTGTAAAAAAGGGATGGCCGGGAGAGGGGGACTTGACTGAGCCACTTTTCTCAATTGTCATCAAATTTCCTCAATTCTCATCAAATGCCCATTGTACCGTGCTTTCATTAAAACTTCACTTCCTCATCTTTCTTATAGTATAATCAAGTTTCATCAAATAAGGTGGTACATAGGTGGTATTTGAATGAGTGAAAATAAGTGGATGGCTTCTAAAAAATATACAGGTGTCAGATATAAAATTCTGGAAGGCAATGACAGAAGCTACCAAATACGATATAAGATCAATGGTCGGCTTAAAGAAGAAATTATTGGTAAAAAGTCTGAAGGGATCAATGAGGCATATTGCCATCAAAAAAGAAATGAAGCGATCAATCGATCAAAGTTCGGGGACAATGCTCCTATTGTCAAACACAAAGCCAAAAACTTTACATCTATCCAAATGTTAGCCGATAGATATTTTAGTGATACTGTTGAAAACAAAACCAACAAACAGATGCGGGGGAAATATAACTATAAGATAAAACCGTACTTTGGCAAACTCGATGCACAAACGGTTGAACAGTCCGACATCATAAAATGGAAGCGAGAATTGGCAAAAGAACTTGCTCCCAAAACTGTCAATAGCTATATTGAGCTTCTTAGCACCATTTACAATCACTCCATCAAAAAAGGCAAAAAACTGGTTAATCCTTGTACAGGTGTAGAAAAATACAAAGTCAACAATCATCGTCAGCGCTACCTTGATAGCCATGAAGTAGAACAGCTAAAAGAGGCTTGCCAACATGATCAACGTTTATTGAGCTTTGTTCTTCTCTCGCTAAGTACCGGAGGTCGTAGAGACACCATACTCTCCATTCAAAAAAAAGATATTAATCTCAAAAGAAGAACTGTGGAACTTACAGACTTTAAAAATAATGGCGAGGTCTATACCGGTTTTCTTGAACAGGAAACACTCAATTACCTGCAATCCATCAACTTTGAAAACCTGTCTCCCAATCACTATATTGTAGGACTGACCTTAATAAAGGTTCCCGGGAAAACTATGTCGAACAACCTTAAACCTGTTATGGATAAGCTGTTTAATCAAGGATTGGACAGAAAAGACACAACCAATAGAGCCGTGATTCATACACTTCGCCATACGTTTGCCTCGCATCTTGCAATCAATGGATCTCCTATTTTAACCATCAAAAAGTTGATGAACCATCACGATATCGAACAAACCATGCGTTATGCAAAACTCGCTCCAGATAGCGGGAAAGAGGATGTTTTCAAGCTTTATACGATTTAAGAGACGACTATACAGCTTCTCTTTGTGCCTCAAACAGATCCAGCAGCAGTTCCGCAAAGTTTTTCATCGTTCTCTCATCACTAAGTATGCGTGTCGCCATGCTCTCATGTGCCCCCAGACTCTCTGCAACCGCATCGGTAACAGCGGAGGGGAAATCACCTATCATGACCTGTTTGCGTGAATTATTCTCGATCTGCTCTTTGATCGCACCGTTGGAAATGGTCTTGTCAAGTATCCATCTTGCATAGTGAAGCGTATCCTCATCGGTAATGTCGCCGGCAAAGAGCTCATTGATGCGCTCGATGATCTCTCCAAGTCTGTCAACCTTGGGTTCTCGCACCATACCGGCACCCGGCTCAATGCTGTCAAGATACCCGCCCTTCAGATCGATACGGTGCTCTTTTTTGTTTTTGATGCTGTAGTGTGTCATCTCAACAGAAGAGATATCAATGGGTGGTTCCGTATCGACCGTCTTGAGGTTGGGCAGCAGTCCTCTGGCAAAGACACTGAGCTTTTCAAGGTCACTATCTTCATAATCCACGATCTGAGAGAGGAACTCATACATTCGCACAAAAGTACCAAGATCTTTTTTGAAAAGCTCCAATGCTGCTTTGTCTTCTTTATACTCTTTGAGTATGCGCTCTGCATTATGGATAGCAGACTCATCCCCGCTCTCCTTTGCTTTCTCCAGCTCCTCTTTGGCATGAGCGATCTGAGTCAAGATCTCTTTGTATCGGTTCTTAAACCTGTCTGCTGCAGGCTTGATCGCTGCACTCATCGCTGCCTGTGTCCCTTTCGGGTCAAAGTAGGCGGAAGCGAACTGCTCCATCTCCTGAGGGGTATAGAGTCCGTACGCCTCAAGTTTGAGTTGCAGATCGAAAATGATATTGGGATCGGTCACATCGGTGAGTGCCGCTGTTTTGTAGTAGGGTTCAAATGCCTCCTTGATCTCTTCGGCTTTGTTTCGGAAATCAAGGATAAAGACACTCTCTTTGCCCGGATAGGTACGGTTGAGCCTTGAGAGTGTCTGTACCGCATCCACACCGCTGAGCTTCTTGTCCACATACATTGCACAGAGCTTAGGCTGGTCAAATCCTGTCTGAAACTTGTTTGCTACGATCATCACCTGATACTCCTCCGTATCAAACGCTTTACGCATATCCCGCCCTTTAAGTCCGGGGTTCATGCTCTTTTCGGTGTACTCTTTCTCCATGCCTTCGACATCATCCATCACACTGCCGGAGAACGCCACCATCGCTGCAATGGAGCTGTATCCATTCTCCTTGATGTACTTGTCAAAGGCGAGTTTGTAACGTACTGCCTCTTTACGGGAACTGGTGACAACCATCGCTTTGGCTTTGCCGTCAAGCTGATGGGCAATGTGTTCATGGAAATGCTCGATGATAATACCGATCTTTTGAGAGATGTTGTATGGATGCAGCCGTACCCACTTACCCAGTGCTTTACTCGCTTTTTTCACATCGACTTCTCGGTCTCCCTCTACGGTGGCAAGGCGGTATGCCATGTCGTAGGTGGTATAGCTCTTGAGCACATCGATGATGAAGCCCTCTTCAATCGCCTGCTGCATCGTATAGGTATGAAAAGGCTGTGGCAGGTTCTCTGCTGAGGGCGGACTCTCTGAATCAGGCAACGTACCGAACATCTCCAGTGTCTTGGCTTTAGGAGTGGCAGTAAAGGCAAAGTAGCTGAGATTCTTTCCTGAACCCCGCGCCTCCAGCGTTAGTGCCAACACCTCTTCGGCAGAGAGCTCCACCCCCTCTTCGATCTGCTCGGCTGAGAGCACCTCCTTGAGTTCTTTGGCTGTTTTGCCTGTCTGTGAAGAGTGTGCCTCATCGGCGATGATAGCATAGCTTTTGTCCTTGAGTGTGGTGCGTTCACGGATCAGGTCAAGTACGAACGGGAAGGTCTGAATGGTCACGATGATGATCGCCGCACTCCGCTCCAGTGCATCGGCAAGCTGCTCGGACTTACTCTTCTCTCGCTCCTCTTCACGATTGACCCTGACGATCACCCCCTTTTTGTGTTCAAACTGCGAGATAGTCTCCTGCAGCTGCGAATCAAGCACCATTCTGTCTGTGATGACAATGACTGAGTCAAAAACCTGCCGGTTTTCCGCATCATGCAGCGATGAGAGCTGATGTGCCAGCCATGCGATGGAGTTGGATTTACCGCTTCCCGCGCTGTGCTGGATCAGGTAGTGTTCTCCGCTCCCTTTGGCTTTGGCATCTTTGACTAATTTGGTGACGGCATCGAGTTGATGGTAGCGTGGGAAGATGAGTGTCTCACTCTTGTACTTCCTGCCTCTGGCATCCTCTTTCTCCTTGACTTCAAGGTGGATGTAGCGCCCAATGATCTTCAGCCAGGTCTCTTTGGAGAGGATCTCTTTGTAGAGATAGTCCGTGGCATACCCCTCTGGGTTTGGTGGATTACCTGCACCACCGTCATGCCCTTTGTTAAACGGCAGGAAATAGGTATCTTTACCCTTCAGTTGCGTGGTCATGTAGACTTCGTCCGTACTCATTGCAAAGTGCACCAGTGCCCTACGTTTAAATGCCAGTAGCGGCTCCTCTTTACGGGTGCGTTTGTCTTTAGGCAGCCTGTCGTACTTATACTGATTAATGGCATCCTGTACATTCTGGGTAAAGTCTGTCTTGAGTTCTATGGTCGCCAGGGGAATACCGTTGAGAAAAAGCACAAGATCGATGCTGTTCTTATTGTGTTCGGAGTAGTAGACCTGTCGCACGACACGCAAGATGTTCTTGTCGTACTTCTCCATAAGTTCGGGAGAATGAAGGTCAGGCTTGAACTGGCAGAGTTTGATGCGTGCATTGACATCTTTAAGTTCATGTCGCAGACAGTAGAGCGAACCATGCTTGTCCATCTGCTTGGCGACGAATTTGCACAATGCCGCTTCGGTCTCTTTGGGATGACGCTTGGCGAACTTCTCGTAAGCTTTGGGCTGAGTACTTTTCACATAGGCTATGAGGTCTTCAGAGTAGAGTGCCAGTGTCTGGTCATACCCTTCTGAAGCACCTTCTGCCCAGTCATATCGGCTCAGGTACTCGACAATCTCCGTTTCAAATGTGATCTCTTTATGTTTGCTCATTACTGTACCTTTTCTGTTACAAACACCTGTTCAATGGAGCGTATAACGGTATCTTTGTCAACCACTACACTTTTACCAACAATCTGTTTTATCATTTTAGGTGTCAATTCTTCTACCAGTTCTTTGAAAAAATTGACATCGTCTATCATTCTCCCCTTTAAAACAAGCTGCTCTTCACCTGTCAATAGAAGTGTCAGTTTCAATATATCTCGGCGATGTTTTTTCCATTTGTCATCACCTCTATGATGCAAATCATATACTGCTGACATTTTCAGCAGCATCGTTGCCAGCGTATTGCTGTAGGGAATACCATCTATCTCTTCTATATTGCTTTTGATCATATCAAAGTATTCACGATCCAGCATAATGGCAGATAATGAATAGAGCCCTTCTTCCGGATCGATAGGAATAATGCGCTGTCCCTCATCCAACTCTATACCATACTCTTCAGAAGCAAATAACTCAATCTCTTTAGCATATCCCTCTGCCTGGGGCTCAACAAACCTGTAATATTGGTATCTGTCCTGTTGACCTTTCTGAATAGTGTAACCACCTTCTTTGATATATGTTTTGATCTTAGCTGCCATCTCTACCGATGTTGATGTCAATAACACCAAATCTATATCATGGGTTGCCTTACCATGATTCGGGAGTTCCCTCTCTAAAAGCATAAGGGTAGCAAAACCTCCGACGATTACATACTGATCTTTGAGTTCTCTAAAATGCACTTCAAAATGGCTTAAGCCCGCAAGGTCTGTCATTTTCATCTGTTATCCCCACGTCTGTCTTATTTTTTCTTTCATTTCTTTGATCTCCTGGTTACTGAACAAGTTGAAGTCCCACGTCTGTTTTATTTTTTCTTCTATTTCTTTGAGAGCATACTGTACACGCTCATCGTCATCATCTTTAAATTGCCGTAACACATAAAGTGGATTGACGACATTACGCTGTGCAAATGTATGAGGATCACGATCCCAAACCTCTACTCTATAAAGCGCTTCATCTTCTTCACAGGTATCTAAATCCAAGAGGAGATTTTTTGCTTTCTTACTGATGGCTACTGTAGTGATACCTGTATCCATAAGTGCAGAGTAGTGTGCCAAAGCACTATAGCCGCTTTTCACTGCTTTATTCCCAAATATTTCCGAAGAGGTAAAGAAGCTCTTTTTCAATGGGGACAAGCCTTCTCTCAATAACCTTTCATACACCTCTGACTTTGTTTCAAAGTGTACTTTTTTGCTTCTTCCCTCTTTTTTTATACTGGCATACTCAAGCTCATCCAATAAGCTCAGTGCTTCTGATGTAGATCGTATTTCTCTTTCAATCGCTGCGGCTACCTCTTTTACCATCATACCATTGCGAATACGACCGTCAAGATAACCTATCAGTATCAAGTCAGCATCAGGAGTTAATCGTTCATTTTTATAAAGCTGATTCTTGCTTTGCTTCGTAGTTCCAATCTGCATTAGAGCAAAAGGAAGATACAGATATTTTTCCAGTACGACAAAAGGAATATGTTTTTGAATCAAACTGTTTATCTGACGTGTATCGAGGTAGTCAAACACAAACACTATCTGGGAATCAAGCTTCTCTCTCAATATTTTATATGCCTGTGCATAGCGACGCATATCATGAGTATCCTCTTTTGTATAAGCAAAAACAAGATCCATATTGGCAATAGTTACATACCAGAATGTATAGCCTGTCCGTAAGTACAGAGGAAGGGGAGCTTCTTTGTTTTTTACTTCAACTTTCCAGTCAGTTACTCTTTTTATATAAGTAAATAAGGTCTGTTTTTTATCCATAATTACCATTGTAGCATATTAATTACGTTAATTACATTAATATGTAACTAATGTAGTATTAATGTAAATTTAAGTTTTATGTTAATTTATCGATACTACGTTTATTGGGAGAGCAGAGAGGGTAATCTCGAACACCTATTACACAGGAGTTTTTGGCTTTAAACACAAAAAAAGGTTTTCAAAATAATTGAAAATCTTCCTTAAATCACAAATGGTCGGACACGGATAAAAGTTACCAAACACTAAAAGAATGGATTGTCAACTTAATAGATAAAATTGATAAGTGGCAGTATATTATTGACAAGTTCAATTTATAATCTTGAATTAACGTTCTTTTTAAGTATAATTTAAAATATTGTACTTTTGGAGAAAATAAAAATTATGAAAAAAATTGATACTGCTATTCTTGAAATTGATAGAGTTATTTGTAAAAATATAAGTGTTTTTGACAACTCTGAAAGAGGTTTATTATCACAGAATATTTTAGGACAACTTAGGAATTTTATTGAACATATTGCATTAAAAGCATATAGTATACACACTAATAACCCAGATATAGAAATCTCATATCCAAATATCGAACAAGCTAAAAAGTATATAAAACCAAAAGCAGATTTTAAATTTTTAAATAAGTTTCAAAACTTATTGCAAATATCTGCATCACACTATACCCTTGATGCAGAAAATTCTGAAAGACTGATGTTAAAATACTATGAATATTTATTAAAAATAAAGTCACATCTAAAGCATACCTATAATTTGGATGTTCTAAACAATATAGATGACTTTCCTATTGATACTGACTCTACTACCAAAGAATATCATGAAAAAATAGCTCAAAAAATCATTCAAACAAGAAACAAAAAGCCACAAAGCGACAGATATTATATTCAAAAAGTAAAACCATTTTTCGTTAATTACGAAGTATATTATGAAGTAACTTTTACAAGTGCTACTGATTATACTAGTAAATTTGATAGGATTATTGCATTTACAAAATTTGATATATCTACCAATTATGCTGTAAAGCTTTTTATAAGTAGTGAACATATACAAGTTTTAGGTAAGGATATGCCTATTGATATTATTGATGGTTGGGAAGTTTCAATCCGTCAGTGTGAATTTAATAATTTCGCTGATATTTTTGGTGATCATCCAAATATACAAAGTGGTAGTAAAGAATATAAAGAAATGATGAAATTTTTAACTATTACAGGTTTACATTTAGTTGAATTAGTTACATCAACAGAGACTTATTATCAGAAAATAAAAAGTGTAGTAACTAAAAAAGCCAAAGTTACACATATTTTTAATATTTTAGACCAATGTCGTGAAATAGTTATGAGCAACTCATCAGGCTTTAATGTTATAAAATATTTGTTGTATAGATTAAACAATAAGATTATAAAGCAACAATATATGTTTGGAAGACGTGGAAAATACTTATCAGGCTTATATTTACAATGGGGATGCATTCCTTTTGATGAAATGCCTTTTTGTACTTCATTGTTAGGGCATAACCCAAAACTTTCCGATTTATTTGATTGTATTGGTTCGGACGATAGAGAGTGTGAGTTACTTGCAAGACTTATAAAAAACAATACTGAGACTAAAGGACAGCTATATACTTCTAAAAAAGAGATTACTGGTTTTGAAAACATTGATAGTCTCATAGAACTATATAATAGCAATCTATATTATAAACATACTGCTAGAAAGATAGACAGCTACAAAAACTTTTTGTATATAAGGGAATATGAAAGAGATACTATACAGATTATTGAGAAGCTAAAAGAGTTATCTTCTTCTGGTGTTGATGGATATTCAAATACGATTAAGACTTGGCTTAAGTCATCTGATTACTCAACTGAGCATATTGACTGCGAGGATAAGAAGTCTTCATTAAAACATATGTTTAAAAAATCACATGTAGCTTTAATATATGGTTCGGCTGGAACTGGAAAATCTACAATGATAAATCATATATCAAATTTTTTTAATGATTCAGAAAAGCTTTATTTGGCTAATACCAATCCTGCAATAGATAATTTAAAAAGAAAAGTTCATTCTGAACATTGCGACTTTAAAACAATTCGCAAATTTTTATTAGAGAGACACTCTAATACTGAATTTGACTTGTTGATAATTGATGAGTGTAGTACTGTTAGTAATTCTGATATGCTTCAAGTTCTGAATAAAGCTTCATTTAAATTATTAGTTTTAGTAGGAGATGTTTTTCAAATAGAATCTATACTTTTTGGGAATTGGTTTGATATCTCTCAAAGCTTTATCCCTGATACTTCTAGATATGAGCTGACAATACCATATCGTACTCGTAATCCTAAACTAATTGATTTATGGAATAAAGTTAGAGGTATGGAAGATGATATTCTAGAGCACATAACAAGAAACGATTACTCAGTTAGACTAGATGATTCAATTTTTGAACATTCTGGAGAGGATGAAATTATTTTATGCTTAAATTATGATGGTCTCTATGGGATTAATAACATCAATAAATTTTTACAAAGTAGTAATAAAAATGCTCCAATTAAATGGGGTGTTCAAACCTATAAAATTGATGACCCAGTATTATTTAATGAGACAAAAAGATTTGGATCAAGTATTTATAATAATCTAAAAGGGAAGATAGTAGGTATAGCAGTTTTTGAAGACAAAATACAGTTTGATATTGAAATTGATAAAGCAATAGAAGAAAGAGATACAATTTTACATGATTTTATACTACTAGATACCAATGGTGATGATAAATCAATAATTCGTTTCTTTGTAAATAGGTATAAAAGTACCGATGAAGATGATGATTCATCTGAGGCTATTGTTCCTTTTCAAATTGCCTATGCTGTTTCAATACATAAAGCACAAGGTCTAGAATATAATTCAGTTAAAGTAGTTATTACAGATGAAGTCGAAGAAATGATAACTCACAATATTTTTTACACAGCCATTACAAGAGCAAAAGAAAAATTAAAAATATATTGGTCACCTGAAACTGAGAAAAAAATACTTGAGAATTTAGAAAAAAGAGATAATAAACGGGATGTTGGGTTATTAAAGTCAAAGATGTAAATAACTTTTAAAAAGCATATTGGTGCGGGGAGAGAGAATCGAACTCTCTTGTGTCTCGGATCAGGGCAAAACCCAGTAATAGACTGTTGAAGGAGATTTATTCAGTAAGGATTGATACCAATCCCCACTCCAAAAGACACCACACTGAAAAATAGATTCATATTCACCTCCATATTTAGATGTAGAATAATTTGTAAATTAATCTCAAAGAAGAGACAATAACATATTTGAATCAAAATCTCATACACAACTATTACCAAGTAATCCCAAGAGATATACTTGTAAAACCATTATATCATAAAAAAGAATGGCATTTTATAGTAAGATACTAATATATTCTAAAAATATTGAAAACTATAAAATTAAATGTATTATTTTTTATAGTTTCTCTATTAATACAGAGGAATAATGTCGAAAATTAATCAAATAGAAAAATCATTACAAGAAATTGATGCTACAAAGTTTCATAAACTTGTAGATGCTTATTTATCAAAAGCTTATTCATACCATATTGTTTCAAATGGTACAAAACTAGCAGAAGACAAGCCTACAAAAGGCACACCTGATAGTTTAGCAGTTTTAGAAAATGGGAATTATATATTTATAGAGTATACAACTCAAAAAACAAATATAGTAAGTAAGTTTTTAGATGATATAGCTAAGTGTTTTGATGAAGATAAAACAGGTATTCCAATAGTTAATATTGAAAAAATAATACTTGCATGTAACTCAGATTTAAATCCTGAAGAAATAAAAAATCTAAAAAATGCGTGTGCAGCAAAAAGTGTTGAGTGTATTGTTCTTGGTAACTCAACAATAGCAAATGAATTATTTAGTAGATATCCAAGTATTACACAAGAGTTTCTTGGCATATCAATAGATAGTGGACAAATTTTAGATTATGATGATTTTATAAAAAACTATGACTCAAATAAATATTCTACTCCTTTAAAAACTTCTTTGCAATGTAGAGAAGAAGAATCTAAAAACTTATATGCTCTTATTGATAGTTCTGCTATTGTTTTGGTGACAGGTGCACCAGGAGTTGGAAAAACAAAACTAACACTTGAAATTTGTCATAGCTATGCAGAAAAAAATGGTTATGAGTTAAAGGCTATATTAAATAGAGGAGTAGACATTTTCGATGACATTAAGTCATATTTTGGTGATGAAAGTAAACGTTATCTTGTTTTCATAGACGATGTTAACAGAATTCATACAGCTTTAGAATATCTTCAAGGGTATTATGGAGATCAATTGCAAAATGGTGATATCAAAATTATAGCTACAGTTAGAGACTATGCTAAGGAAAAAATATTTCAACTTTTACCAACCAAACTACAGACATCAGAGTTTGAACTAAATGTTTTGAATGATGCCTCTATTAAGTTGATAGTAGAAAATGAATACCATATTACAAATCCATTATATCTTGAAAGAATTATAGATATTGCAAAAGGGAACCCTCGTTTAGCTTTAATGGCTGCTTCTGTAGTTAAAGAAAATGAAAATTTAGAATCAATATATGATGTGACATCATTATATGACGAATATTTTTCACATATCAAAGATGATTTAGAAGTTTTTAATCAAGATGGTTTTCTTTTAGCTATTACTATTGTTTCTTTTTTTAGAACTGTAGATAAAAGCAATACTGACCAAGTTGAACTTTTGGAAAAAGTATTTGGTATTTCAATTAATGATTTATGGAAATATATTGAAGAACTACATCATCTAGAAATATTTGATTTGTATGAAAATGAAGTCGTGAAAGTATCTGATCAAATATTATCTACTTACTTATTTTATAAAATAGTTTTTGTAGATCAAAAAATTAAAATTGATATTTTTATAGAACATTTTTTTCCAAGGTATAAAGCAAGGTTTGTTGAAGTACTTAATCCACTTTTAAGCACTTTTGATACACAACATATCATCAATTTATTAAAAGAACCAGTAAATATAACTTGGGAAAAGTACCTAAGTAGTGAAGATGACATATATGAAGTAATGAGTATATTTTGGTTTTTGAAACAAACTGATATCTTGGCTTATTTTAATGAAAAAATCAATAATTTAGAGACAGAAATAGTTGATATTAATACTCTTGATTTTTGGGATAGACCAAATAATAGTCAATCAAATGATGATACTTTAGAAAGACTTGCTATTTTCAAGAATGATAATCTTCAATCAATGCAAATAGCTATTGAATTGATTTTAGCTTATTTTCAAAAAAGACCATCAAAATTATTGCAAGTCATAAATACTTTACTAGAGGGTTATGGTTTTCAATATGAAAGCTATCGTATTGGCTATAAAAAAGAATCTTTATTGCTTGATATTCTTTGGAAACATTGTGATAGTGGTAAAAATAAACTGATTACAAAATTATATATTCAAATCTGTCACGGACTTCTTAAAACCGAGTTTGAAGATAATAAGTGGAAAAATAATCAGTTTATACTTCAAAGTTTTAAGTTAGCGGAAACAAGTGAATTAGAAGCGTTAAGAGACAAAATATTCAATACTTTATCTTCTTTATTTACAGATGAAGAATATCAAAAAGATATTTTGAAATTAATTAGTGAGTATCCGTCTGGAATGGGATTTAGATATGGAGTTTCTGAAATAGAACAATGGGATAGTAAAAATATCATTCAATTTATAAAAAATAATTTCGACCCAAGTTCTTATGAACATACAAAAGTGGTGCATGAGTGTTTAGATGCTTTTGATAAACGTGATATAGGTTATGAAGTTGAGATTCGTGATAAGTTTACGCATCCAATATATGTATTAGAAAAAGCCTTGATGCTTGATGCAGTTGAAATATCTTTAGAAAAGCCTAGAGTTGAAGATGAAAAAACTGATTGGAATGAAATTGATAAAATCAAACAAAGTAGGTTATCTACTTTAATTAAAGAATATAATTTATCTGACTGGGAAGAATTATTTGAAAAATGTAAACTATTTTTTAGTTTTGAAGGAAGAGATCATTATACACTTGATAATAACTTAAGGGAACTATTCCATATATTAGCAGAAAAAGATCCTTCACTGTATGTTCAAGTACTTAAAAAATACCTAGAGCTGGGTAATCCATTTAACCTTAACCTAAACCTTATTAATTTAATTAATATCCTTGGGAAAGAAGAATCTTATAAACTTTTACAGCTGTATGAATACAACTTAAAAGAATCATGGTTATTTAGTTTTTTTCAAGCTTTAGCATTAGAATTAACTAGTAAAGATGATATTCAAGAATTATTAAATCTATATAAAAAAGCTGAAATAAGATCAATCCCATATCATTTAGACTATCTAAGAAAATATTTATCTATTGAACCAGATATTTTTATTCAAGTAACTCAAGTTTTAGTGGAGAGAGGGGTTAATGAAGATAGAAATTTTAAACGAGGTTTTGAAATGGTATTTAGTTCACATACAGATATATTTAAAAATTTGGAAGAATATTTTAAAAATGATTTAGAGCTATTAAAGCAAGCTTATTTACTTAGTATGAGTGATAAAAGTCATTTTGATCATGATTGTGAGTCCTTAAATAAGTTGATTAGTTTTGATCCATCTTTTTTAAAAGTATATGTCAATAAGTTATTTAATGATAAAGACTATATTAGTTCTCATGATATTACTGGTGATTTTACAGCTATTTGGTCTAGAGCAGACTTTGAAAATATATTTTTTGATCTTATAGAATTAATCTTTACCATATCTAAAGAAAAACCAATATGGAGAGGTGGAGAAATATTAAAAGGTTTTTTCTCTTATTCAAAAAATAATAAAGAAGTTAAAGAAAAAATTGATTATGTAATAAAAAAATATATTGAAACATTTTCTAAAGATGAGGAACGTATGATATTTATTTTTGAGCATATTAGTGAACTTTCATATGAAGATAGAAAAGAATTTATTTCATACTTTTTACAACAAAATATTTCGTATGATATATTCAAGAAATTATCTTTTGAACCAAGTTCATTTGGTTGGTCAGGGAGTAGAGTGCCTTCCTTACAAAAAGATAAAGATTATTATATGTCACTACTTGACGATATGAATGGCATACCACTCCTTAAACATAGACAATATATAGAAAAAAAGATTTCATATATTGATCAAGAAATTAAAAATGAAAAAAAGAAAGATTTTATGAGTGATTACTAGCATAATGTTTTTATAAAGTAACTCCCGAAAGGATTATCATCGTCTTGTCATTCAACCACTTCTTACACCCTACAATAAACAATTTTAAGGGTGTTTTTTGTTATCTCGAAAATCACCTCTAAAAAACTAATAGCTATCAAATGTTTTTTAAAAATATCTCTTTCATAATTGTAGCTATAGCGCCACTTCTCTATGATCAACATGACTCTCAGCAAGGATACGGTTTGAGATATACGAGCAAATACTGCAAGCATTATAATGAAGCTCCTTTTCACGCAAAACTATTTTTTCCTGTTCACCTCATGGAGATATATCATAGCCTATATCACTAAAAGCAATTTTGAGTTCTTTAATCTTATTTTCATTAATAATTATGACAATTTCTGCCTTATCGATTTTGAATTCATACTTTGATACTTCAGTATTTTTAACTGTAGCTTCTTGTTTTGGTATTAGGGTATACTCAACTCCTATTGTGATTATTCCCTCTCACATCGATCTTCCCCGTCACTGCTGTGCTGATGAGTACCGTGCGGCGTTCTTTGAGGAGGGCGATGGCTTGTTTGGCTTTCTCGGTGAGGGTGTCGATCTTGTGGGTTTGAGCATCGAGATAATCGGCTATTTGTTTTTGTTCTTCTTCGGGAACTATCACCAAGTCTACCAAAGAAAAATTTTCAAATCTCAAAGCTTGACCATCCCGCACTAAGTTAGATGTACTTTGTAATGCCTGTATATACGGTTTCGATTTAAATAGATAAGTAAAAAAACTTGCATACACATGCTTAAGCGGTATTAATGCTATATACGCAGAGCTCACACAGCCAGATATATTACAGTATTCTAATCCACCCTGAAAGCTCCTCATACTAATCACAAAATCGTTTGGTTCTACATGTTTAAGTATTTCACTGCCTGTCAATACTTGTGTTACTCTTCTTCCTTCAATCTCCATAAATTTTTTTTGGGAGATAATTCCGTGTTTTTGAGATGCTGTTAATTGTTCATCACCTTCCCTTGCTCTTTCTTTACGCTGGGCAAAGAGTCTTCGGCTTTGCACAACCTCCCAATGCTCCGGCACCTCCCCCAGCCATGCCACGCCGCTGTCCTTCATCTGCACCTTCGGGTCGAGCCCTTTGGTGACGGCGTGGGAGATGAGTGCCTGTCGCTTCTCTGATAGAAGATCTATGAGCTTCTCCTGCTTCTCGATGAGGGTGTCAATCTTAGCGGTTTCACGGTCGAGGAAATTAACAATACTATCTTGTTCATCAATAGGAGGCAATAAAAACTTAAGTTTCTTAAGTTCGTCAAAGTTCAATCCTTGCCTAACACCTGCCCCCATGCCGTAAAAACCTTTATGAATGTCAAACGAATGTAGATATAAATGGAAGTATTTTTCGTTTCCTATAGACTTAGACTTTTTAGCAAGACCAACATAGGCAGATGTGATTATCCCCGTTTCAGTTACCAACCCGGTACGAAGACTCTTCTTATCATTTTGTAAATCTGTAAGTCGCAAAATAATATAGCCAGGGTGAACTATCTGATATGACTCAAAACTATCTGGCAATAATCCTTTTGTGGTATCAATATTCTTTTTTATAATTCGCCCATAGCTCAATGAGAGTAAGTTGGAGTTTCTTAGCCCAGTATTTTTTTCTTTGTTATTTACAAACAATGAAGATAGTAAGCCTACCTTCCAATGCTCCGGCACTTTACCCAGCCATGCAACTCCACTCTTCTTATACTTCGGATACGGCTTATATCTGCTCACGCCTTGATCTCCTGCAAGAGTGTGATGATCTCCTCCGTTACTGCATCAAGCTCGGCATCGATCTCCTCCAACGGTCGTGGCGGCACATACTCGTAAAAATGACGGTTGAACGGAATCTCGTAACCGACGATGCCCACCTTGCCATCTTTCTCATCGACCTTCTTTTCATCGATCCACGCCAGCGGCACATGAGGCTTGACCTCACGCTCGAAGTAGTCGTAAATGTCCTCCTTGAGCGGGACATTTTCATAATCCCGTAGGTCGGGGTTGGGTTCGAGATTGCCTTTTTTGTCTCGACAGAGTCCGGCTTCGTCGTCATGCTCTCCGAGATGCTTTTGCAGCAGCTTAAGCTGTGAAGCGGTGAGCTTAACACCCAGTAGCTCCATGAAGCGTTCCCGATCAGTGATCTTCTCTTCGTCTATTTTGGAAAGTGCTGCCAATATTTCCTCTTGCAGTGCTTCACTCCACTTGCCAAAGGCTTTGTCCGCTTTGAGTGCCTCGATGCGCAATGCATCATGCGGATAGAAACTCAGCTGCAACGGTCGTTCTACCGTAATGCGGCGGTAGCCAAAGTCGGTGATATCGAAGATCTTACTGATCTTGCTCGCCTCGAAACTGCCATAGATACGGGTGATCTCATCGATGCTCGTTTCACTCAGCTGCTTTCGTTTGCTTCCCAGCGACTTGCGCATCGGCTCACCGAAGTCGGCAGCGTTGATTAGCTGCACCTTGCCTTTGCGCTCTGTGCTCTTGTGGTTGGAGAGTATCCAGATGTAGGTGGCGATGCCCGTGTTGAAGAACATATCGGTCGGCATAGCAATGATCGCTTCGAGTAGATCGTTTTCGAGGATATAGCGGCGTATTTCACTCTCACCACTGCCAACTCCTCCTGTAAAGAGTGGCGATCCGTTGAGAATGATACCGATACGTGAGCCGCCTTCGTTCACAGGTCTCATTTTGGAAATGAGATGCAACAGGAAAAGCAGCGACCCGTCACTCACACGTGGTAGCCCCGGACCGAAGCGCCCGTTGTAACCCTTGAGCTTATGCTCGTCCGTCACCTCTTTCTGTACTTTTTTCCACTCCACACCAAAAGGCGGATTGGAGAGCATGTAGTCAAACTGCTTGTCGTAGAGTTGGTCATCGCTGAGGGTATTGCCCAGCTTGATGTTGGAGACATCTTCACCCTTGATGAGCATATCGGCTTTACAGATGGCATACGACTCCGGGTTGAGCTCCTGCCCGAAGGTGACAAGCTTTGCTTTGGGGTTGAGCTCATGCACATACTCACTGCCTGAAGTGAGGAAGCCACCCGTACCTGCCGTGGGATCGTAGAGCGAACGGACGATGCCGGGCTTTGTCAACACATCGTCATCGGTAGAAAAGAGCAGCGCAGTTGTCAACCTGACAATGTCACGGGGTGTAAAGTGCTCTCCGGCTGTCTCGTTGGAGGCTTCTGCAAAGCGGCGTATGAGCTCCTCGAACATCAATCCCATCTGATGGTTGCTGACATGTTCGGGAGAGAGGTCAACGGTGGTGAACTTCTCGACGATCTGGTAGAGCAGGTTCGCTTCATCGAGTGTCTCTATCTGTTCGTTGAACTTGTACTTCTCGAAGATATCACGGGCATTCTCCGAAAAGTCGGCGATGTAGTTCTCAAGATTTTCTTTGAGGTTGGCTGGATCGGCAAGCAGCTTTTTGAGTGTGAACTTGGAAGTGTTGTAGAAACTGTGCCCTGACTTTTTCGTCAAGAAGATGTCAAGGGAGATCTCGAGACCTTTACGCTTCTCATACTCCTCCAGTACCGCTTCTCTTGTGGGTTCAAGGACACATTCAAGTCTTCTTAGCAGAGTAAAAGGCAGGATTACTTTTCCATAATCAGACTGTTTATAATCTCCTCTTAACAGGTCTGCCACAGACCAGATGAATGCTGCCGTATTTGTCTTGCCCATATTCTTCCTTCATGCTATTGTTTCTATTAACGATATTATAGTGGTTTTTAATTCTCAATCAAAGTTTTGAGAGCCGAACAAATGATTCTTATATAAACCAATGCAATCATCACTACAATAGGGGGTTACAATTTTTAAACAAATAGCATATTTTACTCATAATTTGTCATCATATAAAGGCATATATGATACAATTCTCTATATCTATTTTTTCTCTGATTTCACTGAGAACACCCTCTACCCATAGTGATAGGGGAGGACAAAACGCAGCACCTTGGCTGATAGGTGTGTCCCTATAAACAGCGTCTTCTATTGAGGAAATTTTCCTCAACTCCAGGCAGTTAAACTGCCAAAAAACAGGATAGTACTGTCCTAAATTTCACATACTTCTTCAATCAAAAGTCTTAAAAATACAATCAATCGTATTTTTTCACATCTGCGTGTTTTCCTTTGATTTTATCAGCCTTTTTTCGCATATATCAGGAGAAATGCCATGAAAAAAAGTGAACTAACAAAGCTACTCTTCAATCAATATGGGAAATTGCTATTAACCCGCACAGAAACGGCACAAGTCCTGGGAATATCTGCTTGTACCTTAGACAGAATGCGCACAAAAGGGCTAGGTCCAAAATGGCAAAAAGAAAATGAGAAAGCAAAGAACAGCAAAGTTTCTTACACAATATCGGATGTTGCCGAGTATGTTGCAAGTAGACCATCTAACCTTACCTACCAAGGAGGTCATTGTGAAATTGGCCGATAAACTCAACCGCTATACAGGGCTCTCGCATGAAATACGAACCAAGTCACTTCGGTGGCTTGCTCGCCAACCTGAACCCATGATTCTTGAAGCGTTTATCAAACAAAAGGAACATTATTTCACACTTTCTCAGCGAAATGAAGCGAATAAATCGATCCTTTATCTCTCCTCGCTCTATAAGGCTGCACACGATCTTTACACAAGATCTAACCAGGCTGCAAAGAAGAACAGGCATGAGAATATTGATGATGTTGAAGATGTAACCTCTATCCATGTACTACAACACACAAAACATATACCCTCTCCAAAAATGGAGCGGATGTTAAATTTGAAAAACAAGATTTTGAGGCTTCGATACCAGGAAAAAATGTCCTATAGAGATATTTCTGACTTTTTACGCAAATTCCATCGTTTTGAAGTCTCTCATACCACCATCCATCATTTTGTAAAGCAGATGGATGAAACAAACCTAATAAAAAACTACAAAAAGGACACCAAATGAATCATCTATGGCTTAATATCACCTACCCGAAACATCTCATTGAAAAGATGGCAAATGAAATAAAAAGCAAGAAGCAACTTGAATCTCCTAAAAACCATTGTGATTTCAAATATTGTGGCTCCTCAAACTTTCTGCTTTGCGGCGCACGAACGGATTATTTATACCGCGTTTTTAAGGATTTAGAACATTTAGACAGGACCTATCAGTCAGTACATGATATCTTACATTCAATGCCGGACGATAAACCTGCCAAATCTATCTATGAGTCCATTATGCACCACAATTACCAAATACTTAGTATGATCGATAATAAAGGCTATAACCCTATTGTGGCAGGGGATGCTGCGCTTCTTTTTACGCTCAGAGAAATGGGACAGTTTCATACGTTTCTGGAGAATCGTTATGGCATACCCGCTTTGCTTGCAGATAATGACTATTATGCCTTGGGCTATGCGATTATTTTAATCGACCATAACAAAGATGCATATCTAATAGATCTGCTCAAAAACTATTTATCATCACTCAGACCAACAGAACACCCTATTTATGAAATACTGGAAAAGATTGATAGCAGGTATCGTCCTATGGATCATTAATCTATATGAGAGAGCCTCATCTTCTCTTCGAAGAGGGCATCTCTCTCCTCTTCAGAGAGTTGATCTACTGTACTGGAAACGAGTAGTTCAAGTTCCTCTTCCCACTCTATAGTGATTTTTTTTACAGTCACTTCTCCATTTTTAACGATGGATGTATATGTCTTGTCTTTATAGTGAAATATTGTTTTCATGATTTATCCTTTTACTCTGACTAATGGCTGTTAAAATGCTTATTCACATCTTCCATAGAGATATGATCATACATTGTTACCAGATCATAATTCCAAGACCAAAGACGACGAAGCTCTTCGGCTTCATGAGGATCTACCTCAAAGCCAAATAGTTTATATAATGACTTTCGTGCAGAAAATACACTGGAAGGACTTTCTCCTTGTATCATAAGCTGATTTAAAACCCCTTCTGTTTTATCATCAATATAATATTTTGAAAACAGTCCAAAAGCTGTTAGTGTATTACCATACTTATGTTTTAAAAAATAAACCTCATTTTTTTTACGCTCTATATTGCTATCATAACTGTTAATGCTATTTTGGATTTGAATCATTTGATATATACTATACAATATGATCATACTGGGGATACCTGCGACAACACTATTTTTTGTTATAGCATACCCTGCTATAGCCGCTATAGACATAAAGACTATCAAAATAATGTACAAAACATTTTTCTCAGGTCTTCTACGTGAATAAATAGAGTGGTATCTTCTTTCTATATCTCTTTTTATTTTCTCTACCGAAAATAAATTCACTTTAGAAACATCACCTCTAACTCGATAAAGCTCCTGAAACAAGTAATTGATATCTTTATCAATACTTAGTTGTTCTTGGTACTGCCTATGCGCTTCATTGTCCTCACGAATTTCATCTAATTTTTTATTTGCCTCAGATGCTTCTATGTACGCTAACATTTCCCATGTGCTACCCATAGTCTATTCCTCTACCTTTATATCTTTCGCAGAAGAAGCATTCTTATAAGCACTCCAGTCAATACAAGCATTTACTTTTGGTTCTTCACGCTTAAGCGTTTCTGCCGCATCCCAGGTAGGGAAAAGATATGTTGGCTTTTTAAACATTCGGATATGACCCCTATAGTGCGTTGCTATATGGTCAAACATCCTTCTGTACATGCATTTGTCATCTTCAAGCCCACTATCCGGCTCTTTGTTTGCAGGGTTGCAATACCGATCATAGGCTTCACCTGAAGTAATTGGGAAGCCCATCATATTATTATCATACTTAAATCCATAACCGGGATCATCCAATATAAAATATTTATATCCTTTTTTAAGTGTCTCACGCGCAGCAAGATACAAATACGTGTGCATTGCACACTCATGTTCTTTTTCCGGTGTTTTTGAAAAAGCTTCGTTTTCAGTAGGCGCAACAGGTTCCAAATAGAATCTATTGGTTTCTTTTTTGTGTAAGTTTACTGTAGGCTGCGCCCCTCCACATCCCGTAAACAAAAATGCTGATACCGTAACAATCATTCCAGTCAATATGTGTTTTTTCATTATCTGCTCCTTGCCTGATCTTTTTTGGCAATGGAGATCCATTTGCTTTCATTTAACTTGTCATTAGAGACTACAAGTGTCATCAGTCTTGTACGATCGCTTCCGGAATTACACTCTGTGACATAGAGATATTCATAATCACCGGTAGCAGCTTCATTGATAGAGTGTATGGCAAACACGGCAAGTCCTGCAACCGCACCGTTGACCAAACCAGAATTACTGATTAGTTGCGCACCATCAAGAGCACCTTTAACCGCTCTATCTTTTGCTTTTGCAATCTCTTCAGCATATCCTTTTCGATCTCCCTTGTAGACCAATACCGGTGTTGTTTTGCATGGAATGCGTGCAGTATTTGCCGTAAATACTTGTAGATTTTTATGATACTCATTTGCCATTGTCAATACAGGCAAAACAGCCAAGAGCCCTATGAATGTTTTTTTCATCTTCCTTCCTCTTACTTTATGTTCTATAGAACATTTAAAAAAGATTATATAGCTACTACACTTATATAAAAATTACCTATAGGACATATTTTGGAAAGTGCTGATTTCTCTGAGGAAGAACTAGAATTTTTTTACAGAAAAATCGGTACCGTAGTTCAAAGAGCAAGAAAAAAGAAAAATATTACGCAAATGCAACTTGCCCTTGCCATTGGTCACAACTCCGTTGGACATGTCGCAAAAGCCGAGCTTTACAAATATGGGAAACACTTTAGCTTGGAACAGCTTTATAAAATATCAAAAGTCCTCAATATTCCAATGGCTGAACTTTTTCGTGAAGTCGAAGCGATCGATTAACTTCTTTTGCTTATGTTAGATCTTGGTATTGAATTTGTGATGCGCGCATGCAAAGAAGGCATTTTATTTGGCTTCCATGTCCGCCAGTTTTTCACATAGCCATCTCGAAATCTATGATGTTTAAAAAATTCTGGATTTTTTTCGTATTGTTCTTTCCCTATTGCAAGAATAGCTGCAAAAAGAGCCAAAAGCCCCAAAGTAATCATTGCTTCTGTTGAATACATTGCATCTCCTTTCTTTTTGTAAATTATACCATATCCTAATACGCCAAATGCTCTAATCCATAAATCATATTTACTCTAAAGTCAATACCCTAAATAGTGCTCAGTAATATTCGCTCTAAAATGTTTCATCTCCCAACTTACACCCTGTAGTGCCTGCTCATAACTATAGCCGGCTTTCTGGTATGCCCTTACTCGGTTTTGAGCAAAAGTCCATCTAAAACCATGACTGCCATGAGGAGTAATGCCCAAAGAGAGACAAGCCTGTCTAATATCACTACTGTATGCCTGATATGAAATCCGAAAGATATGTGACTCTCGAAAATACTCTTCCAGTAAATGATAAACTTCTATCGGAACAAGCACATCCCCTTCTTTGCCACCTTTCTCTTTGGTCACGATCACTCCGTTGATTGCACCGGTTATTTTATCGTCCCTATAACCTCTAATCTGTTCCTCTTTAATGAGCGTAACCCCTTCGCTTCTGGCACCGCCATAGAGCTGTATCTGAGCAGCTATTTCATGTTTTTTCTCTTTAAGCCTCATAATAATACTTATGGGATCATCATAGACTCTGTTATGATATCCATCGGCAACAAGTTTTTGAACTTTTGCATAATGCAGAAGCTCTTTGCGTATATTCAAATCATACACCCTGTCTTCTCCATATGTATCACGACAGAAATATCTCAATGCCCATTCCAGTTTCCCAATAGCAGATACAATTTTCTCAAGATACTGCTTGGAGGGGTAATACTCTATTTTATAGGAGATATAAGCATGTACATGCTCTTGGGTAATTTTCTCAAAATCCTTGAGCTTCCAATGCTCTTTGAGATAGTTACCGAGATTATCCCAAACGCTTCTGTAAGTTCGCATCGTCTGATAGGATGAGATGCACTGAAAATATGGGTGTTCCGGATTGGTACGTTGATATTTTTTTGCCCCTTCTTGAAAAATAGCTTTTGTCAAAAGTGATGTCTGATAATATACTGATCCTCGCATCTATCGTTTCTTCCCTTATTGGGTATATTGTTTATGTTGAGTCGATCTGCTTTTATTGCCCTGTAGCATCTCAGGTCAGTATACACGAAGTGCACCACTGTCTCCATACGGGTTTTCACTTTTACTATACAGGTCAAGAGTGAGAACTTCAGCCACCTGTATGCCGCTTTTTACGATACCCGGCCCTGTATCGACTCTTCAATGAAAAGTAAATTGAAAGTTAAAGTGTAACAACTATGGTGTGTAAAGGGAAGAGAAGAACGAAATATTTAACATGTCATATTGCAAAAGTACCCGTTTCCATTGCTTTATAAGAGTCTGTACGACAACGTATGGGCGCGATTTCTGGATGTAAACTATATTTTGTGTTTTACAATTCATTTTACAAAAGTTTACAGGGGACTTTACAAAACAGGCGACAAGGTTTTTTATACTTTATCTAGTACATTTATTTTTTAGAAGTATCTTTCTCAAAGAAATGAACATACAAAGAAACCAACCCTACCATGAAGGTATCATAAACACTCATCAAAAGAGATATCCTCCAAATAGATTGCATGCTTCTCTTTGGAGAAGTGAAACAACTTTCTATACTGTGTGTCGTCTGCAAAAATAGTAATGATGACAAAGCGGTTCTTTTTTTTATTAAAGTCGATTAGCATGCTGTAGTAATTACTTTTTTCTCGATCTTTAGGGAAAATAAGAACAGCTCGTTGATACTGCAGCACCTCTCCTTGCTTGAGTGCTACTATAAGAAGTTTTTTAAGAACTGTATCACTAAACCCTTCAATACGAGGCTTCCCGTTTCTTTTATGGTAAAGATGTTTGGTTTTTATAATTTCATAGGCTTGATTGGCATATCTTATTTTCAAAACATATTTGATTTTGGCAGGGGCTTCTTGCATAACCTCCATCTGCTTCTTTCCTCTCTTTTTTCTTACAGATTTTGTCAATATATTTGCTGGAGAAAGACAGACTGTCGCATCTAAAGAGGTGGCATTACTGCCCTGATCGCTAAAATGAGCCCATTTTAAAATACTTCTTCTCTTTTTCAATATCCTTTTAAGCAATTTGGAATATTTTCTTTGTTCATCTTTAAAAATAAGCTTATTGATCCTTTCATCAAAACAAAAATCATCCCAGAGAATCTTTTGATCGTTTTTTATAGAGCTTATATCTATACTGTCAAAATACAAAAGCGTATTCTTGATATGAAATATTTTTGTACTCTCTTCGTAAAAAATTTCAATTTCCATATAGTTTTTATGTTGGATACTCTTGGGAATAACTATTCTAAAGTGCTGATCTTTCAGAGGAAAAAGTGCCCTCACCACTCGTTTAAACAACTCCTGCAAAACCTTTTTATACTCTTTTGAAAACTTTACATTATCTATAAAAGAATCTCTATCAAGCTGAATATGATACCGATCTTTTAGAATAAATGAAAATGTTTTTAGTCTCATAAATTTACTTTTATTTTCAAGTTTGTCTTTTAAAAGAGCTTGCGTACGAATTGTGAAAAACCACTCTTAGGTTTTCTTGTTAAAAACCAAAATAAAATGAATATCCCTGCCATATACATCCAAAAGAACAGGAATTCTTTTATTGAAAATAATAAGGTTGTGAGCAACACCATGCTGCATAAAAAAATAAAATCAAATATACTTTTCTTTAACATCTCTTCTTTCTTTGATATTTCAAAACAATCATAGCACTTGAGCACTTTAAACTTCCATTTTTTATGATAAACATTACCTATTGTAACAACTCTATTTTTTTATAAAAATCTGTTTTTATCCTCAAGTATTTGCATATAAATGAAACTCTCCTCAAGTATACTCAAGTTTCATCAAAGGTCTATTTTTGCTCTTTGACATATGAAATTTTATTGCAAATAATTGGAGTAATGATTTTTCGTGTGATTTTCAATAATACGGAAGAGGTAGCAAGTTAAAGATGCCCTGATTTGAAGCGTCAAACATCTCTAACTTACATTGAGAGGAGTATAGCAAAAAAATACTTCTTAATCAATGCCAAATATAATGTTAAGCTCTACTTCATCAAATTCCAAAAAAATCACATAACACCCTCCGGGGGTTCTACCTTATCCCGGTCTAAGTCGCAAGATATGATCGGGGCTGGTACTTATGGGCGGGAAACCGTTCTAGAGTTGATAGCACATATGCCGTGTTTTCAGCCGAGTGGTCAGGGCACTCTTTTGGGTTACTGATCAAAGATCTACATAATTGCTAACAAAAACTGAAATGCACCCCATCAAAAAGCCGACTCAAGACCTCCTAAGTGGCGAAAGCCCTCTCTAATCAATCCGGAACACCTGAATTAAGAGACCTATAGAAGAATAAGGAGTTATGTATCAGCTATCAATCGATACATATCTGATGATGACCGACGTGCGACGGATCGTTCAATCAGTGTTTTGAGCCCTGTGTTTTAGCATAGGGCTCAAGTGCTCTTCAAATTTCACTCGATGCTCTGGATCATCAAAAGTAGGCTCTATGGTGGTACATAGGTGGTATTTAGTGTCAGTGAACAATAGTTAAAATGCTCTGAGATATCGGTATATTGGGGGTTTAATTGGATTATAAAAAATAGATGGCCGGGAGAGGGGGATTCGAACCCCCGGAGGTGTTACCCTCACCGGTTTTCAAGACCGGCACATTCGACCACTCTGACATCTCCCGACAGCAATAAGTAGAATGAAATTCTATCTTAAAAAGATAAAAATCTCATGAAATGGAGGAGCCACCCGGATTTGAACCGGGGATAGCAGCTTTGCAGGCTGCGGCCTTACCACTTGGCGATGGCTCCACACTAAAATATAATGGGTGGTACCCGGAGCCGGACTTGAACCGGCACGGTCGCAATGACCGGGGGATTTTAAGTCCCCTGTGTCTACCATTCCACCACCCGGGCTTTCTAGGTACCATTTATTATTTATACTGTAACTTCTCATTTATGGAGCGGGCGAACGGGATCGAACCGTCGACCCTAACCTTGGCAAGGTTATGCTCTACCGCTGAGCTACGCCCGCATTTCCACAACCTATTTTAAGTATTAGCTTAAAATTGGAGTGCGATTATAGCCAAAAAACCTTTTAATGTAAAGAGAAAGTAGGATTTTTGAATATAAAAGTGCTATAATCCATAAAAACTATCCCGACTATAATAGGGAGTATAAAGGTTTCATATGAGAAGTGACGAAATAAAACAGGGGTTCAGCAGAGCACCCCATAGAAGCTTACTGCGCGCAACCGGTGTAAAAGAAGAAGATTTTGAAAAACCGTTCATCGGTGTGGCGAATTCTTTCATAGAGATCATTCCCGGGCATTTTTTCCTCAACAAGGTAGCAGAGGTTATTAAAGAAGAGATACGTGCGAACGGATGTGTCCCTTTTGAGTTCAATACTATCGGTGTAGATGACGGGATCGCAATGGGGCATGATGGTATGCTCTACTCTCTTCCGAGCCGTGAGATCATTGCGAACTCTATAGAGACGGTCATGAATGCTCACAAGCTTGATGCGATGATCGCCATCCCGAACTGTGACAAGATCGTTCCGGGTATGATCATGGGTGCACTGCGTGTGAATGTACCGACAGTGTTCGTTTCCGGCGGACCGATGGCTGCAGGACATATGAAAGACGGTACCCCTATCGATCTTGCCACTGCTTTTGAAGCTGTGGGTGAATTTGAGGCAGGAGAGATCAGTGAAGAAAAGCTCCATGAGATCGAATGTAACGCCTGTCCCAGCGGTGGATCATGTTCAGGTATGTTTACCGCAAACTCTATGAATACACTTATGGAGGCAATGGGGATCGCTTTACCGGGGAACGGTACGATCCTTGCATTAACACCGGAGAGAACAGAGCTTTACAAAAAAGCAGCGAGACGCATATGTGAGATAGCCAAATCCGAAGCAGCAGAGCAGGAGAAGTATAGAATAAGAAATATCCTCAATGAAAATGCAGTACGTAATGCTTTTGCTGTAGATATGGCAATGGGCGGGTCTTCAAATACAGTACTTCACATGCTTGCCATCGCTAAAGAGGCGGAAGTTGACTTTAACTTACAGGACATCAACGCGATCTCCAAACGTGTATCACACATTGCCAAGATCTCTCCATCATTGACAACAGTGCATATGGAAGATATCAACAAAGCAGGTGGTGTAAATGCGGTAATGCACGAAATGATGAAACGCGGTGATGATATCTTACTCGATAATCTTTCTATAACAGGTGAAACCTTATATGAGAAAGTCAAAGATGCAGAGATCCTGGATACGAACATCATCCATACCATTGACAACCCTTACTCTGAAGTGGGTGGGCTTGCTATCTTGTATGGTAACCTGGCAGAACAGGGTGCTGTTATTAAAACAGCCGGGATTACCGGTGATAGAGTCTTTACTGGTACAGCAGTATGTTTCAACTCTCAAGATGAGGCAATTAAAGGCATCATCAATGGTAAAGTCAAAGCAGGTAATGTTGTCGTTATCCGATATGAAGGTCCTCGTGGTGGTCCGGGGATGCAAGAGATGCTAAGCCCTACCAGTCTCATCATGGGTATGGGTCTGGGAGATAAAGTAGCACTCATTACTGATGGCAGATTCTCGGGGGCTACAAGAGGTGCAAGCATCGGTCATGTGAGTCCTGAAGCTGCAGAAGGCGGGCTTATAGGATTACTTGAAGATGGTGATGAGATCCATATCGATGTAGATAAGTATATCCTGCAGGCAAACTTGAGTGATGAAGTGATCGCTCAAAGAAGAGCAAATTTCAAGCCATTGGTAAAACCGTTAAAGAGTAGATGGTTAAGACAATACAGAGCGTTGGTCACCAATGCAAGTAACGGTGCGGTACTGGAAGCTGAATAGTCACTTTGCTCCAGTGCCTAGGCATTTTACATATTTTAGAGACAGTGTCAAGTCTTTTGCTGCGTGAATACTGAAATTTAGGAAAAATATTTAAGAAGATGTTGAGGAGCCGGAACTCCTCGAAGAGAGGGGTTTTGGTTATGAAGCTACTCTTCTGGCTCCCTTATAGCGTTGACTGTAGAAAGGTTTATTCAAACTTGTAATAACCACTTTCTTCTTTGCCGAGCTTGCATGGATGAATTTGTTGTTCCCTATATAGATACCCACATGATTGACATACCCTCTACGTCTTTTGGAAGTATCAAAGAAGATAAGATCTCCCGGTTTCAAGTGGCTTCTGCTGACATATTTTCCATATTTTGATTGTGCTATTGCTCTTCTTGGAATACTGATCCCATTTTTCTTACACACATAAGTTGTAAGTCCCGAGCAATCAAAAGTATTTTTCTGTCCTACGGCACCCCAGACATATCTTCTTCCAAGCTTCTTTTTGGCAAGATCAATGAGTTTTTTGCCTTTTACATTACTTTTTCTATGAAAAAAGATGTCATTTGAAGCAAGTTTTTTATTTTTATGTGCTTTTGTTCTGACCGCTTTTTTTGACTTTATGCGCATAAGTGCTCTAGCCAATTTTCTATCATCCCGTTTATTTTTTCTTTTAGCTGTTTTGATCTTCGCTCTTTTGGCATACACATTACCTGGAATTTTCAATGCTTTCCCCAATTTGAGTACTCCGCCTTTTTTAAGACCGTTTGCCTTTCTTATTTTTGCAACAGTCGTATGATGTTTGCGGGCGATCGTAGAAAGTGTGTCCCCGCTTTTAATAACATATTTCATTGATTTTGCTGATCTCTTGCTGTGTACTTTTTTAGCAAGTTTTTTATGCTTGCTTTTTTTAGCGATCTTTACCGGCTTTTTGTCCTCATTCTTGCGGGATTTCATCTTTTTATTTGGGAAATACGTATTTGTCGGTACTTTCAGCACTCTTCCTATCTTAAGCATAGCCCCCTTTTTGAGACCGTTTGCTTTTCTTACTTCTTCTATAGTTGTGTGGTTTTGATGTGCTATAGTATAAAGTGTTTCACCACTCTTGATCGTATGTTTGACTGTTTTTGTAGCGGCTTGGGCTGTAACTGCGGAAAAAGAAAATGTGAGTAATAGAATATAAAGTTTTTTCAATGAATACTCCTGAGAAATTGGTTTTTACAATATAGGATATACTCTCTATACTAAAAAATATTCAAAATTGTATCTATATATGATTAATAAAAAATAAATGTGAATTGAAATTTAACTTAAAGTCATGCCGATACTTTCTTTTTACAATATCCTGACAATATGGTCTGCCACTCTCAAAGCATTTGCATAGATCGTCCAGGTATAGGGAACAGAGCCTCCGGTAGGCATAAAACTGGCATCTGCTACGAAGAGATTGGGAATATCATGGGATTGACAATATTTGTTCAGTACAGACGTTTCAGGATCATCCCCGAAGCGGCATCCACCCGCTACCAGATTTTGAGGGGGAGCTGAAGAAACAGAGCTGTAAATATTTTTTGCTCCCATCTCTTCAAGTACCTTTTCACACTTCTTGGCGATGTATTTTCCTACTTTAACATCCTGGGGATGTGCTTCCAGACGGAGTTTCCCCACAGGCATACCGTATTTGTCCTTATGTGTTTTATCCAGACTCACAAAACAGTCATCATTGGGAAGCCAGTCATTGAAGATCTCAAAACGGATACTCTTGCTTTGGGTAAACCGTTTCACAAGCTTTTCACCCAGTGCTTTTCCCCAGACCAGTCTGCCGTCCTCTTCATTATTCTTGCGTGCCCGTGAAATGATATTTTGATGTTCAAACATGAACTCGACCGAGCCCCCTTTGAATTTACCGTCCCACCAATGGTCGATAAAGTACCAGTCAAGAATAGACCTGTTGACAAAAAGTCCTGTCTCCATAAGTGCTTCGAACTTTATCTCTTTGAGACTCTCCTCGTGCAGTTCTCCCTGCCCTGACCCTCCTGCTGAGAAAATAAGGTTTTTTCCTAATTCTCCGCTGCTGTTTGCAAGACCATGTGGGTGATGGCTGTTTGCCGAGTTCAGCAACAGTCTTGCACTTTCATGTGCCTGTGCTGCTACCACAAACATCTTCCCAAAGATCTTTTTTTCTTTACCCGTGAGCGTATCAACGACCACAGCATACTCCACCTCATCTTTTTTGCCTGCATGAAGATACTTGACATAGGTATTGCTCATCAGTGTAAGGTTCCCTGTAGCAAGTGCCGGTTTCAGAAGTGCTTCCCTGGAGCTTCCTTTTGCTCCGGAACTGCATCCATAGCTTCCGCAAAAGTTGGAATAGTAGCATGCATTACGATACCCTTTATCCTGGGAGAGTACTGCACGGGGTGTTACCAGAGGAACAATATCAAGTGCTTTACAGCTTTTGTCAAGCAGTTTTACCACTTCATTTTCTTTGGTTGGCGGTTGCGGGAAATCAGGCGTACTCCTTGGCGGTTCGAAAGGATGTTTCTCATATTTTCCGGAAATACCTACAAGTTCCTCTGCCAAAGCATAGTAAGGCTCCAACTCCTCATAAGAGATAGGCCAGTCCACAACATTCGCCCCCTTTATCTCTCCATACTTGCTTTTCAATCTGAAATCATCCGGGTGCATACGATGGAACATCCCGCTCATCAGGTTGGAAGAACCGCCTACGATATTACCGTTCCAAAAGCTCCAGCCGGATTCATAGGTAGGGGTAGCTACCCACTTGCCGTCCACTTTCTCCTCTATAGTATGGTATTCATCGAACAGACTCGGAGTAACGATATCTCTACGGGCATAAGCCAACTCATCTTTGGAGAACTCTTCACGCCTGATAAGCCGTCCTTTTTCCAGGACAGCCACCTTATATCCCGCCTTGCATAAAGTATAAGCTACTGCCCCGCCACTTGCACCGGAACCTACTATGACCACATCATATTTCATAATTCTATATACCTCGTAGTCGGCCGGGGAAGTCCGCCATATGCATGAAGGGCTTTCCATCCTGCCTCTTTTGTATTTGATCCGTAAATAGGATCGGAGAACATTCCCTCCATTGTCAGTGTCATGATACGAGAGAGCCAATTTCTTCCGTAATTGGTTTCTTCATAGGCTCTTAATGCACGCTCTTTCTCTGTATCTGATAAAAAAATGAATTTTCCTTTTTCACGGATCTCCAACTCTTCCGCTCCTTCTATCACAAAGGCTCTGATATCCTTATCATATGTGGGATGCATAATAGTCTCTACCAGGAACTGTGTGACATTCATACTCTTGGCCGAAGGTATCTGACTCCCTTCCGGAAAGAGATGCTCCTGTACTGCCCGGATCGTTTTCTCTGCTTTCTTTAAGGATCTGTTCGGCGGGGTACTGTTGTTTTTGCCTGCTGCATATCCGGAGAGCCCAAGAAGTGCCCCTGCAATTAAAAATTTTCTTCTTTGCATTTTATTACTTCTTTTTTTCTAATCATAATCAACCTCTGTGCACTTAAAGTGCAACACTGCCATACCAGACAGACAGCTACACGTATATTGCACGCTTATAAGATTATACTTGTATCTGTCTAAAGGGTAGCTCTATCGGGACCCTTAATTTAAAAAACAGGAGACAAAAATGAAAAAGTTAATTTTCGGTTCACTGCTAGGATTTGCACTTGTTGCCTTTACAGGATGTACAACAGGTGATGATGCAGAAGCAGGAATGAAGTGTCAGTCAGGAAAATGCCAAAGTGCCAGCAAATGCTCTGGAGACAAAGCGAAAGAAACAGCAGCAAAATGTTCTGCATCCGGCAAATGCGGTAAATAATCCTTCCAATATCAAACCTTATATGCTGTAAGACTTTCATTCTTACAGCATATAAATCTTACATTGCAGCTCTTCTGCATACCGAACAAGACCATTAAAGGAATATATCATCATGAAAAAACTACTTTTAAGTGCCATACTGGGGCTGGCATTACTTTCATTAACTGCTTGCAATGAAACAAAAACGAGCGAAGCAACATCTGCAACAACAAAATGCGAGTCAGGAAAATGCGGGGCAGGAAAATGCGGAGATGCCAAACAGACAGGAACAAAAAAAGCTGAGGATTCTGCACAAAAATGCCAAACCGGAAAATGCAATGAAGGTAAATGCGGAAACAAATAAATTTCTGATACCTCTACAGTGACGTAACAATACACATATATTACACATGATTCATACTATACTTCTATTGTATCAAAACTTGAAAAACAATCTTCTCCTGAGATACAAATATGATGAAGGAGGTATATTATGTTAAAACACATATACCCGCTCACAAAAAATATATTAAGCAATGGACAAAGCCTTTCTCTTTTATTTGCAAGGCTTGCTGTGGCTTATGGATTTTATGAACCTGCTATGCAAAAATGGTCCGATATAGGCAGTGTAGCTATCTGGTTCGGTTCCATAGGTATTCCTTTCCCGACGATCAATGCTTATATGGCTGCGAGTACGGAGCTTATCGGTGTTATACTGTTGACTTTGGGACTCTTTACAAGACTTATCTCTATTCCTCTCATGGTCATTATGATGGTAGCGATCATCACAGTACATTTGGCACATGGTTTTGCTGCCGGGAACAACGGGTTTGAAATACCTCTTTACTACATGCTGTTTCTAGCAATATTTGCTTCATTCGGAGCCGGAAAATTAAGTTTGGATCACCTTTTATTCGGTGACGAACAATAACAAAGGATATCACATGAAAAAACTACTTCAACTGGGACTGATTCTCGCTGGCTCTGTCGCCTTGACCATGACTCTTGCCAATGCAAAATGCAATACAGGGAATACTACACCAAATACAATGAAATGCGAAAGCGGAAAATGCAGTACAGGTAAATGCAACCAGGGTACAGACGGAATGAAAAAAGAGATGAATGCAACCAAACCTGCACCGACAAAAGGCAAATGCGGTACAGGTAAATGTGGATGACCAATAAACCCGATTTCTAAATGATCCAAATACCCTCTCTTTCTGCCATCTCCTTTTTTAGGGGATGGCAACTTCACTTTTCTTCCACAAATCATTGTATAATACATCTATATTATTAGAAGGTACCCACATGAAACAAATAGTGATAGCACTGATCCTGGTATTTTCTTTTTCAGGATGCCAGGATGCCAAAGAGAAGCAGGCACAGCATGATGCCCAGGTAGCACAGAAAGCCAAAGCAGAACTTCTTGCCGAACTCGAAGCACAGGCGGAAGAAGAGAAAAAAAGAAAGATGGAAGCACAAAAAAACAATAAACTCTTCCAGATAGGTATTACCTCAGAAGACGGGAGGATCATCATTGATACAAACAAGACCAAAGGCTTTTTCAAAGAGATGGCAGCAAAGATGACACACAAAATGGAAAAGCTCTCCAAAGATCTGGAAGAGGGGATGATAAACGATAAAAACACCGGTATTGAAGTAGATGAGACACATATCAATATAGATTTGAACAAAACAAAAAGTTTTCTTGACAATTGGGGCAGAAAAATGCAAGGATTCGTTAAAGAGTTTGATGATATCGCAAAAGAGATCAATAAGACAGTTTCACAATAAAGGATAATAATGCAGCAGATAGATATGAATTCAGATGAATTTCAAGCTGAACTGGAAAAAACATGGGGATTTGTAGAAAAAGTCAATAAACAGTTCGGCTTTGTACAAAATCCCAATGAAGAGGTCAATGAAGGTGTGGCAATGGGACTTGCCAGGAACAAACTCATCTACGGTAAAAGATTCTGCCCATGCTTCATGGTCATCGGAGAGACCAAAGAGGAACAAAAAGCTGCCGATAACCGTATCTGTCCGTGTAAGCCTGCTCTGGAAAAAGAGATCCCGGAAGAGGGTCTCTGTCACTGCGGGATCTTCTGCACACCGGAATATGCCGCTGCACAGGCACAGCACGATGAAATAGAAGAGATCGTACATGAACACTCCAAGGGTCTGACAAAAGAACAGGCTGAAGCACTTCTCAAAGAAGAGCAGCTCGATGGAGATGAACTTGAAGCACTTATAGAAGCCAGAAATCTGAATATGATCAACTTCACACTTATGGATGTAAGAGAATTCATGGAGTTTCAGATGGGACACATCACAGGAACAGACTGTCTTGTACCGACTTCACAGTTCTATGCAAAAATAGAAGAGCATAATGACAAGAAACAGACCCCTGTCATCGTCTACTGCCATACAGGAAGCCGAAGCTTTCAGGTACAACACGCTATGAAAGCACTTGGTTTTGAACATGTAGGTAATCTACGTCCAGGGATCATCGGATATACCGGAGAAACGCAGAGAGGATGATCTCTAAGTGAAGCGTGAAGCGTGAAGCGTGAAGCACTTTGACACAAAAACACTTTTGTGTCAAGGGAATTTTGAAGATACGGCAGTTCCTCACATTTTCTTTTTTTGGGTTCGTTTTTTGCTTTAAAGAAAAAAAGGAAAACTCAATCCAATTTTAAACAATGATAAAAATTAGGGAAAAATAAAAGGGGTTGAGGAGCCGAAGCTCCTCAAGAAATAGTCAACTAAAAGTTAATTATTTAGCAAGTGCTGCTTTAGAAGCTTCAGCTACTTTTGTAAAACTTTCAGGAGCATTCATTGCCATATCAGCAAGAATTTTTCTATCAAGTTCAATGTTTGCAAGCTTAAGACCATGCATGAATGTTGAATAGTTCATTCCATTCAATCTTGTTGCCGCATTGATACGAACGATCCAGAGTCTTCTGAAATCTCTCTTTTTCTGTCTTCTATCTCTGTAAGCATATACTAATGAACGCTCGAGTTGTTCTTTCGCTTTTCTGAAATGTTTTCTTCTACCGCTGTAGAACCCTCTAGCTTGTTTTAATAGTCTTTTGTGACGTCTATGTCTAACTGTACCAGTTTTTACTCTCATGGTTTTCCTTTACCTTATACTTGTACTACAACTTCATATCCGAAGTCATGTTATAGTAGGTGTCAAACATTTTCTCTGTTTGAACTTGCCCCTAATCGGGGGAATCTCTTTATCAAAAAAATGAAACTATAATTAGTTGATCATCTCTTTAATGTTTTTTGCATCTGCAGCATCAACATGTTTAGGACTTCTCATACCTCTGTGGTGTTTACCATCCACTTTACTAAGGATGTGGCTTCTATACGCCGTTCCTCTTTTGATCTTGCCGCTTTTTTTGATCTTAAAACGCTTAACAGCGCCTTTAACACTTTTCATTTTTGGCATATGCTTACTCCCTATAGAATTTTTTCTGCCACATCAAGTAGCAGAAAATGGGACGGTATTATACCTAGTTTTTCTGAAAGATTACTAAAGCTTACATTCTCCTGTAGTTCCCTCCCTTCCTCACAACTTCTCTTTACTCCGGCCACACCGCTTTCAACACCATAAAGCCAAAGCAGTTTACCTTTACTTAACGCTTCTCATGATAAAATCTAACCTAATAAAATATGAGGCATTGCTTGTGGACAAGATCACCGAAATACTTTCTCAAAAGAAGAAACTTTTAACAGAGATCTACTTTGACCTGCAGCGTCATTTTGAGCAAAAGTATGGGAAAGATGCCCTTGTACTTATGGAGATCGGTACTTTCTTTGAAGTCTATGAGGTCAACAATGACGACCTCAAGATCGGTAAAGCTAAAGAGATCGCCGAACTGCTTAATATTCAACTTACACGAAAAAGCAAAGCTGTTCTTGAAAACTCTGTAAACAATCCTCTGCTTGCAGGGGTACCTGCTGTCTCTCTGGACAGATACCTCTCCCGCCTCATAGCTACTAAAAAATATACGATCATTGTTGTCAAACAAAAAGGAGAAATGCCCAACGTCAAACGCTATGTCTCCAACATCATCTCTCCGGGTACGAATTTTGAATACCTGAGTGAACCCAGTGAAAACAACATTGTCTCACTCATGATAGATGAAAATGCAGGTATCTACTCTGTAGGATATGCTGCTATAGATGTGAGTACGGGGAAGACGATCTGCAATGAGATACACTCTACACGTGATGACAAAACCTATGCACTTGATGAAGCCTTTAATCTTTTACAGACCTACACCACTTCCGAGGTCATCATCACACTCGAAGGTAAAGAGATAGACCAGGAATGGCTTATCCATTATCTGGAACTGAACTCCCTGCACTACTCTGTCAATACCAAACGTTTCAGGATCAACTTTCAGAACGAACTCTTTACACGCATCTTTGAAATAAATTCTTTTCTCTCTGCCATTGAGTTTCTTGATCTTGAACGGCATCCTTATACCACGGAGGCTTTAACTGTACTCATAGACTTTATCATAGAACATGATGAAAGTATCATCGAGAAGATGAATAAACCCCAGTTTTTGGGTTCCAACCGTTATATGTATATCGGGAACAATGCAATGGAGCAGCTCTCTGTCATCTCAAGAGACCCTGCTGATATAACACTGCTTGACCTTATAGACAAAACTTCTACAGCTTTTGGGAAACGTCTGCTCAAAGAGAGGCTTCTCAACCCCATCTGTGACAAAGCACTCCTGGAAGAACGTTACGACCTGACCGAGAAACTGCTGCCCAACATCGACCGTTTTGAAACCCACTTAAAACAGATCTATGATCTTGAACGTATCACAAGGCGTATCAAACTACGTAAACTGCACCCTGTTGAGCTTACCTATATCGCAATGTCTTTGGAATCCATCCTCAAACTGCTTGAAGATGCAGACCGTAACGGACTGGAAATAGAAAGCAGACTTTTTGATGAGACGAAAGAGATGCTGGGTGTACTTGAAGAAACATTTGAACTGGATATCTGTGCCCGTTTCCGTATAGAACAGATCAATGACAATATCTTTAAAAACGGTATATACCCTGCTATTGACACCATTGTCAAAACCCAAAAGAAAGAGGTTGACAAAATGGAAGAGGTTGCTTCACATGTCGAGTCACTCTTTCAAAAAGACAAACTTTTTTCCGGAACTACACGCTATACAACTGTAGGCTATCTTGAAAGCGAAGGGTACTTTATCAACCTGACAAAGAACAGATTCTCTCTCATAGAGAAATCCCTTAAAGACTCTTTTGTGACCATAGACAATGAACACCACTTCTTTAAAGATTTTCACTACAAACACCTTAAAAATGCGGTAAAAATGCAGGCACCGCTCTTTGAAGAGATCACCCGTTCATATGAAACGGCTCAAGTCAAGCTTGTCTCTCTTGTCAAGCAACGATATATTGAAAGTCTGGATGTTCTGGAGAACAGATTTTCACTGTTACTGGAGAGACTCATTGCTTTCATCGCCAATATTGATGTAGCGATCTCTACAGCCAAGTGTGCCAAAAGTATGAACTTGTCACGTCCTGTCATAGAAGAAGGCAACTTTTATGAAGCCATCGCCCTGAGACATCCTATCATTGAAGCTAATGATGAAAGAGGTATCTATGTCCCTAATGATATTTTTCTGGGAGAGAACAACTCCAAACACAACCATATCACTCTCAATGCTAGTGAGGGAGAAGATGTCTTGGGTGTATTGCTCTACGGTATCAACTCTTCAGGGAAATCTTCACTCATGAAAAGTATCGGGCTTTCTGTTGTGCTGGCCCAGGCCGGGTTCTTTGTACCGGCAGTAGAACTACGTTTTGGGCTCTATGACAAACTCTTTACACGTATCGTCTCGCAGGACAATCTCTACAAAGGTCTTTCAACTTTCTCTGTAGAGATGATGGAACTCAAGAATATCTTCAACCGTGCAGATGAACGGTCTCTGGTACTGGGTGATGAGATCAGCCAGGGGACAGAGACAGAATCTGCCCTTGCGATTGTTTCAAGTGCTATTTTAAAGCTTATCTCACTCAGATCAACCTTTATCTTTGCAACACACCTGCACCAGCTAGGAAGCATTCCTCAGCTTCAGAACTTGAAACATCTTATCTTTTTGCATTTGGGTATCCGCTATGATGAAACCAATGATACACTCATTTACAACAGGGTATTGCAGCTGGGAAGAGGAGACAGTCTTTACGGACTGGAATTCGCCAAATCCCTGCATATGGATAAAGAATTTCTGCAAATGGCACAGACCATTAGAGAAAACCTTAACCATTCCGGAAGTGAGATCAAAAAACTACGCAGACAAAAAAGCAGCAAATACAATAAAGACCTCTACTTGAGCAAATGTGCCCTGTGTAATGAGAATGTAGAGGAAGTACATCATATTGCTGCACAAAAAGAGGCAGATCATGATGGTCATATAGATCATTTCCATAAGAATCATAAATATAACCTCATACCACTCTGTAAAAGGCATCACCATTTGGTACATGAAGGAAGGATCATCATCTCCGGCTTCGTGATGACATCAGAGGGGCTGAAATTACATTATGAGATCAAGAGTTAAAGCACAGTACAGGTGAGGAACTAAATTCCGAATCGTACAAAGAAGAGTAGGTTTGGATATACCGTGTCAGTACCGTACAAACCGTTATTCCCTGATATAGGTTGGCAGGTCCATTCCCATCTGCGGAGAGAGGGAATGTAAAAAGAAAAGAATCTAAAATTATTTTTTAAGCGGTGTTACATACATATTGATATAACGGCCCTCTTGATGCGCATCTTTTTCAAGATGCCCGACATCTTCAAGCATAGGCCAGACACGTTTAAGCACATCGATACCCCATTCCGGGTTTGCCATCTCTCTTCCTCTCAGAAAGACACGTAATTTAACGTGTTTCCCTTTTTCCAGGAATTCTCTGGCATGTTTCACTTTATATGCAATGTCATTCTCTGCGATCTTACAGGAGAACTTGACCTCTTTTACTTCGATCTTTTTTTGGTTTTTACGTGCCTCTTTTTTCTTTTTTTCCAGCTCGTATTTATGTTTACCGTAGTCCATTACTTTGGCAACAGGAGGTTTTGCATCTGGAGAGACAAGTACCAGATCCAGCCCCTTCTCTTCAGCTATATTCAGTGCCTCTGCTCTGGAGATAATACCGAATTGTTCTCCATCATCACCCAGCACTCTGAGCTCACTTGCTCTAATCGCATCATTCATGATGGTATCATCAGCTTTTTTTCTACCTCTGTTTCTGTCGTTTTGTCTACTCAAATCTTTCCTTCAGTAAGTTGTTTGGTTAATTTTACCATAAATTCGTCTTGTGTAAGATTATACTGTTCTTTAGCTCTTCTGTCACGAATTGCAACTGTTTTATTATCCACCTCTTCATCACCTATGATCACTACATACGGTACACGCTGCTTTTCAGCAGTACGGATACGTTTATTAAGACTTTCATTCTTGTCATATACTTCTGCATCAATGTCTTCGAGAAGCAACAGTTTCTTAAGCTGTTCGGCATAGGCGACATGACTGTCTGCGATCGGAACGAAGATCACTTGTACCGGTGCAAGGAAGAATGGGAACTCTCCTGCATAGTGCTCTGTCAAAATAGCGATAAACCGCTCAAATGAACCAAGAATAGCTCTATGTATCATAACCGGATTATGGCGTTCATTGTCTTCACCCACATACTCTGCATTAAAGCGTTCCGGCAGGTTAAAGTCCACCTGGACCGTACCACATTGCCATTTACGGCCCAGAGCATCCGTGATCTTCACATCAATTTTAGGTCCGTAGAACGCCCCGCCGCCTTCATCAATGGTATAAGGCAGATCATTCTCTTCAAGCGCAGCTTTGATCCCCTCTGTTGCCAATTCCCATACATTATCATCCCCTATCGCTTTATCCGGTTTGGTCGCGACTTCCATAGAGTAGTTGAATCCGAAGAGGCTCATCACAGTATCGACGAATTCAACCACTTCCAGAATAACAAGTTTGATCTGTTCAGGCGTACAGAAGATATGTGCATCATCCTGAGTAAACTCTCTTACACGTAAAAGTCCGTGAAGCACCCCTGATTTCTCATGTCTGTGTACTACACCGTATTCATAATATTTAAGTGGCAGATCACGATAGCTTTTCCCTGTCTGTTTAAATATCTGGATATGTCCGATACAGTTCATCGGCTTGATCCCGTATTCCTGTCCATCGATCTCGGTCAGATACATATTTTCACCATAACATGCATAGTGTCCGGAGGTATGCCACATCTGTGATTTGAGAATCTCCGGACCTCTTACCGGTTCATACCCTCTGATACGGTGTGCTTTATGAAGAATGGCTTCAAGTTTGTTACGGAGTCTTGCACCTTTTGGCATCCAGAACGGCAATCCTGCACCTGCCTCTTCATTAAACATGAAAAGCTCCATTTCCGTACCGATCTTACGGTGGTCCCGTTTCTTTGCCTCTTCCAGCATCGTCATGTGTGCTTTAAGGGACTCTTTATCTGCAAAAGCGATACCATAAATACGTGTGAGCATCTCTGCATTTTCATCACCGCCAAGATACGCTCCGGCAATTCTTGTAAGTTTGAAGTTATTTAAAAAACGAAGTGCCGGTACATGAGGTCCACGACATAAGTCTTCAAACTCTCCCTGTCTATAGATAGAAACCGTTTCATCCGGTATACGGGAAAGTACTGCCTGTTTCAAGTCATCATTCGAAAACTTCTCCAAAGCTTCATCTTTGCTGATCTCATACTTCTCTATTTTGTACTTTTTCTTAATGAGTTCTTTCATCTTCTTCTCAATGGCTTTAAGATCTTCTTCACCAATCTTCTCATCCACTCTGAAGTCATAATAGAACCCTTCATCCACTACCGGTCCTACAAAGAACTGTGCATTCGGATAAAGCTCCTTGATCGCCTGAGCCATAAGATGTGCGGTAGAGTGACGAATGATCTCTAATGCCATCTCACTATTATCATACTCTATAGGTGTAGCTGTACAGTTATCTTCTGCACTTTGTGTATCTATAATATTCCCTTGGTCATCTATATAACCGATAAGATTTTCACTCAAATTAACCCTTTACTGTAAACGCAACCCACAATGTCGCATTATAAAATGCAGTTATTATAGCTAAAAGTTGGATAGAAAGAAATTAATGGAATAAAATCATGAAGTTATAAAGTGTAGAATGAGAATCATAGTGATATCAACCACTACCGACCTATACAAGAAAAAAACATATACTTTAACATGGTTTATCTTCTACCAAGCCCAAAAGGCTGAGTAGAAAAGCTTTTAAAACTTATAGGTTACCCCAACGTTCACAGTGTAAATAGTGTAGTCCAAAGTTCCTCTGCCGTCTAAATTTTGACTTAAGGTAAGATCATCATCATATAAGTTTACATAATCTACAAATACTGAAAAGTTATCTGTAAATTCATAAGATGCCCCAAGACCCCAATGAAAACCATCTTCATCAAACCAGTCACCTGAGTCACTCAAAGTAACATTACCATAACCAAGTAATGCATAGACATCAAATTCCTCAGTTACCGGGTACATTGGCTTCACATAGATTCCCCATGCTGTAAAATCCATATCACTAGAAGATCCACTATTCGTATAACCGTCCGATTCATACTTCCAGTCACCATCACCGAATGAATTCCAGTATCTTCCTTCTACAGCAAGGTATTTGTTGATCTTGTACCCCGCTTGAAGCATGATGGTATCATACTCTTCAGTATATTCCCACATCGAATAACCATCATCATACTCCTCTGAAACATCTGCCGCACCATAGGCGATCCCTACATAGAAACCACTCTCATCAGCAACGGGAGCTACTACTTCAACTACCGGCTCGACTACTGGTTCTATATCTCCACCCGCCATTGCGAATGCACTCATTGCCAAAACCGCTGCTACTGAAAGTGTAAATTTCTGCATCTTGTTTCCTTTATTTATGTAAAATTTGTCTACCATTTCATAATATCAAGTTTAACATTAAAATAATATAAAGTTATTTTTAATGTTAATAGCGTATTAAAGAAAAGAAGGCAAGTAAATAGTCCTTAGTAAAAAAGAGGAATAGATTTGAAGTTTAGTAAAATGTATGTGTGCTTCATCTTCTAATCGCAGTAAATCTTTGATCAAAAATATTCCTTCTTTCCTTAAAGTTTCGCCAATTCAAGGGATAAGTGCAATTTCTGAGAGATAGTTTTGAAAGAGAGGGTTAATCGATCATAGGTTATCCTTTTTTCACCACAAAAACAGGAAATGCACTATGAAGTATAAACAATTAACCCTCACGGAAAGATACCATATTTCTCTTTTTTTAGAAAGAGGTTATACCCAAAAAGAGATAGCAGAAGAGTTAGGTGTTCATCCCTCAACAATCAGTAGAGAAATCAAAAGAAATTGGGATACACATGCAGATAAATATCAATACACCACTGCTCACTTCAATACGGAATATCGACATAGATCCAAACCAAAATATACTGTTATCACTCCTCAGCTAGAGAGCTACATTAGAGAGAAGCTCAAAGCTGGATGGTCCCCGGAGCAGATTGCAGGCAGAATGAAACGTGATAATATCGGAAGTATCTCACATGAGACGATCTATCAGTTCATTTATCGAAACAAAGCCAGTAAAGGCAGACTCTATAAGTATCTCAGACACAAGAACAAGAAGTACCATAAACGATGTAATGACTATCAACGCAGAGGAACGATCATTGACAGAAAGATGATCAATACACGCCCTAAGATTGTAGAGAAGAAAAAACGTATAGGGGATTTAGAGATCGATACAGTTATTGGTAAGGATCATATTGGAGCATTGGTAACAGCTGTAGATAGAAAGTCCAAATTTACTCTGATCAAAAAAGTACCTTCCAAACATGCAGAGATTGTCACTACTGCACTGATTGAAATGCTCGAACCTATCAAACAGGTGATCAAGACTATTACTAGTGACAACGGAAAGGAATTCGCTTATCACAAGCAGGTCTCACAGATACTGGATACAGACTTCTACTTCGCTAATCCGTATCACTCCTGGGAGAGAGGATTGAACGAACATACCAATGGATTGATCAGACAATATCTGCCGAAGAAGACAGACTTCACACAAATATCTAAGGAAGATGTGATTATCATACAAGAGAAGCTAAACCATCGACCAAGAAAAGTACTGAACTACAGAACGCCCTATGAAGTATTTTTTGAAGAGTTTACTAAGGAATTAGCTGCGTAAATTAGAGGTGAATTGCACTTATGATTTGAATGGGCGTTTCAATTTCTCTAATTTAGGATACAGAATCTATACCTTATAGATGGAGCATTAAGATATTTTATAAAACGCTTCACAAAAAAAGGATACACAAAAATAGTGTTTTATACGTTTGTTATAAGAAAATAAAAGTTATGATTGTTTAATTATGGTAAATGCTTATAGATAGAACTTTGAAGTGGTGATCACGATTGGACTTGAACCAACGACTTCTTCCATGTCAAGGAAGTACTCTACCAACTGAGTTACGCGATCAAAATATAGAATGGATTATATCTAAGAGATACTTAAATTATGGGAATTAGCCCAAATCCCGAAATAGAAAAACAAAAGAATAAGTGAAGATGCCGTAAAATACGAAGAAAGCCAGAGAAAAAGCCCACTCAACGCTTTCACCCAATGGGTGAGCTTTTTCCAGGAGGATAAAAGTATGGCACAAAGTGTTTTAAATTTCACTGTAGAGAGCACCGAAGAGAGACTGACACCCAGAGCAGGAGAGGCAGTCTTTGGAGAGTTTTTAAAAGCAATCAAGCTTGATCGGTTATGCAACCGATATCTTCCTTTACCTAAAAGTAACCGAGGCTACGATCCTTATACCTTTATCCATTCACTTGTTCTAATGTTACACAGTGGAGGCAGATATCTGGAGGATATCCGCACCCTTCAGACCGATCACGCACTCCAAGAACTACTTGGGATAAAGCATATTCCCACAGCAGACAGTATCGGCAAATGGCTCAAACGCTCCGGCAAAGTCAAGATGTCGGGGATGGAAAAACTCAACCGTACCTTGCTACAACGCTATCTTCGCAGAATAGATGAACCTTTGGTGCTTGATATTGATGCAACCGTGATAGAAAGCCATAAATCTATTGCGTTTACCACCTATAAAATGTTCCCGGGATTTACTCCCATCATTAGGCATCTTAATGGCGGCTATGTGATTCATCAGGAGTTTAGAGCCGGTAATGTAGCACCTGCTGATCATAATCTTGCATTCGTCAAACAGTGTGAAGCACAACTTCCCAAACATCGAAAACTCTCCTATCTGAGAGCCGATAGCGCTTCGTATCAGTCATCACTGTTCAATTATTGCAATAATCGTAATATCATCTATGTGGTAGGCGGGCATCTTGACAGGAGTGTACTGACAAACATTGAAACAATTGATTCCTGGGAACCCCTTAGAACAATAAAAGGTACCGCACATCATCTCAAAGAAGAGGTAGCAGAATTTTACCACACGATGCAGAATACCGATCATGCCTTTCGTATGATTGTGATTAAAAAAACCACCACCCCATTGCTGCATGGCATGGAGGCGTTTCTAAGCCAGGAAGAGAAGCTGGCACTCGCTTCTGAACGTTACAGTGTGATTGCCACCAATGACTTGGAGAAAACAGCTGAAGAGATTGTACGCTTTTACCGACAACGGGGTGATACCAGTGAAAACCGAATCAAAGAACTGAAAAACGGGTTCAATCTGAAGTACCTGCCAACTTCAGACTTTCAAGCCAATGCGCTCTACTTTCATATCGGTACATTGGCATACAACCTGTTCATACTCTTTAAACGTATATTACATGTCAGCTGGCAAAAACACACCATTCAAACCATTCGCTATAAACTGTATCATATTGCAGGTAAAGTAGTCCATCATGCTCGCCAAATCGTGCTTAAAGTCAATGAAGCGTTTGTGGATATCCTCAATCACATACGGCATCAATGCTATTTGCTCAGTTTAGAGTAGCAACTTCACCACTGCGGCATTCCCTTTATCATTTCTTCTTCAGACAAAGTGACAGGATAGCTATGTCAAAAAATCAGGAAAATGGCTTTAAAAAGAGTATTTGACGCACCACTTTGTTGACATAGGAATACAAAGAGCTCTTTTAAGCACACTTTTTTACAGTTCGGAGACAAAAACGGGTTATAGTCTCTCAATTTTTATGAAATGAATTTTCTATTTCGGGATTTGGGATTAGTTCTGACAGACCCAGGCACTCTCCTTGCAAAGCTTCTCCAGGTATTCACTTGCTTCACTTTTTCCTGCCTGAAGTGCTTTCTTAAAGTTTTCATACGCTTTCATTTTGTCATGAGCGATATCCTCTCCCCATGCATACATCACACCTATATTGACTTGTGCATTGGCATCCCCTGTTTGGGCTGCTTTTTTTAAAAGTTCAAAGGCTTTCTGCCGATCCTTTGCTACACCTTTACCTTCCAGATAGAGTGCTGCCAGATTGTTATATGCCTGTACCACACCGCCCAGAGCAGCCTTTTCATACCAGTACCTTGCTCTTTTATAGGCATGAGGATCACTCTCCCCGGTGTGGTGGTAAAGCTGGGCAAGATTGTACTGGGCAGAAGCGTTCCCTTGCTCTGCAGCCTTTTCATACCAGCGTTTTGCTTCAGACAAATCTGCTTTCGCCCCTTTACCGTTGGCATACATCATTCCTACATTATATTGTGCTTCGGCATCTCCGCCCTTTGCCAATACATAAAAAGTATTGAGTGCCTGAATATAGCTTCCCTTGTTATAGTCTTCTACCGCTTTGTCAAAATCATTGGAAAACAAACCCGATATTACAACTATAAATATAATCATTTTCTTCATCATACTTCTTTCTTATATAAATGTTTCAGCTACAAATGTTTTGGTCACTTTACCACCAAAACGATATACACCCTCTTCATAACTCACATAAAGTTCATCACCGCTCTTGGGATGGACTTTTACCTGATCAGGTACTTTACCCTCTTGATGGTTACGTATGAAACAGGCTACCATACCTGTCCCGCATGCCAATGTTTCATCTTCTACACCGCGTTCATAGGTACGTACATACATCGTATCACCCTCGACCTTGCAGATATTGACATTACAATCATACTTCTGACGAAGCGCTCTTGCCTGTTCCAGATCAAAGGTATCAATATCATTACGTACAGCAACCAGATGCGGGACACCGGAATCTATCAGCCACCAGTTCTCTCCATACTCTTCGATATCCTTGCTCCGGATATCAGGTTCCACCATATCACTCACTACATAGAGTCCATTGATCGTTGCCCGTATCACACCGGCCCCGGTGAGAAACTCTGCCGTATTGTCTTTGGAAATACCTTTTTCATGGGCAAAATGTGCCACACATCTGGAAGCATTCCCGCACATATCCGCACGACTTCCGTCTGAGTTATAGAACTCCCATTCAAAGTCATACTTCTCATGGGGAAGCAGAACCACCAAACCGTCTGCCCCTACCCCATTTTGCCTATGGCACAGTTTTCGTGCGAGTGCCGATCTGTCTGCTTTGTGTTTAGCCACGAACATCACAAAATCATTACCATTGCCTGAATATTTTGTCACTGTCACTTGAAATCTCCTAAAATTGCTTCTTTCACCTTCTCGCATTCATATCGAAGCTGGTCCAGATCACCTGTATTGTCTATCATATATGTTGCTCTTTTTTTCTTTTCCTCAATATCTATCTGTGATTCTATGCGTTTCAGTGCATCTTCTTTATTATACCCATCTCTTTGCATAAGTCTTTTTAACTGCTGCTCTTTTGTAGTATAGACTACCAGGGCCTTTTCTATAGGATACCGTCCCCCTTCAAAAAAAAGAGGGATATCGATAATATAAGGCTCCTGCACAGCATCCCGGAGGAGAGCCTGTTGTTCTATCTCATCATAAATAAGAGGATGGAGCAGTGATTCAAGCTCTTTTCGCTTAGCGGGATCTGCAAAGACCATAGCCCCCAGGGTCTTTCTGTTTACTTTGCCATCCTCAATACATTCTATACCGAACATTTCAGAGACAGCTGCCTGCTGCCTATCCAGTATTTGATGTGCGATCGTATCGGCATCGATAACAGAAAAGCCATAGCGGGAAAGCATCTCTACTACCGTGCTTTTACCCGTAGCAATACTTCCGGTCAAAACAACAGCATATTCAAATACCATAAAAAACTCTCTTCATACTGATCTTTCTTACCACTTTCTAAAAGAACTGAGTTGCATTTTGTCGTATCCGTATACATCTTGTCTAAACTGCAGTACACCATTATAGTCAACCCATGCGGTAAGATAAACAACATCCACAGGAACTTTTTCATTTAAATTAAGATGGGTTCTTTTTCTTCCTTTTAAGATCTTCTGTGATCTGTCAAAATCCACTGTACTGTTAAAGGTAGAGAATGTGTGGAGCAATTCTCTCGGCTGTTCCAGACGAATACAGCCATGACTGAAAGCTCTTACATTTCTTTTGAAAAGATTTTTGGTCGGGGTGTCATGCATATAAACAGAATATCTGTTGGGGAATAAGAATTTTATTTTACCCAGTGCATTTCGTGTTCCCGGAACCTGTGCAAAACGAAAAGGCATACTTTTACTGTAACGGTATTGGCTCCAGTCTATAGCACCTCCGTTTATTTTTCTTGCATCTTTCCCCCAGCCGGTATGAATTTCGATTCCTTTTCTTGCCATTGCATTCGGGTTCCTTAGCAATTTGGGGATCATCTCTTTCTGAATAATACTTTTTGGTACATTCCAGTACGGGTTAAGTACGATATACTGCACTGTATTACTGAAAACCGGTGTAGGATGGTTTCTTTTCCCGGTGATCACTTTCATTGACTGCCGTAACTTTCCATCTTCTTCAAAATAGAGCGTAAATGCCGGGATATTGACAATGATATGCCGTTTTGAATGCCGTTCTTTTAACCATTTGATACGGTCAAGGTTGAGACGGAGCGTCAAGATACGCTGTTCGATCGTTTGATTCAATGCTGCACGGGTATTTTTTTCTATCACTCCATTGGGCACAAGCCCGTTACGCTTTTGAAAATGTATCACTGCATTCTTCAGACATGCATCATATACCAGTCCCTCTTTGCTTCCCGAACAGGGTTGGTAGTCTCCGGTAGCACGTAATCTCTCACGAAGAAGAGGAACGATCTCATAAGGTTTACCCGGCTTAAGCGATCCTTTGAGATGCAGCGGTACCCATCCCCCGTTTTGCGCTATCTCCAAATACCTGATAAGCTCTTTTTTCAAGGCGGCATAATGATACTCTTTGGGTTCTGCTCTCTTAAATGCTTCTTCCAGACTGCCATTAATCATAGCATCTTCTATAAGAGAGAGAGGAGTCACTCTTGGTCTATGGGTATCCCATCCCGCATTGATGTCTTGTGCCTTCAGGTTGTAAAGTCTTGCCTTGAATGCACCCCAGTTAATACTGCCGTAAAGTGTATAATCCGCATATCCTTTATAGAGTTGGGATATCCTGAATTCCAGATCCACTTTTTGAGACAAAGTAGCTGCATTTCCGTACACTTCTGCTGCTTTTTGTTCCAGCTGAAGCATATCCTGATAAAGTCTGCTTGTATGGCTTAATGTTTTATCTCCTTTGATCTGGGCGAACAACTCATTCGTAAAAGAAGAAGCTGCCTCCTCATCGATCCACAGGGGAATAAAAAAGAGTTGAGTATAGAGCTTTCTTAAAAAACTATTTTTGGGTTGTGTTTGTAATGAGTTCATCATAACATCAGAGACTGCTTCATGAAATTCCAGGCTTCCTGTTTTTGCCAATGTACTCTGTCCAAAAAATAATACAGAAAAAAGTCCTATCCCCATCAATAAATGTATTACTTTATTTTTTAATTTTATCATCTCTATTTTCATCCATTAGAAGAATTTTTATAAAGTATATCAAAAAATTTCATGAAAATGATTGTTTTGATATGTAAATAGTATATTAAAGCTAGAAAATAGAGAGTATCCTGCCCCCCTATTGGTACTTTTGTACCTCTAAGTCCCGACTCATAGGATAGATGCTAAAATCTTATTATGTATTTTACGTTTGGCTCACCTTATTTTCTACTCTTATTACTTCTTTTACCCTGTTTTTTATGGTGTAAACAATACAGTAAGATATACTATTTTCCTAAACTAGGATGGATCAAAAGAGAGAGTCCGTTGTTAAGTTGGGAGCCTTGGCTTAAAATGGCACTGTTCACCCTTATGGTACTAGCCCTTGCCAAACCTTTTATCTATGATGCTGCATCCGATCAACATAAAAAAGGGCGAAACCTTATCCTGGCTCTTGATGCAAGTGGCTCTATGGGACAAAGTGGGTTTAATACAAAAGACAGATTTAAAAACAAATTCGAAACAGTGATCATGCTTTCCAAAGCATTTATACAGAAACGTTTTAATGACAATATGGGGGTGGTACTCTTTGGTACCTTTGCCTATACTGCTTCTCCTTTGACATATGATCTGGAATCCCTGTCCTATCTGCTTGAAATGACCAACGTGGGGCTGGCAGGAGAGAGTACTGCCATAGGAGATGCTCTTATGCAGTCCTTCCGTACCCTCTCCTTTGGTGAGGCACAGAACAAAGCGATCATCCTGCTTACAGACGGGTATCATAATGCAGGGAAGCACTCACCAAAAGAAGCTGTCGCCAAAGCCAAAGCACTGGGTATCAAGATCTATACCGTCGGTATAGGTAAAAAGAGTGATTATGATGCCGCGCTGCTGGAGACCATCGCAAAAGAGAGTGGCGGTAAAAGTTATGCTGCATCTTCGGCAGAAACACTCTCAGAAATATATAAAGAGATCGATGCACTTGAGCCGAGTCCCGTCCGGGGCGAGAATTATCTCAATCAGAAGCTTCTCATCCTCTTTCCTTTAGCTATGGTGTTCATACTTATTTTCCTTTGGGTTCTTTATCAGAGGAGGAGTGGATCATGACGCTGCTCTATCCCGGTTTTTTATGGCTGTTCATTCCCCTGATTATCCTCTTTTTGAGCCAAAAGAAAAAGAATCTCATCATAACGGTTCACCTTGTTATTCTTATGCTTATAGTCACTGCACTGAGTCGTCCTGTACTTAAACAGGGATTAGAGGAGCGTTCCATAGAGGCAAAAGATATCATCATCGCTCTGGATGTCTCCTACTCTATGAGAGCCAAAGACATCAGTCCTACCCGTTATGACTTTGCAAAAGAAACAATAAGTGCTTTTCTTAGAGAAAATCCAAAAGACAATATCATGCTCATTGCATTTACGACCAACCCTCTGCTACTCTCTCCTCCAACCACGGATCACACACTTATAAACATTGCTCTGAAAAGCCTTAACCCGGACTACATTCTTACCAAAGGGACTTCACTTAAAAAACTTTTTAAGAAAATCTCCTCTATGAAAATCACACATAAAAACCTGCTGCTCATCACTGATGGAGGAGAAGAGAGCGACCTGAACACACTCACGAGCCAACTCCAGGATGCAGATATCTCGTTAACGGTTCTGGCATTAGGTACGAAACAGGGCATAACGCTAGAAAAACCTGATGGGTCACTTCTTAAAGACAAGGACAACAATTTGGTCATCACACGGATCAATCCCCTGTTGGAGAGATTGACTTCCCGGACTGACGGGAATTATCTCACTGCTTCCGGCAGCCCTGCTGCAACAGCAGAAGCATTAAAGAATGCATTTGACACCTCCGTACAAAAAGGGGAAATGACAACAAAAAAACAATACCGATACAGAGAGTTCTACCAGATACCTCTTTTACTGGCGATACTGCTCTTTTTAATGGTCCATACCAGAGCTGTGAAATACCTCATCACACTTTTCACCCTCCTGGGGATCAATGCAGAAGCCTCCATGTTGGATACTTATCATCTGAACCAAGCATATAAGAGCTACCAGGCCCAAGACTTCAACACCACCAAACAGCATCTTAAAAAACTGGACAGCCTCTCGTTGCAAAGCCAATTTGCCCTGGCAAATACCTACTACAAGCTTCATGCATATAAAAAAGCGATCAAATTCTATAGATCCATCCGTTCCACTTCCCCTGCTGTCAAACAGAAACTCTTCTACAACATTGCCAATGCCTATACCATGCTGGAGGAGTATGATAAAGCCAAGATATATTATACTAAGGCTTTACAACTGGGAGTGGATGAAGACAGTACATACAATCTGCAACTTGTAGCACTTTTACAAAAGAAAAAATCTGCCAGGCTTGGCATTGCCCATCCTAAATCACAGAATGGCGGCTCAAGCAAAAGTAAATCACAAGAGAGTGATAAGGAACAGACAAGAGATGAAGACCAGCCAAGTTCCGGTTCCGGATCCGGAGGCGAAGGCAAAACCGGTGACAAAAAAGAGAAAGAAAGACTCATAGAGGATGAGCAGCAGGAGAAACAGCCTCTAAGCTCCAAAGTCTATGAGCTTATCAATAAAGGATATATACGTGAAACACAGCCTTGGTAAAACAGTATTGTTCTTTAGCCTGCTTTTCACAGTACTTCAAGCGGAAGATTTTACCTATACTTTTCATCTGGACAAACAGGATCCTTATGTCAAAGAGCCTGTCATCCTTACGCTTGACCTTGACCAGACCAACCCTGACATCGTGCTTCTTTTCAACTTTGATATTCACAAAAGTAATGCTTACAGCTTTCAAAGACTGGATATTAAAGAGACAGACACCCATCATCATGCAAAAGTGCATTATGTCTATCTCATCTACCCACTCAAATCGGGTGATATCAATATTACTTTTGATCTTCTTAAGAGGGTCACGACAGATGAGAGTGTTGCCTACAGCTTTTCCGGTGACAGGGATAATGTCAAAGGGTTGGTGACTGTTGATACCAATGTTCCTCTGCCGCCTCTGCCGCTCAAAGTCAAACCCCTGCCTGAAAACACCACATTGGTAGGAGATTTCAACTTGACCTACCAGGTCAAAAAACATCAGGCAAAAGCCTATGAGCCTCTTCCTTTTCAAGTCACTATTAAAGGAACAGGGTATCCTCCTTTAATGGAGAGACTGCTGCCTAAAGATATGAATTTTACCCTCTTTACAGAAAAGCCCATAGTCCATTCGGTCAACACAGAAGAAGGGACACAAAGCTCTGTCATCTACCCTATGGCACTTTCACATGCCAAGAGTTTTGACCTCCAACCTATCGTACTTAAAGCCTTTGATCCTAAAACCGAAAAGCATTACGAACTGACCGTACCGAAACAGCATTTTGACATTAGCAAAGCAGATGTCAACCGTTTGGTTGACAAAGTAGACAGCCCCAAACCTTTACAGAATGACTGGTCCTGGCTTACTGCTTTGCTTGGTTACCTTGTGGTTTTTGGGGCGGGATACCTGACAGCCATAAGCTTAAAGTGGAAGAAGAGAACCATCACACAAACATCCCACCCGCTCAAAGAGAAGATAGAAAACTGTAAAGATGAAAAAGCTTTACTGCAACTGCTTATCGCTGCAGATAGTAAAGCATTTGCATCAAGCATTGAGAAACTCGAAAAGCATTTATATGGAAATGGTAAAATCCATTTTAAGAAAGTCAAACAGGAAGTATTGGAGCAGATAATATGAATCAAAAGATAACACAACTCAAACAGGAACTCAGCAAAGCAGTCATCGGACAGAAAGAGATGATAGAAGGATTGCTTATAGGACTGCTTTCTGACGGGCATATTCTGCTAGAAGGAGTTCCGGGACTGGCCAAGACCACCACCATCAATGCACTCTCCAGAGCCCTCGGACTGGACTTCAAACGTATCCAGTTCACCCCTGACCTCTTACCTTCAGACATTATCGGTGCACAAATCTACAATCCTCAAGACCACTCTTTCAGCATCAAAAAAGGTCCCCTCTTTACCCACCTTCTCCTTGCCGATGAGATCAACCGTGCCCCTGCCAAAGTACAGTCTGCCCTGCTTGAAGTGATGCAGGAGCGACAAGTCACCATCGCAGAAGAGACTTTTAAACTCGAATTTCCTTTTCTGGTTATGGCAACACAGAACCCCATAGAACAAGAGGGAGTCTATGCCCTGCCTGAAGCACAACTGGACAGATTTATGATGAAGATCGTTGTGAAGCACAATACTGAAGAAGAAGAGTTGGAGATCATGCGTAAGGGAGCAAGTAAAAGTTTTGCAGAGGTACAAAAGGTACTCAGCATCGAAGAACTCCATGCTTTACAATCTGAATTAGAAAAAGTACATATAGACAAAGAGCTGGAACGCTATATCGTGCAGCTTATCTCTGCAACAAGAAATCCTGAAAAATTTGGACTGGACAACATTTCCCAAAACATTATGTTCGGAGCAAGCCCGAGAGCTTCCATAGACCTCTACAAAGCAGCCAAAGCCAAAGCCTTTTTACGAGGCAATGACTTTGTCACCCCTGCTGATATAGGCTATGTAGTCCATAATGTACTTCGCCACCGTATCGTACTGAGTTATGAAGCCAGAGCCAAAGGGGTTACTTCTGATGAAATGATCTCTGAGATCGTTGAAAGATTGCCGGTACCGTAATGCTAAGTATACAAAAATGTATCACTCTTGGGAGTGGCGACTTCAGTCCCACCTACAATTTAAATACTTATAGATTTTTATTGGGAAAAAAAGCACAAACTGTAAACAAACAAAAAAATTTTCAAGCAAATATACTTTTGGTGGGACTAAAGTCTCCACTTCCGAAAGCACATCTCTAAATGAACACCACATTAAAAGCCCTTCAAATCAAAGCCAGGCACCAAGTCTATACCCTGCTGTCCGGACATAACCTCTCCAAACTTCATGGAGAAGGCTATGACTTCTCAGAGTTGCGGGAGTACCAGATGGGTGATGACATCCGCAAGATAAACTGGACCATCACTGCAAAACTTGGGAAACCCTACATAAAGGAGTTACATGCCAACCGTGAACTCTCAGTCGTTGTGGCTGCTTTCATGGATGGAAGCCTCTATTTCGGATCAGGAAACAGAAAACAGATCAAGCTCACTGAAGTTGCCACGCTCTTAGGCTATGCAACACAGCAAAACGGTGATCTGTTTACAGGCATCAATTACACACAAAACAGAACATACACTACTCCACCCACCAAACAACTCTACCATATAGAGCAATTCTCCAAAACGCTTTTCGAAGCTTCTCTGCTTGGGACAAAAGTAAACTACAGTCCCCTCATAAAGGACCTTTTCAAAAGAATTCATAAACCCTCACTTCTCTTTATCGTAGATGATTTCCTGGAAGAGGTAGACTTATCCCTCCTTGCACAAAAACATGAAGTCATAGCCATTATCATCAGAGACAGAGACGAAGAGTCACCCAAGAAGCTTGGAGAAGTAACACTCAGCAGTCCTCAAAATAGTGCCAGGATGGATACTTATTTTGGGAAAAGAAGCATAGAAAAGTATCTTGCCAGATTAAAAGAGAATGATGAGAAGCTGATCGAACATTTTTCACGGTATGATATTCGGTATGTGAAGATCTTTACGGATGATGAGGTGGTGGGAAAGTTAGTCACTCTATTCCAATAAAGTAGCTCTCGTTCCCATGCTTTGCGTGGGAATGCATATGAGAGTTTTTTGTCAAATCAAAGTTATATTATTTATACAGTTTAAGTATACATTCCCACGTACAACGTGTGTATAGCCAAGGGACATCCTTTACACATGTAAAGAGACATAGTGTAAACTTTTCACATTTACGTCACGCTTCTCATACAAACAACAAAAATACAAATACCACAAACAAAATAAAGTGCAAGAACCCTTCAAGTACATTCGTCTCACCGTCATTAAAGTTGACAATACTCACAAGAAGTGTCAACCCCAGCATAACTCCCTGCACAGGCGTAATAGAAAGATTAAGTTCCATGCCCATGTATCTTGCAACTAAAATAACAGCCGGTATAGTAAGAAGTATGGTTGCCAACGATGCACCAAGGGCGATGTTGATGACTGTTTGCATACGGTTGTCTACTGCGGCACGTACTGCGGTGATGAGTTCCGGAGCTGCAGATATGACAGCTACTCCCACTGCGCCGATGGCAAGGGGTAATCCGAAGGTCTCCAGAGTATTACTCATGAAGACAGAGAGTATCTCGGCAAGTACACCGATAACGATAATAGAGATAATGAGATTAAAGGCATGATACCAGGCATTTATCTCACGGTAAGGCCCACAGTGTTCGCCCTCTTTACATTCACTCTGGACCTCATACTCAAAGAAGTATCTGTGTGATTTGAGTTGGATGCGGGTAAAAGTCACGTAAAGCAATATAAACATCACTACATTAAACATCATGAATGTATCGTGGTATGCGGGGTTAATGAAGTGTGGTAATACCATCGCTATACCTATGGCTACAAGCAACATAGAGAGGTAAGAGTTGGAGGAGTCCACGTTGTAAGGCTGCTCTCCGTACTTGATACCCCCGATAATCGCAGCAATGCCAAGCAGTCCGTTGATATCAAGCATCACTGCGGAGTAGATGGTGTCACGGGCAAGTGTGGGACTTTCGGCATGCATCATCATGATAACAATGATGATGATCTCTACGATAACCGCAGAGATCGTCAAAATAAGTGTCCCATAAGGCTCGCCAAACTTCTCTGCCAGCATCTCTGCATGGTGTGCTACAGACATAGCGGAGTAGATGATAACGGCAAACAGGATACCAAACCCCAGTAGGTTACCTGCCGTAGTGTGCACCAGTGTATGTTCAAAATAGCTGATGCCAAAGTAGGCAATGATAGCCAAAAAGAGACTGTACTCTTTTGAAAAATCTTTTAGTACTTGCATATTAGTTTAATATATCTTCATAGGTTTTGTTTGCATTCAATTTAAGTTGTCCTTTAATCTTCATCAAACGTTCATCACCCTTTTTATAGGCTTTTTTAAAACGTTTTTTAAGCTCTTCCTGTTTTTTCTCTTTCGCAATACTCTCAAGTTTAAAAAACTTTTTAAAACTGATCCACTGTGCCTCTTCTACTTCAAGCATATCTGTTTCAGTGACAACATCAATGGTGTTTTGCTGCTTTTTCTGTTCAAGCTGATGTATATACAATGCACGCATTTCATGAAATGCCTCTTTAAGCAGATCGATCTCTCCTTTGAGCGTAGTTGATATCTGTTTATTGCTCTTTTTAAGATCTTTGACCGTTCCCTTCAGCACAGAGATCGTTTCATCTTTGGCTTTCAGCAGCGCTTTATAGTCATTCTCTTCTTTTTGAGTGTCTTGTCTTGGGGAAGCTGTTTCATTGGGGGTTATCGTTTTTTGTCCTGGTCCGGAAGTAGACTTTGAAGTCTCATCCTGTGTTGTATTGTCAACCACAATATAGAGTTTTCCCTCTACATTTTTTGCTGTAAGTATGCCTCTTTTTATCTTTGCATAGACTGCCTGTCTTGAGATACCGAGTTCTCTGGCATACTCTGCCGGTTTCATCAACTTTTCCATTCCTCGTCCCTCTCTCTTTTATGATTGTCAATCATAACATAAAATTGATGAAAAGTGTCAACTACTTCTGGGTACCGTCAAGTATCGGAACAAAGAGGCATTGCTCTATCGCTTCAGAGCTGATACGTCCATTTTTTTTGTAAAAACGGGTAATGATATGATAATCTTTACTCTGTTCTATAGGGGCAATAAGTATTCCTCCCTCAGAAAGTTGTTCAAAAAGAACTTCAGGTACTTCTTTGGCTGTAGCTGAGAATAAGATACGTTCAAAAGGGGCATACTGTTTCCACCCTCTCTGTCCATCATCAAAACGGGTAAAGATATTATGCATTTCATGTCTGGAAAAACGCCCTTTTGCTTCTTTCAGCAGTTCATCAATACGTTCAATAGTAAAGACCCGGCGGGTGATTTTGCTTAGGATCGCAGCCTGATATCCGCTTCCGCAGCCAACTTCAAGTACAGAGTCTACGCCCTCAAGTTCTAAGTGCTGTGTCATTTTTGCAACTGTCAAAGGAGAAGATATCCACTGGCTTGCTGCTAAAGGAAGGGCATCAAGCTGATAGGAGAGGTGTTTAAACTCATTGGGTACAAAGATCTCTCTGTCTACTGCCAAAAACGCCTCTTTTACATGTACATCCAGTGTAAAATGTTTCTCGATCTCTGTTACAAGGTTTTGTCGCTGTCTTGCTTTTATCATACGTCCCTGTTCCTCAAATCCTAATTCATGGCGCAATTTTATCTAAAATGTAATTAATCCATTACAATATAACGACGCATCTTCCTTATCTCACGAAAATCCACCACACCTTCTATACTCTCTTTACTGTCATCCTGTCTGACTTCTCCGCTTGGGAGGATAATGGCTGAGGAACTTGCCATATCTGCATCCGAACTGTTTGAAAGCAGAACATAGCACTGGTTCATCACTGCCAATGCCCGGGAGAGTATCTCTAAATGTCTTTTACGAAGCAATCCCCACCTTGCCGGTACAAGCACCACATCAACACCCTCAATTCTTTTCCATAGCTCTTTAAATCTCAATTCAAAACAGATCAGCAGTGCATATGTTACACCCTCTATTTTAAAAGGCTTTATCTTTTTTTCTTTTCCTGCTTTCAAATAGAGATCTTCATCTCCCAGCCTAAAAAGTTTGACCTTGTTTTGTCTATGCACTACTTTATGCTTATGAATGACAACCGCCTGATTGACAAAATCATCACCATCCTTTAAGATAAGAGTCAAAACAACAATCTGTTCATCTACCTCTTTTTTAAGTGTTTTGAGGGCATTGAGTGAAAACATGGCAGCTGTTTCCATATGCTCGTAATCATAGGCTGTAAGATAGACTTCAGGAGCAACAATGATCTGTTTATCCTGGTGTATTTTAAGAAGTTCCAGTAGTTTGTCAAGATTCTCTTGATAGCGTTTTTTACTCGGAAGCTGCAGTACCACAGCTTCCATCTTTTTAGGTATTTTAATCATAGTTTTTCCTAAAAGTCATCCAGATCAAGACTTCCTTTTGAGTAGTTCGTCACATTCCCCTCAAAGAAGTTTGTCTTTTGGTCATTGAATTGAGAGAAGTTATCAACCCATTTGATAGGATGTTCCACATTATAAAGTTTCTCCATTCCAACTGCATGTAATCTTTTATCTGCAAGATACTGAATATACTGCTCAATGATCTCATCTGTAAGTCCAAGGATCTGACCTTGTGTAATGTACGCACCCCACTCACTTTCAAGTTTAACAGCTGATCTGAACATCTCATATACCTCATCAAGAAGTTCTTTTGTAAAGAGTTCCGGTCTCTCTTTTTTAGTGGCATTGATCATGTTTTGGAAAAGTAAAAGGTGCGTGACCTCATCTCTTTGAATGAAACGGATCATCTGTGCTGTTCCCAGCATCTTGTCCGATCTTGCAAGTGTATAGAGATAAGCAAATCCGCTATAGAAGTAGATCCCCTCTAATATCTGGTTCGCAAACATTGCTTTAACGATGTTTTCATCGGTTGGATTTTCGGAAAGTTCTTCATAGACTTTTGCAATGGCATCGTTTTTAGACTTGAGCTTCATATCTCTTCTCCAAAGCTCATAGATCTCTTGGGAATTTGTAGAGATACTGTCTACCATTACGGCATAACTTTGAGAGTGCAATGCCTCTTCAAATGCCTGTCTTACCAAAATAAGATTCACCTCCGGAGAAGTAATGAACGGGTTGAGATTATCAATGATGTTATTGGTCTGAAGTGAATCCATGAAGATGAGCTGTGCCAAGACCTTGTCATAGGCTGATTTTTCTGCATCAGTAAGATGCTTATAGTCATTTACATCCCTTGTCATGTCCACTTCTTTAGGGAACCATGTGTTGTTAAGCATCATTTCCCAAAGATTGTATGCCCATTGGTATTTGATGTCATTAAGCTCAAATATCCCTGTCGGATTACCTCCGAATATCTTTCTTTCACTGGTTTTTTCCTGAGATTCAGGATTGTATATCTTTTTACGTAACATCTGTAAACCTTGATTATTTATTATGATTTATTTTACATGCATTATACTGATTTTTAGCTACACTTTTGCTATGAAAAATATTGAACAAGACAAACTGGAAAAACTACTGGAGATCATAGCCCCTGCACCTGCTTTACGCATAGCCCATTTTTCCGAAGGCGGAGAGATGATGACAGAAATTTTGAGTGATTTTTGTCAAAAAAGAGGGTATGAATATCAAATAAACTGCACTAATCCCTCTTTTTTTGATGTAATGTCCAGTAAATTCAAGGACAAGGACATCGAAGAGGTCAAACCCATCAAATTCACACTTGAGCGCCCCAGATACATGATACAAGGTAAACTCTATGAATATCTTTTTGTCACAACGGCCATCAAAGAAGAGATACGAAGTGACTTTCTTAAAAAGGCTCATGGCATCATTAAAAATGCGGGGAATATCATCATCTTTCTTCCTAAAGGAAGCTACAAAGAACGCTACCATTGGATGGCACTGCTTGAAGAGCATTATTATGTAGCAAGCAATACCATAGATGACCTGTTTGAAAATTATGATGTACTCATCTCTAAAAAAATGCATGGATGGGGTGAGTAGCGTTAAGAAAACAACAACTGCTTGTTATTTTTAGCTACGAAACCGGAGTGGTCGGAGTGAAACGGAGCCATGAAGGAAAACGATACCTATACGTGAACTGCTTCACGTTTGTTTGTAGGAGAGAAACCGTAGCGGTCGTAACAAAGTGGAGCCGCGAAGGCAAGAACATTAGCAAAACCGAAATGGTCGGAGCGAAGCGTAGCCATACAGGCAATTAAAGGGTAACTTTTCTTAAAATATAATTTAAAGGAAGTTGTACCAAGGAGGGAGTTAAAGGTACAAAATAATAATGAAAAGTTACCAAGAAGACCGATCCATACTTACTATATGGATAGAGTGTCAAAAGGGGGAGGAAGAAGTGACACTCTACGACCTTCTTGTGAGAAGTATAGCTTTTTTTTGTGTACTGACTGTGGATTCTATAAATACGAACAACAATAATCAGTAATGGTTTTCACATTCACTTGAAATTTACTGTTTGCAGGGACATTGAAAGACTCTCCACCTTTCACGCTTACCCACGCATCACTACCTGGTAATTTCACATCCAGCTCACCCGAAGTGATCTCCATCAACTCTGCTGCGGCCGTGCCGAACTCATATTCCCCTGGAAGCATAAACCCTAATGTTTTTTTACTGCCGTCTGCAAAATTGACCGTACGACTCGTGACTGCTCCGTCAAAATAGCTATTACCTTCCAGCTCTACACTTACATTTTCAAATTTTTTCATGAGATATCCTTTTTTTGGAGGGATTATAGCAAAACTCCACACAAATTCTACGCATGATCACTATACTCATCTTAGAAGTCTTAGAAGGATATGCTTATGACACATGGTTCATACTATACACAAGTTGCCATTATTGGTGGAGGTATCTCCGGTGCAGCATTACTTTTTATGCTCTCCAGATATACAGAAATAGAGTCTATCACTCTTTTTGAAAAGTATAATAGACCTGCTACACTGAACTCTTCGGCAAAAGCAAACTCTCAAACCCTGCATATCGGCGATATTGAAACCAATTATGATTTTAAGAAAGCGAAAAAAGTCTCTGCCTCTTCTTCTATGGTTGCAAATTTCATTACGCATTTTAACTATGAAGATACGATAGGATTCAGAAAACCCAAAATGGTCTTAGCCGTAGGAGAGGAAGAGATAGCAGAGCTTCGAGCACGGTATAAGACCTTTAAAGTCCTTTTCCCCTACCTTGAACTTTGGGATGAAAAAGCACTTGAAGTCATAGAGCCTATGTTGACCAAAGGACGAAAAGAACCTATCTTGGCAATGGGAGCCAAAGATAAGATCACAACCATTGATTTTGGGAAGTTAAGTCAAACTTTTATAGACCTCTCCCAAAAAGAGAGCTGCACGGTGGATCTTAATTTTGGCATGGAAGTGACCAAGATCACCAAAAAATGGGACAAGTTTCTGATAAGCACTAACCGGGGTGAGTTTATGAGTGAAGTGGTGGTAGTAGACGCTGGTGCACACTCTTTACTCTTTGCACATGAGATGGGCTATGGAGATGACTATGCCATGCTTCCCATAGGCGGAAGTTTCTACTTTGCCAAAAAACAACTACTCAATGCAAAAGTCTATACCATGCAAAATCCAAAATTGCCTTTTGCAGCCATACATGGAGACCCAGACCTTACTGCAGACGGGAAAACACGTTTTGGCCCTACTGCCTTTGCTATGCTTGCATTGGAACGTTACCATCATATGGAGATACTCAATCTTTTTGACCTTCTTAGTCTTGACCGTTCTGTGCTTGGTGTCTACTATGACCTGATGAAAGATGGAGATATCCGTACTTACATCATGCGTAATTTTACCCACGAACTCCCGGGTATCGGAAATGAGTTCTTCATAAAAGAGGTACAAAAGCTTATCCCCACTTTACACAGTGATGACATAGAGTATGCTGATGGATATGGCGGTATGCGTCCCCAGATCATTGATAAAAAAGCCAAAAAACTGCTTCTAGGAGAAGCCAAAATAAACACAGGTGCAGGCATCATCTTCAATATGACCCCCTCGCCCGGTGCCTCCAGCTGTTTAGGAAATGCCTTTGAAGATGCAAAGATCCTTTGTGACTTTTTAGGTGTGGATCTACTCAAAAGAAAAATAAAAAAGGAGTTATGCGATGAAAAAGAATACTGTTACATTAACCAACAACAAAACAGGTAAAACGTACGAATATAACATCTTGGATGCTACGAGAGGACCTTCGATGGTCGATATACGTACCTTTTTTCAAGATACAGGTATGTTTACCTATGACCCTGGCTATACATCCACTGCATGTTGTGAATCCAAGATCACATTCATAGATGGTGCAAAAGGTGAGCTACGCTACAGAGGCGTTACCATAGAAGACCTGGCTCAAAATCATACCTATCTTGAAAGCTGCTTTCTTCTGCTCAATAAACGTCTTCCTTCTGCTCAGGAACTTAGTGACTTTGATCTGGAGATACGACATCGTGCATTTTTACACGAAGGCTTACGTCACCTCTTTAATGCCTTCCCGGACAATGCACATCCTATGGCAACACTCTCCGCAGCGGTAACTGCTCTAGCCTCTTTTTATGATGACCACCTGGAGTTGGGGAGCGAAGAGGAGTATCAGGAGATGGCACGACGTATCATCTCAAAGATCCCAACCATTGCAGCGTTTGCCTATAGACACTCTTTGGGCATACCGTTCATCCAGCCCGATATCGATCTGGGTTTCACGAAAAACTTTTTAACCATGATGCGTGCCTACCCCGGAGGAAAGATGCATCTGAGTGCAAACGGACATGAAGTAATAAAAGATATTGAGGTGCGAGCCCTGGACACCATCTTCACCCTGCATGCAGACCATGAACAAAATGCATCAACCACCGTAGTAAGAGGGGTAGCCTCGACAGGTGCACACCCTTATGTTGCCATCGCTTCAGGTATCTCAGCACTTTGGGGTCGGGCACATGGAGGAGCCAACGAATCCGTCATTGCACAACTGGAGATGATAGGAAGTGTAGATAACGTAGAAGCTTTCATAGAAAAAGCCAAAAACCCGGATGATGACTTCAGACTTATGGGCTTTGGTCACAGAGTCTACAAAAACTTCGACCCGAGAGCCAAGATACTCAAAAGGTTACAGGATGAACTGAGAGACGAATTGGGTCTTGATACAGAACTCATGGCGATCGCCAGAAAAATAGAAGAGATCGCTTTGAGTGATGAATATTTTATTTCACGAAATCTCTACCCGAATATTGATTTCTATACCGGTATCATCCTCACTGCCTTACAAATACCAAAACCGATGTTCACTCCTATTTTTGTCATAGGAAGAACAGTAGGATGGATAACCCAATGGATAGAGTTCAAAAAAGATGAAACATCAAAAATTGCCAGACCGAGACAACTTTATACTGGTGAATAATAAAAATCATTATTTCATCGTCAAATCAGCCTCTTTTTAGGGGCTAAAATAAGCGTTTTTTTTATTTTTTCCATATCTATGGTTAAAAAAGCTGTTAAAATGGATTATTTTGTGTTTTAGGTGGGTTATTTTGGATTTTAGGCATTATCCATCATTTTCGTAGGGTGCGTTTGCCAACGCACCTTGAATTTGCAGGAAGTTGTGTATTTTTCATGTGAAACAATTTTAAAGGTGCGTTGGCAAACAACACCCTACAGATTTTATACTACTTTTTATTTACACCTAACGGTAGATTAAATTTATTTTGAAGTTTAAGTTGATATATACATTGCATAGGAATGAAAGAAAAAATGAAGCAGAGTCCACTTCAAATAAAAATCCAAAGAAGAATTTATTTCCCGCGATAGCCATTTGCACTTTCTTCTTTTGGGTTCGTTTCTCTTCTTTGTTGCAAAAACAAAGAAGAAAAGGAACAAGAAGAAACTATTTTAATAAGAATATTATTGGCAACCCACACATTCTTGTGAACGATCTTCTACATCATTAGAAGATTCAGGCGACTGACTTCTCAAATAATAAGTCGACTTCAACCCAAACTTCCAGGCATTCATATAGATCTCATTAAGGTACTTACCACTCGCTTTGTCAAGCGTAATGAAGATATTCAGACTCTGCCCCTGGTCTATCCACTTCTGGCGGATCGCTCCGGCTTTGATGAGTACATTTTGATCAAGATCGTATGCCGGTGTATAGTACTGCCAAGTATCCGGAGAGAGGTTCGGTGCTACTACAGGGATGAGTCCTGAAAGGTTCTCTTCAAACCATTTACGTTTATAGACCGGCTCTATAGCCTGTGTCGTACCCGTCAAGATAGAGATGGAAGAGGTAGGAGCAATAGCCATAAGGTAACCGTTTCTCATACCGTCTGTTTTGACTTTCTCTTTAAGTGCCTGCCAGTCATGACTGTAGCCGAAGAGTCCGCCTCTGTCAACCAGTTTACAGGCATTCTCATTTGCTTTGTCAATAGGGAAGATACCTTTAGCCCAGTCAGACCCTTCATAGGTAGGATACTTCCCTTTCTCCAATGCCAGGTCACTTGAAGAACGGATAGCATAATAAGAGAGAGACTCCATCACTTCATCTACTTTGGTAAAGTGCTCATGGCTTCCCCACTCTATCTTGTTCTCTGCAAGCATCTGTGCTTCACCCATTACTCCAAGACCGATGGATCTTGACTTTTCATTCGTCTTCTTTACTTTTGCAAGAGGGTAGAAGTTAAGGTCTATGACATTGTCAAGCATACGAATAGCCGTAGGTACAACGCGTGCCAGATCCTCCTGTGTATGCACTTTGGAGAGGTTGACAGATGCCAGGTTACATACTGCCGTGTCACCGTCTGTCTTCTCTTTATCAACGATCCAGATCTGCTTACCCTTAATACTGTCGAGTGCTGTCACTTTCTTGGCCGGTTTTGTCATACCGTTATCTACAGTGATCATCTCATTTTCATCATAGGCTTCTACAGTACCGTCTTCGAAAGTAAATTGTGTTCTGTAGGTATTCGGCGCTGTATTCTGGAAGATCTCCGTACACAGGTTTGAACTTCTGATGACTCCTGCATGCTTGTTCGGGTTTGCTTTATTTGCAGCATCTTTAAACGTAAGGAACGGGTTACCTGTCTCAAAGTAAGATCTGAGTATCTCCTTCCAGAGCCCTTTTGCCGAGATCACTTCTCTGGTGATGTTGTCATCAGAGTTTTCAAGTTCTATGTAACGCTTTTCAAACTCTTCACCGTAAAGTGTTGTCAACTCTGTCACTTCGAACGGATCAAAGAGCGTCCAGGTACTGTCTTCTTCCACTCTTTGCATAAAGAGGTCATTGAGCCAGAGTGCAGGGAAAAGGTCGTGTGCTCTACGACGCTCTTCACCGGAATTTTTCTTCAGATCAAGGAAATCGCGTACATCTACATGCCAAGGTTCAATGTAAACAGCAATAGCACCTTTACGCGTACCAAGCTGATCTACGGCTATAGCAACATCATTGGCTATCTTGAGGAAAGGAACGATCCCCCCTGCAGCATGTTTATGCCCGTCAATATATGAACCCATACCACGGACCAAAGACCAATCCCAACCGATGCCTCCGCCGAACTTGGAAAGCAGTGCCATCTCTTTGTATCCGTCAAAGATACCTTCAATGTTGTCCGGTGTTGAACCGATATAGCAGGAACTGAGTTGGTGTCTTGGTGTTCTGGCGTTCGAAAGTGTCGGTGTGGCTGCCATCACTTCAAATTTACTCAAGATGTCATAAAACTTCTTTGCCCATGTCTGGCAGTCAAACTCATTTTGTGCCAGGAACATCGCTACACCCATAAAGAGTTGTTGTGGAAGTTCTATAGGCACACCATTACGGTCTTTCAGTAAATATCTATCGTAAAGTGTACGAAGGCCAAGATAGGTGAACTGCAAATCACGTTCCGGCTTGATGTAATCATTTAAGTCATCAAGATCATACTTCTCTTTGAGTCCAAGAACAATACGCCCCTCTTTTTCACCACGCTCAAAATGCTCACGAAGGTGGTTGTACCCTGTAAAGCCTGTAGCTTTATGGTAGATATCATAGAGGAACAGTCTAGCAGCTACGAAGGTCCAGTTGGGTCTGTCTATATCGATCTTGTCAACCGCAGTCTTGATAAGTGTGGTCTGTATCTCCTCAGAGCTGATCATATCACGAAACTGGAGTTTGGCATCGACTTCTAATTCACTCTGACTTACACCGTCAAGCCCCTCTACTGCAGCCGATGTGTACTTCTGAATCTTGGATACATCCAAGGTCTCTACTCTTCCGTTTCGTTTTACAACTCTAATCATAGCTGCTCCCCCATATTACTTCATTTTTATATCAAAAAGACCTCTGTTCTGAGGTAAAATATTAAATGATTCTACTCAAATTATGCTTGGATATTTTTGAATTTTTGTATCATTTTTAACCAATTCTTTTATAAGAAAATATAATAGTTTTGGGAGTGCCGACAGGGTGGGAAGCAGTGGGAAATAATGAAGAAACTGATGAAGAAATAAAGTAAAAAAGCCATACTTAAAACTAAAGAGGATTAGCATGTATTAATTTGTGCAGGAGATTTAAAAGCTGTACATCTGTACAGCGTTAAATATCTCGTGCAAAGTGATATGCTATAAGCCTATTTAAAAACTCTGGCGAATATCTTATCTACATTTTTAGTATAATAATCAAAATTAAAACACTCTCTGATCTGCTCTTCACTCAATGAATTTCTTAACTCTTCATCTGCGAGCAGATACTGAAGGTAAAGTGATTCACCCTGTTCATTGGTTGTCGGTTTTCCTTGTTGGATCTCTTCCCATACTTTCATTGCGTTCCGTTGCACGATCTTATATGCATCCTCACGGCTTACACCTGCTTTAGGAAGCTCAAGAAGTACACGCTGAGAAAATACCAGTCCACCTGTAAGGTTCAGGTTCTTCATCATGTTCTCCGGCATTACAGTGAGGTTTGCAATAACGTTATTCATACGGTGCAGCATAAAGTCTGTTGTGATGAATGAATCCGGTAACCAGAAACGCTCTGTAGAAGAGTGTGAGATATCTCTTTCATGCCATAGTGCTACGTTCTCCATCGCAGGTGTTGCGTAAGCTCTAATAATACGTGCAAGTCCTGTAATGTTTTCTGTCAAGATAGGGTTTCTTTTGTGTGGCATAGCCGAAGAACCTTTTTGCCCTTTCGCAAAGAACTCTTCACACTCATACACTTCAGTTCTTTGCCAGTGTCTTACCTGCACAGCAAACTTTTCGATACTTGATGCAAGCAGTGCCAATGCTGTAGCAAGTCTCGCATATCTGTCTCTCTGGATAACCTGGTTTGATGCTGGTGCCGGTTGAAGCCCCAGTTCTTCCATCGCATACTCTTCAAGCTCTAATGGTGCATGTGCGAAGTTACCCATAGCTCCTGAGATCTGTCCTACTGAAATGACTTTCATGGTCTGTTCCAAGTTCTCAAGGTGACGAGCCATTTCATCATACCATACAGCAAGTACAAGACCAAAAGTAATAGGCTCACCATGGATACCGTGGCTTCTTCCCACCATCAATGTCATTTTATGTTCCATCGCTCTTTTTTTAATGGATTCCATCATCATCTTCACATCTTCGATAATGATATTCAAAGAACGTTTCATCTGAAGTGCTACAGCAGTATCTACAGTATCTGAAGAGGTCATACCGTAGTGGAACCATCTGCTCTCTTCACCCAGTGTTTCAGAAACTGAAGTGGTAAAAGCAATAAGGTCGTGTCTTGTGATCGCTTCTATCTCATCAATACGTTCTACAGAGAACCCTGCATTGTCAATGATCTTTTTTGCATCCTCATCTGGGATAAGCCCCAATTTATTCCATGCTTTGACCACTGCTTTCTCAACATCAAGCCATGCCTGATATTTTGCCTGCATCGTCCAGTTGCGTGCCATCTCTTCCCGTGAATATCTTTCTACCATGTTTACATCCTAAGTTATACGATAATTTTGGTATTATTCTACCAAAATAGCAGTTACATAAAGGTGAATAAAGTATGCCATTCGTTAAAGAGAAGTTTACCGTACCAAAGAAAATGCCCGCTTTTCTTTTTATCATGCGTACTTTCAACTTTACACAGGGACAGGCACAACGGGTTCTGGCAAAAGGTCGTCTTCTGATAAATGGTGTGTCACTTTTTAATACCGGAGAGAGCATAGAAGGAGAGGTGGAAGTTGTCTATTTCAAACCTGCATCACAAGGAAACAAACCTCTCTTTCAAAACAAAGATTTTATGGTTTTTGAAAAATATTCTGGTGTTCTGGTTCACCCCAATACCATGGCGACCCCCTACTCTTTACTTGATGAGATACGTACTGTTGCCGGTGACAATGCAAATGCCGTACATCGTATAGATATGGAGACTTCCGGCCTTTTACTGGCAAGCAAACATAAAAAAGCCGAGACCTATCTTAAAACATCTTTTGAAAACAGAAGCATCAAAAAAAGCTATCTGGCATGGGTGGTCGGCAGACTGTCTGAACCTTTCAGCGTCAATGAACCTATCAGGATCAACAATGACTACAGCCAGACAAAACATAAAGTATTTATCTCCAAAGAAGGGAAAAGTTCCTATACAGACTTTATCCCACTCTCTTATAATGAGGATCTCGATGCTACACTTGTAGCCTGCTATCCTCATACCGGACGTACACATCAGATCCGCGTTCATTTGTTTCACGTGAAACATCCCATACTGGGGGACCCTCTTTACGGAACTGATTTTCAAACTGCAAATGCTTATTTGGAGGATATATTAACACCTGAGGAGAGACTTGTAAATACAGGTGCAACACGCCTTATGCTTCATGCACAGACCCTTACATTCCCCTATGGAGCAAGATATCATATAGAGAGTAAATTGGATTTTAAAGGAATGAAAGATTTGATCTGTTCGAAAGAAAAGAGAAAGTTTAATCATCAACCGTAGGGTGCGTTGGAAAACACACCCTGCAAGACGATTCAAGATAAGTTTTTAGATGTCATCTGCGGGAATCATAAATAAACCAGCCTACACCGATACCTGCTACCAAAATAATAAACCCCAATAAAAACAATTCCATATTTGGCATTATTTATCTCCTTCTAATTCTTGTTCTCTAAGTTGTCCACACGCTGCAGAAATATCTAATCCTTTAGACTCACGAATAGTACAATGTAATCCTCGTTTGGTAAGATATTCCTGAAATGCTTTCATATCTTTTTCTGAAGGACGTTTGAATTCAGTCCCTCCATAAGGATTGAAATAGATCAAATTCACTTTGGCTTTGATACCGTCCAGAAGACTCAAAAGTTTCTTTGCCGCAGAGATATCATCATTGACATCTTTGATAACAAGATATTCAAACATCACTCTTTTTCTATCGTTGACAGGAAAGTTTTTCACAGCATCAATAATTGACTTGATATTGTATGCTTTGTTAATAGGCATCAACTGTTGTCTAAGCTCATCATCTACTGCATGAAGTGAAATGGCAAGGTTGATCCCAAGCTCCATTTTTCCCAGTTTCTCTATCTTGGAACTAAGCCCGGAAGTAGAAATGGTTTGGCGATGTGTAGCAATAGCCATTCCTTCTGGATCGGCAAATATTTTTACTGACTTGACTACCTCTTCCAGGTTGTCAAGCGGTTCTCCCATACCCATATATACAATATTGACACGACGGTTTGCATCTATACGGTTATCTTTCTTGATCATACGCAACTGCTCAACGATCTCACCGGCAGTCAAATTACGCATAAAACCGCCCTTTGCGGTCAAACAAAAGGCACACCCTACCTTGCACCCTACCTGAGAGGAGATACAGACTGTATAGCGTTCCTGATGCTTTACAGAGCCATCTTCATGATACTCTTTGTCTCGCATCAAAAGCAACACGGCTTCTACCGTATGTCCATCATGCAGTTCAAAGAGATATTTACGGCTGCCGTCTATACTGTCTTGTACCGTAAGTGTTTTGAGTGGCGTAAGTGTATACTCCTTATCAAGTTTTTCTCTCATCTCTTTTGGCAGGTTTTTCATCTCTTCAAATGACTCTGCATACTTATGATAGATCCAATTATAAATTTGTTTTGCTCTAAAAGAAGGCTTGATCAGTTTACTTAACTCTTCTTTGGTTAGATCTTGTATTATTTTTTTATTCATTCTTTTCTTCTTTATCTTTACTAATAGGTTTCAATCTATAGAACAGTGATCTTTCTAAGTTGCCGGTTGATACCCGCTACCTGTCTGCTCACTATTCACTCTTTTTCTCATATATTCTGTCAATTTATTCATTGCTTCTTTTTGATTAGCCATAAAATCTTTATGTGCATGCTCATCACAATAATTTGTCACTATAAAAACACCACCCGCTGGAATATCAAATTTCTTCGCTACTTTTAGGACGGCATAAAATTCCATATTTTCCAAGCCAATATTTTTTAAGAGATAGTCTCTTCCTATCTTTTTATCTGTTGTAATATAATTTGATGAATTCACAAGTGTTTCCCGGCCTTCGCGGGTCGCTTTGCTCCACCGCTCCGGTTTCAACCCTATAGACAACAAACTATTGTCGTCTGCTTCACATGTTTCACGTGAAACATGTGAAGCGTTAAGCAAAGATGATATAGCAAAGGTACTATCCGAGGCTGAACTGATCATATTGTCTATGGGCGTATAAGAACTGCCTGTAAAAAAACTGTTCTCTATATTTGTAGCAGTGCGTGATTCAACAATATCAAAAATCTTCTTTTCACCGTAACTTCCTGCTGTTCCGACAAAAAGTAAAAACTCGGGAGGCTTTAACATGCAAAGCTGTGTGAGGTTAATGGCAACATCAGTCAATCCTATGCCTATGGGTTCAGCAAAAGAGAACTGTTCACTCTGCCCTGCACATACAATCATTATAGTCTCACTTGCATTACATTCTCACTGGGATATTTTTCCCTCTAAGATAGCTTTTTAGTTCCATAATGTCAATCTCTTTAAAATGGAAAATAGAAGCAGCAAGTGCTGCATCTGCATTTCCTAAAGTAAATGCCTCTTCTATATGCTTCATCGTACCTGCTCCACCAGATGCTATAACAGGAATATTCACAAGTTCACCGATCTTTTTATTGAGTTCATTATCAAATCCTGCTTTAGTTCCATCCGCATCCATTGAGGTTGCCAATAGCTCACCGGCTCCTCTTTCATATGCTTCCTTTGCCCATTCCAATGCATCGATACCTGTATCTTTTCTGCCGCCATGCGTGAAAACATGCCATTTACCGTTAGAGACTCTTTTAGCATCAATAGCAACTACAATACACTGAGAACCGAATCGTTTTGCACCTTCTTCAATAAACTCTGGTCTTTTGATAGCAGCAGAGTTAATGCTTACTTTGTCACAACCTACATTAAGAAGATTATAAATATCAGAGAGTTCCCGTATACCCCCTCCTACAGTAAGAGGAATAAATACCTCTTGTGCTACTTTTTTTACCACTTCTACGATGGTATCACGACCTTCATGACTTGCACCGATATCAAGAAAAGTGATTTCGTCTGCACCTTCATCATTATAGCGTCTTGCTACTTCTACAGGATCACCTGCATCACGTAAACCTACAAACTTTACACCTTTTACTACACGTCCATTATTGACATCAAGACAAGGAATAATTCGTTTTGCAAAATAGTCCATATAAGCATCTCTTTTCATTTTAAATTATTCTAGAACTTTAGCTAATATATATAAATACAGCCGGTTATATAAGCCGACTGCTGAAACTATCGCAGCCTATAGCCTTAGTATAACGCAATGTTAGCCTAGTTTTTCGGGCTTTGCGTGAAAAACGTTCTAAATTATGGTAAGATTATACAAAAATTATCCCTAGCTTGGGATTAGAATATAGTATAAAGGTAGATTATAGTATGATTACTGAAAATTTAGCCGAATTTGCATCTAAAAAATTTGGTCAAAACTTTTTAAAGAATGATATCTATCTTCATAAAATCATCCAATCGATGCCCAATGATGACCTGAGGGTCGCAGAGATCGGGCCTGGCTTAGGTGATTTAACCAAAGAACTTGTAAAAGTTCGAAATGTCACAGCATTTGAGGTTGATAAAAGATTATGTGAGCATCTTACTACTGAATTTGAGGAACCCATCCGTCAAGGGAACTTTGAATTGCGATGTGGAGATGTGCTTGAGCGTTGGGAGTCAGGAAACCTGCTGGATGAGCCTTATCATCTGGTTGCGAACCTGCCCTATTATATCGCGACCAATATCATCTTAAAAGCATTTAAAGATGAACAATGCCAAAGTATTTTGGTCATGGTTCAAAAAGAAGTTGCCGTAAAATTTGCAGCCAGCGTGAAACAAAAAGAGTTTTCTGCTCTTTCTGTACTTGCTGCAAGTGTAGGAAATGCCACACTCTGTTTCGAAGTTGAGCCCGAAGCATTTGTACCACCTCCGAACGTTACTTCAGCCGTGCTTTTAATAGAGAAAAAACAGTCACAGGATGACGAGAAGTTTGAGGCGTTTTTAAAGATCGCTTTTGCGCAACCACGCAAAAAACTCTCCAAGAACCTTACAGCCGTTTTTTCTAAAGATATTGTAGATCAAACTTTTGCAAAGCTGGAATTGGATTCCAACTTACGGCCTCATGAAGCTGAGACATCTATTTATCATCGCTTATATAATGAATTAAAGGATAATTTAGATGGAAAACAACAATCAAAACAACGGAAACTCTCAAAATCAAGGGCAAAAAACTCCCGATAACAGAGCACAAAGAAACAGAAGACCAAATCCCCATAGACAAAATAACAATAACACACAAAATACCAATGCACAAAGCGAAAACAGACAAAATACCAACAGACCGACTAACAACCCGAACAGAAAATCCCACCCTAATAGAAACCAAAATGCCAATGTTCAAAACAGTGAAAGTACAAACAACAATCAAAACCCTAACAGAAGACCTAATCCTAATCAAAAAAATAACCCAAGCAGAAAACCCAACCCTAATAAACCAAGTAACAGACCTAGCAGCAATCCAAATAAAAGCAATAAGAACAGAGGCAAAAAGAAGAATGTCACTACTGTAAATGAAGCAATGAGAGCTTCCATAGAAGAGAACAGACGTGTACAGGAAGCTAGAATGGCTCCTTGGAAAAAACTTAATCTCGCAAGTAAAGGCAAAATTCGATTTACACCACTTGGTGGTTTGGGTGAAATTGGCGGGAATATGGCAGTACTGGAAACAGAGAACACTGCTATTGTCATCGATGTAGGAATGAGTTTCCCGGATGAAACAATGCATGGTGTTGATATTTTGGTACCAGATTTTTCTTATTTACATGTGATCAAAGACAAGATCAAAGGTATTGTCATCACACATGGTCACGAAGACCATATCGGTGCAATGCCTTATCTCTTTAAAGAGCTGAAATTCCCTATCTATGGAACACCACTTGCTCTTGCAATGATAGAGAATAAATTTAATGAACATGGACTTAAAGCTGATGCAAAATATTTTAATTTTATCACCAAGAGAAAGCAGTATCAGATCGGTGACATGCAAATAGAATGGATACACAATACCCACTCGATCATTGATGCCTGTTCCCTTGCCATAGAAACACCTGCCGGAACACTTGTCCATACGGCAGACTTCAAAATAGACCATACTCCTGTCGATGGGTATACAATGGACCTGCAGCGTTATGCTTATTATGGAGCAAAAGGGGTGCTTTGTCTCTTCTCTGACTCTACCAATTCACATAACCCTGGTTTTACAAAAAGTGAAATGGTCGTAGGGAAAACATTTGATACTCTTTTTGAGCAAGCCAAAGGAAGAGTGATCATGTCAACCTTCTCATCCAATGTACACCGTATTTTCCAAGCAATGGAAAGAGGTGTAAAACATGGTAGAAAGATCTGTGTGATCGGACGTTCTATGGAGAGAAATGTAGAAACCAATAGAGCATTGGGTTTTGTGGATATAGATGATAAACATTTCATCGAAGTACATGAAGTACCAAAATATGCTGATCATGAAATCCTCATTGTAACAACAGGTTCACAAGGTGAGACTATGGCAGCACTCAACCGTATGGCAACAGATGAGCATAGACATATCAAACTGAAGCCATCAGATACTGTCATTATCTCTGCTTCAGCCATCCCTGGAAATGAAGCTTCTGTCTCTAAACTCATGAACCTTCTTATTAAAGCCGGTGTAACCGTACGTTATAAAGAATTTGGAGATATCCACGTATCAGGTCACGCTGCACAGGAAGAGCAGAAACTTATTCTCAGACTCATCCAGCCGAAGTTCTTCTTGCCTGTCCACGGTGAATACAATCATATTGCCAAACATGCAAAAACCGCTGTAAGCTGTGGCGTTGATGAGAGAAATATCCTTCTTATGAGCGATGGTGACCAGGTAGAAATCACACCTAAATACCTCAAAAAAGTAAAAACAGTCAAAACAGGAAAAACCTACATTGATAACCAAAACAATATGACTATTGAAAATGATGTTGTACTTGACAGACAGAAACTGGCTGAAGACGGTATTGTGACGGTAGTAGCACAAATTGCACAGAGTAACCAAAAAATAGTAGGTAAACCAGTAGTTTCAAGCCATGGGCTTGTACCGGACAAAGACGATAAGAAATTTGCCAAAGAGATAGAAGTCCTTCTGGAAACCATGCTTCTGCATATGAAGCCTGAAGCACTCAAGGAACATAAAAACGTTGAAAATGAAATACGAAATACCATTAGAAAACATATTATTCGAACAAAAAAGAGATATCCGCTTATTATTCCTACTATTTTCATCGTCTAAATATCAAGGCCTCTTGAAGAGGCCTTGAGTCTACTCCCTAACCTTCACTATGCTATAATCTATTGATTTTAATGAAGTTCTGAAGCATCAACAAAAACTTCAACAGAAAATCTGAAATTCTTTTTAAACAGCAGATAAAAACCAAAGGTAACGTATGGATCTTATTAACATTGCACAGGAAACATTTTACATAGAAGCAGAAGCACTCCGGAAAATGGCAGAGCGTCTCGATCAGAATTTTTTGGATGCTATTGAGCTGATCATGCATACCAAAGGTAAATTGATCATCACCGGTGTAGGCAAATCCGGTCTGGTCGGTGCCAAAATGGCTGCCACCTTTGCAAGTACAGGGACATCCAGTTTCTTTTTACACCCGACAGAAGCATTGCATGGGGACCTGGGAATGATAGGGAAGGAAGATACGCTGCTTGCTATCAGCAGCAGCGGAGAAAGTGAGGAACTGACAAAGATACTGCCTCATATCAAACGGTTTGATATTCCGCTTATCGGGCTCACGGGGAATAAAAACTCTTCACTTGCAAAATATGCAGATGTCTTTCTTGATATCTCCGTTGAAAAAGAAGCTTGTCCCCTCAATATAGCCCCTACTACCTCTACCACACTGACCATGGCATTGGGTGATGCACTGGCTGTTGCCCTTATGAACAAAAGAGGCTTCAAGAAAGAGGATTTTGCTTCTTTTCATCCGGGAGGCTCTTTAGGGAAAAAGCTTTTTATTAAGATCAAAGATCTGATGAGAACAACCTCTTTACCTATTATTGATACGGGAACAACACTCAAAGAAGCTATTGTAAAAATGAGTGAAGGGAAGCTCGGCACAGTATTGATAGTTGATGATAAAAACAGGTTCACCGCCTTACTCAGTGATGGGGACCTCAGACGTGCATTGATGCAAAAAGAGTTCAACTTGGAACATTTGGCCATAGATTATGCCAGCAAAAATCCTAAAAGCTATCATGATACGGATATGCTTGCTTCAGAAGCACTTGAGATGATAGAAAATGATCGCATACAACTTCTGCCGCTTACCGATGAATCAGGGAAGATCTTAGGTGTACTGCACATTCATGACCTTATTAATGCAGGTATTAAATAGTGGATCTTCTGAATATCTCCGACTATTCAGAAGATCAAAATAAATAAAGATTGGATAGACATGAGATTAAATAAATATATTTCACATAACACAAAATACTCACGAAGAGAAGCAGATAAACTTATAGAAGCCGGAGAGGTCACACTCAACAAGAAAGTATTGAAAAATTTTGCTTATGAAGTAGAAGATGGTGACCATATCTACGTTAAAGGCAAGCCGGTCAAACCCAGCAAAGAACTTACGATCATCGTCTATAACAAACCCAAAGGTGTACTTGTCACCAAAAAAGATGACAGAGGACGTACAACGATCTATCACAAGCTGCCAGGTAAATTCAGGCACTTTATTCCCATAGGCAGGCTGGACTATGCCTCAGAAGGACTTTTACTTCTTACAGACTCTCCGGAAGTAGCAACAGCCCTTATGGAGAGTGGTCTGGATCGTACATATAACCTAAAAATCGATAAACCTGTTACTGAGGAGATGATCACTGCCATGAAAGAGGGGATGGTTCTTGATGATGCAAGGGCAGGAGCACATGAGAAAAGCAAGATATACAGTATGGAATTCGCTCCTTTTGCACATTTTGAAATAAGAGCTGAAGGGAAAAGTTTTTCCAAACTTCGTGTCACTATTACTGAAGGGAAGAACAGAGAGTTAAGACGCTTTTTCGGGCACTTTGAAGCCAAAGTACTTGACCTGAAACGTGTAGCCTTCGGAGGAATAGAACTGAACAACCTTCCTACCAATAAAACACGTTTCTTTACACGAAGAGAGTATGATGATGTTCATAAGTTCATGAAGCGTAAAAAAGCAAATGATAAAGCCGAGATCAAGAACAAAGCAAATGCGCAAAAACAAAAAGAAGAGAAGCAGCGAAAAACAGAATATAAACAAAAAAAGTTCAAATAAAAGAGTAACTTTTGATAAACCTTGCACTTAAGTATCGTCCTAAAACACTTGATGAGATCATAGGGCAAACCCATCTATTAGACAATGGTGCTGTACTTCGAAAACTCATCGAAACAGATGCCCTGCCTCATACCTTCTTCTATGGTCCTCCAGGCTGTGGAAAGACCACACTTGCCAGAATCATCGCTTCTCAGCTGGATAGACCCTTTTATGAGATGAATGCGACCACACTCAAAATAGAAGATCTGCGTAAAATATTTAAAGAGTACAGCAATGCTTTGCAAAAACCACTTATCTTTATAGATGAAGTTCACAGACTAAGCAAAAATCAACAAGAGGTACTTTTACCTTTTATGGAGAATAATGCTGCACTTATTATAGGGGCCTCTACGGAAAATCCATACTATTCACTTACTGCAGCCATGCGTTCACGTTCACATCTTTTTGAACTGAAGGCACTGCATCATGAAGAGATGAAAAACTATATTAATAAGATCATTGCATTGGAATCCATCTCTATAGATGAAGATGCAAAAGAATATCTTGTTTTTTCAAGTGCCGGAGATGTGAGAGCAATGTTAAACCTCCTGGAAAGTAGCAGCCTTGTCCAAACACCTATTACCCTTGAGATACTCAAACAGATACGTCCCCATGCCACGCAGGCAGGAAGCTCCGAGAGTGAAAGCCATTATGAACTTACTTCTGCCATGATCAAAAGTATCAGAGGAAGTGACATAGATGCCGCTATCTACTATCTGGCCAGACTCATCGATGGTGGAGAACCCGCTGAATTCATTGCCAGACGTTTAGCCATACTTGCCAGTGAAGATATAGGCAATGCCAATCCCCCTGCCCTGAATCTGGCAAGTTCTACACTGAATATTGTGAAACTTATAGGATATCCGGAAGCACGGATACCCCTCTCCCAATTAGTCATATACCTTGCTTCTTCTCCTAAATCAAACAGTGCATATCTGGCTATAAATAGTGCCTTGAAATCCATAAAAGAAGGGGAAATACACCCTATTCCTCCACATATTAAAACCCATGCAAAAACATATGTCTATCCGCATGACTTTGGAGGATGGGTAGAACAGACTTATCTCTATGTACCTTTACGCTTTTATCAAACACAAAAAATTGGATTTGAAAAGACTCTATGGCAGTGGCATACAAAAATAAAATCTGCTGAATAACAAAATCTCTCAGTAATATTCTGACACTATTTCAACACTATTTTATGCTATAATAAAATATATTAAAATAAAAAAAGGAGCAAAAATGAAAAAGAATATTGTTAAAATAATACTTGCTTCAACTGCATGTATAGCCTTATTAAGCGGATGTACCGGTACAGAAGCAGCACCTAGTAATGCTACACAGACCGGTGCCGTAACAGGTGCCGTGGCTGGTGCAGTTATAGGATACAATACCAAAGGTCATAATAAAGGTCAGCGTGCTGTTATCGGCGGTCTGGTTGGGGCTGCTGCAGGAGCTGCGATAGGCAGTGCAATAGATGAGCAGAACCCTGAACCTCAAGAAACAGGCGGATGGCAATAGTCAAACTTAGATAAAAAGGAGATACTATGAAATTACTTAAACCAATGATAGCAGCTACTGTTGCAGCTTTCATGCTCGGAGGGTGTTATAATCAACCTGGTCTGGTACAGGACACTAGTTATGACCGTACAAAAACCGGTGCTGCAACAGGAGCAGTAGCAGGTGCAATCATAGGATATAATACAAAAGGTCACAACAAAGGCCAAAGAGCCTTAATTGGTGGATTATTGGGAGCAGCCGTAGGTGGTGCTATTGGATACAGTATGGATCAGCAAGCCAATGAAGTTGCACGTGCACTTGGAACAGGTGTAAACAACGATCCACTTGCAGCACTTGACCCACGTAGAGATATTATTGTATCAAAACATCCGAATTATGTGAAGATCATGTTCAGAGATCGTATGATGTTTGCTTCAGGTTCATCCAGACTGCAATCAAATGCACGATACAAAGTCCAAAAAATTGCTCGTCTCTTAGAACGCTATCCGCAAACTGTAGTCGGTGTCGCAGGATTTACAGACAATCAGGGAAGCTATGAGTATAATCAAAGACTTTCAGAAAGAAGGGCACGAACTGTTGCTGACCTGCTTGCGGTCAATGGATATCCTAAAATTAAAGGATGCTCATACAATAAACCTATTGCACCGAATGACAACAGTATGAACAGAGCACTTAACAGACGTGTAGAAGTATACTTTTATGCAGATGCAACTAAAATGACTGATCCCTGCCGTTAGCCAGACCTCTATTTTAACAGGCTAAGCTCCCGCTTAGCCTGTTCTGCAGTCATTGTACCGGCAAAATATTCACCTTCAATATAATCTATCATCTTTAAAAGTTTTGCCTGTAGAACATCTCCTCTGGTCCGTTCTTTTACAAAATGTTTCATATCTGCAAAATCTGGGAAAAGTTCGAGAAATTCTTCTTTCAATTGGCTTTTATTCCATGCGCTTATCTGTGTTTTGGAATCGGTACCTGTAAGGTCAAGAATTTCCCGGCCTATACTGTCTACACTCTTGTACTGATCATATTTATGCTTTAGTTGATATTCCCTATTCTGATAACGGTCATCTTCTTCCTGGATATCACCTACAAAATTCGTGATAAAGTAAAGAAACCCTATACCTACCAGAATAAAAGCAAGTAAACTTTTATCCATTATAAATCCTCTCAGATATTTAATTGTCTATTAGATTATACTATAATTTTTAAAAAATTATTGATTAGAAAAATTTGATTGAAGTTGTTTAAAAGTAGATGGTGCGGATGAGAGGACTCGAACCTCCACGCCGTAAAGCACCAGATCCTAAGTCTGGCGTGTATACCAATTTCACCACATCCGCATGTGATTGTTTTACTAAACAATGAAAAGTAGTGGTACACCCATTAGGATTCGAACCTAAGACCCTCGCCTTAGAAGGGCGATGCTCTATCCAGCTGAGCTATGAGTGCACATATCATATAATAATGGTGGTACGCCAGAGAGGACTCGAACCCCTAACCCTCAGATCCGAAGTCTGATGCTCTATCCAGTTGAGCCACTAGCGCTTCTTTCTGGGAGGTTCCCAATCAATTACCAATGGGGTGGACGACGGGGCTCGAACCCGCGACAACCTGTGCCACAAACAGGTGCTCTACCAACTGAACTACGTCCACCATCAATTGTTTCATTATTATATCAATTTTAAATATCTAAATGGTCGGAGTGAAAGGACTCGAACCTTCGACCCCCTGGTCCCAAACCAGGTGCGCTACCAGACTGCGCTACACTCCGTTTCCTCAAACCTGAATATCAGATTTAAAAAGGACTGCAATTATAGTCAAAAGGTTTCTATTTGTCAATAGATTTTGGAAAAAAAATAAAAAAAATCTATTTCTTCCTTATTTAGAGGTACTTTAGGCGTTAATGAGTATAATATTTTTATCTAGTATCAGGAGTAATACATATATGGACAGTATATTTGAACAGATTAATAGTATATTGGGTTCGGTCTTCTTTTTCGATATCTTTTTTGGAGCAATGGAAGGAACCAGTATGCCCTTCATTGTTGCATGGCTTATCGTCGGGGGGGCTTTTCCTTACATTCCGATTCGGTTTTATCAATATTCGTATGTTCACACACTCCTATAAGATCATTACAGGAAAATACCGGACTGCAGATGATGTAGGCGAGATCACTCCTTTTCAGTCTTTAAGTACGGCGCTTTCTGCTACGGTCGGGTTAGGGAACATTGCCGGTGTTGCTATTGCTATTGCTATTGGCGGTCCCGGAGCTACATTTTGGATGATCTTGGCCGGTTTTTTTGGTATGACACTGAAATTTACAGAAGTTACACTTGCTCAGATCTACCGTGAGAAAAGACCCGATGGACGCATCATGGGCGGAGCAATGCAGTATCTCTCCAAAGGATTGGCTTCCAAGGGTCATAAACAGTTGGGAAAGGTACTGGCAGTCGTCTTTGCTGTCTTAGCTATAGGAGGTTCTCTTGGCGCAGGAAATGCCTTCCAGACTTCTCAAGCCATGGGTGCTCTTTCTGATCGTATCCCATTTTTCCAAACCTACCCTATTGTCTTTGGTTTGATCATGGCAACGATCGTCGGTTTTGTGATCATTGGAGGGATCAAACGTATCGCAAGTACTGCTGAGAAGATCGTACCTTTAATGGTTTTGATCTATCTGCTTGCTTCACTCTGGATACTCATAGTGAATGCCTCTGCTGTACCCTATGCCATCTCTACCATATTTCATGAGGCATTTGCCCCTACTGCTGCAGCCGGTGGTCTTATAGGTGTACTTGTACAGGGCTTTAAACGTGCTGCATTTTCAAGTGAAGCAGGGATAGGATCTGCTGCTATCGTACACTCTACAGCTGCAGTAAAATACCCGGTAAGACAGGGGATGGTAGCATTATATGAACCTTTTATCGATACCATTGTTATCTGTACTATGACAGCACTTGTCATTGTTACTACGGGTGTCTATGACCCTGCCGGGGAATTTGCCAACCTTGTAGCTTCCAAGCAGGGTGCTGCACTTACAGCAGCCGCTTATGGGACTGTGATCTCCTGGTTTCCTGTTATCCTGTCATTCTCTATCGTACTTTTTGCCTTTTCCACGATGATCTCATGGTCTTACTATGGTGAACGATCCTGGACTTACCTGTTCGGAGAGAAATATACACTGGTCTATAAACTTATCTTCATCTCATTTACTGTGATGGCATCTGTAACAAGCGCTTCAGCGATGTTAGACTTCTCAGACCTGCTTATCCTGGCAATGGCCTTACCTAACCTCATAGGGCTCTATATTTTACAGGGAGATGTGAAAGAAAATCTTAATGCTTATTTAGCGAAATGGAAAAATGGAGAATTGGATGAGGAAGCGATACGGAAGTAATATTTGTATATGTGAATAAAAATTTCTGATATACGAATTCAAGGGGGGCCTTATGGGTACCCCTTGGAATTCAAAAAGAAGATAAGACGGTTTTAAACCATCTCTACACCCTTTTCACCTTTAGCTAAAGCACCGATCACATAACCGTCTGTATTTGCAAGTACTGCATCTACATCTTCCGGTTCAACTACCCATACCATACCTACACCCATATTGAAGGCTCTGTACATCTCTTCTTCATCCACATATTGGGCCATGAATTCAAAAATAGGCAATACTCGGATAGCGTCTTTATTTACAATGGCTCTCATACCTTCCGGAAGGACTCTGGGGAGGTTTTCTACGATTCCTCCTCCTGTAATGTGGGCTAAGGCTTTAACGTACTGTTTATTAGCTTTATACTCTTTCACATAGATGCGTGTTGGTTCAAGCAGTGTATCGATGAGCGGCTTGCCGTCAAATTCTGTTTCAAGACTCATTCCAAGCTTATCGAAAAAGAGTTTCCTTACAAGAGAATATCCGTTGGAATGCACACCTGAACTTGGCATGGCAATAAGCACTTGCCCCTCTTGCACATTGGCAACTGTATCCATCTCACTACGCTCTGCAATACCTACTGCAAACCCTGCAAGATCAAAATCGTCATCAGAATACATTCCCGGCATTTCAGCCGTTTCACCACCTACAAGAGCACACTCTGAACGGCGACACCCTTCTGCAATGCCGGCAACAACATCTTTTGCATTTTCAGGAAGCAGCTTTCCTGTTGCATAGTAATCAAGGAAGAACATCGGTGTTCCGTTATTGCATATAAGATCATTCACGCACATTGCCACAAGGTCAATACCCACGGTATTAAGTCTGCCACTCTCAATAGCAAGTCTGAGTTTGGTACCTACACCATCTGTTGCAGAGAGGATTACCGGCTCTTTATAGCCCGTTGGAAGAGCATACGCACCGGCAAATGAACCGATCCCGCCTATGACATTACTATCAAATGTTGATTTTACATCTGCTTTGATCGCTTCTACGAATTCATTACCTGCATCAATATCTACACCGGCATCTTTATATGAAATATTTGACATGTTTAACCTTTGTTTTCTTCACATTCACAAGGAGGAAATACCTTTTTCAAAATGATCAGCCCCGGACAAAATCCGGTAAGACCGCCTATCAGAAGCATAACCATCATTGCCAGCATAACCAAAAATGCCGCTTTGAACATCTGTGCACCCGCCAATCCTAAAATGAAACCTAAGATTATTGCCTGTACAATTCTTTGCATTCTTTCAGCACATAACATCTAAAATCCTTGTAAAAATTTGCTGTAATTATAGCAAAAACTAACTTCTAAGCTTCCGTCCAAGTTTTGCCTCTACCGAACCAACCTTTTTGTTAAGTCTACCAACCGGACCTTTACGATAATCAATCTTGATAGAACTATAAACACGTTCACAATCTTTTTGTAACTCTTCATAGGCTTTGTTGATAACAGACAATACCTCTTCAACCGTTTCACCCTCTATGATAGTACCCATAGGTGTGAGTTGATACTCTAATCCACTTTTGTCTACAATGTCCAAGACTCTTGCTACAAAGGCACTTTTACTCTGGGTGGCTTCTGTAGGGAACATACTGAATTCTACTAATGCTGACATGATTGATCCTTTATTCGTAAGTTTTGTGTAATCCTACCTAAAATTTCTCTTTCTTTTTTTAAATTTCCTTTTACTTGAATTGAGGCAAGGCACGCTTTGCATGATTTTAAGTATAATTACTTTATGAAAAATAAAGAGTGGATCATTATCGGAGCAGGGGCTTCCGGGCTTTGTGGAGCTATTGTATTGGCTAGGGCAGGGCAGAGGGTTGTTTTGTTGGAGCAAAACAGCAAAGTAGGGAAGAAGATACTTGTCTCCGGTAATGGAAAATGTAACATAGACAATAAATACATCACCTCAAACCGTTTTCATTCACAAAACCCTAATTTTATAGAAGAAGTTTTAGACGGATATGATTTTAAAGCCATAGAGAAGTTTTTCACCTCTATTGGGCTTGAGCTTATGGAAGGAAAAGAGGGGAAGATATTTCCTATGTCTTTGCAGGCTTCTTCTGTAGTGGAACTTTTGGAGTATGAAGCCAAAAGGGCAGGGGTAGAGATAATTTGTGACTGTGCTGTAACCGGTATAGAAAAAGAGGGTGAGTATTTCAAAGTGGAGACTTCACAGGGTACAAAAGAGTGCAGTAAACTTCTCATTGCCTCAGGTTCACCTGCTGCTCCACAACTCGGAGGCAATAACTCAGGGTATGCCTTTGCTACAAAGATGGGTCACAGCCTCATACCACGTCACCCTTCACTGGTACAGCTTTGCTCTGAAGAGAGTTGGGTAAAAGAGTGTGCCGGAGTGAAAGTAGCAGGGCAAGCCAAACTCTATGCAAATGGGGAACAGATCACAGAAAAGGAAGGCGACATCCTCTTTACCAACTACGGCATCAGCGGACTGGCCATCCTGGACCTAAGCAGAGAAGTAAGCACCAGATTAGCCAACTTTAACTACTGTGAACTCAGCCTAGATCTTATACCGACATTCAGCAAAGAGAAGCTGACCAATCTGCTTCTGAATAGAATAGAAAAAGAGAGTGAAAAACCTATAGAGCTTTGGCTGCAAGGTGTTATCAACAAAAAGCTCATCAAGATCATTTTAAAGCAGTCTAAATGCAAAAGCAGGGTAGAGAGCGATCTCAACCGAAAAGAGATTAACAAACTCGTCCACAGCATCAAAAACCTCAAACTCAACATTAACGATACCAAAGGCTTCAAAGGTGCCGAAGTAGCCACAGGAGGCATTGACACCACAGAAGTAAACCCAAAAACCATGGAGTCTAAAATCATACCAAATCTTTACTTCGCAGGAGAGATACTAGATGTTGATGGAGACAGAGGAGGGTTTAATTTTCATTTTGCTTGGGTTTGTGGGTTGAGAGTAGGAATAAATAAGTACGATTAAAAAATAAATTAAAATAGGCAGAAGCAATTAGCTAGTGCGGGGACAAGGCGTATAAAAGCATCATAATATTTTTGTATTTTTAAAGGAATCAAGAGCGGTGAGATTGTGCTGTGAATTTTGCAGGCGTACGAATAGTACTCCGAAAATTCACAGTGTAAGATTGCCGATTATAACTCTTTTAGTCGTTTTTTCCACTCTTTTTCGAATTTCTTTCGCTTAATATATGAGAGCTTTTCGATGAATACCTTACCATCCAAATGATCCATCTCATGTTGCATAGCGATAGCAAGGAAATCATTATCTTCTATAACCTGTTTGTTTCCATCTCTGTCAAAATACTCCACTTTGACATGTTTTGCACGCTCCACATCTTCATAGACACCGGGAATGGACAAACACCCCTCTTGGAACTTTGTTGAACCATCTTTTTCTATAATGACAGGATTTATCATCTCTAAAGTATTCTCTTTAGGTTGATCATGTTCTCCATCTTCATTTTCCAGGGGAATATTGATGATCAGTGCCCTTAAGTCAACACCTACTTGAATAGCTGCAAGTCCTACTCCGTTTTTAGCACGCATGGTCTCATACATATCATCAAGCAGATCATGCAGTGCGCCATCAAAAGACTCTACCTCTTTTGAGATGAGCTTGAGTCTCTTATCCGGGTATACTACTATCTCTCTAATCATCTGGCAAACCTAATTAAAGCTCTTCGTTAAAACTTTATCAATAAGACCATACTCTAGAGCTTCTTTTGCAGACATAAAGTTATCACGCTCTGTATCTTTTTCTATCTTTTTAGCTGTTTTACCTGTTTTTTCTGCCAAAATCTCATTGAGTGTATCTTTGAGTCTTTGTATCTCTTGAGCTTGTATCTGAATATCTGTTGACTGCCCCTGCGCTCCGCCTGATGGCTGATGTATCATGATACGTGCATGCGGAAGTGCATAACGTTTACCCTTTGTACCTGAAGCCAGGAGGAATGCTCCCATAGATGCTGCCTGACCGATACAGATCGTTACGATATCTGGCTTGATATAGTTCATTGTATCAAACATAGAAAGGCCCGAAGTGATCACCCCGCCCGGTGAATTAATGTAAAAATAGATATCTTTATCCGGATCCTGTGCTTCAAGAAACAACAGTTGTGCTACGATCGAAGAAGCAACCTGATCGTTGACTTCCCCACTCAGCATTATGATACGGTCTTTAAGCAGTCGTGAATAGATATCATAAGATCTTTCACCTCTGCCTGTCTGTTCTACAACGTATGGAATATAACTCATGTTTTTTCCTTTAATAATATATAGTTAAATAGATTTTATAATCAACTCAAATATACACTTTATTGGTTAATGAAGGAGCTATAAACGACAAACTATTGTCGTTTACTTACGCTTCTTATTTATCTAAACCTAAAAGTTTTCCAAAAAGTTTATCTTCAATCATACCCATTTTTACAGCTGGGAGAAGATTGTTATCTTGGTAATATTTGATCACTTGCTGAGGATCCTGACCACTCATCATCGCTTCGTAGTAGATCGCTTGAGATACTTCCTGATCTTCTACATTTACTTCTTCTTTTTTAGCCAATGCATCCACAATGAATGTTGCTTTCACACTATTTTGTGCTTCTTCTCTTACCTCATCACGAAGTGCTTCTACTTTTTCAGGATTTTCCTGATACTCTTTAAGCTCTTCCTCTTTCATCTCTCTTGCTTTTGCATTGATCTTCGCATCGATCTCCTGCTCAACAATATTGTTTGGAAGTGCAAAATCAAAGTGTGCTACGAGTGCTTCGATAAGTTTTGGCTTTAACTCTTCGTTATAGATTTTTGATACTTTTTCAGAAACGATCTGCTCTTTGAGTTTATCTTTGAGTGTATCAAGTGTCGCTTTTTCATCTTGAAGAAGTTTTTGTGCCAGTTCATCATTAAGCTCAGGTGTTACCTGTTCTTGGATCTCGTGAAGTTTTACTTTGAATTCCGCTTCTTTACCTGCAAGATCTTTTGACTGATACTCTTCAGGGAAAGTCACTGTTACTGTTTTCTCTTCATCGTACTTCATACCGATGATCTGCTCTTCAAAACCTGGAATGAACTGACCCGAACCGATTTTGAGATTGAATTTTTCAGCTTTACCGCCGTCAAATGCAACACCGTCTACGAAACCTTCAAAGTCGATAAGTGTCATATCTCCGTCTTTTACCATTCTTTTTCTTTTGATCTTTTCAAATGGTGCCTGTTGTGCAGCAATTTCAGTAAGTTTCTCTTCTACTTCTTTCTCTGTTGCTTCCGGCTTTTCGAATGCAGGAACTGCTTTTTCATACCCTTCTGCTTTTACATCAGGTCTTAGAGATAACTCTAATTCTACCTCTATCTTGTCATCCTGCTTATCATACTTTTTGAAAATAGGCTCTCCGATGATCTCTGCCGCATTGATCCCTGCTTCTTTGATACCAAGATCCATAAGTGATTTCAAAGCATCCGATTCGGCATCCTGTCTTAGTTTATCACCGTGAAGTTTTTTCACAACATGTGGAGGTACTTTACCTTGTCTGAATCCGTCCACTTTCATCTGCTTCCCGGCTTCTCTTGCAAGCCTGTCAACATTCGTTTCTATTACACTATTTTCAATAGTACCGCTTACCAATATATTGGCATCATCAATTTTCTTTACTGTAACTTTCACTACAATCCTTTTATATATAATTCCGTGATTTTATCTAAAAATTGTTAAAACCCTAATAACATCAAAAAATACTCCCCATTTACAGAATATAAAAAAGTGTATAATAACATGCATATAAGGGAGAAAGATGCTACGCTACAGGCTCACAGAATTAGATATATTCAGAGGGTGGGCTATCCTGCTTATGATCGTCTATCACTTTAGTTACGATCTCAACCATTTTGGGGTTATTCATATCGATATGGATCATGAGCCTTTTTGGGTCTATGCACGCTATGTGATCGTAACAATGTTTTTACTCAGTGTCGGGATAAGTCTGGCACTCGCACATACACCTGCGATACAGTGGCAAAAAATGCGTAAGCGTACACTCCTCTTAGGCGGTGCCTCTTTACTTGTAAGTATAGCAACTTACTTACAATTTCCTCATACATGGGTCTATTTTGGTATCTTGCATTTTATTTTAGTCGCTTCTTGGTTAGGGTTACTCTTTTTACCTTATCCTCTCCTTGCACTTTTGACTGCACTTGTTATCTTCCTTGGTTCAGCGATGGGGTGGCTGCATATGCATGGGCTCTTTTCTCTGCTGCAAACCCCTTTACATCTCCCGTCAGGTTATACACAGGATGTGGTACGACTCTTTCCCTGGTTTGGTGCCGTATTGATGGGAATTGTCTTTGTCTCTTACAATGTACATACCAAACTGCTCAAAAATACTTTTTTCAGCCCACATACTTCACCCAACAAAGTACTTGCATTTTTTGGTCGGCATGCATTGGTCATATACCTCATCCACCAACCCATACTTTTTGGATTGTTTTCACTCTTTCATTAGGCTATAATCCCACATGCAGAAAATCCACCAAAAAATCCATGACTGGTACCAAAATCACGGGAGACTTGACCTTCCGTGGCGTATGGCTACTGACCCTTATCACATATACCTTTCTGAAGTAATGCTGCAGCAGACACAAGTGAAAACTGTTTTGGAGCGTTACTATTTTCCTTTTTTAGAGAAGTTCCCTACACTTCAAGCTCTGGGTGATGCTCCTCTTGATAATGTATTAAAAATGTGGGAAGGCTTAGGGTATTATAATCGTGCAAAAAATTTACATAAGACTGCTACACTTATAGATGAATTGCCTCAAAGTATAGAGGAACTCATTAAACTTCCAGGCATAGGTAAAAATACGGCTCATGCTATAGCTACCTTTGCTTTTAAGCAACCCGTCACTATTATGGAAGCTAATGTTAAACGTATACTCTGTCGTCTAAATAAACTAAAAACTCCTAATGACAAAGAGTTATGGGAAATCGCTTATACTTTAGTAGACAAAGAAAATCCTTTTGACTACAACCAGGCGATGATGGATATAGGAGCAACTATCTGTTCACCTAAAAATCCAAAGTGTAATATTTGTCCTTTGGCTGATATCTGCAAAGGCAAGGATGAACCTGCCCTTTACCCTGCCAAGAAAAAAAGAGTGGTGCCTACACGTAAACAAAACATACTCATCCATATCTATGATGATAAACTTTCCCTCTCACAAAGAGAAGGAAAGTTTCTTCATGGTCTTTGGGGCTTTGAAAGTATTGAGACGGCACCCTGTGCGGCTGAATCCATAGGAGAAGTTACTCATACTTATACACATTTCAAACTACTGTGTAACGTCTATGTTTATTATGAAACAGTACCTGAAAAAGCAGATTATTTCAGTATCGAAGAGATACAGGAACTAGCCATCTCCAAAGTCGATGAAAAAATAGTAAACCTGTTTAAAGATCAATCAAGATACTTACAATCCTTTTGATCCACATCAAACTGAAACAACACTTTTTTACTTACTGCACTGGTATAGACATAAGAGATATCAATACCGCTTTGCAAAAATCTTTTTGAAGAGTTGCAAATACCCGTAGTTACTGCTCTTTTCATGCGTGATTTATCTTCTTTAATAATGGCTTCATCACTTTTTGCCCCTGTATTGATCTCAAAGACATACACCAGTGTCTGCTCTTTTGCCTCGATCTTTACAAGTTGTGTATAGTCATCTACCTTTTGCGGCAACTGTTTGGACATATCGGATGCAGCCATTTTGATGACATTTTGATTTTGCAGATAAACCTTATCTGATATCTCATCAGCAAAAAGTATCATATTGAGCAGGAACGAACTTAAAATAATTAAAAGTGTTTTTGACATAGTTTCCTCTTATTTTTAATTTGGATATAATTTTACTATAAATTACATTACAGGTTAAGAAATAATGAACAAAGAAGAAGAATTTGAACAAGCCGTCATCAAGGTCCTTGAACTCTTAGGAGAAGACCCTAAACGGGAAGGACTACTTAAAACACCTAGCCGGGTAGCAAAAGCCCTGAAGTTTCTTACAGAGGGGTATAGCCAAGACCCTAAAGAGATACTTAATCAAGCACTTTTCACTACGAGTAATGATGAGATGGTACTTGTACGTGACATTGAGTTTTACTCCATGTGTGAACACCATATGTTACCCATCATCGGACGTGTACATGTAGCATACATCCCTGATGGTAAAGTCGTAGGTCTCTCCAAGATCCCTCGTATTGTCAATGTCTATGCAAGACGTCTGCAGATACAAGAACAGATGACAGAGCAGATCGCTGATGCTATCTTGGAAACTATCAAGCCTAAAGGTGTCGCTGTAGTTGTACATGCCCGCCATATGTGCATGGAGATGAGAGGCGTGCAGAAGATAAACTCTACGACTGTCAGCTCTGCACTCCGTGGACTTTTCAAGAGTGACGAGCGTACAAGAAATGAGTTTTATAATCTCATCAATACCCCAACACCTTCAAATTTCTAGATCTATTTTTTCAATAACCAAGAGAGGGCTTTGTCTCTCTCTTTGAAAAACTTTGATTTTCCCTTCATTAAATGGCTCATCATCCCGGCAGATGTCTCTTCCCACTTTTTATTTCCGACAATTGCTATTTTATTAAAGGCATTGCGGTGTTTCACACCAAACTTAAAATCATCCCAGACAGCCAAAAATTTCCAACCTTTGAAAGCGCTCATATCAACCAAAAGATCTGTCTCTAAACCTTTTGCCTCTTTTAATGCTTTATCTATCATTGGTACAAAGATCTGATAATCTTTATGTGTCAACTTGCCAATCATTGAGATTTCTATAAAAAGTCTCTTTTTGCTTCTCTTAATAGCGATGCCAATACCATGTTCTTTTATCACTTTTGCCATTACAAACCCTTTTTATCAAATTGATCTTATAGTGATTATATCATAGAAGCGCATTCACTTAACGGATTGATACAAATCAAGTGAACATAACCTAATTCGGAGTATAATCCTCCTCTTTAATTTGTACTTTTATGTTATTTTAAGAAAAACTGCGTAATATGCAGAAAACTAATTAGGACTAAAATTGTCTTAATTAAAATGAATATCGTTCTCAAAGGAAATTTATGAGAGTCTATTTAGACAATAATGCAACAACCATCGTTGATCCGCATGTATTTGCTGAAATGGAACCTTACTTTGTACAAAAGTATGGCAATCCAAACTCACTGCACTGTTTTGCCAGTGATACACATCCGGCTATTAAACAAGCCATGGAAAAGATATATGCAGGTATCCATGCACCTAAAGAAGATAGCGTCGTTATCACATCATGTGCAACAGAGAGTAACAACTGGGTACTTAAAAGTATCTACTTCCAGTACATTTTAACCGGTAGAAAAAATCATATTATCGTAAGTGAAGTAGAACACCCTTCAGTCATCGCTACTGCAAAGTTCATAGAGAGTATGGGTTGTAGAGTAACGTATCTGCCTATCAACAGTGAAGGTCTTGTTGACGCACAAACTGTAAGAGATAACATTACTGACAAAACAGCACTGGTCTCTGTCATGTGGGCGAACAATGAAACAGGAGCTATATTCCCTGTTGAAGAGATAGGTAATATTTGTGCAGAGCATAATGTACTTTTCCATACTGATGCTGTACAAGCCATAGGTAAAACCCCTGTAGATGTACAGAGTTTCAATGTGGACTACCTAACATTCTCAGCACATAAATTCCATGGACCTAAAGGTGTAGGTGCATTGTATATCAAGAAAGGTAAAGAGCTTATACCTTTGCTTCACGGTGGCTCACAAATGGGTGGATACCGTTCAGGTACGCTCAATGTCCCAGGTATCGTAGGCATGGGTAAAGCAATGGAACAAGCTGTAGATGCTCTGGATTTTGAGATGAGTGATGTCAGAGAGATGAGAGATGCATTTGAAGATGAACTTCTCAAGATCAAAGATACATTTGTTGTAACGCCTAGAGAAAAAAGAACACCAAACACCATCCTCATCTCATTTAGAGGTATCGAGGGTGAATCGATGCTATGGGATCTTAACCGTGCCGGTATCGGTGCAAGTACCGGATCTGCATGTGCAAGTGAAGACCTGGAAGCAAATTCCGTTATGGAAGCCATCGGTGCAGCGGAAGACTTGGCACATACAGCCATACGTTTTTCACTAAGCCGTTATACTACGCAGGAAGAGCTTAATTACACACTGGAGACAGTAAAAACAGCCGTTGAAAGACTTAGAGGCATCTCTAGCTCTTACGCTTATGCACCTGAAGGTCACGAGAGTGGTTTGGACGCAGGACATTAAATCTGCTTATTTAAAACCGATGCTTTAGCTTCGGTAGAAAACTACAGCAGTAAAAAAGATACAAATAAGAGCGAAGCTAAAGCATCGCTTCCGAAAAGATAGATAAAGGAAAAATTATGGGAATGGATAATTTAATCGGTGGTACCATCTGGGATGAGTACAGCCAAAAAGTAACAGACTTAATGAACAACCCCAAAAACATGGGTGAAATTACGGAAGAGCAGGCAGAAGCAATGGGTGCAAAACTCATCGTAGCAGACTTTGGTGCAGAGAGCTGTGGAGATGCAGTAAGACTCTACTGGGCAGTTGATCCTAAAACAGATATGATCTTAGAGTCAAAATTCAAAAGTTTCGGTTGCGGTACAGCCATAGCCTCCTCAGATACTATGGCAGAACTTTGTAAAGGTAAAACCGTAGATGAAGCTGTAAAGATCACCAATATCGATGTAGAAAACGCGATGCGTGACACACCTGATGTCCCGGCAGTTCCGCCTCAGAAGATGCACTGTTCTGTTATGGCTTACGATGTCATTAAAAAGGCCGCTGCACAGTACAAAGGTGTAGATATGGAGAGTTTTGAAGAGGAGATCATCGTATGTGAATGTGCACGTGTATCTCTCTCTACACTTAGAGAGGTGATCCGCCTTAATGATCTTACTACGGTTGAGGAGATAACAGATTATACCAAAGCAGGTGCTTTCTGTAAATCATGTATCCGTCCTGGCGGTCATGAGGAGAAAGATATTTATCTTGTAGATCTTCTTGAAGAGTATGAAAAAGAGAAGATGGCAAGTGCTGCTGATGCCTCTGCAAGCGGAGCAGGTCTGGACTTTGCCCAAATGACCATTGTGCAAAAACTCAAAGCTGTAGATAAGGTCATTGATGACAATATCCGTCAAATGCTTATCATGGACGGTGGAGATATGGAGATCCTGGACATTAAAGAGAACGGTGCTAATTTTGACATCTATATCAGATACCTGGGTGCATGCAGCGGATGCGCAAGTTCAAGTACAGGTACACTTTTTGCTATTGAGAATATCCTTAAAGAAAAACTTGATGAGAATATCAGGGTTTTACCTATCTAATATGTTTACTGTGCGGGCAGAAGATGCCCGCATACTACTTTGTAAATACTCTGACCACTCCTCTTAAAAGCACAAAAACCACATAAACAACCACCGTAAAGACCAATGGATGCAGTGCACCTATACCATATGCTCCGGCCGACGGAAGAGCTATAAGATGTTCAACAGGATGAGAAGTCCACTCTTTAAAATGCATACCGATTGCTAAAAACAGAAAAATACCTGTAAATATCGTTAATTCTTTTTTCATAATAAAATTCCCTTGTAAAATATGGCATAATCATATCGAAATAATAACCTTAGTTCAACAGTATAACATGCTCACAGAAGCTAAAGAGAGGGTAAAATTTGCCTTGTCTATAAAAAACCTCATAAAGCTGTGACTATGTTATACTGTTGAACTCAGGTTAATACAATTATTATAGAGATATCCCTAAAATATATGCTTATAATAGTTATAATATGTACTAAACTAAAAGGTTGTATCTATATGATTAATAAAGAACAGATTCAGGAAAAACTTACTCAAGTCATCTATCCCGGTTTTACAAAAAATATTATGGATTTTGGTTTCGTTAAGGAGATCATCATTCAAAACAATACTGTTTCCATACACTTGGATATTCCTTCCTCTGCCGAGGAAATAGAAAATCAGCTTCGTGAGGAGATCAGCAAACGACTCTCTTTTTTAGGTGAATTTCAGACAGAGATATCTGTCACCAAACCCAAAATGCCGAGAGAAACAAGTTCACATGGCAAAAATGTACTGCCCAACATTCAAAACTTTGTAATGGTAAGTTCCGGGAAAGGCGGTGTAGGAAAATCTACTACCACGGTCAATCTTGCCATTGCTCTTGCACAGCAGGGTAAAAGGGTTGGGCTGCTTGATGCAGATATTTACGGACCAAATATCCCAAGAATGATGGGTATAGAGGGCAAACAACCTGTTTTCCTGGGAAAAACCATTAAACCTATTTCAGCACATAACATTAAAGTCATGTCTATTGGCTCTTTGGTAGAACGAGGGGCTTCACTCATTTGGAAAGGGGCAATGGTCACTCAAGCCATCGAACAGATGCTTGAAGATATAGAGTGGGGCAGTCTGGATGTATTGCTTTTTGATATGCCTCCCGGAACCGGTGATGCTCAACTGGCACTTGCCCAAAGTCTGCCTGTCACTTCCGGAGTATGTGTCACTACCCCTCAAAAAGTAGCTCTGGATGATACGATCCGCAGTATGGATATGTTTACTCAGCTTCATATCCCTATTGCCGGTATTGTAGAAAATATGAGTGGTTTTATCTGTCCGGACAGTGGTAAAGAGTATGATATTTTTGGGAAAGGTACAACCCAGCCCTTGGCTGATAATTACAATACTGAAGTTTTGGGTGAGATACCTATAGAACCTGCCATTAGAGAGGGAGGAGACAGTGGACTGCCTATCACTGTTTTAGCTCCAAATTGTGAAACATCTAAGCGTTATCAAAAGATAGCCAGTAAACTTTGGGAAAAACTACTTGCAGTGAATGAAGAAGGTGGAGTAAATAATGAGGAGATACAGCCTACAATTTTTTAGGATATATAAATAAAAGAGAAGGTGGCACTCTACCACCTCCTATCAAAATAAGTAAGTAAAACCTCACCTATTAATGATGCTCATCTTCATCCAAATTGAATGCTCTTGTACCCACATAATAGAGTAAAATACAAAGACCCAATCCGCCTAAAGAGATCATGATCTCTGTTACTGAAGGGAAATAATGAATCCATTCTGGTGACAATTGATACTCTCTTATTTTCATCATTTGAAGCGGTTTAAGTTGTGTATCATGCACAAGATTGTATCTCATAAAGAAGATCCCGACCATACCACTTAATGATGCCCAGAACATAAGAACCGGACTTTTCCCAAAATCTTTCAAAATAACAAGTAGAGGAATGATCATTGCCAAGATCACTTCCGTCCAAAATGAACCTGAACCCAAAATATGCACTGCTACTTCAGCACGGTTCGGCATACCGCCATATATATCTGTCAAGAGTTTCCATGTTACAAAAAAGATCAGGATCGAGATCAATAACCCTTGAATCTTAGCCAGACCTTCCAAAAGCTTTTTCGTTTTTTCGTTAAAATTCAATTTATATCTGAATCCCATAATAATGAAAGATAAAAAGATACCTGTAATGAATGCTGTCAAAATAAAATATGTCGGATAGAACACACCTTGTGAAATGGTTCTGGCATTCAAGAATCCAAATACAGACCCGAGGTTAGAGTGTGCTGCAAGACCCACAAGCAGACCAGTTAAACCAAATACTTTAGCTTTTTTCATATCATTATTTAAAAGAAAATAAAACTCAATGATCATAAATGTCAAATAAAGACCATAAAGTGTACCCATCCACCAGATAGCCGATGTTAAACCTGGGCTTAATACATTGTAGATCATCATCGTTACCGGGTGACCAATCTCAAATGCAATAACCGTAAATCCTGCCAAAATCGTAACGATCGAACCAAAAATAGCTCTTTTGGAGATCATAGTAAAGTCTTTAAACCCAAATACATCTCCAAGTGAACCAACGATACAAAAACCTGTTGAACTAACCACAAAGAAGATATACACAGCGATCAAGAGTCCCCATGGGTGTTCTCTTGTAACATTATAAGCATGATGTCCATGCAGTAAGTAAGTTGCAACACCAATTACCAACATAGCCAACATTGCTAAAACGGATACAGCTACCAAAATATTGACAGGAGTTTTCTCGAAAGCTAAAATCGATTTTAATGAAAAATCTTCTTTTAGTGGAATATTAATAGGACCTATTTTCATTCTATACTCCTTATGTTAGATAAAATAATTTTGGTTTAGTACCAAGATTGGCTTTGAGACTAAAGTGTTCTCTAGTTCTAAGCAGTTCGCTAATCTCACTGTCATAATCATCAAGATCACCAAAAGTTCTCACTTTTGTCGGACAGGTGTTTTGACATGCCGTAGTAGTTTCTCCTCGTGCGAGTCTCGTGTCTGAACAGAAAGTACATTTATCTACCGTCATTGTTCTGTCATCTACATAACGTGCATCATAAGGACAGGCATTCATACAGTAACTACACAAAATACATTTATCACTATCAACTCTTACCACATGATTTTCATCATAATAGGTTGCATTGGTCGGGCATACCTCCTGACAAGGAGCCTCATCACAATGCTGACACTGACTTGGTAAAAAAGCTGCTGAAGCAATATCCAAAAGGGGCCACTCACCTTTTACATCATTCGAACCTACCCAAATCCTATGTTTATCTGCACCAAGAAGTACGCCGTTCTCTTCTTTACAGGCAACTTCACACGCTTTACAGTTAATACAATTCTTATAATCTAAAGCCATTCCATATCTTGCCATGATTACACCTTTCTTATTTCTACATTGGTTTCATGCATTGATGCTGCACCATAGACAGGCTCTATTACATCTTCAATCACAGCATTGTCATTTCCACCATTTTTATAAGCCCAAGTCAAGGCTTCACTCTCTTCACCGAATCCGTGTACAAAGAAAACCGTTTTAGGACCGACTTTTTCTGTCGGATAAGCTTTAAGCTGTGTTCTTCCTGTACGGCTCGAAATTTCTACTTTATCTCCAAACTTAATACCTTTTTGCTCTGCTACACGTCTGTTGATCCAAACATAATTTTCAAAGATCAGGTCTCTAAGCATTGCATTGTTGGCTGTACCACTTTGTGTAAATTGAGCATGACGTCCTGTAAGCATTCGGAATTTTCCTTCCAGTACCGAGAAATTATATTCATCTTTCCACACAGGCATAGGATCAACACCTTTTTTAGCCAGGTTAGGAAGGTTACATTCTACTTTTTCGCTATGCGTTTTAGGTTTTCCGCCATTGACTCTGTAGGCTTTCTCTTTTTCAGGATAATACTGATGTTCATTTGCTGAGATCTGTTTAAAGAATTTATCCATATTCGGATAGAAGACTCCATGCTCCTTAAGTGCTTTAACCGCTTCTTCACCATAGACACTCTCTACCATATGTCTGTTGACCTCTTCTTGAGAATGTTCAAATGGTTTGGTCAGATCAAACTCTGCATAAACTTCCGCCTCACTGGAGTCCTTGATCTCTTCCTGAACATCTTCATCATATTTTTTAGTGATTTCAAAAAGCGGTTTAGAGATCTTTTCAGTCAATCCTCTCATAATGTCCATGACCGGTTTAGTCTCAAACATAGGATCAACTACTTTGTTTCTCTGAGCAATAGACGGTTCTACACCACCAAATGTTTTCACCGGATCAGTTCGTTCAAGATAGGTACATTCTGGAAGTACCACATCTGCATACATTACCGTATCACTTGGCATAGTATCTATTGCAACCACTAATTCCATTTTTTTCAGCATTTGAGCTGTTTTCTCTGTATTTGGCATATTCATCATTGGATTATGTTTGTAACAGAACATACCTCGTACTTTATATGGCATACGATCTTCCAAAAATCTATTTCTCCATGCAATCCATGAACCACCACCACTGACTACAGCACAATCCGCATAACCGGGATGTCCTTTTTTAGGGTGTTTTATTTTATCTACAGCTCTTGCTTCTGCTCTTGCATAAATAGGCTCCAACCCTTCATGCTTACCTAATTTAAGTTTCTTACCAAAAACCAGACCACCTTTGGTATCGATACCGCCACTGAGTCCCTGAAAGATCGCCATAGCACGACGAAGCTGGAAATCATTATTGGCAAAGGTACTTCTTCTTCCCGGATAATATACAGCTTTTGGTGCATGCGCCATAAATTCTCTGGCTATCTTATAAATATCTTTAGCTCTGATACCTGTAATTTTTTCTGCCCACTCCGGTGTATATTTATTATCAAGCACACTCTTCTTATACTCATCAAAACCATTGAAGTTTTCAGCTACATATTTTTGATCATAAAGCTCTTCGGTAAGTACAACATAAGTCAATGCCAAAACAAATGCAAGATCCGTTCCAGGGTTGATCGCCAACCACTTATCAGCTTTTGCTGCAGTATTGGTAAATCGTGGATCAATACAAATAAGTTTTGCGCCTCTTCCCTTGGTTCTTTTAAAAGCATCCATAGTATCAGGTGTTACAATTGCTTCTGCCCTGTTGGCTCCTGCCATAATAATATATTCTGCATTTTCCAGATCAGCTGCTGCATAAGCACCTAAAGTGACTCCATAACCCGATACAACTGTTTGAAGACAAAGTGATGCATGGTTTAACCAGTTAGATGAACCAAACGCAGAAAAAAATGTCTTAAAAGTATGTTCTGCCATACCTTCACCGGCACAAAACAGAAATGATGAACGGTTATCTTTCTCTTCTTCAAGAATTTTACCCATACCCGGAAATTTATCTGTACCATTTAAAATAGCTTCGTAGGCCTCTTCCCATGAAACTCTTTTAAATTTTCCTTCTCCTTTTTCCCCTATTCTGATCATCGGATATTTTAAACGATCCGGATCATAAAGGGCTTGAATTCCCGCATTCCCTCTTGGACATAACATATTCTTTGATTTAGGGAACATTGGATTTGGATTTAGTTTAGTCACTATTCCATTCTCTACTCTGGCAACTGCAGCACATTTATTAACACACATTTCACACAATGTTGCAACTTCTGTAGCTTTACCTGTTCCTGTTTTTGTTGTAACGGTTAATTCACTTTTTTCTTCATGACTGTCATGTCCGCCAAAAAGATTGGTCACCCCTACACTTGTTCCACCAACGATACTTAAAGCAACACTACCCTGAAGAAATTTCCTTCTAGATACTTCAACCTGCATTAGGTACTCCTCCTTACTATTAAAAATATATCATTTATTAAATAGAAGCAAAAGCCTCCTATTCATAAATTTGTGTTATATGTTATAGTAGTTTACCTTATATAAGTATGATTTAGATCAAGAATTAACGTTTTTTTTAAAAAACTATGTAGTTTTTTCGTCAAAATAGTTATACTAGTGATAAAGTATATTCATATCATCCAGATTACCATATTCAAAATCTTTATGACATGCTATGCAATTTGATTTGTCTTTAATCTTTTTTTCTTTAAATACTGATCTTGAAATATCCTTATGTGTCTCTCTCCAATAAGGTGTCTTTGTAATGGCCTTTGGTCTTCTCTTTTCAAGAGAATTCATTATTTTGACTGCTGCTTCACGTGTACTGCTTTCCCCTGCATTTTGTGTTAAAAATTCTAAAATGGATGCCTGTTGAGACTTGGTAATATTCGCCTCTGTGATCTTTTCACCAAAATGATTATCCAATGCACCCATAATTCGTATCCATGATCTCTTTGGAAGAAGATAAGGAGGATAGATATTATGACAATCACTGCATTTTTCATAAAAAACAGGGTGCAGCTCTTCATAATCAATATTGGTATATTTTTGTAAAGTTAGAAAATTGTAATTACTGCTGATAATAAAAAAGTAGGTTCCAATAGCAATAAAGATCATCATATAAGAGAAAAAACTTAATAGCGGTTTAACTTCAGTATCTTCACCCTCTATTTTTTTATATCCCGTTATCATAGCAAAAACCATTCCTGTTTTATGCCAAAACTGCTCTACCATGACACCTGATATATGAAGAACAACCCATGCAGCAAAAAGATAAGAGGCATATTTATGGATCATATCTAAAATAAACATATATTGACTATATTGACTATATTGACTATTTAAATCTCTAAATAGACCTTTCCCCTCTTGAATACCATATAACAATAGTCCGGATATTACAATAACAGTACCGACACCCAATGCCCATACAGTAAACCAACTGGAGGCGGGATTGTGCCCTGCCGGTATCTTTCTCCATCTATTTTGTATTTTTTCAACAAAATAGTGCTTTAACTGTGAGGGTCTGAGTTTAAAAGTATTAAAAGTTGCATATCTGGGACCGATAATACCCCAAATGATCCTGTAGATAATAATGATGAAAAAAATAAAACCAAAAGCTACATGATTATGTAGCATATTTTCATGAAAAGAGGTGATAAATGCTGCTGTAAAAGAGAAAGCCATCATCCAATGGATAATTCTGGTACCGATAGGCCAAACAAATACATACCCCGATTTTTTATTCATTGTATTATCCAATAATTTATAATTATAATATTCATAAGACTATCATAACTTAATATAAAAATAGTTGTAAATCGATAAATAAGCAAAAGTATTGAAAGGAGATACAGAGAAGAAACTCTCTCTCCTCTGACCTGTAGTGTTAGTGTGCCGGACTGCTTTCCGGAGCTTCTGCCGGAGCTGTTTCTGCTGCTGGAGCAGGGGTTTCAACCACTGGAGTTGCTGTTTTTGGAGCTTCTCTTTTATAGAAGCTCTTCTCAATATACTCAGCCATTGCTTTAGGATCATAGTCATATCCTTTTTCTAAAAGCTTTTGCATATTGTGCTCCATAATATCATGTTCTGTTCCGGAAGACTGGTTCGTACCACCGTTTTTAACATCATAAAGATCCAACTCAAGTTCACCTGCCTGTCTATCATTAAGTGCAGGGGTTTTTTTCTCAGTTAAACCCTCAGCATTTTTACCATGGCATTTCACACATGATTGAGCATAGACTTCTGCCGGTGTTTTACTGTATGTTTTTGCCTCTGATGAACTTGGTATGTCATTACCACATCCACTCAATCCAAAAAGTGTTGCTACTGATAAGAGTACAATTGTTGTTTTTTTCATATATTTCTCCTTCTCTTCTTTTATGCTCTACCGGAAAGCATACCGTATTGTGTCATAGGTTTAAGTGCATAGACTTTGAGCAGCCACCAGATCCATCTCTCTTTTGTTGGGTCAAGTGGGAATGAAGGAGTTGGTTTTTTACTCCAATCAAACTCTGCAAGCATAACCGTACCAATACTAGTGATCAATGGACAAACTGTATATCCGCCATACTGTGCTGTAGGCTCTTTACCATTCATCATAGAGATAATATTATCAACAACTACTTTATATTGTTTTCTAGCTGATCCACCTGTTTTACCCATTGGCACCGCAGCAATATCTCCCAATGCATATACATTTGGATACTTCACATGCTGAAGTGTCTCTTTATGTACAGGTACCCATCCTTTAGCTGAACCTACAGGAGAATTAGCGATCTCTTCCGCTGCTTTCATCGGTGGTGTAATATGAATGAAGTCAAACTCTTTTTCTACTGTTTCACTTCTTGGTACAATTGAATACTCTTCAAGATCCTCATCCCATGCACCTTTCTCTTTCCAATGTCTGTTAAATGTAGCAATTTTTTTCACCGGATCCACAGCAATAAGATTATGTCTGTAGTTCCATTTCATATCTCTTGCTTCAAATTGATTTACAATCGCATCATGATACTCTTTCACACCAAACATTTTACTACCGTTCGGATAGAATGTCAGTTCTGCATTGTCTCTTGCTCCTGCTTCTCTAAGTCTTGCATCTGTAAGATACATGATCTTTTTAGGAGCTCCACCACATTTAATAGGTGTATTTGGGTGTGTAAAGATACCTTTTACTTTTTTGCCGCTCTTTGCATCAGCAATGAATTTCTGCATCTCTGTCCAAGTATCTTTTGCACCTTCCTGGAAATAAATAGAAGCAATCCCGTTTTTACCTACTACTTTACTTACAGGAGAGTGATCTCCTGTTGAAGTAATCGTACTTTCGATCCCAAGACCTTTAATACGTGCATAATCAAGTTTAAGTCCTGCAGCAATGACCATATAGTCATATTTGACTGTCTTTCCGCCACTTGTTTTTACTGTATTGTTCTGAGGATCAAACTCAACCGCTTTCTCTTTAATGACAGTAACACCACTTGGAATAAAATCATCAGTGTTATACATTACATCTTCTTTTTCCCAGATACCGGCACCTACAAGTGTCTGACCCGGCTGATAAGAAGTTGCCAGCTTACCTGGTTCTATTACAGTGATATCCGGATTATCCAAAGAATTGGTCAATCTTGCTGCTGTTGACATACCGGCCAATCCTCCACCAATAATCAATATCTTGGCTTTTGCCGCACTGCTGCTTGCATTTGCCTGGGTTGCTGCACCGCTTGCCATAAGCATAGCAGCACCACCTGTACCAAACATCTTCATCGCATCACGGCGTGAGATACCTTCATTTTTGAAATGTGCATCGATGAGTTCCATGCCCTCTTTTAGCATTTTTTTATCCAAAACTACTCCTTTATATTGTTCATAGTCGTGTATTTTACATAAATTAATATAAATATTTATTAAAAATATAATAAATATTATTTATACTATTTATACAAATATTTATTATAATCTAATATAATAATTCTTTTATAAAAATACTATTTTTATTATTGTACTATTATCTTATCTACAATAATCTGTAATGTAACATTGCCTCTGAAATGATTTTCATTCACCGTATAAACAATATCCACTTTAGCTCCTACTTCAAACACTTCTTTAGTTTTAAACTTCACACCTTGCATTACAAGACCCTCTTGTGCAAAAGAGAAACGTATATGTTCACCCTCTTTACCCATAGTATCTGATTGAAGTATTTCTACATTTTTTGAAATAAATTTCGGTGTAGGATTTCCTTGTCCATAAGGTTCAAATTTTTTAACCAGCCTAGTCAAATCAAAACTAATATTAGAAAAATGCAATTCACCTACTATCTCAGGATCAAGCTCTTCTTTAAGATAATTACCATTGAGATAACTTGCTTGTAATTTCTTTTTAAACACTTTTAACTGATTTTTATGCATACTCAAACCTATGGCCGCCTGATGTCCGCCAAACTTCTCCAGATATTCCCTGCAATTATCAACAATACTAAAAAGATCACAGTTACCAAAGCTTCTACCGCTTCCTTTGAGTAAACCCTCATTACTTTGTGTCAGTACAATACAAGGTTTTTCACATGCTCGTGCTACTCTGGCAGCAACAATACCGACAACACCCTCATGCCACTCTTCCCCTGCTACTACAATGATATCATCTTCCTCTTTTACCTGCATCATTGCTTTTTGTGTTATCTCTTGTTCTGTTGTTTTTCTAAGTGTATTGAAATCAATAAGGCGTTCCAACCTTACTCTGGCATCATAAATATTTGTAGAACTCAAAAAGTCTACTGCAAATGAAGCATCTTCCATACGTCCGGCACTGTTAAGCAGCGGTGCGAGGAAAAAAGCAATATCTTCTGAAGACAGTTCACTTTTTTGACTATGTTCCAAATAAGCCTTTATAGCAGGTTTAGTACTTTTTTCAAGTGCTTTTATCCCTGCAACAACCATGGCTCTGTTAATATGCTGCAGTGGCATCATATCTGCAATAATAGCAATGGAAACCAACTCCAGATATTCCATCATATTGATCTTTATATCCAAAGCATTTTTTAGAGAAGCTATCAGATACCAGGCGATCTGTGCACCACATACATCAGAAAATGGGAAAGTACACTCATTTTGTTTTTGGTTTATAATGGCATAGGCCTCCGGTACTTCCGGTGCAAGAAGATGATGATCTGTAATAATAAGCTCAATCCCCTGTTCCCGACAAAGTTTTGCTGCATAGACTGCTGAAATACCGTTATCCACTGTAATAGCCAGATCTGTTCCCTGTATACGGGGAATAATATTCGCAGAGAGTCCATAACCATCTTTAAAACGATTGGGGATGATCCACTCTACAGGATACTCTATCTCATCAAAAAAAAGTTTCATCAGTGTGGTAGAAGTGACACCGTCAACATCATAATCACCGATAATAGTGATCTTTTCCCTGTTCTTGATTGCAGAGACAATACGTGTGGTTGCTCTGTCCATATCTTTAAAAAGAGAAGGATGGGGAAGATCCTTCAAAGAGAGGAACCCCTCTTTGAAACGTGTATTCAGAAGTGTTTCTAACGCTTTAGGCGTTATGGTTGGATACATCTATTTTTTTTGTTCCATAGATGCTTTTACAAATGCCAAAATAGCAGGATTTGCATTTTGCAGTCTTGAAGTGAATTCAGGATGGAACTGTACACCCAGGAACCATGGATGGTCTACAACCTCTACTGCCTCAATAAGCCCATGTGACTCACCTGTAATATCCATACCATTGGCTTCCAATGCTTTTCTATAACTGGGGTTGGCTTCATATCGGTGTCTGTGTCTTTCATAGATCATACCCGAATCATATGCTGCCCTGAGATTTGAACCTTCTTTTGTCTCGCATTCATATTCACCGAGTCTAAGTGTTCCTCCCATAGGAGAAGTCGTTGTTCTTATCTGTTTTGCTCCACCGGCATCAATAAATTCATCAATAAGATAAATAAGCGGATCAGGTGTATTTTCATCAAATTCTACAGAATTTGCATCTTTAAGCCCAAGTACATTTCTGGCAAATTCTATCATAGAAAGCTGCATACCGAGACAAATACCGAGGAAAGGTATCTTCTCTTCTCTGGCATACTGGATCGCCTGTATCTTTCCTTCTATACCCCGTTCTCCAAAACCCCCTGCAACCAAAATACCGTCACAGTCATTCAGGAATTTTGCTGCACCTTCTTCTTCAACTTTTTCACTGTCCACCCATTTAATATTCACCCTGCTGTCAAGATGTGCACCTGCATGTATAAGAGCCTCCGTCAATGATTTGTAAGACTCTTTGAGATCAAGATATTTTCCGACAAATGCTATTTTTACTTCATCACTTGGCATAATGATCTTATGTACCAAATCAGTCCACTCTTCCATCTTGGGTTGACAATTGTCGAGATCCAATTGTTTACAGATAGGTGTAAGAATATCCTGTCTTAAAAAATTAAGAGGTACCTGATAGATTGTTGATGCATCTTCAGCAACAATAACCGACTCTTCATCTACATCACAACTGTAAGCGATCTTTCGTTTGATTTCAGTCGATACAGGTACTTCTGCTCTGAGTACCAGCATATGGGGAGCAATACCTATACGTCTGAGTTCCTGAACTGAATGTTGTGTCGGTTTTGTTTTAAGTTCACCTGCTGCTTTGATATAAGGAAGCAGTGTCACATGTACATTCATTACATTGGATTTTCCAAGTTCATGTTTCATTTGTCGGATCGTTTCCAGAAAAGGCAGACCTTCAATATCACCTGTTGTTCCTCCAAGTTCTACAATAAGAATATCTTTACCCTCTCCTGCACGGACAATACGTTCTTTTATTTCATTTACAATATGAGGAACCACTTGGATCGTTTTACCAAGATATTTACCTTTACGTTCATTTTCAATTACTGTTTTATAGACCAAACCTGTTGTAAAGTTATTGTTCTGGGTCAGTGAAGTATCTAAAAATCTTTCATAGTGTCCTAAGTCAAGATCTGTTTCTGCCCCATCTTTGGTTACAAAAACTTCACCATGTTCCAATGGGGACATAGTTCCCGGATCTACATTGATATAAGGATCCAATTTAAGTACACCTACTCTCTGTCCTGTATGTTTAAGAAGTGTACCTATACTTGCTGCTGTAATTCCTTTTCCCAATGAACTGAGAACACCACCTGTAACAAAAATATATTTTGTTTTATTTTCACTCATCTAACTTTTCCCTTTGATCTATGCAACGATTGGCATAATAATTGTAATAAAATTGTCGTCTTTTACGATAAACGGCAAACTTGGTTCATTAAATTCTATAGTAAACTCATTTTTATCGATCTGTGAAATGAAATCCAAAATATATCTACTGTTAAAACTTAATTCAAATTTTTCATTTAAACCGGTATTGATCTCTAACTCGGTTTTTGCTTCTACATTATCTGCACTTAAAGAGTTAAAAATAATCACATCGGAAAGAAGTGTCATTTTGATCTCCTGGGAGATTGTAGTAATCATTTTAATAGCATCGATCATCTCTTTTTTAGGAAGAGTAATTGAATGTTTGACTGTAGAAGGAACGATTCTCTGATAATCCGGGAATTTACCGTTAATAAGACGTGTATAGAAAAAATAGTTCTCATTTGTAATAATAAGATTTGTTTCATCAAAGAAAATATCGATCTGATCCAAAAACAGTTTTTGTATTTCCAAAATAGCTTTTTTAGGAACAATTAAAGAAAGTTCCTGATTATTGTTTCCGGGAATAGATGCTATAGCCAGTCTACGTGTATCTGTACCTACAAGATCTGTAGAATCATTTTTAATATTGATAAGAGCACCGTTCAATTCAAATTTCGGATTATTTGTATCTATAGCAGGAGATATTTTTTTAAGATTTTGAATAAGGCTTAAGGAATCCAAAGTAATTTGGGGTTTATCTTCTATGGTTGGAAAAGCAGGATATGAATGAGGATCAAATGTCGGTAATTTAAATTTAGAGTGTTTTTGTTTTATGACCAATGTATTGTCCAACATTTCTAAAACAATCTCATCATCTTTCAATATACGGATAATATCAAGCAGTTTTTTACCATTTGCAGTAAAAGAACCTTCTGATTCGATGACAATATGGTCAGTAACGATCTTTAGACCGATCTCTCCATCAGTAGCCTTTACGATGCATTTATCGTTCTGTGTGTTGAACAATATATGTGAAGTGATCTGGCTAGCATCTTTTTTTTCTAAAAAAGGTTGCAGATTGATGAGTATTGATTCTATAATTTGTTTTTGTGCTCTTATCTTCATAGACTCCCCTTATTTTTAATAATTTAGTACGTAGTAGTAGTTCAACATGAAAATGTGAAAAACCATCTTATTGTCCGTGTTGCCGTTCTTTTATGTGTGTTTAATTTTTTTTAAACATTCACATTTATTCACTTTTAAAATTATATCTTTTTTTTATTCAAGTTTTATAAGTCAATTCTCAAGATTTTGTGTATCAGTATGAATTTTATTTGAGAGTTCTTCCAATAATACTTTAAAGTTCTCATCATTATCTATAATTTCGTTGATTTTTTTCATAGCATGAGAGATAGCCGTATGGTCTTTCATACCGAAATACAGAGCGATTTGAGGCATAGAATTGGGTGTAAGATTACGGGCCAGATAAATAGCGGTTCTTCTTGCATTGACAACATTTTTTGTACGTTTTTTTGACTTGATATCAGAAGGTTTTATATTGAGTTCTTTAGAGACGATCTTAACAATATCATCAATGGTTACGTTCTCTCTTTTCTCTTTGAGTTGATCTTTAATAGCATTTTGTGCAAAATCCAAAGTGATCTCCTGATTGAGCATCGAAGAGAGTGCATTCAGCTTGATGATTGTTCCTTCTATTTCTCGTATATTGTCTCCCATATGTGTAGCGATATAGTTAACGATCTCATTCCCCAGTTTGATACCATCCAATTCACATTTTTTTTGGATAATAGCAATTTTTGTTTCAAGTCCCGGAGGTTGAATATCTGCCATAAGTCCCCATTCGAAACGGCTTTTGAGTCTGTCGACCAATCCGGCGATCTTATTGGGCTGTCTGTCTGAAGTGATAACGATCTGTTTATTGGCATTATAGAGTTCATTAAAGGTATGAAAGAACTCTTCCTGGGTCTGTTCTTTTCTGCTTAAAAACTGTATATCATCGATAAGCAGTAGATCGCATTCTCTGAATTTATCTCTGAATCGGTCCATGGTCTGGGAACGCAGATGGGAAGTAAATGAATTCATGAATTGTTCAAGAGTGGTATAGATAACAGTTTTCCCCAAGTCTATATGATAATTACCAATAGCTTGAAGCAGATGGGTTTTACCCAATCCTACACCACCATAGATAAAGAGCGGATTATATTGTTTTCCGGGTTTTTCTGCGACTGACTTTGCTGTAGTATATGCAAATTGGTTAGAGTCACCTACAATGAAACTGTCAAAGGTAAGGGAGGGGTTCAGGTAGGTACTTTTGGAACTGCTTTTTTCACTGCTTTGTTTGAGTGTTGCTACAGAGGTTTGTTTTGTCTGTTTTCCTACGGTAATTTCTATTTCAGGTTTGACCTCATTTTGAAGTTCAAAAAGATGCATCAGTTTTTCGGTATATTTTGTTTTGACCCATTTTGCTATAAGCATATTGGGTGCATTGAAATAGGCAATATTACTTCTTGAACGTTTGGTATCATAGATCAATTTTTTAATATAGCGTTCATATTCTGTTTCACTGATCTCTTTTTTGAGTTCAAAAAGTACTTTTTGTCCGATATTCATCTTATACTATCCTTGATATTTTTAAATGTGTGAACAGATTTTCACATTTTGAAAGTATTCAAATTCTTAATGTGAATAACTTCCGGTATTTTAGCTAATATAAGCTAAAATAAGGGTATCAAACAGAGTTGAATAATTTTATTCACTATGTGAACAAAGGTGTGAATGAATATTTTAGGAATAGACCCTGGAAGCCGTAATTTAGGGTATTGCATACTATATTGGGATGGGAAAAAGTTTTCACTTGTTGAGGCAGGTTTGCTTAAAATCAAGACCAAAGAGCTGCAGGAACAGATAGTCGAGCTTGTTGAGGGAATTGATCTCATTTTAAAGGCACATCAAATAGATGAAGTGGCCATTGAAGATATCTTTTTTGCCTATAATCCGAAATCGGTTTTAAAGCTTGCACAATTCAGAGGTGCACTTTCTCTGAAAATACTTCAGGAAGTAGGATATTTTTATGAATATACTCCTTTACAAGTGAAAAAAGCAGTCACAGGAAACGGTAAGGCAGCCAAAGAGCAAGTTGCATTTATGGTAAAAAGATTACTGGGTATTAAAAAAGAGATCAAACCGCTTGATATTACAGATGCAATGGCTATTGCATTGACACATCTGCAAAGAGTAAAGATGAGACCCGTTAAATAAATGATACTGGTTTGTCGTTTATAGGGTCGTAACCAAAAGTGATGTCGCTTGCAACCACTGACGGAGATTATTGAGAAATGACACTAGTTTGTTGTTTATAGGGGTGAAATCAGAGTGTTGTCCTGACAGGCAGGAGAAAATGCCTTGGGCATAAAACAAAATGGATCCAGAGCGGCAAAACAGATTATTATGGTTTTATCTGTTCACCTTTTTTAATTTGCCCATTTTTCTTTACTGAGATCATACGTTTTTCAGGTATGGAAAAAGTAGATTTTTTATGGCCTTCAACAGATTCTTCTATGATCTTGTCATACAGATAGATATCATTTTTAAAATAGGCCAGTCCATCCTCTTCATAGACTGTAAAATAGAGTATATGTACAGGGATGGATTTACGTAATCTTACAGTAGTGGGTTTATTTGTAGCAATGATCTCTTCTATATCATCGCGGGAATAATTCTCTTTGGCATGTTCAAGCAATACATCCATTAACTCAAAAGGTTTCTCAACCCTCATACATCCTGAACTGTAGATCTTGTAACGTCTTGTAAGCAGCGTTTTGTTATCGGTATCATGGAGATATACAGCATATTTGTTGGGGAACATGAATTTAATACGGCCCAGGGCATTGTTATCTCCGGGAAACTGTACGAAACGGTACGGTACACGTTTGTCACTTTTTTCATAAGGGTCAAGCATTTCCTGGGTAATTTCTATCTCTTTTTTCCCGGAAAAGACATGAATATTATTCTCTTTCAGATACATAGGATTTTCTCTGAGTACATGGATCAGATCTCTTTTAATAAGATTATCAGGAATGGTCCATGTAGGGTTGATCACCATGTATTCTATCTTGTCATCAAAAAGTGGTGTAGGTCTGTCTATACGGCCCACAACAATACCCATTTTCATGATCTTTAGACCATCTTTATAGTAACGTAGATTAAAGTCGGGAATATTGACTTCAATATACTCATCTTCAAAGTGTTTCGGATAGAGTTTGGTTTTATCCAGGTTCGTGATAATGGCTTGTATATTTTTCTTTGCAGGCTGATTTAGATAGTAGGTCATTACCTTGTCGACCATACCGTCCACTTTAAGCAGATACCGTTTTTGATACGTGATCACGGCATTTTGAAGTGCAGTATCGAATTTTTTATCCAATGGAGCACTTTTTGGGTAGTCACCGGAAATCTGAAGGCGTTTTTTGATCTGCAGGATACGGTCAGACCGGTCTCCTAATTTTAAAGGGGTATTGCTGTATTTGATCTTTGGGAATTTATCCATGACACGATAGTTCTTCAAAAGAGTTACTAATTTTCTGTACCGTTTTTCCATAGGGATGAGTGAAGTCAGATATGTATAGATATTTCCCTCAACGATAGCAGAAACAAGTTGGTCCTGGTTGGGAAATGTTTTAGGTGACATTTCCCAATTTACTTCAATATCGTCACTCTCTTTCAGTGCTTTGAATTTCTTTTGTACCAAATTCCAATCCACATCACCCTGTACGATGAAACGTACCAGGCGTACCATAGAATTTGTAAGCATCAGATCAAGTCTTGCATAAACAGCAGCTTGTTTGCCAGGGGTTATATCATTATTATCGAGAAGAAAAAAAAGATGTTTGATCGCTTTTTGGTCAAAAGGTTTGTTCTTATAATTAAAAAGAGGATCATTCAGCGCCTGAATGAGCTGACTCAATTTTTTTTTATTCAGGCTTCCTATCCATAAAGGTCTGTTCTCAGTCTGTGCATAGATATTTTGGATGATATCTTTATTTTGACCTTTAAGATGTGTAGGAAGAGTATTTTTTATATTGGTGCTGATATTTTCTATACTCAATGTTTGTGCATATGCAGAAAATTGAATGAAGAGAAAGAGTAAAAATAATTTTATGTTTTTCAAAAAAGTTTCCTTATACATCTCTGTATTTTTTATCGATCAGTTTCAGATATTTTTTGGGAGTGACTTCTTTCATCGCCTCGGCAAGCCACTGTATCTGAAACCATGCTGCGCCTGAATCTCTCAGATCAAAATAATTTTTGAGACTCCGTATGTTAAAAGTGACTACCATATCGACCTTCCAGTTATCAGAGACGATGTGTTTAAACCCATCACCCACATTTCTTTTTTTCTTGCCACATTGTAATGCTTCAAAAAGAGCTTCAGCATTGCCTTTATGTTCTTCAAGGAAAGGAAGAGAAGATTTTGCTACAGCATTGTTGACAAATGTATTGTCTTTATGATACTGAAACAACAATTTGTCATAGATTGCACGGATCTCTATGGCAAGATACGCTTGATCGGAGATCACAAAAAGATTGAATCCAAGCAGTTTTTCCAAGAAGAATGTAAAGCTGTCTTCTGCTTCAAAAGAAGCAACGAATGCGTTGATGACATTTGACATTGTATAGCGTGTGCTTCGTACAGAAATAGCCTGGAGTCTGTGTCTGGCATGTTCCTGGAGTACACCTCTTGAAGTCCCCTGTATCAAAAAACTCAATGTAGCATGTTCTATAATGGAATGATGATGATGCACCCATGCAAGATTGGAAAGCAGATCAGAATTTTCAATGCTGTTAATGGCATTTGTATCCATATTTGTCATGGCATGCTTCACACACTCATTCTCAGAGTTCTCAAAACTGTCATAACAGGTTCTTGCAGCTATTTCGGCAACCCCAAGACCACTCTCTTGTAGCAGTGTTACAGTAGGTTTTTCATACTCAATATGATACATTTGCATAGGAGACTCCATTATAATTTAGATACAATTATAGCAAATATTTTTATATAATAAATTGTTAGTCAGGATACTATAGTAATGCAGGCAAATGAAAGATTTTTTAGTTTTGAAGAGGATTTTAGAGATCCTTATGCAAGAGACCGGGATAGAGTACTCCACTGTAGCTCATTTAGACGTTTGGAATATAAAACGCAAGTTTTTTTAAATCATGAAGGAGATTACTTTCGTACACGTTTAACCCATTCGCTTGAAGTAAGTCAGATCGCACGAACACTTTCCCGTATGCTTGAACTCAATGAAACACTCGCAGAAGTCATTGCACTTTCACATGACCTGGGGCATACACCTTTTGGTCATGTAGGAGGGGATGAGCTCGATACATTGCTTAAAGCTGATGGGCATCAGTTAGGATTTGAACATAATTTTCAGTCTTTCAGGGTATTGACAAAACTGGAAAAACGCTATAAAGATTTTGATGGACTGAATCTTACTTTTGCCACACTGGAGGGTGTTCTGAAACACTCCTATCCCTATAAAAAATCTTTTTTGGAGGATTTGGATGTATGCTTTAACTTAGATAAACATCCTTCACTTGAAGCCATGGTGGTGGACCATGCAGATGAGATAGCCTATACTTCACATGACATTGATGACGGCATTAAATACGGACTCATTACTTTTGATGATCTGCTGGAAGACGCACTTTGTCTCAGAGTAGATGAGATGGTACAAAAAGAAGGTATTCAAAGAGGTGAAAAACTTTACCGCCATCGCTTTGTTGCAGGACTTATTAAGTTGCTGGTAGAAGATTTTATAGAAAACTCAAAAGAGGGTGTTAAAAAACATCGTAAAGATTTGCCTATTGTGGCGACTTTGGATGCAAAATCACCCGTGCCGGCAGGTTTTTCAAAACAGACCCAAACAGAACTTAAAAAGCTTAAGAAATTGCTTTTTTTCAAACTCTACAGACATGAGAAAATAGTACGTAAAATGTATGCGGGGAAACAGTGTATCAAAGGACTATATATGGCATTTACTGAAGATATAGATCTTTTACCGCCACACCAAAAAGAGCTTTTTGAGGTACGCAACAAAGAGCGTGTAATTGCAGATTATATTGCAGATATGACAGACAGATATGCGATGAAAACCTATCATGAAATGTACGGGTTTTCATTATAGAAGAAAATTTGGGTATAATTCGCGAAAATTATTAAGGTTCAGACCTTAACTTTAGGACATTTTATGCAAAAAATTAAAAACATTGCCGTTATTGCACACGTTGACCACGGTAAAACAACACTTGTTGATCAACTGCTTCAACAAAGCGGAACATATGAAGCACACCAAGAGGTACAAGAAAGAGCGATGGACTCTGATGCTATCGAAAAAGAAAGAGGGATCACGATCCTTTCTAAAAATACAGCTATTACCTATGGTGACCACAAGATCAACATTATAGACACTCCGGGTCACGCCGACTTTGGTGGAGAGGTAGAGCGTGTACTTAAAATGGTGGACGGCGTACTTATGCTTGTTGATGCACAAGAAGGTGTTATGCCACAGACTAAATTCGTACTTAAAAAAGCAATTGCACTTGGACTTATTCCGGTAGTTGTTATCAATAAAATTGACAAAGATGGTGCAGAGCCGGACAGAGTTCTTGATGAAATGTTCGACCTTCTTGTTGCACTTGAAGCAAACGAAGAGCAACTTGAATTCCCAGTACTTTATGCAGCAGCTAGAGATGGTTATGCAAAATGGGAAATGGAAGATGAAAACAAAGACATGACACCGCTTTTTGAAGCGATCATCGAAAAAGTACCATATCCAGTTGGTTCACCAGATGCTGATACACAAGCACAGGTATTTACACTTGATTCTGACAACTTTGTTGGTCGTATCGGTATTACACGTATCTTTAACGGTAAAGTGAAAAAAGGTGATGAGTATGTACTTGTAAAAGCTTCAGGGGAGAAAACAAAAAGCCGTATCTCCAAGCTTATCGGATTTAAAGGTCTTGAGCGTATGGAGATCCAGGAAGCAGAAGCTGGTGATATCGTAGCGATCGCAGGATTCAACGATATTGATGTGGGTGACTCTATCTGTGATCCAAAAAACCCGGTAGCGCTTGATCCTATGCATGTTGAAGAGCCTACACTTTCAGTTATCATGTCGGTAAATGACGGTCCTTTGGCCGGTACAGAAGGTAAACACGTTACTTCTAACAAAATTCAAGAGAGACTTGAAAAAGAGATGGAAACGAACATCGCAATGCGTATGGAGCCTCTTGGTGATGCATCATTTAAAGTTTCGGGTCGTGGTGAACTTCAGATCGGTATTCTTGCAGAAAATATGAGAAGAGAAGGATTTGAGTTCCTTCTTGCACGTCCTGAAGTTGTGGTAAAAGAAGAAAATGGTGTAAAAATGGAGCCATTTGAACATCTTGTTGTAGATGTTCCAGAAGAGTTCCAGGGTGTTGCTATTGAAAAACTTGGTAAAAGAAAAGCAGAAATGACTTCACTTACACCAATGCCGGACGGTACAGTAAGAATAGAGTTTGAAATTCCTGCAAGAGGACTTATCGGATTCAGATCTGAATTCTTGACAGATACTAAAGGTGAAGGTATTATGAACCACTCATTCATTGAGTACAGACCTTATTCTGGTGTAGTGGTAAGCCGTACACCGGGTGCACTTGTTTCTATGGATAATGGTGAAGCTGTTGCGTTTTCTATCTTCAACCTTCAGGCAAGAGGAACACTTTTCATCAAACCTCAAGATAAAGTCTATTCAGGTATGGTCATCGGTGAGTCTGCAAGACCGGGTGACTTGGATGTGAACCCACTTAAAGGGAAACAACTTACAAACATGAGAACTTCGGGTGCAGATGATGCCATCAAACTTGTTCCGCCAAGACAGATCACACTTGAATCAGCAATGGAATGGATAGAAGATGATGAACTTATCGAGATCACACCTGAGAGTATTAGGATTCGTAAGAAGTCACTTGACCCAGTGGTAAGAAAAAGAGCAGCCAGAGACAAAAAGAACGCAAAATAGTTCTTTTATTTCACTATATCTTTGATCGGATGGGGTATGTGGAATGACCCCAAAACTATAGACACTTTTTTACGCGCTGATTGAGTACAATAATAGAAGAGGCAGTAAAGGAGTAAAAGTAATGCCGGCACGCTATACAGATGAGTTCAAAGAAGCAGCAGTTAAACAAGTTTCGGAAAATGATTACAGTATCAAGGAGACAGTGGAAAGACTGGGAGTGCATCCCTATTCACTGAGTAAATGGATCAAGCAATTCAATGATCCGATGCCCCATAAAATACAGGACGAGAAACACCAAGAGATCCTCCGGTTAAAGAAAGAACTTAAGCGAGTAACGGAAGAGCGGGACATTTTAAAAAAGGCCGTCGCGTACTTTGCAAAACACCAAAGCTGAAGTACGCGTTCATTCGTACCCATGCTTTGGAATATCCCTTCAGGAGGATGTGTAAAGTCCTGAAAGTGCATCCAAGCGGTTATTATGCTTGGCTGAAAGAGCCTGAATCTCCAAGAGCCAAAGAGAATAAGGAACTTCTGAAAAAAATTGAAGAATCCTATGTTCTGAGTAATCGTACCTATGGCTATAGAAATATTCATAAAGATCTCATAGAACTGGGTATTAAAGTCAATAAAAAGAGAGTGGCAAGATTGATGAAGCTTCAGAAGCTTTATGGTACAGGTACAGTTGATTTTCCTATAAAAAATAAATCTTACTGAAGCAATGTCTTAGATTTTAGGGGGCATTATAATAATTCACTCAACTATTGGATGACACAAATTTGTGAACAGTCTCTTAATGTGTTGAACAGGTCCCCATACCTTTACTTTTTTTTAATTTACCAGAAAGGAATAGTTCAATACTTTCTTTTATTGTTAGGGAGTTTTGATCAAAGTATAAATCTAATCCTGCTTGAGCAAAACCTTTAGCAGGGGAATTTCCAATACCTGAAACAATTAAGGCATCAGGCTTTAAATTCATAATATTAGACACTGCGTTACCACATCCTCCTTCTTGATGTCCTTGATTTTTTATACTTTCTACAGTTAATATTTTGGTACCATCAAGAGTAATAATGGTATAATACTTAGCTTTACCAAAATGAGCACCTCTTTTACTTAAAAACCCCATGTTTTCATCTGTTGGGAAAATCAATCTCATTATAAGTTCTCCTTTTTTAATTTGATATTGTCTGACAAGAAAGAGCTTTGTAAAGAGTAGAAGATACATCATCAATATAAATATCTAAATTATCTTCTAAAACTCCTTCTCCGCTTAAGAAAGTCATAGCACCTAAAATTCCACTAATTAATGAAAAAGTTATATAAAAATCCTGCTCTTGAAATTCACCAATAGCTACCCCAGTATTTATAAGCTTTTCAACTTCATCTATAAACTCTTTTGCTAAAGAAAAACCACAATCCTTATCATCACAGAAGAGCTCTCTGTTTGATAGGTATACCCTAAAAAAGTATTCAATCATTTCCGGATTTTTTTGAATAAAATTAAAATAGACACTGACAAAATTATTAATTTTGTCTTTAGGGCTAATTTGTTGTGCATTAATAAATCGTAATTCCATAGCCAATTTTCCTGTAACAAACTTTATAGAAGCTTTTGCCAAACTCTTTTTTGATGGGAAATAGTTATAAATATTTCCTACACTAATTCCCATATATCCTGAAATTTCAGCTATAGAGGTATTATAAAAACCTTTTTTTGAAAAAAGTTTTAATGCGGATAATAAAATATCGTTTTTCTTTTTAATTTTACGGACCATGTGCGATTTGTTACCTCTTTATAAATTCTATAGATTATTTTATATTGTTTTCTTTGAAATCTTTTAACATTGAAAGTGCCGCAATGCGCCCATCTGCTGCCGATGTTACGGCGAGGTCAGCACCTCGTACTGCATCACCACCGGCAAAGATTCTTCTATTTGATGTTCTTTTGTCTTCATCAACTAAAATATCACCCCATTTTCCGGTATTGATCTCTGCTATACTGTACCATGAGAACTCCTGATTATCAAAACCAAGTGCAAGAATGATCACATCGCACTCTATCTCAAAATCACTTCCCTCTATGACACTTAATCTTCTTCTTCCATTCTCATCAGGCTCACCAAGTTCTGTCTTTTGACAAATCAACCCTTTCACATGGTTACCTCTGTCTACAATTACCTCTTTGGGTGCTGTATGAAACTCAAATAGAACACCCTCTTCACGAGCATTCACAACCTCTTTGTTGCTTCCTGGCATATTTGCTTCGTCTCTTCTGTAAGCACATTTAACAGACTTTGCACCCATTCTGACAGAGGTTCTCAGGGCATCCATGGCAGAATCTCCACCACCGATAACAATAACATTTTTATCTTTTAGAATATTCTCATAGAATGTCTCAAATACACCTTTTTGAGCGTGTGTTAAGATATCCATAACTTGATAAACACCATGTGCATCTTCGTTTTTCATTCTTGCACCTCTACCTTTTGGCGCACCAACTCCTACAAAAATCGCATCATACTCATCAAGCATCTCTTTTATCTGCTCTGGAGAATCAATATAAGACTCTAAATTTAGGTGCATACCAGCCTCTTGCATCCATCTAAATCTTCTTAAAATCACATCTTTGCTGATCTTGAAGTTTGGGATACCATAGGTTAAAAGTCCACCTGGTCTGTCTGATTTCTCAAACATATCTACATCAACTCCGCCACGAAGCAAAAATGTTGCACAGCTCATACCGGCAGGACCGCTACCGATAATAGCTACTTTTTTGCCAATTTTTGGACTATTCTCACCATAATCTGGTTTAAGACCCATTTTAAATGCCTGCTCATTCAAGAAAACCTCAATCGCACCAATCGTTACAGAGCCGCTCTCTGTTTTTGAAATGGTACAACCACCTTGACAGAGATTATCATGTGGACAAACTGTTCCTAATATCTCTGGAAAAGGAGAAATTTCATTGCTAAGCTCAAATGCCTTTTTAATATCTCCCTTTTTTGTTGCCTCTATCCAGAGTGGAATCTTATTCTCTAACGGACAGCCCGTTCTGCAGAAACTAAACTCTCCGTCCATTCCCTTAAATAGGTCAACAGGACACTTAAGACAACGCTCTGACTGTATACCTGCCTCTTCTTGGTTAAAAAGAAAGTAAGTTGGATTAAAATCCACTTTTCTTTTTGCCGCATCCCTTTTTCTAGGGGTCTCTTTTTTTACTTTTAGATAATTTGTTTTTTTCTTAACAATTTTTCTATCCATTACTCATCCTTTAACTCTATATAATCTATATGCATTTCTTGACCAGTTAAAACTTTTGTATCTCCACTTTTGCAATATGGACAATAAAAATTATAACTATCAACTAAAGCTTCTTTTTTGCAATCGTTACACTGTATTGTTATATCTATGATATTCATTTCTAAAGTAGCTTCTTCGCATAAAGTTCCCTCTTTAAATACATCAAAGCTCTCTTTTAAAAAAGGTGGTTCAACCCCGCTCATTTTGCCAATGTTTGCTACTACTTTAGATATTTTTTTACCCTTAGAGCTTTTCTCGCAAACATCAACCATAGACATAACTACAGAATACTCATGCATTATTTTTGACTCATCATTGTTTTAAATTTGTCATAATCTATGAGCAATATTGCATCTGTTGGACATATATTGATACAAGCTTGATCTCCAGCTTCTCCTCCACATAGATCACAAGTTAGTGCTACCATTTGTGAAATAGGAGCATCACTTTTTGTATTTTTTGCCATAACAACTGCACCATAAGGACACACCATATCACAACTTCCACACCCTATACAATCACTCTCATAATATCTTACTAAATCATCTTCAAATTTAATAATATCTATAGGACAAGCTTCCAGACAAGGTGCATCAAGACATTGCATACATTGCATTGGAGCAGTTTTACCATCTATTTTTACAACTTTGTTTCGTGATGGTGCTACTTCTTTACCAGCTAATTTCATCTCATAAACAGTATCGACATCCAATCCCATATGACTAGCACTACAAGCTAATTCACAACTAATACACCCTATACACTTATTTGGGTCTGCATATATAAATCTATTGTTTTTATCACTCATAACTTACCTCTATCTCTCTGTACACGAAATACATGGATCTATACTATTAAATATCAAAGTAACATCATCTACACTATCACCTATTATCATAACTTTTAGTGCTTCCCAGTTGGTATATGTAGGAACTTTCCATCTCATTCTTTTTGGTTTTTGACTACCATCTGTTTGTAGATAATATATTAGCTCACCTCTTGGAGCTTCAGTTCGCACAACCGCTTCACCAGCAGGGATATGTGGTCGTTTTTCAAGTATCACTTTTCCACTTGGCAAATCATTTACTATCTCTTTGATAATTCTAATAGCCTCTACACTATCACCAAATCTAGCCATTGCTCTGCTATAAACATCACCATCATTTTGTAAACTAAGCTCAACATTTGGTCTAATTTCTGGTTTGATTGCATAGTAGCTATATGGAGCTTTTACCCTTACATCATTATTTACTCCACTTCCTCTTGCAACTGGTCCTGTTACTCCAATCTCTAGGGCTTTATCTCTTGGCAATACCCCTACACCTTTTGTTCTTTCAACTATTTTTTGACTATTTGTATATTTTTCTCTTAGTTTTTTGATTTTTGGCTCAACTATTTTTAAAGTATCTAAAATAAGTTTTACTTTCTCATCATCTAAGTCATATTTTACCCCTGTAAGTGTGTTGGCACTCACATCCATTCTATTTCCCCAGATGATCTCTTTTAGGTCTTGCATATGCTCTCTTGTTTCCATAGTCTCTTTCATAAGGTCGTGGTCATGAACCAAATGTGTTAGCATACTTAGGTTAAATAGATTTGAAGCTACCCTTTTTACTTCATCTGCAACTACCCTTAAAGCTTCAGCCCTAAGTGGCACTTTTGTCCCAGAAATTCTCTCAACTGCTAATGCATAAGTAAAAGGGTGATTATTTGAACAAAGCGAACAAACTCTCTCAGTCAAAATAAGATTTTGCATAAAGTTTTTGCTAGTAACTAGTGACTCCATACCTCTATGCTCAAAACCATTTACTATTTCAACATTTTGAACAATTCTATTCTCATCAACTTCTAGTTTAAAATATACAGACTCTTCAAGTTCTGTATGAAATGGCCCAATTTCTATTTTTTCACTCATGCTTTTGCCCCCTCTTTTACTTTTTGCCACATCACATCACTATCACTAACTCCCAGTTGCATTTTTGATAGTGGGATATAATCATTTAGCACCCCTTTTGCGATACTATAATCCAAAAATAATCTATCTTTGCAAGGGTGTCCTATAGGCTCAACTCCAAACATCTCTCTCATCTCTCGCTCTGCCCAGTTTGCACTTGGTAAAATAGGAGTAACAGAAACTGTTGTAGCATCATCTGTATGAAGCTCTGCATTTACAATAGTTCCGTCTAAATCAAAATGATATACTACTGTATGAGTATCGTCATCATTTTTATAAGCAGTTGCAACTACACATCTACCTTTATAAGCTTTGATAGCTTTTGCTACAACTTCAATATCTTTTTTGCATTGTAATTTCACCCAAAAATTTGAGTTACCATAACTATCTACATCATCTTTTATATCATATTTGCCACTAACTTTTGTCTTAATAGCATTGTTAAACTCTTCTATATTCATGCATAAATCCTTTTGAAATTTTCTATTTTTCTACAAGATGGACAAAGGGTTGCATCTAATTTTTTGATATTTTTTTCATTGTAAGCTTTGCTTAACAATCCATCTGTAGGAGCTTTGAATTTTTCTCCACACTCTTTACAAGTTGAGTAAGAGATCTCAGCTCTATTTACATCAGTGTATTTTTCATTTTGTAGTTTTGCAGTATCGAAACTATTTGTATTAAATATAGCTCCAGTAGGACAGAAAAATGAACAGTTCCCACAATAACAACAACTATTATGCCAAATCTCATGGATAAACTTATCACCTTGTTTTGTGATTTTTATAGCATTTGAAGGGCATACAATCTCACAAGTTCTACAAGCAGTACATTCATCGGCATTTAAATCAACTCTACCTCTAAAACTCTCAGGTGCAGAAAAATCTTTAAAAATTGTATCTATTTTATTAGGGATTGCTTCACCTTTTAAAAGATGCTCTAATACCTTTGCACCTTTTGCGATACCTTCTGCTACTGATTCTGGTCTTGGTGGACAACCTGCTACATTTACATGCACCTCTACAAACTTATCAGTAGGTCCATTAATAGCATAAGAATCTCTAAAAATCCCACTACTAATAGAACAAGTCCCAATCCCTACAACCACAAAAGGTTTTTTTACCTTGCTTAAAGCAGCTCTCATAAATGGCTCACTTCTAGCAGTAAGTGGTCCAGTTACCACTATAAGATTTGCATCTTCAACATTTTCAACCAATTCTGGCTCTAGTGCTGCAACTCCATACTTTTCTACAAAAGCAGCAGCAACAAACTCAACATCACAGCCATTACAGCTTCCTGTATTTATTCTAAATACTTTAGGAATAACTTTACCCATTATAAATCCTCACAATCACATAATTTTGCATCAAGTGCTTCTACCAAATCTTCAAAAAAACAGGCACCCTCATGATGATAATCATCATAAAACTCTATAAATACCTCTCCATAATTATTTATTTTACGAATAGAAATATCAGGGATAACTCTGTGTCTATGTGATAATTCATCCGCTTTAGACAATATTTTTTCTTTTTGGTCTTCATTAAAAAAAACTAAAACAATTCCATGACATCTACCTTCAGATTCACAATACATCCGTATACATGTTTCATTCACAATTTCCTCCTTTTATATTTTTGCTCTCACGAAATATAATAAAACAAAAGGGGGAAAAGGGGGGAAAAGGGGGGAAGGTACTATTAAATTAAGGGTCTAGACTAGTTCAGGGGTTCTTTTCTGAAGATTTTCAACAAAATTTTGTATAAATCTTCACCTCTATGATTGAACCTAAACTCACACTCTTTGAGATGCGTATTAAAGTGTTCTTTGTCCAGTCCTCTGAATTTGACTAATCTAATTTTAGCATAACTCCAGAAGGATTCAATACCATTGATATGGCAATGGCCTCTAGCAAATTCATTTTTGCCATGATGGACTCTGAAATGTTTGTCATATCCAATATCAACCAACCCATCATAGCCTTTCCAACCATCTGTATGGATTTCACTTTGAATATCTATCTTACCCCGTATGATAGCCTGCAGTGTGGCTTTCTTGGCATCTGGTATAATTTGCGTATAGACCTTATCATTACGTTTCAACAAACCAAATACAATAGTTTTCCCTGATGCACCTCTACCTCTTTTGCCTCTGACTCTTCTTGCCCCAAAGTAACTCTCATCCATCTCTATCTCTCCTGAGAGAGGAGATTCCTTTTCTTGAATCTTAACAATTCTATCTCTGAATAATGAATAGTATCGGTTAATAGTATTACGATTAATGCCTGTAAGATTAGCTGTCTGAGTAGCTGAAAGATCATTAGCAAAGCACTTTACAATGAGCCTAAATTTACTCTCTGAAATCTTCGCAACTTTTATATACTTGTTTTTCATCGGTATAATGGTACTTTCTTTGCACTTTATACCCTCTGTTCTAGTCTAGACCCAAATTAAATAATTTTAGCCTATAAAAAAAAGGATATGGATACATAGTATCCAGAGAGGAAAAGTAGATGATATTGTATTCCTCTTCATTCTTTCCCCTCTTTTCCCCCTTTTTATTATGTTAGTCTCTGAGTAAATGTTCTTATGCTTTTTATAGATTTGTTGTTACATTTTTTAATGAGAAACATTCATTTAAAACTGTCAATTATTCTGTAATCTATAAATTTGCAACATACGCTTATCCATTGTAATTGGATGTGAAAATAATATTAAAATTAAAACTGGAAAGCCCATGTTATACAAAAATATAAAGAAATATATCTACAAACTAGATCCTGAAACCGCTCATACTGTGATTGAGAAAAGTTTACATTTCATAGGAGAAAAAGCACCACTTTTACTAAACCCTCTCTCAAAAATGTTTACATTTTCAGATGATTCTCTCTCTCAAGATATTTTTGGAATAACTTTCCCAAATCCTGTAGGAATAGCAGCAGGATTTGATAAAGATGCCACCATGCTGCTTGGATTGGAAGCTATGGGTTTTGGTTTTATTGAGTTTGGGACGGTTACTCCTAAACCACAAGAAGGCAATGCCAAACCAAGACTGTTTCGTTATCCGGAGCTTAACTCCATCCAAAATGCAATGGGCTTCAACAATCAAGGATTGGACACTGTTAGGCATAATGTGCAAAAACATTATCCATTCAGTCTGCCTATAGTTGCCAATATAGGTAAAAACAAAACCACAAGTGAGGAAGATACACTTAAAGATTATGAAATACTCATTGAGGGTTTTAGAGATGTTTGTGACTTTTTAGTGATCAATCTCTCTTCACCAAATACACCGGGCCTTCGAACATTCCAAAATAAAAAATTTATTCAAAATATATTTCAAATGGCAACCCAAAAAACAGCTAAACCTATCTTTTTGAAAATCGCACCGGACTTGGAAGTATGTGATGCTATAGAAATATGTTCTACTGCTATTGAGTATGGAGCAAGTGGAATTATCGCCACCAATACAACCATTGATTATACACTTTTACCAAATGCTAAAAAATTTGGTGGCATTAGTGGGGAGGTCTTAAAAGAAAAAAGTTTTATACTTTTTGAAGCATTGGCAAAAAAGTTTTTTTCAAAAACAATACTTATATCCGTAGGGGGCATCAGTGATGCAAAAGAGGCATATAGAAGACTAAAGGCAGGAGCTAACCTCATACAGGTTTATAGTGCTTTAATTTTTGAAGGACCATCCTTGGCAAAAAATATTAATCAAGAATTAGTAGAGTTGCTCAAAAAAGATGGCTATAAACATATTTCTGAAGTCATAGGTATTGATCGAATAAAAAATAATAAATAAGGAGATAAAATGTTGGATCCTAAACACATCAAAGCCCTTGAGAATCTTGTAGGGAAAGAAAATGTCTATAGTGACAAAGCACATCTCATTGCCTACTCCTATGATGCTACCCGTACACGCTTTGAGCCTGATGCAGTGGTTTTTCCCAGAGATGAAGAGGATGTAAGCCGTATCCTTGTCTACTGTAACCACCATCACATTGTGATCACACCTCGTGGTGCAGGTTCCGGTTTTACAGGCGGTGCACTGCCTACCAGCGGCGGTATCACACTTGCTATGGAAAAACATATGAACAAGATCCTTGAGATCGATATGGAAAATATGGTTGCAGTCGTACAGCCTGGGGTGATCAATATGGATCTGCAAAAAGCGGTAGAAGAAGTAGGTCTTTTCTATCCACCGGATCCGGCAAGCGAGGAGTACTCAACACTGGGAGGGAATGTCAGTGAAAATGCCGGCGGTATGCGTGCAGCCAAGTATGGTATTACAAAAGACTACGTCATGGCATTGCGTGCAGTACGTCCCAATGGTGACATTATCCGTGCAGGAAAACGTACCATTAAAGATGTAGCAGGATATAACATTGCGGGTATCCTGATTGCAAGTGAAGGAACACTTGCGGTATTGACTGAAATTACGGTCAAGCTTATTCCAAAACCTAAATTTACCAAAGCCTATATGGGTATCTTCCCTTCTGTAGATGATGCGATGAATGCTGTGTTTAAATCTCTGGCAGCAGGAGCAAACCCTGTAGCAATGGAGTTCATGGATGATTTGGTTGTTCAGGCACTCAAAGAGAAGTTAGGTATTGAACTTCCTGAAGATGCAGGTGCACTGCTCATTGGAGATGTAGATGGAAATGTGACAGAGGAAGTAGAGTTCCAACTTGAGATCCTTGGAAAATCGTTCAAAGAGAATGGTGCACAGGAGTTTGTCATTGCCAACAATGACAAAGAGAGAGACGAACTCTGGTATGCCAGACGTAATGCATCCCCCTCCATTACCATCTTTGGAAGCAAGAAACTTAATGAAGATATCTCAGTTCCTAGATCCATGCTTCCAGAAGCACTTAAACGCATCTATTCCATCGGTGACAAATACGGATTTAAAGTACCGTGTTTCGGACACGCAGGCGACGGGAATATCCATGTTAATGTCATGGTGGACGGTTCAGATGAAAAGCAGCTTGAAGAGGGGCATCAAGCCATAGAAGAGATCTTTGAACTAGTTGTTGATATGGGAGGAACACTCAGTGGTGAACATGGTATAGGCACAAGTAAAGCACCGTTTATGAATATTGCATTCAATGATGTAGAGCTTGCACTCTTTAAAGATATTAAAAAAGCTTTTGATCCCAATAATATTTTAAATCCAGGAAAAATGGGATTATAAAAGGTTTATAAATGAAATATATATTTATCATATTATATATTATGGTTCAACCACTATTTGCAGAAGTAAAAAGGGATAAAATTGATTATAACATAAAGGTAATGGCAGATACTTGTTTTACTTGCCATACGGTACAAAAGAATAATAAATCATGTTTTGGATTTTCTTCGATAGCAGGAAAAAACAAAAGTTATCTTAAAAGCACCCTGATGATATTTAAAACTGATAATAACAGCTCTATTGATATGCATCGCTATGCAAAAGGATACAGTAATAAGGAGATAGCACAATTGGCAATATATATAAGTAAGGTAGAGAGTAAATGAGTTTTTCTGAAAGAAGACGAAGTTTTTTAAAATGTATAAGCTCTACATTGCTGTTACCTGTATTTTCTTATACTGAAGATAAAAAAATAAAAAAGGCGCACATAGTTGTTATTGGAGGTGGATTTGGTGGGGCAACTGTAGCTAAGTATCTTAAAAAATATGATAAGAAATTAAATGTTACTCTAATTGAACCAAATAAAATTTATACTACTATGCCTAAAGGAAACTGTTATATATCTCATATTATTGATATGAAAAATCTTTTAAAAAATCTTACAAAACTTCAAACTGTTTTTGGAGTGAATATAATAAATGAAAAAGTGGAAAAAGTAGATATTTCTACGAAAACTGTAATTCTTGGAAATACAGAAAAGATCAAATATGATAAATTGATAGTATCAATTGGAATTGATTTTAAATATGAGATGATTGATGGATACAGTCAAAAAGATATAGAAAATATCCCTCATGCTTGGCAAACTAAACGGCAACTTGAAATTTTGTATAGGCAGCTTGACAGTATGGCTGATGGGGGCATTTTTACAATTGTTCCTCCAACATGTCCTTATCGATGCCCTCCAGGTCCTTATGAAAGAGCTAGTTTGGTTGCAGAGTACTTTAAAAAATTTAAACCAAAATCTAAAATTATTATTTTGGATCAAAAAAATAAATTTTGTAAACAGCCACTATTTGAACAAGGATGGGGAAAACTCTACGGAGATATGATAGAGTGGGTATCGGCAGAAAAAGGAGGAGAAGTCAAATCAATAGATACAAAAAAGAAGATAATAACAACACAAAATGGTACAAAAATAAAATCTGATGTTCTCAATATCATACCACAACAAAAAGCAGGAACATTGGCTTTTAATATGGATTTGACAGATAAGAGTGGTTGGTGCCCTGTAAATCAACAAACCTTTGAATCATCTATTGTAAAAGATATTTATATTATAGGTGACAGTGCAATAGCCGGTGATATGCCAAAATCAGGACACTCTGCAAATTCCCAGGGTAAACTCTGTGCCGCTTCTGTTATTTTGTCTCTTAAAGGGGCAGACCCTATATCACCTAAAATTACAAATACTTGTTATAGTCTGGTCGGTAGTGATTACGGTATTAATGTCATTGGTATCTATCAATTTAATGGGAAGAAAATGGCATCTATCAAAGATGCTGGGGGTACCACTCCTCTTGGGAAAGAGGATTATTTTTATACAACGGAAGCGTACTATGCGAAAGCATGGCATAAGAGTATTGCCCAAGATATTTGGGGTGGATAGTACTTTAATAATATAACTTACAAAGGAGAAAAATATGTATATAAAAAAAAGTTTGGCATGTGTATTGTTAGTTGGTTTAATGACTGTAATTAATGCCAAAGAGATAAATATTGATTTTGAATCTGTTAAGAAAGGTGCTGTTCCACAAACATGGGAATGTGTTTCTCGCTGGGAAATTGAAGAGGACAAAATAGCACCTTCTGGGAAACAGATTTTTTCTATGAAAAATAATAAAAAAGGGTTTTTCGGATATGGAAGCGGGTTTAATCTTTGTTATAATCCTAAATTAACCCTTAAAGACGGAGCGGTAACTGTTAAGTTTAGAGCAAACAGCGGTTCAATCGATCAGGGTGGTGGTATCATCTGGAGAGTTCAAGATAAAGAGAACTATTATGTTGCCAGATTTAATCCACTTGAAGATAATTTTAGATTCTATAAAGTTATAAATGGGAATAGAACACAACTAAAATCAGCAGATATTAAACTCTCTAAAGGCTGGCATGAGATGAAAGTTATACAAAAAGGGAGTCATTTTGAAGGATATCTTGATGGTAAAAAACTTTTAGATTGTAACAACAGTGCCATTGGCAAGAGCGGTGCTGTTGGACTTTGGACAAAGGCTGATGCTGCAACATCCTTCGATGATCTGTCGGCAAAGGTTGAAAAATGAAATTTTTTCTTCCAATAATAACATTTTTAGGATTGTTTACAAATTTATATGCGGCAGATAAAGGATCTGTGACCATTTATGTTTCAGAGGATCAAGTCTTTTCAGAACCTATTTTAAAAGATTTTGAGAAAGAAACAGGTATTAAAGTCAAAGCAGTTTACGATAGTGAAGAGTCAAAGAGTACGGGAGTTATGAATAGGCTACTAGCAGAGAAGAGAAACCCTCAAGCAGATGTTTACTGGGCAAATGAACCTATACGTGCGGAAGTGCTTAAAAGCAAAGGTATTTTGGCTCCGTATGTAAGTCCAAATGCCGAGGGTATTGATAGAATTTATATAGGAAAAGACAATATGTGGACAGGATTTTCAGCACGAATTAGACTCTTTGTTGTACATAAAGATGCACAAATGAAGCCATCTTCGATCATGGATTATGCCAACAGTGCATTGGCAGGAAAAGGGGTGATTGCAAATCCTCTTTTTGGAACGACAACCGCACATATCTCCGCACTATTTACGGTTCTAGGAGAAAGAAAGACCAAAGCATTTTTAGAAAAACTAAAAATAAATAAAACAGCCATCTCTACAAGTAATGGAAAGAGTGCTGATTTTGTGGCTTCAGGCAAGTATGATTTTTCATTAGTTGATAGTGATGATGCCATAAGTAGGCTGAGACAAAAAAAGCCTATCGAGTTTATCTACCCAGATCAAAAAGACAATAAATGGGGTCTATTTGTTGTGCCCAATGTAACTATGCTTATAAAAGGGGCAAAACATTCTGAAAATGCAAAAAAATTGATAGATTATCTTCTTCGTAAAGAGACGGAAGAGAAATTGGCCTTATCTGATTGTGCACAGATCCCTCTTCATAAGGGAGCGATAGGTCCTAAAGAGTTAAAAGCGATAAGTGAATTAAAAGTTATGGATGTTGATTACGCAAAAATAGCAAAAAAGTTAATAGAAATACAACCTTATCTAAAACAATGGTAGGAGGATAAATGACACAGAAAGGGTTTGCAAGAGGTATTTTTGGAATAGTTTTTGTATTTTGTCTATTACCAGTTTTGGCAATGATATATAGCTCATTTTCAGGAGAGTATAACTATAGAACAATTTTTGAAACAGAAGAGGTATTTCAAAGTTTTGTGAACAGTACCCTTTTATCTTTGAGTGTTGCAACATTGACTACACTCATTGGAACATTCATAGGTATCCTCATCTCTAAAACAGATTTTTATTTTTCAAAAATCATTTTACTTTTTTTGCTTGTCCCTATGTTTCTTCCTCCATATATACTAGCGCTGGGGTGGATTGATATTATTGGTGTAATGGGGAGTATGAGTACACTTCTTTTTGGTTTTTTGGGGACAGCTTGGGTATTGTTTAGTGTATATTTACCTATTTCGATACTACTTACTCTTTTCTTTTTAAAACAAATTGATCCTCAATTGGAGAGATCTGCACTGCTTTTTTGTGGTGAAAAAAAAGTACTTCAAAAAATCACATTACCTCTAATAAGCCCAGCAATTATCCTTGGTTTTTTATTGGTGTTTGTTTTAACATTTGGTGAGTATAGTGTAGCAAATGTATTGCGGTTTTCAGTTTTTCCTTTGGAGAGCTTTATTCAGTTTAGTGCTTTTTATGATTTTGATGCTGCTGTAGCAATGGCTATGCCAATGCTTCTGATTGCAATTGCTGTTATTCTTGTTGAACAGCTGTATCTATCAAAAAGAGTTTTTAAATATAAAACCTACAGAGATATGATTATTTTTACACTTAAGAAAAAAGAGAAGATTTTTTTACTTTTTTTTACTTGTATCTTTGTTTTTGTAATAGTTATTCTACCTCTCTCTGGTCTATTTTTTACTGTTGGCATGGTAGACAATCTCTATATAGCTTTTGAAAAAGCACTAGATCCCCTTTTAAGAAGTTTAACCTTTGCAATTTTTGGAGCAACTTTATTGATGATTTTTGGTTTTTTGACCGGATATGTTCTGTTTTTGAAAATACCGATTTTAAGTAGAATACTTGATGCCTCTATACTTTTTTTATTTGTGTTGCCGGCAACAGTTTTAGGGATAGCTTTAATTTTATTTTGGAATAGACCGTTTATAGATTTTATTTATACATCTCCTCTCATTATTTTGTTTGGATATGTTAGTAAATATTTAGCCCTTTCTGTAAAAATATCTCAAACCAAACTTGTTTCATTACCAAACTCCATGATAGAAGCAGCACAAATATCCGGTGCAAATTGGTTTGAGATATTAAGGTTTATTCTACTCCCTGCATCAAAAAAGATATTAATATCAATATTTATTGTAGGGTTTGTCTTTTCATTGAGGGAAAATACAATAACAATGCTCGTTTATCCTCCAGGATATGAGACATTACCGATATATATAGTAACACAAATGGCAAACGGTAAAGAGGAGATTGTAGCAGCATTATCTGTTATTATGATATTGGTTTCTCTTCTGCCTTTTTTGCTTTTTGCTTTTTGGCAATTTAGAGGAGAGAAAAATGTTTAAATTTAAGAATGTTCATTTTCATTATGAAAAAGAGATAATAAAAGGTGTAGAGTTATGTGTAAGATCAAAAGAAAGAGTTGTGATTACAGGGTCATCTGGTTCTGGGAAAAGTACTCTTTTGAAACTTTTGGCAGGATTTATTCCTCCTACAAGTGGAAAGATTATTTTTGATAACCAAATAGTTAGCCAAAATGGAGAAATTATTGTTCCTTCTCATCAGAGGAATATTGCAATGGTTTTTCAAGATCTAGCATTATGGCCACATATGAATATTGAAGAAAATATAGAGTTTGGTTTAAAAATAAAAGGTGTTTCAAAAGAGCTAAGAAGAGAAAAGGTGAATGAATTCTTATCTCTTGTTGGTCTTGAAGGATATAATACAAAAAGAGTTGAGGAGCTTTCTGGAGGGCAACAACAGAGGGTGGCTTTAGCAAGAGCATTAATTGTTTCTCCTAAAATTCTATTAATGGATGAACCTCTTTCAAGTCTAGATGAAAAACTCAATATCCACCTTAGACAAGAGATTGTAGCTCTGCAAAAAAAACTTGGTTTTATTTTAATTTATGTAACACACAATAAAGAAGAAGCCCAATATATAGGGAATAGAATTATAGCAATGGAAGATGGTCATATTATTGATGAAACTTATAACTATTAAAAGAAGGAAAGAGTAAAAAATGGAAAGTATTTTTGATTATACGAAAATTAGTGATATGTGTATCAAGTGTGGAAAATGTATACAAGTTTGTACTGTTTATAAGGTAAATCCAGATGAAACGACAAGTCCCAGAGGATTTATTGATCTTTTAGGAGCATATAAAAGAGGAGAGCTTGAGTTAGATAAAAATGCTAAAAGTATTTTTGAAAGTTGTTTTTTGTGTACTGCCTGTACTGATGTATGTCCCAACGACCTGCCAACTGATATGATTATTGAACAAGTCAGACACGATATAGGAAAAAAGTTCGGTATTGCCTGGTATAAGCGACTGGCATTTTTCTTTTTACGAAACAGAAAAGTAATGGATATTGCCGCACGTATTGGTTACACCTTTGTACCATGTGTAATGAAGATAGATGAACGAAAAAATTCAATGTTCCTTCGTTCTATCCCACTTATCAAGTATGACAGACTCTTCCCCTCTCTTGCTAAGAAAAGTTTTTTAAACTCACAGCCTGAGGAGATCATCTACAATGGTGGCAAAGCAAAGATCGGTCTTTTCATAGGTTGCCTGGCAAACTATATGTACACAGACATTGGAGTAGCACTGCTAAAAATACTGAAAGTCTTAGAAATAGATGTTTACCTTATAAAGCAACAAAAATGTTGCGGAGCACCTTCTTATTTCACCGGTGATTTTGATAGCGTAGATACATTGGCAAAATTTAATATAAAGTACATTGAAGGCTTCCTCGATGAGCTTGATGCCATTATTATTCCTGAGGCAACCTGCTCAGCAATGATCAAGGTAGACTATATGCATTTTTTCCATGACCAGCCGGAATGGTACAAAAGAGCAAAAAATATAAGTCCATATATTCATATGGCAACAGACTGGCTCTATCACAATACAGACTTAAAAAAAATATTGGCAGAACGAGGGATAAATAGAGATATATTGATAACTTATCATGATGCCTGTCATGCTAAAAAAGTACAAGGTATTGAAAAAGAGCCAAGAGAGTTACTTGAACAAAACTATAATATGATAGAGATGGAAGATCCAAATCAGTGTTGCGGATTTGGAGGTGTAACAATACAAATCGAAAAGTTTCACCTTGCCCAGGCGGCAGGCAAACCAAAAGCAAAGATGATAGAGGAGACCGGAGCCAAAATAGTCAGTGCAGAGTGTAGTGCCTGTCGTATGCAAATAGGGAATTCTCTTCATGAAGCAAAGGTAGATGTAGTATTTAAGAATCCTATTGAGCTCATTGCAGATGTTTTGTAACACCCTTTTTTTACCCCTTTTTATAGATATAACCTTTGGTAAAAGAGGAGAAAAAATGAAGAAACTACTCTATTTTCTATTTTTATTACTACTGATGTTGATAGTATTTGTAGGATATGAAAATATTATAAAATGATTTAAAGCAGTGGAGAACATTAGGTTAAAAAAAGATACTTTTAAGGAAAAAAATGAAACACAATGCAAGAAGATGGTTTATGAGAACAGCGGCAATAGCAGGGACAGTCCCATTTGTAGCTCAAGCAGCAGAGGGTACAAAAAAGGTACCGACACTTAAAATCATTCATGCAACAGATACACATATGGATTTGGGGAATGAAGAGTCCATTAAGTATATGAAACTCATGGTTTCATATATTAATGAGCATTACAAAGATTTGGATTTTGTGCTTTTTGGCGGAGACAACTTTAACAATAATGTTGAAGGAGATAATGATGCAAAGCTTTTTAATGAAATTATCTCAAAGTTACACTGTCCATCACTATTGGTAAGAGGAAACAAAGAGTCTTCACCTAAACCAGCTGATGGTGTAGATGCTAATAGTTTTGCCAAACTTTTTTTCAATAGAGAGGGAATGCAAGTAGAAGGTAAAAATTGGGTCGTTACAAAAAAAGGTTGCCAAATTGTTGGGCTCGATAGCAGTATTGAAGGGAAAAACAGTGGACTTTATACTAAAGAGACGATAACATTTGCAAAAAAAGTACTCGATAACGGTTTACCTACAATCATTCTCAATCACCACCCATATACCAATTATTGGAACGGTACAGAGAATGAGGATATTGAAAAATATGTTTTAGGCAATACAAAAGAAGTACAAAAAGAGCTTTTTGGTTATAAAAATCTCATATTGACACTTTCAGGACATAAACATATCGATTCTGTAGGCAAGATTGCTCATGTCAATGTAGTAGCCACCAGAGGGTACAAAAGACCGCTTGATAAAAACAGATATCCTATGCGTTATGTAGAGATAACTGGTTTTGAACTGCTTGAAAAATTGATTTATACGGTAGGTTAAGGCATTCAGATGAAGAAAATATGCTTATTATTTTCTATTTTCATATTTATCACCAATATTGATGCAAAAGAAATTAAAACTAATTTAGATGGTATACTGGCAACTGGTGGGCAAATGGGAAACATGAGAGACATTTTGGCCCTCTATACGATGGTTGGTGCAGGTATAACCTATAAATCTCCCAAGGAGAGTCTCAAAAAAAATATTGCTCTCTATGAGTTAGAACTTGACTGTTTGGAAAAAAATTTTAAATCTAAAGAAATTCAAGAATATGTTCTTGCCAGCCGAAAAGCATGGGGACCTCTAAAAGCAAAAATTCTTACAGCTTTTGAAAGTTCTGATGAAAAAACCATGAGAGAAGTGGCAAAATTCATCCATGACAATATTAGAACTGTCATTGTGCAACAGATTAAAATGAAAAGTTTTTTTCTTAAAAATATTCCTGAACAAGAACGAGAATTAATCAACGCTGCCATTGAGATAGGTGCCTCAATCAAACGTCTTTCCGCCCACTATATGATGAAAATGTGGAAATTGAATGATCCTACGATTGAAAAACACTGGGATAAAGGTGTTGCTATTTATACAAACTCCATTCTTGTTCTAGAAAAATCTGATCTCTACAAAGATCCATCTTTTAAAAAATTGCTTGACCAAAGCAAAAAAAGTCTTCATTTCTTTAAAATAATATGGAAATTTAATAACAAAAGCATGCCTGTCTTGATAGATCAACGAGGAAAAAGTGAATACAAAAATGCTAAAAACATTTTAAAAGCTGTTTTAGAATATACATCAAAATAAAGGAGAAACAAAATGAAGATATTAATATTATTTGGTGGTTTGTTACTAGGTTTTTTATTTGCAGGAAACAGTTATTCAACAAAATCAGACTGGTTACTTGAAACAAACACTACACAAGCAAAGTTCAAAGCGATACAAAAACAGTTTAGAGGCTTTGATTTGTCAATGGTTGAAGTGGGATACAGGTTTAACAGTTTTTATTTTGCGATACAAGATAAAAACTATGATTTGGCACAGTATCAATGGGACAAGATAAAAAAAGCCATAGAAAATGGCATTATAAGAAGACCTAAACGGGCACTCAATGCAAGAGCAATGTTTTTAGATACACAATATCAGGACATGAGCAGTGCACTAAAGAAGAAAGATGCCAAAGCAGTAGCAAAAGAGTATATAAGTACAAAAAATTTATGTAACAGTTGCCATATGGCTGAAAAAGTTCCATTTATAAAAGTTATTGACCCAAATACTAGATGGCAACCTATAAAATAATTATGGGCTGGGTTTTACATTTACATATCTTAGCCGCTATCGCATGGATAGGTGGATCCATTTTTATGTTTATCTTGGGGGTAACTGTTCGAGATAAAAAAATCCAAGATTCTGTATATCCTTATGTTGGACCAATTTTTGGTTATTATGAAGTGGTAGCATTGATACTTTTATTGGTCTCTGGTATATGGATGTTCTTTAACTATGGACTTTCTCAAATTCTCTTTACCAATATCCACTCTGAAGTGATAGACTCTCTGCGTATTAAGTTATGGATAGTGTTTGCATTGCTTATTGTAACAGTTATACATTTTATTATTGCACTTAAAACCAACGGGGGAAAAAGAACATTGAGACAAAATATCATCTCTCGCACCTCTTCTATGTTAATTTTTATTTTAAATCTTTTTATTTTACATTATGCGATGGTTATCAGAAATTATTTTTAATTCTATAAACTTTTCTTTTGCTTAAATAAATGAAATTCAATTTATACATTAAAGGATATACATGAAACTTTTTATCTTCTTTTGTTTGTTTTTTCTCTTATGTGTAGAGGTATCTATTGCTTGTAGTGGAGATTGCATTGTCTGTCATCCAGAACTTATCAAAAAAAAACGGAAACATGAATGCAGATCATCAAATTTTACAAAATTGCAAAAACTGTCATATAGACGGCACCAAAATAGAGATTATAGACAAAAATGTATCTGAGCTAAATGTCTCAAACATTAAAATCGTAAAATTTGATGAACATAATCTAAGTATCAATACAAGTCAGTCGTATAAATACTAAAGAACATAGAGTATTGCAAAAATGTATAAATTGTCATATTTCAATCGATAAAAATATTTTACAGAAAAGTTCACCAAACACAGGAAGTAACCTGATTTATTTTTTGAAATAAAACTATTAAAAATAGCTTAATTTATTCATAAAGAACGTCTCTTTGTGAATAACGATTCATTTTCTCCCTCTTTCTTCACCCTCTTTAGGAGTATTATACTTTTATGATTTTTTTTGATGTGCTTATCATTAAAATTGATTATTAACTATGATGAGCTGGTTTAGTAAAGATAAAAAGGAAGGAATGTTATGGGAAAAACAAGTAGAAGAGATTTTTTGAAAGGGGGTGCTGCAACAGTTGCTGGTACTGCGTTAGGCATACCGGCAGCAGCCAATGCAAAAACAATTACTTCGGCAGATTTCGCCAGAGAAAAAAAAGTAACTGTTTTATGTAGGATGTGTGCTCAAAAGTGCCCGGCAGTTGCAACCGTACTTGACGGAAGAGTGGTAAGGCTTGAACCGAATATGGGTACACCATATGGTGCTATTTGTGGTCGTGCCGCGGGAGCTGTAGGAACTCTATATGATGCTGACAGGATAACTACCCCTCTCATTAGAACAGGGGAAAGAGGAGAAGGAAAGTTTAGAAAAGCATCATGGGGTGAAGCCTTGGATATGGTTGCTAAGAAAATGAAAGAACTCAGAGAAGAGGGAGATGCCAAATCGGTAGCCTATTTGCCAAGATTTAGTTCTGCAGGTGGGTTGGACAAAGGTTTTTTCCATCTCTATGGGACACCAAATATAGTTGGATATGGAGACACATGTTTTGGTTCCTCTTTACCGGTTGGTTTTGGTGCAGTGATGGGAGGGACCAATATGTCTGCTGTCGCAGGTCCTGGTACTTCTGCAGTTAGTGCGGATCATGAGTTTGCCAAATATGGTGTGCTTATACAAAGAAATGTGGGTGGAGCCCTTGTTTGTCACCCTTGGGGAAAAACTTATGGTGCCGGCAAGAAAAATGGTATGGAAGTAGTGGTGGTTGACCCAAGAAAACCATCAGAAGCCGGGGAAAGCCTGACAGATTGGGCACCGATTAAACCCGGAACTGATGCAGCTTTCTTGCTTGGTCTAATGAATGAAATCTTTACAAAAAAATATTATGATGAAAAGCATTTGCTTAAAAAAACAAATGCAGACATGTTGATAAATCCTGAGACAGGTTTGCCTGTTGTAACACAGATTATCAAAAAGATGAAAAAAGGTAAAGAGATAGATGTTGAAGATTATTATGTAGCAACTTCTTCCGGTGTTGGATTTAAATCAGAATATCATGAAAATACAAAACTTTTAGGGGAGCATGAAGTTGAAGTTGAAGGTGTTGTAATAAGATGTAAAACAGCCCTTCAGCTTATGATAGATTCTTGTTCCAAGTATACACCTGAATGGGCGGCAAAAGAGACAACATTGGATGTTACTCAAATCAGAAAAATAGCTAAAAAGTTAAATGATGCAAAACCGGCATGTTTCCTTGAAAGAGGCTATAGAAGTGAAAGATATGCAAACAGTATGAGGGAAAAACTCCTCATTACGCAAATCAATGCTATTTTAGGTGTTTATGGGCACAAAGGTGGTGTTATCCAAAATGGAAAAGTAAAATTTGGAAAAGCGATCCATGCTCCTAAAGTGACTGATCCAAGTATTGCTAAATGGATGGCGAAACATGACAAAGACAAACCGTTTGTAAATGTTAAGTTTTACAGACGGGCCTGGGTTGAGGCGATATTGACAGATAAGCCTTATAAACAAAGGCTTGGATTCTTCTGGGGGCAAAATATTGTAGGCGGTTCTGTAGGAGCAAGTAAAATCACTGATGCTCTGAAAAAATTGGAGATGGTGGTTTGTGTGAGTCCTTACTGGAATGAGACCACTATGTTTGCAGATGTGATCTTGCCGGATGCTACATTTATGGAAAGAGATGAATGTCTCAACGGAAAATGGAAAAGTCCATTGGCAACATTGGGGGTTAACCGTAAAGCAGTAGAACCGTTGGGTGAATCAAAAGATGGCTACTGGATCGTCAATGAGCTTGCCAAAAGAATCTTCCCCGCCGATGTTTATGAAGAGCATTTTGGGGATTATAACAGAGAAGGCATGATGGCTATTTGGCAAAAACAGTATGATGGTATTCATGGGGTTACACCTAAAGAAAAAGCAACAATCCCATCTTTACAGGAGTTGCTCGACGGAAGAGTATGGGCTGGAGACAAGCATTATAAGATAAAAGTAAAAACAAAAACAGGGAAAATGGAGATATATTCTACTTCCTTGGCAAAAAAATACAATGAGCTAAAAGAGATTGGTAGTAAAGATGCCGAGTATGCAAACCCTCTTCCTGTCTATGACAAACCTTTCTTCCTGCAGGAAAAAAGTAACTTAGCCAATGATGAGTTTGTCCCAATTACCGGTTTCCATCCTCTTGGGACCTTTACTGGTCAACAGACCAAGAACAATATGTTATTTAAATCTATTTTTGAAGAGCACCATGCAGATCATATCTTTATCAACAAGAAAAAAGGTGAAAGTCTGGGGCTTAAAAATGGAGACAAAGTAACAATATACAACCCAAAATTACCCTCTATTGTCTCTACGGCAAAAGTGATGCTTAGTGAAACGGTGCAAGCAGATGCAATGTTCTCATACTATGGTGTAGCAGCCGGTGCTTTTGATGGGTTTGCAAAACATCTTCATCATCATAAAACAGGTGGGTTTAACCCAAACCACTTAACAGAATTTTTATTTAGTCCGCTTACTGCGGGGAACCCGGCACAAGATTTCACAGTTAAAATAAGGAGAGCATAATGAGTGTAAATATGAAATGCTATGACACTACACCATGTATTCGTTGTTTCGCGTGTATGGTTGGGTGTTCTGCTGAAAACAGATTGAGACTTCAAAGAGAAGAGCATATCGGTGTAGAAAAAAGTGTACAAAGTAAATTGGAACATCAAAGTCATTTAACACCGAGAAGAAAAGAGATAGGAGTATTCCCGGATTCCAGACAGGTTACTGCTTTTCATCACTGTAATCATTGTGAAAACGCACCTTGTTTGGAAATCTGTCCTGTAGATGCCATTACCCGAAGAGAGGGTGGGGAAATAGTCATAAATCAAGATCCGTGTATAGGGTGTAGTTCATGTGTGGATGCCTGTCCGTTTGATGTTCCTGTGGTGACTGACGGTAAGGCATATAAATGCCACGGATGTTATGACAGGGTTGAAAATGGTTTGAAACCAAGCTGTGTCAATGTCTGTCCAACAGAAGCAATGTTCTCCGGTACAAAAGAAGAGGTACTAAAAGAAGCATATAAGAGAGCTAAACTCTATACAAAGGTAACAGGCAAAGAGCATATTGTCTATGGTGCGGACAAAGTCAATGACTATGTCGGAACTTTACGATGGGTAACCATTATCCCCAAAGAGGATCTTGAAGCATACCAGCTTGACACACATCCGACAAGGCCTGTGATGCAAGCTAGAGAAATCGCTAAAAATGTAGGTGTTGTAGGTGCTGCAGCGGTGGCAGTCGGATCAGTAGGACATCTGATTTACTGGCTAAGCAAAAGAAAAGAAAAAGTAAGCCAAGAGGAGGGAAAAGATCATGAGTAAGAAAATCACAGTCTATGGTAACATGGAGCGGTTTTTCCATAGCCATTTAGTCCATTTTGTATCATTCTTAACAATATCAGGGTTGCCTGTATTGTCTCATAAGTTTGATTTTATTGCGTATGGTGCAGGTATCCCTGTAGCAGCATTGACAAACAATCAAGATGTGCTCTCAGCAGGCATGTCATTTATGCGATTTATTCACTATACAAGTGCCTTTTTATTGACACTGATGGCTATACCATTTCTGTTTATAATGCTTACAAAACTTACTAAACTAAGTATCTGGCCTGACAGATGGGGCTTTAGGGCTATAATAGATGGTATAGGTGATATGTGGAAATTTTATATCAAACAAGAGCATGTAAGTTTTGGGAAGATGAATATTGGACAAAAGGCTTTTGCTCAACTAACAGTAATCTGTATGTTCATTTTAACTATTTCCGGATATATGCTTATATTTAGAGATTCATTCTCTATTGAAATTGCTGCTTATGCCAGAGGCGCACATGCAATATCGTTTGTAATCTTAGCAATTGCATTGATAGTCCATATCTATTTTGCAGTGCATCCTACCAATAAAAACTCTTACAAAGCGATGTTTAAAACAGGTGAGATGGATGTAGATTTCATTAAAGACCATCATGGTATTTACTATGATAAATTAAAAGAGGAGGGTAAAGTTTGATACATATATGTAGGCGGATAAATACAAAACCAAATAGTGTATTTGGTTTTGTATCGAGGGGATAAAGAGATTTAGTCTATCAAAATATATTAAAAATCTTTATTTATAAAAGTATAAATATTAAAAGTTTCATAACAAAAAAAAGGAGTAACTAATGAAAAAAACAATGGGATTAAGTATGGTAGCAGCTTTACTTATGGGTACGGCAGCAATGGCAGGCGGTGATATTGCCCCAATGGAACCGGTAGTACATACCGAAGCACCGGCAAAAGTGACAGAGTGGACAAGTAAATTTAAGTTTTTTGGTTTTGCACAAATTGGGGTAGGATTTGGTGATGGTGTAACTGAAGATGCAGATTACAAATTTGAAGCAGACCGTGTACGTTTAGGATGGAAATACTTTTCCGGTCCATTAGCTGCTAAAGTATTTTTAGACTTTGCCAAAGAAGGTACTGACAATGGTGGGATTGGTGTACCTGACCTGATCAAAGATGCATTCATCGCCTATAAATTTGATGATGCTTTGGTCCTTAAAGCCGGTGTGATTAAAACACCTGTGGGTATGGGTTTCACCATTCCAGGGTGGAATCTTGATGTGATCAAACGTGGTTTTGATAAAAAACTGGCATTCGAGCGTGACTTTGGTATCATGATCTCAGGCCGTGACATCGGGTTTGGGAACAATGCAAAGGTAAACGGTCTTGAAATGGGTCATGAAAGACCAATGAAAGGTTTTGGCTATGACTTGATGATGGCTAGTCAGGCAGGACGTTCCGGAGCTGTTACCGAAGCAAGCCCAGGCAAAGGTGAAGCCTATATGGGACGTTTAATGTTTGACTGGGGTCAAGAACTTCATGCAGAAACTTCTTATGGTGTTTCAAAAGAGGCTGGTGGTGCAGGCACAGAAGATTATGAAGTATTCAATGCCGGTATTGACTCACATTTTGATGGGAGCAATGTAAAAGCAGAGTATTATGATGTTGAGAATATCAGAGGGGTAAAAGGTTGGGATATGCAAACTTTAGCACTTACTGGTACATACTATCTTACCGATACTTTAGAGTTTGCTGTTAAGGATATTAGGGGTACAGAGACAATAGGTGGTGTAGAGGCTGATGCAGCTAATACCTATATCGGTCTAAACTACTATATCAATCCTAAAAACAATAAAATGGATAGAGTATCCAGAAGAGGCAGAAACAGACACAGGGTGCAGCTGAACTATGTACTTACTGATGTAGATGATGGATTTGAAGGTGTAGGTGCCCTCTATAGAGATGATGCTGTTTTAATGCAGTATCAATTTAAATTCTAAAATTATTTATAATCCGGCCACACTACTTTTTAAATTAAGTAGTGTGGCTTCTCATTTTTTAACTTAATGGGGCGATAGATAATATGCTATTTTGTCATAATCAGATTTAATGTTTTGTGGCAATAAATATTTATATATTTCAAGGATTAGAGATGAAAAGTTTGATTGAAGGCTATCTTGGTATCACACAAGAAGGGAAGAAGAGCCGGTTACCTGCTAAGCTTGATTTTTGGCAAAGTGCCACAGGACTTTTTTTAGGATTGTTTATGTGGGGACATATGATTTTTGTCTCAACCATACTGATTAGTAAAGATTTTATGTATACAATTACTAAAATGTTTGAAGGAAGCTTTATTTTTGGAGAAGGAAAACCGCTTATTGTTGGTATTCTTGTTTTCTTTGTTTTTGTTATTTTTATTATACATGCAATGCTGGCATTACGAAAATTTCCCATTAATTACAAACAATATAAAACACTTCTAACTCATACAGTTTCTTTGAAACATGATGATACCAAGCTTTGGGTTATTCAAGTAATAACTGGATTTATTATGTTTTTTTTAGGTTCAGTACATCTTTATATTATTATGACCAATCCTGAAAAGATAGGCCCATTTGCATCTGCCGATAGGATGTTTAGTGATTTGATGTGGCCTCTTTATATTGTATTGCTTTTAGCAGTTGAATTTCATGGCTCTATTGGACTCTATAGATTAGCTGTAAAATGGGGTTGGTTTGATGGTAAAGATGCCAGAGAGACTCGTAAAAAACTTAAAAAAGCCAAATGGGGTGCTACAATTTTCTTCTTAGTGCTAGGTTTTGCTTCATTCGCTGCTTATATCAAAATAGGTATAGAGCATAAAGATAATTATGGAGAACGCTATAAACCAACTGCTCATACAAGTGATATAGAGTTAAACACTCAATTTAAAAGGGTATTATCATGAAAATAGTCTATTGTGATGCATTAATTATTGGTGGTGGTCTAGCGGGTCTTAGAGCAAGTGTGGCGACACAGAGTGCAGGACTTAAAACTATAGTTCTTTCATTAGTGCCAGTTAAGCGTTCTCACTCAGCAGCTGCACAAGGCGGTATGCAGGCGAGTGTAGGTAATGCCAAGATGAGCCAGGGGGATAACGAAGATATACACTTTATGGATACAGTCAAAGGAAGTGATTGGGGGTGTGACCAACAAGTGGCCAGAATGTTTGTCAATACCGCACCAAAAGCAATTCGAGAACTTGCCAATTGGGGGGTGCCTTGGACACGGGTGAGAAAGGGTAATCACGAAGCAGTAATCGATACCAAAAAAACAACCATTACCGAAGATGATGAAGCACATGGTTTGATTACCTCTAGAGATTTTGGCGGAACAAAAAAATGGCGTACCTGTTATACAGCAGATGCTACAGGTCATACCATGCTTTTTGGTGTTGCAAATGAGGCTCTCAAACACAAAGTCGATATTAGGGATCGAAAAGAGGCAATCTCTTTGATACACAAAGATAAAAGGTGTTATGGAGCTATTGTTAGAGATTTGATTACAGGAGAGCTCTCAGCATATGTGGCAAAAGCTACTTGTATCGCAACAGGTGGGTATGGTCGTTTATACAAAACAACAACCAATGCAGTCATCTGTGAGGGTACAGGACAAGCGGTCGTACTTGAAACAGGTGTGGCAACACTTGGAAACATGGAAGCTGTTCAGTTTCATCCAACCCCAATTGTTCCTTCTGGCATTCTATTGACAGAAGGGTGTCGTGGAGATGGTGGAGTTCTACGAGACAAAGACGGTTACCGTTTTATGCCTGATTATGAACCTGAAAAGAAAGATTTGGCTTCTCGTGATGTTGTAAGTCGTCGTATGATGGAACATATTAGAAAAGGCAAAGGTGTTTCGTCTGCATTTGGAGACCATTTGTGGCTTGATATTTCGATTCTCGGTCGTGAACATGTAGAAAAAAACCTAAGAGACGTTCAAGAGATTTCGGAAACATTTAATGGGATTGACCCTGCTAATGAAGGTCCTGCTGGTTGGATGCCTGTTCGTCCTGCACAACACTACTCTATGGGAGGAATTCGTACCAAAAAGACAGGAGAATCTCAACAATTGGCAGGTCTCTTCTCTTGTGGTGAAGCTGCGTGCTGGGATATGCACGGATTTAACCGTTTGGGCGGAAACTCTGTTTCAGAGGCAGTGGTAGCAGGTATGATTGTTGGAAAATATTTTGCAGACTACTGTTTGGAAAATGAAATAAACATTGATACCCAACTAGTTCATGATGCTCTCGAAAAAGAAGAAGCATATATTGGTGAGATACTGAACCGTCCAGAGGGTGAAGATATTTTTGTTATCAAAAAAAGAATGCAAGAGATAATGGATGAGCAAGTAGGTATTTTTAGAAACGGTGATGATTTACAAGCTGCTGTGGATGAACTCCAAGAATTACTTGTACGAAGTAGAAAAGCTCATGTTAAAAGTAAACTCAAGTCTGCCAATCCAGAGCTTGAAGAGGCGTATAGAGTACCAAAAATGTTAAAGCTTTCACTCTGTGTTGCCTATGGTGCATTGTTGCGTACAGAATCAAGAGGAGCTCATTATAGGGAAGATTTCCTCAAACGAGATGATGCCAATTGGTTAAATCGTACACTTACTTTTTGGCCAGATGAAAATAGCACTCTGCCAGAGATAACCTATGAACCATTGGATGTTATGAGTATGGAAATACCACCTGGATTTAGAGGTTATGGTGCGAAGGGGATGATTATTGAGCATGAACTATCTGCAAAACGCCAAAAAGAGGTGGATGAGATAAAAGAGAAGATGAAAGCTGAAGATAGATTTTCATTGCAGGATGCTTTAATGAGCTATGAATTGCCTTTAAACTATAAAGATAAAAATGAACGCTTTGGAGTCGGATATGAGTAATAAAGAAAAACAAGGAAGAGAGTTAACCATATCAGTTTTAAAATATAACCCTTTGGAAAAGGGGAATAAGCCTAGGTTTGTAGATTTTAAAGTCCAGGAAACTGAGGGAATGACTCTTTTTATTGCACTGAATATTATACGAGAGACACTAGACCCCGATTTGGCATTTGATTTTGTCTGTCGTGCAGGGATATGTGGCTCTTGTGGTATGGTGGTTAATGGAAAGCCACTACTAGCATGTCGAACTCTAACTAAAAACTATCCTGACGGAAAGATACAATTGATGCCAATGCCAGCATTTGGGCTTATTCGTGATTTATCGGTCAATACAGGTAAGTGGATGGAAGCAATGTCTGTGCGTGTTGAATCATGGATTCATGCAGAACAAGAGCATGATATTTCAAAACTGGAAGAGAAAGTTGAGCCTGATGTTGCTGATGAGACCTTTGAGCTTGACCGTTGTATTGAGTGTGGGTTGTGTGTATCTTCTTGTGCTACTGCACTTATGCGACCTGATTTTATAGGACCTGCTGGATTAAATAGGATTGCAAGATTCAAAGCTGACCCACATGATACTCGTACCGATGAGGATTTCTATGAGATTATCGGTGATGACAATGGTATCTTTGGCTGTATGAGTCTATTGGCTTGTGAAGACCATTGTCCTAAAGAGTTGCCTTTACAAGAAAAGATTGCGTATCTTAGAAGAAAAATGGTATCGTTAAAGTAAGGAGATATTTATGCCAAAAAAACTAATATTAATCATTGGAGCTCCTGGAGCTGGGAAATCTACAGACAGTAGATTAATTGCAAAAAAACATGAGAGAGATATAACAACTATCTCCGTAGGTGAACTACTACAAGAAGAAGTAGAAAAGGATACAGCTATTGGTAAAATTGCAAAGAAATATATGAAAACAGGTGATTTAGTGCCTGGTTCAGTTGTGATGTATGAAATTTTTGGAAAAGTTAAAAATGCTCCTACAAATATTGTGTTGATGGATGGTTTTCCAAGAGGAATCAATCAAATGAAAGAGATGGGAGATGAGCTTTTTCAAGAAAAAGATATCAAGCTAGTCTCTGTGATTGAAATTCGTGTAAGTGAAGCGGTTTCTAGACAAAGAGTACTGGGGGATAACCCTTCACGAGAAGAGGAAAAACTTTTTAATCATAAAATGGAAGTCTATAATGGTCTCATTCAGACAATAGAAAATTATTATAAAAAAGATAATCTATTAACTGTGATTGATGGAGAAGGTAATTTAGATACCACCATCGCTAAAATAGATAAGCATTTAGAAAAACAAGTCCATTTATTTGCTTAATATATGAATGTATGCTTTAAAATGCTATAATATCTAATTAAAAATTTGAATTGAACATAGCAACAGATAAAGCATACAACCGTATTGGCACAGCAAAAAAATATTTTTAACAAAAAAACAAAAGATTTTATTGTATAGATATCTTTGTTAGAATTGGCATTGTAATAATACAATTATCTTAGTTTTGATTTATCGTGTACCATTACCCCCTTTTTTCTCCTTTTTTATAATTATACTTCACTTTAGCAAATTTTATTTGGGGTACTCAATAAAATTCAATTAAGAAAAGGAGAAGAAATGAGTATGGGTAAAAAAGACACATCCTATGATACGCTTTATGCGGCATTTGAAGATAGAATAGAGCAGTTAAAAAAGCTGCCAAAGATGAAAGAAAACAGTTCTATAGAACAGGTTATAGAAGAAAATGGCTTCGCAAGAAGAGATTTTATGAAGTGGGCGGGAATGATGACGGCCTTGCTTTCATTGCCTTCAACATTTACACCATTGATGGCTGAAGCAGTTAAGGTAGCTGATAGATTGCCTATTATCTGGTTGCACATGGCAGAGTGTACAGGATGTACAGAAGCACTGCTTCGTTCCGCCAACCCAACTATAGATAGCCTTATTTTTGATTATATCTCTTTAGAGTATCAAGAGACACTTATGTCAGCTGCCGGCTGGCAGGCAGAGGAGAACCTTGAGGGTGCCATGGAGAAATATAAGGGTAGATATATTTTGATGGTAGAGGGTGGTATTCCTATGGGAAATGAGGGGTCGTATTTAACGATTGGCGGACACGGCAAAAAAGGAAAGGATATTGCTATTGAGGCTTCTGAAAAAGCCGCAGCTATTTTTGCAATTGGTACCTGTTCTGCATTTGGTGGTGTTCAGGCAGCTGTTCCAAACCCAACAGGTGCAGTAGCCCTTAGTGAAGTAACACATAAAACGGTAATTAATGTACCAGGGTGTCCTCCAAGTGAAAAGAATATTGTAGGAACATTGCTTCACTATTTGCTTTATGGGACATTACCTGCTCTTGATGCATACAATAGACCAAAATGGGCATACAGACTTAGAATTCACGATCTTTGTGAAAGAAGAGGACGCTTTGATGCAGGTGAATTTGTAGAGCAGTTTGGTGACCAAGGTGCAAAAGATGGCTATTGTCTCTATAAAGTAGGCTGTAAAGGACCTTATACATTTAATAACTGTTCTAAAAACAAGTTTAACCAAGGTACATCTTGGCCGGTACAAGTTGGTTTTGGATGTATGGGTTGTAGTGAACCGGATTTCTGGGATACTATGGGTACGGTAAATGAACCGCTTAAAGACAGATTGTATAATACAACATTCGGTGGGCTTGGTGCAGATGCGACAGCAGACAGAATCGGCATCGGGTTACTCGTTGCTACAGGTGTAGGTGTTGCAGCACATGCAGCGATTTCAGCGGTTAAACCACCAAAATCAGATGACTAGTAAGGAGAAGAATAATGAGTAAAAGAGTAGTAGTAGATCCGATTACAAGAATCGAGGGACACTTAAGAGCAGAGGTGATAGTTGGTGATGATGGTGTTGTAGAAGATGCATTTGTATCTTCTACGCTGTGGAGAGGTTTAGAGGTAATTGTAAAAGATAGAGATCCTAGAAATGTACCTTTGGTTATGCAGAGAATTTGTGGTGTATGTACCTACTCACACTACTTAAAAAGTACAATGGCAGTTGAAGATGCATTGGGCATTAAAATTCCATTGAATGCAGAACTTGTAAGAACGCTTATGAATGCAGCACTTTTTATGCACGACCATGTGGTTCACTTCTATCATCTGCATGGTGTAGATTGGGTAGATATCGTTTCAGCATTGGATGCGGATCCAAAAAAAGCAAGTGAATTGGCTTTCAAATATACAGACAGTCCTATTTCTACAGGTGAAAATGATCTTAAAAAAGTACAAGAGACTGTAGCAAAATTTGCTAAAAATCCTCAAGGACTCGGGCCGTTTGCTAATGCATATTGGGGGCATGGTACCTATAAGTTTACACCAGAGCAAAACCTTATTGCCCTAGCTCACTATTTAAAAGCACTGGAGATACAAAGATTAGCTGCAAAAATAATGGCAATTTTTGGAGGGAAAAACCCACATCCTCAATCATTGGTAGTGGGTGGAGTTACCTGTGTTATGGATATTTTAGACCCTGCCAGAATGGGTGAGTATATGGTACAGTTTAAAACCATACAAAATTTTATTAAAAATGCATATCTTGCAGACATTAAAATGGCTGCAGAAATGTATAAAGATGAACCTTCAGTAACAAAGCCGATGGGAGTTAAAAATTTCATGGCATATAAAGATTTCATGATCGGACGTGATCAGTATCTCTTTGACAGTGGGTATATCCTTAATGGGGATATCGCTAAAGTTTTTGATATAGATGAGAGTTTAATTACTGAAGAGGCAACACACTCTTGGTATGCTGATGATGAACCGCAGCATCCATATGATGGTACTACTATTCCTAAACATACAGGGTATGTAGATGGGGAGAGTGTGGGGCCAGATGGAGAGATGATCCATTCTAAGCTTATCAATCCGGAAGGAAAATATACGTGGATTAAATCTCCGAGATATGATGGAATGCCTATGGAAGTTGGTCCATTGGCATGTTTACTGGTCAACTATGCAAAAGGCAATAAGATAGTTCAAGATTCAGTGAATGGTTTCCTAAAAGAGACAGGACTTCCGGTATCAGCACTCTTTACGACGTTGGGAAGAACAGCAGCTCGTGCACTGCAAGCAGGAATTGTTGCAGATAATGCTTTGGTCGCTTTCAATAATCTAATTGAAAATATCAAAAGTGGAGATCAGGAAACTTGTACTCCTTATGTGATTGATAAAGATAAAGAGTATAAAGGAAGAGGGATCGGTGATGTTCCAAGAGGAATGTTGATTCACTGGATCAGAATTAAAAATGGCGTGTGTGAAAACTATCAGGCTACGGTTCCATCTACATGGAATGCCGGACCAGTAGATGCTAATGGGATAAAAGGACCGTATGAGGCGGATTTGGTGGGACTCAGAATCAAAGATATTAAACAACCATTAGAAATCATTAGAGTTATTCACTCTTATGATCCATGTATTGCATGTGCCGTACATGTTATGGATACAAAAGGCAATAAATTAGCTGAATACAAGGTTGATCCTACTTACGATAGTTGCAGTGTATAAAAGGAGCTAAAAATGGAAAAAGTTCAAAATGAGACCCATAATCACCATATGGTGATTGAAGAGGAGATGGAGTTTACTCCGGCATATAGATGGCAGCACTGGATTAGAGCACTCTCGATTTTAATACTGATTGTTACCGGATTTTATATCGCTGAACCTTTTGTGGCACCTATCTCCAATGGGCAACCAACAAACTTTATGCAGGCTTATTTTAGATTTGCTCATATTGTTTTTGGTTTTGTGATGACTGCTGTGGTTGTTTGGAAATTGTATTTGACATTTTTTGCAAAAGCATATAAGCATGAAAGACATTCTGTACAAGATATGTTCAGTCCAATGGTATGGGTAAAACAGATTGGATATTATCTGTTTATAACAAAACACCCTCATTTAAAAGGTGTTTATAATCCACTACAGTCAATGGCGTATATTGGATTGTATATTGTCTTTTTTGTATTGATTCTTACAGGACTTATCCTTCATGCAAATGTGTATCATGAAGGGTTTGGTGGCTTGATCTATGCACCAATGAGAGTGCTTGAAGAGATGATGGGAGGATTGGCAATGGTAAGGGAGATCCACCATATTGCAATGTGGGTAGTGATCATTATTGTAACTATACATATTTATATGGCATCCTTTAATGCTATATTTGGTAAGAATGGATCAATGGATGCTATTTTTTCAGGTATGAAATGGCACAAAAAACATTAATATAATGGTCAGCTTAGGCTGGCCATTAATACTAATATTAGTTATGAGGCAATATACTTTTTAATACTGTTTTTTACTTCAACCTGCACAGTATTTTAGAGTTATCTTGTCTCTTTAGTGATATTAGTCATGAGGGAAAAGAAATTTTTAGTTTTATATTCAAATCCTCCTTTGAAAAAGCATTAAAAAGCCTTCCTTTCTTTCCCTCTTGAGTGATATCAGTCATGAGGGGAAAAGTAGACATTTATCCAAAACCTCCTTTCTCCTCTTGAGTAATATTTAATATAATTCGTAGAATATAAAAGGATAATAATTTGAAAATTTTGATATTAGGTATAGGAAATATCCTCTTTGGAGATGAAGGAATAGGTCCTCATTTGGCAAATCTTATTGAAGAGAAATACCGTTTTGATTCCAAGGGGTATACTGTAGAGATTATTGATGGCGGTACACTGGCACATAGACTTATTCCTATAATCACAGAGTATGACAGAGTTATTATTATTGATTGTGTCAAGGTGGATGATGGGAACATTGGAGATGTTTATTCTTTTGAGTTTGATGATATGCCGGAGTATATCACATGGAACGGAAGTGCACATGAAGTAGAGATGCTTCAGACACTTCAGATGATAGAGATGATGGGTGATCTGCCACCGACAAAGATTGTGGGTGTCATTCCTTATGTTATAGGAGAGGACAGTACTTTTACAATGACAGATGAAGTGAAAAAAGCAGCCAATGTTATGGAAAGAGTAATTATTGATGAGTTGAATACTTTAGGTATGAAAGCCATTCTTAAAAATAGTGGTATTGACCTGCAAGAGATAGCAAGAGGTACATATGTAAAAGGGATTGAGTATGATATTGGAGTATAAACTCGATTATCGTTCTTCATCATTAGTATATGAGAAGATTTTTTTAAAAGCATTGCAAGAATTCTCTTTAAGGGGGAAAATACTAAAAGAACATTTTTTGCTCAAATTGTATGTTCAAGCAGACGATGCTGATGTGTTAATAGAGTTTGCTAATTACTTTTCCGTTATGTTGCCACACTCTATTTTCCTTTACAACACAGAAGCCAGTATTGTAGATGAGCTACCTGAAGGAGACTATGTTTTAGCTAAACAACAAGAGAAGCTCTCTTTGCCTTTTTGTCCAAAATGCTTAAAAAAAGTGATGGATGAAGAAAATGAGGACTATTACAATATATTTACAGAGTGTGATGCCTGTGGATATAGTCTAGCAGGAGAGAGAAAAAACTACAAGAGTGAGTTTGAACAAGCAGCACTCTCTATCAGTCAAGGTAAAATGATAGAGTTGAATACATTTTATGGAAAGTATTATGCAGGTATACCAAGTAAGGTTTGTAACAAAATAAACTTTGACGTTGTAGTATACGATCTTGCAACTATTGAGAAATATGCCAATGTAGAAACCTATGAGGTCACAACTTTGGGAGCGTTTGAGAAGCCACTGCTTAAACTGAAAAAGAAGATCAAATTCACTATGGATCATGAAGAGGTTGAAGCAGATCTGATCCGTTTTAAACTTCCGGATGACTTTATTCTGCATCTTCTTATGCAAGAGTTGCATCAAGTTGGTATCGATGCGATTTTTATCACAAAAGAAGAGATTCCTACCCAAGAGAAACTGTTATTGGTTGATTTTAAAGAGGAGCTAGAACCCATTGAAGTTGTAGCTTCCCAAAAGGATGTTGCAATTGTTTCTGGGGAAAAAGGTTTACCTCTCTTTCCAATGAATTCATCTAAAGTTAATCCTGCAATAGGTTCTTTCTTCTCTGTTATAAAAGAGCATCAATTAAAAGATGAAAATATTGCGGGTCTTAATCTGAGTAAAGAGTATAAAAATAATATATTGGTGCACGGCAATAAATATGGGGTTGTTGAATATCTCTCATTGAATTTTAATTTTTTCTCTATGAAAGAGATATTTGATCAAATTATAGCCACAGATGAAACAGGAATAAAAATAGTTGAAAACTATAAAAATAAATTTCCGGATCATTTTGATAAAGTATCTAAAATTGTGTTTGAAGATAAAGCGTTTAATATCTTTAAACTCTGGGGTATAGTAGCCATTGTACTTGATTTTGCTCAAACAGAAGACCCGTTTGAAGCCGCTGAAATCTTAGAAGAGAGTGCCATGTCATTTTTAGGAGAAAAAGGTCCTAGAATTGACTATAAGTTACTTAATATAGATGGAAAAGTATATTTGGACCCTTTAATGACTATCAGGACAGCAATGAGTTTTCGTCTTGCCGGGGTTGATCAGCTTATGTTGAGTTATGGGGTGATAGAGAGTTTCCTTGAATTCCTTGCCAATGAACTGGATGAATTAAAGCCCAGTATGGATATAACGGCTGTTACAGCAACAGGTTCTCTCTTGGCAAATAAACATCTCTTTTCCAAAATGAGTAGGGAGATATCTATCAACCATAATATTTATTTCAATAATGAACTTCCTGTTGATGGCAGGAATATGTTTTATGGAGGTGTTTCTTTAATTCAGTAGATATGCTATTATCCAGTACGCAACCAGAAAGATAAAAAGGTTTTATATTCTAAACATACACAGATGCAAACCTCCTTATTATGCATTGACTTTTTTTGATTTCTGGTTGCGTAGTGGATAAATTCAGATGAGTGCTTTTTTAATAAAATATAAGGGAACAAATGAAACATTTAATGATAAAAACAATAGAAAAATATGCTCGATATAAAATAGATAAAAATTTAAATCTTGTCTACAAAGATGATCTAATCTACCCTAAACCGGAAAAAAATAAAAATTATCTGCTCTATTTGCATATTCCTTTCTGTAAAGTCTTTTGCCCTTACTGTTCTTTTCATAAGTACAGTTTTGATGAAAAAAAAGCAAGAGAGTATTTTGAGACGTTAAGAAAAGAAATACGTTTGGCTAAAGAAAAAGGATTTTGTTTCTCCTCTGTATATATAGGAGGAGGTACTCCAACCATACTTCCGGATGAATTGGCCAAGACTATTGATTTGGTACGAGAACTTTTTGATATCAAAGAGCTTTCATGTGAAGCAGATCCAGATATCAGTGATGAGTTGATTGCACTTTTAAAAGATAGAGTAGATAGACTTTCCGTAGGTATACAGTCTCTTGATGACAAAAGACTACAGCAAACCAAAAGGTGTGACAAATTTGGCACTGTTGATGAGCAGATAACCAATATTAAAAAATTAATTGAGAATTTTAAAATTGTCAACTGTGATCTTATTTTTAATTTTCCTGATCAAACACCCCAAGAGTTACGAGAAGATATCAAAAAACTAAAAGAACTCTCCCCTCCTCAAATATCGATGTATCCATTGATGTACTCCCCTTCAGTAAGAAAAGATATTGAAAAAAATATGGGAAAAGTTGAAAACACCAAAGAGTTTGAACTCTATAAAGTGATTTTAGATGAACTGGGTCAAGATTATGTACAAAATACCTGCTGGGCCTTTTCAAAAAAGGGAATCACACTTATAGATGAATATGTAGTTGACCACATTGAGTATTTAGGTCTTGGTTCTGGGGCTTTTGGATTCATTGACGGTACTTTATACATTAATACATTTGCATTAGACGAATACAAACAAAGAGTGGATGGCGGGGAATTCTCTACAGCACGATATAAAACATATTCTAAAAAAGAGATATTGAACTATAGACTCATGGTAGATATGTTTGGATTTGAATTTTCAATGGAAAACCTCATTCAAAAATATGGCAAAGATGCAAAACTAAAATTGGCATTGGAACTTTTTTTACTGAAACTCTTTAAAATTACAGATAAAGACTATAAGCTTACTACCTTTGGTAAATATATCTTTTTGATTTTAATGAAAGAGTTTTATATCGGTATGGACTACGTAAGAGAAAGCTCCAGAAAAGGCATAGACAGATTTGGGTTTTTAAAAAATGAGGGATAATGATGTAAACTTCCCTCCTCTATAAAAATAAAATCTTTCTAATTTTTTATTTATCCTATATTTCTCCCTTTTCTCCCCTTTTTATATGTTAGATTTCTATGCAGTGGAATGGTGAGTATACACAAAAGTGTTATTTTACATTCTTTACTAAAAAAAAGGAGATCTACATGAAAACGTGGAAAAGGAAAATCGGTATTGCTTTTTTACTTGGTTCACTTGTAGCTACTACTGCTATTGCCTCTGAGCATAAGTCAGATAGCAAAAAAGTTGAACAGAGTGAAGATTCGTTAGAAATTTTTGCCCATCCGGATGGAACGAAGGCAAAAAATGGTGTCACCTCTTTGCAAGACTATGTTGTGCAAGAGAAGGCTATGTATGATTGGTTGTTTAAAAATCACCCCATCATGAAAACATATCTGCCAAAAGGCAAGGTAGTCGGCAAATTGAAAGTTGCAGACCGTGGAGAAGAGTGGGTTGCTGCTGGTAATGGTAATGAATTTCAAAAATATAGCAAAAGAAAAGGTCTTACATCTACTATGTATAGACTTGCTAGAAAAGATACTCTAACTTATCCTAATAAATTTATAGGGCCTAAAAAGTGTGGGGAGTGTCATGCTGTTCAGTATGAAAAATGGAGTCATTCACGACATGCAACTACTGTACGATTTCCTGGAGAACATCCGGAAGTTAGCAATAATTTAACAGCATCAGTTTTTGGTAAAGATACAGCATCTATCATCCCAAAAGGGTTAACTCCAGATATGGTTTATTGTACTATTGGACACCTCAGAACGAAATTGGGCTTTTTTGATGCTTATTTATTGAGAGGGACTTATCATGTAGTAGATGGTTTGCTCAAAGATGGTACAGGAACTGTGGTTGCCGGAGGTAACCAATTCCAAAGAACATGGGCAAACGATTTGACTCCAGAAGTTGCTAAAAAAATTAGAAAGTATGTCCCTAATTTCCCTGTTACTCTTGAAGAGTATGGAGACAATAGTGGTTATGTAAGAGGATTGGCTTCTTATGCAGCAAGATATAAAAAAAGTATGGCATTTCAATCTTCAACATCTTATTGTGAGATCTGCCACCCTTGGAAGTTTGACTTTAAAAGCCAAAAAGAGCTTTTTGCAGCACTTGGGGATGCAAAAAAACTTCATGAGCATACAGTTTCCAAAGGTATTTCCTGTGAAGAGTGTCATGGTGCCGGGGGTCACTTGGATGGTGGTTCTGGTTTGATGATCTCAAACTGTGAAAGATGTCACCAAAGATTCAGCTTTAGACCATTCCTGGCTGAGAAATTTAGAAAATCTAAAAACCCTAATCTAAGAAGAAGAGCAGCTGAGTTGGGAATGACTTCCAAGTTTAAATCAGCAGGTCCAGGATGTGGTACTGAAGGTTCACAATCATACTTTACAGCTCACTATGAAGCAGGTATGAGATGTACAACATGTCATGACCCACATGATGTTACAGGATATGCACATTATAATGAAAAGAAAAATGGTGTCAACAAGATTGCAAAAGGTGGAGTTTATACAGATGAAGGTACTCATTTGAGTTCATTCTATACAAAACCTATGATTAGAAAAAATTGTGCTTCATGCCACAAAGAGGCAGCATATATAGCAAGCAATACAAAAGATACACACTCAAAAGTAAGTTGTGCAGCTTGCCATATGCCTTATATTATGAGTTGTGAAAACTGGTATGCTGCTCAGTATCAAGATCATGGTGGATTTGATACTCAAAGAAGATCACACATTTGGAAAATTTTGGTTGATCCTAAGAAGAAAACACTTAACCCTCCTCCAGGAGCACCAAGAGAGCAACAGGTACCTAAAAAATACAAAAACTGGTACATTGCCAAAGATGATAAAGGTCATAACTTTATTGACTTGATGTGGGCTTGTGGTAAAACATCTTGGGCAGACAAAGACCTAGAGGACAACAAAGGGTGTCACAGTGTGGCTCAATCTACATTGAAAAAGACACTTCATTTTGAAGATCAGCAAAGAGTCTATGATGAAGTTATGGGTTGGCAAAAACCAATCAAAAAGCTTTATAGTCAAGTCAATACATCTATAAAAGGAATCTATGAATTGCTTGATGTTACTGAACTTGATGATGCGCAAAGATCTAGAGTTAATGAACTCATAGAGAAAGCTCAGGCGAATATTGATCTTATCAAAGCAGATGGTTCGTGGGGTATGCATGGATTTAAATTTACTAAGAGAAAAGCAGAAGCAGCTCTATCTTATGTAAAAGGTGCACAGAAAATTTTACAGGATGCATCAAAATAATCTCTTATCTGAAAGGCAGATAGAGATTTGGGTCACACATTCAAGTGTGACCCAACAAAATTAAACTAATAAAATAAGGATTAAAAAATGAAGCTGATAAATAAAAAACTATATACCATATTACCTCTGTTTTTAGTTTTGTGCGGGACACAAAGTTATGGAACAGAATTAAAAACAAAGGTTCAAAAAGAGTCTTATAGTATAGGGGCTTCTACGGGTAACTATATATCTAATCAGATATTTAATCAAGTGAAACTCGGTGCTAAAGTAGATATGAATCTAGTTGTAAAGGGGTTCGAAGATGCACTGAAAAATAAACTTGACATGAATGACAGTGAGATCATTGGCAACCTGAACAGTAGAGCAGAATTTATGAATAAGGCACAAAAAAAACAACATGAAAAACTCTTGGCGAAGAATGCTAAAAAAGAGAAAGAGTTTCTTAAAAAAAATAAAAAAAGAGCTACGGTTAAAGTAACAAAATCAGGTTTACAATATGAGATTATCAAAGAGGGAAAAGGTAAAACACCTCATGATGAAAATATTGTTGTCATAAACTACAAAGGTTCACTCGCCGATGGGTATGTTTTTGATGACACCTACAAGAGGAAAGCACCGGCTCATCTTTCTATGGTCAATGTAGTGGATGGACTCAAAGAGGGATTGAAACTTATGAAAGAGGGAGCAAAGTATAAGCTTTTTGTTCCAAGCAAATTGGGTTATGGAAAAGTTCAGATGAGAGACATACCACCAAATTCTGTACTGATCTTCGAAGTGGAACTTATGAAAGTTTTAAAACCTGGTGCTTTTAAGAAAAAATTAGATTTTGAAAAAATGGCAAGAGAAAAAAACATAAAGAAAAAAGCTATGAAAAAAAATCCACATAGTAGCCCTTCAGCTACAAAATAAATAAAGACTTAAAAGAAGGAAAGAAATGAGTAAAGAAAACAAAAGAAGAAAATTCTTGAAGGGAGTTGGTTTAGGTTCTGTTATATTAGGCTCTGCCTCCTTTGCTATTGGTAGTACTCAAGAAAAGAAACCGGACAAAGAAGAAAATAAAAAACCTCATTACAGTATGCTGTTTGATCAAACCAAATGTGTCGGGTGCGGGGAGTGTGAAGATGCTTGCCATAAAGTAAACTTTGTACCGTTCGGACAGGACAGAATGATTGTACAAGACAGAACAGACCCTCTCAATGTAAAAGAAAGAAGATTTGTAAGGATGTCATGTCAACAATGTCAAGATGCTCCATGTGTAAATGTTTGTCCAACCAATGCTTGTCATCGAGATTCTCTTACAGATATAGTAACAATGAATGGAGATGATTGTATTGGTTGTGCATACTGTATTGTTGCCTGCCCATATGATGTAAGATTTATCAATGAAGAGACAAATATGGCAGAAAATTGTAACTTTTGTTTGGATACAAGACTTGAAAAAGGTCTTCTACCCGCTTGTATAGAAGCTTGTAAATATGAAGCAATTGTGTTTGGTGACTTAAATGATGAAAACTCAAGAATATCCAAACTGCTTAGTGTAAAAGACTCTGTCAGACAAAAGCCTGAGATGGGCACCAAACCGAGCCTTAGATATATTCCAGCTATAAAACAAGGAGTTTAAAATGCATGAAATGGCAATTAATTTTACAGAAGGTTTTTCCCATCATATCATATGGGGTTGGATGATCGGAGTTTATTTGGTACTTGCAGGTATGTCTGGCGGTGCTTTGATTATTATGCTTTTAAGACGCTACTACCTTAAAAAAACAGAGATCACACCACTATACAAAGCTGCTGCACTTATTGGTTTTGGCACAATAGCCTTTGGTATGGTTTTTTTGGTTGCAGACCTGCACAGACCACTCTATTTTTGGAAAATATTGATCCATTATAATTTTACGTCGGTCATGTCCATAGGTGTTGCAGCGATCTCTCTTTATATTCCATTGACTCTTTTGGTTTTTTTAATTGCTTTTGAAAAAGAAATAAAAGATATTTTTGAAAAGAAAATTAAAATCTCTTTACTCTCTTCCTTAATCTCTTCAATCATGAAGATATTGCATAAATTTAGAGTACCAATAGAGGCTTCAACAGTACTGTTTGCTGTTATTATTTGTGCTTATACAGGCTTTCTTATCTCTGTTCTTGTACGTTTTCCATTACTTAATACGGCTGTATTGCCGGCACTCTTTGTAGCTTCTGGACTTGCAGCGGGTGGTGCTGCTACAGCAATAGTTGCCAAATGGCTTTTTGAAAAGGAAGCTCACTCTAAGGAGTTGAGTTTTTTACATAATCTTGAGTGGCCTGTAATGTTTATGGAGCTTTTATTGATCGTGATGCTTGTTGTCTCGCTGTTAATAGGAAATGAGTACCAAAAAGTTGCATTACAAGCATTTGATATACATGCTACCAGTTGGGCATATCTTTTTTGGGTAGGTGTTATTGGTACTGGTTTTGGTGTTCCTCTGGCTTTAAATTTTCTCTTTGGTCATAAAATTGCTCACTCAAATTTTACACTTTACGCCTCAGGAATTGCAGGGATTATAGGTGTTTTATGTCTAAGGCTTTTCCTTTTATATGCTGGTCAAACTTTTGGTGCATAGCTATCATATATTGAGAGCGGTCAATAACTCTTTTTGTAATACGTGCTATACTTTAAGTAATAAAAGTAGTTTATGTATCATGCATTCACTTATAATGCAAATTAAAGGAAAATAATGAAGCTTCTAAGTAAAATCTTTTTATCGTATTATTTTGTGATTTTCTTGCTCATAGTACTGGGGGCTTCTGCCGGCATTGCAACCTTTATAGAAAATGATTACGGTACACAAAGTGCAAAAGTACTGGTTTACAATGCGAGATGGTATGAAGCAGTCATGGTACTTTTAGCCATCTCTCTTGTTGCTGTCATCTATAAAAGAAAAATGTGGAAACGTTTGGGAGCTTTTGTTTTTCATTTAGGTTTTGTAGTTATTCTGCTTGGTGCGGGCTTAACAAGATATTTTGGTCAAGAAGGTGTATTACATATAAGAGAGGGGAGAAGTGAGAACAATATGATCACAGAAGCTTCCTACTTTCAAATTGAGGCTGAAGAGAAATTGTTGTCATATCCTCTTGCTCTGACAAAACTTGGGAACAATAATTTTAAGATTAAAGACAACATAGAGAATAAAGAGATTCAAATAACTTTTAAAGACTATAAATATACAAAAAAAGAGCGAGGCGTTGAAAAACTTATTGTAGATGTAAAATTCAATGGGGTTAGTAAAGAAATTGTAATAAATGGTGGACATGGAAGTGTAGAGTTTCCTACGGTGGAAAACTTTAAAGGTTCAAGACTTTCTTTTTCATGGGGATCAAAAATTGTTGAATTGCCTTTTGAGATCAAACTTGTGGATTTTCAACTTGAGAGATATCCGGGTTCTATGAGTGCCTCTTCCTACAGCAGTCAAATAGAGCTTAAAGATAAGGATAAGACAATTCCCTACAACATATTTATGAATCATCCTTTAACATATAATGGATATAAGTTTTTTCAATCATCCTATGATCAAGATGAGTTGGGAACCATACTTGAGGTAAACAAAGATCCTGGTAAATGGCCTACATATATTGGGTATGCTCTTCTATCTCTTGGCTTTTTACTTAATTTTTTTACAAAAGGAAGTAGATTTCAGAGACTAAGAAAGTTTTTAAAGCACAGTAGTCTTTTAATTTTAATGCTTATTGGACTTTTTTCAAACAGTTCTCTTAAAGCCTCGGATGATACAGAGTATCTTAAAAAATTTAATGTAAATACATTAAATCACATAGAAAATTTTGAAACCCTTTTGGTGCAAGACTACAATGGTAGAATCAAACCGATAAGCACAGAAGCTTTGGATGTACTTCATAAACTCTCAAATAAAGATGGTTTGTATGGACTCAACGCAACACAGATTATGATTGGTATCATAGGGGATCCTAATAATTGGAATAATATCAAACTGATAAAAATAAGTAATAAAAAAATAAAAAAGCTATTGAATATAGATGAAAATGAAAAATATGTAGCTTTTAACAATTCTTTTAACCAAAAAGGTCTTTATAAATTAAAAGATCAACTTGCCAGTGCAAATAAACTGGCACCAGGGAAGAGAGGAACCTTTGAAAAGGACCTCATTAAATTTGATGAGAGACTCAATGTCTACTATTTGACAGCACAAGGTATGTTTTTTAAATTTATCCCAAGAAAAGAAGATGCCAATCAAAAGTGGGCAAGCCCTCAAGAGGTTATTCAGGAGGGGTGGCAAGATAGTTTTGTAGAGGATATTTATACCTATATGGATGGGCTTATAGACGGTATAGATAATAATAACTGGACCAAAGCAAATCAAACCATAGAAAAATTTAAAGCCCTGCAAAAAGAGTTAAGTTCAGATATACTTCCTGATTCAAACAGAGTAAAAGTTGAAGTGCTTTTCAACAAACTGAAAATTTTTCAAAACCTTATAACAGCCTATATGTTATTGGGGTTTATCATACTCATACTTGCACTTTTAACGGTATTCTTTAAAAAAAGGTATCCAAAAACAGAAAGGATACTCTTCTCGTTACTTTTTATGGCTTTTATTGCCCATACAGTGGCTTTGGCTATGAGATGGTATATATCAGGACATGCTCCATGGAGTGATACGTATGAATCGTTGATTTATATTGGTTGGTCTGGAATCTTTGCTGGGCTTATTGTGTTTAGAAGATCGTTACTGGCGTTAAGTGCTTCTGCCATACTCGGTGGTATCATTATGCTTGTGGCACATCTAAGTTTCATAAGTCCTCAAATCACCAATTTGGTGCCAGTGCTTAAATCATACTGGTTAAGTATACATGTATCTATTATCACAGCGAGTTATGGCTTTTTTGGATTAAGCTTTTTACTGGGATGTATTACTTTGCTTTTAATGGCTTTAAAAAATAAAAATAATAAATCGCTTCTTAATATTCAAATAAGAGAACTCTCGGCTATTAATGAGATAAGTCTAATCATAGGGCTATCTCTTTTAACAGTTGGAAACTTTATTGGTGGTGTTTGGGCAAATGAGAGCTGGGGAAGGTATTGGGGATGGGATTCGAAAGAGACTTGGGCTTTTGTCTCCATTGTTGTGTATACTATAGTACTACACCTAAGATTCATCCCTAAGTTCAATTCAATCTATGCTTTAACTGTGGCATCAGTTGTATCTTTTGCGACGATACTCATGACATATTTTGGTGTGAATTTCTATCTCTCCGGGCTTCACTCTTATGCAACAGGAGATAAAGTGCCAATTCCTAGTTTTGTTTATTATACAACGGCAATGATCATACTAATGATAGTTGCAGCATATAGAGGGCGCGATGTCAAAAACATTAAATAATAATAAAGGTGGTTTGTGATGGCATATTATATGTATATCCTGGTATTTCATGTAATGGCGATGATCTCTTGGATGGCAGTTATGTTTTATCTTCCGCGGCTTTATGTTTACCATGTAGAGCATCAGGATAAAAAAGAGTTTGTTGAGGTTGTTAAGGTTCAGGAGTATAAACTCTATAAATATATAGGGTTACCATCATTTTGGGCTACACTTTTCAGTGGTGCCTTACTCATCTATCTTAATCCATACCTATTGGAACAGCCATGGATGTTAATGAAACTGTTGGTGTTGGTATTGCTGAGTATTTTTAGTTTCAGTATGGAGTACTATAGAGTAAAACTGGACAAAAATGAATGCAGTAAAAGTGGACAATTCTTTAGAGCATACAATGAAATACCTACTTTGCTTTCTCTCTTGATAGTTGGATATGTGATCACAAAAAGTCTGCTACCAATATATACTTTGGCAATTATTGTTATTTTTGGTTTTATCATATATAAAATAGGAACATTGAAAAAAAACAAAAAGGTATTAAAATGAAAAAACTTGTAACACTGTTGATCTTAGGATTTGTATCGCTTTATGCTACAGACTTGGATAGAGCCATAGACTTATATGATAATAAAAAGTTTGAAGAGGCTGAAACTATGTTTAGTAAACTGTGTGATGCAAATAATACAAAAGCCTGTTTTAAACTTGCTTATCTTTATGAAAATAAAGATAAAAAAGATAGAGATTTAAAAAAAGCTTTTAAATTATATAAAAAGTCGTGTGAACTTGGTGATGCAAAAGCCTGTTTTAAAGTTGGAGTTTGTTACGACAAAGGTGGTATTATTAAAGTAAAAAAAGATAACAAAATTGCTGAGGAATATTATAAAAAATCCTGTGAAGGAGGGTTTTCTCTAGCTTGCTACAATCTTGGAGAAGTGTATCAATTCTACTATAAACCTAAAAAAAATAAAAATAAAATGATCGAAGTGTATAAAAAAGCTTGTGAAAATGGAGCAGTGCTTGGATGTTATAAATTAGGTAATATTTATGCGAAAGAAAAACCATTTTTAGCTATGGAGTGGTATAAAGTCGGATGTGATCAAGAAGATAAAGAATCCTGTTTCAGGTTGGGTGATCTTCAGGTAAAATTCATTTCTAAAATTGACCCTAAAGATTTTAAAAAACTTCTCAAGGAGTATACAGAAAAATGTAATAAAGGTGATGGACTTAGTTGTTACAGAGAAGCTGTATTTTATTCAACAGGCAGAGGAGTCAGACAAAGCTACAAAAAGGCCAATAAAGTTTTTTGGAAATCTTGTGAAATGGGTGATAAAATAAGCTGTATGGAGTATTTAATGCTCAATGAGTTAGGATATTAAGGAGTAGAACATGAAAAAAATTTTAATTTTATTGGTGGTACACTTAGGATTTATCCATGCAGGATATATCAAAGAGAGTGTTGAAGCACACAAAAAAGGTGATCATAAAAAAGTAGCAAATATCTATCAAAAAGCCTGTAATGAAGGGAAAGCATCTGCCTGTTACAATTTGGGTGTTTTGTATATGGGTTCAAAAGGTGTCAAGAAAAATGCCAAAAATGCCATGAAGTATTACGAAAAGGCATGTGACGGCAATTTTACATCTGCTTGCTATAATCTTGCACTCATCTATGAAATAGGAGTCGATGTAAAAAAAGATATCAATAGATCCATTGTGCTTTATGAGAAGGCATGTAAGAAAAATGATGGTTCTGCATGCAATAATTTGGGCATGATCTATAATTTCGGTAAAGGTGTAAAAAAAGATTTTAAAAAGGCATTGGACTATTATAAAAAATCGTGTAGCAGTTTTGACGATGTGGGGTGCAGTAATCTTGCCTATATGTACGACAAAGGTATAGGTATAAAGCAAGATTTCAAAAGTGCGATAAAACTCTATACAAAAGCCTGCAATACCGGTGTTCCATTAGCTTGTTCAAATCTTGGGATAATGTATGAAAAAGCGAAGGGGGTCAAAAAAGATCTTAAAAAAGCTGCTAAACTTTATGAAAAAGCCTGTAATAGTAAATATGCAAAAGGTTGTAACAATTTGGCAATCCTGTATGCAGTTGGTTCTGATGGTGTTAAAAAAAATCTAAAAAAAGCAAAAAATCTCTTTGAACAGGCTTGTAAAGACGGGTTCAAAGATGCTTGCGAAAATGCCAAACTTATAAAATAAAGGATATAAAATGATTCGAATTATCGTAGTACTATTCATGGTTTTCTCTTTTTCTGACGCAAAGATGTTTCAAAGTGTCAAAAAAGAGAGTGGTGAGTTTATTCAAACAGGTAAAAGTAGGTTTTATTGTCCTAATTGTGGCATGAACCTACCGAAATTTTACAAAACAAATCATATCCATAATAATAAGCAATACTGTTCATTGCACTGTCTGGTTGACGCAACAAAAAAAGAGATGCCTGCTGATGATGTAAAAGTTGTAGATACAAAAACATTAAAATTTATAGATGCAAAGCATGCTTTCTATGTTATTGGAAGTAAAAAAAGAGGCACCATGAGCATCAAGAGCAAATATGCTTTTGGTACACAAGAGGATGCTGAAGCATTCCAGAAAAAATTTGGTGGCAAAATAGTCGATTTTCAAACCGCTTACATGATAGCAAAAAATGATTTTGAGAGCGATATCAAAATGATCAACACTAAAAAAGAGAAAAAAGTGTATAAAATCGGAAAGAAACTTTATGAGAAAAAATGCAATAAAATAGAAGATCTAAACTATGACACTATCGCGCTGCTCAAAGCTGATCTGAAAAAAGAGTGTGATATAAAAAAAGATAAAAAACTGCAAGCAGTAGCCATCTATCTTTGGGATATAAAGAAACTCAAAAAGCCTATGGAGAAAATAACGAAAATGGAGGTTCCAGAAGATGCAAAATGTCCTGTTTGCGGTATGTTTGTTTATAAATACCCTAAGTGGGCAGCAATGATTGAAGTAGATGGCAAAAAACTCTATTTTGACGGTGTTAAGGACATGATGAAATACTATCTTCCCCGCTTCAATAAGATAAAGATAGAAAATATCTATGTAACGGACTACTTTACAACCAAAAAGATCAAAGCGAGTGATGCCTATTATGTTTTTGGTTCAAATGTTTATGGGCCTATGGGGCATGAACTCATTCCTTTTGAAAAAGCGCTTCGTGCTAATGCTTTCAAAAGAGACCATTTTGGTAAGAAAGTAATCACATTTTATGATATCGATGATGAGCTTATGCAGGAGCTAGAGGAGCTGTAGTGCGATTTTTACAGATATTGGCAGTGGCATTTATTGTCCTTTTGTGTATTATTGTTGTAGATATGAAGCGCTATCCCTATAGTGAGAAAAAGCAGAATATTCAGGAAGTAGCAGAGAAGATGGAGTATATCAGACCAGCCTTCTCTTTTACATCAAAAGAGTATAAAGGGTTTGCCTATGAACGGTAGAAATTTTGTTGATTTTTCAATTGCACTCTTGTTGAAAGATAAAAAAGAGTATCTTTTCAGTTTTCTCATATTTACTTTTATTATCTTCATAGCCAGTTCCGTACTTTTTGTATCGGACTCTATCAAATACGATCTTTTTGGGGCACTTGAGAAAGAGCATCAAATCATTGTTACCAATACAAAATCCGGGAGATATGCTCTACTGACGGATGAACATATTGATAGAATTTTACAACTTGCCGGAGTTGAGGATGTCATAGGCAAGATCGATGGATACTACTTTTTTGCCCAAGACAGAAGATATTTTCATATTGTAGTAGATGATGAACTTGATGATGATAGCATGATCGTTTCCAGTGAAATCAAAGAGTTGCTTGAACACTTCAAATATGATAAAGAGTTAAACTTTTTGTCAGAGGATGGTACCCTGACACTAAATATCAAAAAGGTGATCCCTTCCAATATCATTTCAAACGATGTGGTTTTAGTCAACAGTGATAATGCCAGAAAGATCCTAGAGATGGATGAGGATGAATACTCCTATCTTGATGTTATTGTCCCCAACGATGACGAGGTAGAGTATATTCCTCTGAAGATTGTGGAGATCTATCCTGATGCCAAAGCGATTGCCGCAAAAGATATCAAGTCTGATTATGAACATCTCTTCTATTACAAGGGGGGCATCTTTATGATCTTATACATTGTAGCCATGATCTCTTTCTTTATCCTGTTGAAAAACCAGATATCCTCTGTATATGGAGAGAAGAAGAAAGAGATTGCGATTTTAAGAAGTTTTGGCTTTGCAATTAAAGATATCATTTTGCTAAAGTTTATTCAAAACAGCGTAGTTGCCTTGAGTGCATTTTTTATCGGTATTTTTCTGGCGTATATCTATGTCTTTATCTTTGATGCACCTTTGCTGAAAAATATTTTTATCGGCAGTTCTGCTAGCCATATTGAATTTACTCCTATACTTGATATCAAGGTACTTGTTTTAATGTTTATTTTTACAGTTATTCCGTTTCTGGCTTCCATCCTTCTGCCTGCCTGGAGAATTGCAATTGATGATATGGACGAGGTGATGAAGTAATGAAGCCGATAATACAAGTAAGAGAACTCTATAAAATCTACAACGAAGGTAAAGAGAATGAGTTTACTGCACTTAAAAATATTAATCTAATGGTTAATGAGGGGGAGATCGTTATTATAAAAGGGGTAAGCGGAAGCGGTAAGAGTACACTTCTGTCATTAATAGGTGCGCTTAGTAAGCCAAGTCGTGGAGACATTTTAATTCATGGAGAAAATATCTCCAAACTTCCCGACATATTTGCATCCAAGTATAGAAATAAAGATGTAGGATTTATCTTCCAGTCATTCAATCTTATCAATGGATTGAGCCTTTATGACAATGTTAAGGCACCGCTTGCTTTGAGCGATTATAGTATGAAAGAGCTCGATGAGAGGGTAAACAGCGCAATGGAGCTGGCAAATATTTCCCATAAACAGGATCAGCTTGTCTCTAAACTCAGCGGTGGGGAGAAGCAGAGGTGCGCCATAGCAAGAGCACTCGTTAACTCTCCTTCCATCATACTTGCCGACGAACCTACAGCCAATCTCGACAGAGAAAACTCACTGCTTTTTGTTGAGATTTTGAAAAAGTTCAAAGAGCTGCACAAAACAGTCATTGTCGTTACTCATGATACCATTTTTGACGATCTTCCTTTCGTCGACAAAGTGCTGCATATGCATGACGGAGTACTCTGAGTATGTCGATTTTTCTGCTAAATGATATCGTTGTTTTTCTTTTTATTGAGGTAATACTGCTGCTACTGATGAGTGTCAGTGAATTTTCTGTTATAAAAGTTTTGAGATACTGGGATTTTAGTGCATCAACTACATTACAATATGCTCTGGAGAAGAGAAACTACCTGGTCAATACAATAATATACTTTACTGTGGTTGTCAAGATCGTTATGTTTATATTTTTTATAAAATCACTCGATGAACTAGCACCCCTCGTTCCCGGAGCGATGTGTGCTACCGGTGTGATAGGTGCCAATTCTTACGGAAACCCACTGCTTCTTTTCAAGATTCTACTGCTCTTTTTACTTGGCATCTGGATTATTATCAACAAACTGGATCTTAAAGCAAAGAAATTTCCCTATCTTCGTGAGAAATACTACCTCTTTAGCTTTATCTATGTTTTGATCATCATGGAATTTATTCTGGAGATCGTCTATTTTATCAATATTCCTCTCGATGTGCCAGTTTTTTGTTGCAGTTCTGTTTTTAAACTCGATAACCTTCCATTTGGGCTGGATACAAAAAAGCTGTTAATCATCTTTTATGCTCTCTATGCATTTATTGTAGTAGTCTCTATAAGAAAGCAGATTGTTGTAAACTTTTTTCTCAATATTCTTTTTTTGTTTGTTTCATACTACTGTGTCACATATTTTTTTGGAACCTATGTCTATGAGATGCCCAATCACAAATGTCCCTATTGTATGCTTCAAAAAGAATATTATTATGTAGGCTACTTTATATGGTTTTCACTTTTTTTGGGTGTTTTTTTTGGTATAACCCCTTATATTACTTATTCATTGATCCTAAAGAAATACGTACATTTATTTAAATATGCCATTATTTTTAATACCATTTTTGTACTCTTGTGTACCTATTTTGTAGCAATTTATTATTATAAAAACGGGGTATTCCTATGAAAAAGTCCTTGATAAGATTTGTACCCTATCTTTTTTTGATTTTTCTGTTTACCTATCTCTATCAGCAGATGCAGGTCACTTCAGAAAACCTCTATTATGTTGATGGCAATACCAAAGGGGAACCTCTTCCGGTCGAAGAGATCAAAAAAGAAAAATATATTATATGCAGTGATTGTGGTATGATGGTGAAAAATCCATTGACTTCTGCACAAGTAGTGGTTCCTGGCGGGAGAACATACTTCTTCGACGATGTGGGATGCATGATCAGATGGGTAGACAAAAGTGGCTACAAAGATGAGGAACTGAAAATGTTTGTTTTTGTTCCAGAATGTACCTGCTACATAGATGCAGAAGATGCCTGGTACATTAGAGACGGGATAACCCCTATCGGATATGGAGTGGTTGCTTATGGTACATCTTTGGGGGCAGCCAGCAGTGATTTCACGACATCTGCATTTGACTATGGATATGAGTCATTTAAAGAAAATGATGATGGCGAAAAAGAGATTTATGAGTTTGACGAGATAAGAAAGTTTGTTTTAAGAGGTGAGACTATGCTTCATCCGATAGTAAGAAAATTACTCTTAAAAGGCAAATAGCTTTTCTTGTCCTCCTAAAGAAACTTTACTTTCGAAAGTGATTATAAATTTTGCACCCACTTCTGTATTTTCTACTTTTATAGTTCCTCCATGTTTCTTTTCTATAATTATTTTACTCATATATAAACCGATACCTGTACCTATGCTTGGATGTTTGGATGTAAAGTAAGGGTCAAATATTTTTTCCATGATTGACTCTTTAATGCCCCCTGCATTGTCTTCAATAATCAGAATTTTGCTATTTTCTTCCATATAGGTCTTTATATGTATCTCTTTTTCTTGAATACTGTTTTCCACAAGGGCATCTTTGGCATTATTGATGATATTGATAATAGCTTGTATTAGATCATTAGAGTATCCAAACAACATATAGTCATCTTGAATCTCTATATCTAGTGTGATATCATTCTCATAAATAGAGGCTGAAACAAGTTGATATGCATGTTCAATAGCTTCACTGATATAATACTCGTTATGTTCTTGCTGCTTGAGATAAAAATTTCTAAAATCATCAATGGTCTGAGACATAAAAGAGATCTGCTCGTTGGCTTCTTTTATCTTCTCTTCTACAATCTTCTGCGTTAGCTTATTCTGTTTTCCCCTAAGCTCCATATTGACCAGAATGGAAGAGATCTGTGCAAGGGGCTGTCTCCATTGGTGGGCGATATTGTTTATCATCTCTCCGAGTGAAGCCAATTTATTTTGATTCTCAAGCAATTTTTCTTTTTTGGATTGCAGTATCATCTCTTTTCTATAAAGCATATAAACAAAAAATATAAATGTCATAAATGCTCCAAGCATAGCAAGTCCACCAATAATGAACTCTTTGGCATGATAGGTAACAATATCTTTAACCGGTGCTTTCAGGGAGATCAGTGCCCGGATCTCATCTACCTTTTCATGAAAGCCGTGTTTATCTCCATAAAGTTTTATCATTGCAGGCGGTGCAGAAGCCGGATCTCCGTGGCACTCCAGACAAGAGGGTTTATTTATGCTTATGGGCAAAGCGATATAAAAGTAGTCTACCCCTTCCTTTTTGAATGTATCAAAGTACTGTTTTATTTCGTTATTTTGAAATTGTTTCAATATTTTTACTTCAAATCCAGTTGCCATATTTTCCAGATTTGTTGGATTGGCAGCTGCAAGTTTAAAGGTATAGTTGATTTTTTTATCTCTCAATAGTATGTCATAGATATGTTTTGTGATATAGGAAGAGGAGAGAATCTTCGGGTCAAAAAAGTTTTTATCCAGCATGTCTCTGTTTTTTAGATCATAAATGAGTGGGCGCTGTGTATTTTCTATGTAAAGTCGAAGGGCCTTCATTGTATTAAGTATAGAGATCGCCTCCTGCTTTGTATCCTGAATAGCAAGATTTTTATAAAAATTAAAAAATAAAACAGTAACAACGGCATACAGAAGGATAAAGAATAGTACGATATATCTGAATTTATATTTCAAGCGTATACCCTACACCATAAACATTTTGGGTCTAGACTAGTTCAGGGGTTCTTTTCTGAAGATTTTCAACAAAATTTTGTATAAATCTTCACCTCTATGATTGAACCTAAACTCACACTCTTTGAGATGCGTATTAAAGTGTTCTTTGTCCAGTCCTCTGAATTTGACTAATCTAATTTTAGCATAACTCCAGAAGGATTCAATACCATTGATATGGCAATGGCCTCTAGCAAATTCATTTTTGCCATGATGGACTCTGAAATGTTTGTCATATCCAATATCAACCAACCCATCATAGCCTTTCCAACCATCTGTATGGATTTCACTTTGAATATCTATCTTACCCCGTATGATAGCCTGCAGTGTGGCTTTCTTGGCATCTGGTATAATTTGCGTATAGACCTTATCATTACGTTTCAACAAACCAAATACAATAGTTTTCCCTGATGCACCTCTACCTCTTTTGCCTCTGACTCTTCTTGCCCCAAAGTAACTCTCATCCATCTCTATCTCTCCTGAGAGAGGAGATTCCTTTTCTTGAATCTTAACAATTCTATCTCTGAATAATGAATAGTATCGGTTAATAGTATTACGATTAATGCCTGTAAGATTAGCTGTCTGAGTAGCTGAAAGATCATTAGCAAAGCACTTTACAATGAGCCTAAATTTACTCTCTGAAATCTTCGCAACTTTTATATACTTGTTTTTCATCGGTATAATGGTACTTTCTTTGCACTTTATACCCTCTGTTCTAGTCTAGACCCAACATTTTTAATGAAGTCTTTACCAATTTTTCTTCTCAACTCTTTCACAACAGATTTCACCGCCTCTTTGCTTGGTTCTTCAAATTCCCACACATATTCGTAAAGATCATCAAAAGAGACGATCTGGTTTTTACGATCTATCATATATTCTAAAAATCTGGACTCATTTTTAGATAATCGAATCACATTCCCTTTATGTAGAACGACCTTTCGACTTAAATCATACCGATGTTCCGATGTAAGTGCAAAATATACATGGTAATCAACCAACTCCAAACAGACCTTCTCCAAAGCATTTAAAAATGAATCCGTATCATAAGGCTTGGTAAGATATTTGACAATTTTAAGCTCAACTGCTCTCCAAAGATACTCCTGTTGTGTAAATGCAGACAGAATAATAATAGGTACTTTGTGATCAAACTCTCTAATTCTTTCTATGGCTTCAATACCATCCATGTTTGGCATGCAGATATCCAATATCAATGCATCATAGCTGTTGTATTCAAATTCATCCAAAGCCTCCTGTCCATCTTGAACATAGACCACTTTTTCAAAAAAAATCTCTAAAATTTCAATGGTATTTTTTGCAACACCAGGCTCATCTTCCGCATAAAGCACTTTTTTGGTACTTAATATATTTAGTAGATCTGAATTCTTCTTTGTTTTACTATACATACTTAAACTATATCATATCTTTACTTACTATATCACTAGGTAGATTCGTATGTACAGTTGTACACACCTCAAAAGGAGTATCTGCATTGATCAAAAGTCCAAGTGTCTCATGGAATGTTGAAAAGCATCGGTTCCAGTAATACTTCTGAAATACTCAGGAGGTACCTTATAATCAAAAGCCACATAATCAAGTAGTCTTTTATAAAGCAGAGCTTCAAGCCGGTGTAGCATGTCGCTTCGCCATCTGACAAAACGGCCCCCCGTCAAGCAGTCTTCTGCATGTTTCAAGAAAATACAGTGCCCCTATTATCGAAATCTGTCCGACAGAAGACACAATATCAACATTGTAGCAGTACCCACAATGCATATTGCATCCGATAAACCAAAAGATGGCAGCAAGATGATCCGTATAATCAAAGGCTGTAAACGAGGTAATATCATACAGTGGGGGGGTCTTTCACTGTGAGAGCTTCTCCTCAAAAAATTTCCGCTCTCTATGCTCCCCTTTTTTCCCGGTATTGAAACTCTCAATAGGTCGATGATATCCCATTATACGTGTATAGATAATACATTTTGTACGCTTTGCTTCCAAATTTTTCAACTTCTTTTCTCTTTGCATTGTTTTCCCTTTATGAATTTTTCAATAAGCGCATCAGTATGCACAAGCAATATTGGAATGACCCCTATTTCATAGACACAAACTTAGTTGCTGACACCTCTTGTTTCTTGATGTCCGAATAATATCTTATCTCAAAGTTGTTTGGAGAGATAATCCAAGTAGCTATGCCGTCTTCTTGAGTTGTAAAACATCTCGATATATTCAAAAATTTTCCGTTTCGCTTCTTCTCTGGTTTTAAAAACGTCAATAAAAGCGGAGGGGGCATCGGGAAAGTTAAAGAATTTGAACTTTGATAATAAGAAGTCTCTGCTTGAGTCTAAGGATAATAAAATATCTGTATCAGAGTAGTATGAGAGTCTTGGGATCAGTAGAAGCAGGTACTATTATAAACTTGTTCCTATGGGTTAAGAGAATATCAAACTCCTTCATAGAATAGATGAGATAGCTACAAACAATTCTGAATATGGCTATCGTTTTATATATGAGCAGTTAAAAGAAGATGGTTTAAGTATTGGGAAACATAGGATATTGAAATATATGGGTATACTTGGTATACAAGCTATATATCCAACAAAAAAGAAACTTACACACCTTAAGAACCAAGAATATAAAACATACCCCACCCCTTTTTTAGCTCCGATTTTTAGACACAATAAAATACAAATTTATTTTAAGGATTAATAATGAAAAATTTACTCTTAACTCTTTTGGCGTTAGGTACTTTACTAAGCTTCTCACAAGCTGAGATGAAATGTGCTCCAGGTAAATGTGGTACCGCAATGAAGAAGGAATCTCCCGGTAAAAAAATGAAAACAATGTTTCAAACTGTAGCTAAAGATAAAGTTATTTTTTTACAAGAAGGGAAAGCAAAAGCCTTTTGCCCAGAATGTGGAATGACACTATCTATATTTTACAAAACTAATCATGCAGCACATGTGAATGGTAAAACAAAACAGTATTGTTCTATTCATTGTTTAGTTGAAGATATAAAAAAGGGTTCTAGATTAGAAGAGATTAAAGTCGTAGACACAAATTCTTTAAAATTTATAGATGCTACAAAAGCTTTCTATGTTGTAGGAAGTAAGAAAAAAGGAACAATGAGTACGGTAAGTAAATATGCTTTTAGCAAGAAAAAAGATGCTAATCTGTTTGCTGAAGAAAATGGTGGTCAAGTAGTTGACTTTAAAGGAGCATTAGAGGCTGCAAAAGCTGATTTTTCCAAAGATACCGACATGATATTTAAAAAACAAAAGATGATGACAGAACAAGGTAAAATGCTTTATAATGATCTCTGTCAAAAAACAGATAAAAAGTTTTCTACTACTGCTGAAGCTAAAGCTTTTATTTTGTCTACAAAACTTTGCAATAAACTAAAGGGTAAACAATTACAAGCAATTGGTCTTTACTTAAAAAGCCGATGATTTAGTTTTTTGTGCGGGGGTAGGTGAAGTGTCGTATAGCTTTTAGCACAAGAGATTGCGTAGTAGTAGGGCTTTGTGGTCTAAAAGTAGTGATAGACTCTCTATTCAAGCATGTGAAGTTGTGGTAAAATAAGCACTTTTACAACCAAAAGCAACCAAAAACAACCACAAAAAAACAAAATAAGAGTGGCGCTACCTTGATAAACTCAAAGAGCAGATCGTTTCTGAAAAAGTATCAAAAATCTATAACGAAGAGTTAAAGCCAAAACTTATCGAAGCACTCGTAGCACACTTTGATTTTGCACTTCCAAACAATATTGTTGAGCAGGAGATCGATGCGAAGATCAATGCAAAAGCAAGAGAGATGAAAGAGGAAGAGCTTAAAGAGTATCAGGAAAATCCTGAAAAAGTAGAAGCACTTCGTGATGAGGTAAGAGAAGAAGCACAAAATAGTGTGAAAGCAACATTCATTGTGGATGCATTGGCTAAAAAAGAAGAAGTAAATGTAGAAGATCAGGAAGTATCTCAAGCGATCTACTACGAAGCGATGATGAGTGGTCAGGATCCTCAGCAAGTGATCAAATATTACCAAGATAACAATCTTCTCCCAGCTGTAAAAATGGGTATGATTGAAGATAAACTTTTTGGAAAACTTTTAGGTTTAGATAAATAAGAAGCGTAAGTAAACGACAATAGTTTGTCGTTTATAGCTCCTTCATTAACCAATAAAGTGTATATTTGAGTTGATTATAAAATCTATTTAACTATATATTATTAAAGGAAAAAACATGAGTTATATTCCATACGTTGTAGAACAGACAGGCAGAGGTGAAAGATCTTATGATATCTATTCACGACTGCTTAAAGACCGTATCATAATGCTGAGTGGGGAAGTCAACGATCAGGTTGCTTCTTCGATCGTAGCACAACTGTTGTTTCTTGAAGCACAGGATCCGGATAAAGATATCTATTTTTACATTAATTCACCGGGCGGGGTGATCACTTCGGGCCTTTCTATGTTTGATACAATGAACTATATCAAGCCAGATATCGTAACGATCTGTATCGGTCAGGCAGCATCTATGGGAGCATTCCTCCTGGCTTCAGGTACAAAGGGTAAACGTTATGCACTTCCGCATGCACGTATCATGATACATCAGCCATCAGGCGGAGCGCAGGGGCAGTCAACAGATATTCAGATACAAGCTCAAGAGATACAAAGACTCAAAGATACACTCAATGAGATTTTGGCAGAAAAAACAGGTAAAACAGCTAAAAAGATAGAAAAAGATACAGAGCGTGATAACTTTATGTCTGCAAAAGAAGCTCTAGAGTATGGTCTTATTGATAAAGTTTTAACGAAGAGCTTTAATTAGGTTTGCCAGATGATTAGAGAGATAGTAGTATACCCGGATAAGAGACTCAAGCTCATCTCAAAAGAGGTAGAGTCTTTTGATGGCGCACTGCATGATCTGCTTGATGATATGTATGAGACCATGCGTGCTAAAAACGGAGTAGGACTTGCAGCTATTCAAGTAGGTGTTGACTTAAGGGCACTGATCATCAATATTCCCCTGGAAAATGAAGATGGAGAACATGATCAACCTAAAGAGAATACTTTAGAGATGATAAATCCTGTCATTATAGAAAAAGATGGTTCAACAAAGTTCCAAGAGGGGTGTTTGTCCATTCCCGGTGTCTATGAAGATGTGGAGCGTGCAAAACATGTCAAAGTGGAGTATTTTGACAGAGATGGAAACAAACAGGTTATAGAAGATAATGATTTCCTTGCTATCGCTATGCAACATGAGATGGATCATTTGGATGGTAAGGTATTCATCGAAAAGCTCTCATATATTAAGCGAAAGAAATTCGAAAAAGAGTGGCGTAAAAGACAAAAACAATTGTAAAAATATGACAATTTGACATATTTTCAGCGTTCTTCTTCTATTTATGTAAAACTGTTACTATGAATGCAAAAACACATAGTGGTAATCTCCCACCCGAAAGACAAACAGGCCAAGTAAAAACTATCAGACAGAAAGAGAAGAAACAAGCTATTGTGAACAGGTTGACTTGTGCTACCCTTGAAGGGGTTAATGCCAAGGTCATAGAAGTCGAAGCTACTTTTACAAAAGGCCTGCCCGGATTTTCAGTGGTTGGTCTGGCAAGTAATGATATACAGGAGGCAAAAGAACGTACCAAGTCTGCACTGCTTACCAATGAATTTGTTTTTCCTCCTTTAAAAATAACAGTAAATCTCAGTCCTTCGGATCTGAAAAAATCAGGTACGCATTTTGACCTCTCTTTAGCACTTTTGATTGCATTGAACAAAAAGATCATAGAGGAAGAGGGGCTTTTTGTTTTTGGTGAGTTGGGCCTGGATGGAAAAGTAAAGACAAGTTCCATGCTGTTTCCTCTGGTTCTTTCATTGAAAGAGCAGGGGCTTATCCAAAGAGCGATCGTTCCAAAGGAAGCCATTAGCTATCTAAGTCATATTTCCGGGGTAGATTTTATTGCGGTAGATACATTAAATGAAGCAATACAGATCCTGAAAAGCAAGAACTTCAAAGCCAATGTACAGGCATTTTCCTATGAGTCGGAAAGTTTTATACTAAAAGATATACCTTACTATTTTGAAAAAAAGTATGAGAGTGATTTTCTGGATGTAAAAGGTCAGTCTGTAGCAAAGAGAGCTTCACTCATTGCAGCAGCAGGGATGCATAATTTTTTAATGGAGGGAAATCCCGGTTGTGGAAAAAGTATGATAGCAAAGCGTATCAAAGATATTCTGCCTCCGCTGTATGAGGAGGAGATACTCTCTATAGCAAAACATCAGTTTCTGGATGGAGCAACTCCCAGTTTTTCTGCTTTGCGTCCTATAAGGGCTCCTCATCATACTGCAACTTCTGCATCCATCTTTGGTGGAGGTTCCTCTGTTGCAAAGATAGGGGAGGTTGCCCTGGCACACAAAGGCATACTTTTTTTCGATGAATTGCCTCATTTCTCCAAAAATGTTTTAGAAGCATTGAGAGAGCCTCTGCAAGACAGAAAGGTCCATATTGCAAGGGTAAATGCCAAGATAGAATATGAAGCGGATATCATGTTCGTAGCGGCACAGAATCCCTGTCCCTGCGGTAACCTTTTATCAAAGATAAAATCCTGCAGATGCAGTGAAGTAGAAATAAAACGTTATCAGAACAAACTTTCCGATCCTTTTTTGGACCGAATAGATATTTTTGTGGTAATGCAGGAGGTTCAGAGTTCGGATAAAGGAGATATTTCTTCTAAAGAGATGCATGAAGAGGTACTCAAAGCCTTTAAAATGCAAAAACGGAGAGGGCAGCAGAGACTCAATGGCAAATTGACCGAAGAGGAGATAGAGACCTATTGTATTTTAGATGAGAATGCAAGCAAGATCCTGGAAGGTGCCATAGGTAAATTCGGACTTTCGCATCGAAGTATCGCTTCGGTCAAAAAGACAGGGAGAACGATAGCAGACCTTAATATGCATGAGAAGATAGGGAAGTCGGATATTTTAGAAGCATTAAGCTACAGAAGAAGGAAGTAGGGTGCGCAATCACGCACCGCAAACGAACAAATATACTCTTTTATATTTTCCTGTTGTCAAAGGAGTGTGATTGTGTACTCTACGTATTTACAATATTTCTACGATCACTTTTGTGACAATAAATCCACCTATAACAAGCCAGAGGAACATACTGGTTGCTGTATAGATAGGAGCAAGGCCCAAACCTTTGAATTTAGAGAAGATTGTTCCCATACCAAGTGCAGTCATTGCCATGGTAAGTAAAAATGTATCTATTTCGTTGATGATATCAACAATGTTCTGAGGTATAAGATGAAATGAGTTGAACCCTGCAACCATGATAAAGTAAACAGCAAACCAAGGAATAACAAGTTTGGTTTTTTCATTTCTTTCTCCACCCTCTTTTTTAGCTGACCATGCAAGGTAAAGTCCTAATATGATTAGCATTGGAGCGATCATAATAACACGTGTCATTTTAACAATGACCGCAGCATTTGCCATTTCCACAGGAGATCCCGGGACAGAAGCAGGTACGGCAACAACCTGTGCTACCTCATGGATTGTTCCACCCACATAGATACCAAACTCTCTAGCACTCATATGTAAAAATCCTGAGGCATTTTCGATAAAAGCTGTGTAAAGTACGGGATACAAAAACATAGAGATGGTTCCAAAGAGTACTACCATAGAAACAGCGATAGCTGTTTTGTACTCTTCAGCTTTTAGGACAGGTTCTGTTGCAAGTACTGCTGCTGCACCACAAACTGATGCTCCAGATGCAGTAAGTATAGAGGTGTCTTTATCCATACCAAATATTTTATAGCCTAACCAAGAACCCAATATAAGTGTACTTGTAAGCATGATAAGTGAAACCAGGAAACCATCCAATCCTACGTCAGCTATCTGCTGGAAAGTAATTCTAAATCCATAAAGTACGATAGCAAAACGTAAAATCTTTTTACCGGAAAAAGTAATACCGCTCTGCCATGCCTCCGGAGTTTGATTATGGAGGGTATTGGCATAAAATATACCCATAACAATACCGATAACAAGAGGAGAAAGACCAAGTGCTTTTACCGGGCCCAGTCCTGAAATATAGGTTGCAGCTGCTGCAAATATAGCTACAAAGAGAATACCACTTAGAGTTCCGACACGATTTTGGGGAGAAAAAGCCATATAAATCCTTTTTTAGAGTGAATATCTTCAAAATTATTGATAACATTTTTGAAATTCTACTATAATTTTGATATAATAGGCAAATCAATAAAATAAAGAATGTTAATAAGTTTTATAGATAGATAGAATAAAAAGAGAGAAGATGAAATTAACCCTTAGACAAATGCAAATTTTTCTGAAGGTGGTGTCCTCCGGACACTTAACCAATGTAGCAAAAGAGATGAAACTGAGTCAATCAGCTATTTCAATGTCCATTAAAGAGTTGGAAAATATTCTGGGACGGCCTGTATTTGACAGGATTAGTAAAAAACTGGTACTTAATGAAGTGGGCAGAGCATTTTACAAAGAGATCGATCCTATCTTTAAAAAACTTTCGGATATTGAGTATGAATTTAAGAATTCAGAAAATAAAGGGATGATCCGTGTAGGGGCAAGTACTACCATTGTAGATTATCTGATGCCTTCTATCATTTGCAGCTATATGAGTTCCTATCCGGATGTCAAGATTACACTTAAAGAAGGAAATACCAAAGAGATCACACAAATGATACAGGATGGTGTGATCGATATAGGTTTCGTGGAAGGATTTGTTTCAGGTTCTGACATTATAAAAGAGAAGATAGGTGTAGATGAACTTCTTGTTGTAACTTCAAATAAAAATTTGTGTAATTCCTGTTATATTGATGAGTTGGCTGAAAAGAGATGGGTACTCAGAGAAGAGGGATCCGGTACACGAGAAGTTTTTTTGAATTATATTAAAGAAAAAGTAGATAACCTGAATATCTTTTTTGAGTTGGGACATACCGAGTCTATTAAAAGTATTCTGATGAACCGTGAATGTTTGACATGTATTTCAAAGATATCTGTAGAAACTGAGATAAAAGAAGGAAAGCTACATCAAGTAGATGTGAAGAATTTTGAATGTAAGCGAGACTTTTTGATGATATATCATAAAGACAAGTATCATAGTACATTGTTTGAAAAATTTCTTTTTTTCTCTAAAAAACTAATGATGCAGATGCTTGATAATGAAAATAAAAAGAGTTTTAAATCAAAATAAGTTTTATAAATCAAAAGAACTTTTTTAAGGCAAGTTCATATTCATGAGGATGGTTTAAATTTATAAAAGGTGTATCATCCTCAAAAGTAACAAACCGAGTGTGTGCTTCCTTGAGTAGATCACTTAGTCTATGATTCCCCTCAGTTAAATGCTTTTGCGCCAAGGGCAATATGGAACGTCTATATACACCGCAGAGTGGTTGTACTCCATTGGGGCTTTTAGCGATAATAGCATCAAACTTTTCTTCAGTAGGTCGCAAAAGTTTTTTTATGACTTTTTCATCTACAAATGGAGCATCTACACTAAGTATAAAAATTTCATCTTCTTCCAATGTCTCAAAAAGTGAGATAATGCCTACCAACGGTGAATTCTCTTCATATTTATCAGTGATGACAGCAGCTTCAAAATTAAACTTATCCTCTTTTGCACAGAGATAGACTTTTTTAAACAGCAAACTAAGTTTCTTATACTGAAATTCACTCAGTGTATTATACTTTCCAAAAGGCAGCAATGCTTTGTCTTTACCCATGCGAGAGCTTTTACCTCCTGCAAAGATGATAGCCGGTATAGGATACTTCATGTAATGTTCACTTTACGTTTTTGATGTACCCACAATACCACAAATGCCATAAAAGCGATAACAGCTTCTATCAAAAACATGTTTTCTCCATAAATTTGTCCGGAAAGTACGGCTCCTACCGACCCGCCCAGTCCAAATGCAATACCCAGAAAAAACTGTTGGGCAAGTTTTTTCTGGGTATAGAGTGAAAAAACGTATGTGATGGCTGCTGAATGATAGAGGGCGAAGCTGACAGCATGGAGTGACTGGGAGGCAAAAGTAAGTACAACCGAGTCCGGAAAAAGATAGAGCATCATCCATCGTATGGCAGTAACAAATGTTGCGAACTGCAGGATGTTCAGTAGATTTCTTTGTAAAAGAGGTCCCTGAAAATAGAGCATGACAATTTCACAAATAACACCGAAACTCCACATCCAGCTTATTATTTCAAGAGAGATACCATGGGAAGTTTCATAAATGGTGAAAAAGTTATAGAACCCTCCAAATCCTACCTGCATGAGAAATACAGAGGTCCAAAATGCCCAATATTTTAAAAGTGAAAAACTGGCATCTTCCTGTGCTGATCCATGGGAGATAGTATCATATTTTGTGAGTATTGCACCAAAGAGAAAGGTCAAAAATGCCATAGTGCTCAAATAGTAGAGTGCCTGATAGGGGGAGTCAAGTACTTTCCCCAGCCAAAGTGCGATTCCCATGAACCCTAAAGAACCCCATAGACGTACTTTCCCATAACGGTTTTTAGACAAAGAGGCAAGGGCAATAGTCTCTATGTACGGCAGGGAAATACCCATGGCCGCACCAAAAACAAGATTAGCAAAAAGATAGATCCAAAAACTCTCAACACTGGCTAAAAAAAGCAGTGTTCCGATAAAGGTCAATAGAAGAGAGAGTAGATAGACTTTTGCAGTGAGAGCAAGATAGTGACGAAATACAAAAGGGAGCAAAAAACGCATAAAGGGTGCAGCAGCATAGATGATCCCTACATCAACAGCAGAGTACCCCAATCCGAGCAGGACTTTGGGCATAAAGATAACATACACACCCACAAGTGCAAAGTAAAAGAAATAATATGCTCCCAAAAGGGGGGAGAATAAAGAGGAATATGCAGTTCTCATTTTCTACAATATCATTTTTTGTGTATAACTGCTGTACGGCTTAAGAGGTCATGAAGTGTTTTATGGTCTTTTCTGAAGAACATCATGATCCAACCGAAGAAAGTGAAAAGAGACAACACTGCACACATATTTCTAAAGAGGATCACAAAAAAAGAGGGTTTTTCTCCGGTAGATTCATCTATGACCATCAGGTCATAGGCACGATAACCCGGGGTTTGGCCAGTGTTAAACATAAAAATGGTTTGTATGCTGACCAAAGGGACCAGAATATAAAGCCATCCGAGTGCTTTATGCTCCGCAAAGCCTTCACGACCTCCCATAACAAGATAAAAGACAATATACATAATAGGCATTACAAGCATGAAGGCATCAGTAAGAAATGCTTTTACTTTACTTGCTTTGGAAGCATAGTCTCTCTGTTTTAGAGAAGAAATATCTTTTATTTTCTCTTCTTTTTTTCTGCCTTGCTTGATATCTCGAAATCGTTGTTTTGCCATTAGAAATCCCAGATGATGCTGGCATAAGGACCCTGGAAGTCTATATTGGTACTCAGTCCTTCTTCAAGATCCTCACTGTCAAGATGGATGGCTTTATAACCTGCTTCAATACCGAAGCCCATTGTAAAAGAGTAGCGTGCACTGATCTCATAGTCATAGAAAGTTGTATCTTCATAGGTAATGAAGTTCCCTTCAGCCTGAAGACTAATATCTGTTGCCGGGATATTTGCTTTGAGTTTTCCATAGAGCATAGGAACCAAAGTAGTAAAATTGACAACTTCATGTTCTTCCACAAGAGAAAGAAGCGGTGTGACTGTAACATCAATATTGCCATCCAAATAGCGTAATGTAATACCCGTATCTATCTCAATCGTATTGTCCAGCAGTTCGTAGTACAATGTAGCATCGTACATTTTAAGATCAAGAGAAGAGTCAATATCTCCAGTCACATTAATGATGTCTCCCCAGGAGAAAGCAGTAACGGTGCCCTGACCGGTATGTGACAGATCTGTATATGCTACTTTTAGATTTGGGAGAAAAGGGGTAGGATGTTCAATATATGCTTTTAGTATCATATCCTGTTCTTCACTCCACTTAAGATCATCTTCAAGATCTATAGATGTCGTATTCTCATATGAAGTATATCCGCTGGGGGCATGGCTGTAAAAGCCCAAAGAGACTTCTCCTCCAATAGTATCAGCATAGATGGTAACAGTGCCAAGCAGTGTTAAATAACCTAATTTTTGCAATTTTGTCATATGTTTCCTTTATAATTTTATTGTAAGCCTTGCGTCATAGTAAAGATAGGGAGCAGCATGGCAGATACTATCACACCGACGATCACACCGATGAAAAGCATCATAAAAGGTTCTAGAAGCCCCAAAAGTAATTTGAGTTTATCTTCATTCTCTTCGGCATATAGATTTGAAATATTGTTCAGGATACTTGCGACTTCACTGGACTCTTCACCTAGAGCAAGCGACTGCATAAAGTTACGTTTTAACTTAACGCCTTTTGTAAGTTGTAAGGCATTGGAAAGCTTATTTCCTTCAAGGACCTTGGTAGAGGCTTTTTCAAAAAGTTCCCTGAGTTTATAGTTGCCAAATGATGCGGTAGAGAGCTTAACAGCCTGTGCATAAGCAACTCCTGAATCAAGCATTAAAGAGAGAATGTAAGAAAATCTTCCCAGTTCATGATTTTGGATGAGTGACCCCAAAACAGGTATTTTTAGCAACCATCCGTCTATGAGCCTATGAAATGAGTCTATTTTTGCATATGCCAGTTTAAAGAGCACAATAAAAAGGGTGATACCTATGATCAGATGTATATAATAAGCAGTTAAAAAATCACTGATATTCAGTACAAATTGTGTGATAGGCGGGAGTTCCTGGTCAGTATCTTCAAAAATAGCTGTAATTTTAGGTACCACAAAAGCAATGAGAAAACTGGTCATGGCTATGGCAACAGTAAAGATAACAGCAGGGTAAACCATTGCCCCTTTTACCTGTTTTTTTACTTTGTTCTGCGCAGAGAAGAAATTTCCCATATTGCTAAGTACTTCCACCATTTTCCCGCTTTGTCCGGCAATGTTCAGGCTCTGTAAGAAGAACTCAGGCATCGCATAGACTTTTTGGGAATTGAGTGCATGGTAGAGTGATTTACCTTCATCAATCATAGTTTTGATTGAATTTAAAAAAGAGACATAACGCTTTTCTCCCTCGTGCTGATTTTCAAGAAGCTTGATCGCTGTCAGGATGGTCATACCGGAGTTAAGATAGGAAGAGAGTTCTTTTGAAAAAGCAGCAAGAAGTTCACCAGGCATTTGACGTTTGGAAAAAGCTTCAAGGGAAAACTCTTTTGTAGGGGAGAGCCCTTCATGGTAGATGCCGCCGGAACGGAGTTTTTGTCCAGCCTCTTCTATTGAACTGGCAGTAACAGTACCTTTGACTTTTTTCCCTGATTTGTCAAATCCTTTATATTTAAAAAGCATCTGTATTATAGTCCTTGCCTGAATTAGTGATATTATAACTTTTTTAGCTGTATCTTTGAGAAAAGGAGAGAAGAAAGTATAAAGGAAAAGGCATTCATCATTCATTTACTTTAAATTATTATACTTGGAGTTCATTTAAAAAAGGAAAACAGTGCAGCATAATGAGATAGAAATATTTAAAGGTCTCGATCAGAGTTTTGAGCAACAATTCAGTAAATACGGAAAGCTGGTCTCTTTTAAAAAAAAGGAGATGCCTTTTACTGACGGAAGACTCTCTTCTTATTTTTATATCGTTTTGAAGGGGAGGATCAAAAGTTATCAGATGAACTTGAGTAACGGTAAAGAACAGACACTTTTTATCTACCGTCAGGGAGATATGTTCGACACTCTGATCCTTCTTGACGGTAAGCCGCATGATGTGCTGTACGAAGTACTTGAAGAGGTTGAACTTTTGGAATTTCCCATTGCAAAAGTACGTGAGTGGTTACATACCAATGAACAGTTTAATCGGCATTTTTTCCCTTATCTGGCTTCACAAATGCGTCATACGGAAGAGTTGGCATGCGATCTCTCTTTATACAGCACATTTGAACGACTCTCTAAGCTTTTACTGCAAAATATCGACCCGGGAAACAGACAGTATTTCCGACTGTTGCAAAATCTTTCCAAAACAGAGATCGCCAAACTGCTGGGAACGGTCAGACATGTGGTTGAAAGACATTTAAAAGAACTTGAGAATGATCAGACCATAGAGAACAGCCGTAAAAATATCTTCATTAAAGATGTCAAAAAACTTTTAGCCCACTCCAAACAGTTATTATTACCTTAAAATATGCAAAATGCGACTTTAGTAGCATTTTTTTCTTCATACACTCTTTTATAATACATGCATAACAAAGTAGAAAAAAGGAGAAAGCATGTTAGTAAGACACTTTGAACCATTTAATGATATAAGAAAAAGTTTTGATCTGGTAAATGCTATTATGAAATCGGTCGGAGAACAGACAGAGATGCATTCCCTGGCAGATTTCAACCCTAAAATCAATACCCGTGAAGGTAAAGAGGCATACCATATAGAAGTGGAACTGCCGGGTATTAAGAAAGAAGATGTAGATGTAAAAGTCGATGGAAATGTGTTGACTATCTCGGGAGAGAGAAAACTCAGAGATGAAGTAAAAGAAGAAGATTACCATAAAATAGAGAGCAGCTATGGTGTTTTCTCAAGAAGTTTTACTCTGCCTGAAAAAGTAGATATTGAAAATATCCATGCAGAATCAGAAGATGGTGTTTTGGAAATAGTGATCCCCAAACTTAAAATAGATACATCATGCAAAAAAATTGAGATCAAATAAGGAGGATAGTATGAGTATTGCAGAAAAAGGAAAAGAATTGGTCCAAAATGTTGAGGAAAAAGTGGAACATGGATTGGAAGTTGCAAAAGAGACGCTCGGAAATGTAGCCAGACATCTGCCTTTGGCAAATTTTGCAAAACACAGCAGTGATACCTATGATATAGAGATCGACCTGCCGGGTGTGAAAAAAGAAGATATCGAACTCAAGATCGAAGATGAGTATCTTACGGTCAATGCTACAAGAAAAGCCAAAAAAGAAGTAAAAGAGGATGACTATTATCTACGTGAAAGTAACTTCGGTCTGATTTCAAGAAGTTTTATCCTGCCGAAAGATATAGACAGGGAGAAGATCTCTGCACATCTGGAAGATGGTCGGCTCTATATTACACTGGAGAAAGAAGAATCTAGAAAAGCACGTAATATTTCTATTAAATAAGTAAGAATACTCTCTCCGGAGCAGAGGGGAGAGTATTGAACATTTTTTTTACGCACCTACCTCAATGCTGTCTGTATATGTGGATGAGGGACAGACCCGTCTTACACTTTACTTTTTAAGTATCTTCCTGTCTCCAGGCCAGCTGATCGATGCGGATATTATGATAAATCCGCATTACAGGATCATTATCAGCCAGGCCTGTAACGGAATAATACCTGTACTTTTTTATTTGCTTCGATACTTGCCTATCCCTCCGTACCTATCCAAGGCAGTATGGATGCTGATTGGATATCTGTCATTCACTATGGTCAATATTATACGCATATTAATGGTAGTGTATTTTGTAGAGGGAGAAGGAGGCAGAGGGAACTTTTACTGGTCTCATGACTTTTTTGGAAATGTATTATTGATGCTATGGGGATTGGGACTTTTTGTTTTATGTATAAAAAGATCCGGAAGAAGAGTTAGAAACTACTGATCTTAACATGATAATACATAGAAGAATATTGATCTTTGATCATGATCTCATCTATAATGGCAGTTGGCCCATATCCCTCGACTGGTAAGATCTTAACAGGTTCAGGGATAAAAAAGTCCCGGGCGCTGTTTTTTAAAATTTCTCTGCTTTTCAGATTTTCGATCTTAAAATGTTTTTGCAGAATGTCATAAGCGGATTTTCTTTCTTTATGGTAGCGTGTTACATCTTCTGCCAAAAAAAGTGAGTCCTGCAAAGAGCGGTTGTTTCTTTCGGAAATATAAATGATCTGTTCCTGATTTTGGCTGTGTATCTTAAGAATACCGATGATGGAAACAGAGATAATAATTACAGAAATGAGGATCTCGATAATAGTAAAGGCAGGACGTAAAGTTTTCAATAAAAGTCTCCACTGTTTGATACAAGCTCACTGTTCTTAAGCCAAAGATCCCTTGCTTCTTCCAGAGAATCCACTTTTTGGGGTGTCCCAAAAAAAGCAGGCAGGAAATAGACAGCATCTTCATTTTTCAAAATGATCTGAGTGCTGCTTCCATTCCGGTAAAAGTTAAGGAGAAGACATATTTTTCTGTCCTGATACCGTCCATATTCCAGGGGAAGAAGAGCGTCTCTGCTGTCCAGTGTGTAGGCTCTCGGTCTTTTGAGGTCTATAGCATTGTTGTAAGGCTGAAAGTCGGAGTGTATCCCTTTTCGAAGATAGCAGGAGCGACATTCGTCTACGCAGAGCAGCGTAGCTTTTCCTGTAAAAATATCTGATTTTACAATAGTGGATTTGAGGTTAAGCGGGGTAAGTGCCTTAGGTTTGTCAATATGCTTTTCCCACCCGCTGAAACCCAGGAAATAGACCATGGAAATAATAAGAATAACGATCAGGAGTTCTATAAGCGAGAAGCCCCTGTGATATTTTCCTGCTGGCTGTTCAGACATCAGAAGGTTATTTATTGCACTCGCTGAGCAAGATGTCTTTGTTGTTTTCTTCACCGCCTTCTTTTCTATCTGCAGCAAAACTGATGATCTCCACGTCTGAACCGTTCTTCAAATAAACAAAAGGTGTTTTCCATGAATCTTTCGGAAGTTTTTTAAGATAGGGTTTTGCACGGTAGTTAGGATATTTGTCAGCATCCGGGTTGCTTAAAAGTGCTTCAAATCCCTCTTCGGTTTCCGGATAGACACCGTTGTCAAGTTTAAACATGTCGAGTCTTTTTTTAAGGTCATTCATTTTGAGACATACCGTATCTCTTTTTGCCTGGTCTGCGGAATCCATGAGGCCCGGTGCTACGATCGCTACAAGCCCACCAAGTATCACAATAACGATAAGTAGTTCTATCAGAGAGAACCCCGCTCTCAATTCTTTATTTTTTTTCATATCAATCCTTAGTTTGCTTTGGTATAATAATATTTCAAATACGATTTTACTTTAATAGAGCTTTTAGATGGATAAACCTGAGTATAGCATACATAAGAGTGTTCCCCACAAAAAGGGCATTGCTCTCCTCATTACTTTATCTGTACTGGCTGTGATCATTGCCCTGACAGGTGTACTCCTGAATTATTTTAATGAAGTAAGAAAAGAGGCAGGTGCCACAAAAGCACTGATACAGGGAGATCTTTACTATACAGATATCAGAAAGATATTCCAGAACTTTAAAAAGAAAAAAACCCTATATACCACACTCTATACCACACCCGTACCTTTATCCTCCTCTGACGGTAGATTTTCCATGCTTCTCAAGTGCCGTCCTTTGGCAAACGGGGTCAATATCAATTGGCTGGGGAGGGGTAATGGTCAGGAAATGTTAGAACAGTATAATGCAGTACAAAAAGTATTTGATGCTATTGAACAGAGATATGATCTGGAAGATATGGGAAGATTGCAGGAGATGCTGCTTGAAGAGATAGGCGGCAAAGGGAAGTTTGTTCAAAAAGAACAAAGCAGACTTCGACAAAAAAACGGTATTATATCGTATGAACAGTTTGAGGCGATTATAAGCCGGTATCAGTTTGAAGTTGATGATCAGAACGTAAGGAAGGTGCCCTGGTCAAAATTTTTTGTATTCGGTTCTGCGGCAAAAGAGATAGACGGTGATTATATGTCTGCAGAACTGATCTCTTTGCTTTTTGATATTGATCTGGTTACGGTAAAAGAAGAATGGATAGAGGGGCAGACCAAGCTTAAAACATTTGTTGAAGAGTATGGTGGTATATACAGGCAAGCACTTTTTGTAAAAGATTTTTTGGAAGAAGCAGAGTGTGAAGTTCAGTATGGATATGCAGATAAAAGATTCAAATTTAAATTTGTAGATATTCAAGGAGAGGTAAAAGATTTTGAATTTTATGGGAAGCAATAAAGAACTGCTGTTGATCCATGCATCAATGGAAAATATCTCTTTGTCATCTGTGGTAAATGTGATGCTTACACCACAGTTCTATACAGTAAAAAAAGAAACCCTCCCTGTAAAATATCTCTATGAGGCAAAAAAAATAGCCCCCTCTCTTTTTGACGGACTGCTTGAAGCAGGGAGAGCATACAGATATCTGGTATTCAAAGAAGAGGAAAACTGGGTCTTTATCGCATATGATCCGGAGAAGATCAGTGATTTTCTCCTTTCAAAGGGGATCCGGCCCGAGCAGGTATCCAAACTCTTCTTTGCGCAACAGGCACTTGCATCTTTCAGTGCACCGGTTCTTTTGGGAAAAAAAGAAGCACTGGTGGTTTTAGACAATACAGTAACGGTTGTACCCCGGGCAGTTCTGGGAGAAGAGACGCAGCCATTGGTTTTTGACCGCAGTTTTACACCCAGAACAGGGGTTTCTTTGGAAGGGGCATACGGTTCTGTATTCAACTTGAAACAGGCGTTGGTATTGGCAGCGGTCTTTATAGGTTTCGCAGCAATCTTCTTTGCAGAGGGGTTGCGTTACGGTAATGCAGCAGAAACAGAGGAGATGCAGAGACTTTTGGAAGCATACCCTTCTATGCAGAGTGGGATCCAGAGAAAAAATATTGCTGAAAAATACAGAATGATCGATACAGCAGAAAGAAAAAAAAGGGAAATGATACGCGTACTCTCCAAAATGATCTTCAAAGGGGTTACGCTGACATCATTTATATTGAATGAAAAACATTTCAAAGCGCAATTCTCATGCAGTAATGACAAAGTGGCCAAACGCTTGAAAGAGCTGGCTGAAAAGGAGAAGCTGCATACTTCAAAAGCGGCGGGCACTATAGAGATAAAGGGAACATTATGAGTTTGAAACGGTATCAGAACGAATTGGTAGTGTTCCTGGCATTCCTGCTCATGCTTGGAGCGTTTCTATATAAGAACGGGCAGCGCTCTTTCCAGCAGGAAGAGGCGGCCCGTACAGCACAGGCAGTAAGTGATTTCAAGGAAGTTGTTACACTTAAAAAAGTATGGGCAGATAAAAAAACAGGCAAAAAAGTAGAAAAACTAAAGGGCCTTGTTCCTGTCTCCAAAGTCAAATGGAGCAGGAAAAGTAAAAAAGTCACAGCAGTGTATGAAGGCTTAAGTGCAAAAGAATTAAACAAACTTATTACAGGGATATTGAATCTTCCTGTAGTGATCAGACAATTGGATATCAAAAAGACAGGTCCGTCGTATCATGTGGAGTTTAAATGCAAATGGTAAAAAAAATTCTTCTGACCCTGCTTCTCATTTGGTTTGCTCTGCTGGTGTTCATGCCTAAACAGGAAATGTACTACGCCTTGGAAAAAGCGCTTGCCGAACAAGAGATAGAGATAAATGAGCAAAGCATAGAGGAAGGATGGTTCTCCTTAAGTATCAGAGATGCTTCCGTATATGGAAAAGGAATCAAAATAGCAGACATTGAAAAGCTTACATGCCATACCCTGCTTTTCTACACAAAAGTTGAAATAGACAGTATGGTGCTGGATGATTCCTTGAAAGCAATGTTTCCTCAAAAAACGGATAAAGTATTTTTGACCCATACTTTACTCTCTCCTTTGACTGTATGGGTACATGCAGAAGGTATATTCGGTACATTTGAAGGAAGTATTGATCTGAAAGAACGGAAACTCCATATAAATTTTACTGAAGTCAAAGAGATAGGGACTATAAGATCCGAATTGAAAAAAGGTGAAAAAGGATGGTACTATGAAAAATCTTTTTAAACCCGAAACGGTTAAAATGTTCATTGCTGCTCTACTGCTTTTACTGATGGTCAAACTGCTTTGGTTCGCTGTTGAGGTATTATGGCTTCCTTCATACGGTGTAGATCATAGAGATGAAAAAAGGGGGAAAGCCCTCTATTACAGAGTAAAACTGACACCAAACGAAATGCCTGTTCCTGCAAAATTGAAACCTAGTCGTTCGGTTGGATCCCATGGAAATATTAAGGATATTATACTTCTGGCCATTTATAATGCTTCGGATACAACGGTTATCACAGTGTCATATAAAAATAAAACAAAAGTCCTTTCCAGAGGAGATGAGATCAACGGGTATGTACTGGAGGGTGCAGGAAGAAATTTTGCCACGTTCAGTAAACAATCCAGAACTTTTCGGATAAACCTTGTTAAGAGCAGAGAGGGAAAGGGAGAGAAATATCCGATCAGCTCCAGGACCCATCTCCAAAAAGAAAAATCATCTTCTGCAAAACCGGAAGGAGAGATCGTGGATGCAGGAGATCATAAGATCGTAGATAAAAGTCTAGTTGAATACTATGCGAAGAATATGAAGGATATAGGAAAAGATATTGGAGTGACTGAAGAGAAAAACGGAAAAGAGCTGAAGGGATTCCGTGTGACTTTTATTCGAAAGAACAGTCTTTTTTCAAAACTTGGATTAAAAAGAGGTGATGTAATCAAGGCGGTGAACGGACAGGAGCTGACCAGTTATAATGCAGCAATGGATTTCTATAAAAGTATAGACTCGATAGATAGTCTCAGCTTAACGATCAAAAGAGGAAAAGAAGAAATGGAGTTAGAATATGAAATTAACTAAAATAGTATTGAGTATATTGCTTATATTGTCTATAGGATTACATGCACAGGAAGAAGAAAAGATAGATATAAATTTTCGTAACTTGAATATAAAAGATTTTGTAGAGATGGTCTCAAAGATCACGCATAAAAATATTTTGATCGATGTTGACCTGAAAGGTAAAATCAATTTTGTTTCACAGGAGCCTATAAAAAAGAGTTCTCTTATCCCATTGGCAAACTCCATTTTGGGAAGCAAAGGCTATACGATCGTTGATCTGGGAGAGTACTACAAAGTGGTAAAAGGTACCAATGCTGCAGGAGAAGGACTCGATGTCAGCAGCAGTGTAGATGGTGAGACCATGAAAACAGTGATGTTCCCGCTTAAAAACTCCAATGCAGCCGTGATACGGGCGAAGATAAAACCGTTATTGCACAAAAATGCAAAAGTGATCTCTTTTAAAGAGAACAATGTCCTGGCAATTACCGCAACACCCAGAACATTGCGTTCCATCTCCAAAGTGATCAAGGCTGTAGAAGAAAGGGGTGAAAAGAGATCTATGGTCGTAAAACTCAAGAACGCCAGTGTGAAAGATGTGTTCAGCAATGCACAGAATATGGCAAAAAAACTGTTTCCCCGGACCATTGAGAGTGAAAAAGTAGATATTTTCAAAGATGAAGCAACCAATTCCATCATACTGGTAGGCAAAACAGACAACAACCGCCGAATGATCAGATATATCAAGCAGCTGGATATGAAAGGGGAAGAGCAGACACAAAAAATGTATGTGATCCGTCTGAAGAATTCCAATGTGGAAGAGATGGAGAAGATCCTCTCCAAGCTGGTATCACAAATGAACAATGTTGCTCTTAAGCAGCCTAAAAAAGGCGGAAAGCCGCCTAGTAAAGCAATGGTGGTTTCAGATGTGGAAAGAAATGCGCTGATTATACTTGCGACCGGAGAACAGATCAGGAACATAAGAGAGACAGTCAAAAAGATAGATATTCCCAAAGTGCAGGTATATGTGAAAGCACGTATCGTAGAGATCAATACCGGACTTGCTGAACAGATCGGTCTTAAATACGGATTTGAAGGAGGGAAGATCACTTCTACAGGGCTTTTCTCGCTGGCAGGGAATATGGGAGCATCCTCTTTAATGGTATCAGATACATTGCTGGGATTCCTGAATAATGAGACTACACAATTTGATATTAATGGAAATGCATATACTTCTACGGATAAAGCATTCAGTTTTGACAGTAATATCTCACAGATCTTTGCTTTGGGTGCAAAACTTGACCTTCTTAAACAAAACGGTGCAGCACACATTCTGAGTGAACCCTCTATTCTATGTACCAACAATAAAGAAGCTTCTATCTATGTAGGGCAGACACAGTCTATTTTAACCCAGGCTCAGCAGTCCACACAGGGGCAGGCAAATATTGTTAATAACTACTCAAGGGAAGATATAGGGATTACCTTGAAAGTAAAACCGAGACTCTCCAGCAATAACAAAGTCACTCTGGAAGTGGAAACACAGATTGAAGATGTCCTGCCTGGTTCAAGTGCTTCCGCAGACAGACCAACCACAACGAAACGTAAAGTACTGACCAATGCAATTGTCAATAACGGTGAGACGATCATTTTAGGCGGACTGATCAAAAGTTCAGGAGGGAAAACGGTTACAAAAGTGCCGTTCTTGGGAGATATCCCTATACTTGGAGAACTATTTACTTCCAGAGACAGTGCGCAGAGTAAAGTAAATGTTGTTATCTATCTTACCCCTTATATCATAAGAAAAAGTGATGATCTTCAGCGTTTACGGACAGCACTTGCCGAACTTGAAGAGATACAGACCAAATATAATGCTTTTGTACGTGAAGGGCTTGAAAAAAAGAGTGGTGAAAGCTATAGTGATGAAAGTACGGCAAGTCCTGCAAGCCAGAGAATCCGAAGAAAGCCTAAAAGCAATTTGTCTATACTGGATGAGGAAGAGGAGTAGCAATGCAGTTCCCCCGCCTACAGGATGTGAACCTTGACCCTTTATGGGAAGAAGAGATAAACCATAAGCTTGCATTGAAGCACTCTTTGCTTTTCAGTATGATAGATGGAGAGAAAAGGACTGTTGTAGAGCAGGAGACATTGTCAGATGCACTCAACCATCTTTCCAAACTTTCACTGGATTACCCTATAGTACTGCTTGATGGAGAGAGTTTTGAAAGGCTGAAAAATAAATTTCTGGAGATCCAGACAGGGTCTGACTTTGAAGAGATGTCAACTACTTCGGATGAACTCATAGAAGTAGAGTCAGATCTTCTGGAATTCATCCGAAATTCACAGGATCTGCTTTCAAGTGAAGAATCCGCACCCATTATCAAACTGGTCAATTCACTTTTTTTTCAGGCACTTCAGAAAGGTGCAAGTGATATCCATATAGAGAATGGAGAAAAAAAAGGTGAAGTAAGGCTGCGTATAGACGGAGCACTTAAAAAGCATATTGATCTGGAAAAAAGTATTGTGACTTTGGTGATCAACCGTATCAAGGTTATCTCCAATCTGGATATTTCAGAGAAAAGAGTACCCCAGGATGGCCGTACACAGATCAGTATCTCAGGCAAAACACTGGATGTAAGGGTTTCTATCCTTCCTACCTATCATGGAGAGCGGGTGGTCATGAGGATACTGGCACAGAGTGAACATATCCCGACACTTGAATCTTTGGGATTTCAGGATGATATAACACGAAACCTTTACAGACTTTTAAACCATGCACACGGAATGCTGCTTGTTACAGGACCTACAGGCTCAGGTAAATCCACCACACTGCATGCCTGTTTACAGCATATTGCAACGCCGGATAAAAACATCATTACGGTAGAAGATCCTGTAGAGTACAATGCAGACAACATCAGTCAGATACAGGTCAATACAAAAGTAGGACTTACCTTTGCTGCCGGTCTGCGATCCATCCTGAGACAAGATCCGGATATTATCATGGTAGGGGAGATCCGTGATTCTGAAACAGCAGATATTGCTTTGCGATCTGCATTGACAGGGCACCTTGTTCTCTCTACTCTGCATACAAATGATTCGACTTCCTCTCTGAGCCGTCTGATGGATATGGGCATAGAAAACTTTCTTATCTCTGCCACACTTTTAGGTGTATTGGCACAAAGACTTACCAGAAAACTCTGTGTAGCATGTAAAGAAGAAGCATTACTGCCACCGGCGATTGCCGAAGAGATAGATGTACCGGCAGAGAAGTCCTATTTCAAGGCAGTGGGCTGTAAAAAGTGTGATTTTACAGGCTACAAAGGACGACAGGCAATAGGTGAACTTTTTATTATCGATGATAACGTAAAAGAGATGATGAAAGACGGATTCAATGACCATCAGGTTAGGGAAGTAATGAAAAAGAATGGTATGAAAACGATTGCAGATAAGCTTAAAGAGATGCTTCTGGCAGGAGAGACAAGTTATGAAGAAGCGATCCGTGTCGGCTTGATGGATGGCTGAAAAAATGTCTAACCGAAGTGCATTTACGCTGATAGAGGTGCTTATCTCTATTGCACTTCTTGGACTTATTCTCCCTGCACTTTACAAAAGTGTAGATCTGCTGCAAGATTCCAACCAGCACCTCTTTACCTATTTGGAAAAATCCAAAGAAGTCAGTAAAGTCACACAAACACTCTATTTGGATATTTTAAGTTCTGATGGTAATATCAATATCACAAAAGATGAATTTAGCAGGCTGTGTATAGAAAAAACCCAAAATTCTCTCTATGCATTGCCTGTGGCAAAAGTATGCTGGGTTGTATTAAAAAGGGATAATACACTGCTGCGGGTGGAAGGAAATGCCTATACTCTTCCTCTGGGAGCAGAAGACAAAGTGGAAGTCGATCCTGTGATGCAAGATCTGGAGACCTTTGATGTCTATTATCAAAAAGACAAGGTTCTGGTACTCTTGCAGGAGAAAAGCAAAGAACCGATCAGTTTTATGGTGCAGGGTGTTTCCGCGGCAGTAAAGAAGAAAAAATCCAAAAAGATCGAAAAGAAAGTTCCGATACTTCCGAAAGATACAAATCTTTCTACTCCCTCTCCTGCATAAAAGTAAGCTTTCTTCCCTCTAAATTCTGTTACAATAATTGAGAGAATATCCAAAAATCATCGATCAAATAAGTCCGGAAGATGTGCCTGGAACGACTCAAAAACCCTTTACAAAAGCAAAAGGAAGATTGTATGCAAGAGATCTATGAAAAGTTAGGACTGTTTTATCTGGGAAGAGATGTAGATAAAACAACAATGGAAGCAACGGATGCACTTACATTGCTGAAAAACAAGAATTTTACAACACATGCTGCCATTATAGGTATGACAGGTTCCGGTAAGACAGGGCTTGGGGTAGGCATCATAGAAGAAGCAGTGATCGACAATATTCCTTCGATCATCATAGATCCAAAAGGAGACATGGGTGACCTCTGCCTTACGGATCCCAGTTTCTCTTCAACCTCTTTTGAGCCATGGGTAAAAGATGAAGCAAACGCCAAAGAAGCAGATGTAGGTGAGTATGCGAAAAAGATATCCGGTATATGGAAAGAAGGCATAGAAAGTTCCGGACAAACGGCTGAACGGGTAAAAAAGTTTCACCAGGTGAAAAAGACTATCTATACCCCGGGAAGTTCTGCCGGAGTAGCGGTCAATATTATGTCTTCGCTGGAGACACCTCCTTCAGAGATTATGGAAGACAGTGATACATTTGCTTCCTATCTCAAAAGTACAACAACAAGTCTTCTTTCACTGGTAGGGATAGATGCTGATCCTTTGGACTCAAAAGAGTATATCCTTCTTGCTCAGATCATTACAAAATCCTGGTTGGAAGGGGAGGATCTGGGTATAGAAAGTATCATAGGAAAGATCATTAACCCTTCCTTTAAAAAGATAGGGGTACTTCCTTTGGATGACTTTTATCCGCAAGATGTCCGCTTTAAACTTGCAACAAAGTTCAATTCTCTTCTTGCAAGTCCCAGTTTTTCACTCTGGATGCAAGGAGACAATCTGGATATTCAAAAGCTTCTTTACGATGAAAACGGCAAAGCAAAAGTGGCTATTTTCTCTATCTCCCATTTGAATGATGAGGAGCGTATGTTCTTTGTCACATTGCTGTTGAACAAATATATTGCATGGATGCGTCGTCAAAGCGGTACATCAGCACTTAAAACACTACTCTATATGGATGAAATATTCGGCTTCTTCCCTCCCACCAAAAATCCGCCGAGCAAAGAACCGATGCTGCTTCTTCTGAAGCAGGCACGGGCCTTTGGTGTCGGTGTGGTGCTCAGTACCCAAAATCCGGTAGATCTGGATTACAAAGGGCTTTCAAATATCGGTACATGGTTCATAGGACGATTGCAGACAACCCAGGATATAGAGAGAGTGATAGATGGACTTAGAGGAAAAGTAGGCTCCAGTTTTGATAAAAGTGAGATCAGGCAGTTATTGGCGAATCTGAAAAAGAGAACTTTCTTTCTCAAGAGTGCACACTTGGATGATATCCGTCTTTTCAGTACGCGCTGGGTTATGAGTTACCTTAAGGGGCCATTGAAAAGAGATGAGATATCTGCATTGATGCAAACACAAAAAGAGAGCCGGAGTCTCAAGACGGAAACAGTAGATACCATGATACGGAAACATGATGGACTGGAAAGTTTTCAACATATAGATGACTCGATACCGCAGTATTATGAACCGGATGCAACACAGAAAAATATCTTCTCTCCAACATTGGGAGCGAAAGTAAAAGTACATTTTTATCAGCAGCGCAGAGGGATCGATGAGGAAAAAGAGCTTTGTCTCTTTCTTGCTCTGGATGGAAAAGAGCAAATTCTTTCCTGGGAGGATGCAGTTGGGGAAGAAGTGAATTTTACACACTTTCCTACAGTTGCACCTACAGGTGCAAAATTTTATGCACTTCCCAATATTGTTCTGGAAGACAAAGGATTGAAAAGAGCTATACGGGAACTCAAGGAAACCCTTTATCAAAAAGAAAATATAGAGCTTTTCCGTTGTACTTCACCCAAATTGGAGTCCAAAACAGGAGAGTCCCGTTCAGATTTTATTGTAAGGCTGCAGGATACTTTACAGGAGAAGAAGGAGATCGAAATAGAAAAACTCCAGACACGTTATAGTACGAAAGAGAAAACACTTTTGGCAAGACTTTCTCGTGCGAAAGAGCGTGTAGATAAAGAAGCATCAGATTCCACCGGAACAATGATAGAAGCAGGGATCGCTGTACTTGGAGCCCTTTTTGGACGTACCAGTCCTGCAAAGATAGGACGTGCGGTCAGCAAGGGCAGCAAAATACTCAAAGAACGGGGAGATATGAGTAGAGCAGAAGCACGGATGGCAGCTATTAAGGATGATATTGAAGCATTGGAATATGAACTTGAAGATAAGATAGATGCATTAAATGATAAATTTGATGTAGAGAATTGTGAAATTGAAACATTTAAAATAAAACCGCGCAAGACGGATATAGATGTAGAGATATGTGCCATAGTATGGAGAAGATAAAGAGAAGTTTAAAATAACTTATAATATAATAAAATATTATCTTTAAACATAGGATGTTCTAAATGCTTACATATACAAATAGAAATACCGGCAATATAGTACAGCGTCATGCAGTTCAGGACAAAGTATTTTCTTATACAGGAAAGACCATGATACTTGAAACAGATAAAGAAGGGTATATTACCTATGCAAACAGAAGGTTTGTAGAAACAAGCGGTTATCTCAAAGAGGAATTGATAGGACTTCCGCATTGTATTCATATGCATCCCGAAATGCCTGAAGATATTTTTAGAGATGCATGTCAAATGACATCATCCGGAAAAACATGGAGTGGGTATGTAAGAAATATTTCCAAAGAGGGGATCTCTTATTGGACAAAAACAGTGATCCAGCCGAAATTTGATAATGATCAAAATATCATAGGCTACATGTCTACCAGAAAAGAACCTGAAGAATCAGAACTTTTGAATGTAATTTCAGAGTATAAAAAATTAAAAGAAGCAAATAATACGGGACAGAAGAGTCAATACTGCGGAGAAGTATATCTTGGAAGAGGTTCATGCAGTTTCTAAAACCGGGCATCATAGTCTGATACCCGGTTTTAGAATTAATTCTTGCTCCCAGGTTTAACAGCGATACTGCCTTCTTTACACATAGGACATTCCTCAGGACTGAACATTTCGAAAGTAAAGTCTTCCAGTGAAAAGAGTGGTAGATCCTTTGGAAGCTTACACTCAGGTTTTGCTTCATTCTGACCACCTACACGTTTACAGAATCCACGGTTTGCAAGAGAAGCAAATGCAACGACTTTTGCACCGAGTGCTTCAATGGCCTGTGCCGCTTTGAGTGCAGAACCGCCTGTTGTGATGATATCTTCACAGATAATGATCTTCTCTCCGGGACGTACTTCAAAACCGCGACGCAGCTCCATACCTCCCTCTTTCTTCTCAACAAAGATAGAGCGGACATCCAATGAGCGTGCCAGTTCATATCCTGCGAGAACACCGCCCAGTGCCGGAGCACAGACAGTATCGACTTCGATCCCTGAATCACGGATCATCTTTGCCAGTGCATCAGTGAGTTCAGCCACCTTTTTGGGATACTCTAGTACTTTTGCACTTTGAAGATAACGTGCAGAGTGGTTGCCGCTTGCGAGAAGGAAATGTCCGTCAAGCAGAGCATTGGCATCTTTATAGACCTGTTCTACATTCATTATTATACCTTTAGAATATCTGCTTCTTTGTTTTTAAACGCTTCTTCTACTTTGGCAATATGCTCATCAGTGATCTTTTGTATCTGTTCTTGGGCTTTTTTAGATTCATCTTCACTGATCTCTTTCTCTTTTTCAAGCTTTTTGATCTTGTCATTACCGTCTTTTCTAACATTTCTGATAGCAATTTTGGCATGCTCTACCATTCCTTTTGCCTGCTTTACGATCTCTTGTCTCTGTTCGGATGTCATAGGCGGGAAAAAGAGTTTAATGAAGTCTCCGTCATTATTTGGATTCACACCGATATTTGCTTCCTGGATAGCTTTTTCAATAGCTCCGAGAAGATTCTTTTCCCATGGTGTGATACTGATGGTAGTAGCATCGGTTGCAATAACGTTTCCTACTTGATTGAGTGCGGTCATTGTACCGTAATAGTCTACTTTGATATTATCTACGATCCCCGTTGTGACCTTTCCTGTTCTAAGTGTAGCGAAGTCTCTTTTCAAGGCCTCTATACTTTTTTGCATATTTTCAGTTGTGTGTTCGAAAATTTCATTTACCATAACCATCTCCTTGGTATTATTTTAGGGAAATTTTACCCTTTTTTACCTTTTTATGTACTTCATTGATCTATTAAGGAATGCTATGGATGGGGGGTAGAAAGATAGCAAGAAGGGATTATGCCTTCTTGTCGAAATTTTTTAGATATCAGTTGGCTGTTGGAGCGGCTGGAGCAGCAGGTGCTGTACTTGCTGGGGTTGTAGGGGCAGCTGGAACAGCTGCATTGTTTTTAGGAACGATAGTGTCCGCAACTGAACTGCTGCTTTCTGAAGTATAAAGATACCCTAAAGTCAATGTATTTACAATAAAAAGAAAGGCAAGTGAAAATGTAAGTTTTGCAAGAAATCCTGTAGGGCCTTTTGCTCCAAATACAGATTCGTTACTTCCGCTGTAAGCACCCAGCCCTATACTTGAACTTTTCTGCAGCAGTACAGCGATTGTAATAGCAATTGCCAATACGATTTGTACGATTAAAAGTGTTGATGTCATTTATTCCTCTTTACTTTATTTAAGTAGCCCAAACTGAAATCGGGTATAATTTTGGCGATTATACCCAAACTATATTGAAACAGTGATAAAGCCGTCAATAATGGTATAGTAAAGTAATAAAATAAATTTGGGATCTGAGATTTGGTTATGGAGTACTGGTAGAGATATAAATGATCAAAAATGATCAAAAATGATCTTTGACAGTTTCCTGCTGGTTGAGATATGACATCTTTTAAAGATGCCAATCCCAATTTTTATTAGTCATCACTGCCAAAAATGCCAAGAAGTTGAAGTATTGCGGTGAACATATTGAGGAAATCCAGGTAAAGGGAGACAGCCGCATCTACAGGTGAGTCATAAGCCCCATTGGCAATATTCTGCGTATCATAGATAGTAAAGATACCAAATAAAAGCAAGATACCCGCTGTAATGACAACATGCATTATAGGACTTTGAAGTATGAACATATTGACAAGTGAAGCAATGATAACCACAATAAGCGTAATAAAAAGTGGTTTTCCCCAACTGGAATAATCTGTTTTGCTGTTAATCGCAAAAAGACTAAGTGCACCAAAAAGAACAGAAGTCATCAAGAAAGCATTTCCTATTACTGCACCGTTTCCTGCGCCTATCAATGAAGCCAAAAGCGGCACCAAAGAGATACCTGTAACAAAAGTAAAGACAAAAAGTGCTGCCAGATTTAATCCGGGTTTATTTCTTGTCATACCGAGCCCGATAAAAAGCATAAAGAGTTCAAATCCGAAAATAAACCATTTATATTGTAATACGGTCTCTGCATAAGGCATCGTAACATAAGCCCCTGCTGCTGCAGCTATCATGCTAGCAGCCAAGAGTTGGTAGGTTCGCTTCATAAAACTTATAGAAGCCCCTTCTTGTACATAAGCAGCTTCTGCTGATGTATAATTTCTATCATATAAAGCCATTGTATTCCTTCTAAATTATTGAATTTAGTGCAAGTATAGTGGAGTCAGATTAATCTAAGGTTAATAGAATATTTTATTCGATATTACGTTGTTTCTGGAGGCTAAGATACTCATTCTGTGCCTTTTCTGCTTCCGTTTGATTGGATTTTATCTGGTCTTTGGCTACCTTCTCTTTGGAGGGAGAAAGTTCAGGCGTCTCCATGCATCCGGAGATAATCAATAAAATAAGAAAAATAAATAATGATCGCATAGAAAGTCCTTAATTATAGTTGATGGTTATTGTAAATAAAGTTGTCTTAAAAAAAGATATGAAAGTGTTATTAATAATATAATAATGTAAGCAAAGAATTTTTTTCAATAAATTTCAAATATTTTCACAAAAACCCTTGACAAGGGAAAGTTTCGGTGCTATAATACGCGTCCAACAACACATGGACGGCTAGCGAGTTGCTAGGAAGAGTGTTGATGAATGATCTTTGACAACCAAATATAAGTAAACAAATCAACGTCTATTTGAGATTTAATTTTTGCACTTTTTTAAAATAATAAAAGTGATATGAATTAACTTAAGTAGAATAACTTAAGTGATTCTGACAATGGTTCAAACCATTCTATTTTTAATGGAGAGTTTGATCCTGGCTCAGAGTGAACGCTGGCGGCGTGCTTAACACATGCAAGTCGAACGAGAACGGTCCTAGTTTACTAGGATGTCAGCTAAGTGGCGGACGGGTGAGTAATGTATAGTTAATTTGCCCCTTGGAGGGGGATAACAGTTAGAAATGACTGCTAATACCCCATACTCCTTTCTACTTAATGTAGATTGGGAAATGTTTTTTCGCCAAGGGATAAGACTATATGGTATCAGTTAGTTGGTGGGGTAATGGCCTACCAAGACAATGACGCCTAGCTGGTCTGAGAGGATGATCAGCCACACTGGAACTGAGACACGGTCCAGACTCCTACGGGAGGCAGCAGTGGGGAATATTGCACAATGGAGGAAACTCTGATGCAGCAACGCCGCGTGGAGGATGACGCATTTCGGTGTGTAAACTCCTTTTATATGGGAAGATAATGACGGTACCATATGAATAAGCACCGGCTAACTCCGTGCCAGCAGCCGCGGTAATACGGAGGGTGCAAGCGTTACTCGGAATCACTGGGCGTAAAGCGCGCGCAGGCGGTCTGATAAGTTGGATGTGAAAGCCTACGGCTCAACCGTAGAACTGCATCCAAAACTGTCAGACTAGAGTCTGGGAGGGGAAGATGGAATTAGTTGTGTAGGGGTAAAATCCGTAGAGATAACTAGGAATACCAAAAGCGAAGGCGATCTTCTGGAACAGTACTGACGCTGAGGCGCGAAAGCGTGGGGAGCAAACAGGATTAGATACCCTGGTAGTCCACGCCCTAAACGATGAATGTTAGTCGTCGGGTAGCTAGTCTATTCGGTGATGCAGCTAACGCATTAAACATTCCGCCTGGGGAGTACGGTCGCAAGATTAAAACTCAAAGGAATAGACGGGGACCCGCACAAGTGGTGGAGCATGTGGTTTAATTCGAAGATACGCGAAGAACCTTACCTAGCCTTGACATATATTAGAACACACCAGAGATGGAGTGGTGCCTTCGGGAGCTTTTATACAGGTGCTGCACGGCTGTCGTCAGCTCGTGTCGTGAGATGTTGGGTTAAGTCCCGCAACGAGCGCAACCCTCGTCACTAGTTACTAACGGTTCGGCCGAGGACTCTAGTGAGACTGCCTTCGCAAGGAGGAGGAAGGTGAGGACGACGTCAAGTCATCATGGCCCTTACGGCTAGGGCAACACACGTGCTACAATGGGCAGGACAATGAGACGCGATACCGCGAGGTGGAGCAAATCTATAAACCTGTTCTCAGTTCGGATTGTAGTCTGCAACTCGACTACATGAAGCTGGAATCACTAGTAATCGTAGATCAGCTATGCTACGGTGAATACGTTCCCGGGTCTTGTACTCACCGCCCGTCACACCATGGGAGTTGATTTCACCCGAAGCGGGGAAGCTAAACTGGCTACCCTCCACGGTGGGATCAGCGACTGGGGTGAAGTCGTAACAAGGTAACCGTAGGAGAACCTGCGGTTGGATCACCTCCTTTCAAGAGTATAGATGATGTAACCTCACAGTGCATCATCACAACAAATAAGACAATGAGATGTTTAAATTGTTCAATCAATAACTTATGTTTGGTTGTCTAAGATCATTGGGATCTTTGACTTAAAAGTATAGTTGAGAAAGATAGTCTATCACTATCCACTGTCACTATCACTAATTCTGGGGAATTAGCTCAGCTGGGAGAGCGCCTGCTTTGCACGCAGGAGGTCATCGGTTCGATCCCGTTATTCTCCACCATTTGATGCATATTGCACAAAAGTTTTTGACTCACGTACTTTAGTACGCTTCGCCAAAAACATTTTGCACAATCTACACCAAATCACGTGGAATGAAAAACTTAATTCAAGTTCTTAGAAAAGAGTTTGAATTAGGTTTTACACCTAAAGTTATTTAACTTATTATTGTTAAGAGTCTAACGTAATGTTGCAAAACGAGACGAAGTAATTTATTTTACTAAGTCAGATTTTACAAAAAATTACAATTTAACATAAACATATTAACTATAAAGAATTATCTTTAGAAATTAATATCTTTCATGTGCAAGAAACTCAATATTTAGAAGACGTAAGAAATCTTCGACTTATTAAACATACAAAAACGAACCAAACGTGGAAACACAGAAGAGTTCATTTTGCATTTAATAAGGTAGTACCTTAGAATTAAGTAAATTAATCTAAGGGCAGATGGTGGATGCCTAGACCAGGAGAGGCGATGAAGGACGTACTAGGCTGCGATAAGCCGGGGGGAGCTGCCAAGAAGCTTTGATCCCCGGGTTTCCGAATGGGGCAACCCGGCATGGTGCGAATCATGTCACTCTTTCGAGAGAGCGAACGTAGGGAAGTGAAACATCTCAGTACCTACAGGAAAAGAAATCAACCGAGATTCCCAAAGTAGCGGCGAGCGAAATGGGATTAGCCCTAAAATCTTTGAGGTGTTAGTAGAATAAGCTGGAATGCTTGACCGCAGAGGGTGAAAGTCCCGTATACGAAAACTAATCATAGACTATTCGAGTAGGTCGGGACACGTGGAACCCTGACTGAATATGGGAGGACCACCTTCCAAGGCTAAATACTACTCCAGGATCGATAGTGAACCAGTACCGTGAGGGAAAGGTGAAAAGAACCGCGGCAAGCGGAGTGAAATAGAACCTGAAACCATCTGCCTACAATCATTCAGAGCCCCATGCTATATGCGGGGTGATGGACTGCCTTTTGCATAATGAGCCTGCGAGTTATGGTGACTAGCAAGGTTAAGCAAACGCGAAGCCGTAGCGAAAGCGAGTCTTAATAGGGCGCTAGTTAGTTGCTGTAGACCCGAAACTAAGTGATCTATCCATGGGCAGGTTGAAGCTGGTGTAAGAGCTAGTGGAGGACCGAACGGGTGAAGGTTTAAAACTTCTCCGATGACCTGTGGATAGGGGTGAAAGGCCAATCAAACTTAGTGATAGCTGGTTCTCTCCGAAATATATTTAGGTATAGCGTCATGTTCGAAGCATGAGGGGGTAGAGCACTGATTGGGCTAGGGCCTATACCAAGGTACCAAACCCAGTCAAACTCCGAATACCTCATGTGAATTCATGGCAGTCAGGCGTAGGGTGATAAAATCCTATGTCGAAAGGGAAACAGCCCAGACTACCAGCTAAGGTCCCAAAGTTCTATTTAAGTGGAAAAGGATGTGGAGTTGCTTAGACAACCAGGAGGTTGGCTTAGAAGCAGCCATCCTTTAAAGAAAGCGTAACAGCTCACTGGTCTAGCGATTCTGCGCCGAAAATATAACGGGGCTAAAATAGACACCGAAGCTGTAGATTTGTACATTAGTACAAGTGGTAGGAGAGCGTTCTAGTCAGCATTGAAGCCATACCGGTAAGGAGTGGTGGAGCGGCTAGAAGTGAGCATGCAGGCATGAGTAGCGATAAAACAGGTGAGAATCCTGTTCGCCGTAAACCCAAGGGTTCCTACACGATGCTCGTCAATGTAGGGTTAGTCGGGTCCTAAGCTGAGTCCGAAAGGGGTAAGCGATGGCAAATTGGTTAATATTCCAATACCAACTGATAGTTTAGTACGAAGGGGGGACGCATAGGGTTAAACGAGGTCACTGATGGAATAGTGGCTCGAAGGGTGTAGATAAGCTGGATAGGAAAATCCGCCGGCTGTTTTCGAGACCTGACAGGCTGATGACGCTCTTCGGAGTTGATTCAGAATCGTTGATACCGTCGTGCCAAGAAAAGCCTCTAAGTGTATTATTAGTTGCCCGTACCGTAAACCGACACAGGTGGGTGAGATGAGTATTCTAAGGCGCGTGGAAGAACCCTGGTTAAGGAACTCTGCAAACTAGCACCGTAACTTCGGAATAAGGTGTGCCTACTTTTGTATATGGATTTACTCCAGAAAGCAAAAGAGGTTGCAACAAAGAGTCCCTCCCGACTGTTTATCAAAAACACAGCACTTTGCTAACTCGTAAGAGGATGTATAAGGTGTGACGCCTGCCCGGTGCTTGAAGGTTAATTGATGGGGTTAGCTTCGGCGAAGCTCTTGATCGAAGCCCAAGTAAACGGCGGCCGTAACTATAACGGTCCTAAGGTAGCGAAATTCCTTGTCGGTTAAATACCGACCTGCATGAATGGCGTAACGAGATGGGAGCTGTCTCAACCAGGGATCCAGTGAAATTGTAGTGGAGGTGAAAATTCCTCCTACCCGCGGCAAGACGGAAAGACCCCGTGCACCTTTACTATAGCTTGACACTGCAATTGGGATATATTTGTGCAGGATAGGTGGGAGGCTTTGATGCTGTGGCGCTAGCTGCAGCGGAGCCATCCTTGAGATACCACCCTTATATATTCTGATTGCTAACTTGCGCCAGTTATCCTGGCGGAGGACAATGTCTGGTGGGTAGTTTGACTGGGGCGGTCGCCTCCTAAAAAGTAACGGAGGCTTACAAAGGTTGGCTCATGTCGGTTGGAAATCGACAGCAGAGTATAATGGTACAAGCCAGCTTAACTGCGAGACGTACATGTCGAGCAGAGACGAAAGTCGGTCATAGTGATCCGGTGGTTCTGTGTGGAAGGGCCATCGCTCAAAGGATAAAAGGTACGCCGGGGATAACAGGCTGATCTCCCCCAAGAGCTCACATCGACGGGGAGGTTTGGCACCTCGATGTCGGCTCATCGCATCCTGGGGCTGAAGCAGGTCCCAAGGGTATGGCTGTTCGCCATTTAAAGCGGTACGCGAGCTGGGTTCAGAACGTCGTGAGACAGTTCGGTCCCTATCTGCCGTGGGCGTTGGATGATTGAGGAGAGTTGCCCCTAGTACGAGAGGACCGGGGTGAACGAACCACTGGTGTACCAGTTGTCCTGCCAAGGGCATCGCTGGGTAGCTATGTTCGGATGTGATAACCGCTGAAAGCATCTAAGCGGGAAGCCAACTCCAAGATGAATCATCCCTGAAGATCCGCAGAAGACTACTGCGTTGATAGGCTGGGTGTGTAAGTGATGTAAGTCATTTAGCTGACCAGTACTAATAGATCGTTTGTATTTACTTTATTCTTCAATAGGTACTACCTTATTAAGTGCAAACTTATTAAGAAAGTATTTCTTAAAGTTGTAATTACAACATTACGCCTAGACTCTTAACAATACTAAGTTTCTCTAAACTCAATCAGAGAGAATTAAGCACATTACGGTGTTCTTACTTCTCTTTGTGGTGGGGCTAGAGGGAGGGTCATACCCAGCTCCATTCCGAACCTGGAAGTCAAGCCTCCCATCGCCGATAATACTGCAGGCTACGTCTGTGGGAATGTAGGTCGCTGCCACATTGAGTTTTTATCTAACCTCTTAACAATAATCTATCAACTTTTACTTTTACTTTTACTCTTAATAATTTATCTTTTTATCTATTTCTTTATTTCTTTATTTCTTTATTTCTTTATTGTTCTGTCTTTTACACCAACTTCCGTATCTTACTTTAATTTGCTCTCCTCTCTTGCTTTCTATGGTTCCTTTTTTTATTTGTTAATGCAATAAATAAAGAAACGAACCCAAAAAAACAAAATGTAAGGAACTGCCGTGATCGAAATCTCTTTCTTACTTGGGTAATTCTTTTACCTAATGGATTTTCTTTTGATATAGGGTAATTATTCCTGTTTTAATTGGCTAATGGCTGCACTCTTTGTCTTGAAAATTTATTGAGCATATATCAATTGTCCAGGAATAACTGTCTTTGATTATGACAAATGGAAATTCTTAGTTATCAAACAAACAGCTTTATCATCATATGACAGCTCTTTGTACTTTTTTCTTTTCTAAAGAAGTCTTTGTTATCGAAAATCGCATTTGCTGACTTTGGATTCGTTTTCTTGTTTCTCGTATCAACAAAGAAGAAAACGCATGAACAAACCAAATAATAACTACAATAAAAGCTTTGTTTACTATAGTCTGATCAAAACTTTGATGAAAAAACTATTGATTAATCGTCGATTAACTCCTCATTAACTCTCATCGTTTATAATGTTATTAGAAAAGGTGACCATCCCCTTTCAAGAGAATTTGTTTTACTCCTTGTCCAAATTTGTAAACTTCCTTGTTTTTCCCTCTCTTGATCCGGTCACCTTTTACAGAAGAGCCTTTTCCCCTTAGATTTAACTTCCCTTATTTTGTTGGGCTCTTCGCCCTTTGATAGAGATAAATAATATCTATCTATAACAGCGTATATTAGGGCTTCGGTGATTATTTTTAAAGAATTTCAAATATTTTCACAAAAACCCTTGACAAGGGAAAGTTTCGGTGCTATAATACGCGTCCAACAACACATGGACGGCTAGCGAGTTGCTAGGAAGAGTGTTGATGAATGATCTTTGACAACCAAATATAAGTAAACAAATCAACGTCTATTTGAGATTTAATTTTTGCACTTTTTTAAAATAATAAAAGTGATATGAATTAACTTAAGTAGAATAACTTAAGTGATTCTGACAATGGTTCAAACCATTCTATTTTTAATGGAGAGTTTGATCCTGGCTCAGAGTGAACGCTGGCGGCGTGCTTAACACATGCAAGTCGAACGAGAACGGTCCTAGTTTACTAGGATGTCAGCTAAGTGGCGGACGGGTGAGTAATGTATAGTTAATTTGCCCCTTGGAGGGGGATAACAGTTAGAAATGACTGCTAATACCCCATACTCCTTTCTACTTAATGTAGATTGGGAAATGTTTTTTCGCCAAGGGATAAGACTATATGGTATCAGTTAGTTGGTGGGGTAATGGCCTACCAAGACAATGACGCCTAGCTGGTCTGAGAGGATGATCAGCCACACTGGAACTGAGACACGGTCCAGACTCCTACGGGAGGCAGCAGTGGGGAATATTGCACAATGGAGGAAACTCTGATGCAGCAACGCCGCGTGGAGGATGACGCATTTCGGTGTGTAAACTCCTTTTATATGGGAAGATAATGACGGTACCATATGAATAAGCACCGGCTAACTCCGTGCCAGCAGCCGCGGTAATACGGAGGGTGCAAGCGTTACTCGGAATCACTGGGCGTAAAGCGCGCGCAGGCGGTCTGATAAGTTGGATGTGAAAGCCTACGGCTCAACCGTAGAACTGCATCCAAAACTGTCAGACTAGAGTCTGGGAGGGGAAGATGGAATTAGTTGTGTAGGGGTAAAATCCGTAGAGATAACTAGGAATACCAAAAGCGAAGGCGATCTTCTGGAACAGTACTGACGCTGAGGCGCGAAAGCGTGGGGAGCAAACAGGATTAGATACCCTGGTAGTCCACGCCCTAAACGATGAATGTTAGTCGTCGGGTAGCTAGTCTATTCGGTGATGCAGCTAACGCATTAAACATTCCGCCTGGGGAGTACGGTCGCAAGATTAAAACTCAAAGGAATAGACGGGGACCCGCACAAGTGGTGGAGCATGTGGTTTAATTCGAAGATACGCGAAGAACCTTACCTAGCCTTGACATATATTAGAACACACCAGAGATGGAGTGGTGCCTTCGGGAGCTTTTATACAGGTGCTGCACGGCTGTCGTCAGCTCGTGTCGTGAGATGTTGGGTTAAGTCCCGCAACGAGCGCAACCCTCGTCACTAGTTACTAACGGTTCGGCCGAGGACTCTAGTGAGACTGCCTTCGCAAGGAGGAGGAAGGTGAGGACGACGTCAAGTCATCATGGCCCTTACGGCTAGGGCAACACACGTGCTACAATGGGCAGGACAATGAGACGCGATACCGCGAGGTGGAGCAAATCTATAAACCTGTTCTCAGTTCGGATTGTAGTCTGCAACTCGACTACATGAAGCTGGAATCACTAGTAATCGTAGATCAGCTATGCTACGGTGAATACGTTCCCGGGTCTTGTACTCACCGCCCGTCACACCATGGGAGTTGATTTCACCCGAAGCGGGGAAGCTAAACTGGCTACCCTCCACGGTGGGATCAGCGACTGGGGTGAAGTCGTAACAAGGTAACCGTAGGAGAACCTGCGGTTGGATCACCTCCTTTCAAGAGTATAGTTCATGCTTCTCACAAAGTATGAACACAATCAAAAGACTTGGTTTGTTTATATGTTCGATCATAACTTATGTTTGGTTGTCAAAGATTATTAGGGTCTTTGATTTAGTTCATATGGGCGTATAGCTCAGCTGGTTAGAGTGCACCCCTGATAAGGGTGAGGTCCCAGGTTCAAGTCCTGGTACGCCCACCATATGTTTAATAGAAGTATTTTATGGAATATTTCTATTAGGCATTTGTCTAAAAGTTATTTAACTTATTATTGTTAAGAGTCTAACGTAATGTTGCAAAACGAGACGAAGTAATTTATTTTACTAAGTCAGATTTTACAAAAAATTACAATTTAACATAAACATATTAACTATAAAGAATTATCTTTAGAAATTAATATCTTTCATGTGCAAGAAACTCAATATTTAGAAGACGTAAGAAATCTTCGACTTATTAAACATACAAAAACGAACCAAACGTGGAAACACAGAAGAGTTCATTTTGCATTTAATAAGGTAGTACCTTAGAATTAAGTAAATTAATCTAAGGGCAGATGGTGGATGCCTAGACCAGGAGAGGCGATGAAGGACGTACTAGGCTGCGATAAGCCGGGGGGAGCTGCCAAGAAGCTTTGATCCCCGGGTTTCCGAATGGGGCAACCCGGCATGGTGCGAATCATGTCACTCTTTCGAGAGAGCGAACGTAGGGAAGTGAAACATCTCAGTACCTACAGGAAAAGAAATCAACCGAGATTCCCAAAGTAGCGGCGAGCGAAATGGGATTAGCCCTAAAATCTTTGAGGTGTTAGTAGAATAAGCTGGAATGCTTGACCGCAGAGGGTGAAAGTCCCGTATACGAAAACTAATCATAGACTATTCGAGTAGGTCGGGACACGTGGAACCCTGACTGAATATGGGAGGACCACCTTCCAAGGCTAAATACTACTCCAGGATCGATAGTGAACCAGTACCGTGAGGGAAAGGTGAAAAGAACCGCGGCAAGCGGAGTGAAATAGAACCTGAAACCATCTGCCTACAATCATTCAGAGCCCCATGCTATATGCGGGGTGATGGACTGCCTTTTGCATAATGAGCCTGCGAGTTATGGTGACTAGCAAGGTTAAGCAAACGCGAAGCCGTAGCGAAAGCGAGTCTTAATAGGGCGCTAGTTAGTTGCTGTAGACCCGAAACTAAGTGATCTATCCATGGGCAGGTTGAAGCTGGTGTAAGAGCTAGTGGAGGACCGAACGGGTGAAGGTTTAAAACTTCTCCGATGACCTGTGGATAGGGGTGAAAGGCCAATCAAACTTAGTGATAGCTGGTTCTCTCCGAAATATATTTAGGTATAGCGTCATGTTCGAAGCATGAGGGGGTAGAGCACTGATTGGGCTAGGGCCTATACCAAGGTACCAAACCCAGTCAAACTCCGAATACCTCATGTGAATTCATGGCAGTCAGGCGTAGGGTGATAAAATCCTATGTCGAAAGGGAAACAGCCCAGACTACCAGCTAAGGTCCCAAAGTTCTATTTAAGTGGAAAAGGATGTGGAGTTGCTTAGACAACCAGGAGGTTGGCTTAGAAGCAGCCATCCTTTAAAGAAAGCGTAACAGCTCACTGGTCTAGCGATTCTGCGCCGAAAATATAACGGGGCTAAAATAGACACCGAAGCTGTAGATTTGTACATTAGTACAAGTGGTAGGAGAGCGTTCTAGTCAGCATTGAAGCCATACCGGTAAGGAGTGGTGGAGCGGCTAGAAGTGAGCATGCAGGCATGAGTAGCGATAAAACAGGTGAGAATCCTGTTCGCCGTAAACCCAAGGGTTCCTACACGATGCTCGTCAATGTAGGGTTAGTCGGGTCCTAAGCTGAGTCCGAAAGGGGTAAGCGATGGCAAATTGGTTAATATTCCAATACCAACTGATAGTTTAGTACGAAGGGGGGACGCATAGGGTTAAACGAGGTCACTGATGGAATAGTGGCTCGAAGGGTGTAGATAAGCTGGATAGGAAAATCCGCCGGCTGTTTTCGAGACCTGACAGGCTGATGACGCTCTTCGGAGTTGATTCAGAATCGTTGATACCGTCGTGCCAAGAAAAGCCTCTAAGTGTATTATTAGTTGCCCGTACCGTAAACCGACACAGGTGGGTGAGATGAGTATTCTAAGGCGCGTGGAAGAACCCTGGTTAAGGAACTCTGCAAACTAGCACCGTAACTTCGGAATAAGGTGTGCCTACTTTTGTATATGGATTTACTCCAGAAAGCAAAAGAGGTTGCAACAAAGAGTCCCTCCCGACTGTTTATCAAAAACACAGCACTTTGCTAACTCGTAAGAGGATGTATAAGGTGTGACGCCTGCCCGGTGCTTGAAGGTTAATTGATGGGGTTAGCTTCGGCGAAGCTCTTGATCGAAGCCCAAGTAAACGGCGGCCGTAACTATAACGGTCCTAAGGTAGCGAAATTCCTTGTCGGTTAAATACCGACCTGCATGAATGGCGTAACGAGATGGGAGCTGTCTCAACCAGGGATCCAGTGAAATTGTAGTGGAGGTGAAAATTCCTCCTACCCGCGGCAAGACGGAAAGACCCCGTGCACCTTTACTATAGCTTGACACTGCAATTGGGATATATTTGTGCAGGATAGGTGGGAGGCTTTGATGCTGTGGCGCTAGCTGCAGCGGAGCCATCCTTGAGATACCACCCTTATATATTCTGATTGCTAACTTGCGCCAGTTATCCTGGCGGAGGACAATGTCTGGTGGGTAGTTTGACTGGGGCGGTCGCCTCCTAAAAAGTAACGGAGGCTTACAAAGGTTGGCTCATGTCGGTTGGAAATCGACAGCAGAGTATAATGGTACAAGCCAGCTTAACTGCGAGACGTACATGTCGAGCAGAGACGAAAGTCGGTCATAGTGATCCGGTGGTTCTGTGTGGAAGGGCCATCGCTCAAAGGATAAAAGGTACGCCGGGGATAACAGGCTGATCTCCCCCAAGAGCTCACATCGACGGGGAGGTTTGGCACCTCGATGTCGGCTCATCGCATCCTGGGGCTGAAGCAGGTCCCAAGGGTATGGCTGTTCGCCATTTAAAGCGGTACGCGAGCTGGGTTCAGAACGTCGTGAGACAGTTCGGTCCCTATCTGCCGTGGGCGTTGGATGATTGAGGAGAGTTGCCCCTAGTACGAGAGGACCGGGGTGAACGAACCACTGGTGTACCAGTTGTCCTGCCAAGGGCATCGCTGGGTAGCTATGTTCGGATGTGATAACCGCTGAAAGCATCTAAGCGGGAAGCCAACTCCAAGATGAATCATCCCTGAAGATCCGCAGAAGACTACTGCGTTGATAGGCTGGGTGTGTAAGTGATGTAAGTCATTTAGCTGACCAGTACTAATAGATCGTTTGTATTTACTTTATTCTTCAATAGGTACTACCTTATTAAGTGCAAACTTATTAAGAAAGTATTTCTTAAAGTTGTAATTACAACATTACGCCTAGACTCTTAACAATACTAAGTTTCTCTAAACTCAATCAGAGAGAATTAAGCACATTACGGTGTTCTTACTTCTCTTTGTGGTGGGGCTAGAGGGAGGGTCATACCCAGCTCCATTCCGAACCTGGAAGTCAAGCCTCCCATCGCCGATAATACTGCAGGCTACGCTTGTGGGAATGTAGGTCGCTGCCACATTGAGTTTTTTAACTATCTTCAATTTCAACTTATCAATCAACTTTTTACAATTATAACTTACTCTTAACAGTTTATCTTCATCTTTTTTCTATTGTTCTGTTATGTTCTATCATTTTCTATTATTTCCTTATCTTAGTTTAACTTGCTCTCCTCTTTTGCTTTTTGTACTACGACGAAAAAGAAAGGAAAGTAACCAAAAAAGCACCGTCCCGGCATAAACAAAAAAACGTAAGGAACTGACGTGATCGAAATATCTTTCTTTCTTATGTAATTTTTTTGCCTTATGGGTTTCCTTTTGATATTGGATAATTATTGCACTCGTCAGCAGTTTGCATTTTGTTCTTTTCTTGTCTGTTACATTAACAAAGAAGAGAAGGAATGAATAAATCAAATTATAAACGTAAATAAAACTTTACGAGTTTTTATTAAAACCTTGATGAAAAAACTATTGATTAATCGTCGATTAACTCCTCATTAATTCTCATCGTCTCTAATGTTATTAGAAAAGGTGACCATCCCCTTTCAAGAGAATTTGTTTTACTCCTTGTCCAAATTTGTAAACTTCCCTGTTTCTCCCCCCCTCTCTTGATCCGGTCGCCTTTTACAGAAGAGCCTTTGAAGCCTAGAACTTCTACTTATATTTTTTCTTATATCCTCTTATTTTTAGTTCAAATAAGGATTATCCTTTAATAATTTTTATAACTTCATATTAAATAACTTTAAAACTCATTAATTTTTTGTTAATTTAAGTGTAAACTTAGGATTTGTATCTTAGACTAGGGTTACATGTTTTTGGACAAACATAAATTTAAGGAGTAAACATGAAAAAAATTGTAACGATGTCACTTGTCGCGGCAATGGCAATGACTAGTGCGCATGCTGTATCTAACTCGTCACTTGCAGCGAAGTTATCTGCATTGGAAGCAGAGCTTGCAACGGTGAAGAAGGATCTTAAGAAACAAAATAAAAAGATCAATAAAGTAAAATCACATGATGCGAATGATAACATCAAATGGGGTGCTGACTTAAGAACAGCGATTGACAACATCAATTATGATATGGCAGATGGATCAAGTCAAGGGAAGAATGATCTTATGTCTATGAGACTCTGGTTAAATATGGCATACTCACCTGACAGTCATAATGTTTTCAAAGGGCAACTTTCTATGCATAAAGCATTTGGTGCTGATTTTGGCGCTAGAGGCTGGGGTATGGATAACTTTGACTGGGTAACGAATGAAGCACTGACAAATGATAATTTGAGAGTACGTCAAGCATACTGGCTTTATTTAGGAGACAAAGCATTTGGTGCAGATATTCCTTGGACATTCTCTATAGGAAGAAGACCGTCTACAAACGGATTCCTTGCAAACCTGAGAGATGATGATGCAGCACAGTCACCACTTGGCCATGTGATCAATGTTGAGTTTGACGGTTTGAGTTCAAAACTTGATCTTTCCAATATTACTGGTGTACCTGGTATGTCAATCAAACTTTGTATGGGACAAGGTTCAACAAATGCAGCTGCAAGATTCAGTACGTCGACAGATTATGCCAATCTTGATGGCGCAGTAGATGATATTGCACTTGCAGGATTTATCTTTGAACCATATAATGATGGTCAGTATATTGTAAAATCGACATATTACAAAGCATTTGACTTACCGGATGTTGTTGATCCTATGGATCCAACTGCTGGAATGGAGAATGTAGGTGATATGGAAGGTGCTGCTCTTTCTGTATTGGTAGACGGTCTTACTGATGATGGTTTCTTGGCAGATACAAAAGTATTTGGTTCATTTGCATGGAGTAAAACACACCCGGATGATGGTGAATCAATGCTAGGTTCTTCAGAGAATGAGACAGGTACATCATACTGGTTCGGTGCACAAGTACCTCTTCTTGGCGGAAAACTTGGTGCTGAGTTTAATCATGGAAGCCAGTATTGGAGACCATTCACCTATGCGGAAGATACAATGATCGGTTCTAAATTGGCGGCCCGTGGTGATGCTTTTGAAGTATATTATACATATCAGTTAACTGAATCATTAAGTGCGCAACTTAGATATACGTCTATTGATTACGATTATACAGGAAGTAACGGATTCTTTGGAAGTACAACAGGAACTTCTTACAGTATTGATGATGTTAAAGCATGGGCTGCTGCCGGCGATCTGACAGCACAGGGTATGCTGCCTTATATTGTAGAAAAAGCACAGGATGCTAGATTCTATATTAGATACAGATTCTAATCCTCTTTAACAAAGGGTTTTCCCCTTTGTTAACCTCTCTTTACTTCTTTCCACATTTTACACACTTTTCTTTTTTATACTATATAAATATAAATTATAAATATGGATTAAAAGATGTTTGGTTATAATATTATATTGTTCTGAATAATGGTAACATGCTTCAGAATTTTGGCGCTTTCTTTACGATAGATAAGCGTCAACCTATTCACACACAAAGGAACACAATGAAATCAATGATCAAAGGTTTAATGGTAGCACTTTTGGTAACTACCGGACTAATGGCAGAGGCAGCTCAAGAAAATGATGTTAGAGTATTTACATCCGATAATACAGAGGGAAAGATCACAGCAAAAAGTATAGAAGAGGCATTTAAAAAAGCAGGTTTTTTCATAGCGGCGAATAATGATATGAATTTTCCATTCAAGCGTGACTTTAAAACAACTCCTTTTGATGTTTATAATCTCATGGTTGTATTCAGAAAAGATACGGCTTTGGCATTGGCTGAAAAATATCCTGATATCGGACTTTTCACACCTATGAGTATGTCTATTTATACAAGAAAAGGAGATAAAACCATTTCTGTTTCATCTCTTGAAGCTTCAGCAATGGCTAGAATGATGAATATCCCTGAAGATAATCCGGAAATGGTTGCATTGGGCAAGAAAGTAGAAGAGGCACTGAAAGCAGCTATGCCTAAAGGTAAATTTGTACCTCTCCCGTATAAGATGAAAAAGCCTACACATGATATTATCACTCGTGTTACATTTGAGCAAAAAGGTGATGACTGGGAAGAGGCGAAAGATGATTTTGAAACAGCATTTGAAGAGCAGTTGGCTCCAAACGGATTTGTGATGGCCGGATTTACTGACTTGAACTATGATTTTGACGAACATGATAAAGACTGGTATCTTTTCTATGATGTCTATTCAATCTGTAAAATTGCAGTGATCTATGAAGTAGCAAAACTACATCCTGAAGCTGGTGCTTTTGCTCCTTGTTCAGCATATAAATATCAGAAAAAAGATGAAAAGACAGTGCATATGGCATTCCCTAATGTATATAAATGGATTGCAGCACTGAATATAGAAGACAAAGCATCGATCGATGTACTTCTTGATGCTCAGAAGAGATTTGAAGATATGTTATTAAAGATCACAAAATAGTGATACTTAATCATGCAGGCAGACTGCCTGCATGATGCATAGTTAAAAACAACTAAGCCAAGAGATAGATACTGTCTCCTACTTTTACAGACCCCTCTTGAATAACTTTCCCAAAAATACCTCTGTCATTTCTTAATAATTTCGGTAACAGTTTATCTGCTTTGGATAGATGATTACATAATGTACAGTTTTGACTGATCTCGAGAACAGTATCACCTATTTGAAGTTTTGTCCCTATATCCAAATGATAAGGGTTGTAGTCTATTAATAAGTTTTCACCCAAGGTACCGTAGGGAATATCGATTTGATGTTTCTTAACAAGTTCATAGCTTTGAATAGATGTAATTAGCACAGACCTCTGTATATCTTTATTATAATGCTTGTCTTCAATAACTCCCTGCGTATCTACTTCTATTTCTCTTTTAGCTATGGGAGTTGAACTCTCTTTTATTGAGATATAGAGAGACAGAACTTTTCCTACGTGTATCATTTATATAAAAATCCTTATCAATTAATGTACCTATTCTAACATAAAAAGATTAGATATTAGATGAGAAATTCAGCTTATAATATAAAGTAGATCACTGTTAATATTCAGGTAAGTATTCTCCATTATACTGTCATATATGATTTATTTTTAAAACATATATTTTATTGATAATAATCACATATTTTATTGATCATGTATTTTGAAATGTAATAATTTGTATATATTTTACAAATATATTAGAAAAAGTGATAATTATTCAATAATTACTTGACATTTTAATTTGTTTTCTATTACAATCAAACACAATAGTAACTCTAACTATAACCAAAATTGAGTATTACTAATAAAAATAAGGAGGTTATATGACTAAGATAAGTAAAGCTTCTCAGGCTGAAACACAGCAGTCCAGCAGAAGAGACTTTTTTAGAAAAACAGCGGCGTATTCGGTCAGTGCATTGGCAGCAGCAAGTGTAATGGCACCGGTAAAAATAAATGCAGAAGATGATCCTGCGATCGTAGAAGAAAAACCATGGGGGACAACATTCGGTTTCCCTGTAACACATAATCTTTATGGACAACCATCTCCATATGAGCATCATGTTACAAGAAGAAATACAAAACTTCTTTCTTCCGGAAACTACTATGCATCGATAGCAATGTGTCCAATTCATGAATTACACGGTATCATAACACCAAATGGTCTTTTCTTCAGCCGTAGTCATGGAGGTACTGCAGAAATCGATCCGAATGAGCATCGTTTGATGATCCATGGTTTGGTTGAAAAGCCACTGGTATTGACTATGGATGAGTTGAAAAAATATCCAAGTGTAAGCAGAATTCACTTTATTGAGTGTCCTGCAAACGGTGGACCGGAGTGGAGAGGGCCTCAGTTCCCTTCTATTCAGTTTGCCAAAGGAATGATGAGTTGTGCAGAGTGGACTGGTGTTTACATCAAAGATATTCTTAAAGATCTTGGCCTTAAAAAAGAAGCATTATGGATGTTGGCAGAGGGTGCAGACAATTCACATATGGGTAGAACGATACCTGTAGATAAAGTTCTTGATGATGCAATGATTGTATGGGGACAGAATGGTGAAGCGTTACGTCCTGAACAAGGATATCCTATAAGATTGCTTGTTCCAGGTTGGGAAGGTAACCTTTGTGTTAAATGGCTTAACAGACTTGAATTTGCAAGTGAGCCTTTCTATGCCAAAGAGGAAACAGCAAAATATACTGCGCTCAAGCCAAGCGGAAAAGCAATACAGCATTTCTATGCCAATGAGGTAAACTCTATCATTACATCACCATGTCCGGATAAACCATGGATTGACCTGAAAAAAGGTGACATTGTTGAGATCGAAGGTTTGGCATGGAGCGGTATGGGTACGGTCGAAGGTGTTGATATCTCTTTTGACGGCGGTAAGAACTGGGTTGAAGCGAGTCTTAAAGGATTGGTGCTGCCAAAAGCATGGACCAGATTCAGCTATATCTATAAGTATGAGGGTAAACCACTGCTTCTTTCAAGCCGTGCAAGAGATGATGCCGGTCATATTCAGCCTTCTGTCAAGCAGGAAAGAGAAGTTATGGGTGTAGAATCCATATATCACAGAAATGGTATAGCAACATGGGAAGTTACAGAAAAAGGAGAGGTGAATAATGTTCAAGTCTTATCATAAATTATTATTATCAACAGTTCTGGTTGCTGCTGCAACTTCAACTGTTGCATTTGCAGGGGATAAAAGTGTATCTCATACTTATGCAAATGGGAAAAAAGTCATCGATGGTGGTGTAACTTATCCTGTAACAAAAGGAAAAACAGCATCATATTATGTAAATACAAAAGCATCTAAAGGCGGATTTACATTTGGTAGAAAACCAACAACTAATGAGATAAAAGCCTGGGATATTGATGTAATGCCTGATGGTACAGGTTTACCGGAAGGTAAAGGTACAGTTGAAGAGGGTGATACAATCTATGAAGAAAAATGTGCATCATGTCACTTTGACTTTGGTACGGGAGGTGCCGGATATCCTGCATTGCAAAAAGGTAATGCCTATGAAGGTCAAAAGTCACTTAAGAACCAAAGATTAGGTCCAGATGATGATGGTCCGATACGTGTTTTTGGAACATACTGGCCAGCAGCAAGTACATTATGGTGGTACATTAAGACAGGTATGCCTCACCCGGCACCAATGACTTTGACAAATGATGAAGTCTATGCATTATCTGCATATATTTTATCAATTAATGAGATGACAATAGACGGTGAAGAACTTGATGATGAATATGAGTTGAATAAAGAGAAGTTCATGAAGATCGTTATGCCAAACAAAGATGGATTTGAACCTAAAATTGATGGTCCAAAAGGTCCGGATAATGCACGTGCATATTTCAATAATGTTAAAAATTACGGAAATGGTACAAGATGTATGAAAAACTGTTTTGACGGTAAGCCGGTACTTGCAAGAATCTCTGGGGCAGGAATCAGTGATTATGAACCACCTATTTCTACAAAGAGAGAATTGCCTCCGAAAAAAGAGGGTGCAGGTGCTGAGCATCCGGGGAAGAAAACTTATGAGGCATCATGTGCAGTATGTCACGCAACAGATGCAATGGGTGCACCGGCAGTAGGCGATAAAAAAGCATGGGAAGCTGTGCTTAAAAAAGGTTTGGATAAAGTCTATGCTAATGCGATTAACGGTATCAACGGAATGCCTCCAAAAGGTGGAACATCATTGGATGGTGCCAAAATGAAAGAAATAGTAGACTATATGGTCGGTGCAAGTAAATAAGAGCATTCACATTTGCTTCACAATAAATTTGTAATATAATAGGAAAGGGTGTAAAAACCTTTTGCTTCATAGTAAATCTATATTTAAGGAAACAACATGAACAGAAGAAAATTTTTAGGTTTAGGTGTTATGGCAGTAGCTGCAATGCCGGCGACTTTGAGTGCATTGAGTACAATTGACTTTAGAGCGACAAAACCTGATACATGGACTGCACATAAAGTAGATGCAGCAATTAAAGCACTTTACGGTGATATCAAGGTGGAAGAGAGCGGTGTAACGGTAAAAGCACCAAAAGTTGCAAGTAACGGTGGAGCGATCCCTGTAACAGTAAAATCTGACCTCTCTGCAAAATCAGTAGCGGTATTCCAGGATGCCAATCCTGAAGCGACTGTATGTGTATTCAACACAGACAAAGATTCGATCATTGATTATATGTTCAAAATCAAAATGAAAACCTCTGGTACAATTACTGCGATCGTTGAAGGTCAAGATGGTAAGTTCTACAAAGGTGCGATCACTATTGAAGTTGCTAAAGGTGGATGTGAAGGTTAATTTGACCTTTCACACAGTTTGAAATAAAAAGTAAAGATAAAGGAATATCATGGGTAATATGAAAATTAAAGCAAAACTAAAAGGTGATGTGATTGGTGTAAAAGCGATGGCTAAACACGATATGCTTACTTACGACCAGGCGAAGAAAAAAGGTAAAGAAGCAAATTTCATTACACATATCACTGCTAAAGTAGGTGACAGAGTAGTTTATGATGTATCTACAAGCCAGTTCTGGTCCAAGAACCCGCAGTGGAAGTTTAAATTCAAAGGTGCAGCAAAAGGTGATATGGTAGATATTACTTGGACAGACCTTTCCGGAAAAACTGTTACTGAGAGCAAAAAAATTAAATAATTTTTTTGCATATCTGTCTTGACCTTCGGGTCAGATAGAGTAATATTCTATAAGTCACTTAAGAGTGATTTATATGGTTTTACTTACTTCAAACCAGTGTGTTACGACTCTTGTGAGTGTGGCCTCTTTTCTTCTTTTGAAATGTCCATTCAGATCAAACCCTTCCGTACCGTATCCCTCTTTGTATTCATTGATAAATGCCGCATAGGTATCTTCTTTCATGGCAGTAATTTCATAGGTGACTTTGTCATAGATAAGCCCATCCTCTTTACTCTGTTCTCTTGATATTTTGTTGACATTAATACTACCGTATCTCTCTTCTTTTGTTTGTGTCATATTCATCTCAAGGTATGCACGCATGGAAGTGATCATATGCTCTAACTGTGGCAGTGGTATATCATTCTGATTGGCCTCTATAACTGTTGCTAAGACCTTAGTGTATCCCCATGCTCCGCTTACAGAAAGATCAGTGTCAAATGCTGACCTGATCACGTCTTTAAGATCGTTGTCGGATGCTATTTGTTTAAAATCTGACATATTCACTCCATTTATGAATTCAATAACGCGCATTATAGCCTATTTACTAAAATCACACTATAATCTGTAAAGCAGATAGTTAGGAGAATATATGAAAAAGTATATTGGGTTGTTTATGGTCGTATTATGGGCTGCAGCAGGAGTTCAAGCGATAGAAACAGAGAAATCGGTGATAAAAAAAGCATCATCAGGAACAAAAGAGAGTGAATTTACTTTAGGTCAATATGGTGCATTCAAGTTTGAAAAAGTCAATGGCAATGTTTATGTGATGCATGGACCTGTGGTAGAACCGAACAAAGAGAATGAAGGGTTTATGAATAACCCTGCCATCATAGAGGGAAAAACAGGTCTGATCATTGTTGATCCGGGCGGGAACTATAATGTAGGTAAGAAGATCTTGGCACAGATAGAAAAGGTAAGCAAGAAGCCTGTTTTGGCAGTTTTCAATACGCATAAACATGGTGATCATTGGTTTGCCAATAAAGCCATTGTAGAGAAATACCCTCATGTGACCATCTATGCACATGAACATATGATCAAGGTAGCCAAAGAGGGGGAGGCAGATAAGTGGTACGGGATACTGGATAGAATGACTGAGGGGAATCTTGAGGGGACAAAAGTGTTTGCCTACCCTACAAAAGCACTTAAAATGGGCGACAAAGTAGAAGTGGATGGAGAGACTTTTGTGGTAAGACATCCCAAAGTTGCACATACGGATACAGATCTTCTTATTGAGCATGTGAACAGTAAAACACTCTTTTTGGGTGACAATGTAATGAGAGGGCGTTTGGGTGCATTTGACAGCTCTTCCAGTCTTTTAGCCAACATTACTTTGCTTGAAGAAGTAAAATCCCAAAAAGCCTTGACATTATATGTTCCCGGACATGGAAGATCCGGAAAGAGAGATGAGACAATAGATCCTTATGTGAATTATCTGAAAATTGTTAAAGAAGAGGTAGCTAAAGCCTATGAGGATGATAAACAAGCCTATGAAGTGAAAGATAAAGTACTTGAGCGACTTAAAGCGTACAAAGATTGGGATGCAATAGATCATGTCTTGGGAAAACATATGAGTAAAGCATATGCTGAGATAGAGATGAGTGATATGTAACACAGCACGTATGTGCTATGTAGTTAAGTTTAAAGTCCGGCTTCCTGAATAGCTTCTGTTTGTGCATGTGCAATAAGTGGATCAATCACGAGTTTTAAGTTCCCGTTGTTCATTACATCATCCAATGCATAAAGCGTAAGTCCTATACGATGGTCTGTGAGCCTGTTTTGCGGGTAGTTATAGGTTCTGATCTTTTCAGAACGATCCCCTGAACCTACCTGGAGTTTTCTTTGGCTTGATGTTTCATCAAGTTGTTTTTGAAGTTCTGCTTCATAGACCCTTGCTTTGAGTACTTTCATTGCTTTATCTCTGTTTTTATGTTGTGACTTCTCATCTTGGATCGCCACAACGATACCTGTCGGAATGTGTGTTAAACGTACAGCAGAATCTGTAGTGTTAACTGATTGTCCCCCACATCCGCTTGAACGGTAGACATCCATCTTGATCTCATTCGGTTTGATATCCACTTCAACATCATCTACTTCAGGGATGACCGCTACAGTGATGGCAGAGGTATGTACACGCCCTTGTGTTTCTGTATCCGGAACACGTTGAACACGGTGGGTACCTGCTTCATATTTGAGCTGAGAGTAGACACCCTCACCTTTGATCTGTGCAATGAGTTCCTTGTATCCTCCGGCAGTTCCGTCATTGGTACTGACGATTTCTACTTTCCACCCCATTTGCTCAGCATAGCGTGAGTACATTCTAAATACATCAGCCACAAAAAGAGCACTTTCGTCTCCTCCGGCACCGGCTCGAAGTTCAAGGAAAATGTTTTTGTCATCATTTCTGTCTTTGGGGATCATAAGGATCTTGATCTCATCTTCCAAAGCAGGAAGCATGGGCTCAAGTTCACTGAGTTCCTCTTTTGCTAGATCACCTAGCTCGGCATCTCCCAGAAGTTCTTTGTTCTCTTCTATGGCATCAGCAGTCTCTATGTAGAGTTTTGCTTTTTCTACCAGATCATTAAGCCCTGACTGTTCTTTGCTGAGTTCTGTCATACGGCTGATATCACTGGCAATATCCGGAGAACTTAGAAGTTTGCTGATTTCGTTATATCTATCGATGAAAGGTTGAAGTTTTTCTTTGAACATAGGCGTTCTTTATGTTAGATTGTGTTTATGAAGGGGTATCGAGACTGCTTATGCAGCTTCGATTTTGTTTACCATTTTATGAAGACGACTTACTTTTCTAGCTGCAGTTGTTTTTTTGATAAAACCTTTGCTTACTAGTGAGTGGATTTGTCTGTTTGCTACTTTGAATGCTTCTGCCGCTGCAGTTTTATCTGCTGCTTCTACCGCTTCATGTACTGCTTTAGTGATGTTTTTGATTCTTGTTCTGTAATATCTGTTTCTTTCAGTTCTTACAGCAGTTTGCAAAATACGTTTTTTTGCTGATTTATGGTGTGCCATAGTCGGTTCCTTTAAGTGTTGTCTCGAATATAGATTAGTACTTTCTAGCTATTTCGAGTGAAATTAGTGCGCGAATGATATCCAAAATAACATTAAAGAATTATTAAAAAATATTTTTGAAAGTGTTTAGAGGTACTCTTAATTAAAGTTCCGTTAAAATTAAGACATTATATTTAAGGAAATTATTGTGACACTTTTTGGAACAGATGGCGTACGCGGGAAAGCAGGTAAAAAAGTAAATGCAGTTAATGCTATGAAATTGGCGATGGCAACAGGAATTTACTTTAAGCAGTTTAGAAAAACCAATAAGATCCTGGTAGGAAAAGATACAAGACGAAGTGGTTATATGATTGAAAATGCCATTGTTTCTGGATTGACTGCAGTAGGTTTCGATGTGATCCAGGTTGGTCCTATGCCCACACCGGCCATTGCCTTTTTAACAGAGAATATGCGCTGTGATGCCGGTATTATGATTTCGGCAAGCCATAACCCGTATTATGACAATGGAATCAAATTCTTTGATGGAGAGGGTAATAAACTTAATCGTGATGAGGAAGAAAAGATTGAGACGATCTATGAAGATGATGAAGCAATAAATGCGGCACAGGCTACAGGCAGATCTATAGGAAAATCAAAAAGAATCGATGATGTGATAGGTCGTTATATTGTACATATCAAGAACTCATTTCCCAAACCGTTGACACTCTTCGGAAAGCGTATAGTAATAGATTGTGCAAATGGCGCAGGTTATATTGTCGGTCCTACCATTTTCCAGGAATTGGGTGCTGATGTCATCGTTATAGGAGCTAAACCGGATGGATTCAATATCAATGAAGGCTGTGGTGCAATGTATCCTGAAAATCTGGGCAAAGCAGTATTGGAGTCTCGGGCGGATATAGGGATCGCACTTGATGGTGATGCAGACAGGCTGGTCATGGTAGATGAAAAAGGAGAAGTGATCGATGGAGATAAACTGATGGGTGTTCTTGCAGTGTATCTTCAAGATCAAGGAACACTGAAAGGTGGAGGTATGGTCGCTACTGTAATGAGCAATCAAGGGCTTGATGAGTATCTTTCAGGACAAGGTCTGAAACTTTTAAGATCTGCAGTAGGGGATAAAAATGTGGTAGAGATGATGCAGGCAAACGGTATGAACTTCGGTGGTGAGCAGAGTGGACATATTATTTTTTCTGATTATGCAAAAACAGGAGATGGTATTTCGAGTGCTTTACAGGCATTGGCATATTTGGTAAGTACAGAACAGAAGGCCAGTGAAGCATTTAATCCTTATGAATCATCTCCTCAACTACTGGTAAATTTATGGGTAGAAGAGAAGAGAGAATTTGAAACGATCAAGGGGCTGGATCTTCTGAAAGAAAAAGTTGAGAGCTTAGGTATGCGACATCTTTTCCGATATTCGGGTACGGAAAACAAGATACGCCTCTTACTTGAAGGCAAAGATGAAGCAAAGCTTGAGGCAATGATGGAAGAGTGTGTGCGTTTCTTTCAGGGAGAGCTGGTTTAATGCGGGAAGTTGCTGTCTTTCTGATTGTTGTATTGGGGACATTCATTATCGATCAGAATATCAAGTCGCTTTTTCTTGAAGGCTATTATCATGCAGGTACATGTATAGACCTGGAGCTGCATTATAATAAAGGTGTTGCTTTTTCCATGTTCTCTTTTATCGGTCCTTATTTGAAATGGATACAGAGTCTTTTGATCATTGCAATACTTTATTATGTTTTTTCGGAAGGTTATATTAAACGATATGCTTTCCCGACAGGGCTGCTTATAGGCGGAGCGCTGGGTAATGTGTATGACCGTTTTGTACATGGTGGAGTGGTTGATTATGTCGCATGGCATTGCGGGTTTAACTTTGCAGTATTCAATTATGCGGATGTTGCTATAGATATTGCGGTTGTATGGATCGTTATCGGGGTATATTTTTTCCCTGAAAAATCTCAGGCAAAATGAGAAAGTTCCTTGTTTTTATACTTTGCCTCGGATGGCTCTACGGAGGTGTTTCTTCTGTCAATATTATTCCGGATCAGGGAGAGGATCATTGGACGGGTATCCGGATTCTTGACCAGAAGCAACTCTCTTTTGAATCTATTGGCGGTATAACATTTTCTGAGATCTCAGATATTGCCTATCACCGGCAATCTAAAAAACTGTATATGGTGAGTGATGAAGGAAAGCTTTTTGTTTTTAAAGCCAAATTCATGGAAACGATAGAAGAATTAGAGGCACTTTCCTCTGTAAAACTTAGAAAAAAGAACGGTAAGAAATTTAAAAAATGGCGCCGGGACAGTGAAGGAATGACGCTTGACGGAAGAGGAAGGCTTCTTATCTCTTTTGAAGGAAAAGCAAAAATAGCCTGCTTCCATAAAAATTCCAAGAAATATGGACATCTGATACAAAAATACCATTTGCCTAAAAAATTAAGAGATACCAAAAATTACCGCAGTAAAAACAAATCTCTTGAAGCCCTTGCCTGGCATCCACAATATGGTATATTGACTGCTGCCGAATGGCCTTTGAAAAGAGATGATAAGAAAATACATACGATCTATGCTTTGAGCGGAAAAGAGTGGCATTTTAAAGCAGAACCGGAAGCGAAAAGTGCTGTCTCTGCCATAGAAGTGATGGATGACGGGAATGTGCTTGTTCTTGAACGCTCGTATACGGGATTACTGAACCCTTTTGTGGTAACATTGAAAAAAGTGTATTTAAAACAGTGTAAAAAAGGGGTATGCAGAAGTAAGGTTATAGTAAAGATGAACAGCCATAAAGGGTGGAATATTGATAATTTTGAAGGTTTGGCAAAAGTAGGCCCCCATCGTTATGTGATGATCAGTGATGACAATGATAACTTTTTTCAGAAAACACTTTTAATTTATTTTGAGGTACTAGATTAGCTCGAGGTATCCCAGTAGTTGTTCATGTACTTTTCCATTACTGGCGATGATGCTTTTATCATCAAAATCAAATGTTTTTCCATGTACATTGGAAACTTTGCCACCCGCTTCTAAAAGTATGAGTATTCCTCCGGCAACATCCCACGGTTTTAAGTCTATCTCATAAAAAGCATCGAACTTACCTTTCGCTAAGTAGCAGAGGTCAACAGAAGCAGCACCTAAACGGCGTATGTCTCTGATGTGTGGTAGTAGATTTGTTATGCAGTTGATAACCCAGTGGTATTCGATACCTTGGTTGACTTTTGCATAAGGGAATCCTGTAGCGATGAGGGACTGTTGGAGTTTGTCTTGTTTGCTTACGGCTAGTTTACTTCCATTACAGTAAGATCCTTTACCTTTGACTGCCCAGAACATCTCTTCCAAGACGGGGTTATACACTACAGCCATTACAGGGTTTCCTCCTTCCCATACTCCTAGAGATATAGCAAGATAAGGTATACCGTGGATGAAATTTGTGGTGCCATCTATGGGGTCTATATAGATAGCCTTGTTGTAATGGTAGTTACCTTTGTGACTCTCTTCACCGACAAGGGTGTAGTCCGGAAAATATTTTTTAAGTTCTTTTAAGATGAAGTTCTCTGTTTTGACATCATACTCCGTAACGAGATCAACAACACCTTTATGGGTTATCTCTTTTGATGTATGGTAGCCTTCTTTAACTATTTTTCCCGCATCTTTTGCTATCTGTTTAAGTATTTCTATTTTATTATCCATAATAAAGTATAGTATAATCTCCCTATGAAAAAACAGTTACTCTATACTATATTAATACTTCTTTTGGGCATGATGGTGTTTTTTGGTTCAAAAGCCTATACTCAGGCAAAAGCATATGAAAGAGCAACGGCATTACTTGTGAGTCATATGAGTGCAAAGAAATTGGCAGAATTTCAGCTTAAAGAGCTTGCCGAACGCTTCTCTTTAGGACTTTACAAAAATGGTAAAAAAGACAATCTTGAAAAATTGAGAGTAGAACAAAAGATTCACAAAAAGAAGAGTCAAGTGTATACACTCTATTTTATACTGTGGCTTCTTGGAATACTGGGGAGCTATTTCTTGATCTCTTTACGGGTATTTACTTTTTTTGGTTCTTTAGCTGCATTGGTGACGTTGGTGTTTGGACTGATCACTCCTGTTATGATGGTGACTATTCACAAAGAAGTGGAGTATTTGGGTGATGTGGTACTTTCATTTGAATCCAAAGGAGTCATTGGTTCTATTGAAAAACTTTTTGGAAGCGGAGATATTGTAGTGGCGATAGCCATATTGCTTTTCTCTGTATGTATACCTATGGTTAAAACACTCTCGTTACTTTTTGTTTCTCTCTTTAAAGATAGTAAATTTGCTCATGGTATCGTGACATTTTTTAAGATGATAGGAAAATGGTCGATGGTAGATGTCTTTGTGGTGGCGACTTTTTTAGTCTATCTTACTGCAAACAAAGGAGATGTAAGTCGTGCAGAGGTTGAGGTGGGGCTTTACTTTTTCCTTGCATATGTGATCGTCTCTATGTTGGTGAGTCTGAGTGCAGACAGGATGTTGCACAGGAGCAAAGCAATCAATGATCAGGGTCTGTAAACCCTTACATTTTCACGTGACTCCGAGTCGCGTAAGTATTGTGCATGCAGTTGGCTCATAATACCTTTTTCACAGTAGAGCAGGTACTCTTTGTCCTGTGGTAATTTTTTAAACTCTGTTTTGAGTTTATAAAAAGGTATCTTAATACATTTGCAAGGCGTAGTAATGCACTCCTCTTCAGCACGAATATCTATGACAACATATTCTCCTTTGGTCAGATCATGTATTACTTCTATCGGGGCTGCGTTGCTTACATCATCTATGATCTCATCAACATAAATCTTAACAGAGTCTTCCACAGCTTTGTCCAGTACAGTGTAATTAAAACGTTTGGCTTCTTTTTCCATACGTTTGTACGAACCGTGTACAATGGGATTCTTGGAGATGACACCGCAATACTCCGGCATATTTTCTGCAAATCGGCGGGTGCCTATTTCATTGGCTATATTGATGATATCCGGTTTATTCATTGTTGCCAGCGGGCGCAGGATAAGTTTATTGGAAACTTGGTCTATAAGAGCCAGGTTACGCAGTGTCTGACTGGAGACCTGTGCAACACTCTCACCCGTTACAAGTGCATCTATCTCCATGGAATCAGCGATCTTTTCTGCTGCCATGAGCATGAGGCGTTTAAGGGTAACTCCCATATATGTTTCATGGGTAGAACGGAATATCTCTTCTATGACTTTATCAAAAGGTACAGAGATAAAAGAGACACGATGTGAAGCACCATACTTCGACCAAAGGTAGAATGCAACCTGTTTTACTCCTATTTCATGAGCGATACCCCCAAGGTTAAAGAAAATAAAGTGGGTTTTTATCCCGCGTTTCATCGTCAGATAACTGGCTACTGTAGAGTCAAAACCACCAGACATAAGAGAAAGAATGTCTCCTTGTGTACCTATAGGAAAACCACCGAGTCCTGCATGTTTGGTGGTGATGATGTTGAGTTGTTTGTTAATGAGTTCTATGCGCACTGTTACTTCCGGCTGATGCAGGTCTACGCCTTTTGCATTGCAGTGTGCCAGCATATACCCTCCAACTGTCTGCTCCATTTCTGTAGAGTTGAAGGAGTGTGTACCTGTACGTTTTGCACGGATCACAAAGGTTTTGCCTTCCACCTCTTTTGCCATCACTTCTGCAACTTTTACTTTAATGTCTGAGAGTTCATCCATGCCATCAAACTGTAAAGCTTCAAGTACCTGTTCTATGCCGGGAGTGTGTAACAGGGTTTGTCGTACCTCTGTAAGTACATCCGTGGGGGTAACGACTTCTATTTTATCGCTAAATTTTTTAACTTTAATTTCAGGGCTGTATATTTTTAAGAGTTTTATGAGGTTATTGTAGAGTTGTCCCACCATCTGTCTTTTGGCAGAAGAGCCTTTCACCATGATTTCAGGAAAGAGTTTTAAGATAAATTTCTGTGTATTGACTGATGTGAATTCCACGATTTATAGCCTTGTTTTTAAAGAACATTATAACACAAGAGGACTAAGGCTTGAAACAATATGTATGGGTTGAGAAGAATATACTTATTCCAGATATCGGCTCGGAACTTGGCGAAGCGCATTTGCTAAAGAGTATCTGTCCAAAGGAGACAATGTCTATGCCATAGGGAGAAGTTTCCCGAAAGAGCTTGACCATGATCCTCATTTTTTCTTTTTTCCTTTTGATTTTAGTCAAACTTTTATGATACAGATCCGTATTAAAGAGTTCATCGACAAACACTCGTTTGATCTTGTTATTTTAAATGCAGGTATCTTTTCTCGTTCCCACGTTGCACGTGGTAACCCATACTCTAATATGAAAATAAAAAAGTTTATAAACTGCCCTTGGAAGATTTCTCTCAGCAGACACGGTCATACAAGCATAAAGGGAACAGGCTGAATTAATCTTGTTCAGCTACTTTTATTTACGCCATAATACATAAAGTATATAATAAAAAAATCTTAACTTTCGTACCTAAATACTCCTTAACAGACAACCTTGTCAACAAGAGGATCTCCATTTGCTACACCATGATAGAATACAACATCTGTGTAATTATTTAAAGTATTTTCATCTCCGCATCCACTTACAGATGTAGAGATAAAGAGTGCCGTAGCGCTTAATGCTGATATTTTTATAAACTCTCTTCTATTTATTTCACCTCATAAATTGCAGTTGAACCACTCATTTCATAAGAGACTAAAAGTAATGCTTTACCATTTGGTGACTCTTCTGCTGGTATAAACTTCATTCCTTCAGGAGAGATATCATCTTCAATTTCAGCTCTGTGATATGCCACAAATTTTACATTATTGATATCAGTGATGTCATAAACCAAAATAGCACTTTGTCTCTCAAGTCCTACAAATGCATATGTTTTATCTCCTACTGTTCCAACTGCAAGTGCTTCAGGTTCTCCACCTTTATTACCACTTCTTCCATCCATTTCACCATCATCTTGATTAAAAAGTTCTGGCTCATAAAGTGCGATTTTTTCCTCAATCTCATCTCCACTGTCAAATACCAAATTTGCATTCTCATCCCAGATAGAAAAACTTCTAGCACCGTAGCTGTAAAGTTTATCGTAGTCACCATCGCCATCGGTATCTCCCATGTCTACTACAACTTTTAAATCGTTCTCATCTTCATAGTCATTTGCTATAGCACTATCTAAATCAAGTTTAGAGATTTTTGATTCATCGTTAAAATCCCCATACTCTCTACCGTCACCCTCATTGGCAGTCAAAAGATATGTTGAGTTATCTGGTGTGTATGATACGATGCTGTCAGGCATATAAAGACCATAGAGCTCTTTGTATGATTTTCTTATGATTTTGCCTTCTTCTTCAATATCTATTGTATTGCCACTCTCAGGAGTCCAAGCTTTGGCACCAAGAGATTTCACCAGCTCTATTGAACTATCTGTTAGATTGACTTTTGCGATTGCATTATTCTCCTGCAATGTAATATAAGCATAATCTCCACTTACTGCTATATATTCAGGCTCTATATCTTTTTCCTGGTCATCACTAGGTGTATCACCAAGTCTTACAGGAGTCGAATCATCTGCATCTGTAAGGGCAACTGATGAGAAGTTTATATCTGTATATGAGCCGTCTGAAACATTGATAATTCCAACAGAACCTATAGGATCGATACTATAGTCATCATTTGGTTCACCTTCGTTTGCTACAATTATTTTTGTTCCGTCTTCGTTGAATGTTAGCATATCTGGAAGATATCCAACAGTTACATTTTTATCATATTCTCCATCTGTATCAAAAAAGACGACTTTACCTTTTAGTTGTTTTAAGCCAACAGTATCGTTACCATTCTGCACCGCAACCGCAACGCTTTCGTTTTTTACTGCTACAGAGTTTACACCCGTTCCGTATGGTGACAGATCTATCTGGGATACTAATTTTGGTGTTTTAATATCTGAAATATCAATAATATCAATTTTGTTTACAGCCCCATTCGTTACAAACATTCTTTTGCTTGTTTTATCATACGCAACAATTTCTGCTGCTGCTTCCGTAGTTGTGTTGAAGCTAGCAACTTTTACAAGAGATGAATTGAAATTTTTTATACAATGTTCATCAGGAGAAAGTTTTTCAATACCCTCGTTGTTTTCAGCTTTATTCTCAACATACGTTACAAAGCTCATAGCATAATCAAGATAAGTATCTACTCCTGTACCTCTCTCTTCTTGAACAGTTGCAAATGTTGTGTATCCATCTTTTCCACCTGCAATATAGCTGTTTGTGACTATTGTATACATTGTATCCATATCAATAGCTGACCACTCTTTCGTCTCTCTGTCCATAATTTCTAAATTACTTACTCTTTCATTTGCAGGATTATTTTCATCTATATCGTATCTCAGAGCATAAGCATAAGGAAAAGATCCGCTTGAACCACCATTGTCAATATAGTTAGCAAGTGCATCTTCAAGCACTTGTTTGATCTCACTTCCTTTCATATTAATTTCAAAAAGTGTATTGGAAAACGGAAGAAGTTCATAAGCTGTACCTATAGTGATATTGCCTTCGTTCACAGTGATGCGAACTCCACCGGCATTTTGAATACAAGCATCAGCAAGATTGCTTAACTCGTAAAACGACTTTGCGACAATTGGTGCTATTTCACTTCCAAGAGGCAAGAGTGTACCGTTTATATCTCCATAATCAACACCAGGAATTCTTATATGTCGTAAGTCACTTTTAGCACTGCCTATAACGGTTTCTTTTTGAGCATCTACTTGATCTTTATACTCCTGTATCATAGAGTTTATAGCTGCATCTTGTGAAACTATTTCAACGCCAGTTTGTTCAATAATATTATCAACCTGATCTTTTACCTCGCTACTTAGTGCAACATAGTTTCCATCAGCATCTTTTTGTGTAAAAGTATCTCCAATGAGCATGTAAGCTTCACCGCCACACTCTTGTACTATACCATTTGCATTAAATTCAACTTCAAGATCACCAACTATTTTTGCATATTGTCCTGCTTGTGCTATACAAACTTTTTCGCCATCTGCATTCGTTGCCTCATAAGGGTAAGCCTCTTCACTAGAAGCAAAATTTGAAAAATTTCCAAGATATGTATGTGAATCACCGCCAACTATAACATCAACACCTCTAAGTTTTGCTGCCATTTCTTTGTCTGCAGAAAAGCCCTGATGTGTAAGAAGAATAATTTTATCTACACTTTGATTGCTAAGCTCATCTATATATTTTTGGGCAGTTTCCAGTTCATCTAAAAACTCTATCTCATCACTTGGATTTGAAGAATCTCTTGTCTTTTGAGAAGTTGTGATACCAATAATACCTATTTTTTCACCTCCAACCTCTTTTATAGTATATGGGCTGAAACTGTTTTGTAAAATATTTCCATCTATTGGTACTATATTCGCACTCAAAACAGATATATTGTCATCTAGTCTATCTAAAAAGGTTTTAAGGGCATTATCACCATCATCAAATGAATGGTTTCCCAAGGTATAGGCATCAAAGCCAATGGCATTAAGCATTTTTGCATCTGCTTCACCTTTAAAAAGTGTATAGTAAAGTGTTCCTTGGAAAACATCTCCCGCATTAAGTGTTAAAGAGTTTGAATGTTGACTTCTAAGTTCCTGTATTTTTGTAGCAACTCTAGCATATCCACCAGCATCATAATAAACTTTTGTCCCATCATCAAGATAGAAACTTGATGATTCACTGTCAAGATGTGAGTGTGTATCATTTATATGAAACAAAGAGAGTGAGTATTCTTGTTCTGTATCTGTATTATTGCTGTCACAAGCATTGAAAAAGAGTATAGCAGATGTTACTATACTAAGAGGGAGAATGTTTTGCTTCATTGTTGTATATCCTTTTTTTTGTATTTTATTATGCTATGGAAACAAAACGGAAACAAAACAGTTAGACAATGTCCTTAAAAGTTCGCAATTCCCAGAACGGTATAGGTATCAAGCAATAACGATAACTTACTTTATGCTCCAACCAAGGAGTAATCATGCCAAGACGGTCACGTATAGAGATAGCAGGGTATCAGCATATTATCAACAGAAGTGTAGAACAAAGAGTTGTTTTTAAAGAAGCATCTGATTATGAATATTTTGAAGAGCTGATATGCTTCTATATGAAATACAAAAGTATTGGGTATATCTCAGCCTGCTGTGAGCGGTGTGATAAGGAGGAGTTATCATTATCACCCGACCACTATACTTCCTATACTTAGAGGAGGATTACCATTGTATCGAGGAGTATATGGCTACACATTTCCCTTTATAACAATCTTCATATCCTGATACCTAAAAATAGTAGGTTTGATCAATTTTAATTGTTTGCCAATATTTTAAATCGAAACTTTATTAGAAAAAAATATATTATTTTTATTTTAAACTTCCTCTTGTATTGCAACTTTCATGTCTTTGTATTTAAAGATATTCGGATTAATAATTGCAATATTTTCTTTCAGAGATTCTGATATTGTACTACTAGAAGAAATATATAGTGTCTTTCTAATCAAATAATCTTCTTGATTTTCTTCAATATCTGAAATGTATGATTTAAGAGTTTCATATTCGATTTTAATTTTTAAATATTTTCTTATACTTAATGCTCCAAAATTAAATTTAAATTTAAATTTTTCTAGTTTATAATGGTAGTGTCATAAAAGTTCTGTAAATTCAAAAATCAGCTATTGTTTTATAAAAAAAGGAAACGATAGATGAAAATAGAAAATGACAAGATAGAATTTGACATGAATGAGTTTACACCTTTACTGCTTCAAGACAAGCAAGAGGGCTTTAGACGTATAGGAGAGATGTTTCTCAATGCAGTACTTGAAAAAGAGTTTGCAGCCTTTATAGGGGCTGAAAAAAGTCAAAGGAATGAAGACCGTAAAGATTATCGAAACGGTTCTAAGGAGAGACGGTTAAAGACTACATTGGGTGAATTGAATCTTTTAAGACCGTATGCCAGAAACTCTAAATTTGAAACAAAGTTGTTTGAAAATTATTCCAGAGTTGATAAAGCTTTAGCCTCCATAGTAGTAGAAAGTTATCTCAAGGGAGTCTCAACAAGAAAGGTAGAATCCATTGTGGGTGAATTGGGTATCGATCTAAGTCATGAGACCGTAAGCAGGCTCTCACATGAACTTGTCACGACCTTTAAGTATTCTGCACTTGATGCTTATTATCCCTATTTGTATATTGATGCCACATATCTTAAAGTATTTGATGGTGTACGATTTGTTTCCAGAGCTGTGATGGTCGCTATTGGGGTCAATGATAATGGGATGAGAGAAATACTTGATATTGCCCCAATGGAGAGTGAGTCCTATGATACCTATACAGATTTTTTTGATGGCTTAAAAGAACGAGGAATTGAAAAAGTAGATCTGATTATCTCTGATGGTCATAAGGGAATCAAAAAAGCTGCCAGGGAAAGTTTCGTCGGCTCATCCTGGCAGTTTTGTACGGTACACGTAAAGCGTAACCTAATGAAGATTGTAGCAAAAAAAGATTTGGAAGAAGTTTTAGCCTACCTCAATGATGTACTCTCATGTGATACTTTTGAACAAGCAACTTCTGAAGCTAACGGTATGATCGCAACTTATGAAAACACTCATCCAAAATTGACAGAGTTTCTTATGAACAATCTTTATGATGCTTGTATGTTTTTAACTTTCCCTAAAACACACAGACGCAAAATACACTCTACCAATATACTGGAACGATTTAACAAGGAGATCAAAAGACGAACAAAAGTAATCGGTGCATTCCCTAATGATGGCTCAGTACTAAGACTTTTAGTACCTTTGGCTATTGAAACAAATGCAAAATGGCTCACCAGAAAATATGTTAATTGGGATAATTTGGTATAATTACAAAAAGCTGAAGATGAAATTACAGAAATATTCTGACGCTACCTTAAATTATCGTACCGTTTACACGTAAGTTCCAATATATACATATTTTCCATATCATTATGAACTTTTATTTTTGTTTCTTTAAAATCATTTTGTGCTTCTACCCAGATATTGTCTTCGCCATAAAGATAAAACAATTTAACAGTTTTACCATCATCATTAACCTGAGAGCCTTTCCACACACCAGTCAATAGCCTACCTTCAAAACTCACAGTAATCCCATAATCACCATCTCTCAAAATGATGGCACCTTTATCTTTATCACCTACGCAAGTATATGCTGTTGCATAAGTATCTACAGCCAAAATGGATAGGATAGATAGAATTGATAATATTTTTTTCATTGAATTTCTTTACCTTTTTATTATAGAGAAGTATATAGTCGCTGCTCCCCATCCAGCACTTCAAATAATAAACGCAATTTTTTACTTGGGAGGATCATCTTTAATCACATGTTTTTTTACTTCCAAGTAAATATATTATACACAAATTATATCAAGCACACATATTTTTCAATACGTTGGGATATCTAAATAATCTTGTTAGCAAACCTTATAAGGCATAAAGGAGACAGGCTGAATTAATCTTATTCAGCTACTTTTATTTACGCCATAATACATAAAATATATACTGAAAAAATTGTAGTTTATGTGTAAAAGTAGCCTGTCCCCATTATCTGGTCCCCATTATCTCTTTTGGTGGATACCATGTTGGTGGACTTTTCTAAACTAATTATATGTTAGGTAATTGTATCTAAAATTCAAAAAGTATTTTGAATTAAATCACCATCTCAACATCATCATGGTTCTGAAAGCATTTAAAAAGCCTGTCCCGCTCTTCCTGGCTTTCTACGATACAGCTTGCATTGTAACTGTGAAATTTTCCTGTTCTTGATGGATTTCCAAGAGAACAGAGGTGCTCTTTCTCTCCCATCACTTCTTTGATACAGGCAAGCAGAGTTTCTTTATCTCTGCCTATGAGTTTAAATCCCCAATTGGTCGGGTATTCTATTTGTGGTTTTTCTTGTGTTTTATCGTCTAAAATCACCGCTGTTCCCTCCTGATTTCTGTTCTAATTGTACATTTCTTATCACCATACCTTTATCAATGGCTTTAAGCATATCATAAATAGTAAGTAATCCTATGCTTACACCGGTCAGTGCTTCCATTTCTACACCTGTCTGTCCGTTAAGCTTGGCTGTGACAGTAAGTTTGAAACCAGGCAGTTCCGGCAACTCTTCAATGTCTGTTTTGACTGAAGTAAGCATAAGCGGATGACACATAGGAATGAGTGTACTTGTCTGCTTTGTTCCTTGTATCGCTGCAATGACAGCGGTTTGAAGGACGGGCCCTTTTTTTGCAGAGTTGGCGACAACCGCATCAAAGGCAGGCTGACCTACCTCGATGATACCGCTTGCCGTTGCAATACGTGTTGTATTGTCTTTTTCTGAAACATCTACCATTTTAGGTTTATTCTGTTCATCAAGATGTGTTAAGTTCACTAATGCATCCTCATAGTTTAAATTTTAATTATTTTAGCATAAAAAATGACGTAAATAAAGCGATCTTGACGAAAAAAGACCTAAAGTGACGTTTTTAATATAAAAATAAGTTAATTTTAACATCATCCAAGTTAAAATTGTCAAAATGACAAAGGAGAAGTATGAATTATGCGTATTTAAGACAAATGCCAGACAACAATAATATGTCTGAGCAGCAGCGTAATATCCTCTCGTTTTCATTGGCTCAAAATCTGGAAATAGAGAAGGAGGTTATAGAGTATTCAAGCAAAAATCATCTCATAGAAGAGAGAAAACAGTTTGAAGAATTTATGCACTCTCTTGAAGAGGGGAGCAGTCTTGTTGTGGATACACTTTCCGTGTTAAGTGATCGTGCGGAAGAGTTGATCAAGATCATTAATTGTATGTTAAGTCACAGTATTGATCTTTATATCGCCAGTGCAAAAACGCTTATCAACAAAGAGACCACAGTAGTAGAGATATTTCCCTTGCTGAATGACCTTCGTGAAGCACAAAAAGCAAAATCAAACAAGATAGGACGTCCGAAAGGAAGCCGTTCTTCCTCTAAGTTCGATGCGTATCAGCCGCAGATCATCTCTTTACTGAAAGAAGGGATGAATGTGAGTGCTATTGCAAGGGAGTTAGGCGTAAGTCGAAGTTCTTTGAAAGATTATATAGTGTCAAGAGGGATAAGAGAATTGGTTGAAGGTTCCTGGATGGAGATCAATCAGCCGCAAGATATTTCAGGTACGGATAATACCCTGTTGGTATGTCCGTTTGAACAAGAGAAACAACAAAAAGAAAAAAGGATATCGTAAAATGGAAGCAATTACGAATGAAGAGACAAAACCAAAGAAGAATCAGGCAAAAGAGTATTTAAAGGGGTGGGTGCCTTACCGTATTAAGCGGTATTGGGCATATGTGGTCGCAACGATCATGGCTCTTGTGATGCCTTGGATCACTATCGGGGGGAATCATCTTTTTCTATTAAGTTTTGATCATAAAAAACTACACTTGGCAGGTGTTGCATTTGATATGCAGGAACTCTATTTGATGCCGTTTCTGCTTATGCTGCTTTTTCTGGGGATCTTTGCGGTCACAGCAGTAGGCGGTAGAGCATGGTGTGGATGGGCCTGTCCCCAGACTATTTTTAGGGTTATTTACAGAGACGGGATAGAAACAAAACTTTTAGGCTTGAGAAAACGTATCAAAAACAAGCAAAAAGATCCGGATATGAGCAAACCTGAAAATCAGGTAAAAAAAGTGATCGCGATTTTACTTTGGTCTATTCTTGCATTTATCGCAGCAGCGGATTTTTTATGGTTCTTTGTTCCACCTGAAGAGTTTTTTGCATATTTGCAAAATCCTGGCGAGCATATGATGCTGTTTGGTATGCTGATAGGAATAGCACTCTTTATTATTATTGATGTAGTATTTATCAAAGAGGATTTTTGTATCTATATCTGTCCTTACAGCCGTGTACAGTCAGTGCTTTATGATGATGATACTGTTATGGCTATTTATGATCCTCATCGTGGGGGTGATATTTATGAGGGACAAGGATATGACAGACATAAGGTATATGATAAAACAAAAGATCTTCTGGCTGCTGATCCGACAGCAGAGTGTACGACATGTGAGAGTTGTGTGACGGTATGTCCTACACATATTGATATACGTAAAGGACTTCAGCTTGAGTGTATCAATTGTCTGGAGTGTGTAGATGCCTGTACAACTGTGATGGGTGCATTAGGAAAACCTTCTCTTGTGAGATGGTCCAGTGAAAATGAAGTCATTTATCAGAAAGGTAAGACGAATTACTTTAGACCTAAAGTCATAGCATATTTTACAGTGCTGGTATTGGTGCTTGTGGCGCTGTTTGCGATGGGTAGTAAAAAAGAACATATGCTTTTAAATGTCAATAAAACAACAAGACTTTACAAAGTACTGGATCATGGTGTAGTAGAAAATGATTATCTTTTCTTATTTGCAAACACAGATAGCAAGCCACATACTTACTATTTTGAAATTGTAAATAATGATAAGATAGAGATCAGCAGACCTAAAGAGTCTTTCTCTATTGCTCCGGGGAAAAAACGAAAAAAAGTGGTTGTCTTACGGACAAAAGAAAAGTTGGCAGACAATGCAAGAAAAGATGTGCCTATTCCTGTGACAATCAGGGCATTTGCAACGGATGACAAAGAGAATATCGTAGTAGAGAGACATACGGTGTTTGTTTATCCTCGTTCAGATATGCTTAAAAAGTAAGGAGTACTCATGCATAATGGAGAACCTACTTTGGATACAATAGAAGATTATAATGGACAGGAAAGCAAAGAAAAAAGAATGATGGTCTGGATCGTTATTCTCTCAGGATTGCTTATAGGTACAGTATATGGTATTGTAAAAGCGAACAGCAGTGTCAGTGATGAGATTCCGGTGCACTCTAAAATAATAAAATATTAATAAGGAGTCAGTGATGGCAAAAGTATTGGTACTTGGTGGTGGATTTGCCGGTGTTGAAGCAGCGATCTATCTCAGAAAACAAGAGCTTGATGTCACACTTGTGAGTGATAGAGACTATTTTTATATCTATCCTACGTCTATTTGGATCCCTACAGGCGAGGCAGCGAAAGAGGATGTCTCTGTCCCTCTTGATAAACTGGCCTTTGTACACGGATTTAAACTGATCATTGACCCGGTAACCAAGATAGAGCCTAAAGAGAAAAAAGTCATATTGCAGAGCAGCCGTGTGCTGGAGGGTTATGATTATATCGTCGTGGCACTGGGACAGGATAAAATACAACACAAAGGGATGGAACATACTCTCTCTATCTGCGGAAAACCGGAAGAGGCAACAGAATTGTATAAACGTTTGGATGCCTTGGTGCAGAAAGGTTCCGGAAAGATCGCTATGGGCTTTGGCGGGAACCCGAAAGATACTTCTGCTGTACGCGGGGGGCCTGCGTTTGAAGTTTTATTTAATGTAGATACCTATCTGAAACGAAAAGGTTTGCGGGAGAACTTTGAACTTACTTTTTTTGCACCTATGGAAAAACCCGGTATAAAAATGGGGCATGGTGCTGTGGCAATGATGGACAAAATGTTTGAAATGACACATATTCATAAAAAAGTAGGTTCCAAAATCATCTCTTTTGAGGCTGACGGTATTCATTTTGAAGATGGTACAAAGATAGAATCCGATCTTACAATGTTCATTTCTGCAGGTACAGGACAAAGTATCGTGGCAGCATCAGGGCTTCCTTTGAGTGATGCAGGCTTTGTTGTAACTAACGAATATAATGAAGTAGAAGGTTTTGAAGGGATATATGCTATAGGGGACAGTGCATCTCTGATGGGACCGGACTGGAGAGCAAAACAGGGTCATGTTGCTGAGGTAATGGCTCGGAATGTAGCATATAATATTTTTCAGCATGCACAGAATATAGATTCGAAAAGGGGATATCTGGAGCATATCAATATACTTTGTGTCATGGATACCGGAAACGGTGCAGCCTTTGTGCATAGAGATGACAAAGGTGGGAAGATGATTCCTATGCCAGTGATCGGTCACTGGATGAAAAAAGGCTGGGGCTGGTACTGCCGTAACTCCAAACTGGGAAAAATCCCTCGAATACCTGGAATGTGAGCCACGTTAAGAAAACGTGAACTGCTTCACGTTTTTAGTGGCGGAACCGAAGCGGTCGTAACGAAGTGCAGCCGCGAAGGTCTGGAGAGGTGAAAAGCAAGTAACAACAGTGCATCATTCATACTAGCTATTAAAAACAATATATGCATGAAAGATCAGAAAAATCTTTTGCAGGTTACTTTTTTATACGCTCTGACAGAAGATTGAGATCAGTCAGAATTATGATTAGATAAATTTATATTTATTATAATACTAAGTTTTATATTAAATCGGTAAAATTTCAAAATCTTTAAACAATAAACCATCCTATAAAGAATAGCTTAAACCAATAGCTGTTTTTTATAGACAGAGGTATCCTGTTGGATTATTTGAGTATTTGAAAAGAATATTCAAATGATCAAATAGATACTAAAACAATATTTGGTCAATGTTCATTAAAAACTCATTGTTTTCACAAGTGCTAAAACTAACGGGAATATTTACCTGTTGGGGATAAATACTCTATGGGCTTGATAAGGTTCATTGTGTTTGACTATGGAATACATGATCGCTGCTATTTTCTTGGAGATAATGATTAAAGCTTCTTTCTTGGATTTACCCGAAGAGACTTTGTCTCGAAAGATCTTGTTTAGCTGAGGATTGTGCAATACAGATCCTACTGCAGCCATATAAAGTGCATGTTTGGCAATAGGTATGCCTCTTTTTGCAAGCCTGCCTATAGAATTGGAGTTGCCAGATTGATACTGTGTAGGATAAAGACCAAGATAGCCAATAAAAGCTTTGGCTGAATCAAATCGCCTGAGATCTCCACATTCTCCTAATATGGCAGAAATGGTTTTATCTGAGATACCGGGTATACTTTGGAGATTTTCAATAGAATTGTCAATTGTATTTATTTCTTCGGTAATAAGTTGTTTGATTTGTTCTTCAATATGCTTCTTTTCTTGACATAAAAGCTCTAATATCCTAATATTAGTAGTGATCATTAGAGATCTGGCTTCATAGGCACGACCAGCATATACTGAAGTATTGGCAAGATCGATCAGGAACTTGGCTTTATCTTCAGAGAAGTTGTTACCTTTGATATGACGGAATAGACGAGTCAGCTTCTTTGGCGTAGCTTTTTGCATATCTATTGCAGTAGGGTAGACTTTGATGATCGCAAGTGCTGTCTTGGTAAAGATATTTGGAAATACTCTGCCAATCTCAGGATTGACAGTCGCCATTACAGTAGAGATTTCCCTCTTGATGGTTTTTATCTTCTTCTCCAGTGAACGTTTGGTTCTGCCTAATACCTTGACTGAATGATAGGCATCATTGGAGATATGACTCTCTTTGTATTTACCGGTAGATAAAAGTTCCGCAATGACATAGGCATCAATCGCATCATTCTTTACTTTTCGTATGGTACGGAAATCACGAAACTTGGCAGTCTGATAAGCGTTTAGCAAAACGGCTTGGTAGTCATTGTCTGTAATATATTCATACAAATTCTCAGAAAAAGCTCCTGTTGATTCTATACCAATAATAAAATCATCATTGTCTAATGACAGGTTGGCAAACTGTTCAATCAGCCTTCTTAACCCAAGAATATCCGTATAGATCCAAAATGGTTTTACAGCAAATTCACCAGCATCATCCAGGATGCACACATAATGTTTTTTTTCAGCAACATCAATTCCAACATAATACATTTTAAACCCCTTGAGTGTTAGTTTTAAAGTTCTCATAGCTTCGTGTTATACAAGGTAGAAGTTCTTACACTCCTCCTTAGCATCCTATAGATGATTTTATAAAGCTAACACAAGACGTTTTATGTGCTGGTACCAAAGTCCAAAAAGGAAAAAAACTTGTTTACTGTTAGCTTTTGTGAAAACTATGAGTCTTTATTGAACTCAACCTTATTTTATCGATTTGGTTGATAAATAGATTATACGAAGGAAAAGAATGAAACAGATTACAGTTATGGAAAAATATCCGGTATTTACCATTGAGATAGCTAAAAATGAGACAACATACAGAAATATAGATGAGATACTGGCATATCTTAAGTCACAAATAGAAGCACATCCTGTTGCTACATACATTGGTGAATTTGACCATTATACACATACTAAAAATCTTGAAGTAGGTGAAGTTTCAGAAAATATCAAAGATGCAAAAAATATTATCTGTTGTTTTGGAAAAGTATTGCCAAAACCGGAAGTACTGGCAGTAAGACCTAGAGCAATCGGGGTGGCTGAGTTGGCTGAAAGTTTTGTGATCAGCTTTTTAGAAGCACCAAATCCCGATGCAAATGCTGCGATGGAAAAATGGACTAAAGGTATTGCAAACGTATAATGCAAATACTTAAACTCCTCACTTCTTTCTTTTGGCTTCTTCTTGTCGGATGCCAAGAGGATTTCCCTACCTATTCCGGCTTTTGTAATGAAAACAATATGCCTCCTCCTAAATGTCTCCACTATATAGTTCTTGACAAGAAAGATAAAAACCTACTGGAAAAACATTTTGGACTGAAAGATGATACTGCCTGTGAATATCGTGCTGAATTGATCAGATATCATGTGGGTACGTGCAACAATCCTGTTGTTAAAAGTACCGGTGGAGATTTTAACGGGTATGTGCGTGTAGAGATCAAAAAAGGCTTTACATGTTACTACAAAGTACAAAGTGATTTTAAAAATGATGAGAATGCAGCATTCAAGAGAGTGCTGAAACGTATAGAGAAAGAGATCAAAGAGTGAAAATAGTTTCGGTTTTCCTTTATCAAATTTTAAAACTTTAGGATTCAGGTGATGAAAGTAACCCATATCATATATCTTTCATGTCAAAGTGCTTCTTGTTAACAGCTAAGATGTAGGGTCACAGCTTTCATTCTCTATACTGCGTTTCGTTCATAAAACCAATGACCCCAGCAGGGTTTGATTGGCTAAACAGCTAAACATTCTTTGTCTTGCACAGCGGTGCAATGCCCACAGCTTAAACAGTTTTCTACACGGATAGTCAAAATAAGAGATTTTGTTATTTTCATGGAATTGATCAAAAAAGGTTTCAAGTGTTACCATAAGGTACAAAATGACTACAAAAGTGATGTGGGTGCAGTGTTTAACAGGGTGTTGGAACGTATCCAAAATAAGATAAAACAGTTAAAAAAAATCAATTAAGACTATTTTTATCCGATTTAGGTCATAATACGTGTATCAAAATTATTTAAAGGATATTAAATGGCAACAGTAACATTTAAAAACGACACAGTATGTAACCTGGCAGGAACAGAGATCAATGTAGGTGATACAGCTCCGGAAGTAACAGTAGTAAATTGTAACCCAATGCTCCAAGATGAAAAAATCGGCGGAGAAGGTAAAGTACAAATGGTAGTAGTAGTACCTTCATTGGATACACCGGTATGTGATGCAGAAACTAGAAAGTTCAATACAGAAGCAGCAGCTATCGATGGTGTTGAAGTAATCACAGTATCTATGGACCTTCCATTTGCAGCAGCAAAGTTTTGTTCAACTGCAGGTATTGACAACTTGAAAGTATGTTCAGACTTCAGAAACAAAGATTTTGCAAATGCATATGGTATGCTTCTTGCTGATGGTCCTTTAGCGGGTGTAACTGCTAGAGCTATCTTTGTTATCGGTAAAGACGGAAAAGTAGCCTATAAGCAACTTGTCCCGGAAATTACTGCTGAACCTGACTATGCTGAGGCTATTGCTGCTGCCAAAGCTGCGGTATAATCATCAGTTTAAAGCCCTTCAGGGCTTTAAACCTCTTTCCCCTTTTTCCCAAATCCCGAAATAGAAAAACAAAAGAATAAGTGAAGATGCCGTAAAATACGAAGAAAGCCAGAGAAAAAGCCCACTCAACGCTTTCACCCAATGGGTGAGCTTTTTCCAGGAGGATAAAAGTATGGCACAAAGTGTTTTAAATTTCACTGTAGAGAGCACCGAAGAGAGACTGACACCCAGAGCAGGAGAGGCAGTCTTTGGAGAGTTTTTAAAAGCAATCAAGCTTGATCGGTTATGCAACCGATATCTTCCTTTACCTAAAAGTAACCGAGGCTACGATCCTTATACCTTTATCCATTCACTTGTTCTAATGTTACACAGTGGAGGCAGATATCTGGAGGATATCCGCACCCTTCAGTCCGATCACGCACTCCAAGAACTACTTGGGATAAAGCATATTCCCACAGCAGACAGTATCGGCAAATGGCTCAAACGCTCCGGCAAAGTCAAGATGTCGGGGATGGAAAAACTCAACCGTACCTTGCTACAACGCTATCTTCGCAGAATAGATGAACCTTTGGTGCTTGATATTGATGCAACCGTGATAGAAAGCCATAAATCTATTGCGTTTACCACCTATAAAATGTTCCCGGGATTTACTCCCATCATTGGGCATCTTAATGGCGGCTATGTGATTCATCAGGAGTTTAGAGCCGGTAATGTAGCACCTGCTGATCATAATCTTGCATTCGTCAAACAGTGTGAAGCACAACTTCCCAAACATCGAAAACTCTCCTATCTGAGAGCCGATAGCGCTTCGTATCAGTCATCACTGTTCAATTATTGCAATAATCGTAATATCATCTATGTGGTAGGCGGGCATCTTGACAGGAGTGTACTGACAAACATTGAAACAATTGATTCCTGGGAACCCCTTAGAACAATAAAAGGTACCGCACATCATCTCAAAGAAGAGGTAGCAGAATTTTACCACACGATGCAGAATACCGATCATGCCTTTCGTATGATTGTGATTAAAAAAACCACCACCCCATTGCTGCATGGCATGGAGGCGTTTCTAAGCCAGGAAGAGAAGCTGGCACTCGCTTCTGAACGTTACAGTGTGATTGCCACCAATGACTTGGAGAAAACAGCTGAAGAGATTGTACGCTTTTACCGACAACGGGGTGATACCAGTGAAAACCGAATCAAAGAACTGAAAAACGGGTTCAATCTGAAGTACCTGCCAACTTCAGACTTTCAAGCCAATGCGCTCTACTTTCATATCGGTACATTGGCATACAACCTGTTCATACTCTTTAAACGTATATTACATGTCAGCTGGCAAAAACACACCATTCAAACCATTCGCTATAAACTGTATCATATTGCAGGTAAAGTAGTCCATCATGCTCGCCAAATCGTGCTTAAAGTCAATGAAGCGTTTGTGGATATCCTCAATCACATACGGCATCAATGCTATTTGCTCAGTTTAGAGTAGCAACTTCACCACTGCGGCATTCCCTTTATCATTTCTTCTTCAGACAAAGTGACAGGATAGCTATGTCAAAAAATCAGGAAAATGGCTTTAAAAAGAGTATTTGACGCACCACTTTGTTGACATAGGGATACAAAGAGCTCTTTTAAGCACACTTTTTTACAGTTCGGAGACAAAAACGGGTTATAGTCTCTCAATTTTTATGAAATGAATTTTCTATTTCGGGATTTGGGTTTTTCGTATGACTTTACCTTTTCCTCCATTTTTGTTACAATCCCGTTATGTTTATGTATCATAGAATTATTTTATTCTTTACCACTTTTTTTCTTATATTGTTTACCGGTTGCGGAAACCCTGAAGTGAAAGGGAACAGATATACACTGGATGAATGCAAAAAAGAACTTCTTGAAGCGGAAGACTATGTAGAGGGTGAAAGCATAGATCTTATCATTGTTGAAAAGAAGGAGCGTAAAATGTATCTGTACAAAGACAATAAAATACAAAGTACGATCCCTGTTTCACTAGGAAAAGATCCTGTAGGTACCAAGGTGCAAAAAGGGGATCATAAAACGCCGGAGGGAAAATTTTGGATCCATCGCAAGCTTTGTTCTCCAAAATATTACCGTTCGCTCTGTATATCCTACCCCCGTCCGGAAGATAAAAAGAGAGCGGCTGAAAAAGGGGTCAACCCCGGAGGGGATATTACGATCCATGCACAGCCTACCTGGAATGCAGATGGAAGAGGTGACAGTTATACTCTCTCCCAGAATTGGACAGAAGGCTGTGTGGCTGTAACGAACAGTGCTATGAAACAGTTATGGTATGCTGTACGCGAAGGTGTACCGATCATCATACGATAAAGGAAACCCGGTATTGGCATATACGCAAAAACAGATAGATAAGTTCAACCGTCAAAAATATATTACGGAACTGGAGAAGATCAGTAAAAATCTTTTTCGTATGTTTCGGGATGAAAATGTATCTTCTCAAAGTTTTGTGGTAAAATTTGGGCAACTCAAAAAAAAGTTTGATGCAAAAGTTGAAGTACAGCTTGATTCGGAATATCATCAGCAGTTGAAAGCCTACATAGATAGACTTTATCGAGCAACATGTTTAACAGAAGATTTTACGGATGAAGACTTTGCTGATATGCGTGAAGCAGAGATGAGCAACCTGAATCGTCTTCAAAAATTGAAAAACGGTACTTCCTATAAAAAAGACAAACACAGATCGAAACATCAAAATGAAGATTGGGGATAAAATAGAATGAAATTAACAGCAACAGTATCAGGGATCCTGACATTGGGATTTCTCCTAAACGGATGTGTAGAACAGTCTGTTTCCTATGGCAAAGCAGATAAATCACCGTATGAGACCAAAGAGTGTATCAAAGAGTTATCCATCGGTGCAGAGATCGATCGTGGAAACGAAATAGACAAGATCGTAGTATATAAATCCAAAAGAAAAATGTATGCCTATAAAAAAGGTAAGGTTATAGAAGAGTTCCGTATCTCATTGGGTAAGAACGGAGATAAAGGAAATAAAGTACAGGCAGGCGATTACAGAACGCCTGAGGGAAGTTATTGTATCGTAAGAAAGAAATGTGATCCAAGACTCTACAAATCTCTCATGATCTCTTATCCGAATGAAGCAGATAAAGCCAGAGCCAGAGCCAGAGGTGTTAATCCGGGAGGGTATATCACTATCCATGGACAACCCAAGTGGAATGCAGACGGGCGTGGTGACAATTATACTCTTTCCCATGACTGGACAGAAGGATGTATGGCTGTGCCAAATCTTGCAATGGATAAACTTTGGAGAGCAGTTAAAAAAGGCGTAAAAATAGAGATTCATGCATAATTTAAAATAATCTCCTAACTTTTAGCTGAATTTGATAAAGGTTATATTATCATATTGAATAATATTGGACTTTGAAGGAGAAAAAGATGAAAAAACTGGTTCTAACAGCATGGGTACTCTTGTCGGCAACACTGTTAATGGCAGGGGGAAATGTGAACTCAAATTTACCAATGGTGGCAGATATTCCTGCGAAGCCGTGCAAGGCAGACAAGGTATATATTGAAGCAGATGCAAAGCTGATGTGGCAGGATCAGGCATATACAGATGCGGAAGATGGAGCCTACAAGCAGGAACATTCTGTAGGCAAGGCAGGAAAATGGAAACATGCAGAGAATTACTGCCGAAGATTAGAGTATGCAGGATATGCAGACTGGAGATTGCCTACAGCAGATGAATTAATGAATGTACATAGAAAACCCGGCCAAGTATTTACCTATTTCAGAGGTCGGGATTTTTGGACATCCACACCGGCATCAAAAGGAAAATATTATGTGATCTATCCGGCTGATGCCTATCGTTATGAGCATAAAACAAAAAGATCCAATTATATTCGATGTGTACGCTGCCTGCATGAAGGTGATACGGAAACAGGACCTAAGATCGTAAAATAATTGCCTGTTGATATTGGAGTTCAGAGGAGTTTTATCTCCTCCTGCAACTCTATATTGAATTTTTTAAAGATTTTCTCTTTCGCCAGATCAATAAGGTATTTGGCTTCCTCAAAAGTGCCGTCTCCCAGATTAACCAGGAAGTTGGCATGGACATCACTCCATTGCATATCACCTTTTCTCATGCCTTTTAATCCTACAGCTTCGATGAGTCGACCTGCATAGTCACCCTCTGGATTTTTAAATGCAGAACCAGCACTTGGTTCAAGGGGTTGATTGGAACGCAAACTTAGAAGTTCATCCAGCAGAGCCTGCTCAAATCCTTCTCTAATACTGAATTTGGCAGCTGTAGCTGTTCCATTGAGTTTGGCAAAACGATATCCATATCTGATATTTTCTTTTGCGATCCATTGACCATTTATCTCTACGCTATGCAAGATATTAAATATCTCATAGGTTTTGACTCCGGCATTCATAGCAAGTATGCCACCCAGTGTGCCTGGAAGCTTGGAACAAAACTCAAAGCCGGAGATATTATGTTTTTTAGCATAAGAGACGATGCGACCTGTAGGCATCGCAGCACCGATGATAAGCAGGCCATTCTTTTGTTCTATCGTTGCAAAATCTTTACTTAACATCATAAGGGGAGGGGGAGTTGGTGAGACTAAAAGATTGTTTGCCCCTCCAATGAGATATCTGTCCGTAGGTATGGTATCACCTTTTTCTATCATAAGGACTTCGGTAGGCTGTCCTACTTTGATACTTGAGTATTTGGAGAAATCAATGATCTTAGTGTACATGGAGTCCTCCGTGTACACTAAGATCAAGTGAGGAGTGAGGAGTGAGGAATAAGGAATGCAGGTATGTTTTTTGCTTTGGCAAAAAACTTTTATTATTTAAGGTTTTTTTGATGTACTTTTTTATAATCATTCCTACTTCCTACTTCCTACTTCCTACTTCCTACTTCCTACTTCCTACTTCCTACTTCCTACTTCCTACTTCCTACTTTGAACGAAGTTCACTGTATTCTCTGGGAATAAGATAATCCTCTGTTTTGATAGGTGTATCCCACAGTCCATGTTCAAACCCTATCTCATACAGTGTATCAAGTGCTTTGAGTTGTAGCTTTGAGAGTTCAACGGACTCATCTGAAGCATACATATCAAGATATTTCTTAAGCATTTCATCAGAGATGCGGACAAGATTGTCTGCTTCAAGTTTACTACAGAGCTCTTCTTTTTTATCGTTAGCCACTTTTACGCCATCTATAAGAATATTTTCTATCTCAATGGCACGGTTTAGTGGCAAGCTTCTTCTGATAGCCATACCGCCAAGAGGAAGAGGCAGTCCTTCTCCTGCAAGTTCAACCCATATATCCCATACTTCTTTTTCAACTTCCAAACTTTCATCAAAATCCAAGATTGACTCATGGATAAGTACACCAGCATCTACTTTTCCGCTGACGACTGCTTCTTCGATCTCTAAAAAATCCATATAGACAGGTCGTGCTTGGGGATAATAGATTCTAAACAGCATGGCATTGGTGGTATATTTTCCTGAGAGTGCCACTTTGAAATTACGTTTGAGTTTTTTATCTTTACGGCGTATGAGTTTTGGACCATAGCCCTCCCCAAAACTGACAGCAGTACGAAGCAGAGCATACTCTTCTTTGATAAGCGGGTACATTCCAAAGCTGATAGCACTTACATCATACGTCCCTTTAAGGGCTTCAACATTAAGGGTCTCTATGTCTAACCCGATGTTTTCAAATTCGTAATCTTTGGTATCAATCCAACCGAATTTAATGGCATAGTACATAAAGATATCGTCTGCATCGGGTGAATGGGCTAATTGAATGGTTCTTGGCATTATTTCTCACTTGTGATATAGTAAATGTATTTTATCATAAGCGTCCAAAAAAAGAAATTTTATAAAAAATATGTCAATTTGACATATTTTTGCACCTCTCACGAGAAACCTATTAAAATGGTGTTAGAATTTCACATTAAGGATCGAAGGATGACTATGGCAATGGATGCAAACAAGCAAAAAGCTTTGGATATGGCAATTAAACAGATCGATAAAACGTTTGGAAAAGGAACGTTAATGAGATTAGGAGATAAGGAATTTGAACCTATTGCTGCTATCTCAACAGGATCCCTTGGACTGGATATGGCACTGGGGATCGGCGGTATTCCTCAGGGGCGTATCATAGAAGTGTATGGACCAGAGTCTTCGGGTAAAACAACACTTGCTTTGCAGACGATCGCTTCTGCACAAAAAGAAAATATGGTTTGTGCATTTATTGATGCTGAGCATGCATTAGATGTTGTGTATGCTAAAAACTTAGGGGTAGATACAGATAACCTTCTTGTTTCTCAACCGGATTTTGGTGAACAGGCACTGGATGTGCTTGAAACACTTACCCGTTCAGGTGCAGTTGACCTGATCGTAGTCGATTCTGTAGCTGCACTGACACCTAAAAGTGAGATAGAGGGTGATATGGGAGATACCCATGTAGGGCTTCAGGCGAGACTTATGTCACAGGCACTTCGTAAACTCACAGCCATTTTACACAAAACAAACACAACGGTGATCTTCATCAATCAGATCCGTATGAAGATCGGTACGATGGGATATGGTTCTCCTGAGACAACCACAGGTGGGAATGCATTGAAGTTTTACTGTTCTGTTCGTATCGATGTGCGTCGTATAGCGACACTGAAACAGGGTGAATCACAGATAGGGAACCGGGTAAAAGCCAAAGTGGTCAAGAATAAAGTGGCACCACCATTCAGGCAGGCAGAATTTGACATTATGTTTGGTGAAGGTATCTCTTATGAGGGAGAACTTGTGGATTATGGTGTAAAGATGGATATTATAGACAAATCGGGTGCCTGGTTCAGTTATGGTGCGGAAAAATTGGGGCAGGGTAAAGAAAATGCCAAACTTACCATTAAAGAAAACCCTGAACTCAAAGCAGAGATAGAAGGCAAAATCAAAGATGCTCTGGGATTTGGAGAGGCCCTTACCGTAGATGAAAGTGAGATGAACGAAGATTAGACCTTTACTGTCTGCAAAAGATGAAGACCGATGCAAATGATCATGCAGATCTTCGAAGTCCCTTTTAAAGCAATCTGATCCTTAAAAAATATATAATAATACAAAGTAAACTGTACAATTGTATATTGCAGAGGAAGAAAAAATGTTTATAAAAAGTATTTTAATCCCGGTGTTGCTGTTGTCTTTTCTTGATGCCGGCAGTACGATGCCCGCAAAACAAGAGACTGGTGCTATTGATAAAACACATGAGGCTGTTTCCCAGAAAGTTATTGAATGGTCCGGAAAGATCGATACGGTGATCAGCAGTTGGATAGGGAATCCTGAAAATAATGAAGAAACAAGGGCGGATGGAAATAGATCGGGCAGTGCAGACAGTGAAATAAATTCTATAGATGCATTTTTTAAGAATGAGAAATTTCTTGATGAGACAGAGAGTGTTTTTGTCCGTTTTTGGCTGGATAATAAGCTGCAGTCCAAAGGACCTGGTGATATGAACTTGAGGATCAGTGCCCAGCTCCCCCTCAGCAGAAGCAGGAAAAATTTTAAGATATTCATAGAAGATCTTACCCTCGATAATGCCAAAGATATCCTGCATGATAATAGAGATGAAGAAGATTCCGCTCCTGATATAGGTATCCATTATTTTGTACCGGAAAAGTATGGTATACATTCCAGATATTCACTTGGATTCAGCGGTCTTGATCCTTTTGTCAGTGCCAGGTACAATCTGCAGTTCAGTGTCAATGAATGGTTAATAGAACCTATACAGTTCTTTACGTATTCGGGTGAAAATGAATTCGGGGAAGGGACCACTGTATATTTTGATAAAAAACTTCAGGAACTTTCTCTTTTCAGGATACAGGCCCACCAAAAAAGCAATGCAGGAACAGAAGGGCTGGAATACGGGCTTGCCCTGCAATACTACTGGCGCCCGAAAAAAAATACAGGATGCAGATTCTCCCAATCATTTCTGGGAAATACAGAATATACATATACTGCCGAAGGAGGGGAAACAAAGAAGTATAGCGGGATCAATAACTATACCACATCCTTCAGCTGGAGAGAGAGTATTTGGCGAAAATGGATCTTTTATGAGATCAGCCCCGGTGTGAGTTTCCAAAAGAAGTATGGCTATGAACCGAATTATACTTTACGCTTCCTCATTGATTTCTATTTCGGTCAGGATCTTAGCCCCTATAGCAAAGGGGAATAAAGGGTTTGATTCCCCTTAGGAAAAAGATTTTGGCATACTCAGGATATATCAGAAATCATGATGTCTGTTCCTGACGATACAAATGACCGAAAGCACACTCATTTAAGTATAGGGTAAATTTCGATAAAATAATAGATAAATGTAAAATATCGGATATATAAAGGAAACAGATGATTTTTATCGATGAGATTGTAGCAACAGAAGTTATGGACAGCCGGGGGAATCCTACGGTCCGTGCAACAGTAAGTTTAAGTGACGGTACAGTTGAAAGTGCCATTGTACCGAGTGGCGCAAGTACGGGTAAACGGGAAGCATTGGAACTTCGTGACGGTGGTGACAGATATATGGGTAAAGGGGTAAGACAGGCCTGTGAAAATGTAAACGGGCCTATCTATGATGCACTTGTAGGACTCAGCCCGTTTAATCAGGCTGAGATCGATCTTACAATGAAAGAGCTTGATGGTACTGAAAACTATGGCAACTTAGGTGCGAATGCTGTACTTGGTGTTTCTATGGCAGTGGCACGTGCAGCTGCCAAAAGTATGGGTATGCCTCTTTACCGCTACCTTGGCGGGGCAAATGCGGTTGTCATGCCGGTACCAATGCTTAATATTATTAACGGCGGTGAACATGCGAACAACTCTGTGGACTTTCAGGAATATATGGTCATGCCGGTAGGTTTTGACAGATTTTCAGAAGGGCTGAGAGCATCTGCTGAGGTCTATCATACACTTAAAAAGATCATCGATGAAATGGGAGAGAGTACAGCAGTTGGTGATGAAGGCGGGTTCGCTCCAAATCTTAAAAGTAACGAAGAGCCTATTCAGGTCATTATCAAAGCGATTGAAAAAGCAGGGTATAAGCCTGGTGAAGAGATCGCTATCGCACTTGATGTTGCGGCGAGTGAATTGATCAATGAGGAAGGTAAATACGTACTGAAGTCTGAAAACAGAGAAATCACAAGTTCCGAACTTATCGCATATTATGCAGATATGTGTGACAAATATCCTATCGTTTCTATTGAAGACGGGCTCAGTGAAGATGACTGGAACGGATGGAAAGAACTTACGGAAGTACTGGGAGATAAAGTACAACTTGTGGGTGATGATCTGTTCGTAACCAATGTAGCTATACTTGCTGAAGGGATAGAAAAAAATATTGCCAATTCTATTTTGATCAAACCGAATCAGATCGGGACGGTATCTGAAACAATGCAAACGGTAAGACTTGCACAAAGAAGTGGGTATACTTGTGTGATGAGCCACCGTTCCGGAGAGAGTGAAGATACTTTCATCGCCGATTTTGCCGTAGCGCTTAATACAGGTGAGATCAAAACAGGTTCTACAGCGAGAAGTGACAGAATCGCCAAATACAACCGACTTCTTGAGATCGAAGCAGAACTTGGGCAGTTTGAGTATCTGGGTGCATCGCTTTTTGCAAAATAGGTAATACGGACGGAGAGTGCATTTGGAAAATACACAAAAAGTAGAGATGATCGCCGGGTTGTCACTCAAAGCACTTTTGGTGACAGCAATAGGTATTTTACTTTTTGGTATCTATGTAGGCATTTTGATTTATGGCGAGAACTCGTTGACAGTTTTAAATCACTTAAAAGAGAAAAAACAAAGTTTGAAGAAGGAAGAGAAAGCATTGAAAGCTGAGAATCAAAAACTTCAAAAAGAGTATTTCGAATTAAAACAATTAGAACCTAAGGAGTAGAGAAATGAAGCGATATATATGGGCAGCAATGGTATTGGTATTTACAGGTGCAAATGCATCGGATAATCCTTTCGATCTGAACACAAATCTTAAAAAGATCGATCAGGATCAAAATGTACTACTTTCCGAACTAAGAAAGATTGCCGAAGCAAAAGAACTGCAAGAAGAAAAAGCTGAAGAGCTTCAAGAGGATACTGACAGTGATATAGCAGAAAAAAATGAAGCGGTAGAACAAACAGTCACAGAAGAGGAAAAGCTTCGGAAGATCAAGAAAGAACAAGCTGAGATCGAAGCACAAAGAGTGAAAAAAGAAAAAGAAAAGTTGGAAAAGATCAAAAAAGCAGAAGCAGAGAGACTGGCAGCGGAAAAACGAGAAGTTGAAAAATATGAAGCGCAGAGAGCTGAGAAGAAAAAACGTGAAGAAGAAGCATTGGTCCAATTAAAAGAAGAACAGGCAAGACGCGAAGTTGAGCAAGCAGCAGAAAAACAAAAGCTTTCTCCGAAAAAAGAAGAAGTGGCAGAAAGTACTGCTGCTGATATTGATCTTTCCCGTGAAGCGATCGAAGCTGCAAAAGCAGCCGATAAAGCATATGAAGAAGCCGTAGCTGAGGTGGATAGAGAAGATTAATTCTCTTTCCTCCGGGTATGCTGCAGTAATTTAATACTGATCATTGAGATCAGGATCTCAAAAATACTTGCCAAAATAAGTTGATAATAACTCAAAAGATCCAATAGCTTCGTTTCATATCCAATAGTAGCAACGGCTACAAGAAGTGTCAGCGGCATAGAGAGGGAGAGTGCAATAAGCAGTGCATCTCTTGATCCGCTGATGCCCTTCAGGACTACAGCCGCCAATATTCGTGACAAGATCATTAGAAAAGTAATGAGCAGCGCTCCTGAAACCACCCCTTTTACAGCAAGAGATCCAAGATCTAATGATGCCCCGACATGAATAAAAAACAGCGGTACTAAAAATCCAAAGCCAAGACTTGACATTTTCTCTTCCAGTTTCTTTTCATGATGGAAAAATGCGGAAATGCCCATACCGGCGATAAATGCACCCAAGGCAACTTCGAGTTCCAAAGAGAGCATGACTGCGATTAAAATGAAAAATAGTGCTATGGCAAGACGTATATCCTGGTCAGAAGTATCGAATTTCGGAACAAGGGTATTTTTGAATTCCGGAAACCACCAGAACAGAAGATGCAGCAACCTGTAGAGCAGATAGACTGAGGCCATAAAAAGAACAAGGTATCCGATTTTTGTTATCAGTGCAAGATTGACACCGGTTGTACTGGCAGCATCAAAGATGGTAAGTACAGCAATACTGATGATCTCTCCCAATACACCTGCGATAAATGCCAGGTGTATCCATGATTGTGTTTTACCGTATGTTTTGGATAATGAGGCGAGCAAGCCGATGGAGATAAGAGGCATAGAGATAATAGTGATCGTATTAAGATGGAACATCAGCCCTGATGAAATAGAGAAGAAAAACATAAGAGCCAGGAAGAACATGGATTTTTGAATGACTATCTTTGGACTTTTTGTGATCTTTTTCAGGTCAACTTCCATCCCTGCCAGAAACATAAGATACAGAAAGCCTACTTCAGCAATAAGATCAAAATATTGGTTATCCCCGATGAAACCGATATAGGCAAAGACAGAACCAAGGATGATCTCTACGGGAGGTGTAGGGATACGAAGCATTTTTGCAACAAAAGGAGTCCCCCAGATCAATAGAGAGAGGGTAAGGATCTGTGTAATATCAGTGGGTATCACAGCTGGTAGCTACCTCATAGCCTAACTTTTCCAACATGATCCGGTCTTTTTTAGGTTCCAGGCCGGAAGTGGTCAGATAGTCTCCTATCACAATGGCATTGGCTCCTGCTTCAAACATTTGCTTCTCCTTTCCGCTAAAAAGAAGTTCTCTGCCTCCGGCAACCATGAGCATGTTCTCTTCACCCAGTAGGGAACGTGCCTTACGGATAATATACAGTGCCTCATCCATGGTTATATTGCGTGTTTTGATGGGCAGGGCAGGGTTCGGGTGGTAAAAATTGAGAGGAGTGGATGCCGGCTGTAATGAAGCAATAGCCTGGAGAAGTGCATCTCTGTCTTCCCGTGATTCTCCCATACCGAAAATACCTCCGCTGCAGAGTGCCAGGCCTACAGATTTTACATTTTCGCAAGTATTATACCGTTCGCTCCATGCATGTGTCTGACAAATATCTGTATAATACCGTTCTGAAGTTTCCAGGTTATGGTTGTAGCTGTCTATGCCATGCTTTTTCAGGTAGGCAAGCTGCTCTTTGTCTGCTGTTCCGTTACAGGCAATGAGGTTCAGCCCCTCTACTTCCGCTTTGACCGCTTGTGCCGCACGGGCAACAAAGTCAACTTTTTTGTCATCAAGCCCTTTTCCTGCCGTTACAAGACAGTAGCCCAGGGCTCCATTCTCTTTTGCCGATCTTGCTTCATCGACGATCTGTTCAATGCTCTTATAGTTATAGCGTTCTATATCGGCATGGTATCTCACACTCTGTGTACAGAACTTACAGTCTTCCTGACAGGTACCGCTGAGTATATTGTTGATGGCACATAAAAATATTTGTTTCATGGGGGGACTCTTTATTTCACTTCTTCTTTATATTTGCATTTAAAGCACTCATATATCTCTTTGCCGCGTACGGTTTTCCTGCCCATGGTATAGTCACACTCCGGGCATTTCTTCTCTACCGGTTCGAAATTGGCAATGAATTTACATTTAGGGTAGTTCTCGCAGCCAAAGAATTTTCCTCTTCGACCTTCTCTTTCCTGAAGTTTTCCTCCGCATTCAGGACAAGGAACGGCAAGTTCTTTCGGAGGTGTAAGCGATTTGGCATTCTTACATTTCGGATAGGCGGAACAGGCAAGGAATTTTCCTCTTTTGGAATTCTTAATGACCATAGGTGAACCACATTTCTCACATTTTTCATCAGTCTCTTCAGGCTGTTCTACTTCTGTACCATCCGTATTTTTGGTATATTTGCATTTAGGGAAATTACTGCAGGCAATGAATTCACCGTAACGTCCTTTCCGTAAAAGGAGCTCTGAGCCGCATTTTGGGCAGTTCTCTCCTGTAGGGATGGCAACCTTCAGGCTTTTAATGTTCTTTTTCCCCTCTTCGACTTTTTGCATAAAAGGTGTATAGAACTCTTTAAGAATGGTCTGCCAATCTGTTTTGCCCTCTGCCACTTCATCCAGGGTCTCTTCCATATTTGCAGTAAAACTGCTGTCAACGATCTCAGGAAAGTGCTTCTCCAGCATCTCTATGACGGTAAAAGCAATTTCAGTAGGATGGATACGTTTTTTTTCTATCTCGATATATTTACGTGTCTGCAATATGGTCACGGTAGGGGCATAGGTACTTGGACGGCCGATACCCAGGGATTCCAGTTTTTTAATGAGACTTGCTTCATTGTATCTGGCTGGTGGTTCGGTAAAGTGCTGCTCCTGCTTGATATCATCAAGGCTTACAGCCTGACCTTTTTCCAATTCTGGTAAAAGTTTGTCTTTTTCACTATATCCGGCCACTTTATAAAAACCGTCAAAAAGGAGTTTTCTCCCGCTTGCTTTAAAGGTACATTTATCACCTTTGAAAAGGATACTTTGTGATTCAAGCTGTGCTTCTGTCATTTGGCATGCCAGGAAACGGTTGTAAATGAGTCTGTAGAGTTTCAACTCATCTACCGAGAGATAATCCGCAGCCATTTTAGTATCAAACTCTACCATAGTAGGACGGATAGCCTCGTGTGCTTCTTGTGCCCCTTTTGATTTCGTTGCATAGTTCTTCGCTTTGGACGGAAGGTATTTGTCTCCATAGGTGGCTTTGATGTAGTTACGTGCAGCATTTACAGCCTCTTTGGCAAGGTTGAGCGAGTCGGTCCTCATATAGGTGATGACCCCCATCGTGCCTTTATCTGTTTTAACACCTTCATACAGTTTTTGTGCGACCATCATGGTTTTCTTGGGAGAAAATCCCAGTTGGGTAGAGGCAGCCTGCTGCAGAGTGGAAGTCATAAAGGGTGGTGGTGTTTTGGTCTTCCTCTTGGTTTTTTCTATAGATGAAACGCTGAAAGATTCAGATTTTGCAGAAGTGACTATCTCTGTTGCATCCGCTTCAGTCCTGATAGTAAGTTTGTCTATTTTGAGTCCATTATAGTCATAGATGGAAGCATCGATATTCTTTTGGAAAAGTGCATCTATCGTCCAGTATTCTTCCGGTTTAAAAGCTTTGATCTCGCGTTCTCTGTCTACGACTATTTTTAGTGTAGAACTCTGCACTCTACCTGCACTTAAGCCTTTTTGTATCTTGCTGGCAAGCAAAGGAGAGAGTTTGTAACCGACTATACGGTCCAACAGTCTTCTTGTCTGCTGTGCATCCACACTGTCCATGTCTATCTTGCGCGGTGTCTCAAGTGCATGCTGGATAGCGGATTTGGTGATCTCATGAAAGACAATACGGGGAAGCTCTGTGGGTTCTTTCCCTATAGCCTTGGCAATATGGTAACCGATGGCTTCTCCTTCACGGTCCTCATCGGTTGCGATAAAGATGGTTTCAGCTTCTTTGGCCAGTTTTTTCAACTCTTTGACGGTAGGGTTGGCATCTCTGGGAATAGAGTATTTGGGTACAAGGTCCCCAGTTTCTTCGTCTATAGTGATACCAAAGGTACTTTTTGGGAGGTCACGTATATGTCCTTTGGATGCAATGACTTTGTATCCCTTTCCCAGGAAATTGGTAATGGTACGTGCTTTTGCCGGTGATTCGACTATGATTAGGTTTTTCATTAATGACTTACTTTATATAAGGAATTTTTGGCATTGTAGCACAAAAGAGAGTAAAAGAATATAAGTTTATTTTGTTTTAGGCAGGGAAAGAGAGAAGAAAGTAGATTAAGTGACACGATATGCTACGGGAATAAAGTTCGGGTAACTACACTGTTGCTGAGACCTCTTCAGCAGTAGGTTCATGCAACAGCGTGTATTATTTTTCTTTTAGAATCCGAGGCAGAGTGATCCCTGTTTGACTCTGATACTTGCCCTTCCTGTCCGAATAGGTTGTTTCACACTGCTCATCACCCTGTAAAAAGAGTACCTGGGCAATACCCTCATTGGCATAGATCTTTGCCGGCAGGGGTGTAGTATTGGATATCTCTATGGTGATATGCCCTTCGAAACCCGGTTCGAACGGAGTGACATTGACAATGATACCGCAACGTGCATAGGTACTTTTGCCTAAACAGATAGCCAGGGTGTCACTGGGCATTTTAAAGTACTCTATGGTTCTCGCAAGTGCAAAAGAGTTGGGAGGAACGATACATACGTCACCTTTGAAATCCACTACATTGTTCTGGTTGAAATCTTTTGGGTCGACCACTTCCGCATTGATGTTCGTAAAGATCTTGAATTCATCAGAGACACGAATGTCATACCCGTAGGAACTTAGCCCGTAGCTCACTACACCTTCACCCACAAGCCCTTCGCAAAAAGGGGTGATCATCTCTTCTTTTGTTGATTTTTCACGTATCCATTTATCAGACTTTAGTCCCATAATTTTCCTTGATTCTTTAAAATTGTATTATCTGAGTATCTGAACGTCAGCGTTCGTTCTCATTTTTGAAAAATAGTCTTTAAGTGCTTTTCCCTGCTGCTCCTGTCTCCATCTTGCGGCTACAGCTCTTTTTGCAGATTCAAAAGGCATACTGATACGCCCTTTTTTTGACTTTACTTTATAGACGATATAGCCGTTACCGGTATTCAGAGGACGGGTATATGCACCATTTTTTGTTTGCAGCAGCATAGAGAGAAGTGAAGGGTTCATCTTCTTTGTTTTCTTGGTGACAGAGCGGATTTTGATCCCTTTAGTACTTTTTGTACGAAGGAATTTTTCTATGGCTTTCTGTGAGGCAGCCGAATACTCGACTACACGGATAGTGGAAGGAACGGTAAACTCTTTTTTATGATTTCTGTAAAATATTTTTAGTTCATCTTCGCTTGGGGCAGGGATGGTAGCTACTACCTTTTCTCTATAGAATTTTTCTTTTTTCATAGCATTTCTGATGGTAGAACGGTATTTTGTCCAGGAAGTTCCCTGCTGTTTCAGGATTTTTTGCATTTTGGGTACAGAGATATGGTTCTGTGCCGCTATCTGGGATATTTTTGCATCTATTTCATCTTCTGAAACAAGGATGTTCTTCATAGCAGCTTTTTGGAGTCTGTCCTGAATAAGCAGATTGATGGCTTCCTCTTTTGAGACCCGTGCCTGTGTCTGTACCGCACGAATTTCCGCGGTAGTGACAGCTTCTCCCTCAACAATGAGGGCGATACCGTCAACCATTTTTGCATGAAGCAGTGCTGTAAGTGTAATAAATCCAAGTAGAATCAGTTTTTTCATGAATATGTTCCAGAATATGATAAATTTAAAAAATTATAACATAATCGGGTAAAGATTAGGATATCAATTATGCAGAATAAAGTTTTTTGATTTAAGTATTTTAAAATATTTTATCTCCTTCGATCAGTATCCGGATATTCTAAAATAAAAAAAGGGCAGAATTATCGATAGAAAAGTCTTTCGGATCGATGGGTCTGGGAAGATCTGTATAAATGTATCAAAAAGAACGATACAGGCATAAGGAGGAAAGAATCTGAAGGAGGTCCTGCATCTCCGGTTCGAGAGACAGAGTGAGATAAGGAGGATAAGGGTTTTTGGCTATAATATCGGACAACATACAAGTATCACAGAAAGAGAACGGAGAGGAAAATGAAGGGTATTATTTTGGCAGGAGGAAGCGGTACGCGTCTTTATCCTATTACGAGAGGTATCAGTAAGCAGCTTGCCCCTATTTACGATAAACCAATGATCTATTATCCCCTGTCTGTATTGATGCTCTCCGGTATTACGGAAGTACTGATCATCTCTACACCGCAGGATCTTCCCCGTTTTGAGGAACTTCTGGGTGATGGTTCGGAAATAGGAATGAAGTTCAGCTATAAAGTCCAGCCTTCCCCGGATGGACTTGCCCAGGCATTTATTCTGGGAGAAACATTCATCGGTGATGATGATGTTTGTTTGATCCTGGGAGACAATATCTTCTATGGACAGGGGCTTACAAAACTGCTTGAAAAGTCTGTCAGCCGGGTTGTTGAAGAGAATAAAGCAACGGTATTCGGCTATTACGTCAAAGACCCGGAACGGTACGGGGTTGCCGCTTTTGATAGTGAGGGTACTGTCATCAGTATAGAAGAGAAGCCTGAGAAGCCTGAAAGCAATTATGCAGTGGTAGGTCTCTATTTCTATCCGAACTCTGTGGTGGAGATTGCTAAAAATGTAAAACCGTCTGCACGGGGTGAACTGGAGATCACAACAGTCAATCAGACCTACCTGGCAGCGAAAGAACTCAAAGTGGAACTGATGGGGCGCGGCTATGCATGGCTGGATACAGGTACACATGAAAGTCTGCTGGAAGCTTCAAATTTTATCCAGACTATTGAAAATCGTCAGGGACTTAAAATAGCATGTATAGAAGAGATCGCTTTTGAGATGGGGTATATCAGCAAAGAACAGCTTATTGCCCTGGCACAGCCACTTAATAAAAACCAGTATGGCCAGTATCTTTTACGCCGTGCAGAAGAGGGAATTGTCAAAAGATGAATTTTATAAGAACAGAGATTCCTGATGTGGTCATTATTGAGCCAACAGTGCATGGTGATGAACGAGGATACTTTATAGAGACATTCCGACAGGACAAACTAGAGGAATTTCTTGGCTTTAAGGTGAATTTTTGTCAGGATAACGAATCCAAGTCGAGCCGTGGTGTTCTGCGTGGTCTGCATTATCAACTGCATCCGGCTGCCCAGACCAAACTGGTACGGGTAATCAGGGGCAGAGTACTGGATGTTGCTGTTGATATCCGACAGGGTAGCCCCACGTTTGGACAACATGTCACCGTGGAACTGAGCGGGGAGAACAAACGTCAGGTATTTGTTCCCAGAGGTTTTGCGCATGGGTTTGTCGTGCTTGAAGATGATACGATATTTGCCTATAAAGTCGATAACTATTACAGTCCTGAAAATGATCGTGGTATGGCATTTGATGATGCTGCATTAAATATAGATTGGCAAATGGATCCCTCCGAGTTAAAGCTTTCCGACAAAGATACCAGACAGCCTGCTTTCAATGAGGCAGAACACTTTGACTTCAAGGTAGATCTCTATGCCTAAGAAGATATTGGTAACCGGTGCCAATGGCCAGCTTGGAAGTGAATTGCAGGTACTGGCAAAAGCACAAAACAAAGATACCTTTATTTTTACAGACAAAGAGACTTTGGATCTAAGTTCAAAAGATAGTATTATTGAGTATTTCAAAGACAAAGATTTTGATGTGATCATTAACTGTGCAGCATACACTGCCGTTGATAATGCTGAGGATGATGAAGAAACGGCATATGCCATAAACCATAAAGCTGTAGAAGTACTGGCACGCATAGCCAAATCAAAAGATATAAAGCTGATCCATATCTCAACGGATTATGTCTTTGACGGTAAAAATTTCAAACCTTATGTTGAAGATGATCCAACCCATCCACAAAGCATTTATGGGGCAAGTAAATTTGCGGGAGAAGAGGCTTTGGTCTCTGTCAATCCGGACAACGCCATTATCATCCGTACTTCTTGGGTCTACTCATCTTTTGGAAACAATTTCGTCAAAACGATGCTTCGACTTGGAAAAGAGCGAGATGAACTTGGTGTGATCTTTGACCAGATCGGCACACCGACTTATGCCAGAGATTTGGCTCAAGCCATAATCCATATCATTCAACACTCAAAATTGCCCCGTCAGGAAATGCCCTTGGGGTGCAACACTCAAAATTCTGTAATGGTTTATTATTATAGTAACGAAGGTGCTTGTTCCTGGTATGATTTTGCCAAAGCGATCTTTGAGATATCAGGAATCCAATGTGAAGTAACCCCGATAGAAACAGTGGAGTATCCGACACCTGCAGCAAGACCGAGCTATTCTCTGCTTAATAAGTCCAAGATCAAAAAAGAGTATAATATCACTATACCGTATTGGCGTGACAGTTTAAAGGAATGTTTGGAAAAGATGGGAGAAAGAAAATAATGTTTGAAAATAGAGATAAAACTATTCTGCTTACAGGATGTGCCGGTTTTATAGGTTCAAACTTTGTACCGTACTTTTTAAATAAATATAAAAATCATAATATTGTTAATCTTGATCTTCTGACTTATGCCGGTGAACTTGAAAATTTAAAAGAGTGTGAAAATAATCCAAGATATAAATTCATCAGAGGCAATATCTGTAACCGGGAATTGGTTGAATTCATTTTTAATGAGTACGATATTCAGGGTGTCATCCACTTTGCAGCAGAATCTCATGTGGACAACTCCATTAAAAATCCGGGAGTATTCATAGAAACGAATGTTAACGGTACCTTTACGCTTATAGATGTAGCCTGTAAATACTGGATGGAAAAACCTTTCAGATACAAAGAAAAGTATGAAGGATGTCGTTTTCATCATATTTCCACAGATGAGGTTTACGGTACACTGGGTGATACAGGTTTGTTTACCGAAGAGACACCCTATGCACCGAATTCCCCATACTCAGCATCAAAAGCTTCCAGTGATATGATCGTAAGGTCCTACCGGGAAACGTACGGGCTCAATACGGTCATTACAAACTGCTCCAACAACTACGGTCCGAAACAGCATGATGAAAAACTTATTCCGACCATCATCAGAAAAGCTTTAGCGGGTGAATCTATTCCTATTTACGGAGATGGCAAGAACATCCGTGACTGGCTCTATGTACTTGACCACTGTAAAGGTATTGACCTTGTGTACCATACAGGGAAAGAGGGGAATGTTTACAATATAGGCGGAAGAAACGAACGCACTAACTTGCAGATCGTAAACCGTATCTGCGAGATACTGGATGAAAAAGTCCCACCACAGAGTAATTTAAAATTAATAATTCAAAATTCAAAATTGGATAGCTACAAAAGTCTTATAACTTTTGTAACTGATAGGGCTGGGCATGACAGACGCTATGCTATCGATGCAAGCAAGATAGAAAATGAGCTTGGCTGGAAAGCAGATGAGAATTTCGAGAGTGGGATTGTGAAAACAGTTGATTGGTATTTGGAGAAATATCTTGATTAATGTAACAAAAACCTATATACCAAAGCTTGAATTGGTTAAAATTTATTTTATAGGATAGGGGTTTATATATATTATAATGATAAAAAATAAAGATTTTGAGTTTACGATAGAAGCAGGGCGGGCAGAACGTCATTACTGGATGGACTTATGGCGTTATCGTGAACTTTTTTATATCTTGGCTTGGCGTGATATTGCTGTTCGATACAAACAGACCATCATAGGTGTTTTGTGGGCAGTGTTGCGACCACTGCTTACTATGATGATTTTTGTTGTGGTATTTGGAAAGATCGCCAAACTCCCCAGTGAAGGTGTACCATATCCTATTTTTGTATTTGCGGCTATGCTTCCATGGACCTTCTTTGCTACGGCTTTTTCGGATGCCAGCAACAGTCTCATAGGCAATGCCAATCTCATTTCAAAAGTTTACTTCCCTAGACTGATCATCCCTGCTGCATCGGTGATCGTTGCGGGAGTGGATTTTCTGATCTCTTTTGTGATCCTGATAGGATTGATGGTATGGTATCAGTACATGCCGGACTGGCATATACTGACATTACCGTTTTTTCTGTTGCTGGCTTTTTTTGCTGCTCTTGGGACAGGTCTCTATATCTCTGCACTCAATGTCAAGTATCGGGATTTCCGTTTCGTTGTTCCTTTCATTGTGCAGCTTGGGCTCTACATCTCTCCAGTAGGCTTCAGTACAACTATAGTTCCGGAAAAATATCAACTGCTCTATTACCTTAATCCTATGGTTGGTGTCATTGATGGTTTCAGATGGGCGATCAGTGGAGGAAAGACGGCTTTCAATATGACTGAACTCTTCATGTCTGTAGTGATGATCGTAGTACTGTGTGTTGTCGGGATCTATCATTTTAGAAGAACAGAAAAAACTTTTGCGGATGTGATCTAGATGAAAAAAGTATTGGAAGCGATCGCTCAAGGTGAAAACCAGACAGTAGAATTCAAGTGTTCTTTTCAAAAAGAGGTCATAGAATCTATTGTCGCTTTTGCCAATGCCAAGGGTGGAAAAGTTTTTATTGGTGTAGATGATAACGGTAAGATAGTCGGTGTTGAACTTAAACAGGAAAGTTTACAAAGTTGGATCAACCAGGTAAAGCAAAACACTTCTCCCTCCGTTATTCCGGATATGGATGTTGTAGAGATTGACGGCAAACAGATCGTTATGGTTGATGTTAAAGAATACCCCATAAAACCGGTAAGTTACAAAAACAGATATTTGATGCGAAAGCAAAATTCCAATCATGTCATGAGTATGGAAGAGATAGCCAATGAGTACCTAAAGACCAAAAACAGTTCCTGGGACTATTATGTTGATGAGAGACAAGGCTTTAACGATATCAGCCTTGAGAAAGTAGAACAGTTCATTAAGAAAATAGAAGACCATTTTGGTAAAAAGTTTGATGACACCCCTATGCAGATATTGCAAAAGTATGGTCTGACGGTAGATGACAAGATCACTTTTGGTGCGTATCTGCTTTTTTCAAAAGATTTTAACGCTATCTCAGGTGTTCAGGCAGGCAGGTTTAAAACCCCGACAGATATCATCGACAGTGTCTCTTTGAACACAGACCTCTTTACCGAGATCGATGAGCTTATAATTTTTCTCAGAAAACATTTTATGGTAGAGTATATCATTACCGGGAATCCACAGAGAGAAGAGCGTTATGATTACCCTTTGGAGGCTGTTCGGGAGATCGTTCTCAATATGATCGTACACAGAGACTACCGTGACAGCAGCGATAGTGTCATCAAGATCTTTGACGACAGAATAGAGTTTTTCAACCCGGGTGATCTGTATGATGGATTAACAGTTGAGCAGCTTGTGTCCAATCAGTACAAATCTAAAACCAGAAATAAACTGATAGCACTTATGTTCAAAGAGTGTGGTCTTATAGAAAAATATGGTTCCGGCATAGGGCGCATCAAAAAGCTTTGTAAAGAGCACAATATAGTGGAACCAAAATTTGAAGAGATGCAAAAAGGTTTTCAGGTAACACTTTTTAAGAAACTTCTTTCTGAAAATATGGATGAGGGAATAAATGAGGGAATAAATGAGGGAATAAATGAGGGAATAAATTCTCTCTATATTTATATGCAAAACAACCCGGGGAAAAGGGTCTCTCAAGTTGAAAAAGAGCTTCATATCCCTGCCAAGACTCTGGAGCGCTGGGTAAAACAGTTACGAGATGAAAACAAGATAGAGTATCGTGGGAGCAAGAAGACGGGAGGTTACTATGTCAAATAGTTCAGATGTAGCCATAAAAGTCGAGAACCTCGGTAAAAAGTACATCATTAACCATGAAAAGCAGGAGCCGTACAAGACCTTTCAGGATGTTCTCATAAACGGTGGGAAAAAGATCATCACTTCACTTAATCCGTTTGAAAAAAGTACCGTCGGACAAGATGAAAGCAGAGAAGAGTTCTGGGCACTTAAAGATGTGAATTTTGAGAGTGGGATTGTGAAAACAGTTGATTGGTATTTGGAGAAATATCTTGATTAATGTAACAAAAACCTATCTTCCGGATAAAAAAAAGTATCAAAAGTATATTGATCAAATATATAAGAATGGATGGGTAACCAACAATGGTCCACTTGTAAAAGAACTGGAAAGACGTTTAGCCGAATACTTGGGTGTTAAGAATATCGTGTTGGTTGCCAACGGTACAGCTGCACTGGAGATAGCCTATAGAACTTTGGACCTCAAAGGTTTTGCCGTTACGACACCTTTTTCTTTTGTTGCAACAACAAGTTCACTGGTGACAAATGGCATTAAACCTATTTTTGCAGATATTGATCCAAAAACGTTGAATATCGATCCCAAAAAAATAGAAGCGCAGATCACCCTGAACACTTCGGCTATTGTACCTGTGCATGTTTTTGGAAATGCTTGTGAGGTAGAAGCCATAGATGAAATAGCAAAGAGACATGACCTGAAAGTCATCTATGATGCCGCGCATACCTTTGGTGTGAAGTATAAGGGGAAAAGCCTTTTGAACTATGGGGACATTTCTACATTGAGTTTCCATGCTACAAAACTGTTTCACACAATTGAAGGTGGTGCACTGATCATCAACGATGATGAACTGGTTCAAAAGGCGAGGTATCTCATCAATTTCGGCATTGAGAATGCAGAGACCATTCCTGAACTTGGAACCAATGCAAAGATGAATGAATTTGAAGCGGCGATGGGGCTTTGTATGCTCGATGAGATGCAAGAGGTTTTCAGAAAAAGAGAAATTGTCCATGAACGGTATGAAAAAGAGTTGAAAGGATTTGTCCAGTTGCAAAAACAAAATCTGCATTCAACACAAAATTACGGTTATTTCCCCATTATCTTAAAAGATGAAGAAGAAACTTTAAAAGTGCAAAAAGCTTTAAACAAAAAACAGATCTTTCCAAGAAGATATTTCTATCCATCGTTAGATACTTTGAATTATATTGAACCAAAACAAACTAAGACGATATCAAGAGATGTTTCATCCTGTATTTTGGCTTTACCGATGTATTCTGAATTAAGAGCAGAAGAACAAATGAAAATTATTGATATTATAAAAGGTATATTATGACACTTGCGATCATGCAACCATATTTATTACCTTATATAGGATATTGGCAATTAATGAATGCTGTGGATGTATTTGTTATATATGATAATATTCAATTTTCAAAAAAAGGTTGGTTTCATAGAAATAACTTTTTGATGAACGGGGAAAGAACTATGTTTACAATTCCTCTTAAAAAAGATTCCGATTTTTTAAATGTTGTTGAGAGAAGATTAAGTGATGATTCAGAGAAACAAATTGGAAAGATAATAGCTCAAATAAAAAACAGTTACAAAAAATCTCCATATTACGATGATGTGTTTCCATTGATTGAAGAGATTTTTTTATACCACGAAAAAAATCTCTTTTTATATATTAAGCATTCAATTGAGATGATATGTAATTATTTAAATATTGATACTCAGATAGTAGTGTCTTCAATTATTGAAATAGATCATACTTTAAAAGCACAAGATAAAGTTATAGCTATAAATAAAAGTTTAAATTCTACAAAATATATAAATCCAATTGGCGGAACAGAATTATATGATATAGAGAGTTTTAAGAAGGAAACTATTGAACTTCAATTTTTGGAATCGGAAGTTCCTGAATACAAACAATTTGGTGATAAATTTATACCATTTCTATCAATCATAGATGTAATGATGTTCAACAGCAAAGAACAAATCCAAGATATGTTAAAAAGGTATCAGTTAGTATGAAAAAAATAGCGATCCATTCCGTACCGCGTTCTGGCTCTTCCTGGATAGGTCAGATATTCAACAGTTCACCGGATGTTATCTTCAGATTCCAGCCACTCTTTTCTTATGCTTTTAAAGATTATTTGTCTCCTTTAAGCTCGTTAGAGGAGATCAATATCTTTTTTCAAAAAATAGCCCAGAGTGATGATCCATTTCTTCTGCAGCAGGATAAAGTTGATAAAGGGATCTACCCTGTTTTTGATAAAAATGCATCGTCAACACATATTGTTTATAAAGAAGTAAGATATCATCATATACTGGAAAATCTGTTAAAAACTGATCCGGAGATAAATATCATCGGAATTGTGCGAAATCCATATGCTGTGATAAACTCTTTTCTTAATGCACCACGAGAATTCAGGAAAGATCTTGGTTGGGATGAGTTAAGAGAATGGCAATATGCAAAAAAGAAAAATCTGGACAGGCCTGAAGAATTTTATGGATATGAGAAATGGAAAGAAGTTGTATTATTATTTAAAAATTTAAAAGAGCAATATTCCAATAGATTCTATTTGGTAAAATATGATGAATTGCTCACAGATACACTAGAAAAAGTAGAAAGTATCTTTAGGTTTTGTAATATCGACATGAACGAACAAACAATCTCTTTTTTGGAAGCAAGCACTAAAGAAAATAAAGAGGATACATATTCTGTATATAAGCAAAAAACTGTTGATGATAATTGGAAAAAAGGTCTTAATCCAATTATTATTGATGCTATTTCTGAAGATTTGAGAAACAGTGGTTTGGAAGAATATTTACAATAGATGGGCAGCTTAAAACAACAAGGAACAAAAGCATTCATCTGGGACTTTTTTGGAAAGATGGCTACGCATGGTATGGGCTTTGTTGTTTCTATTTTCCTTGCACGTTTACTTGAGCCTTCTGATTTTGGTTTGATCGCTATGGTAATGGTAATCATCGGGATCGCTTCAGTTTTTACAGATGTTGGTTTAGGTGGTGCTCTTATTCAGAGAAGAAGAGTGCATCCTGTTCACTACTCTTCAGTTTTTTATTTTAATATCTTTATAGGAAGTTTTCTTACTCTTAGTACCTATTTTTCTGCTCAAGGGATTAGTCAATTTTACAATAATGAACAGTTACTTCCTTTGATTCAAATTATGGCCCTTTTGTTTGTTATCAATGCTTTTAGTAGTGTACAAAGTACCCGTTTGCGTAAAGAACTCAATTATGCATTATTGACAAAGATTGGTCTGGTCTCTTCCTTGATAAGTGGTGTTATAGGTATAACTTTGGCATTCTGGGAAGCTGGTGTCTGGAGTTTGGTAGCACAATCACTTACCGGAGGAATAATATACAATATTCTTATTTGGACAAGAGCTAAATGGTTACCTGGTCTGGAGTTTTCTTGGAAGGCATTGACCCAACTCTGGGGCTTTGGATTTCGGATGTTTTTGTCGGAGATGTTAGATGCTGTTTTTACAAGGTTGGACTTTTTGATTATAGGAAAATTGTTTTCCCCTGTAACATTGGGTTATTTTCAGCGTGCAAAATCATTAAACAGTATGGTAATACAGTTCTCTTCGGGAAGTTTAATGGCTGTTCTCTTCCCCATCCTCTCAAAAGTACATAAGGATCTTCCAAGGTTTCAAAATATTATCATCAAGGCAATGGGAGTTGTCAGTTTTGTGACTTTTCTATTGCTCGGGGGGTTGTATTTAGTGTCTGAAGAACTTATTGTATTGCTTTTTTCAGATAAATGGTTGCCCTCGGTTGACTTTTTCAAAATACTTGTTCTAAGTGGATTTGCCTACCCGGTTAGTGCATTGTTGCTTAATATCCTTATGAGTAGAGGAAACTCCAAAGCATTTTTACGATTGGAGATTTATAAAAAACTGATAGCAGCAGTCAATTTCATGGTTTTATATTTTTGGGGAATTGATATGTTTTTGTATGGATTGGTTATTCAGGCTGTTTTAGGAGTTTCTCTCAATATTTCTTTTGCATCACATGAGATACAGCTGTCATTTGCTACTTTTGTAAAACCTATTGTTATGCAAATGGCAATTGCTGTTTCAGGAGTAATAATAATCATGAATATTTTTGAAAATATAGACTTAATAGATATAATTATGCTTATAGTAAAAGGAAGTATCTTTACATTATGGTATTTTATATTGAACTATATATTTAGAACGAGTTCATTTGATTCTTTTATGGAACAGGTAATACCGATGATAGGAAACAAATCAGGGAATAAGGAAGAGAAGTAGTATGTATAGCAGAACGGAAGAAGAGATCATGCAAAAATGGAAAGGTGATCTTAATACACCGATTGTAAGTATCTGCTGTACGACCTACAATCATGAACCTTATATAGCAGAAGCGATAAATGGTTTTTTAATGCAGGAAACAGATTTCCCTTTTGAAATTTTGATTCGGGATGATTGTTCTACAGATAATACGGTTGAAATTGTAAAACAATATTATAATCAGTACCCTAATCTTATTAAACCAGTTTTTGAAAAGGAAAATACGTATTCCAAAGGTGTTAAGCCAATGCCTCAGCTTTATCAAAGAGCAAAAGGAAAATATATTGCTCTTTGTGAAGGAGATGACTATTGGACAGATCCTTTGAAGTTGCAGAAGCAGGTGGAGTTTTTGAAGGGGAGTGGAGAGTATGTAGGGGTTGGGCATCAATCAATTATCATAGATGAATTTTCCAATATTAAGCAAAATTTTTACCGCCAGAATATTCCAGAAATTTTAACTACAAAAGATTTTTTAGAAGAATGCCCTTTTCAAACAGCAACATTTCTTTTTCAAGCAGATATTGTTAAAAGGTATCCTGTAACTATAGATTATTTATCTGGAGATAAAATAATTATGCTTTTAGTAAGTAGATTTGGGTTAATAAAATATATGAATATACCTATGTCACATTATAGACAGCACAGTGAAGGTATGTCATCTATTGTAACATTTGATATGATGAAAAAAGACTTAAATATAATTCCATGGATAACAGAATTTGACCCGTCTTTTCCTAAGTACCGATATGCTTCACATATTCATAAAACAATTATATTTTTTTCAAACAACATTAATTTTACTTCTAAAATGAAACATTTTATTTGGTTTAGTATAGAGTCTTTTTCTTATTTTCCTAAAAATATTCCAGACATAATAGAAATATTTTACTCAATATTAGCATCTAAAGTTCAATTAAGAACCAGACTCCGAAAAACAAAAGAAAATATGTTCAAAAGAAAATTAAAATTTTTTCAGAAAGATAATAATATTCAATGAAATCTTTAAGCCCCTTAATATCTATCGCAATGGCAACCTACAACGGTGAAAAATATTTAAAAGAACAATTGGATTCTATTTATGCGCAAACTTATAAAAATATTGAAGTAGTTGTAACAGATGATTGTTCTACAGATAAAACAGTTGAGATATTGGAGCAATATGCCAGATCTCACGGGCTTAAATATACTGTCAATGAAGAAAATCTCGGATTTGTAAAAAACTTTGAAAAAGTAATTTCCTTATGTGAAGGGGAGTATATTGCTCTTGCTGATCAGGATGATATATGGGAAAAAAATAAAATAGAAATATTGGTTAATGAAATAGGTTCAAACTTATTGATTCACAGTGACTGTATGATCATTGATGAGGACAATAGAACAATAAGGCCTTCATGGAAAAAAGAAGATGGATATTTGTTTAATATTGAAAATTTATTTTTTAGGAATGTTGTAACCGGATGTACGGTTTTATTTGATAAAAAGCTTCTTAAGACAGCGTTGCCTTTTCCTGATGGAATAGTTTATCATGACTGGTGGTTGGCTTTATGTGCAGCTAAAGAAAAGAGCATTGATTATACACCATTATGTTTGACATACTACAGACAACATGTGGGACAAGATACAGGTTTGGGGAATGAAAAACAAATGTTTATTCTCAAAAGAATTTATTTAAATGTTAAAAACAGATACTATAAAACAGACTTCCATAGAGTTATTGCATATAAGAAACATATAAAAAACTTAATTGCAGTAAGAAACAATACAGAATGTGTTAATGGCTATCATAATATTTTGGATGATGCAATTACGTATTTTGAAGATTATTTAAATAACCAAGTCCATATAAAAGCATTTTTTATAGGAATGAAGTATAGTAAAGTAATTTATCCCCATAAAAATTATCTGTATATAAAAAATTTACTTTTGGATATCATTGGATGAGTAAAAACATAGCAGCCGTAGTGGTACTGTACAATCCGGCGAATGATATTGAAGATAATATTAGTTCTTATTTGGACCATATAGATAAACTCTATGCAGTAGATAATTCCGAACATAAAAATGATTTCCTGATTGAAGAGCTGAAAAAAAACAAAAAAATAAAATACATTGATAATAGAGGGAACAGAGGTATTGCACATGCTCTGAATGTGGGAGCAGAAGAAGCTATAAAAGATGGATATGACCTTCTTCTAACCATGGACCAGGACAGCAGGGCAAGTGAAAACATGATGGTTCAAATGCTGGAATGTTTGAAAAAATCCAATATTTCCGATGTTGGAATTGTCTCACCCTTTCATGCCAGTAAATTCCATACCAGTTCCAAAGAGAGTGGATGTATAGAAAAAAAGATGGTCATGACATCCGGAAATCTTTTGTCGTTGGAAGCATATAAAAAAACGGGCCCTTTTTGTGAGGAACTGTTCCTGGATTATGTCGATAATGAATATTGTCTTAGGCTGCAGAGGTATGGATATAAGGTAATTCAGGCTTCTGAAGCGATCTTGTACCATAATTTAGGGGAACTTTCCAAACATATACTCTTTGGAAAAAACATATATTGCTATAATTATCCTCCGATCAGATATTACTACCGTACAAGAAATGTCATTGCTGTGAATAAAAAATTGGGATATTTCGATCATCTGTATGTAAAAGAACTTTTCAAAGATATCATTAAGATATTTTTATATGAAAAGAATAAAATGAAAAAGTTCCAACATATATATCTGGGTACGGTAGATGCCATCAAAGGGAAAATGGGCAAATATGACAGATAAAAAAATTTCTTTTATAGTAGTAAACCATAATTATATGGTAGATATACAAAAACTGATATCTTCCATTTCTGCATCGATCCCGTCTGATCAATATGAAGTTGTGATTGTTGATAATGCATCAACAGACGGAAGCAGAGAGTACTTCAGTAGACTTAGTGATGAGATAAAATATATCTACTTAGATAAGAATATAGGGTATGGAGCTGCAAACAACATTGGAGTCAAAGCATCAAAAACAGAGGTGATCGTGCTGATCAATCCGGATACTTTGATCCGGGATGAACGTTTTGATATATTTATAAATGAAATACAGAATAAAGATACCGGAGTATTGGCTCCTAAAATAATCTATCCGGATGGTAGGATACAACCAAACTGCGGAGCATATGCTACATTGAAAACATATATGATGCAGGCATTCAAACTAGGTTACCTTGTCAGAAAATTCAACCTTGTTCATGCGCTGCAGAATATAGCACACCATTTTCCTTTTCTTCAAAAAAATTTAATAGGTACTTACCTGGACAACTTTTCTCATCATACTGTGCAAAAAGAGTGTGACTGGGTAAGCGGTGCCTGTATGATAATAAGGAGAAAAGTTTTTACTGATGCAGGAGGATTTGATGAGAACTTTTTTCTGTATTGTGAAGATGAAGATTTGTGCAGACGGATTGCGGACAAAGGATACAGTATTTATATAGATACCCGATTCACTGTTGTTCATAATGAAGGATTTGCCAAGTCAAGAGAGAGCCGGGAGCTGACTTTCGCAGCTAAGCACAGAGACAAAAGCAATATATATTATCTGCAAAAATACTCTGGTCCATTTAGTTCAGGTGTATTGAGAATCTTTTATTTTTTCCAATATCTTTTAAGTACATTGCTGTATATGGTCTTTGATCCGAAAGCAGCAAAAACATATTTTAAAGCACTGCCTGATCTTTTTAAAAGGATGAATAACAGTGACGAAAAATAATATGACAGTCTCTATTATAATGCCTCTGTATAACTGTAAGGATTTTGTTGAAGATTCGATCCGTTCAGTTATACAGCAAACATATCAGGACTGGGAGCTGATAATTGTTGATGACAGATCATCCGACAGATCAGTTGCTGTTGTAGAAAAATGCATGAAAGATGAGTCACGGATAAAGTTGTGTCAGCTGGAAAAGAACAGTGGTGCTGCTGCGGCAAGAAATCATGCTATTGCATTGGCACAAGGGAAATATATTGCTTTTCTGGACAGTGATGACCTCTGGTCTCCAAATAAGCTTGAACAGCAGATAGCTTTTATGCGGGAAAATAAGTCTTTATTGAGCTTTACAGCATACCAATGGATAAGTGAAACAGGTGAGATCCGGAAGAACGCGATACAGGTACCAGAGTATGTAGTGTATAAACAATTGTTGCAACAAAATATCATAGGGTGTCTTACCGCGATATATGACAGTTCAAAGATAGGCAAATTCTATTTTGATACTTCTCTGGACAAGCATGAGGATTATCAGTATTGGTTGGAAATTTTGAAGACTATCCCACATGCAGACGGCTTGAATATACCGCTTGCCTATTATCGTATACGCCAAAATTCCTTATCCAGTAATAAGTTGGCTGCTGCATCCTATGTTTGGAAAATATTGCGGGAATATCAGGAAATACCATTACCCAAGGCTATGTATTACTTCAGTACATATATAGTAAAAAGTTTTATTAAGTACTATAGTAAATAAAATTGTCTATAATTTATCAATTTAAACCATGAGGAGAGTTATGTTTCAAAAAAAATCAAATCAAATCGATTTTAACAATGTGGTTTTATTGAGTTTTATCGCATATATTTTCAGTTTTGCAATTCGTATGATATGGGTGTATCAGTTCCAGGACAATCCGAATTTTTACTGGAACGGGGAGCTGATGATCAATACCAATGATGGGTATTATTTCGCGGCAGGTGCACAGAAAGTACTTGAAGGTCTGCATATGGAAAACCCCCGTATACCTGACATATGGAGTTATGGAACAGTGTTTTTTACGGTACTTCTGACCAAAATAACACCATTCAGCCTGGAAACGGTCATACTCTATATGCCGGCGATCATTTCAAGTCTGGTCGTTATTCCCATTATTCTGATCAGTAGACTTTTCAATATGACACTTTGGGGCTTTTTCGCTGCGTTGCTCGGGTCTATAGCGTGGAGTTACTATAACCGCACCATGATAGGCTACTATGATACCGATATGTTCTCTGCCATGGCACCGATGTTCATTCTGTATTTTTTAATGAAAAGTACGATCGATTTTAATCTAAAGTCGGCACTGTATGCGGCATTGGCAATAGCGATTTATCCTTTTCTTTATGATGCGGGAGCATCTATTGTGTATGCAATGGGAATACTTTACGCAGCATATATGATCTATTATCATCGGCATGAAACGACAACATATAATTCGATCATTTTGGTATTTTTGGCGTTAGTGCCGTTCCCTTTTGTCGACCCTTATTCTTATATTGCCAAGATATCGGTACTTGTGGTTGGCTATCTTTTGTTACAAAAAGTTTCTATTGAAGAGAAAAAATCCATGCTGTTGATCGGAATACTTTTTTTACTCTTTATGTATTTTGGAAATGTGTTCGGTTTGATCCTTTCCAAAATAGCATTCTATACTTCAACAGGTACATCGGATGTGGGACTTCATTTTTACTCTGTAACACAGACGATCAGAGAAGCAGGAAAAATTCCCTTTGAGACTTTTGCGAACAGGATCTCCGGTTCACAGATCGGGCTGATCCTCTCTCTCATTGGTTATATTGTACTGGTCATGCGCCATCGGGTGTTTATATTGGCTTTGCCCCTTGTCGGCATAGGGATGTTCGCGCTGTTCGGAGGACTCAGATTTACAGTATATGCTGTACCTGTAGCCGCAATGTCAGCGATCTATCTCTTTTTTGAAGCAGGAGAAGTTTTTAAAGATAAAAAATTCAAATATGTATTTGTAACTGTTGCAACAGCAATGATGCTTTATCCGAATATTCAACATATCATTGCCTATAAAGTACCTACCGTACTCAATAAAGCAGAAGTAGAGGACCTGGTAAAACTTGACAAGATAGCTGATTCCAAAGACTATACATTAGGCTGGTGGGATTACGGGTATCCTGTTTGGTTCTATTCCGATACCAATACGCTTATTGACGGTGGTAAGCACAATAATGACAATTTTATTATTTCCAGGATCCTGCAAACCTCTTCTCCTGTCCTGGCTGCAAACTTGAGCCGTCTAGCAGTTGAAACATATGTGGATTCCCATTATGCAACAGTGGCAGATACGATATTCAGAAATAAACCCGATCCGGACCTTTTCCTGTCGGAGCTCGAAGATCCCTCCTATCAGCTCCCGAAAAAGACAAGAGATATCTATCTTTATCTTCCGTATCGCATGATGAGGATCTTCCCTACAGTATCTGTATTCGGTAATCTGGACCTTGCTACAGGCAAAGCAGAGAGAAAGGTCATATTCTACCCTGCCGGTATAGCGAAGAAGAGCAAAGGGATCATTACATTGAGAAACGGTATTGTTTTTGATGCAGAGAAAGGCCAGATAATGGTAGGGCAACAGAAGAAAAATGTAAAGCACTTTATTGTGACACAGAATACAAAGGACGGCAAGATAAAGCTGCGATCACAACTTTACCATGCAGACGGAGAATATGCTGTAGTCTATATGAAAAGTTACGGGCAGTTCATTGTGATGGATACAAAGACATTCAATTCGATGTATGTACAGATGTTCATACTCGGAAAATATGATAAAGATCTTTTTGAACCGGTGGTCTCCTCCCCGTATACCAGAATATACAGACTGAAAATATAGGAAGCCTAATCTGCTTCTGTACTTTCAGCAGCTTCCTTTCGATAGAGATAACGATAGAACAATGTATACAGTGTAATGAACAGCAGAAAGGTGATCAGATTGGCACCGGAATTATTGGCATATAATACAGGAATCAGTATAAAAGGGGCTATACAGACGAGTATCAGCAGTGAGGTAAGAGGATTATTTCGGGTAAGATGTTTGTAGACAAGCATATGCATATGGCAGGCATCCGGTTCCATAGGTGAATGCCCCATGCGCAGTTTACGATAAATAGAAAAGAGTACTTCCCACACAGGATAGCCCAATACAGTAAGTATGAACCATGGACTGACCTTTTCATAATTGCCCGCAAGGAAGATACCGATAAGAGCCACAGCAAACCCTAACATATATGCCCCTCCGTCTCCAAGAAATATGTTCCCTTTTGGAAAATTGAATAAAAAGAATGCAAGCAATGCAGAGATCATGATCAATGTAATATAGAGTACTTCCCGGTTGCCTACCTGAAATGCAACAATACTGAATGCAAGAAGTATCAGTAAGACGACACCGGAAGCAAGCCCGTTAAAGCCATCAATGATATTGACCGCATTCATTAAACCGATAATACTGAAAATACTGAACAGAACACCGATCCCGTAAGGTATATGAATACCGAGACCCAGATAGGTCACCACGGAATGTGTCAGTAATACAGATGCAGCGGCAGCAACGCATTGTAAAACAAGCCGTGTTTTTGGTTTAAGCGACCGATGCAGGTCTTCAAAGATACCACTTAGAAAAGCAAGAAAAAGGGGTAATAAAAGTTTCCATCCCAGAGGAGTGAAAAGAAGAAAGAACATACCGAAGAATATACCGATACCCCCTGATCTTGGTGTGGAACGATCATGAAAATTCTGAGGTTTGTCCTCTGTATGGGAATCTATGAAGAAATGATGCTTATGGGAAAAATAGATAACAAGCAATTGCAGCAGAAATGAGACAATGAATGCTCCGAGAAGAGACCAGGCTAATTGACCCATTGCCATCCTTTTTTTAACAAGATTTTAGCATAATACACTTCAAGAATGTCAGATAAGAATGGTGTTAAGGAGTTGCGAACCTGCATAATTTAATTTATGCTATACTTTTTAAAGTGATTTTTCAGATAAGTGGAAAGGAAGAAGATCATGTTGAAAAAAATTATTTTGGGTGTAGTGACTGTTGCAGTTACTTCGGTTTTCGGTATGACCCTCAGCCAATTGAATTCAGCAACAAAAGCAGAACTTACAGAGATCAAGGGTATTGGTGAAGTGAAAGCGGCAGCGATCATTAAAGAGAGAAAAAAAGAGACATTCACCTCGTTTGAAGATCTGCAGAGAGTCAAAGGCATTGGTAAAGTGATCGCAGACAATATTAAAAATGATGTAAGATCGGGGTCCAAAGGAAAACACTGAAAAGAAAAAGTAAATCAAAGCAAAATAGAGCCCTCCATTAGACTATAATCCTCCTTAACCACATTTTCGATACAATTTCATTAATTTATTTCAAGGTATTACTATGACAGTTACACGTTTCGCACCTTCACCTACGGGTTATCTACATATCGGTGGTCTCAGAACCGCACTTTTTTCCTGGCTTACAGCCAAACACAATAACGGGAAGTTTCTGCTTCGTATAGAAGATACAGATATGGCGAGAAACTCTGAAGAAGCAAAAGATGCCATACTTCAAGCATTTGAATGGGTAGGCATGAGCTATGACGGTGAGGTTGTTTACCAGTCCAAACGTTTTGATCTTTATAAAAAGTATATTGAGCAGCTGCTTGAAGAGGGCAAAGCCTATAAATGTTATATGACAAAAGAGGAGCTTGATGCACTGCGTGAAGAGCAGATGGCTAGAAAAGAGCGTACCCGTTATGACGGACGCTACCGTGATTTTACGGGAACTTCTCCTGAGGGTGTTGATCCGGTTATCCGTATCAAAGCTCCGCAGGAGGGTACTATCTCTTTTGTGGATGGTGTCAAAGGTGAGATGAATATTGCTGCAAGCGAAGTGGATGATTTTGTTATTGCTCGTGCAGACGGGGCACCTACCTATAACTTTGTTGTTGCCATCGATGATGCATTGATGGGGTTGACCGATGTGATCCGGGGAGATGACCATCTTTACAACACACCTAAGCAGATCGTTGTCTATAATGCTTTAGGATTCAAGATCCCAAATTTCTACCATGTTGCGATGATCAACAACGAACAGGGTAGAAAACTCTCTAAAAGAGACGGTGCAACAGATGTTATGGAGTATAAAACAATGGGTTACTTGCCGGAAGCATTGCTTAATTTCCTTGTACGTTTAGGCTGGAGCTATGGTGACCAGGAGATATTCAGTATTGAAGAGATGATAGAGTTGTTCGATCCTAAAAATATCAATAAGTCCTCATCGAACTACAATCTGGATAAACTGCTTTGGCTCAATGCACACTATATTAAAAACACACCCAATGAAAAATTGGCGGAGTTATTAAAAGAGTTTGATGTGAACATAGCAGAACATGACAAACTGGAGATGCTTTTAGATGCGACTAAAGAGCGGGGCAAGACACTTGTTGAGTTGGCAGGCCAGATCAATCTTATTCTCAATACTCCGACAGAGTATGATGAAAAATCTGTAAAAAAAGCATTTAAAAGTGAAGCCAAAGAGATATTGACAGATTTTATTGCAATGCTCCAAACATGGGAGAAACCGCTGCACCTTCCATCTGATTATCATGAGGTCATGGAGAAGATCGTAGCAGATAAAGAGATAGGATTCGGGAAGATCGGTATGCCGCTTCGTGTGAGTCTTCTTGGAAGCATGACAGGTTCAGGACTGGATGAGATCATGGCTATTCTGGGTGTGGATGAGACGATCGAGCGTATAGAGAGAGCGGTGAGTACGATTGAATAAATAATTGCTATAGAAATATCATAAGGTGTGTGGTGGATAACCCAAAGGCATTCCCTGAGGGCACCACGCACCCTACGATTTTAAAAATAACTTCAAAGACTTCTTAGCTCTATAGTCCATTTTGTAATGAATATGCTTCAAATACCAAGTAAGCTGTTTGGGTGTGATACCTCTTTTTTTTGCTTCTCTTTTTAAAATATATTGAGGGATCTTTGTTTTTGTTTTTCCAAATGCTTTTGCTAATTTTTGTATGGCTTCGTCATGTCTGTTGTAACAAAGTCTTGCAAAAACAAAAGGGAGTCCGGTTTTTTCATACCATACTTCAGCCAGATCGATCCCTTTACCGCCATTAAGATAGTATTTAAGCGCCTCATCACCTATAAGTACTCTGCCTTCCAGGTCCAGGATGCGTGCCAACTGGTTGGAAGTGGCAGAAGCGGGGTCACTTTCATTTTCCCCTTCTAAAAGCAGTACGCTGTAGACTTTCTTATGGGCAATGATACCCAAGTCTGTACATTTACACTTTCTAGAGGTTATAGAAGAGATGAATGCGGCATTGACCTCTCTTCTTTTAAGTGCCTGGTTGATCTGCGAGGGAACAGCACGCTTGTATCGAAAACTCATTTTGGCGGCATTGTTCCTAATGTAACGGTTGAGAAATATTTGAAAAGGGAGAAGGTTAAGATAGCTGATAGAACCAAATAACATAACGGAAATTCCTCTCAAAAGACAGTTTAAGCGTAATTATACCAAACAAGAATTATAATCAGCGTAATTTATAAAAAGAGTATTTCATGGTAAAAGTAGAATTTTTAGGACCTATCGGTAAAGCACCTATTGAGATGGAAGCGGCTACATTGGCAGATGTGGCGGACCGACTCAAAGAAGAGAGTGAATTGAGCAATTGGCTGGACAAATGCGCTGTTGCATTGAATGATACTATGGTCAATGATCTCTCAACAGTATTGAAAGATGGAGATAGGGTTTCTATCTTACCTCCAGTATGTGGGGGGTGATATTTGACGGAGTCAAATATCAAGTGAATAGTGAGGAGTGAATAGTGAATAGTGTTGGTATGCATTGCATTGCAATGCTTTATGTATGGGGGGCTTTGTAATGGAACTTTATGACGGACCATTAGATGTCAAAGAGATATTTGGTCGTTGGCTGGATGAGCAAGCTGAATCAAACTATGGTGCATACATTCCCTTTGTAGGAACTATACGAGCAGAAGATGGCATAGAAGCGTTAAGCTTTGATATTTATGAACCTATACTTCAAAAGTGGTTTGATGAGTGGCAAGAGAAAGCTAAGGAACTGGGTGCTGTAGTAAAGATGGCACATGCCAGAGGGGATGTTCCTGTGCATACCTCTTCGTATGTATCTGCAGTCTTTTCACCTAAACGCCGTGTAGCTTTGGAACTGATAGATGCGTTTGTGGAGGACTTTAAAGCTAATGCTCCTATTTGGAAGTATGATGTGAAGAACGGTAAACGTATTTACGCTGAAGACAGAAGTACTCCTATGGATGGTTCTGGACTTTTAGCATAAGAATAAAGGAATAAATAAAAATGGCATTTATGCATTTTGATGAATCAATACAGATGATACAGGATCTTGAGATCACTAACTATAAAACAAAGAAACTCTATCTCATGGATGCACTTGGGTATGTATTGGCTGAAGATATTATTGCAGACCATAACTCACCAGAGTTTCCAACCTCTGCGATGGATGGGTATGCGATCAATCATGAAGATATGGCACTGGGAAGACTCAAAGTAGGCAGTATCAATCCGGCAGGATCTGCACTTAAAGAGGAAGTGATCGGAGGAACCTGTATCAAAACATTTACAGGTTCTCTTATGCCACATGGCGCAGATACCCTCATCCCCATAGAAAATGTAGAGGTGGAAGGTGACGAGATAGTCATCAAAGAAGAAGTACCTCAAGGATTTTCGGTAAGAGAAGTAGGTGAAAACTATGCAAAGGGGCAACGTCTCATTCCTAAAGGTACAAAGATAGATTTCCCTCAGATAGGTGTGATGGCAAGTTTGAATATCGTAACCCCTTTAGTTTACGAGAAGCCAACAGTTGCCATACTCTCAACAGGCTCTGAGCTTCTTGAGCTTGGAGAGACACAAGCCAATGATGCACAGATACGAAGTTCAAATAACTATATCCTGGAAGCTATCGTTAAAAAGTATGATGGTTTACCTATGCAACTAGGCTGTATCAAAGATGATAAAGCCAGCATTACCAAAGCTGTCTCCGATGCCCTTGAGAAGAGTGATATTGTAGTCACTACGGGCGGTGTGAGTGTGGGTGATTTTGATTTTGTCAAGGATGTTATACGGGAGCTAGGCTGCGATGTTGTCTTTAAAGGGGTCCGTGTAAAACCGGGACAGCATATTATGGTCGCAAGAAAAGGGGACAAGTTCATTGTAGGATTACCGGGATTCGCTTACTCTTCTACAGTTACAGCACTGCTTTACGTTGTACCCCTCATAGAAAAGCTTCAGCAGGGTAAAAGTTCACTACGGAAAGTAAAAGCAAAACTCAAAGAACCATTTGTCAAACGTGCAAAAAAAGCCGAATTTACAGCATGTAATATTTCTCTTATGCAGGGAGAGTACTATGTTGACTTCAAAGATAAAAAAGTCGGTTCATCAGCGATCCTTACCAATATGCTTGGAAATGTGGCACTTCTTGTTACATCAGAAGAAGATACTTCCAAAACAGTCGGTGATGAGGTAAGTGTACTCCTGTTGGACTAAACTGCCAATTTTGCCTGTATTTTTAAATAGAGGGCAAGCTCTGCTACTGTTCTACATCCGGAATTGATCGCTTCATTAAGTAAATTTCTGTTTCTTTTAAAATCCATTTTGTATCCTTCGTATAATCTATTTATCAACCAAATCGATAAAATAAGGTTGAGTTCAATAAAGACTCATAGTTTTCACAAAAGCTAACAGTAAACAAGTTTTTTTCCTTTTTGGACTTTGGTACCAGCACATAAAACGTCTTGTGTTAGCTTTATAAAATCATCTATAGGATGCTAAGGAGGAGTGTAAGAACTTCTACCTTGTATAACACGAAGCTATGAGAACTTTAAAACTAACACTCAAGGGGTTTAAAATGTATTATGTTGGAATTGATGTTGCTGAAAAAAAACATTATGTGTGCATCCTGGATGATGCTGGTGAATTTGCTGTAAAACCATTTTGGATCTATACGGATATTCTTGGGTTAAGAAGGCTGATTGAACAGTTTGCCAACCTGTCATTAGACAATGATGATTTTATTATTGGTATAGAATCAACAGGAGCTTTTTCTGAGAATTTGTATGAATATATTACAGACAATGACTACCAAGCCGTTTTGCTAAACGCTTATCAGACTGCCAAGTTTCGTGATTTCCGTACCATACGAAAAGTAAAGAATGATGCGATTGATGCCTATGTCATTGCGGAACTTTTATCTACCGGTAAATACAAAGAGAGTCATATCTCCAATGATGCCTATCATTCAGTCAAGGTATTAGGCAGAACCAAACGTTCACTGGAGAAGAAGATAAAAACCATCAAGAGGGAAATCTCTACTGTAATGGCGACTGTCAATCCTGAGATTGGCAGAGTATTTCCAAATATCTTTACCAAGACAGCACTTGCGATCATCAAAGTCTACCCTACTGCAATAGATATGCAAAAAGCTACGCCAAAGAAGCTGACTCGTCTATTCCGTCATATCAAAGGTAACAACTTCTCTGAAGATAAAGCCAAGTTCCTGATCGATCTTGCCAATACTTCAGTATATGCTGGTCGTGCCTATGAAGCCAGATCTCTAATGATCACTACTAATATTAGGATATTAGAGCTTTTATGTCAAGAAAAGAAGCATATTGAAGAACAAATCAAACAACTTATTACCGAAGAAATAAATACAATTGACAATTCTATTGAAAATCTCCAAAGTATACCCGGTATCTCAGATAAAACCATTTCTGCCATATTAGGAGAATGTGGAGATCTCAGGCGATTTGATTCAGCCAAAGCTTTTATTGGCTATCTTGGTCTTTATCCTACACAGTATCAATCTGGCAACTCCAATTCTATAGGCAGGCTTGCAAAAAGAGGCATACCTATTGCCAAACATGCACTTTATATGGCTGCAGTAGGATCTGTATTGCACAATCCTCAGCTAAACAAGATCTTTCGAGACAAAGTCTCTTCGGGTAAATCCAAGAAAGAAGCTTTAATCATTATCTCCAAGAAAATAGCAGCGATCATGTATTCCATAGTCAAACACAATGAACCTTATCAAGCCCATAGAGTATTTATCCCCAACAGGTAAATATTCCCGTTAGTTTTAGCACTTGTGAAAACAATGAGTTTTTAATGAACATTGACCAAATATTGTTTTAGTATCTATTTGATCATTTGAATATTCTTTTCAAATACTCAAATAATCCAACAGGATACCTCTGTCTATAAAAAACAGCTATTGGTTTAAGCTATTCTTTATAGGATGGTTTTATATAGGGATTCTCCTTATAAAGGAATGCAAAATTTGTTTCACAAATTTTGCCCACACTTGTAGAAGTCCCTTTACAATTGCCCGTAGGAAATACCCTTGGGGTGCCTCTCACAAAAGCTTCGATTGAAACCTTAGATAGTTAAATATGTCAAATTGTACTAATAAAATTAAAAATAGTTAAAAAATATGTCAAATTGTCATACTTTTAAGAAAAATAGCATATAATATGGATATGCATACAAAATAAGGAGTCAAAATGTTAGTTTTAGGTGAAATCATAGAAAAACTTAAAGATGTGATCTCTGAGACCAAGATCGGAGGTAAAGTATTTGATAAAGATGTTGCAACAGCATTGAATATCCCTCAGGCAACATTTGCAACGATGAAGAAAAGAAACTCCATCCCCTATGAGGAGATACTTGAGTTCTGTGCATTGAAGAAGATCTCGGTCAATTGGCTTTTTTTTGATCAGGCAGTAGATATGCTAAAGGCAGAGACAGATAAGTTCTTTCAGGTACGTTATTTTTCAGATATCCGTGCAAGTGCCGGTGGCGGTGCTGAAGTGTTTGATGAAAATTTTGAAACCATCACGCTTGATGAAAAGATCATGCATAATATGGTAGGGATGGGGAGTACAGAGCTTGAAGCCATTCATGTTGACGGTGAGTCTATGGAGCCTACTTTACAGGATGGGTCCATTGTCTTCGTAGACAGAAGCCAAACCAATATCAATAAGGACGGTATCTTCATTGCCTCAACCACAGCCGGACTTTTCATCAAGCGTATCCGTCAAAGAGCAGACGGTATGGTAGAACTTATTTCAGACAACAAAGCATATTCTCCAGAAGTTTTAGCTCCGGATGAAGTAAGTATTGTGGGGAAAGTAGTGGGAAATATTGAAAGTTTGTAGGGTGCGTTTGCTAACGCACCCTACGTATTATTTGCACATTCTACACATCTAACAGATTCAGGGCGTACTGTCATACGTCCTATGCCAATATCCTCTTCACACTCTATGCAGATACCAAACATGGGTTTATTTATGCGTAAAAGAGCATTTTGAAGTCTGGTAAGGCGTATTTTGGATTCATCCAGTATTTTGTTGTTTACATGCTGTTCTCCCATAGCCTCCAGACGTGTAAGTCTGCCGAGGGAACAGTCAGGGGAGATGGGTTTGACTTTCTCTTCGAGTATACTGATCTGCTTTTTTAAGAGGCTAATATCCTGTTCTATCTTCTCTTTAATGGTCTCTTTCTCTTTTGCTGTCATTGTGCACTACTTTATGATATAGTTGGGTTATTATAACAGAACTTCGGAAGTGGAGACTTTAGTCCCACCTTACAATTATTGATTTTTGGAAGCTATATATAACTTAAGTAGTAGTTTGGATTTTCTGTGGAACTGAAGTTTCCACTTCCAATGAAAGAAGGAAGAACTTGAAAAAAATATTGATATTTTGCATGTTGTCATTATCTATTTTTGCAGAGAATAACTATACCAATGCTCTCATCAAAGAGGATTCTCCCTATCTGCAGCAACATGCACATAATCCTGTCAATTGGTATCCTTGGGGCAAAGAAGCGTTAGAGAAAGCTAAAAAAGAGAAGAAACTGATATTTCTCTCCATAGGTTACAGTACCTGTCACTGGTGTCATGTAATGGAAGAGGAGAGTTTTACAGATACCGAAGTAGCAAAACTGTTGAATGAACACTATATTTCTATAAAGGTAGACAGAGAGGAGTACCCGCAGATAGACAAAAAATATCAACAACTTTATATGAGTGTTCATGGGGAAAGAGGAGGTTGGCCCCTGAGTCTGTTTATGTCGCCTGATGCAAGGGTCTTTCATTTGGCAACGTATATACCCAAAGAGGAAGGATATGGTTCTGACGGGATGATGAACATGCTTCCCTCTTTTGTGAAGATGTATCAAACACAGTCAAAGAAGTTTCAGCAACGTATAGATAAACATCAGGCATTGGCAATGCAAGGAACCCAAAAACAAAGTGCTAAAACAAAACTGACACTTGATGTGATGGATCAGTTTGTAAAAGAAGCAGCACAGGAGTTTGATGGTCAAAATGGAGGATTTGCCAAAAGACCTAAGTTCCCGGAAGCTTCAAAGATAGCGTTGTTGCTTGATATTTATAGAATAGACGGGGACTCACAAGCACTGCATATGGCCGAGCTTACACTTAAAAAGATGGCAGAGGGTGGTCTTTATGATCAGATAGGAGGAGGCTTCTTCCGTTATACAACAGATGAAGCATGGCAGATACCTCACTTTGAGAAGATGCTCTATACCAATGCAGAACTTATACCCCAATACGTTACACTCTATGAACTTACAAAAGATCCTCTCTATAAAAGAGTTGTGATCGGGACGATTTCTCAGATGGAAACATATTTTATGAGAGAGGGGCTCTATCTTTCTGCCAGTGATGCAGACAGTGATGGGGAAGAGGGGGGATATTTTATCTACAGTTATACAGATGTGTATAAAGGACTTTTGGAAAAAGGACTGAAAAAAAGTGAAATAGAGAAAACATTGTCCTACCTTGGTATAGAAGAAGACGGGAATATTGATGGAGAGTTTTCTCATGCCCATATCACTGGAGATAAAGTACCTGCCAAGCTTGAAGAGGTTAAAGCCTATTTGAAAAGCTCACGTAAAAAAAGAACCTTTCCGTTTGTAGATACAAAAATTATCACAGCCTGGAATGCGATGATGGTAAAAGCACTTTTTGCTGCTTCCAAACTTGATAACCGTTATTTGGAAGTTGCAACGCAACGACTGAACAGGCTTTTAAAATTGATGCGGACAAAAGATACTTTGTATCACCAGGTTTTATTGGGTAAAAAGCCTAAGCAGGAAGGTTTACTGGAAGACTACGCTTTTGTAATGGATGCATTGATAGAAGGGTATTTGAGAACGTACAATAAAGAATACTTGACAGAACTTCGATCTTTAGTCAAAGAAGCACTTAACAAGTTTTACAAAAATAGACGATGGTATTTAAGTGATGATAGCATACAGGCTTTGGCAGACTTTGATGACAGGTATTATACTTCTGCCTTAAGTGTCATACTTGAAGACTTTGTCAGACTTGCTAGTTTAACTGAGGAGCTTGATTATAATGAAATAGTCAAAGAGACCATTAAAGAGAGTGGCGCAGTATTACAAAACAGTCCTGCAAAAGCACCAAAACTGGTACATGTTTTTTTACGTCTCAAAATGGGTGATGTCATTATTAAATCAAAGTTTCAAAATTTAGCACAGTCAAAAAAACAGATAGAAACATTTAAGTACCCTTTTGTTTTAAGCAAGATCGAAGAGAGTGATAAGTATCTTGCCTGCAGAGTCAATAGCTGTTTTGCATATGATACCAATGTCACAAAGTTATTGCAAAAGATAGAAGAAACAGTACATAGGAAATAGATGTTAAAAGAGAATTATGATCTGGAGGGTGCATTGCGTGAGTATGTAGCTTTGTTGGAAAAAGAAGCGTACTTTGAAGCACATGAAGTACTGGAAGAGGTGTGGCATCCTCTGCGTAAAGCCGATCATCCATTAAAAAATTTGGCAAAAGGACTGATCAACGGTGCTATTGCATTTGAGCATCTTAAACGGGATAGAGAAAATGCAGCACTTAAGGCACGTAAAGTAATGTGCTCTTTTGATAGATATAAAGGGCTTGCAGCATCAGATATTGAACATGTTCAGCTTTTTCAAAATGCATGTCAAATGATCGAAATATTAAAAAGTAGACACAGTGAGGTTTTTGATGTTCTGGTACCATAATATGACTAAACAGTATCATTATAGACGTACATTGAGCAAAGCTCTATGTACTACGTTAACACTGTGTTTGCTTCAGCAGCAGGCTCAAGTGACTAGTCACTTTAAATATCAAAAGGGGAGTATATAATGTTTTGGTATCACAATATGACCAAACATTCATATCACTCTGTACGAACCAATCCCAATAGACTTTCATGGGAAGACCAACCCAGTACCTATAAGAATTATCCTGAGAGTTATGCAAAGTATAAACTTGATCTGGAAAAAGAGGAAGATAACTTTCTTTATCATATTGCAGGGTTGACAGCAAAGAAAACCTATCCGAACGGTGAGTATTATCTTCGTATCAATCCAAGTGCAGGAGCCCTTTATCCCAATGAACTCTATTTTCAGGTACGAGGAGTTGAAGGGATAGAAGATGGGATCTACCATTATGAGGTAAGGTCCAGCTCTATTACACTACTTCAAAAGATCACAGAAGAGGTGGGATTGGAGCCTTATTTAGGTTACGCAACAGCCATGAAAGGGTATCTGTTTTTAGTCTCAGCTATCTACTACAGGTCTTCCTGGAAATATAAAGACAGAGCCTTTCGCTATTGCCTTTTAGATGCCGGGCATCTTTTGGGCAGCATAGAAGCAAGTGCGTTACTGAAACCCCATGCGGTACAGATAGTCTATACCATTGAACGGGAAAAACTCAACCGTATGTTTGGATTTGAAGCGCGTGAATGGTTTTTAGCCGGTGCAAGTATGGCTGTACCTATGCAAGATAAAGAGATACGTGCGATAGAGTTTGAACTTCCTTATGTAGATGGCAGCAGAACGTTTGAAGCCAATCCTCTTATAGAAGAGGCTTATGAAGAGACGACTGTTTTAGAGGGATGTAAAAAAGCCATTAAAGCTCCCAAGTTCACCTACAATGCTCAAAAACTTCAAGAAACTATTTTCTTTCGCAGGTCTCAGAGAGGTTTTCAGGAGGGTGCCATCACCAAAGGACAATTCAACTACATTATGGAAGTGTTAGCGCAACCTGTATTGAGTGACTGTGATGAAGAGGTAAGTATCTATGCAGTCGTCAACCGTGTGTTGGATATGCCTTTGGGACTCTATAAAGAGGGTGAGTATATCAAGTATGGTGATCTTGCCAAACAGGCAGGGTACCTCTGTTTAGAGCAGTATAGCCTCTCTTCAGCAGGAGCAGTGGCTTTTTTTCTTACTTCCAAAGCGAAGAACTACCAGGTACTTTATCAAAAAGCAGGGATTATCGGTCAGAGACTCTATATCGCATCACTTTATTTAGGGTTAGGGTGTAGTGGCATAGGGGCATATTATGATGATGAGGTAAACACCTTTGTAGGCAATGATGAAATGGTACTCTATGCTTTGGCCATTGGAAAATAGTTTTCTCAGTTTTTTTGCATAAAATCATAAGATAATTAAATTTTATTTAACTATTAACCTTTTATTTTAGTTCTAAAAAAATGAAAGGCTTATATATGGATAGATTACCATGGTGGAATGACGCATGTAAACAGATGCATGAATTGGAATAATTATTTTTTAAACCTGTATCCAAGTGTCTCTAATTGTTGGCGCAGGATATCTGGTATATCTCCCTGAAACTCCAGAGTATTCTCTTTTACGGTTCCTCCGGTACCCAACTTCTTTTTGAGTGTTTTTACTAAAGCTTGAAGATCGCTTTTAGATAGGTAAAAGGGTTTGACTATGGTAACAACTTTTCCTCTTCGTTTCTCTTTTGCAAAATGAAGCTGATGTTTGTTGGGTTCTTTTATTTCAGTTGAGGTTTTTTGAACAGACTTCTCTTTATTATCCGATGACCAGTCATCATCAAAATTCGCACCCATTTCAAATAGATTCTCTTTCAATAGTTCTCCTTAATTATAATTCGTATCGAACAGTATCCCAAGTATGACCATCAGCACCAGAAGAAAGACCATGGTCCTGTAAAGGGCCTCTTCACTGGGGAGTCTCATGCCGATCCTTTTAATTTTCTATATTATATATGATCTCTGTTTTGTTCTTCTTGGTCTGGATCTCATGGATACTCAACCCCTCTATAGGAAGTTTCATAAATTCATCTATGGATTCAATACCTGCTTTAGCCATCTCTCTTAGTACAATGCCTCGATAGGCTTTTGCCCAGTGGCTGACTACTTTGCCCTCTTTGATAAACTTGAGTGTAGTATATGGCTTGGCAGGTTTGTAGAACTTGTCATAGAAGCCTGCCCGCAAATCAAGTATCTCTTCATCTTTGAGATACTCCTCCATAAGAGCAGCTCCATGATCATGATAGAATCTTTCTACTTTGGTCTCTCCCACAGATTCTCCCTGCTTGAGACGATATTCCGGGATGAGATCATCGGCCCGTAAAAAACCAAAGAGGTTGGAACAGAGAATGACATGGTTATCTATGTAATGTTGAGCATGGTCATCCAGTTTACTATAGGAGAGATGATCAAAAGCAACACCGGTATACCGTTCTATGGCTTTCATGGCAGGTTCATGAATGATATCTTTTTTATGTTTTAAGATATCAGTCTCTTTTTTAAGTCCGAACATTTTAGAGAGTTCCTGCAAGTCGCCTTTTTGCAGAATATTTATATACTGATGCAAGAGTTGTGTACGATAAGGCAGGAGTGCTTCAAAAAGTAATCTGTCCGGTCTGAATGGTTTGGTACCACCCGATATCTTTGTTTCACTGGGTGCTAATAGTATTTTCATTAAAGAAATATCCTTCTGTCAAATATGATGGTATTCTATAGAAATTAATTAAAAAAGAGAAATTTTGATTTTTTTTTAAAAAACACTTGACTTTTAAAATGTTTTTGTCTATAATTCCCGTCCATTTTAAGTGTAATAACTTTTAATGATGGTGCTGGTGTAGCTCAGTTGGCTAGAGCAGCTGATTTGTAATCAGCAGGTCGGGGGTTCGAGTCCCTTCACCAGCTCCATAATATAATTATCAGTGTTTGAACCAGTAATATAAACAAACAATCTAAGTGGTGAGTTACTCAAGTGGCCAACGAGGGCAGACTGTAAATCTGCTGACTATGTCTTCGAAGGTTCGAATCCTTCACTCACCACCATTTGTTAAGTAACATAAACGACGCGGGAGTAGCTCAGTTGGCTAGAGCGTCAGCCTTCCAAGCTGAGGGTCGCGGGTTCGAGTCCCGTCTCCCGCTCCATAAACTGGGAGCTGTGTGAATTATGTACTTAACACTAACTACTTCACATTTAAAAGCTTCACATTTTTATTTATTATTTCATGCAGTAGGCTTAATGGTTTATTATTTTATTATGCTTACAAATAGATTCATGAATGACGAAACACACAATTGATAGAGTATGCTTTATGCATATAGTGCCCATATGGCTCAGGGGTAGAGCACTTCCTTGGTAAGGAAGAGGTCGTGAGTTCAAGTCTCACTATGGGCTCCACCCTTTCAATAGTATGGACAAAAGTATTACAGATATGTAATAGTTCTGTCCATATGGTATGGGGTCTAAGATAATTTAGGTATAATACTGCCTTTAAAACATTTACGCTAGGAGAAAAGCATGGCTAAAGAAAAATTCGAACGAACTAAACCGCATGTTAACATCGGTACTATCGGTCACGTTGACCACGGTAAAACTACATTAACTGCTGCAATTACTGCTGTACTTGCAACTAAAAACAATACTGCGCTTATGGACTATGATCAAATTGATAATGCTCCAGAAGAGAGAGAAAGAGGAATTACAATTGCTACTTCTCACGTAGAGTATGAAACTGAAAAAAGACACTACGCTCACGTAGACTGTCCAGGTCACGCCGATTACGTTAAAAACATGATTACAGGTGCTGCTCAAATGGATGGTGCGATCCTTGTTATTGCTGCGACTGATGGTCCAATGGCACAAACAAGAGAGCACATTCTTCTTTCTAAGCAAGTAGGTGTACCATATATCGTTGTATTCTTGAACAAAGAAGATCAACTTGATGAAGAAGACAAAGAAGAGATGCTAGAGCTTGTAGAAATGGAAGTTCGTGAACTTCTTTCTGAGTATGATTTCCCAGGTGACGATACTCCAATCATCGCTGGTTCTGCATTCCAAGCACTTGAAGAAGCTAAATCTGGTACACTTGGTGAGTGGTCAGAAAAAATCATTGCACTTATGGATGCAGTAGATGAGTATATTCCTGAGCCAGTAAGAGAAACTGATAAAGACTTCTTGATGGCAATCGAAGATATCTTTACTATCCAAGGTCGTGGTACTGTTGTAACTGGTAAAGTTGACAGAGGTCAGGTATGTGTTGGTGACGAAGTTGAGATCGTTGGCCTTAAAGATACTCAGAAAACAACTGTAACCGGTGTTGAAATGTTCCGTAAAGAGATGGATTGTGGTCAAGCTGGTGATAACTGTGGTGTTCTTATCCGTGGTATCGCTAAAGAAGAGGTACAAAGAGGTATGGTTCTTTGTAAACCAGGTTCAATCACACCACACACTAAATTCGAAGCTGAAGTATATGTTCTTACTAAAGAAGAAGGTGGTAGACACACTCCATTCTTTAACAACTATAGACCTCAGTTCTACGTTCGTACAACAGACGTAACAGGTTCAGTACAACTTCAAGAAGGTACTGAAATGGTTATGCCAGGTGACAACGTTAAAATCGATGTTGAACTTATCGCACCAGTAGCACTTGATGAAGGTACTAGATTCGCTATCCGTGAAGGTGGTAGAACAGTTGGTGCCGGTGTTGTTAGTAAGATAATCGCATAAGACATTTACAAGAGGTTCGCCTCTTGTAGTATGTATTATCTATTAGGAGATAGCAATGAGAGAAACAGTTCATTTAGGATGTGAAAAGTGTACAAGACGTAACTATCACACAACTAAAAACAAAAAAACAACAACAGAGAAACTTGCACTTAAGAAATATTGTAAATGGTGTAAAGAACATACTGTTCACAAAGAGATGAAACTGTAAGTTTTATCCTTTGTAAGATCGTCATTTAAGCATTTGTTTAAATGGCAACCTAAATACTATTTAGGCCAATAGCTCAGTTGGTAGAGCACTGGTCTCCAAAACCAGGTGCCGGGGGTTCGAGTCCCTCTTGGCCTGCCATAACAAAGGTAACAGACATGGGAAAAATTTCAACATTTATTGCAAACGCGAAAGCGGAGATACATAAAGTAATATTTCCAACAAAAGTACAAGTAAGACAAGCATTTTTAGCAGTTGTTCTCGTAGTGACTGTAATATCAATATTTTTAGCATTGGTTGACTTAATGATGTCATCAATCGTATCATCAGTTTTATAGGATAGACAATGGCTTATCAATGGTATGCAATCCAAACATATGCGGGGAGTGAACAAGCTGTAAAAAGAGCAATTGAACAACTTGCGATCGATTACGGTATTGAAGAGAAGATCGAAAGAATCGTCGTTCCTACGGAAGAAGTAATTGAAGTTAAAAATGGTGAAAAAAAGATTACAGAAAGAACACTGTACTCAGGGTATGCTTTCGCACATATAGACCTGGATACTGATCTTTGGCATAAGATCCAATCTTTACCAAGAGTATCTAGATTTATCGGTGAACAAAAGACACCTACTGCTCTTACGGAAGCAGATATCAAAGTGATTTTAGACAAGATGGAGCAAAAAGCTGCACCGAGACCTAAAGTTGATTTCGAAACAGGTGAAATGGTACGTATCATTGATGGTCCGTTCGCCAACTTTACAGGCATGGTGGAAGAGTATGATCTTGACCATGGCAAACTGAAGTTGAATGTTTCGATCTTTGGTAGAAATACACCAGTTGAGATCCTCTACACACAAGTAGAAAAAATCATATAAGACCTAAGCGTCAAATCAAACAAAGGAAGAACAGATGGCAAAAAAGATAACTGAAAAGTTCAAAATGATGATCCCGGCCGGATCAGCAAACCCATCACCACCGGTAGGTCCTGCACTTGGACAACGTGGTGTAAACATCATGGAGTTTTGTAAAGCTTTTAATGAAAAAACAAAAGATAAAATGGGATTCAAGATCCCTGTTATCGTTACAGTATATGCAGACAGAAGTTTTACATTCGAAACGAAACAACCACCTGCGAGTGATCTTATTTTAAAGGCAGCAGGTCTTAAAAAAGGTACAGATAATCCACTTCTTAACAAAGTCGGATCTATCACAAAAGCAAAACTTGACGAGATTATCGATCAGAAAATAGCTGACCTTAATACGAATGACAGAGAAATGGCGGCAAATATCATTGCTGGTTCTTGTAGAAGTATGGGTGTTGAAATCGTAGACTAGTCTTAATTACAGGACAATCATAACCACATAGATTTAAAAAATGTGGGAGCATATAAAGCGGAGAAAATCATGGCAAAAAAACTAAGTAAAAGAAGAGAAGCTCTACTTAAAAAAGTAGATGCTACTAAAGAGTATAGTGTTGATGAAGCAATGGCTATACTTAAGGACCTTAAATCAGCAAAGTTTGATGAGACAGTTGAAGTGGCACTAAACCTCAATGTTGACCCGAGACATGCAGATCAAATGGTTAGAGGATCAGTTGTTCTTCCTAACGGAACTGGTAAAAAAGTAAGAGTAGCAGTATTTGCAAAAGATGCCAAAGCTGATGAAGCTAAAGCAGCTGGTGCGGATCTTGTAGGTTCAGATGAACTTATCGAACAGATCCAAGCAGGTAAGATTGACTTTGATATCGTTATCTCCACACCGGATATGATGGGTGTTCTTGGTAAAGTGGCAAGAGTACTTGGACCAAAAGGTCTTATGCCAAACCCTAAGACAGGTACTGTAACTATGGATGTTGCAAAAGCTGTTGAAAATGCAAAAGGCGGACAAGTTAACTTCAGAGTAGACAAAAAAGGAAATATCCATGCGGGTATCGGTAAAGTCTCTTTTGATGAAGCAAAAATCAGAGAGAACTTTAATACCTTCGTAGAAGCGATCAATAAAGCTAAACCAGCATCTGCAAAAGGTAGATTTATCACCAATGCTGCTGTATCATTGACTATGAGTCCATCAGTAACACTTGATGCCTCAGAAGTAATGGAAATTAAATAATTTAAATATTTTAATACAGAGAGTATCCTCTCTCTGTATGATCATAAATTTTCATCGGTAGAAGCAGAATGCTTTTACGGCTGAAGACTTATGTCTTGATCTTAGACTGAAGATAATAGGGGCGAAAGCTTAATTAATCTATCCGAAAAGGTAGATGAGTATGGAGTACCATATACCCTGTTAGAAGGTCGGAAGGAGAAGAATATATGACAAGAACTAGAAAAGAAGAGTTAGTTGCAGAAATGACAGCAGAGTTCAAAGACGCTGGTGCCATTATCGTTTGTGATTACAAAGGTATGACTGTTGAAAATCTTGAAATTGTAAGAAACCTTGCAAAAGATGAAGATACAAAAGTAAAAGTCATTAAAAACAAGCTTGCTGCGATCGCATTGGAAAATGCAGGTTGTGAAGCAATTGATTTTAAAGACACAAACCTTGTGATCTGGGGTGATACACAAGTTTTACCTTGTAAGATTGCTGATAAAGCTGCTACTCAATTTAAAGATAGTTTTGCAATCAAAACCGGATTAATTGAAGGTAAAGTTGCTAGTATGGAAACCATTAATGCGATGGCTAAACTTCCTACTAGAGATGAGCTTATCGGTATGCTCCTTAATGTTTGGAATGCACCGGTACAGAACTTTACTATTGGTATGAATGCATTGGCTGCTAAATTAGAAGAAGAAGCATAGAGTGGTGAGAGCCACCAGGCTCTTTTAATTTGAAATGCAGTGGCATTTCAACTAATATATGAATATAATTGAAGGAATTAATTATGGCAACAACTAAAGAAGATGTTCTTGAGTTTATCTCAAACATGTCAGTACTTGAGCTTTCTGAGCTTGTAAAAGAATTTGAAGAGAAATTTGGTGTATCAGCACAAGCTACTGTAGTAGCTGCCGGTGGTGCTGCTGGTGCTGGTGAAGCTGCTGAAGAGCAAACAGAATTTGATGTAGTACTTACAGATGCAGGTGCTAAGAAAATCAATGCGATCAAAGTAGTAAGAGCAATTACTGGTCTTGGTCTTAAAGAAGCAAAAGCTGCAGTTGAAGAAACTCCAACTGTACTTAAAGAAGCTGTTTCCAAAGAAGAAGCTGAAGAGCTCAAAAAACAAATCGAAGAAGCTGGTGCTTCTTGTGAGCTTAAATAATTATCATTATTTAAGAGTGCTTAGGCGATCTGCCTAAGCTCAGCTAGACAATCTACTTGGATATAGCGATAAACTATTCGGAGACATTTCATACCCTCGTGTCAATAGTTTTTTTGTATATCCAATATACATATTAAACACACTACATAAACCAAACTAAACCGAAATAAGGATAACCATGTTAAATTCTTTACATTCTGGTAACAGACTTCGTGTTGATTTTTCCAAAACACCAAGAGAAATTGAAATTCCAAACTTGCTCCAGCTTCAACAAAAAAGTTATGAAAACTTTTTAATGTTAGGTGAAAAAGACAGAAAGAACTCTACATTGGAAAAAGTTTTCAGATCTTCTTTTCCCATTCATGATCAGCAGAACAGACTGACACTGACCTACAAAAACTCAGAGATCATCAAACCTAAATATACAGTAAGAGAGTGTATGGAGAGAGGATTGACCTACTCTGTATCACTTAAAATGAATATTGCGCTTACAATTTGGAACAGAGATGAAAAAACGGGTGAGAAACTTGATCCAAAAGAGATCAAAGAGCAAGCTGTTTTCGTACGTGACATCCCTTTAATGACAGATAGAACATCGTTTGTTGTCAATGGTGTTGAAAGAGTTATTGTAAATCAGCTTCACAGATCTCCGGGAGTTATCTTTAAAGAGGAAGAGGGAACAACTGTTGCAAGCAAACTGCTTTACTCTGCACAGATCATTCCGGATCGTGGTTCATGGTTGTATTTTGAATATGATTCAAAAGATATTCTATATGCACGTATCAATAAAAGAAGAAAGATCCCTGTAACGATTCTTTTCAGAGCACTGGATTACTCTAAAGATGATATTGTAAAACTATTCTACCCGACAAAAGAGATCAGTATCAAGGAGAACAGATTCCTTGTAAAATTCGATGCGGAGGATTTTGTAGGAAGAGCAGAGTATGATGTGAAAGATATGAACGGTAATATCGTTGTCAATGCCGGGAAAAGATTGACCAAGAAAAAAGCACAAAAGCTTATGGAAGATGGTTTGGAGTGGATAGAATATCCTCTCGAAATGTTGATGGAAAGACATTTGGCATCAGCAGTAATTGACCAGGAAAGCGGAGAAGTACTTTATGATGTTGTAACACCGCTTGATGAAGCTAAACTTAAGAAGATGATCGAGCAGGGTATTGACAATATTGAGATCATCAATGACCTTGCAGAAGGTACAGACCGTTCTATTATTAATGCATTTATTGCAGATAATGAAAGTTTAAGACTTTTGAAACAGACAGAAGAGATTGATGATGAGAATGTACTTTCAGCGATCCGTATCTATAAAGTAATGAGACCAGGTGAGCCAGTTACACCTGAAGCTGCAAAAGCATTTTTAAGACAACTGTTCTTTGATCCAGAGAGATATGACCTGACACAGGTCGGTCGTATGAAAATGAACCATAAACTTGGGCTTGATACCCCAGAGTATGTTACCGTACTTACTGCCGAAGATCTTATCAACACAGTGAAATACCTGATTAAAGTGAAGAATGGCCAAGGTCATATTGATGACAGAGATCACTTGGGGAACAGAAGAATTAGAGCGATCGGTGAACTTCTGGGGAATGAGTTGCATAACGGTCTTGTAAAGATGCAAAAAGCGATCAAAGACAAGATGACAACGGTATCTGGTACACTGGATGAGTTGATGCCTCATGACCTGGTAAACTCAAAAATGATCACTAATACGATCTTGGAGTTCTTTTCATCAGGACAACTTTCACAGTTTATGGATCAGACAAACCCTCTTTCAGAAGTGACACACAAAAGAAGACTCTCAGCACTTGGTGAAGGTGGTCTTGTTAAAGAGAGAGCCGGATTTGAAGTTAGGGATGTACACCCTACGCATTATGGCCGTATCTGTCCTATTGAGACACCGGAAGGACAAAATATTGGTCTTATCAATACCTTGGCTACCTACTCAAAAGTAAATGAGCATGGATTTATTGAAGCTCCATATAAAGTGGTAAAAGATTGTCAGGTTACAGATGAGATCGTGTATATTACTGCGACACAGGAAGAGGATAAATGTATCGCTCCTGCATCAACAGTAGTAGATGAGAACGGACGTATTGTTGAAGATCTTATTGAAACAAGACTTAACGGTAATATCGAACTTAATGATGCGAAGAGGGTTGACCTGATCGATATCTCTCCGTTGATGATCTCCGGTTCAGCAGCAGCATTGATCCCGTTCCTGGAGCATGATGATGCGAACCGTGCACTGATGGGGTCGAACATGCAGCGTCAGGCAGTACCTCTTCTCAAAACAGAAGCACCGATCGTCGGTACAGGTATGGAGGCTATCGTAAGTCGTGATGCATGGGAAGCAGTGAAGGCGAAGAGAGCCGGTACAGTTGAAAAAGTAGATGCTAAAAACATTTATGTGATGGGTGAAGATGAGAGTGGTGTATTTATAGATCATTATCCTCTTGAAAAGAATATGAGAACCAACCAGAATACGACCTTTACGCAAACACCGATCGTAAAAATGGGAGATAAAGTAGAGGCAAAACAAGTGATCGCAGATGGTGCGAACATGGATCAGGGTGAGCTTGCAATCGGTAAAAATATCCGTGTAGCCTTTATGCCTTGGAATGGATACAACTATGAGGATGCGATCGTTGTTTCCGAAAAGATCATCCGTGAAGATACATTCACCTCTGTGCATACCTATGAAAAAGAAGTAGAAGCCAGAGAACTGAAACACGGTACAGAAGAGATCACTCGTGATATTCCGAATATTCGTGAAGATGAATTGCTCCATCTTGATGAGAGCGGTATTGTTCAGATAGGTACTTATGTAAAACCGGGAATGATCCTTGTAGGTAAAGTAAGTCCTAAAGGAGAGATCAAACCAACACCAGAAGAGAGACTTCTTAGAGCGATCTTTGGTGAAAAAGCAGGGCATGTGGTCAACAAATCACTTTACTGCCCTGCATCTATGGAAGGTGTGGTTGTAGATATCAAAGTCTTTACGAAAAAAGGCTATGAAAAAGATGCAAGAGCTATTCAGGCTTATGAAGAGGAGAAAGCGATCCTGGATTCCGATCATCATGATCAGCTTCTTATGATCGACAGAGAAGAGATCCTGCGTATTGCTAACTATCTTGCGAACCAAGAGTTGATCAAAGATGTTACTATTGGCGAGGCGGAATATAAAGCAGGATCTAAAATCCCTGAAGAGATGATCAAAGAAGTGAACAGATTTGCACTTAGAGGTGTTGTTCAGTCTTACTCTGATGATGTACAAAATGAGTATGAGTCACTTAAGAACTATTTCCTGAAGCAGAAAAAAAGACTTAAAAATGATCATGAAGAGAAATTATCTGTACTTGAAAAAGATGATATTCTTCCTTCAGGAGTAACAAAACTCGTTAAGATCTATATTGCTACAAAGAGAAAACTTAAAGTAGGTGATAAAATGGCCGGACGTCACGGAAACAAAGGTATTGTTTCCAATATTGTTCCGGAAATAGATATGCCTTACCAGGAAGACGGAAGAGCAGTAGATATTATTCTGAACCCGCTGGGGGTTCCGTCACGTATGAACATCGGGCAGATCCTTGAAGTTCACCTTGGACTAGTCGGTAAAAACCTTGGTGAGCAGATAGAAGAGATGTTTAATGATCAGCAGGCAGATTTTATTCAGAAACTTAGAGCGAAAATGATCGAGATAGCGGACGTAGCGAAATTGATGAATGCAAAAGAGTTACTGGGTAATATGAGTGATGAGGATCTGATCAAGTATGCCAGAGACTGGTCAACAGGTGTACGATTTGCTGCACCGGTATTTGAGGGAGCGAACAAAGAAGAGTTCGATAAGCTTTTTGAAATGGCTAAAATGGACAGCGATGGTAAAATGACCCTCTATGACGGGAAAACAGGTGAAAAGATGATCGAGAGAGTGAATGTTGGGTACATGTATATGCTTAAACTTCACCACCTGGTTGACGAAAAAGTGCATGCACGTTCAACAGGACCTTATTCATTGGTTACACAGCAACCGGTCGGTGGTAAAGCACTCTTCGGTGGACAAAGATTCGGGGAAATGGAAGTATGGGCACTTGAAGCTTATGGTGCCGCACATATCCTTAAAGAGATGTTGACGATCAAGTCAGATGATGTCGAAGGTAGAGCAAGAGCGTATAGAGCTATTACCAAAGGTGAGTCTGTACCGGAATCAGGTGTACCTGAGACGATGTTTGTATTGACCAAAGAATTACAGGCACTTGGACTAGACGTAGAGTTATATGAGAGTAAAAAAGAAGTGGAGGGTGAAAATGAGTAAATTTTTAGAGAATTTAACACCAATAGATCTTAACAGTGAAGAGAGACCAAAGGATATAGCAGCACTGCAATTGAGAGTTGCGAGTCCTGAAAAAGTCCTCTCTTGGAGTTATGGAGAAGTAAAAAAACCGGAAACAATCAATTATAGAACCCTCAAGCCGGAAAGAGACGGTCTTTTCTGTGCAAAGATCTTTGGACCTATCAGAGATTATGAGTGTCTTTGCGGTAAGTATAAAAAGATGCGTTACAAAGGTGTGGTATGTGAAAAATGCGGGGTTGAAGTTACTTCTTCCAAAGTAAGAAGAAACCGTATGGGGCATATTGATCTTATTGCACCGGTTGCACATATTTGGTATGTCTCTTCCCTTCCGTCACGTATCGGTACACTTTTAGGTGTAAAGATGAAAGATCTGGAAAGAGTACTTTATTATGAAGCATATATTGTTAAAACCCCTGGTGAAGCAAGTTATGACAGTGAAGGTTTAAGCCCTTTAGCGAAGTATGATGTACTTAATGAAGAGCAGTATCAGCAGATCATGCAACGTTTCGGTGATACAGGTCTGGATGCAAGAATGGGTGGAGAGATCATCCAGGAGTTACTTGCAGACCTTGATCTTGTGGATATGTTTACACAACTTAAGCTTGATATTGAAGCTACAAAATCTGAAGCAAAAAGAAAAACGATCGTTAAACGTCTTAAAGTGATCGAAGCATTCCTTCATTCGGGCAACCGACCGGAATGGATGATGTTAACACAGCTTCCGGTACTTCCACCGGATCTGAGACCTCTTGTAAGTCTTGACGGCGGTAAATTTGCCGTTTCTGATGTGAATGACCTTTACAGAAGAGTGATCAACCGTAACCAACGTTTGAAAAGACTTGTGGAGCTGGATGCTCCGGAAATCATCGTTAGAAACGAAAAGCGTATGCTTCAAGAAGCTGTAGATGCACTTTTTGATAACGGTAGACGTGGAAATGCTGTAAAAGGTGCAAACAAAAGACCATTGAAATCACTTTCAGAAGTGATCAAGGGTAAACAAGGTCGTTTTAGACAAAACCTTCTTGGTAAAAGGGTTGACTTCTCCGGCCGTTCTGTTATCGTTGTTGGTCCGGATCTCCGTATGGATCAATGTGGTCTTCCTAAGAAAATGGCTATTGAACTCTTTAAGCCACACTTGATGGCCAAGCTTGAAGAAAAAGGGTATGCAACAACACTTAAGCAAGCGAAGAAGATGATCGAGAAACAAGAGAATGAAGTATGGGAGTGTTTAGAAGAGGTGGTTGAAAACTATCCTATCTTACTGAACCGGGCACCAACGCTTCACAAACTTTCGATTCAAGCGTTCCACCCAAGATTGATCGAGGGTAAAGCGATCCAGTTGCACCCACTTGTATGTTCTGCATTCAACGCCGACTTCGATGGGGATCAAATGGCGGTACACGTACCACTTTCAGATGAAGCGATAGCTGAAGCGAAAGTATTGATGCTTGCATCTATGAATATTCTGCTTCCTGCATCAGGTAAAGCGATTGCTGTACCTTCTCAGGATATGATTTTAGGTCTTTACTACCTTACACTTGAGAAGAATGATGTGAAAGGGGAAAATAAACTTTTTGCAAACGTAGAAGAAGTGGAGATCGCATTTGAACAGAGAGCTCTTGACTTGAATGCACGTATCAGAACGGTTATTGATGGACAGATCGCAAAATCAACAGCGGGTAGATTGATCCTTAAGTCAATCATTCCTGATTATGTTCCGGAAAAGTACTGGAATAAAATCTTGAAGAAAAAAGATATCGGTATATTGGTTGACTATATTTATAAGATCGGTGGTGTCGCAGAGACAGCTGGTTTCCTTGACAATCTTAAGGATATGGGTTTCAAATATGCTACAAAAGTAGGTGTTTCCATCTCTATTGATGATATTAAGATCCCGTCAGTGAAAGAAGAACGTGTTGCTTCAGCCAAAGAAGAGGTAAAAGAGATCCAGAGACAATTTGGAGCAGGTCTTTTAACAGATCAGGAACGATATAACAAAATTATTGATATCTGGACAGATGCAAATAACAGTATTGCTGAAGCACTTATGGAGCTGATCAAGAAAGATAAGGACGGATTCAACTCTGTTCATATGATGGCAGATTCCGGAGCGAGAGGTTCTGCGGCACAGATCAGACAGCTCTCCGGTATGAGGGGTCTAATGGCGAAATCAGACGGATCGATCATTGAAACACCTATTACGTCAAACTTCCGTGAAGGTCTGAATGTACTTGAGTACTTTATTTCAACACACGGTGCAAGAAAAGGTCTTGCCGATACAGCACTTAAGACGGCGAATGCGGGTTATTTGACAAGAAAGCTGATCGATGTTGCACAAAATGTGAAGATCTCTATGACAGACTGTGGTACACATGAAGGTGTTGAAGTCTCAGATATTGTCGTAGGTAATGAGATGATTGAGCCGTTGGCAGACCGTATCTATGGTAGAGTGCTTGCCGAAGATATTGTAGATCCTATTACTTCAGAAGTACTTGTATCAGAAGGTACAATGATTGATGAAGAGACCGCTGTAAGAGTACAGGATGCAGGAGTAAGATCTGTAGTGATGAGAGCACCGTCTTCTTGTAAGGCACCTAAAGGTATCTGTGCAAAATGTTATGGTCTGAATATGGCGGATAACAAGATGGTAAAACGTGGAGAAGCTGTAGGTGTTATTGCTGCTCAATCTATCGGTGAGCCTGGTACACAGCTTACACTGCGTACTTTCCACACTGGTGGTACAGCAACTGCAGGTAAAGAAGACAGACAGGTTGTTGCGACTAAAGAAGGTTTTGTAAGATATTACAACCTTTCAGTTTACCGTAACAGAGAAGGAAATCTTATTGTTGCAAACAGAAGAAATGCCGGTGTGCTTTTGGTTGAACCAAAGATAAAAGCAGTTACTTCCGGTACGGTTTCAATCGTTGTAACACATGATGAGTATATTGTTTCAGTGAAAGACGGAAATACAGATGATGTAAAATACAACCTTAGAAAATCTGATGTTGCCAAATCAAATGAACTTGCCGGTGTTGCAGGTAAAGTCGAAGGCAAGTTCTTCTTACCGCTGAAAGATGGTGAAAAAGTAGAAGAGGGTGATTCTATTGTTGAAGTCATTAAAGAAGGATGGTCTGTGCCAAGCCGTATTCCGTTTGCTTCTGAATTGAAAGTAGAAGATGGTGCACCAGTAACACAAGAAGTACGTGCAGAATCTAAAGGTACGGTGAAGTTCTTCTTGCTTAAAGGAGATTATCTTGAAGCACACAATGGCGTTAAAATAGGTGAAAAAGTGGAAGAGAAAGGTCTTTTTGCTGTGGTTGTTGATGAAAACAACAGAGAAGCAGCAAGACACTATATTTCAAGAGGTTCAGTAGTCAAAGTGGATAATGATGCCGTAGTAAGCAGAGGGGATCTGCTTTCAGCACCGGAAGTGTCTACACAAGTGGTCATTGCAGAATGGGATCCTTATTCTGAACCTATTATCTCTGAACAAAAAGGTACATTGAAATTTGAAGATATTATTCCTGGTGTAACAGTAGTGGAGCAGTTTGATGAAGTGACTGGTGATACAAGACTGGAACTGAATGAATATATCCCGGCAGCATATAAACCGGCGATCATTCTGGCAACAGAATCTGGTGAGCTGATCCGATATCAGTTGGATCCTAAGACGATCTTGTTTGTGAAAGATGGTGATGAAGTAAGTATTGCAGATATTTTGGCAAAAACACCAAAGGCTGCGATCAAATCAAAAGATATTACCGGAGGTCTTCCAAGAGTTTCTGAACTTTTTGAAGCGAGACGTCCGAAAGACATTGCTCTTATTGCACAGATCGATGGTGTAGTAAGCTTTGGTAAACCATTACGTGGTAAAGAGAGACTGATCATTTCCGGAGACAATGGTCAGGTAACTGAACAGTTTGTTGATAAAAACAAAGTAGCACTTGTACATACCGGTGAGTATGTACATGCTGGTGAGAAATTGACTGATGGAGTTGTTTCGAGTCATGATATCCTTGCAGCACTTGGCGAAAAAGCATTGTATGAATACATTGTGTCTGAAGTACAAATGGTTTATCGTAGACAAGGGGTTAATATCTCGGATAAACACATTGAGATCGTTACTTCCCAAATGATGAGACAAGTAAAAGTAGTGGAAAGCGGTGACAGTAAATTTATTGCTGGAGATATCGTTTCCCGCCGTAAATTCCAGGAAGAGAACCAAAGTGTTCTTGCACTTGGAGGTGAGCCGGCGATCGCTGAACCAATGCTTGTAGGTATCACGCGTTCAGCGGTAGGTGCAGACAGTATTATTTCTGCTGCATCCTTCCAGGATACAACGAAGGTACTTACTTCTGCTTCTATTGCAGGAACAGTGGATACACTCGAAGACCTTAAAGAGAATGTCGTTATTGGTCGTCTGATCCCTGTAGGTACAGGTATGATAGACAATGATGATATTAAATTTACTGCTGCTGAGTAGTTGATGTTGCAGGGTCAATCTTGTTGACCCTGCAGTACGATAAAAAATCTCATATAAAAATAATTTCCAATCTCAGAAAAAACACCAAAAAAACACTATATAAATAAAAGGGGACAAAATAAAAGGGGACAGGCTACTTTTAACCCAAGATAAGCTATCATTGTATAGCCAAAAAAAGGATTACCATGCCACGCATGCCAAGAGGAGAGACAGAAATAAAAGGGGACAGGCTACTTTTAATCCAAGATAAGCTATCATAGTATAGCCAAAAAAAAGGATTACCATGCCACGCATGCCAAGAGGAGAGACAGTAGGAGGAATATACCATATTATCAATAGAGGGAATATGCGTATGCAGGTCTTTGATGATATGGAGGATTATGAGTATTTTTTAGAATTACTAGAAAAAGCAAGCAAAAGAGAAAATGTAGAGATACACGCCTATTGTCTCATGCCAAACCATTTTCATCTGCTTCTCATACCACAAGAACCCAATAGCTTGAGTAGACTCATGCAATGGGTGATGACATCCCATGTACGTTACTATCATAAAAAGAATAAAACTTCAGGACATATTTGGCAAGGAAGATACAAAAGCTTTATGGTAGAAAAAGAGAGTTATTACATCACACTCATACGATATATAGAAGCCAATGCAAAAAGAGCAAAACTCGTAAAAAAAGCTCAAGATTGGGATTATGGTTCATTAATGGAAAGAGAACATAAACATAGAACCTTACTCACTAAAACGTATATAGATTTAGATGAGGACTGGACAGCGTATGTCAATACGCCTATGAGAGAAGGAGAACTGCATACTATACGAAACTCCGTAAACAGACAAGCACCACTGGGAGAGGAAAAGTGGCAAGTAGAAGCTGCCACGAAATATGGTATGCTATCTACACTAAATCAGAGAGGACGACCTAGAAAAAATGTGTAAAAGTAGCCTCGTATCATACAAAACCACTCATTTAAAAGCCATTAGGATAAAATAAAAGTGAGAGTTCACGATAAGTTGGAATTAGCCGAGGCGATATTGTAAAAGGTATCAGCTTGTGGGACAGTTAAACAATCGAACCTAAGAAGCTTGAGTGGAAACAGGGTCACATAAAGTAGACCGAATTTGACGAGTCTAAGCAAGGTTCGATGATCAGGTCATACTTTTGTAGACCCTACCGAACTCTCCAAATAAAAGGAGGTTCCATGAATAATTATATCGGAATAGATATATCTAAAGCAAGTCTTCAAGTTTATATTCCTAAAAACAACCTAGATATAGAAGTAGAAAATACAAAAAAAGGTTTAAAGAAGCTAAGTTCAGAACTTAAAAAAGTTTATGGTAAGGTAGCCAGTGATGTGATTTGGATATATGAACCCACAGGTAGTTATTGGACATTAATAAAACAATATTGTCATGAAAATACTATCTCTTGTTTTATTGTAAAACCATCACAAAGTGCAGCCTTTGCAAAGACTATAAAAAATAGAAACAAAACAGATATTGTGGATGCTAGAATGCTTTATCGTATGTACACTATAGCCACAGATAATAATATTTGTATTCCCTCTTATGATAAAGCACAAGAACAGCTACAGAACCATATACGCTACTACAAATCTTTAGTACGAGAGCGTGTAGTAAAAACAAATCAATTAGAAGCTTCACTAGCTAGAGAAGATGAAGTATTTATTCTTCGTAAATTACGTGCTAAAATAAAAGCTTTAAAAAAAGAAGAAAAAGAGATAGTGGAGAAAATGCTTAAGCTCATAGCTCTCACACCAAAATATCAAAAACAGTTAGAGTCTATCACCTCATTTAAAGGTGTTGGTAGTTTATCTGGTATTGTATTGCTTGAATTTTTTATGCGTTACAAAGATGCCAATGCAAAAGAGATAACAGCATTAGCTGGTCTTGACCCTATAGAGGTAAGTTCTGGTAGCTCCATGCATAAAAAGTCACGCATATCAAAACAAGGTTCCAAACTTATACGCAATACACTTTTTATGGGAACAATAATTTCTATACAATACAACAAAGAAATGAGAACATTTTATGAGAGGTTAAAAGAGAGAGGAAAACATACTACATCTGCTCAAATAGCTGTGATGAGAAAAATAGTAATGATAACCTTTTCTTTATACAAAACGGGTGAACTTTACGATGAAGAACGTTCTGAAAAATGGAATACTGTGAAGATGGCTTCTTAGTTTAATTAAGTGATTTTAAAGGTGGAAACTGTCCCCTTTATTTCTTTATTTCCATACAATATCCTTACTTTTTTATTTTACTCTCATAATATAAAACTAACGCAAAAATCATGCTCAGTACAAAAGATCAGATACAAGAAAAGCAGAATAGGTCTGCAAGAGGTGTTACCTGCTTTCTATAAGCCTAAATAAAGCTTTTTTCACTATAATATGCCTCCATTTTTCTCGTACATACAGTATATAAAAGCATTTTTAGAGTGTTTTTATATGGTGTAACAGCCAGATTCAATTCAAACTAACCAGAAAGGAAACGATTTGCCTACAATTAACCAATTGATTCGTAAAGAACGTAAGAAGCAAGTGAAAAAATCAAAATCACCTGCACTTGTAAAATGTCCTCAAAGAAGAGGCGTATGTACCAGAGTATATACTACAACACCAAAGAAACCTAACTCAGCACTTAGAAAAGTTGCTAAAGTAAGATTGACAAGTGGTTTTGAAGTGATCTCATACATCGGTGGTGAGGGTCACAACCTTCAAGAGCACTCTATCGTACTTGTAAGAGGCGGTAGAATTAAAGATTTACCTGGTGTTAAGTATCACATTGTTCGTGGTGCTCTCGATGCTTCAGGTGTTGCAAACAGAAAAGTTGCAAGATCTAAATACGGTACTAAAAAACCTAAGTAAGTCTTACTTAAAAAAATAGCTAAATATTCTCGCCAAGAGCGTAGCTTTAGTGAGATGAGTTGAATAGTAGTTTTGCTGCTGATCAAGAAGAAATAAGCATAGTTTAGTCTAGAAACAGACTTGAAACAGGTGTTGTCATTTATCCTTAGGGGACAAGACTTGAGTAAATCAACAATATAAGATTGAAGAGGAAATATAATGAGAAGAAGAAAAGCTCCCGTTAGACCGGTATTGCCAGATCCAGTACACGGTTCTAAAGTATTAACAAAGTTCATCAATGCAGTAATGCTTGATGGTAAGAAAAGTGTTGCGCAAAAAGTAATGTATGCTGCGTTAGAGAGAATTGAATCAAAATCTGGTGAAAAAGGTATTGAAGTATTCAACAAAGCGATGGATAATGTCAAACCTGTAATGGAAGTAAAATCTAGAAGAGTCGGTGGTGCAACATACCAAGTGCCTATCGAAGTTAGACCTGCAAGACAACAATCACTCGGTATCAGATGGATCGTTGATGCAGCGAGAAAAAGAAATGAAAGAACTATGATGGAGCGTTTAAGCAACGAGCTTATGGATGCTGCTACTGAAAAAGGTTCTGCTTTCAAAAAGAAAGAAGATACGTATAAAATGGCTGAAGCGAACAAAGCATTTGCTCACTATAGATGGTAAGGGATTAAGTTATGGCAAGAACGCACAAACTTGAAGACGTAAGAAACATCGGTATCGCTGCTCACATTGATGCAGGTAAAACAACAACAACGGAAAGAATTCTTTTCTATACAGGTGTTGAACATAAAATTGGTGAAGTACATGATGGTGCTGCAACAATGGACTGGATGGAGCAGGAGCAGGAAAGAGGTATTACCATTACTTCTGCGGCAACTACTTGTGAGTGGTTAGGTAAGCAGATCAACATCATCGACACGCCGGGTCACGTTGACTTTACGATTGAAGTTGAAAGATCTATGAGAGTACTTGATGGTGCTGTATCTGTATTCTGTGCAGTTGGTGGGGTTCAACCACAATCTGAGACAGTATGGAGACAAAGAAACCGTTACGGTGTACCTTCACTTGTATTTGTGAATAAAATGGACAGAACAGGTGCAGATTTCCTTGAGGTTGAAAGACAGATCCGTGACAGACTCAAAGGTAATCCTTTGGTCATCCAACTTCCTATCGGTGCTGAAGAGAACTTTGAAGGTGTTGTTGATCTTGTTAAAATGAAAGAAGTTGTTTGGGATAAAGATGCTGAAATGGGTTCTGCATATCATGAGCAGGCTATCCGTCCTGAACTTCAAGAGCAGGCTGAAGAGTTCAGAGAAAAACTGATCGAAGGTATCTCTGAAGTTGATGGCAATGAAGAGCTTATGGAAAAATACATGGAGGGTGAAGAGCTTACTCAGGAAGAGATCGTTGAAGGTATCAAAAAAGCAACGATCAATATGCATGTAGTTCCAATGCTTCCAGGTACAGCCTTTAAAAATAAAGGTGTACAGACCCTTCTTGATGCTGTTGTTGCTTATCTTCCGTCTCCGGTAGAAGCACCTGCTATCAAAGGTACGGAAATGGATGATGAAGATAAAGAGGTCATTGTTGAGTCTACTGATGATGGCGAATTTGCTGCATTGGCATTTAAGATCATGACTGACCCGTTTGTCGGACAGTTGACATTTATCCGTGTATATAGAGGTTCTCTTGAGTCCGGTTCTTATGTACTTAACTCTACTAAAGGGAAAAAAGAGCGTATCGGCCGTATCATGAAAATGCATGCGATCAAAAGAGAAGAGATTTCTGAGATCTATGCTGGTGAGATCGGTGCGGTTGTAGGTCTTAAAAATACAACAACAGGTGATACACTTTGTTCAGATAAAGATAAAGTAGTACTTGAGAGAATGGATTTCCCGGATCCTGTTATCTCTGTTGCGGTTGAGCCTAAAACAAAAGCAGATCAGGAAAAAATGGGACTTGCACTTGGTAAACTTGCTGCAGAAGATCCGTCTTTCCGTGTATCTACAGATGAAGAATCCGGTCAGACTATTATTTCAGGAATGGGTGAACTTCACCTTGAAATTCTTGTAGACAGAATGAAAAGAGAGTTTAAAGTTGAAGCAGAAGTAGGTGCTCCGCAGGTTGCATACCGTGAAACGATCAGAAAAGCGGTTAATAAAGAGTACAAATATGCAAAACAATCAGGTGGACGTGGACAATTCGGTCATGTTTATCTTAGAATTGAGCCGCAAGAGCCAGGCTTTGGTTATGAATTTGTTGATGAAGTTAAAGGCGGGGTTGTTCCAAAAGAATTTATCCAACCGGTAAACAAAGGTATCCAGGAAGCAATGCAAAGAGGTATTCAAGCGGGTTACCCTGTTGAAGATGTAAAAGTTACACTTTATGATGGTTCTTACCATGATGTCGATTCATCTGAAATGGCATTTAAACTTGCAGGTTCTATGGGATTCCGTGAAGGTGCAAGAGAAGCAAATCCGGTTATTCTTGAGCCTATGATGAAAGTTGAAGTTGAAGTACCTGAAGACTTCATGGGTGACGTTATCGGTGATGTTGCTAAAAGACGTGGTCAAGTATCAGGTATGGATGACAGAGCTGGAAACAAGATCGTTAATGCGTTCGTACCACTTTCTGAAATGTTCGGATACTCAACTGACCTTCGTTCAATGACACAGGGTCGTGCGACATACGCAATGGAATTTGATCATTATGAAGAAGTTCCGGCGAATGTAGCTAAAGAGATCATCGAAAAGAGAAACAGTTAATTTTCAGTTTCTTTACTGCATAAATGACTGAACGGGCTTTGTGTCCCGTTCAGTCATTTACTTATTCTCGCTCTATCTAAATTCCATTTAGTCAAATCTACAGTAACTCAACATGAAATTTAAATTATTAATCTATGACAATATTTGAGTATTATTTTATTTCAATTTTAGAATTGCTATACAATAGTATTTAAAGGAAAAAGATGAAAGTTATTATAGATCTTATAGAAGATGTACGTGAACAAATAGCTGATCAGGAAGATTTTATTTTAACCGCTATGCTTTTGAAAGAAGATCCTGAAGATCAAGCTAAACTGATCTATGCAGAGGAAGCACCTATTAATCTTTACAGATTAAATGATGATAGCAAGCAACTTGTTTTTAAAATAGACGGTAGTGATACAAGAGTCTCCATAGGAGCACTTATTCCACCTTTGTTGATACTCGGTATGGATGCAATGATGTATGAGCTCAGAATGAATGTAAATGCTCAGTATGATGATATAGAGATCATCGGGTTTGGCAAGTCTATGGAAGAGAAGAAATATATCCTTTTTATCAGGATATAAGACTTTCTGTCCCTCTACGCGTAAACGGATTCTTTCCCGAACTCTTTTACAAGCAGTGCATAGAACAGAACTCTGTATTTGTTTCTGTTGGAAGTACCCATAGCTTCACACACTTTTTTGATAGCAGCATCAAATTTGGCATCATCTGCATCTAAACCAAGTTTTTTTTGTAAAAAATTCTTTTTTACTGTTTCCAGCTCTGAAGCTTGCGAGCATGATACTGTCTCACTGTCTTTTTTATAAATAGACGGCCCCAATCCTGCAGTTACTTTAGCAATAAGGTCAGCAGATATACTTAACTCAAGTTTTTTAGCCTCAGCAGTATAATGCTCTATCTTTTCATCTCTTTTGCTCATTCTTCTTCCTTCGTATTTATGAATTTGTAGCAATTAATTATAGCTATAAAATTCTTTTAGGTCAAATATTGAGGTTTTTGTGCTAAAAGTATCCAATTCATATTTAGTTTATGAGTGTGAGAAAAGTATGCAATAGATTCAAATGGTATCTTTTTACGTTTTTTTATGACTGCATAGTATTGGGGATCAAGTTGAAGTGCCAAAGCAATATCTCTATCCAGTATTTTCTTTTTTTGGGTTTGAATAGAGAGGATTTTTTTAATTCTTTGCATGACTTCATAAAAATCTATCATGATTCTCCTTTTATTTAGAATAGGATATCATAATGGATTTTTAGAAAAATGTATAAATTTATGTCAAATTGTAATGTTTTTTAGTTTTTTGTACTGTCTATTTCTATAACAGTATGCACATTTCCTCTGGGATTGAAATCTGCTGTAAGTTTCATGGATTTGGGTTTTAAATGACTGTAAAGCGTATCATAGATCTCATTGGCAGAGTTTTCATGTGAAATGTGCCTGGACATAAATGAATTGATATAGAGTTTGAGTGCTTTAAGCTCAATGACTTTTTTATCAGGCTGATAGCTGAGCCGTATCGTCGCAAAATCCGGATATCCTGAGCGTGGGCATAGGCACATGAATTCAGGAAGTTCTATATTGATCGTATAGTTTTTCTGATGTTCATTCGGCCAATAATTCTCTTCACTGTTGATATCAAATTCCTGTATCTCTTTTTCACCGTATTTCATATTTTTCCTTCGTATAATCTATTTATCAACCAAATCGATAAAATAAGGTTGAGTTCAATAAAGACTCATAGTTTTCACAAAAGCTAACAGTAAACAAGTTTTTTTCCTTTTTGGACTTTGGTACCAGCACATAAAACGTCTTGTGTTAGCTTTATAAAATCATCTATAGGATGCTAAGGAGGAGTGTAAGAACTTCTACCTTGTATAACACGAAGCTATGAGAACTTTAAAACTAACACTCAAGGGGTTTAAAATGTATTATGTTGGAATTGATGTTGCTGAAAAAAAACATTATGTGTGCATCCTGGATGATGCTGGTGAATTTGCTGTAAAACCATTTTGGATCTATACGGATATTCTTGGGTTAAGAAGGCTGATTGAACAGTTTGCCAACCTGTCATTAGACAATGATGATTTTATTATTGGTATAGAATCAACAGGAGCTTTTTCTGAGAATTTGTATGAATATATTACAGACAATGACTACCAAGCCGTTTTGCTAAACGCTTATCAGACTGCCAAGTTTCGTGATTTCCGTACCATACGAAAAGTAAAGAATGATGCGATTGATGCCTATGTCATTGCGGAACTTTTATCTACCGGTAAATACAAAGAGAGTCATATCTCCAATGATGCCTATCATTCAGTCAAGGTATTAGGCAGAACCAAACGTTCACTGGAGAAGAAGATAAAAACCATCAAGAGGGAAATCTCTACTGTAATGGCGACTGTCAATCCTGAGATTGGCAGAGTATTTCCAAATATCTTTACCAAGACAGCACTTGCGATCATCAAAGTCTACCCTACTGCAATAGATATGCAAAAAGCTACGCCAAAGAAGCTGACTCGTCTATTCCGTCATATCAAAGGTAACAACTTCTCTGAAGATAAAGCCAAGTTCCTGATCGATCTTGCCAATACTTCAGTATATGCTGGTCGTGCCTATGAAGCCAGATCTCTAATGATCACTACTAATATTAGGATATTAGAGCTTTTATGTCAAGAAAAGAAGCATATTGAAGAACAAATCAAACAACTTATTACCGAAGAAATAAATACAATTGACAATTCTATTGAAAATCTCCAAAGTATACCCGGTATCTCAGATAAAACCATTTCTGCCATATTAGGAGAATGTGGAGATCTCAGGCGATTTGATTCAGCCAAAGCTTTTATTGGCTATCTTGGTCTTTATCCTACACAGTATCAATCTGGCAACTCCAATTCTATAGGCAGGCTTGCAAAAAGAGGCATACCTATTGCCAAACATGCACTTTATATGGCTGCAGTAGGATCTGTATTGCACAATCCTCAGCTAAACAAGATCTTTCGAGACAAAGTCTCTTCGGGTAAATCCAAGAAAGAAGCTTTAATCATTATCTCCAAGAAAATAGCAGCGATCATGTATTCCATAGTCAAACACAATGAACCTTATCAAGCCCATAGAGTATTTATCCCCAACAGGTAAATATTCCCGTTAGTTTTAGCACTTGTGAAAACAATGAGTTTTTAATGAACATTGACCAAATATTGTTTTAGTATCTATTTGATCATTTGAATATTCTTTTCAAATACTCAAATAATCCAACAGGATACCTCTGTCTATAAAAAACAGCTATTGGTTTAAGCTATTCTTTATAGGATGGTTTTAGTTGTATTGATCGATAAGTTGTGTTTCTGTGATAGGTTTGCTGATACCGAACCCCTGGAGATAATCTATACCAAGTTCCCTGAGACACTCTTTCTGCTCCTCTTTGTCTACCCATTTTGCTACAGTTTCAATATGCAGTTCACGGGACATCCTTATTAAAGATTCCAACATTGCATAACTTGTTTTATCATCCAGATTGGTGACATAGTCTCTATCAAACTGAACCATGTCAAATTTAAAATGTTTCATGTATTCCATAGAAGCATTGGATGAACCGAAATTGTCGATACATATTCGTATCCCATGGGACCTGAAGTTTTTAAGTGTGTTAAGGTATCCGCTGAGATCATGGTGTGTTTTTCGTTCATAGAGTTGGATAATAAGCCGGGACGGATCAATTTTCTTTTGATCCAAATAGCTGAAAAGCTTTTTCTGGAAAGAAAGATCCCTAAGAGAAAAAGGTGACAGATTGAATGTAAATGAAATGGTATCATCTACCAGAGGCAGGAGGTCTATGACATGTGTAATAAGTGTAAAATCGTATTCTCTTCCCAGACCTAGGCGATTTATAATGGGTAAAAAGATCCGGGGAAGGATATCCTCTTGTGTATCGGATTTGAGTTTAACGGCGATCTCATAGGTATCTATGGTATTATTCCGTGTGTTGAGCAGAGGTCGGAAAGATAAAAGTAATTTTTTCTTTTGAATGGAATCAATGACCTCTTTTTCTATATTGGAAAGTTCTTCCGCATCTTTTATACTGTCTGTACTTATATTTTTTTCTTTATCGTCTTCTATAGACTGGCCGGCGATTATATCCCGAAGTTGAGTGATTTCTTTTTCAAAGTCATCATTTGTATTGGTGATAATGGCAAATTTATAATCTACCTCCAAATTATTGACCGTTCGGTTCTCTTCTATCAGTGTTTCTAAAATAGTTTGTATATGGAGATGGTTGTCATTCAGGGCGATCAAAAACTCTGAACCGCGATATCTGCCTATAAGTACAGTATCCAAACCATGCTGTTTAAATGCCAGATTCAATTTTCTAGTAATGGTATAGAGAAGATTGTCTATTTGATCGCTACTATAGTTCTCATTGAGTGAAGAGAGGTTCTCTATGCTTAGACAGGCAAGAGATTTTGGGTGATAATGTTGCAGTTTTTTAATAAATGTTTTTTTGTTGAAGCTTTGTGTGGTTTGGTCCAGCAGGGTTTCCTGTACACTCAGGTTCATTAAAAAATAGATGAAATAGATGGTAATAAAGGTAATGGCGGCAAGCAGTATACCGTCAACTGGAGTGAAGGTAAATACCCCTTCTTTGTCAAGTGTGGTATAAAATACAAGAAAAATAAGAATAAGTACGGGAATACCTGCCCTGAGAGCCAGAGTAAACCGTCGTTCTCTTTCTTCTTTTTGTGACGGTAGCATCTAGGCAACCTCTAAATAGCAGCTAGATCCAAAAAAACTTGGTTTCATTATACATCCAGATGTTTCACATCTTTGGCATGACTTTCGATGTAGTTTCTTCTTGGTTCTACTTCATCTCCCATAAAGAGGGTGAAGGTATCACTCGCTTCTTCAATATCATCTATCTTCACTTGTAAAAGTCTTCTGTTCTCCGGTGTCATGGTTGTTTCCCAAAGTTGTTCAGGGTTCATCTCACCAAGACCTTTGTAGCGTTGGATATAGGCACCTTTCTTGGCAGAAGCTTCTACTTCTGCAAAAAGTGCCAGGATATCCTTCTCTTTGAATTCGTCGGTAATATGTTCCTGTATTTTCTGGTGGATATGGATTGCTTCATTGTAGTGAGGGTTGCTGAAGAGTATTTCATCTACTATAAGTTCTTCAAGTCCATCATTAGTCTGTACAAAGTAATGCAGTCTCTCTTCAGTGATGGTTTTGTTAAGGATGTTATAGCCTAACTCTTTGATATATTTTTCAAGTGTTTTTGCCAATGTTGTATTGGACGTACCGACAATATCAGGATTTTCGATCATATAGCGCAGTACTTCAGGCAGTGCGAAACGTTTCTCTATCTCTTTGAGTGTCATTTGATAATAGGCAACAAGTTTAAAGAGATCTATCAGGTCAGCTTCTCCCATTGTTTCACTTTCTATCACTGAGATACCATTTTCGATAAGGAAATCGTTAAGTGCCTTATCATCTTTCAGATAGGTTTCATTTTTCCCTTTTTTATAACGGTAAAGCGGTGGTTGGGCAAGATAGAGATATCCTTTTTCAATAACAGGTTGTAAAAACCTAAAGAAGAAGGTCATTAAAAGTGTCTGGATATGGCTACCATCAACATCGGCATCAGTCATGATGATGATCTTATGGTATCTAAGTTTCTCTTCGTTAAACTCTTCACCTATGCCACAGCCGAGCGCAGTGATCATATTCTTGATCTCATCTGATTTGAGGATCTTCTCAAGTCTTGCTTTCTCAACGTTAAGGATCTTACCTTTAAGTGGTAAAATCGCCTGGAATACTCTGTCCCGTCCTTGTTTTGCAGAACCTCCAGCTGAGTCCCCTTCCACCAGATAGATCTCTGAGATTTCAGGGTCTTTACTTTGACAGTCCGCAAGTTTACCGGGAAGTGTACCGATGCTCATAGAGTCTTTACGTTTTACCAGGTCTTTCGCTCTTTTTGCTGCATCTCTACCTCGTGCTGCAAGTAGTACTTGTGCCATAATGGCTTTGGCTTCTATAGGGTTTTCTTCGAGGTACTTGTTAAAGTTCTCAGAGAAGAATTTCTGGACAAGAGGTCTTACATAGCTTGAACCTAATTTTCCTTTGGTCTGTCCCTCAAACTGTGGTTCAGGTACACGTACAGAGACGATAGCTATGAGACCTTCTTTACAGTCATCCCCGGTAATTTTAGTACCTTTTTCTTTGGCATTGGCATTTTTGGCAATATAACTTGCCATAGAACGTGTTAACCCTGCTCTGAATCCTGCTTCATGCGTACCGCCATCCGGTGTTTTGATGTTATTGACAAAGGAGAGAGATTTTTCACTGTCTGCGTCACAATACATAATAGCAATATCTATTTCAATGTCATCAGCTTTACCTTGGAAAAACTGTGCTTTTGAAAGGGGTTCTTTCGTGTTCATATCTTCTACAAACTGCTTGATACCTCCTTCGAAGTGATAAACTTCTTTCGTTCCATCTCTCTCATCTCTAAAATCAATAGTGATTCTAGGGTTCAGGTAGCAAAGCTCTTTGAAACGCTTCATGAGGATCTCTTTTTGGAAAGTCACACTTTCTGTAAAGATCGTATCATCTGGCCAAAACTCTATTTTAGTTCCCTTTTTCCGTGTAGGGCCAGTAATTGCTAAAGGCTCTTGAGGGATACCGGCAGCAAAAGATTGTTCATGTATGTTACCATCACGGTAGACGGTAAGTCTTAAATCTTTAGAGAGTGCATTTACAACAGAAACCCCAACCCCGTGAAGTCCGCCGGAGACTTTATAGGTGTCTTTGTCAAATTTACCACCGGCATGGAGTACCGTAAGTACAACAGTGGCAGCCGAAATCTTTTCTGTAGGGTGCTCTGCAACAGGGATACCGCGACCATTGTCTTCTATAATCGCTGAACCGTTTTTGGTAAGTGTCACTTTGATAGTGTCACAAAATCCTGCCATTGCTTCATCGATGGAGTTATCTATAACTTCATAGACAAGGTGGTGAAGACCTTTTGTAGAGGTATCACCGATGTACATTCCTGGTCTTTTTCTTACCGCTTCCAGCCCTTTAAGAACTTTAATATTACTAGCACCATATTCTGCCATGTGTAGACTCCGATTTGTGGATTATAAGTGTATATATTTTAGCTAAATATTGCTTAGGAAATGAGTGTTGAATACTAAGTGCCAAGTGTGAAAGGAGAAAAAGCAGAAGAGTGGGGGAAATGGGTGTTAAAGTAGCATTCCACTCTGCTGTTTTTTGGTACTGACAATATCTATTTCATTTGGATCCGCAAACTGCTTTTTTTCATAGGCATCGACCGCATATCTGCCTATCATAGCAGCATTGTCAGAACAATACTGCAGTGGAGCAACATGAAGTGTTTTGCCAAACTCCCTGCAGAGATTTTCATAGGCATTTCGTATATATTTGTTTGCAGATGCACCACCTACGATGGCGAACTCTTTTATCTCTTCTTTTGCAAAGATCTTTTTGCTTTTTTGAAGCAGGTGGAGCTTGACTGCTTTTTGGAAGGAGGCAGAGAGGTCTGCCTTGTCCTGCTCTGTCATCCGGGATGCCCCGCCAAGCTTTTCAACTACCAAACGTACAGCATTTTTCAGTCCGGAGAGGGAAAAAGCGATGAGTGGTGAATTTCGCAGTGGTACGGGGAGGTCAAAACGGTTCTCATCTCCCCTGAGTGCAAGTTGTTCTATAAGGGGTCCACCGGGGTAACCCAAGCCCATCATCTTTGCACACTTATCAAAACTCTCACCCACAGAGTCATCCATGCTTGTGGCAAGTATTTCCATATGGTCAAAACTCTCTACACGAATGACCTGTGTATGTCCTCCGGAGATAAGAAGTACCAAAAGTGGGAAGCGTGTCTCTTTTTCAATAAAAAGTGAGTAAATATGCCCTTTAAGGTGATGTACCGGAATGAGAGGGATATCCAGTAGGGTGGCTAATGTTTTTGCCATGGCAATACCTTCCAGCAACGTTACCCCCAGTCCCGGCTGATTGGTTACTGCAACCGCTTTGAGTTTGTCAAAGTAGGGTTTCGTCTCTTTGAGTATTTCGGGAAGTGCTACTGCATGAAGTCTTGAGGCCAGTTCCGGTACTACACCGCCATAGCAGGAGTGCTGCTCTTCCTGGGAGATCTTTTTATGATAGAGGACTTTTTTCGTCGCTATTTCAGTAATGGCGATGGAGCTGTCATCACAAGAACTTTCGATGCTAAGAATCATTGGTGCTCCTGCTGTAGGGGTATCCCTTGTGGGTACCCTTGTCTTTGAATTTTGTTTTTTTGGTACCCACAAGGGGCACCCCTACGAATAAAAAATATCATAGCTTTTCCATCACAAGTTTTTCTATAAATTTCCATTTCCCATACCCTGAGTCTGCATTGATATGTCCTGCATCCCGGATGATGGTTAAAGGAATATCATAATGAGAAGCCATTTGTTGTGCTTCCTCGACTTTTATATAGGGATCATTGTCTGAGACGATCATCTGTACCTCTTTTGCACAGAGTTTTTGTGGCAACTTACAAGGGAAAAACGTTTTAATGGTATCGACTTCTGTAGTAAGACTCGGTGGTGAGACCATAAAAAGTCTTTTAACCGGAATTATATCCTCCTCACAGAGCCAAAACCAAAGTGTGTTGGCTAAAGAGTGACAAACGACAGTGTCAGGTTTAAAATCTTCAAGCAAAGCTTTGACCTGTTTTAACCATCTGTTCTTAGAGGGAAAATGACAGTTGTCAAGCAGTGGAAATGAGACAGTACCGTAGTTCTTGGCTATTTCACATGCAAGCTCTGCCTGCCAGTGTGGAGCATCACTCCCGCCCCAACCGTGCAAAATAAGGGTCTTCATAAACGCACCCTACAATTGATTAACATATCTTCTTACCTCTTTATCAATCTCAATGATCTCATCAATACTGTTTGCTTTAATATTTTCAAATTTTTTGTAAGCATCCAAAACCATTTCACTCATTCCAAAAAAGCTACACTTTTCATTTTGAAATTTCTCTATAGCTACCTCATTGGCAGCATTGACCACCACACCTAAATGAGGATTGTTCAGAATGTGCTCTTTGATGTTCCAGATAGGGTAACGTGTGGCCTCTATGGGTAAAAACTCCAAAGCACCCATACCAAGCAGGTCAGTTGGTGGGAGGATCTCCTCGGTAACTTCACCTCTAAGTGCAAAGGCAATAGGGAGTTTCATGTCTACTCCTGCAAAGTGTGCAGTGGTTGAACCGTCTTTGAACTCTGCCAGGGCATGGATGATAGACTTTTTTTCTATGACCGCATCGATATTGTTGGTATTAAAAAGCCATTTGGCTTCCAGAAGTTCAAAGAGTTTGTTTGTCATCGTTGCTGAGTCTATGGTGATCTTGTTCCCCATTGACCAGTTAGGATGTTTGAGTGCATCTGAAAAAGTAGCATCTTTCATTTTTTCCAGTTCCCAGTCTCTAAAGGCACCACCACTTGCCGTAATGTAAAGTTTGGAGACGGGACGTTCATTCATCAGGTACCATAATCCAAAATGCTCAGAGTCAATGGGTGTGATGAGGGACATATCTATGAACTCACCTGCAACGACAAGTGACTCTTTGTTCGCAAGGGCTACTTTTTTACCAAGACTTGTGGCTTTGAGCGTGGGTGCCAGTCCTGCATAGCCTACGAGGGCATTGACCACAGTTTTACTTTTTGATTCCTCTATGACCGAGAGGATGCCGTCAGCTCCACAAAGCACATTGGAGTGGTCAACTTTGTCTTTGTCCGCTTCGTTGGCAATGGCGACCACCTTAGGGTTGTGTTCCCTGATCTGTTCATTGAGCAGATCAATATTATTCCCCGCTACAAGAGCCTCTATGCTAATATTGTAACGCTTGGCAATGATGAGAGTGTTGACCCCGATGGAGCCGGTAGAGCCTAAAAGAACGATACTGGACATAGACTATAGAAATGCTCTGAGGGCAATGACCATCATAGGGGCACCAAACAGGTATCCGTCTATTCTGTCTAAAATACCGCCATGACCCGGAAGAAGATCACCGGAATCTTTGACACCTGCTTCACGTTTGAGATAAGATTCGAACAGATCACCGAATACAGAAGCAACAGCAGTAAAAAAAGTTACGACAAGCGCGGTCCAGAATGGTGCAATATACAGCCCGGCATAGGTACCGAACAGAGTGGCTATGAGGACACCACCTATAACACCTTCAAGTGTTTTGTTGGGAGAGGTATCTGAAAATTTTGTTTTTCCGATGGCTTTTCCTGTAAAGAATGCTCCCACATCAGTCAGGGCCACTGTTACCAAAAGCCAGAACATTGCCTGTATACCGAAATCTTCATAGAGAATGAGAAAAAAGAGTATACCGCTTACAGGATAAAGAAAAGGAAGGATAAGTCTTTTATCAAAGTTATGTAGGTAGGCGATGGAAGCACCAAAAAGGATGGCGACGAGAAAGAACAGATCATCAGGATTAGGATAGAAATAGGCAAAGATCCATAAGAGTGCAGCCCAAAAATAGGAGGGAGGCGATACAAGTTTAAAAAGTTTCATTGCTTCATAGAAAGCAAACATATATATGACGCCTAAAAATACCCACATTACAAAAAAACTGTCTATCCAGCCGATAAACCCAACAAGTGCAAGTAGTCCAATGCCTGTAAGCCAACGCTCTTGATAGTCTGTAAAAATTTTTGTCATCTTACTGTTCCTAAATGATTAAATAGAGAACATTATACCACGCTTTGGGTTATAGAAGCCTCTAGCCTCTGATTTTATTCTCTTATCTCTACCCCTTCTTTGGTGACTCTTATTGTGTCATATTTGTTATAAAGTACATTGGAGCCTTCCTGTACTTTTACAAATTTTCGTTTGGTGTAGTCCACTTCGTAATCTCCGGGGTTTTTTACGGAGAAATCAACACAGAGTTTTGCTGCTGCTTTGATGACGCTTTCAGGCAGGTTCTGTTTGTCTGTTCTGATGATGACGTGAGAAGAGGGTACATCTCTTATGTGCATCCAGAGGTCATTGGCTTTGGCGATAGCAAGGAGTTTTTGGTTTTCGTTACTGTTTCTTCCTACCAATACTTTGTAGTCCTCTATCCAAAAGAGTTCTCCCTCTTTTAGTTTCTCTTTTTTACGTTGCGATTTTGCTCTTTTAGGGACAAGAAGTTCAAGTTCATAAGGTTCTTTGGCCTGCTCAAGTGCGTAGTAGATGTTGTCATAAAAGGCTTTTTTACTCTCTAAGTTCTCTTTTTCTATGTGTATATTTTTTGCTTTATTTTTAGCGCGTTTGGCAAGGTTGAAAAAGTAGTCGCTCATACGGTTGACTTTGATATTCTTAGGAAGTTTGATGCTGATCTCATTACCCTCAAAATCATAGGTGTTCAGCTTAGTATCATAGGGTTTGATCTGATAGAGGTTCGCCAGGATGAGGTTGGCATACTGTTTGTATTTTTTTTCCTCTTTTCCCAAAGCTTTTTCATCGGGCAGTTTTGCTAAAAGTTGTGCCAGCTTTTGACTCTTTTTTAAAGTTACAGAGAGTTTCTGCTTTTTCATCTCCAGCAGTTTTTTCGCCTGTATCTGTGTATATTTTTCTTCGAGATATGCATCTACATCAGCTATCTCTTTTGCCTCTTCTGTACGCTCATATGGGGGGATGCTAAGCAGTTCCATTCCTGGACGGATCACACGAAAAGAGCTGTCGGCATCGATGTGTCTAAGGGCTTCGATGATGACTTCATTGTCATCTATAAGTATGGCATTGGTATTCTTTCCTGTAAATTCAAGTTGCAGGTAGATGATCTTGTCTTTGTAAGAACTTTTTGGAGCGATGGTAAAACGTAAAATACGGTCATCATTTGCTACTTCTACACCTATAAGTTTACTTCCGCTGAGCAGAGAGTGAAGCAGGGTGTCAAAAGGTGCATTGTAGCCTTGAAGCGGTCTCTGGCTTGGTGCTTTGTAGATGAAACTGTGTCCTCTGGTCATATTGAAGAAATAGCTGTCGGATTTATCGAACATGATCTCTAAAGTGTTGTCTTCTATGCGTCTGGCACGGCTGATAAAAGTAAAGGTGTTTAATCGTTTTGCTATGGCTTTAAGTTCGTAGAGTTTCATAATCTATCCTAAGCACTCTCGTTCCCAAGCTCCGGCTTGGGAATGCATATATCAGTTTGTATAAAATAAAAAGTGATAAATCATTAAAAATATCTGTATGCATTCCCAACGAGGACGTTGGGAACGAGGGTATAATTTGTTATTGAAATTCTACCATAAATAAATTTCGCTATAATTCGCGTAATAATGATAATGAATTAAGGATAAAAAATGGGACAAACCATTACAGAAAAGATATTCTCGGAGCATGCAGGTAAAGAGGTACATGCAGGAGAGATCGTTAGAGTAGATATTGATATGATCATCGGTAACGACATTACAACACCTATCTCGATCAGAGCATTTGAAGAGAGCGGGGCAGAAAAATTGGCCAGACCGGACAACTTCAGCATCGTAATGGATCACTACATCCCTGCTAAAGATATTGCTTCAGCGAACCAGGCGAAGATTTCAAGAGAGTTTGCCTATAAGCATGACCTTAAATACTTCTTTGATGAGAAAGATATGGGGATCGAGCATGCCTTGCTTCCTGAAAAAGGTTTGGTCATCCCCGGTGATGTCATCATCGGTGCAGACAGCCACACCTGTACACATGGTGCACTCGGCGCATTCTCAACAGGTATGGGAAGTACAGACCTTGCCTTTGGTATGATCACGGGCGGTAACTGGTTCAAAGTACCTGAGACGATCAAAGTAGAGCTTACAGGTAAACCGGGTGAGCATATTTACGGTAAAGATATCATCTTGGAGATCATCCGTATTTTAGGTGTGGACGGTGCACTTTACAAAGCATTGGAATTTACAGGTGATACCATCCAACACCTTGGTATGGATGACAGATTCTCCATGTGTAACATGGCCATAGAAGCCGGAGCAAAGTCAGGAATCATCGCTGTAGACAATATTACAGAAGCATATCTTATTGAGAGAAGAGAGGCAAATAGCGGACTTAGAGCAGAGCCTAAGATCCACTATTCAGATGAAGATGCGAACTATTGCCAAGTCATTAAGATAGATGTTGCAGCACTTTCACCGGTGATCGCGTATCCATTCTTGCCGTCAAACGGTAAACCGGTAGAACAGGCAGTAGCTGATGATCTTAAAATCGATCAGGTAATGATCGGGTCATGTACCAACGGACGTATTGAAGACCTTAGAATTGCAGCGGAGATCATGAAGGGCAAAAGAGTGGCACGTCATACACGTATGATCGTTACACCTGCGACACAGAAGATCTTTCTACAGGCACAACATGAAGGTTTGATGGATATCCTCATTGAAGCAGGTGCCGTGGTTTCCAATCCTACATGTGGTGCATGTTTGGGTGGATACATGGGTATCCTGGGTGACGGTGAACGTTGTGTTGCTACAACAAACCGTAACTTCGTAGGTCGTATGGGTGCAAGAACCTCTGAGATCTACTTGGCTAACTCAGCGGTTGCTGCGGCTTCGGCTATTGCAGGAAAGATAGTAGACCCTAGAGATATCTAGTGTGAATACTTACAGCTACAGATTCAGAGTAACAAGTGATGAGATTGACTTCAATGGTCATGTGCATAATGTTATCTACCTTAGCTGGATGATAGAGGCAGCCACAAAACACTCAGCAGCCGTAGGCTTCGGCTACGAACAATGTCTTGAACTTGGAGGCACCTGGGTAGCCAAATCTCATAATATAGAATACAAAAAACCCGCCTTTGAAAACGATGAACTACAAATGGAGACATGGGTAGAAGAGATAGGCAAGATCATGTCTATCCGCCGTTATGTACTTACCCGTAGTAGGGATAAAGCTCTTATCTGTGAAGGAAAAACGGAGTGGGTTTTTGTAGACAGCAAGAAGATGAGACCTATGAAGATCCCTGTTGTGATCGTTGAGGGGTTTAAAACCCACTATTAGGATCAAACCCAAATCCTCCACCACCAAAATCAGGTGCTCCAAAACTCTGCGCAGCAAAATTTGGGTCAGAGTGTCCGAATTGCAGTGAGGTTCCTCTTAACATAGTGATGTCCATCTTAGGATCTATGCCTTTAGGACAGACAGCGGTACATTCTCCACATAGTGTACAGTCCCACACACCGTTGCTTTGAATGTTGCCTATGATGGTTTTAGCATCTCCTTCACGTTTGTCTGATGTGTAACGGTAGGCTCGTGTGAGGGCAAAAGGCCCTAAGAAGTCCGGGTTTACTGCGTATACAGGACAGGCAGAGTAGCATGAATCACAGAGTATGCAGTCAGTTTGTGTTTCGGTGAGTTTCTCGTCACTGTGTGTCAGTGAAGCTTCTTTACTCTCATGAAGCCATGCTGCAGTTTTTAGCAGTGTCTCTTTGGCCTTGTTTTTATCTACTTTGAGGTCACGTAGGACTGGGTGGTATTGCAGTGGTTCGACAAGATCACCATCTTGTACTTTATGGGCACAGGAGAGTACCTCTCTACCATTTACACGAACAGCACAGGTACCACAGACAGAAGCACGGCATCCTGAAGAAAATGTCAGTGAGGCATCTTGGTTCTCTTTGATCTCGTAGAGGGCTGCAAGAAGTGTCATAGATTTGGAGATTTCAAATTCTTCAATGCTTTTATCTCTTTGAATAGATATTTTCATAATATAAATCCTTCTGTAGGTCGGGTTGCCCTCATCCCGACGTTTATTAAAGATGCAGAAGATGTTTTTTTGCAAATAAGTGTCGGGATCAGGAGAACCCGACCTACGGATGAAATAGAGTTATTTTTCATTCTGTCTCCTTCTTCCACTGCAAAACAATATGCTTCTTAAAATCCTCATTTTCCTCTTCAAACCCTACTTTAAAATGAGCTCCACGGCTCTCATCTCTGGCAATGGCTGAGGAGATAACAGTAGGTGCAAGCAGTAGGGCATTGCTGAACTCTAAAAAGTCTATGAGGTTTGTGTTGTTGGTCGGGCTTTTGTCTTCTATGCCTATCTTGTTTGAAAGTACTTGCATAGCAATGACTTCATCAAGCGCTTTGGTCAGAGTATCATTGTGTCTTACGATGCCAACATTTTGGTAAAAGAGTTTGCCAAGAGCCTCTCTTTGTTCATAGAAGTTTACACTGCTCTCTTGTGCATAGATACTTTCAAGATGGGCTTTGTCTTTTTGCAGTTGTGTGTCATCTGCGGGTTTAGAGCTTGCATAGATAGAGTGTTTGTAGGCATTCTCTCCTGCAAACCTTCCAAAAGCAGTGATCTCAAGCAGGGAGTTCCCGCCAAGACGGTTGGCTCCGTGTACTTTGGCATTGGAACATTCACCTACGGCAAAGCACCCTTTGATGCCTGTCACTTCAAGAGCATAATCCACATCTATCCCACCCATAGTGTAGTGTGCAACCGGTTTGATGGGAATGAGCTCTTGTGCCGGGTCTACATGCTCATGCAGTTTACACAGAGCTACCTCTTGAGGTAGAAGCTCCATGAGTGTTTCTTCACCCAAATGTCTGACATCGAGGAAAACTTCTTTATTTTCCTGAAGTTCTTTAAAGATGGCTCTGGCTACTTCATCTCTGGGTTTGAGTTCATCCACAAAACGCTCACCCTCAGAGTTGACCAGGTACCCGCCTTCGCCTCTGGCACTCTCGCTTATGAGGATGCTGGAGTGTTTGAGTGCAGTAGGGTGGAACTGTATGAACTCCATGTCACTTACAGCACCGCCCGCACGAAGCACAGCTGCCACCCCGTCACCGGTAGAGCCGTAAGCATTGGTAGTAAAGCCATGATAGAGACTGCCGTAACCACCTGTTGCCATGAGCACGGATTTTGCATCTATCTGTTTGACCTCTCCTGTGCGGATGTCTAAAAAGGTTGCTCCTTTGACTACCCCATCTTTAGTGATAAGGTTAAGTAGATAGTGCTCATCCATAAAATCTATGTTCTCTTTCAGGCAGGTGTCATAAAGTGTATGGAGTATCTTGAGTCCTGTGTAGTCCTGTGCGTAACACGCACGTTTAGCGGAAGCTCCGCCCATTTGGCGTTGGGCTATACTATCTTTGCCGCTTTTACCGTTGTCAAGGCGTGAAAAAGGCACACCTAAGCTCTCCAACCAAGTGATAGTCTGTGGTGCATCTGCACACATCTGTCGCACCATGTCTTCATCACAAAGTCCATGCGCGGATTTGACAGTGTCTGCAATATGGGAGCTTATATGGTCTTCACTCACATTTCCAAGGGCGGCGTTAATGCCTCCTTGTGCCATGGAAGTTTGTGAGTTGGTAGGGTAGCTTTTTCCTGCTACAAGTACGGAAGCTCCCATCTCTTTTGCAGAGAGTGCAGCAGTAAGACCTGCACCGCCGCTACCGATGATCAATACATCTATCATTGTTTCTCCAAAAAATTTTCAATATTTTTTACAATACCCTCAAGCAGCTTTTGTCTTGCTTCTATACTCGTCCAAGCGATATGAGGAGTAATGAGAAGCCTCTCTTTATGTTCTATCTGCATGAGACGGTTGTTTAAATCAATAGGTTCTTTTTCCAGTACATCAAGACCTGCATAGATCTCCCGTCTGTCAAGTTCATAAGCAAGATCTGTTTCATTGATGATGCCTCCACGTCCAAGATTAAGTAAAATAGCTTTCTCTTTAAGTAAAGGAAGATTCATTTCATTGATAAGCCCATAGGTCTGCTCATTGAGTGGTGCATGGATAGAGACGATATCGCAGGAAGAGAGAAGCTTGTCAAGCGGTTGGTTCGGGTATAGGTCTGTATGGTTCTTTCCACTTGTTGAGTAGTAACTTACTTCAGCACCAAAGGCTGTAGCTATAGTAGCCACTTCTTTACCAATGGTACCAAGCCCTATGATCCCCCATTTTTTTCCTGAGATCTCATAGAAAGGGCGGCTTATATCGGTAAAGAGTCCGGAGAGGCTCCATAGCTCTGACTGTACGATATTGTCATAATATTTAAGATGTTCAAGCAGATAAAAGAGCATGGCAAAAGTGTGTTGTACGACTGATTTGGTGGAGTATCCTGCCACATTTTTTACTGTAATGTTCAGTGCTTTTGCTGCATCAAGATCTACATTGTTCATTCCTGTAGCTGCAATGCAGATCAATTCAAGTTTGGGAGATCTTTGCATCATCTCCTTAGTAAGAACGACTTTGTTGCTGATGACGATATGGGCTTTCTGTATGCGTTTGGGTGTTTCATCGATCGTACTGTTCTTATAGTGTATGACATCCCCGAACTGTTTCAATACAGTAAGATCAAGGTCTTCGCCAAGGGTTTCCGTATCTAGTATCACGATTTGTTTTCTCATAGTCATTCTCCTTGTATTGTGATGATAATCGTTCTGCGGCCGGCATGGTCTCTGTGCTCAAACAAATAGATACCCTGCCATGTTCCAAGTGCCAATCTGCCTTGGGTTAAAGGAATAGTAAGTGATGCCCCCAAAAGCATATTTTTCAGATGTGCAGGCATATCATCACTCCCCTCATAGGTGTGTCGGAACTTTGGGTAGGATTCCGGGATGAGATCATTCATAAATGTTTCAGCATCACTGCGCACAGAGGGATCGACATTTTCACTGATTGTCAGACTGGCACTGGTGTGTTGTAAAAAAAGGTGTGCGATGCCGGTAGAGACAGAGCCGTCAAAAAGTGCTTCTATCTGATCTGTGATAAGGTGCATCCCCCTTTTGTAAGGGGGAAGTGTAAGCATATACTGCTTAGTGGTCATTGATCTGATCGACGATCTGCGTAGCTCTACGCTTTGCCTCTTCGACTTCATCCAGTACAAGTGAGACTGCCATACGACGACCTACATGAGATTCTGGTTTTCCGAAGACTCTTACGAAGCTGTCTTTTGTAAAGGCAGTGTCGGGTACTTCGAGTGTTGGATTGTGGCTTTCATTTTTAGCTTTATACGCACCACAGGCACCAGATCCATAGAAAGTAAAGTCAAGTGGCAGACCCAGTACCGCTCTTACATGAAGTGCAAACTCACTTTGGCTTTGGGTGATGAGTGTGACCATCCCTGTGTCATGTGGGCGTGGACTGAGCTCAGAGAAGTAAACCTCTTCATCTTTGACGAAGAACTCCACACCGAAGATACCTCTACCCCCAAGACCATCTGTCACGGACTTAGCGATCTCTTGAGCCTTTTTAAGTGCTTCAGCACTCATCTGCATAGGCTGCCATGAGAGGATGAAGTCACCATCTTTCTGTACGTGACCTATGGGCTCACAAAAGGTTGTGCCGGTTTCATTACGGATAGTTAAAAGGGTGATCTCATAGTCAAATGGTACAAACTCTTCTACGATGAGTTCACTTGCATCACCACGTGCCTCTTTGGCTATCTCCCAGGATTTCTTTATATCTTCTGCTGTTCTGGCGATGCTTTGACCGTGACCGGAAGAACTCATCACAGGTTTAATGACACAAGGGAAACCTATGCGTTCACCTGCATCTTTGAGTCCTTCAAGTGTGGTTACAAATTCATATCCGCTTGTTTTAAGACCAAGTTCTTCAGCTGCAAAAACACGGATGTTCTTACGGTTCATCGTTTTGTTGACCGCTTCAGCATTGGGGATCACATGAAAACCTCTTGCTTCTGCTTCAAAAAGTGCATCGATGCTGATGGCTTCCACCTCTGGCAAGATAAAGCTCGGCTTCTCTTTTTCGATGAGTGCAAGTACGGCTTCTTTGTCTTGCATATCGATGGCATACGAACGGTTGGCTACAAGATGTGCAGGTGCATTTTCGTACTTGTCAACAGCAATGACTTCAACGCCAAGTCTTTGTGCTTCGATAGCAACTTCTTTACCAAGTTCACCGGAACCAAGTAACATAATTTTGATAGCATCTTTTTGTAATGGGGTTGTAAATTTCATAGGGAAACCTTTAAAAAAATATTAGAATTATTTTAGCGAAAAGTTAGATAAGGTGTAATGAGTTCATGGAAGGTTAGATTGAAAAAGTATGACAACTTGACATATTTTTCCTACTGGGTAAAAAATTTTGTTAGAATTTTTGTGCATGTTATGACTAGGTTTTGCAAGTGGAGATTTTATATCTTGGCAGGGTTGGGGCTTGGGCTAGCCCAAGAGAAAGGATATGCAATGCGTATTCTAGGCATAGTCATACGGTGCTGGTAGCCCAATAGTAGAGTCAAAGAGGTGCAACTCTTTGGCTCCATGCGAAGATTATAGCATAAACCGATTAATAACAATAAAAATTTACTTCTCCACCTCACGTTTTAATTTTTCCAGTTCCTCATAGTTTTCTTTAGATTTCTTTACCACCTCCTCAAAGGCGAAACCCAGCATGATGATTTTGTAGAGGTTTGGTTTGTTTTTTCTCCAGTTTCTTAACGTCTTTGGGTCTAAATCTAAGTAGATAGCTTTATCTCGTTGAGTCATTTTTTGACCTTTTTAATATAAAAGGTACATTAAAAAATATGTGTAAAAAACACGGGATAAATTCCCGTTTTTTATAAAAATTAGAGTAATTTATCCCGTTTAAATTTAATAAGAGGTAATATATTCCCAATAAAAGTAAAAATTAGGGAAATATGACTCAATGACAAAACAGCAAAAAGACTACATTATTGAACTTCTTCAAGAGGGAAAGGATTTACCTGAAGATTTTAAATATCTACTTTTTCCGACAAAACAAAAAGAGTATGAACTTGTTTATGCAGGGAAGATGAGAAAAGAGGATATTTTAGCAAATAAAGATGGGGTCTATCCTGTTCCACTTCAAGTAGAAAAAGTTTTTAATGGTGACGAGTATAAAGCTTTTGATGATGAGTGGAAAAATATGATTGTGTTTGGAGATAATTTACAGTTTTTAAAAACAATTCATGAAAATAGAGCCCCACTAATAAAAGATAAAGTAAAAGGAAAAGTAAAGCTTATTTATATTGATCCACCATTTGCAACAACTGATGAATTTCAAAATAAAGAGGGAGCTAAAGCATATAATGACAAGAAAAAAGGTGCTGAATTTGTAGAGTTTTTAAGAAAAAGGTTAATAGTAGCGAAAGAGATATTGGCTGATGATGGGAGTATGTATATTCACTTAGATTGGAAAAAAGCTCACTATATCAAATTAATTTTAGATGAAATATTTGGAGAATCAAAGTTTAGAAATCAATTAATATGGAAATATTTTGGTCCAACTTCTACAGAGAAAAATTTTCCAAGAAAACATGATATTGTCTTTTTTTATACAAAATCAAATACTTATTATTTTAATAGTGATGCAACTCTTGTTGAATATGATGAAAAAGCTATAAAAAGATATGATAAGGTAGATGATAAAGGTCAAAGATACAAAATATATTATGATGAAGATGGCTCTGAGAGAAGAGCTTATTTAAAAGCAGGTAAGCCTACAGAAGTATTTTTAATACCTTTTGTTCAGGGTACATCATCGGAAAGATTAAATTATCCTACCCAGAAACCAGAAGCACTTATTGAGCGAATTATTAAAGCAAGTTCAAATGAAGGTGATATAGTTTTAGACTTCTTTGGTGGCTCAGGAACTACAATGGCTGTTGCAGAAAAACTTGGTAGAAAATGGATAACCTGTGATCTTGGAAAACTCTCATATTTTACTATGCAAAAAAGAATCTTACAGATTCAAAACTCAAAAGATTTAGAAGAAGCAAAAAAAAAGTATGGCAAAAAAGCAAAAAGTTTTATAACTGCTAGTCTTGGTAGTTATGATTTAGAAAAAACCTTTGAATTGGAGAGAAAAAAATATTTGGATTTTGTTTCAGGGTTGTTTGAGATTGATTTGAAACCTTTTAAAATTTCAGGATTTAAGTTTGAAGGAAAAAAAGATAATTACCCTGTCATTGTATATGATTATAAAAAATATAAAGATTCAACTATAGATAATTACTACTTAGACGATTTGCATAGGAATATAGGTAAAAAAGTAGGAAGTAGAGTTTACATTGTTGCTCCTATAAACTCCATTGATTTTGTAGATGATTTTGTAGAGATAGATGAGGTGAGATACTATTTTTTGAAAATTCCATATCATATTATTAACGAACTGCATGAAAAGCCTTTTGTAAAAGTAAGACAACCGCAAAGCAAGTCAAAAGTCAATGACATTGAAGAGGCTATCGGGTTTCACTTTAAAAGACCGCCTAAAGTAAAAGCAGAGCTTCAAACGAGAGATGATGAAGTAAAAATAGTCATCAAAAGTTTTCAATCCAGTGAGCTGTCATCAGATAAAACAAAAGAGGAGAAACAAAAAGAAGATTTTGAAAATTTATCGGCACTGTTTATAGACAAAACTTACAATGGCAAATCTTTTGAGATGGATGAGGCTCTATTTGTCGATGAGCTATTGCCAAAAAAGAAAAAAGGGCAAAGTGCAGAAGATTTTGAAAATGAGCTAAAAGAGTTGTCTAAAAATGGTGTAGAGGTACCTTTAACAGCCAGTGAGGTTGGAGAGAAAATCATGGTGGTATTTACAGATATTTATGGTAATGACTTTACTCAAACCTTTACAGTTTAAGGAATACGGATGCAAGATATAAAAATATTTAAACAAAAAGATTTGGTTCTAAAAGTAAACCATAACTATGACCCTATAAAGCTTGATTTGGATAGCTGGAGTCTGTTTTTGGATAAATTGTGTGGAGATAGAGAATATCAAAAAGAGGCTATTCAAAATGCCATTATCTATTTGGCAAGTGGTAGATATGGAAAAATAGAAGATCTCATTGAAGAGAATTATCAAGACAATACTGAGTTACAAGCCAAATACAGCTCTTTGGAAAATTATAAAAAACATCTTCAGCTTCCAAATAAGCTTTTTGCAAATATAGACATTGCAACTGGTGGTGGTAAATCTTATGTCATTTATGGTGTAGCTCAAATCATGTTGGGGTTGGGTTTGGTTGACAAGGTCTTAGTGTTATCTCCATCCCTTACGATAGAGGCTGGACTTACAGAGAAGTTTGAGAGTTTAAGTGGAAGTAGTGGGCTTAAAAAAATGATTCCAAATGAGGCAACATATAAAAATCCTAGAATTGTAGATGCTAATGTGACTGTAAAAAATGGAGATATTTGTGTTGAAAATATTCATGCAGTTTATACTACAACTGGTTCCTCTATTGAAGATAGCTTTAAAAATGAGGGCGATAGAACGCTAGTTTTAAATGATGAATCTCACCATATTTTTAATAAAATTACAGAAAAAGAGACAGGCAGGAGTGAATCTCAAGGACTTAAAAAATGGAAAGAGTTTTTGCTCAATAGTGAGTATGGTTTCAAATATATCTTAGGTTTTACAGGAACAGCTTATCATGATAATGAGTATTTTAATGATGTTATTTACAGGTATTCCTTAAGAGAGGCTATTGAAGATAGGATAGTAAAAAATATAGAGTATGTCCAAAAAGATGATAGCTCTGGAGTTGATGAAAAATTTCAAAAGATTTATCAAAACCATCAAGATAATGTTACTTATTATGACAAGGTAAAACCATTGTCAATATTGATTACAAAAGATATCAATAAGGCTAAAAATTTAAAAGATGACTTAGTAGATTTTTTACTAAAGCAAGAAAAACTTCCAAAAGAGGAGATTGAAAAACAAGTTTTGATTGTGACTTCACATAAAGACCACAAGGTAAATATACCCAAATTAAAAACGGTAGATGAAAATGATGACCCTACAAAGTGGATCATCTCAGTCTCTATGCTAACCGAGGGATGGGACGTAAAAAATGTTTTTCAAATAGTCCCTTGGGAAGATAAAGCATTTAATTCAAAACTTTTAATTGCACAAGTTTTAGGCAGGGGGTTAAGAGTTCCTTTAGAATATCAAAATCCGCAACCAAAAGTCATAGTGTTTAATCACGACTCTTGGAGCAAGAATATAAAAGGTCTTGTAGATGAGGTTTTGGAGATCGAGACAAAAGTGACTTCACAAGTCTTAAAAGAGGGTGATAGAGCAGAATATAATTTTGAAGTTTATAATATTGATTATGCAAAAGAGCAAAAAGAGATACCTCATGCTCCAAAAAATGAGATGACTTTTGACTTTTTGATGAAAAACGGGATACCTTTAGAATCTCAATCAGTAGAAGTTGGAAAGGATACGATACTTATCGATATCAAAGGAAATATACGGAAACAAGAACACAATATAATTAATGAAACATATTCAGTTGAAAGTATAGTTGATAAAATATTAGATGAATTACAAGCAAGATTTGAAGAAGGAAAAATTTTAAATATTGATGTTGAGCAGTATTCAAGTGATAATTTACCCCAAAGAGAAGTTATAGAAGATTTGATAGTAAGATCAATGCAAAAAGTTGGCATTGATAAAGTAGATGGGTTGATTCAAAAAAATAGATCAAAAGTTTTACAATCTTTTGGAACACTTTTGCGGAAAGCCTCTAAGACTGTTATAATAGAGAAAAAAATAAATGATTTGAAAGTTATATCAACAAAAGATTTAGTAAGAGAAAATTTAGGCATTGGAAATTTTAGAAGAGATTATTCTGTATTTTATACAAATAATTGGAAAAATGAAGTTGCAAGTGATGAACAAAAAAATCTATTTCAACAATTCATAGATGATGATAGTTTTCCAAAAAGTGCAGATAAAGAACAAAATGAATATCTTTTTAAAACACCTGTAAATATGGTTTTTACAAATGCAAGACCTGAAAGAGATTTTGTTGAATATTTATGTAAAAAAGAGATTGCACAAAAGATAGATAGTTGGATAAAATCAAGAGATAGAGGTTTTTATAGTATTGAGTATTCTTGGAGAAAAGCAAATCATCAAAAGATAAGTAATTTCAACCCTGATTTTATTCTTAAAATTAACAATGATGATATTGAGTATTTTATTGTAGTTGAGATTAAGGCTGATAAAGATGATAGTATTGAAAATAAAGCAAAATATAGATATGCAAAAGAACATTTTAATAGATTGAATGAAAAATTAGTAGAGCAGGGGATAAAGCAAAAATATATATTTCATTTTTTAAGTCCAAATAGTTATGTAACGTTTTTTGACTATTTGAAAAATGGCAAGTTATTAAATAGGGAATTTAAAAGTGAATTGGAGACTTTATTGGAGATAAAATAGATAAAAAAATTATATGCCTATATAAGACTTTTGATATCGCATAAAAAAGTGTAGGGGGAAAATGATAAAATGTAGTTAATATTTGTTGTGTAAAAAGTAAGATTAAATGAGTAGCAGAGCCAAAGCTCTGCCAAAGACTGGATTACAGTCTAGACTCGTATCTTCTGAGCATGAAAAGTTTTTTAAGGATCTTCTTGCGAGTTGCAATTTTCTCTTTTTTTCTTTTTTCAGTTTCAGTTTCGTAGTGCTGTCTAGCTCTTGCTTCAGTTACGATAAGGTTTCTGTCACATTGTCTTTTGAATTTTCTGTAAGCGTCATCAAATGAATCACGTGAAGTTAGTTTAATTCCTGGCATCGAAAAGCACCCCCTTCCTTATCAAAATTTTTTACCATGAGATCTCCTTTTGCAGAAGCAAAGCTCCTACAAAATTCCTCTCACTAAAGCTTCACCAAAATGGTTCAGATTATGGGTAAAAGAGATAAATATGAAGCGGATTATATCCAAACAAGTTTAATTTATGCTAAGATAATAGTAACAATAAGGAGACTAGTGATGCAAAAAGTATTTAAATCCTGTTATGACTTAGATAAAAAATGTTACGAGACGTATGGACTCACGGAAGATATACTTATGGAACATGCAGCCAGAGGAATGGCTGAGTATATTCAAAATCATTTTGATAAAGGCTCCTCTGTGCTCATTGTAGCAGGTGTGGGCAATAATGGTGCAGACGGCATCGTTCTTGCTCGGCAACTGCATGGGGAGTATGATGTGAGATTGGTCGTGCCTTTTGGAGTCAAATCAGAGATGGCAAAAGTACAGCTTCAGAGAGCAGAAGCGTTAGGTGTCAATCCAGTAAAGGAACTTTATGATGCCGATATCATAGTGGATGCTGTTTTCGGAGCAGGGCTTAACAGAGAGATCGATCAGGAGACACAGTATATGCTTCATCAACTCAACAGCTTTTCTGGACATAAGATTGCCTGTGATGTGCCTACAGGGGTAGGTGAAAACGGTTGTCTGATGCCTATGGCTTTTAGTGCTGATGTCACCATCACCATGGGAGCATACAAAGAGGCACTCTATCTGGATGAGAGTAAAGATACTATCGGAAGGATCATACGGGCCGACCTTGGTATCAGTAGTCAAAAATATGAAGGAGAGAGCCATACTTTTGTGCTTGAACCTTCCGATCTGAAACTGCCAAGCAGAGCAGCATGTTCTACCCATAAAGGAGATTTTGGTCATGCAGCTGTTTTCTGCGGAGAGAAAGAAGGGGCAGGTATCATTGCAGGGATGGCTGCAAGCAGGTTTGGAGCAGGACTTACAACGCTGGTGGTGCACGAAAAGGTCTCTCCTCCTCCGTATCTGATGTATTCAACGGTAGTACCGGATAATGCTTCAGCCATTGCTATAGGAATGGGGTTGGGTGGTCATTTCGATAATGAATTTTTACAAAAGCATGTATTTCAAAGTCATCTTCCCATTCTGCTGGATGCTGATGCATGCTACTCTTCCCAGCTGTTGGGTATTCTGGAACAGAAAGAGAGAGAAGTGGTCATTACCCCTCATCCTAAAGAGTTTGTCGCATTATGGGAACGATTGACAGGAGAACTCCTTACGGTCCCGGAAGTACAGGCCAAACGTTTTGAGACAGTACGCCGTTTTAATGCAAAGTACCCGCATGTTACCCTCCTGCTTAAAGGAGTCAATACCCTTATCATGCAGGAAGAACAACTGTATATCAATCCTTTAGGTTGTTCCAATCTCAGCAAGGGGGGAAGCGGAGATGTACTTTCCGGACTTATTGTTTCGTTTCTGGCACAGGGGTATACAGGAATAGATGCTGCTATACAAGGTTCTTTAGCGTTAGTGATGGCGGCAAATAAGTATCAAGGTGCATCCTATGCTATGTTGCCTACAGATATCATAGATGAGGTAGAAAGACTGGAAATCATATAGGTCTGGATGTATGCTCTCAGAGCTGCTGCATGGTATAGTTAGTTATTTTGTATATGTCGGGTCGATATAATTGACCATTAGCTATAATACCGTCATGAAAAAAATAGCCGTACTTTTTAGTGGCAAAGGTTCCAATTTTGCCCATATTGTCAAGAGTTTACATCAAAAGGAATTTGAGGTTGTCGCAGCATTGACAAACAATCCGAATGCTGAGGGGATAGAAGTTGCCAATACAAACGGTATCTGCTTGGAGATAGTGGATGCAAGAGACTATGAGAGCAGAGAAGCTTTTGATGAAGTAATGGTAAGAAGATTACAGAAATATCAACCGGACTTAACAGTACTTGCTGGGTTTATGCGTATTTTGACACCGGTGTTTACAGAACAGATCAGAAGTATCAACCTGCATCCTTCCCTTTTGCCGAGACACAAAGGACTTAAGGCCATAGAAAAAAGTTATGAAGATGAATACCTTTCAGGTGGGGTAAGTGTACACTGGGTAAGTTCTGAACTGGATGGTGGAGAGCTGATTCTGCAAAAAGAAGTTTCAAAAGAAGGTTTGAATTTTGAAATGTATGATACCAAGATACGAAGTATTGAAAAAGAGGCACTGGTTGAAGCAATAAGGAAAATCTTAGCTTAAGAGATGATCTTAGGATAACTTTGTGTATATTGCTCCTTTTTCTGTTACAGTACTTTTGTAAAGAGAAATTTCCGGGAGTATATATCCCAGTTGTTTTTTTCGATATGTTTTGAGTTTTTCTTTATAGATCTTATAGTTATGTATAGTTTTAATACGGCAGAGTGTGATATGCGGCTTGAAACGATAGAGATCAAACCCTGCTTCTTTAAATTCGGTTGCTTTATCATAAAGCAGTTTTCTTTCAGATCCGGCGAAAAGTACTTTGGGTGGTCTTCCGAAATACCCCAACCCGGAGATATTTGCATTATTTTCTAATGGAGAGATATCTCTAAGCTTTTCTATAATCGGTTTATTTTCTCTGATATCGCCAAGGAAAAGCCAGGTAAGATGAAGATTTTCTTCCTCCACCCATTTCCCCTCTATGATGTCTTGAAAATCTTCTTTTACAGATGCATAATCATCCAATATGACAGGGGAAGCGATAAAGAGTCTCATGGAGTGCCTTTTCGGTATTTTGTTATATTTTTAATTGATATGTCATTATATGATATTTCAACTAATCTTTTAAAAATGAAGATACCTCGTACCCTATGGATCGGGGAGTTTCATTAAACTGATAGCTTTCATAAAGTTTTATAAACCTTTTGTTAGATATGATTATAAGATTTATTTTATATATATAAAGAGAAAAATAGGAGGTAGTACATAATGTCAATATTAAAAGCATCAATATTATTTTCTAAAGCATCTAATGTATATTCACAATTGAGATCCATTAATACGAAAGAAGGTAAAGGAAAATATAAAAAACTTCTAGATAGGTTGGATATCTTGTATGGAATGGACAATACAAAAGAATATAGGGATCAGCTGCAGGATTTTATAGATGAACATGGTAAAGATATTTATAAAAAATATCTTGAGGTCAGTAATGATCAGTTTTGGTTAGAATAAGAATATATTTAGATTCAACAGTATGAGGAAGAGGGTGAAGGTTGAAATACTACAGCGATGAACAAAATAAAAAAGCAAGCTATATGCTTTTTTACATCGTGCAAATATTCATATTACTTATTGTGTATAGTTTTGTCTATACCTCTTTTTTGGCAGTGAAGCTCGCTATAGCCAAATATTCTTTGACTTTTATGGCATACATGCCTGTGGTATTGGCTTTTGTGGTCTATCCTGTAGTCCTTTACAAAGCCAGACAGATGTTCCAAAAAGAAAAAAGATTGCGTGCTGTGGGTTGGATGATGGGATGGGCTTCTCTTATCATCATACTGCTGTATGCATATCTTTCTCAGCTGGCAGGAGTATAATACGCTTTAAAAAGAGATAGCGTGATACGACTTTTCCCACCCAAACATCAAAAGATACTCAAGCTTTCCATTCCCGCGGCAATTAATTCACTATTGGATATGCTGCAAGTGATCACCGATCTTATAATGGTAGGGCGTATCTCTGCATTTGCTGTGGCAGCTGTAGGACTTGGATTGCAGTCACTTATGTTTGTTTTTGCCGTGCTGACCCTGTTACATGTGGGTACATCCGCTTTGCTTTCACGCTTTGTGGGAGCAGGTCAGATAAAACGGGCTTCCACAGGGCTTTCAACACTGCTTCAATTTGCATTCCTGTTGAGTCTACCGGTGATGGTAGCATGGTATTTTCTTGCTTCTAACATCTATGTATGGTTTGGAACAGCACCTGAGGTAGTTGCACTTGGAGCAGATTATGTGCAGATGCTTACATGGATGATGCCTTTTGTTTTTATGAAACTGGTTTTTGTCTCAGCACTTAATTCTGCAGGAGATACCCATACACCTATGAAGGTCAAGATAGGCTCTATCATTCTCAACGTCATCTTAAATTATCTCTTTATCTTTGGACATTATGGTTTCCCGGAACTTGGAGTGATGGGTGCGGCAGTGGGGACAGTCATAGTAAATATGTTAGAGTTTATCGTGTATGTGGTCTTGTACCTCAGACATAAAACACCCTACATTCCTCTATGGCACTACTCTAAAGCGTTACTCTCACGTGCACTTAAAGTAGGGATACCCGCATCGTTTGAACGGTCACTTACTTTTGGAAGTTTTATGCTCTTCACTATCATCATCGCTCACTATGGTACCGAGGTATTGGCAGGATATCAGATAGGATTGCGTGTAGAGGGCTTGGCATTTATGCCAGGTATCGGGTTCACCATTGCAGCGATGGCATTGATGGGGCAGGGACTGGGTGCGAAGAAGCCTGGGCAAGCAAAAGAAGATGTACTTCTTGTACTTAAGTACACTTCGGGATTTATGTTTTTTCTTTCATTTTTTATGATATTTATGCCGGAGAAGATCGTATGGCTTTTTACGGATGATGCCAAAACCATCAAAGAGGCAAGCCTTTATTTGGTTATTGTAGGATTTTCTCAGATCCCTTTGGCATTTAACTTTGTACTTTCAGGAGCACTTAGAGGGGCAGGTGACAGCAAGCGAACTTTGAAGATAAATCTTATCTCTCTGTGGTTCGTACGTATCATCCCTGCATTTTTACTCTCATGGTATTTTGAGTCTATCCTTTTTGTCTATCTGGCAATGATCTCAGATACCTTTGTGAAAGCAACATGGCTGTGGATCACCTTTAACAAAGGTGAGTGGCAAAAGATAAAAGTCTAGGGGTCCGACAGACTCCTAGCTCATTGTCCTTACATCTAAAAAGCTACCACTTTCATACTTTAAAAGTGTATCAAATACAGATATAAGCAGTTTGGCTGCTTCTCTAGGGGTTTGGATCTTTCCTTCTTTCAGTTTTTTAGCAGATGGAAATATTTGGTCATCTACTTTGTTGATGATATGCCGCACCATAGATGTATCTATAACACCGGGAGCAAGTGCAGTGAAATGGATATCAGGTAACTCTTTTGCATAGATAGAGAGCAGCATATTCAGCCCGGCTTTGGAAAGTGAATATGCACCCCAGCCTTTCGATCCGTTGACTGATGCTCCTGAACTGATACCTATTACTTGTTTAACATATGCATATTCATGAAGTGTATCGATGAGCTCTTTGTTTGCCCAGACATTGAGTTCCATTACTTCTTTGATCTTTGCCAGATTGGTTTGATTTAACATTTGGATATCACCGAGTATCCCTGCATTAAGGATGACCACATTAAAAGAATGGTCCATTATAAATGCTTTGATCTCTGCTTTGATCATAAAAGTTTGACTCAGGTCATATGGAAAAAAGAAAAAATGGGGATCTTTGTCAAAAATTTTTGGAAAGGTTCTTCCGATCGCATACACTTTATCACCCTGTGCAAGATACTCTCTGACCAATGCTTCACCTAACCCTGACCCGACTCCTGTAATAAGTATATTTTTACGATTCAGCATTTGGTATTTTTCCTGTATTGGACTTGAATTCCTGTCATTATGTAATCCTTTTATTCTCTTGCTATGCTATAATTATATCAAAGTAGATCATATTAGTGAAAAAAAGGATAAGAATGAGTAAAGAAATAAGAAGTCTGGATGAGAGAATCGAACGTATTTATCGGATGGCAAAGGAACATTTTGGTGAAGTACGTTTTGTGGGGATCAAAAAACATAAGAAGATCGGTTGGGTAGCAAAGGTACAGTTTGATGAATTTGAATCACTTGTTGCAGAAGGTGAAACAGCTGAAGAAGCATTGAAAAATCTACGTAAGCGACTTAAGAAGATCATTGACCGTTACAATATGGTGTAGTGATAAAGCGATGCATCATCAAGTGAAGAGTGAGGAGTGTTGGTATGAATTGCTTTGTAATGCTTTTGGCGGGTGATACAAAATGAAAAAAAATATTATTTTAATAGGTTTTATGGGTGTAGGTAAGGGAACAACGGCACGTGCTTTTACAAAAAAATACGGGACCTATATTATAGATACGGATGATCTGATAGAATCCAAAGAGAACAGAGAAGTCAAAAAGATCTTCGAAAAAAAAGGCGAAGCATATTTCAGAAAGCAGGAGCAGATAACAGCTGACTGGATAGAAAAGTGTGTCAGAAATACATTTGTTAGTTGCGGTGGTGGATTTTACAAAGTAAAAAACCTTAAAAAACTTGGAACAGTAGTATTGCTTGATGCTTCCTTTGAATGGATACACAATCGTTTGAAAACAGCGAAGAATGCTGAAGCGAAACTAGCGAAAAGACCACTTTTCGCCCAGGAAAAAGAGGCTAAAAAGCTCTATAAAGAACGAGAAAAAGCTTATAAGAAAGTAGCTGATGTCATTGTCAATGTAGAAAATAAAAATATAGATGACATTATAGAGGAAATCGCAAAGAAATGTGAATAAGAACACTTTGTGTTCTTATTCACCAAGATCTTCAATATCGATAAAAAATTCGAGAAGTATGATCAGAACATAGAGCGTTGTAATGATAATCAGTGTACTCCCTCCATAAGAGAAGAGCGCATTTTTTACCGATCCGAATGATTCTTCCACATTCATCATGACATAAACCCATATACCAAAAGCGATCAGGATCAAAAATCCTTTCAGATTGAACATTGTTGATGATTTTACTGTTTTTTTCTTCATTTCGGATCCTTTCCATATATTTAGGAATATTTTGTTTTCCCAATAGTCAAACCCCTTGTATATCATGGGTAAAATACCAAAATCAGCATAGTACTTCCCATACAATAGGGGGGCTTGTTCTATAAAAGGAGCAGGTGAGCCTGAGATAGTAAAAATCACATATCCCCAACCTATAAATGCGATCAGTCCAAGAAGTCATTTTGCCCATACGGTAATTGTTAATGTTGTTTCTTCTTTCATACGATTATTTTATCCAAATATAGGTATAATTTTACCAATAATTTTTATCCAAGAGACCCAATGCAAAGATTTGAAAAGTACCTTACCGAAAATTTACCGAAAGTACCGAGTTTTCACCCTGCCTATGAAGAAGCTTTAGGTGTGATGCTTGAGGCTGGAGGAAAACGTTTCCGTCCGATGTTACTGCTTAATATCGTAGAAGCATATGAACCTATGCTTTACCATTCCGCGATGCCTGTAGCATTGGCTCTTGAAATGTTCCATACCTATTCTCTCATACATGATGATCTCCCTGCAATGGATAATGCGGACTTGAGACGTGGACATGAAACGCTTCATAAGCGTTATGATGAGGTAACAGCTATTCTTGTTGGAGATGCATTGAATTCCGATGCCTTCTATCTTATTGCAAAAGCACCTTTGCGTGAAGATATAAAGATTAAGTTGGTAGAGCTTCTTGCCAGAGATGGTGGAAGCAGAGGAATGGTATTGGGGCAGGCAATAGACTGTTATTTCGAAAATATACCATTGGATATTGAGCAGATAAAAATGCTGCATACGAATAAAACGGCCAAGCTCATTGCTGTAAGTCTGCAGATGGGTGCAGTGATCGTAAGACTTGATAAAAAAGTGCAGGATGCATTATATGCTTTTGGTATAGATCTGGGACTGTTGTTTCAGATACAGGATGATATTATAGATGAGACACAAAGTGAAGAAGAAGCAGGTAAAACCACAGGAAATGACGGTGATAAAAATAGCTTTGTCAATCTTTTAGGGCTTGAGGAGACTGTGATCCAGGCAGATACTTTGGCAAAAGATTTACAAAGACGATTTGAAGACTTTGATGAGAAGTTGCAAACAGCTTTACAACCCTTGATGAACACATATTTATATAGACATAACTAAAGGAAACAAAATGGCAATGACAGAGCAAAACAAAATGCGTAAAAAGATGGCGAACACTATCAGATTTTTAGCTGCAGATATGGTACAAAAAGCAAATTCGGGACACCCGGGTGCACCTATGGGGCTTGCAGATATCGCAGTAGTACTTTCTGAGCACCTTAGCCATAACCCCAAAAATCCGAAATGGCTTAACCGTGACCGTTTGGTCTTCTCCGGTGGCCACGGCACGGGTCTTATATATTCATTGCTGCACCTCTGGGGATATGATGTTAGCCTTGATGATCTTAAGAATTTCCGTCAATTAGACTCTAAAACACCAGGACATCCGGAATACGGTCACACAGAAGGCATAGAGATCACAACAGGTCCTTTAGGGCAAGGTGTTGCCAATGCAGTTGGTTTTGCAATGGCAGAAGCATATACGGCAAACCAGGTGAATTCAGAGACATGTGAGCTTATTGACCATAAAGTGTATTGTCTTTGTGGTGACGGTGACCTTCAGGAAGGTATTAGTTACGAAGCATGTGCTTTAGCCGGGCATCTTGGGTTGAAAGACCTGGTACTCATCTATGATTCCAATGAGATCACTATCGAAGGTGATACAAGTATCGCCTGGAGCGAAGATGTGGCAAAGCGGTTTGAAGCACAGAACTGGAATGTCCTTAAGGTCAACGGTCACTGCTATGATGAGATCGATAAAGTGTTGAATGAAGTGAAAACAGCTACAAGACCGACCATTATCATTGCCAATACGATCATTGGTAAAGGAGCAGGAGAATTGGAAGGTACCCACCATACACACGGTGCACCTCTTGGCGAGAAGATCATTGCCGAGTCTAAAGAGAAGGAAGGTTTTAATCCTGATGAGACATTCCAGATCCCTGAAGATGTGCTGCTGAGATTCAGATGTGCCATAGAAAAAGGCGAGTTGGCCGAGAAAGAGTGGATCCACAGACAAAAAGAGGCACCGCTTATAGAACAGAATGAAGCATTGGCAAGATTGCTTAATCCTGATTTTTCAGCGATCGAGTATCCGGATTTCTCCAATGATGCAGAAGTGGCAACAAGAGATTCCAACGGAAAGATCCTTAATGCGATTGCAACAGCTGTTCCATCCTTTATTGGAGGTTCTGCAGATCTTGCACCATCAAACAAGACAGAGCTTAAAAATATGGGTGATTTTCCCAAGGGCAAGAATATGCACTTCGGGATCAGAGAACACTCTATGGCAGCGATTACCAATGCGATGGCACTTTACGGAACAACCATGCCGTTCAATGCTACATTCTTTGTCTTTTCTGATTATCTTAAACCTGCAGCACGTATTGCAGCGCTTACAAGTATCCAAAACTTCTTTGTATGGACGCATGACAGTATCGGTGTAGGAGAAGACGGCCCGACGCATGAGCCGATAGAGCATATCAGCCAGTTCAGAGCATTGCCGAACTTCTATGTATGGAGACCCGCAGACGCAACAGAGAATGTGGAAGCATGGAAAACTGCACTTACCATGAATGCGCCACACGGTTTTGTACTCAGTCGTCAAAAACTTAAAACACTCAAACCGAAAAGAGATTTTGGTGAAGTAAGCAAAGGTGCCTATATCGTCAAAAAAAGAAAAAATGCAAACTTTACCCTTATGGCTTCAGGTTCAGAGCTTATGCCTTGTCTAAAAGCTGCATGCTATCTTGCTCCGCTTGGTATCGTCTGTAATGTGGTTTCTGTGCCGTGTCTTGACCTTTTCAATGAACAGGATGCAGAATATAAAGCAGCAGTAGTTGACCCTAATACTAAAGTACTTGCAGTAGAAGCTGCAACAGCAACGGAATTCTACCGTTATGCAGATGATGTACTGGGTATGGAGAGCTTTGGAGCTTCTGCACCGGCAGGCTTGCTTTTTGAGAAGTTCGGATTTACCAAAGAGGGTATTATGAGACGTGCATGCAAACTGATGGATGTAGAGTATAAAGAAGTAGATCTCGGAGAGTGTAAACTTTAACTTTCGGGTTAGAGGTTTGGGTGGTGCGGCTGAGAGGATTCGAACCTCCACAGGCTTGCGCCCACTAGAACCTGAATCTAGCGTGTCTACCAATTTCACCACAGCCGCGCAAATGGTAGGGGATATTATAGCAAAAAAAAGCACTGTAACAGCAGAAAAAAGTGCTTTTATTCTGTTATATGTCAAATTCTAAGAAAAAATCTTTTATAATCGCAATGTAAATTTCGGGGTGTAGCGCAGTCTGGCTAGCGTGCTATCTTGGGGTGATAGAGGTCGCCGGTTCAAGTCCGGTCACTCCGACCATATATATTTAACTCAACATCCCTCTGATCTCATCTTCATCTATCAGATCTTTTTCATACTTTACAACGGCAATATTCTCTGTTTCATTCACATAACTTTCCACAATAGCTTCATGGCTTGTAAGTGCATGAACTCTTTCCCTGTCAAAGATATCCAGTGGCAGGTAGACATTCCCTCTGTTGTTCGGGTTTGGCATGGTAGCCACCCAGATAAACCAGGCTACTGAGATAACAGCTACGACTATAGCCAGTGTGCCTCTTCCAAAATGCTGCATAAGATACCCGGCCAAGAGGCCTCCAAGGAAGATCCCTACATAGGCAAAAGTATTGGCAACACCAAGAGCAGCACCTTTTTGATGTACTTTGGCGAACTTGGCTACAAAGCTTTGTAGAAGTGGTTCGAACATATTGAAGCCTATGAAGAAAAAGACGACACCGACGATGAATACCCAAGGAGTCGTTGCAAATCCCATGGCAATAAAGCCTAAGAAAATGATGGCAACAGAGATCATGAAAACTTCTCTGCCTTTACCGTATTTTTCTCCGAATACAGCAGCAGGTCCCATAGAGACCAGTCCAAATACCATAGCAGGAAGATAGACTTTCCAAAGTTCTGCTTTTTCCCATCCGAAACCGCCATCATCAAGTGATTGGGTCATGACAAGCGGGATAATAAAGAATGCCATGGTCATAATGGAAGAGTGAAAAAGGAAGGTGATGTACATACGTGTGAGTGATCTGTCTTTAAAGACATCCATTATTTTGGACTCTTCCTCTGCATAACTATGTACGATTTTTGGAGGTTGCGGTACGGCAGTAAAGAGTATGCCTATTGCCATAACAGAAAGGATGGCAGTGAGCCAAAAGAGTTTGTCTATCCCCCAGTGACCTCCTACAACAGGGGCGATGATCATTGCAGCTGCAAAACTCATAGCGATCGTTCCACCCATAATAGCCATGGCATGGGCACGCTGTTCTTCTTTAACAAGGTCAGCGATCATTGCAGATACTACTGAACCGATAGCTCCAGCTCCCTGTAAAAAACGACCGATAAGAAGCATATAAATGTTGTCACTCATTGCAGCGATAACAGAACCGGCAATAAAGATAAGAAGTCCGAAAAGCAGCGTTTTCTTACGGCCTAACTTGTCACTCATGAGACCAAAAGGTACTTGGAAAGCTGCCTGTGTCAGCGCATATCCACCAACGACCAGACCTGCAAGAAATGGTGTGGCACCTTCCATTTCAAGTGCATAAATAGAGAGTACAGGAAGGACAATGAAGAGACCGAAAAATCTTAGAGCCACAATGAGGCTGAGTGGCATGATCTGTTTAATCATGGTAATACCTTTAATACGATAAAATTTGTCTTATTATATTCCTAAAAAGTAAATAAAAGGTTAAAGATTTATGAAAATTGTTTTAGCAACAGGGAACAAGGGTAAATTGCGTGAATTTAAACAGATGTGTCAGGATGAAGTAGTTGCTTTTTCTGATCTTTTGGGTGAGTTTGATATCGTAGAAGATGGTGATACATTTGCGGCCAATGCACTGATAAAAGCACGTACCATTTATGAAAAATTGGGAGAGGAGTACCTGGTCATCTCTGATGACAGCGGTATTTCACTGCCCGTATTGGATGGTGCACCGGGGATCTACTCTGCCAGATATGCAGGAGAGGATGTTACAGATAAAGATAACCTCTATAAACTTATTGCTGCTGTGAAAGAAAAAGGTCTAAAATCAACACCGGCGTACTATACAGCGGCTATTGCCATTGTCTCCAAGTATGGTGAATATGTAGTGCATGGATGGATGCATGGTGATGTCATAGATGAAGCCAGAGGTGATAAAGGTTTTGGGTATGACCCTATGTTCATCCCTGCCGGCTTTGACAAGACCTTGGGTGAACTTGATGATGAAGTGAAAAAAGAGATTTCACACAGGGCAAAGGCGATGAAGTTGGCTAAACCGATTATTCAGATGTTAAAAAACAAATAAAATATCGTCATTCTAGGCTTGACTGGGGATCTGTAGTGAAAACTAAAGAGAATATTTAAAGATTTATTATATATTGATTTCTAGATCCCCGTGTCAAGTACGAGGATGACGGATAATGAAAGGATATAACATGAAACAAAAATTTATGCAGGATCTGCAAACTATTTATGATGAGTTGCAGGCAAGACAGACAGAACTTAACAGTTATTATCAACTTTTAGATAAAGGAAACGAAAAAGCTTCTGAAGTAGTGGATGCTTTTTTAACGCTGTTGGATCTGGAGAAAAATGATGATTCTGTGATGGCAGCACTTACGCGTATAGTGAACCTTAGAGAAGATGCATTGGAGCAGGTACTTCAAAAGAGTGGTTTGAGTGATGAAGATATTATCGTTAAAAAAGAGTTGGCGTATGGTTTTGTGAGCAGTATGCACATTAACCGTCATGAAGCTTTCATCAACTGGGTAGATCAGAAAGAGTTGCTGACACCGTTCTACCGTGCACTTCTGCTTGGGGTACATCAGGTAGGTATTGCAATGAGTGTCTGGCAGAGTGTTTGGACAGATCATATTATTCATGGTATTAATATCGAACTCTCAAAAATGTTCAAAGGGGATGACAGTAAAGTTTTTGCAAAACTTCAAGAGGAAGGGCTTTTGGATGTCGATACTAATGGATGTACAGGAGACCGTTGCTATTCTGTATTGATGAAAGACGACCGGGAGAAGTACAGAAGTGTGGCCTATGCTGAAGCATTTCCCCAAGAGGTAAAAAGTGTTACTACGGCTTTGGAGCAACTCATAGGACTTTTGGGAACGCTTGAAGATGAAGTATTTGGACAAAAAGAGGAGTGGATAGTCTATTTTAAGGCAATTAAAACAGCACTGAACGAAACCAGAACAGAGAAACTCATCAAAGAGTGGGCAGATGTAGACAGAGCCTGGATGGCAGTCAAAACACCACTTCAGGTAGGGCATCCGTTGGAGTATTATGAAGATCACTACAGAAAAGCAGTAGCCTTGGAGTGGGATCTTCGCATCGTAAATCCTAAGCTTCAAGAGGGCTCACACACACGAGAAAACATCAAGCACTTTGCTTCCAAAATGGCAGAAGAGTTTGGAAATGAAGCCCAAAAGATCATGGCTAAAAACCTCACCCAGGTGGATGAAACGCAACTCTACATCGGTCAGCCGATCCTCTACTATGCAGCAGAATTTAACGGACTTTTTTCCGCACAGGTCGTTCCTAATGATGAACAGGTCTCAGCTGAACTTGGCAAGAAGATCTTTGCTTACGCAGATTTTGTGATGGAGAGTAAAAAGTCCAAACCGATCATGAAACTTTCAGTTGAGACAATGGGTGAAGCGTTTGTAAAAAAACAAAAAGCACTCATAGAAAACGAGCCGAAACTCTGGCAAGAGATCTATGATATCTCAACCGTGGGGCATGAATACGGGCATATCCTCTGGATAGACTCAGACACAGAGACAAAGATGAACGGCTCAGGGCAATTTAAAAATATAGAAGAGTTCAAAGCAACTTCCGGTGGACTCATGGCATTTTTCTCGAATGAAAGGGAAGCGTTAAAAAAGCATATTGTAGATGATCTTGTATCTCGTGCTGTGGGGCTGATGGCTTGGAGAGAAGTCGGTGAAGTATTGCCGTATTATTGTGAAGGGCTTATCCATTTGGACATACTGTTCGGTTCGGGTGTCATCACCTATGATGAACAGATAAAGATAGACTACAGTAGGTATGATGCGATGAAGGAAAGCTATCAGAATGCTTACAGGAATTTAGCGCAAACCTACCTCTCCAAAATAGATGCAAATGAGTATCTGAAACAGTATGCTGTCAAAGAAGAGGGTGTCTATCTCCCTGTGAAAGAGGAGATAAGATCATTCGTAGAGCATTATTATACACGGTATAAAGAGATCGGGCAGCAGACGGTGACTATTTAAGTAACTTTGTAGATGGTTTCTGTTGATGTTTCAGTAGTTGTATCAACTCTTTTTTAAGATTTTTATCTGCATTTTCATTGGCAATGATCTCCAGGGTTTTATTGATCCGTTCATGTTGATGTTGATTCTCTTGCATCTGTGCTTTGTGAAGAAGCTCTTCTTCTTGAAGTTGAAGTTTGAGTAGCTGATTTCTTCTATGAATAAGATAGAAGAGCAGAAAAAAGGCAAGTATCAATAGTGTACCGGCAATTAAATATTGCTGGTACACTTTCGTTTTCTCTTTTTCTATCTCAACAATGTACTTTTGTTTCTCTTTGGCAATGATGATCTTGCTCTCATATTCGGTCTGATTTATTTTTTGTTTTGTTTGATGCTCTATTTTGCTTTTTTGGAGTTCTATCTCTTTAAGGTCTTTCTCTTTTTTTGCAGCAATAGCAGCAAGTTTTTCTTCATGTTCCGCTTTAATGGTTGTCAGAGCAATGATCCTGTCTTCTTTGGAAACAGCTGTCGTTTTTGGAGATGTTTCTTGATGCAGAGGAGCTTTTATCTCTTGTGTATTTCTTTCTTTTTCAATGGAACTTTTATCGCGCAGTAAATGAGGCTTTTGTATTTGTTTGTGATCACTTTGGCATGCAGTAAAAGTGAGGGTTAAAGTGAGTAGAATGATTTGTATATATCTCATATAATGATCCTTATTTGCAAGCCAAATTGTATCAAATATAGACTTTATATACGTATCATAGTGAAAACTAATTTTACAATAGAACTCAATAGCAACCTTTAACTGTTTTTGATCCTCTTCTCATCTTCAAGAATGAATTTGGAGAGTTCTTTGCAGAAATCAGAATAGCACACATAATTTTTATTGCCGACTTTGTCGCTATGCTTGAGCTGTAGTCTTAAATAATCCTTTTTTTTATGATAGAGGAACATGATCCCGTCTTTGAAAAAATTTTTTGTTTTATATTTTTCATCATTGATCTCCTTCTGCTTCAGACTATTCTTAATTATACACCTTTTTGATCTGTAAAGTAAAATTTAGTATAGATACCCAAATCCCGTTTAAAACGCTTTACCAACTTCTAACCTCTTTTTAGCTATAATCGCCACTAATTATGCCATCACAAAAGTGATTTTAGAGGATAAATATGTTACTTTTTACACCAGGACCTACGCCAGTACCGGAGTCAGTAAGACTGGCTATGGCGACACCGACACTGCATCACAGAACACCAGAGTTTGAAGCGATTTTTGCAGAGACCCGTGAACTTCTTTTTAACCTTTTTGCTACTGATGAAGTGATCATGCTTGCCTCATCAGGTACAGGAGCGATGGAAGCTGCGGTAACGAATCTTTGTCATGATACTTTACTCAGTATTAACTCAGGGAAATTTGGTGAACGTTTTGGGAAGATCGCACTTGCCAGCGGATTGAAAAATGTAGAGATCAAAAATGAGTGGGATACACCGGCTTCTGTGGAAGCAGTGGTTGAGGCAGTGAAAGCAAATCCTCAGATAGATGCGCTGGCTATCCAGATTTCTGAGTCTGCGGGCGGTCTTCGTCATAGTGTTGAGGAGATAGCAGCAGCAGTCAAAGCGATCAATCCAGAGATCATGGTCATTGCTGACGGTATTACAGCTGTGGGGGTTGAACGTATTGATGTCTCCAATATTGACTGTTTGATAGCGGGGAGTCAAAAAGCGTTGATGTTACCACCAGGTTTGTCTATCCTTGGTTTAAGCTCCGCAGCGATTGAGAAGATCGGTGCAGGCAAAGGGTACTATCTCAACCTTGCTTCTGAGATTAAAAAACAGTCTCAAAACACCACGGCATATACAGCAGCAACCACACTCATTATCGGACTTCGAGAAGTACTTCAGCAGATAGAAGCCAACGGTGGTATCGGGAAGCTTTACTGTGATACCGCACGTCGTGCAAAAGCAACACGCTTTGCGTTAGAGGCTCTCGGGTTGCATTCATACCCAAGCACACCGGCACGTTCTATGACTACGATAGATGATGAGAATGCATCTGAGATCCGTACGCTGTTAAAAACAGAGTTTGGTGTGAATGTTGCAGGAGGGCAAGACCACCTCAAAGGTAAGATCTTCCGTATCAACCAGATGGGACTTATAGAGCCTTATGAGATGGTATGGGTTGTGAATGCTGTGGAGCTTGCTTTGGCTAAACTTGGTCGTAGAGAGTTTGACGGTACGGCAAGTCGTGTCTTTAATGAGACCTACTTCAAAACAATGTTGACCAAAGAAGAGAAATGATATTTGAACACGAAATCCCTAGTGGGTCAAAACTCTATTTTGGGCAAAGTGCCAGAGTAAAAAGAGAGATAGAATTTGTTTCAAGTGAGATACTTGATAATCTTGGTTTTGAAGAGATCGTCACACCACTCTTCTCATACCATCAGCATGAGTGTTTTGATGATAAGAAGCCTTTGGTAAGGCTCAATGATGAAGAGAATCATGAAGTAACACTTCGTGCAGACTCTACAGCAGATGTAGTACGCATCGTAACAAAAAGACTTGGGCGTAGTACAGAGTCTAAAAAATGGTTTTACATCCAACCAACGGTAACATTTCCAACTAAAGAGCAGTATCAGATAGGTGCAGAAGTGATAGATGGAAGTTTTGAAGAGATAGCGAAGACAACAACCATGCTTCTAAAAGAGATAGGTGCAGAACCAGTGATGCAGATAGCAAATATCCGTATTCCTCATCTTTTAAATGAGAAGTATGGTGTCTCTTTGGAGGTTTTAAAGTCTATGCATGTTGAACAGATCATGGGCGCTGACTTACCTTGGATCGAACAACTTGTAAGATTGAACGCTATAGGTGATTTAGATGACCTAAGTGCATTCCCTGATGATATTAAAGCAGAACTTGAAAAGATAAAAGAGGCAGCTTCAAAAGTAGAATACAGTAATATGGTGATCTCTCCGCTTTTTTATGCGAAGATGAGATATTATGATTCTTTGACATTTAGAATGTTCGAGGGAAATAATCTCTTAGCCATGGGTGGAATCTATACGATAGATGGTGTTGAAGCAGCAGGATTTGCACTCTATACGGATGAGTGTATCGCAAATAAAATGAACAGAGGATAGGTAGTATGTCAGTACTAACTAAGCATTCAAATATGACTAGTCATATGAGCCTGCTGCTGAAGCAGTCTCAGCGACAGCGTAGTTTTTTGGGCTTTGCTCAAAAAATGTTCAATAATAATAACAGAGGATAAGGCAAGATGAGTAAAGCAGATTTGATCGTAGGTCTCCAGTGGGGAGATGAAGGAAAAGGGAAGATTGTTGACCATATGGCGCAGACACATGACTATGTATGTCGTTTTGCAGGTGGACACAATGCTGGACATACCATTGTTATCGGTGATAAAAAGTATGCGCTTCACCTTATCCCGTCCGGTGTACTGAATCCCAGTGCAAAGAATATTGTCGGAAACGGGGTAGTGCTTTCTCCAAAAGATTTTATTAAAGAGATGGAGCAGTTCGATAATCTGGAAGGAAGACTTTTCCTTTCAGACAAAGCGCATATCCTTCTTCCTTACCATGCACTTATTGATCAGGCAAGAGAGCGTATGAAGGGTGATAAAGCTATTGGTACCACGGGTAAAGGTATCGGACCTGCCTATGGTGATAAAGTGGCACGTGTAGGACACAGACTGGGAGAACTTCTCAATCCGGGAAAAATGACGGCAAAGATCATTGCTTTTTTTGAGATGAATAAACCGGTATTTGATGCGATGGGTGTAGAAGCACCTAAAGAAGCCGAATTAATGGCAGAACTGGAAGGATACAGAGAAATACTTGCACCGTTCATTACCGATACAACACAGTTGATGTGGGAGATCATGGATGCAGACAAGAAGATCCTTCTTGAAGGTGCACAAGGGACAATGCTCGATATTGACCATGGAACATATCCCTATGTGACCTCGTCAACGACAGTAAGTGCCGGGGCATGCTCAGGACTTGGACTTAATCCGAAAGATCTGGGTAAGGTGACGGGTATTGCAAAAGCATACTGTACCAGAGTAGGGAATGGACCTTTCCCGAGTGAAGATTTTGGAGCAGAAGGAGACAAGCTTCGTGAAAACGGACATGAATTCGGTACCACTACCGGACGCCCAAGAAGATGCGGATGGTTCGATGCAGTGGCCATGCGGCATGCAGTACGTGTGAATGGAGTTGATCAGGTAGCACTGATGAAATTGGATGTTCTTGACGGTTTTGATGAAGTGAAAGTATGTGTAGCATATGAAGTAGAGGGTAAAGAGATCAACTATGTACCATATGACCTGGAAGATGCAACACCGATTTATAAAAGTTTTCCGGGTTGGGACAAGACAGAAGGTGTAAGAGAATTTGATGATTTGCCTGAGGCAGCGAAGTCATATATTTTGGCACTTGAAGAGATGATCGGGACAAAAATGGGGATCATATCCACAAGTCCGGAGCGTGAAGACACAATTATTCGATAGAAGGGGTAAACATGAGATTAAAACCACAACAGACAGGATATGTAGCAACCAAAATAGGGATTGACCTAGCCAATGCACCTTTTATCACTATGCCTAAAGGCAGAGAAGCAGTCGTTGCTGCTGCAAAAAAGATTATCGATGAAAACCTTGCCAAAGAGTGGGCACTTGATGAAAAGGTCAAAAAAATCCTTGATGAGAATTATGATGAGATAGAGTTCCAGCATGCTGATGAGAGACAGCTTTTTTTTATGATCAAAAAGAAAATGGCTCCTGAATTCGGTGTGATCATGAATTATGATGACAGATATAATGACTTGGCACACCTTATCCTGGATGAATTGTATGAAAATTATCTTGCAGAATATACTGTGAATGAAAATCAGGTGAAGAATGTGATCTTCAAAGCGTTTAAAGCTTTCTCTGATGCTTATGATGAAATAGACGATATTGTTTATGAGAAGATCAGAAATATGGAAAGAGAGATCATACCCGGTTCTCAGGACTATGAACTGCTTTATGAGAGACTGTATCAGGAAGAACTTGCAAAGAGAGGAATGTTATAATGCAAAAGGTATCACTTTATTTTGAAAATGGATTAATGCTTGAAGCTAAAAGTTTTGGTGCAGAAGGAACCTCTGTAGGAGAGATCGTCTTTAATACTTCTCTCACAGGTTATCAGGAAATTGTAACTGATCCCTCGTATGCGGGTCAATTCGTGACATTTACTATGCCGGAGATAGGCAATGTAGGCTGTAATGCGCAGGATATGGAGAGTAAGAGTGCTCACTGCAAGGGTATCATTGTTCGTTCATATCAGGGGCGTCCGTCCAACTTTAGATGCGAAGAGACTTTGGCGGAGCTTCTTAAAAAAGAGAATGTACTTGGTATCACTGAGATAGATACCAGATTCCTAACAAAGATGCTTAGAAATGAAGGTGCCATGATGATGGTAGCTTCAACGGAGATCCATGAGAAAGATGAACTTAAAAAAGTCTTGGAATCCTCACCCCGCATCGAAGAGGTGAATTATATCGAGCAGGTAAGTACAAAAGAGTCTTATGTACATACAGAAGCACGCTACAATACAGATACTTTTGAATATGATACCCCCAAAACAACGAAAAAGATCATTGCATTGGATTTTGGTATCAAAAGAAATATTTTGAATGAGCTTACACATGCAGGAATGGAAGTAACAGTAGTGCCAAACTCCATGTCTGCCGAAGATATCATAGCAAAAATAGATGCTAAAGAGATAGATGGTGTATTTCTTTCCAATGGACCGGGTGACCCGCTTATCTTAAAAGAGGAGCAAGAGAAGATCAAAAAACTTATTGCACACAAAGTACCGCTTTTTGGTATTTGTCTAGGGCATCAGTTACTTTCTATTTCTCACGGGTATGATACATATAAACTTAAATTTGGACACCATGGTGGAAACCATCCTGTCAAAAATACAGTAACAGGGACAGTAGAGATCACTGCACAGAACCACAACTATAATGTACCGGATAACATTACTGAAGTAGCAACGGTTACACATGTGAACCTCTTTGATAATACGATTGAAGGGCTGAAGTACAATGACTCTCCGACGATGTCAGTCCAGCATCACACGGAAGCGAGTCCCGGACCGCATGAAAGTGCTTATATCTTCGGTGAATTTGCAAAGATGTTGTAAATAGATGAACAAATGTTATGGTAAATGCTCTTGAAAGCGAAGTGATTCGAGAGCTGTGACATTTATTTTAAAGTAAATAGGAAATCAAATTTCAAGAGCAATATTATATCTTTTGGAAAAGAGGAAAAAAAGATGAACATAGCCATTTTATTTGGTGGATCAAGCTTTGAGCATGAGATAAGCATTGTCTCTGCCATCACCATGAAAAAAGTACTTAAAAAAAGTGGGTTGACCTATATTTTTATAGACAGTAACAGAGAATTCTATCTCATAGATACAAAAACGATCAATTCCAAACTATTCTCTTCAGGAGAGTATAAAAAGAGTAAGCAGTTAACGCTTAAAAAAGGCGGATTCTTTATTGATGGCATATTCGGCAGTAAAGTAGTCGATTTTGATGTAGCACTTAATCTTATCCATGGCAGAGACGGAGAGGATGGAAAAATGGCTTCTATGATGGAATTCTACGGTATTCCTTTTATATCACCTCGTATGGAAGCTTCGGCACTTTCGTATAACAAACTCTATACGAAGTTTTTAGCGCAAAGTTTAGGTGTGAAGACAGTAGACTATGAGTATCTTTCTAAAAATGATGAAAGAAAAATCACTATGGCATACCCTGTTATCATTAAACCGGTACGCTTGGGCAGCAGTATAGGTGTAAGTATTGTAAAAAGTGAAGCGGAACTTGATTATGCACTGGATGTAGCATTTGAATTTGATACGGATGTTATTGTTGAACCATTTATAGAAGGGGTCAAAGAATATAATCAGGCAGGTTGTTATACTCAAGAGTGGGAACTCTCTATAGTAGAAGAACCGCATAAAGAAGAGTTTTTGGATTTTGAGAAAAAATATATGGATTTCTCACGTGATTCACAGGTTTTAGCTGCAGATATTTCTGATGATTTAAAAGTTAAAATCCAAGAGACTTTCAAAAAGATTTATGATCCGCTTTTTAAAGGAAGTATTATCCGTTGTGACTTTTTTGTAGTGGATGATGAAGTACTTTTAAATGAGATAAATCCTATCCCCGGTTCTATGGCAAATTATCTCTTTGAAGATTTTGAAGGGATGATCTCTAGGCTCTCTAAGCATTTACCACGTGAACAAAATATCACTCTTGACTATCAATATATTCACTCTATCCAAAGTGCAAAAGGAAAAGCATAAATGCTTTTTCAGGAGGTTTATATAGGAGTAATTTTATCCTATATAAATCTTGAATTTTTGCGACTATAAGGCTGTTTGCGATAATTTTTTCTACATTGTTAAACATAATTTAACAAATCTTTTTTACCTCTTATTATTTTAAGCTTTATATGTGAAAAAAAAACCTATAATAAAGTCGAATGTTGTCAAATATTGTCATTTTACAACATAGAATTTTTTACAAGGGGGTATGCATGCAATCAAACGCAGCATTGGAATACGATTATTCCGTAGCAAAATTGTTTACTTATACAACGATTTTGTTTGGATTTTTAGGTATGTTAATTGGTACGCTCATCGCAGCACAACTGGCATTTCCGGAATTAAACTACTTATTGGGTGAATATGGTACTTTTTCAAGACTAAGACCAGTTCATACAAATACTGTTATATTTGGATTTACCGTAAGTGGGGTTTTCGCTACATTCTATTATGTAGGGCAGAGAGTACTTAAAGTTTCTATGGCAGAGTCTAAGTTTTTAATGTTTATCGGTAAACTTCACTTTTGGCTCTATTTTATTGGGGCACTTTTAGCTACAATAAGTCTTCTTTTAGGTTATTCTCAATCTAAAGAGTATGCACAATATGAGTGGCCAATAGATGTTGTTATTGTTGTTATATGGGTACTTTGGGGTGTCTCTGTCTTTGGGCTTATCGGTATCAGAAGAGAAAAAGCACTTTATATCTCTATATGGTATTACATTGCTACATTCTTGGGGATAGCTATGCTTTACCTTTTCAACAACATGGCAGTACCGACATACTTTGTATCTGGCGGACTTGGTAATATCATGCACTCGGTTTCTATGTACTCAGGTACAAATGATGCATTGGTACAATGGTGGTATGGACATAATGCTGTTGCATTTGGATTTACAGTACCTATCGTTGCGATGATTTATTATTTCCTTCCAAAAGAGTCTGGTCAAGCGATCTACTCATATAAATTATCACTTCTCTCATTCTGGGGATTGATGTTTATTTACCTTTGGGCAGGTTCTCACCACCTTTTATGGTCAACAGTTCCGGATTGGATGCAAACAATGGGATCAGTATTCTCAGTAGTACTTATTCTTCCTTCATGGGGTTCAGCGATCAACATGCTCCTTACTATGAAAGGTGAGTGGAACCAGTTAACTGAAAACCCACTGATCAAATTCATGGTACTTGCATCTACATTCTATATGCTTTCAACACTTGAAGGTCCTATTCAAGCGATCAAGTCGGTTAATGCAATTGCACACTTTACAGACTGGATTCCTGGACACGTTCATGATGGTGTACTTGGTTGGGTTGTATTTATGATCATGGCAGGTCTTTTCCATATGGCTCCAAGAATGTTCAAAAGAGAGATTTACTCTAAAAAGCTTTTGGAAGCACAATTCTGGCTTCAAACAACAGCTGTTGTTCTTTACTTTACGTCTATGTGGATCGCAGGTATCACACAAGGTATGATGTGGAGAGCAGTTGATGAGTATGGTAACTTGATGTATAGTTTCATCGATACAGTTACCGTACTTCACCCTTACTATGCGATCAGAGCACTTTCAGGTGTACTTTACCTAACAGGATTCTTGATGTTCGCTTACAATATGTATAAAACTATGACTTCTTCCAGAGAGCTTTCTGAAGAACCACAGTTTAGATCACCTATGGCATAAGGAGGTAGGTTATGTTTCATTGGTTAGAAAAAAATCCATTCTTCTTTGCAGTAGGAGTATTCTTGGTTATCGCGTTTGCAGGTCTTATTGAGATTCTGCCTAACTTTGCTGAAGCGTCAAGACCGGTAGTAGGGCTTAAGCCTTATACGGTACTTGAACTTGCAGGTAAAGAAGTCTATAAAAAAGATGCATGTATTGCTTGTCACTCACAGCTTATCCGTCCATTTAAAGCAGAAACTGACAGATATGGTCAGTATTCACTTTCTGGAGAGTATGCCTATGACAGACCATTCCTTTGGGGTTCAAAAAGAACAGGTCCGGACCTTCACCGTATCGGTAATTACCGTACAACAGATTGGCATGAAAACCATATGTGGGATCCAAAATCTGTAGTTCCTGAGTCTATTATGCCAGCATATAAACATCAGTTTACAAATATTGCAGACCTTGAAACAGCTTATGCTGAAGCCTTAACTGTTAAAAAAGTATTCAATACACCTTATGATACACCAAATGGTGTAAAACTGGGAACATGGACTGAAGCAAAAGCTGCTGCTTTGGATGAAGCAAAAAAGATCACTGCTGATATGAAAAATCAGAATGTTAAAGATGCAGTTGCAGCAGGGAATATTCCTGAAATTGTTGCACTTATTGCGTACCTTAACAGATTAAAGTAATGAGAAAAAATGGATATTAGAGAACTTCAAGGCTATGCCAGTTTCTTTATGACCATTGTTTTAGTGATGGTGTTGTATGGGTATATTATATACCTTTATAGAAGTGAAAAAAAGGGTGAAAAGGATTATGAAAAGTTAGGAAAAATTGCTTTGGATGATGAGATCGACAGCAAACCTATCAATGATAGTTCCGCAAGCCCAAGTGAAAACAAGGAGCAAAATAAATGAATGCGTTAATGATAAAGGGACTTCTCTTTGCAGCAGTGCTTATAGCAGCTACGATTTATGTAGTGAAGTCTATGAACATTGATTTGAGTGATCCTATCAATATAATTACGATAATTGGTGCTATAGCGATTGCAGGGCTTACAGTAGGTGTATCTATCAAATATATCAACCAGATGAAAACAGATACATCAGGTGGTAAACTTGCTGATGAGAACTGGGATGGTATCGGTGAGTATTTAAATGAACTTCCTAGTGGTTGGGCATACTCATGGTTAGGAACTGCGATTTGGGCTATGTGGTATATGATTTCAGGATATCCTGTCAATGCATTTAGTCAGATCGGACAATATAATGAAGAGGTAAAAGCTTATAATACTAAGTTTGAAGCAGTGCATAAGAATGCTGATGCAGCAACACTTCAGCAAATGGGTGAGTCTATCTTCCTAGTGCAGTGTGCACCATGTCATGGTACAACAGGTGATGGTCTTTCCGGTAAAGCACATGACTTTACAACTAGAATGAGTAAAGCACAAGTACTTGACGTAATCGAAAAAGGTTCTAACCAGTTGGGTTATCCGAGGGGTGCAATGCCTCCAATGATGGCTACAGGTCAAGATGCTGAAGATATTGCAGCTTATGTTGCCGGTGGTATGAAAGGTGAACAGCCTGCAGCTTTTGCAGCATGTGCTAGTTGTCACGGAGCAGATGGTAAAGGTATGAATGGTATGGCAGCAAATATCGCTGACTATGATGAAGCACTTATTACAAATGTTATTAAAAATGGTAAAAAAGGTGCACTTGGTACAATGCCGGCATTCCATGACAGAATGACTCCTGTGCAGATAAAAGCGCTTGCAACATACATTAAAACGTTAAAAGGATAAAAGATGGCAGCAACTGAAAATACAAATAGAGCCGTATTTGGTCTCAATGGTGTAACAGGTATGTTGATAGCAACTGTACTTTTGCTAAGTATCCTTGTCTTCCTGACAGTATGGGGTATTGGGGTACAACAAGGCAGTGCCAGTAATTACTATGATCCAACACCTATTACCGGTAGTTTGGATAATGTAAAAGCAAATAGTAAAGAAAATGCAAACTTTGCATTTGTAGATGCTAAGTAATTCATAAAGGATAAAAAATGATTACAATTATGGATAAAGTATTGGGATGGAGTATGGTTGTTTTTGCTGTATATACAGCATGGGCAGTACTTACCCCTAACCATCTTTTTATAGGATAATTATATGTTCAAAGTTCAAGTAAGGTTCGCCTTGCTTGCTTTGTTACTTCCACTTCTTCTGAACGCAACACATATTCTCAAAGATGACATTTTAAAACCTGAAGCTTCAAAACTAATTGAGCAAATGGCAGATGAGTTGCTATCTAAAACAGCTATTAACGGGTATGTAGTCGCCACTAATGAAAACTTCCCTGAGAAGTTCAATTTGGTAGCATATAGTAAGAAGTATGAAGCTAACCTAAGCAAGCCCTATGTGATGCTGATATTTGCACCCAATGCAGTGATTACCGCAAAATCTAGAACAAAAGGTAGAGTAGCACTCATTCCTTCAAGTAAAGAATTGGTGTTACTCTATGATAAAAGTGATGTCATGGATGCAACGATCGATGTAATAGCAGCAAAAGATAAAAACAGTATAGAAGATAAGTACAATATTGGCGTGGTACAAGGTTTTTCCGAATTGGCAGACCAGATTGCTGATTCAAAAAATGTTGAGATGACAACCACGCTTCCAAACGAAACACGATATATTATTACGGTGCTGAAAGTTATTGTGATTATTGGTGCACTGTTGGTATTTTGGATGTTTATTTTTAGACCGATATTTATGAGGATAAAAAATGGCAAACAATAAAGAAAAAACCTATTGGCCACATATGATACTTGGCTTTCTTATAGTTGGTATCACACTGAGCTACTGGACAGTAAAGTCTGCATCATCTCTGCCGGTGCAAGAGTCAAATGAATATATGTTAAAGTATCAGATCGCAGATATGAATATCAATGAGATCATGGAAAGAAAGATCGCATTTGATAAAAACTATGATATCAATATTATTGGTGTAGAGACAATGGTTATGAAAGATAATGTGAACAGTAAGGTTCGTCAGGTTGATCCCGTAAAGTTAAAACAGGGAATAAACATATTTAACTATACTATTTTAAAAAAAGACGGTACAGCAGTTTCAGATGCCAATGTGACATTTCTGCTTACAAGACCGCATACAGTTAAAGATGATAAACTGGTTGAGAATATTCCGTTTGAAGAGGGTAGATTCCGTATAGGTGATATCAATATCACAAAACCAGGCAGATATACTTTACAATTAAGAGCAAAAGTTGGTGAAACTATAGGGTACTCACAAATTTCTGCTTATTTAAAACCATGAGAGACCCGTTAAGCTAACGACAACTGCTTGTCGTTAGCAGGGGTGGAACCAAAGTGGTCGTAGCGAAGCGAAGCCACGACGGCTGAAACTTTAATAAGATAATCTCTTTTCATTATGAATTATCTGTCAATTTGACATATTTCCCCTTTTTGTATCGGGTTCTATGTTATACTTCTTCTCATGAATCAACTCCATATTTACCCCACATCACGAGCATTAAGAACAGTAAGTTCCCAGCATAAAGAGCAAGATGGATTTCTTCCTGCACTCATGCGTATGGATGAGTTTGAACAGCGTGCCATACTCATAGAAAACAGAATACAGATAGATCCCTTACAGCGTCTTTTACTGCTTAGAGAAGCGGCACGTTTTGAGGCTTTTGATACTTTGAATGTCAATCGGGATTTGGTACGGTTTTTTACCAAAAGTGATGCACTCTTTAAGTTCTTTGAAGAGTTGGCAGTGGAAAATATAGGTTTTGAAACTTTAGCCCAGGCAGATGCTTATGCAGAGTTTGAAGCCCATCTGTCTATCCTGGAGACACTTTTAAACAATTACAGGAAACTTCTTGATGAGAAAGGATTTACAGATAAAGCATTCATACCAGGCTCTTACAGACTCAATGAAGCTTTTTTACAAAGTTATGAAACCATAGAGATCCATCTTGAGGGATACTTGAGTTATTTTGAGTTGGCACTTTTAGAAAAAGTATCACAGCAGACACAACTTATCATACATTATACGACAAGTAAGTTCAACAAAAAAATGCAAGAACGTTTTGAAGCATATGGTCTGAAATTACCCAATGATGCGCATATATCTTTTGATTTTTCAGGTAAAAAGATCATAGAGCAGGAGAGTAACAGCGCAAATATCAATGCTTCAGTCTTTAGTGTGGAAGAGCGTGAAGAACAGATCGCTATTGCATTTGAAAAAATAGAAGAGATGGTACGTTCAGGCATAGAGCCGGAAAAGATTGCACTTATCTTGCCGGATGAGAGTTTTAAAGAGCACTTTACTCTTTTTGATACACACAACAACCTAAACTTTGCGATGGGGTATGATTATAGTAATGGACGAATCTACAAATCACTGGAAGCACTCTATGGATATTGGAAAAGCTTTGATGCCCAGAATAAGAAGTTATTGGAGCGTTACGGCTTTCAACTTGAGGAGGTAGAGAAGATAACCCCTTCCAAGTCAGTAGATATAAAAACATTCTTTACCTTACTCAATGGACTGGAATTGCTGGATATTCCACTGGAGTCTCTAGAGAAAAAAGAGAAAGTTAACGAACAAGTATATGAAAAGTATCTGCATCTCCTAAAGATATTTGAAATCCAAAAACTCTCCATAAAAGAGTGGCTCTTTTTATGGCTTAAAACACTCTCAAAAATTACCTTTGATGATGTGAGAGGGGGTAAGATCACGGTGATGGGTGTACTTGAGACCAGAGGTGTGAGCTTTGAGGGTATTGTGATCGTAGATTTTAATGAGGGTGTGGTGCCTGCTACATCCAGCAAAGATCAGTTTCTCAACTCTTCTGTGCGTGCCTTTGCAAACCTTCCTACTAAAAATGACAGAGAAGCCTTACAGAAACAGTATTACAAGCGTCTGTTGGAACAAGCTTCACAAGCAGTTATACTTTACAGCACCAGTGATAACAAACTTCCTTCAAACTTCCTTTATGAGTTGGGATTGGACAAAGCAGAACAAACAAAAGCCCAGTTTGATCTACTCTATGCACAATCATCACAACTCATAGATGAGAATGAGCCTGTGGTTGAAAACTTTGATGCACAAGCCGTTACATGGTCAGCGTCAAGACTCAAAACCTACCTGGAGTGTAAAAGAAAGTATTACTATCGTTATATCCAAAAGATAGAAGCGAAAAAAGGGGATGAGCTCATAGAGGGCTTGTTTCTACATACACTCTTAGATCATCTCTATAGAGAGCAAAGTTGCTATGACTCAAAAGAGGAAATGACTCAAGCACTTCATAAACTGATAGACGAGCTATTGCCACAAGATGACGCGAAGATAGCCTACCAAAAACTTTTATGGAAAGAGAAATTAAAAGGGTTTGTTGAGAGACAAATAGAACATTTTAAGGCTGACTGGAAAGTAGTAGAGAGAGAAAAAGAGTTCCAAGGTGATATAGGTGGTTTACGCTTCAAAGGACGCATAGACCGCATAGACCAAAATGCTACACATACACTTGTGTTAGACTACAAAAGTGGCTCAACGAAAGAGGCAAATAAATCTAAGAACTTAGAGAAACTGACAGATTTTCAGATGAGTATTTATCACCATATGCTTAGCTCAAAATACCAAAACATCACTCTGGCTTTTATAAAAATATTAGAGAACGGTGAGATGGAAGAGATAACATCTTTGGAAGAGAAGAATGCACTTTTGGCAGAACATATCATAGAGTTAAAACAGACAAAAAGTTTTGTAGCTGAAAAATGTGAAGATCTGCAGAAATGTAAGTACTGTGAGTTTACTTTGATGTGCGGAAGAGGAACGTATCTCTGATACTTAGAATGGAGTGGAGACTTCAGTCCCACAGAAAGTTTAAACTGATAGCAAGTTATATAAAACTTCTAAAAATCTATGATTGTGAGGTGGGACTGAAGTCTCCACTTCCGAGATAATATGTCAATTTGACATATTTTTCCCAAATCCCGAAATAGAAAATTCATTTCATAAAAATTGAGAGACTATAACCCGTTTTTGTCTCCGAACTGTAAAAAAGTGTGCTTAAAAGAGCTCTTTGTATCCCTATGTCAACAAAGTGGTGCGTCAAATACTCTTTTTAAAGCCATTTTCCTGATTTTTTGACATAGCTATCCTGTCACTTTGTCTGAAGAAGAAATGATAAAGGGAATGCCGCAGTGGTGAAGTTGCTACTCTAAACTGAGCAAATAGCATTGATGCCGTATGTGATTGAGGATATCCACAAACGCTTCATTGACTTTAAGCACGATTTGGCGAGCATGATGGACTACTTTACCTGCAATATGATACAGTTTATAGCGAATGGTTTGAATGGTGTGTTTTTGCCAGCTGACATGTAATATACGTTTAAAGAGTATGAACAGGTTGTATGCCAATGTACCGATATGAAAGTAGAGCGCATTGGCTTGAAAGTCTGAAGTTGGCAGGTACTTCAGATTGAACCCGTTTTTCAGTTCTTTGATTCGGTTTTCACTGGTATCACCCCGTTGTCGGTAAAAGCGTACAATCTCTTCAGCTGTTTTCTCCAAGTCATTGGTGGCAATCACACTGTAACGTTCAGAAGCGAGTGCCAGCTTCTCTTCCTGGCTTAGAAACGCCTCCATGCCATGCAGCAATGGGGTGGTGGTTTTTTTAATCACAATCATACGAAAGGCATGATCGGTATTCTGCATCGTGTGGTAAAATTCTGCTACCTCTTCTTTGAGATGATGTGCGGTACCTTTTATTGTTCTAAGGGGTTCCCAGGAATCAATTGTTTCAATGTTTGTCAGTACACTCCTGTCAAGATGCCCGCCTACCACATAGATGATATTACGATTATTGCAATAATTGAACAGTGATGACTGATACGAAGCGCTATCGGCTCTCAGATAGGAGAGTTTTCGATGTTTGGGAAGTTGTGCTTCACACTGTTTGACGAATGCAAGATTATGATCAGCAGGTGCTACATTACCGGCTCTAAACTCCTGATGAATCACATAGCCGCCATTAAGATGCCCAATGATGGGAGTAAATCCCGGGAACATTTTATAGGTGGTAAACGCAATAGATTTATGGCTTTCTATCACGGTTGCATCAATATCAAGCACCAAAGGTTCATCTATTCTGCGAAGATAGCGTTGTAGCAAGGTACGGTTGAGTTTTTCCATCCCCGACATCTTGACTTTGCCGGAGCGTTTGAGCCATTTGCCGATACTGTCTGCTGTGGGAATATGCTTTATCCCAAGTAGTTCTTGGAGTGCGTGATCGGTCTGAAGGGTGCGGATATCCTCCAGATATCTGCCTCCACTGTGTAACATTAGAACAAGTGAATGGATAAAGGTATAAGGATCGTAGCCTCGGTTACTTTTAGGTAAAGGAAGATATCGGTTGCATAACCGATCAAGCTTGATTGCTTTTAAAAACTCTCCAAAGACTGCCTCTCCTGCTCTGGGTGTCAGTCTCTCTTCGGTGCTCTCTACAGTGAAATTTAAAACACTTTGTGCCATACTTTTATCCTCCTGGAAAAAGCTCACCCATTGGGTGAAAGCGTTGAGTGGGCTTTTTCTCTGGCTTTCTTCGTATTTTACGGCATCTTCACTTATTCTTTTGTTTTTCTATTTCGGGATTTGGGATTTTTTTTGTATCTTTTTAAATAAGTGGTATCATTGTTACAATTATAATTCTAAGGATTTTTATGTCTACAACTAAAGAATTAAAAGAGTATCTGATAAATGGGGATGATGGGTTTTTATTGAACCCTGATAATAATGGGAAAACTATTATGTTGTCTGGTGCTTGGGGTTCTGGGAAGACACACTTTTGGTTGAATGAAATTGAACCAGTATTGTCTGAGAAGCTAAAAGCCAATAATAAAGCTTGTATTTATGTTAGTTTGTATGGAAAAGATAATATTGAGTCTATTAAAAACGAGATATTATTTAAAGCCTATGAGAGTATAAAAGAAGAAAATAAATTGGCAAAACGTGCAATTTCAGCTTTTGGTTTTGGAAGTCGATTATTGTCTGTATCTGCATATGGAGTAAGAGCTAATATTGGAGCAATGGGTGATGTTGTAGAAGGTTTTTTTGAGGGTAAGAAAATAGATGAATCAGAATCATTTTTAGTAGATGGTGGTCTTATTTGTTTTGATGACTTTGAAAGAAAATCTAAGCATATAGATTTAAATGATCTATTTGGGTTCATTGCTCAATTAGCATTAGATATGAATTGTAAAATAGTTATTATTTTAAATAGCGATGTTTTTGAAGGTGTAGAGAAAAAGGTCTTTAAAGCAGTAAAAGAAAAGACGGTTAACAAGTTTTTTTATTTCAAACCAGAAATTGAAGAGCTATTTCGCACTATATATGATAGTCATGAAAAATATAAACGTTTAGATAGCTACAAAGAAGAAATATTGAAAGCTATAAAAGAGACAGAAGAGTTAAATGCTCGGATATATATTCAGATCTTGGATAATTGTTTGGAGTGGGTTGAGAAGGAGTATAATGATGGTGTATTGAGGACCTTAGTTTTAAATACTATTTGTTTTATAAAAAATCATTTTATTTTGAGTTATTATAAACTATCTGCAATTAGAGAACCAAATACAGATTATAATAATCAGTGTGTAAATTATGATGAAATAAATTATTCTTCAGATATTAATAGTTTTTTTATAAATAGATTTGTATATAAAGATTTGGATAGTAAGATAGTTGTTCAGCAAAAAATATCAAGTTTTTTTAGTGATATAAGAAAATATGTTTCAGGAGAAACTTCTCAAGCAATAAAGGCACGAATAACAACTCCTATACAAAATATACTTCTAAAAGAAATAGATGATAATTATAATGAAATGAGAAACATTTTAAAGTTTGGGTATCAACTATTTGTTGCAAGAGATATTGAAAAAAATATTTATGAAGATATATCTAATTTCATTAAAACAGGCATCCTCCCTAAACAAACCAAGGAAGTGGAGACTTCAGTCCCACCAGAAGCTATGGCTGAAACAAAAGCATAAAACTTCCTTGCAGTTTAGATTGTGGGGTGAGACTAAAGTCATCACTTCCTGGATAAGGGCTTTGCCCTTTAGTGGGACTGAAGTCTCCACTTCCAATATATATAAAGGTTAAAGATTGAGAAAAACAAAACACTCAAACCTACCACACATAGACGTAAAAGACCACTATCAATTTGTAACCTTTAGAACAAAAGAAAGCATAGATAGCTACTTAAAAAAGCTATACATAAGTACAGAAACAGAAAAACTAAAACAGTACAAGATAGACACCTACCTAGACAGGTCAAAAAACGGAGCATTTTTGAATGGACAAATAATATTGGATCTTCAAAAGTACTTTAGAAGTTATGATAAAAAGATGTATGACTTGATATCTTTGATAGTAATGCCAAATCACATTCACATATTGTTCAAACAAAATGATGAATTAAAAAATATAATGAAGATACTCAAAGGCGGTTCTGCTCGTATTGTAAATAGTCTATTTAATCAAGAAGGTCAAGTGTGGGCTAGTGATTATTTTGATAAACTTATACGAGATGAAAAGCATTTTGCTTTGGTGTATGAATATATAAAGTATAATGCTGTAAAAGTTGGATTATATGATGCTAAGGAGAGATTTTATGGATGCTATGAATAACAAGGAAGTGGAGACTTTAGTCCCACTAAAAGTTATGGCTATTATAGTATATAAGGCTTCCTTGCAGTTTGGATTGTGGGATGAGACTGAAGTCATCACTTCCGAAGAGCAAGGCTGTTTATGAGTTTTAAACCATTCTTGGCTTACTCTGCCTCAGCAGGCAGCGGAAAAACCTTTGCACTTTCTGTGCGGTATATTTCATTGCTTTTTATGGGTGAGTCTCCAAGCAGTATTTTGGCTGCAACATTTACAAACAAGGCAGCCGCCGAAATGCGTCAGAGGGTGGTGGACTCTTTGCGTGGTTTGGATGATGAGGATAATGCGGCGTTTACAGAGGCTATCTGTGTGCAGACGGGACTCTCACGTAAGGTCCTGTTGGCAAAACAGCCTGAAGTATTGGCAAGGTTTTTGGCTAACAGTTCTTACATTGTCACACTTGACAGTTTTTTCTCTTCCATTTTGCGTTCGGCTTCTTTGGAGCTTGGATTGGAGCCTGATTTTGTGACCAAAGAGCAGGGTGATGAAAAGCTGGAAATGCATTTTCTTGAAGAGGTACAGGCTGAAGGTCTGCTCTCTTCGCTTGTAAAGCTGGCTATGGACATAGAAGACAAACGCTTTGGGAAGATATTTGACTTGATGCAGAACTTTTATAAGGTTGATCCACTCTTACCCAAAGCCAATACTCAAATAGTAGCATTAAGCAATATAGAGAATGAAGTAGATAGACAGAGGTCAGAAGTAGAGAAATTGGTAATCGTATCAGGAGCATCTCAAACTGCCATTAATAATTTTATTCCACGTAAAGTAAAAGATCTGTTTGGAAGAGATATATTTAAAAATGATTCACTGTTAGAAGCTAGAAATTATAAAAAATATGTAGAAAAAAATCCTACTATAGATGAAGAGTTTTTAAAACTTAAAGAAGTGTTGGCTAAATGGGCAGAGGCTCGAGAAGCCATCGTTTTGCATAACCTCTTCAAAATCTATGATTACTATAAAAATGCGACCATTACCAATGCAAAGTCTTCAGGTGTTTTGACTTTTGATGATCTGACCTATTTTACCCATAGGCTTTTGCATGAGAGTATCTCTAAAGAGTTTCTGTATTTTAAAATAGACTCTAAGTTCAAACACATTTTGCTTGATGAGTTTCAAGACACTTCTACATTACAATTCCTGCTCCTTAAACCACTCATAGATGAGATATTTGCCGGACACGGACAGAGTGAATTTAAGAGTTTCTTTTATGTGGGAGATACAAAGCAGTCGCTTTATCGTTTCCGTGGAGGGGTAGAGGAGCTGTTTGATAAAGTGGCAGAACATTATGGTGTAAAGATCGAGCAGATGGATACCAACTACCGTAGTTCTAAAAATGTCGTAGAGCAGGTAAACAGATGGTTTGAGCCTACTATGCAGGGGTATGTTCCACAAAAGAGCAAAGAGGGGGCTAGTGAGGGGTATGTTGAAGTAGTAGAGTCTGAAGCACCCATAGATGAAGCAGTCAAACAAGCCAAAAGGCTACTGGAACTGGGTGTGAATGTCAATGAGATAGCCTTTCTGGTCAGCACCAATAAAGATGGTCAGGCTCTGCAGGAGGCATGTGAGCATGAAGGTATAGACACACTCTTAAAAACCTCCAGCTCTTTGAAAAATATGCCAAAGATCGCGGCACTTGTAGCAATGGTCTCTTACCTCTTCTATGGAGAGAAGATAGATGCACAGGCATTGCTTTTAAAAGTAGGTAAATCTTTGGATGATGTAGATACTTCTTGGTTCTCCGCTTTCATGAGCCCTTTGCAAATAGTGGATAAGCTTGTACGGGAATTCGGATATTTTAATAATGATCTGAATATTTTGAAACTTTTAGAGTTTGCATCTAACTTTTCTGACATCCCTACGTTTTTAGAAGAGTTTGAAACTTCCAGTATTTCAGTGGCTGCCAACACTGTGCATGGAGCACAGATCATGACGATCCACGGTTCTAAAGGGTTGGAGTTTGAGTATGTCATCCTGCTGGACAAGCTTACGCGTCCAAATAGTGATAAAGCATCGTTAATGTATCACTATAATGATAATTTGTACATCGATAAAATACTTTATCGTACTAAAGGCAGAGAAAATTTTGATGCTGAGTATGCCTCTATCATGGAGGAGCGAAAAGCTTCTGCACTTAAAGACAGAAAAAATGTACTTTATGTGGCTTTGACCCGTGCAGTGGAAGGCTTGATAGTGGTTAAAAAGCCTAAAGAGTCTATATTTGATGAAATCAATATGGAGCAAATGTCTGTAGGTGCATTGGAAAATAGTGTAGGGGTCAACCCCTGTGTTGACCCTTTGGAGTCTGAAAAAGCTCAACATGTAACTCTCTCCAACTATGGTACACAAGATATTAAGGCAGAGGAGAAGGAAGAAGAGAAGGATTATGAGGCTATCTTGTTTGGTACGGCTTTGCATTATACCTTGGAGATGTTGGGCAGCTTTGATGAGGTGGGTTTGTGTTCTGCGATGATTGCCTTGCAAAATCGTTATGGACAACAATTGACTGCTGATAGCATAAGGCAAATAGAACAGCGTGTCAAAAATTTGATAGAATATGAAGCGTTTCAGCAGATACTTGATGGAGCGAAGATAAGTAAAGAACAGTCGCTCAGTTTCGAGGGAGAATTGAAACAGATAGATCTGCTCTTGGAGTATGACGAGCATTGTTTGGTTGTAGATTACAAGAGTTCCAAGAAGTATGCGTTAAAACATCAAAATCAAGTAGGGTATTATCAAAAAGCCATTACAAATCTCACAGGAAAAAGAACAGAAGGGTTGATTGTTTATCTTCTGGAAGAAGGAATTGAAATACTAAACTTAAATTAAACTGAATTTAAATAAATTTTAAGGTTAAGTGGGTACAATCCGTCCACAAAAGAATAATTACGTTGTAAATGTTCTATTTAAACCAAGGAAAAATCATGAAATTGACATCAGTTCTTAAACCTCATGAAGTACAAAGAGACTGGGTTTTGATCGATGCAGAAGGTAAAACTTTTGGTCGTATCTTAACTGAAGTAGCAACACTTCTTAGAGGTAAACACAAACCATCATTTACACCAAATGTAGACTGTGGTGACTACGTAGTTATCATTAACGCTGAAAAAGCAAAATTCACAGGTGTGAAACTTGAAGACAAAGAGTATTTTACTCATAGTGGTTACTTTGGTTCTACTAAAAGTAAAAAACTTGGAGATATGCTGGAAAACCATACAGAGAAACTTTACAAGCTTGCTGTCAGAGGTATGCTTCCAAAGACTACTCTTGGTAGACAAATGCTTAAAAAACTTAAAGTATATGCTGGTGCTGAGCATCCACATACTGCACAAATCAATAAAGGAGCATAAGCATGGCAACTATTTATGCAACAGGAAAAAGAAAAGCGGCTATTGCTAAAGTTTGGATGACTCCAGGTAACGGTGAAATGCTTATCAACGGTAAAACACTTGACCAATGGTTAGGTGGACATGAGACACTTAAAATGAAAGTAAGACTTCCTCTTGAAGCAACGAAGCAACTTGAGTCTATGAATATCAAAGCAACTACCCTTGGTGGTGGTTATTCTGCTCAAGCAGATGCACTTAAACATGGTATTACTAAAGCGCTTGTTGAGTTTGAACCATCTTTCAGAGCAATCCTTAAACCAATGGGTCTTCTTACTAGAGATTCAAGAGTGGTTGAGAGAAAGAAACCAGGTAAGAAAAAAGCGAGAAGATCTCCACAGTTCTCAAAAAGATAGTCGGTTCTCCGATTTCTTTTTACAAAGTCTCTTTGGAGGCTTTTACCTCTTTGCAAGAGTTTTTCTCTCTTGCAAATTTATTTTAATTTCTAATTTGGATTTACCAAATAATAACTTCCTGCAAACAAAATAATAATAATGAACAGATATTTTACAGCAACAGCCGTAAAGCTGACTACCTGGCATCCTGTACATGAAATGACTCTGCTTGCTTCATATTTGGCATAGGCGAAGTAGGCTACGACCAAAAAGAGTGAAGCAACCGTAGCAAAGATATCATATTTATACATAGAATGCAGTGTCTCTTTTGTAACATCAAATAGTGGTGCAAAAAGTGTCAATGCTTCAAAAAAGAGAAGTTTGGACATAACGCTTTTGAAATACTCTCTTTTAGAGATTGTGGAATTGGCATTAAATTCACCGGTTGCTCCGGAAATAGAGAGATTTTTTTCTACACGTTTTCTATTTTTTCTATCCAATTTGTTAGCAAAAGTACCACCAAAAGTGTAATCAAATTTTCTTTGCAGTAAAAAACCATATTTTCCTTCAGCACTCATAGAGTGTTGTTTTCCTGTTCGATCCTGATATATAAAGGTGATTTTTTCATACCTGGGTATCTCTTCTTTGATATTGGGTAGATACAGGGAAGTCTCAATAGAAGTTGCTTTTCCTTCGACTTTAAGTACACGTGGGTTGATAAACTCTTGCCAATTTCCTTCCGGATCTTTAACGACAACAACAGAAAGAGGAATGGCTATTTGTATAGCAGCTAAACCTTTTGCATTGTGAGATTCTATAGTATCTTTCATGTCATCTATAAGAGTGAAAAGTTCGTCATTAAAATGTCGTACATCTGCTGAAGCGATATTGATTCGTTCATCAGGATAGAGAATGATTTGTTTAACCATATGCGTTCCTTGTTATTATAGGTTTTGTTATAAAGTAGGGAGAAGTTAGGAAGAATTAAATTCTTGTATGTATTCCCAAGCAAAAGCTTGGGAATAAGATTTTAATGGTGTGATTTTAAAATAAGAATTGTCATTCTAATATTGATAGCGATAAATCTAACGATCTGCCAGAGGACACACGTTCTTAGCCATTTCTGAAATCCCATCGGGATCATTGTACCAAATTGTGGACTGTATGGATCGATATGTTTTACATGTTCTGTTGCCATTTTATTCTCCTGTTGTTTTTTTAATTATATTTAAGCGTGGAAGTTCAAAACTCTCCACTTTTTATTCTGGAATCAAAGTCCAACCCGGCTTAAGTTTTGCTTTCCATAGGAAAAGGTGATGCAGAATATGTTTGACCCAATGTGCTGCCAGGCCAAGTTCACCTGTAGTACCATTCATATCTCTACCTACACCCGGATATTTCTCAAAGTCAGGAACGATAGGATAAACAGTCATTGCGGCAGCAGTACCATTGAATAATCCTTTACCGGCAGAAGCAACACAAGCGGCTCCCATCTCTGACATACATGCTGTATGGGTCGGTTCTGTAGCACCGTTCACCATCATATCAACAATACTCTGTGCAACAGCTTTACCCATCATTGCTGAAGGCATACCTGTTCTTGGTGGAGTAGGATTGATTGGTGTGCCATTTGGAGAAGACATAGGTTTAGAGATTATGTGCGGTGGTGCAAAAGCAATGCCGACAGCAAACATATTTTTATATGTAGGGTTCTGTAGAGTTCTTGGCCAGTCAGATGCTTTCCAGTTCTCATAAGCACCTGCATCATATTTTGCATCTACTTTCATAAATCCGTTCGGAGCAAATATAGTATCTGTGATATCAGATCCGTCTTTGGCAAAAGCTTTAAGGCCAACTCCGGCAAATGGAGGGATAAGCATTGCAAAATCAAATTCCTGCTCGTCCATAGTTCCATCAAGTGATTCATAGGTTACTTTTCCGGCTTCAACATTATTGACATGTGCACCAAGGATCCAGTTCATACCTCTTTCTGCATAGAGTGATTCTGCGAATACTTTACTTGATGTAGCATATCCACCCATGCTGAAGTGGATACCACCCATACCAAAGTCCCCAAGGAAAGATTCGTTGGTAATAAAAGTAATATCTGCCATATCTCTTACACCTTCTTCTTTGAGTTTATGCTCAATATTGAAGATATATTCAAATGCTGCACCCTGGCATGTACACATACCGTGACCTGTACCGATGAGAAAGGACTGTCTTTCACCTTTTCTCATTTTTTCGATGCATGCTTTTAGTTCAAGACTTGCATGAATCGCATGATCTGCAGTACATACAGAAACTGTATGTTCACCAAGTCCGCCTTTACCGTCACTCAGTCCCGGTGTTGCACCAAAGTTCAGTTTTGGACCTGTTGCATTGATGAGGTAATCATAAGTAAGTTCTTCGCTCTGTCCCTCTTTTCCCTGACCTGTATATTCAATAGTAATATAAGAGTCGTTATTTTTATTGTTCCCTTCAGGATGAATAGAGACGGCTTTTGCCTGTCTAAAGTCAATTCCGGCTTTTTCATACACTGGAGCAAGAGGAAAGACAACATCCTCTTTTGTCATTTCACCTACACCTACCCAGATGTTGGATGGAATCCAGTTCCATTGTGAATTTGGTGTAACGACCACTACTTCGTGTTCATTCCCCAGCCATTTTCTTGCGAATGATGCAGCCGTGTGTCCTGATACACCGCCACCCATAATTACTAATCGTGCCATAGCTTTCCTTCATGTTAAAATATTGTTCATAATTATTCTAGGGTAAGAATATTTAAATATAAATTAATTCTTATAATTTAATCTATTTAATTATAAATTCTTATCTAACAGCTTAGGAAAAATTACATTAAGATGATTTTGAAAGATAGATATAGTTCAATTAAATTGATGAAAATAGGACAACTTATATCCGAATTAATTTTTATAGGGTTCTTTTAGTTATAAATATGATAAAATTTGCTTCATGATAATAAAAATAATGATATAGATCATAAATAAACATTAACAATTATATTAATATAATAAAGAAAGGTATTCTACATTCATGATACGTTTATTTCAAATCTTGTTATTATTATGTTTAATAATTAGTAATAGTTATGCAATAATTTGGAATAATCCTCATGATATCTCCAAGGTAAAGCAGGAAGTACTGTTCTCTTCATTTTCCCTACCTCTCAGGCATCTTGATCCTGTTGTTTCTTATAGTGCTAATGAATGGGCTATAATAGGCCAGATCTATGAGCCACCTTTGCAATATAATTACCTTAAACGTCCTTATGAACTGGAGTCATTGACTTTAACTAAAATGCCAACTATCCGTTACTTGGACAAAGATGGCAATAAGGTAGATGAGAGTTCAAATGAAGTTGTGTTTTCCCAATATCGTTTAGATTTGAGAAAAGATGTTAAATATCAAAATCATCCATCATTTGTAAAAGATGCAGAGGGCAGGTTGGTTTACGGTGCATTGGGTGAAGAGGAACTAAAGACTATTCACTCGCTTGATGATTTTAAAAGAACTGCAACGCGTACATTGGTAGTGTCCGACTATGAGTATGCTATCAAGCGAATGGCAGTAAGGCAAAACCACTCACCTATTCTGGATAGTATGCAAGAGTATATTGTTGGCTTAAGGGAGTTCTCTAAGCAGATCACTGAAATAGCAAAAGAGAAAAAAAAGAGCAATCAGACTTTAGATCTGCGTCCTTACTCTATTTCGGGAGTGAAAGTGATAGATGACCATACGCTAACTATCAGGATAAAAGGCCGTTATCCCCAATTTCTCTATTGGCTTACTATGAACTTTTTTGCCCCTATCCCCTGGGAAGCAGATCTGTTTTATCAGCAGAGTGGTTTGATAGCAAAGAACCTGACACTCAATTGGTTTCCTGTCGGAACCGGTGCTTATTTTTTAGCTGAAAATAATCCAAACAGACAGATGCGACTGCTTGTCAATCCTAATTATCACGATGAACGGTATCCGACCTTGAGTCAAGAGGAGATGGAAAAATACAGTGTTTCAAAAGTGCTGCTCAAAGATGCGGGGTTAAAACTTCCTTTTATCAAAGAGATCATCTACTCTTTAGAAAAAGAGAATATCCCTCTATGGAATAAATTTCTACAAGGATACTACGATGCATCGGGAATAAGCTCTGAAGCCTTCGATCAGGCAGTGCAGCTCTCCTCGACAGGCAGTATGGGGTTAAGCGGTGAGATGAAGGCAAAAGGGATTGAACTGAAAAGTTCCGTACAGCCCTCTATCTTCTACCTGGCATTCAATATGGTTGATCCAGTTGTAGGCGGCTACTCCGAGTCAGCCAAAAAGCTGCGTCAGGCTATAAGTATTGCCCAAAATCAGGAGGAGTATATCTCCATCTTTACCAATGAACGGGGAATTGCGGCTCAGGGCCCCATTCCTCCGGGAATTTTTGGTTATGAAGAGGGAGAGAAGGGAACAAATAAAGTGGTTTACGATTGGATAGAGGGTAAACGGGTCAGAAAATCTTTAGCAGTTGCAAAAAGACTATTGGCAGAGGCAGGATATCCCAATGGGATTTCCAAGGAAACAGGTAAACCTTTAAAATTATATTATGATACTACAGCCACAGGTCCTGATGACAGAGCATTGATGGATTGGAGACGAAAGCAGTTTGACAAATTGGGTATTCAGTTGGTGATCCGTGCTACAGATTACAACCGTTTCCAGGATAAAGTAAGAAAAGGAAAAACACAACTCTTCTCATGGGGTTGGAATGCAGACTATCCTGACCCTGAAAACTTCTTCTTTCTGCTCTATGGCGGAAATGCTGCTGTGGATACTAATGGTGCCGGTATCAACAGTTCAAACTATAAGAACCCGGAGTTTGACAGACTTTTCAATAAGATGAAAACCATGAAGAATACGTCCAGGAGAATGCAGATTATCAAAAAGATGTTAAAGATCGTAAGAGAGGATGCCCCCTGGATCTGGGGAGTACATCCAAAATCTTTGGCTCTGTCTCACCAGTGGTATACCAATGTCCTGCCTCATGCAATGGCAAACAATACACTGAAATATAAACGGATCGATGCCGGGCTAAGAGTAAAAAAGCAACAGGAGTGGAACCAACCGGTTATTTTGCCTTTGATCTTGTTGGCATTATTCTTGCTGCTTGTGGGTTTTCTTCTTTATCGTGCTTATCTCAACCGACAAAAAATGATTATCAGCCAGGGAGAGAATTAAATGTTCGCCTATATCATTCGAAGAATACTTTATGCTATACCGATCCTCATTGGTGTAAACCTCATTACTTTTATGCTCTTTTTTATGATAAACAGTCCTGATGATATGGCAAGGGCCCAACTGGGAGCAAAACAGGTGACTCCTGAACTTATCCAGTCTTGGAAAGAAGAGAGAGGGTATGATAAACCTCTTTTCATTAATCACAGTTCAGAAGGTATTTCCAAAGTGACCGATACGCTTTTTGTCCAGGAATCATTGAAACTGTTTCGTTTTGATTTTGGTTTTTCTGATGCGAACCGGGATATAGGTTCTGACATTAAAGAGCGGATGATGCCGAGTTTAGCCATTGCTCTGCCTACATTTATTATCGCTTTGATCACCAATATCTCTTTGGCACTGCTGCTCGTACTCTTTAGAGGGTCTATTTTAGATACCAGTATGATGATCGTTGCTGTTATGATCATGTCGATCTCCGGCCTTTTTTATATTATTGCAGGTCAGGTTCTCTTTTCCAAGATTTGGCACTGGGTACCTATTTCCGGTTTTGAGTCAGGTTGGGGTGGGGTGAAATTCATCATTCTTCCTGTGATGATCGGTGTATTTGCCGGGATCGGTGCAGGAGTACGTTGGTATAGAAGTATTTTTTTGGAGCAGATCAATCAGGATTATGTTCGTACAGCAAGGGCCAAAGGCCTTTCTGAACTCAAAGTGCTTTTTGGGCATGTGCTGCGAAATGGTATGCTGCCTATTTTGACAGGAGTGGTTGTTATTATTCCTTCACTCTTTATGGGAAGTTTGATCATGGAATCATTTTTTGGGATCCCTGGTCTTGGGTCTTATACTATAGATGCGATCAATTCACAGGATTTTGCTATTGTGAAAGCAATGGTGTTCTTGGGTTCAGTACTTTATATTATAGGTTTGATCCTTACCGATATCTCCTATACCTTGTTCGATCCGAGGGTGAAATTGTCATGAAACTTATTTTACTGTGGACAGATATCATGCTTTGGATCCTGGTCATTTCACTACTGGCATGGGGTTGGTCCATCTCCCGTTCTCCCCAGGTTAAAAAACAGTGGCATACTGTCTTTAAATCAGATATTGCTATGGCTTCGGCTATTATACTGCTCTTCTATCTGTTCTTTACATTACTTGATTCTGTACATCTTCGTTTTTCTGATGCGTCAACAGAAGTTCAAGGTCAAACCATACAATATAAAGGAAAGATAGTCAGTCCTCTTGATCTGATATTTGCACATAATATACAAAGTACAGAGCGGACTTATTCTGCACCTTTTGCTACACATGAGTATGCCAAATCCATTGTGGTTGATGAGAGTGGTGTGACAAAGCAGAAATATTTGCCTCTAAAGCATGTTTCCCAGAGTGATGATATTTTGATAAGATCTCTTGTGGCTGTTGTTACGGGCTTGCTGATCAGCGGCTTGCTGATCGTGCTTCATGTTCTTTGGCGCAGTCAAGGCAACTTTAGAGATGAATTTAAAAACAGTTGGCAGGGAAAGACGATCCTGCCTTGGCGAACAGCCTATTTGACGGTCATCTTTCTGACAGTGATATTCACCTGGCTCTATATGCTTAGTTTCCATTATCATGTACTGGGCACGGACAAAGTGGGTGGAGATGTGCTTTATCAGAGTTTCAAGAGTATCCGAACAGGAGTACTGATAGGGATACTGACTACATTGATCATGCTGCCTGTAGCTGTGATATTGGGAGTAAGTGCCGGACTGTTCGGCGGCTGGGTGGATGATGTGATCCAATATCTCTATACTACATTAAGTTCTATTCCAGGAGTGTTGCTCATTGCGGCAGGGGTACTGGTGATGCAGGTGATGATGGATAATCATCCCGGGTGGTTTGAAACAACACTGGAACGATCAGATCTGCGCCTGATGTTCCTGATCATGATACTTGGAATCACAAGTTGGACCGGACTTTGCAGGCTGCTTCGTGCAGAGACTCTGAAGATTTCCCAAATAGAGTTTGTTACAGCAGCCAAAGCATTCGGTGTGAGTAAATTAACGATCATTCGCCGTCATATCATCCCAAACCTTATGCATATTATTCTTATTTCGGTGGTACTGGATTTCAGCGGTCTGGTACTTGCCGAAGCGGTGCTCTCATATGTAGGAGTAGGGGTAGACCCGACCATGTACAGTTGGGGGAACATGATAAACCAGGCACGTCTTGAGATGGCAAGAGAGCCGATGGTCTGGTGGTCTCTGTTTTCTGCATTTGTCTTTATGTTTATCCTGGTATTGGCTGCAAACCTTTTATCTGATCGTATTCAGAAGGTATTGGATCCGAGGAATAAGGTATAATCCCAAATCCGTAATATAGTATAATATGCGTTTTTAATGTTGTATGCGGATGATTATAAAGAGAAAATCAAAAGTATTTCCGGAGATAAAAGTGAGTAAACAGCAACGGAACATAACTCAAAACCTTGACTTTTGCAGTGCACTATGCTATACTTCTGGCAACATACTCCTTCCACCTCTTTGCAATGTGCCAACGAGGGAGTGCTTCTTATGATTTCTAAAAATTTCACAAAAATACACCTTAGTTATGATGAACAGATAGATTTGTTAGAGTCTCGTGGACTTATTGTCACTGATAGGGAATTGGCTAAGAAAAAATTAAAGCATATCTCTTACTATAGACTGAGTGCATATTTTTTACCTCTGCAAAAAGAAAAAGACGCGTTCATTGTCGATACACGATTTGAAGAGATATTACGACTCTATTATTTTGATAAAGCATTGCGAAAAATAATTTTTGATGCCATAGAAACAATAGAGGTCAATATACGTGCAAATATTGTCTATAATTTTTCGAAACATACGGCTGCATTTGGTTACATGAAAAAAGAAAACCTTAATACAAGTTACTCTGAATACTTTAATCTTATGCAAACGATACAAAGAGAGACAAATCGTTCAAAAGAAGCATTTGTAACACATTTTAAAGAAACATACAATTCGGATATTTTACCTATATGGATGGTGGTGGAGATCATTTCTTTTTCTACATTGTCGAAGTTTTTTAAAGCTTTAAAATCTGAACACGAAACCATGACTACAGAGTTAAATATACCTTCTAAAGTGTTAAAGAATTGGTTACATGTGATGAACCATATTCGTAATATATGTGCACATCATGGACGTCTTTGGAATAAACAGTTTTCTATCAAAGCACAAATACCTAAAAAATTACCACAATTTAAAGGCTTAAGGAATGATAAAATCTTTATATTGATTATGATATTGGATTATATGTTTAAGTACTTAGATACAGCAGATGGTTTTAGTGAGAAGATCAAATCCCTTTTGAGAGAATATCCGGAGATATCATTGGAGGCTCTTGGTTTTACGGATGATTGGAATGAAAGATTGAGATAAATAGTGAATAATATATTAAGCGTAGAAAACCTAACTCTTGCCATTGGTAAACAGAAGCTTCTGAAATCTGTAAGTTTTGAGATTAGAAGAGGTGAGATATTTGCTCTGGTAGGGGAATCCGGAAGTGGAAAGTCTTTGACTTCTCTGGCTATTATGCGACTGCTCCCCGATGTTATATCGGTGAGTTCCGGAGACATTAAATTAAAAAATAACTCTCTGTTCGCCCTTCTTGAATCACAAATGCAGAAGATCCGAGGTAAGTCGATCGCCATGATCTTTCAGGAGCCTATGAGTGCATTGAACCCTGTGATGACAGTAGGCGACCAGGTTGCTGAAGTGATCAAGATCCATTTGGGTTTAAAAAAAGATGCTATTAAAAAGAAGGTGATCTCTCTTTTTGAAGAGGTAGCCCTCAAAGATCCTCATGAGAGATATAACTGGTATCCACACCAACTATCAGGTGGACAGAAACAGAGAGTTATGATTGCTATAGCACTAGCCTGTGAGCCTGATCTGTTGATCGCTGATGAACCAACAACCGCACTTGATGTAACCATACAGGCAGAAGTTTTAAAATTACTCAAAAAGATAAGAGCCCAGAGGAATCTCTCTATACTTTTTATTACCCATGATATGGCTGTAGTTGCCCAGATGGCAGATAGAGTGGCTGTGATGCGCCGTGGAGAGATTTTGGAACAGGCGGATTGCAAAGTCTTTTTTAATCATCCTCAACATCCATACACAAAAAGCCTACTAAGGGATGCTATGGGGACAAAAGAGGAGAGAGAGACTCAAAATGAGCCGGATAGACTACTTGAAGTAGAGGGCCTAAAGGTTTATTTTCCTATTAAAAAAGGTTTGTTTCAACGAACTGTCGGTTATGTCAAAGCGGTTGATGGGGTGAGTTTCTCCATTCCAAAAGGCAAAACACTTGCTTTGGTTGGTGAGTCAGGAAGCGGGAAAAGTACAATAGGTCAAGCGATACTCTCTTTAGTTCATATCACTGACGGAACAGTAAAATTTGAGAACCAGAATCTTGGTAGATTAAGTGAGGCAGAGCTGAAACCCTATCGTCGCAAGATACAAGTTGTTTTCCAGGATCCCTTCTCTGCACTGAATCCTCGTATGACCATAGGTGATATTATCCGTGAGGGTATGATAAGTCTGGGGGTAGGTCCAAAAGAGAGAGTCTCTCAGGATGAACGTATACAAGAATTACTTTTAAAGGTCGATCTGAAAGCAGAACATGCCTATCGTTATCCTCATGAATTTTCAGGCGGACAAAGGCAGCGAATAGGTATTGCACGGGCATTGGCTGTAGAGCCTGAACTGATTATCTGTGATGAGCCTACCTCGGCACTTGATGTCTCTGTTCGTTCGCAAGTACTTAAACTGCTTAAAAAACTACAACAGGAGTCAGGGGTATCCTATCTTTTCATTACCCATGATCTATCTATTGTTCCTACTATCGCCGATGAGGTAGCTGTGATGAAAGAGGGGAAAATAGTTGAACATGGCTCTATGCTGAATGTGATGGAAACCCCACAGCATGCATATACAAAGAAGCTGTTGAAGTCAGCACCGAAATTACCAAACACTAAATAAAGAAGAAAGAAGAAAGAATGATAATACTATTTGACCTTGACGGAACACTTATTGATTCCACTGAAGCGATACTGGAGAGTTTTTCTGTTGCATTTAAAACATTTGAAGAAGAAGTACCGCCTGATGAACTGATCAAAGCTGAGATAGGACACCCTTTGGATCATATGTTTTCTACATTGGGTGTAGAAAAAGAGAAAGTATGGGATTATGTGAATGCATATAAAATGCACTATCGAAAGATCTCCTGTGCCAAGACAGTGCTGTTACCTGGTGCACGGGAAGCAGTGGAATTAGCCAGAGAACATGCAACATTGGGTGTAGTGACAACCAAGACAGCAAAATACTCCATAGAACTTTTGGAACATATGGGATTAATGGGCTATTTTGAAGTACTTATAGGGAGAGAAGATGTGATGAATCCTAAGCCGCATCCTGAACCTATAGAAAAAGCACTCTCAAAGTTACCAACTGTTACAACTGAAGTTTGGATGATCGGTGATACCTGTATGGATATGCTCTGTGCTAAAGATGCAAATATCGGTGGAGTCGGTGTTACATGCGGATATGGTAATGTGGAAACATTGTCAGAATGTAGTGATAATATCTATCAAAATGCACTTGAAGCGGTTAGATTTATAGCAAACAAATAACATAGCGTTAAAAATATAATAATTTCAACACGCTTTAAGAGTGTGGACATTACAATACTTCATGATTGATAATACTATCGAGGAGAAAATATGGTAGAAATTAGATGGCACTCACGTGCAGGTCAAGGTGCCGTAACCGGTGCAAAAGGTTTAGGAAGCGTTGTTGCTACGACAGGGAAACAAGTACAGGCATATGCACTTTACGGTTCTGCAAAACGTGGAGCTGCAATGAATGCATATAATAGAATTGATGATGAACCTATTACAAATCAGGAAACAAAAATGTATCCTGATTATGTATTTGTTATCGATCCTGCGTTGGCATTTACAGATGATATTACGAAAAATGATAAGCCGGAGACACAATATATCATTACATCGCACCTTTCAAAAGAGGATTTGATCGCTCAAATTCCTGCATTACAGGATAAAGTAGAGAGAACACATGTGGTTGACTGTATGCAGATCTCACTCGATACGATCGGTAGAGCAATGCCAAATACCCCTGTATTGGGAGCATTTATGAAAGTATCTAAAATGTATGAGTTGGATTTCTTTTTGGAAAATATGAAAAAAGTACTTTCTAAGTTCCCACAGAAGATCATTGATGCCAATATGGAAGCGATCACAAGAGCTTATAACGAAGTGAAATAGGAAGGGAGACAAGATGAGTATTACAGGTTCAGTACCAGGAACAGATAAAAGAGGTATTAGAGAGTTAGGTGGTGAAGAGAAAGTAGGCTGGGATGAAGTAACCCAGGGAGTTGCAATCAATTCGTTCATAGGCGAAACAGAAAATGCAGCCTTCTTAAAGCCTGAAGAGAGAAGCTATAGTGATTTCAACTCTTATACAGCAACAGTGGCTTCTTGGAGGATCATTAAACCGGTTTACAATAGAGATATCTGTATTGACTGTCAAAACTGTTGGGTATGGTGTCCGGATACATCGATCATTTCAAGAGACAAACAAATGTTGGGAATCGATTATGATCACTGTAAAGGGTGTGGGGTATGTGTAGAAGTATGTCCTACGAATCCGAAATCACTACTTATGTTTAATGAGGCTGCAGATAATGATGAAGAACTTGCTGGTTGGCCCGAGAAGCAGAAAAAAGAGAAGAAATAAAGGACTGTTATGGCAAAAGAATTTGATTTAAATGAAGTAGAAGTTTGGGATGGTAACTACGCTGCCTCTCAGGCATTAAGACAAGCTCAGATCGATGTTGTTGCGGCATATCCTATTACACCTTCAACTCCGATCGTTGAGGGGTACGGAAGTTATGTAGCAAATGGTTATATCGATGGCGAATTTGTTATGGTTGAGTCTGAGCATGCTGCAATGTCGGGATGTATTGGTGCGGCTGCTGCAGGCGGACGTGTTGCAACAGCAACATCTTCACAAGGTTTTGCATTGATGGCAGAGACACTTTACCAAGCATCAGGTATGAGACTTCCGATCGTACTTACAGTTGTGAACAGAGCATTGGCTTCTCCACTGAATGTTCGTGGTGACCACTCAGATATGTATCTGGGTAGAGATTCAGGCTGGATACAGATCGATGCATTTAATGCTCAAGAAGCGTATGACCTTGCACTGTGTGCATTTAAAATTGGTGAGAACCAGTCTGTAAGACTTCCGGTCATGATGCACCAAGATGGATTTACTACATCACACAAAGCACAGAATGTGTATCCGTTAAAAGATGATGTAGCTTATAATTTTGTAGGTGACTATGTCCCTGTGGATGAAATGCTTGACTTTACAAGACCTGTAACACACGGTGCACAAACGGAAGAAGATTGGCACTATGAGCATAAAGCAAAACAACATAAAGCACTTATGGACTCACGTCCGGTGATCGATGAAGTATTTGCCGAGTTCAAAAAATTGACAGGTAGAGAGTACAAAAGAGTTGAGACTTATATGATGGAGGATGCTGAAGTGGCATTGGTTCTTCTTGGGTCAAGTGTTGAATCAGCGGTATTGGCTGCAAAACAGTTAAGAGAAGAAGAAGGAATCAAAGTAGGTATTGTAGCACCTAGATGTTTCAGACCTTTCCCTTATGATCTCATTAGAGAAGCATTGGATATCCCGTCGCTTAAAGCAGTATGCTGTATGGATAAATCAGCACCGGGAGGTGCGATGGGTGCACTTTTTAATGAAGTATCTGCAGCAGCATATACAACAAGCAGCAGACCGATGATCACAAATTATATTTATGGTCTGGGTGGACGTGATTTTGCTATTGATGAAGCAAAAAGAATTATGAAAGAGCAAAAATCACATGTTGATGCCGGGCATATTACAACAAATATCCAACAGTTTTCTGGACTTAGAGGTCCGAAACTTGGATTTTATGAGACAAGAAGGAGCTAAGAGATGGCAATTACATCAATCAAAAACTTAAAAGAGTTTTCAACAAATAATGACAGATTTGAAGGTGCGCACCTTCTCTGTCCGGGTTGTGCTCACTCAATGATCGTTAGAGAGCTTATGAACTGTACAGATGATAACTTGGTTATCTCTTCAAATACAGGTTGTCTTGAAGTATCGACAGCAGTTTATCCATATACTTCATGGGATACATCCTGGATCCATATCGGTTTTGAAAATGCTGCAACAGCTGTTACAGGTGCAGAAGCAATGTATAAGGCAAGAAAGAGAAAAGGGACACTTAAAGATCCTGATGCTCCTGTAAAATTCGTTGCATTCGGTGGAGACGGTTCTACTTATGATATCGGTTTCCAATGGCTTTCAGGGGCGATGGAAAGAGGTCATGATTTTACCTATATCTGTCTGGATAATGAAAACTATGCAAATACAGGTGGTCAGAGATCTTCAGCAACACCAATTGGGGCAACAACTTCAACAGCACAAGCTGGTACGCACTCTTACGGTAAAAAAGAGAAGAAAAAAGATATCATCTCTATTATGGCTGCACATGGTTCTCCATATGTAGCTCAATTGGCTCCAAACAAATGGAAGAGTATGGCTAAAGGTTTCCAAAAAGCTCTTGAGACTGAAGGTCCTTGTTTCATTAACACGGTTTCAGCATGTACAACAGAGTGGAAATTTGATCCGAAAGATACGATCCATATCACTGACCTGGCAACAGATTCATTGATGTTCCCAATATATGAAATTATTGACGGACATGAGCTTAATATTCTTTACAGACCTAAAAATGTTCTTAAAGTAGAGGATTACCTAGGAGCACAGGGGCGTTACAAACACCTCTTCAAGCCTGAGAATAAGCATGTCATCGAGCAGATTCAGAAAGATATTGATAAGAATTGGGAGATGTTACAGCGCCGCGAAGAAGCACGCATATAATTTTTCGAGTTACTTCACTATATCTTTGATCGAATGGAAGTTAGCCTCCGTGGCTACACTCCGTTCCGACCACTTCGGTTCCGAAGCTAAAAAAGACAAGCAGTTGTCATTTTCTTAACGCTTCTCATGGTCACTTACTATGAGTAAGCTCCCTTGTAAATTCCTTTTCTAAAGCAAAATATGCACCAAATCTGAACTTATCTACATCTGGTATTTATAACTCCTATAAAAGAAAATAACATTTTTCTAAAAATTCTTCACTCTTCACTCTTCACTCTTCACTTTTTCCGTTATAATTTGAAAAATTATATAAGGAAAACACTATGCCATTATTAGACAGTTTTACCGTTGATCATACGAAGATGATAGCTCCTGCAGTAAGAGTTGCCAAAACTATGAGTAGTCCTTGCGGAGATGATATTACCGTATTTGATCTACGTTTTTGTATACCAAATAAAGAGATCTTATCAGAAAAAGGGATCCATACACTTGAGCATCTTTTTGCGGGATTTATGAGAGATCACCTCAATTCTAAAAAAGTAGAGATAATTGATATCTCTCCTATGGGATGTAGAACAGGGTTCTATATGTCACTACTTGGTACTCCAAAAGCTGAGAAAGTTGCAAAAGCATGGAAGAAGTCTATGAAAGATGTATTGAAAGTAAAAAAGCAGAGTGATATTCCAGAACTCAATATCTATCAATGCGGGACTTATAAAATGCACTCTTTGAAAGAAGCAAAAAAGATAGCACAAACTGTTTTGGATAGAGGTATAGGCATCATGAATAATGAAGATCTGAAGCTTAGCAAAAAAATACTTAAAGGGCTTTAGGATGCTGATGTGGATTCCTGTATGCGGTACCGATGAAAAACTGTCTAAAATTGTACCGCAGTTTGAAGTGAAACAGTGGGCTTTGGTTGATTTTGATGCTGGAGAAGTACAGTCTGTAAAGTTTTATGAGAACCGGGATGAGTTGGGAGGAGAGTGGGTTGATTTTGTTATTCTTGCCAATAAATTTGAAAATTATATAGACTTTATGAATGAGGGCATGATGGTACTTTGTGTACGTGAAGAAGAGACCATTGAAGATATTATGGAAGCCTTTAAGTTTAAAGAGTTGGATGAAATCGGATTGTAAGCTATATGTTTTACTGTAGGTCGGGGTGTCCTCTCCCCGACATTTATGTAAATGTCTAATATATTCGTCGGGGTAGGGATACCCCGACCTTGGGATATAATCAATGTATAATATAAAATTACGCTCACAAAAAGAGATCATTCTCTGTGAAGATGGTACAAATACACTCTATTCAAAAGAGTTTGATGAACCTTACCATTCCACGAAAGATGGTGCACTGCATGAGAGTTTGGAAAAACATGTAAAGCCCTCTTTGGCACTTAAAACAAACAAAGATAAATTAACTATTTTAGATATCTGTTTTGGTCTGGGTTATAATACATTTGCAACACTCTACTACATCAAAAAACACAAACTTTCTACTAAGGTGCATATACTCTCCCCAGAGTTTGATGAAGAGCTTGTTCGTTCACTGGATACTTTTGAGTATCCTTCAGAGTTTGATAGCATTAAGCATATGATTAGAGCTATAAGTCAAAATCTATATTATGAAGATGAACAATTTAAAATAGAAGTACTTTTAGGAGATGCTAGAGAAAGTATCCCTAAAATAGAAGAAAAAATAGACATCATCTATCAGGATGCCTTCAGCCCGGTACATAATCCTTTGTTATGGACAAAAGAACATTTTGCAGATATCAGAGCTATTTGCCATGATGATGCCATACTTACCACATATTCTACAGCTGCTGCTATACGCCTGGGACTTTATGAAAATGGGTTTTATATCTTTGTGCATAGAGCAGAAATGATGCGTTTTTCCACTGTAGCTTCTTTAAAAATGTTAGAAGGGATGGAATATATAGATATGGAGTTGAAAAAAGTAAGAAACCCTGCAGCACGAAGCATGAGAGATGAGGCGTATTAAAGAGAGCAACTGCTTGTACTCTTTAATGATAGAACTGAAGCAGTCAAAACACAGGTAAATTTATGTGTAAATATGTATAGCCAACCAAAGCGTTCCAGATTTTGTTTTCAAAATTGTATGTGAAGTTTTAGCAGGTATAAAAAGTGTATCACCTTTATGAAGTACTTTCTCTTCATTATCTAAAAGTAAATGAGCTTCACCCTCTAAGACTACAACCCATTCATCTTCTTCCTGGGTATATTCGATGGGTTCAATATTGTCAGAACTTACGATACGATTGATTTTGATATTTTTGTGTTCCAGCAGGATATTGAAAGTTTCACCTGCTTGTGGGATGTTATAGTCAAAAAGGTTCATTAGTAACTCATCTGAATCTTGTCAACATCATTCCAACTCATAGATTTGTTAGAACTTCTATGTGCCAGTATGTGGTCTATATATCTGGCAAATACATCAGTTTCGATGTTCAGTTTCGTTCCTATCTTATAGTTTTTCATCAAGGTCTCTTTGAGTGTATGGGGGATGATAGTCAGCCTGAAGTTGTCATCTCCTACATCATTGACAGTTAAAGAGATACCATCAATGGTGATGGAGCCTTTAGGAATGATATGTGCAATATACTTTTTATCTACTTTGATAATGAAATCGGTAGCATTCTCTCTTGGAGTGATTTGTGCGACGGTACCAACACAATCTACATGACCTTGTACGATATGCCCTTCAAAACGATCACTCATCATCATGGCAGGTTCTATATGAACTTGACCACTTAATTTACTTTCATCAATGATAGAACGGGTTTCGTCTGCAAGTTCAAGGTCAAAACCGTCACTATGTACATTGATCACGGTAAGACACACGCCGTTGATAGCAATGGAGTCTCCCAGTTTTGCTTTATGTTTTGACTGGATGGTTAGAATGTTGTTTTTGTAGCTTTTAACAGTTGCAATTTCGCGTATAAGACCTGTGAACATAGTACCTCAATTTATTTGGATATAATTCGACAATTATAGCAAAAATTTAAAACTCGTTCCCAACGTCCTCGTTGGGAATGCATATGCACAATTATAAATAAGTGGGTATTGTTTCTCAAAATGAGATATGCATTCCCAAGCTGGAGCTTGGGAACGAGAGTCTTGAGGTAAAAAATGAATTATGATGTGATAGTAATCGGCGGTGGACATGCAGGGATAGAAGCTTCACTTGCCAGTGCAAGAATGGGTGTAAAAACATTAATGATCACTATACTTGTAGAACAGATAGGTGCTTCTTCCTGTAATCCTGCCATAGGTGGACTTGCCAAAGGTCACCTGGTAAGAGAAGTGGATGCACTGGGTGGTGAGATGGGACTTTGTACTGATGCAACGGGGATACAGTTTCGTACACTCAATGCCTCCAAAGGTCCGGCAGTAAGAGGCTCACGGGCACAGATAGATATGGATGCCTATCGCATCTATATGCGTAATGTAGTACTTAATACTGAGAATTTGGATGTAAAACAAGAGATCGCAGATGGACTGATTGTCGAAGAGGGTGAAGTTAAAGGGGTAACAACACAACTTGGGAACAGGTATATGGCTTCTAAAGTTATCATTACTGCAGGAACATTCCTTAATGGACTTATCCATATCGGTGATAAACAACAAACTGCCGGAAGACAAGGGGAGTTTGCATCTACAGAGTTGGCTAAATATCTTAAAAGTCTGGGACTGAATATCGGTCGTCTTAAAACAGGAACATGTGCAAGAATAGATGCGAAATCTGTGGATATTTCTGTAATGGAAGTACAACCGGGTGATACCCCGCCACCGCCATTTTCATTTCGTACCGATAGAGCAACCTTTAATCCCAAACAACTTCCATGTTATGTGACCTACACGAATGAAAATACACATGAGATCATAGAGAGTAACTTTTACCGTGCACCTCTTTTCTCTGGGCAAATTGATGGTGTAGGCCCTCGTTATTGTCCGAGTATTGAAGATAAGATCAACCGTTTTAGGGACAGGCCCAGACATCAGATCTTTGTAGAACCTCAGACGATCGATGAGACAGAGTATTATATTAACGGTATGAGTACGTCATTGCCCATAGATGTACAGCTTGAGATGATACGTTCGGTTGAAGGAATGGAAAATGCAAAGATAGTTCGTTATGGGTATGCCATAGAGTATGACTATATCCAGCCAACAGACTTAAAACATACGCTTGAGACGAAAAAAATAAAGGGTCTGTACACTGCAGGGCAGATCAATGGTACGACAGGTTATGAAGAAGCAGCAGCACAAGGGCTGATGGCAGGGATAAATGCAGCACTGAAGATACAGGGGAAAGAACCGTTTATACTTAGACGGGATGAAGCCTATATCGGTGTACTTATAGATGATCTGGTAACAAAAGGTACCAAAGAACCGTATCGGATGTTTACCAGTCGGGCAGAATACAGGCTGCTTCTTCGTGAAGACAATGCAGATATAAGGCTTTCGGATTATGGAAAAGAACTGGGACTTTTGGATGATACATATATGAAACGTTTTGAATCGAAAAAGACAGATCTTAAGGAAGCCTTGGATTATCTACGTGTGAATCATGTAACACCTACAAAAGAATTTTTAGCTAAACTGGAGTCCATAGATGCTGCAAAAATAAATGACAGAACCTGCTGGATGGATGTGATCGGACGGGGAGACTTCAACAGGGAAAAACTGGTGACACTCCTGCCAGGGTTTGAGAAATATGAGGATGAAGTAATAGATCAGATACTCATAGAAGCAAAGTATAGCCGTTATATAGAAAAACAGCAACAGCAGATACTGAAAATGGATGATATGCTGAAGATCAAAATACCACAAGGATTTATTTATCATAATATCTCCGGATTGAGCAATGAGATAGTGGAGAAGCTTGAGACAGCTACTCCGCCTACACTGTTTGCTGCATCACAGATATCGGGTGTGACTCCTGCCGCACTTGAGATCATTCATGTGCATATCAAGATGGCGCAAAGAGGGAAACTTCCCAGAGGAGAAGATTAATGTTGTATTATTATGCTTATTCCGGACATAAAATAGGACTTGACAGAGTCCGGCGTGCTGCAGCTTTACTGAAAAAACTTGAACATGAAGGTATGGAAACAAGACTTTTGGTTAATGATTTTCGTGCAGGTCTTTGTGCTAGAGAGTTTGGTATTTCGGATTCTGTGACCATAGAAACAGTGCAGGATATAGATGCAATTGCATCAATTGGCGATATTGTAGTTATAGATTCACCTGAAGACCATAGAGGACGTTTGCAGAAGTATTGTTCTGAATATAAAATCGTATTTCGTTTTGCGCAACATAACCAGGACCGTGTTTGTTTTGATGAGATCATGATAAAAACACCTTGTGAAGATGACAGTTGTATGGATGCTCTGATTATAGATGATACATATTTTGAAGAGATAGCCAAAGAAGAACGTATACTTTTCTTTTTAGGTGACACAGATCATGATAAAATTATTTTAAACAATGAAATATTTTTTAAAGCGTTTGATATGGAACTGCTTCTTGGACATTATTTCTTTGTAAAATATGAAGATGATCTGGCAAAACTTTTTTCTACACTGCATGAACCGGAAGAGTATATGGGGCTTGTTAAAAGCAGCAGTTATATTGTTACAGCTTCTGCTCAGACTGCACTAGAAGCAAAAGCAAGCAATGCGAAAGTGATTTATATTGATCTTTGCAAAGAAGATCTCTATCCGGTTGAACTTTTAGGGATATATGGAATAGATATCGTTAAAGGTTTTGATGTTGAAGAGGTAGCAAAATATTTGAAAGAAGAGCAAGCTTCCCAAAATATGATAGAGCGTTTTGATGTATATAAGATCAAGTCCATGCTTTGATAAGTCTTAAAAATATGAATTAAGACTTTTTTTCTCTTATTTAACTTGCAGTAACAATTAAAAAAAAATAGATGCATTTTTTTGATTTAAGTCAATCCTATTTAAGCCCTAATTCCCTATAATATCTGGTTAAAACTATTATAAGGAAGGATTAGTATGGCTAATAATAACCAAGGTCGTAGAGACTTTATGGGTATGGCTTTAGGCGGTTTTACTGCCCTGGGTGGTATTGGTGCACTTTATGCGATGAAACGCTCTTGGGATCCGTTGCCAAGTGTAAAAGCAGCGGGTTTTACAACAGTTGATCTAAGTGCAGCGCAGGAGAATGTGTTGAATGTGGAGAAATGGAGAGGGAAACCTATCTTTATTTTGAAGAAATCAAAAGATATGAAACCTGATGATAGAGATGTTGTTGTAGGTTCTGACAGATTCCATGTTTCTATCGGTCTATGCACACACCTTGGATGTATCCCTGCCTATGAAGCAGAGGAACATAAGTTCAAATGTGCATGTCACGGTGGAGAGTTTGATGCAAGTGGACACCAAATTTTCGGTCCTCCGCCAAGTCCACTGGAAATTCCACCATTTAAAATAGATGGAATGAAGCTTGTACTGGGTGAAGAAGGTCCTGAGTATAAAAAAATGCTAGACGCTGGTCTAACGGCATAAGGGGGAGAGTATGGCACATTTTGAAAAAGCAAACAGTATTGGTGAATGGCTCGATCAGAGACTTGCAGTAAATACACTCAAAAGAGTACTTCAGACTGAGTATTGGATCCCAAAAAACATTAACTTTTTATGGGCTATGGGTATGGTACTTGCAGCGACATTCGGTATTCTTCTTGTAAGTGGTATTTTTTTGCTTATGTATTATAAGCCGGATACAAACCTGGCGTTTGACTCTGTAAACTATACGATCATGTCTGAAGTGGGTTACGGTTGGTTATGGAGACATATTCACGGTGTAGGTGCATCGGTAGTATTCCTTATTATCTATATCCATATGTTCGTAGGTATTTACTATGGTTCATATAAAAAAGGTAGAGAACTTATCTGGATCTCCGGTATGCTTCTTTTTGTTGCATTCTCAGCAGAGGCTTTCTCCGGATATATGCTGCCTTGGGGTCAGATGAGTTACTGGGCCGGTATGGTTATTACCAATCTTTTCTCAGGTGGTTCTCTGGAAGCATATGGTTTGGTTGAATGGATCAGAGGGGATTATGTTCCTGGTGATGCGTTCTTGACAAGATTCTTCATGTTGCATGTATTGTTGATCCCATTGGCAATTATTGGACTTATTGTACTTCACTTTGGTACACTTAGAATTCCACACGTGAACAATCAAGACGGTGAAGAGTTTGACTTTGATGAAGCTGCAGAGCTTTACAAAGCAGGAAAAGTAAAAGAGTCTAAGGTGATACCGTTCAGTCCGGTGTTCTTGAGTAAAGATGTATTTGTAATGGGTGTGTATTTCATTCTATTCTTTTACTTGGTATTCTATCACTTTGATTTTGCAATGGATCCAGTGAACTTTGACCCGGCAGATGGGCTTAAAACACCGGCACACATCTACCCTGAGTGGTATTTTCTGTGGAGTTATGAGATTTTGAGACCATTTAGTAAAGACCTTGGTTTAATCGCATTTGCTATTGCACAAGTGATTTTCTTTATGCTTCCATTCCTGGACAGAAGTCCAAATGTTGCTCCGGCAAGCAGAAGAGGGTTGTTTAAATACTGGTTCTGGTTGATGTTGGTTGATATGATCTTATTGACATTCATGGGTAAATTACCTCCAACAGATGCACTGTTCGCAAATATCGGTTTTGTTTCAGCTATTCTATTCTTTGTATTATGGATAGTATTACCATTCATTACAAAATCAGAAAAAAAACTATAAGGAGTAGAGAATGAAAGAACTTAAAATATTTGGAATCGTAGCAATCTTTACTCTAGTATTGTATTGGGGAGTTGAGCCGTTCGCACACTCTCAAATGCATAAACATGTAGAGGGTCATGGATTTGTTTATAATGGTGCAGATGATGTAGAAGAAGCAATAGAAGCAGGTCATAAAGATAAGGCTGAGGCTAAAAAAGTATTCTGGGCAGATGTAGCTAAAGTAGCTAAAATGAAAGGTGATGTAGCATCCGGAGAAGCAGCATTTGCTACATGTCTGGGGTGTCACACTGGCGCACCTATCAATATGGGAGGTGTAATTCCTCCGGCACTTGACCATGCAGGGGCACTATATGATAAAAACTACCTTATCGCGCTTATTAAAGATCCGGCAATGGCATCAAATGTAGATCATAAGTATAAAGATACAATGACACATCCGATGGGTTCGATCAAAGCGATGATGGCTGACGATCAGCAGATCGCAGATGTAGTTGCTTATATCATGGCTAAAAAAGCAGGTGAAGTAACAACAAAAGAAGCATTTGCTGAAGCATGTGGTAGATGTCATGCGATGCGTTATGCTAAAACAACACAATTAGGTGATACACCAAAGTTCAAGTATGAAAAAGATGCACTTGCATATAAGATTAAAGTGCTCGAAGAGCAAGATGCAGTCAAAGCATACATGGGTAAATTACCGCCGGATCTTTCTATGATTATCAGAGCAAGATCAGCACACTTTATGGAAACATTTGTGGAAAATCCACAAACACAGCTTCCTGGTACTTCTATGCCTAGAGTCGGTTTAACACATGAAGGGTATGAAAAAGTAAAAACATATCTTGAAGAGGTTGGAGATCCTAGTAAACCAGCTAGAGAAGAGCTTGGACCAAAAGTTTTACTTTTCTTCCTTATCTTTACACTCCTGGCGTTCCTATGGAAAAAATCTATGTGGAAAGGTCACCACTAATCCTTTTGTCCGAGTTGGCATCATCTTTGCATTCAAAGATGATGCTCCGTTCGGTCACTTACTACCTGTAAGCTTCCTCTCTACACATCATATTTTCATACAAATCTAATACCAACTCGAACAAAATTTATTTTGGTTTTTAAGTTTTATTTCTTGATATATATCATCCCCCTTTTATCTACATTTTGATACTCTTATAAAAATTTATTATATGGATTATTATGCTTATAGATGGACATGGTCGAACGGTTAATTACTTAAGGGTTTCTGTTACAGAACGTTGTAACTTCAGATGCCAGTACTGCATGCCTGAAAAACCCTTCTCATGGGTACCAAAAGAGAATTTACTCTCTTTTGAAGAGCTCTTTCTATTTATGAAAGTCGCTATAGACGAAGGTGTGAACAAGATTCGTATCACAGGTGGTGAACCACTGCTTAGGGAAGATCTGGATTCATTTATCAAAATGATCCATGATTATAAACCGGATATCGATCTGGCACTTACTACCAATGCTTATTTGTTGCCTCAGACAGCACAAAGGCTTAAAGATGCGGGACTCAAAAGACTGAATATCTCTTTGGATTCACTCAAGCCTGAAATCGCGGCAAAGATAGCACAGAAAGATGTGTTGGATCAGGTACTAAAAGGTATTGATAAGGCACTTGAGGTAGGTTTGGGTGTCAAGATAAACATGGTACCCCTTAAGGGCATCAATGATGACGAGATCCTGGATATCATAGACTATTGTAAAGAGCGGAATATTAAAGTACGGTTTATAGAATATATGGAAAATGCACATGCAAGTAAAGCGATCGAAGGTATGCATGGTAGAGAAATATTGGAAAAAGTGAAAGAGCGGTATACAATTAAAGCACTGGGCAGAGAGGGTGCAAGTCCCTCTTTTAACTATATTTTGGATGATGGCTATGAATTTGGTTTGATAGATCCGCATAAACATGATTTTTGTGAGAACTGTAACCGTATCAGATTGACAGCAGAAGGAAATCTTATCCCTTGTCTTTATTTTGATGAAGCGATGAGCATCGCAGAGTCTGTAAAAAAAGGTGACATCCAAGGTGCCGCTGATGTCTTGGCTCAGGTACTGAAAGATAAGCCAAAAGAGAACCGTTGGAGTGAATATAATCCTAATGAAGAAGATATTTCTACCAGAGCTTTTTATGAGACAGGAGGATGATTGCTTTGCAATCAAGTGAAGAGTTTATAGTGAAGAGTGAAGAATGGAATGGTTATGTTTTATCTAACTGAGCAGTTTTTCTCTATTCAGGGGGAGGGGAAGTATGCAGGTGTACCTTCTTACTTTTTAAGAACAGGGGGATGTAACCTCTCCTGTCCCGGTTTTGGGGCAACCTATGAAGTGGATGGAGAAGTGCGTTATGGATGTGATACTTATTTCGCTGTTGACAGTGCTTATGCTGGATCATGGATAAAAATAGAGGATAGTGCAACGCTCATACAAGAACTTAAAGATGAATTTGAGAAAATAGGCTATAAACCTCATATGGTCATCACAGGTGGTGAACCTTTGATGTATCATAGTGATAAAGTATTTTATGCAGTAATCACATGGTTAGTGGAAGAGGGTGTGCAAATCACCTTTGAGACCAATGGTACTGTTGAGATAGACTTTGAAACATACCCTGTATATAAGTCCTGCATCTTTGCACTCTCTTTAAAGTTATCCAACAGTGGAGAACCTTCACGAAAACGTATTATCCCCCAGGCATTAAAAAACATACAGACGTATGCGAAAGAGTCATTTTTAAAATTTACCATAGACGAAAAGCTTGTAGAAACAACAGCCATAGATGAGATAAACCAGATAAGAGATATCTTACCAAAACCCGAAGTTTTCTGTATGCCTGTAGGTGAAAGCAGAGATACCATTTGGAAAAATGACAGAGCTGTATTTGAGTTCTGTATGCAGCATAACTTTAGATACAGCGACAGATTGCATATCAGAGTTTTTGATACAACGCAAGGAGTTTAGTAGTAGATTTCTTGTAAAACTGAACAAAAAGGTAAATAGCTTAGAGTACATTAGCTGTTATGCAAGAAGTCTAGTTTAAAAAATGATAGAGTAGTTTACAGGCTAAAAGATAAAGTATTACTGCCATCAATTTTTTAATTTGTTGTTGATCAAGCTTGTAATGCATAAAATAATTACCAATAAATCCGCCTAAAACGGCAGCCAAAGAGATACAAGCTAAAAGATACCAATCAAGTGGTACATAGCTCGCATAGGTAAAGAAGGAGCCAAGTGCGGAAAAAGGTACTACAAAACTTACAGTAATGGCTACTTTTTTAGGCTCAAAGCCTAACAGTACAAGTAATGGAATGAGTATATTCCCGCCTCCAACCCCCAAAAGCCCTGCTATAAATCCTACAATAGCGCCTATGAGAAAGAGTATGGTTCTTCCTGTTGCATGCACGAGAGGCTTTTTCTTTCCGAACATCATCATGGATGCACTGTAGAAGAGTAAAAGCATAAAAAGAAATTTGACTATCTCCTCCTCTAAAAATTTGCTACTATAGGCACCAAGCGGGGCGAAGATCAACATCATCACTGCGATAGGCCAGACAAACGCAAAGTCGAGTACTTTGCGTTTTAGATTCATCACACTTGAAGTAATGGTCGTTGATGCTCCTGCGAAGAGTCCTACAGCTTTAGCAACAGTAAAGTCCAAACCTAAAAAATTCAGAATAGGAATTAAAGCTACACCTGCACCTGCACCACCCATTGAAAAAAGGATAGAGAGTATAAAAGCAAGGCTGCTATAGAGAAAATAATTGTTCATATATGCTCCAATAGAATAAGTATAAATAATGAAAAATATAACTTAAAGATATTTATAAGGGAAATTATATTTAAATCGGAGTAATATCATCCTTATTATTTACTTGGTAGAGTAACAAACATCTATAGGAGTCAAAATGAAAGAAATTGTAAGAAAGGTACTACCATTAAGTCTTATTGTTGCCCTTAGATTTTTTGGGCTGTTTATTGTCTTGTCGGTGCTTTCACAATACGCAAAAGATCTACCCGGAGGTAATGCCTTTTTTGCGGGTATAGCATTGGGTGGATATGCCTTAACACAGGCTGTGTTGCAAGTACCATTTGGAGTGATGAGTGATAAGATTGGTCGCAAAAAGACTATTTTGTTTGGATTACTTCTTTTTGCAGCAGGTTCAATAGTGGCTGCATTGGCTGACAATATCTATATACTTCTACTTGGCCGTTTTTTGCAAGGGGCTGGAGCGATCGGTTCAGTTGTGACAGCGATGATTGCCGACCATGTACGGGAAGATCAAAGAGCACATGCGATGGCTGTTATGGGTATGACTATTGCCATGAGTTTTGCAGCAGCGATGATTATCGGTCCTGTTATGGCAGGAGTATTTAGTGTTTCATCACTTTTTTGGTTGACAGCTATTTTGTCTGTTAGTGCCTTGGTAATCCTGTTTACTGCCGTACCTGAGCCTCCAAAAATTGTTCATCATTACAGTGAAGAGGAAGCAAAAATTAAACATGTTTTTAAAGATAAAGATTTAGTCAGAATGTATATTACCTTTCTCTTTCATAGCTCTACGATGGCAATTGCTTTTTTTATTATTCCTATTTTAATGAAGGAGAAGTTTGGAATGGGTACTATGGATTATTGGAAAGTTTATCTTCCAGCTGTAATATTTGGAATTATAGCAATGGCACCTGCAGCTATCTTAGGTGAAAAATACAGCAAAGGAAAAGAGGTATTTATTGCCTCAATAGGATTTATTGTTGCTTCATTTTTACTTATGGGTTTCTCTGGTAGTTTTATAGGATTTGCGATAGGCGCAGTCTTTTTCTTTATAGGGTTTAATATGTTTGAACCACTTTTACAAAGCTTTGTGAGTAAATTTGCTAAAGTACATCAAAAAGGGGCTGCTCTTGGTGTTGCCAATACCTTCTCTTATGTTGGTATCTTCCTTGGAGGTGCTATAGGTGGGTATCTCTATCAACATTATCATGAAACAGGTGTAGCTGTTTTTGTTTCGATTATTTCAGTGGTATGGATATATTGGATTGCAAGCATGAGGAATCCAGGGCTTAGAGCAAATCTCTTTTTAGACTTTGATACACATAATAAAGAGAAGCTTGAAGGATTAAAAATATTAGAGGGCATTACAGATTTTTATATTAATGAGACTGAGGAACTTATCATCATTAAGTATGATGAAGATGAAATAGATGAAGAGAATATTACAAACTTTTTACATAAAATAGGAGCAAAAAGATGAAAGAGATAACACTGGAGACCAAAATATCTGATTTGTTAAATGATTATGAGGGGATGAAAGATATTTTAATAGATATCAACCCTAAATTTAAAAAGCTTAATAATCCTGTTTTAAGACGAACGCTTGCTAAAATAGCAGGGGTAAAGCAAGCAGCTATTGTTGGGGGTATGGATCCTATGGATTTACTCAATAAATTACGAAAAGCTGTTGGGCAAGAAGTACTGGAAGGTGCAGTAGATGATGAAACTAAAACTGTAGCATCTGAAGTACCAAAGTGGATATTAAACAAACCGGCCTCTATATTGGATGTTAATGAATTGCTGGATAAAGAGCTTAATCCTCTTGCAGAAGTGCATAAGGCACTACGAAATCTTGAAAAGGGCGAGGTCGTAACTGTTGTTTCTGATTTTCAGCCAGAGCCATTGATTGATGAGTTTATCAAATTAGGATATGAGGTTTATCTGCAAAAAGTAGATGAGGATGAGTTTGTTACCTATATTAAAAAGTAGTTCAATGAAGATAAACACTTCCACATCAGTGGTTATTCGTATGTTTTTATGGCTTGTAATGATGATGGGTGGTGCAATCTATTCTATAATAAAAGATTGGAATACACCACTCTTTAGTAGTCTTCAGTTTCATTTTATAACAGCTGTTTCAGGTATGGTTTTACTTGTTTTATCATTTCGTGCAGCTGCAAATGGAGGGAGAGAACTGGCTAAAGGCAGGGTGGGGAACATTCCTCGTTTGGAAACCAACCAACTTGTAACTACAGGGCTTTACAGTTGTATGCGTCACCCTATGCTCTTTGGATTGACGCTTTTGCCTTTAGGTTGGGCTCTACTTCTTGGCTCACCTACATTTATAAAGAGTATTGCCCCTTTGGAGATGCTTTTTATTGTTGTGATGGTGATTATCTTTGAAGAGATGGAAGTGAAGAGAAAATTTAAAGAAGCGTATGAAATCTATCGTCAGGAAGTGCCTATGATCTCATTTCACTGGAAATGTCTGAAATGGCTTTTTTTCGGAAAAGAGAGAAAGAAAGATTGAGTTTCTATAAAGTCGGTATTTTTGGGTTTTAGGCTGTTTGAAAATATATTCTTACTATTTCCTGTAAAGTCGGTGTTGATGTGAGGGGGTAGCGAAGGATAATATTATGCTTTGCTTTAAGTGCACAGGGCTTACGTCCGGGTTTCTTCATCATAAGGATGGTTGTCCCCCTCTCTTGAAGCCATTCAATGACTTTGGTACCACTCTGATGGGGATTTTCTTTTATCGTAAAAGAGGTGCCATCAAAAAAAGCATAGTATTTTGCCTTTCCAAAACGGGAACTCAGGGGTGCGTTCAGACTGTCTGTTTCTATGGCTGTAGCTATCATTTGTCTCTTTTCTATGTAACTGCTTTGGGATTATATAAAAAATAGACAAAAAGAATACAGAAGATCATTGGGATAGCCTAACATTATTAAAAACATAAGATTAAATTAATTTAAATGTGCTAATATTTGAACATATGTGCATAATTGTCTTGTGTATAGAATTTCTAAATGAAAGGATTAACAATGTTTGGAAAAAGAAATGGATCAGGTCAGGGATTAAGAAATGGTCAAGGCAGAGGTCGTGGAGTTGGGTTTCGAGACGGAAGCGGTCAAGGGCAGGGCAGAGGTGCCGCCGGCAGAGATCAGCAAAAATCTGAGAGAAGAGATTTACAGAACCAGATGAAAGTAGCATTTGTAACCAACAATGGAACAACGGTAGCCAAGCATATAGGATTGGCTAAGAAGATAGCATTTTATCAATTTCCGGAGGGAAAGCTGATAGAAGTAGTTAAAAATCCAATTATGAAAAAGATAAAGGATGAAGGTATTAAACTGGACAAGGAGAGTGAGGGGAACAGACATTTGGGTGTGGGGCATATGATTCCTGCATTTTTAAAACAAAACAATGTCGACGCATTTGTGACTTATGAGTTCGGCAAAGGTGTAAAAGACAATTTACTTGCGTTGGGAATTACTCCTGTTGTGCCGCAATCTCATAATATAGAAGAGATTGTAGAAATGATAAAAAAGAATCAGGAAAAATAGATGAAAATAACCATAGCAAGTGGAAAAGGTGGAACAGGAAAAACAACTGTTTCATCTAATCTGACTTCTTATTTGGCATCACTTGGAAAAAAGGTAGTCTTGGCTGACCTGGATGTTGAAGAACCCAATAGTGCTCTGTTTTTAAATGCAGAACTTGTTCATTCAAAAGTATCAAATAAAATGATACCAAAGTGGGATGCAACAGATTGTACCCTATGCGGCAAGTGTGAAGAGGTGTGTAACTTTAACGCTATTTTACATCTGCCTGAAGAGATTAGAGTATTTCCTGAACTTTGTCACAGTTGTTATGCGTGTAGTGAGCTTTGTCCAACATCTTCGCTTCCTATGACACCATCTCAAATTGGGATTATAAATGAGTATAAAAATGAACTCTTTACTATGGCTGAAGGAAGATTGGATTTAGGGCAGGAGATGTCTATACCACTCATAGCGCAAACGATAGAGTATGTAGATGAGAAGTTTCCTGAGTATGTCAAAATTTATGATGCACCTCCGGGTACATCTTGCCCTGTTATAGAAGCAAGTCGTTATAGTGATTTTGTGATTTTAATTACCGAGGCAACACCTTTTGGACTGAATGATTTAATACTTGCCGTTGAGACTATGAAAGTTTTAAACCAAAAAGTTGGGGTTATTATTAACCGTCATGGCATAGGTGATGATGGAGTTGAGAAATATTGTCAAGATGAAAACATCCCTATAATTACTAAGATTAAAAACGATAGAGAAGTAGCAGAACTCTACTCTAATGGAGAGTTAATTTACGATAAGATTGAGCATTTTAAAAACTCTTTAGATGAGATTATAGCTTTTATTGGAGGTTTAAAATGAGAGAAATTGTTGTAATCTCGGGTAAAGGTGGCACAGGTAAAACAAGTCTGAGTGCATCTTTTGCTTATTTGGCAAAAGAGGAGGCTGTTGTATGTGATTGTGATGTTGATGCAGCAAATATGCACCTACTTCTTGATGCAAATTTTAAAATTCAAGAGGATTTTTATAGTGGAGAAATAGCGGTTATTAATCCAGATCTATGTACAAACTGTGGAGATTGTTTTGAAGTGTGTCGTTTTGATGCTATAACAAAAGAGACAGATTTTTATGTTGTTGACCCAATCTCTTGTGAAGGGTGTCACTACTGTAGTCGTATATGCCCCGATGATGCCATTGAGATGGTTACGCAAAAGGCAGGAGATGTTTTTGTATCAGATATAAAGAGTGGTGCAAAAATGGTACATGCAAAGCTTGGTTTTGGAGCTGAAAACAGTGGAAAGCTTGTTTCAAAAGTAAAGAGAGTGGCAAAAGAGTTGGCACTTAAAGAAGATAAAGCCTATGTTATTACTGATGGAAGCCCTGGTATAGGATGCCCTGTAATATCAAGTCTTAGTGGTGCAAATCTTGTTGTTCTTGTAACAGAGGCAACTGTTTCAGGGTTACATGACCTTAAAAGAGTGCATGAACTGACAAAAACTTTTAATCTTAAAGTTGTTTGTATTATCAATAAATATGATTTAAATAGAGATATTACAAATAAAATAAGAGAGTATCTTGCAGGTGAAAATGTACAACTATTAGCTTCACTTGCATATGATGAGAACTTTACAAAAGCAGTAAGTGTAGCAAAACCAATCGTTGAATTTGATAAAAATTGCGAAATATCAAAACAGATTCAATTGAGTTGGGAAAATATAAAAAATATTTTAAAGGAGAGTTAAGATGAAGATAGTATTTACAACTAAAGGTGCAACTTGGGAGAGCCCAATTGATCCAAGATTTGGAAGAGCAGAGATGTTTTTGGTATATGATGAAGAAGCTGATACATTAGAAGCAATTGACAATAGTGACACAGAGTCTATGGAACATGGTGTCGGTGGGCAATCATCTAAGAAGATGATAAATGTGGGAGCTAATGTTGTAATAACTGGCAATGGAGCAGGAGAGAAAGCCCTGAAAATCCTAAAAACTACGGGTATTGACTTTTTTACAGGTGCGGGTGAGATGAGTGTTAAAGAGGCATATGAAGCTTATAAACAAAACAAATTACAAAAACAATTTTAGGAGAAAAATATGAGAGTAGTATTTCCAACAGATGAAAATGCAGGATATCTTAGTAAAAGGGGTGCACACTTTGGTAAAGCAAAATTTTATACAATCATTACACTTGAAGATGGCAATATTGTAGATGTTGAGGGTGTTGCAAATCCGGGGCATGATGCAAGTGCTTGTGGAAATGCAGTTGCTAATATCATGAGCCTTAATCCTGATGTTTTAATAGTTGGTGGCATAGGTGCTACACCTGCGCAAGGATTTTTTAATGCAGGACTTGATGTATATTTTGATCAAGAGAGTCCAACGGTTGAAAAGTCTATTGAGCTATTTACTCAAGGAAAGTTACAAAAAAGTAATGGTGATGGGACTTGTTCTGCACATTAAGATAAAAAATGAAAACTAAACTTATAGAATTTTTCAAATCTATTTACTATTTATATTATGATGGTTTTGTAAATATGAGGGTCGGTAAAACACTCTGGCTGCTCATAGCTGTAAAACTATTTGTTATGTTTGTCATTGTCAAATGGCTATTTTTTCCAGATGTATTGCAAGAAAAGTTTCAAACAGATGCACAAAGAAGCCAATATATCTTAAATCAATTAACACAGGAGAACTAATTTATGGAACATACTGATTTGCTCGTTGATTGGTCACGTGCACAGTTTGCACTTACAGCACTCTACCATTGGCTTTTTGTACCACTTACTTTAGGTTTGACATTCATTGTTGCAATTATGGAAACTATTTATGTAAAGACAGGTGATGAAAAGTGGAAAATGACTACCCAATACTGGATGGGACTCTTGGCAATCAACTTTGCTATCGGTCTTGCAACCGGTATTATTATGGAATTTGAATTCGGTACTAACTGGTCAAACTACTCATGGATAGTAGGAGATATTTTTGGTGCACCACTTGCGATAGAAGGACTTATGGCTTTCTTTATGGAATCAACATTTTTTGCTGTGATGTTTTTTGGCTGGAACAAAGTAAGCAAAAAAATGCACCTCACTTCTACTTGGCTTGTTGCACTCGGGTCTAACCTCTCTGCACTTTGGATTTTACTAGCTAATGGCTGGATGCAGCACCCTGTAGGAATGTACTTCAATCCAGACACAGCAAGAAATGAGATGCAAAACTTTTGGGAAGTATTTTTTAATCCAAACGGTGTAAGCAAATTTTTACACACTGTCAGTAGCGGCTATGTGCTTGCTTCACTCTTCGTTCTTGGCATCAGTGCATGGTATCTTCTTAAAAAAAGAGATACACAATTTGCAAGACGCAGCATCATTGTAGCGTCTAGTTTTGGTCTTATCGCTTCTATGTATCTTATCACTACAGGTGATGAATCTGCACACCAAGTAGCACTTACACAACCGATGAAACTTGCCGCTATGGAAGGTCTGTATGATGGAGAAAAACGTGCAGGTATCGTTGCGTTTGGTGTGCTTGATCAAGCAAAAATCATAGGCGATAATTTAGATCCTTTTTACTTTAGTTTTAAAATTCCGGGTGCGCTTTCATTTTTAGGCTATCACAACCTTAATGCTTTTGTACCGGGAATTAACGATCTGATTAATGGAAATAAAAAACACGGCATTATGTCGGTGAGTGAAAAGATGCAAAAAGGTAAGATTGCTGTTGGTGCACTTACTGCGTATAAAAATTACAAAAAAGCTGATGATATTATAAATGCTTCAAAAGCACTCAAAACATTTAAAGCAAATGAAAAATATATGGGATACGGCTACTTGAAAAAACCTCAAGATGCAGTGCCGAGTGTTGCTCTCTCATTCTACAGCTTCCATACAATGGTTGCACTTGGTACATGGTTCTTGTTGCTTTTTCTTATTTCACTCTACTACTCTATGATTAATGAGATGCATAAGAAAAAATGGCTGCTCTATCTTGCTCTTTTTACCATTCCTTTTGGATATGTAGCACAAGAAGCTGGATGGATCACAGCTGAAGTAGGCCGTCAGCCTTGGGCTATTCAAGATCTGCTTCCAGTAGGCATGGCAACTTCAAATATTGCTACAACAAGTGTTATGATCACATTCTGGCTCTTTGCAGTTTTATTTACAGGACTGCTTATCGCAGAGGTCAAAATTATGCTCAAACAAATAAAAGTCGGACCGGAGGGACACTAAGATGGATTTACTAACTTTACAAGAGTATTGGTGGTTTTTAGTAAGTGTCATAGGCGCTCTATTTGTCTTTATGACATTTGTTCAAGGTGGACAGACATTGCTTTACAGACTTGGACACACTGAAGATGAACGCGATCTGCTCATCAACTCGCTCGGAAGAAAATGGGAGCTTACTTTTACCATGCTCGTCATGTTTGGTGGTGCGCTTTTCGCTGCGTTTCCACTTTTTTATGCTGTAAGTTTTGGTGGAGCGTATTATGTTTGGATGGCGATTTTGTTTTGTTTTATCATTCAGGCAGTTGCGTATGAGTACAGAAAAAAACCAGACAACCTTTATGGAGAGAAATTTTACGAAACACTTCTCTACATCAATGGTTCACTCGGTATTTTTCTCATCGGCGTGGCACTTGGAACACTTTTTACAGGTGGAAACTTTGTAGTAAACAGTTCTCACCTTTCACACTGGACAATGCAAAGCTATGGTTTAGAAGCACTGCTCAAGCCTTTTAATGTTGCGTTTGGGCTTATGCTTGTTTTTCTTTCACGTATGCAAGCGGGTCTGTACTTTTTAAACTCTCTTGATGCTGCTACTATCATCGGCAGAATCAAAAAAGTAGTAACTGTAAACTTTCTTATGTTTTTAGTGCTCTTTTTGTTTGTACTTGGCATGATTCTCTTTTCGGATGGTTTAGTGTATGATCCTGCTACAGGTGTTGTAAGTGTAAAAAGTATGAAGTTTCTTCACAGCTTTTTAGATATGCCACTGCTACTTGTTCTTTTACTTGTAGGTGTTGTATCTCTGCTTTGGGGTGTTTTCATCGCACTTATGAAAAATAGTGATAAAGCTATTTGGTTTACAGGTTTTGGAGTTATTCTGACTGTAACGATTGTTATGCTTATTTTAGGGCTTGACAACTCAGTTTACTATCCATCACTTGCAGATATACAGAGCTCACTAACCATTGCAAACTCTTCAGGAAGTCACTATACACTCAGCGTTATGGCTGTTGTATCGCTTCTTGTTCCTGTTGTCGCTGCATATATCTTTTATGTATGGCGTTCTATGGATAGAACAAAATTAACAATAGATGAAATCAAATCTGATTCACATCACTACTAGGAGATTTTATGCACTATTTAACAGAAATTATTTGGTATGCAAGTTGGCCGGCAGTGGTTTATGTGGGACTAAAATTTGTCCAGTTAAATCTCAAATATTACAAAAAAATGGAGAGGCTTGAAGAGCTTGAATCTTTTCATGGCAGGAAAAATAGTTTTAGAAAAGAGTTATGATTTCAATGCAAAAACAACAATATAACAAAAGCCTTATAATGACAGTTTCCTTGGCTCATTTGGTGCAGGATACCTATTCTGCTTTTTTGGCACCTATCTTGCCGTTGCTGATTGACAAACTAGGTATGAGCCTTGTAATAAGTGCATTCCTGGATATTGCTAGAAAAATTCCATCTCTCTTAAATCCATTTTTTGGTCTTTTGGCGGAAAGAAGTGATGCCAGATATTTTGTCATTCTTGCTCCTACATTTACCTCTGTAAGTATGTCTCTCCTGGGTGTTGCCTCCTCCTACGCACTTTTGGTCGTCTTGCTTGCCATTGCAGGGATCGCTTCTACGCTTTTTCATATTCCTTCACCGGGCATGATTAAGGCTTCGGCTGGAAAGAAGCTTGGACGGGGTATGAGTTACTATATGGTCGGTGGTGAATTGGCTCGAACAGTCGGACCTCTACTCATTACCGGAGCTGTTTCGTTATGGGGGTTTGAAGGCACTTGGAGATTGATGCCTTTTGGGATACTTGCTTCATTGATCTTGTATTATAAATTGAATGATTTTCAAGTTACACAGACAAAATTTGTAAAAAAAAGTGAAAAGGGTGATGCAGTTGCAGAGGTGAAACGATTTTTGCCTCTATTTGGAGCAATGAGTGGATTTATGTTTTTTCAGTCTGCTATGAAGATGGCAGTGACACTCTATTTGGCTGTCTATTTGACGCAGCAGGGTTTTTCACTGTGGATTGCAAGCAGTGCACTGGCCGTTTTACAGTTTTTTGGTGTTATTGGTACCTTTCTGTCAGGAAATATTTCAGACAAAATAGGCAGACAAAAAACATTGGTCATCATGTCAAGCGGTGCAGCACTGACGATGAGTGCTTTTCTTTTCAGTACCACACTCTATACACTCTTTCCACTGTTGGCACTTTTGGGTATTTTTATGTTTGCCAATGGGCCGATTATGCTTTCCGTCATTCATGAACTTGATACAAAAATGCCTACTTTCATCAACAGTATCTATATGAGTATCAATTTTAGTATCAGTTCTATTGTTGTTTTGGTTATGGGAATGTTCGGTGATACTCTGGGGCTTACGTTTACCTACTATATTGCAGCTGTTTTAGCCTTTATTGCTATACCGTTTGCTATGATTCTAAATCATACAATGAAAGAGAGAAGTGTTTGATGCGTGGAAGAAAAAGAATAAAAAGACATATCGATGCTGACCACAGTGAAATCTGTTTTAAACCATGTGGACTTAGAAGGGTTGAGTTAGAAAGTGTTGAACTTTTGGAAGACGAGATGGAAGCGCTCAGGTTGAGTGACTTTGAAGGTTCATATCAGCAGGAGTGTGCAGATAAAATGGGAATATCAAGGAGTACATTTTCACGAATTCTTGAGAAGGCACATAAAAAAATTTCAGATGCTTTGCTTCATAGTAAAGCCATTAAAATAAAAATACAGGAGAAAAAAATATGAAAATAGCAATATCCGTAAAATTAAAAGGTATACATTCATATGGAGGAAAACGTTAAATGTATTTTACTTTGAAACAAATAGCCACTATTCGTTCACCTTTCTGTAACCTGGTCAATATGCCGGTTCAGCCAAAGGGAGCGAGAGATACCTATGCAACCATAGAATTTGAAAAAGAGTATGTAGAGGGGCTTAAAGATCTTGATGGTTTCAGCCATGTCTATCTTATCTACCATTTCCATAAGGTGAAAGAGCCAAAACTGAGTGTAATTCCTTTTAATGACAAGACCAATACTCCAAGAGGAGTTTTTTCTACACGGACACCGATGCACCCTAACGGAATGGGACTTTCAGTAGTAGAGCTTGTGAGTGTAGAGAAAAATATCGTAACGATAAAAGGGGTAGATATTTTAGATGGTACACCACTTTTGGATATTAAACCCTATATAGAAAATTTTGATAAAGTAGAAGGAGTATCAAGATCAGGTTGGATGCAGGCAAGTTTAGATGAGGTAAGTAATAAGCGTTCGGATGATCGGTTTGTAGAAAGCCAATAGATGTTCAAAATTGATGACCCTAAAAATAACACCAAGAATGTAACACATGCTTTCTTTTTGGCTTTGGCGATCACAATCGCTGAGCCTTCAACCATTTTGCCTTTGATGGTACATCACTTCAGTGATAGTGTTATTATTGTAGGTATTTTTGCCTCTTTGCTCCGTGGCGGGGCGATCATGGTACAGCTTTATGCTGCTTTTCATGCACAGGCATATAAGCGCGTGCTTCCTTATTTGGGGAAAGTCTTTTTCTTTCGCTGGATCTCCTGGTTCTCCATAGGATTGAGTATTTTTTTTATTGGAGACAGTAACAAGCCATTAACGCTATTTTTCATAGGGTTAGGACTTTTTTTCTTTTCATTTACAGCAGGCTTTGGTGCCATCTATTTTAAAGAACTTCAAGCCAAACTCTTTTCTAAAAAATATCGTGGTAAGACGATGGCAAATAGACAAGTAGCAGGCTCCATCGCTTCTATTATCAGCGGAGGTGTTGCAGGGTACGTGCTCAATTACTATGAAGCACCTCTGAATTATACCTATTTGTTCATGGTAAGCAGTCTTTTTATGGTTATAGGCTTTGTGACGTTTGTTACCATAGAAGAGCCTATAAAGGAAAATGTTTCTGTCAAAGAGAAGCATTTTAAAACATTTATAAAAAATGCGATGGTAACACTAAAAGAAGATAAAAGACTACAACAGCAGATACTTGCGATTTTTCTTAGTTTCAGTTATTTCCTCTCTATGCCTTTTGTAATACTTAATGCCAATAGTACTTTTACGCTGACAGGTTGGATGTTAGGTGGATTTATTACTCTACAGATGGTAGGCAGTATTTTGGGAAGTACTTTTCTTTGGAGGAAAATAAATGACTATGAAAAAATGCTTTCACTCAGTTTTCTTTTTATGATTGCTGCTTTTATCATTGCATTATTCGCAAACAGTCTCTATATGTATGCTGTCATCTTTTTGCTTTTTGGTATTGCATTGGACGGATTCAATATTGCGGGGATGAATCTGGTCATTGAGATAGCCCCGGAAGAAAAACGTCCTGTTTATACAGCACTACAGACAAATATTAGTTCACTGGGACTTTTCTTTCCGGTGCTAGGCGGGGTAATTTTGAAGTTTGTAGGTAATTATACGGTGATATATCTTTTAAGTATCCTGTTATTGGGTATAGGATTCTTAATCAGTAGACAGTTAAAAGAAATTAAATAAGAGTATTTTATTCCTATTTAAGAATAAAGAGAGTATTATTATCAAAGTTGATAATAATAATTATTTATAGTTATAGTTTGACACTATGCAAAACTTTCTGTGATTATCAAGTTTGGTAGGAAAAATAAATAGGAGTTAAAACATGGAAGTTACAAAAAGGTCATTAGAATATTTTCCTGTACAGCTGTTTGCTGTTATCATGGGACTCTCGGGGCTATCAATTGTTTTTGCCAAGGCATATCATCTTCTTGATATGCCCTATTGGATTTACGGAACACTTCTTTTGATAGATACTGTTCTGTTTTTGGGAATATTTACAGCATATATGTTCAAGTGGTTAATTTACCCGGAAGCTGTAAAAAAAGAGTTTTACCATCCTATTAAAAGTTCATTTATGGCAGCAATAGCCATTAGCTTTTTATTGGTTTCTATCGCATATTATGATTTTGCACCTACTGTTTCTATCCTTTTTTGGTATATAGGAACACCGTTGCAACTCTTTTTGACATTAACGGTCATTCGTTACTGGGTAAACAATGATTTAAAAGTTGTACATGCTAATCCTGCCTGGTTTATTCCAATAGTCGGTAATATTTTAGTGCCTGTTGTTGGAGTGGATGCAGCACCTTTATATGTATCACTTTTCTTTTTTGCTATCGGACTCTTTTTTTGGATTATACTTTTTACGATTATGTTAAATCGTATCGTTTTTCACCATCCATTAGCAAAAAAACTCATACCGACACTTTTTATTTTTATTGCCCCACCCTCGGTTGGTTTTATCAGTTATTTTCGTATAACAGATGGAAGTATAGATATGTTTTCGATAATACTCTATTTTGTTGCACTGTTTACTTTGTTTTTGTTGCTGTTTATGGTAAAAATTTTTGATACAAAAGAGTTTTTTATTTCATGGTGGGCATATACATTCCCGCTGGCAGCAGTAACGATTGCGACACTGCTTATGTATATGTCGTTACGTAACAATATAACTTATGTGGCATCTGTTACATTGATTATTTTAACAAGTCTCGTCGTTGGGTATGTAACTATAAAAACTTTACATGCATGTAAAAAAGAAAAAATTTGTGTTTCGGAGGAAGAATAATGATAAACAATAAAAGAGGAATCTTTATAGGTGCTATTTTAGGTATGGTTTTTAGTTTTTTTGTTATCGGTCTGTTTTTTAAAATATCTGCCCCTACAATGTTTTTCAAAGAGGTAACAGTGCCTTACAGTTTTGAAAAAACAGTAAGCATGTTGACAGATCGTATTAATAAACAAAAAGGTTGGCATGTTACAACTGTAATCGATCAACAAAAAGAGATTGTCGCTCATGACGGTAAAGATGTAGGCAGGGTGAAAATTATCAAATTTTGCAATGGTAAACTCTCTGGAGAAATGTTAGAAAAAGATGAGAGTAAATTTATGGCAGTTAAAATGCCTCTGAGTATTGCTGTCTATGAAAAGAGTGATGGCAGAGTAACAATCGGTTTAATGAACGGTTATGTGATGGCAAGACTCTTTTCCGGTCGAAGAGAAGGTGTTATAATGGAAAAAGTAGTAAAAGATATAGAAGAAATATTAGGGTTTGTACACTTTAGATTTACAATATTTTAAAATAAAGAAAATTCGGCGGTTGCTCCGCTGTTTGGCAAAGCAAAATGGTTTGCTTTTATCAGCGAGGATGGTGAAATTACAATAGAAAAAAATGAAGCCAGTCAGGGATCAGCTGTTGTAAAATGGCTTCTTGAGAAAGGAGTTGATATGCTTCTTATGCAAAAAATGAGTGAACCTCCTTATGAAATGATTCAAAGAGAAGGAAGTATCACGGTATTTTATGTAGGGAATGATAGAATTGAACTTGCTGAGGCAGTTAAAAAATATGAGGATGAGTCGCTTGTTATTGTAGATGACAGCAATGTCAATGAGATTATTAAGAAAAAAGGAACAAAAAAATGAAAGCACAACTTAATATAAATCATTGAAATGTATATTAAGTTGCTAACCCCGCAAAAAAGTAGGGAGAGTCTTAGAGTGCTTTTTTGAGCTTCTCTTCGCTTGTAAGTGTTTGTACTTTTGTAATTGTCTTGTTGTCTAGTGTTATAATGGTAATTTTGTCGGCATCTTCTGCATTTTTATAGTTTTTTGCAATGGCTTTATCATAAATGAGCAGGGCAGAGAATGAGCAGGGCAGAGTAGGGGCTTTTTCTAAAATCAGGTAGGGCAAATGTATTTTTGATAACCGTAGGCATACCACTTACATCGGCAACAAAGAGAGTATGACGTGAAGATAGGTAGCTTTTGTCCTGCTTTTTAAGAAATTCTCTGACGACTGTATGTCCTGTGGATTTTGCAAAGACAAAGATGATTTTTTTCGTATCTGGAGTAAGCGTGACGGCTTTGTCAAACTGGTCTGGAAGCGTAAATGAGAGTGTTGAACCTGTCTGTTTAATGTGAGTGAAGAATTATATCATACCTAGATTAATATAAGACTGATTTAGTCTTATTTAAGCGAAAGGGTACTATATTGTCATAACTTATCATATTTATAATAAAGGATAATAAAATGAATTTTTCAGATGAAGATATTTATGAGGCAGCAAAACACCATCTTCCTACGGTGAATGAGTATGTCAACTCCCATGGCGGTGATATTAAACTTTTGGGTACAAAAGATGGTATAGTCTATATAGAGCTGACGGGAACATGTCATGGATGTTCAATGAGTTTGATGACAACAAAGATGGTTGTGCAAAGAAAACTTAGAGAATTGATCCACCCTGAACTTACAGTAGTGAATGTAGATGGTACAGCCCAAAATGTATTACCCCAGGAATACTACACGCAAGAAGAGCCAAAAGAAACTCTAGATAATAAGAAAGAGGGATTGATGGATAAAGTGAAAAAGCTTTTTTAAAGGTAAAGTTTTTATTTATACCGTCAATGTAAGAATAGAAAAGGAAAAAGAATGCGTTATATATGGGGCATATTGGCAGCATGGATGCTTATAGGATGTGGAGACAATACAAAAAAGGTTCATTATAATGGTGGGATGCTTTTAGAGGAGAAGTGTGCGATGTGCCACAACCTGAAAATGCCTCCCAGCACATATGAAGATGAAAAGGCTCCGCCTATGATGGCAGTGGTATTTCATTTGAAAGATTTTATGAAAATCAATAATGACCAGGACAAAGTGACTAAGTTCATCCCTTTTATTCAAGATTATGTACTTGAACCCAGTAAAGAGAAATCTTACTGTGATGAAGAGAGTCTTAAATCCTATGGTGTGATGCCTTCCCAAAAAGGAAATGTCAGCCAAGATGAACTCAAGGCTATTGCAGAGTATATGTATACTTTTTATGATCAGCAGGTGTACCTTAAAGAGATGCAGGCAAAAGCTGCTTTTGATGCCTTACCGAAAGGAGAACAGTTGGTACGTAGGAGTGGTTGTCTCAATTGTCATGCTATAGAAAAAGATAAAGTAGGGCCGTCTTTCAAGCATATAGCAAAAAATGGCACGGAAAAGATGATTGATGTGATCCAAAACGGAAGTCAGGGAAAATGGAAAGAATTTAAAAATATGATGATGCCTGCATTCAAAGACAAGTTTTCAAAAGAAGAGTTGATCATTTTAAAAGAGTGGATAGACTCTTTAGGTAAAATAGAAGCACCAAAACCATGGAAGGTAAAAAATGATATTTGATCTGAATAAAGACAAAAAAGTGAATGAAACCTATAAACTGATGGCACAGACCATTATACCAAGACCTGTTGCCTGGGTGGTGACTGAAGATAACGGAGTGGTGAATGTAGCACCTTTCAGTTATTTTATAGGACTTTCATCGGACCCGGCTTCTGTACTTATTTCAGTAGGACATAAAGCAGATGGAACACCGAAAGATACGCTTGCAAACCTGCGTAAACATAAAAAATGTACTATCTGTATGGTAGAAGAGAAAGATCTGGAAAAGATGCATTTTTCTTCCAAGGGCTTAGATAAGGAGGTGAGTGAAGCTGAAATGTTTGACATTGAGACTACACCTTTGGTTGAAGGGTATCCTCCGATGATAAAGAATGTCCCTACAGCTTATTTTTGTGAGTTAGATCAGGAGATAGATTTAGGGGGAGGTTCAACGATCCCTTTGGTATTGAATGTACTACAGATATTTGTCAACGATGAGGTGATCATCGACAAAGACCGACTGACCATAGCCTTTAAACCAGTAGCACGTATCGGGAAAAGTTATGCTTTTTTAGGTGAGGAGATTGAAGCTCCAAAGATACCATAAGCATTTTTATAGCTCTCCTTAAGTTATATTGGTTAGAATCAGATCGATATACTCCTATTAAGGACACAGATGTTAATACGAAAACTTTTTAAATTTGAAAATGCCCATATTGTTCGAGGCTGTTCTACACAACGCTGTAGTGAAAATATACACGGTCATTCTTATAAAGTTGAAGTGTTGCTTGAATCTAATTACCTGGATAATGGACAGATGGTATATGATTTTGGTTTGACGAAACTCTACATTAAAGAGCTGATAGACTCTTTCGACCATGCGATCACACTTTGGTTAAAAGATGATGCTCATTATATAGAAGCGATGAAAAAATACAGTCATAGATGGGTAGAACTTCCTGTGTCTCCTTCTGCCGAACAGTTTTCGCGTGTCATTTACCTTATGGTAGAACGTGTTCTGGCTTGTACAAATATGCAAAATGGGGAAAGGGAAGTAAAGCTTCACAGTATCATCGTACATGAGACAGAGACAGGATATGCGCAAGGTTTTAAAGAAGATGCCCACAGTGAACTGATGGGAACGATAAAGTTGGAAGATATTGTTTTTTCCGAACAAGTGAAACGTGAATGGAGCGATACTGAACTTTGGGATAAACTTATCAAGCATACATTACTGACAAATCCTAAAAAAGTTTAGAGGGCCCCCTTTATGGCTATGAAGTCAAGTGGAATGACAGAGTAGTAAAAAATTTCTTAACTTAATGGAATTAGAGGTACTTTTTCGTTTAAGTTGTAAATAGATCCTCTTTTTCACAACTGGTTAATTCCCAACAAATTGGAATCATTTTAACCTTCATTCCTTCAGGAAGGAAATCTACATCGGGTGTAGTGATGATCATAGCATCCGCTTTTTGCATAGGTGAAACCATGCCCGGCAACTGTTGTTTTAGCGGTATGAATGTTTTGCCGTCAAAGCTTCCCAGACGTACACTGTATTTTCCTTTTCTTAGTCTGGAGTCCTCTCTCATGGTTGTTACCATTGTACTATGATAGAAAGCATTTATTCCAGACATTTTATGTATCACTGCACGGATAAAAATCTCATAGTTGACCATGGATGCCAAAGGGTTCCCCGGCAGGTTGATAATAGCGGTACTACCTATTTTTCCAAAAGCAGTGGGCTTCCCCGGTTTGATATCTACTTTATCAAAATAGAGTTTCATTCCTAAGTTTCCAAATGCTTCTTTAGTAAAATCCCTATCTCCCATACTTACACCGCCAGAGGTGATAATAATGTCTGCATCCAGTGCTGATGTGATCGAACTTTCCAAAGACCCTATCGTATCACCACTGCTTGGAATATAGCGCACATCACATCCCAGTTCTTTTGCACGGGCAAGGAACATGGGTGTATTTGAGTTGTAGAGTTGGTGAGGCTCTATTTTTTCAAAATGAGGACGCAGTTCATCCCCTGTACCAAAAACGGCTACTTTTATCTTGCGATATACTGTGAGATGCGTTACCCCTTGACTGGCCAGCAGAGCAATGCTGTAGGCTGTTACTTTTTCTCCTTTATGAAGATAAACAGTCCCGCTTTTGACATCTTCTCCGGCTCTTCTGATATGCGCATCCTTATCTATAGTGGCGGGCAGGGTGACCTGATCTCCTTCTACAGTGACATTCTCTATAGGGATGATCGCTTCACATCCGTCTGGGATAGGTGCACCGGTCATGATCTTTATCGCTGTTTTGGGTTGCAGTGTCATTTCCGGGTTATCGCCTGCATAAATGACTTCATTGCTGGTGACTGTAGTATCTGCATCAATACATTTGACGGCATATCCATCCATGGCAGAATTGTCAAAACGGGGTAAGTCAAAAGTAGCGATGGAATCTTCAGCCATGATACGTCCTAAAGTCATTTCAATAGGAATGATTTCAGTAGAGACAGGAGTACAGTTAGTGTAGATAATATCTAATGCTTCGGTTATAGAAACAGCCATTGTAAGCCTTTATAATTGAATTATAAGGATTATAACAAACATAGAGTATAATCCGCTTTTAAACAAATATAATTAATAAGGAATAAATAATGTTAGAAGAGATGATAGTATCGCATAGTATATTGGTCAAAGTTTTTTTAGGTTTTTTAGCAGGGGGGTTGCTTATCCCTGTGATGACAGCAAAAAATCCATTGGGCTTTAGAAAAGCAAGCTTTATCTACACGATGATCTTCCAGGCGCTTGCTACGATGATAGCCTTTACAGGAGTTATCGCGATGGTAACGGGTGAGCTTGGATTGACATTGAGTACGATCATAATGATCGTGATATGGGCGGTATTGATGTATATAGAAATACGCAAATATAAACTTATTAAAATAGCCAATATACAAAATGAAGATACACACAGATTGCTTAAAGGCGCTTTTCTCAAGATCTCAGCAGTACAAATCCTGCTTGTGGTTGTCATGGTTGTACTTATGGTACTTAAAGCCAAAGGTCTTATGGCACTATAGGTTGGAATATGTTATATCTCTATCATAAAGAGGCAGGAAAGTCTCAACTTACCCTCACCGGTGATGAGCATCGTTACATCTTCAAGGTACGCAGGCACAAGGTAGATGATATCCTTTATTTGCGTAATTTGGAAGACGGACTGTTGCATCGCTATGAAGTTACCTTCATGGACAAGCGTTCTGTCATGCTGAAACTGCAAGAGAGTCAGGTACTTGAAGTAAAAGCTCCCAGATCACTGCATATAGGCTGGTGTGTGATAGACCCCAAAAATATTGAAAAAGTACTACCGTCACTCAATGAAATGGGTGTAGATAAGATCACATTTATCTACTGCAAACGTTCACAGAAAATTTTTAAGATCGACTTTAAACGTTTGGAAAAGATACTTTTGAATTCTTCCCAGCAGTCAGGAAGAAGCCAGATGATGAAGCTTGAGATGGCTGAAGATCTGGAAAGTTTTTTGAAAGAAAATCCACAAAGTAAAATATTGAATTTCTCTGAAAACAACTTTATTTCAAATAGTGATATAGATACCATAGTCATAGGGTGTGAAGGTGGTTTTCATGAAGATGAAGCAGCCCTTTTCCCTGCTGAAAATATTATAGGGTTTGATACCCCTTTGGTGCTTAAAAGTGAAAGTGCTGTGTGTGCGGTGGCTTCTAAACTGCTTCTGTGAATTTCTTTTATAATATTTTAAACTTTTTTTGCTATAATTTCGCCCTAAAGTTGTCTCGCCCAGAGCGTTGCAACGACCCTGTTTGCTTGCAAATATGGAAGAGTCATTGACTGGAACAGGTTAGTTGCCTGTCATTAAAAGCAGACTTCAACAGTCGGCTCACGCAACTGGTTGCGTTTTAAAAATAAACTAAAAGGTCTCAAAATGAGAAAAGATATTCACCCGGAATATATGGAATGTAAAGTTACATGTGCTTGTGGAAACAAGTTTGAAGTTAGAACAAATAAATCAGAAATGAGTATCGATATTTGTAATGAGTGTCACCCATTCTTTACAGGTTCTGAGAAAATTCTTGATGCTGCAGGTAGAGTTGAGAAGTTTAAAAATAAATATAAACTCTCATAGGTTCATTTCTCTTATAAAAAACTTGCCATTTAGGCAATTTTTTTATCAAGAGATTGCTAACACTAAGTTTGCTTCAGCAGCAGGCTCAAGCGACTAGTCACTTATTCTCTTCACCTGACAAAGTACCTAATTATGTTAACCTTTATCCCCACTCCTATTGGAAATCCCAAAGACATTACTATCAGAGCTATGAAGCTTTTTGAAAAAGCTGAACTGTTTTTATGTGAAGATACACGTCAGACCAAACGGCTTTTACGACTTTTGGAAGAGCGGTTCGGTATGACGTATCCTGATGCAGAGTTTTACTCTTTCAATGAACATAATGGAAAAGAACGTTTAGAACAATTTGGTACTGTTCTGGGTTCAAAAGAAGTGGTCTATGTCAGTGATGCGGGGATGCCTGTGATCTCTGATCCCGGGCAGATACTGGTAGCTTATTGCCAAAAAAACAATATCATTTATGATGTGCTTCCCGGAGCAAGTGCCGTGACCACAGCATATGCGGCCAGTGGTTTTGAAGAGGGAAAATTTCTTTTTTTCGGTTTTTTGCCGCATAAAGGATCAGATAGAAGTGCTGCGTTGAACGAAGCAATGAACAATGGTTACAATACAGTACTCTACGAGTCTCCCCACCGTTTGGAAAAATTTCTGAAAGAGGTAGCTGCCATGGATGGAGACAGAGAACTTTTTTTAGCCAAAGAGATAAGTAAAAAGTTTCAAACCTATTTTAAAGGCACAGCCAAAGAGCTTGATGAAAAGTTCCGTGAGATCACGATACGCGGAGAGTGGGTTGTGATCATACGTGCAAAAAAAGCTACAGAAAAGAGTCTTCATTTCAATGAGGTTCTACAGTTGGACCTGCCTCCAAAGGCCAAAGCAAAACTTCTTGCAAAACTGAGCGACAAGAGTGTAAAAGAGTGGTATAACGAACTCATAAATTAGTCCTTTCCCGTTACAACGCAGTAAAAGCAAAAAAAAGGTAAAATCTTACCTATGATAATTTATGGAAAACAGGTTTGCCTTTATGCCTTAGAGCAACACCCGGATACGATCACTACTGTCTATGTAGCTAAAAAAGGAATACTTCCCCAAAAGCTATTTCATGAACACCACGATAAGATCAAGTTCCTGGAAGAGAAGTGGGCTCAGTCTATGAGTAAGGGCGGGAACCATCAGGGTATTTTGCTTGAAGTTTCCGACTTTGAACAAAGCAGCCTTTCCTCAATAAAGAAAAATGATTTTATTGTGGTGCTTGACGGACTGACAGATGTAGGGAATATCGGAGCGATCGTAAGAAGTGCCTATGCACTTGGAGCAGATGCCATCATTGCCACAGGAGTGAAACAATTGAACTTTGCCGCTATTGCGCGTACAAGTTCAGGTGCACTGTTGGATATGCCTTTTATGGTCACACATAATATTTTAGATGTTTTCAATGAATTGCAACAGGTAGGTTTTTCTTTCTATGGTGCGGCCATGGAGGGCAAAGCAGTACAGGATACGGTATTTGAACCTAAACGAGTGCTTGTTCTGGGAAGCGAAGGGAAAGGACTCTCCAGGAAAGCAAGATCAAAGCTCGATCATATGATCTCCATAGAGATGAAGCATGCATTTGACTCTCTGAATGTCAGTGCGGCAGCAGCGATTTTAATACACAGGATGGGTTATGCAGTTAAATGAGATACTTGAAGAGAACAGTGTAAAAGCGATCAGTAAGAAAACCAATATTTCAGAAGAAAATCTTGAAGCACTTTTAGCCGGTGATTTTGATGCGTTGAAAAAAGTGAAAACACTAGGGTTTATCTCTATCATAGAACGTGAATATAAAGCAGACCTGAGTGCCTTGAAAGAGCAGGCACTTTTCCACTATATAGAAAACAGTGATGAGGAGGAAAGTGTTACACTCGGGCTTCCCATTATGGAAGAGAAAAAAGGTAAATCCAAATTGTTCTTACTGTTTATCCTGATACTTTTAGGATATGCTTCCTGGTATTTCTTTACACAGTTTGACAAAAAACAGTTAAATGAATTATTGCCGTTCAGTGAAGAAAAGATCAGTCAGCTTCTTATGCCTAAAGAAGTCAATGAGAGTACAGAATTGAGTATTGAAAGTGTCATAGCCCCGATACATACTGATACAAATATTACAAAAACCGGAACGAATACTGAAGAAAGTTTATAAAGAGAGAATATAATGTTTGATGAAATACAATTTGAGAAGATAAACCGATTGCCCAAATATCTTTTTGCAGAGATCAATGAGCTTAAGATGTCTGCAAGAAGAAGGGGAGAGGATATTATTGATTTTTCGATGGGAAATCCGGATGCATCCACTCCTCAACCAATCATAGACAAGTTATGTGAAACAGTACAGAGACCAAAAACACATGGTTACAGTGCAAGCAAAGGGATCTATAAATTACGTTTGGCAATGAGCAAATGGTATAAACGTAAATATAATGCAGACCTGGACCCGGATACCGAGATCGTTGCCACAATGGGAAGTAAAGAGGGATATGTCCACCTTATACAGGCGATTACGAATCCAGGTGATGTAGCTATTGTTCCGGATCCAACATATCCTATCCATTCTCAGGCTTTTATTTTGGCAGGTGCAAATGTTGAGAAGATGAAGCTTGTTTTCGATGAAGAGACTTTTGAAGTGGATGAAGACAGGTTCCTGGCAGATATAGAAGAAGCTCTTGACAACTCTGTACCCCAGGCAAAATTTTTAGTAGTGAATTTTCCGCATAATCCTACTACAGCAACGGTGACCCCTCAGTTTTATGAAAGATTGGTGGCTTTGGCAAAAAAGAAACGTTTTTATATCATTTCAGATATTGCCTATGCAGATATTACTTTTGATGGATATAAAACACCTTCTATCATGGAAGTAGAAGGTGCAAAAGATGTGGCAGTTGAGTCTTATACTCTTTCCAAGTCTTACAATATGGCAGGTTGGAGAGTAGGGTTTATCGTAGGGAACAAAAAGCTCATAGGTGCACTTCAAAGCATCAAGTCTTGGCTTGACTATGGGATGTTCACTCCTATCCAGGTAGCTGCAACAGTTGCTCTCGATGAGCACGGGTATGTGCCTGATGAACAGATCATTCCTCGTTATCAAAAAAGACGCGATGTAATGATAGAATCATTCGGTAAAGCAGGTTGGCATTTGGCAAAACCGAATGCCTCTATGTTTATTTGGGGAAAAATTCCTGAAGTGGCTAGAGAGATGGGCTCTTTGGAATTTTCCAAACAGCTTCTTCTTCGTGCGGGTGTTGCTGTAAGCCCGGGTATAGGATTCGGAAAATATGGTGATGAGTATGTACGTATCGCCCTTATTGAAAACGAAAAGCGTATCCGTCAGGCGGCAAAAAACATTAAAAAGTTTCTTAAAGAGCTGGAAGCGGAGAAGAAATAGTATGGTCAAAATAGGTATTTTAGGTGTAGGTACAGTTGGAGCGAGTGTTGCTAAAATTCTTGAAGAGAATGGTGATATTATTGAAGCAAGAGCGGGTAAAAAGATTGTTGTCAAGTCAGGTGTGGTAAAAAATCTCTCTAAAGAGAGAGGGGTTTCTATCTCACTAAGTGATAATCCTCTTGATGTGATAGATGATCCTGAAATAGACATCGTTGTAGAGCTTATGGGTGGGGTTGAAGAGCCGTATGCATTGGTAAAAAAAGCATTGGAAAATGGTAAAGCGGTTGTTACAGCGAACAAAGCACTCCTTGCCTACCACCGTTATGAACTGCAAGAGCTTGCAGGTGATATACCTTTTATGTATGAAGCGAGTACAGCGGGTGGTATTCCTATCATCGGTGCATTACGTACAGGACTTTCTGCAAACCATATAGAGTCCATTAAGGGTATTATGAATGGTACGTGTAACTATATGCTTACCAAGATGATAAACGAGGGTGCACAGTATGATGAAATACTTAAAGAGGCTCAAGAGTTAGGTTATGCTGAAGCAGATCCTACTTTTGATGTGGGTGGTTTTGATGCTTCACATAAGTTACTCATCTTGGCAAGTATCGCATATGGTATAGATGCAAAGCCTGAAGATATTCTCATTGAAGGTATTCAGAACATTACACAAACAGATGTGGCTTTTGCCAAAGAGTTTGGGTATGAGATAAAACTGCTTGGTATTGCCAAAAAAGTAGGTGAAGGTGTTGAGCTAAGAGTACACGCAACCATGATACCTCAAGAGTCTATGATCGCCAAAGTAGATGGGGTGATGAATGCTGTGACTGTCGTAGGTGACCGTGTAGGTGAGACGATGTATTACGGTCCCGGAGCCGGTGGAGATGCGACAGCTTCTGCTGTGATCGCAGATATTGTAGACATTGTCCGTGGGAACCATGGACCTATGCTTGGGTATAAAAAAGGCTTGGAAAGTGGTCTTAAATTGCTTAGTAAAGATGAGATAGTGACACAATACTATCTTAGATTGGAAGTAGATGATCAAAGCGGTGTTTTGGCTGCTATTACTTCTACTTTAGGTGAGTTTGGTATCTCCATCGAGTCTATGCTGCAAAAACCGACCAAAAATGAAGATATTGCCAAACTTCTCTTTACAACACATTCTTGTAAAGAGAGTAAGATGCAGGATGCTATGGCTGCATTAAGTAAACTTGATGTAGTTCATGGTGAGATCGCTATGATGAGGATTGAGAAATAGAACCCACTATGAATGCATGGGGTTATTCAGAAGGTTCAAAAAGGAGTTAAGATGGCAAAAGACCACTATTTTGATATTACGGCAAAGCTGGATATGATGGAGCTTAAAAATGCGATCGTGATGGCACAAAAAGAAGTTGCTACGCGTTTTGATTTTAAGGGTGTAAAAGCAGAGATCGATCTGAATGAACAGGCAAAAACACTTTCGCTCAATTCATCAAGTGATCAAAAGATAGATGCACTGAAAGATATACTTATCTCTAAACTCATTAAAAGAGGGATTGCCGGAAAATCGCTTGAAGAGGTAAAGACTGAAGGGATCTCCGGCGGTAACACAAAAGTGATTTACCGTATCGTAGATACCATTGACAAAGATGAAGCGAAGCAGATCGTGAAAGCGATCAAGGCGATGAAGATCAAAGTCACTCCTTCTATACAAGGGGATGAAGTACGTGTATCCGGTAAAAAGATAGATGATCTGCAGGCAGTAATGGCTGAAGTGAAGACTTTAGATCTAAAAGCACCGCTTGTGTTTGGGAATTTTAAATAATTTGTGTAGGGGCAATCCCTTGTGGTTGCCCTATAGCAAGAATCCAAAGGGCAACCACAAGGGTTACCCCTACGGCGGGTGCGATCAGGAGCAATGTCCTCCACCGCAACAGCCCGAGTGTTCTGCCTGTTTTGCATCAACAGCAATTTTAAAATTTTCACCATCTTCACTCAGTCTGAACTCATGTTTCTGACAAAATTTTGTATTCATATGGTTAACCATAAGTTGCGCCTGGATAAGTGCTTCATCTTTTGAAGTAAATACTTTATTGTTCTCGTAGATACTCTTTTTGAAACATCCACACTCTTTATCTATATTAATTGTAAACATTGTTAATCCTTTTGATATAATTTGACAGATATTAGCCAGTATTGCTTAAATAAATCTTTATCTTAAGGCTAATTAGGATAAATTTTATCTTATTTAGCAATAAATCATCATTCAAGGGCACAAAATGACAAAAAAAATTGATTCACAAGAGCGTAAAGAGATAGAAAGTGTATGTACCTACTGTGGTGTGGGATGCGATATTACAGGTGTGGTAGAAAACAATAAGATCATAAAAATATTTGCCCAAAAAGATGGAGTGGTTTCTGAAGGGAAGCTTTGTATAAAGGGTAAATATGGATATGACTTTGTGGATGCAAAGGATCGTATCAGGGAACCTCGTATCAAAAAATCTTTTTTAGAAAAAAATCCTCATATCAATGAAGTTGTATCTGAGAAGTTGACAGAGTTCGATTCTGACTATATGACGTGTGACCTTGATACGGCTACGACCATCGCTGCCATAAAACTGGATGAGATCAAAAAACAGTATGGCGGTGACAGTTTTTGTGCTATAGGTGGAGCCAGAACTTCTTGTGAGTCTGCGTATGCATTTCAAAAATTCTGTCGTGAAACCATGGACTCCCCTCATGTAGATAACTGTGCAAGGGTATGTCATTCTCCGAGTCTAAAAGGGATGAGAGCAACCATGGGTGAGGGGGCAGCGACCAATCCTTACAATGATATCTATGAGACAGAATTCATGATCGTGATCGGTTCCAATACGATGGAAGCGCATCCTATCATTGCCAATCGTATTGTAGATATGGCAAAAAAACACAATAATCTGGCTGTCATTGATGTACGTGAAACGAAGTTGGCCAGATTGGCTAAACATAACTGTGTTATTCCTTTTGAATCAAACTTGCTCATACTCAATATGATGGCATATGTTATTATGGATGAAGAACTTTATGATGAAAGTTTCATTGCTAACAGAACAAAAGGCTTTGCTGAATTTAAAGAGAAGATCCTGAATGATCCTTATGCAAATCCTGCCTTTTTTAAAGAGATAGAAGGGTATGAATATTTGGCAAAAATGATACCTAATATCGCCAGAGAATATGCTGTGAAAAAATCAATGATATTCTGGGGACTCGGTATTACACAAAACCTGGACGGTTCATATGCAGTAATGGCGATCACACACTTGGCACTTATGACAGGGAATGTAGGTAAAACAGGTGCAGGACTCATGCCTTTACGTGGACAGAACAATGTTCAGGGAGCTTGTGACATGGGTTGTCTGCCTTATTTTGCACCGGACTATCAGAAGCCGAAAGCAGACGGACTTATGACACCGCAGCTGATGGATGCAATGCTGGACGGGCGTATCAGGGCACTATTGAATATGGGAGAAGATATCACGCATATCCATCCAAATATCAACAAGATAGACAAAGCTATGGATATGCTGGAATTTGTGATGGTACAGGAACTGTTCATGACAGATGTGACAAAAAAAGCAGATATTGTCATAGGAGTAAGGTCTGCCTATGAAAAAACAGGGGTATATGTGAATGCAATGAGAAGACTGCACCTTTCTCAACCCCTTGTAAAGTCAGACCTGCCTGATGACTGGGAAGTGCTTACGCAAATGGCTGATAAACTTGGTGATGGTGAGAACTTTAACTTTAAAACCAGTGAAGATGTTTGGAATGAAGTAAGGGTGGTGGCACCAAGAAGATTTTCCGGGGCAGACTACTATAGACTGGAGCGTCACCGAAAAAGAGGGATGCAGTGGCCTATCTACCATGAAGATACACCGGTACTTCACCTATTGGATTTCCGTACAGAAGATGGGCTTGGGAAGTATGTCTATAAGCAGTATGAACCAAGAGGAATGGTGCAAGAGATTCTTGATAAGAAGTTCTATAACGATTCTCTTGAGGGTTACTACCTGACTACAGGCCGTACACTTGCACATTATAACAATGCAGCGCAAACAAAAAGAAGTTCCAAACTCGATACCAAGTATGATGAAGATGTGTTGCTCGCACCACTTGGAGATGAAGAGAAACTCGGAGACAGAGTGATCTTAAAAAGTGACTATGGTGAGAGTGAAGCATTGACAGTAAAATTTACTGAGAAAGTAAAATCAAAAACACTTTTCTGTACCTTTCATCATGCAAAAAGCCGCATAAATGCTCTTTTTGGGGATGAATGTGATGAGCTGATCCTGACAGCCAGATTCAAATCTGTAAAAGTAGAAGTGATTCCTGTTGGGGATGAGGTGGCGTGCAGTTAATTTGTCTATAGGGTCACAGGTTGTGACCTTGGAAGTGGAAGAGAATTACTTTTTTACTAATACATATAATCCCCTTATATTGATGATGCTTTTCCTTATAAAACCTCCTATATAGAACATTTTATAAGATTTTCTATAGGAGTATACATGTTAATGGTCTTTAAACGTCGCTACAACAACAAACCTTATAAAATATGTTAGATTATAAGGTTTTCAATATCTTCAAAAATGGAGGATATTTTAGAGGGAAATCACTTAAAAACTTAGATTCCATTTTTTAGATACCAAAATATTGAAACATGATTGAACTTCTTTGGTTGTTCAGAGGGTTCAATAGTTATTAACTTTCGATATAATATTAAGAACAAGGATCATAGTATAAAAAATCTTTGTTATTTTTAATATTTACTCTACTTATAGGAATGAGTATAAATGGATGTGCAACGTGGTATGGAGTTAAAAAAATACAAGCTGTATATGGGATGTTGTTACATCATAATCAAGCAGTGCATAATGCAACTTTATAGTGCATCGTGTTTCACAATAGACTATAGCAGAGATACTGCGAAAGTGATGACTAATGGCTAAAACAAACTATTCTTATGAAAAACGGGGTCGAGAACTCGAGAAGCAGAAAAAACAAGAAGCAAAACGTCAGAAAAAGCTAAATAAGAAAAATGATACTGAACAAGAGACAGAAGTTGAGTCTCCATCATCTGCAGATAATCCTTTAGTGAAAGAGTAGCCCATAAAATTTTCTATTTTACAATAAGACAGTATTTTTTAATGTTAGAGTGGAGTTTTTTTAATGTAGATCATCAGAATTTATGAGATTCTGTTTCTCTATAAATTGGTAGGTTTTTCTTCTATTATTTTTAGGTTGAGCCAAGATGGTGGATTGTAAAAATTAAGACCACTTTCGTTCCAGTCCTTTTTTTCACTATGACGAGTATGTAATATGCCATTAATCAGAGTATATTGCAACCCTGTGATACTACTAATAAGATTTTTACCTTCTTTTAACGCTTCTAAAACAGTTTCTCTACTTTTCATACGTTTCCTTGTAAGCAATTCATAAAAAGACCTATTAGTCTCTTTATAAAATTGTTTAAAATATGGACAGATTTCTCTGCCCATGGATGGTCTTAGAGACCAGTAACGTTTTCAGCTTGTAAGCCTTTTTCGCTTTTACCGATCTCAAAAGTAACTTTTTGACCCTCATTCAGAGAAACACGGTCATAACCATTACTATTAATTTGACGATAGTGTACAAATACATCATCACCACCATTTTCTTGTTCGATAAAACCGAAACCTTTTTCACTGTTGAACCATTTTACGGTTCCATTTACTTGAGTTGCCATTGCAATTCCTTTAGTTGTTTATACATTTCATTACTGAAATGCTCAAAATATAATGTGGAGTGTTCTTTCGGGAGGATGATACTGTAAACTAAAGGTTAGCAATAAAAGTCAAGCCAAAGATGAAACTCTAAATCATCTTTCAATGTGTGTAGTATAGCAGAATAGGTAAACTATAGCAAGCCATATGGCTGAGACTAATATTTGGTTTAGTTAGGTTGTATGTGAAGAGAAGAAGTATCATTTTTATATTTCAAATAACTTTAAGCATAACTCAAAAAAGTTTCTCCAAAGAAACCTATCTGATACGATGAAAAAAATGAGCGTTCAAAAAACCTTATAAAATATATAATTTTATAAGGTTTATTGTTTTGAAACAGAAAGAAAGGTTTGACTAAAAAACATGACAATCTGACATATTTTCATTTATCTTCTTTTTCTTAAGTCATACTATCCTTATGAAACTTGAAGTTGCAATTTGCAACATTAAAGGAGAAGAAGATGCGTGAACTTCCCAAACTTTTCGGAGATGAAAGTGAAACACTTGCCACACAGTTTTTAGAACAAGAGAGCTTTGTAATCTTGGAACGTAACTATTTTGCCAGAAAACTGGGTGAGATAGATATTATTGCCCAAAAGAGTGATGTGCTTCATTTTATAGAAGTAAAAAGCGGAAAAGCTGATTTTGACCCTGTTTACAATATAACGCCTGCAAAACTTCGAAAAGTGATTAACTCAGCACATTATTATATGAAAAGCAAAAATTTGGATGTAGAGTTCAGTATTGATGCCCTGATCATCCGTATGAATGAGGTGGAGTTTATAGAAAATGTTACGCTATAATGTCCACTGATCATTTTTCAAAGGGTTACTTATGACACTTACTGATGTACAAGTGCAGCAATTTAATAAAGATGGGTTTTTGCTTTTATCCGGTTTTGCAGATAATGAACTCTGTGATACCATAAAAGATATAGCAAAGGCCCATTTAAAGCATAAAGTACCTCCTATTGAAACAGAACTGGAGTATGTCAGGAAGTCCAAAGAAGAGAGAGAATATATTTCTGATGGACATGCCGAGCAGTTTGAAGAGCGGATCACAGTGAGACGGCTTCGGCAAGTATATCATCGTGATATCGTTTTTAAGCAGTGGATGGAGAGCAAGAAGATACGACCTGTGCTAAAGCAGATCCTGGGAGAAGATCCTGTGATCACAATAGCACATCATAACTCAATCATGACAAAAATGCCTCAGACTTCTACTGAGACCTCCTGGCATCAGGATTTTCGTTACTGGAATTTTGAAAATGACAACCTTGTAAGTGTATGGCTTGCACTTGATGCGGAGAGTACTGAAAATGGTGTACTGGAATTCATACCGGGAAGTCACAGGATGTCGTTCAAGGCTTCACAGTTCGATGAGAAAGAGTACTTTTCAGAGGCTGTAATAGAAAATCAGGCACTGATCTCTACAAAAGTAAGTCATCCGCTACACAAAGGGGATGTGGTACTTTTTCATTGCAAACTGTTGCATAGAGCCAACAGGAATACTACAGATGAATCAAAGATCTCTTTTGTTTATACGGTTAAAGGGCGCAGCAATACAGCTATTGAAGGAACGCGCTCTACAGAATATCCGGAGATTATTCTTGAATAATAGGAGTTTTTTTGTCTTAATTATACACATTGGAATGAAATTATATTGACAAAATCAAAAAGATAAGTTATAACAACGGTTCATTAATGAAATTAGTATATAATTTCAAGATAACATCTTAAAGGAATAAATATGGCAAAATATGTAGAATTAACAGCAGATAATTTTGATGCGACAGTAGCAGAAGGCGTAACTATGGTAGATTTCTGGGCTCCGTGGTGCGGACCTTGTAGAATGATCGCTCCGGTGATTGAAGAACTTGCAGAAGATTTTGACGGAAAAGCGACTATCGCTAAAGTGAATACAGATGAGCAGCAAGAACTTGCTGTAAAATACGGTATCAGATCAATCCCTGCGATCCTTTTCTTCAAAGATGGTGAAGTGGTAGATCAAATGGTAGGTGCAGCTTCTAAAGATGCATTTGCAGAAAAAATCAACGCACAACTGTAAGTTGTACTATAGTTGGGAAGATTTTCTTCCCGCTACTCTTCCTTCCAAAACTTCTTCTAAAAATTATTAACCAAGTATTTAAAGTGTATAATTCCAGTAATTATTTGTTTAAAAATTTTAAGGATTCAAAATGTTAGATTGTGCGATTATCGGTGGTGGACCGGCAGGCTTAACAGCAGGACTTTATGCTACACGTGGCGGGCTTCAAAATGTGACTATGTTTGAAATGGGGATGCCTGGTGGACAGATCACTCAAAGTTCTGAGATAGAGAACTATCCGGGATTTTTTGAACATGATAAAACAGGTATGGATTTTATGGATACCTGGCAGAAACAGTGTTTTCATTTTGGACTCAAACATGAGATGAAAAAAGTAGAACGTGTGGTTAAAACAGGTGAACATTTTACTATGACACTTGAAGGAGGAGAGAGTGTAGAAGCTATGACAGTAGTGGTTTGTACAGGTAGTACACCAAAGAGAGCAGGCTTTAAAGGTGAAGATGAGTTTTTTGGGAAAGGTGTAAGTACGTGTGCAACTTGTGACGGATTTTTTTATAAAGACAAGCCGGTTACAGTATTAGGTGGTGGAGATACAGCATTGGAAGAGGCATTTTATCTTTCCAATATCTGTTCAGATGTCTATGTTGTACATAGAAGAGATGAGTTTAGAGCGGCTCCTCCGACACTTGAGAGAATACAAAAAAGAGAGAATATACATCTCATTACAGATTCTGTCATAGAGGAAGCTTATGGTGATGCGATGGGTCTGGCAGGTGTAAAAATACGTAATATTAAAACTGATGAGATCACACAGATGGATAATACAGGACTTTTTGTCTTTGTAGGACATAACGTTCAAAATGAAGTACTGAAAGATGAAAATGGACAGTTTATCTGTAAAGTGAATGATTGGGGGCAGGTAATTGTAGATCTTAGCATGAAAACATCGGTTGAAGGACTGTTTGCAGCAGGTGATATGCGGATTGAAGCACCAAAACAGGTTGTCTCTGCAGCAGGTGACGGAGCAGTTGCAGCACTGCAGGTAATTTCATATATTCAAGAACAAGCGTAAAAGGAAACAAAAATGGTAAAAGTCGGTATTGTAGGCAGTACAGGAAGAATGGGTGAACATCTCATAAAAAACATACTTGAAGATGAGGCATTGGAACTTAGCGGACTGCATGTATTTGATGAATTAAAAATAGATGTACCTAATGATGTACTTGTGACGAATAGTATGACAGCATTGCTTGAAGCTTGTGATGTGATCATTGATTTTTCCGCACCTGTGGCAACACAGGAACTTTGTGAAGAGGCTCTGAAAAATCCTACGCCATTGGTTATTGCAACTACAGGATTTACAGCACACCAGCAAAACCTTTTAACAGAAGCGGCTAAAGAGATGCCTGTACTGTATGCATCCAATATGTCAGCAGGTATTGCATTACTCAAACAGCTTGTTGAACAGGTTTCTGCTACGTTAAAAGATTTTGACATCGAGATCGTAGAGCAGCATCATAGACATAAAGTAGATGCACCAAGCGGAACAGCACTGACCTTGGGCGAATTTGCAGCTAAAGGGCGTGGTTTGGACTTGGATGCTGTACGTGTTTCAGGAAGAGACGGACAGATAGGTGCAAGAAGTAAAGATGAGATCGCAGTCATGGCACTTCGTGGCGGTGACATTGTAGGTCGCCATACAGTTGGTTTTTACAATGATGGAGAGTTCTTGGAGCTGAATCATACGGCAACCAGTAGAGAAACATTCTCAAAAGGTGCTATTCGTGCAGCGAAATGGCTTGTAGATCAAGAGAGTGGGCTCTACTCTATCAACGATTGTTTAGGAATATAATATGTGTGCAATAGTAGGTGTATTTGGTGCTAAAAAAGCTTCTACCGTAGCGTATTATTCTCTCTTTTCACTGCAACACCGTGGTCAAGAGGCAACAGGGATATCTGTCGCAAATGGTGAGAAAATCTCAATTTATAAGAAGAAAGGCATGGTTGCAGATGTCTTTTCTCAAAGCACACTTGATAGTTTAGAAGGTGGATGTGCTGTCGGACATAACCGTTACTCTACTGCAGGAAGTGAATCAGCCGGTGATTCTCAACCTGTTTTTGCTAAATACAAGTTGGGTGAGATATCAGTTGTACATAATGGGAATCTTATCAATAAACATGAAGTCAGAAATGAACTCATTGACAGAGGTGCGATCTTCCAAACAGATATGGATACAGAGAATATCATACATCTTATAGCAAAATCTCAAAAGAATTCTTTAGTAGATCGTATCAAAGATATGCTGACTAAAATAGAGGGAGCATACTGCCTGGCGATCCAAAGTCGTTCTAAAATGTTCGTGATCCGTGACCGTTTCGGTATTCGTCCTCTAAGCCTCGGAAAACTTAAAGACGGTGGTTGGATCGTAGCGAGTGAGACTTGTGCATTTGACTTGGTAGGAGCAGAGTTCGTACGTGATGTAGAGCCGGGTGAGATGATTACATTTGAAGAGGGTAAAGAGCCTCTGAGTGAGCAGATCTTTGAACCGGACTATCATCCGTGTGCCTTTGAATATATTTATTTTGCCAGACCTGACTCTATTATAGACGGTAAGAATGTTTATGAAATGCGTTTGGAGATGGGTAAAAAATTGGCACAAGAGACTCCTGCTGATATTGATCTGGTATTGCCTGTACCGGATTCCGGTGTAGCAGCAGCACGTGGATATGCTGATGGTCTTGGTGTACCGTTTGAGATGGGGATCGTCAGAAACCACTATGTAGGACGAACGTTCATTGAACCGACTCAGGAGATAAGAGACCTTAAAGTGAAGTTGAAGCTCTCACCTGTAAAACATCTTATAGCTGGTAAAAGAGTGGCGATCATAGATGATTCACTTGTACGCGGTACAACTTCTAAACAGATAGTACGTATGCTTAAAGAGGCAGGTGCTAAAGAGGTACATATGCGTATTGCAGCTCCGGAGATCAAGTACCCTTGTCGTTACGGGATTGATACACCAACGAAAGCAGAGCTTATTTCTACCAAGTTCTCTCCCCAGGAGATAGCAAAAAATATGGGTGCGGATTCACTCGGTTTCCTTTCTATAGAAGGACTTAAAGAGTCTCTTGGTAAAGAGAGAACCTATTCATTAGTAAGTTTTGATGGGAACTATTTTGCCGGGGGTAATGCAGAGAGCCCTGGATGTTCAGAAATATAATGTAGGGTGTTGTCTCCTGACAACACCAAAGATATTTAATAAAAAGAAAAATTATTTTTTACGATTTGCTTTTTCTGTAATCCCACTCATTCCAAATCTTCGAGCCAACTCTTGTTTAACTCTGTCAGGTGAGATCTCTCTGTAGCCTAATCCTACGAGTGTATGATAGAGTAAATCAGCACTTTCGTAGATGACCTGTTCATCACTCTCTTCGCTAATCGCTACACAAACTTCATCTGCTTCTTCACGGATCTTGCCCAGCATGAGCTCTTTATCATCAAGTAACTTTTTTGTCCATGATTTAGCTTCTTCTGGAGCATTTTTACGCTCTAAAATGGTATGGTAGAGTGTGTCCACTACACCATAGATAGCATCTATATCTACCTCTTTATCCAAGATGATTTTATCTTGTATTACAGAAGTAAAGAAACAGCTTTTACGCCCTGTATGACAGGCTACACCATTTTGCTTTATTTTAAGTATAACGGTATCGGCATCACAGTCAAGTAATACATCTTTGACTTCCTGGGTATGTCCTGAACTTTCACCTTTTTTCCAGATGCGCTGTTTACTTCTGCTGAAATAATGTGCATAACCAGTTGAAAGAGTAAGCTTATAGGCTTCTTCATTCATATAGGCAAGCATAAGTACCTGGTTTGTTTCATTGTCTTGTGCAATGGCAGGGATGAGGGGGTTTTTGTTCCAATCGATGGTCATCATAATAATTTCTCCGAAATTATCAGCGTTGAGCGTTGAGCGTTGAGCGTTGAGAAGATCAAAGCATTTTCAAAGAAAATGCATACATCAACTCTTCACTCTTCACTCTTCACTCTTCACTGACTTTATTGTTGTGCAGAAATGGCTTTCTGCTCTTTGCCTTTTGCATCTACCCAGATGTTAGGTACTGCACCGCCAGGTGTAAGGAATATCTGTGCATCTCTGTTGACTTTGAGTGCTTCATTGAACTTACCCTGTGTTTTTATCTGCTCAAGCTGGAGAAGTTCAGGAGTAAGTGAATCTGAGATGAGTCTATTCGCTTTTGCCTGCTCTTCAGCTTCGATACGGATCTTATCTGCTTCACCCTGTGCTTCAATACGGTTTTTCTCTGCTACACCACGCGCTACTTCAGCTGCTTTTTGTGCTTGCTGTTTTGCTTTCTCTTTTTCCTGCTCTGCAATGGTTACATCCTGCTTGGCTGCCTGAACCTCTTCTATCTTCTCTTTGATTTTCGGAGGTAGAACGATATTTCTGAGCTCTACAGATGAAAGTGCTACAGGCTGGTTAGGTAGAGCATCTACTTTTTCTCTTACTTTTGTCTGGATAGCCGATGCGATCTCATTTCTCATTTCCGGGAGTTGTTCCGCTGTGTATTGACCTACGACATCTCTTACGACTTCTCTTACTTTGGAGTTGATGATCTTCTCTTCCCAGCTTGCACCCCATTTTTCTATAGTTGCTGGTGCACTTTCCGCTTTAAGTCTATACTGAACAGCAAGGTCAATATTGACTGTCAAACCTCTTTTATCCAGCACAGAGATGGCTCTGTTTCTTCTCAGCCCACCTTCAAATCCTCTATATCTGTCGCCAAGTTCACTTGTCACATCGTTACTATAGGTAATAAGCCTGATACGAGTATTGACTGGAATCACTTTTTGAAACACAGGGATGTAAAAATGCAACCCTGCGCTTAAAGGCTCAGGTTGGAATTTACCTGTAGTGACTTTAATCCCTACTTCACCGGAATTGATGATGGCAAATGGTTTAAGTACAAAAAATGCAAACCCGATCGCTAAAGCGACAAATATCCATGGTGCACCTTTACCCATGTTTCCCAGTGGGTTTTCGAAATTGTTTCCACCACTACGGCCGTTACTGTTATTTGAGTTGCTACTCGGTTTCTTTTTTTTAAAATAATCGTTCATGTCTGCTGGCATGATTTTCCTTTAGTTTATATAGGTTAAATGTTGGATATAGTCAGGATTCTTACCTGCGACTACATCAAAATAGGCTGTTTGTAATTTTTCAGTGATAGGTCCACGTGAACCGGCACCAATGATACGTGCATCTACTTCACGGATAGGGGTTACTTCGGCAGCTGTTCCTGTAAAGAACGCTTCATCTGCGATGTATATTTCTTCACGGGTAATACGTCTTCTTACTACTTCGATACCCATATCATTGGCTAAGTCTATCACCGTTTGTTGTGTGATAGACTCAAGTGTGTTGTCACTTGGAGGAGAGATAAGCTTTCCATCCCTTACCATGAAGAAGCATGCACCTGAAGCTTCAGCAATGTAGCCCTGGTCATCTCTTAGAAGGGCTTCATCATATCCTGCTTCAACTGCTTCAAATTTTGCCATCTGTGAGTTCAGGTAGTTTGCTACAGCCTTGGCCTTACCCATACCTGATGTATTGGGTGTTCTTGTCATGGATGAGATCTTTACTCTTACACCTTTGCGAAGGCCCTCTTCACCAAGATACGCTCCCCATTCCCATGCAGAGATAGAAACCTGAACGGGAGCATCTTTATGATAGAGCCCCATAACACCATACCCTAGATAAACCAGTGGTCTGATGTAGGCACCATCAAAGAGTTCATTCTCCTGTAGGAGTTTTATTTGTGCCGCGTTGAGCTCTTCAAGTGTAAAAGGTACATCCATCAATGTCATTTTAGATGAGTTTAAAAGTCTTTGTGTGTGTTCATTTAACTTGAAAATCGCACATCTTCCATCTACAGTTTTATAGGCTTTGGTCCCTTCTATAGCACCGTTACCATAGTGTAATGTATGTGTGAGGACATGTACTTTTGCATCATCCCAAGGTGTTAGTTCACCGTCCATCCAGATATATTTTGCTTTGTTCATTCTTATTCGCTCCAAGACATGCCCATAGGCAGTCAAAATTAATGGATTATTCTAGCTAAATTGTTGTTAATAGTCGGTTATGCAAATTTAAGGAAGAGTCCTATGGTAAGAGAGAGAAGTATAGTAGTAATGATAAGTAGGGGATTATGCCATTTTTCTGCAATCACCATTTTATGCTCTATCCAATCTATGATCTTCATGGCAGGGAAAGCCATAAAAACCAGCATCACGACAGAAAAAACAAGCGTAATAACAATATCAGTCATCTTTATATCCCATAATAGCGATGAACAAAATTTATCTCTTCTTTGGTCTGAAGGGGGAGTGATGAGAGTTGGGAACTATTATTGTCTAAGATAATGAGAGTGTTGTCTTTTATCTTAAGATGTTTTTTCCCCCACACTTTTTCAAGTCGTTCAAACTCTTTAAAGAGTGTCATATTGGTAGGTTTTTCTTTAAATTCAGGGTCTTCCTTGCTCTTGATCTGTAGTCCTCCAAAACGTTTATCCAAGTAGAAAGGACTGTATTGTTGTACGGTTTGATATACACGTTTATTCTTTGAACTTGGCTTGCTTTGAAGAAATGCATCAAGACCAAAGAGTATAAATCCTATGAGTAGTGCAAGAGGAAGATATTTTTTCATTGAGTTCATAACGGGCCTTCATTGATATTTTTAGAAAGTATAGAGCCTTTTGGCTAAAAATCGCTTGATGGATATCAATAGTCTCAATGCTAAAATGTGCTACCATTATTAAAATATAAATTATAGGCAGAATACTAATGAAAAACTTTTTCTTTTTAGAGGGTGCATATCTTATACTTGGAGCCATTGTATTACTTATTACACTGTTTGTCACTACCAGACCATTTATGGCAAAAGGAGCTGTAAAAAAGGGGCTTATGTGGGTATCGTTGGTAATCGCTATTATGGTTGGTGCTCATTATAGCATAACAGTCAGTAGAATGACAGAGGTTAAAAATGCATTTGAAAAAGACCTGCCTATCATTTGTGAGAGTCGAATGCAACGAAAAGTAGCACAGATCGTAATTATCCAAAAATCCAAGGACTGGTCTTTGGAAGGAGACAACTTTGTCTCTCCTAATTATTCAAGACCTTTCTTTTCTGCAAGATGTATTGTTAAATAGAATTTTTCAATACATGTATAACTTTTTCTTCTAAAATAACACTATAATTTTTACTTAATCAAATTATCAAAATTTATGATTTTTATCTATTTTCTTGATATATGTCAATCCCATCTCTTTTTGAAGCTGTCATAATACTTGCATGCTCTAGGGTTTTGATCTCTTTAGTAAATAGATATCCAATAGGAGACATAATGGAACCGTTGATAATTCGTCCTGAGATTGCGTTAGATCAATTCTTACCTATCTTTATAGAGTCAACACTCGTACTCGTTTTTGGCGTAGGGTATGCAGCAATCATTACCCTTTCTAAAATGGGGTACTTTTCCAAAAAATGGATGCCTGTTGGATATCTGTTTTGGGCATTACAAACTTACTTCTTGTATGATTTCGCTGTTCTCATCCAAAGTAACCACTTTACAATGAAAGTATTGATGGTCACGATGGTGGCATATCTTTTTATTCCTCACCTCTATTTTCATTTAATAAGTGCAGCGGATGATCGTTATGAAAAAACAGATGAAACCATACAGGAAAAATAATAAATTGAACACTTTAGTGTAAAGTCAAAATGCGACCAGTCGCATGAGCCAACTGCTGAAGTTGACCCAGTGTCAGCGTAGCTTGTTGGGCTTTGCTCAAAAGCGTTCTATCACAAAAAAGGAGGACACATGGCTAATGAAAATATTTCGGTTTGGACCAGTATACCATTTTGGCGACGTTCAGCAGCATGGGTAACAGGGTTTGCAGCTATTTTGCTTATCTGGCTTACGTTTGATACGCTTGGACAGATCTCAATGGGTACAGATGCAGATCTTAAGAACGGGGTAACCAAAAGGGTACCGGCTGCAACAGTAATCAATTATAAGATTGATTATCAAATGAGTCAAAAAAGAGGGCATGAGGTACCAGTGATTGGGGAAAAACAACCATTCTTTGGAAAAGAGTGGAGTGAACAAGAGGCAGCAGACTTGCTACACCTTGGTAAATTGACTTCTCAAGCAAAAAACTGTATGAACTGTCATACGCTTTTAGGGAATGGCGCATATTATGCACCGGATCTTACAAAAGCTTGGTTGGATCCGGCATGGCAAAATGGTGGACCACTACAGGGTATGACAGGGAAAAATACCGTTGAAGAAGCAATGGCTGAGTTCTTGCAGCATCCTTCACAGTATCCTACACATGCTCGTATGATGCCGGATCTTGGTATTACTGCGGATGAAGCAAAAGGGTTGGTAGCTTTCCTTAAACATATGAGTAGTATCGACACGAATGGTTTCCCTAGAAACTTCTCAAAAACAGTTGAACAATTCAAAGCAGGAGGCACTAATGCTCACTAGTATTAAAACAAATGAATTTGCCGGTAGTAAATCCAAAGAATTAGGAATGATGTATTTCAGAGTAGCGATCATACTCTTTGGTGCACAACTTCTTATGGGACTTATTGCAGCGATACAATTTTTGGTTCCGGGGTTCTTATTTGAACTATTTGATTTTTCAGTAGCCAGAATGGTCCACATTAATGCACTTGTAGTTTGGATGCTTTATGCAATGATCGGTTCTGTTTACTATATGTTACCTGATGAAACAGGTATAGAAACAGTGGGTGTCGGGCTTGGTAAACTTGCTTTCTGGGTACTTACAGCAGCAGTTACTGTAGTTGTACTTGTCTATATCTTTGTCCAAGTAGGTTCAGGGACAGAAGCAACTATCTGGTTTATTAATGAAGGCCGTGAATATATTGAAGCACCAAGATGGGCTGATATCGGTATTGTTGTTGTTGTACTTATCTTTTATTGGAACGTTTTTGCTTCTTTTATGAAAGGTAAGCAAACAGGAATTATGACGGTTATGGTTGCTAACTTGTTAGCACTTGCTGGTCTTTATATAGCAGGTATGTTCTTTACAGACAATATCTCTATGGATCAATTCTGGTGGTGGTGGGTCATACACCTTTGGGTTGAAGCAACATGGGAAGTATTTGTAGGAACACTTGCAGCGTATGCATTGATCAAAATTATCGATGCAAAAAGAGAGATCGTTGAGATGTGGTTATGGATCGAAGTTCTTATGCTCTTTGGTTCAGGGATCCTTGGTATGGGTCACCACTACTTCTGGATCGGTACACCTGAGTATTGGTGGGAAATCGGTGCACTATTCTCAGCACTAGAGCCAGTGCCATTGGTTGCAATGTTCGTTCATGTCCTTTATGACTGGGGTAAAGAGCAAGGTATTGCCAAAGCAGAGGGTAAACCAGGTTCTGTTATGAAGAATGGTCCTGCTATGGCATGGATCGTAACAAATGCATTTGGTAACTTCCTGGGTGCAGGTATATGGGGATTCTTCCATACTTTACCTCAAGTAAATATCTATACACACGGTACACAGTTTACTGCGGCACATGGTCACTTGGCATTCTTTGGTGCCTATGCAACGATCCTCATAGGAATGATGTATATGGGTCTTCAGGGTGCGTATGGTATTAAACGGATGAAAGCAACATTCAAATCTAAAATGGGGATTTTCCTTATTACATTTGGTGTTCTAGGGATGGGTATTGCCTTGACTGTCTCCGGATATGAGCAAGTACTTGTTGAGAGAGCAGAACTTGGTGCTGGATGGAGTGCATTCTTTACTGCACAAGAGTTACCTTGGTATATTCAAGGAATGGAGTGGAGAGCCGTTATGGGTGTAGTCACATTCGTAGGGTTTGTCTATTTGGTTTGGGATCTCCTTACTATCGGAGCCCAAGCTAAGAAAGCTCAGGCAGCTGAAGCATAGAGGATATGGGGTTTCCCATATCTTAATTTTTAAAGGAGAAAATTATGATTGAACCATTCACAGATGTCGTACCAAGTTTTTTTGGTATGTTAAATCAAGGACCATTGACCCTGACTATTTTTTTACATACGGTGATTATCTTACCTATGTTCTGGATATATAAACAGGAAAAAGAAAAACTTAACAAATAAAACTGTTATCATGAGATTTGATGATAATTATATATTTTGCTTAAGTAAATAGATGTTACACTTGGGTGCAATTTTTACAAATTGGCGAAGAGGGTATGAGGACTGGGTAGAGTCCTCAAAAAGTGTGTGAGTTGTCTTTTTAAAAAGATTTGTGATTTTATCGAATGAAGCTTAGAAGAAAGGTAAAATTTTCTTCTTCCCAAAAGAAAAGATTCAGTAAGAGGAATTGAAAAGGGGGCTTTGCCTCTTTTCAAGGGGACCGATATTATAAAAAGGAGAAAAAATGAAATTGAACAGAATTTTAGGTTTGGCAGCAGCTACTAGTTTTGTAGCAACAATGGCTTTGGCTGGTACGTCAACTATGGACTTTGCCAAAAAGTATGAAAAAGAGTGTCAGGGATGTCATGGACCTATCCACCAGGGTGGTGTTGGATCGGATCTTAGACCTAAAGCGCTGAAGAAAAAAAGTAGAGAATTTTTAGCAGAAAGAATTCTTAATGGTGTTGAAAATACGGCAATGCCGGCATGGAACTCCACTTTCTCTAAAGATGATGCTACGGGTATGGTTGACTGGTTGATGGATTGGAAAAATACAGTTGAATTGACACTTGACCTTGATGAGGTTAAAAAGACTTGGACAAAACTTGCAGACAGAGAAGCTTTGGCTAAAAAATATCCAAAACCAACAGAAGTAAAATCTGTATTGGATATTACCTTTGCAACAGAGAGAGATGCATCTTTGGTTGACTTTATTGACTCAACGAACGGTAAGGTACTTTCACGTCATAAAGCCGGATTTGCAGTACACGTAACAGTAACAAACAAGAAAAATCCTAGATATGCTTACTCTATCTCTCGTTCAGGTAAATTGACAATGTTTGATATCGGTGCTCCGGGACAACCGGCGTTGGCATCTGTACAGGTTGGACAAGAATCTCGTGGTCTTGCAGTTTCTCCGGATGGTAAATATGTGATCGCAGGTAACTATAATCCGGGTGGTGCGGTACTGTGTGATGCTATGACACTTGAGCCGCTTAAAGCATATGATACAAGTAGAGTAATTGACCCAGATGGACAAATCGGACCATCAAGAGTAGCATCTTTAGCAGATACACCTTATGGACCGTACTTTGCGATGGCACTGAAAGATGGTGGACATACTTATATTATTGATTACTCTAAACCAAACTTTCCGATCGTTGGAGATATTCCAAATATTGGTAAGATCCTCCATGATGCTTTCTTGAACGAAGATGAAGGTGAAGACTTCGGTAGATACTTTATGATCGCATCCCAAGGATCTGATGTTGTTGGTATTGTTGACTTTAAAGAGAAAAATCTTGCAGCTAAAGTATATACTGGTAAGAAAACAAAGCCACACCCGGGTCAAGGTTCATCTTGGTACTCTAAGGGTCAGAAAAAACAACTTCATGCTACACAAAGTATGAATGTTGGTAAAGTGGTCATTTGGGACTCTAACTGGAAAGTAGTAAAAACTGTAGATACAGCTGGCGGAGGTCTCTTTGTTGGTACTTCACACCATACACCATATATCTGGTCTGACTGTGTACTTGGTAAACCAGCATACTATAATGAAGTTCATTTGATCAATAAAGATACATTGGAGACTGATAGAATTATTAAAGTCGGTAAAACAAAAGGTCAATTGATCGATGCGAAGACGAAAAAAGTACTTCAAGAGTGGGATGCAACACAACATGAGAAAGTGGCTGTGAATGAAAAAGCATTCGGTAAAGAAACAATTCTTCCAATGCCTTCTAAGTTAGGTGCAGCAGTGAAAAATCCTGTGCAGCCAAGATTGCTTCACGCAGAGCCTGCTAACCATGGTAAGTGGACAATGATCTCTGAGTGGACTACAGGTAGAATCGGTATCTATGATTCTAAAACAGGTAAGTTCATCAAGTATATTGAAAACTTGACAACACCGACATTTACATACTCAGTTGAGCACAGACAGCATATCCCTGGTGCTTAATGGATACTTTTACTCTCCCCCTCGGGAGAGAGTAATTTATTGAAATGATCATTAGATCATTTCAATAAATTACCAAGGTTTTATTTGATGAAACGAATCGTTTTTTTTAAACTCTGCTTTGTATTGTTCTCTCTTTTTTCTTTTTCACAGGCAAAATATCTTGATAACCACTCTTGTAAAGAGTGTCATGAAAAGATCTATGAAGAGTTTCAAGGTTCACAGCATGCCAAGGGTTATTTTAATGATGAATTGCATCGTAAAATAGCTGATACAGTGTCTAAAAAAAAATATGCATGTGCTACCTGTCATATGCCTATGGCAGATAATCTCAAAGATCTCATTTCCGGTGAGGCAAGACCTGATAAAAACAATAAGACCCATACAGATGCTATCTCCTGCTACTTTTGCCATACCATTGCATATGTGAAAAGTGCACATAAATTCAATATCAATACGAAGGCAAGACAAGCTGAAAATTACAAACCTACGCTTTACGGCAGACTCCATAATCCTGATGACAGTGACAAACACTCTTCTGCTTCCAATCCTGTTTATGCTAAAAAAGTCTGTATGGGATGCCACTCTCACAAACTCAATGATAATAATGTAACCATCTTTAGGGCGATGGATAAAAAACAGGACAGCATAGGATGTATCAAGTGCCATATGCCAGAGATTGAGGGTGGTGCAGAGAAGATGGATAAGCGTGCCAGAGGACAACATGCCAGTCATAAGTTCCTGGGTATTCATGACAAAGAATTTAGAAAAACGGGAGTAGATATCAATATTTCTGTGGAGAAGAAGAAACTTACAGTAGGGCTGACCAATAAGATGGAGCACCCGCTTATTATACAACCGGCACGTGCAAAATTTTTAAAAATTGAAGTAGAAAGAAAAAGCAAGGTGATTTGGCAAAATTATAAAACAGATCCGGATGAAGATAAACAAGGATATTTTGCCTATAGTTTCAAACGGGATAAAACAGATATTATTATTCCGGCTACAGCAACAGAGGGAAGTGTACATAATCTTAATGCAAAAGAGACAAAAATATTGATTTATCAAATGCCTTCTTTTGAAAAAGGGGACAGGATAATGGTTTCTTTGTATGTCCAATTGGCCAAAAGTGATTGTGCCAAAGTCATAAAATTGGAAGATGAAAATTTAACAAAATCTATCCTGATCAAAAAAGTCATTTTAAAGTTATAAAAGAGTACTCTTTTTTATCTGCATATACCAAAGGATCAGATACAATGGATATTATGATAGCCGGTGCCGGAACAGTAGGGTACAGTCTTGCACAGACACTCTCTTATAAACATAATGTGATCGTTATAGACAAAGATATCAACAAACTCAACAAACTGGATGAAGAGCTGGATATCCTGACATTGTACGGAGATATAGAAAATCCAAAAATATATCAGTCACTTAATTTTGACAGTGCAGATCTTTTTATTGCTGTAACTGATTCAGATGAAGCGAATCTGTTATCGACTTTAATTGTAGAGGATGTAGTGGTAGTTAAAAGAAAGATCATCAGACTGAAAAATGATGGTTTCCTAAAAAGTCATGTATTGCAAAAACTCTCTATTGATTATGCTGTTTTTCCGGATATTACAACAGCGAATAAAGTCAAAGCACTCTTTACTTTTCCAAAAGCAAATAATGTAAAAATGTTTCATCAGACAAAACACAAGCTTATTTCTATAAGAGTGCAATACGATAGTGAAGTACTATACAATGTAGATGAATTCATCAATGAAAATGTATCGATTGTAGGAATAGAGAGAAAAAAAGCATTTTTTATTCCACACAGAGATGAATATATTCACAAAGATGACCTTGTATATTTTTTTGGCAATATTAAAGTTATTGAAGAAATATCCTCCAAATTAGATGAAAAGATGCCTTCTTCTATCAAAAAGATTGTGATCTTCGGTGCCAATACTTTAGCCCAGAAGATCGCAAAAGTGTTGTTGGATAAGAAGTTGGAGATCAAGATGATTGAAAAAGATATCGGTCATTGCAGAACAGCTTCAGAAGTTCTGCAGGGAAAAGTAACCATTATCAATTCAGCCTATGATGATCAGCGTCTGTTTGAGGAGGAAGGGCTTAAGAAAGCAGATATGATCATTGCAGCAGGGCATAATGATGAGAAAAATATAGTTAAATGTATAGAAGCAAAAGAATATGGTGTACAGAAGGTTGTAGCGGTAAATAATGATAAAGCATATTACAACTTAATGCATAAGATGGGTGTAGTTGTTGTAAGAGGTAGCAAGGCAGGGGCACATTATGCCATTTTAGAGAAGATATCTTCAAGTTCTATTGTAACACAGAGACATTTTTGCGGAGGCAGAGGAGTTCTTTTTATGAGAAAGATCTATCCCAACTCTGAACTTATAGGTAAAACGATCAAAGAAAACAAGATAAACAACTCAATCCTGTTTCTTTTAAGAGAAGATAAGATATATGATCTTTCTCAAATTGAGCAGCTGGAACAGGGTGATACATTTGTTGTATTTGGAGATATTGAAAATAAAGAAGAGATACAACAATGGATATATACGCTTTAAAAAATGTTTTTAAGTTCATCTCAGTGATAGGAGTAGCGCTGAGTCTGTTTTTCTTTACGGTGATCATAGTCGGATGGATATATTATGAAAATATGAGAGATTTCATATATTTTGATATTTTACTGTTTGCCATCAATGCAATTCTTTTTTTGCTGCTAAAGAATCATACGATGAAATTAAGTATCAAAGGGGGTATACTTTCTGTCAATCTTACCTGGATACTTTTAGGTGTTGCAGGGGCAATTCCTTTGATGCTTTATACGGGCATATCTCCGGAAGATGCTTTTTTTGAGTCTGTAAGTGGCTTTACTACTACAGGTGCTACGGTGTTTACAGAGATAGAGTCTCTGCCAAGATCTATACTCTACCTAAGAAGTTTAATGCATTGGTTGGGAGGCATGGGTATTATTGTATTGGGTGTCGGACTCTTCTCGCTTATTAATCCAAGTGGTTCCATGACACTTTTCAAGGCAGAATCCACAGGTATAAAAATGGAGAAGATAACTCCGAAAGTCAAAGATACTGCTATAAGATTATGGGGAATATATATTCTGTTCACTCTTATGGATGTTATTGCTTTAAAATTTGCAGGAATGAGTTTTTTTGATGCTGTGAACCATGCATTCTCAACTATATCAACAGGAGGATTCTCTACAAAAAATGCTTCCTTGGGGTATTATCATTCCAGTATGATCATTTGGATCACAACATTTTTTATGATCCTTTCAGGGATCAACTTTTTGGTACATTTAAAACTTTTTTCCTCGGGAAAAATTGATGGGTACCAACGAGAAGAGGTACTTTGGTATCTTATTATTTTCATTGTACTTTCATTGATATTGAGCAGTATAGATATTTTTGCGAAGCATGACAGTTGGCTGCATTCATTGACCCATTCATTTTTTACGATCGCTTCAGTTCTTACAACAACAGGATTTGCAACTTTGGATTATGAACAGTGGGGACATATGGCGATCAGTATTATCTTTATAGCTATGCTTGCCGGAGGAAATGCGGGTTCTACAGCAGGAGGAGTAAAAGTGATACGTTATGTTGTATTGTTTAAAAATATCGCATTACAGCTAAAAAGAATACTTTACCCCAATGCAATCGTAGGACTTTTTATAGATGGGAAAAAAGTCTCATCGCAGATCATAAGTTCTACTACAGGATTTATTTTTCTGTTTGTAGTAACCAATATGTTATTGACACTTTATCTTTTTGCCAGAGGATTTGATGCCATGACCTCTGTCTCTACCGCTTTGGCAATAGTGGGAAATATCGGTCCTGGATTTTCACTTACGGGACCGGCACAGAATTATGCATTTTTCAGCGGAATGGATAAAATGATCTTATCAATGACTATGATTATAGGAAGACTTGAATTCTATACAGTTTTTCTATTGTTTAGCCGGAGTTTCTGGAAAAAGTTTTAGTGGATTAAAAGAAAAACAGTTTGATCTTGTATGAAAAATAAGAGCTGTATAAATTCTTTTGTTCTAAATCAATTGCTGTCCGTTTAAATAGTGTTATGATTAGCTCCCAAGAGTGATTTATCGTAGAGGATACTTGGAAGATAATATATTTTATTTTAAACTTTTGACTGATTATTTTGTATGGGGATGATAGGAGAACAGGATTATAGGTATGAAAAAAATACGAATTTTTATCAATGGATTTGGGCGTATCGGCAGATGTGCAGCACGAATCATTTTGGAAGATAGCAGTCTGGAGCTGGTGGGGATCAATGATCTTTACAGCTATGAACAGATGGCATATCTTTTGAAGTATGATTCTATTTACGGAACTATACCATATGAGATAAAAGCAGAAAACCATACACTTTGTATTGATCAGCAAAGAGTAAAACTTTTTTCTGAACCTAGTCCTGAAAATATAGATCTGACTTCACTTGGTATTGATGTTGTTTTGCAGTGCAGCGGAATGTTTTTAACCGTTGAATCCAATAGACCTTTGATCGAAAACGGAGCAAAAAAAGTGATTGTATCTGCTCCTCCGTCAGATGGGATGCCAACCTATATCTATGGAGTAAATCATAAACAGTATGCCAATGAGTCTATCATTTCAAACTCGAGTTGCTCTGCCAATGCTATTGTTCCACTGTTTAAGATCATTGATAAGTATTTCGGGATTGATAGTGCAATGATGAGTATGTACCATAGTTATACAGTATATCAAAATCTGCTTGACAGTAAACACTACTCCAAAGATATACGCAGAACACGTTCTGCTACACAGAATACTATTCCGCTTATGAGCAGTGCAGCTGAGGCAACTGGTTATTTTTTCCCTCACCTCAAAGAGAAGCTTTATGCTAAAAGTATCAGGGTACCGATTCCAAGTACGACATTATATAATTTAAGTATCAGGCTGAAAGGAAGGTATACAAAAGAGGAAGTGAATGCCAGATTTGAGGTAGAGGTGAAATCCTCATATAAAAACATACTTGATACTACAGAGACTCCAAATGAATCTAACGATTATATATTGAACCCCTATAGTGCTGTGATCAACCTCCCTTTTACTGAGATAGCAGGTGATTTGCTCAGAGTCTCAGCCTGGCAGGATAATGAATACGGGTATGTTAAAAGATTGGTCGATATGGCAAAAGCAATAGCATAATATGAGGATAAAATAATTGATTACAATCAATAAATGATCAAAATAAAACATTGACATAAATAATCTTTGATTTATTGACAGTTGTCAAAGCATTTTTGAACAGTTTTTATTATAATGCTGGATAGTTAAATATGGAGTAACATATATGGTAAAAACGATTATAAAAAGAGATGGAAGTTCTCAGAAATTTGTACCTTTCAAAATAGAAGATGCGATTAAAAAAGCATTTAAAAGTGAAGCGAAAGCCTATGATAAGAGTGTCTTTTCAGAGCTAATGGATACTATCAAAAACAAAGATGAGATCAGTGTCGAAGAGATTCAGGATATCATAGAAAAAGTTTTGTATGAACATCAGCATTTTGAAGTGATGAAGTCATTTATGCTCTACCGCCATATGCACAAGATCCAAAGAGAACATATCCTGGGACTGGATGAAGATACAACCTATATCAATTCGACACAAACCATCAAAGAGTATATCGATAAAGCTGACTGGAGGATCAAGGCCAATTCCAATACAGGCTATTCCAATGCCGGACTTGTCAATAATACAGCAGGCAAAGTGATCGCCAACTTCTGGCTGGATACGATCTACTCCAAAGAAGAGGGTTATGCACACAGGGATGGGGATTATCACATCCATGACCTGGATTGTTTGACCGGATATTGTGCAGGATGGAGCCTGCGAGTGCTTTTGGATGAAGGGTTTAACGGTGTGCGAGGAAGAGTAGAGAGTAGAGCACCTAATCATTTCAGGGAAGCACTGGGACAGATGGCAAATTTTCTGGGTATTTTGCAGAGTGAATGGGCAGGAGCACAGGCATTTTCTTCCTTTGATACGTATTTGGCACCTTATGTGTTTAAAGACAGACTTTCGTTTGATGAGATTAAAAAAGCAATAAGAAGCTTTGTGTACAATCTCAATGTCCCGGCACGATGGGGACAAAGTCCTTTTACCAATATTACCATCGATTGGACGGTTCCTGCTGATCTGAAAGATCAGATACCGACACGAAATCAGCAACATCTTTTTCATGGATTGGATGATGAAGATCTATTGAAGCGTGCCAAAGAGAGAGATGAAGATATTCACTCTCTGGAGAGTATGACCTATCACTATTTTCAGCCTGAAATGAATCTTATCAACAAAGCTTACTATGAAGTAATGACGGAAGGTGACAAGAGTGGGCAGCCATTTACTTTTCCTATTCCTACGGTAAATATCACCGAAGATTTTGACTGGTATGGAGAAAATACGGATATTCTTTTTGAAAATACGGCAAAAATAGGATCTTCCTATTTTCAAAACTTTATAGGCAGTCAGTATGTGAGAAATGAAAAGGGGGAACTGATACCCAATGAAGAGGCATATAAACCTGGGCATGTGCGAAGTATGTGCTGTAGGCTGCAGTTGGACCTTCGTGAACTTCTCAAAAGAGGTGGAGGGCTGTTTGGAAGTGCTGAAATGACAGGAAGTATCGGTGTTGTGACGATCAATATGGCAAGATTGGGATATCTCTATGCAGGAGATGAAGAGAAGCTTTTTGCAAGGCTTGCCAAACTCATGGAGTATGCCTACTCAACACTTGAGAAAAAAAGAATTTTTATCCAGGAGATGTATGATAGAGGACTTTTCCCCTATACGGCAAGGTATCTTCCCGGGTTTAACAATCACTTCTCAACTATCGGTGTCAACGGGATGAATGAGATGATACGAAATTTTTCTCATGATAAGCATACGATAGCCGATACATTTGGAAAAGAGATGGCTATGAGGATCCTGGACTTTATGAGAGATCAGCTCAAAGATTTCCAGGAACGATCAGGGAACCTTTATAACCTTGAAGCAACACCGGCAGAGGGTACAACCTACCGATTTGCAAGAGAAGATATCAAAAGATATCCGGATATCATACAGGCTGGGACCGAAGAGAACAACTACTATACCAACTCTTCCCAGATCCCTGTATTCTATACGGATGACCCTTTTGAAGCGTTAACTCTGCAAGATGATCTGCAGTGTAAATATACAGGCGGAACGGTATTGCACCTGTATATGAGAGAGAAGATCAGTTCTGCAGAAGCAGCCAGAAAATTGGTGAGAAATGTCATTAGTAATTTTAGACTACCCTATATTACGGTGACACCCACCTTTTCCATTTGTGAAAAACATGGCTATCTTTCCGGGGAATATGAGTATTGCCCCAAATGTGATGAAGAGATTTTAAGAGAAGCATGTTGATGATCAGTGCAGGTGAAGGACGGTATATCGTTTCATTAGAATGTCATAAGATAGGCAAGGATAGGCTTGTCATCATCACAGGCGGAGAGGAGAAGCATATTGGTTCGGCAACATTGATAGAAGAGAAAGGCCGCTTGCAAACGATAAGTAAGAGAGGGCACAAGGATCATATCATCTCAGAGAGAATGGCAAACATTATTTATGATAAAATAGGAAAGGATCTTTTGGTGATTTGCGGTATTCATATAGATGATGCCAGTAAAGAGGAGATCGATATTCTGATTGATAATACACAAAGGTGTGTAAATATTTTTTTAAAGGAAACAGATGATCAATGAAGCAGATCTTAGGGCACATGGCTACAATGTGACCAGAGAACAGACAATAGTGTTAAATGAGCACTATCATGATCCAAAGAACCGTTGGGCATTGAAAGAATACAATGCCAGAGGTATAGGCAGAAATCCGGACAATTACGGACAGGTCGATATGTATCTCCTGGTGAATGAGAGTGAGGAGATAGAAAATGTTGGATATGAGTTTAACGGTTGTCCGACCATTGCTTTTTCTGCCTCAATATTTACAGAAGAGATAAAGGGGCTTTCTTTGGAGGAAGCTTTTCATATGACACAGACATCTTTAGATGAGATGGCTGCCAAAGATAATTGTGAAGAGTGTACAGCGATGATCCTGGTAGCATTTGCAGCTGCCTATGAAAACTATCAAAACAGACAAAAGAGTATTGATGAAGAATATGCTTTAAAAATGATAGAGACAACCTTGCAGTATTCACAACAATCTTGTGGATAGAAAAATATATCAACTCAAAAACTGGGTTAAAGATGAAGCTTTTACGAGAAATCATTTAGTGATTTCCTGTATCAGCCTGTTGAGCTAGAAGTGAGAGGCACCCAAGGGTATTTCCTACGGGCAATTGAAGAGGAGCTTTGCTTCTCTTCAAGGAGACATATTTAATAAAAAAGGAGATAAAATGAATCAAAATGAAATACTGGAAAAGTTAAAAGAGAAAAGAACAAAGTGTATTGTTTATACAAGGGTGATGGGATACCATAGACCGGTTGAAAGTTTTAATATCGGTAAAAAAGGCGAGCATCAAGAGAGAAAGTTTTTTCTTGAAAAAGCATCACGAACCAATGCCGCTTAAACCTATATATGACATTACTCCCTTTACCGCCTTGGATTACCCTGATCACCTGGCGACTATTTTTTGGTTTGTCAAGTGTAATATGCGCTGTGTGTATTGTTATAATAAGGATATTGTATTTGGAGAGGGAAAGATAAGCCAAGAGGAGGCATTGGATTTTTTAGATAGTAGAACAGGGCTCCTTGAAGCGGTGGTTTTGTCCGGAGGAGAAGCTACACTTTATGATGGCCTGCCAGAGTTATGTCGAAAGATCAAGCAGAAAAAATTTAAAATAAAACTGGATACCAATGGATTGACCCCAGATATGATCCAAATGTTGGTAGAAAAGAGTCTGGTTGATTATATTGCACTTGACTATAAAGCACCCAAAGAGAAGTTTCTTTCTATAACAAAAGATAAACATTTCGACCGTTTTTCAAAGACACTGAATTTTTTAATCAAAACACAGTTTCCCTTTGAGGTAAGAACAACGGTTCATAGTGATCTGTTAAGAGTGGAAGAAATTAACAGGATCGTTAAAGACCTGATAAAAAGAGGGTATAAGGGTACTTACTATTTACAGCCGTTTGTCTTTACTGATAATACAATCGGAAGAGTAAAAGAGGAAACGAACCCTTTTGTCAGATCGCTTCTTTCTACTGAGTTGAAAATTGTTTGGAGAGAGTAGGAAAAGAATCGTAACCGAATGCAACTCCAACCAATGAAAGAAGTATACTTTATTCAAAATTGATATTGCTCAACACAGTTGTTATAGAGTTTTTAGTACAATAGAACAAGTTTTTTAAAAGGATTTTAATGAGATCGATACTATCACTGTTGTTATTAGGAAGCATACTGTTTGCCGGAACACCAAGTGCAAGCGAGAAACTTTTCGTTGTGGAGCGGGAGAGTGCATCAATTGCAATTATTAACAAAGGTTTGACGAAGTCGCATATGGAAAATATGCATAATATGAACCATGGGATTATCAAATTTGATGGTGCGGATGGGTATCTGATAAGCCGTGATGGTTATGTAGTACGTTTTGACCCTGTTACAGAAAAGATATTAAATGAGTATAAAACATCTAAAAGTGCCATCGGGTTTGTTATAGGAAAAAATTATGTGGCTGTGGCAAACTATGATGATAAATCCGTTGACATCCTTACTCGAGATCTTAAACCTATTGACAAAATAGTCACAGGTTCTAAAAATGTAGGGATCAAAATCTATAAAGATATGATTATCTTTGCTCAGATGGACAGTGACAAGGTCACAGTACTTAAAGATGAAAACAAAGGTAAAGGATCGCCGAAATTCAAGATATTCAAAGAGTTCAAAGTAGGGCAGATGCCTTTTGATGCTATGATCAAAGATAATACCTACATTGTAGGGTTTTTCCTTACCAAAGCGTTTGGGGTTATTGATCTGGACAAGATGGAATTTTCAGAGATCAAAGTCACAGCAAAAGACAATAAACCTGTATTGAAAGTACCGCATTTCGGTTTTTGGAGTCTCAGTGAAGATAGAACATTCATCCCTGCTGTAGGTGATAATGCTGTAATGGTCTATGATAATAAATTTAATTTTATCAAAAATATCGAGATGCAGGGGTTACCGGTATTTACAGCACTTAGTCCGGATAAGAAGTACTTGGCAGTGACATTTTCAGGTAAAGATTTCCCTACGATTCAGATAGTTGATACGAAAACTTTGAAGATCATTGAAACCTTTAAATTTAACGGAAAAGTACTGCATGTGCGCTGGTCAAATGTAGACGACTATCTTTATGTTTCTGTGAATGATGCCAATCAGGTGGATGTCATCAATACCAAAGAGTGGTTTCTGGAGAGAGAGATCTTTCAGATCAAAGCACCATCAGGGATATTCATCTATCCCTTGAATGAAAAAAAATAGCCAAGTTACAGCAGCCTTTGAAATTCATACTGTTCTGGCTGTTTCCTCTTATTGTTTCAGCCAATTATCTACATTGGCTGGGAGACTATGATACTGCATTGCAACAGGCACATAAAGAAGATAAACTACTTTTAAGTGCTCGTTGTAAAAAAAGACTCTTCAGAGTGCAACACTGTTATTAAAAATCAATTTATGAATCAATCTTATATTGAACGGATGAAGGGAGCTTGAATTATCCTGTAGAGATGTACTACACCACTATATTTCCTACACTCTTTTTTGTAGATAGCAGCAAAGAGTTATTTTTAAGGGAACCTCTTTATGGTGATGAGATAAAAGAAGAGATTTTAAAGAAGATCATATCAACATTACAGTGATCTACGGATCATTGCATAACCCTCTTCAATACTCTCTCCCTTACCTGTTAAAAAAAGAATAACGGCAGCATTTAGCTGTGCGAGTTTATCTAATTCATTACTTGGATTTTCTATAAGCGATAAAGAATTCTCTAACGTGATACGCTCCGTAGATTTTTTATAATCAATCCCGAACTCTTTCGGATCAATTTTTATTTCCGTGATTTCATTATTTTCTACAATGGTAATAGCACATTTTGAAAATATTTCCGGTGTACCTTCATTCCCTTTGATGATGATGAGTCTCTTATATCGGTTTTTAAAAAGTTTGATGTATTTCTCTACAAAGGGTTTATGAAATGCTCCGATAATGGCAGTGTCGCTCTGTGTAATATTCAGCAATTTTTCTATCGTGTTGAATGATGATCTTAGACCCAGTTTCTCTCTTATGGTACTGAATTCATACAGTTCCGGAAAATACTCGCTTCTGTCAAAATAATGGATATTGGAAGGCAGAGGAGTATTATTGCATATCTCTTTGAGGGGGGTTCCCTCTTTTGCAGGTTGCAGCAGCCCGCCATGTAAAGAGAAGTGAATATCAAAATTCTGCAGATATTTTGCTGTAAGAGGAAAGAGATAAGGATTTTTGACTTTGCCGTCATAAGGGTATCCAAACTCTATCGAGTTGGGAAGTGGAGTGTGTCTGATAAACTCATCAAATACCTCTATGGCTCCGGAAAACTCTTCTATACTTTCCCCTTTGACTCTCCAACCTAGTAGGAAGGCAGCAACTTGTTCAGGCAGTACTTCTTTTTTTAAAAAAGCACGTATTACGATCTTCATTTCATCTTTTGTAAGATCACGGTTACGTTTAGGACCTGTGCCGATACACTTCAGGTAAGGGAGGAACTCTTTACTTGTCATTAAAAATCATTTAGATCGATGCTTGATTTTGCATAGTTTGAGACATTACTCTCAAAGAAATTACTTTTGACTTCATTCATCTCCAAATGTTTGGTGACCAGTTTTTGCAGATAGGTTGTAGCACTCTCTTCAAAGATCGGGTTAAGTCCTATCTTTTTGAGTCTGTCATTTGCATAGTTGTAGACTGTCTGTTCCATAAGTTCAGGGGTCACACCCATAATAGGAAATTGATCCAACAGGTATCTTCCGTATTCCAACTCGATCTTCACGGCATCTTCGATCATCGTATAGACAGTATTCATGGTGCTGGTAGCGATCTTGTTCTCTTTTTGGATGGTTTTGAAGATATTTGCAAAGAGAGGCAGATGGGTGTTGAGCTCATCTCTGGCAATGAATTTAATCATATCTCTGGCTCCGGGAACTTTGTCTCCCAGCAGGTAGATGTAAGAGAAACCTAACAGAAAATAGATACCTTCTAGGTTCACGCTTGCCATGGCACTTAAGAGCATTTTATCGGCAGAACCACCGTCTATATATCGTGCGAACTGTTCTGCAACCTGTTGGTTCTTACGATTCAGTGCAGCATCATATTTGTAGAGGTTGAAGACTTCATCAGAGTTGCCACAGGCATCAAGCAGTACAGCATAACTCTTAGAATGGTTCACCTCCTGCATGATTTGCAGGGAGATGACAGACTTGACAAGGCGGTTATTTGCCAGTCTTCTAAAGTCACTGAGGTACTCCTCCTGTGCGGAGTCATTGAAACTCAGTTGTGCAAATGTCATTTTGTAGATGGACTGTTCATTGTCGGTCAGTTTGTCGAAATTCTTTTTCTCAGAGCTGGTATTGACTTCGGACGGGAACCATGTATTGGCATTCATAAGGTCATAGATATTGCTGTCCCATCTGTATTTGGAACGGTTGAAATCAACGAATCCTGTAGGTGAACCACCAAAGATCTTTTCATCCAGGATCTCTTCACCCTTGGGATTATAGTAGTGTTTTACATCCATTATATTCTCCTAATATTTAGTCTGTTATTTTACCTTTTTATTTTTCCAAAACAGTTGACGCTTATCAAGGTAGATACTTATCAATACTGTTTTTGCAGGGTTTGATTATACTATAAGTATGTAAAACAATCAAAAAACAGTTCTTGATCACAGGAAGCAGCAGGGGAATGGACAGAGCTAGGGCAGTCTATTTGGTGCAGCAGGGGTTTTTATGCTTTTTATTGCAGATTTTATCCATCCTACGACAATTCAGGAATTGGTATATTTTTGTACCACTAATGCATCCAAATTGAAAAAGTCTTTAAGAAAGTCTATCAGATAATGCTCTATTGCTATGTACAAAAAACTTCGTTTGGAAGAAGAAAACCCCTTACTTAAAAAAGGGAATATGACCATAGGGAAAATCGCCAAAAAGATAGGATATAGACCAAGGGTATTTTTCAAAACGGTTTTTTGCTACTTACGGGGATGTATCCTACAGCATTATTAAAGCTTCCCTGAAAGATCGGTTTTTTTCTTTATCATCCATTTTTTGAAAGGCTGTAGAGAGTCTATATAGTCTGCTACATCTTCAAATTCTTTATCTTCCAGGGGGAGTGTAGGCATGGCGTTGGCACTGTATCCAAACTTTTCATAAAAAGAGTAAGGATCTTTTGCATATGCTGCTATCTCTTTTTTTGTTTTAGTATAGGAGACGATGTTGAAATCCGGGCCCATGGCTCTCCCTCCGTTAACCGTATGACATATAGCACAGTTTGCAGCGTATACTGCTTTTCCGTTTTCTATATCTGCCAGTAGGTTTGTAGCTGTTAAGTATGCTAATAAAATTGTAATTTGTTTCATGAAAAATCCTTTGTATGGTTTTAATTAGGATAAAAATACTCCTAATTAATTCTAGACGAAATATAACGGAATAGTTTTCATAATTTCTTGATCAAAATCAATAATCAGATAAAATTACTCTGATTTAAAATATTATGTTGTTTTGAGTGGGGGAAAACCTTTTTGTTCTCAAGATCTATTGATTACTTTTATCTATTCATATATACTAGAGTTATAGAATGTAAAATAGGAGATATAAATGAAAAAATGGATTCATCCTGTAACTATCACAATATTAGTTGTAACATTTATACTGTTATTGCCATTTTTATTACCCCAGAGGGCTGTTCCTGAGTTCAGTGATGAGGCGTTGCGACAAGCAGCACTCTCACGTGATATGTCTCCTGTACCTACAACCTACGAAGCACTATTGAAAGTAGTGAATAATCCTGAAAATCCTATGAGTAAAGAAAAGATAGCATTGGGTAAAAAGCTATTTTTTGACACTATATTATCAAAAGATAAGAGTATCAGTTGTGCCTCTTGTCATAATTTGGAAGAGGGTGGAGATGATAATCTTCCTACGGCCATAGGGTATCAAGGGCAAGCAAATCCTTTTCATCTGAACTCTCCTACAGTACTTAATGCAGCTTTGGCACAAGCTCAGTTCTGGGATGGAAGAGCTAAAGATGTAGAGGAACAGGCAGGTGGACCTGTACAAGCCCCTTTTGAGATGCATATGACTCCCAAAGAAGTGGAGCAAAGGCTAAATCAAAAGAGTGAGTATGTTGAGAAGTTTAAAGCACTCTTTTCCGAAGAGAAGATCACTTTTGAAAATGTACGAAAAGCTATCGGTGCTTATGAGAGAACACTGCTTACCAGAGGAACATATGATAGATTCTTAGAAGGTGACAATGATGCGATAAGTTCACAAGCAAAAAGAGGAATGACACTCTTCATCACTAAAGGATGTAAAGGGTGTCATACTGGTATGAGTGTAGGTGGACAGAGTATGCAGAAGTTCCCGCTTAGAAACTATCTTTCAGATTTTGTGGGGATGATATTTGAGCCAGATCTGAAGATCAAAGAGAGTCCATTTCCTTTTGCAAACAAGGGTGGGTTTTTAGGTCGAGACGGTACACTAAAGTTTAGAGTACCTATCTTACGTAATATCACCAAAACAGCCCCTTATTTCCATAACGGCTCCATAGAGAAGTTAGAAGAGGCTGTACGTATCATGAGTAAGTATCAGATAGGGAATGAGTTCACACCTGAGCAGATAGATGATGTGGTAGCATTTCTGAAAACACTTGAAGGGGAGTTGGTAGACTATAAAATAGAGTAGGGACAAGGCAATGTCTTGTCCCTAAATCCAAAATTAAATCGTAAATCTCTTTTTAGTCAGTACGATAAAGTCGGTTGCACTCTTATCTGTAATATTAAGCTTCTTGGCTGCTTTTGGATTTACAACATAGTATCCGAACTTCACTATCACCGTATCGCCTTTTTGGAGTGGTGTATTATACTTTACCGTACGTGTTTCATGTGCTTTGATAGATGTATCAGAGATGACGGCATCTGCTAACCATGGCATAGATGGTTTTCCGTCAGTTCCGATAACTCTTGCAAAAGATTCTGTTTTAAGTTCGATGACTTTACCTTCTCTCTCTATACTTACCCTTAACTGGTTGAGTCTTAAAGGTTGAGGGAAAAGGGTGTGAGTGGCTTCATTTTTAATATTTACATCAAATCCATTTCCTTTTTTTCCCAGAGACAGTTTGATATATTTTGAAAGTATGGTTGGTGTAGAACCATGGATGCTGTGGCCGTGAAAAGCGTGTGTTGCACTCTCTTTTTGGTTAGCAAGTGATCCTTTGACCTTAGGCATATGGCAACTTACACAAGTCTCTTTGGAATCTCCCTGTTTTACTTCAAGGTCACAGACTGCAAAGCCTTTGCTATTTTGTTTGTGAGAGTGACACCCCATACAAGAATCTCCATTATAGTAGCCTTCATTACTATAGTCAATATCATGATACGGAGAACCGGTCTTTTTGGTAAACATACCAAAGAAAATACTCTCTTCCTTAAATACAACTTTAGTACCTTTCTTTGCCTGATCAGCTGAGAAGAAATATTTCTTTTTAGAGGTGAGTATATTTTTGTTGGCTTTAGTATGCTTCTCAACACTCTCTATCTTATGGCACTGCTGACATGAAATTGGTTCGTTTTGTTGTATTGGATTATCAGAGAGTTTACTTTTCCCGGTGATCAACTGATGATCGGACGGTGTGTGACACTTTGCACATTTATAGTTTCCTTTTTGTTTGGCAGGGTGTTTGTCCCACACGGCTTTATGGATGGGATCTTTGAAGACGGAGGACTTACTGTGTATAGAGTTTTGATACTCCTGGTAAATGACGGGATGACAGGTTTTGCAGGTAGTGTTCTCCAGTGCAGCATATGTTTGTGTTGATGCTACCGATAGCAGCAGAAAAGTTATCCAGTTTTTCATAGATACGGCCTTTTTATGTTTTTTTCTTGTTTATAAGCTATTTCTTTAACCTTATCTTATAATTATTATAATTTAAGAATTGTATTTAAATAGGAGTAATTTTATCTTGATTTAAATCAAGCTTCTTTTTATCTAAAAAAAACAAGTTGCTGAATTATTATACAATAGACTTTAAAAGATATAGTTATCTGCTCAAATGTGATTAATATTTAATCAATATTCTATAACTACTCTTGATTTAAATCAATTTTTAATGTGTAAAATAGTTTAGAATTATAAGTTGAAAATATTTTTATCATAAGGAGAGGAAAATGACATTTTCAAACTCAATAGAGTTGTTGGCGTTTCATAATGTAGCTTATACTATTTATGCTCTACTGATTATTTCAGTCATTGCATGGTTTGGTTATAATCTTACAAAAAAAGAAGCAAAATCAGTTGTGCGGATACCGTTTTATGCTTATATCGCATTTTTGGTTGCAGGAGGGGTGGGGCACCATATTTTTACCTACAATACCATTCCCTGGGTATCAGAGGATATTACACGGCATGAAATAACCCCTGATGCAACCTATAAGTTTACAATAGAAAAACATAAGTGGACACTTCCACAAAAAAAGATCACAGTCCAATGTGAACAGAAGATCCTTTTTGATGTGGTGAGTAAAGATTTGGTGTACGGATTTGGTCTTTTTAGACAGGATGGTACTTTAGTGATGCAGATGCAGGTCAACCCAGGCAGTAGCAATGACCTTTTATGGACATTCAACCATAATGGTGTGTTCGATCTGACATCAACGGAGTATTCAGGACCGGGTCAATATAGTGAAGATGGAAAAACAGATCTGATGAAAGTACATAACTTTGTTGAAGTTATCGGATGTAAAAAAGGGGGAGGTAAAAAATGAGTTTTACAGATAATTTAATTAATGGGACAAATTTTAACCATACAAGCTTAAATGCACTGCAGAAAGTGACGCTTAGAGCGGTTGTGATGTCTTTTCTCTTCTTTGGGTTGGCATCAGTTGAAGGTATGATCATGCGTATGGTCTCCACAGGACCGGTTAACCCACTACCTGAAATGTTCTCTCAACCAGAACATTATTTTTCGATTATGACCGTACACCCAATTATAGGTATTTTTGGTTCAACCTACCAGCTGGTCTTTGCTGCATTTATGTTCCTGGTGCCTTTTTTGACTAAAAAACCTTTATATAGTGTAAAATTGGCTAACTTTGTTTGGCTAATGATTACTATCGGTTCCGCATTAGCATGGATAGCTGCATTTGTATGGCAGTATGCACCGCTTTATACACTCTACTGGCCTCTACCTGCAGATACTGAACAGTTTCAGCTTATTGGCGGAATAGTATTTATTCTGGGAGTTGCTTTGATCATGATCGGTACATTCGGATTTATCTATAATATCTATGCCACGATCTTTGCCAGAGTCGGTGTACATAAAGACAAAACAACCAAAGAGCTTTTGATCTCTGGTTTTGGTATTGACGGAATGTTGAACCTGTGGAATAAACTCAGAGGAAAACAGCCATACAGTAAAGAGCCTGCTCTTGCGCTTCCTGTTGTTGCGATCTTCCGTGGTACGGTCGATACATTCCTGGATGCAGTGGTAATTTTGGGCGCAGGTCTTCTGGTACTTGTCTATTTGATCTTTGATGCAAGCGGGGCACCCCTTAATGTTGCGACCATTGATTCCCTGCTCTATAAAAATTTCTTCTGGTGGGGACTTGACCTTGTTGCAGATGGATTGGTTCTTATTTATGTAGCCGGTTCCTGGTATCTTTTGGCAACGTTGATCACAGGTCAAAAGCTCTTTATGGAGAACGTGGCTAGAGCAGCACTTATGTTAGAGCTTCTTGTTTCCTGGATGGTATGGTCCCACCACCTGCTAGCTGATCAGGGACAACCCGAAATGATGAAATTGATCTCCGGTGAGATGGTAACAGCATTTGAGCTTCTTACTCAAGGACTCGCACTCTTTATTACACTTGTAACACTATGGAAAGCAAGACCGCTTAAAATGACGATGGAGCTCAAGTATCTTCTTGGTGGTCTGGTTGGATTTGGTCTGGCAATTCCTGCTGCGATCATTCAGGCAGATATGGGTATGAACAGAATACTTCATAATACACAGTGGATCATTATGGCACACGTGCATATTGCATTGATCGTTGGTCTTTACATGACACTTTACAGTGCATTGTATGTGCTCTGGCCATTGGTTACGAACAATACGAAAATGTATTCCGGTAAACTTTCAAATGCACACTTCTGGCTTTTCCTTATCGGTGGTATCGGTATGGGTGCATTTGCTGGTATGGCCGGGCTTGACGGTATGCTTAGAAGACACCTCTATATTAATGGTGAGTTTAATACTCTTATGTTGCTGGCAGCCGCTTGTGGGGCAATGATTTTAGTGGCATGGCTAATCTTCCTCTTTAACATTATTATGTCAGTAGGGCTTAAAGGATTGATCGGTATTTTCCTGCCTGCAAAAGATCAAACAGCTTCTTATGGATTGGATGAAGAATTGGAACCTGCAAAGGATCCTGAGTTTGCATCATAAAGTACAGGGGGGGAGTCCCCTCTGCTGTCTGTATCCATGTTATGGAGAATGGGAATAATCATGTTGATTTACCCCTGTCAAACAAATTAAATCCTCCATTATAATAATTTTATGTGCTATGCCATAAATATTTAATTTGTTTAACAGTGTTAAGTCTATATAGAACAGTAATAATTAAAGGATAGATATTGATTCATCTCAAACGTGTTGCACTTGAAATCAAAACAGTTGGTTTATATGATCTTATTTTGCAGGATATACATAACATTACCGGTAAAAAGAGAGTCAGTGAAGATGATATCCTGGAGGTCATGGAAAAATATCCTCAAATACTGGAGGATTACAAGCAGACGAATGTAGAATATAATATCAGTAATATCCATATAAAAGATATAGATATAGAAAATCTGGAAGAATCTTGTCAGGCAAGAGCACAGAAGATCAATGAAAATTTAAAAAATCTGAGAGAGATAGAGAAATATACTCTTGATTTTGAACAGAGTTCTACCTTGGTGATCATATTTTCTATAGAGTTCTTTGTGCTGTTTTCTGTACAGTATTTCATTGTCCTTCTTGATCTTAAAGAGTGGCAGTGGTGGATCTATGGTGTTTTTGCGCTCTCTATTGTGGTTGCATGGTGGTATGCGAGAAAAGAGCGAAAAAAGTATGATATAAATAGTAAACTGTTTGAAGAACAGTATGAAGAGACTTTAGGGTTGATCGAAAAGCTTGAAGAGGATGGCTGTATCAAAAAGTCTGATCTGATCATTGCTGAGTGTGAAGAACATGTTTGACACGGTAACGATTCATTATACTTGGGATAAAGAGACTTTTTTAAAAGCGAGCCATGCGGCATATAAGTATGAGATGAAACATTCACCTAAACGTTTCCTGGGATGGATCTTTATTGTAATGACACAGTTCTCTGTGGTTGCCGCTATGAAAAAAGAGGCTGTAGGGTTTCTTCTTATCTCTACCTTCTTAACCGTCTATTGGTATTTTCTAAGATGGCCGATGCGGAAAGCAATGTTAAGTAAAAGTTTTGATGCTATTCCAGATGCAGACCATACCTTTCACATCACTGCTTCGGAAGAGGGGCTGATCATAGACGGGCATATGACACCATGGAAGAATATTTTGGAAGTGGTCTCGCTGGAAGAGGGATATCTTCTCTATCATGGTGATACATTTGTGTTCTTCCCTGTGTACGCATTTAAAGATTTAGAAGAAAAAAACAGATTTGCCACTTTGGCCAAAGAAAAAGTAAAACATTACCAAAGGGGTTAACATGGCATATGTCTATATGAGTATCATCATTGTGTTTCTTATCGGGATTATCGCTGTTGCTGTGACTATGGATAAAGATGATATGGAAAAGTAACATGTTTCTTGTCCTAAATCAAGTCTCTAATATCAAAAAATTGTTATCATCTTTCTATTATATTAAGGATGAACAGTATGAAAAAAATAATAGTTACTTTTTTTGTCATCTTAACACTCTCTTCTTTACTGCAGGCAGAGAGTGGGAAAAAGGTATTTGAAACCTACTGTTGGGGGTGTCATCACCAAACAGCAGTAGCATTTGGGCCTCCTTTTTCAGAGATCGCTTCCAAGAGAACTGCTGAAGAGATACAGGGAATGATCACTGATCCTGCTTCTGTTGCTAAAGTATTCGGATACAAACGCAATGCTATGCCGGCATTTAAATTGACTCCGGAGGAGCTTAAAGCTATCACTGACTATATCTTATCATTTAAACCTGCAGAGACCAAAGAAACAAATACAAGCAAAGAGCATAATGGTACGATAGTGGAAGAACCTTATCCCAACATTGCAGTCAACAAGGAGAATAAATAATGTTTAGACTTTCTAATCTTTTAAAGTCAGTTACCGAGGGAAGACCTGCACGTGTATTGGATGGAAGTATTGCCATTTGGAATTTTACCAATCGTTGTAACCTCTCCTGTTTGCATTGTTATTCCAAGGCAGATCTGGATGCAGTGGATACGCTTACTACAGAGAATATTATGGAGACACTTCCAAAGCTTAAAGCCAATGGAGTGAAATTTCTTATCTTTTCCGGAGGAGAGCCTCTTACACGAAAAGACCTGTTTGATATTGCAGCACGTTGTAAAGAGTTGGGTATCGTTACATATCTTTCAACCAATGGACTTTATGTCAAGCGGAGTAATGCAGAAAAAATTCTTGATACTTTTGACTATATTGGTATCAGTATTGATGGCAGCCCTGATGTGCATGATGCATTTCGCGGACTTAAAGGTTCATTTGTTGAGTCCATGAAAGCAGTTGATCTGCTGAACAGTTTTGGAAAGACCAAAGTAGGTATTCGTTTTACCATTACTAAAGATACCTATGATGACTTGAAATTTATTTTTGAACTTGCAGAAAAACATAATATTCCAAAAGTTTACATCTCACATCTTGTCTACAGTGGGAGAGGACTTGAAAACTTAGAGATGGATCTGACTAAAGAGCAGCGTATCGCTGCAGTGAACTACATCTTGGATAAAGCGTTTGAGTACCATGAGACTAACAGAGATATAGAGATAGTCACGGGTAATATGGAGATGGATGCGATCTTGTTTTATGATAGATTTGTTCAAAAGTATCCGGAACATGCTGAAGAGATGAAGTCAAGACTGATCGCTTGGGGAGGGAACAGTGCAGGACGAAAACTACTGAACATAGACAGTGGAGGGTTTGTGAAGCCGGATCCATTCTTTCCGGTCAAGATAGGTAATATACTCACTCAGGATTTTTCAGATATTTGGACGAATGAACCAACGGAACTGTTACGGAAACTACGTCTGCATCCTAGAGAATTGAGTGGAAAATGTGAAGCGTGTCAGTATTTGAATATCTGTAATGGTGGTTCAAGAAGTAGAGCATATGCAATATATGGAGATATGTGGGCAGAAGATCCTTCCTGTTATTTAACAGAAGAACAAACAAAAGGGATGAATTAATGGGAAAAGTATATTTAACAGGGGCAGGTCCGGGAGATATTGACCTTTTGACCGTAAAAGCATTACGGGTAGTAAAGCAGGCAGATGTGATCATTTATGATAGACTTGCAAATCCGGATATATTGGCAGAGGCAAAAGATGGGTGTGAGTTTGTTTATGTAGGTAAAGAAGACTCTCATCATACACTTCCTCAAGAAGAGATCAATGAAGTGATCTATCAAAATGCTTTGAAGTATGAAAATGTTGTACGTCTCAAAGGAGGGGACCCTTTTGTTTTCGGACGTGGAGGTGAAGAGGGAATATACTTGTATGAACGTAATATCAAGTTTGAGTTCATTCCTGGTATTACCTCCGCCATAGCGGTACCTGAATATGCAGGTATCCCTGTAACACATCGTGGGGTAACCGTTTCATTCAGGGTAGTAACAGGTCATGAATCGAGCAAGAAAGACCATTCTCAGATCCCTTGGGAGAACTATAAGACAGATGATACCATTGTCTTTTTAATGGGACTGCATCGTCTTGAGAAAATTACAAAAAAACTCATTGAGATAGGTAAACCTAAAGACCATCCTATCGCAGTGATTAGCCGTGGGACACGTCCTGATGAAAAAACAGTTGTAGGCACACTGGAAGATATTTATGAAAAAGCAAAAGATCTGCCTACGCCAGCACTCATTGTGGTAGGGGAGGTTGTGAAACTAAGAGAACAATTAAGTTGGTTCGAGAAATAATATAAACAAATAGTTAAATATTTTATTTTATTTTTTAAGTTATTTATAGTTAAAATATGGCTATTATCGAATAGTTATAGGAGAGATTTTATCTTTTGTACTGTATAGTACGTCTCTTATATATGAAAGAGGTATAGTAATGTTTAAACTTGAAGAGATACCAATGTTCTCTGCATTGACTGAGTCCCATCTTAAAGAACTCTATGATCAAACCCATGTTAAACATTTTACCAAAGACAGTATTGTTTTTTATGAGGGTGATGAGAGTGAGTATCTGCATATTTTGTTAGAGGGAAGTATTAAACTCTATAAAACCACACCTAAAGGGACACAGATACAGATTAATCGTCTTAATGCTCCAGCACTTATTGGAGAATATGCCTGTTTTGAACATCAGCCTTTTCCTGCAACCTGTGAATTTGTAACAGATGGTTCGATGGGACTGCTTCCTTTTGAAATGGTCTATAAACATTTGAATAATCCGGATTTTTCATTAGAGATCATCAAATCACTCACGGGGAAAGTAAGCCTGCTCTCTGCATTGGTACATAAAGAGACAGTGCTCTCTTCAGAAGCAAAAGTGGCTGATCTGATGACACAAAAACTTGCACTGTTTCAGAGGCTAAAAAACAATGAGATCGCTTCCATGCTTAATCTCACCCCTGAAACCTTTTCACGCATTATGACAAAGTTCAAAAAAGAGGGCATTATCTCAGTAGAAAGTCATACTGTGACTATACTCAAAGAAGAAGCACTCTATAGTATTATTGAGACAAATACGATGAAAGATTGTACCAACTGTATTGCTCAGTTTAAAGAGCAGATCGGGTGTAAAGACTAAAATAGGGAGCATTTAGCAGGGAGAAAGGAGCAGTTAAGACAAAAGCTGCAAAATTTTACCTGCTACCTGCTCTTCCCACACTTCAAACGCATCATTAAAATAAACCAGTCTTTGTTTTTTAAATTCTACAGTAGAGTAAAGTTTTCCATACTCTGTCAAACCGCTCTCTTTTGCCATCTCTTCGATGAGGGTATCACACTCTTCCTGGGTTTTGGCATGCACCATGGCAAAGAGATTATAGGGCCAGTTAGGGTAGCTTGGTCTAAGGTAGCAGTGGCTTACAGCCGAGAAGCTTGCCATTTCTTGACCTATCTCTTCACCTTTATCTTCCGGTACAGCCCAAACACTCATCGCATTGGCACCAAACCCGGCTTTTCTGTGGTTTAAGATAGTTGCGAAACGGCGCATGACACCGCTCTCTTTAAGTGTGTTGGCTATCTCAAAAAACTGTTCATAAGAGAGTTCCAATTTTTCAGTTGCTGCCTTAAATGGTTCTGGAGTTATATCTATATCTTTTTGTAACTCTTTAATTACAGAGATATGTAAAGGAGTAAGTTCTATCTCTTTATGGGCTACCTTTTTGACTTTCTCTTTTTTAGCTCTTTTACCAGTGGTATCCATCTTTACGGAGATCTTGAACATCTTAAGTGTAGGCAGTGTAATGGCATCCTCGGCACCTGTTCTTTCTTTGAGTATATTAATGGTTTTTTCCAGTCCAAGCTTGGAGTCTGGAGCTACAGCCATCGTAAACCAGATGTTATAGTCATGGTTACGTAAGTAGTTATGGCTCACCCCTGGATGTTGGTTGATGATATCGGCTGCTTGATCTACTTTGTCTTCAGGCACTTTAAATGCAATCAATGAGGATTTGTAGCCTAATCTTTTAGTATCAAAGATAGCAGAAGTTTGTCGGATGATTTTTTCATCCTTGAGTTTTTGTACGGCAGAGAGTATTTCATCTTCTGTGGTGTCCAGTTCTTTGGCTAAAATTTTAAAAGGTCTTTGTGTCATAGGAAAGGCATTTTGCATTTGAAAGAGTAGTTCGTTTTCCATATAGTATAGCTCCAGTTAAATATAGTAGACTTCTTTCTAAACGATTTATTTTTTGACTCCGTTTTGAAAGAAGTTTAGTGATTCTAGATTATAGTTAATCATAGTTTATCAAAGATTGATACATATCAAAGCTATTATGTTAAACTTTTGTTATATTAAATCTAACAATCGACATAAAGGAACAGAATGTCTTTTTTTCCCATGTATATGGATATGCAAAATCTCAAAGTTTTAGTGGTTGGCGGTGGGTTTATTGCTACTGAAAAACTTGAAAAACTGCTTGATTTTACCAAAGAGATTACTGTGATTGCGAGCGAAGTAAGTTCTGAAGCTCATATGCTTATCAAAGAACACTCTTTAACGCTTTACCAAAGAGCTTACAAGGTAGGAGATATAGAAGGTTTTGATATCGTCATTGTTGCAACAGACACCGTAGAACTTCATAAAGCGATTTACGAAGAGTCAAGAGGAAGCAGGATTTTGGTCAACAGTGTGGACAATACAGACTACTGTGATTTTATTTTTCCTTCATATATACAGAAAGGTGATCTGACCATTGCTTTCTCTACAGGAGGTGCGTCCCCTGCATTTGCAAAGCAGATACGCCGACATTTTGAAAAGATCATTCCGGACAGTGTTGGGGAGTTTCTAGAAAAGATGAAGTCTTTACGTTCCACTATACCTAAAGGTAAAGAGCGCATGAAGTATTTTGATACATTGGTTGAGGAGTATTTTAGAAAACATTTTAAATCGTAATAACATCATTCTGAACTTAATTCAGGACAACGGAAGTAAATTTTTGACACAATTTAATATAATCTTGATATAAGTCAAGTTTATCTTAAACATAAGTCATTACAATAATAAAAATTAAATAGGAGAGAATATGTCTGAGTTAAACAAAGAAGCCATAGAAGTAGCCGGGGCAACGGTCCCATTTTTTACGTATACATTAGGAGAAAATCAAGTTTTTGAGTTTGATACTTCAAAATGTGGACCGCCGGATCCGATGGTTAATGCCATGGCAGGATTAAAGCTTGTCGATGGTTCCAATAAAAAGCTGGTGATGATCAATCATAAATCCCCGGGTGGATTACTTGCTAAGATCGATGATAATTATGATGTGGAAAGCGAAGATCTTGAAGATGGTCGTGTAAAACTTACTTTTTCTTATAAAGCAGGAGAGAGTGAAAAAGCTGACCTTAGCCAAAACTCTTGTGATGGTTGATAGTTGATGAATCCGATCTCTAGAGATTTTGCACCACCTCTTAACCTTATTGCCCCTTTCTTCCGATTCGGGGTGATCTTTTATCTTCTTTCAATGCTGGCACTACTTTTTTTCAAACCAACCTTTAGTTATCAACAGATGGATGTAGCAGGATGGATTCACCTCTTTTTGTTAGGCTTCGTAATGATGATTATTTTTGGAGCTATGGCACAGCTTATTCCTGTGGTACTTGAAGTAGGGCATGTGGTTGTAGATGTTTACTATGTTATATTGCCTCTATTGGGATTAGGTACAGTGGTGATGGTTTTTGGTTTTTGGTTAATGCCTACACTTCTCCCTTATGGTGGATTATTGGTACTTACATCTATGATTGTCTTTGCCTTTGAGAATATGGCTACGCTCAAAAATACGAAGCTCAAAACACTTACGGTAGATACTGTTTTATGGAGTAACGGATATCTGTTATTGGGTATCCTCACAGGTTTTGCACTTGCTTTGGGCTTGAGTGGTGATTTGGGTATCAATGTTTCTCTGATGCTCAAAGCCCATGTTTATGCTGTGCTTGGTGGATATGTGGTACTAACTATTATGGGATTGTCTTTAACGCTCATACCGATGTTTTCACTCGCACATGGTTTTGATGAAACAGCAGTGAAGAGAGCATTTAAGTTGGTTATAAGTGCAGTACCTATGGTTTTTGCAGGTGCACTTTTGGACTTGGAATGGCTTATGGGATTAGGGTATACCGTGAGTTTCGTCGGGATATTTTTCTATATTTGGCAGATTTATATCATCGCTAAACTCACCGTACGTAAAGAGTTGGATGTTTGGGCAAAATCAATGATCTTTGCTTTTGTAACACTCATACTCTCTATAGTGTTGGCACTACTCTATTTTTTTACAGATAAGCAAACTGTTCTACATGCTTCAGTATGGTTTTTGCTTTTGGGGTTTGTTTCCTCATTTATCACAGGCCATCTCTATAAGATCGTTCCTTTCTTAGTATGGTTTGAACGCTTTGCTCCACTGGTTGGTAAAGAGAAAGTACCGATGCTTCATGAGATGTACTCCAAAGAGGGTGCGAGCATGATGTTTGGGTTTACATCAGCAGGTGTGATGTTTAGTGGGTTTGGACTGCTTTTTGAAAGTGATATTTTGTTTAAAGCAGGAGCTAGCTTCTTATTGACAGGAGCTATTTTCCTCTATATTACGATGAAGAAAATGTTGGCTTATGGAGAGTAAATAAGGAAGTGGAGACTTCAGTCCTACCTACAAATAGTATAAAGAGTTAAATTCTAAAATAATAAGGAAACAAAAATGTGTAGTATTTCAAAAGAGAATGTATTTGATGCGATCAGTACAGTGATCGATCCTGAAGTGGGCTTTAACCTGGTTGAAATGGGACTGATTTATGATGCAATCATAGATGAAAAGTGTAATGTGCATGTAGTAATGACACTCTCTACACAGGGATGCCCTCTACACCAGATGATCACACAATGGGTACGTGAAGCAGTAGAACGTATAGAAGATGTAGGTATGGTTGAAGTAGAAGTGGTGTGGGAACCTGCTTGGAATATTTCTATGGCAGATGACAATGTAAAAAAAGCTTTGGGCGGGATGTAAAATCTCGTCAGCATATATTAAATGGGAGTTTTAAACTCCTATTTTCATCAACAAAATTTAATTATATTTTTTACTTCATTTTTATAATTTATCTAAGACATTTTTACTCCAAATTAAACTGTTACCCATTTGTTCGATTTATAACATTATTCACTTTTCTTGATCTAAATCATCTTTTATATTGACCTCCCTATGCTAAACTATATACGTTGTTATATATGGTATAACTAAAAAAATTAATTTACGGAGGAAGTAATATGGCTTTAAATAGAAGAGAATTTCTTAAAAGTGCAGCGGCAGCATCTGCAGCTAGTGCAGTGGGAATTGCTGTTCCATCTAGTCTGAATGCAGCAGCAACTGATGCACAGAAAGAGTGGAGATGGGATAAAGCAGCTTGTCGTTTCTGTGGTACGGGTTGTGGTATCATGCTTGCAACCAAAGGTGGTAAGATCGTAGCGGTTAAGGGTGACCCTGCAGCACCGGTAAACAGAGGTCTTAACTGTATTAAGGGTTACTTTAATGCGAAGATCATGTATGGTGCGGATAGACTTAAAACACCACTTCTAAGAATGAATGACAAAGGTGAGTTCGATAAACACGGTAAATTTAAACCTGTAAGTTGGGAAAGAGCTTTCGATGAGATGGAAAAACATGCTAAAAAAGCACTTAAGGCAAGTGGTCCTGAAGGTGTAGCAGTATTTGCATCGGGTCAATATACCGTTATGGAAGGGTATGCAGCTCAGAAAATGATGAAGGGTGGATTCAGATCAAACGCTATCGATCCAAATGCTAGACACTGTATGGCATCTGCGGTTGTTGGTTTCTACCAAACGTTTGGTGTGGATGAGCCATCAGGTTGTTATGATGATATCGAGATTACAGATACGATCGTTACTTGGGGTTCAAATATGGCAGAAATGCACCCAATCCTCTGGTCAAGAGTATCAGATAGAAAACTCTCAAATCCAGATAAAGTAAAAATTGTTAACATCCAAACCTATACACATAGAACGTGTGATATTGGTGATATCAACATTATCTTCTCCCCAAGTACAGACCTTGCTATCTGGAACTATGTCGCTCATGAGATCGTTTATAATCATCCAGAAGCTATTGATTGGGATTTCATTAAAAAGAACATCGTCTTTACAGCAGGACCGGTAAACATCGGTTACGGTATGAGAAGAGCAGGTGAGAAATCACTTAAAGACGGTAAATATACTAAACTTGAGATGGAAACTATCAGTAAAGAGATGGAAACAACAGTTTCAGCTAAAGAAGCACCGGCACTTGAACCATACGGGTATAAAGAGGGTGACAAGATGAAACACACTCCTGGTACACTCAAGCACTGGCACATCTCATTTGAAGAGTACAAAAAATCTCTTGCACCATTCACACTTGACTATGTAGCCAAGATCGCTAAAGGTGATCCAAATGAGGATATTGAAGAGTTTAAGAAAAAACTTCAAGGTTTAGCCGATCTTTATATTGAAAAAGGAAGAAAAGTAGTTTCATTCTGGACAATGGGTATGAACCAACACACTAGAGGTACTTGGGTAAATACACTCTCTTACAATGTTCACTTCCTGCTTAACAAACAAGCACTTCCAGGAAATGGAGCGTTCTCACTTACAGGACAGCCATCTGCATGTGGTACAGCTAGAGAAGTAGGTACATTCTGTCACAGACTTCCAGCAGATATGATGGTGAAAAACCCTAAGCATAGAGCAATCGTTGAGAAAAAATGGAAAGTTCCGGCAGGTACACTGAATCCGGTAGGAAATCAGCACATTATGAAGATCCATAGAGATATTGAAGATGGTGTAGTGAAGTTTGCATGGGTCAATGTATGTAACGCTTACCAAGATTCTGCGAGTGCTTCTCATTGGATCAAGGCTGCAAGAGAGATGGATAACTTCATTGTAACTTCAGATGGCTACCCAGGTATCTCAGCAAAAGTATCAGACCTTGTACTGCCATCAGCGATGATCTATGAAAAATGGGGTGCATACGGAAATGCAGAGAGAAGAACACAACACTGGAGACAACAAGTACTTCCTGTAGGTGATGCTATGTCAGATACATGGCAGTGGATTGAGTTCTCTAAAAGATTTACAGTTAAAGATCTTTGGGGAGAGTACACACTTAGAAATGGTAAAAAACTTCCAAATGTTATTGCTGATGCTAAGAAAATGGGTTACAATGAAAATACAACTATGTATGAGATTTTATATGCAAATGACAGAGCTAAAAAGTATAAAGTTGATTTAACCAAGTTCCCTCAAAAAGGCTATGACAATTCAGAGTGTATAGGTGACAGCAGAAATGTGAAAGGTTCAGACGGAAAAGTCTTTAAAGGGTATGGATTTATGATCCATGAATACCTCTTTGAAGAGTATGCATTCTTTGGTAGAGGTCATGGACATGACTTGGCACCATTTGAAGTGTATCACAAAGTAAGAGGACTTAAGTGGCCTGTAGTTGACGGTAAAGAGACGCAGTGGAGATTTAATGTAAAATACGATCCGTATGCAGCAAAAGCAGTGAAAGCATCCGGTAGCGGAAGTACACATGCATTCTATGGTCCATTGGCGAAAAACCTTCTCCAAGGTACCTTGACCGGTCCGGATAAAAAACTAGGTAAAAAAGCATTGAAAAACAAAGCGAAGATCTTTGCTAGACCTTACATGGATCCACCGGAAATGCCAGATGCAAATTATGATACCTGGTTATGTACAGGTCGTGTACTTGAACATTGGCATAGTGGTACGATGACGATGAGAGTTCCTGAGCTATTTAGAGCGGTTCCTGAAGCACTTTGTTATATGCATCCGGCAGATGCAAAAGCAAAAGGTCTCAAAAGAGGTGAACTCTGTTGGGTAGAATCAAGAAGAGGCAAAGTCAAAGCAAGAGTTGAGACCAGAGGTAGAAACAGACCTGCTCAAGGCTTGGTATTTGTACCTTGGTTTGATGAAAAAGTATTTATCAACAAAGTATGTCTCGATGCTACTTGTCCGATGTCTAAACAGACAGACTACAAGAAGTGTGCAGTTAAGATCTATAAGGCGTAACTAGATGGCAAACTCCAACAACAATAGACGAAAGTTCATGGCGACAACCCTTCAAAGTGTAGGCCTCACGGCTCTTGGTGGATTGTTGTGGAGTGGCTATAGTGATGAAGTCAAAGCATCACCATTGGTACTTAGACCGCCGGGTGCACTGCCGGAGGAAGATTTTCTCAAAGCATGCATCAAATGTGGGCTTTGTGCTGAGGCATGTGTTAATCGTGACAGCAATAAAAACAAAGACGGCAGCAAGAGACCCGGAACACTTCAAATGGCAAAGGGTGGCGATCACCGTATGATCGGAACACCGTTCTTTACGCCTATTGATGTTCCGTGTTATATGTGTGATGATATTCCATGTGTGCCTGTTTGTCCATCAGGTGCTTTAGATATGCCAAGTCTTCTTAATGAAAAAGAGGAGCTTGATATCAACAAAGCACGTATGGGCTTGGCAGTTGTACATAAAGAGTCTTGTATCGCCTTTTGGGGCATACAGTGCGATGCTTGCTACAGAGCGTGTCCTCTTTTGGATGAAGCGATCACTTTGGAGTATCAAAAAAATGAACGAACAGGAAAACATGCATTTTTACTTCCTATTGTTCACTCTGATGTTTGTACAGGGTGTGGACTTTGTGAAAAAGCGTGTGTAACAGAAAAACCTGCTATCTTTGTACTTCCTATAGAGCATTCTACAGGAAGAGCAGGTTCACACTATGTAAAAGGCTGGGATAAAAAAGACCAGGAACGTGTGAGAGAAGCCAAAGAGATAAAGACCAAGAATGAACGAAGTGAAAAAGAGGCTGCTGATTATCTAAATATGGAGGTAGAGTACTAATGAAAAACATGAAGTATCTACTCCTTAGAAGGGTAACCCAGATCACACTTTTAGTGCTTTACTTTGGTGCCAATGCTTATGGATGGCATATTTTAGAAGGTACTTTTGGTTCCTCTCTTCTCTTTGGTATCATTCCATTGGCTGACCCTTATACAACTCTGCAAGTACTTGCAACAGGGTTTGTTTTAGGGGCAGATGTGCTTTTAGGGGCGTTGATCATTACACTTTTCTATTTTGTGGTTGGTGGAAGAGCTTTTTGCAGCTGGGTGTGTCCTATTAACATGGTGACAGACTTGGCCAATTGGCTTAGACGCAAACTCAATTTAGATAAAGAGGAAGTGAACTACCGTTTTCTTAAAAGGAGAGCACGCTACTGGATCATGGTATTGGGTCTTATTGTCTCTGCTGTAGTGGGTGTTGCTGCGTTTGAAGTGTTGAGCCCTATCACCATTATGCAAAGAGGAATTATCTTTGGTTTTGGTGCAGGGATCTCAGTAATCGCTGCGATATTCCTTTTTGACCTTTTCGGGGTTAAAAATGGTTGGTGTGGACATTTATGTCCTTTGGGAGCAAGCTATTCCCTCATCGGTAAAGCAAGTTTTATCAGGGTAGATCATGATCATGAAGCTTGTACAAACTGTATGAAATGTAAAGTAGTTTGTCCGGAGAATCATGTATTGCATATGGTAAACAAAGAAAGTATTATGGTGACGGATGGAGAGTGTACCAACTGTGGTCGCTGTATTGATGTCTGTGATGATGATGCTTTAAGATTCAGTATTAGAAGTTTTACAAAAAAGTAAAATTTTTGAGCGAAAGCTAAGTAAGTTAGAGAGATGAATTGAAGATAGACGTGTTCATCTTCAAGAAGAAGATATAATAAAAAAAGGAGAAGAAATGACAAAAGTTATAAAGGTAATTGCACTAGGTTCACTGCTTGCATCCTCAGCACTTTATGCAGCGAGTACAGCTGCATGTGCAGGGTGCCACGGGCAGCATTTTGAAAAAGTGGCAATGGGTAAATCCAAAGTCGTAAAAGATATGAGTAAAGCAGATATCCTTGTGGCACTTAAAGGCTATAAAAAAGGTACTTACGGTGGTGCAATGAAAGGATTGATGAAAGGACAGGTTGCTAATTTGTCTGATGCAGATATGGAATCTATCGCAGCATCTATCAAAGGCGGAGCAGGTGTCGCGACAGATAAGGCAACAGCTCATGCGGCAGCTGCGGCAGTAGCAGAATCAAAGGTTATTGATATCAATGTAAAAGCATGTGATACTGCAAGGATCAAGAAAGAAGATCTGGGTAATAAAAAAGTAGTGACTGAAGAGGCTCTGGGGCTTAGAAAAACAGACCTTTACAGTGAAGCAAAGGATACAGTAGGTGTGCAGGCAGACTTTAGTAGACCTGCTCCAGGAAGTTCTACAAAATTTGAGAGAGCATATGTCAATGCACCACCAATGATCCCTCACTCAGTAGAAGGATTGCTCCCTATTAAACAAAACAACAACCAGTGTCTTGGATGTCATATGCCTGAAGTGGCTGCGGCTGTGAAAGCAACACCGATCCCGGTATCTCACTTTACGAACTACAGACCGGAAACGGTACTTAAGAATGGTGAGTTGGTTAAAGAGGGTCAAAAAGTTGGTATGAATGAAAAAATGGGTAATACTTCAGATATCGTTATAGCAAAAGCTAAAAAGTCTGATAAACTCTACCAAGGTAGATTCAACTGTTCTCAGTGTCATGCACCGCAAGCAAAGATCGATACAGTCGTAGGAAATACGTTTACACCTGATTTTGGTGAAGGTAATGAAATGAAATCACACTCAAGCTTGGCAGATGCGATGAATGAAGGTGTACAATAGTGGCAAGCAGAAGGGATTTTTTTAAATCTTTTACAAAACCATTAAATCAAACTAAAGAGGAGTCCCTCCTCTTAGTGAGACCGCCTTATGGAGAGTCTGAATCTCTTTTTCAGAACAAGTGTCCCTCATGCGAAAGTAAGAGTTGTGTCACTTCTTGTGATGAGAAGATTATTTTTATAGCTGATGATGGTACGCCTGCACTTACTTTTAAGCAAAACGGGTGTACATTCTGTGATGAGTGTGCCAATGCCTGTGAAGAGGGAGTACTCTCTTTGGTACATGAAGAGACCGCTTCCTATCTTAATGCCGTTTTTCGTATCTCACTGGATGCCTGTGTCGCACACCATGGGGTCATATGTCATTCCTGTAAAGAACCATGCATAGATGATGCTATTTTATTTAACGGAATGTTCAACCCTGTGATCGATGATGAAAAGTGCACAGCTTGTGGATTTTGCATTTCAAGATGCCCAACACAAGCGATCAGTTATGAAGTGTTTGAATTAAAAAATGAGGAAAACAAAGAATGAATTTATATGAGAAATATCCAAAACTTTTTGAAAAATTAGAAGATAAAGAACTGGAGTTAAGACACCTTTTAAGTGTTGATGAGAATTATGAGGATTTTGACTCAGAAGAGTATGAGTTTGAAGTAGATGAGTATAACTTTGTTATTTATGTAGCTGAACCTATTCAACAGGTATTGGGTGAAGAAAAAATGCAAGAGTTGATGGTAAAACTTAACGAAAAGGAAGAGTTTGAGAACTTTTTACCTACAGAGTTGGATCTTTATGGGATAAAAACAACACTTAATGAAGAGCAGATTGTTGCTCTTGTGTTAAATCAGACGGAAGAGATCATATGAAAAAGTTAATCCTCTTATGTCTATTGACCCTTACGATTTGGGCAGTACCTACGCTTACTCCTGTTGAATCTATAGAGATCAATGGAACAGCAAAAGATATGATTTTGGCAGGTAATAATCTTATCATCGCTACAGATATGGGACATATAGAGGTGTATGATATTGCCAAAAAGCAAAAGATAAAAGAAATTTCCATCCCGGATGTTAAAGATTTCATGGGTGACATAATGCCCGCGAGAGTGATGAGTACAGATGTGATAGATAGTATGTATCTCCTACTTAGTGACAGTGGAAAAGGAGGTTATGCGAATCTTTTCCTTTATGAGAACAATAGTATCAAACAGCTTATCGGTCCTGAAGATAAAAAAGCGATTATAAAAGCTCGTTTTATAGATAAAACGCATATACTTTTAGGTTACCTGAGCAATGAAGTTTCACTTTTGGATATTCAAAGTAAAAAAGAGCTTTACAGGGTTCAGTTGAGTGAATCGAAATTTTCCGATTTTGCACTTAATGAAGACAAGAGTCAAGTGGTTTTTTCCTGTGAGAGTGGTGTACTGAATGTGGTAGAAGTTCAAACCGGGAAGAAACTCAAAGAACTAAAAGGTCAGAATGTAGATAATGTTTACAGAGTTGATTTTAAAAATGGTATGGTCTCCGGGGCCGGACAGGATCAAAGAGGCTCTTTGTATGATGTAAAGAGTGGAAAAGGAGATTATATCAAGGGTAGCTTTCTGATTTATGCAACAGCACTCAGTCCTTCTGCAGCAAAAGTCGCATTTGCTATGGATGAAAAGAACAATATTTCCATTTATAATACATCATCCAAGTCAAAAATAGCTTTGCTTAAAGGGCAAAAGAGTACACTTAATGTGATCATATTCCAAGATGAGAAGAAGATTTTCTCAGCAAGTGATGACAATACCATCATGGTATGGGATTTAAAGAATTAAATTAAAATAGGAGAATAAAATGAATATATCAAGTATTGTAGTACAAGCATTGCCAGAGTATATAGATGGATTGATTGAGACTTTTAAGAGTTCAGAAATTTGTGATTACCATCTTCATGATAAAGAAAAAGGAAAGATCATCGTTACAGTTGAAGGCAAGGGTGTAGAAGAAGAGATAGAAAAACTCGTTAAGATACAGCAACTTCCTCATGTGATAGCAGCTGATATGATGATGACCTATCAAGAGGATCAGCTTGATGAAGAGATCAAAAAATTAGAAGCAGAGGGGCCTGTTCCTGAAATGCTTAATGATGATACTTTAGATGCAAGAGATATTGTCTATAATGGTGACTTGAAAAAGAAAGATTTTGGATTTTAGGAGAGTTTTATGGCAGGAGTAATTGAATCAGTAATTAAAAACAGTCCTTTGGGACGATGGTATATTGAACTAAGCGATACAATGAAAGAGGATAGCCAAGAATTTTGTATGGATATCTATGAGTATGCAGACAAGATAGAAGAGATGGGCAAAGAGTATGATGGTGTAGTTGAAGTGATCTGGTCAAGTGATGACAATGTAACCCCGGAACAGATCAATGAAGTGCGTATGCAGATGAATGCCTACGAAGCAGAACAGGAAGCAAAAAAAGAGGGTGACAGCCATCTGGCAGACGGCACACCAAATTTTCAGGCTTAAAGGTGCTGAAAGTTTTTAAAGAGATCTATGGAGTAGGGGTACTTTTTTTCTATTATATGAAGTATATCATCCTTATAGGCTGGCCTTTGCTACTCTATGGTCTTGAATATAAACCCAATCTTGTTATGGATATTTTGTGGGTGTACTGTTTGGCACTGATGACAAAAGATATCATTTATAAATTTGTATTGAAGAAGAGTTACTGTACTCGCAGTTCCTGTCATTCAGAAAAGAATAAATAATTTCCTGCAAAACACCCCTTTATCACCAATTTGCTATAATCAACCAATTTCAATTATAAGGCAGGATCATGTTTGGAACATTTGATAATGAGGTAGAAGCAAAGATATTTTTTGGTTCTGTCGAAGAGACCAAGGAAGAAAAAGTAGAACGATGCAGTCCTTTTAATGGAATTGTGGTAAGTATAGCACCGCTGTGTGATGCAGAAGATACAAAAAAAGCACTTTCTATCGCTAAAGAGGCAGCAAAAGCTGCAGCAAAAACACCATTGTCACAACGTATTTTATGGCTTGAAGATGTAGCAGCCAAGTTACAGGAGTATAGAGAAGATTTTGCCATGATGTTAGCCAAAGAAGTGGCTAAACCGATCAGTTTTTCCCGTATTGAAGTAGATAGATGTATGGAGACCATTAAGCTTACAGCAATGGAACTTTCAAACCTTCATGGAGAAACCATTCCTACGGATATTATGCAAAGCGGTAAGAAAACATTGGCATATTACAGACGTGAACCGGTGGGTGTCGTAGCGTGTATCACTCCATTCAATTTCCCTCTGAATCTTGTGGCACACAAGATAGCACCGGCACTTGGAGCAGGGAATGCAGTGGTTCTTAAACCGACTCCTGAAGCACCGATGACAGCCTATATGCTGGCTAAACTTTTTGTAAGTTCGGAGTATGCTGTCAAAGATGCACTTTCTGTAGTGTATGGTGATGCTGAAGTAGGTTCTACTTTAGTACAGAGTAATATCCCAAGAGTTATTAGTTTCACCGGTTCTGTTCCTGTTGGAAATATCATTACAAAACAGGCAGGGATTAAAAAAGTAAGTCTTGAACTGGGTGGTAATGCCGCAACGTATATTGACAAAAGTGCAGATCTGGAAATGGCTGCAAAACGTTGTGCTTTTGGGGCATTTTATAACTCCGGGCAAGTTTGTATCTCACTTCAGCGTATCTATGTGAATGAAGAGGTGTATGAGAAGTTTTCAGCATTGATTGCAGAGGAGACTAAAACACTTAAAGTAGGTTCACCATACGAGGATGATACTTTTATGGGACCGCTCATTGATGATGAATCAAGGCACCGTGCCAAGTCATGGATAGCATCAGCTAAAAATGAAGGTGCAAAAGTGGTGGCTGGCGGTGAAGAGGTAGAGGGTATCTTCCCTCCAACTGTGATGGCAGATGTGACTGATGAGATGAAGATCATCTGCGAAGAGGTCTTTGCTCCTATTGTAAGTCTGGTTTCTGTCCCTGATTATGAAACTGCTGTAGAGAAGATGAATGACTCTCCTTACGGCTTACAGTTCTCTATCTTTACGAATGATTTACGACAAACACAAAGCTTTATAGAGGATGCACAGTGTGGCGGGGTGGTGATCAATGATATTCCAACTTTACGTTTTGATGTGCAACCCTATGGAGGTTCTAAACTTTCAGGTGTGGGAAGAGAAGGCCCTAAGTGGGCACTGGAAGAGTTTACAGAGATTAAGTCGATTGTGATATGCTAGCTTTATTAAAAATAAATCAGGATTTTAAATGAATTATATGTTTCAGGCAGGTTTTTTAGGAACAAGAGCACCTTTTTTTATGGATTTTGTTACGCTTATCGTTGCAGTTTTGCCTTTGTTGGTCGGGATTGCGATTACCTTTGCCAAAAAGCAAAATTATACTCTGCATGCGTTTATGCAAACCTCGATCTTTATTGTTTCTGTAGTAGTGGTAGGATATTTTGAATATGGTGTACGTTTGGGAGGAGGATACGAAGCATTTGTACAAAATACACATGTTTCCCATTCTTATCTATTTATTGTACTGGTGGTGCATATCATCATCTCGGTACTTACGCTCGGTATATGGACAAGTACGCTGCTCCATGCAAGAAAAGATGCCAAAAGAGGAGGTATTTTGCCCGGTTCTCATGCAATATCACATAAAAAAGCAGGTTTACGTACTTTTACAGGTATTGTACTCACATCACTTACGGGAATATGGGTCTATCTGCTCCTCTTCGTGTTTTAAATGAAAAAGAAAAAAATTGCTATTTCTGCCTGTCTGTTGGGCGAAAAGTGTCGTTATGATGCGACAGACAATAAAAATGTGAAACTTTTAGCAAAGTTGGAAAATTGTGAGCTTGTCCCTTTCTGTCCAGAAGATCATGCCTTTGGTTCTCCCCGTCCTACGATGGATCTGATACAGACGGAAGAGGGACAAAAGGCTATCTCAAATGAAACAGGAGAGGATCTGTCTGAACCGATAAAACAATATGCTTCAGCATTTTTTGACAACCATACGGATATTGATCTGTTTATCGGCAAAGACAGAAGCCCAAGCTGTGGTGTCTGTTCAGCCAGACTTTATGATAAAAAGAAGAATCTTATCAATACCAAAGAAGCAGGGCTCATGGCAAAAGAGGCTGGAATACGGGGTATCAGATCTTTCGATGCAGAAGTATTTGTCTGTCCTGAAACAATGCTTTAAGACTGAAGAGAACTTCAGGGGAAGTTCAAAGTATTGTTTCTGATGTATTAAAATAAAAGGATAACAGTTTATGAAATTATTATTGATGGTATGTTTAAGTACACTTTTTCTGAGTGCAAATATACAGCAGGAAGATCTGACGAAACAAGCTATAGTCAAGATATATACAGTCTCCAAAGTACCGAACTATCAGGAACCGTGGAACAGTTCCATGCGCCGTTCTACAGGTTCGGGTGCCATTATAGAAGGGGATAGGATACTTACCAATGCACATGTAGTAGCCAACCATACTTTTATAGAAGTAGAACGCTACGGACAACGAAAACGCTATATTGCAAAAGTGATCTCTGTTTCCCATCAGGCGGATCTGGCCCTTCTAAAGGTGGAAGATAAGACATTCTTTTCAAATGTAAAGCCTTTGACTTTCGGTTCTCTTCCCAACATAGAGCAAAAGATCGTTGTTTACGGTTATCCGATGGGGGGGAGTACACTTTCTGCAACCATAGGTGTTGTCTCACGCATAGAACACCATCGTTATGCGCACAGTGGAGAAGCATTTTTAGCGATACAGGTCGATGCAGCAGTCAATCCCGGCAACAGTGGAGGGCCGGCACTTTCTGATGGCAAGATAGTAGGTGTAGTGATGCAGGTTATCCAAAAGTCCCAGAACATAGGATATCTGGTACCTGTTTCAATGGTGAGACATTTTCTGGAAGATATGAAAGATGGAAAATATGACGGGTTTGCCGATCTTGGGCTGACTACACAGAATATGGAAAATCCGACATTAAGACACTACTATCATCTTGATGAAAATACGACAGGAAAACTTGTAGACGATATTGTTTATAACTCTTCTCTAAAGGGGGTACTTCAAGAAGGAGATATCCTTATAGCTATAGATGGACATAAAATAGAAAATGACGGTACAGTGGCATTTAGAGACCATGAATATACAGATTTTAACTATTATATAGATAAACATCAGATGCATGAAAGTGTCAAACTGGATATTGTACGAAACAGAAAAAAGATGCAGGTAGATGCAAATTTAACGCATATGGCAGATGATGTATTATTGGTCAAAACAACACAGTATGACAGAATGCCGACCTATTTTATCGAGGGTGGATATGTATTTTCCCCATTGACCAGAAATCTACTTTTGTCAACCAATCGCAATAGACTGACTTTAAGTTATTTTGCATCACAATGGCCAACAGAAAAAAAGAAAGAGGTGGTTGTTCTGCTTAAAGTCCTGGCTTCAGATATGAGTAGAGGGAATAACAGTTTTGCCATGTGGCCTATAGAAAAGATCAACGGGGAGACTTTTGTTGATTTTCAAACTTTTTTTCAAAAAATACAAGATTTTCAGGGGCAATATATTGTTTTGGAAGATCAGGATGGTGTGAAAGTAGTGATCGATAAACAAGAAGCTCGGGAAAAACAGAGAGAAATTCTGAGAAAGTATAATATTGAGTTTGACAAATCGATCGATCTAAGAAAAAATCACGGATTCTGTCAGTGATCCCTTAGAGGTTCTAAATGAAAAAAAATAAGATCGAAAGAGTAAAAACGTCCTTTTCCCCTTATGATTTTCATAGTAAACTAAAGTTAATTGATTTTACAGATCTAGGTGAAGAGGAACGCTTTTATCTTCGAAACTACGGTATTTACAATATCAAACTTCAGCCTGAAAGATTTATGCTCCGTATCCGTATTGCAGGAGGGAGAATAGATACAGAAAAACTTCTCTTTATTGCAGAAATCACCCAAAAATATCATTTGGAACTGCTTCTTACCGCACGTGGCCAGATAGAGTTGCACGCATTGAATGCCAAAAATATTCTGGAAGTGTGGGAGCTTTTACTGGAAGAAGGTATCAGTACACTTCAGACACTGACAGATAATTTTCGTAATATCGTTACCGATCCCTATGATGGCAGGGATGAACACAGTCAAATAGAAGTATATCCGCTTATTGTCCGGATGCAGAATATTTTTCTGGGACAGAAAGAGTGGATGGGGATGCTCCCCAGAAAATTCAATACGGCAATCTGCGGTACCGGGTTGGGTCATGTACACTTTTTCGGAAATGATCTCTTCTTTGGTTTAGCCCGTAAAGAAGATGTATGGGGATTCAATCTCTATCTTGGAGGAAAGAATTCCGAAGTAGCAAAAGATGCAGATATCTTTGTAGCACCTGCTGAAGTACCGGCAATGTTTGAAGCAGTCGGAAGGGCATATATGAAATATGGGCTGAGGGGAAGCAGGTCGAAGACGCGGCTTTTTCATCTTCTAATAGAAATCGGTATGGATGCATTTGTGGGAAAAATAGCCGAATTTTATCCGAAAGAGATTGTAAAAAAGGGTGAGTTTCAGATAAGAAAAGCACCTTTTTCAGATTTTCAGGAACTTAAAAAGCAGATATTCGGTTACTGTTATCAAAGCCGCTTTGGTAAAATAGACGCTGCTTTACTGCTGAAAGTTGTCCACTACGCAAAGGAGCAGAACATTGAGATAAGAGTCGGAATCAACCAAAACCTCTATTTTTTGGGATTTAAGGAGAAGAATAACCCTTTCAAGTGTATCAAAGGTGCTTCACATATCACTGCATGTGCGGGAAGTCACTACTGTGCACTCTCTCTTTGGGATATCAAAGCAGAAACTGCATATCTGCCTTTAGAGAAGATCGAAGCACATCATATACAGGTGGGTTTCAGTGGTTGCCTGAAAGGCTGCGGCAGACATCATCATGTAGATATCGGCCTGGTGGGTCTTCGTACCAATCTTTTCGGAGAGACACAAAAAGCTGCCAGAGTTTTTCTGGGTGGGAAGTACAGTAAAGGTGAATGTGCCGCCAGACTCATCTTTCCTGCTGTACCGCTCGTGCATCTAAAAGGTTTGATCGAAGTGATCATAGAGGAGTTTGAAGTAAGTGGTGAAAGAGATTTCGAATATTTTAGCCAGAACTATTTAAATCCACTCAGCAGTGGTTTTGTGATGTTATGGTTTTTGTCAAAACTTTATCTAAAAGAGAAGATCACTCTTGAAGTATTGTCGGAGGAAGCGCTTTACCAAAAACTTTCACTGCTTCCGGATTTTTCTGCTTTTGAAGAAGATGAGAATTATCTAAAAAGTATTAACGTGATGAAACATGCACTGTGGGATGATAAGTAGATCATTCATACTTCTTGAACTGTTCCAGCCATTTCTTAAGGAAGAAGATAAGAAATTAAAATTAAATTTTACGTAAAGAAAAGTAAACACTCCGGCCTTTCGGCCATATGAGCGTTTTGAAGATTAGAAACGATAGCTCAGACCCACAGTAAGCATGTGAGCGTTGTATTCGATTTTTCCTGTATCAGGGTCATTATCTGGGTCCAACTGCCAAGTGTCATCTCCATAGTCACTATAGCGGTACTGGATGCGGGCATGGAGGTTATCATCGATCTTCTTTTCTACCCCTGCTCCAAGTGTCCAGCCTGTAAGGGTTGCATCATGGTCATCTGTGTAATCCCAACTAGTAAATCCATGTGACTCAACTCTTGCCCATGCGACACCTCCGGTGATGTAAGGCATATAATCCCCCATATCCTTTCCTGCTCTCAGCCTGAGTGAAGCATCCCAATCTTGTTCAACTTTTGCTCCCCATGACTCTCCATCTACACCGCTTGTAATGGTATCATCTGCTGATACATAGTTCCATTCTCCCTCTATACCGAGAATAATATCATTGTTGACCCGCCAGTTATAGCCGGCAAAGATACCGCCTGTGAATCCATCTACATTAAAGCCATTGAGAGAATATGCTTCGCTTCCATCTCTCCAATAAGAACTTACATCTGCATCTCCCCAGATATATCCGGCCTGTAGACCTACATAGGGTCCGGCCCATGCATCTGCCGCCGGAGCAATTACTACTTCAGCCACCGGCTCGGCTACTGGTTCTATATCCCCACCTGCCATTGCGAATGCACTCATTGCCAAAACCGCTGCTACTGAAAGACTAAACTTTTTCATAATTAACTCCTTTTTTACTGTTTAATTACAATATCCATAGTAACATATACAATCTAAATTATTTCTTTTACTATAATTTTTTTATAAAAAAATATTATAATATGCTTTTTCTGCATCAAAAAAGAAGTTAAATACAACATTTTTAAATTACTCTATTTGAGTCTGTGCGGTCAGTATTGGCTATTTGTTCCTTTTGACATCTTATTCATATTTTTTAAACTGTTCCAGCCATTCCTTGTCTTCCTCACTGAGCTTTCCTACTTTTTCAAGCAGTTTTTTCTTTGTAGAGAGGAGGTCATCTATTTCCAAGTATGCCAAAAGGGCAGGATTGATTGTCGGTTCTTCCCTGCCATAAGAGATAAGTTTTTCAATATCTGCAAGTAATTCTTCTTTTGAATGTTCATTTTCTTTATTCATTCTGTTATACTAGCGAAAAAGAAATAAAATCTTCGGAAGTTCCCGATTCCGAATTAAAAAGAAATAATAAAGGATACCCATGCTAGAAGTAGGAGCACAGGCACCGGATTTTTGTCTGCCAAACCAAGATGAAGAAGAGATCTGTCTTAGAGATATAAAAGGACGCTGGATAGTGCTTTATTTTTATCCAAAAGACAATACTCCGGGATGTACGACAGAGGCTTGTGATTTTACAGCAGCACTTCCAAATTTTGAAGATCTGAATGCTATTGTTTTGGGTGTCAGTCCGGACAGCCCTCAAAAACACAGAAATTTCATAGAGAAAAAAGATCTCAGGATCACACTGCTTGCAGATGAAGACAAATCACTGTGTAATGCTTTTGGTGTATGGCAGCTTAAGAAGTTCATGGGCAAAGAGTACATGGGAGTGGTCAGAAGTACTTTTATTATCGATCCGGATGGAAGAATAGCTGCTGTATGGAAAAAAGTGAGAGTAAAAGGTCATGTGGATGAGGTGAGATCTAAACTTGAAATGTTGCGAGGATAAATGAAATACAAATGCTCTTTAAAGATAGAGCATTGATTAATGATCTGAAATAAGAGTATAATTAAAAAAATAATATAAAAAGAGGGAGTAGGTATGGAATATCATAGTAGATTGTCTGACAGAAGAAGAGCTTCAGCAGTAAAACCGTTGATCTATCTGATGATAGAGGCCATTATACTGGGAATGATATGCTGGTTTGTCTCTTTTTCCAATATTCTGATCCTGACCATTCTGGTCTGCCTTGGAGCAATATACTTTTTTTTCATCTCTTCTTTGCCAAGATATAACAAAGTGAAGAAACGTCAAAAATATTTGAAGCATTAATACTTGATAATAGTCCACAATATACCCCCCTTCTCTTTCCTGTAAGAGGAAATCTTTTATCTGTTTTTAAACATCACTTCGATATAATCGCGTTCCTTATTTCTATTTGAAGTTTGGAAATACTCATGTAGTTATTCCTTGACTGGTTGCACATTGTGTGTTGATGACTACAGCGGATGATTCGAATGATTACCGATTCGACTCTTAAACCTAGTGATGAAGCATATGCTTTTAACTGAGCTTTTACCTAAGATACGACTAGTCGTATGAGCCTACTGCTGAAGTAGACTGAATAAAAAAGTTCTATTATGATTATATACCAAGGAGAAACTTATGGTAACAATGAAAGACTTACTCGAATGTGGTGTACACTTCGGACACCAGACAAGAAGATGGAATCCAAAAATGAAAAAATTCATTTTCGGTGCAAGAAAGAACATCTATATCATCGACCTTCAAAAAACACTTAGATACTTTAAATACACTTACAATGTAGTAAGAGATGCAGCAGCTGAAGGACAAACAGTACTGTTTGTAGGTACTAAAAAACAAGCCAGATCAGCAGTGAAAGAGCATGCAGAGAGATGTGGTATGCCTTACGTTGCTACAAGATGGTTAGGTGGTATGTTAACAAACTACCCGACAATGAAAAAATCTATTAGAAAACTTGAGATCATCGAGCAAATGGAAGAGAATGGGCAACTTGATCTTCTGACTAAAAAAGAAGCATTGATGCTTTTAAGAAAAAAAGAGAAATTGAGTTCATACCTTGAAGGTTTCAGACATATGAAAAAACTTCCGGATATGATGTTCGTTGTTGATGCTGTGAAAGAGCATATTGCAGTGAAAGAAGCAAGAAGACTTGGAATGAAAGTCGTTGCACCTCTTGATACAAACTGTGATCCGGATGTTATCGATTATCCGATCCCGGGAAATGATGATGCGATCCGTTCGATCAACCTTTTCTGTAAAGAGATGGCTGAAGCAATCATTGAAGGTAAAGCGGCATATGATGAAGCACAAGGGAAAGAGGGAGAAGAGGTTGTGACAAGCGAGGAAGTGGCAGCAGTTATGGCTGAAGCAGCAACTGAAGAAGAAGTAGCAGCACTTGCAGAGGAAAAAGCAGCTCCTGCTCCTAAAACTGAAGCTAAAAAAGGTGATGATCTTACTAAAATCGCAGGTGTTGGCAAAGTATACCAGGGAAAACTCAACGATGAAGGTTTCTATACTTATGCAGACGTAGCAAACATGACTGAAGCTCAAATTCAAGTGATGGAAGAGAAGTATAGTTTTAAAGGTGACTTTAAAGACGTTGTAGCATCTGCAAAAGAATTGGCGGAGGTGTAATCATGGCAAACTTTGGACCTAAAGACATTAAAAAACTCAGAGAGATGACTGATGCAGGAATGATGGACTGTAAAAAAGCACTTACTGCAGCTGATGGAGATATGGACAAAGCTGTTGAGTGGCTCAGAGACCAAGGTCTTGGAGCAGCTGCCAAAAAAGCCGGTAAAGTAGCAGCGGAAGGTGCTATCGCTGTTAAAGTTGAAGGTCATAAAGCAATGATCGTTGAGATCAATTCACAAACAGACTTCGTTGCACAGAATGACAAATTCAAAGCAGTGATGGATGAAGTTGTAAATCATGCATTTGATAATGAGCTGGCTGATGCAGAAGCAATTAACGCATCAGAGATCAATGGTCAATTATTTGCTGATTATCTCTCTTTGCAGATCGCTACTATCGGTGAGAACCTTGTAGTAAGAAGAGCAGCATTGATCGTAGGTGATGAAACAACAGCGGTAAACGGTTATGTTCACTCTAATGGTCAAAATGGTGTGATCATCGCTGCAAAATGTGATTCTGAAAAAACAGCTGAGGCAATGACACCTGTGCTCAGAGAAGTTGCAATGCATGCAGCAGCAATGGCACCGTCAACTCTTTCTTATAAAGATTTTGATCCTGCTTATGTAGCAGAAGAAACTAAAGGAAGAATCGTTGCTATTGAAAAAGAGAACGAAGAACTTAGCAGACTTGGCAAGACACTTAAAAATATTCCTCAGTACATCTCTATGAGCCAATTGACTGAAGAGGTTATGGCTGAAGCTGAAGCAGCACTCAAAGAAGAGCTTAAAGCTGAAGGTAAGCCAGAGCAGATCTGGGACAGAATTCTTCCTGGTAAGATTGCCAGATTTATTTCTGACAACACAACACTTGATCAAGAGCAGTGTCTTCTTGACCAAAAATTCGTAATGGATGACAGCAAAACAGTTGCTGAATATATCCAGGAGAAAGCTAAAGCAGCTGGTGGATCAGCTGAGATCATCACTTTTGTAAGACTCGAAGTGGGTGAAGGTATCGAAGTTGAAGAAGAAGACTTCGCTGCTGAAGTTGCCAAACAAATGGCATAAACAAGAAGCGTAAAGCAAACAACAACTGCTTGTTGTTTGTAGCTTTGAAACCTAAACAGCCGGAACAAAGTGAAGCTGTGTAGGAAGCTCCTTTGGGAGTTTTTTTGAATTAAAAATCTTTCTTCCCCTTCTCCCTATCTTTTTTTATGTTAAAATATGCAAAATATTTTAAAGGCTCTATATATGTCCCAACCCCTTTTGGTAGCTACAAATCTTTCTCATAGTTTTGATTATCCTCTTTTTACACATATAGATTTTAGTATAAACCCTACCCAGAGCGTAGCCATTGTAGGGCGAAGTGGATCCGGGAAATCAACACTTTTACATATATTTTCTACGTTTATGAAACCTAATGAGGGAGAAGTAACGCTTTTGGGACATGACCTTTATACATTGAGTGATGAGGAGATAGAATCACTTCGCCGTTATGATATAGGGATCATTTTTCAGTTCCATTATCTCTTTAAAGGGATGAGTGCTCTGGAGAACATCAGTGTAGCCACTATGCTTTCGGGTGAAGAGATAGACCATAGTATTCTGAAAAAACTGGAGATAGAACATTTGATGGATCATAAGACATCAGAACTGTCAGGAGGGGAGCAGCAAAGGGTTTCTATCGCCAGAGTGTTAAGTAAGAAACCCAGGATCATCTTTGCAGATGAGCCTACAGGAAATCTTGATAAAGAAACCGCTGAACTGGTGATGGATGTATTGCTGGACTATATCAGAGATAATGCTGCGGCATTAGTGCTTGTAACACATGATGAAAGTATGGCTATACGCTGTGATATGATCTATAAACTGGAAGACAAGAGATTAAAGGAAGAAGTATGAAGATAGATATTATGAATGTACTGTATACTACGTCTATGATCGTACTTGCTTTTGTTACAGCACTTGTTGTAACAAAAACCATCTCTAAATATATTGAAAAGAAGAAAGAATCACACAAAGATGATGAATAACAGTTTTTATGATACTCCCCAAATATATTCCATATAAACCTTTCAACCCCTACCACTAATCAAAATCCTAAAACTTCTTTTTTGTGACATGTTTTTGACACACTAGATAAGTATAATATAAACAAGTCTATTTACAAAAAGGGGAAGAGACATGTTAAGATCAATCATATTATCCGGTTTATTGTTGAGTGGTATCTATGCGGGAGCATTAGAAGAGGGGAATGCAAATGCAATATATAATCTTGGTGTTATGAATGCACAGGGTATTGGTGTTAAAAAAGATCTGAAAAAAGGATTGGATCTTTATACACAGGCTGCCAAAAAAGGAAATGCATATGCGAAATATTATTTGGCTATAATATATTATGATGGCAGAGGGATAAAAAAGACAGAAAAAAAGCAAAAAAATGGATGATGAAATGTGCAGGGAACGGTGATCCTGATGCAAAAAAATTCCTGGCACAAAATAAATTCTAAGGAGGAAAAAATGAGTGTACAGTGGTTTTTGGAATATGATAACGGAGAAAAATACGGTCCTGTCCCAACAGAAGAAGCCAGAGCGTATGTTGCAGAGAATATAGAAGGATATGCATGGAAAGAGGGTTTCAGTGCATGGAAACCTATGGCTGAAATTGCGGAATTGGCCGGGGAAACCACTCTGTTAAGTGCACCTATGGGACCACCGTCAAGAGTAGCATCGGGAAGAACCAATAAAGCCGATGAAATAGACTATACGATCTTTGGAGAAGATATCCAGTATGTGGAGATTGAACTCGATCCGGGTGAGAGTGCCATCTCTGAAGCAGGTGCCATGATGTATAAAAACAGTCATATTGTGATGGATACGGTCTTTGGTGACGGGTCGGGTTCCAAAGATGATTCAGGGGGTTTTTTTGACAAGTTGGTTGGTGCAGGGAAACGTCTGGTAACGGGAGAGAGCCTTTTTACTACAGTATTTACACATACGGGAAGCGGAAAAGCAACTGTTGCATTCGGTGCTCCATATCCGGGGCGTATTATTCCTGTTGATCTGGAAGAGATGGGGGGTAGGCTGATCTGCCAAAAAGACTGTTTTTTGTGTGCGGCAAAAGGCGTATCGATAGGAATTCATTTTCAAAAAAAGATCCTTACCGGGCTTTTTGGAGGTGAAGGTTTCATTATGCAAAAACTTGAGGGTGACGGTATGGCATTCATTCATGCAGGAGGGATGCTTAAAGAGATCGACCTGCAAGAGGGTGAGACACTACATTTGGATACAGGATGTCTGGTAGCCATGCAGCCTCAGGTACATTTTGACATAGAACAGGCAGGTGGTATCAAGACAGGGCTCTTTGGGGGAGAGGGATTCTTCTTTGCCAAGCTTAGAGGTCCGGGTAAGGTTTGGATACAGTCACTGCCATTCTCCAGGCTTGCAGGACGCATGCTTGCAGCTGCACCTCAGGGCGGGGGAAGAGATAAAGGTGAAGGCTCGGCACTTGGTATGCTGGGTGATCTTGCCATGGGTGACAGATTTAACTTTTAACTGGGAGAGAGAAGATGGATAAATTTACAGAGACCACCTATACAAGTTACGGGCAGAATATCGGAAACTCTTTTAAAGGGATTTTTTTCGGTTTTATTTTTATTATAGGAGCTATTGTCCTGTTGTGGTGGAATGAAGGACGCAGTGTCGAGCAGGCAACAGCACTTAAAGAGATGCAGGAGAATATTGTTACTCTTCCGGATACGAACTATAATGCACAGTATGATGGTAAAGCAGTACTGCTTCAGGGTTTGGTAAGACCTCTGCATCAAGTGGTCGACCCTGAATTTGGTGTGAAAACAGATGGTCTTGTACTGCGTAAAAGTGTGCAGATGTACCAGTGGAGAGAGAATACAGAGAGTAAAAGCCAGGATAAACTGGGTGGAGGAACAGAGACAGTCACAACTTATACCTATGTAAAAGAGTGGTCTTCATCCTATAATAATTCTTCTTCATTCAAACATCCTCAAGAGCATCAAAACCCAATGATGACACATAAGGGCGGTACTTACAGTACAGATGCACAGTTGGGTGATTTTCATCTGGATAAAAATATTGTCAGTTATATAGGAACATCTGTACCGTTCCACGGCTTGGTGGATATGCCATATTACATCGGTGATGCCAAAAACTATAAGACTTTTTTATACCTGGGAGTTAATCCGGATACACCGCAGATCGGAGATATTAAGATCACCTATAGTTATGCACCGGCAGGAGAATATACATTTGCAGCACAGCAATCCAATAGATCCTTAACACATTATACGACAGCCAACGGCAAAGATTTTCTCTTTGTAAGAAACGGCCGAGTATCTGCTCAGGCTATTTTTAAAGAGGAACTTGATGCCAATACGGCATTGACATGGATACTCAGAGTAGTTGGACTTTTGGTGATGTTCTTTGGATTTACAATGATCATGGGCCCACTGGCAGCTTTTGCCAAAGTCATACCGATGTTCGGTTCCCTTGTTGGAGGCGTGACAAGTATTGTAGCAGCGGTCTTTACTTTACTGCTAGGTTCAATCGTCATTGCTTTGGCATGGTTCAGTTCGCGTCCAATACTCTCTTTGGGGATCATTGGGATAGGGATCGCAATAGCTGTACTGCTTGCGAAGTTCGGTAAGAAAAAAGTTCCATCAACATCGTCACAGGCTGCAACAGCAACTGCTCCAACACCTCCAGCAAGGCCTGAGAGTACTCCTCCGCCACAAAGAGAAGATACGGTCACAGCTCCCGATAGAGAAGAGGGTAGTGCATCTTCAGAAACTGAAGAGGGTACACCGCCTTCAAGAAAAGCTGTTACACCTCCGCCCAGAGAGTCTTAAGGCGATAGAGTGAAATGTCTTAGCTCCTCTCATGGCATGCGGTGCAAAAGAGTATCGTTGCTCATTTTATGGTCGGGGCAACAGCAGCCATCGTCATGAACTTTCCGGAAATGAAAATGGGTGAAAAAAGCGGATGAGAAGTTCTATTTTTGATCGGAAATGCAGGAGGTAGTAGCTCAATGCTGTGAATAAAAATGCAGAAAGATTAATGGTGGCATTAAAGAAGTTTCCAAGTCCAAGGTCCCTCAGTGTGGCAAGAAAAAAAATAAACAAAAAACTGAAATGAAAACCATACAAGAGGATCTGACGGTGACCCATCTCTTTGTATGGAAAATATTGATACACCCAAACCTCTTGTAATTCTATTTTTTATTTTGCCTGGGTGATAAGTACACCCTCTAAAAGTTTGTCTATATCCCCGTCAAGTATGGCATCTACATTTGTAAAAGCCTGGTTGCTTCTGGTATCTTTGACCTGCTGGTAGGGCTGCATGACATAGGAGCGTATTTGGTGTCCCCAGCCGATGTCTGATTTCTCTACACCGTCTATCTCAGCCTGTTTCTTTGCCATTTCATATTCGTACAGACGTGATTTGAGCATTTTCATGGCAGCGGATTTGTTCTTATGCTGGCTTCGGTCATTCTGGCACTGTACTACTATGCCGGTAGGTTCATGGGTGATACGGATAGCGGATTCTGTTTTGTTGACGTGCTGACCTCCGGCACCGCTGGCACGGTAGGTATCGATACGGATATCCTTGTCTTCGATCTCAATATCAATATCATCATCAATCTCCGGAGAGACCATGACAGAAGTAAAGGAGGTGTGGCGTTTGGCATTGGAATCAAACGGACTGATACGTACAAGTCTGTGGATACCGTTCTCTACTTTAAGGTATCCATAGGCATTCTCACCTTTGATGATGAAGCTTACATCTTTGATCCCTGCCTCTTCTCCTGCCTGATAGTCAAGTACTTCGACTTTAAAGTCATGACGTTCAGCCCAGCGCAGATACATTCGGTAGAGCATACTTGCCCAGTCCTGGGACTCAGTACCTCCGGCACCCGGATGGATGGAAACAATGGCGTTGTTCCCGTCATGTTCTCCGCTGAGCATCATTTGTACTTCAAGAGCATTCGTACTTTCCTGAAGAGAATCCGCATCTTCGTACAGCATCTCCAACGTATCTTCATCTTTTTCAGCTTTAGCCATTTCAAAATATTCTATGGCATCATGTACAGCATCATTGGCACTGTTGTACGTCTCCAATATACGTTCTGTTTTTGTTTTTTCCTGGGATATCTTCCCTGCATTGGCCGCATCATTCCAAAAGTTGGGATCTTGCTGCATCTGTTCTATCTCTTTGAGTCTTTTTTCCAAAAGGTCAGGTTTGACAATATTGGTAATGTTTTCCATCTTGACAGAAAGAGATTTTAAAAGTTCACTGTATTCGTATGCATCCATTCTTTATTCACTACTTTTTTGGTATGATTTTACCAAAATATAGCGAAATATGAGGTTAGGGATGATAATAGCCAGAACAATAGATGAACTTCAGGAGGCAAAGAGAGAATGTAAAGGCAGCATAGGGTTTGTGCCGACCATGGGTGCCCTGCATCAAGGACATCTTTCTCTTATACAGCAAGCCAGAAAAGAAAATGAACATCTTATCGTCTCTATTTTTGTAAATCCTACACAGTTCCTGGAAGGTGAAGATCTGGATTCCTACCCACGTAAAGATGAAGCAGATACCAAGATATGCGAACTTGCAGGGGTAGATATTCTTTTCATGCCGAACATAGATGCTATGTATGAAGCGGATGAACTTTGTATCGGTGCCCCGGCAATTCGTGCTTACATTCTTGAGGGGGAAAAGCGTCCGGGCCATTTTGACGGTATGCTGCAAGTGGTGATGAAACTGCTTAACCTCAGTGGGGCGGACAATGCCTATTTCGGTAAAAAAGATGCCCAGCAGTTAGCCCTTGTTACCCAAATGGTCAGGAACTATTTTATGGATGTCAATATTATACCCTGTGAGATCGTACGTGATGAAAGAGGACTGGCTTTGAGTTCCCGTAATGTGTACATGCAGGGTGATGAAAAAGAGAGAGCTCTTTGTCTGTCACGTTCTTTGAAAAGAGCCACAAAGATGGTCATGGCAGGAGAATTGAACGTGGAAACCATCAAAAGAGAGATGTTCAATGTACTTAAAGATGCTGATGAGGTGGAGTATGTCGCCATTGTCGACAGAGCCTTTAATGCCTTGGAAGAAGTGGAGATAGGCAATACCATTATATTGGTAGCTGCATGGGTAGGAAAGCCCAGACTGATCGATAATATATGGATCTGATCTAAAACAGATCTTCAAAAAGTTCATGGGCCGATTTATCAATAACTGGTTTTGTCTGAGGCTTTGGTTTTGGTTCTGTTTTGATTTTTGGCTTCTTTTTAGTCTTTGGTTTTGTCTCCAGTTTAAAGAGCTCCTTGACTGACTTCTTTTCTTCAGGCTTTTTATTGACTTTTGTTTCTGTGATATCAGGTGGGGTAGGTACAGTTTGCTCTGTGACACTCTCTTCATTTCCATATAGAGGCTCTTCTTTTTGGGCTTCCAATACCTCTTTGGGATCGACTTTCAAATAGCCCTGTTCTACCAGGATCCTCACGATATTTTTAAAGGTAGGTACAGCCGATTGTGAAGCAAAGTATTTTTGATATCCTTTTGCACGGATAACAAGGACACCAATGGTATATTTATGACCCTCTTTATCGTTGGCAAAGCCGTAAAAGCTGCTATGGTATTCCCTGACATAACGACCATGTTTCGCAATGTGGGCAGTTCCGGTTTTCCCGCCTATCTCTAATCCCGGGTACCGGGCTTTTACCCCTGTCCCGCGTTTGACTACTTCCAAAAGGATATCGTGTATCTGCTCGGCAGCTTTTTTACCGACTGCATGCATATCTCCTCCTTTCGGTTCCAGTGTATAGTGGTTTCCTTTTGCATCCTGAAGGTAATCTACGATACGGGGGGTTACTGCTATACCGTTGTTGTTAAAAGCACTGTAGGCTTTAAAGAGCTGTGCAAAGGTGACAAGCATACCATATCCGTATGCACTGTTGGCTCTGTGCATATTGTGGTTAAGCAGGCGGAGAGGCTTGAGTTTGCCAGGCAGATCACGTGACAGGTCAAGGCCTGAAGGTCTTGCTATACCGAATTTGAGCAGTCCTTCCCTGAACTCCTTCCCGGTCAGTTCCCATGAGATCTGGGAGATCCCTACATTGGAGGAATGTACAATGATGTCTGTAGCAGTGAGTGAGTCAAACTTTTCATCATCTGTAATTGTTCTTCTTTTGCCTATTTTCATCCGTCCGTTATAGGTGTTGAATACAGTCATGGGCTGAACGACTTCATGATCCAATGCTATTGCCAAAGTGATAGGTTTAAGTACAGAGCCTGCTTCATAAGGGTATTCAGAGAATTTAGGGTTCAGTGCAGGGATGTCTTTTTGGGTAATGTGTGCAGGATCATAACGTTCTGAGCTTGCCAGGCTAAGCACTTTTCCTGTTTTGCTCTCCATCACACCTACGAGGATCTCATCGGCATCGATACGTCTTTTCATAGCATCAATCATCAGCTCTATCCTGCGTTGAAGGGCCAAGGGGATATTGAGATGCAGATCCATACCGTCCACACGCTGGATCTCTACACTGTTCTTGTCATGTATCACAGCACCTACAACATCTCTTTTCCCTTTGAAATAGCCATTTTTCTTTGAAGTAATATGTTTTTCATACTTTCGTTCAAGTCCTTTTTTTCCTTCAGGTCTAGTATATCGTCCATCGCTTTTCTTCCCCACATATCCGAGGACTGGACTCATGACATCACCTAGCGGAAAGCGTCTGGTTTCACCATTTTCAATAATGTCCAGTCCGTAAAGCACTTCAATACCGTTACGGTTTTTGATGGAACGGAAAACCCCCAGTTTTCTGAGTTTGTAGGCAAGAGATTTGAGCTGCATGGCATGTCTTGAAGTAATACGGTTTGAAAGAACAATATTACCTGTTATCTCTTTCCCTTTACGGTTCTTGAACCGTTTACGTATGTCTGTCTCAGGGATACCGCTGTAAATACTGAAAAGTCTAATAAAGACTTCTTTTTTTTCCGGTACGATACTTGCACCGCGTATGACTGCCTGATAGGTTTTTTGGGAGCTGCTGAGGGTATAGTTGTCTGCAGAGATGATAGACCCGCGGAAAGATCGGTCATGGATAATAGTGTTATGATTGGGGATACGCCGTTCTGAAATAATGGTTTTTAGAATAGAGGATAAAAAGATCCCCATAGCAACTGCTAAAAAGAGGAAAAGAGCTAAAATCTTATATTTTCTTTGGTGAATTGCTTTATTCTGTATTTTTTTATTCATATATCCCTCATCTAATGTAGAATTTTATCAAAGTTATCTGTTAAATCTGATAAAATACTAATTAATATTATTCAAAGAGAATACAAGATGATAGATAAACCCCTTTTAGCTGCAGTAATGATGCTTTTAACACTTTCACTGGTGATGAGTTATTCTCTCTCTGCCTATACAGTACTGCACTTTCATTATACGGGTTTTCATTTTTTTATTAGACAGAGCATGGCGGTTCTTATCGGTTTTGTTACAATGATCATCCTAAGTAAAATGGATCCGGACAGATGGTTCTCTCTGGTTGGATTACTGCTTTTTATTCTCTTTTTTATTCTTATGATCGCCATGCAGTTCCTTCCGTCTTCTCTGGTCAATGCAGTAGGTGGTGCAAAAAGGTGGATCCATCTGGGGCCTATGTCTATTGCTCCCGTAGAGTTTTTTAAAGTAGGATTCATATTCTTTTTAGCATGGAGTTTTTCCCGTAAACTTCTCAATAAAACCAAAATGGGGTTTATGGAAGAGATACGGGTCTTTTCTCCTTATCTTGCAGTATTCTTTTTAGCTGTTGTGATCATTGCTGTGTTTCAAAAAGATTTGGGGCAGGTGGTTGTTCTGGGATTGACCCTTTTGGTACTTTTTTTGTTTATCGGCAGCTCTATAAAATTTTTTATGACACTTATGTCAGGTGCTTTTATCGCTGTCGGGGGACTTATTTTCTTTGCTCCCCACCGTATGGCACGGATCAGGAGCTGGTGGGGAACTGTACAGGAGAGTATACTTTCTCTGCTTCCTTTTGAATCGGTACAGAATCTGCGTATAGAGGTGGGTAAAGAGCCTTATCAGATATCCAATTCACTCAATGCCATCCATAATGGCGGATTCCTGGGTCAGGGGCTGGGGAACGGACAGTTCAAACTCGGGTATCTTTCAGAGGTGCATACAGACTTTATCCTGGCAGGTATCACTGAAGAATTTGGATTCCTGGGGCTGTTCTTAGTGGTAGCAACAATGCTTTTTATTATCTTCCGGATTTTTAAGATCGCTTCCAAAGTGAAAGATCCTATGTATTATCTCTTTAGTATCGGTGTAGGACTGTTGATCGCTTTTTCTTTTATACTCAACTCTTACGGTATTTCCGGTATTACTCCTATTAAAGGGATCGCAGTACCGTTTTTAAGTTACGGAGGATCACATATTCTGGCTTCATGCATTGCTATAGGTATGGTATTGATGATCTCAAAAAAAGTACCGAGAGACAGTCAAGGGAGAATATTATGAGTATTGTTATGACAGGTGGGGGTACAGGTGGACACCTTGCCATTATTAAAGCGGTCAAAGAACATCTCAAAGATGACGAACTTATTTATATCGGTTCAACAAAAGGGCAGGATGAACAGTGGTTTGGCAAAGATGATGATTTTGCATATAAATATTTTTTTGAAACGCGTGGTGTAGTGAACCAGGGAATCTTGGGTAAGATCGGATCACTCTTTATGATGTTTAAAGCAACATTGCAGGCGATCAGACTTTTGAAAAAGCATCAGGCAAAAGTTGTCTTTTCTGTAGGAGGATTTTCTTCCGCAGCAACAGCATTTGCAGCAAAGATCCTACGTATCCCTTTGGTGATACATGAACAAAATGCAGCACTTGGTTCACTCAATAGACTATTGAAGCCTTATGCAACAGCATTCATCTCCTCTTATCTGGAAGAGAGTCCTGTTAAAGCTTATCCTATAAAACAGATCTTCTTTGAGAATGCACGCATTCGTCATGAAGTAAAAACTATTATTTTTCTCGGTGGTTCACAAGGAGCAAAAGCTATCAATACCCTGGCACTTGAAATGGCAGAGGAACTCCGGAAAAGAGACATCAGTATTATCCACCAGGCTGGGGAAAAGAATATAGCTGAAGTAGAGAAGGCTTATGCTGATCTGGGTATAAAAGCTGAAGTTTTCGGCTTTACCACAAAGTTGGCAGAGTATATGAAAGAAGCAGATATTGCTATAGCAAGGGCAGGAGCCTCAACCTTATGGGAACTTTCCGCCACTGCCCTTCCTGCCCTTTTCATTCCCTATCCTTATGCTGCAAGTGACCATCAGTATTACAATGCACAGTTCCTGGTAAACAAAGATCTTGGATGGCTAATGAGAGAAAAAGAGATAGATAAAGAAAAAGTATTAGCACTTCTTGAAGAAAACCTGGAAGAAAAGAGTAAAGGTTTGATAAAGATCGTGGAAAAAGAGGGGAGTGAAAAGATAGCAACACTTTTAAAAGAATTTCAAGATAAATAATAAAATTATTAAATATAATCAAACTTATAAGAAGAATTGATGAATAGGATAATTACGGGTTTATTGAGTTTGGGAGTGTTGACATTGAGCCTACAGGCGTATGAGCAGGCAGAGAGAGTACAGGATATGCAGACAATGGAAGCGTCTATGGCCCAGATACAGAAAGGGATACTCTATAACAATAAAAAAATGGTACTCCAGGGTGTTGAAAATCTGAAGCAGGCATCAAGTAAAGTAGAAGTAACTCCAAAAAACAGGCAAGAAACCCTGTTATGCATCTATAGAGGAACAATATAATATGTAAATAGTGATACATATATACCTTTTATCTCCCAATAACCACAATTTAGCTAAAATATCTCTCAATATAAAACAAGATCTTATTTATAGGATCGATATACAATTTTAGGGACATTTCATGGATATCAGACAATCCTTTTTAGACTATTTTCAAAGTAAAGGACATCAGCTTGTACCAAGTTCTCCGCTTGTACCGGATGATCCGACATTGATGTTTACCAACGCAGGGATGGTACAGTTTAAGAACATCTTTACAGGGGAAGCACCTATCCCAAATCCGCCAAGGGCTACTTCAAGCCAAACTTGCCTAAGAGCGGGTGGAAAACATAACGACCTTGATAATGTTGGTTACACAGCAAGACATCATACTCTTTTTGAAATGCTGGGGAACTTCTCTTTTGCTGATTACTTTAAAGAAGAGGCTATCGCCTATGCATGGGAGTTCATTACGGATGAGAAGTATTTGAACCTTCCTGTAGAAAAACTGTGGGTCACGGTACATGACAGTGATGATGAAGCATATGATATTTGGAAAAAATACGTTGCTGAAGATCGCATTATGCGTTTTGGAGACAAAGACAACTTCTGGCAAATGGGTGATACCGGTCCCTGTGGTCCCTGTTCCGAGATTTTCTATGATCAGGGTGAAGAGAATTTTAATGGTTCTGAAGATGTGATGGGTGGAGAGGGGGATCGCTTCCTTGAAATTTGGAATCTGGTTTTCATGCAGTATGAAAGAGATGAGAACGGTACACTGAACCCACTCCCTAAACCCAGCATTGATACCGGTATGGGACTGGAGCGTGTAGTTGCCATTAAAGAAGGTAAATTAAACAACTACCACTCTTCACTTTTTATGCCATTTTTAGAGAAGATAGGTGAACTTGTAGGTATGCCTTATAATTATGAAGCAGATAACAGTGCCAGTTACCGTGTTATTGCAGACCATTTACGTTCCTGTTCTTTTTTACTTGCCCAAGGTGTAAACTTTGATAAAGAGGGGCGCGGGTATGTACTTCGCCGTATCATGCGCCGTGCCATTCGTCACGGGTATCTGCTTGGACTGCGTGAACCGTTCATGTATAAACTTGTAGATACGCTGGTAGCACTTATGGGGAAACAGTATGACTATCTGAACAGCAAAGCAGAAGCGATCAAAACTTCTATGAAACTTGAAGAAGAGCGTTTCTTTGCTACCATTGAAGCAGGGATCAAGCTCTTTAATGAAGAGCTTAAAAATACTTCTGATGTGTTCAACGGTGAAGTAGCCTTTAAACTTTACGACACTTACGGCTTCCCGCTTGACCTCACTGAGGATATGCTTAGAGAAAAGAACATCAAGCTTGATATTGATGCATTCAATGCAAAAATGGAAGCCCAAAAAGCACAATCCAAAGCAAACTGGAAAGGTACAGGGGATGCTGCAACGACCGGTGATTTTAAAGCACTTAAAGAGATGTTCAGTGTGAATGAGTTCACAGGCTATGAAAGTACTGCAGCTCAAGCCAAAGTACTGGCACTGCTGGATGAGGATTTTAAACAAGTAGACAGTATTGACGGTAAAGGCTGGGTACTGTTGGATAAAACACCGTTCTATGCCGAGTCAGGCGGACAAGTGGGTGATCGTGGGACGATCAAGCTAGCAGGCAGCAGTGAGCAGGTAGCAGTGAAAGATACCAAGAAATTCCTAGATATGAATCTTTCTGAAGTGGAAGGGAAACTAAGCGTGGGTGATGAGGTAGAAGCAGTGGTGGATAACAGCCGTGTTGAGATAGAAAAACATCACTCTGCGACACACTTGCTCCATGCAGCACTCAGAGAGATTCTGGGGGATCATATCTCTCAGGCAGGTTCACTCAATGATGACAAAAGACTTCGTTTTGACTTCTCTCATCCTCAGGCAATGAGTAATGAAGAGCTTCAAAAAGTAGAGGATTGGGTCAATGACAAGATAAGTCGAGCGATACCAAGAGAGACGAAGCTTATGAGTATTGATGAGGCAAAAAACTCCGGTGCAATGGCACTCTTTGGTGAAAAATACGGTGATGAGGTAAGAGTGGTAAGTTTTGGTGATGCTTCAGTGGAACTTTGCGGGGGTACACACGTAAACAATGTCTCTCAAATAGGTCTTTTTATGATCACTAAAGAGAGTGGTGTGAGTGCAGGTGTCCGCCGTATTGAAGCGATCTGCGGCAGAGCAGCCGTAGAGAAGGTAAAAGCACTTAGAGATGAGATCACACAGATCAAAGAAGAAGTAAAGAATCAAAATCCGATAGCCGGTATCTCTAAACTCAAAGAGCAGATCAAAACACTTAAAAGTGAACTTCAAAGTGCACTTAGCAGTACAAAAAAAGAGTTGACTGCATTTGAGGTCAATGGTGTGACGGTCATCGTAGAAGAGGTAGAAGCCGGAGATATCAAAGAGCTTATCGATGAGGCGAAGAATAAGTATGAGAACATTGCCATTATGCTCTTCCAGAAAAAAGGTGACAAAGTCATGCTTGCTGCGGGTGCAAAAGGTACAGCTGTAAAAGCAGGTGACTGGATCAAATCTATCGCACCGATCGTCGGCGGCGGCGGTGGCGGTCGTCCTGACTTTGCACAGGCAGGCGGAAAAGATCCAAGTAAGATCACTACAGCGCTTGAAGAAGCAAAAACCTACCTTGCAGAGGTACTTGAAGGCGGGAACTAACGATGTATAGTCATACGATCATCTTTCTGCATGTACTCTCTGCTTTTGTATGGGTAGGCGGGATGATCGCCATTCGTGTGGCAGTTCATCCGGTACTGCAAAGCATAGAAGAGCCAAAGATCAAGTTAGGCAAGACTTTGGAGATCACGGGAAGACTTTTTCATCTGGTGATCCCTTTTATCGCAACCCTGTTGGCAACAGGGTTGCTGATGGCTATCGCCTCCAAAGGACATCAGGGTGCACTTAAATCACTTTTTCTCTCCAAAGAGATCATCTGGACGCTCATGACGCTTAATTTTATCTATATGTACCTGCAACGCAGAGCGGCATGGAGGCTTTTTGAAGCAGGCAGACTGCCTGAAGCTAAAGAGAAGGTAAAGCTCATTCCAAATGTGTTGCTGCCTGTTAATATCGGTTTGGGTCTGTTGGCACTCTATTTTGGTGTGAGTCTTAGAGGTTTATAGTGATCTGTTTATGTTCATCCTCTGAATCAAGAGCTTTACTTTTAAATAAGTTTGGAGTCGATTTTATTCAAAAGTCTCCTCAATACGATGAAGAACAGATCACAACAACGGTTGCCAAAAATTTTGTCTATACTGCAAGTAAAGGAAAGCTTGAAGCAGCCATTGCCGAATTTGGATTGGAAATACCGCTTCTTTGTGCCGATACGGTCATTGCTGCAGCAGATGGGACTATCTTACGTAAAGCTAAAAATATAGAAGATGCAAGACGCATTTTAAATATCCAAAGCGGTTCTACTATTTCCATCCTCTCTTCACTGCATTTCAGATCAAAAAAACTGCTTTTTACAGATATTTCAGCAACACATTATCATTTTGAAAAGTTCGAAGAAGATGATCTTGAAGCTTATCTGCAAAGTGGACTTTGGCAAGGTAAAGCCGGAGGTTGTATGGTCGAGGGGTTTTGTAAAAAGTATATCAAGTCTGTAGATGGGTATGAGAGTACGGCTATGGGATTGCAGGTTGAAGTACTTTTGCCATGGATAAGATAATCCGTAGGGGTGCCCCTTGTGGGTACTCTTGGAGATTTGAGATAAAGGGCAACCACAAGGGATTGCCCCTGCATAAGAAGGTAACCTATGTATGAAAATGAATTAAAAGCCCTGAAAAAAGCCGGACGCTTTAGAGAGCGTAAGCTTTTTGATGACAGATTGGATGATCTGGCATCCAATGATTATTTGGGATTGTCGCAGAATAAAAAGCAGTTCACCAAAGCAGTAAAGCTTGTAAAAGAGTATCAGACTTTAAGTTCTAAAGCCAGTATGCTGGTCAATGGTTATCATCCAATTCATCGTATCTTTGAAGTGACCATGGCAGAGCAGAACGGTTTTGAAGAGGGGTTGGTGGTAGGAAGCGGATTTCTTGCCAATATGTCACTCATAGAGGCACTGGTGCGAAAAGGTGATAGGTTATACATGGATGAGGAGTATCATGCTTCGGGTGTGATGGCAGCACAGCTTCTGGGTGACAGGGTCGTGACCTTCAAGCATAATGACGTAGCTGATCTAAAGCAGAAATTAGCCCAATATCCGGCAAAAAGACAGATCATTGCTGTAGAAGGTGTTTACTCCATGAGTGGTGATCTCTGCCCAAAAGAGATATTTGATCTGGCAGATGAAGCGGGTGCATTGCTCATTGTTGATGAAGCCCACAGTGCAGGTGTTTTAGGAAAAAAACTTTTGGGTATCTTTGAGTATTACGGTATTACTGTCAATGAACTACATATTAAAATGGGTACATTGGGTAAAGCCTATGGGTCATATGGTGCATATATTCTGGCTTCGTCTGAGATCATAAGTTTTTTAGTCAATAGAGCAAAACCTATTATCTACTCCACGGCACCTTCTGTTTTTGATACAGCATTGGCACTGGTAAATGTAAAGCATATTCGTAAAAATGCAAAAAAATACAGAAAAAAGATCCAGGAGAGGCAAACTGTTGTAAGAAAAATGATGGGTGTTCCTTGTCATAGTTTGATCCTGCCTATTGTTATGCCAAGTAATGAGTATGCTCTGTATATGCAAAAAGGATTGATGTCTCAAGGCTATTTGGTGGGAGCGATACGTCAACCAACCGTAAAAATACCTATACTCAGAGTGATACTCAGCCTGGGTGTATCTAGCAAAAAGCTTCAGCATGTATTAGCACTCATTAGTCATAACACGGTACAATAATAGAATTATTTTAAAATGAAAGGTCTATGTGTTTAATAGTCTAGTTAAAGGTTCCATTATCTTAGCGATGATCTTTGCTGTGGCACTTACTGCAGCATTTATCTATGCCTATGAAGAGATCTCTTTGGATGCTGACAAACTTATCAATTACAAGCCTGAAACCTCTTCTGTCATATTGGATAGAAATGGTGAAAAGCTTGCGTATGTTTTTAAAAAACAACATCGTCTTTATGCCCGTTATGATGAACTCCCGAGCTTCCTGGTTGAAGGACTTATCGCAATGGAAGATACAAAGTTCTTCGAACACAATGGTGTGAATCTCGATGCAATTTTAAGAGCTATAGTAAAAGATATTCAGGCAGGCAAGTTTGTAGAAGGGGGAAGTACTTTAACCCAGCAGCTTATCAAAAATAAAATTCTTTCCAATGAAAAGAAACTGGCACGTAAGATCAAAGAGGCCATACTGGCACTGAAGATAGAGCATGAATTAAGTAAAGAAGATATTATTGAACGCTATCTTAATGAGATCTCCTATGGAAATAATTATTTTGGGGTAAAGACAGCTGCCAATGGGTACTTTCATAAAGAGCTGAATGAGCTGACACTCAAAGAAGCAGCTATTTTAGTTGGTCTACCCAATGCTCCAAGTTATTATAATCCGCTTAAGCATTATAAACGTGCTTTGAACCGTGCCAATAATGTACTTTACCGTATGAAAAGTATAGGGTGGATCACTCAAGATGCTTATCTAAAAGCGGTGAAAGAGTCACCTAAAATCTACAAAACATCACTCACACAAAATGTTGCACCTTACATTGTGGATGAAGTATTGAGACGTTTTAAGGGAAAACTCGGGGATATACGTACAGGCGGGTATCAGATCTATACTACCATCGATATGAAACAGCAAGCCATTGCAAGAGAAGCGGTCTCTTTTGCCTATAAAAAAGCATTAAAAAAATATAAAGAAAAACCGGAAACTTCTACTCTCAATACAGCATTTGTGGCAGTAGAGAGCAAGACAGGTGATATCTTGGCAATGGTGGGTGGCGCAGATTATAAGAGGTCTGCATTCAATCGTGTGACACAGTCTGTACGACAGCCTGGTTCTGCATTTAAACCGTTCATCTATCAGACAGCATTGGATATGGGTTATAATCCTGCAAGTCCTTTGACCGATCTGGCAAGAACATTCCAGTATTACTATAAAGGCAAGCCGAAGATCTGGTCTCCTAAAAACTATGAAAGAGACTTCAAAGGATTTATCAGTCTGAGAGAAGCACTGGTCCATTCAAGAAATCTTGCGACTATTAATCTTGTAGCAGATATAGGGGTGAATACGATCCGTAAACGGTTGGCATTTCTGGATGTCCCCCACATCCCCAGAGATATGTCTATTGCTTTGGGTAATCTTGGGCTAAGTCCTCTTAAAATGGCACAGATCTTTTCAGTATTTGCCAATGGAGGACATATGATCGAGCCGAGACTGGTCAGCAAGATCATCTCCAAAGAGGGAGCTGTCCTGTATGAGACACGCCCTAAAGAGATAGCTGATTTTACAACGCCTGAACAGGCATACCTTATGACAGATATACTGAAAGATGTAGTGAAAAGAGGTACAGGCCGGAATGCACGTGTAAAAGGGTTGGAACTTGCAGGTAAAACAGGGACGACCAACAATGGTGTAGATGCATGGTTCTGTGGATATTCACCTACGGTAGAGGTTATCTCATGGTTCGGACGTGACAATAACAAACCCATAGGACGCAGAGGAGCAACAGGGGGTGCCCTGGCTGCACCGGCCTTTGCCTACTATTTTAAAAAACTGATCGAACTCTATCCCGACACCAAACGAACCTTTGATATACCTCAGGGTGTATTCAGAGGAGAGTATGAAGGGAAAAGTGAATTGTATACGGTGAATTCTCCGCTTCCATCCCATAAAAAACCTCAAAGTGAATATGAACGTATGTTTGATGAAAATAATGAGAGTATGGAAGATATCAGTCCGGAAGAAGATATGGGACTGGCAGAAACGATCAATATAGATGAAGATCCGGAGGAAGAGATACAGGAAGAGGATGATCCTCTGCATCCCAAAAGAAATGTACCTAAGACACCGGTTTCAGAGGACAGCGGAACACTGTTCTAATGGCACAAAAAGAAATCATATTCGTTGTGGATCCTATGTGCTCATGGTGTTGGGGATTTGCTCCTGTCATGGAGGAGTTACGTGCTGCACTGTCTGATAGTTATGGTCTTTCATTGGTGATGGGTGGATTGCGTACAAAAGGTGAAATGATCTGGGATAGATCATCCAAAGAGTATCTCAGAGGACATTGGGAAGAGGTGGAAAACAGAACAGGACAGACTTTCCGCTATAGTTTATTTGAAAAAGAAGAATTTGAGTATGATACCTATCCTGCCTGTAAAGCGGTTGTGACAGTACGTGAACTTTTTGGAATGCAAAGTGCATTTGATTATTTGCACAGGATACAGGAAGCATTTTATACGAGAGGTGAAGACGTTACAAATGTAGATGTTTTAATCACTGTATTAAAAGATAGAGGATCAGACAGCATATTGTTTAAAACATTTTTTGAAAGCGAGAGAGCTGAGCTTCTTATGCAACATGATTTTTCGAAAGCACGATTCATGGGAGCCAATGCATTTCCTTCAGTTGTCATTATAGATGAAGAGGGGCATATGGTATGCCAAAAAGGCTATAGAAGTCTACTTGAAATGAAAAAAAATATTAAAGGAATATGATGCATAGTTTTGCACCGGAGATTATACTGATTACTATATTGGGATTGGTTGTCTTTTCAGATGCTGTTGCCGATAAACTGAAAATTCCTTCAGTCTTTTTACTTCTTATAGGCTCATATACAGTCTACACATATGTACCGATAGCTGTGCCCATAGATTTAAAACACTATTTCGATACGATCATTCTGTTCTGTATTCCTCTTATTTTTATGGGTGATGCACTGCATTTGCATTTCTCTGATATCAAAAAGTATGGTTGGGATATCTTTTATTTGGCAGTTGTAGCAGTAACCCTTTCAGTATCTGTAGGGGCCAGCCTGTATTATTTCGGGGTATTTGAAGGGTTGACTTTAGGTGCCTATGTATCGCTCTTTGCGATAAATATGGCCACAGATGCTGTCAGTGTACAGTCAATACTATCCAGATTCAAGGGTATTTCTCACCATATCAAAGTACTTATAGAAGGTGAATCTTTAGGTAATGATGCTACGGCTGTTATTGCTTTTTTCTTCATAGGATTACCATGGATGATGAGCGGAGAGATAGATGCAGGCCATGCTGCCATGGACGCACTGCGTGTATTTATAGTGAGTTTGGGCATCGGTATTGCTATAGGCTTTTCTTTTTATATGCTGATGAAACTCTTTTCTGATAAAAGAGGTGAGTTCTTTGCTTTTATTGTAGAAGCCTATCTTGCATATGTGATTGCCGAAGAGATGCATGTGAGTGGGATCTTGACACTTATTACAGCGATTATTGCAACCAACGCCTGGATAGATATGGATATAAAAGCTATGGAAGATGCTGACGCGCATAAAAACAAAAATTTTATGCGTACATTGCGTTTAGGAAATATAGGTGCTACGACAAAAGAGAGACTGGAATATATCTATGAAATGGCCAAAGAGTTTGGATACATTGCAGCGGTCATGATATTTTTTGTATTGGCAGAGATGGTGCAGCCTCAGAAGCTTTGGGAGTATAAAACAGAGATACTGATTATGTTCGGTATTACGACACTTATAAGGGCTGTCTCTATGGCAAAATTTGCATTTATCGGTGATAAAGTGAGACACATCGTACCTGTAGGCGTAGAGGGTTGGTTTATATTGACCTTCTCAGGTATGAAAGGAGCACTTTCCATTATACTTGTACATATGATCCCGGACAGCTTCGAGTATAAAGAACTTTTTGAAGCGGTAACAGTAGGTGTAGTAGTACTTTCTATTTTTGTATATGGTACGGTATTGTGGATCTATTTCACATTTAAGTCTAAAATGGAAGCTTCGATATTTAAAGGGCACCTCTAAACATTAACGTAGAGAAAATAGCAAAATTTCCCTATGATGGATTTGATTTTATTCAATGCATTATTGAGTAAAATGAGAAATATAAATGAAGTAACTTTTTCCGGGATGTTCGGTAAAACTAAATTAACAATTGATTAGATGATGAAAGTGAGATAAGTATAAGAGTTTTCGGGCAGAAGCCCGAAAGGTTCTAGCAAGAATACGTAGCAATGTACTCAAATGCTGTTGGACGACCCTCTACTGGGTAAACATGTCTGTCAAACATATATTGAGAATATTCCATAACATAGTCAGAACTCATAATAGGAGCTAGGAAATCGTGATCTTTTTCAAGTCCTTCTAATGAATCTCTAAATGTACTTGGTAATTCAGGGATACCTCTTTCAGCAAGCTCTCTTCTTGAAATTTCAAAAAGATCTTCATTTACAGGACCGACCATTGGGTAACCGCCTTTTTTGATACCGTCAAGACCGGCCATCATTAATACTGAGAATGCAAGGTATGGACATGCAGTAGAGTCTGGGAATCTTGTCTCAATTCTAACAGCTTTTTCACCTGCACCATAAGGGATACGACAAGCAGCTGAACGGTTTTGGCTAGAGTAAGTAAGAATTCTTGGAGCTTCAAACCCTGGTAAAAGTCTTTTATAAGAGTTTGTACTTGGGTTTGTAAATGCTGCAACCGCTTCTTTGTGTGCAAAGATACCTGAAAGGTAGTCAAGTGCTGTTTTAGAAAGGTTTGCATATGCACCTTCTTCGTAGAACAGGTTAACACCGTCTTTCCAGAGTGACTGGTGTACATGCATACCGTTTCCGTTGTCATTATAAATAGGCTTAGGCATGAATGTTGCAGTTTTACCGTTAAGGTGCGCTACCATTTTTACAACATATTTGTATTTTTGAACATTATCTGCAGCAGTGATGATGTCAGAGAATACAATACCGATCTCATGCTGCCCTTGTGCCACTTCATGGTGACCAAGTACTACTTCAAGACCTACTTCTTCAAGAAGCATCATCATCTCAGCTCTAAGATCTACAGCAGAGTCAGTAGGCATTACTGGGAAGTAACCACCTTTGATTCTAGGTCGGTGACCCATGTTTCCATACTCACCGTAATCTTCAGAATCTGCCCAGTGACCTTCGTCTGTTTCTACTTTGAATGACTGGTGGTTGTCTTTGTCTACGATCTTTACATCATCAAAGACAAAGAATTCATTTTCAGGACCGAAGTATGCAGCATCTGCAATACCTGCTTCATCCAGTGCTTTGAGGGCTTTTTTAGCGATAGATCTTGGACATTTAGCATAAAGCTCATTTTTGTAAATGTCATATACATCACAGATCACACATACAGTGCTATCTGCGGTAAAAGGGTCCAAAAATGCAGACTCTACATCTGGCTTAAGAAGCATATCGGATTCATTGATCGGCTGCCAGTTTTCGATAGATGAACCATCAAATGGAAGACCAGCCTCAAGCATACCATCATCTACAGCGCTCGCTCTGTATGAAATATGATGCCATGCCCCTTTAATATCTGTAAATCTAAAGTCAATAAACTCAACTTCATTTTCTTCACAGTATTTATTAAATTCTGCTACATTGTTTACGAATTTACCCATGTTATAATTCTCCTAATTAAAATTTTATCCATAGATTATAACCATTATAAGATAAATATTTTCAGCATTCTTGCCTAAAAAGTAATCAATTCCTTATCTCTATCTTGAAAAGTAACAGCTTTAGTGTAACCTACCTCTTTTGCAAGGCTAATGACCTTTTCATATCCAAAGCCGATCTGATCTACTGCATGGGCATCTGAAGAGAAAGTAATAGGTATGTCAAGAGCATAGGCTTCCTGCAGTAACAGCTTGGAAGGATAGATCTCTGCTACAGGTTTGCGAAGACCTGCTGAGTTGAGTTCGAGCACCATGTTGGATTTTTTAATGGCTTGCAGTGCATCTTTTGCTAAAATACGTGTATCCTGTTTTGGCATGAATTTAAATACTTTGATAAGATCCAAATGTCCTGCTATGTCAAATTTCCCACTTTTTGCCATTGCTTCCGTGGCCTCAAAATAGGCTTTCCATATTTCATCGATATCTCTATTTTTATATCCACCGATGAATTCCGGATTGTCAAAGCTCCATTTGTCTATGAAGTGCACAGAACCTATAAGGTAGTCAACTTTTGCCTTTAAGATTCTTTCATCCATATGCCCGGGAAGATAGTCGACTTCATAGCCTAAAAGGATGCGGATATCATTTTTATAATGCTCTTTTGCTGTTAGGATATCATCCGTATAGGCTTGCATCTCTCCAAATGCTAAACGATATTCGGGGTCAAAATCCATAGGGGCATGTTCCGAAAAACCATAAATGTCTATGCCAAGGTTAATGGCTCTTTGGATGTATTCATCTACAGTACCTTCTGCATGGTTACAACGTGCGGTATGATTGTGTAAGTCTATTCTCATTTTATTATTCTTATTTGTTAATTTTTTATGTCTATTTTAACATAAAACCTGTTTTTTACTACTAATAGGGTAAAATAAGAGCAAAATTATAATGAGATTCGTCATCCTCGTACTTGATACGGGTGTCCAAAGCTGAAGTTACAGTTTGAAGTATGGATTCCCTGGTGCCCAAGGAAATGCTTTTGGGTGCAAGTCCGAGAATGATGCGAGATTGTATTCTAGGAAAAAGATGACAAATCAAAACAGAGTAGAACTTTTAGCACCTGCAGGAAATCTGGAGAAGATGAAGATCGCTCTAAATTATGGGGCAGATGCAGTTTATGGCGGAACAAGTACTTTTTCACTGCGTATCCGTTCCGGAAAAGAGTTCGATATGGACTCCTATGCCGAGGGGATCGAATATGCACATAAGCTAGGAAAAAAAGTTTACTCTACAGTAAATTCATTTCCATTTAATTCACAAATAAGACTGTATGAGAACCATATTGCCAAAATAGCGGAACTCAAACCGGATGCACTGATAGTCTCCAGCCCGGGAGTGGTGAAAATTGCGCATAAAATTGCACCGGATATTCCTATACACCTTTCTACCCAGGCTAACGTTATGAATGCGATGGATGCAGAGGTCTATTATGACCTGGGGGTAAAGCGTATTATCGTGGCACGCGAGATAAGTCTGAAGGATTGTGTAGCGATCAAAAGTCATCTGCCTGAGCTTGAGTTGGAAATATTTGTACATGGTTCCATGTGTTTTGCCTATTCAGGACGTTGTCTTATCTCAGCACTTCAAACAGGGCGTGTACCCAATCGCGGTTCATGTGCCAATGACTGCCGTTTCCCGTATGAGATCTATGCACACAATCCTGAGAGAGGTACGACTTTCAGACTGGAAGAAGAGAGTGAAGTCGGTACCTATATCATGAATGCCAAAGATATGAACATGGCTTCACATGTAGATGAGATCCTTCGTACAGGTGTCATAGACTCACTTAAAATCGAAGGACGTACAAAGTCACCGTATTATGCAGGGGTAGTGACAAAAGCGTATCGTCATGCCATAGATGACTACTATGCAGATGATTTTGATGAAAAACGTTACCAGCGTGAACTTGCAACTACGCAAAATCGTGGCTTCACCGATGCCTATCTGGTTTCAAGGCCTTTTGAAAAAAAGGATACTGAGGCACATGCATTTTCCATACAATATGGTACCCACCAGGTGGCAGGACTTGTAGGTGAAGATGGTAAAACATGGAAATGTAAAGACAAGACCTGTGTAGGTGATACTGTAGAGATAGTCCTTCCTGTAGGAGCAACTGTGGATCTTGTTGACAATGAAACAGGAAAAATAGATGAAGTGAACGGGCAATACTGGCTGACCTTTAAAAAGATAGTATCTACTACCGGTAAAGAGTTTGAGTGTATCCATAGCGGAGATCTGAATGATATCGTATTGCCGACAGTGTTACCGGGTTATACTATCTTACGACGCAAGATAGATGAAGCATTGGAGAAGAAAGGCCTGAAAGAGGATTCTACACCTATGAAGTTAGAACAAAATAAAATAACTTCTGAGCCAAAGGTGAAGCGTTAGCCAGAGCTTCTCTTTAAAGAGATAAAATTAATAAAAAGGAATAAACAGATGAAATTTGTATCAATCGTAATAGGAAGCAAGAGTGACTACAGTGTCATGAAAGAGTGTGCTGAGACCCTTAAAAAGTTTGGTGTACCTTATGAGCTTATTATCTCTTCTGCACATAGAAGCCCAGAGAGAACGAAGAACTATATGAAAGAAGCAGAAGCCAAAGGTGCACAAGTCTTCATTGCTGCAGCAGGTATGGCAGCACATTTGGCCGGGGCATTGGCAGCAAGTACGACAAAACCGGTCCTTGGTGTACCCATGGAAAGCGGGGCACTTAAAGGTGAAGATGCACTTTTGAGTACAGTGATGATGCCTGGCGGAATGCCTGTAGGTACGGTAGCCATCGGTAAAGCAGGTGCAGTGAATGCTGCATATTTGGCTATTCAGATCATGGCATTGGCTGATGATGAATTGAAAGTCAAACTTCAGGAAGACCGTATCAGCAAAGCCAAAAAAGTGGAATTAGACTCTTCTGAGATAGAAACAATTTTATAAAATTAGAAATTAGGGATTAGTTATGGAGCTCCAGTTAAAAAATATCGGGATGATAAAAGAGGCTAATGTAAAACTAGATGGTTTAACGGTTATTGCTGGGGAAAATAATACTGGGAAAAGTACAGTAGGTAAATTAATATTCTCTATTATTAAGGCAAGTAGTAGATATAAAGAAGATTTAGAGGAAAATAAAGAAGCAAAAATTTTTAAGCTTATCGAAAAAAATTATTTTCAATTAAGAAGAAAAGTTGATTTTTCTGAAAATTTAGAATTAAGAAAATTATTTTATCCTATAAAGTTTAAGAAAGATATTGAAGAAAATTCAGTTAAGGCAGTAGAGTCCAGACTAGAGATAATTAAATCTATGAAAGAAAAATCTTTATTTTCAGAAGATGAAACTCTTGATAAAAATAATGAGTATTTATCGGAGATTAAAAAAAATCTATTAGATTTAAAACGAATACTATTAACAGAAGATAATAAGCAAGAAGCACAAGAGAGAGCCTTTAAAAAAGTATTGATGTCAGAATTTAAAGGTAAGATATCAAATAAGGACAGCAAAATATCAGAAATCAAGGCAGTTGAAGGAGAAAATGAAATACTTGATATTCAACTGATAGATGATAAGCTTAAGCAGTTTGGTATTTTTGATGAGTTATATTTTTCTGATTCTACTTTTATTGAAAGTCCTGTTGTTTTACAAATGTCGGATGCTATCGATAATTCAAAAACTTATTTTGAAGAGATGGATAAAGAGGATAAGATTAATAGAATACAAAGACCAAATGTGCCTCTCCATGTTAAAGATTTAAATGATAAATTAAAGGTTTCATTTTATGAAGATGAATTTTTAGATATAGCAGATATCTTTACTGATATTGATGTAAAAGGCTTGTTTGATAAGTTGTCAGATATAGTTGGTGGGGGAATAAAATATCTTAAAAAAGAAAAAGATTTTGTATATATTACTAAAAATGGTCAAAGACATAGTAGTATTAATACAGCTACAGGTATTAAATCATTTGGAATAATACAAATGTTGATAAAAAGTGATTTGATAGATTCAAGATCATTAGTAATTCTAGATGAACCGGAAGTTCATTTGCATCCTAAGTGGCAAATAAAATATGCAGAACTTATTGTTGAGTTAGTTAAAAACAATATTACTGTTTTGGTAACTTCTCATAGCCCATATTTAATTGAAGCATTACAGAGATATTCTGAAATAGCAAAAATTAATTCAAATTTTTATTTAGCAGAAGATGAGAAGATAGATAAGATTGAAAATAATAATGCAGAAACACTTGCTAGAATTTTCAAAAAGCTCTCTGAACCATTTGAAGTATTTGAAGAGATGGATATGGAGAGACTGTTAAATGTCTGATATATATCGGTTTAAACGAAAGTTCGTTTCTTTTAATAGTACATTTAAAGAGACTAGTTTCGATAGTGAAAATAGTGTATATCTTTGCACGGATGAGAGTCAAGAGGTTATTGATTTTGATAAAATCATCGAAAAAAAGTACCCTGATTCCAATATCAGACCAAAATCATTTGATGCCCTTTATGTTGATGCAGAAAATATTTTTTGTATTGAATTTAAAAATCAAAAACCTAGTCAAATAAATAATGGAGATATCCAGGAAAAATTGGAAAAGGGAAAAGAACAATTAGATATATTTTTAGCAGAAGAAAATATTCAAAAAAATAATTATAATTTTATTTATTGTGTCATTTACAAAGACTGCATTGAACCAAGAGATAGATATAAATGTGGTATTGAGAAAGATAAAATTCTTTTTGAATTGGAAAAATATAAGGATAATGGTTTTATGAAAGATATATTTACTGCAAATGTGAAATTTTTCACAAGAGCATTTAAAACGAAAACAAAAAAGGAACTATCGTGTTAACATTTAGTGAACTACTACTAAAACTTCAACAATATTGGGCAGATCAGGGGTGCAATATCGTACAACCGTATGATATCCCATCCGGGGCAGGGACATTTCATCCTGCAACACTGCTTAGAAGTTTAGACTCTAAACCTTGGTCTGCTGCATATGTGGCACCGTCACGTCGTCCAACAGATGGACGTTATGGTGAGAACCCAAATAGACTTGGTGCGTATTATCAGTTTCAGGCACTGATCAAACCAAGCCCGGATAATATCCAGGAACTTTATTTGAAATCTCTGGAGTATCTGGGGCTGAATCTTCAGGAACATGATATCCGTTTTGTAGAAGATAACTGGGAGTCACCGACACTTGGTGCATGGGGGCTTGGCTGGGAAGTATGGCTTGACGGTATGGAAGTCACACAGTTCACCTACTTTCAACAGGTAGGTGGTATTGCCTGTGATCCTGTAGCAGTGGAGATCACCTATGGGACAGAGAGACTTGCGATGTATCTGCAGGGTGTTGAGTCGGTATTTGATATTGTCTGGAACAGAAACGGTGATGAAGTGACAACGTATGCAGACGTACACAAAGAGAGTGAGTATGAGTTTTCCAAGTATCATTTTGAAGTCGCAACAGTAGAGAAACTGTTTCAACACTTTGAAGATGCAAGTGCAGAGTGTAGACTCTGTTTGGAAAAAGGTTTACCTCTTCCGGCTTATGATCAGTGTATGTCGGCTTCACATGCCTTTAATATACTTGATGCGAGAAAAGCCATCTCTCAGGCGCAGAGACAGAACTATATTTTGAAAGTACGTGAACTCTCTATAGGCTGTGCGCAGTTGTATAAAGCTCAGGAAGAAGAGCGCAATAAAAGAGTAGCAGGCTAAAATAAGGGTAAGCATAGGGATTTACCTTTACATATGTAAAAAATGTAGGGTGTGCCCCTTGTGGGCACCCAAGATATGGGAAATAATAATGAAACTACAAGAAGTATATGATTTTTTAGATAAAGTAAGCCCATTTGAACTTCAGGAAAAATGGGATAATTCCGGGCTTATTGTAGGTGATATGCGTAGAGATGTTTCACAAATAGTAGTGGCATTAGATATAGATGAAGAGATGATAGAGAGTACAAAAGAAGAGACACTTTTTGTAGTACATCATCCTCTTATCTTTGGGAAGATGACACAGCTTGATTTTTCCAAATACCCTTCTAATTTACTTGAAAAAATGATATTAAAAAAGCAGTCACTCATTGCCCTGCATACCAACTTTGACCAAACTCATTTGAACAAATATGTATTTGAAAAAGTTTTGGGTTTCAAGTTGGAATCACAAAATGCCTTTGTGTGTACGACAAGAGGCAAGTGGCACTACAAAGAGCTTCTTGTGTTACTTAAAGAGAAATTAAATCTATCCACACTCAAAGTGGTGGGGAAGAAAGAGAATATCACTTCCATCGCACTTATTACAGGAGCAGGGGCTTCACTCATGGATGAGGTAGAGGCTGATTGTTTTTTAACGGGGGATATTAAGTACCACGATGCGATGAAAGCAATGAGTGAAGATTTGATGATGGTAGACATCGGACACTATGAAAGTGAGAAGTTTTTTGCCCAGGTTATTTTGGATGAGTTGAAAGTTTTACCTCTTTTGGCTATAATTTCAAATTCAAAAAACCCATTTCATATTGAAACTATAAAATAGGTTAAAAAAGTTCTGTAGAACTGCTACAGAAAACACCCTTAAACTCCAAAAGGACAGAGATTGAACAAACATTTAAATGAGCTGATAGAGCTTGCAAAGATTGATCAGGCGATCGATAGCTATAACCCACAATTGGAAGCTGCAGACAAAAAAGTAGCAAAAGTACAAAAAAAGATCGATGCAGCACAGGCAGAACTCGATGAACTTACTTCCTCTATCGCAGAAAATGAAGAGAAAGTAAAAAGTTTTGAAGAGCAATTGGTATTGCTTAATGAGCAACTTGCTTCAAATGCAAAAAAATCCAAAGATATTACAACAGAAAAAGAGATGAAAGCACTTTCTCTTGAAGAAGATATCGCTAAAGAGAAGATGACATTTGCAAATGAAGAGATAGAGAGACTTCAAGGTATTAATGAAACAAAAACAGCACTTCTGGATGAAGCGAATGAAAAAGTAAAAGCACTTACAGCTGATTTTGACAAGATCAATGAAGAAGTATCTGCCGAAAAAGCAGAAATAGAAAAAAGTAAGGGCGAACTCTTTATAGAGAGAGAAGAGCTTAGCCGGAACATTGAGCAAAAAATACTTTCATTTTATGAAAAGATCCGTACATGGGCAGGCAATACAGCAGTAGTTCCTGTAAAAAAACAGGCATGTTACGGATGTTATATGAAGCTTAACGACAAAACCTACTCAGAAGTGATCAAAGGGGATGAGATCGTAAATTGTCCTCACTGTGGTCGTATTCTTTACATCGAAAGTGTTACAGAAGAGGCGTAAACAATAGAACGTTCAGCGTTTAGCGTTTAGCGTTCAGAAGAGTGGGAGGAATTCTCACTTTATTTTGGAGGCAGTGTGAATCAGTTGTTTTTTTTCTTCTATGCATTAGCTTCCATTATTATCTACCTCGTGGCATCCCCTCTCTTGCTACTTTTTTCTTTTAAAACGAAATATAGAGATTCAATTCCTGCCAGGTTCTTTTTATGGAACAATAAGCCTTTAAGACCCAATGGTATTTGGTTTCACTCTTGCAGTTTTGGTGAGGCGAAAGCCATTAAGCCTTTGACCGACGCACTCCCCAAAGATGTTCTGCGTATGAGTACTACTACATATACGGGTTTTGAAGTGATCGGAAAATATACGAAGGAGAGTAGGTATCTTCCATTTGAGCCTTTGCTTTTTACCTGGATCAAGCCGCAAAAAGCATTGGTAGTGATGGAGGCGGAGTTCTGGTATCTTCTTTTTGCTTTGGCAAAAAAAAGAGGAGCAAAAACACTGCTCATTAATGCACGTATGAGTGACAGGTCTTTTCCAAAGTATAGAAAGATGCGGTGGCTTTACAGACATATTTTTAAACATATTGATGAAGTATATGCCCAAACATCCAAAGATAAAGAGCGTTTGGAATCTTTAGGGGCTACCAATGTTCTGGTGACAGGAAATATTAAACTCTCTTTACTCCCCGCTCCCTCAAGAGTATTGGAAAAACCGTCGGGATTGCTTGTATGTGCTGCAAGTACACATGAAGGTGAAGAAAGATTGATACTTGAAGCATTTGCTGATCTTAAGAGAGAAGAGCGTGATGCCAAACTTGTTTTGGCACCACGCCATCCGGAGCGTTTTAATAAAGTAGTTAAGATGGTTGAATCTTTTTCCAAAGAAGAGAAATTAGGCTGGTATCGATATTCTCAAAATGAGTGTATAGAGCATGATATCGTTGTTCTGGATACATTAGGAGAGCTGGTCAATGTGTATGCGGTCTCGGATATTGTGCTCCTCGGCGGAGCATTTGAGCCTATAGGCGGGCACAATGCAGCAGAAGCTGCACAGTTCGGATGTAAGATCATTTCAGGCAAATACTACTTTAATCAAAAGGATATTTTTGATGCCATAGAGGGGATTGCTGTAGTGGAAGCTTCGAATCTTTCAAGAAGATTGTCGCAGCACGGATTGTTGAAGGCTGCAAAAATTAAAAGTAAAAGTGATATCAGCCCTATTGTAAAGAGTTTAAAAAGTGTTTTATAATATAGCAAACGAAAAAGTAAGTCTGCGTATCAAAGCGCAGCCTGCGGCAAGCAAAAATGCATTTTGCGGTATCTATGATGAGGATGCTGTCAAGATACGTATCAAAGCACCGGCGGTAGAGGGTGCAGCAAATAAAGAGCTGGTGAAATTTCTTGCTAAAAGTTTTAAAGTCCCAAAAAGTGCTATACTTTTTAAAACAGGACAGAACAGCAAGATAAAGATAATAGAATTTCCGTTAACGGAAAAATTTAATGAATGGATAGAAGAACATGGCTACAGATAAAGCATATAAAGTCCTTGCACAGGCAAAAGATATTTCGAATAAAAAAGCAAAAGAACTCATAGACAGAGGGCTTGTGTATGTAGAAGATAAAAAAGTAAAGATCGCAAGAGCAGAGATACATACAGATACGGTTTTTCGTATAGAGTATCCTGATGATATAGAGATACTTTATCAGGATGAGAACATCATAGCTGTCAACAAACCGGCACAGGTAGACAGTTATGAGATACAGGATGCTATCGAGGGTGCAGAACTGCTGCACAGGCTTGACCGTGATACTTCGGGCGTACTGCTTTTAGGAAAGAATCGAGAGTTCATAGAACAGGCGATCAATGAGTTTAAAAACAGAAGAGTTGAGAAATATTATATCGCATGGGTAGAGGGTGTACTTTTTGAAGAGATAGAGATAGATGAGCCTATTTTTACAGTTAAAAAAGGCAAGGCATTTTCTATGATAGATCCCGTACGCGGCAAAAAAGCATATACCAAAGTCACACCGGAAGAGATACAGGGTAAAAAATCAAAGGTGAATATAGAGATCACTACAGGAAGGACGCATCAGATCCGTGTACACCTTGCAAGTATAGGACATCCTATTGTCGGTGATGAACAGTATGGAAGCCGTACCCAAGCCAAACGGGTATTGCTGCACTCTTCAAAGATGAAGCTGCTTGATTATGAATTTAATGCCAGAGAACCAAAAGAGATAGCGAGATATAAATAATGGTTTTAAGCCCAACTAGGGTAAAATCGCGTCAATATATAAAGAATTTAGAACGAATTGAAAGTTCTGTAATAGGGTAAGAAATGTTTGATACTTTAACCGACAGTTTTAAAAATGCCATAGGCAAGATCCGTTTTCATGATGATGACAAGGCACTTAAAAAAGCAACAACCGAACTTAAAAAATCTCTTCTCAAAGCAGATGTGCACCATAAGGTAGTCAAGGATCTCATTGCTACAGTTGAGACTGAGACAAAGAAAAATGGTGTAGGGAAGGATAATTTTTTAAAGGCACTGCAGAATAAACTTACAGATATTCTTACTATAGAAGGTGCACCAAAAGGATTCACCTTTGCATCAAAGCCTCCAACGGTTGTCTTGATGATAGGTTTACAAGGATCCGGTAAAACGACTACTACAGGAAAACTTGCCTATTTCCTTAAAGAACAAAAAAAGAAAAAAGTACTTGTTGTTGCAGCCGATCTACAGAGACTTGCAGCAGTAGAGCAACTCAGACAGATCACTGCCGGGATAGAAGTAGAGCTTGTTGCAGATGAAAATGCTACACCTGCAGAAATAGTGAAACAGGGACTGAAGAAAGCAGAAGATGAGCTGTATGATGTAGTTCTCATCGATACAGCCGGTCGTTTGGCTATTGATGATGAGCTGATGAATGAGCTTGCAGACGTTAAAAAAGTAGCCGATCCGGATGAACTTTTTTATGTAGCTGATGCAATGACGGGACAGGATGCAGTCAGAACAGCACAGACCTTTAAAGAAAAGATCGGTATCACTGGTGTCATCCTTACAAAATTTGATGGTGATTCCAAAGGAGGGGTTGCACTGGGACTTACGCAGCAGGTAGGTGTACCGCTTCGTTTCATCGGTGCAGGTGAAAAGATGCCTGATCTTGAACAGTTCATTTCAGACAGGATCGTAAGTCGTTTAATGGGTGCAGGAGATGTTGAGTCACTAGCTGAAAAAGCAGCTGCAGCCATAGACCCGAAAGAAGCAAAAAGAATGACCCAAAAGATCAAAAAAGGTCAGTTCAACTTTAATGATTTCCTCAACCAGATGGAACAGATGAAAAAACTGGGAAGTATGAAATCCATTATGGGAATGATCCCGGGTATGGGAAATATGGCAAAACAGATCGGTGACATGGATCTGGAAAATTCTGAAGAGATCAAAATAATCAAAGCCATGGTATCTTCGATGACGCCAAAAGAGAGAGAAAATCCGGATCTGCTTAACAATACGCGTAAAAGACGTTTGGCAGCAGGAGCCGGTCTTGAACAAATGCAGGTAAACCGTGTACTTAAACAGTTTAAGAATGCTGCCAAGATGGCTAAAAAGCTATCCGGTAAAGGCGGAATGAAACAGATGCAGGATATGATGAAGCAGATGCAGGGAGGCGGTGGCTTTCCTGGAATGACGCGTTAAAAACACAGAGATATAACAGCTGATATGCTCTGCTGTTGCAGGCAGAGCGCCTGTACTACTTTTGGTTTAATAAAATCTTTATAATCTTTATGGTAAAATCGCGTTCCAAATGGATTTATGAAGTTTTGATGAGTGTTTTAGTCATTAAAAAGCAGTTGTCAGGACTTGTTAGGAAAATGCAGAACTTTTCCTCGAGATATGCATACAAATAAATGAAAAAACAAAAGGACATAACATGACAATGATCAGAATGACAAGAATGGGTAGAAAGAAAAAACCATTTTACAGAATCGTAGTAACAGACAGCAGAAAAAGAAGAGACGGTGGTTGGATTGAAGCGATCGGTCACTATAACCCGGTAAGCGTGAACAAAGACCTTACTCTTGATGAAGAGAGATTGAACTACTGGTTAAGTGTTGGTGCACAAATGAGCCCGACAGTTAAAAGACTTGCTGGTAAAAAATAGTTTTAATGATCAGAGAATTCCTACTCTCATATACCAAACTCTTGGTAAACAATCCTGAAGATATCTCTGTGGAGATAGATGAGGTTGATGAGGGTTTCGATGAGATAACCATTTTTGCGAACAGTGAAGATATCGGTAAACTCATCGGTAAAGAAGGAAGGATGATTAACTCGATCAAAACAGTCATCTCCGGCTGTAAAGCTAAAGGCGGTAAGAACTACCGTGTCAATGTAAAAGCTGCAGTGTAAAATATCTTATGTCTCAAGAACAATTTTTTATCGCTCAGATCGGGCGTACTATTGGACTTTGGGGTGATCTCAAATTTCATCTTCATACAGATTTTCCGGAACAATTTAAAGTAGGAACTACGTTTAAAAGCAATCGTGGTGATCTTACCATTGCCGATATCAATTTTAAACGCGGGATTGTCCGCTTTAGAGGATATGAAAGTATTGACTCAGCGAAAAAACTTACAAATACCAAACTTTATGCCAGTGAAGAGCAGACCAAAGAGAATTGCGACTTGAATGAGGGTGAACATTTCTGGTTTGAAGTTATTGGCTGTGCAGTGAAACAGGATAATGAAGTATTGGGTATGATAGAAGATATCCAGCGTATGGCAGATACAGACTACCTCGCTATAAAGACAGATGATGCTTTGGTTGAAGCCGGATTGTCTAAAAACTTTTTACTTCCCTACATAGACCGTTATGTCATCAAGACAGATACAGAAGAAAAAATAGTTTATACTAAAGATGCCAAAGATATTTTAGAAGCGAGCTGATCGTTCTATTTTGAACTGAAAAAAGGTATATTCCTCACGCACTTTTTTTCTTAGTCTGTAAATTACTTTTTTCTGTATAAGAAATTTTTAAAATCTATAGACATTCTAAGACATTTTCCATAGACAATTTCCAATCTCAGAAAAAATACCAAAAAAACAGTATATACTATAGGACATAGAGGCATATGAGTCAGGAGTCAGGCTATTCTCAGCATAGGATTGCTAAAGTATTGGGAATATCACAGCCTGCGGTAAGTGGTGTGGTGAAGAGGAGCAGGAAATGAGTTATCATTATCACCCCTGTTTCTTGTGAGAACAACAGATTTTGTAACATCTGAATCTAGATAATAAAGAGGGAAAATGAAATTTTTTATGCGTTATGGTCCTATTATGCTATTTTTTATATATGGTTTTCTTCTTGAAGAGGATATATATAAACCCTCACGTGGAACAGGAAATGGTTTTGGTTTTATTATTGTAGGTATGTTATTATTATTTTTTAATTTTTACATGGAATATTTAGAGTTTAAAGATGATAAGCAAGATGTCAATATTAAAGAGACAAAAAAACCAATAGATTATTTTTGTGCTTTATTTGGTGTATTTGGATTAATATATTTTGGTTTATTTTTATTTGAATTTGTAACAAATTATTTTATATTTATAGGAATTGTCCCAAATCCCGAAATAGAAAAACAAAAGAATAAGTGAAGATGCCGTAAAATACGAAGAAAGCCAGAGAAAAAGCCCACTCAACGCTTTCACCCAATGGGTGAGCTTTTTCCAGGAGGATAAAAGTATGGCACAAAGTGTTTTAAATTTCACTGTAGAGAGCACCGAAGAGAGACTGACACCCAGAGCAGGAGAGGCAGTCTTTGGAGAGTTTTTAAAAGCAATCAAGCTTGATCGGTTATGCAACCGATATCTTCCTTTACCTAAAAGTAACCGAGGCTACGATCCTTATACCTTTATCCATTCACTTGTTCTAATGTTACACAGTGGAGGCAGATATCTGGAGGATATCCGCACCCTTCAGTCCGATCACGCACTCCAAGAACTACTTGGGATAAAGCATATTCCCACAGCAGACAGTATCGGCAAATGGCTCAAACGCTCCGGCAAAGTCAAGATGTCGGAGAAATAAAAGGGGACAGGCTACTTTTAATCCAAGATAAGCTATCATTGTATAGCCAAAAAAAGGATCACCATGCCACGTATGCCAAGAGGAGAGACAGTAGGAGGAATATACCATATTATCAATAGAGGGAATATGCGTATGCAGGTCTTTGATGATATGGAGGATTATGAGTATTTTTTAGAATTACTAGAAAAAGCAAGCAAAAGAGAAAATGTAGAGATACACGCCTATTGTCTCATGCCAAACCATTTTCATCTGCTTCTCATACCACAAGAACCCAATAGCTTGAGTAGACTCATGCAATGGGTGATGACATCCCATGTACGTTACTATCATAAAAAGAATAAAACTTCAGGACATATTTGGCAAGGAAGATACAAAAGCTTTATGGTAGAAAAAGAGAGTTATTACATCACACTCATACGATATATAGAAGCCAATGCAAAAAGAGCAAAACTCGTAAAAAAAGCTCAAGATTGGGATTATGGTTCATTAATGGAAAGAGAACATAAACATAGAACCTTACTCACTAAAACGTATATAGATTTAGATGAGGACTGGACAGCGTATGTCAATACGCCTATGAGAGAAGGAGAACTGCATACTATACGAAACTCCGTAAACAGACAAGCACCACTGGGAGAGGAAAAGTGGCAAGTAGAAGCTGCCACGAAATATGGTATGCTATCTACACTAAATCAGAGAGGACGACCTAGAAAAAATGTGTAAAAGTAGCCTCGTATCATACAAAACCACTCATTTAAAAGCCATTAGGATAAAATAAAAGTGAGAGTTCACGATAAGTTGGAATTAGCCGAGGCGATATTGTAAAAGGTATCAGCTTGTGGGACAGTTAAACAATCGAACCTAAGAAGCTTGAGTGGAAACAGGGTCACATAAAGTAGACCGAATTTGACGAGTCTAAGCAAGGTTCGATGATCAGGTCATACTTTTGTAGACCCTACCGAACTCTCCAAATAAAAGGAGGTTCCATGAATAATTATATCGGAATAGATATATCTAAAGCAAGTCTTCAAGTTTATATTCCTAAAAACAACCTAGATATAGAAGTAGAAAATACAAAAAAAGGTTTAAAGAAGCTAAGTTCAGAACTTAAAAAAGTTTATGGTAAGGTAGCCAGTGATGTGATTTGGATATATGAACCCACAGGTAGTTATTGGACATTAATAAAACAATATTGTCATGAAAATACTATCTCTTGTTTTATTGTAAAACCATCACAAAGTGCAGCCTTTGCAAAGACTATAAAAAATAGAAACAAAACAGATATTGTGGATGCTAGAATGCTTTATCGTATGTACACTATAGCCACAGATAATAATATTTGTATTCCCTCTTATGATAAAGCACAAGAACAGCTACAGAACCATATACGCTACTACAAATCTTTAGTACGAGAGCGTGTAGTAAAAACAAATCAATTAGAAGCTTCACTAGCTAGAGAAGATGAAGTATTTATTCTTCGTAAATTACGTGCTAAAATAAAAGCTTTAAAAAAAGAAGAAAAAGAGATAGTGGAGAAAATGCTTAAGCTCATAGCTCTCACACCAAAATATCAAAAACAGTTAGAGTCTATCACCTCATTTAAAGGTGTTGGTAGTTTATCTGGTATTGTATTGCTTGAATTTTTTATGCGTTACAAAGATGCCAATGCAAAAGAGATAACAGCATTAGCTGGTCTTGACCCTATAGAGGTAAGTTCTGGTAGCTCCATGCATAAAAAGTCACGCATATCAAAACAAGGTTCCAAACTTATACGCAATACACTTTTTATGGGAACAATAATTTCTATACAATACAACAAAGAAATGAGAACATTTTATGAGAGGTTAAAAGAGAGAGGAAAACATACTACATCTGCTCAAATAGCTGTGATGAGAAAAATAGTAATGATAACCTTTTCTTTATACAAAACGGGTGAACTTTACGATGAAGAACGTTCTGAAAAATGGAATACTGTGAAGATGGCTTCTTAGTTTAATTAAGTGATTTTAAAGGTGGAAACTGTCCCCTTTATTACCTTTCATTGTCAGTCCTTGATAGTATTTTATCAGACTGACACGAAATTTCTAACACTCCCAGAAAAATAATTTCTCATCTATGTTTTTTAACTAAAACACAAGAAGCTAAAAAAATAACAATAGCTAAAAAAATCAGAAGCACCTTTCTATTTTAGTTAAAGCTTCCAATGCCCCCATAGAAAGATTTACTGTACCGGCGAAGGCTTCACGAGGATTAATTCTAATAAGTTGGGTATTGAAGTCTATTGCTACTTTTTCCGATCTCATTCTTACAGTTGGAATTGCCATACCTGCACCCACTTCAATAACAACAAGTTTAGCTTTATTTTTTCTAAGTTCATTCAGCCATATTCTGAATCTTTTAGCTTGCTCATTGGTTCTTGCACTATTCCAATTGGTATCTCCAAACATCAGTATATTTGGTCTGGCTATATCTTTACAGTTTGGGCAATAAGGTAAAGGATCCTGTGCCTGAAAGCTGTTGTTAATAGCAATAGATACATTACTTGCATCCCATAATTTATTTTGGCAATTATTTATACATTGCAAATGGTGTATTGACCCATGGCACTCCATAATTTGATTTTCACGAAATCCTGCTTTTTGAAATTGTCCATCTACATTAGAAGTAAAAATAAAACTATGGTATTCTTTATTTTTTGAGAGATCCAAAAGTATTTTAAAACCATTATGAGGTACCGTATCACGATATAAATGCAATCTATGACCGTAAAATGCCCAAGCCAATTTTGGATCCTTTTTGAACCATTTTGGGTTTGCCATATCTTCAAAGTTCAATCCTAACTCTTTTGCTTTTGGATATTCATTCCAGAAACCTTTCGTTCCTCTGAAATCAGGCAGTCCACTATCTACACCCATTCCAGCACCAGCAGTAATTAACAGAGCATCTGCAGATCTAAGTATTTCACTCACTCGTAAAATGTTCTTTTCTATTTTAGGCACTACTTCTCCATATAAGGCTTAATAATATTAAATCAAATAAATCAATTATCCTACAATGAAATGTATATTTTTATTTTTATATTTATCTAATAAGATATTTTTTTCTATTAAATAGTTTCTAAACATATCACCTTCTCTTTGAGAACGAGTTTTACCACTTGAATCACATTGTCCCCCGCCAAATTGACTGCAAAAACGATACTGTTGATTGTTGATAATGTATTGAGTTTGCCAATACCTTTTATCGTGATCATCATGAATTATTTTTTCCGATAGTGCTATAAAAGGATAATTTGAATTTAAACCAAGTTTGTCTCGTGAGTACTGTCGGCTTTCTAAATTATTTAATTCACTAATATCATTTTCACACAATTTGATAATACTTGAAAGGTGTTCCTTAATAAACTCTCCAATTCTTATATCTATAACTGAGGAGTTAGTCATATCATTTTTATGTTCAAGAAATATATTTTCTATAAAAGCACTTACCGGCTCCCATAAAGTTATCATTTTATTATTCTCTTCAAAAATTTTTGCATGGTTGTGTTCTGATATTGTTTTCATACCATTATAATGACCTAAAAAAGTTTTTGGTTCGATCTTGCTATGCTTCACTAAATCATCCAATAAAACTTCTTCAGTATTGCCATTGGATATAGCCATATATGTATTTAATATTTGATAATTAAATTGATGTTTTTTTCGCAGCCATTTAGGTACTTTTCTTCGGACTTTTTCAATTTCATTTTTATACCTATTTTCGTTTGATTGGGCTTCTGCTTTTAGTTCAGATAGAACTATAATCATTTTCCAAAGTTCATCAGTATAATATTCATCATTATTTAAAATACTATATTTATGTAAATTTCTCAATGAGGAGAGCAACTCTTTAAAATTAGACATAAATCACCTTCTTACTTTTCAAAAGTTTAACATATTTTATTTAAAGTATTCTTATTATAATAATACTTATTCTTTTTTTAAAGAAGTATTAAGCTATTACTTTAATAAAACTCCGTAGAATGATAGAATAGTTATTATGAACTTTTCTAGTGTAGTAAGGAATAGATAGAATGTTAAATAATGATAATTTTTATGATTTAATAAAATGGGCAAACGATAATAACATATCTGAACAAACCATTCCAAGAAATATACAAAAACTTGAAAAATTAACAAGGCTGACCTTATCATTCTTAGATTTAAAATCAATTCCAGAAAGTATCTCTTGTCTTGCTAATTTAATATATCTTGATATATCCAACAATAAATTAACTTACCTTCCGAATAATATTGGTAAATTACAAAACTTACAAATTTTAAATGTTGCAAAAAATAACCTTTCTTCATTGCCAAGTAGTATTGCTAAACTAAGTAACTTAACAACTTTAAATATAGGACATAATAATTTTGTTTGTTTCCCCTGTAGTATTCAACAGCTAACAAATTTATCTGAACTTCGAATTAATAATAATCAAATCATGTGCTTGCCTGAAGGCTTTGATTCATTAAAGAAGCTATCTTTTTTTATATTTCATCCTAATAAATTTTCAAAATTGCCAGAGTCTATTAAAAACTTAGAAAGAGTCATGGAGCGATATCGGGAGTCTGAAGAATATTTTTGGAATGATACTTTAGAAGAAGATAGCAAAGAAGCATATCTCAAATATTTAAATTTATTTATAGAAGGAATACATGAAGATGAGGCAAAAGAAAGAATTACACAAATAGATAATAAAAAAAGCACTCTTCTCAATAAAAATTTCGAGATCGTTTAGAATTCCGTGTCAGTCCAAAATAGTAACATAAGTTACACCTCTAGATATTTATCTAATCTCCCTTCAAAGAAGATAGCCAGTTGAGAAATGGTCAGCGACCAATTCCAGACTGGCATAGTCCATTTTTTAGATGCATTCAATATACCCATATAGAGTAATTTCATTAGGCTGTTTTCATTAGGAAAAGCACCCTTGGTTTTGGTCAGTTTTCTAAACTGGCGATGTACTGATTCAATAATATTGGTCGTATAGATAATCTTTCTGATCTCTTTAGGATACTTGAAATAATAAGAGAGGTTCTCCCACTTATTTCGCCAGGACTGGATAACAATAGGATACATAGCACCCCATTTTTCCTCTAGTCTATCCAGGGCTTCTTCAGCTACTTCTTTTGAGATAGCTTTGTATACAAGCTTCAAATCTTTCATAAATTCTTTTTGGTTTTTTGAAGCAACATATTTTAGTGAGTTTCTTATCTGATGTACGATACACAGCTGTACTTCTGTTTGAGGGAAACCAGACAAACCATCCACTGATGCAATATGTCAAGTGCAATCCAAAAATGTACCAATGTGCATAGCAAATATGTACCACCCGGCAACTAAAAAAGTTGCACCTCTTTCTTAAAGAATTCCTGCCTTTCTTTTTTGTTTTAGACGGTAGCTTTCACCCTGAATATTGATAATATGCGAGTGGTGAATAAGCCTGTCAAGTATGGCAGCAGTTAATGCTTCATCGTCATTGAGTACCTCCTTCCATTTAGTAAACGCCAGATTGCTTGTGATGATGATCGGTCCTGTTTCGTATTTTTTATTTATCACCTGAAACAGCAGATTTGCCTGGGTTTCATTCAATTTGATATATCCAAACTCATCCAGGATTAAAAGACGGTTGATACCAATGATCCGTTTGAAATAATAATCAAGCTTGTTGGAGAGCTTGGCACTTTCAAGCTGTAAAAGAAGGTCTGCCACAGTCATAAAGCGTGTCTTGATTCTTTCTTGTGTGGCAAGATATCCCAAAGCAATAGCCAAATGGGTTTTACCTACGCCGCTTGGACCAAGAAGCAGAATATTCTCCGTACGCTCTACAAAAGTGAGCGTGGCAAGTTCATTTAACTGTGAGCGGTTAAGCGATGCTGTTTTATAATCAAACTGATCGAGTGTCTTTACAACGGGAAAGCCCGCTGTTTTTAATGTCATGACTTTACCCCTGAATGCCCTTTGTCTGGATTCACTTTGCAGAAGCATCAGAAGATACTCACTGAAAGAAGAAGATTCTTTTGCTGCCTGATTGGCAAGTGCCTGATAGTTTTCAAACATAGCCGGAAGTTTAAACTCTCTGCAGTAAGTTTCAATTTGTTCATGAAGCATAGCCAACACCTTCAAGCAGATCTTGCTCATAGTCACTCAATTTTGTGTAGTAGCTGATATCTATCTGTGGTATAACAGGAGTGTTGCTGGTCTCTTTGGGTTGCACTTTTGCACGTGAGGGAACATAGGGCTTTAGATAACGTTTCTCTTCTTCCAATCTGTGTGCTGGTTTTTCCCCGGTAGTTCCATGGATACGTTCGTTGGTACGTGCAATCCAACCAAAGATATGGCTGTTTAACAGTTCGGGAGTAATAGCAATACCACTGCCCCTCAGTGACGCTTTGAGTGGAATATAGAAGTTCTCCTTGATATAGCGGTTTAGTTTTTCAACCTTGCCTTTTGTCTGTGCCCTGTAAGGTTTACAAACCTTGGGTACAAACCAGCCTTTGGAGAAATCAAGAAATTCCTGATTGAACCCATGTTTGTCCTTGCCGTATTTATCTCTTTGTATGATCGCACTTTTAAGATTATCATAGAGAATAGTTTTTGGTGTTCCTCCAAAATAGGCAAACGCTCTTTCATGACACGCCTGCCATACTTCCTGTTTCATCGAATCGGTGAAATAGATAAAGGGTGCTCTGGAGTATCCCAATATCATCACAAAACCATAAATGGGATCTTTACCGCTTCGTATGACCGTCCAATCTACCTGTGCCTGAAATCCAGGATCTGTCAAGTGCAATCCAAAAATGTACCAATATGCATAGTAAATATGTACCACTTGGCAACCCCGAATTTAAATCCAAAGTGCAATTTTACTCGCTTGTATAATCAAAAATAATGGGGAAAACAACTTCCTATACGTTATAATATCGTATATGTATTCCCATCATCTTGATGGGGATGAGAACCCCTTATATTTTTATTTTGGTTAAGAGAACTTTACATTTAGAAGTAACATTGAATAATAGATAGATTAAAATTTAGAAAGGCTTAAAATGCGCTTTAGTTTCGTAACACTTTTTCCTGATCTTATTAAAGGATATTTCTCAGAAAGTATTCTGAAACGTGCGATTGAAGATAAAAAGATCTCTATTGATTTTTTTAATCCGCGTGATTTTACCACGGATAAACACAACCGAGTAGATGCACCGATGATAGGCGGCGGTGCAGGTATGCTTATGACTCCGCAGCCTCTTATGGATACCTTGACACATATAAGAGGATCTTCATCTAAAGCACATGTAATATTTCTCTCTCCTGTAGCTAAACCATTTACCCAAAATGATGCAAAACGTTTAGCTAAAAAAGAGCATATAGTGTTTGTCAGTGGACGGTATGAAGGTATAGATGAACGTGTGATAGAAGCTCAGGCAGATGAAATCTTTTCTATAGGAGATTTTATTTTGACAGGCGGAGAGTTGGCCAGTATGGTGGTATGTGATGCTATTGCCAGAAATGTCGATACAGTACTTGGGAACAGAGAGTCTCTGGAGATAGAGAGCTTTGAGTCCTCTCTTTTGGAAGCCCCTTCATTTACAAAACCGACAATTTACGAAAATAGTGAAGTTGTTTCAGAGTTCTTAAAGGGTAATCATAGTAAAATCACGGACTTAAAAAGAGGGTTGGCTTTGTGTAAGACAAAGTATTTCCGGCCAGACTTATACAAAAAAGGTATAACACATGAGAAATAAATACATTGAAAGCTTTGAAAAAGCACAATTAGAAAACAAAAGCGTTCCTGATTTCAGAGCAGGTGATACTTTAAGAGTAGCTGTTAGAATTAAAGAAGGCGAAAAAACAAGAGTTCAGAACTATGAAGGTCTTTGTATCGCTATCAGAGGTCAAGGTACAGGTAGAACATTCATGGTAAGAAAGATCGGTGCTAACAGTATCGGTGTTGAAAGAATCTTCCCACTTTACTCAGAAAGTATTGAAAGTATCGAAGTACTTAGAAGAGGTAGAATCAGAAGAGCTAAATTGTTCTATCTTAGAGAACTTAAAGGTAAAGCTGCAAGAATCAAAGAACTCAGAAGAAAGTAATCTTTCTTTCTGCTTCATTGCATCTTCACAGGAGTTGTTCAGTCACTTACTGAATGTAAGCTCCTTCTCAACAACCTACAAATCTACAATAAATGAAAAAGAAAGATTTAGTTTCTTTTATGTGTTTAATCTTTCACAACAGCAATCTAAAGCAAAATAATCTATTTTCTAAATGGAAAGTAATTTTTCTTGACAATTGATATGTTATGTGTCAAACTCTTAACTCTTAACTCTTAACTCTTAACTCTTAACTAGCTATAATATTCTTTCGAAATTATCAAGGATATTTTATCATGGTGCTCAAAATTAAAAACAGATTTATCTCGCTTTTACAGCTTATACTTGTGATCACCTACATCATCTTTGAAGAGCTGATTTGGGAAGGAATCGCAAAGCCTATTTATGAGGCAGTCCATGCGCTTAAGATCCTGCAAAAAATAGAAGAGAAGCTTCAAAAGGTGAATGCTTCGGTAATACTGGTCATTTTTGTATTTTTGCTTGGAATGGTCGAAACTTTGGGGATCTATGCAGGTATTCTTTTTGTAAGCGGTCATGTGCTGTTTGGTCTATTATTATATCTTGCAAAAATACCTATTGCAGCGTTTACGTTTTGGATTTTTAGAGTTACGGAAGATAAACTCATGCAGTTTAGATGGTTCAAATGGCTTTATGAATGGATAATGAGCGGGATAGACTGGTTAAAGTCACGTGAGATATATACTCAAACAATGGAACGTTTGTATGAAGTGAAAGCAGGTATCAGAAAAAGTATTAAATCTTTGAAAGTGAAATATTTTTCCAAAGAGAGTCCTTTTATTGAAAAGATAAAATATCTCTACAGAACCGTAAAAGCATCACTTCGTAAGTAGCAGATGATGAAAAACAGCAGATCATTCTGGTTTTGGGGTATTCCTTTAGGATTGATGGTTGTCTTGTCCGTGCTTTTCAGCATAGAGGAAAGTCGTACTTTTTTATTGGCTTTATTTCTTGGGGTGATCGTTCTCATTAAAAGAAATATTATCAGTGTACTGGCAACATTTTTTCTGATAAAAGGCAAGTTCATATTAAAACTTTTTTTAAAAAAGATATTTTTTCTTTCTGCTACGGGACTTGGAAAACGTTATATGATCGAACGTGTATTGACACATAATTTTAAAATCCATTTTTTTGATCATATTAACAATGATATCAAACGGCTGATACAACATGCGAAAAAGAATTTTTATAGTTTTCCTTTAGTGAAAAAAGTGATCACTATTTTTACTTTTCTAGGTTCTTTGGGCTTTGTAGGGAAATTTATGGGTGGTATGCTTGTGATGAAAGTATTCATTGCCAAAGTATGGAGCTTTTTACTTGCTGTTTTCTTAAAAGTAAGTACGGCGATCATCTATTTTTTTACAGATTATTTATGGGGAAGCTGGTTGGCACCGGTGATTGAAATAGTGATATTTTCCTGGTTGATCTCATGGATGGAGAAGATCCCTTTCCTAAAGAAAGGACTGCGTAGAGTATATGTATTTTTGCTGTTCATATTCGGATGGATGGAGTATTATATAGCAAAGATATTTCACATACCTCTCAAACGTATTCTAAGGTGGTCTGCAAAGAAAATACAGTCTGCTATTCATCGGTTTATAGGGTATGAACGGGTTTCACTTTTTAAACGTTTAAAAGAGGTGAGAACACTGAATCCAAATGCCCATATAAAACTTATTCAAAAAAGAAAAAAGAGAATCAAAAAGAAAAATTATCTCTCAGGAAGAGAGCAGCTGAAAGAGAAACGGATCAAGCAAAGAAAAGATACTCAGTAAGATCGGTTTTTCATTGCTTGATGCGCTTCTCTGTCAAGGGTTTTTGCCTTCATGTCTGCACGTTTGTCATGCAGTTTTTTTCCTTTGGCTATGGCTATACTTACCTTGGCATAATTGCGTTCATTAAAATAGATCATTAACGGTACGATAGTGAGCCCGTCTTTATGAACTTTCATATGAAGTTTTTCCAGTTCTTTTTTGTGTAAAAGCAGTTTTCTGGGTACACGTGTATCTGGGCTGAAATGTTTATGTGCAGTATCAAGATGTGCGATATGTGCATTCATAATATACAGTTCTTCCTGTATGAAACGACAGAATGCGTCTGAAAGGTTGGCACGTTTTGCCCGAAGTGCTTTCACTTCAGCACCGGTCAGTACGATGCCTGCTTCAAACTTTTCAAGTATTTCATAATCATGTCTGGCTTTTTTGTTCTGTGCAACTATAGTAATAGCCAAAATGTTCCTTCTCTCGTATTTTTGTAGAATTATATCATATAATCATCTATGGATAATATCAATTTTAATACCTTGGAAATAGTTTATCAGGATGAGTATCTGATAGCGGTCAATAAACCTTCCGGACTCTTGGTACACAAGTCTCCGATAGACAGACATGAGACAGAATTTGCCCTTCAGCTGCTTCGTGATCAGATAGGACAATATGTCTATCCTGTACATCGTTTGGATAAACCTACTTCCGGTGTACTGCTTTTTGCCCTTGGATCAGAGACGGCCCGGATAATGTCATTGCTTTTCCGCTCACATGAAGTGCAAAAGGAGTATATTGCAATAGTACGTGGGTATACGGAAAGAAAAGAGCTTATAGATCACCCTCTCAAACAGATGCTGGATACAAAAGAACAAAAGAAAAAAGGTATGATCAAAGAAGCACAGGAAGCACAAACCTATTATGAGCGTTTAGCTACGGTTGAGCTGCCATATGCAGTCAGCCGTTATCCCGTAGCACGCTATTCACTTGTAAAACTTTTTCCAAAATCAGGGAGAAAACATCAGCTTAGACGACATATGAAACATATCTTTCATCCTATTGTCGGAGATACAAAGCATGGCAGGGGAGAGCATAATATACTGTTTAGAGAAAAGTTTGATGTTCACCGTCTTTTGTTGCACTCGCATAGAGTCTCTTTTATTCATCCTGTTACAAAGAAAAGGGTGGTATTGGAAGCCCGGATAGACAGGAGTTTTTTGAAACTGTTTGAACATTTCGGATGGAAAGAAGTAGACTATTAGGTTATAATATTGCTGTAGCAGTCAAATATCCCAAAGGAAAAAATATATATGAGTGAAGAACACAGCAATAATCCTCTGCATGGAATAAACTTAAAACAGATCATGAATGAACTGGTTGAATATTATGGCTGGAGGGAGTTGGGACAGCGTATCAATATCCGATGTTTCAACTATGATCCTTCTATTGCTTCCTGCCTCAAGTTTCTGAGAAAGACACCGTGGGCAAGAAAAAAAGTTGAAGATCTGTATATTGACACAATGAAAAAGTAGAGTAGTGTCTAGAGACTTCTAATATTCTTTCAAGGCATGATTGATCTGGAAATAAGCCGTAAGGGGATCTGTTTCAAAATAGGGAATGTGATGTTTCTTTGCAAAATCTTTTGTCATCTTTTGTACTTTAAGAAGGTTGAAACGAGGTGCTTTCGGGAAAAGATGATGTTCGATCTGTGTGTTCAATCCACCATAGAACCAATGTATAAACGTACCGCCTGAAAGTGAACGGCTTGTTCTCATCTGCAGTTCCATCCATGAGAGTTCTCTCCCCTCTTCTTCATTGAATGTCTTACATCCCAAATGGTTTGTAATAAATCCGAAGGCTAACCACGGAGAGAGTACAAAGTTCAGGGTAAGTGCGACATACAGCGTGTTTAAAGCATCAATCTGATAGATAAGAGTTCCCCAGATCAATGGCCAATGAAGCAGCATAAGTGCAAACTCACCCCATAGCTTCCGTGTAATCACAAATTTATAGGATTGTGCAATGAATGCAGGGAACATAAAGAACATGGAACCCCAGAAAATAAGATATTTGTATTTTTTGATGAAGGGATTGTCTCCTCTATTGGGAGTAAAAGCTCCGTCAAGGGCACGTATGTCTTCATCTTTCTCTACAATATTACAATAGGTATGGTGATTGATATTGTGTTTATGGTCCCACCATGAAGAAGAATTGCTCAGAATAAGTGCGGAAAAAGGGTAGCTTAATTTTTTTGAGAGAGATTTGCTTTTAAAGTACTGCGTATGTAATATATCATGTGATACGAATACAGAACGTGTAAAAACAAGCGTCATAAAGAGTCCCAGGAGGACAGGGTTCCACAGAGGTGCTGTAGAGAGTGCAACTACCATGGAAACAATGATAGCAGTCATCTCAATACTGCCGCGTACGGGGACACGATCCAATAAACCTGCTTCACGTACATGAGTTTTCAGTTCATTAAAAATATCTGGATAGGGAGTAGTTACAGTGGACATGGAGCGAGGATACTTTTTTTATAATTTTATGGTGCGTATTATAACTTTTATAGATTAATGCAATGGTGAAACAAGGTTTTAGTCTTCCTTCACTCTAAAAAATGTACTTCCGCTTCCAGAAAAGAACCATCCCTCTTTGGCCATATGCTTTAACTCGGGATAAGCGATGAGTGCAGCAGCATAGAGATCATTCAGTATAACAGGATCTGCTATGGTTCCCAGCAGGGTCAGGGAGTCTACTTTTTCCCATTCTGTGAAAAGGCATGGTGTAATGTCATCGAGAAAATGTTCTTTGAATGTGCGATATACTACGGCAGTGTCACAGCCTATATTTGGAGTATAGAGTTCCAGTGCCAGGGGTTTTTCATCAAAAGGTTCAACGATCTCACCAAATCCGGATACGTTGGCTGAGGAGTAGTTGTAGATGAAGAAAGGCAGATCGGCACCTATAGTGCTTCCCAGTCGGGCCAATTCTTCAGTAGGGATGTCAAGGTTGCATACTTCATTGAGTAAACGAATAAAGGCTGCAGCATCTGAACTGCCTCCGCCCAAACCTGCCTGGCTCGGGATATGTTTGCTGATCACTACTTTATGTTTGGTAAAAAAGTCATGAAGAACAGAACTCTCTGTGTAGTCATTAAGTACTTTGAACGCTTTGTAAACAGTATTTGACTGCAGGGGTATATCATCACAGCCTTCTATGGTAAAATCGGTACATTTACACGGTGTAAAAGAGATAGTATCATAAAGGTCTTCCACCCTCATAAATCGGGAGAGCAGCGTATGATATCCATTTTGATGACCGGTAATCTTTAAAAAGATGTTGACTTTGGCATGGGCTTTGATACTGTACATTATATATCCTCAAATTTCGGTATTCTGTTGAATCTGTATTTTACTTCATTATCTACTATCTCGATAATAGAAAAAAAGTTTGAAGTCTCTATCAGATAGATACCATTTTCTTTGGTCTCAAAATAGTCAATGGTTAGCTTTTTCCCTAACTCCAGGTAATCCTCTTCACCTGTGTAAACATTGGAAGGAAGGGCCAAATGGGTAAAGGGATTTAGTGCTTTTTCATTATCATAGTAGAACTGTCCTTCATGGATGCGATGCAGACTGGAGAGGGTACCGTCTACTTCCAGCTTATCTGCTATCAATGCACCCAGACTTCTGATATAGGTTCCTTCACTCACTTTGGCTTCAAAATGGACAAAGGGATGGTTGTAGTTTAGAAGTTTTATGTCATAAATGGTGGAAGTGATGGTTCTTAGTTCCACCTCTTTTCCCTCACGTGCAAGTTCATAGGCTCGTTTACCGTTTATCTTCTTGGCACAAAACTTTGGTGGGTAGTAGGTGAGCTCTCCACGCAGTGAATTTAACACTTCTTTTATGTGACTTTCATCAAAAGTCCCAACCTCTTTTATGCTATCTACTTTCTCTATATCAAGACTGGGAGAGTTTGCTCCCAGCCATAGGGTAGCCTTGTAGCTTTTAGGTGTTTTGTTGAGATATTGAAAAAGTTTGGTGTATTGACCCGTAGCTACGATGAGGCAACCTGTAGCAAAAGGGTCCAGTGTCCCGGAAAAACCTACTTTTTTAGTATTGTATTTACGTTTGACATAGCCCATATAGCCATTTGAAGTACGGAAGATGGGTTTGTTTACGACGAAGAGACGGTTCAATTTTTATCCTGTGGGGTGCGTGGTGCCCAAAGGAAATGCCCTTGGGTACCAACGTACCTTTGATTTTATGTTAAATATTATATTTTGTTTGTATTTTTGGTGCGTTGGCAAACGCACCCTACGTTATATTGATTGCACAAAAGAGCTTAAGATCTCTTTCTTGTTCCCACCAAAATTAATGAGAAGTTTGTATTCTTTACCGGATTTATTGGCTGCCTGTACCCGTCCGATACCAAAGATCTTGTGTTTCACGAGATCACCTTTTTTAAAGGCTGAACTTTTGGTGATCTTTAAACTGGCATCCTGAATGAGACCTGCTTCACCCAGGAAACGGCTTTTATCTATCATTTTACGACGGCCTTTGTAGAAGCGGCTGTCAACATAACAGAGGGTAAGGTCTGACTTGGCTCTGGTAATAGCCACATAGCCTAAACGGCGTTCCTCTTCCATGTTGCATCCTTCTCCAAGCAACGGGAAGAATTCTTCCTCCAGACCGATCACAAAGAGGTGTTCGAATTCCAATCCTTTGGCAGCATGGATACTCATGATAGTAATAGCATCTTCCTCTATCTGGTCCTGGTCACTCTGGAGTGAAATGTCATTGAGGAACTCATCCAGTGTAAGATCGGGATTTTTGATGACAGCATCCCTGAAATAGCCGTAAAATTCATCAATATTCAAAATACGGTCAAAACCGTCAACCATACCTGCATAATGGTCTTTGAGTTTAATACGTTCCTCGAACAGTGAGATAAAGTTGCCAAGTGAACTCTGTACCTCTTCCTGTAATACTTTGATATCTTCAACAAGTTCGGTCAGAGCAGTAGATACTTTTTTGCTGACCACCACAGGAAGTTTTCCGCCTACACTCTGTTCTATGTAATCATAAAGTGAAAGTTGAGCATCAAAAGCAGCTTTTTGAAGCTTTTCTATGGATGCTTTGCCAATCCCGCGTTTTGGTTTGTTAATAATACGCAGAAGTGAAAAATCATCATGAGGATTGGAAAATACCCTGAAGTAGGAGATGATATCTTTGATCTCGGCACGTTCATAAAAACGCATACCGCCAATGAGTTTAAACCCCAGGCCTTCTTTGGTAAAACCTTCTTCAAGAGAACGTGAAAGTGCATTAATACGGTAAAGTACAGCAATTTCGTCCGGATCGACGCCCTGATCCAGAAGTTCATGTATCTGATGGGCAATGGCTTTGGCTTCCATTGATTCATCCAGAGAGTGAAGCAGTTTGACCTCTTCACCTTCACCTTTATGGGAAGTCAGTATTTTCCCCAGGCGAGTTGAATTATGTTCTATAAGGGTATTGGCTGCTTTTAAAATAGGGTCGGTAGAACGGTAGTTGATCTCCAGTTTGACGGTTTTCGTGTTTTTAAAGCGGTCTGCAAATTCCAGGATATTGCGAATATTCGCTCCCCTCCATCCGTAAATACTCTGGTCATCATCACCTACAACACAGAGATTTTCGTGTTCGCTGCAGAGATGCTCAAGAAGCCGGAACTGCAATTCATTGGTGTCCTGGTACTCATCGACCATGATATACTTATATCTGTTACTGGTCTCTTTTCTCAGTGCATCATTTTCATCAAGTATTTTATAGGTCAGCATAAGAAGATCATCAAAATCAACAAGATTGTTCTCTTCGATATTTGCCTGATAACGTGCATAGATCTCTGCTACTTTTTTGTAGTCAGGGAGCTCAGCTTTTTGAATGACCACTTCAGGTGTAAGCAGTGAATTCTTGTATTTTGAAATCTCACTGGCAATAAATGAGATGTTGAGGTCTATCTTTAATTCTTTGGCGATGGAACGTAAAAGGCGTTTTTTATCATCGCTGTCAATAATGACAAAGGTATTGCTTCGCCCCAGTTTCTCAATATGGAATTTTAAAAAAAGCAGGCCGAACTTGTGAAATGTACATAAAAGCGGGGGATAAGAGACTTTGGCAGGCATGAGTTTCAATGCACGTTCCCGCATCTCTGAAGCAGCTTTATTGGTAAAAGTAAGTGTTAACGTATTGGCAGGGTCTATGCCTACTTCACCTACCAGGTATGCCAGTCTTGCAGTAAGGGTTTTGGTCTTTCCGCTTCCTGCACCGGCAAGGATAAGCATTGCACCATCAATATGCTCAACTGCCTCACGTTGTGATGGATTAAGTCCATTTAATATATGTTCCATAAGTTTTTTACTCTCCTATATTGTATATATTATATCGTTAAAATTATTAAGGGTACCTCTTCAGCCAAATCCAGAAATAGAAAAATTTGATCCACTTCCCGATATACTATAAGTAAAATGAATTGTATGAAATTAATAAGGTTTCCTTATGAATAGTTAAGTATAATTTGATACAATAACAATAGTTAAATTTTTATATACAAAACAATAAGGAAACATAATGTTAAAAGATTTTGTAAAATTAGAAACTTTCTTAACGGTAGCAAGAGAAAGAAGTTTTTCTAAAGCGTCGGCGAAACTGGGTATTTCCCAACCTGCAGTGACACAGCAGATCAAATTTATTGAAAAGTATCTCGGTGTCAAAATCATTGAGCGTAAAAAGAATGGTATCAAACTTACTTTAGAAGGGGAAGAGCTTTACAAAATAGCGACCAGACTGGAAAAAGAGATCAATGCTTCAGAAAAAGATATACTGAAGATCATCAACAAAGAGATGACATTCAGACTGGGGGCATCATTCACGATAGGAACGTACGTCATACCGGGTGAGTGCCTTAATGCTATGAGTGAAGCGATCAATAATGATGTCAATTTAAGTATTGATGTGAGCGATAATATTATAGAGAAACTTAAAGACAGAAAACTGGATGTAGGTCTGATAGAATCACCGGTGATGGATAATGACCTGATCTACAGGGAGTGGCGGGAAGATGAACTTGTTCTTGTAAGTAATGTACCTATTCCTAAAATAGTTAAAACCGAAGAGTTATATGACTATCAATGGATATGCCGTGACGAGGGTTCCCATACAAGACGTGTTGTTTCTGAAGTATTTGAAGAACTCGGTGTATCATGTAAAAGCTTTAATGTTCTTTCTGAAGTAAGTAATACGACAGCGGTATTACAAACGATCAAAAGAAGTAAAAAAGATGAAGAGAAGCCTGTAGTCTCTATTATTTCCAAATATGCTATTGCAGATGAAGTCGCTGCAGGTGAACTTTTTGAAGCAAGACTCAGAGGATATACGATGACACGTAAGTTCTACATTGTGTATTCAAAAGAGAATAAGCACAATGCTTATGTAGACAATGTGGTAGACTATATCCTGGCAGGGCAATGTTAAGGAAAACTGCTATTTCTTTTTCTTGAGAAGCTTTTTGTTCTCAGGATTATTGAGCAAGGCTTCCATTGAGTTTTTTGAAGTTTTTTGTATGGTTTTCGGTATAACAGGATTGGCAAGATTGATCACAAGAGGATGGTCCCCTACAAAAATCTGTTTTATCGCAAGCAGTGGAACGGTTACCGTTGAACCGAAATTCTCACTTCCAAACCCCGCTTCAAAAGAGAAGTATCCCTCTTCAAGTTTTGCAGTTTCATAGGTGTATCCGCTTAAAATAAACAGTACAGTCTCATTAAAAGTCTCTTTTATGCTTGAAGGAAGTTCCGGGTTGAAGTTGACATATTTTATTTCACAGGCAAGTGCGAATTCCTGGTCTTTGCTGAACAGGTACCCAATCGTTTTTACGATATGCTCTTCTATCAGTGTTCTATATTCCGGTGTTTGAAAAAGGTTGACCGTCATTACTTCCCTTTTATAAATCTATTGTGAAATTATTTAGAATTTTAAATCCTATCATAGCATTCATTAAAGCCACGTGTGTATATTTGTCAAGATCCTCTTTTCTTATCTCTTTTTTATGTAGAAACCCTTCATCAAGTAACTTTTCCCTCATGCTTCCTTCAAGGAGAGGCCGAGCGGGTGTAACCCATTGTACACCGTTGTAAAAAGCAATGTTTGCGATGGTAGTATCGGTAAGATAACCCTCTTTTTCTATGATGATCTCATCCATACCTTTTTCTTTTTGAAGAAGAGTGTTCAGCTCCTTTCTATCTGCATATTTGTAATCATAGGTAATATCGGAAGCAATGATCTTTAATTGATGTATTTCTTTGGGTATATAGGGGATATATTCAACAGAGTGTATCTCTTTATCATATAGTATACGACAGCGATAGAGTCCCTTAGGGGGAGCTTTGATATAAGAAGCAAGATCGAGTATGTCTGTTGCCGCAAAAAGTGATTGCCTGCTTCTGTCACAGCGTGCCTGATGATAAGGGAGATTGAAAAACTCCCCGTCTTCTATTTTAATGGTCTCTAATAGAAGTGATGAACTGTCAGACAAGAGATAAACCTATGTATTAAAAAGTTCAGTAGAGAGATACCGTTCGGCGGTATCACAAAGAATAGTAACGATTGTTTTACCTTTGTTCTCAGGTCTCAGGGCAGCAAGATAGGCAGCATGAAGATTTGCTCCCGATGAGATACCTACAAGCAATCCTTCTTCTTTCGCCATTTTTCTTGCCATTGTAAAAGCATCACTATCGCTCACAGCAATCGTTTCATCATAGATAGAAGTATTGAGGATATCAGGAATAAATCCTGCACCTATTCCCTGTATTTTGTGCAGTCCTGCTGCATGTCCGCTCAGTACTGCTGAATTTGCCGGTTCTACAGCAATAGAAAGCAAGGAAGGAAGTTTCTCTTTAAGGGCTTCGGAAGTACCGGTAAGTGTTCCTCCTGTTCCTACTGCGGCAACAAAAATATCTATATTGTTATCCGTATCCTTAAGTATCTCAACCGCAGTGGTCTTTCTATGGATATCTGGGTTATCCTGGTTTTGGAACTGTTGCAGCACTATGGCGTTCTCAAGTTCCTGTACCAGTGTATTAGCCTTCTCTATGGCACCATTCATTCCTTTGGCTGCAGGGGTCAGTATTAGTTCTGCTCCGAGATAAGTCAGCAGTTTTTGTCTCTCTATACTCATTGAATCCGGCATAGTAAGGATAAGCTTAAGTCCTCTGGATGCACAGACCGCAGCAAGACCTATTCCTGTATTCCCGCTTGTAGGCTCAATAATAATACTGTTTTTATTGATTTTTCCTGCAAGCATTGCTTCATTGATCATATTAAATGCGATCCTGTCCTTGACCGAAGAAGTAGGGTTCATAAATTCACATTTACCCAGGATGGTCACACCCGTTTCATTTGAAAGTGAGTTTATTCTTACTAATGGGGTATTTCCTATCAGTGCTTCAATATTGTCAGCAATCATTCACTCTCCTTTATTTATTATTCCTTTTGGCTAAGGGGTTTGAACTCATAATTGTCATCATCATAATATTCTATTTCACCATTTTCCATATTATAATACCAAGCATGTAAAAAAAGTGTACCATCATCTACTCTTCTTTTGACCCCCGGATATGTAAGAAGATTATCAATTTGATATACAACAGAGATTTTTTCAGTATAACGTAACATTTTTTCTTCAGATTCATTTCTATAAGCAAGCATAGCCACTTTTTTAGCCTCTTGTCCCAGATCCAGCCATTTGATGGTGTGGATGTTCTCAGGTGTTTGTTCTATATCTTTATAAAGTGCTTCTATTGCTCCACAATGCGAATGTCCACAAACGATAATATCTGAAACTTCTAAAATACTTGCAGCATATTCAATAGCAGAGGCAGTTGCATGATAATCGGCATCCGGGTTATACGGTGCAACGAAATTTCCGATATTTCTTACAATAAAAAGATCACCGGGTTTACTCCCCGTGATCATAGCAGGCATTACACGTGAATCACTGCATCCGATGAAAAGTGCTTTAGGATTTTGTCCTTCTGAAACCAGTTTTTTAAAACGTTCTTTACTCTGATTGAATTTAACTTTTTGAAAGGCTTCATGTCCTTTCTCAAATTCATGAAGACGATTATCCATTTATGACATCCTTGATAGAATAGACCAGTTCTTCACCGGCATACATAGGTACAACTCCGTTATATTCAGAGGGAACCCTAAAACTTTTTTTCTCTAAAGTCACCTTTTTAGCGATAGGGGCCACCCCATAAATATGTTGTGCATTCCCGGAGATGAAAGCTTGAAGGTTTTCAAGGGGGGCATTGTTCTTCTCAAAGAGTTCTGTGAGTACCTGTAAAGCTATAGGTGCAGTGAAAACACCGGCAGCACAGCCGCATGCTTCTTTTGCATGTTTTGGATGAGGTGCAGAGTCTGAACCGAACATCACTTTCGGATGTGCTTCAAGTGCAACTTTCAGCAGAGCTTCTCTGTCTTCGGGACGCTTAGCGATAGGTTTGCAAAAAAGATGTGGCTGAAGCATACCGCCGGCAACATCATCAAGGGTGATAAGCAAATGATGTACGGTGATCGTTGCATAAAGGTTGTCAAATCTATCAAGGGCTGCCACACTCTCTTTTGTAGTGATATGTTCCATGATAATCTTGAGTTTAGGAAATGCCGTTGCAAGCTTCTCGTAAATGGAAACAAATTCTGCTTCTCTGTCCATCACAAAACCATTGGTTTCACCATGAACACAAAGGGGTATATCCAATTCAGCCATTGCTGAGAGTGCAGGACGTAACTCTTCAATATCAAAACCGCTTACGCCACCTTCAGAATTGGTTGTAATACCGGCAGGGTAAAGTTTGATCGCAGTGATCTCGTCACGTAGAGATTCCAGAAAAGCCTTGTCGTAGCTCGGCTTGAAAAAGAGGGTCATATACGGAGTGAATTTTTCATCTCCTATAGCATCCATGATACGCTGTTTGTAGGCGACAACTTCCCCTTTACTGCTTACAGGAGGTACAAGGTTTGGCATGACAACCGCTCCTGCAAAAGTATGGGCGCTTGCTTTTGCAATATTTTCCAGCATCTCTCCATCCCTAAGATGAAGGTGCATATCAAGTGGTGCATGGAGTGTAAGTTCCATCAAAATCCTTTACAATATAATATTGATTTTTATTTTTTGGTACGAGCCAATAGTTAATTTTCATTTTGCCATAAAATGCTTTATAGTTGAGTAAAGAGATAGATCTTTGCGGGATATAATGGATGACCGGGTAGTCTATCCCCCCGTCAAAAAGTTGATTACAGCGTAAAATGCGTAAAGAGCTGGCTATCAGTGCTTTATGAGGAGCATTGAATTCAAACTGCCATTTGGCGTATTCAGAACAGGTAGGGTAGTATCGGCAGTTTGCAGGGAGCATTTTGGAGATGTATTGGTATCCTTTGATGGGAGCTGTCCAGAATTTTCTTGTATCTATTTTTGTATCCTTGTTGTACCGTTCGTTATCACATAGGATTCCGACATATTTATCGCATGGTAGATCATAGTACCATACTTTTTACTATAGTATTGTAACAAAAGTTTTTGGAGTGTAGGTTCTGTAGAGGGGGTGAACCAGCCATTGTTGCTTAAAACTATCATGTTTTTCGGGTTTCCTTCATAGAGCCTTTCGCTTGTAGCTTCAAAGCAGATCGCATTTCGGTAACTTTTATCTCCAATTTTGTAATCCGTAACTTGTCTGCTTGCTTTATAGTCTACTGCTCCATCATAGAAAATTTCGTTGACCCAGTCACTTAAAAAATCCGGCAAAGGGTTACTTTCGCCAAAAGGGACAAGTATGACTTTGTTGGCTATGGTTATTTTATTTTTTGTAAAGATATAGGTTGAGTTTCTTGGTGTTGAACCATCCCAGTATAACCCACCTGTAACAATGGAGATGTGCTTGGCTTTTTCTTTTAAAAAGTTAACAAGTGTTTGAGAACGATTAATAAATACAGGAAAGACAGATTCCGGTAGGATAATGAGTTTTTTGTTCGTCTTTATAGCTTGATCTATGGTATGAAAAAGGGCTTTGAACTGTGCAGGGTGAAGTAACTCATTCCATTTGTCCCTGACAGGAGTATGTGTAGTGACGATCTGTATCGTATTGCTGCAGACCGATGGTATAGAAGGTAAAGGTTGATAGGCTGAAACTATCAATAGCAGGTAAAGATATTGTTTCTTCCAGATAGATAGACCGATAGCAGATAAAATGATGGCGAACTGCCATTTTTGAATACCCAGATAACTCTCTACGAACATCAGCTCCGGTTTCAGCCAGTCAAAACCAAAAGGATGAATGTAGCTTAGCGTGAAAAGTCCGAGAGCTTTTAGGATTAAAGTGAAGAGTGAAGAATGAAGAGTAAAGAGTGATTGTATGCGTTGCTGTGCAACGTTTTTTGTTTTAGGAGCAGGGACTTTAGTCCCGTTTGTAGGTCGGGTTGCCCTCATCCCGACAAGCTCTGCAATCCAAGCGATGATCCAAAACAGTATTCCATAGGTTAAAGCCACAAAGAAAACAACAAAAGGGATCGCCCATGGCATGTTGTAGTGTTTGAAACTCAGTCCTATCCACCAAAACCAGAATAATCCTATAAAAAAACCGGAAAAGAACCATACTTTTTTTTCTGTCTGAAGCAGGAGATATAATGCAGTTATACCCAGAACGGTATTGAACAGCGGATAAGAAAAGCCCCAGTGATTCAGGTAGATAAAGGCAGAACTCAAAAGTGCTATGAAAAAGCCTCTTGTTAGTACAAAGGTGCTAAAATGTTTACGAAAATTTAAAAATTTACTCAAAAGGATTCCTATGGGAGCAGAACAAGGCAGCGTGATTGGATCATTCCTACCACTTATTATCTTATTCGCGATTTTCTATTTCTTGATCATCAGACCACAGCAAAAACAACAAAAAGCACATAAAGCAATGCTTGAAAGCCTCGCAAAAGGTGACAAGATCATTACAACCGGTGGACTTATTGCCACGATCGTTAAACCTGAAGAAGAGTTTATCAAAATCAAACTAAATGATGACACAGTAGTAAAGCTGGATAGAGCATTTGTTGCAAAAAAGGTTGAATTGGGTAATGAAAACGCTTAATTTTAGAGTCATACTTTTTGCTTTTGCACTCATTTTCGGGATAGTGTTCTCCATCCCTTCTTTGACACAAAGTGAGAGTGGAAAAAAGATCACCCTGGGGCTTGACCTCCAGGGAGGATTGCATATGCTGCTCGGGATCAAAAGTGAGATAGCGATCGAGTCCCGTACAAAATCCATGGCTGCATCTGTAAAATACATTTTTGATGATGAAGAGATCATTTTTGATGATCTTCGTATAGTAGATGGCAAACAAATTACTTTCGAACTTCTTGACGCTGATGATGTCGCTAAAGCAAAAGAGTTGTTGAAAAAAGAGCTTGAAGGTACAGTGCTGAGTGAAAACGGACTGAAATTCTCACTTGAAATGACAGCTGACGAGATAGCAAGAACAAAGCAGAATGCCATTAAACAGGCAGTAGATACTATCCGTAACAGGCTTAATGAATTTGGGCTTGCCGAACCTACAGTAGCAAAACAGGGTGAGGACAAGATCCTTGTTGAGGTACCGGGTATTAAAACACAGGAAGATGAACAGCGTATCCGTGAACTTATTGCCCGTGCTGCACATTTGCAGCTGATGGCAGTTGATGAAGACAGAGCAGCCAGAGTAGCGACCATGAATGAAAATGAAGCAAAAAGTTATGGTGATGTGATTCTGCCTGATGTCAATACACCGGAGCGATATCTGCTTCGTCAGATCCCTGTACTCGACGGTTCCATGCTGACAGATGCCAAAGTAGGTTTTGATGAAAACAATCAGCCTGTCATCAACTTTACCCTGAACGGACAAGGAGCCAAAATATTTGGTGACTTCACTGCAAAAAGTGTAGGGAAACGTATGGCAGTCGTACTTGATAACAAGGTCTATTCCGCACCGAATATCCGTGAACGTATCGGTGGCGGGCGTGTACAGATATCCGGTAACTTTAAATTGGAAGAAGCACATGATCTTGCGATAGCCCTTCGTTCAGGAGCCCTGCTTGCTCCTGTATATGTGATGGAAAAACGTTCTGTTGGACCAAGTTTGGGTGCAGACAGTATTAAAGCAAGTTCAATGGCTCTTGCTCTTGGATTTGTTTTAGTAGTACTTTTTATGGTACTTTACTATGGTATGGCAGGTGTAGTTGCAAACGTTGCCCTTATCGGGAACCTCTTTTTGATTCTTGCTATTATGTCACTCTTTGGTGCAACACTGACACTTCCGGGTATGGCAGGTATTGTTCTTACTGTAGGTATGGCAGTGGATGCCAACGTGATCATCAATGAGCGTATCCGTGAGTTATTGCATGAGGGTAAATCGGTGGTCAAATCCATAGAAGATGGATACAGCAATGCCTTTACGGCTATTCTGGATGCGAATGTAACGACACTGATCGCTGCAGTAGTGCTTTATGCGTATGGTACAGGTGCCATTAAAGGATTTGCACTTACGATGAGTATCGGTATTCTGGCATCTATGCTTACTGCTATTGTGGGAACCCATGGTATCTACCAATGGATACTTCCAAAAATAGATAAGAAAAAACTGAATTTCTGGTTTGGAATTAAAGCAGAGGGGGCAAAATAGTGGAAGTCTTTAAATATAAAAAACCGCTTTCTCTGATGAGTAAAAGCAAGCGTTTTGGTCTAGTCTCTGTGGTATTATTGGTTCTCTCCTTGGGATTGATCCTTACAAAAGGGTTTAATTACGGTATAGACTTTGCCGGCGGTACATTGGTACAGGTAAAGTATGAGGGCAAGGCACCGATCGATAAAGTGAGAGAAGCCATTGGTAATGATAAAAACTACGAAGGTGCTACGGTTACCTATTTCGGAAGTGAAGATGAAGTGGTCATCCGTACCAAAATGAGTTCCAAATCTTTAGGTGAAGATATAGGTGATAAAATGCGTACACTGCTTCAAGACACCGGAAACTTCAAAGTAAGAAGAGTCGATATGGTAGGGGCCAAAGTAGGTTCGGAGCTTCGGGAAAAAGGGCTGATGTCGATGCTGCTTGCTATTATCGGTATCCTTATCTATGTTTCTTTTAGATTTGAATGGCGTTTTGCCATTGCCTCGGTGTTGGCTCTTGTACATGATGTTACCATAGCCATGGGGGCGGTGGTGCTTTTTGGGATCGAGGTGAATCTGGATACTCTGGCAGCACTTCTGACCATACTCGGGTACTCCCTGAACGATACTATTATCGTATTTGACCGTATCCGTGAAGGGATAAGGACCATTAAAGATCCTGATCTCGGTGCCATTATCGATGAATCGGTAACACGTACACTCTCACGTACAACGTTGACATCACTTACGACATTCTTTGTTGTATTGACACTCTTCCTGTTCGGGGGAGAGATTATAAGAGGGTTCAGTTTCACCCTTCTTGTAGGGGTCGTGGTAGGTACCTATTCATCTATTTTTGTAGCGTCTCCTATCTTGATGTGGCTTGGTTTCTCCGTTTCAGATTTCAGACTCAAAGAAGCAGAAAAAGTAAAGAGAGAGAAAGAAAAAGAGAAAATGCGTGCTATGTATGAGAATGGTACGCTATAATACAGTAAACTTTTAAGGAGCTACGATGCAATGGGGAAAAGTTTTTTATATATTTTTTACCTTAATGAGTCTCACGACATCAGCAGCATTTTTGTATGAGAATTCATTGGTAGCACTTTTTATTGCAGGAAGTGTGAATGTCGTTTCAACTATTTTGAAGATAGGGGTAAGGAACATATTGTCGGCAGAACTTCTGGCCGGTTCCCTGGTCGCCGATCTTCACCTTATACCTGCATTCTTTGCAATGAAATTTTATGATAATGATACTATGGCTGTAGGATTGGTTATCGGAGCAGTCGTTGCGAATCTTTATACGATCATTGTCTCTATGATAGAGAGTTCTAAAGAAAAAACAGATTTTTAAGTCTTGAACAGGTATATTACATGAAGTTCTTGAGGAGAAACATGTGATAAAAATACCTACACTTACAGGCGAAAACAGTGAAGAAAAACGTCAAGAGATAAAGACGTATTTTCAACGCTGTTATAAACGCTATGAATCACTTTTTGATATCGTAGCTGATGAAAAAGCCTACTTCCAAAAAGCAGATGAACTGCGTCATCCTATTATTTTTTATTACGGGCATACAGCCACTTTCTTTATAAACAAACTCAAGCTTGCCAAGATCATAGATGAACGTATAGATCCAAAACTGGAGTCTATTTTTGCTGTAGGCGTAGATGAGATGAGTTGGGATGATCTCAATGAAAAGCATTATGAGTGGCCAACACTTTCTCAAACACAAACATACCGTGATAAAGTCTATAAAGTCGTCTCTGGGCTTATCGATAGACTTCCTTTAGAGCTTCCTGTCACTGAGGACTCTCCATGGTGGGTGATCTTAATGGGAGTAGAGCATGAAAATATCCACCTTGAAACCTCTTCTGTTCTTATACGCCAATTGCCTTTTGAAACCATCAAAGAAGATCTGAACTGGAAAGAGTGTACAGAGTATGGCGAGGCACCCCAAAATGAACTTTTAGAAGTAAGTAACGGTACAGTGATACTGGGTAAGAACAGAGATGCAAAACTTTTTGGCTGGGACAATGAATATGGCAGCCATCAAGCACATATCCCTGCATTTAAGGCATCCAAGTACCTTACTTCAAATGCCCAATTCCTTGCTTTTGTAAAAGAGGGTGGGTATGAGAATGATACGTTTTGGTGCAGTGAGGGTAGAGCATGGAAAGCATTTACCAAAGCGAAACATCCTCTATTTTGGATAGAGAGTGAGGAGGGGTATAAACTTCGTACACTTACCAGAGAGATCGATCTGCCGCTAAACTGGCCTGTGGAAGTGAACTACCTGGAAGCAGAGGCCTTCTGTAAGTGGCTGAGCGGGAAAGAGGGTTTGACGCTTACTTTACCTACTGAAGAGGAATACATACGTTTACGTGATGAAACTAAAGTACCTTCCTACTTAGAGTGGAGAGGGAAAGGTAAAGCACCGGCCAATATAAACCTGGAGGGTTTTGCTTCATCTGTACCTGTAGACTGTTATGAGCATAATGGATTTTATGATGTCATAGGAAATGTATGGCAGTGGTCCCGTACACCTATCTACCCTTTTGAGGATTTTAAAGTACATCCTGTCTACGACGATTTTACCGTACCTACTTTTGATGGCAAACATAATCTCATCAATGGAGGTTCATGGATAAGTTGTGGAAATCTTGCAACACAAAAGAGCCGTTATGGGTTTAGGCGGCATTTTTATCAACATGTAGGCTTTCGATATGTAGAGAGTAACTATGAGGAAAAAGTGACTACCAACAGCTATACTACCGATAGTATTATCTCACAATATTGCCATTTCGGGTGGGGTGAAAATGCATTGGGAGTCGAGAATTACCCTGCGAAATGCACAAGCATCGCTTTGGAATATATGAAAGACAAACCGAAACGAAAAGCATTTGATATAGGCTGCGCCATAGGTCGAAGCTCTTTTGAACTTGCACGCGGGTTTGATGAAGTCATAGGGGTGGATTTCTCAGCAAGGTTCATTCAGGAAGCTCAGGCATTAAAAGAGAACAGCATACTTCGTTACGTGATGCCGACAGAGGGGGAACTGGAAAATTTTCATGAAGTGAATCTTACAGCATTTGATCTGGAAGAAGAACGTAAAAAAGTAGCATTCTGGCAGGCAGATGCCTGTAACCTCAAACCTGTTTTTAAAGATTTTGACCTTATCTTTGCAGGTAATCTTTTAGATAGACTTTATGACCCCAAGAAGTTTTTAGATTCACTTGCTTCACGGTTAAATGAAGGAGGACTGTTCATTATGACCTCCCCATATACCTGGCAAGAGGAGTCTACCCCTAAAGAGAAGTGGATAGGAGGGTATAAAAAAGATGGTGAGAATGTGAGTATACTGGAGGGATTAAAAGAGATTCTTGAACCTCAATTTGAACTCATAGATACACAAGACATACCTTTTGTTATACAGGAGACGGCAAGAAAACATCAACATACCATCGCAGAGATGACAGTATGGCAGAAGAGGTAGTATGTTTGAGGCTGTAGACAGACAGGGTACGTATTCTGTTAAATTTGATGAAGCCAAACAGAAGTTCGGTACCGATGATCTGCTTCCTCTTTGGGTCGCCGATATGGATCTGGCTTCACCTTTATGTGTGCAGAAGGCTCTAAAAGCAAGAGCGGTCCATCCTCTGTATGGTTATACTGTCTACCCGGAGAACTATTTCAGGTCTATCCAAAACTGGATACAAAAAAGATTTGACTGGGATGTAGAACGTGAGTGGATAGTCCCTGCATACGGTGTTGTACCCTCTATCAACTTTGCCATTAATGCCTATACGCAAGAGGGGGACGGTATTATCATCCAGAGTCCGCTTTACCCTCCCTTTGCCGCTTCCGTACATAGGCAGAAACGTACACTGCTTGATAATGTTCTGTGTTATGAAGAGGGTAAGTACAGTATGGATTTTGAAGATTTTGAAGCCAAAGCACGAATGGCAAAACTCTTTTTACTCTGTTCTCCACATAACCCTACAGGCCGGGTATGGGATAAAGAAGAGTTGGAAAGAGTGATCGATATCTGTGTGGAGCATGATGTGTTGATCGTTTCTGATGAAATTCATGCGGATATCGTTTATGAAAAAACACATCACAGTATAGGCTCTTTTGAAAAGATCGCCCAGAAATGCATCATCCTGAATGCACCTTCCAAAACCTTCAACATTGCAGGGCTCAACAGCTCTTATGCCATTATCCCGGATAGAAAACTGCGTAAAGCTTACATCCATGAGCAACGCAGATCCGGTATCACCAACGGCAATCCTTTCGGTATAGAAGCTTTAATGGCGGCATATGATGAGGGTGAGGCATGGCTTGAAGCATTGAAAGAGTATCTGTCTGCCAATATAGCATTTGTAAAAGCTTTTATGGAAAAGCATAAGATCCCTGTCAAGTGTATCACTACAGAAGCAACTTTTCTCATGTGGCTTGATTGTAAAGCATTAGGGCTGGAACACAAAGCATTAGTAGACTTTTTTGTGAATCAGGCAAAATTGGGATTGAATGACGGAGAGAGTTTTGGTGAAGCAGGCAGCGGGTTTATGCGTCTGAATGTAGGCACTTCAAAAGAAGTTTTGGAAGAAGTTATGGAAAGATTATTTCAGGCGTACAGGAAAATGATTTGAAACAGATTTTTATACTTTATCTTTTGATCAGCTGCTGGGCATATGCATTTCCTTCCGAAATAGAGAATATGATCCAAAAATCCAATATTCCCAAAAATGATATCAGTATCTATATTAAAGAGACAGGGGTCAATACCCGGGTATTGGCATCTCTCAATGCAAGTAAGACCCATACACCTGCCTCGGTCATAAAAGTACTGAGTACGTATGCATCTGTTTTAAAATTAGGATTTGACTATCGTTGGCCCACACAGTTCTATAGTACAGGTGCAGTGAAAAACGGTGTACTTTATGGTGATCTTCTGGTAAAAGGTTTTGGTGATCCCACACTCTCTTCAAAAGACCTGGATAACATAGTAGCCAATATCAAAGCCAAAGGTATTCGAAGAGTAACAGGTGATATTGTCATAGACAGAAGTTATTTTGCGGTAGGGACAAAAGACAATTCCGGATTTGACAAGTATACTTACAGTCCGTACAATGCTATGCCGGATGCTATGATGTTCAATGAACGTGTCAGTACCATTTATGTCATACCGAACAAAGATGAGGTAAGCAAGAAAGAGGTAGATGGAAGTTATATTGTCCGGAATCATCTACAACGTGTCAATAAGCCGTGTAGAGGGAGGTACTCCTGGCCGGCTGTGAAGATAGACAAGAGTAAAGCAATACCCGAAGTCCTGCTGAAAGGTAAAATTTCAAAGCGCTGTGGAAAAAGAAATATCTGTAAAGTGATCACCAAGCCTTACAAATCCTTTTATTATGCTTTAAAAGATGCATTGGAAAAAGCAGAGGTAAAGGTAGCCGGAACAATGCGTTTACGTAAAATTTCTGCAAATGCACGTATTTTGTTCATCCATTACTCTGAAAGTTTAGAGAAGATCATCTCCAAAACGGCTAAAAAATCAAACAATCTGTATGCGCGCCATCTGCTTCTCTATCTGGGTGCCAAAATGTATGGTGCACCTGCTACTGTAGCAAAAGGTAGAAAGGCAGTGGAGTATATTTTACGAAGCAAGGGTGCTTTATGTGCGGGTACAATGAAAATAGACAATGGCAGCGGACTTTCACGCAGTGCCAAGATCAATGCAAAGATCCTGGCAGCTCTGTATGATAATGCCTATAGATATTATGGACAGAGATGGATGAATACGCTTTCCATTGCAGGGGTGGATGGAACCATCAAAAAGCGTTTTAGAAGAACCGCCGTGAAAAATCGTGCCTGGATGAAAACAGGAACACTGAAAAGAGTCAAAAATATTGCCGGGTATGTGAAAAGCAGGTCAGGCAGACTCTATACGGTAGTGATATTGGTCAATACAAAAAAAGGAAATTGGAGGGCAGCAAAGCTCCAGGATGATATTATAAAATGGCTTGTAGAATATAGGGAGAAAAGAGCACAGCCTTCAATTGATACATTATGGTCTATGGAAACAAATGAACCTTCTGATTCTCAGGGGAAAACCTCCCCCTTGCAAAGATATTATGTACAGGTAGGTCTCTTCAACTCAATTCCAAATCAGAATTATCTGCTTAGACTTGAACATTTTGGACTGCCTTATAAGGTACGTCATTCTGACAAGTACCAAGTTCTTGTAGGGGCATACAAGGATGAACAGAGTGCCAGAACAGCATTGAAAAAAGTACGCAAACATATTAGCAGCGGTGCTTTTTTGATAAAGTTATAGTTTACTGCAACTACGCTATAATTCCTTAAAAATTTAGGGCAGCAATGAACTTTGAAACTTACCCCTTTGAGAAACTTAATCTCCTTCTTGAAAATGTAGTACCCAACAGTGCTTATACACCGCTCTCTTTGACCATCGGTGAGCCTCAGTTTGAAACACCGCAGTTTATTCTGGATGCTTTGAAGCAGAGTGCGTCTCTGCTTAATAAATATCCCAAAACGGCTGGAGAAGCTGAGCTTAGAGAGGGGATGCTTACCTATCTTGAAAACCGTTTTGCATTAAAACTTGACAATACCCAGATCATCCCTACTTTCGGAACAAGAGAAGTACTTTTTAACTTTCCTCAGTTCTTACTGCATGATGTTGAAAACCCGGTGATGGTTTTTCCCAACCCTTTTTATCAGATCTATGAGGGTGCAGCCAAAGCATGTAGGGCTGAGGTAATTTACCTTAATCTTAATGCTCAGAATCATTTTCAGCCTGTTGTGGATGAAGCAGCATTGGCAAAAGCTGATTTTGTTATACTCAATTCACCTAACAACCCGACCTCTTCCGTGATGGGATTGAATGATTTGAAAAAGTGGGTAGAGTTGGCACTGAAACATGACTTTGTACTGCTCAATGATGAGTGTTATGCTGACCTCTATTTGGATGAGCCGCTCCCTTCACTTTTGAATGCAAGTATAGAAGTGGGTAATGAGTGTTTTAAGAACGTACTTGTGATCAACTCTATCTCTAAACGCTCTTCCGCCCCTGGATTGCGAAGCGGATTTATTGCAGGTGATGCAGAGATACTGAAAAACTATATGGTTTACAGAACGTATGTAGGCTGTGCTTCACCGCTGCCTCTGCAACATGCGGCAGCAGCAGCATGGGCTGACCAGGAACATGTAGATGATTTTAGAGCAAAGTATCAAAAGAATTTTGAAGTTGCCAAAGAAGTTTTAGGCGTAGATACACCTGAAGCTACTTTTTACATATGGCTCAAAGTAGAAGATGAGATAGCCTTTACAACCAAACTCTACAAAGAGTATAACCTCAAAGTGATCCCCGGTTCATTTTTGGGTAGAGAGGGTGAAGGCAAAGGGTATGTAAGACTTGCACTTGTGTATGAAGCAGACAAAACAAGAGAAGCGTTAGAACGAATTAAATTAGCATTGGAGAATAGTTAAATGGATATGCCTGAGATTCACGTAGAAGAATTAAAAAAAGACCCGGAGTTTTTAGCGAATATAAAAAGACTCGAAGAAGAGTGTAAAGAAGAAGAGAGTATTGCAAAAGGGTATCAGCTTTTAGATGCACAATTGGTTATCGAAGCAGCTGAAGATGACATTAATGAAGTTTTTACATTTATTGTAAACACAGCTTTTGATAAACTTGCAGAGTATCTTTCAACACATAGATCATTTGATATGAATGACATTGAAGAGAGAGCGATAGCAAGAGCGATCTATGAACATGCCATTCAACGCTACAGTGAGAATGATAAAAAAGCTGCCAAAGAGATGTTCTTAGTGTTGTATCATACCATCGACCATGCAGAACTTAAAGATGCAATGATGATACATGCATGTGCAGTGATGGCAGGAAACAGCTTTGATGATTTTATTGAGAATATGGTCGATGTAAGCGGTATAGATGAACATGATCCACTGGCCTTTTTCATTCAGACATTCGTACAGCCAAATGATATTCTTTTAACCATGTTCGCCAAGTATGTACAACAGGGAAAAGAAGAGTTGAAAGTTTTGGAAGAGGATGGCAAAAAGGCTTAGCCTTTTTGAAGTGAAGAGTGAGGAGTGAAGAGTGAAGAGTGACTGTAAGCATTGCTTTGCAATGCATTTATCAATGAATGTGGGAGAAAAAAGATGAAAATACATTTTATAGGTATTGGAGGTATCGGGCTCTCAGCATTGGCAAAATTTCTTTATAATGACGGACATAAGATTTCCGGTTCAGATATCAAACAAACAGAAATTACCAATGACCTGGCAACGAACTTTGATGCGAAGATCACCATTCCTCATCATGAAGATGCAGTAGAAGGTGTAGACAGGGTCATCTACTCAGCAGCGGTACGCAAAAATAATCCTGAGTACCAAAAAGCACAGCAGCTTGGTATAGAACTACTTTCACGTAAAGAGTCTTTGAAGTTTATCCTGGGTGAAAAAGAGGTCTATGCCGTGGGTGGAGCACATGGAAAAAGTACCACTTCCGCGATGCTCGCTTCTATCGTTCCTGAGTCCAATGCACTTATCGGTGCTATAAGTAAAGCGTTTGGCTCAAACGTCCGTAACTATCCTAACAATAAAGTGGTTTTTGAAGCAGATGAGAGTGATGAGAGTTTTTTAAATTCAAATCCTTACCTGGCTATTGTTACCAATGTTGAACCGGAGCATATGGAGTATTATGAGTATGATGAAGAACGTTTTTACAATGCCTATAAAAACTTTTTATCACTGGCTAAAGTACGTGTTATCAATGCAGAAGATGAATTCCTCGCTTCACTGGAGATGGAAAGTATTAAGCTCTACCCTTCAAAAGATATCAAAAACATAGAGTTCGTTCTTGTGAATGGTGAGCCCCATACAAAGTTTGAACTTTTGGATTTGGGTACATTTGAAGTATTCGGTTTTGGAAATCATATCGCACTTGATGCTGCATTGGCCATTTTGGGTGCATTGGAGCTTGGTGAAGCGTTGGAAGATATCCGTACAAATCTGCTGAGCTACAGAGGCATCAAAAAACGTTTTGATATTGTACAAAACCGGGAAAACTGTGTAGTCATAGATGATTATGGGCATCACCCTACAGAGATCAAAGTAACGATGGAGTCACTTCAAACCTATAAATCTTTACGTGAGTTCACCAAATTGAATGTCATTTGGCAACCTCATAAATATTCACGAACGATGGATAACCTTCAGGCATTTGTAGAGTGTTTTGAAGGTCTGGATGAACTTGTTATCCTTCCTATCTGGTCAGTAGGGGAACTTGAAGTAGATATAGACCTCAAAGGGGCATTCAGCCGATATAAATTGCTTATGGCTGATGCTGTTACAAAAGAAGACGGTATTGTAAAGATCATTAGGGACGGAAGTGTCATCAGGGAATACAGTGATGGACTTGTCACAGCTTTCGGTGCCGGAGACATTACTTATCAGATACGTGGAGAGGCATAAGGGCACCTATTGTTAAAGGTACCCATCATTATATCCATCCATTTTCTTTTAAACTCTCATAAATTTTATGAGCTATTTGCTTATATCCTAAAGCATTGGGGTGTACCTGGTCACTTTTCAGTGCGGAATTTCCCAAGATCTCTGTCAGTACTCCGCTGACAAGAGGAATATCTTCTTCATTGGAGACTTCTTCATAAAGTTCAAGCGGTGAGAGTCCAAACAAGCTTATATTCGGTACTGAGACAAGTAATACATCTATGTTTTTTCCTTTTGCCATATCTATCATAGTCTTTAGATTGTTCTTTAGGCTTGACATAGATTTTTTTCTGAGAATATCGTTGCCTCCTAAACAGAGTATCATCAGTTTGATGGACTTGTCCTGTAAGAGTGTCGGTAAACGTTTGAGCCCTGCTTCAGATGTTTCTCCGTTTATACCGGCATTGATCACTTTATGTCCTGTGAGAGAGGAGAGTACAGAAGGGTAGCTCTCTATAGGATTCGCACCATAGCCATAAGTGAGACTGTCGCCAAAAGCCAAGATGGTATCTTTGGGTGAGAGGGTTATAATATTTGAACTTTTCTTGGGAAACGTAAGGAGTGCCAACGCAACAAATATTGCAACCATTATATATTTCATATGCTTCCTTATGTGAGAGTATTATAGTATAATTTCAACCCAAACAACAATTACAGGCAGAGGAAACTGATACGTGTCAGCACAACAAACAAATGAAAAATCTATCATCCAGAAATTAGATCTTGATGGATATATTCATCAGTTCAGACAATTTTTAGCCAGAGAAAAACCGGTAGCGATGATGGGAGATATCAACCAGCATTACCGTTACATACAGGCACTCTCCAAAGTGCAGTTCCCACTACCGAAATCTGTACCAAATCTTGATAGAACATTAAATCTTATCAAAAAGCAAGGTGTACTTTCTTTAGATGAGATCTATGCTTTTGTGACGATACTCTCCTACTTTAATACTTTAAAGGCAGTAGGGTTTGCAGAACCGCTTAGTTCCTGGATACAAAATATCGAGATCCCTGAAGATATTGTTGAAATCATAGGGTATTTTACCGAAGAAGGGGATATCAACCCTGAACGTGATCCTGAACTTTTTAAACTTGAACGTGCGATCAAACAAAATAAAATTGATATCAAAGAGACGCTTTATAAACTTACCCACTCTGCTAAACTAAGGGATTATCTGGTTGACACACAAGTACATTTTAATGGTGGTGAGGAGACGCTTCTTGTACGTGGCGGGTTCAATAATGTTATTAAAGCTACAGTAGCAGCACGAAGTCCCGGCGGTTTTTTCTATATCCTTCCTCAAAGTATTTCTCATATGAAAGAGAAAGAGTCTGCACTGCTCAGTAAGAAAGAAGAGTTGATCTACCGTTACTGTAAAGATATCTCAGCTGTATTTTTGAAGTGGGAGCGTTTTTTATCGTTCATTAACAAAGAGTATGACCGGTTTGACCACTACCAGGCAAGAGTGAGTTTTGCCAGAGCCAAAGAGTATGAGTTCATCCTGCCGAGCAGACAAAAACGTATTAAACTTCAAGACTTTGCACACCCGGCCATAGAGAACCCTGTTCCTGTTACCATGGACATGAATAAACAGATCATGCTTGTAACAGGAGTGAATGCGGGAGGTAAGACGATGCTGCTTAAGTCCATGCTCAGTGCCGTTTATATGAGCAAATATCTTTTGCCCTTTAAATGTGATGCTTCCAAAACAGAAGTAGGACATTATAAAAGTATTGAAGCAGTGATCGATGATCCGCAGTCAGTAAAAAATGATATCTCAACATTTGCAGGACGTATGCAGGAGTTTGCGAAACTGTTCAATAAAGAAGATGCCATAGTAGGTGTGGATGAGATAGAATTGGGAACCGACAGTGATGAAGCGGCAAGCCTTTTTCGTGTGATGCTGGATGAGCTCCGTAAAAAAGGGATTACTTTTATCGTGACAACACACCATAAACGATTGGCTTCACTTATGGCAAGTGATGATGAAGTAGAACTCATTGCTGCGCTCTATGATGAAGAGAGACGTGTTCCGACCTATACTTTTCTACAGGGGAGCATAGGGAAGAGTTATGCTTTTGAGACAGCACAGCGTTACGGAGTTCCTGTAGGTATTGTCAATAGGGCAAAAGAGGTATATGGTGAGGACAAAGAGAACCTCAATGAACTGATAGAACGTTCTACTTCACTTGAACGTGAGATGCGTATGAAAATAGCAGAAGTTGATAAAGAGTTAAAGGCAGTTCAAAAACAGAAACAGAAGCTTTTGGATGAAGAGATCAAGCTTCAGGAAAGCCACAGAAAAGCCATAGCAACCCTTGAGAACCGTTACAATGCAGCAACCAAAAAGGCAAGAGAAGCCTTAAAAGCAAAAGAATCAACAGAAGGAAGACGACTTCTCAATGTAGCACATCAACGCAAAGAGTTCAAACAAAAAGAGATAAAACTTTCAGAAGAGATACCGCTTAAAGAGGGAGATAAGGTAAAGTACCGTTCCCATAAAGGTGAGTTACTCTCTTTGCGCGGCAAGGATGCTACGATCATTGTTGACGGACTTAAGATGAGGGTACCTCTTTCTCAGCTTAAGAGAAGAGGTGATACACCTAAAGTGAAAGTTTCACAAAAACCGAAACAGGCAAAAGTACATGTGGAAAAGTCAGGGGCAAGGGTGTCTGTAAAACTTCTCGGCATGTATGCGGATGAAGCTATAGATACCGTAGATAAGTTTCTCTCGGATGCACTGGTCAATGGACTGAGTGAAGTACAGATCATACACGGGACAGGTGGAGGTATTTTATCAAAGCTGGTAACAGATTATCTCAAAAATCATCCTAAAATAGAGAAGTTTTACAGGATGCCGGGGAACTTAGGGATTACAGTTGTTGAACTATAACCCAAATCTTAACTCTACAAGGTATAATATATGTTAATTAATTTGAATGTAGGAGAATGCAGTGGATATTGCAGATGTGAAAAAAGAGTTAAGCAGTGATGAAAAAATACTTGAGAGTGCGTTTAAATTAGAGACACTCTATAAGAAGCATAAATTCAAGATCTGGGGTATTGCCGCGGCTATCTTTCTCTTCTTTGCAGGCAGAACGGCAATGGATGCTGTAAAACAAGCAAGGCTTGAGGCAGCAAACAGTGCTTTCCTGGTACTTCAGACCAAAGCTGATGATGCACAGGCACTTGCAACACTTAAAGAAAAAAATCCGGCACTTTTTGAACTTTTTTCTTATGCCCAGGCAGCTAAAAAGCAGGATGTAAAAGCATTAAGCAGTTTAGTGAACAGCAGTGATCCGGTAATCGCAGATGCCAGCAGGTATACCATGGCAACACTTGAAAAAAAACCTGTTGATTCCATATTGTATAAAGAGATGGCATTGCTTGAAGAAGCGTATCTTGCGATCAAAGCAGGTAATACAAAAAGTGCCAAAGCAAAACTGGAACTCATTAATGAACGTTCACCGCTTGCAATGGTGGCATCGCTTCTCAAGCACTCTACATTAAAGGTAAAATAATGAAACAGGGATTATTTTTTACATTGGCAATCACGGCACTGATCTTTTCCGGATGTAGTTCTAAACAATATTTTGAACCGGAACAAAGCTATTCTGCATCAAGAGCAGTATCTTCCTATGGTGGAACTATTGTTGATATCAGCAGGGACGGTGCTACTTTACAGAACGGACAGTATATAGGGAAACAGGGATTAAGCAAGATCAACCTTGGTGAAGGGTATAGATTTTTGAGTGAAAGCTCTGCTTATGTGCTGGCAGGTAATACAGAGGGGATATTGAAGATCATTGATAAAAGTACTGGAGAATCGGTACGTGCGGTATCTCTTCATGTACCTATCGTCTCTGCAACGATCCGGAACGGGATGATCGCCTATATCCTGAATAATAATGCTTTTGGTATCTATCAGATAAAAAATAATCTAAAAATACTTGAAGACCGTTCAGAAAGAACTTTTGCTATCGATACCAGAGCTGCAAGTCCGATATTTATCGATGATCTGGCAGTCATGCCGATGCTTGACGGAAAATTGATCATTTTGAACTCTGCAGATACAGAAAATGCAAAAGTGGTCTATATCAGCAGTGAAAAAGCTTTTAACAACGTTGTGTATCTGTCCCGTATGGACAATATCATGGTGGCAGCAACACCGAAAAGACTGATCACACTGGGCAGTGGCGGACAAAAAGAGTATCATGCGAATATCTCTGAAGTCACTACTTCGAATGGAAATATTTATCTCTTTACGAAAGAGGGGGAAGTGGTGAAACTTGATACAGCACTTCAGCCACTGGCAAAAAAGAAATTCAAATTTGCACACTTCTCTGCTGCCACAGCATTCGGTGGAAGAGTTTTTGCTTTAGATCAGCAAGGCTCGCTTATCGTACTCTCTGCAGACTTAAGTAAATATAAGATCTATGATCTTGGAACTGTAGATACTCCGGTATTTATTACAGGAACAAAACTGTATAAAGACGGGAAGATCATTGATCTCTCTACATTAGGTTATGAGTGATCTACTCATAGCTTTTGAAGAATATCTGAGTGTCACTAAGGCACTGGATATGCTTACGGTCTCTTCTTATATAAGTGATCTAAAACAGCTTGAAGAACTTACACAAAAAAAACTTACGAAACTGGAAACGGCAGACGTACTTAAGTTTTTAGCTACATTTGAAAATAAACGAACCCTCAACAGAAAACTCTCAGCTATCAATACCTTTTTCCACTTTTGTCATCTTCAAAACTTTAGCTATGAAAAAATAAAGATCCCTATGGCCAAAGTGCCTAAAAATCTTCCTAAATATCTAAATAATGATGAGATCCTGAAAGCCATAAATAACATTAACAGAAGTACGCTTATGGGTTTACGTGATTATGCCCTGATACTTTTTTTGTATGCCAGTGGGTGTCGTATCTCTGAAGCATTGAGTGTAGAGAGAGGTGATATAGTGGAGGGATGGCTAAAGATAAGGTTTGCCAAAGGTGAGAAAGAACGTATGGTTCCTTTGGCACCTGTAGCATTGGAAGCATTGGAAGCATACATGAAAGAACAGGATCTGCACAGCAGTTATCTGTGGCTCAATTACAGAGGTGAACCATTAAGCCGTATCTCTGCCTATAAGACAGTAAAAAAATATTTAGGTGTCTCACCCCATGTATTACGTCACTCTTTTGCTTCTTCTCTTATCATTGGTGGTGCAGATTTGCGTGTAGTACAGGATTTATTGGGACATAGTTCACTGGAGACCACACAGATCTATACGCATATACAAAAACAGAACCTGGCAGATACAATGCAGAGTTATCATCCGCTTAGCTGATTTAGGTATCATGTTATTATGAAAGAGATCGTAGAGCATTTACAAAAAAAGCATATTATATTCAAATCACTTAAAGAGGTAATGCCCAAAGAACTTGGTTCGCGTAAAAAGGTTGCACTCTATCTGGGTGTTGATCTGAAAGGCTATTATGCTTTGGTCATGCAAGTTGAAAAGAAGAGTAGAGTGCTTCGAAAAGAAGCAGGTAAACTTATGGAACTGCATGAAAAAGTAGAGAAGTATATTGACAGTAAGGTCACCAAAAAATATATTATCATCAAAGCACCACTCTGCTCTCATGCCAAAGCAATGTTGGAAGAGCATGGTTGGCGTGTTTTTAGTGATAGTGGAGAGTGAAAGTGATAGCAGGAAGAGAGAAATTATGGTTAGCAGATATTGGCAATACGCATATTCATATCTATAATGGTGAAAAAGTAGAACATCTTAAGTATGAGGATGCTATAGAAAAATACCATGATACATCACTTTGTTACATTTCGGTAAAACATCATCTTGAAGAGAAGATAGAAAAGATCAAGTCTTGGAAAAATATCTCTAAAGAGATAATCTTGGAGGGTGCTTATGAGACTATGGGTGTAGATAGAAAAGCACTGTGTCTAAGTCATAGAGATGGTCTCTTCGTAGATGCCGGATCGGCTATTACAGTAGATATTATGGAGGATGGAGTTTATAGAGGAGGATTCATCCTGCCCGGGTTGAAAGCTTATCTTGAGAGCTACAGATCCATCTCATCTGTTTTAGATATGGATTTAAATGATCAAATATCACTCAGCACACTTCCTACCACAACTAAAGATGGGATAAGCTATGGTATAATTGCGTCTATAAAAGCACTCATAGATAAACATAGTAATGGTAAAAAGCTCTACTTTACGGGTGGAGATGGTCAATTACTTGCTAATTTTTTTGATGATGCTATCTATAATGAAACATTGGTCTTTCACGGAATGCTTAGAGCATTAGAGACAAAGTAGTAAGGTTTTAAATGAAATTTGTTCAACAAGAAGTAGTATTGCAGAGCAATACATACCAACACTTATCACTCATCACTCATCACTCATCACTTTCACCTCAAGGAGATGAACTATGTTAACAGTAGCACTTCCAAAAGGAAGAATTGCAGAGCAGACTCTGGAAATATTTGCAGAGATCTTCGGTGGAGAATTCAAGTTTGAGGGGAGAGAACTCATTTTAGATATGGGTGAATTTCGTTTTTTAAATGTCCGTAACCAGGATGTCCCGACATATGTAGAACACGGTGCAGCCGATATCGGTGTAGTAGGTTTGGATGTGATCACTGAAAAAGAACTTGATATCATCCAACTTCTTGATATGCAGCTTGGTAAATGTAAAGTAGCCATTGGTATTAAAAATGAAGATGAACTCGACTGGTCACGCCCCAACATAAAAGTGGCAACCAAAATGGTGAATATCACTAAAAACTACTTTGCCAAAAAAGCTGTAGGGGTAGAGGTGGTAAAGCTTTATGGTTCCATAGAACTTGCACCTTTAGTAGGTCTTGCAGATGCTATTGTTGACATTGTAGAGACAGGTAGTACTATGAGAGAAAACGGACTGAAAGTAGCGGAAGATATCATGGACTCTTCTGCACATCTTATCTCCAATAAAAATAGTTTTTATGCGAAAAAAGAGGAAATTCTCTCTCTTTATGAAAAAATCAAAACAGTTGTTAACCACCCAACCAAGTAGGTATCTATACTTTTAAAAGAACGAGAGGAGGCAAGTTGTGAGTGAAAAAATATGTAGGACTAGCTGGCTAATTCAAAGATTTTTTTGCTTGCAGATTGTCTTCTCTCGTTCTTCCCAAAGGGTGCAGTGCTTTCGCCCATACTCTACGTTAGATTTTTTCGAATTCGCTCAGACGAGTCCTTCAAAACTCTGCCTTGATTATGAACGAAATCACAGCATCAAAAATATAGATACCTACTTGGTTGGGTGGTAAGCCGTGGCTAGGAACAGTTCTGATTCACTTGACCTCTACGCCAAAGTAGAGGACCTTCTTGGTGTAAAAGAGGCTGCCCCGAGACTCTATGCACACTATCTTCTTTTTTTGAATTCACTGGATTTTGATACATTTCTGGATGTAGGTTGCGGTTCAGGTGATTTCCTGCGTCAGATGCAAGGCGCATTAGGTATTGAAGAAGTTATGGGTATCGATCTGAGCCCTGCAATGGTATCCAAAACAGCCGAACAAGGCATTCCCTCACAGTGTATCAACCTATGTGATTTAAGCGGAAAATATGATGTGATAACAGCTGTGTTCGATATGTTGAATTATCTGGATAAAGAAGCCTTGAAACATTTTTTAATTTGTGTGAATGAACATCTTAACGAAGGCGGATATTTTTTATGTGATATCAACACTCTTTATGGTTTTGAAAATGTTGCTGTAGGTTCATATATCGTAGATGATGAAGAACGTTTTTTGACGGTTGACAGTGATTTTGAAGAGGGTAAGTATATTTCAGAATTCACACTGTTTGAAAAAGAGGGTAAATGTTTCAAAAAATCTCAAGAAACAATCAAACAGTATTATCATACAGTAAATGAGATAGTGAACTCAAGTGGTTTAGAATTTGTTATAAGTGATGAATTCAACCTCTATGAATTAGAAGAGGCTGATAAAGTATTCTTGGTATTAAAAAAAGATAATTAAATTTCTTATCTAGGGATATTTTTCATATGCCAATTGGGCTTTATTGTTTCAATATTCGTTTCATTTTCAATAATATTATTTATCAGTTGAATATCACTTTGTTTTGAAAGATTTTGAAAGATATAGTAATCTATAAATAGTTTTGTGTGAAACTTAAGTCCATATTTTGTTTTGAATTCATCTATATATTCCGGTGAAGGAGACTTAAACCTTATGATAATACCTTGTTTCGCATTTATCTGTTTTACAGAGTAGGGTGTAGTCTTTGTTTTGAATGAATCATCTTTAGGAATCAATATGGTTCTTATGATCCCTTTGTCAAGTGTAATGAACTTGATATAGTTCTTTTCATTCATTTGAATCTTGACATTCTGTGAATATGTTACACTACTGCTTCCCAACAAAGCAAGAAGTAGAAATCCAATCATGTTCTTTTGCATCTGATACTCCTTTTAATGTCCGTAGATTTTCAGTGTTATATCTTTGAGAGTGCCTTGGTCATCAGTCACTGTATCCGTGATATCAACAGTCCAGGTTCCGTTACTTGATTCTCCCATCATAGCAGGGGTACTGAGTCTGAATCCGCCATCCATCCAATTTCCGCTGACTTGGGATCCTTCAGTCATCAGTGTGGTTTTTGTCCCCTGTGGCGAAGTAAGCTCAATCCTGTAGTCGGAAGCATGAGTAGAGTTGTTGTCTATAGTTGCCTCCACCCACTCTATTGTGATGTTGTCGGGGAGATTGAGTGTGAAAGAGTGGGCCGTATTATTATCTGCAATCGGGGTATTAAATATTTTTGTAACAGTTGCAGTTCTTTCCTGAGGAAGATTGGTATAATCAGAAGTACATGCATCGATCATTCCTTTTGCATTGATCAGGCCGAAACCATAATCAATACTGTGCTTGAGACCTGCACCGTTTATAACCCATGTAGGATTGGTATGGTCTACCAGTTTGGTATGTTTTGCAATGAGATATTTGATATCTCTCCAGGTAAGGTTGGGGCAGGCTTCAAGAACAAGAGCAATGGATGCTGCTACGGTTGGAGATGCAGAACTTGTTCCGTTCATTGCATATGTATAGTTCCCGTTAGTATCGTCATCCCATGTGTTTTTTCCTGAACCTGAATTGCTTGCTGTTCCCATCACAGTTGTTGTTCCGATGGTAGGACTGTTATAAGCATAATCCCCGCTGTAGCCCGAGACTAAGATATTTGCACCTGGATTGGAGTAGCTTGCATGGGTATTGTCATGCTTGAGTGCAGCTACCGTAATCACAAAACGATTGCTGAGTGAATATTCCAGATTGGCATTACCATTCAGACCTCTGTTATTTCCTGCGGCAAAGACATAGATCCTTCCTTTTCCGTCTCTCAAAATACTTGTACCCTGTTGCATAATATCTTCATAAAAAGTACTGGAACTATAATAGGAGCCCCAGCTGTTGTTCGTAACGGCTATTTCGTTGGCACCGTCTCCTGTAAGCCAAACTTTTTCAAGTTCAGCCATTCCCTGTGTCTCCAGCCAGTTACTTCCTGCAATTCTGGCAAAAGGAACAATACCTCTGACGCCTTTTCCGTTAAATGCCCGGGCTGCCATGATACCAGCTACCATTGTACCGTGTTCATAAGATGTCATGTATGTATTTGGAGAAGGATCCCCCACATTTTCTCCATCATAGGAGCGTGTAAGATCCATATTCTGTATCAGATCTTCATGAGCTGCATCTACCCCTGTGTCAACCACCTGTATAATGAGAGGATCACCGTGTCTGTATCCCATATAGCTGTGATAAATATTTAAAAGATCAAGATCGTTACCTGCTATGGTTTCCACACCGCTGTCATTTACAATGGAACCTACACTGTGTATGTGCCACTGCATATCAAAAAATATATCTCCATATGTATCTTCTGTCTCAAGTCCATCCTCTATACCATTATTATTCCCATCATTGTCATTCGGGTTTGTTCCTATAGCTATTTCTATATCGTTTGGAATAGAGTCTCCATCACCGTCATTTGCATAAAGTTCAGTAAAATCGGTGACAGTCACGGTAATATCCTGTTGCATTTGATTACCGGAAGTATCTGTAGCGTTAACAGTAACTTCGTAATTATTGTCACTATTGTTGTCTTCAGGTGTTTCATAATCCGGAGCTGTTTTAAATGTTAAAAGACCTGAGACACTGTTAATGGAAAACTTATTACTGTCACTTCCCCCTGTAATACTGTATGAAACGGCAGAAGTATCATCCGCATGTACAGCTATTACATCGATCTGGTTTTCTTCTATTGAAACAGTACTGTTTGTGGTAAAGTTTGGAGGAGTGGTATCTGATGTCTGATTTCCACCTCCCCCACATCCTGAAAAAACAAACAGCACACCCAACAAAAAAGAAATGGGTTTGAAAAGATATATTTTCATATGTAAAAGCACTTAAATACCGGAAAGAAAGAACATTAATATATGTTCTTTTTCAAGATGAACCTGTGAAAGTCCATCTTTGAGTATCCTACGTATATTTAGCGGTCTATCCCCACTATATCTCCGCAGGTACTGTTTCCTACCATATCCTCTGCACAAGTATATGTTGTCTGGTTTCCGTCTACTGCAATAGTGGCAGAAGCAATATTGGTAGAAGTATTATAATCAAAAGTAACTACTGCACTTCCGTCTCCTGTAATATGTACTTCTCCCGCCTTTGGTATTGTTGTCAGCAGTTCAAATCCCGGAGCAGCAGTTTCTACGGCTTCTCCACAGGTATTTGAGACATTGGTATCAAGTACTATGGTCTGAACAGTTTCAACATCAACCTTCCCGCCTATGCATGAGGCACCGACAGTACCATTTATAGTGATATCCGCGGTGAACGGTTCCGTTCCAGTTGGCTGCATTGCCGGCCAGTACCAGGTAGATACATAGTTGTCAAAGAAAAGATAGCTGATCAAATCCCCATTCACTTCACTACCGCTGTAGCCATTGGCTGTAAATATTCTGCTTTGTTCTGTGGTTGTGGCATTAAGGTCAACACCTATGGCACTGTTGATCTGTTCATAGACTACAGTATCATTTTCATATCCTTTGAAAGATTGTTCCATATCTGCCGTATAGATCTTTTCTATGGTCTCGGGAGCAGGATCTGCACCCGGTGCATTGAATGTTCTTGTTTGCATCTTGACCATACCATCAGCATAGGCTTCTGAGATCTTGGTTCCCGTTGCATTGTCTTCAGTAATTAATGCAAGTGCTTCAGCTTCCCTTTCCTGAGAGTATGAATCTATGGTTGAATTATTTTCAAATATTGTACGATAGATACCGGTAAAGGTATATCGCATATCCGGCATGTCTACAGGTACCATATTGTTGATGAAAATACTGCTGGGTAGACCATCAATATATGGAGTATTCATTACACAATGGTTAAATGTATACGTTGCTGCATAATAATCAGTTACATCCGATGAAGTGGTCCATTCTACAGTATAGTTTCCGTCATATGTACATTGTACCGTATAATTATCTTCAGTACTTTCCAGTAGTTGAGTATCTATTCCTTTTTGAATAGATATGGATGGTAGTTGGCTCAGCATTGTTGCCGGTGTGCTGCTTGGCTCACCGACTATATCTTCCAATTCTGAATCTACGAACAATGCTCCCATGATCTCACTTGCTACTATAATACCGACACCCGCCTGTCCATCCTCCGATGATTGCATTTGGGCAGACTGTGTTACTTCTGCAGGTATAGTGTCATCCTGATCACTGCTGCTCTTGGATGTACAGCCTGTTATACTGCTTGCAATAAGCCCTGCCACTGTTATAATTGACAAAAATTCCTTTTTCATTGTTCCCTCCTCAGGTTTTAATGAAGACCTAAAATTAGGTACTTTCCCAATAATATAACTTTTTTACTTAATTGAATGTTAAAATAGAGCATAGGAGAATAGCGCATTTTTTATACATTAAATTGATGTTTAACAGTTTTTTAGAAGTTTGATTTTTATAGACAAAGTATAAGTAGAAACTGCAAAAGTTATCATTGCAGTTATTGTTTGCAAGACAGTTATCTGTTGTGATCTTATTACCATCAAAAGGATTTTAAGGTGATGAAAAATAGGGGGGAAAAAGGTAAAGATAATATAAAGAAAAAACGTACTTACCCGTGAAAACCGGGTAAGCAAAGAAAGATCTATTTGATCATTTCAAATGGAGATTCAACAACATTTTTTCTATCTACGATATAAGGAATAAGTGCTGTTTGTCTTGCTCTTTTGATCGCTACTGTTACAAGCTCCTGGTGTCTTTTACAGTTACCAGTCAATCTTCTTGGCATGATCTTGAATCTTTCGCTCAAACTGAATTTAAGTGAATTCAAATCTTTATAGTCGATAAAATCAACTTTCTGCTCACAATATTTACAAAATCTCTTTTTAAATTTTCTTCTTTCTGCCATGGTATGTTCTCCTAAAACGGTATTTCATCTTCGTTGATGTCAATTTCTGGGATGTTGGATGTCTGTGCTTGTTGTGGTGCAGCTTGCGGTGCCGGCTGAGAAGGTGCATTATAAGATGGTGTACTCTGAGAATATGTATCTCCGGCAGGTGCTGCATTGTAGCCACCTTGTGCATCATCTTTGCTACCCAGCATCTGCAGATTCTCTACAGTCACTGAGTGTTTGCTTCTTTTTGTTCCGTCCTGTGCTGTCCACTGGTCAAGCTTCAATCTTCCATCCACTAAAACTTTGCTACCTTTACGTAAATACTGATTTGCTATTTCAGCAGTTCTGCCAAAGAAGGTCAAGTCTATGAAAAGTACTTCTTCTTTTTGTTCACCGGTTGCAGATTTGAATTTACGTGAAGTGGCAATTGCCGTATTTCCTATGGCACTCCCCCCCTGCGTATATCTAACTTCTACATCTCTTGTCAGGTTTCCTGCTAAAATAATTTTATTGTACATAAGGTTGCTCCTGTAAGTCGCTTTTAATTACGCTTCTGCTGCTGCTTCTGCAGGTGTAGATTTTTTGTTCGCTGCTGCAACAAGCTTGTCAAATTGTGCGATCTCTTTGTTTTTACTGTATTTTACAGTTAAAAACTTAATGATCTCTTCATTGATCTTAAGGTTTCTTTCGATCTCTGCGATCGCTTCACCTTTTGTTTTATAGAAAAGTACAGTGTAGTATCCTCTGTCATTTTTCTCTACAGGATAAGCAAGTTTTCTCATACCCATATCATCAGTAGCAAGAAGTTCCGCTTCTACTTTTGTAAGAACGTCTTTTACTTTTGCAATTTGTGCTGCGATCTCTTCTTCTGTAAGTGTAGGTTTAACTACAAACAGTGTTTCATAACAATTCATATTGTTTCCTTTTGGTTTAATAGCCCATATAACGCAAGCGTTTTTATAGCACTTGTCCAAAAATGAGCAAGAATTTTGGAAGCGATATTTTACAGTTTTTTAGCTTTGGTTTTGTTGAGATTGTATATGCATACATGGTCAAACCTACAGATAACTTTGTATCTTTATCAGCATACTATACAGTAAAACCTCACGTTGTGTGGCAGGGGCCTGTTTCATTGCTATTTCACTCTCCAGGAGATGTTCGAATATTTTTAAAAGAGATGCTGATCTGATACGTAAAGCCAGCTGGGCTTTCTGGTCCTCTATCTGTTTGGGGAGTTTGTATCCAAGTATGGCTGCCGAGTCCACATGTCCGTTGAGTTTAATGTAGGCATGAAAAAGGAAGATCTGATTTACAAAATATTGTGTAGAACGCAGTAATGATGCTTCATCCTCTCCCAGGTCAAGCAGTTTGGTGATAGTAGCTGTGATGGGTTTTTTGTTAAAGAGATCGATAAGCAGTTGTTCTGTAGCAAGTGGTGCCGTAGAGTAGACCAGCCTGTCTATGTCTTTGCTTGTTACCTTTATGCCAAGTATAGCGAGTTTGTCCAGTTCATTGGAACACAGAGCAAGATTGTTGTTCAGCAGCAGCATAAGATGCTGAAGTGCATAATGGTCTATGTCGAGTTGTATTTTTTGTGCTTTTTGCTGCAATATGGTGATACCGTCACGAATATTGGGTTCAAAGAACCGTACCCATACACCACCTTTTTTCTCTGTAAAGGCAGACTGCATGCTTTTGGCATCTTTTGCTGTACCTGCATAAGCATAAAGGAAATAGTTGTCACTGTTTTTGTTGGCAAGTTCTACGAGGAGGTCCAGCTCTTTTTTGGGTATTTTTTTTTCATGTTTTACTACAACAAGATTTGTCCCGCCGAACAAAGAAGTCTGGGAAAGAAAATTCTTTGCCTGTTCAAAGTTCCATTCATCATGGTAGAGACTGAGCATACTCTCTTTTGCATCGAGTTTTTGGATATAGGTATCGATATAATAGTCGATGAGATAATGGTTTTCACCGTAGAAAAGTACGGCTTTCGGCAAAAATTGTTTAAGACGTTGATCGAATTCTCTTTGATACATACGGGTTACTTTTATTGAATTGGGCCATTATATCAAAAATATGTAAAAGAGAAAAAAGTCTTCTGGAGTTTATATAGGTTTTAAACCTGAAAATGGTTTGCTTTAAGATTGAAAACTGTTATAATAAATTTGCTAAATTATAAAAGAGGGGTTGAATATGTTTAAAAAAGAGAATTCGTTCACCGGTTATCTTGTTGCCGGTATGTTGCTGGGGATGTCAGGCAGCGTTCAGGCCGCCGGAACATTAGAGGATATGAAAGTCCTTCCTGTAGTGCTTCCAAAGGCTGTTACATCGGTAAAAACGTCCGGTATCTCTTCTGCAAAACCGTATGCAGAAGGGGAGGTTATTGTTGTGATGAAAGAAAATCTGTCTGTTTCTACAGTTTCATCTGTTTTATCACAAAATAAGATCAAAGTACTCAAAGAGTATAAAACTCTCTCTTCCAAAAGCAAGGGTTCCTACATGTTGGTGTCGGGAAGTACTTCCACAGAAGAGCTTGTTGCACAACTTAAAAAAGATCCGAATGTAAAGTCGGTTTCGCCAAACTACAGACGCACGATCAGTGTAAAACCAAGTGACCCTGGTGACCCTGGATTTGATTACTTATGGGGGCTGAACAATACCGGACAGAATGTGAACGGTATAAGCGGTACAGCCGATGCCGACATCGATGCCCCCGAAGCCTGGGATACAGCAACAGGCTCTTCGGATGTGGTTGTTGCGGTTTTCGATACGGGTGTGGATTATACCCATGAAGACCTTTCTGCCAATATGTGGGTCAATCCTGGTGAGATATCCGGGAATGGTATAGATGATGACAACAACGGGTATATCGATGATGTTTACGGATACGATTTTGCAGGATGGACTGATGGCAGCAATGACCCTGATCCTATGGATATCATGGGACATGGAACACATGTCTCCGGTACCATAGGAGCAGAAGGTAATAACGGTGTGGGTATCACAGGTGTGAACTGGAATGTAAAGATCATGGCACTTAAAGTATTTATGCCTAATCTGGGAGCCTATGACGATGATATTCTGGAAGCGATAGACTATGTGCTGACCATGAAAGATAATGGTGTCAATATTGTGGCGATCAATGCATCCTATGGCGGCAGCTGTGGCAGTGATTTTCAAAATGACCCTATGAACGATGCTATAAAAAGCCTGGGGGATGCAGGCATCGTCTTTGCGGCAGCTGCGGGGAATGAAGCGAATGACAATGATGCTAACCCAAGCTGTCCGGCTTCCTATGATGCAAGCAATATCATTGCTGTGGCGGCAACAGACCAGGATGATCAGCTGGCAGATTTTTCCAATTATGGTGCAACCAGTGTAGATATCGCAGCACCGGGTACCAATATTCTGAGTACACTTCCTTCCTTTGCCATGCCTGACAATACTATTTTTTCTGATGATGTTGAATCAGGGGAAGGGAACTGGACAGCATCAGGAAGCTGGGCTATTACCACAGAAGAGGCTTACAGTTCTTCGCAAGCCTGGTCAGACAGTCCGGATGTAGATTATGCAAATAATACAAATGCGTCTCTTACCTATAGTTCAGATATAGATCTCTCAGGATATACCGGTCAAAATATCGGGCTGGGAGCATGCCTGAAGTTCGATATAGAAGAAGGGTGGGATTATTTATATATAGAAGCATCTGATGACAGCGGTTCCAGCTGGACGACACTGGGGAGTATTACCGGTACACAGAGTGCATGGGGATGTGGCGGTGTTGTGATCCCTGATACTATGAAAACAGCGAATTTCAGAATGAGACTTCGTTTAGTGACAGATAGTTCTGTAGTTCGTGACGGTGTCTATGTTGATGATATCGCCATAGGTGCCATCAACCCTTCCAGCAGTTATGCCTACTGGTCAGGTACCTCCATGGCAACACCGCATGTTACCGGCAGTGTTGCACTGATGGCTGCAGTCTTCTCCGCTAAAACAGTTGCTGAACGTATTGACCGTATTCTGAACGGTGTGGATGTATTGGGTTCACTGAACGGAAAAGTAGTAACAGGAGGACGGCTCAATATCGCGAACTCCATTAATCTTCCAGGAAACCACTCTCCTGTAGCCCAAAATGATACGGCAACCACCGTAGAGGACAGCAGTGTGGATATTGCAGTGCTGGACAATGACAGCGATGCAGAGGGGGACACGTTAAGCATCAGTGCAGTGACTTCACCTGCAAACGGTACTGCGACCATCAACGGAACAGAGGTAACCTACATCCCTGACAGCAACTATAACGGTTCGGACAGCTTCAGCTATACTGTCAGTGACGGTAACGGTGGTACAGCCACTGCAACAGTGAGTGTAACTATAACGGCTGTTAATGATGCACCGGTAGCCCAAAATGATACGGCAACGGTAGTTATAAACGGCAGTGTGGATATATCAGTTTTAAGCAATGACAGTGATGTGGATGGAGATACGTTAATCATCAGTGCAATAACTTCGCCTGCAAACGGTACAGCAATCATCAACGCAACAGAGGTAACCTACACCCCTGACAGCAACTATACCGGTTCGGACAGCTTCAGCTATACTGTCAGTGATGGAAACGGCAGTACAGATACTGCAACAGTGAGTGTTACTGTAACAGAAGATGGAGGAAGCGGCGGCGGTGGAGGTTGTACCTATAATCCTCACAATAAAGGTTTCGATGCAATGATGTTGTTCATGATGATGATGTCACTCTTTTATCCGTTGAGACGTAAGTATCTCAAATAGACTTTATGCACAAAGAGAGTTCATCGTTACTTGTGCAATACGGAGCAGCACTTTTGGCTGCTCCCGTTTTCTGCCTGCTGTATGTTGGGATCTTTCAACAGAAAACAGAGGATCTTTATTGGCTTTTGAATGATGCCGAGTCATTTTTTTTTCTTATTCTTCTTTATCCGGTTGTTGAAGAGTTGACATTTCGTGGAGTGATTCAAGAGTATCTTGCCAAAAAAACAGAACAGTGGCGTTCTTTTTTAAGTCTATCTGTTGCCAACCTGCTGACTTCACTCCTCTTTGTTCTCATGCACTTTGTTCATCATGAGCCGATATGGGCGGTTCTGGTCTTTTTCCCTTCTCTTCTGTTTGGCTATTTTAAAGAGAAATTTGACAGGATAATTCCGAGTATCGTTTTGCATATGTTTTATAATCTCAGTTTTTTTTCATTTATAGGCAATTAGGCTATAATAGATAAAAAAGGAGAGTGTAGAATGAAGGGAATGAAATATATACTGATTCTGCCGTTTGTCAATATGGCGCTTGCAGGATGTAACAGCTCAATTCCTCTGCAGAATGATACAGCTCAAACTACAGTTCATCAAACAGAACAGTTGAATCAAAAGAGAATATCCGAAGCCATTGTAGTGTTCAGGAAAGGGGTGAGTATTCAGGAGGCACGGGAAGTGATAGCCTCTTACGGTATGCAGGTATTGAAAGTATATACAACTATTTCGGAAAGTACACAGAAACCTATGTTGCATATAGGTTCCTCCTTACCGATGGAGGAAATGATGCAACAACTTCGCAAAGACCCGTATATCACTTCGATCTCACCAAATTATAAAAGACATCTTTAGCTGTCGTAGTATCGGATATGTCCGAATAAGCATAAAAATCGAATTGACACGAAGCGTTATAGTTCTGTTATTTCTTTCTCAAGTTTATTGACCAACTCTGCCATAATGACAGCCTGGGGAATATTCACTTCCGTGATCATTACACGTACCTTGTCAAAGAGCATGATATTATCACCTTTAAGATAGACAGTGACCCCTTTGATATCTCCTAAAAGTACAGCTTTCGCACTTTCTCCTGCTTCGATGACTTCTGCTTCGAAGAAGAGACCTTTCTGTGTTTGGGCCCAGCGTGCAAATTTACGGTCTCTGAAATCCCATTCTGCTTTGGTCGATTCCCGTTCCAGTTCAGATACCCTTGCACAAAGCGGCTCTATGTTCCGTAAAAGGTAACCGGCTTCTTCTTCCTCTTCACGTAACTGTGTTTTGATCAGTCTGTGCAGTATGAGGTCTGAGTATCTACGTATAGGGGAGGTAAAATGACTGTAGTGGCTAAAGCCCAACCCAAAGTGGCCTACATTATGTGCAGAGTAAGAGGCTTGACGTAAAGCCTTGATGATCATGGCATCAACTTCACTCACTAAGCCCATTTTTTTAGCTTCTGCCTGAATAGCCCTAATGAGGCTCGGACTGTCTTCATACTCCTCGACATAAAGTCCTATGGCTGCCAACTCAGTAAGTAAAGCTTCTATCTTAGTGAGCTGTGGTGGCTCATGTATACGGAAAATACTGTCGCCTTCACCTGTAAAACGTTTAGCTGCTGCCTGGTTTGCCAAAAGCATACACTCTTCTATGAGTGAATGTGCCGGTGTTCCTGTTTCTATCTGTGTGCTTACAAGAAGGTGGTCAGCATCGATCGTGAGTTTGATCTCCTCACTCCTGAAATCAAAGCCGTGTCTGAGTCTTTCATGACGCAGTTTGACCGTCATTTTCTGCAGAGGAAGCAGCCAGGTCAGGATACGGGCTACGGTATCGTTGATACCCTCCGTACCCTGTTCAAGTATTTTGTCTATAGTTTCATAATTAAAACGGTGTTTAGAGTGGATGATCGCTTCAAAGAACTCCTCTTTGATCGGCTTGAGTGTTCCTTTATCCAGTTCTATCTTGGCTACAAATGCAAGTCTGTCTACTTTGGGTTTAAGTGAACAGATATTTTCACTCAGTTCACGTGGAAGCATAGGGAAAGATTTGTGCGGCAGGTAGGTGGTAAAGCCCCGTTTTTTTGCCTCTTTGTCAATAGGGGTAAAGAAGGGTACATAGTGACTTACATCAGCGATGGCAACATAAAGAGTATGTGCTTCCCTGTCAAAATAGATCGCATCGTCAAAATCTTTTGCTGTAATCGGGTCAATGGTACAGAAGTCCAGATGGGTCAGGTCTACACGGTATGGATGCTCCTCCTTGGTAACTTCCGACTCTATTTCCACTGCATCTTTGATACACTCCTGCGGAAATTCATCTTCTCGTTCATAAAGTGCAAGTGAGATCTTTTCATCCACTCGAGCATCCCCCAAATGACCTAAAACGGCTAAGACCTTGTTATCATCCACATCTACTTTTAAAACGGTACCTAACTTAAAAGCTTTTAAGTCCATCCCTTCCATGACAGCATAGGTCGGTTCTCCTGTGCGGATGTCAAGAATGAGGAAATTACCCTGTTCATCTCTATGTGTATAGGCTATGGTAAAGAGATGGGCTTTTTCAATAATGAGTTGTACTTTGCCGCTGGCACGCCCGCGTTTTGCAATGATCCTCTTGGCTACAACGACATCTCCGTGCTTGGCATCAGCAAGATGATCCGGTTCTAGAAGCAGATCTTTTTGCTCTTTAAACTCTGCTTCAACGTATCCTCTGCCGTCTTTTCCTATGTAGAGTCTACCGGCACGGTAGAGACTTTTCAGTTTCCACAGTCCATCTACTTCTTCCAGCGCACCCAGTTGTTGTAGTGCCTGAAAACTGTTCTGATCTTCAAGTTCGATATCTGAGAGGAGACATCCATTGGTAAGTTGTATGGCAAAAGGACTCATCGTTTGGAACCTTCAGTTCTGAAAGTGAAGAGTGAAGAGTGAAGAGTGAAGAGTGATAGTATGCGTTGCCTGGCAACGCTTTTGCTTTGTGCTATAGATTCCATAGAGAAGATTATATCATTTGAGTGCTTCGAGTCTCTCTATTCTCTGTTCGGTACTCGGGTGTGTACTGAAGAGTTGTTTGAGTGACATATCTTTTCCTGTAAAAGGGTTGATGATGAACATATGTGCTGTCTGTGGGTCTGCATCGTGCATGATGGTGCCTCTTGCATAGCTATCAAGTTTTTTAAGGGCAGATTGAAGCCACTCCGGATGTCCTGTCATACGTGCTGAACCTTCATCTGCCATGAATTCACGGTTTCTGCTTACAGTCATCTGTATGATACTTGCCACCAAAGGCATGATAAGCATCAGTGCTATCGTCACAATAGGATTTGGTCTGTCTCTGTCTCCTCCGCCAAAGAACATCCCAAATTGTGCAAGCATTGCAATCGCTCCGGCGATAGTAGCCGTGACAGTACCGATAAGCATATCATAATGTTTAATGTGGCTAAGTTCATGGGCGATAACGGCTTCTACCTCTTCTTTCTCCATGAGTTGAAGTAATCCCTCTGTAACTGCCACAGCAGCATGTTCATAGTTTCTTCCTGTAGCAAATGCATTGGGTTGTCCTTCCGGAATAATGTAGAGTGCGGGCATAGGCAAGCCTGCACGCTGAGTGAGCTTTTCTACGATCTCGTAAAGTCCTGTCGCATGGTTGCGGTCAACAGGTACAGCATGATAATGGTTTAAAACTTGCGTATCACTGTAATAATAGGCATAAAAATTCATCCCTGCAGCAGCGATAAAAGCAATGATCATCCCGGTTTGACCTGCTATCATTCCTCCAAACCATATGAAAAGTAAAGTAAGCCCTGTCATCAGGGCATAGGTTTTTAGTTGTTCCATTGTGGCTTTCCTTTTTTATTTTAATATACCATACTTACGCAAACAAAAGGTTAACAAAAGTCACTCAAGTTTTCTGACTAAAGTTATTTATAGGCTTCTGTAGTATAATGAAAAGATGAAAGCAATATTTTTTATATGGATCATTTTATGCAGTACATGGTTACATGCCGCATTTGATGCAACGGTCTCTAGGATAGATACTGATATCAAAACCCGTATGATCAAAGGAAACTCCTGGAGAAGAGGCTGTCCTGTACCTTTGGAAGACCTTCGTTATATCACGCTCACGCATTGGGATTTCAGAGGGGAGCAAAAGCAAGGCGAGATCATTGTCCATAAAGATGTTGCCAGTAATGTAGTAAGCATTTTCAGGGGACTCTATGGGATGAAATACCCCATTAGACAAATGAGACTGGTAAGCGACTTTGGTGGAAGTGACTGGCGATCTATAGAAGCCGACAACACTTCGGCATTTAACTGTCGTAAGGCAACAGGAAGCAAACGCTGGTCAAAACACTCCTATGGTAGAGCCATAGACATCAACCCCATAGAAAACCCCTATATTTCACGATCTGGGCGTATTTCACATCAAAAATCATTAAAATATAGAAAAAGAGTGCATAAAAAGTCTACCTATGCAGATAAGGCAGTTTTGTTAAAAGATGATAAAGCAACAAAGATCTTTAAAAAGTATGGCTGGAAGTGGGGTGGTGATTGGAGTGGGGTTAAGGATTACCAGCATTTTTATAAATGATTTAAACCCGGATTAAAATAAGGAACCTTGAATTCATTCGAGGCAAATATTAGATGATGCAAACAAGTTGCTGTGCGAAGAACTTCGCACTTCCGGAGACCTTGGAACCTCGAACTTGTTCGAGCTATAAAGCTTTATTCATAAATACTATAAACCCTTTTATTAATATCTTTTAAATTGGCTTTATAGGGATTGTTCAAAATATAGTTATAGACTGTCTTAAAATGTGCTTCATTTCGTATGGCTCTATCATAATAATCTTTTGCCCAAAACTGACTTTTCCTATCCATTGATTTATTTAACTCTATGGTACTTTTGGCTTTGAGGTATTTTATGATTTTAAGGAGAGGTTCGATTTGTTTAAGGAGTATATGAATATGATTTGGCATGATAGCAAAACAAATTATTTCATAATATACACGCTCTTTTTCTAGAAATACATTTTTACATATCTCTATTTTTTCATCAACTAAATATGCTCCATCGGTTGAACTATCAAGATACTCATCTATTAATAGCTGTTTTTGAGAATTATGAATATCTCTAGCATATATTTTTTGAAGATAGGGCGTAAGACTGTCTTGGGTGCGAAAGGTAATAAACTGATAGTATCCAATTAAATCTACATGGGGAAGCTTGTGTTTCATGTAAAAAGTATAGCATAGTTTTATCTTGAATCTGAAGAAGGACCCTTCGAACTCTTGGAACCTCGAATTCATTCAAGGCAAACATTGGATAATGCAAACAAGTTGCTGTGTGAAGAACTTCGCGCTTCCTGTGTATTTACTTCTTAAATACATTTCCCAACATACCTTTAATAGCCCCTTGCAGGTCTGCAGGGTAGATGACAAATTTGGAGTTCTCGCTTTTACTGATCTGTTCCAGAGAGGTGATATACCTGTCTCCCAGCAGGAACATAGCCGGCAGTTCTTTGTCCTGAATGTTGTCACTTATCAGACGGATCGCTTCTGCGGAGGCATCGGCAAGTGCAATTTGGGCCTGTGCTTCTCGTTTGGCAGCCTCCAGTTTCCCGTCGGCTTCCAAAATAGCGGCATTCTTGTTACCTTCCGCAGTGGTCTCTATGGCCCGTCTTTCTCTTTCTGCCGCAGCCTGTCTTTCCATGGATGCCTGCATGGAAGCACTCGGATTGATATCCTGTATCTCTACAGATTTGACCGTGACACCCCAGTCTGCCACATCATCCACGATCTGGTCTTTGAGTTTTGTTTTGATCTGTTCACGGTTTGAAAGTGCTTCATCCAGTGTCATCTCTCCCAGAATGGAACGTAATGTCGTCATGATGAGCTGCTGTATAGCCAGTTTGAAGTCTTCAACACCATACAGGGCATTTTCCGGTTTGGTGACGCGTACAAATGCTACGGCATTGGTAAGGATAACAGCATTGTCACGTGTAATGACCTCCTGCTGGGGGATATCCAAAATGATGTCTCTTGTAGTGATCTTCTGCCGTACAGCTTCTATGTAAGGGATGATGATATTCAGTCCGGGCCTGAGTGTACGGGAAAATTTCCCCAGTCTTTCAACAAGCCACTCTTCCCCCTGTGGTACAATATTGATCCCTTTGTATAGAGTAACGATAACAGCAATGACTAAAATGACCAGTATATATAATGCTTCCATGATTTTTTCCTCAATTTATTTTACAGGTTCAACTTCTATGAGTTGTCCGTTGATCTCTACTATCTTAACACGGGTTCCTTTGTCTATATCCACTTTTGATATGGCATGCCAGGAAGTATTGCCCAGTACAGGGGTGTCAAATGTGACTTTCCCTCGGCTGTGCGGCTGTATGTCCTCTTTCACCGTACCCAGAGTATCAAGTCTGTAATTTGACTGCCCGCTGTCGGTAATAGGTTTTTCCCTGAACCATTTGAACCATGCTGCTATAGAGAGTACGGAAAGGAGCATCCAGATAAAAAGTTCTGTTTTGAAAGAAGTTCCCATGAGGTTGTCTATGATCCCTACAAGAATAGCAGCAACACCAAGTCCCAACATGAAAAAAGTACCTGTGTTCATCTCCAGGATCAAAAGAATGATCCCTATGACGATCCAGTGCCACCATAAAACAGTCTCATTGAGAAATTCGATCATAGATACTCCTGTCTTTTGCTATTAAAATTAATTATAGCATAAAATAAACCGACAGTCTTAAAATAGGATAATAAGTTTATTTTAGGTATAATCGCGAAAATTTTACAATATCGAAGGATAATTATGTCTACATTAAATGTATATTATGACAAAGATTGTGATATCAATATCATCAAATCAAAAACAGTAGCAATGATCGGTTTCGGATCTCAAGGTCACGCACATGCAGAGAACCTCAGAGATTCCGGTGTAAACGTGGTCATCGGTCTTAGACCGGAAGGTTCATCTTGGAGTAAAGCAGTTGCTAAAAACTTTGAAGTACTTACAGTTGCTGAAGCTACTGCAAAAGCTGACGTAGTCATGATCCTTCTTCCTGATGAAGATCAGGCAAGAATCTATAAAGAAGAGATCGCTCCAAACCTGAAAGACGGTGCAACGATCGCATTTGGTCACGGATTCAACATCCACTACGGACGTATCCACCCGGCTGCAAATATCAACGTAACAATGATCGCTCCAAAAGCACCGGGACATACTGTACGTTCTGAGTTTGTAAGAGGCGGCGGTATTCCGGATCTTATTGCTATCGGTCAAGATCCAAGTGGTCAAACAAAAGAGTTGGCACTCTCTTATGCATCAGCTATCGGTGGTGGTAGGACTGCGATCATTGAAACAACGTTCAAAGATGAAACAGAGACTGACCTGTTCGGTGAGCAGGCAGTACTTTGTGGAGGCGCATCTTCACTTGTCCAGGCAGGTTTCGAAACATTGGTTGAAGCGGGTTATGCTCCGGAGCTTGCATACTTCGAGTGTCTTCATGAGCTTAAGCTTATTGTTGACCTTATGTTCGAAGGAGGGATCGCAGACATGAGATACTCTATCTCCAACACTGCTGAATATGGAGATTATGTTTCTGGACCAAGAGTCATCAACGATGAGTCTAAAGCGGCAATGAAACAGATCCTTAAAGAGATCCAAAACGGTCAATTTGCCAAAGACTTCATCCTTGAAGGTCAGGCAGGATACCCAAGAATGAATGCTGAGAGAGCAAATGCCAGAGCATCCAAGATCGAGCAGACAGGTGTGAAGCTCAGAGAGATGATGCCTTGGATCAGTGCGAACAAAATCGTTAACCAGGAAACTAACTAATCTTTTTAGTTGTTTCACTGCATCTTTGGAGGGTGTGTTCGGTCAGCTACTTATATGTAGCCCCCTCTCACAAACTTCCAAATCTACAGCAAACTAACTAAAAATGTTTAGTTAGTTAAGTTGTATCGATCCTCCTTTATCCCCCCCCCAAAAAAACTCATAAATCTAAGTATAACTAACTAAAATTCTTCATTTGGTCAAACAGTGGTCTTTCCTTCCATTTTACTGCTTGCAGCCTTTTTTATTTAAATCCAAAGCATACTCAACAAAAATTATTATTTTCATTCTTGGTATATAATTGAGTAAGATTGATTTTTTACTATAATTACAAAAATATAGTAATACTGTTAACTGATTAAAATACCAACTTTTATTGATTTATTTTTATACAAAATTGAATATCTTTTAGTTTCCTTATGATATCATTTAAAAAATATTAAGGCTGTTTATGACAATTTATCAGGTAGTTTTCTATAATCAGTTTGGGGATAGGGTAGCGGACTTTGGTTATTATGAAGATAAACTTGATGCAGAAAAGAGAGCTTTTGAAGTCAAGATAAAAACTTCTATCAAGAGCGGAAAAATTTGTATTGAAGATGTCTTTGTGCATGAGAGTTCACAAGAGATACATACAAACGGAGGGGAACAGCATAATAAAGAGAAAAAGTGTATATATTCATATGATCTGAAGTCCGATTCTTGAAAAGACAGACTACGCAATTACTTCACGAAGTGATTCTCTGCTATAATAATTAAAAACCAAGATTAGTGAATTCTATGGCAGTGAAACCAAAAAGAAATAGTGGAAGAAAAAAACCTTCAATAAAAAAAAGAACAGCAAAAAAATCCCAAAAAACATCTCAGTTCAAAAAAAATATCCTTATTGTTCTAAGTGTATTCATGATGATCTCATTGGTGGCATTCGGGTATTTTCTGGGGCAGAATGATACTGATGGACCCCGGCCAGCACAGATCGATAAAAGCAGACAAGCTTATACAACGAAACAACTTTTGAATGATCTGTCCCATCTGAAAACAAAAGAACCCAAAGAGAGAAACATTTTGGCTGCTGTGAAAGTGCTGAAAACAGAGAAAAGAGCTGCAGAAGAGCGTACCCTGCACAAAGAAAAAAGAAAAGTCGGTAAAACAGCAGAAGAAGCGATACAGAAAAAAGATATCGCTCTGGCATATCGCGGTAAAAAACCGAAACTGGTGATCATTATAGATGATATCCATACGGCAGCACAGCTTAGAGCTGTCAAAGCGTTAGGGATGAAAATAACCCCTTCTATTTTCCCTCCCTATGAACTGGCACCGGAAAGCAATCTGCTGACGAAGGATTTAAAGCATTATATGATCCATCTGCCTATGGAATCGGGGATCAGACAGTTCAATCGACAGTATAGAACACTTAAGATATCTTTTAGCCAGGAACAGATAAACGCGAGAGTAGGGGAGATCAGAAAGCTTTTCCCCTCTGCCAGATATATCAACAACCATACAGGCTCTGTATTTACGGCAGACTATAAATCAATGCATACGCTTTACAAAGCATTGCGAAAAAAAGGGTTTGTCTTTGTGGACAGCAGAACGACCGGTATGAGCAAAGTACGGAAGATAGCCCATGAATTCGGTGATGTCTATGTGGCAAGAGATATCTTTATAGACAATACACATACGATAGCCTACATACATAAACAACTGCGGCAAGCAGTAAAAACCGCTAAGAAAAAAGGTTATGCAGTTGCTATTGGACATCCTCATCCTGTGACAATGAAGGCATTGTCCAGTGCAAAAAGTATTTTTAAAGAGGTTGAACTTGTCTATATAGATGATATTTACAGAAAGGAACACAGATGAAAGGGATCATTATAGCCGTACTGACAGGGATACTCTTCTTCTGTATCTCTTTTTTGGGTTTTTCATTGCAGCATGCCTCACTTATCGGACTTGTTGCATTTCTGGTCACACTCTGGACCAATGAAGCTTTGCCCCTAGGTGTAGTTTCCCTCCTGCCCATCATTCTTTTTCCTGTTTTCGGGATACTTGATACTAATTCGGTTACAGCAAATTATTCCAAATCCATTATCTTTCTTTTTATCGGCGGATTCATGTTGGCTATTGCCATAGAGAAGACAGGACTGCATAAATATTTTTCAGCAAAACTGTTGAGCTTTTTCCCAAAGACCCCCAGGGGTATTATTTATGCACTGGCTATCACTTCCGCACTGCTCAGTTCGGTATTGTCCAACACGACGATCACACTGATGCTGATGCCTATTGCACTCTTTTTGAGTGAGAATAAAAAACTCAAAGTCCGTTTTTTGCTGGCAACTGCCTATGGTGCCAGTATCGGGGGTATCCTTACACCTATAGGTACACCGCCCAATCTTATTTTAATGGGTTTTCTGGAGGACCATCAGTTGCCGTTATTGGCATTTGGTGAATGGATGCTTATGATGCTGCCCGTAGCAGGATTCATGCTTTTACTTATGCCCTGGCTCTTGTCACTTGGTATGGGCGGGGAGAATGTAGAGGATGTAAGCCATACGGTCCAGGAGCTTACATTTACACAAAAAAGACTTTACAGTATCATTGTTGTGCTTGCTGTTGTACTTTTTGCCAACACTTTCTTAAAAGAGATTTTTGGTTTTTCACTGAATGAAAAACTGGTTCTCCTGGGGTTTGGTCTTTTGATGTTCTTCCCTAAAATAGGTTTTCTGGAATGGGAAGATACCCGAACGATGCCTTATGAAATCATCTTTCTTTTTGGTGCAGGGTTCAGTATTGCTGCAGCATTTTCCCAGACAGGTTTGGCCGCAGATATAGCAAGCAAATTAGAATTTATTTCAACATTGCCACTCTTCTGGATGTTTGCGGCAGTAGCCCTTTTTGTCACTTTTTCTACAGAAGTGACAAGCAATACGGCACTTACCTCTATAGCTATTCCCATCTTTTATGAGTTTGCACAAACCATGCCGGAGAATGAAGGTACGATACTCCTGATGGTTGCAACTGTCGCAGCATCTTATGCTTTCATGCTGCCTATTGCAACACCTCCGAATGCCATTATCATGAGTTCACGGGTCATTCGTATCAGAGAGATGGCAAATGTCGGATGGAAGTTGAATTTCATCGGTGTGACCGTACTTTCATTAGTGGCGTATTTTATGTGGAGCTGGATGATCTGACATAGATGCCCAAGGGTTGAAAATTATGACAATATGACATATTTTTACCTTCTTTTCACTGCCTTTGTTATAGTAATGAAAAAGGCAGCAGATGACGCAAATACTTACTACACATATTGATGTCCTGGAATCCATGAAAAAGTATCCTTCTGAACTTTTTTACAAGGGTGATCCGGCATTACTGGAACGTCCTAAAGTATCCATTGTAGGAACACGCAGGCCGTCGAACTATACAAAGCAGTTTACTTACAGTATTGCCAAAGCTTTGGCTAAAAGAGGAGTTTGTGTAGTCAGCGGTGCAGCCATGGGAGTGGATGCCACAGCACATTCCGGAGCAGGGGAGGAGAATACCATTGCCGTGGTCGCCAACGGTCTGGATATACGGTATCCCATGGTGAACAGGTCACTCATAGAAGGTATTGAAAAGAGAGGGCTGATACTGAGCCAGTTCAATGACGGATTCAGAACAACGGCATGGAGCTTTGTTGTACGCAATGAACTGGTAGTGGCACTGGGAGATATACTCATTGTAACAGAGGCGGACCTTGACAGCGGTTCCATGCGCTCGGTCGAGTATGCTTTAAAAATGGGTAAAGAGATATGGGTACTTCCCCAAAGACTTGATGAGAGTCTGGGGACCAACAGACTTCTGGTCGAGGGGAAAGCAAAAGCTATACAGGATGTGGAGATATTTGCTTCACGTTTCGGACAGGCGGTACAGAGTGATATTGTGAAAGATGAGTTCTTCTACTTTTGCCAGACTTCGCCTACATTTGATGATACCGTGAAAAAGTTTGGAGACAGGGTATATGAAGCAGAGCTTGAAGGAACGGTCACGATACACAATGGTATCGTGAGATTGCAATAGATTATTTTTTGGGGCTAAGCTGTTTGATCAGTTCTTCGAGTGACGGTTCAGAAAGCATACCTGCCTGCACAAATTGTACGGTACCTTTTGTATCCAATGCGACCATGAACGGGATACTCCCCCTCCACTCTGCTCTTTGGGCAATATAGCTTACAAAGTTCCCTGCTTTTTCATCCGCTACTACAATGTAGTTCATTCCTTTTTCTTTTGCGAATGCTTTAAGTGCATCATTGCTCAGGCCCTGCACTTCAACAGCCACAATAGCCAATTTGTCTTTATATTTTTTCTGAAGTTTGATTAGATGCGGAATGGATGCCAGACAGGGAGGACATCTGTGACCGAAAAATTCCAGAAAGACGATCTTGCCTTCCAACCCTTTAATGTCAAGTCCTTCTTCAGTTCCCGTGATCTGATGAGAAACTCCCTGAATATCCGTAATAGACAATTGAGGTTCTTGACTCTCTGTTACTGCCGCCTGGGTGTAGGAGAAGAGTGAAATAACAAGAAGTGTGAATGTAAGTATTCTTTTCATGAATAACCTTTTTATTTATTTATTATAATTATACACTATTGAAGATGTAAGAATCGTGTAATTGAATAGAAATTCGAGATCGTAAAAGGGTTTTTTCAAAAGAGCATCCGGAAAGTTTAAAAGGAGGAGGAAAATATTCTATAAAAGGAGACCTATATAAATTATTGGGGGATTTAATAGTATCCTTTGGATGCTCTTTATGGGAGAAGTATAATCTACCTAGGTTAACCGAATACTAATAAAGAAATGCAAGAGAAAGAGAATAAAGTTATTTCTAATATTTACAAGAGTAATATTGTCAAAAATAACAAAGGAAAAGAATGAATCCTGTAGAACAAGATATTATTTCAAGGAAAAATGAGATCATTGCTGAGATGAGAGCTGTTTTTAAAGCGAATATGAAGATCACGGACTGGGATGTACCTGAGGCAGATCATGAATTGGCAGGAAAAATAATTCTGGAAGTGATGCAAGAGGCACTCGATACACTCAAAAAAGAATTAAGTGAGGGTAAATTCAAAAATTATTAGAAGTATGGAGTGCTCATCTTTGTTGCAGTATTTGGATATTTTGTGTAACAGCAAGGACTTTCCTGATCTCATAAAAGGCACCCCTGCTGCATAAAGCAGAAATACCGGACCTGCAAAAATAAGAAGAGTCAGGTAGTATGGTTCCCTCTCCTGCGGTGATTCTTAAAGAAGCCCGAGTTCGGCAAGCAGCCCTTTGACCGTCGGTGAAAGTTCACTTAGTTTTTCTATAAAAGTACCCCATGCAAGGTCTTCTCTGTACCACTCTTCAATACGTTTCATAGAATCGCTTTTTTCTTCTTCTGTAAGCGCGTCGGACTTGTCAATATTCTCTTTGATTCTTTCTAAATGTTTTAAGTTGCTGCTGCTCATTTTGCTTTCCTTTTGTTTAATGGATACATTATAGAATGAAATGACTTTAAAACGTATTTAGATGCATTATTAAGCTTATACGACAGGAATGAGGTATTAAACATAAAGGGTTACTATATTATAATCAATATCTGATAGCAAGACTGTGAAAGAACCCATGGAAGTGGAGACTTTATCGAAGTGTCTACCTTTAGGTGCAGTTCCACCAAAAAGCTTTTTTAGGTAAAAAAGTTTGTATTTAATAGAAAATATTACTTTTTCTGTCAAAATAACTTAAAAATATGCAAATATTTGGGTGAGGATGAAGCCTTCACTTCCGAGATACCTAGTTCTTTTACAGTCTCAGTAAGAAGGGAAATGAATGTTAAAAAAAATAGTGATAAGTCTGTGTGTAAGTATGTTGCCATTGTTTCTGTCTGCTTCACAGAAACAGACACTTGAACAGCAGATAGGCCAAATGCTAATGGTCGGATTTCACGGTACATCTGCGCCAAAAGGCAGCCGTATCTGTAAAGATATCCAACAATATGATATTGGGTCTGTGATCCTGTTCGACTATAATCCTGTCGATAAAACGCAACCCAAGAATATTGTTGACAAAAAACAGCTTGCCAGGCTTACGAAAGAGCTGCAGGCCTGCAGCAAAGACGGTAAACTGCTGATTGCGGTAGACCAGGAAGGGGGCAGGGTACAAAGACTGAAAAGCAAATACGGTTTTTACGGCAAATTCCCTAAAGCTTCGGATGTCGCAAAAATGGATCAAAGCCAGATAAAAAAGATATATACCAAAATGAGCAAAGAGCTTAAAAGCGTAGGGATCAATTTTGATCTGGCACCGGTCGTTGATCTTGATATCAACTCTAAAAACCATGTCATCCACGGTCTCGGACGTTCTTTTGGGAAAGATCCCAAAGTGGTGGCAAAATACGCACGTACATTCATTGATGCAATGCACCGTTACGGTGTACTCACTTCCCTGAAGCATTTCCCCGGGCACGGTTCTTCTGTCGGAGATACGCATAAAGGTTTTGTGGATGTAACGCATCTTTGGAAAGAAGCGGAGCTGGAACCCTACAGGCTGTTAAAAGATAAAGCAGATACAGTAATGGTTGCCCATGTTTTCAATAAAAAATTAGATACAAAATACCCTGCAACACTTTCGAGAAAAACAGTCAATGATTTGTTGCGTAAAAAGCTTGGCTTTAAAGGGGTGGTCATTACAGACGATCTACAGATGGGTGCCATCAGTCAAAAATACGGGTTGAAAAATACATTGAAACTGGCCATCAATGCAGGGGATGACATTCTGCTTTTCGGAAATCAGCTTGATCCTGCAAAGGCTGTAAGTACGAAAAAACTGGTCAGTACGGTCGTTTCTTTGGTAAAAAGCGGTGAAGTAAAGCTTCAAACTATTCGCAATGCGAACAAACGCATCAAAAGGCTCAAATCAAAACTGTAGCGCTGTGAAGGCAGACTCGGGTTTAAGCAGCCAATTCACCGGCTATCATCTCAGCCTGTTTCAATACAGTCTCAGTAGCTAACTTCTGCATATCCGGCGGATACCCAAACTGTCGAAGTGTTCTTTTTACGATCACCTTAAGTTTAGCTCTCACACTCTCTTTGATCGTCCAGTCTATAGAGGCATTGGCTCTTACTCTCTCCGTCAGGACTACGGCAAGTTCACGTAATTTATCGTGTTCCATCACTTCTTTAGCACTGTCATTGTTGGCAATGGCAGAGTAAAAAGCATATTCAAAATCTGTAAGCCCCATCTCTTTAGGCTCTTCATCCATTTTATGGATCTCTTTGCTCAGACTGATAAGTTCTTCTATCACTTCAGCAGCGGTAATGATCTTGTTATGGTACTTTTTAATGGAGTTTTCCAGCATTTCCATAAGAGATTTACTCTGAACCAAATTCTTTTTAGATCTGGTTTTTATCTCATCATTCAGAAGTTTTTTAAGTACTTCCATAGCGATATTTTTATGCTTCATTCCCTGTACTTCAAGCAAGAACTCTTCTGAGAGTATGGAGATGTCAGGCTTTTTGATCCCGGAGGCATCGAAGATGTCTATGACTTGCTCTGTTACCAATGCTTTGTCTATGACTTGTCGGATGGTTGTCTCCATCTCTTCATCACTTCTTCCTGTGCCTGTACTGTCAAACTTAGCCAGTCTTGCTTTTACAGCTTGAAAGAAAGAGACTTCATCTTTGACATCCATCGCTTCTTCATGCGGTACCGCTATGGCAAAGGCTTGAGAAAGTGCAGTGACTTCATCAATGTATCTTTTCTTCCCATCTTCCAATCCCAATATATGTTCTTCTGCTTCAAGGATGAGTGAGAGCTTAGTCCTTGTATCTGCTTCAAAATACTCTTCATAAGCAAACCCATGATACATTTGAGAAACTACTTCAAGTTTTTCTAACATCAAAGCAACTGCTTGTTCTTGTGCCAAGGCAGGGTCACCTTTTCCTCCACTGTCACTATAGAATGACAAAGCCTTTTTTAAATCACTTGCAATCCCAAGATAATCAACAACCAATCCTCCGGGTTTATCTTTATACACCCTGTTGACTCTGGCTATGGCTTGCATCAGGTTATGCCCTTTCATAGGCTTGTCTATATAGAGGGTATGCATGGATGGTGCGTCAAACCCGGTCAGCCACATATCACGTACGATGACCAGTTTCAGTTCATCATTGACATCTTTCATTCTATTGGCAAGATCACGTCTCTGCTGTTTGGTTGTATGGTGTTTTGCTATCATCGGTCCGTCACTGGAGCTTGCCGTCATCACCACTTTTATTACACCTTTGCTCAAATCATCACTGTGCCATTCCGGTTTGAGTTTGATGATCTCCTCATAGAGACTTGCTGCAATTCTTCGACTCATTGCAACAATCATTCCTTTGCCTTCAAATACCTCTTGACGGCTCTCAAAATGCGTTACAATATCCTTTGCCACCTCTTTGACTCTATTTTTACTCCCTATGAGTGCTTCAAGCTGTGTCCACTTGGCTTTGGCTTTTTGGGTCTCGCTCAGGTCATCATTTTTGAGTTCGCTGTCCAGCTCTTTTACCAGCGCTTTGCCCTCATCACTCAGGGTTATTTTTGCCAGTCTGCTCTCATAATATATCTTCACCGTAGCCCCATCTTCCACCGCTTGTGAAATATCATAAATATCCACATAGTCACCAAACACAGCAGGGGTATTGACATCTGTACTCTCTATGGGTGTACCTGTAAATCCTAAGTAGGTTGCATTGGGCAGTGCATCTCTAAGATACTTGGCAAAACCATACACTATCTTTTTACCGACCACATTCCCTTCAGCATCTTTTTCATCGACTGTTTTAGGTTTAAATCCGTATTGTGTTCTGTGGGCTTCATCTGCTATGACGATGACATTTTTTCTCTTTGAGAGTACATCATAGACATTACCCTCTTCAGGTTGAAACTTTTGGATGGTCGCAAAAACCACCCCACCGGAAGCTACTTTAAGCAGGCTTTTCAGATGCTCTCTGTCTTCTGCCTGTACAGGCTCTTGTCTTAGCAGACTCTTTGAAGCAGCAAAGGTATCAAAGAGTTGGTCATCCAAATCGTTTCTATCTGTTATGACAAGAATAGTCGGGTTGTCCAGAGCAAGGACTATCTTACCGGTATAAAAGACCATAGAGAGTGATTTACCGCTTCCCTGGGTATGCCATACTACACCAGCCTTCCTGTCCCCCTTTGGTTGTTTCTCAACGCTTCTTAATCCATAAGCAACAGGATCTTCATTGACATGCTCAACATACCCGTCAAGTGCAGTAGCTCTCAGTGTAGAAGCTACTGCTTTATTGACGGCATAGTATTGATGGTACGCTGCCAATTTCTTTACCGTCTCTATAGTCGTGATGCCTGTTTTGCTATCTTCATGGGTACTTTTTTCATAGACAATGAAACTTCGTATGAGGTCTAAGAGTGTTACGGGGTTAAGCATACCATCGATAAGCGTCTCCATAGGAAGTGTGACTTTATTCTCACCCTCTTGTGAAGCTAAAGCATCACCTCCTTTTAGTATTTTCCAAGACATAAACCGTGTCAACCCTGCCGAGATCGTCCCGGCTTTGGCTTCCAGTCCATCAGAGATGACACAAAAGGCATTATAGGTAAACAATGAAGGTATCACACTCTTGTACGTCTGTATCTGTTTATATGCAGATCTGATCGTAGCATTTTCATCCACAGGGTTTTTCAGTTCTACGACAACCAGAGGTAAACCATTTATAAAAAGTATAAGGTCTGGTCGTTTGTTGATGCCGTTTTCAACCACAGTAAACTGGTTCATCACCATAAAGTCATTGGACATCACATCATCAAAGTCTATGAGTTTTACTCTTTCCCCTCTGGTCACACCATCCTGCTGTCTCTCTACGGTAATTCCCTCTGTAAGCATCTTATGGAATGCTTCATTGTCTACCAAAAGTTCTGTAGATTTCAGCCGCAACACCTGTTTCATTGCATCTTCTATGAGATCATACTCCAATGTAGGGTTAATGCTCACAAGTGATGATTGAAACTTCTCTTTTAAGATCACATCTTCAAAAGAGTCTCGCATAGGAGATTCACTATCAGGTGCAATGTCCGGAGCATAGATATATTCAAACCCCTGCTTTTCTAAAAGTTCTATGGCAAAGAGTTCTATTTCATTTTCAGTTATTTTATTTGACATTTGAAATACCTATTTTTTTAACACTCTGGGCACTTAAAATTTTCATTTGTCCAATAGCAATACTATTTAACTTTTGCACTCTTTGGGATTGAGAAAGCCCTTCATTTATAAAATGTGCATTAAGCGTTTCTAAGTTTGCCAAACAAACTAGCTGATTTACATCTGCATCATCTCTTATATTGCCTTTTTTAGTTTTATTAATCTCTCTCCACTCTTTAGCTGTCATTCCAAAAAGTGCCACATTTAAAATATCTGCTTCATTTGCATATAGAAAACTTATCTGTTTAGGTGATAGTTCTTTTGGAATTAGATTCTCTTTAATTGCATCTGTATGGATACGATAATTTATTTTAGTAAGGTTTCTTCTTATATCCCATCCTAACTGCTTTAATTCATCATCCTTTAATCTTTGAAACTCTTTGATAAGATAGAGTTTAAATTCAACAGACACCCAAGATGCAAACTCAAATGCTATATCTTTGTGTGCATAAGTTCCACCATATCTTCCAGATTTTGAAATAAGTCCTATGGCATTTGTGCTTTTTATCCACTTTGTAGGACTCATGGTAAAGCTGTTTAGTCCAGCTTCTTTTCTAAACCCGTCGAATTCGACGGGTTTAAAATCTGGATTGTTTAATTGTTCCCAAATACCTAAAAACTCTATAGTATTACGGTTACGAAGCCAATTTCGTATGATGTCATTAGCATCATTATTGTCTTTGTATTTAGCTATATCTGTTATAGATATATAATCATCCTCATTAAATTTTGATGTTGTGATTTCATTTTCTAGTACAGTTATTTTTGCCATTTTAAATGATCCTTTGAGCTTGTAAAAAATTTACTCGATTTTCTACTAAATGAATGACATCAAGGCTATAATAATTTATTTGTTTTGTAGAAAAATCAGAATTTTCGATTTTCTTCAAGCTCACATCTTTTTCTAATTCACCTTCTTTGTAAATATTTAAAATATGCTCATTTATGGTTGAACGGCTTTTTTGAAAAAGTTCTGCCATTTGCTCAATAGTAAGCCAAACTGTTTCTTCTTCAAGTCTTGTTTGGATCTTTGTCTGTCCATCTTCGGTTTGGTAGATTAGGATGTTTGAATTGGCTTTCATGGTGTCCCTTCCATTGTTTATTACTTTTTTATCCATAGACTAATCCTCCCTACAAATCTGTTTAGTCATCATTTCCTTCCATATCGAGGAGTAGTTTGTCAAAATCACTCATAAAAAGTCTGTCTTGAACGATGCGATACTTTTCAAACTCACTTACTGCATATGCATCGGCTATTTTTTTAGTGATCTTCCCCGCATCTGCTAAGATCTCTCTATCGTCAAACTCCAAAAATGCATCCAACCTCGTAGCCCAATCTTCCATAGTCATAGGTATATTTCGTTTCGCTCGACTCTCTGCCAACTCCAAAAAAGCATTGACGATACGCCCAAGAGAATCTAACTCATCTTCGCTAAGATAATTTTTAGCTATGGTTACATCCGTTTTGAGTATCTTGCCATCTGGTGCATTATCCCAAGAAGTCAAGCCCATTGTTTCCTTTTGAGCATCTGCTCGCCCATAAATAAGCTCTGCCGCTGTGTGCCCGTGTATAGCAAAATGAAGTTTGTTTTGTACCTTTGCAAAAAACTTTTTTGTTGTGGCATCATTTCTGTCATAATCCACACTCGTAGCATAAATATCTGTGATCTTCTGATAGAACATCCGCTCACTCAGCCGTATCTCCCGTATCTCTTCGAGAAGTTTGTCAAAGTAGTTCTTGCCTAAAAATGTACCATTTTCAAGTCGTTTTTTATCAAGGACAAACCCTTTTATAGCAAACTCTTTTAAAACTGCTGTTGTCCACTTTCTAAACTGTGTAGCTTTTTTGGAGTTTACTCTGTAGCCTACGGAGATGATGGCATCTAAGTTGTAGTATTTTGTTTTGTAGTTTTTGCCATCTTTTGCAGTATGTTCCAAAATGGAACTAACTGAACTCTCTTCTAACTCCTCGCTTTCAAATATATTTTTAAGATGTTTAGTAACTGCTGGTCTTTGCACATCAAAAAGCTGGGCAATCATATTTTGAGTCAGCCAAACCGACTCATCAAACACTTTTACCTCTATGCTGTCTTCGCCACTTTGTGAAGTAAAGATCAAAAATTCGGCTGTTGAGTTTCGGATTAGTTTATCCATGTATGTCCTTCAATGGAAAATCGGGAATCCCGATGCTCTTCAAGTCTTATTTGAATTTTTATTTGACTATCTTTGGTTTGGTATATTAGGATATTTGAGTTAACTTTCATAGTTTCTCTTTTATAAGTATCATTTTTTCCCAAAATTTATATTTCATTTTCTATATTTTAAATTTAAAAAACTAAGTTTCTCATATTGTATGTTTTTATTTATATGACAATAATAAGCTTGATAAAATTCAAAATCATCTCTATTATTTTCTTTACATTTTTGCTGTATTATATTGACTATTTTTATTTTATCTTGCATAGAAGTTTTTATGCCAAAGATTAAACCTTTTAGATTTTGAAAATCATATTGTAATTTTCTATATTCTCTATCAATTTTCCCATCTATACCACTATTTAAAATTAAACGAAATTCTTTTTCATATTGCCAGTCTTTTGTTTTTGTTAGATTATTTTTTTGAAATGTATCCCAATATTTTTTTTTCCATATATCTTGATTATCTAATACTTCATGCTTGATATCACTAAAATTATTATCTTTATCATAATACCACTTTATTAAATTAGAAGTAGTTAATCTTCCTAGGCTTCTAAAAAAGTCTATTTCTACAAAACTGTCAGAATAATCAATTTGATAAAAATTTATATCTTCTTTACCTAAAATTACACCATTTGAACCATAACCTATTTTTGCATTTGAAAAAGATAAGGTTTCATTTTCATTTGATTCAAATATTAAGCATACACCTTGATGACTATCTCCATAATGTCCCCATACAGAAGAGTTATGTGTTGCTTCTTTTGCAGAAAAACAAGCAATATACGAAGATGGAAAAGTTAATTTTTCGATACTCTTTAAATACTCATTTACAAAATTTTCAACAATAAAATATCTGTTCGGAGTGCTCTTATATAGTTTGTTGTTTATTGCATTTACCAATTTCATCTCATTTTGAATCTCCCTTTGAATCATTATAAGTGAATCTAGTTTATCTAAAGTATCTTTCTCCTCTTTAATTAGTTTCTCAATAGCATCTATTAGTTTTGCTATTGGATCTAAATGCAGTCTATCTATTTTTGGTCTTTTTTTATCTCCTTGAATAAAATTACTTTTTTCATAATGTTTTTGAATAATTTGCAAAGCAATAAAATGCACACTATTTAAATAAATACTCAGTTCATCTTTTCGTATAGCTGTTGTTCGTGTAGCAATCTTTTTTATAAGTTCACCACAACTATCAAAAAAATCTTTTGCTATTTTTTCAAACAATTCTCTATATATAGGTGTAGGAAAATCGTTAAAACTATTATAGATAGGGATATCATCTATAGTTATTTTGTGATGAGCTTCTCCTGTGATAAGGTATAAAGAATTAACTCTTTCTATGCACATCAAATAATGTCTAAAAAAATTTTTCCAAACTATCTCATCACCATTAAAAACAAAATCATAAAATCCTTCCATTGGATCATTTAAGTTTTCATAAGCAGCAAAATAGATTTCTGAATTTTCTAGCTCTTTATCATTAAAAAGACGATCAAGACTTCTAAAACGATAAAAAACTCTACTCATACCTTCACCCTCACTTCCCCACTCATCAATTTAGGTAAAAGTGTATCTCTCATATTTTCAAGAGTTTTGATTTGTTGCTGGTTTGCAAATATTTTATTAAATTGTGGTTCAACTAAATTATGAAAATCATTTAATATATCTTCATCAGGTTTTAAAACTTCCATTTTTTTAAAATCTCCAGTATTTAGATTTAGTGTTGCTGTTCCTCCACTCGCCATAGCTTGTAATAAATCATAAGATGATTTCATAAATAAATATAAAAAATATCTATAGTTTTCTTGTTTTGGAATTATTGAATTTATTTGTTGATTTGTTTGACTTTCAATTATATTCATCGAAACCAATCCAACAGTTGCAATACAACTTACACATATTGATTTTGCAGGTAATAGCTTATTTTTTTGAGAACTACTACCTTCTTCTGTTAATGTATCCGTTGTATTAAAAATAAATGTGTTACCGTGCATATCAGGAATTTTTATAAATGGTACAGTCCCATTATAATATTCTGCTTTTTTCTTAGATGGTGTTTTACCACAAATTACATCTCCAAACTCACTTAGTGGTTTTTCTTCCCACTCATCCCCAGCCTCTTCAATAAACCACTGTCTAAAAAGTGTTTGTGCTAACGCTTCAAGGGTTTTATTTTGGCGGTGGAGTAGGTCTATCTTGTCATCAAGACTACTTAGCACCTCTGCTATTGCTTTTTGTTCTTTATATAAAGGCATTACAATAGGCATTTCTTTAAGAACGGAAGCCTTAATACCAAATACTGTTGTTCCTGAAGCTCTTGAATCTAACCGATATTGTCCTTCTTCTGATTGTAGAAAATATTTCAAATAGCCATTATCTAATATATTTTCTTTCCCTCGAAGTAAAATTATTCTTTGGGCAAGAGCTACACTATCATCTTTTAGTAAAGCTACCTCTCCTAGTGGTGCTTCGGTCGTTAATACTACATCATTTACTTTTGGAAACCCTCTTGTCATAAAACTATCATAAGTTTCTCGTGTAACAAATTCATTTGGCTGTAAAATCCTTCCATACTTAACAATTTTAGCTGTTACTAGAGGAATTCCACTTGTAGATTTTTGAGGTGTTTTCCCTCTATAGTCAATAAATTTTTCTACTACATCTTGTAGAACTACTTCTCTCCACTCACTCATCATAAAATTGCACCACCTATAGTGGTATGTGCAAAAATGGAACACACCACTTTTCCAAACTCCACATTTCTATTTTCATAAATTACAATATCACTCATAAACAACCTTTGCCAAGTTCTCACTAATTCTCTGATTAAGTGCCTGCTCCTCTTCCATCTGCATTTTTAACTCTTTTTGAAGCTCAGTAAACCTCTCTTTAAAGTCAAACTCATCATCTACCTCTTCAAGCCCAACATATCGCCCAGGAGTGAGTACATAGTTTAGCTTTCTTACTTCATCCAAAGAAGCAGATTTGCAGAACCCTTTTATATCCTCATAGGACGGGACTGAAGTCCCGTTTCCAGTTGGAGGTGGGACTTCAGTCCCACAGTGAATTGCTTTCCAACTATGATACACACTTGCTATATAGTCAGTATCATTAGAACTGAACTCTTTGGTTCGTCTGTTGATGAGTTCACCCATATTTCTGGCATCGATGAACAAAATATCTTTGGTCGTTCTGCCGCGTTTCATAAACCATATAGAAGCAGGGATCTGTGTATTGAGGAAGAGCTTGGCAGGCAGGTTGACAATGCAGTCTACCCGATTGGCTTCTATAAGTGCTTTTCTTATCTCACCCTCATTTGAAGTGTTAGAAGTGAGGCTTCCTTTTGCCAGTACAAACCCCGCTGTTCCTGTAGGTGCCAAGTGGTAAAGAAAGTGCTGTATCCAGGCATAGTTGGCATTTCCCTCCGGAGGAGTTCCATACTTCCATCTTCCGTCATTTCGTAGTAAATCACCACTCCAGTCGCTCACATTAAAAGGTGGATTGGCGATGATGAAGTCAGCTTTGAGGTCTTTATGGGCATCATTTAAAAATGAGCCTTCATTGTTCCATTTTACCTGTGAGCTGTCTATCCCACGGATGGCAAGGTTCATCTTTGCCAGTCGCCATGTGGTTTGGTTTGACTCTTGACCATAGATAGAGATATCGTTTATTTTTCCTTGGTGTTCTGTCACAAACTTTTCAGACTGCACAAACATACCACCAGACCCACAACAAGGGTCAAAGACTCTGCCTTTGTATGGCTCTAACATCTTTACAAGAAGTTCAACGACACTTTTAGGCGTATAAAACTGCCCGCCCTGTTTCCCCTCGGCAAGTGCAAACTCACCTAAAAAGTATTCAAACACATGACCAAGTACATCAGCACTTCTAGCTTTCGCATCTCCAAAGGCTATGTTTCCTATGAGGTCTATCAACCCGCCAAGAGATTTACTGTCAAGGTTATCTCGTGCAAAGACTTTTGGAAGCACACCTTTAAGCGAATTGTTCTCTTTCTCTATGGCATCCATAGCCTCATCAACGATCTTCCCGATGTTTGGAAGTTTGGCATTGGAAAGCAGAAACGACCATCTGGCAGTAGGAGGCACAAAAAAGACATTCTCAGCTTTATACTCATCTCTATCTTCAGGATCAGCCCCCACATACTCACCCTCACCAGCTTTGAGCTTGTTATACAGCTCCTCAAAACTGTCAGAGATATACTTCAAAAACACAAGCCCCATCACCACATGTTTATACTCCGCGGCATCAATGTTTTTTCGTAATTTATCTGCGGCTTTCCATAATTGCTTCTCTATCGACTCTTCCTGTTTCTTTTGCTTTGCCATCTCTATACTGTCCCAAATTTATAATGGATATATTTTAGCGTAAGTTTATAAGGAGTAACTTCTTTTACTAACTGATGTTACGTAGTAAAAGATAATCTATTATTAAATCACACAGAGTGTGCATTGTCGTTATGAACGACCTTGTAAGCGAAGCGATTCGAGAATAACGACGCTTTTTTGACAAACCTGAAAAATAATATTTTCTTAAGAAATCTTGCACTATAATTTAATTGACCGACGGTCAGTCATAAAAAGGAACGGTATGGCAATTATTGTAAATAAAGAAGAAAAACGAAGAAATATCGCACTTTCATGCAGAGAACTGCTTTTGGAACACGGCATAGACAATCTGACCATTTCCCAGATAGCACGGACAGCCGGGGTAGGGAAAGGGACGATCTATGAGTATTTTGAGAACAAAGAAGATATTGTCTTTGAGATCATCACGACATTCATTTCCGAACATGAGAAGAGACTCGAAGAGATCAGCCGGGCAGAGATACCGACCAGAGAAAAACTCTTCCATTTCTTTTACCTGCTCTTTGAAAATGAAACAGCAAAAAGACACCTGAACATCTATAAGGAATTTCTTGCTATTTCACTGACCCATGAAGCAAAAGAGATGCTGGAATTCAGTGAACAGTGCAGAGAAAAGTTCATCATGGTCCTGAACTGGATACTGGAAACAGGTATAACATCAGGAGAGCTGGACAGACAGATGCATATCTCTGCAAGTTCCCTGGTCCTGTTCGGAACAGGTCTGGTAGTAGATTCCCGCTTAAGTACCTGTGATGTAGAAAAAGAGATAGAGCTTTTCTTAAATATACTGTTTGGAACAAAGGAGAAGAGATGAGGATTTTACTGTTAATGATCCCGTTATTTGTATGTGCAGGGGAGTATGGCCTGCGTACACTGATCGACCATGCCGGCAGTCATAATGCCCTGATAGAAGCCAGATCCATGAATATTAAAGCCAAAGCGGAAGAGATGGATGCCGCAAAGCGTGCGTACTGGCCTACACTGGATATGGGTGTGAGCCACAGTGTACTCAGTCCGAAGTATCTTGTTAGCCCTGGGCAGGTGAGTTCTGCCTTTGCCCAGGTGAGTATGGAACTTTATGACGGAGGAAGAAAAAGATCACTTTTACAGGCAAAGACCTTTGAGCATGAAGCCTCTCTTTTTGAGAAAAAAGCCTTTGAAAAAAGTGTTACACTTGAGATCGTGAACCATTATTATACGATCATGAAACTCAGATCGACCCTTCATGCACTGGGGGAGCAGGATAAAGAGCTTAAAGCACAGATACACAGAGTCAAAAAATTCCTCCAGTCAGGACTGGCAACATCCGAAGAGGTAGCTAAACTGCAGGCAGTGTACGAAAACAACCGTTATATGATAGAAAATGCCAGACTGGCTTTGCAGAACAGTGAAGAGAACCTGCAGCTGCGCAGCGGTCTTAAAGTGGAACATTTGAGATACAGCCGTTTCAGGGAGCCGGACCATATACGTTTTGAACCTTTTGAAACAGTGAAGATACTGGCTGCAAATGCCAAAGTCATGCATGAAAACACCAATGCGGTCAACTCAGGCTACAAACCGCAGGTCATTCTTTCCGATACGTACAGCAGGACCCATTATGATGATATGTTTCCGGCAGGTCCCGGTTTTGACCCGGGTTCATTTTTGATCGACCATCAGAACAATCTGACACTTTCGGTCAGTATGCGGCTTTTTGACAACGGAAAAATGAAAAAAGAGGCTGAAGCACTCAAATACCGGAGACTTGCTCTGCTTTCTGAGAGCAGTTACCGCCTTAAAGAACAGAAAATGAACTTCTCCCTGGCAAAAAAAACCCTTAAAACTGTGCGGGCCAAACGCCGAAGTGCAGCCAGTGAACTCAAAGCGGCAAAGAGTACTTACCACTCGGTCAGGAAGAAATTTGAAGCAGGGGTAGCAGACAATATTGCCTATCTGGATGCCTTGACTCAAATGACCCTGGCGGAATCACAGTACAAAGAGACACTTTATGACTATGAGATCGCCAAATCGATCTACTATTATTATGCAGGGAAAGATCCCAAGGAGTTTATAAAATGAAGAAATTAGTTTTTTTTGTGCTGTTCCTGTTCACAGGACTGCAAGCTGGGGAAGTATATGCCACATTTAATGTTGAAGCGGAGAAAAGTGCCGATCTGGCATTCAGCAGCAGCGGTATAGTGGACAGGGTTCTTGTGGATGTAGGAAGTGAAGTCAAAAAAGGTGATATCCTGGCAACCTTGCAGAATGATGATCTTAAAGCCATGCTTCATGTGGCACAGACCGCTTTGAAATATGCAAAAAAAGAGTATGAGAGACAAGAGAAGGTCAAAAATATCATAGACAGATCAAAATTCGACCAATATGCCTTTAAATATGAAAATGCAAAAGCACAATTGCAATATCAACAGGCACTTCTGGATAAAACCGTCCTGAAAGCACCGTTCGACGGTGTGGTCTTTGCCAAAAGTGTAGAAGAAGGTGATGTTGTCAGCAGTGCGATGATACGCACTATTATCAGGATGCAAAGTCTGCATCAGAGAAAACTGGTTCTGGAATTTGACCAGAAGTACTGGAATGATGTCAGAGTGGGTGACCGCTTCACCTATAAGATCGACGGAAGCAGCAAAGTACATCAGGGAACTATTTCCAAGATCTATCCTTCTGTAGACAGCAGCAAGCGAAAGATGAAAGCTGAGGTGGTAACGGAAGATGTGATCGTCGGACTTTTCGGTGACGGTACCATAGTCACTACAGATACAAAGTAGGCGAGAGATGTATAAACTAGCTATAAACAGACCCATCACGACACTGATGTATGTGATCACACTGGTGATATTCGGATTTCTGAGTTTCAGATCCATGCCTTCGGCACTCTATCCGAATATTGATTTTCCTATTGTAACGATCGAGACTATCTATCCCGGAGCAGAGGCAAGTACGGTCGAATCACAGGTCACCGACAAGATAGAAGAAGCCATCTCCAGGATCGGCGGTGTGGACAGTATCATCTCTACGAGCAGTGAGGGAGCCAGTGTCGTGACCGTGAAATTTTTTCTGGAGAGAGATATCAATGAAGCCACCAATGATGTCAGAGACAAGGTAGCCGCTGTCCTTTTACCCATGAATGCCAAAACACCGCTGGTGAGCAAGCTGGACATTGGCGGGGCTTCGGTGATCAATGTCTTTTTGACGGCAGAGCATGATACGGTTCAGAACCTGATGGTGTTCGCCGACGAAAAAGTAAAACCGAAACTGCAAAAGATCAATGGTGTAGGTGCCATCAATATCATAGGATACAAAGAGCGGGAGATCAAGATCTATCCGGATATCAGGCTTTTGAACAAATACGGTATCAGTGTCAGAGAGCTGAATGATATTGTTGCAGATGAGAATGTGAAGATCGGCGGTGGAAAACTGATCACTTCTACCGAAGAATTCACCCTGAAGACCAGAGCGGATGCACTGGATGTGGAAGAGCTTGAGAATATCATGGTGAAAGACAATATACGGCTTAAAGATATCGCAAAGGTGAAAGATACACTCAGTGATGCTGACAGTTATGCTTCGTTCAACGGGACAGAAGGGGTCATGCTGGAAGTCCAAAAGATATCAGGTACCAACACTGTCGATATCATAGACCGTGTCAAAGCGGTTATTCCGGAACTCCAGACCCTTGCAGGTGACAAATACGGTGTACAAACCCTTCAGGATACTTCGCCTTTCATACTGCATTCACTGGAAGATGTGGAATTTGACCTTATTTACGGTGCCTTCCTTGCCGTGATCATCATCTTCGGATTTTTGAGAAATATAACGATCACCGCAGTGTCCGCATTGTCCATTCCTATCTCGATTCTGGGGACCATTGCTCTGATGGACTACATGGGCTACAATCTCAATAAAATGACACTGATCGGGCTGACACTTTCCATCGGTATCATCATCGATGATGCCATTGTAGTACTGGAGAACATCTATAAGAAGATGGAGGAAGGAATGGGGAAATTCGAGGCGGCAGTGGAAGGGACAAAAGAGATGGCATTTGCCATTCTGGCTATTTCGGCTATGCTTCTTGCCGTATTTGTACCTGTAGCGAATATGAGCGGGATCGTCGGGAAATTCTTTGAATCTTTTGCAATGACGGTCGGTTTTGCCGTGGTTATCTCTTTCACCGTTGTCATGACCTTTATACCGAGCCTCAGTGCAAGGGTCCTGCAGAAGGGGCAGAGTTGGTTCTATGATATGACTGAACCGTTCTTCAGGTTCATGGAGAAGATCTATGATATTACCCTGAAGTCCGTTCTTCGTTTCAAGGTGATCACTCTGATCCTTGTGTTTGCAGGATTTGTCGGTTCTCTGACACTTTTCCCGAAGATCGGTATGGATTTCATTCCCAAAGAGGATAAATCCGAATTTGAGATCAAGATGAGGGCACATGCCGGTATCTCACTTGAAGAGATGATCAGAGAGTCAAAGCAGATTGAAGATCTGGTACGAAAAAATAAAAATGTAAAGTTCACTACCTTGAGTGTGGGATATAACAATGTCAAAGAGAAGAACAAGGCATTGATCTATGTGAAACTGGTAGAAAAGGATCAGAGGGATATCGGACAGGAACAGATCATACAGAACTTCAGAGATGCACTCAAACCCTATCAGAAAAAAATGTTCATTACTGCAGCTGCGATCCCTGCTATCAAAGGGGCAGGGGTGAGTGTGCCGTATCAGATCGTTCTGAAGTCCGATTCTTTTGAAGATCTGCAGATCGCCGAGAAGAAACTGACCGAATATCTGGCAAAGAAAAAGGGTTTTGTGGATATCGATACGAATCTGGATGAGGGAAAACCACAGATCGATATTAATATCCTGAGAGAAAATGCCAACAGGTTCGGTATTTCTGCGTCACAGATATCAGAAGCGATCGCCACAGCATTTTCAAGTGATCTTGAGATCTCCTATTTTGAAGAAAAAGGGAAACAGTACAATATTACGTTACGGTTCGATGATGCACACAGAGCAAGCATAGAGGAGATCAAAAAGATCCAGCTTAGAGCCAAAAACGGTGAATTGGTCTACCTTGATGGTCTGGTTACCTTCAGCAAAACAAAATCTCTGGCTTCCATTTACCACTATGACAGACAGAGACAGGTCAGCATTTATGCCGATCTGTTCGGGCTGGATCTCGGAGGTGCAGTGAATTATACCAAAGAGGGTATTGATGCACTGCTTCCCGAAAGTGTGAGCTACAAATTTACAGGATTTGCAGAAGAGATGGTCAAAACAGGCAAAGCGTTTGCTGCGGCTATCGGACTTTCTGTGATCCTGATGTTCATCATTCTGGCTATTTTGTATGAGTCACTTATTCAGCCTGTGATCATCATGATGGCATTACCTTTAAGTATTATCGGTGTGATGGTGGCTCTCTATTTAACAGGATTGCAGTTCAGCCTTTTTGTGATGATCGGATTTATGCTTCTTATGGGAATGGTCGGTAAGAATGCCGTTTTGCTGGTTGATTTTGCCAACGAAGCCATTGCGCACGGCAAAAATGCCGATGATGCTTTGCTGGAGGCTGGAGAGAAGCGTTTACGGCCTATTTTAATGACTACGATCGCAATGATCTTTGCCATGCTGCCTCTGGCGCTCAGTACAGGTCTGGGAAGTGAGACCAAAGCACCGATGGCGATCTCTATCATCGGTGGTCTGCTCAGTTCCATGGTCCTGACGCTTCTGGTCGTTCCTGTCATTTACAGAATGATCAGTCCTCTGGACAGATGGATGCGTAAATGGTATGAAGGAAAAGTGAGTGGGTAGGAAGGTTCAGTATGTTCGTGACGATAGCAGCCATCATAGGATCTGTTGCCTCTATGGTATTGGTTCCGTGGATCATTGTACAGATACCGTCAGACTATTTTAGCCATCCGAAACGCCAACATTATTTATGGGAAGAGCAGCCACCGATTATTCGATGGATATTTATATTTTTGAAAAATATACTTGGGATGCTTTTTATCATAGCCGGGATCGTGATGCTGTTTTTGCCGGGGCAGGGTATACTGACGATCATCGTAGGATTAATGCTTACAGACTTTCCGTACAAGTATAAGATAGAGATCTGGATCATCAGGCATCCGTCGATATTGAGATCCATCAATTGGCTGCGAAAAAAAGCAAAACGGGATCCGTTGAAAATATGATAGAATAAAACCATGATTATGTCATAAAGATTACCAATATTCTGCAAGTTCTTGCAGAATATTTAGAAAATCTGCCGCGTAATTCGGGTTAAAAAAGAATGAGGAGCTGGAATGCAGATCATAAAAAAATATTGGCTCGGGTCAATGATGATTATTTTGGTATTGACAGCAGGGATGATGATCTATGTTAAACTGCATCCCAAGCATCTTCCCGAAAATCTGGTGCAGGGGACGGGACGTATAGACGGTGATCTTATCAACCTCAATACCAAATATCCCGGCAGAATACTTGAGATCACTGTTGATGACGGTATCTTGGTAAAAAGAGGAATGACCGTTGCACAGCTTGACAGCAGAGAGCAGGAAGCCCGAAAAGTGCAAATCGAGGCAGAGATCGAAGCAGAGAGAAAAATGCTCAAAGCCAGAAAAATCGAAGCAGAGATAACAGAGGTGACCCTTCCTCTGGCAGTAAAAAAGGCAGAGGCACAACTCAGTTCCGTACAGGCCATGATCCAGGCGTTGAAAAAAAGTATCAGTGCACAAAAAAGTCTGTTTGAACAGGCAGAGAGAGACTATGAACGTTCACATTTTCTTTTTGAGAATAAATCGATAGATAAACAGACACTGGAACTTTCCAAACTGAAGAAAGATATGGAAGGTGATAAACTGGATATGCTCAAGGCACAGCTTTCTGAAGCCAATGAGAAGATCAAGATCGTACAGGCAGAATTGAAAGAGGCAGAGATATCACAAAAAAAACTTCTTTCTGTCCAGGCGGAGATCGCCGGGTTTGAAGCAGGGATCAAAGCACTGGAAGCCTCCAAAGTACAGGTGGAAGAAATGCTCAGGGAATTGACTATCAGATCGCCTATTGACGGCTATACTGTAGAAAAGATTGCCAATAAGGGCGAGGTGGTCAGTGCAGGGATGTCAGTGGCAACATTGATGGATCCGCACTCTCTCTATTTGAAGATCTTTGTAGATACGATGCAGAACGGCAAGATCAAACTGGGAGACAAAGCAGTGATCTTTCTGGATGCCTATCCTGACAGACCGATGGAAGCCAGAGTCGTCAGTATCGCACAAAAAGCGGAGTTCACCCCTAAAGAAGTAAGTGTCAGAAGTGACCGTATACAGCGTGTTTATGCCGTACATCTCAAACCGATGAAGGTAGATCCCCTGCTAAAGCTGGGTATTCCTGCGATCGGTGTTATTTCTATGGATGGAAAAGATCTGCCTAATACATTGAATGCGTTGCCTGTGTTATGAAAAGTACCGAAAACAATACACTAACAGTAGAACAGGCAGACTTTTTTACCGATAATGCCCAATCCTTTACTGTATTAGATGAAATCATAGAACCTTTATGGCTTGTATTTACAGTATTTGGAATGAAGAGAAAAAAAGATGTCCGGTCTTGAACTTAAAGATGTCACTGTACGATACAAAGATCTGACTGCTATCAGGGATGCTTCCCTAAAAGCAAAGTATGGTGAGATCATCGGTTTTATCGGTGCTGACGGTGCAGGAAAAAGTTCACTGATGCATGCTATTGCCGGTGTCGGATGTTTTGAAGGTGAGATCATTTATGAAGGAACAGACTATCACTCCCCCAAAGAGGCTGAAAAGCTTAAAGAAAATATCGGTCTGATGCCCCAGGGAATAGGACTGGTACTTTATGAAACACTTACAGTAGGTGAACATCTCGATTTTTTTGCAGCCATTCGAAACCTTGAGAAGAATGATGATTTTCTCAGCTACAGAAAGAAGCTGCTGCATATGGCAGGGCTTTCACATTTTGTAGACCGTGAAGCAGGTAAGCTCAGTGGAGGGATGATGCAGAAACTTTCACTTATATGTACACTTCTGCACCGTCCCAAACTCTTGATCCTGGATGAGCCGACTACGGGTGTTGACCCGCTCAGCCGCCAGGAGCTCTGGGAGATCCTCGATGATATTCGCAGCAGTGAAGGTACGATCATTCTGGTAAGTACGGCATATATGCAGGAGGCGGCAAAGATGGACCGGATCCTCCTTTTTGATGAGGGGGAGATCATTGCGGCAGGGAGCAGTTCAGAGCTGATTGATTCTGTGAGAAAGTATACTTATGAAGAGGTCTCCTGTGAGGATGACAAAGCATGTTTTTCCTTTGACAGACGGAGTTATGCTTTGCATCCTCTTTCTTCAGTATCTGCCGAACCGACACTGGAAGCACTTTTCTTTGTCAATGCACTTCAAAAAAAGCAGACTTTTTCTACTATGGAAATAGGGGAGCGCCAGAGCCCTGTTACGATCCCAAAAGTTGTGATGGAGGCAAAAGCACTGACCAAACAGTTTGGTGAATTTGTTGCCAATGACCACATTGATATGCAGCTCCACAGCGCCCAGATCGTAGGTTTATTGGGTGCGAACGGAGCAGGGAAGACGACTTTCATCAAAATGCTGTTGGGACTCTACCCCATTGATGAGGGAGAGCTCTATCTTCTTGGAAAACCGATCCTCAGCGGAAATGACAGGCGTGAACTCAAAGCACAGATAGGCTATGTCAGTCAGCATTTTGCACTTTACAAAGAGATGACGGTGCGGGAAAACCTGCTCTATTTTGCACGTATGCATGCGATAAGGACAGACACAGCACTCAGGCGTATTGAAAAATATGCTTCTGCATTGGGGTACCTCCAATATATGGATGCTCTTCCCGGAGAATTGCCTTTGGGAATTAATCAGCGTTTTTCCATTACTGCTGCACTGCTGCATGAACCTGTCATTCTTTTCCTGGATGAACCTACCTCCGGGGTTGATACAATAGCTAGAGCCCAATTCTGGCAGATACTGGAGATGCTGAAAGTGAAATGGGGGATATCCATTCTGATCACCACACATTACATGAGCGAAGCAGAGTACTGTGACAGGGTCGTACTGCTGAAAGAAGGAGTGAAAGTAGCAGATGAATATATAGATGAGCTTTATAGACAGCATCCCCATGCAAAGAATTTTGAAGAGATATTTTTGGAGTATTACCAATGAGAGCAGGAGTGATCAAAGCGTATATACTCAAAGAGCTTACAGAACTTTTCCGTACCCGTCTCATTATCATGGTCTATCTTATGCCTTCAATGATACTTCTGCTTTTCGGTTATGGTATCCGTATGGAAGTTTCACATGCAAGAATCGTTATTCTGGACTATGACCAGAGTCATTACTCACAGATACTGACTTCCAAATTTGAGGACTCCAAATATTTTGATCCGATGATGGTACAGATGGAAGAGTCCGAAGCAATGCACCTGATCAAACAGGCTGAAGCTGATATGATCCTTATCATTCCTTCCTCCTTTGAAAAAAGACTGATACATGGCCAAAAGACTGAGATCGGGCTCTTTGTGGATGCAGCATTCCCGACACGGGCTACGACAATGGAGAGTTATGTCCAAGGTGTTATTTTACAGGCTTCAACCGAGGTGGGAGAAGGAAAAGTGCCTAAAGGAATGATCACACTCAACAGCCGAAATCTTTTCAATCAGGCGATGCGGGATGAGAATGCAATGGTACCCGGACTTATCGGACTGGTACTTTTGGTTGCACCGGCAATCCTTTCTGCTCTGCTGATTGTGAAAGAGAAGGAGAAAGGAACGATCTTTAATTTCTATGCCTCCCCGATCAGGAAACATGAGTTCATCCTTGCAAAGCTGACACCGGCCTTTCTTCTGCATTCTCTGAATATCTTTATTCTTTTTCTATGGGCGACTTATCTGTTCGAGGTACCTTTTCGGGGAAGTTTTGCACTCTATTGGTTTGCCGGAGAGCTTTATATACTGATCAGTCTGGGGATCGGGATGCTTATTTCCATCATTACCCGCTCACAGATCGCTGCAGTAGTACTGACTGTTATTGTTACGTTGTTGCCCGGATTTCTCTATTCCGGGATCATCCTTCCTATCTCTGCAATGGACCATGAGTCCTATATTATGGCACATCTGTTCCCTGTGATGTACTATAACCACATTCTTTATGATACCTTTCTCATAGGTGAAGGGCTGGATTCTGCGACCAATCAGCTCTATTTGGGAATACTTCTCCTCTATGCGTTCATATTGTTGATGCTGGGAACACTCTTTTTGAAAAAGGAGCTGGGATGATGCGTGTTTTCTGGACGATCGTTGCCAAAGAACTTATCAGTTTTTTACGCTCCTGGGGACTGCTTGCAGTGGTACTTTACGCCCTTACTCTGGATGTCTACATTGCCGGTGCGGGAATGCAGATCAAACCGCGTAATGTGGCTATAGGGTATGTGGATCATACAGGGGGAGGGATCAGCCGGAAGATCCTTTCACGCTTGCATGGTCCCGAGTTCGTCCCTCCGCAGCGTTTTCTTTCCCAAAAAGCATTGAGTGATGCGATCTTCAATAAAAAGATCCTGGTGGGAATACTTTTTGATGAAGATTTTGAAAAGGACTACAGACAGGGCAATACTGCTGTAATGAATGTGTTGCTTGATGCGACAGCAGCAAGTCAGAGTTTCACAACACTGGGGTATTTGCAGAGTATCATTATGGATTTCAGCAAGATCGATTTCCCTGTTACGGTTAAATCACACAAACTTTTTAATGAAAATGCAGACAACCATACCTTTATGGCACTGAGTGAAATGCTCTCGGTCATCACGATGCTTTCGATCCTGCTTCCGGCGATGGTCTTTGTCAAAGAGAAGGAGGAGGGGACCTGGGATATCATGCTTCTGATGCCTATTGATGCCAAACTGACCATTCTTGCCAAGAGTTTCTCTCAGGTGATCATCATCATGGTCGGGACGATCATTTGTGTGGGATTTGTACTCTTTGGAAGTTTTGATATACCGATGAATGGTTCCTTCTGGGCATTTGTACTACTGACATTCTTTTATATTTTCACAACGGCGGGTATAGGACTTTTTGTGGCAGCGGTCTCCAAGAGTATTTTGCAGGTGGCACAGCTCTCTATGATCATCATGATGCCGCTTATTTTTCTCAGTGGTGCCTGGACACCGGTCTATGCAATGCATCCGGTACTGGAAAAACTTTCTTTGATCTCACCGCTTCGCTATTATATAGAAGGATGTGAGAGTATCTTTTACCGGGGTACGGCATTTGTCGATCTTTGGCCCTATTTTGCCGGAGTGCTTGTATTGGGAAGTCTACTCTACTGGTATGGGTTCAGGAAGATCGGAAAGTTGTTCTGATCCTTATCTATGATAAAGATAAATACGTAAAGGAGAGAGAAGATGAAGCAAAATAAAAAAAGTATTTCATTGGTACTTGGCAGCGGAGGTGCAAGAGGGTATGCACATATCGGTGTCATTGAAGAACTTGAGGAACAAGGCTATGAGATCGTTTCTATCAGCGGTGCTTCCATGGGAGCATTGGTAGGCGGATTGTATGCCTGCGGTAAGCTTCAAATGTACAAGGAATGGGTATTGGGGCTTAGTGCACTAGATGTTGCTTCCTTGCTTGATCTCTCCTGGGACAAAAGAGGGTTTGTGAAAGGGGTAAAGATCTTTGGAAAGCTTGCGGAAATGATCGGTGATATAAAGATCGAAGCTTTACCCATACGCTATACGGCAGTGGCAACAGACCTTAAACGCAATAAGGAAGTATGGTTTCAGGAAGGCAGTCTTTTGGAAGCGATCAGAGCCTCCATTTCCATTCCGAGTTTTTTTACACCGGTTGAGAAAGAGGGGATGCTTCTTGTAGATGGCGGAGTACTTAATCCGTTACCTGTGGCACCGACTATGTCAGATCATTCAGAGATGACCATTGCAGTTAATCTCTATGGTGATACCCGTCTGCCGCAGATCGCAGTACCGGAGGTACAGTTGCAAAGAGAATTAAGTATCCAAACTGTATTCGGAGAGATCGTAAGTAAAGCAGAAGATTGGCTGAGTAGGGACAATGACCATTCCTACCATCTGTTTGATGTGGTAGATATGACACTTGATTCCATGCAGAAGACACTTATAGGATATCGCCTGGGAGGATATCCTCCTGATGTGATGATAGATATCCCTGCTGAGGTATGCGGAACATATGATTTTCATAAAGCTTACCTGAGTATAGAAACCGGCCGTATGGCGGTAAAAACACAACTTAAATTATGAGGTGTGTTATAATAAAATATGAAAAGTATAGATAAAAATGTGCTAATGTTGGGGTGGGTAAGTTTTTTTACCGATATGGCATCGGCCATGATCAACCCGATCCTTCCCCTTTTTATTGTCATAGTACTGCATGAGGGAATGGATAAACTGGGAATCATTGTAGCGATCGCTACCTTTGTCTCTTATGCTTTGCGTCTGTTCTCCGGTTATATTGCCGATCATTACGGCTTGGTCAAACCGATGGTGGTGGGCGGATATGCTTTTTCTGCACTGAGCAAGCCTTTGATAGGTTTTACACAGGGGTATGAAAGTGTTGCTGCTCTGAAAGCTGCAGAACGTCTCGGTAAAGGATTGCGGTCAGCTCCCAAGGATCTTATGATAGCCCGATACAGTAAGGAAAATGAATCAGGCAAGACTTTCGGATTTCATAAAACATTGGATATTGCAGGGGAATTGAGTGGTACGCTGATCCTTTTTGGCCTATTGTGGATTTTTGGCCAGAGTGAAACAGTGATGAGAAATATCTTTTATGCAACTCTGATCCCAGGGATCATCGGTTTGATGATTGCGGCTTTTTTTGTATATGATATTCCCCGTCCGAAATATTCTCCAAATACTTCATTTGCCTTGACGGCACGAGATAAAAAGGTGGTCAGATCACTTTTTTTCTATTTTCTTTTCATACTTTTCCTTTTTAATGATGCTTTCTTTACAATGCAGGCAAAAGGAGTAGGTATTGCAACAGCATTGATACCGCTGCTTTTTATGGTCTCTGCTGGAATGCAGACATTGACAAGTTATCTTCTGGGATCCCTGACCGATAAGATCGGAGTGAAACGTATTATGGTATTTGCATACTTCTGTGCAGTGACGGCGCAGGCACTTTTATATATGAAAAGTCCACTCTATACCTGGTTTGCATATGCCTTTTTAGGCCTTTTTACAGTTGCCTCTCTCAATGCAAATCGTGCTTTTATCGCCCAGAAAGCAGATAACAGAGGATCGGTATACGGCATTTTTTATGCCGGTGTGGCGCTTTTTGGTGCGGCAGGTGCCTATATTTCCGGATTGATCTGGGAATCTTTCGGTATGAAAATTGCTTTGGAATTCTCTCTGGGAGGAACAGTACTGCTGTTCATTGTTTTTGTACTTACAAGGTTCGGACATGAAAAATAGAGTGATCCGGTTTATCAAAAAGCATCCTTTACTTATTATGTTCAATATATTAGGTCTTTATCTTTTTGCTAAAATGGCGGAAGATGTGATGGACAAAGAGTTCATTATTACTGTGGACCAATGGATCAGTATCCATATCAATGTGGTAAGAACACCGCTGTTAAATGAAGTGATGATATTTATTACCAACTTGAATGGCGGTATGGGTATCCTTCTTTTTTCACTGGTAGTTATGGTGGTTTTAGCCTATCTGAAATGGTATAAGGATCTGTTGTTCTATACTATGTCAATCGGTGGGGCAGCCTTTGTATTTACAATGGTTAAAGTGATCGTTCAGCGTATCCGGCCCAGTTCGGAACTGATGGATGTTACAGGGTATGCATTTCCTTCCGGTCATGCTACTATGGCAACAGCTATGGCAGTTGCACTCTATTTTATACTTGTCAAAAGAATATATTCCCGGGAATTGCGTATTCTGCTTTTTTTTTCTTCTATCGCATGGCCTCTGATCATAGCAGCTTCACGTGTTTATTTAGAGGTACATTGGCTGAGCGATGTGATTGCAGGGTTGGGGTTGGGACTTTTTTGGGTTACTTTTGTTGTATTGGTCATGGAGGGGAAAAAAGATAACAGACCCTGAAGATTGCATTACAGTATATAGGTAGAGGCAGCAGAGTGGAGGGATATCTAAACGTTTAGATATCTCTCTAGAATGATCTTTGCAGCTATAGAGTCCAGTCTTCCGTCTTTTTTATGCTTAAAACTGCCCATTGTCAGTTCTTTTGCTTCAAAGCTGGAGCCTTGTTCATCCTGGTAGGCCACTTCGATATCAAGTTCCAGGAGTGAGACAAAATGTTTGATGCGTCTTTCCATCTCTTCTGAGCTTGCACCGTCCTTGGGAAGCCCTACAATGAGTTTGTCTATTTCCCATTCGTCTAAAAAAGAGTGTACATCTCTGGCTGCCTGATTACGGTTTTTTCTGAGAATGGCATTTTGGGGGATCACTGTACTTTCATCAAGGCAGATTGCTACACCGATACGTTTGAGTCCTACGTCTATACTGGCTAATTTCATAATGCCATTATATCCAGTTTCCCGGTATTTTTCGGTTTCTGTAAAAAAACCGGAATAGTTTTGAAATTTTTTTGGAAATGAATGTGACAGCAGAGAGAAATTTCGTATTATAGATGTAAGTTTATAAGGATTTTTTATATTAAAATAGTAAAATTGAGCAGGAGTTTAATCATGAGAAAAACGATATGGATATTTTTAGCAGGTCTTGTTTCATTCCTGTATGCAGGTATGTTGACAGATGTAAAAGAAATTGAGACATTTTGGATATGGGTAGCTTTATTTACGTTGGGGATTATTGGGATCATTATTCTGTATTTATCTTCAAAACAGATGATGAAAATACAAAAACTGCATAAAAAAATGTTTGATAAACAACTTGAGATGGAACAGGCACAGAATCTATTTCTTGCAAGTATGAGTGAGAATATCCATGAAATAGTAGAACAGACATTCATAGAAATACCGGAAAACGTAAAAAAAAACCTGCCTGAAACTGTTGTAAAAGAGGAACACAGGCTTTTAGATGTGACCAATGCATTGATTGAATTTTTACGGTTAAAATCCAAAAAAGTAGAGATCATCAGTGAAAAATTCAATTTAAACAATGTACTGAATGAAGTTGCCGGTTCAACGTGTTCTACATTCAAAGGAAGTAATGTTGAACTTATTTTCGATATTGATAACAATATCCCACGTTATCTTGCAGGGGATCCTCTTAATCTGGAAAAAGTACTGAATAATCTGCTTGAATATACGATGAACCAGCTTTCTGAGGGGGAAGTAAAGCTGGAGATCACAATGTTCAGCAAGCAGGAGAAGAAAATAGAACTTCAGTTCAAGCTTACAGATACCGGGGTAGGCTTAAGTCCTGAAGAGATTGAAACACTTTTTATTCCCTATTATGATGAACAGAATAATGAATATACAGGATTAGGTCTTTTCGTTGCCAAAGAACTGATATCTATGATGAATGGAGAGCTGGTTGTACAGAGTATGCCGGGGAAAAGAACTACATTTACACTCTCTTTACCGTTTGAAATGATAGATGCAACCGATAAAAGAAATTATAGATTGCCTGAAAAAATCTTAACGGCGAAAAAAGTCTTCATTGTAGACAAGAATTACAATTCAGCATTGGCTATTAAAAAAATGTTCTCTTACTTTAAGCACGATGTAAAGGTCGTTGCCAAAGAAGAGTTTACTAAAAATATGTACAACCTTGTCCCATATGATATGATTATCTTGGAGGAAAGTCTGTTAAATATCAGAACAGTTGATTATCTGAACAGGATCAAAAAAGACAAAGAGATCAAAGTGATCGTATTGAACTCTCTGCTGCATAAGAATGAGAACAGTCCATTGAATCCGATAGCAGACAGAGCCTTGGTAAAACCGCTAAACCAAGAAAGAATTTTTGAATTGATCGTTGATATGTATGCGATCAAGATATCAGACCTCTCAAATGAGAATGCAGAAGAAATACTATCTAAAGGTGCTCTGACACACCGGACCTCTATTGTAGAAACACCGCATATCATACAGGAAAGTTTCAGTGACTTTAACGGAATGTATCTGCTTATTGTGGAAGATAATATTATTAATCAAAAGGTGCTTACCAATATATTGAAACCTTCCGGTATCCAGATACAGATCGCCAATAATGGTCAGGAAGCAGTTGATATGGTAACAGGAGGGAAAGAGAAGTTCGATCTTGTATTGATGGATATCAATATGCCGGTTATGGACGGGTATATGGCAACACAAAAAATACGGTTGGGAAATGGGTTTGACACACTACCGATCGTTGCATTCACTGCTTTGGCTTTAGAGAGTGAAAAACAAAAGATATTCAAGAGCGGAATGAATGCATTTTTAACCAAACCGTTGAATATAGGAAAGCTTTATTCTGTATTTAAAATGTTCGTTATTGATATGAAGAATGAGGGGCGTAAAGTCCAACATCATAAAATAGTAAAACAGATAGATGCATTGGATATTGAGGCAGGTATCCGGTATTCAAATCATAATCAGGCATTTTATATAGAGATACTCAAAGAGTTCATGGATGCCTATGGCCAAAGCAGTGAGCTTTTTTCCAAACTGGTCAGGGAACACCGTTATGAACAGATTAAAATGCTGTGTTTGGATATGAAAGGATTAACAGGGACAATAGGAGCAAAAGAGATGCATCGGACTATCAATGAGATCACGCAATGCATGCTCTACAATAAACAGGAATTACTTGGAAATTATACAGATATATATCAAAATGAACTCGATAAACTTAATGAATCCATTAAGCGTTATATTGCATTACAATGATGGAAACTCAACCTCTCCATCCATATATACCCACTGGCCATTGTGTTTTAAAAAGCGGCTTTTTTCCTTTAGATCGCCTGAGGAGAGGTGTGCAATGAAAGTCACAAACGCCTCTTCTTCCCCTTTTGTAAAATCAATGATCTCCAACCCCAGAAAGTGTGTCTGCCTGCTGAAATTCAGAATAGATTCCTCCCAGTTTTTTATATCGGCGGTATAGTCGGAATTATCCGGATGTGTGGTCTTTATAATATAACGGCTGTCTCCTACAGCATAAGCACAATAGCGTGATCTCATCAGGGACAATGCATCGGGTGCAAAAGTCCCCTGATGATACTTGGAACAACATTTTTTATATTTGTGACCAGAGCCGCAAGGGCAGAGCATATTAGGAGAGGGTTTCATGTTTAACGTATCTCTGCAATAAAAGCATCTTTTTGTATCTGTTCTCTGACTTTGGCCAAGATACTGCGTGCTTCACTTTTTGTAATATAAGGCCCTATGAGTAGTTTAGATATGGATCTTCTTTCTCTTGGAAACTGAATGAGTTTATAGTGAAAGCCTTTATGTGTGATGGTATGCAGCAGGGCACGGTTTGGTTTACCTAAAAAAGATCCGACCTGTACATAGAAGTTGCCTTGAGAGGACATCTGTTCTATGTCTTTCATCGGGGATTTAATGACAATCGCTTTGTGTGAAGTGGTCATTTTAGCTTTTTTCTTGGAAATGGCAGTTGATTTTTCTATAAGTCTGGGTAGTGCTTCTTTGTTTTTCCATGGGGTTGCCACAGCTACTTTGGTTGTAGTGGTTGGTAAATATCTGCGGCAGATACGAAGTCTTTTTTGATAGTAGGATGAGGTAAAAAGGTTTGAATACACAACTTCATTTTTTACTGTACTTGCATGGGTAAACCATCCGTCTCCCAAATACATTCCTACATGTGTGATTTTTTTATGGTTGTTTTTACTGGTAGCAAAGAAAATAAGATCTCCATATTCCAGCTCTTTAATATCGATACGCTTACCAACTTTTGCCTGTTCTCTTGCAACACGGGGAATGCTAATACCCATACTTCCGTACATGTAATAGGTAAAACCGGAACAATCAAAATTATTAGGTCCTTCTTCTGCCCAGACATAGGGACTGCCCTGTAGTTTTTTAACCATTTTATCCAAACTTTTTCTGCTTGGAGTATAGATTACTTTGGGTTTTTTAATACTATAATCAGGATGTTTCGGATAGGCTGAAGGTTTACAGGCATTAAGCAGGAAGAGTAAAAAAATAGATGAAAACAGGTAGATAATTTTTTTAAAATAGAACATGTTGTATCTCGCTATATTGTATTTTTAGTATTTGAAATAATAGATGAATGTATTTAGGATTATCTACATTCATGGTACAGCTTTTTTAGGTAAACCCATACTCGTCTCCCAGGGTGTCGTATAGCTGCTGCTTGTGATCTTCATGGTTTTGAGGGGAGCATCACAAGTCATATACCGTGCCCGTTCATCAATACTGAGATAACGCTTACAGAGTTTCATACGTTTCAGATAACGTGGCTCTTTTTCGAAATGACTTATAGTGACTTTTCTGTCTTTACTGCTTGCATGTGCAAACCATCCGTCACCCAGATAGATACCTACATGGTTGATACGTTTGCTTCTTTTATTGGTTGATCCAAAGAAAATGAGATCACCATATTCAAGATTGTTAAATGCAATACGCTTACCCATTTTAGCCTGTTCTCTTGCCACACGTGGTATTTCTATACCCATGGAACCATAGATATTGTATGTCAGCCCGGAACAATCAAAGGCATTGGGTCCTTCTTCCGCCCAGACATAAGGTTTTCCCAGGTAGGAAAGCAGCAGTTCCTGAATGTTCTTTCGGTTAGGTTTACATGTGGTTTCAGGTTTGATAATATCGTAGTTCGGATAGTGGTAAGGTTTTTTTTGTGCACACCCTGTAAAAAGGATCATGCTTAGGGACAGGGCTAAAAGCAAGGACAGGACAGTTTTCATTTCAGCTCCTTCAGAGTATCAGCATTGCATCCCCGTAAGAGAAGAACCGGTACTTTTTTTCTACAGCCTCTTTATATAATTGTAACGTTTTTTCTCTTCCAATGAAAGCGCTTACCAGCATAATAAGTGTACTTTTGGGCAAATGGAAATTAGTGAGTAAATGGGTGACTCTTTTAGGCGGGTTGTGCGGGTTTAAAAAGAGATCACACTCTCCTTCGGTTTTAGCAGTCCTTATATAATATTCCAATGTTCTTGTTACTGTTGTTCCTATGGCCAGTATCGGTGTGTCCTTATCAAGGATATTGGCAGCTTCTTTAGAGATATGGAAGTATTCCGAATGCATAGGGTGATCCAGTATCTCTTCGACCTCTACAGGTTTAAATGTACCTGCACCGACATGGAGGGTGATTCTATGTGTCTGATGTCTCTGTTCCAATGCGGAAAAAAGTTCAGGAGTAAAATGCAAAGAAGCTGTAGGGGCGGCAACAGCTCCTGCATTTTTGGCAAAAAGAGTCTGGTAATCCGTTTCATCTTCTTTGTTATCTTCTCTTTGCATATAGGGAGGCAGGGGTATATGCCCGATTTTATCCAAGATGAGTACCAGGTCCTCAAAACGTATCTCTTTGTTTTTATAGGTGAAGGTAACGACTCTGGAACCATCTTCATTAAGGGCCGTTACAGTCGCGACAAGTGTGTCCTCAAAAAAGAGTTTTGTACCTATTCTGACTTTGCCTCGGATGAGGGCAAGGTAATGATGTGCATCCAGTGGTTTGTTGAAAAGAAGTTCCACTTTTCCCCCACTCTCTTTTTCTCCGAAGATACGTGCTTTGATCACACGGGTGTCATTAAGGAATACATCACAGGCTTCAGGTATGAATTCCAGAAGATGTTTAAAAGTCGTATGGGTGATCGTATCGCTTTTTCTGTCATAGACGAGGAGTTTCGCATGGTCTCTTGGGTGGACTGGTGCAGTAGCGATGAACCCCTCAGGGAGTTCATAGTCGTAATTTTCAGTGAGCAGTTCAGGCGTTATCATTGTTTTCTGTTTCATCATCCTCACTGTCATCCTCTTCTTCTTTCGGGGCAGGGTTCACCATACGTACAATAAGAATAGAGATACCATACAGGATGACCAATGGTGCTGCCATAAGCAGCTGAGTGAGGATGTCAGGTGGTGTCAAGAGTGCAGCAAGTACAAAGATAATGACAACGGCATATTTAAAGAAATCGATCAGTGTACGGTCTGTAACAAGTCCAAGCAGTGCCAGGAAATAGGCAAAGACCGGAAGTTCAAATGCAAGTCCGAAGCCCAACATGATCTTGGTGAAGAATCCGACATAATCTTCAATATTGATCAATGGCGTATAGAGGAATGATCCAAAAGTGATCAGGAACTGGAATCCAAACGGTGTAACGATATAATAAGCAAAAATAACACCGATGAAGAACATGACTGAACCACCCACCACAAAAGGTATGATCATCTTTTTTTCATTGCTGTAAAGTCCGGGGGCAACAAAAAGCCAAAGTTGATAAAGAATGAAAGGAAGGGCTCCCAAGAGTCCTGCAAAGAAAGAGACTTTAAGGGCTACGAAAAATGCACCACCTACCTGGTGTGTTGTGATCTGCCCGATAAAAGTGTTATTTTTTGCTGCGGTTTGACTTGCATTCGTATCAAGTTTCTGCAGTGTCTGGCTAAGTTCTTTGGCAGCAGATGCTGCTTCTTTAAGTAAAATACCCAGTTTGCTGTCTGCGAGTTCAGAGGCTTCTTCCAAACGGTTCTGCAGCTTTTCTGCAGCGATAGATGAGGTACTTTGTGCAACCTGTACAGTAGTGTTCTTCTCAGTACTCTGCATGTGCCATGTAGCTTTGTCCTGAGACTCTACAATACGTCCCACTTCAGTCAGTGCATCGTTAAGCGGCTGTGTGATCCAGGTCAGGATAGCATTGTGAAAAATAAAGGCAATGATAAATGCAATAAAAACAGAAAGTACGGAAAGCCCCAGTCTTTTTCGTAACTCGGCAAGGTGAGGTCGTAGATCATCAAACATTATGCATCACCTTCTGTTTTATCTGTTTTTGTACTTTTTCCTTCTGTATGGTCATCTGTCTGTATCTCTTTTCCCTTTTTAGGTTTTTTCTTGAATGTTACAGTGTCACTTTTAGATTCGACCTGTGTTACCGGTTTAGTCTCTGCATAAGGGCTCTCTTTCGGAGAGACTTCATTATCGTACGTGATATCTTCAAGATCGTCAAAATCTATATTTTTAAAACTTTTGAGTTCATTGGTCGCACTATCCAGCTGTTTTTTATAATTGAGTGCTTCTTCTTTAAGATCTGAGATTTTCATCTCTTCTTCAAGTGAGCTTTTTGCTTCGCCCACAGTTTTTTTAACCCCTTTGATGAATTTTGCGATCTGTATCATCGCTTCAGGAAGTTTATCCGGACCTAAAAAGAGTATTGCAATAATAGAAATAAGAAGTATTTCGGTAAAGCCGATGCCAAACATAGTCTGCCTTGTAATTTAAATTGATGTATTTTAACAAATTAATCTAAAATGTAGAGTGCTAATGCATCACTAAGAAAGAAATTGCGATTGTAATAGTGCGTATCATCACATTCAAGTTTATTCTCTTCAAGCAGTATTTGCATTTTTCTGGTCATTTTTTCTGATAAAATAGATTTTTGGATACCTGTATTGCTGCGTAAGCCTAAAAATATCTTTTCTGTAAGCAATTCATTTTTACTGAGTTGTTCTTTTTTAATCTTCAGAGGATCTGAGAGATAGGATTCAATATCTGTCTGAGAATAAAATCTGCTCTCTTTCAAAAAGCCTACGGCACCGGCACCGGCACCTATATAATCTTTCAGTTCCCAGTACCCTTTGTTATGTTTGCTTTGGTAAGTACCGAAATTAGAGATTTCGTAGTGGTTAAATCCTTTTTTCTTTATTTCATCAGCTACAAAAAAGGCAAGATCTTCATTTTCCTGGCATACATCAGGGGTAGAAGAGAATCGGGTACCATCCTCTATCGTGAGTTCATAGGCAGAAATATGGTCTATAGGGAGTTCAAAAGCCTGTTTTATATCATTTAAAAGCAGTGCTTTTGTATCACCTTTGTAGTTATAGATAAGGTCAAGCGACAGATGTTCAAATCCGAGATCCTGTGCATCTATTATGGCTTTTTTAGCCTGTTCCGGAGTATGTGCACGGTTGAGTGCTTTAAGTTTGTCAGTATTAAAACTCTGTACCCCGAAACTTACACGGTTTACGCCGAGATCTTTCATTCCGCCTAACCATGCTTTTGTAGCAGAGTTCGGATTGGCTTCAGTAGTGATCTCTGCATGGTCCTGCAAATAGGGTTTCAAGAGTTCAAAAACAGGGGTATAGAGTTCTGGTGCAACGGTAGAGGGAGTTCCCCCGCCTATAAAAAGTGTCTCGATCTGTTTTTCTTTTGTTTGAAAACGTTTAAGTTCAAAAGAGAGTTGTTTGTAAAGTGCTTTCATGTAATCAGAACGTGTATCAAATTTATCGACATAAGAGTTAAAACTGCAGTAGTGACATTTTGAATCACAGTAGGGGATATGAATATAGAGTAGCAAATTTTCTTTCTTTCAAATGGTTATAACCGCATTTTAGATAGAATTTTACCAGAAAAAATATATATTGCGGCATGAACTGAATATCTAAAAATATTATAATGTCGTAATTGTTAGTGAAATGAGTAAAGTATGCAAAACAAAAAGCGTTACCGCCCAAATGTTGCTGCAGTGATACTCTCTTCCAAATATCCTGATAAGTGTGAGTTCTTTGTGGCACACCGGAATGATATCAGAAATGCATGGCAGTTTCCCCAGGGGGGTATCGATGAAGGAGAAACTCCTCAAGATGCACTGTATAGGGAATTGTTAGAAGAAATAGGTTGTAATGATGTGGAAGTTTTGGGAGAGTTCCCGGAATGGATCACGTATGATTTTCCTAAAGTAGCAAGAGGAAAAGTGTATCCTTTTGACGGGCAGACCCAAAAGTATTTTTTGGTACGTCTGAAAGAGGAAGCACAGATCGATCTTCAGGCATATGATATTCCAGAATTTAAAGAGTATGAGTTTGTAGCGTATGAAGACCTGTTTAAAAAGGTAACTTATTTTAAACGGAGAGTGTATCGCAGGGTGATTGATTATTTTATACAAGAGGGTCTGCTCTGAAATACGGCTTTATCCGTATGAGTCAGAGGCTCAATGGACAGAATATATTTTGTGATACAGGTAAGTATCAGTATGATTTTTATTGGTTTGGGCTTTGTTCCTACGTATTATTATAGATGAAAGGGTTTTATTTAAAATGTTGATCGTACAGAAGTATGGTGGTACCAGTGTAGGTGGTTTGGACCGCATTGAAAATGTGGCTAACCGTGTAAGTAAGGCAAGAGAAGAAGGACATGATATCGTAGTTGTGGTTTCTGCAATGAGCGGTGAGACGAATAAGCTTATAGAGTATGCAAATCATTTCTCTTCGAATCCTGCAAAAAAAGAGATGGATATGCTTTTGAGTTCGGGTGAAAGAGTGACTGCAGCACTGCTTTCTATTGCATTACAGGCTAAAGGCTTTGATGCTGTTGCAATGACGGGACGTCAGGCAGGGATCATCACAGATGATACACATACCTATGCACGTATCGAGTCCATAGATCCTACAGCGATGCAAAATGCCATTAAAGAGGGCAAGATCGTGATCGTTGCCGGTTTTCAGGGCATCAATAAAAATGGCTCAGTGACAACACTCGGACGCGGGGGTTCAGATCTTTCAGCTGTAGCATTGGCAGGAGCCTTGCATGCAGACCAGTGTGAGATATATTCGGATGTAGACGGTATCTATACAACAGACCCTCGTATAGAGCCGAATGCAAAGAAATTGGATACAATCTCTTATGATGAGATGCTTGAACTCTCTTCTCTGGGAGCGAAAGTATTGCAGAACCGTTCGGTAGAGTTGGCAAAGAAATTGAATGTAAAACTTTATGCAAAAAGCAGTTTTAGTGACAATGAAGGTACATTGATAACAAAGGAGAGCAATAATATGGAAGCAGTTTTAGTAAGTGGTGTTGTCCTTGACAAGAACCAGGCAAGAGTAACTCTCAGAGGCGTTGCAGACAGACCGGGGATCGCAGCAGAGATCTTTACAAAGCTGGCAGATGTAAATATCAACGTAGATATGATCATCCAGAATGTAGGTACGGATGGTTTGACGAATCTTGGATTCACTGTACCTCAGAGTGAACATGAAAATGCAAAAAAACTGATGGAAAGTTTCGATCATGATATTGAAAGTATGGATTTTGATGAACATGTCTGTAAGGTTTCTGTCGTAGGCGTAGGGATGAAATCACATTCCGGTGTGGCAGCAACAGCATTTACTGTATTGGCTGAAAATAATATCAATATTCAAATGATCTCAACATCCGAAATCAAAGTTTCTATGGTGATCGATGAAAAATATGGAGAGCTTGCTATCCGTACACTTCATGAAGCATACGAATTGGATAAATAAGAAGTATTATGCAGAAGCTCTTAAAATGGACACTCGATACTATACGGGAGGAAGAATCATGCTTCTCATGGATGGAAGAGTACCGTTATGAGTGGGCACCTTTAGTTAAAAGTGCTGTTTCCCAGGTTGTAGAAGGCAAGACAGTACTTGTGATCACAGATGAATCACATAAATGGTTTGGTACCTATATTTTAAACGGTATCAACGATCTGCGCAAGAACAGACCGCTTTTGCCTTTTTATCAACTTGCAGAATGTTTTCCGAATTTACAGAATATTCATGCGGCACAGGATATACAGCTTCTTGAAGATATGTTGGATATCTCTTATCCGAACGGATATTATATCTGGTATATCGGCAGAGGTGATCATCCCTATACCAAACTGGCTTACAGGAATCATGATAACTTTTTATGGGTACTGGATGAAGAGGTACAGAACAGTTTTGCATTGCGTAGTTCGGATCCTCTTTTGGATCTTAAGCTTCTGCAACTCTATAAACTTTTTGATATGACCATCTCAGAAGCACTTTTTGGTGATCTAGACCTGGAATCATGAAATTAACCAGCCAAGTTATTATCACCGCAAATATAGATGATACGATTTCCAAACTTGAAGCATTGCAGCAAAATGAACGTTTTGTTAAAATCATCAAAGAAGATACTTTTCTGGTCGAAGATGCCAAGCTTGCCATAGAAAAAGCCTATATGGCAAGTGAAGAGACCACAGTGATCATCCTTGCGGCAAAAACATTTTCTCCGGTCGTACAGAATAAACTGCTTAAAGTCATAGAAGAACCGCCTAAAAATAAAGAGTTTATTATCCTTGCACAAAGTAAAGCAACCATTCTTGATACTATCCGCTCACGTTTGCCTATTAGAGTTTTTTCTGAAGAAAAAGAAGAAGAAGCGTTGGGTCTGGATATAGCGCATCTCTCACTTTCTGGCGTCTATGAATTTATTCAGACACATAAACGTACCGATGCAAAAGTGATGAAACTACTTGTAGAACGCATAAGTAAAGAGGCTATGAATTCAGGAAATTACGACTTGGATGAAAAGACACTTACACTTTTTTCTAATGCATTTGTGGCACTTGATATGGGGTCCCCTCCTGCTTTCGTGTTGAATACTTTGCTTTTGAAACTTTTGGCAAGAAAAAAACGATAAAATAATTGTAGGGTGCGTTTTTAACGCACCATGTAATAAAATATTGTATAAAATATAACTTTCGCCGTAAGGGCTAACATCTCAAAGGTGCGTTAGCAAGCGCACCCTACAAGGGTTGATATGCATATCTATAAACTTGGAAACATCACAGATAAAAAAGAAGCGCTTAAAGCACTGGGTGTAGAGAGTGGCGGTGTGGGTATCATGGCGAAGAAGATGGAGTTACTTTACTTCTTCATCAAGGACCTTAAAACACCTGCTGCAAACATACTTAAGCAAGATGCTCTTAGTATCGGTGCAGAGCTTGCTGTTCCCGGTGGAGTGATTTTGTGCGAAAAACCTATGTATGATTGTATCCTTATAGGGACTAAAAAACATATGGAATTACTCTCTCGAAAAGAGTTAGCCCAACCTTTTGGACTGAAAACCGTTGCTGCTGAACTTAAGAAGTTTCTTTCTGTAAAAACATACTCCACGCAGATCATGGGTGTCCTCAATGCCAACGACGATAGCTTTTTTGAAGGCAGCAGGTTTGTAGCAGAGGATGCCATAGTCCAAATAGAAAAGATGATAAACGATGGTGCACACATCATTGACATCGGTGCAGTCTCTTCCCGTCCAGGTGCGGATGTAGTCAGTGAAGCGGAAGAGTTAGACCGTATGAAGAGTGTCTGTGACATTATCAAAGAGCAAAAACTTTATGAAAAAGCTACCTTTAGTATAGACAGTTATACGCCTTTGGTCGTAGAGTATGCGCTAAGAAGCGGATTTACCCTTATTAACGATATTACAGGTGCAAAGGAAGACGCTATCATCGAATTAGCTGTCAGGTATGATGCCAAACTTTGCATCATGCACATGCAGGGTACTCCACAGACCATGCAGAAAAACCCTACGTATGATGATGTGATGGTTGAAGTGAGTGAGTTCTTTGAAGAGCGTATAGAAAAATGTGAAACTCTGGGACTCTCAAGAGAAAACATCATTTTGGATGTAGGTATAGGCTTTGGTAAAACCTTAGAGCATAATCTTACACTTATTAAAAACATGGCACATTTCAATGTCTTTGGCTGCGAAATACTTGTGGGAGCGAGTAGAAAGTCTATGATAGACAAGATCATCTCTACCCCAACAGAAGAACGCTTACCTGGAACTTTGGCTATTCATCTGAAAGCAGTGGAAAACGGGGCAAGTATTGTAAGATGCCATGATGTGAAAGAACATGTACAGGCTTTGGCTGTGTTGAAAGCTTTAGCGTAAGGTAAATATGCATTATATAAAATGGATATATGTGTGTCTGCTTTTTGCTGCCGTAGGATTGATCTCTATTGATATGTATATTTCAGAACAAGCTGCATCTCTTCTCTATACGGATATCAGACAAATTCCTCCAAAAAATACAGCGCTTCTTTTGGGTACAAGCAAATATATTGCAAAAGGAAAGCAAAACTATTTTTATATATACCGTATCCGTGCTGCTGTGGCGCTTTGGAAAGCAGGAAAAGTGAAAGCCATCGTTGTTTCCGGTGATAATGGCACAAAATACTATGATGAAACTACAACGATGTATAAAGATCTGGTAAAAGCAGGTGTTCCAGCCAAATATATTACTAAAGACTATGCAGGGTTTAGAACGCTTGATTCTGTGGTGAGAGCTGAAGCGATTTTTGATTTAAAAGACTATATAATCATCTCTCAGAAATTTCACCTTGAAAGAGCGTTGTTCATTGCAAAAGCCAAAGGACAAAAAGCCATAGGTTTTGTGGCGAAAGACATCCCGGGTACAGCAGCTGCGTATAGGATGAAAGCAAGAGAATATTTGGCTAGAGCCAAGGCTTTTTTAGATGTGTATATTTTACATACAGAGCCGAAATTTTATGGAAAAAAAGTGAAAGTAAATTATAAAAAATGACAAATGAACAATATCTGGAAAAAGTACAAATCCTTAAAAAATGGGCACATGCTTATTATGTTGAAGACAACCCTGTCGCTGCAGATGAAGAGTATGACAAACTCTATCATGAAGTGCTTGACTATGAAACTGCTCACCCTGATGAAGTAGCAGAAGATTCACCTACCAAACGTGTAGGTGGTGTAGTACGTGATGAATTTTCCAAAGCGAAGCATATAAAACGTATGTGGAGTATGGAAGATGTGTTCAGTACAGAGGAAGTACGGGGATGGTTGAACAGAGTAGAGAAAAACGTAGGGAAGTGTGAGTATTTTTGCGAGCCAAAGTTTGATGGTGCAAGTATGAATCTTCTTTATGAAAACGGGAGGCTTGTTCGTGCTATTACACGCGGAGACGGTGTCGTAGGTGAAGAAGTAACGGATAATGTAAAAACGATCCGTTCTGTTCCGCTTGTCATAGACTATAAAGGACTCATAGAGATACGCGGTGAAGTGGTCATTCGTAAAGACGATTTTGAAGCCATAAATAAAGAGCGTCTGGATGAGGGAGAACAGCCTTTTGCCAACCCCAGAAATGCAGCAGCCGGAAGTTTGAGACAGTTGGATTCCTCTGTCACAGCAAAGAGAAGACTGGTATTTTATCCCTGGGGTATAGGAGAGAACAGTTTGCAACAGAACAGACTTTCTGAAAAAATAAACTTTATCTATGATCAGGGCTTTTTAAAACCTCCATACTCACAAGAGTGCAATACGATAGAGGAGATAGAAGCTTTTTACAGGTTCCTTATCTCAAAGCGGGATGAGATCCCTATGATGATGGATGGGATGGTCATTAAAGTAGATGACATCAGCAAAGAAGAAGAACTTGGATACACCGTAAAATTTCCCAAATGGATGTGTGCCTACAAGTTCCCGGCCATAGAGAAAGTCACGAAAATAGAAGCTATTACTCTGCAGGTAGGACGTACAGGGGTCATTACCCCTGTAGCAGAAATAGAACCGGTGAATATAGAAGGGGCAATGGTCAGCCGTGCAACCCTGCATAATTTTGATGAGATAGAGCGAAAAGATATCCGTATAGGAGACAGTGTCATCATTATACGAAGCGGAGATGTGATACCAAAGATCATTAAAGTGCTTACAGACAGACGTACAGGGGATGAACAGCCTATAGAACGGCCGGTAAAGTGTCCGACATGCGGAAGTGAATTGCTGGATGAGGGTGCACTTATCAAATGTCAAAATCTTAAATGCCCGGACAGAGTGATCAACTCTATCATACATTTTGCCAAAAAAGGGTGTATGAATATTGATGGACTTGGCTCCAGGATCGTTGAATTGCTGGTGAAAGAACATATCATAGACAATGTATTGGATCTTTACAGACTGGAAGCCGAAGATCTGGCCTGTCTGGAAGGATTTAAAGAAAAACGTATCAACAATCTTCTTAAGGCTATCTCAGATACCAAAGGAGCACCTCTGCATAGACTCATTAATGCTATGGGTATAGAACACATAGGGGAGGTGGCGAGCAAAGCTTTGGCTCTTGAGTTCGGACTGGGTATTGTGGATGCCAAATTCGAAGAGGTAGTCGCTATAGACGGTATAGGTGAAGAGATGGCAAATTCACTTTTGGAGTTCATGAGAGTCAACCGTGAGCTTGTCTTAAAGCTTTTTGAGGTAGTGCAGCCGACGGTAGAACAGAAAGTAGAAGCTCGAGATAATCCCTTTAAAGGCAAAACGGTAGTGCTTACCGGTACAATGAGTGTCAGCCGCGGGGTCATTAAAGAGATGCTTGAGAAGCTTGGGGCTAAAGTAAGTGGCTCTGTAAGTAAGAAGACGGATTTTGTGGTGTATGGAGAGGATGCCGGGTCTAAGCTAACTAAGGCTGAAAGTTTAAGTGTGAGTACTTTGACTGAAGATGAGATGAGGAGGATGATTTAAGAGCTAACATTAAGGAAAACTATTGTTTCTTTGACAATATTTTAATTTTGTATTATAATAGCGCAAAAATATAAAATTGCGTTAAAGGAGAATAAATGGCAAATAGTTCTATAGAAAAAGCACCATTTGAATTTTCTCATTCATTATATGATTTTCAAGAAAATTATGATTATTTGACAAAATACAAAGAGGTTGATAGTCAAGGAAGATATTTATACTGGGATAAGTTCAAATATCGAATAGATAAAGATGATGATGCAAAAATTGCTTGGTGGGCAACTAAATGGTCACGATTTACTAAAATGAAATTTATTGAGTATGAAGATAAAAATAATAAAATGTTTTCATTTTGTATGCCTGATAGTTTACAAGCAAAACTACATAAAATTTCAAAGTTATCTGCACAAGGTATTGTTCCACATAATTCAATTAAAAGAAACTATTTGATTTCATCACTATTGATGGAAGAAGCTATTAGTAGTTCTCAGTTAGAAGGGGCATCAACAACAAGAAGAGTTGCCAAAGAAATGTTATCAACAGGTAGAAAACCTAGAAATGAAGACGAAGAGATGATTGTGAATAATTATCTATTAATGCAAGAAGTAAAAAGAACAAAAGAAGAAGATTTAACGATAGATATGATACTTGAATACCATAAAATTGCAACAAGAGGCAATAGTAATAATGGAAATATTCCAGGTAAATTTAGAGAGAATAATGAAATTGTAATTAAAGATAGTTATGAGGAAGTTGTACATGAACCACCTTGTTTTACTGAAATCGAAATAAGACTTAAGGGTATTTGTGAATTTGCTAATAAGGAACATTTGGGTGAAAATGGAACAATTTTTATTCATCCAATCGTTAAAGCAATTATTTTACATTTTATGATAGGTTATGAACATCCTTTTTCTGATGGTAATGGGCGTACTGCAAGAGCTATTTTTTATTGGTTTATGTTAAAGAATGGATTTGATTATTTTGAATATGTATCTATTAGTAAATTACTTAAAGAAGCACCAGCAAAATATGGTAAATCTTTTCTATACAGTGAAATAGATGATAATGATTTGACTTATTTTATTTTTTATCAGATAGAAATTATTATCCGTGCTATTGATGAACTATTGAATTATCTTCAAGAAAAAAGTAGAGAATTTGAAGAAGTATCACAATTGCTAAGTGTATCAAAGTTGGGTAAATTATTAAACTTTATTCAAAAAGATATTGTTAAAAAAGCAATTAAAAATCCAGGTAGAATTTTTACAAGTAGAGAAATTATGGTAGATTATGATAAAACAGCAAATACAGCTAGAAAATATCTTAATGAATTAGTAGATTATGGTATCTTGGTTACAATTAAAAATGGACAAACAAAAGGATATATTGCACCTGCAAATATTCGTGATGTTTTAGAAAGAAACTAAATGAGATTAGATAAATACCTGGTAGAAGAGGGTTACTTTGAGAGCCGTAATCGTGCGTTAGATGCCATAAAAGCCGGGCATGTGATAGTAGATGGCAGGAAGCCTAAAGCCTCTGCGAAGATAGATGAGAATTCTGTAGTGGAAGTGGCTGATGAGAAGTTTTATGTGAGTCGTGCTGCACGGAAATTGGAAAATTTTCTGGCTGAGTATGCTATGGATTTCAAGGGTAAAAAGGCGTTGGACATTGGTTCAAGTACAGGGGGATTTGCTCAGATAGTGCTTGAACATGGTGTGGCATCACTTGACTGTGTAGATGTAGGAAGAGACCAGCTTCATATTTCTCTGCGTAATGAAAAACGACTCTCTTTGCACGAAGAGACAGACATCCGTGACTTTAAGAGTGATGAGGCTTTTGATCTGGTGACTTGCGATGTCTCCTTTATTTCTATAATGCAGATAACAGATGATATAGACAGACTTAGTAAAAGTGGAACAGATATCGTAATCCTTTACAAGCCTCAGTTTGAAGTGGGCAAAGATGTGAAGCGGGACAGCAAAGGTGTAGTGCAGGATGCAGATGCCATAGCCAGAAGGAAAGAAGCATTTGAAGCAGAAGCATTGAGCTTAGGCTGGGAACTTAAACATCAGGCACTCTCAAAAGTGGCAGGTAAAGAGGGTAACCGGGAATATCTGTATCATTTTGTTAAAGTGTAGGGTGCGTGGTGCCCAAAGGAAATGCCCTTGGGGTACTAACGCACCATGTGATAAAATTTGAATAAAATAAAAGGTTCGCAGAAAGGCTTATATCAAGGTGCGTTGGCAAACGCACCCTACGGAGAAACGATTGAAATTAAATAATAACATAAAATCCATTGCCATAGGTTCTTTTGACGGCATGCATATTGCCCATCAGACACTCATAGGACAGGTAGATGCCATTGTTATTATAGAACGGAACAGCGGATATTTAACCCCCGGATACAAACGTTCCTTTTATACATCCAAATTATGCTGTTTTTATCATTTTGAGAAGATCAAGTCCCTGACCCCTGAGGAATTTGTCAATCAATTAAAAGAAGATTTTCCTCAGTTAAAGAAGATTGTTGTAGGGTATGATTTTGCTTTCGGTAGGGAAAAAGCAGGTAATGCAGAGCACTTGGATGAACTTTTTAGCGGAGAGGTCTGTATTGTTAAAGAGGTAAGTATAGAAGGGGTTCCTATACATTCCCGTACGATCAAAGCCTATCTTAGAGAGGGAAATATAAAGATGGCGAATACCCTTTTGGGCAGAGAATATGTTATAGACGGAGAAGTGGTTAAAGGCCAGGGACTTGGCAGAAAAGAACTGGTCCCTACACTTAATCTTGATGTCGATCATTATCAACTTCCTTTAGAAGGTGTTTATGCAACACGAACAAAGATAGAAGATGAATGGCTGGATTCTGTAAGCTTTTTTGGACATCGTGTAAGTACTGACGGTTCCTATGCTGTAGAGACATATGTATTGGATAAAGAGATAGGCAAAGTGGAAGGGAAAGTTGAACTGAAATTTATGGATTTTATACGTGTAAATCAAAAATTTGAAAGTCTGGATGATCTAAAAAAACAGATTCAAGACGATATAGAGAGAGCTAAAAAGATACTGGAATAAAGTAGATCAAATCACAAAATCATTATGCAGATAATTGATACTCTGCTTTTTCAGACAGTATACATTAATGTCGGGTTGAGAATACTCTATACGGTTCTTTCCATGATTCTTTGCTTTGTACATGGCAGTATCTGCAGCCTGTATCAGCTCTTCCGGAGTATTCCCGTCATCAGGATAGATAGAAGCACCGATACTCATACCTATAGTGATGATATTGTCATTTATGATACAGGGTGTATTGCAGAGATTATTGATCCTCCGTAAAATATTGTCAAGGTAGTCAAAACTGTTCAAGTCTTCAACAAGTATGACAAATTCATCTCCACCGAAACGACAGATGGTATCTTCTTTTCTTAAGATCTCTTTGAGATAACTTCCTACTTTCTTAAGGATCTCATCTCCACTTGTATGCCCATAGGTGTCATTGATCGGTTTAAAATTATCCAAGTCACAAAATATGAGACTGATACATTTGTTGAACCTTTCTGCATGATCGATGGCATGTGCTAATCTATCATTTAATAAAAGTCTATTGGAAAGACCTGTAAGAGGATCATGTGTTGCCAGGTAAGCATGGTCATGGGCATCCTGTCTCTGATGTGTGACATCTGAAAAGATACCTATGAAATTTTCTATTTGACCCTGGGAATTTTTGATAGTATTGATGCTTAACCATTCAATATAGATCTCCCCGTTCTTCTTACGATTTGTGATCTCTCCCTGCCAGTAGCCATCCGTAGTTAATTTATCCCATATCTTTTGATAAAAATGTTTCGTATGTTTTCCGGATTTCAGGATCTTTGGGTTTTTTCCTATAACAGATTCCGGAGGATATCCCGTGATATTGAGAAAGGCATCATTGACATGTATGATATTATTATGGGCATCTGTGATCAGAACACCATCCATCGTATGTTCAAATACGGCAGAAGACATTTCAAGCGACTGAAGATTGTATGTATTGTTGATAGCAGATCCAATGATGGAGGCTGCCGTACTGAGCATTTCAACATGGGTTGTTTTCAGTATCTGGTTGTGTTCATCTCCAATACCGAGAAAACCCCACCATTTTTTTTGTACGAATATAGGTAATATAAGGAGGGAATTGATCTTGAAAAGATCCAAAAGTTTCTTTTTTGATTTATCATAATCATCTCTGCTTCCGTTTACAGGCAGATTTTTCTCCAATTTATTTTTCCAGCGCATAAGACAATGCTTGCGGTAATGGATACGTTTTTTACTTTTTGCTTCAGAATTATCATTGATATATAAAAGCTCATGTGCCAGAAGATCATTTGTATGCTGTTCATTTTCATTCTGATATATAAAGATCGATGACATTTCGGAAGCCTGCTTAAGATTCATCATCTCCTGCCGGAGTGCTTCCCTCCAATCAGATTTCTGTAAAAAATTATGAGCCATTTCATTGATGGCATGAAGTATATTCTGCTGTCTTTGGACTTCATGGTTGATATGTCGTTTTTCAAGTACTTCATTGCAAAGATGCTGTATGATCTTTGTAAAACTTTTACTGTCAAAAGGTTTTGAGAAGAATTGGTTGACACCAAGGTGGATCGCTTTGAGAAGAATATCTCTTTTTTCAAAGTTGGTAAAGATGGCTATTTTTACATCTTCATCTGTTTTTCTTATCTGTTCAACCATTTCCAGCCCATTCAAACGGGGCATATTAATATCTGAAAGGATGATATCCGGACGATATTGTTGATAAAGGTCAAATCCTTCCAGGCCGTCAGATGCCGTAAGTATAGTGTCTGCATATGGGGTTAACATGTGATTCAGTATAGAAGTAGTGATTTTATCATCATCTACGATAAGTACAGTGAGTTGTTCCATTCTTATATTCTAATATAAAAAACTTTGATCTTCCATGAAATTATTATATATGTGAAAAATTGTTAAGATTTACTTCTTCAACTGATTGGAATAGACTTCTAATATAATTATATAAATAAAACATAAAGAAAGCATAATGAGAGATAAAGTATTCACCAAAAAAATAGAAAAGAAATTTGAATTTGATGTGAAAAGCGTTAGCAGGCAACAACTGCTTGTAGTCTGCAGCTTTGGAACCGGAATGGTCGGAACGAAGTGTAGCCATGCAGGGCTTCTGTCGAATGACGGGAATTTGATATAAGGACTGAGCTGTGAAAGAAGATAAAGTATTTGCTAAAAAAATAGAGAAGAAATTTGAATTTGATGTGAAAAGCGTCAGCAGGCAACAACTGCTTGTAGTCTGCAGCTTTGGAACCGGAATGGTCGGAACGAAGTGTAGCCATGCAGGGCTTCTGTCGAATGACGGGAATTTGATATAAGGACTGAGCTGTGAAAGAAGATAAAGTATTTGCTAAAAAAATAGAGAAGAAATTTGAATTTGACGAAGCAGTGGCTTCTGTATTTGACGATATGCTGAGCCGTTCAGTACCTTTTTATGATGAGGTACGGAAATTGGTCATAGCACTGATCCTGGCAGAGCAGGAAGAGGGGAGAAAAGTGCTGGATCTTGGCTCTTCTACGGCAAAGTTCTTACTGGACCTGCATAGTAAAATGCATACAAAAATGCAACTTAAAGGTTTAGATAATTCTCAGGCTATGCTGAACAGAGCTTTACAGAAGTGTCAGGCATTTGGTGCCGATATTGAATTGGAACTTGCGGATATGCTGACCTATGAGTACAAAGATGAAGATGTGATCGTAGCGAACTATACCCTGCAGTTCATCCGTCCTATGCAGCGTATGGAGCTTATGAAAAGACTTTATACCGGGTTGAAGGATAAGGGGGTATTCATTTTTTCCGAAAAAGTAGTTTTCAATGATAAAAAACTGGATAAAGAACTCATAGATATCTATTATGAGTATAAAAAAGAGCAGGGTTATACTGAATATGAGATTGCACAAAAAAGAGAAGCATTGGAAAATGTATTGATCCCATTCACGATAGAAGAGAACATGCAGATGTGTAAAGATGCAGGATTCAAACAAGTAGATACCGTTTTTCAGTGGGCGAATTTTGTAACATTCATAGCAAAAAAATAATGTGAATAATACAATATTGTCACATGAATAAATCAGAGTTATTCACTCCTTTTTTATATTATTTAATAAGAGTTATTCACCTCCTATTCACGGGGGTGAATAAGTTATTTCTTATTAAAAGATAAAAATTATCTATAAAATTGAGCTTTTTTTTAAATCATAGTCATTTTTCATATTTTTTAAGCTATAATCATCCAATTAATTTCGGGTGATCAGAAATAGCCCCTAGAGAAGGATAACTTATGAGTTGGACACCAGAGAGCTGGAGAAATTTTCCTATAAAACAGCAACCAACATATCAAGATGAAGAGCAGCTTAAAAAAGTAGAAGAAGAATTGAGTTCCTATCCCCCACTTATTTTTGCCGGTGAGGCAAGAAGGCTTAAAGAAAAATTAGCCAAAGCCGGACGCGGTGAAGCATTTTTACTTCAAGGAGGAGACTGTGCAGAAAGCTTTTCCGACTTTAATGCGCAAAGCATAAAGAACCTTTTTAAACTGATGCTCCAAATGAATATGGTATTGATGTATTCAACCGGTAAGCCAGTGGTTAAAGTAGGGCGTATAGCAGGACAGTTCGCCAAGCCGAGATCTTCGGATTTTGAAGAAGTGAATGGTGTAAAGCTTCCCAGTTACCGCGGTGATATTATCAACGGTATTGAATTTACAGAGGAGGCCAGAGTACCCAATCCTGCCAACATGATCAAAGCATATAACCAATCGGCAGCAACATTGAACCTCTTGCGTGCCTTCTCAAGAGGCGGATTGGCTGATCTGAACAAAGTACACCAGTGGAATCTTGACTTTATTAAAGATAATCCTCTGGGTAAACGATATGATGAGTTGAGTGATAAGATAGACCATGCTATGAATTTTATGGCAGCATGCGGACTGAACAGTGACACAATGCCTCAACTTCATCAGACAACGCTTTATACTTCACATGAAGCACTGCTTTTGAATTATGAAGAAGCATTGACAAGGAAAGATACCGAAACAGGTGAATGGTATGACTGTTCAGCGCACATGTTATGGATAGGGGACAGAACAAGAGATCTCAAGGAAGCTCATATTGAATACTTCAGAGGAATACAGAATCCTATTGGCTGCAAAGTAGGGCCAAGTATGGAAGAAGATGAGCTTATTAAACTGATTGATGCCCTTAACCCGGACAATGAAGAAGGAAGGCTCAATCTGATCGTTCGTATGGGTGCAGGAAAAATAGGTGAATATTTCCCTAAGCTTCTTAAGCGTGTAAGAGATGAGGGAAAAAATGTGGTTTGGTCCTGTGATCCTATGCATGGAAATGTAGAGAAAAGTTCCACAGGCTTTAAAACAAGAGATTTTGACAATATCCTCTCAGAAGTGGAACAGTTCTTTGCTATTCATAAAGAGATGGGTACTGTTGGGGCCGGCATACATCTTGAAATGACAGGTAATGATGTAACAGAGTGTACGGGCAGCACATCCTGTGCTATCACGGATGAAGGACTTGCAAGCCGTTATCATACACAATGTGATCCAAGACTGAATGCTTCACAGGCATTGGAACTTGCATTCATGCTTTCTGATACGATAACGGATTCAGACAAGTAAAGAGATAGCTCCTTTCCTCTGATCATTGAATTCAGCGGATCAGGATCTACTCTACAATAAAGATATTTTCACCCTTTTCATGTCGATATTTCAGTGTCATATGATGAATATCCAAAATACTTTTGACAATATATATCCCCAAACCTAAGCCGCTTTTTGAGGAATGGAATGGTTTAAAGTAGTTTTCCAAAGGTTCTTTCAGGGCTTTTGCTTTGTTGGCGATCTCTATTTTATTTTCATTGATGACCACAGTGACATGCTTATTCGTACTATACTTGATCGCATTATCGAGCATGTTCTTGATGACGAGGGTAAAGAGTTCAAAGTCTGCTTTGACGATATAGTCTTTTTGTATCTTTACTGTGATAAGCCGCGCAGGGTTCTCTATCATCAACATATCTATACTTGCTTCGAGAAGATCACTCATTTTATAAGGTTTTATATTAAGTTTGAAATTCTTGGAAGTGATCTTTTCTATTTTGGCAAATTCATCAATGAGCAGGTTCAAACGTTCAAAAATACTGTGCATACGTGCTTTGTTCTTTTCATCGGGAAGCATTTCACTCATGAGCCGGCCTTTTGCAATAGGTGTTTTAAGTTCATGCATGATAGCACGCAAGAAGAGCTGGCGTGACTGCAGAAGTTCCCGTATCATAGTGACAGCATGATCGAACTCATTGGCAACTTCCGCTATTTCATCATTTTTATCACTGGTGCATTGTATGTCTAGGTTCCCTTCCGAAAATGTTTTGATCTTCTTTTTAAGTACGGAGAGGGGTTTAAGACTTTTGACTATCCACAGATAGAGTGAAATGATCAAAAGGAATACTATAGAAAAAAAAGCAATACGTTTAATGGGGTATTTAGGTCTGTTCTTGTTCTCTAAAAAAAGTTTAAATCGATCATTATTGATAAGGATGATACGTTGCAGATGATAGGTATCGACGGCATAACGTTTGTATTTCCCTTTTTCTTTAAAAGAGCGTTCTATCTGTATGATCTGTCCCTTGTCTTTAATAAGAGAAACATTCTGAGATTCAAGATATGCTTCGTCTATCTTACCTGTTTTGAGATAATAGTTATAAAGATAATGTGAAATTGCTCTCTCCTGTGCTTCATTGCGTTCTTCAAATTTGGCATGGTCATATTTGATTGATCCTACGAAAAGAATAGCAAGAAGCAGCAGGGTGATTGAAAAAACAAGATTGATCTTGCTTCGTAATGAGCTGAAACCTTTAAACAAGTTTATATCCTATACCACGTACGGCCTGTATCCGTTTATTGTCTCCGATCTTTGTACGTATCTTGGAGATGATCACATCAAGACTTTTCCCTTGGGAATCAATACTCATCGTAGCTGAAGTGTTAATGATCTGTTCCCGGGATTGGGTGATGCCCTGATGTTTTACAAGCAAGGAGAGTACTTCAAATTCTGCAGGGGTAAGTGAAAGTGCTTTGCCTTTAAAATAAATGGTATCACCTTTGATCTCAAAATCACTTTTCGGCAGTGTGCTTTGGCTGTCTTGTGTTTTATTGACCCGGTTTAGAATCGCCATGATACGTGCATACATTTCTTTCGGATCATAAGGTTTTGGAAGATAGTCATATGCTCCCAGTTCAAAGCTTTGTACTTTGTCATTGATATCGCTTCTTGCAGAGGAAATGATCACAGGGATGTCATATTTTCGTACGACTTCCTCACACACTTCCAATCCATCCATACCGGGCAGGGTAAGATCCAGTATCATCAGATCATATTTTTTTACACCGGCACTCAGTCCAAGGTAAGGGTCTTCAAAGTTTGTTATTTTAATATCAAATTGTGAAAGATATTCACTTAAAAGTTCTGCAAACTCCGGATCATCTTCTATCATAAGGATATTGATCATGATATGGACTCCTTTTTATTTAATTATACTAGCCAAAGGTTAATTAAAGTCAAATAGCTATTTAGCCCTTATCTGTGGAGCTCGAGTTTTCACCATACCAGTTTTCCCCACTCTTTGTGATTATCCTACAGGTCATCCAGGCTTTTATCTTTATGACATGCATAACACAGGCATCCTTGCCTTCAGGTTTTTAGGCAGTATTGGTCAGTTTATGTTGATTATGACAATTAATACAGGTAATACCGTGCTTGTGTATATGGTCGTGGATATATCCATTCCCTTCTGTTCTGTTTTTCTTTGCCGCCCTCTTCTCCCAAAACTCTTTTATCTCTTTTAGCCAATGCAAAAGGTGCTGGAAGTTTATAGCTGCTAAGTGGCCTGAGTGGTTCATATCCGTCAGAGTAGTTCTCTTTATGATATTTTTTGTACTTTTGGAAGCCGACAAAGCAGGCCGTTTTTTGTGCTTCCGGTTGCAGATCCGGGTTCAGTCCTACACGAGGTTTTGTAAGCTGGGGGTAGTAGGGAGTGATCTAGGGTAAGCTGAACCAGATAAGCAGTGAAAAGCAGAAGCAGAAAGACAATAAAAGAGCGTTAAAACCTTTTTCATAATACGAAAGCTTTTTGCATATGATATTTGATCTCATCAAAAGTGAATTGGTGATCTGTAAAATATTCAAAAGCAATGATCCCCTGATAGAGTAGCATATCAGACCCGTCTTTGGTTTGTTTATCATAGGACTTCACCAGTCTTAAAAAAGGTGTCTCTTTTCCATAGATCACATCGACACAGGCTTTGGCCTGGGGAATCACACGCTCAAGTATCTCTTCCGGAGCAGGGAGAGAGTCATCTTCAAGACCTGCAGATGTCATATTGATGACTAAGTCATATGACTGTGGAATAAAATCCTCAAAGGTGTAGGTTTGAAATCCCTCTTTAATATAGCGTTCCAGTCTTCCTTCACTTCGGTTCAGAATAGTTACTTCATATCCCGCATCACGCAAGATGCTGCTTGTAGACTGAGCGGTACCTCCAGCACCTAAGAAGAGTACGGTTTTAGACCCTTTAAACTCAGAGATGGCTTTTAGAAACCCTGGTGCATCGGTATTGTATCCATAGAGTTTTCCCTCTTTTTCAACAATGGTATTGACTGCACCCACTTTTTTGGCAAATGGGTCAAGTACATCACAGGCATTGTAAGCATGTTCTTTATGCGGTACTGTAATGTTGATGCCTTTAAGCCCTAACTTAAAAAAAGTCTCTTTGAGCTTTTCTCCATCTTCTAACAAATAACGGGTATAACATGCATCATAATCCAAGCTTTGAAAAGAGAGATTGTGCATAAGAGGTGATTTGGAATGGGAGACAGGGTTTCCGAAGATAGCAAATAGTTCTTTTGCCATCTTTTAAAGTGTTTCCATTTCTTTAAGGGTGGAGAGCAGAGCACCAAGTTTATTTTTTACTTCAAGGTACTCCAGTTCAGGAATAGAGTCAGCAACCACTCCGGCACCTGCCTGCAGAGTGATACTGTCGGGTTTGATAAGTGAAGTACGTATGGCTATGGCAGAGTCCATATTGCCGTTAAAAGAGAAATATCCCACAGATCCGGAGTAGAAACCGCGCTTAAGTCCTTCGAACTGGGCGATGAGTTCCATCGCTTTGATCTTGGGTGCACCGGTCATGGTCCCGGCTGTGAATGTGGCAGCAAAAAGATCGAACATATCTTTGTCTTCCAGTATCTGTGCTTCCACATCAGAGACCATATGCATCACATGAGAGTATTTTTCAACACGCATCATATCGGTTACTTTGACCGTGCCTGTCTGTGCTACCCGGCCTACATCATTACGTCCAAGATCGATAAGCATCAGGTGTTCTGCACACTCTTTGGGATCATTGAGCATTTCAAGCTCGAGCTCTTTATCTCTTTTGGCATTCTTCCCCCGTTTTCTTGTACCTGCAATAGGACGCAGAAGTATCTCGCCTTCTGTTAATCTTACCATGACTTCCGGAGAAGAACCGCAGATGGAGAAATCCTCATAGTCAAGCAGGAAAAGATAGGGAGAAGGATTTTTGGAACGCAGTACTCTATAGAAACTCAGAGGATCTATCTTTCCCTTTTGTGTATATCTGTTTGAGAGAAGTATCTGAAAGATATCACCGGAACGTATACTCTCTTTAGACTCATTCACAAGAGTTTTAAAACGTTCTTCATCGATACTAAAACTTCCTTCACCCTCCAATTCTACAGCTTTTAGCGGCATCGGGGTACAGGTATTGTGTAGAATGTCCTCTATGCTTTCAAGCCCCTTCTGCATTGAGCTGTCATTTAGGATTAGTGTAAGTTTTGCACTTTTATGTGAGTAGGCAATGATGATCTTTGGACGTACCAGGTCCAGATCCGGAGTATTCAGCGGGTCAAGCAGGTGGTCCATACTCTCTTCAAGCACAGGTTCAAATACTTTTACCATATCATAAGCGATGAAACCTATGAAGCCATCAACAAAAGAGAAGCCGACTTCCAATGCTTTTTCTTTATAGGCAGCCTTGTCCAGGGAAGCATAATAGGTCTTTAAAAAACTAAAGGGGTTTTCATCCAGTATTTTTTCGGTACCGGTCTGATCTATATATGTGGTGGTCTTGTCTTTATAAATGAGACGTTCCTGTGCCCCTATGGTAATGAATGAGAAGTTCCCGTCACTGGTATTGACGACACTTTCAAAAAGCATGGTGATCTCATTTGGAAAAATATCTTTGATCTTCCCATAGAGGGCAACAGGTGTAAGTTGGTCAAAAAGAATTGTTTTATGCATCATATCTACTTTTTAATCACAAAAGCACTTTTATTTATACGGTCTTTAACCTGGGCTAAAGCAGTATCGGCACTTGCTCTGTCCCTGTATGGACCGATAAGCAGTTTTTTGGTCCCGTTCGCTGTGGGAGAGGTGATCTTATAGTTGAAACCGCTGTTCTTAATAATACCCAGGAAACGTGTACTGGGTGTTTTTTGAAATGAACCGACCTGGATATAATATATCTGTCCCGCAGCAGGTTTTGTGCTACTTTCAGGTTTGACAGGTTTTACTGCCGGATGCTTGCTGGCTTTTTCCATATTTTTTTTGGGGAGGGGTACTGTCTCTTTTACGATCTCTTTTTTAGCTTCTTTTTGCACGATTGTCCCTTTTTTTTCAGGAACTTTAGCTACAGCTACTTCTTTTATATGCTTTTTAATTTCAGTAGCTACGATGGGTTTTTGAGGTGTCTGAACCGCTTTTTTCGTATTCTCTATGATCTCTTTTTGAACTTTTTCTGCTTGGGCAGGTGCTTTGGGTTCAGCTTCCATAATATTGGAAAGTGTTGGCTCTTCTTTTGCTGGTTTTGGCTCAGTAACACTCTGCAATGTCAGTTCCGGACTGATGAATTCACTGTTGTTCTCTTCAAAAGCAAGTTTGTCTGCATTCGGGTCTTTAAGTATGATCTTTGTAAGAATAATAGCTACGATCAAAACAACAATGAATAGAGCAACGATCGTCAGAAAACTCTTTGCTTTACTGTTTTTTGGTTCTATATTATCGATGATAAGGTCATCTAGATTATGATCATTCATAAAGGGGGGATCTCCGGATATAATTTTGGATCAATTATATCATATTAATCTATATAAATCTTTATGGCTTATTGAAATAGGGGTAATTCCAAATGAGCACTGTCAGAGGGGAAGCAGTTTTATAAAATCTGCATAGTATTGAATTAGAATTGGCTTTCACTTGCTCGTATCTTCTTTTAATCGATATTTTTTTTGTTGTTACCAAATCCAAAGATAATGTTCTTTATGAATTAGATGGACAACCTGCACTTGATCTTTATAAGAATTATCTTGGTGACAAAGCCGACGAACTTCCTGCAACCGGACTTCTGTTTCCTTTAGAGTTAAAAGTGGATTCCTATACTACAGATAGGTTTTTACTCTTATGGTGAAATATCACCATTGCCGTCCGGAACATGTGATCTGCATAATCAAACAATGACATTAATTCTGATCTGGGAAGATGATGCATCATTTACTTAAACGACAGCTAAAAAAAATCGCCTACCAAAAAGATAAGTGCTCTCAAGAGCAAATTGAAAAACTTATCACTCTTGTAGACCAAGCATATATTGATGCCGATGATGATCGTAAATTATTGGAAAATACTTTAAATGTTTCATCTAAAGAGATGCAAGGTTTATATAAAGAACTAGAAACAAGAGCTAAAAAAGAGTTTGAAATAAGTGAAAAAAGTATGAGTAGCTTGTTGAAAATCTTAAAGGTAACTATTTCTTTTATACATACGATACAGATAGAGTTTTTACATACTTAAGTGATTCAATCACCGATATTTTGGGATACAGTAAAGAGGAGTTTTTAATTCATCACGTTAAGTATCTGAGTGATGATCTTATCAATAAAAAAGCAATAAGATATTCCCAAAAAAGTATTGCTGGAAAAACACAGCCACTTTAATAAGATCAGTGTCCATCATAAAGATGGTACGATCCGTTATCTTGAGATCACTTAATTTCCTATTTTTGATGATAAGGGAAGAGTAAAAGAGGTTGAAGGAATCGTAAGAGATATTAGAGAACAGATCAAATACTCAACCCAACTGCAAAAGCTGCTTGACCTGCAGCAAAATATTGTTTTTTTATCGGATGGAAGAAAGATAAAGTTTGTCAATAAAGCTTTTTTGGACTTTTTTGATTATAAAACCATTGAAGATTTTTTCAAACAATATAGCTGTATTTTTGAAAAGTTTATTCATGATGAGAATTATTTTTATATAGACAAAGTTCCTGAAGATATGCATTGGATAGAGTATATACAAACCATAGAACCATCACATAACAGAATAGTTTTAATGCTGGATAAAAATGCGATCCCTCATGCATTTACCGTGTCTGTCAAGAAGTTTAATAAAGAAGAGTATATTGTCTCTTTTTCAGATATCAGTTCAACAATGAGTAGACAGATCAATTTGAAAAAAAAAGTATTGTATGATAATTTGACAAGAGCATACACTAAAAAATCTGGTTACTTTGGTAAAAAAAGTTCTATTCTTGTACAGGATTCACTTATAAGGTGGGGCGGAGATGAGTTTATACTGCTGATTTTGGTCAACAGTATAGATAATTTGTATACTGGCAGAAAATATAAGAAAACGTGTTGAAGGAGCTTATTTTAAACAAATTCAACATATTACTATCAGTGTCGGTATGATTTCTATTATGGAAGTGAAGAGGTCAGGGAGACGATACAGCATGTAGATGATGTATTGTACAGGGCAAAGAACGGAGGGAGAAACAGGGTTGAAGCCAATTTCTGAAAATAGAGCAGAACTGTTTTGCAAAAAAGCAAAAGCTGACTAGATAGTAGTATCTATCTTTTTGTAAGGCAGGGTAATAATATTATATGCCTCCGGTAAAGAGGAGGATGGCAGACATTTCCATCTCTTTGTCAATTTCTGTTTCAGTGCATTGGAGATATCTAAAAGTCTGCTATCGGCAACTTCAAGTGTAAGATGATCCACTTCTATAAACACCTGTATCTTTTCTTCATCTTTCCCCTGATAGATATGATACTTTTTTATTTCCAACGTATTAAAAAGATGTTTGACCAGATAATAGAATCTTTGATACTCTTCCCCTTTATATTCAAGTACCAGGTAATTCGTACACCCTTCTTTAAGTAACGGAGCTGCGATTGTATATTGCCTGTTAAGATGCTGCTGCAGCAGAAGAGGAGAAAGGGGTTCATCTATACGTTCAAATTTCGCATAGAAGGTACGATTGTCGAACTGTATCTGTTCAACGATCGTACTTCGTTTAATATAGTAGTGGCTGTCAAAAAGCTCTAGATCGAAGACTTTCACTTTGTTAACTCTAAATGTGGCTAGCCGTATGAGTCAACTGCTGAAATTGACTCAGTTTCAGCGTAGTTTTTTGGATTTTCTTCAAAAAGCGTCCTGTTTAATATATTGGTTTTTCGTAAATTACAAAGTTTTGAGCAAGCTCTTTCATCTCATCTTTGATCTTTGCATGAAGATCACTGTCATTAATGTTGTCAAGTACATCTGCAATTTTGTTAGCAATAATTTCAAACTCTGCTTCTTTCATACCACGGCTGGTAAGTGCAGGAGAACCAATACGCACACCGGATGTTACAAATGGACTTCGGGTTTCTCCCGGTACAGTGTTTTTGTTTACAGTGATACCTGCTGCCCCCAATGCTGCATCTGCATCTTTACCTGAGAAATCTTGGTTAAGAAATGAAACAAGTACAAGGTGGTTATCTGTACCGCCGGATACTACATCATAGCCACGGCTTACAAGTACTTCAGCCAGTTTGGAAGCATTTGCTTTTACCTGTTTGGCATAGACTTTCCACTCATCACTTAGGTTATATTTGAAACCTACTGCTTTAGCGGCAACAACATGTACAAGCGGTCCGCCTTGAAGGCCAGGGAAGATCGCTGAGTTGATCTTCTTGGCAATATCTTCATCATTCGTCATGATCATACCGCCGCGAGGTCCTGCAAGTGTTTTATGTGTGGTTGTTGTTACAACATCTGCATATGGGAATGGGCTAGGATGTTCACCTGCACATACCAGTCCTGCAATGTGAGCGATGTCAGCAAATAAAATAGCACCTACTTCATCTGCGATCTCTCTGAATTTTTTGAAGTCGATCTCTCTGGCATATGCAGAAGCACCACACACGATGATTTTAGGCTGAACGATTTTTGCGATATCCATCACTCTGTCATAATTGATACGGCCGTCAAGTTCAACACCATAGGTAAAGCTTGAGTAGTTCTTTCCTGAGAAGCTTGGTTTGCTCCCATGAGTCAAGTGCCCGCCATGAGAAAGATCCATACCTAGAATCTTCTCTCCGGCTTTAAGCAGTGCTGCATAGACTGCCCCGTTTGCCTGAGAACCTGAGTGAGGTTGTACATTTGCATAGTTACAGTCAAAAAGCTCACAAGCCCTGTCTATAGCGAGTTGCTCAACTACGTCAGCATACTCACATCCGCCGTAATATCTTTTATAGGGGTAACCTTCTGCATATTTGTTAGTAAATACAGACCCCATGGCTTCCATTACTGCCGGAATAGTAAAGTTCTCAGATGCGATCATCTCCAGATGATCTGTTTGTCTCTCACGCTCATTTTCAATCGCTTGAAAAATTTCCGGGTCAAAAGTTTCTATTGCATAACTCATAGGTTTCCTTTATTAGGTTTGTTGTTGGATTTATATCCAAATTTTACTTTTATTCAAAAGAGAATAGGGCTATTTGCCCTCCTGGAGCCTCTTTTTACAAGCAGCTACATCTATACAGAACATCCCTTTGCCTTTTTTTGCAGGTTTAAGTTCTTCGGGGTTCTCATTTCCGCATTTTTTACATTTGTTTTCAGCTGAGACCACTTCAGGCATTGGTGCTTCAGGTTTCATTGCCGGGAATAGAAGTACATCACGGATACTGTGCTGGTCGGTAAGCATCATGACAAGTCTGTCTATACCTATTCCTTCACCGGCTGTCGGTGTCATACCGTAGCTGAGTGCTTTGACGTAATCCGTATCCATATGCATTGCTTCATCATCACCTGTAGCCTCTTTGGCATCGACTTGCCCTTTGAATCTGTTATATTGGTCAATAGGGTCATTAAGCTCGGAGAAACCGTTCGCTATCTCTTTACCAGCCATGAAAAGTTCAAAACGTTCTGCAATATCCGGGTTTTCATCAGATCTTCTTGCAAGCGGAGAGATATCCACAGGGAAATCGGTGATGAAAGTAGGATTGATGAGTTTCCCTTCTACAAATTCATCAAAGAGTTCAGCTTGCAGGTAACCCAATGTCAAGTTACTGTCTACTTTGACATTATGCTCTGCAAGGTAAGCCAATGCTTTCTCTTTATCTGCTGCTACATCTGCAGGTACACCGCCGATACTTGTAAGTGACTCAATATACGGTACTTTTGCAAATGGTGTAGAGAAGTCTATCTCCAAGTCTCCATATGGAAGTTTTCTTTCAAGACCAAGGTTATCGAACAGGTAGTCAAAAAGTTCTTCAGTGATTTCCATAAGATGGATATAGGTTTTATATGCCCAGTAGAACTCTATCATCGTGAATTCAGGATTATGAGTATGGTCCATCCCCTCATTTCTAAAGTTTCTGTTGATCTCAAAAACCGCTTCCATCCCCCCGACAATAAGACGTTTAAGGTAGAGTTCCGGAGCAATTCTAAGATATCTGTCTACGCCTAGAGCATTATGATGTGTTATGAATGGTTTTGCATTCGCACCACCGGGGATCGGATGCATCATTGGTGTTTCTACTTCCAGAAAAGTTTTCTCCTCAAAGAATCTTCGTATAAGTGAAACGATCCTGCTTCTCATGACAAAGTTCTCTTTGACCTCTGGGTTCATGATCATATCAAGGTAACGCTGTCTGTATCTGAGTTCATGATCTTGCAGTCCGTGGAACTTCTCCGGAAGAGGAGAAATAGCTTTGGAGACAATTCTCATCTCTTTACAGTGAAGGGTCAGTTCTCCCGTTTGTGTGACAAAAGGGTATCCGGTTGCTTCAATAATATCACCTACTTCAAAAAGTTTCTTAGCCACATTGTTGTAAAAACCTTCAGGCAGTTCATCTCTGTTGTAGTAGATCTGGACCAAACCGTCAGCATCTTCTATTTTGGCGAATGCAGCTTTTCCCATGATACGGATAAATTTGAGTCTGCCTGTGAGAGTGTAACTCCTGCTTTCATCTTTTTTCTCATCTGCATCCTGCTCTTTGATGTAGGCACACTCTTTTAAAAATACTTTGGATGGTGTTCCTTTCTCTATCTGATTCGGGTAGGGGTTGATCCCCTCTTCTCTTAGTTTTTCCGTTTTTTTAATACGTTCTTGAATATATTGATTTTCAAATATCAAGGTTTCTCCTGTTTTTTTTCTGTTCGTCATTCTGGACTTGATTCAGGATCTATATTGAGTAGTTACTGAATATGGTGGATACTGAAGCAAGTTCAGAATGGCTGATATGGTATTTATATATCTTTTTCTTGACACTCTTCACAGAGACCTACGATCTTCATTGTATGGTCAGTCATTTGAAAATTGAATTTTTCAGCGATCTTTTCCTGCTGCTCTTCAATTGTTTCATCAAAAAATTCAATGATCTTCCCGCATGAAGTACAGATAAGATGGTCATGATGCTTTTTGAGGCCAAGTTCATACTTTTTGCCTTGTGCACCAAATGAAATGGAACTTGCGATCCCTGATTCTTCAAGCAGTGTCAAAGTACGGTAGACTGTTGCAATACCGATATTGATATCCGGATACTCTTTCTTTAGAAGCATATAGATGTCTTCCGGGGTAAAGTGACCATTGTTGTCGTAAAGGAACTTTAAGATAAGTTCTCTCTGTTTTGTAAATTTGAGTGTATTGCTTTTAAGCAATGTTTTGAATTTTTCTAAAAGAAGAGGATATGTAATCATCATTTACCTTAGTGCGCGACCATACTGGTATTTGTATCTACGGTTATATTTTTTTCTTTTGTATCCGCTTCAGAATTATTTGTCTCATTAAGGTTCACAACGTTTTTAAGTACTTCTGTAGTAGATGATTTTTTCAGTCCCAGTGCGGTCGTATCAAGGTTAATGATACTTGAACCTACTTTTCTCAAATAAGGATAAAGTACAGAGTCCTGAACATATTTTTCCAAATTGTCTTTTACAAGTGTTACATTTGAAAGGGCGGTAACGATCAATGCAAAAATAAGGAAATATTTCCCTCCTCCGGCAATAAAACCGAAAAGACGATTCAGAAAACCTAAACCACTGGCACTTGTAAGTTTTGAGAAAATTGAACCTAATATAGTAGCACCCAACCAGATGATGATAAGAATAGCAAGGAAACCGAGAAGCTTAAGCAGTGCACTGTTTTCCAAATGAAGGAAATTCTTATCTATGAATGCAGCCGCTGTCGGAGCAAGGCGTGAGGCAAAATAAACACCTCCTATCAGTCCGACAAGTCCGAATACTTCTTTGATAAACCCGTTCATGAAGCCTTTAATACCCAAGATAAGCACGATGGCTCCGATTGTAATATCAAAATAGTTGAAGTCTACCATTGAAAAATTTTCCATATATTTCCTCTTTAAATCTGCTAGTTTTTTCGTATTGTATCTATAAATATCATTAAAAATGCTTTTTTAGTACATGTGTAAGGCTTTTGACAGTTCATCTGCTTTATTTGAATACTGCAGTGCAACATCACGACTGATCTTCCCGTCTTTAAGGAATTTCAGAAGGGCCTGTGTCTGTGTCTGCATACCGGTATTCTCTTGACCTAACTGCATTTGTGAATAGATCTGGTGTACTTTGTCTTCACGAATAAGGTTGGAGATCGCATGATTCGTGATCAGTATCTCTGATGCAGCAACACGTCCTCCGCCTAGCTGGGGAAGAAGTGCCTGGGCAATGACTGCTACAAGTGAAGATGAGAGCATAGCTCTGATCTGCGGTTGTTCCTCTCCGGAGAAGACATCAATAATACGGTTGATAGTACTGGGAGCAGAAGAGGTGTGGAGCGTACCAAAAACAAGGTGTCCTGTTTCAGCAGCTGTAAGTGCAGCTTCAATGGTCTCCTTATCCCTCATCTCACCGATAAGGATGATATCCGGATCCTGACGCATTGCATATTTGAGGGCAATGGCAAAACTTGCAGTATCTTCACCAACACCTCTGTGGGAGAACACACATTTTTTATTTTCGTGGATGAATTCTACCGGATCCTCAACGGTTACAATGTGTTTCTGTTCATGGAGGTTTATCTCATTCAGCATTGCTGCAAGTGTGGTTGATTTACCTGAACCGGTAGGACCTGTTACAAGAATAAGCCCTTTTTCTCTCTTAATGATTTTTTTATACACTTCGGGTGCACCAAGATCATCCAATGAAGGTATTTCTATGGGAATGACCCTGAATGCAGCAGCCGTATCACCTAAAGTACGATAGTAATTTGCTCTAAAACGGCCAATACCCGGGATCAAAAGTGCAAAGTCAAGTTCATCGTATTCTTCAAAATGCTGTTTCTGTTTCTCAGTAATCAATGAATAGCACATCTCTTCGATATCTTCACCTGTAAGCTTGGGAAGGTTTACGGGCTTGAGTGCGCCGTCAAGTCTGATCTGCGGTTCTGTACGACTTACAAGGTGTAGATCGGAAGCACCGTGTGAAACAACACTTTGAAGCAGTTTTTTAATATCAAAAGTAGCCATACTTATCCTTTAGGTTTTTGTAGTTTTTTCAGATATTCTGATTCATTATACCCAACTATGATATTGTTATCAAACTGAATAACCGGACGTTTAATGAGCATATTTTCTTTACTCAACCATATTCTCTTATCTGCATCGTTCAGATCAAGATCTTTGAGTTTAAGTGTTCTGTACGTTGTTCCCCTGGTATTGAACAGTGTTTTAATGTCAGTGGATTTGAGCCATTCATTAATTTTCTGTTCATTAACAGGTGTTTCACGAAAATCTATAAATTCATAAGGTATATTATGAGATTTGAGATATTTGATCGCTTTTCTAACACTATCACAGTTCTTGATCCCATAAATTTTTAACATCTAATGTGTATTACTCAATAATTGCCGGAACTATAAAAAAGTCATCCTGGCTTTCCGGTGCATGTGTAAGAATATCTTTTGCTATATCATCAGGCTGTCGTGCGGTATCTTCTCGTAACGGAGTACCGCCTTCAAGGGTAGAAAAAGAGGCATCAAGTGCAGTGGTATCAAGTTCATTCAGATTGTCTACATAAGAGAGAATACCGGAGAGCTGCTGTATGACCTCTTCTTTTTTTGATTCATCTATACGTAGATGAGAAAGTTTTTCCAATTTGGCTAAGACAGTATTATCTATTTTCATTCTATACCCTGAAAGTGATTTTTCTTATTATATATTAATTTAGTTTAAGATATAACTACAAGATAAAATGTATAAAGGATAATTTATGATGCAACAATTGGATATGAGTTCACCGGAGTTCCTGGAAGAATTGAAGAAAACTAAAGAATTTACGGATAAAGTATGTAAACAATTCGGCTGGGTATACCATCCGATGCAAGATGTCAATGAGGGGGTGACATTGGGACTTGCAAGACATAAATTGCTTTACGGTAAAAGATTCTGTCCCTGTTTCATGGTGGAACCGGATGAGGCTAAACCGGGAAAATATAAAAGTGTAGACAACAGAACATGTCCCTGTAAGCCGGCAATAGAAGAAGAGCTTCCGAATGAGGGGAAATGCCATTGCGGTATCTTCTGTACACCGGAATATGCTGCTGAAAATAGCTGATAAAGTAAATTGGGTATAATATGCGATAATTTATACGTCAAGAGGGGGGGGGACAATGCAGACATTATTAGCGAGAGATAATATCAATTCTGAAGATATTGAAACACTTTTACAGGCAAGAGAAGAGGGGAAAGTAGATTTTCTGTTGGTTGATGTACGGGAAGATATGGAGTATAAGATGGAGCATCTTAAAGGTGTCGATATACTTAAACCTACTTCACATTTTCAGGTATGGGCAGAAGAACTTTTGGAACAGACCAAAGATAAAGCAGTCATTTTTACTTGTCGTACAGGCAGCAGAAGCGGACAAGTTCAAAATATTTTTAGAAGTAACGGGCATCCGCGTGTGATCAACCACTCTGGCGGTATTGTCTCTTATAGTGGTGAGATAGAAAGATAGAAGATGCATGTAATTGACTTATTTTTAAAACTGTTGAGCTTTGAATCTGTAACACCTGATGATGCCGGGTCTTTACAGTTCATAGAAGAGTACCTTGCTGGATATGAAGCCATCTATATCAATAAAGAAGGGGTAAAAAATCTTTTCTTGACTAAAAAGTTCTCCGAGGGTCCACACCTCTGCTTTGCAGGACATGTTGATGTTGTGCCTGCAGGTGATGGTTGGGAAACCGATCCTTTTGTTCCTGTCATCAAAGAGGGTAAAATCTATGCACGTGGTACACAAGACATGAAAAGCGGGGTGGCAGCTTTTGTACAGGCATGTTATAACGCAGATCATTTTGAGGGAAGACTTTCGATCCTGCTTACTTCAGATGAAGAGGGTGATGCAAAGTATGGTACACAAATTATGCTCGAACATCTCAAAGAGATCGATCTTTTACCGGACAGCTGCATCGTGGCAGAGCCGACATGTGAGAAGATCTTTGGTGATGCTATCAAAGTGGGACGGAGAGGCTCAATCAATGGTGTGATAGAAAAACATGGCATGCAGGGGCATGCAGCATATCCTGAGAAAGCAACCAATCCTATTCACAAAGTTGCCCAGGTCCTGCCTTATATGGCAGGTATCAATCTGGATGAAGGTGATGCATATTTCGGGCCGAGCCAATTTGTCATAACAGATATACGTGCGGGGATGGAAGTCACCAATGTGACACCAGGGAAACTGAAAATGATGTTCAATGTACGCAACTCTACCAAGACCTCTCTTCAAGATGTGGAAGATTTTGTCCATAAGTATTTCAGTGGTATGAATTATGATCTTAAACTGAGCCAATCAGCAAAACCTTTTTTGACAGAGACGGACCGTCCTGTGGTACATGCGATAGATGAAAGTATTCAAAAAGTATGTGGTATTACCCCTAAACATTCTACTGCAGGGGGGACAAGTGATGCACGATTCATTGCAGCTTATGGCATAGATGTGATCGAGTTTGGGGTGATCAATGATACGATTCATGCACCCAATGAAAGAACTTCCATTGAAGAAGTAGACAAGCTGTATCAGGTATTCAGTGAATTGATCAAAAATTTTAATCGTTAAAGGATAAAGATGAAAAAATTATTAGGTATATTTTTAGTCGCGGGAACATTTTTTTCTATGAATCTCTTTGCAGGAGAGATGGTATGGATAAAAGATATAGGTACTGCTTTTAAGCAGGCGCAGAAAGAAGAAAAAACGGTAATGGTTATGGTAGAGGGAGAACACTGCAGATGGTGTAAAAAAATGAAACATCGTACTTTGGCTGATGAAAATGTACAAAAAAAACTTGAGTCATACATTACAGTAAAGGTTATGAGAGAAGATGAAGATGCTGTAAAAGATCTTCCTATCATCGACGGTGTACCGACGATCTTCTTTATGACACCTCAAAAAGAGCTGATCGAGACCGTGGTCGGATATTTTAATGTTGAAGATTTCTTAAGTTATATCAGTGATGTAGAAAAGAAAAAAGAAAAAAGTAAAAAATAAATAAGATGAAAAATATTTTTTTGAGTATATTGCTTAGTATCCTGGTGGTATCATTAAGTGCTTATGGTGATTCAAAAAAAAGTGTCCGTGAAAATTCAAAAACAGAGAAGAGTAAGCTAAAAGAAGCTGTGAAGCCAAATACTCAAAAACTGGAACTTGTATGGCTGGATGATGTTCAAGCTGCTTTTCCATTGGCAAAGAAAGAGAAAAAAAGTGTGTTGGTGATGGTTGAAGACCCCAATTGTAGATGGTGTGTCAAGATGAAAGAAGAAGCACTTTCCAATGAAAGAGTGCAAAAGTATCTCCGTGAATATATATTGCTAAAGATAGAAAGAAGTGACAACAAAAGTATGGAAAGTCTACCCGGACTCAGAGGTCCGATCCCCAGTTTTCATTTTTTCACAGCCGACAAAAAGTTCATAGAGAAAGTGGCTGGATATTATAAAACAGAAGACTTTTTGGATTATATTAAAGAAATAGCAGAGGATGGTCTGTAAATATGATATTCAACCGTCCGCATTTTACAGAATATGTCATGGCAAGACTGGTAACGATAGCCATACTTCTGTTTATCATTTTTGCTGTACTTCTGGTCGTTGTTACTTCTGATAAAGAGGATGCGTTCCTACCCATCGGGCTGCTTGCGTTGGCTTTTTCTGTTTTTATTTTTTTTATCAATCGTGGTGCAAAACGTATGGAAAATGAGTTGTCCACGGTCAATAAATATCTCTCAAAGATCGAAGAGATAGATCAGATAGACTATCAGGCACATTTTTTTACACAAGAGTTTGAAGAGATCAACAAGAATCTTATCAAAGTACTGAAGAAATCTAAAAAAAGAGAAGATATCAAACAGCGGTATAATGCAAAACTCAAACTTAAGAACAGACAGCGTGCCGATATGCTTTCAGCTATCGCACATGAATTTCGAAATCCTATAGCATCGATCATGGGATATTCCCAAACCCTGCAGGATGATCCGGATATCCCCAAGCCTCTTCAGGAGAAATTTTTAGGCAAGATCTACAACAACGGCAATAAGATAGAATCACTTCTCAGCCGTCTCATACTCTGGAACAAGTTTGAGAGCGGTGAAGCAACGTTGCATAAAAGTTCTTTTGATATCTATACGTTGGCACAAGAGGTCAGACTGGCACTGGAAGAAGCATACAGGAACAGGGAGATACGTATAGAAGGAAGCCCGCGTATGGTGGATGCTGATCGTACACTTATAGAGATCATACTGAAAAATCTCATCGAAAATGCACTGAAGTATTCCAAAGATGCAGTGATCGTACAGATCGGCCCTGAGACTATATCTGTAACAGATAAAGGAGTAGGGATCAGTCAAAAAGACCTGGATAATGTGACGAAAAAGTTTTACCGTTCAGGTACCCACAGCTGGGATAACTCCATGGGACTCGGCCTTTCCATTGTTAAAACCATTCTTACACTGCATCAAAGCAGACTTGAGATCCAAAGCAAAGAAAATGAGGGATCGACTTTTTCATTCAATCTCTAATAGGAATATAGGCATATCCCTCATTTTGTTTGTCAATAAGCCCGATGGTTGAGTTGGGTATGATCTTTACAAAACTATACACATCTTTCGCTTTAAGTTCATTTTTAGGCATGGCTGCACCACACATGAGAAACTCTACATCATAGGTTTTGACCATGGACTCGATGCGTTTTGCCAGTGTTTTATGTGTCTCTATGAGTACTTTGTCCTTTTTGAACTTGGAGTGTGCAGGGTCTTTGGTAAAGAACCTGTATGCACCACCATGAATGACCACCACTACGTCTAACTCTCTTAAAGTACCTTCATAATGTGCTTTATTTGCTACGATACCTTTTAAAATCCTGAGTTCAAAACTTGTTAAATCTTTGGTAGTCAGATCATAGACCACCTTGGCTGATGCTTCTTCTGCCTGTGCCATGCCTAGACTTATCAGTAGGATGATGATATATTTTTTCATAAATGTCCTTTTATTTTATATTATAATTTCACATAATAGCATTACTATGTAAAAAAAATGTAAAAAATGATAATAATAAATTATTTATAGATAATACTTAAGCAAAAATATAGTGTTTGTTCCGTAGGATTCATGTATGAAACGATTTAATCAACTCTCTCTCTGGATCACTTTTTTTGTACTGGCTATGCTCCTTGTCTCAATTTTTTTCTTTAATAAACAGAGTAAGGAAGACAAATTGGAAAGTTTGGGTGACCACGTAGTGAGTAACTTTAGGGCCGGTCTTGCTTATGAGATGGCAGATTTGCTCTCTTTTTCGTTGGCACTTTCTGAAGATGGTGAGCTTAAAAATGCATTGATATCTGATGATGAGTCAAAAGGATATAGCATCCTAAGTAATATCACGCAGCGTTTTAAAAAATATACGCATCTGAAATCACTGCGTATTCAAGTCCTTACACCAGATTTTTTTATCTTTGCACGTAGCTGGAATGAAGGTTTTGAGGGAATGCCTATCTGGTGGTTTAGGGATGACCTTCAAAGGCTCAAACGGAATAAACAGCCTAAAGTAGGTATGGAAATAGGCAGATTACTTACATTCAAAGCAACGATCCCTATACGAAGTGGGAGGAAGTTGTTGGGATATCTGGAAGTGATTAAATTTGTAGATGAACTTGCATCTAAACTGCATAAAAAAGGAATAGAACTTTTTGCATTGATGGATGAACGTTATTTGAAGCAGGCAGAGTTAATGCGTGATTTCCCCCTTTTGCATGAACATGTGATAGCCAATCAGAATTTTAATCAGCAATTCAAAAAAGAGATCGAGGCAATAGACTGGGATATCCTTACTGCTAAAAGCTATGTATACAAAAATGACAGGCTGTATCTTTTGGAACCCATGTACAATGGAGAGGGAGAGAAGATAGGAGTTTATCTGATCACGCTTTCTGATGAAGCATTGAAAAGATATGAAGGATCGAATCAGAGTGTTTCGTTTTTCACCCAATTCTCAGATGCAGATATAGAACAGGTAGTTTCATCCTGGGAATATCCCTATGGGAGTTTCCGAAGCGGATATGACAAGGATCTGATAGGGCTTCTTTCCAAACTCAAGAAAGAGGATAAGGTAGAGTTGGAATCTGAGGCGAAAGAGATACTGGAAGAGTATAGTAAGGATGAGTTGATAGATATCATCCTCTCGAATGTGCATAATGAAAAGAAGATCGGGGTTATAGAATGAAAATACTTATCTTGGAAGATGAATCCATGCTTGCATTAAGCATACAGGAATTTTTAGAGGATTGCGGATATGAAGTAAACTGCTATTCCAGCTCGGAAGAAGCCTATGATGCCATCTATGACAGAGTGTATGACCTGTTACTTCTGGATGTAAAAGTATTAGGTGAAAAGAACGGGTTTGAAATGCTTGAAATGTTACGTAAAGAGGGTGTGATGATACCCGCGATCTTTATTACCTCTTTAACGGATATAGATGATCTGAGCCGAGGATATGAGTGTGGTGCCTGTGATTATATACGTAAGCCGTTTGATCTGGCAGAATTAAAGTTGCGTGTTGAGCAGGTGATCAAAATGCATTGTTTTTCTTCTGTGGATGAATGTCTAGCCCTTCCGTTCGGTTATAGTTACAATATTAAAAATATGAAGCTTACATTTGAGAATGAAGATACAGTACTTACAAAAACGGAAGCCAGGATCCTGGAATTGCTTATCAAACAAAGAGGGTGTGTCGTAAGTTATGAAATGTTTTGGGAAGAGGTATGGGGAGAGTGGATAGACCCGACCAATATAAGGGTACAGGTCGGTACTTTACGTAAAAAACTTAAACAGGATTTTATTAAAAATATTCGCGGTGTAGGATACAGTATTGATCTTTGATCCTAAAAAATTCGCCCGTAAATATGCATTGATCTATACTGCTGTACTGGCTGTACTGCTTATTGTTCCTCTTGTCACCTATGTGTTGCTTCTTTTGCAGATAGATGAAGCAAAAGTGAAACTCTCTCTTGAAGAACAGGCTAAAAAGGTCATTGTTTCTATGCAACGGTATAAAAACAGTGACAAAGTATATCATTTCCCAAGATATAAAGAGTATAAAGCGGCTCTTTACAATGATAAGTATCAAACGATCTTTTCCACCTTGGATTTCAAGCCTGATACTTTTACGGAGGGGTTTCATCATTCCGGTAACCGATATTATTATATCTATCCGCTTCCTGATGGTTATTATTTTGGTGCAAAGTATCTTTTGGTCGGGACGATCCATACATCAAGTGATATTTACCTTTTTGCTTTCTCTGTGATGATAGGTATTGTGATCGCATTATTCATTTTTTCACTTTTATTGCTGCGAAACTTCTCTGCACCTTTTGAAAAACTCAATACACAGTTGGATAACTTCATAAAAGATTCTATGCATGAGATCAATACACCATTGAGCATTATCAATCTCAATGTAGATCTTTTTGCCAACAAATATGGTGAAAATAAATATCTAAGGCGTATCAAATCTGCTTCCAAGACACTAGCGACCATCTATAATGATATGGATTATCTTATTAAACAGGGACGGGTGGAACATAAAAAAGAGATGATAGATTTTGGAAAATTCATTCAGAGCAGGGTAGATTATTTTCAAGAGGTTGCCAATCTCAAGAGTATTACACTGAATACCCATATTGAAGATGGATTAAAACACTATTGCTCGAAAACAAAACTGCAGCGTATTGTAGATAATACACTTTCAAATGCGATTAAATACAGTTACGACAATAGTGATGTTGATATTATGCTGCAAGTTGAATATGGGAATATTGTCTTTAAAGTGAAAGACCATGGTATTGGCATAGAGAATGTCCATAAAATATTTTCCCGATATTATCGGGAAAATGAAGCCAAAGGAGGTTTCGGTATAGGACTCAATATTGTTAAACAGATCACAGATGAAGAGGGTATCGGGCTTGAGGTTTCCTCTATTTTGGGCAAAGGAACAACCTTCCGATATACTTTTTTTACAAAATAATAAAATTTTATAACTACTTATTCATATTTTTACACTTTCTTTACACTTCTTTGTTAATATCGCTCTTGAAACTATATTAAAGGAGTGTGAATGCAAAGAAAAATCAAACTTTTAACTTTTGCAGCGATGTTGGTATCGACATCATCATTAGTGAATGCAGCAGATTTGACCAAAGCATACGAGATGCCAAATGCAAGTAAACTAATTGAGAAAGATCTACTTGCACCAGCAAAAACATATACCATGCCCAAAGGGTGTATTTCTTCAGATGCAACATCTATTGCAAGAGGAGAGTTTATTTTCCATAATCTTAATGGTAAAAAGGCCAAACAAACACCACCAAAAGGGTTGGCTAGATTCATTGAGGTAAAAGGTAAAGACGGCAAAGTAAAAAAGAAACCTAAACAGTATGGTAACTGTGTTGCCTGTCATAACATTGAGGGTGCCAAAGGTGCTGGAAACATTGGTCCGGATTTGACTGGATATAAGGTAATGTTTATCGATACGAAAGTAAGAGATAATCAGTTTGTATATCAAAAAATTGCAGATCCGAGAGTAGATAACCCTAAGACACATATGACAGTAAATCTTACAACAAAACTCTTTAATGAGCAAGAAATATGTGATCTTGCATCATATGTTGTTTCAGTAAAAAAGTAAAAAGTAAAAAGGAAAATAGAGAATGAAAAGAAGAAATTTTATTAAAAGTATGGTGGCAGTATCAGCAGTAGTTGCAACACCTATGGCATTAATTGCGAAAGAAGAAGCAGCTAAAGCCAAGAGAAAAGGTCCAAACGACTTAACATATGCAGCAGCAGTCGAAGCTATTACCGGTGGCAAAGAAGTGAAAGATAGCCAGAAAGTAAAACTCACTGTACCTGAGATCGCAGAAAATGGTGCAGTTGTACCCGTAAAAGTAGAGATAGATCATCCTATGGAAGAGTCAAACTATGTCAAAGCAATCCATGTACTCAGTACAAAAAATGGAAATGTAAGATGTGTGGATGTGATGTTGACCCCGGCAAACGGTAAAGGATACTTTGCAACAAGAATCAAACTCAGTACTACACAAGAAGTTGTAGCTTTAGCTGAGTTAAGTGATGGAACATTCATTAAAGCAGGCAAAAGTGTCAAAGTAACGATCGGTGGATGTGGTTGATTTTCGTCAATCCGGTAACCTAAGCAATATAAATAATTAAAAGTATAAAAAGGATAACAGATGGCAGAAAAAGAAGCACGAAAATCAATGATAAAAATCAAACCTAAAAAGTACAAAGTAGGTGATATCGTAAAGGTAGACTTTATTGTAATTCACCCTATGGAGACGGGTTTGTTAAAAGACAAAAAAACTGGAAAGATCAAGCCGGCACATTACATAGATAACATTACATTTAGTTTTGACGGTAAACCATTTACTACTATGAAGGTATGGGAAACAGTTTCTACGAACCCTTACTTTTCAGTGAACTATAAAGTAACTGGCAAAGGAAAGATCACTGTAGATTATACAGACAATACCGGTGAAAAAAACAGCAAAAGCAAGAAACTTAAGCCTAAAGGATAAGGGATGAAAAGAGTAATACTTCCAATGGTTCTCTTGCTGACGATGGCAACTGCAGGTGAGCAGTTTGCCATGAGTGATGCAGACAGAGCTATGTATAAAGAGATGTTAGAAAACAACCCTGCTGATATTTATGTAGAAGAGGGTGGTGAATTGCTTGAAGAACAATTGGGTGGTGAAGCAGCACTTGCTAAGTTTTTAGGTGTGAGTGAAAAAGAGTTACCTAAATATATTGCCGGTTTTCCAAGATATATCAAAAAACTGGGAAATGTTGTAGGGATTGACCAGGTACTTCAGGCAATGCAGGTAGAACAAGGTAAAGAGAAAGATAAACTTAAAAGCGAAAAAATGTTCTCTATGTTGGCATATGTAAAATCACTTGCCAATGATGAACAGATTGCTATCGATATCAATGCGGACAAGTATATTAAAGCATCTTATGATCTTGGTAAAAAAACATTTGAAACCGCAAGAGGCGGAAGAGGGCTTTCCTGTTTAAGTTGTCATAGTAAAGATATCGTAGGGATGGTGCTTAGAACACAGCCTCTTCCAGACCTGGGTGAAGCAGGAGCAGGTGCTACATGGCCTGCATATCGTATGACAAAATCCAGTCTTAGAACACTGCAAAGAAGATTTCAGGGATGTATGAAAAATGCATTGCTTAAAGTGATCCCTATAGGTTCTAAAGAGATGGTAGGGCTTGAAGTCTATGTTTCAACACTTGCACAAGACAAGAAACAACCTATCGCTATCCCCGGTTTAAAAAGATAAGGGGTAACAGATGGATATTAACAGACGAGACTTCCTTCAGATAGCAGCAGCACTTGGTCTGCTTGGTGCAACTGGAGGGACAAATCTTTTTGCAGGTGAAGCTGGGAAAGAACGTATTAAAAAGCTTAGCTTTTCTGATATAGTTGATTTTGAAGAAAAGGGTAAAGCTACCATATTGCATATTTGTGATCTGCATGCACATATCAAGCCGCTTTATTGGCGTGAGCCTTCTACGCTGATCTCTGCAAAAAACCTGGTTGGAACACCAGGGTTTATCTGCGGGGATAGTTTTGAGAGTTATTATGGTATCGAGTCCGGTTCGTTAGACCAGTATTTTGATACACATAACAATTTTGAAACATTGGCAGAGAAGTTTGGTAAGATGGGTGGTATCGCCCATATGAAACCTATTATAGACCACGTTAAAAAAGAGAGAGGTGAGAAAAATGTACTTCTCTTGGACAGTGGTGATACTTGGCAGGGAACAGCAGTAGCACTTAAAACAGATGGTGCGGCTATCGTTGAAGCGCAAAACTATCTAGGTGTGGATGTGATGGTCGGACACTGGGAATTTACCTATGGTAAAGAACGTGTGATGGAACTCATCAAGATGCTTGACGGTGAGTTCATCTCTCAAAATGTGATCGATAATGATCCTTTTTCAGATGAGTTTGAAGAGCTTATCTTCCCTCCATATACCATTAAAGAGATAGGTGGTGCGAAGATCGGTATTATCGGACAGTCTTTCCCGTTCACCTCTACAGCAAACCCTAAAAAGTTTACAGAGGGTTGGAGTTTTGCTCTGAGACATGAGTCACTTCAAGGATTTATAGATGAGCTTCGTAAAGAGAAAAAAGTAGACTGTATCGTTGTACTCAGTCATGATGGTTTCTCTGTGGATCAGGAGTTGGCTAAAAAGGTAACAGGTGTTGACTTTATTTTAAGCGGACATACACATGACCCAAGTCCTAAACCGATCATCGTGAATGATACAGTGATTTTGATCGCTGGAAGTCATGGTAAGTATGTAGGCAGATTGGATCTGGATATCAAAGATAAAAAAGTAGTTGATTACAGCTTTAAGCTTATGCCTGTAGCTTCAAATCTTATCCCTGCCGATAAAGAGGGTGAAGATCTGGTAGCCAAAGCCTATAAACCGTTTGACAAAGAGCTCAATGAAGTACTCGGTACAACCAAGGGACTTCTGTATAAGAGAGATACATTCTACTCTACATTTGATGCACTCATAGGTCAGGCGATCCAGGCCGAAATGGGAAGTGATATTGTCTTTACTCCCGGGTATAGATGGGGAACTACACTTCTACCGGGGGATAAGATACTCAAAGACAATGTCTATGAGATGACAGCGATCACTTATCCTGAAGTGTATACGTTTGATCTTAAAGGTGAAGTGATAGCCAATCTTATGGAAGATATCGCTGATAATGTTTTTAATGAGAATCCACTGCTTCAGCAGGGTGGGGATATGAGTCGTTTGACTGGTGCAAGTTATAGCATTAAAGTTGCGGCACCGTCAGGGAAACGTATTTTAGATTTCAAAATAGGAGGTAAACCCATTGATCTTAAAAAGACCTACAAAGTATCTTCATGGGGTGGAAACTTGCAAAATGCAGGTGAAAACCTGGATGAAAAGAAGATACGAGCTGTCTATGAAGTGGTCAGTGATTATATTCGTAAACAAAAAGTTGTGGATATCAGCATGACATCGAATGTAAAAGTATTGGATTATGATTGCGGATGCCCATCCAAAGGTGCCAAGTGCTAACGCTAAATTAAAACCGTGCCTCGTCTTTTTTAGTCCAAAGATCGTTGTAAGTCTCCTTTAAAGCAGACGGGGCACTCAAGGTTGTGATGAAATATCACAAAGAAATTATAGCAAAATATTATCTTTTAAAAAGATAGATAAAGATTAAAAAACCATCCTATAAAGAATAGCTTAAACCAATAGCTGTTTTTTATAGACAGAGGTATCCTGTTGGATTATTTGAGTATTTGAAAAGAATATTCAAATGATCAAATAGATACTAAAACAATATTTGGTCAATGTTCATTAAAAACTCATTGTTTTCACAAGTGCTAAAACTAACGGGAATATTTACCTGTTGGGGATAAATACTCTATGGGCTTGATAAGGTTCATTGTGTTTGACTATGGAATACATGATCGCTGCTATTTTCTTGGAGATAATGATTAAAGCTTCTTTCTTGGATTTACCCGAAGAGACTTTGTCTCGAAAGATCTTGTTTAGCTGAGGATTGTGCAATACAGATCCTACTGCAGCCATATAAAGTGCATGTTTGGCAATAGGTATGCCTCTTTTTGCAAGCCTGCCTATAGAATTGGAGTTGCCAGATTGATACTGTGTAGGATAAAGACCAAGATAGCCAATAAAAGCTTTGGCTGAATCAAATCGCCTGAGATCTCCACATTCTCCTAATATGGCAGAAATGGTTTTATCTGAGATACCGGGTATACTTTGGAGATTTTCAATAGAATTGTCAATTGTATTTATTTCTTCGGTAATAAGTTGTTTGATTTGTTCTTCAATATGCTTCTTTTCTTGACATAAAAGCTCTAATATCCTAATATTAGTAGTGATCATTAGAGATCTGGCTTCATAGGCACGACCAGCATATACTGAAGTATTGGCAAGATCGATCAGGAACTTGGCTTTATCTTCAGAGAAGTTGTTACCTTTGATATGACGGAATAGACGAGTCAGCTTCTTTGGCGTAGCTTTTTGCATATCTATTGCAGTAGGGTAGACTTTGATGATCGCAAGTGCTGTCTTGGTAAAGATATTTGGAAATACTCTGCCAATCTCAGGATTGACAGTCGCCATTACAGTAGAGATTTCCCTCTTGATGGTTTTTATCTTCTTCTCCAGTGAACGTTTGGTTCTGCCTAATACCTTGACTGAATGATAGGCATCATTGGAGATATGACTCTCTTTGTATTTACCGGTAGATAAAAGTTCCGCAATGACATAGGCATCAATCGCATCATTCTTTACTTTTCGTATGGTACGGAAATCACGAAACTTGGCAGTCTGATAAGCGTTTAGCAAAACGGCTTGGTAGTCATTGTCTGTAATATATTCATACAAATTCTCAGAAAAAGCTCCTGTTGATTCTATACCAATAATAAAATCATCATTGTCTAATGACAGGTTGGCAAACTGTTCAATCAGCCTTCTTAACCCAAGAATATCCGTATAGATCCAAAATGGTTTTACAGCAAATTCACCAGCATCATCCAGGATGCACACATAATGTTTTTTTTCAGCAACATCAATTCCAACATAATACATTTTAAACCCCTTGAGTGTTAGTTTTAAAGTTCTCATAGCTTCGTGTTATACAAGGTAGAAGTTCTTACACTCCTCCTTAGCATCCTATAGATGATTTTATAAAGCTAACACAAGACGTTTTATGTGCTGGTACCAAAGTCCAAAAAGGAAAAAAACTTGTTTACTGTTAGCTTTTGTGAAAACTATGAGTCTTTATTGAACTCAACCTTATTTTATCGATTTGGTTGATAAATAGATTATACGAAGGAAAGAGAATGAATAAGGGAACAATTAAAATAGGTACTGTAACAGCAGCAGTCATCCTTATGGGTACAGCAGTAATGGCTGGCGGTGATATCATGGAGCCGGTTGTACATACGGAAGAACCGGTAAAAGTAGTGGATTGGACAAGTAAACATAAATTTTTCGGTTTTTCACAGATCGGTGTCAAGTTTGGTGATGGGGCTAAATTAGGTGATGATGCTGAAATAGGGTTTGAAGCAGATCGTATTCGTTTAGGGTGGAAATACTTTTCCGGACCATTAGCAGCTAAAGTATTTTTGGATTTTGCAAAAGAGGGTACGGACAATGGTGGAATTGGTGTTCCGGACTTGGTAAAAGATGCATTTATCTCTTATAAATTTGATGATGCTGCTGTACTTAAAGCAGGTGTGATCAAAACTCCGGTAGGTATGGGTTTTACGATTCCTGGATGGAATCTTGATGTCATCAAGCGTGGTTTTGACAAAAAACTGGCATTTGAACGTGCATTTGGTCTTATGCTATCAGGTCGTGACATTGGATATGGAAACAACGGAAAAGTTGACGGTCTTGAAATGGGTCACGAGAGACCTTGGAAAGGGTTTGGATATGATTTGATGGTTTCTGGTGCAACTGGTAGATCCGGTGCAGTTAATGATCCCGGAAAAGCAAATCAAAGTAATGCGTATATGGGTCGTTTAATGTATGACTGGGGTCAAGAGTTGCATGCAGAAGTATCTTACGGTGTTACAGGAAATGCGGATGGTGACAATGATAGTACAACCGGTGAAGATTATAAAGTATTCAATGCAGGTATTGATTCCCACTTTGATAGAGCCAATGTAAAAGCGGAGTATTATGATGCTGAAAATATCAGAGGTGTGAAAGGTTGGGATATGCAAACTTTAGCATTAACAGGTACATATTATCTAACGGATACTCTTGAAGCAGCAGTTAAATATATTGGTGGTTCCGGAGACAAAGGTACTTTAAGTGCGGATGCTAGTAACACATACCTTGGGCTTAACTACTATATCAATCCTAAAAATAATAAAATGGACAGAAAAAGCAGAAGAGCTAGAAACAGACACCGTATTCAGGTTAACTACGTATTGGCAAGTGGTGATACCTCAGACTTTGATGATCTAGATGTTAGTGCTTTCTATGCAGAAGATGCTGTTCTTCTTCAGTACCAATTTAAATTTTAGAATCAAATCTTGTCAACAGCATTGTGCTGTTGGCATAGTTTGTAGAAGATATTTTGTTGATAGAATGTATAAGGCTATGAAAAAAGTATCTACACATTTGGGTAGAGAGAAAGAGGAAAGATGATAAAAAAGATCGTATTACTGTTTTTGTTCAGTATCATTTCAGTTCTTGGAAGCGAAGGAGAAGAAGTGTATCAAAAAAAGTGTGCCTCTTGTCATGAAGCATTTATTCCAGTAGAGACATTAATGGAAAATTTTATGGAAAAGAATAACACACTTTTGCATCTTAAAGCACTTTCACTCAATCAAATTTCGTTTAGACTCAAACAGCAAATCGGTGACCCTAAAGGCGATGAAGATATGCATCGTATGGAAGTAGGAGCATTTATTGCAGAGTATCTTGTGTATCCGGATAAACAAAAGAGTATCTGTATACCAGAAGTGATTCAATATTTTGAAACGATGCCAAGTATGAAAGGTCAGCTAAGTAAGGATGAGATAGAAGCGGTAAGTGAATTTTTATATGATTATGAAAATCAATTGATAAAAGAGAAGAGTATTAAGTATGAAGCGTTTGATGTAGCCCTGAAAAGGGCAGCTGAAGAGAATAAAATCATTATGATCAAAGCCACTTCTGCACATTGTCATTTCTGTATAAAAATGGATAGAGAAGTATTGGTAGAAGATGAAGTAGTTCAAGCACTTCAAAAAGATTTTATTTCTGTTTCTGTTGATGTAGGAAAAGAAAAGTTACCTTTGGGACTTAAAGCAAGTATGACACCTACGTTCTTTTTTATCTTTCCCAATAAAGATAAAACAAAGGTAAAGCGTGTACCCGGCGCCTGGAACAAAGAGGACTTTTTAGAGATACTCAAAGAGGCAAAAACAGTAAAAAGGAGACACAATTGAAAAGAGTAGTATTAAGCATTTTATTTATATGTAGTTTTATGGCAGCAGATACCCAATTTGCAGATCCAAAACCTAGCTTAGAGAATCCAAGACAGTTTATTTTTCCTATTACCTCAGGAGATGAACATGAAATCTCACATGTGCTTTCATCAGCAAGTAACGTAATGAAGTTTTATGGACCGGAGAAATGTGAAATAGTCATTGTATGTTACTCTCAAGGAATAAAAACGCTTTTAAAAAAGGCGTATTTTTTTGATAAGGATATTCAAAAAAGAGTGCGTTCATTGATGACATATGATGTAGAATTCATTGCATGTGGCAATACAATGGTCACCTATAAAATAGATAAGAAAGAGTTACTCGGAGGAGTAGAAGTAGTGACGGCCGGTATCGTAGAGTTGATAGAGCGTCAAAAGAGTGGTTGGACGTATATACGCCCATAAGCCAAATTTAACACAAAGGAATAAAAATGAAACATATAATAAAAGGATTGCTTGTAACCTCTTTACTTGCAACAGGATTGTTGGCAAAAGAAGAGAGTAAGGCAAAAGTAGTTGCTTCTGCAGCAGTAACGCAAGATATTCAGATATTTACTTCGCCCAATGCAGATGGAAAGATCACTCCGGCGACGATTGAAGAAGCGTTTAAAAAAGCAGGTTTTTTTATCTCTGCGAACAGAGATATGAATGGTCCATTTAAAAAACAGTTTAAAGAAACAACATTTGATGTCTATAATCTTTTTACTTTTTATAGTAAAAAACAAACTTTGGCATTGGTGAAAGAGTATCCCAATATAGGGCTGTTTTCACCGATGAGTATGTCTATCTATACGAAAAAAGGAGATAAGAAAATATCAATTGCATCACTTACCACTGAAGCAATGGCAAAGATCCTAAAGATTCCTGCAGATAATAAGGCATTAGTTAAAGTAGGAAAGATGGTAAAAGAAGCACTTAAAAGTGCAATGCCTGAAGGTAAGTTTGAAACATTAGCATATACGGTACAAAAACCAATAGGTCCATTGGTGTCAAGTTATGAAATGGAGATGGATCCTGAAGCGTGGGAAGACGAGAAAGAGGAGTTCCAAATGGAATTTGAGGGAACACTCGCTCCAAATGGTTTTGTCATGGCAGGGTTTAATGATCTGAACTATGATTTTGACGAGAGTAAGTATGAAGCCTATGATTTTTATGATGTCTATTCTATCTGTAAGCTCCCTGTGATCTATACTGTTGCCAAAGTACATCCGGAAGCAGGTGCTTATGCTCCTTGTTCCCTTTATATGTATAAAAAGAAAGGTGATAAAAATATGCATTTAGCCTTTCCTTCTGTTTATAACTGGATCTCTTCAATGGCAATAAAAGATAAGGATTCATTAGAGGTGCTTAATGAGGCACAGGAAAGTATGCATAAAATTTTAACGGGTCTTATTGAATAAATTATAAGATATATCATCCTGTAGAGGGTGATATTGATATAAACATTCATTTCTTTTATCAGAGCTATGAGAATGATTGAAGTATTATATTTGATTTAAATAAAATTACTCATTTCTACCCATTATTGTATAAAAAATAGTATTTATTCTAAAAATCATTTGAAGTTAACAGTTTATATAATACAATTAAGACGTATTCAAAAAACTTATTTAATACAATAAGTATATACTGATAATTAATATCAAGGAGGAAATATGAAACTAGGTTTCTTAGTTGACCTTAACCTGTGTATGGGTTGTAAAGGTTGTGAAATCGCTTGTAAAGTGGAAAATGAAGTTCCGCTTAGTTCTTGGCGTTTGCGTGTAAAATATATTGATATAGGGACATTCCCCGATGCAAGTAGAAGTTTTACACCATTACGTTGTAACCACTGTGAATCTGCACCGTGTGAACGGATCTGTCCGGTATCTGCATTACATTATCTTGAAAACGGGATTGTGAATATAGACAGTGCAAGATGTATCGGTTGTGCAGGCTGTATGATGGCCTGTCCTTATGGAGCAATCTATATGGATCCGGAAACGAATACAGCAGATAAATGTACATACTGCGCACACCGTATCGAGAGTGGTATGATGCCGGCATGTGTCGTTGCATGTCCTGTTGAAGCGAATATCTTTGGTGATGTGGAAGATGATACAAGTCATATCTCTCAATACATCATGGAGCATCAGGGTGGAGTTCAGGTAAGAAAACCTGAAAAACATACAAACCCTAAACACTATTATGTAGGCGGAGGTACACAAACACTTGATCCTTTGGCACATGAAAGAATCGAAGGGTACAGTCTCTTTAACAACATTACACATCTTGATGCAGTAGGTGACAAGAACCATGGTGTCCTGGATAGATTTTTGGCACCGTTTACATCACATGGTGAACATGACAATAAAAGTTTTATGAATTTTGACAATAACGCACATGAATCTCATGAAGAAGAGGGAGGTCACTAAGATGGTAGAAAATACAATACATGCAACACAAGCTGTTGTAACATTGGATGTTGCACTTCCGGGTATAATCTGGGGTTGGATGATCACACTCAATATGTGGGCAAAAAGTATCGGTACCGGGGTTATCCTGGTAGGAGCATTCCTGCTTTATAGACATAAAAAAGAGGAAATGCCGAACCTTAGATGGATCATGCCTCTTATCTCATTCATTGCTTTGAATGTGTTCCTACTCTTTACATTGGTGGATCTTCACCAACCGTACAGAATGATCAATATTTTCTTGCATCCGCACTGGACTTCAGCGATCACAGTTGGTGCCTGGATGGCTTCACTCTTTACAGGACTTGTAACAGTGATGATGCTTATCGGCGGTTTCGATGCCTTCCCTGATTTCAGAAAAAATTGCGGTATTGCAAAAACAGTAAGAGGTATCTCTCCTTTTTATGAGAAGATCTTCCCGTTCGTTGTTTTCCTTGCAATTCCTGTAACGCTTTATACAGCGATCATTATGGCTGAATCAAGTGCAAGGGAATTGTGGCAGGCACCTACAGAAGTCATGCAAATGATGTGGGCAGCGTTATTGGCTGGTTCGGCAGCATTGATCTTGGTATCTGACTCTTGGAGTAGAGATACAAGAAAAGATCTTGCACTTGTATTGGCGATCGCTACTTTCTTCTCTTTCATGATGTATATAGGTGAGTATTTCTTCTCATTCAAATCAGCAGAAGCAGAAGCAACACTGGCATATGTACATGCAGGCGGTGAATATAATGTAGAGTTCTGGTTCGGTATGGTTCTTGGATTTATCATTCCGTTCTTCCTGGCTGTAAGCAACATGAAGAGTGACAATAAAACGCTGCTGAGATTTGCAGCTATTTTAGCATTGGTAGGGCTGTATCTTGCAAAAGATGTATGGCTTAAAATTCCACAAATGCTACCGTTGAGTTAAGGAGTATATGTATGACAAAATCAATGAATAATGAACAACCTGCTTTCGTAGAGAGCAGAAGAACTTTTCTGAAAGGTACAGCCTATTCTGTAGCAGGTGCAACACTTGCTGCAGGTGTATTCAAGACGATAGCGGATACACCGGCAGTGGCAGACAGCAAATTTACCCCTACACCTGAGACACTTTCATTCTACCCGCCGCTTGAAGAGTGGGACAGTTTTACAGAGTTGGATGGAAATGACTGGAAAAGAGGTGGTACGAGCAGAAATGGTGTTGAGAGTGAAGGAAATCCGGAAGGTATCAAAGCCACTGAATATATGCTTGTACCAACAGCATGTTCAAACTGTGAAGCTTCCTGTGGTCTGACTGCATGGGTTGACCTCTCTACGTATAAAAAAGGGGGACAGCTTGCTGTACGTAAATACATGGGTAACCCGCTTCATGCCGGTTCTCGTGGTAGAAACTGTGCAAAGGGTTATGCGACTCAGTCACAAATGTATGATCCGGATAGAATCCCTTTCCCTCTTATGAGAGCACCAGGCTCCAAAAGAGGTGAAGGTAAGTGGGTAAGAACCACTTGGGATGAAGCAATGGCGAAGATCGGTAAGAAGATGCATGATACACTTAAAACAGGTGATGAAATGTCTAAAAAGCTCTTCATGCTTCACGTCGGTCGTCCAAACGAAAATGGATTTGGTCACCGTGTACCACACTCTTTAGGATGTGACGGATATGATTCTCATACTAACATCTGTTCAGCAGGTGCAAGACAAGGTACGATCCAGTGGTCAAACGATGACAGAAACTCTCCGGATTGGTCTAATGCGAAGTTGATCTTCCTTCAGTCTTCTCACGCCGCAGATGCAGGTCACTACTTCCAACAGGCAGCAGGGCGTATCGCTGATGCACGTAAAAAAGGTGCAAAACTTGTTGTTATGGATCCAAGACTTTCTAACTCTGCCGGTATGGCAGACCTATGGGTACCTTGTTGGCCAGGGACCGAGACAGCACTCTATCTCTACCTTGCAAACAGGATCCTGAATGAAAAAGGTCTTAATGGCGAAGACCTGGTGAACCACGAGTTTGTGAAAAACTGGGTGAACTGGGACAGACTTATGGCAGACAAAGAGTATCTTGCATACCTTGTAGAGAAAAAGTATATCAAATCTGTGCCACAGGGTGATACATATGAAGATTTCATTACGATGATCGCTGAGATGTATAGTCCTTATACACTTGATTTTGTAGCTGAAGAGTGTCGTATTGAGAAAAGAATCGTAGAGAAACTTTATGACATGTTCATCGATGCAGGTGCCAGAGTAGCAACATACATCTGGAGAGCAGGACCGATTGGTCACAAAGGCGGATGGATGATAGCCAGAGCAGGATTCTTACCATTTGTTCTTCGTGGTGCAATGGCTGGGGATAAAGGTGGAGTAGGCTTACACCACTGGCATGTTATTTCTGTCAACGGTAAAGGTGATGCAGCAACAGTAAATGGTGCAAGACCTCCAAAAGTAGATGTATGGAATGAGATCGCCTGGCCGCCTGAGTATCCGTTAAGTTCTTATGAGATGAGTCATATCATGCCACACCTGCTGCTTGACGATGAGTGGAGAAACAAGTGGAATGCAAAAGGGCTTAATGTACCTGAGAAACTCTCTATCTGGGTTCCTCGTATGTATAACCCTGTCTGGATCAATCCGGACGGATTCAGATGGATCGAAGCACTTAAAAGAGAAGATAAAATTGAACTCTCATTTAACCTTTCACCTACATGGTCTGAGACGAACTGGTATTGTGACTTTATCCTTCCTGTAGGTCTTGCAGGTGAGAGACATGACCAACACTCGGAAGCAACACAGCCGTCAAGATGGTTAAGTTTCCGTAACCCGGCACTTAGAGTTGCATTGGAAAAAATGGGCTGGAAACCAAAAGATCCAACCAGAGCAACACTTGAAGCACACATTAAAGCCGGTCTTGGTGAAGTGTGGGAAGAGGTAGAGTTCTGGGCGAATATCATGGTACATTATGTTGATCCTGACGGAAGTCTGGGTGTGAAAAAATTCTGGGCTTCAAAAGAGGATCCAAGTCGTGCTGTAACGATCCCTGAGTGGTATCAGGCAGCATTTGACAAGCTTCCAAACTTAAGAAAAGCGGCAAAAGCGGCATACCCTGACTCTAAGTATCCTAACTATGAGATGATGAGAGACAGAGGTACATGGCTGGAAGAAGATAACATCTATAAACCACAAGAGAGACCACTTAGAAAAGAGGGAACTAAATACATTGCTCATGGTCATGAATATGATGAAAGTGAAGTAGAAAAAGATGCGTTTGGTACACTTCTTGTTGAGCATGAACATGGAGAGAAAAAAGCGATCGGTATTGAGATCGATGGTGAGATCATGCAGGGATTCCATACACTAAGTAAGAAACTTGAGTTCTACTGTGAGTGGTTCAAAGAGTGGAAATGGCCTGAGTATGCTATACCTATTTATCCGACAACGGCAGAAGACAGAAAGAAAATGACGCATATCGTTACACAGGTACACCATGACTTTATGCAGAAAGATAATGAGTTCGCACTTAACACTGTATTTAGATTGCCATACAATATTCATACACGTTCAGTGAATTCAAAACACCTTATGGAGATCTCTCAGAACCACAACCCAGTCTGGATCTATACCGAGGATGCAAAACGTCTTGGTATTAAAAGAGGAGATGCGATCAAAGTAACGATCACAGATACGGTTTCCGGTCTTGATTCCGGTTACTTCATCGCTATGGCTGTACCAACTGAAGGTACGATGCCGGGTGTACTTGCCTGTTCACACCACGCAGGTAGATGGAAATTGAAAAATGCTGTAGAGATCCCAGGGTTTGAGCATAAACTTGGAGTAATGGGTCTTGGTGCACCTCTTTATGATATGACCATGGACGGCAAAGTGGGAACACTTAAGCCGACACAAGGTCTGAATGAAGGTATGCAGGCACGTAGAGATACATGGCAGTTCAAAGAGTACAACAAAGACCTCGATAACATCTGGTGGGATGGGTTGAGTGGTTCATGGCAGAATGCTGTAGCACCTTCACATCCGGATCCGATCGCAGGAAACCATGCTTGGCACCAAAAAGTTGTGATAGAAAAAGCAGCTGCCGGTGATAAGATTGGTGATATCTATGTGAACTATGAGAACAATATGAAAGTCTATCAGGCATGGAGAGACAAATTGACTCGTCCGCTTGACAGTAGTGATACACTAAGAAGACCTAAGCACATTAAGCGTCCTGCTGTACCATTGTCTCATCAAGCTTATTCTGTAAAAATAAACGGATAAGATCTGATAAATCCAAGGGCAGACATGAAGTCTGCCCCTGCAGCACAATACAATTTCCCAGATAACTAATTTTCTTATTACTTATTTATCTTGAAAGTGGTATAGTCACAAAATAAAACTCGTTCCCAACGTTCCGTTGGGAACGAGACCTAAGGGTAGAAATGGAACAGATGAAACAGGATATAGAAAACCGTATTGCACTTTATGCATTAATCTCAAGATTGATGTTGGTAGAAGTAGATGAAAAATTTTTAGAGAATATTGAAAAAGATGAGGCACTGCTTTCATTTTTTCCCAACTATAGAGACTGGTCCAAACGTAAAGAGCTTTCACAAAAACAGTTGATAGAAGAGTACTATAATGTAGATTTCACCAATCTCTTTTTAATGCACCTTGTACCGTATGAGAGTTTCTATACAAGAGATGACCAGATGATAGAGAGTGGGGGAGACAATCCTGTCATTGAACTCTATAATGACCTTGATTTCCGTGTAGAGTTGGACAGTGCAAGAGTAGTGAGTGCAGACCATATCGGTGTAGAGCTTGAGTTCATGTATATGCTCTGCACTGCGATGAAAAAAGCCTTGGAAGCAGAGGATAAAGAGGGAGTCTGTGAACTGCTTGAAGTTCAGAGAGCTTTTCTTAAAGAGCATCTTCTTGAATGGGCACCAATGTTCCTCATCAATGCAAAAAGAGAATCCCGTACACCGCTTTATCATGACGGAAGCGAGCTTACTTTGGAATTCCTGCTTAGTGATTTTGAGTATGTCAATGAAAAGCTCAATGAACATTGTGTGAGTGCCGAGTAGTCAATGAAGCTGCATTTTGATGTTGCTTCCTGTGTAAGGGCAACGAGCAAATTTTCCCAATGTACCAAGTGTGTGGATGCCTGTCCTGAGAGTATACAGATAGTAGAAAACCTGCCAAGTTTCGCACTCTCTACAGGCGTAGAAGCAGCTGCTTGTGTAGGCGTGTGTCCTACTGAAGCTTTTTCGCTATCAGACTTTTCTGTAACGGAGTTCTTTTTTACCTTTCTTGAGTCAAAAGTAAGACTGATCTCCGCAAAGATCAATGTACCTTGTATTTCTGTTCTGAGTGTAGAGCATCTACTCTCTTTGGCTTTGGCAAGCGATGAGCCTATTACTATTGATATGAACGGCTATGAGAAAGGTACACACCTTTTTGAACAGATCGAGAACCGTATAGAAGAGGCAAACTTTGTACTCTCAAGCTTTTGTGACAAGGTACTTTTGACCAACCATGTAGAAGAAGAGACAACTGATACAAAAGTCTCTGAAGAGAAAACGGTCAGCAGTAGACGAGATTTTTTAAGTGCTGCCTCTGTAAAAGGTGTAGTCAAACATAAAAAAGCCTTTGATGATGCAGTAGATGCAGAAGAATTGCAACACTTTGAGATAGATGCTTCTGTCATTTCCAAGATCAAAGACAAACATCTGCCTGATAAAAGAAAGATACTTTTTACTACATTGAAACGTGTAGGAGTACCAGATGCTTTTGAAGTATTGCCTCAGGAAGAGGTGAGCTTTGTCTCTCAAAAGTTTGTAGATGACAGTTGTACGAACTGTCAGATCTGTTACCGTATCTGTCCGACAGGAGCACTGAGTTCAAATGGTAAATTTTCACTTATCAACTTTGATGCGATGCTTTGCGTGAAGTGTCATCTTTGTCATGATGTATGTGAACCAAACTCCATACAACTTCAAAGTGGATTTGAAATAAAAGAGTTTTTTGAACCGACACAGAGAACACTGGCAACTTTCAACATCAAACGCTGTAATGAGTGTGGTAATAACTTTACTTACACAGGTGGAGAACAGACCTGTCCGCGTTGTCTTGCAGAAGAGGAAGAGGCGATGTTCCTGCATGATAATGCAAAACGTATGAAATCAGTGAGCAGTGAGCAGGTAGCAGGTAGCAGTGAAGATGAGGTAATGAAGGATGAAATATGAAACCTGAAGAGATAAAACCTGATACAGGTCTTTGTACTATCCTTGGGCATAATGCACAAACAGGGTATATGCGCAGGTATTTTAACAAGATCATGAAGCATAACAGTATTAATGCCACAGCTATTGCTTTAAACATCAGCGATGAGCATTTTGATTTTACGATGACCAATGTAGGTCAGTCAAAAGTCGATAAGATGATGATAGAAAGAGAGTTCGCACAAAAAGCCATTGGGTACTGTGACAGTTTGGATGAGGTAAGTCAAAGAGAAGGGCGTGTGGACTTTGTAGAGGTAGAAGCAGGTAAAGTCAAAGGGTTCTGTTTGGAGGATGAAGCGAAAGCATTGTTTGATAAACCGGAGTTCCTGGATGACCAGATACTGTTTGTAGCAAAAATGATGCTTATAGCTCACAGATGGTTTGATGCAAAAATAGATGTGGATGATATTCCACTATTGATAGGAGATAAAAATGAATAATCAAGATATGGAAGAATTAAGAAAAGAATTTGAGAACTTTAAAGCAAATGAGGCTTTGTGTACTGACGGAAGTTGTGAGAGTGAAGAGGGAGGGGATCTTAAAGATTATCCATCCTATACCGAAGTCCTCTATGCAAAACTCATTGCTCCTCATGTAAGCGGTATCTATATTTCACGCTGGGATATTAAAGATATCGCTCTTGAAGCAGGTGATTCTATGGCGATCCATCCTCGTAAACGTATGTTTGAACTTCTTATGAAGTTTGCAACAAGCAAAGAGAATATGCAGTTGGTTCTTGATGCCCTGGAAAAACATATAGAAGAGAAGATCGCTATCTACACAGAGTTGATGCAAAGTTTTCCCCACTCTGTTGAAGTCTTCCAGCCCAAGATCGATAAAGCCAGAAAAACGATGAAACTTTTCCCTCAGATCATTGAAGAGTATTTTGCATAGAATATAGAGTTTCCCTTAACATAGTTGCAGTATAATATTTTATATCAGTATTACAAAGGTTGACTATGTCAGAAATAACCAAAAAAAAAGTATTAGCATATCATAAACAGGGGAAAATAGGTATTGAATTGACCAAACCCTGTGACTCCCAACATGAACTCTCTCTTGCGTACACTCCCGGGGTAGCCATCCCCTGTCTTGAAATAGCCAGAGACGAGAATCTCTCTTTTGAATATACCAACCGTGCGAACCTTGTTGCTGTTGTCTCTGACGGTACAGCAGTACTGGGTCTTGGAGACATCGGTCCGCTTGCTTCCAAACCTGTGATGGAAGGGAAATCGGTACTCTTTAAAAAGTTTGCCAATGTGGATGCCTTTGACATTGAACTGGATGTACACAGTGTAGAGGAGATCGTTGCAACCTGTAAGGCCATCGCCCCTACATTCGGGGGTATCAACCTTGAAGATATAAAAGCACCCAAATGTTTTGAGATAGAACGCATACTTAAAGAAGAACTGGATATCCCTGTATTTCATGATGACCAGCATGGTACAGCTATTATTACTACGGCCGGACTGATGAATGTACTGGAGCTTACAGGTAAAACAGTGGATGAGATCAAAATAGTGATCAATGGAGCAGGTGCAGCAGGTATTTCATGTGCGAAGATGTATCAGGATTTAGGGGTAAAACATATTATCATGTGTGACTCCAAAGGGGTCATCAATACAAACAGAACAGATCTTAACAAGTATAAAATGCCTTTTGCTGTTGAGACGGCAGCAACTAATCTTTATGAAGCGATCGAAGGGGCAGATATGTTCCTGGGACTGAGTGTCGCAGGAGCACTCACAAAAGAGATGGTAGTAAAGATGGCACCCCGTCCGGTAATATTTGCTTTGGCAAACCCTGTACCGGAGATACTCCCGGAGGAGATCAAGGAGGTAAGGGATGATGCCATTATTGCAACAGGGCGTTCGGATTATCCTAATCAAACGAATAATGTACTTGGTTTTCCTTTTATCTTCAGAGGGGCTTTGGATGTCAGAGCCAAAAAGATCACTGAGGGTATGAAAATGGCAGCAGCCAAAGCACTTGCAGCTTTGGCAAAAGAACCTGTACCATATTATGTCAAAGCTGCGTATCATAATGACCATATCGCGTATGGGACAGAACATATCATCCCTCTTCCGTTCAATAAAGAGGCACTGATCTGGGTAGCTTCTGCAGTTGCGAAAACAGCATTTGAAGAAGGTGTGGCACGTGTGGAAAGCTATGATGATAAAGCCTATAAAGAGAAGTTGAGATGTATCATTTATGGTTGTCCTGAAGAGGAATAATATTAAGAAAATATGAATTTTAAATCTTATTTGAATCTTTATGAGCTGTTACAAGATGATACTTCTTCCCGAGAAGAGAGACGTGCCTTTGGTTTATCTCATATCATGGTGAAAAACAGACCCCTAGAGCAACTTTGTGTATGGACCGATACCTATAAGAATAGATTGAAAAAACCTCTCCTCAGTGAAATTTTTTCTTCCTATCTCTATGGTATAACATTGAGTCTGGTACTTGTTTCTTTTATTTTCGGTATCGTATCCGGAGTGATCCTGCTAAGCTATAGCGGACATGAACCTGTGAATGTTGTCTATTTTATGGCTATGGTCATTTTCTTCCCGCTTTTAACGATGGCACTGGCACTGGTCTCTATGTTCAAAGCACATAGTGCCCGGAGTGTTTTGGTCCATCTTTCTCCGGCATACTGGATGGAGAAGATCATAAGGCTGTTGCCGGGTAAAGTACAGGAGCATATAAAGAGACTCAAGATAAACCCTTTGCTTTCCAATTGGATCATCATTAAGCGTTCACAACTTATTGCTTTGTTTTTTTCGATAGGTCTATTGACAGCACTTTTGGCTATGGTCATAACAAAAGATATTGCTTTTTCCTGGAGTACTACACTCCATATCATGCCCGAGTCATTTCATAGTTTTTTAAATACTTTGGCTTTCCCCTGGAGAGAGTGGTTCCCTTCAGCGGTCCCCTCTTTGGAACTTATAGAACAGAGCCACTATTTCAGATTGGGAGATAAGCTTAGTGAAGAGATGATACAACATGCTTCAAAGCTTGGAGAGTGGTGGAAGTTCTTGGCTTTTGCAACACTTTTTTATGCCATTATTTTGCGTCTGTTGATGTATTTTATAGCTTCTGTCGGGTTGAAGTATGCTCTTAAAAAATCATTTTTGACATTAAAAGGTGTCCGTCAACTGCTTCGTGATATGAATGAACCTATGATCTCTACACATGCCTGCAGCAGTGAAGAGCGTTTTGTATCTTCTTCTGATGATACAATACAAACAACAGATAAACTGGATGCTTCCTATGATACGGTACAAGGTTGGGCCATACCGAAAAGAGAGTTGTCTGTACTGAATGACGGTATGCAGATCATTACTCCAAACCTTTTTGAAGTCGGTGGAGGAAATACCCTGGAAGAAGACAGAGAGATCATCAATAAAAGTTATGGTGAAGTGTTGCTGTATGTAAAAGCATGGGAACCGCCTACAATGGATTTCATGGATTATCTCGAATGGCTTCTGGCAAAGGTGGATAAAGTGGTCGTTGCTCCTGTCGGTACACAGAAAGAGGGGTATAAAGCTTCAGCTAAAGCTGTTGAGATATGGAAAAATAAGCTATCACTTTTAAAAGAGGATAGAGTATGGCTGAAAAAATGACACATACGTATCCGAAATTTGCTGTGGTCGGACATCCGAACAAAGGAAAAAGTTCCATTGTCTCATCACTGGCCCTTGATGATTCTGTACAGATATCAGATACACCGGGAACTACAATAAAAAAACGAAGTTTTCCTTTAAAAGTGGATGGGAAAGTACTTTACGAACTTTTTGATACACCGGGTTTCCAACGTGCCAGAGGGGTATTGGCTTGGCTGGAACAGCATGATGTCAGTGCTCACAGGAAACATGAAGTAGTACAAATGTTCATCAATGAACATAAAGACAATCCGCGTTTCAATGATGAGATAGAACTGCTTGAGCCTATTATGGCCGGTGCCGGTATCATCTATGTTGTAGATGGGTCCAAGCCATATGGTGAAGAGTATGAAACTGAGATGGAGATACTGCGATGGACAGGTCAACCCTCTATGGCGCTCATCAACCATATTGATGAGGATGACTATAGCGAAGAGTGGAAGCGGGCATTGGAACACTATTTTAAAATGGTACGTACCTATAATCCCATGCATCCGAGCCTGGAGCAGCATATAGGTATATTGGAGAGTATGGCACAGTTGAAAGAGGAGTGGATAAAACCTGTAAAAGCATCTATTAAACTTTTTGAACGTTATCAGGAACAGAGGCTGGAACAAAGCAGTAGAATTATTGCAAAACTCCTGTATGATGCTTTAAGCTATATAGAGAATCTCTCTTTTTTATCAGAAAAAGCGACGACTGATGATGAGGAAATATTGGAACAGAATTACAAGAATCGACTTCGTCAATTTGAAATAAGAGCACAAAAAGAGATAGAGAAAATATGGAATCATGATCACCTGAAAAAAGAAGAAGTGCTTCTGACCTTTGAAGGCATGGACCTTTTTTCCAAAGAGTCTGCATCCGTGTTCGGACTTACACGTAAAGAACTTATCGTTACCGGTGCAACAAGCGGTGCTGTGACAGGTGCAGGAGTGGATCTTCTTCTGGCTGGTACTACATTGCTCATAGGAGGTGCTATAGGTGCCTTGGTAGGCGGAGTAGGTGCATGCGTTGGATTTAATGAACTTTCAGAGGTAAAAGTACTGGGCCAGACACTGGGTAAACGATATTTGGAAATGGGGCCGATGAAGAACAGGAACTTTCCCTATATTCTGCTTGGACGGATCCTTTATCATACGACTCAGGTGGCTGCACTTTCACATGCAGCAAGAGAACGTATGAAAATAGCTGTGGATAGTACTTTTAAAAAGAAATGGCTGGATGATGACTTGAAAAAGTCTCTGGAAAAGTATCATAGCAAATTCCGTTCCGGTGATGAGGTAAAGATAGAGGACATGCAAGACTATGAAGCATATATCAAATCTGTTTTAAAGCATCTGTTGCATGTCTAAACGTAATCGGTTTAGATATCTGTATAGAGACGGTGAAGACAGAAAACAGGTATTACACGCTTTGTGGCATATCTGATCATGATCGTATCAGTGATAGGGATGATCTTTGATCTGTTTTCAGATCAAAGAAAAAAAATATAAAAATATTAAAAAAGTTTTGCTATACCCATAAGGATAACAACAGTTAAAAGCCCACCCGCGATCCCAGCAAGTACATCATCAAGCATGACTCCCAGACCACCTTTAAGCTCTCTGTCTATCCAACCTATAGTAGAAGGCTTCCAGATATCAAAGAGACGGAATGCCGCAAAGCTGAATACTATAGCAAGTATTTCTGTATAAGGGTAGTTCATGGTAACAGCGGTGGAATAGGCTATCATAAGACTGAGCCACATACCTGCTGCTTCGTCGATGACGATCTCTTGTTGGTCGTGGATGCCGGTGGCTTTTTCATATTTGTTTATCTCAAAGATACCGATGATGGTGATGGCAAGGGTAAGCATGAAGAGTGACTCCATACCGAGATAATAAAGGACAGCAAGTCCAACAGGTAGTGAAGCGAGTGTACCTACAGTACCGGGTGCTTTGGGGCTGAGTCCTGCTCCGAAAAAAGTTAAAAAAAGTTTTTGAATAGTCATAGGTGTCCTTATGTCAGGGATGATGTCTGGTAAAGTTCTATTAACTTCAAGTAGAACTGTTCTTCACTCTGTTGTTCAAGCAGACCGGAACCAGGCATAAGAGAGTAATGCATCTCCTGCAGATTTTCAAATCTTTCCGGGAAAAGGGCAGCAAGGATATTCGCCGATACTTCTTTTCTTACTAAAATAGGAGGAGGAATAAGCCCGCTTTGGATGAGTTTCATAATGGATTCAGAGTGATAGTGTACATGATGATGCTGTCCATGCGGACAGGTTTGTGTACTCACAAGTGTTCTGCAGGTATCACAGTAGACATACTCATCGATAGTTTTAATATCTATATCAATGTTCTTACAGTGGTCAAAAACAGAATTGAGTCGGTTTTTATCATAATAGAGCCCCAGACCACCATGGTTCTTCCCTACGATAAGCTGACTGCAACCATAGTTTTTTGCCAAAATAGCATCCAGAATAAGTTCATTATATCCTGCAAAGATATAAGAGTTCTCGAAAGGGATGATCAGGACCTTGTTTCGTGGTAGAAAGTTATCTACAAAAGTGGATAAAGCATTATGGCGTATGTCATAACGTAAACCTTCAGAGGTGAAAGGTTTACGTAAAAAGATGATCAGCAGATCAGAAGTACTGATGGCTTGACGGATCATTCTTTCATGGGCACGGTTGAAGGGATTGGCAGCCAGCATCAGGGAAGAGATGAATTTGGCACCGGTCTTGGTGATCATATTCTTAATACGTTTTATATTGTCAGTAATAAGAGGATATTCTACCGTGTATTCTCCACATACGGCAATATCTCCGAGTCTGGCAATTGTATTCTTTACTCCGGGATGGGAAAGGTCACTGCTGCCATAGATATTGTAAAGACGTTGTTGAGGATCTATGGGAAATGTTTCATCCACAATGAGTTCACCGACTTTTTTATGGCCATTGATGAGCTCAACTTTGTCACCTTTTTTCAGGGTCTTAAGTATTTTCCTGTTTCGTTCACCCTTTGGAGCAAGAATAAAAGCAAAAGGAAAAGGAACACCTTTGTAGAACTTGGTTCTATCCACCTCTTTGGCTTCTTCCTCATTCATAAGCTTGTCGACAGGAGTGATCAGACCGGCTTTGACAAGTGCCAGTGTAGAGAGAGCTTCTGTATCGATATAGAGAGAGAAGTTATCTTTATTTCTTTTTGAAGAGTCCATACTTTTTCCTTTTTTCCCATAAACTTTTTCTTGAGATACCTAATTTTTTAGAGAGTTCCGTATCAGGGAATTTATACTGAAAACTGTTGACGATGAATTTGACATAATCATCTATGGTCAATATCTCATTTTGATCATAGAGTTTGGAATCGGTATTGAGTGTGATCGTTGTGAAATCTGTCTCCAGCTCAGAGGTAGTGCATAAAATAAAGTCATAACCGTTCAGCAGGAGTAAAAGGTGTTCCCTCTCTGTCTTTTTGAGAGTATGGATTTCAGTGATATAGAGTAGTGACCTTGCACCGGCGTTAGCTATTTTCTCCCTCCACTCTTTATCTCCCAATGGTACAAAAGTCAATAATTTGTTGTTGTTCTGTGCATATTCAAAGACTATTTTATCAACAAGTCTTTGGTAATTGGTTTGGATCACAAGAGGGGTAGTGAGTTTTTCTGAATTGAAATCTGTTTTTATCTCTTGAAGTAGATTTTTCATATATTCCTGATAAAGCAGTGTATGCTTTTTAAGATCCTGGTACTCCTGATAGTGCTCGATCTTACGTAATAATTCTTCTATCATAAATGGCTTAACGATGTAGTCTTTTGCCCCAAGCTTTAAGGGTTCACCTACAGTATCATTATTGATGTAACTTACCATTAAAATAATAATTTTGTCTTTAAATTGTGTGATGAGTGGTGCAGTGTTCTGTCCCGGCAGGTTTGTTGAGAGCAGATAGACATCACCATTACTGTTCATTGACTCTTTTATAGAGCTGAAGATTTCTGTTTCAAATCCGTTTTCGCCAAGTTTAGATGCGATACTTTGTGCCAGGTAGAGTTCGTTTTCTACAATGATGATTTTCATATGTGTTTCCAGTTAAAATAAGTTAAATTTGCTACGGCGTGAACGGTTACACCCTCTTTCCTCCCTACAAATCCGAGTTTTTCGGCAGTAGTGGCTTTGATGTTCACAAAGTTCTGTCTGATACCCAGTAAAGAAGCGATCGTTTTACGCATTTCTTTTTTATAAGGAAGTATCCTGGGTGCCTGTGCCAGAATAGTAAGATCGATATTACCGATCTCATATCCATGTGTTTTGAGTTTGTTGACGGTATCTGTGAGCAGTTTTTTGGAGTCGATGCCTTCATAACTTTCATCTGTATCAGGATAGAGTTCACCAATATCCCCCATGCCGGCCGCCCCAAGTAAAGCATCGATCAGTGCATGGATGGCGACATCACCGTCACTATGTGCTTTAAATCCATAGCCAACGTCGATCTTTATTCCACAGAGGAACATCTCTTTATTCTCCTCAAAAGGATGGATATCCAGACCAAAACCGGTAAGTGTCCTGGCGGAAGGCGCCTGGATACAGGAGAGTTTTTGCAGATCCGCAATGGTAGTAAGTTTATGGGCCCCTACAGAACCCTCTACAAAATGTACTTTTCCACCTATAGCTGCAACTGCTGAACTGTCGTCTGTAAAGAGTTGTTCAGTTTCCAATGCCTTTTTGAGTGTTTTGGTAACACTCAGTTGAGGTGTCTGAATGATCTTTGCTTTTTCCCTGTCTATGGGAGAATCATCCAAATAGAGTGTATCTGTAACAGAAAGTACGGGAACAATGCAGCTTGCTTTTTCCTTTGCAGCCAGGATACGTTCTATCATATCTCCAGGTACACAACATCTGGCAATGTCACTTACCAGTACATGGTCTGAAGTCACATGCCGTAGAGCATTACTCAGAGAAGCCTGTCTGGAATCTCCGCCTTCAACATAGGTATAGTCGGCAAATTTTTTCATAAGTGTGATATCTTCGGCAGAAGAGACAATAATAACCTGTGTAAAATCGGCAATCTTTTCAAAGTGTTCAGATACATATAACCATAAAGGTGTATCGTTCGTATAGAGCCACTGTTTCTTAACATTGCATTTAAATCGTGTAGAGTTACCTGCTCCTAAAAGTATTAAAGTTATGTCTAACAAGATGGACCCCTGTGTGTATCATATAGTAACGGATTATACATTCAGCTAGCTTGATAGTTTCTTTAATCAGATAAATCTACTCCTATTTGAAAGAAAATAGAGAATTTAAATTTAATTTAAGATTTGAGTGGTATAACTCTTATACAAATCATATTTAGGAACAATATTATGACAGAAGAAAATGTATTAGAAGCACTGAAAAATGTAACGTATCCGGGATTTACGAAAGATATCGTAACTTTCGGATTTGTAAAAGATGTGACAGTAGACGGATTAAATGTATCTTTGACCATTGATATTACATCGTCAGCAGATGAGGTAAAAGCACAGCTTACAGATGAAGCGACAACCGAACTTAAAAAGCTTGGATTCACAAATGTGAATATTAATGTAACTGCTCCTCAGGCACCAAAGCAAATGTCCAACTCAATGAGTGGTAAAAATATCGCTCCTCATGTAAAGAACTTTGTAATGGTAAGTTCAGGAAAAGGTGGGGTTGGTAAATCAACCACATCAGTAAACTTGGCAATTGCAATGGCAATGCAGGGTAAAAAAGTAGGTCTTCTTGATGCGGATATCTATGGACCGAATATCCCTCGGATGATGGGTGTAGCAGATCAAAAACCAGAGATCCAAGGAAATAAAGTACTTCCTCTTAAAGCGTATGGTGTTGAGATTATGTCTATGGGGTCATTGATGGAGCCGGGGCAATCTCTTATCTGGAGAGGTTCGATGATCATGAAAGCGATCGAGCAGTTCCTTAGAGATATTCTTTGGTCTGAGCTGGATGTATTGGTGATCGATATGCCTCCCGGAACAGGTGATGCACAGCTCACACTTGCACAATCTGTACCTGTAACAGCAGGTATTACGGTAACAACGCCTCAGGAAGTATCTCTTGATGACAGTAGAAGATCTTTGGATATGTTCCAAAAACTTCACATTCCTACTGCAGGTATCATTGAGAACATGAGTGGATTTATCTGCCCTTCATGTGATACTGAGTCTGACATTTTTGGTATGGGAACAACTGAACCTGTAGCAAAAGAGTATGATACAAACGTGATCGCTCGTATACCGATAGAACCGGCAATTAGAGTAGGTGGTGATACAGGAATGCCGGTAACTTACCATAAACCGGATTCTGAGACAGCTAAACGTTACCAGAAAGCTGCATCTGATCTTCTTGCCTTTATAGATAAGGTCAATGCAGAAGGCGGAGCAGACAATCAGGCGATCCAGCCAACCACACCTCCGGGCGTAAGTGCCTGCAGTACAGGTGCAGGTGCTGCTTCAGCTCCGGCACAGGAAGGACATTCCCATTCAGGTGGAGGATGTGGCTGTAGCTAAGAGACTAATTATAAGTTGACTTTTCATCATCCTCGGGTTTGCACCCAAGGGTAATTCCTCCCTGTGGTCACGGCACCCGGGGATCCACAATTCAATTCCCCTATTCACTCATAATCCCAATTTAGATACAATACAAAAAATATTACATATTAGGATATCCTTATGACATCAGCAGACAAATTAAAAAATCTTTTAGAATTAGAAATTATTCCAGACCTGGAAGCAGCAATAGATGAACTATTTGCAGTTATTGACAAGGCAAAATCAGCATCCAAAGAGCAGAAAGATGATCTTGAAGAGATGCGTGAGATGCGTACAGAGTGCTTTGCTATTGTTGAAGAGCTTAAACGCGGAGAGCTGGAAGAAGATGAAGTCGAAGAGCTTTTAGCTGAACTTGTAGAGATGAAAAGCGTATAATAAACGATAACTTCTTATCGTTTATAGCTTTGAAACCGAAATGGTCGGAGCGTATGCGTAGCCATGCAGGCGAAACAGAAGAGTGATCCTTTCCTCGTTCCCATCGTCTGAGACTGTGAAAGAACCCATGGAAGTGGAGACTTCAGTCCCACCAAAAAGCTTTTTTGCCTAAAAAAGTTTGTATTTAATGGAAAATATTACTTTTTCTGTCAAAATAACCTAATAATATGCAAATATTTGGGTGAGGCTGAAGCCTTCACTTCCGAGGTACCTAGTTCTTTCACAGTCTCAGACGATGGGAACGAGGAAACTTTTTTGTTATGTGTTTGATTTACGATATGAATAACTGCCAGATGTGATTGACGAATGCAGATAGATCAAACTTTTTTGACTCATTAATAGTAAACCAGAGGAAAACCAAGAAACCTACCACTACTATGGCAAAGTTAATAATTGAGGCAAGCTCTTTAGTATTTGCAAATAGTTTGGTTACCTTAGCTCTAAACCAAAGCTCAATTGCCTTATTGATGACTGGGGACACAAACAAGATTACGGTAGCGAGAAATATTAGGGTGCCACCCGTTGTTTCAACTCCCCCATTTCGAGCACTCCACAATAAAAGGCCATAGAAAAGTAAAAACACGAGTGCAAGAATCAGGAATACTTCAAATATTATCTTTAGCTTCATCAGTAAATGTATCTTTCTTTATACATATTGGCTCCTACGTTTTGTTAAACACTTATTTGTTTTCCATGGTTTTTAGCATATTAGCAACTTTTACTAATAAGCCTGTACTATCGTAAGAATGTCTATTTCTCTCAATTTGTTTTTCTTCTATCATTTGCTTACGTGTGTCCTCATCAGCAAAATCAAACTTTATAACTTTATTCATATACTCAATGTATCCGTAGTTGCTTGTAATGTCTTTCTTGACTTCAAGCCCAGTTTCTTTCAATAAATCTGCATAATTAATATTATTATTTGAAACTTCATTGAAAATATTTGGTGAAGATACTTTCAAGTAACAAATAAATGCAATTGCAATTTGGTAATCGAAAGAATATTCAGACTTTTCTATCATATTGTGTATAATTGCGACATATGACAAAATTCTTTCCATTTCTCTATAGGAAGGTTTTTTTAATTTAATGAGTTCTATTAACAGTTTGAATAATTCCTTATTTTGGAATTTTTCATCATCTTCGAGCATAGAGTATAATGCATACTTAAAGTATTTTTCCCCATGATCATCATAATCAGTTGTTTCTCTAGGAATCGACAACCATAAGTTGACAAATTTCTGCAAATATAAAGATGCATTCACATCATTGCCATATCTGGCTTTGACAGAAGCTTCTAGCTGATTTCTATTTAATACAAGAAGAAAGGTAATTCCTTTAACTGAAAATATATGTTTTATTTGTTCAATAAGTTCAAGTGCAAAGTCAGGTCTACATCGGTCTAGCTCATCAATAATAAAAATTATTGGATTTCCATTGCCTTGCTCTTCTGCTATTACTTGCAAGTACGATTTAAAGTGCTGAAGTGCTGACTTGTCTTTTTTATTATTCTCTAATCTATCTGCAATGATATTATCGACTTGATCAGCTATTAATGTTGAAACTTCTTTGTCTACTGAATCTATAATTGAACCATTAAGTAAACCTCCAGTTGCAGCACGTATACCTATTTTTAATGCCCCTCTAGTCATTGATTTAATAGCATCGCCTGCTTTTTCTTTAAACTCTTTTTTCTTTTCGTCATCTTCTTCACTGAGTAAGTCATACATTTCTGCTGTTAGAGCTAGAAAAGGATCTTTCTGATAATCATTGGCAAATGCATCGAAGTAAATAGTTTTAAATTTCTTTTCTCTATGACTTTCTACATGACCTTGCCACATTTTTATAAATGTACTTTTGCCCTCACCCCATGGAGCATCTAAGGCAATGACTATATCATCTTGTGAATTTTCAAATAGATTTGCTAATCTTTCACCAAAGTTTATACGATTGAAAATATCTTTTTCAGATGAAAAACCTTCTTCTCTTGATATTTCAATTTGTGGTGCTGTAAGTCTCATGTATATCCTTTGGTTTTAGCATATTTAATTGATGTATAATGTTTGTCTTGAGAAATAGGAATCCCTGCTAGGGTTCCTATTTCTTTCCAAGTACTTGTTAGCTTTGTTAGTCAAGTATGTTCTTTCTTAACTTGTCAGCTAAAATATCTGCTTGTTTCATCAAGTCAAAAATCTCTTATTTTACTTTTAAAAATGCTTTGTATTCATTAGGTGTTTTTTCTTCTAAAAGGTCTAACTCAATCTCTTTTGCAAATTTCATTTGATATTTGGAAAGTAACTCAATTAATTCATTTTTATCAAAATATATATTGTCATGCTGATTGATGAATTTGTCAAATTCTTTACTGCCTTTTTTGGAATTACATTTTTTACAACATGGTACCAAATTGCCAATTTGGTGCCCAAAACCTCTAAGCTCTCCATTCTTTACTAATCCAACAAGATGATCCCATGTTTCAGCTTCATCATTGCAGAATACACATTTTAAATTTTCGTTTGGATTTTGCCCTAAAAATTCTAATGCTTCATTTATCTTTTTTTCATCATAATCATCACTTGGTGCGATTGCTGATGCAAATGCATGATTTATTGTTGTACGTCTTTTTCTATAAACTGAATAAGTGTGTAAATGGCGTTTGATATCTTCTTTTTTCATTATGCTCCAATGTTCAGCCCGCGTCCCCCGTTGTCTCGGTAAGCGTAGTATCCGAGACAACTATTTATTAGAGGAACACTTTGTTCCACTATTGCTTTCTTCTTCATATTAGCAGTATATCAAAAATGTCTTGCTATTTTTAAAAATATGTCAATTTGAAAGATTTTAACTCTATTTTTACAAATTGTATACAATCATAAAAATTGCTTATGTGCTTTTAGCCGGAAATAAGCCAATATTTGGACAAAGTATTCCTCTATTTGTCAATTTCTGGCAATAGAGGACATAATGTCCTGCTATTTTTTAGGAGTAAATCATGGAAGTCAAGAAAAAACTGTTACGAGTAGAGAAAGTAGAGAATAGAGTGTCTGAGTATAGTGGTGACAATAAGAACTCCTTTCCTCTTGTTTTATGCTTTCTATGTTTCGAACTTGTAGAGATGAAAAGCGTATAATAAACGATAACTGCTTATCGTTTATAGCTTTGAAACCGGAATGGTCGGAGCGTATGCGTAGCCATGCAGGCGAAACTGAGGAGTGATTTTTTATCATTTTAACACATGATGAATGGAAAATTTCCATTCTTTAGTTAATTAAGGTATTTTTTATCCTATTTGACATATAGTGCAATATCAACCTCTCGGGGTGCTACACGAAAGTAGCTGAGAAGGCCAAAAAAGCCTACCCGTTGAACTTGAACCGGATCATACCGGCGTAAGGAAGAGACTTGTATATAACTACTTTGATGATCCGTAATGTATTTCATTATAGAATCCATCGCTACTTATCTACACCTCTTCCCAACGAAATTACATCATTAATTTTAAGGGAAAAAGATGACAAAACCATTTAAAGATACATTAACAACATCCAACGAGCTTTTGACAAGAGAGCCACTACCTGCTTCACAGAAGATCTATCTTCAAGGCGAGATACATAAAGATATCCGTGTACCAGTACGTGAAATATCACTAAGCAATGATACAAAACTGGGCGTTTATGACACTTCCGGACCCTATACAGATCCATCCGTAGAGATAGATGTAGGCAAAGGTATCCCTGCTATCCGTAAAGAGTGGATAGAAAAAAGAGGTGATGTAGAGGAGTATGAAGGCCGTATCATGGAGCCTGAAGACAACGGGTACAATACCGACGAGCAGTTGGAGTTTGTAACAGCCGGTGCAAAAGGACTTGTGAGAACACCGCTTAGAGCAAAAAAAGGGCAAAATGTATCACAACTTCACTATGCCAGACAAGGTATCATTACTCCGGAGATGGAGTTTGTAGCCATTAGAGAGAACCAAAACCTGGCGATGAGTGAAGCATATCTTCAAGAGGAAGAAAGAGAAGCCAGACTGAAAGGTAATAGTTTTGGTGCGAACTTGCCTGAAAAAATTACAGCAGAATTTGTAAGACAAGAGATAGCTGAGGGTAGAGCAGTCATCCCTTGTAACATTAATCACCCGGAAGTAGAGCCTATGATCATCGGCCGTAATTTCCTGGTAAAAGTAAATGCAAACATTGGTAATTCTGCTACGACATCTTCTATTGCCGAAGAAGTTGAAAAGATGGTTTGGTCAACCAGATGGGGTGGAGATACTGTAATGGATCTTTCCACAGGGAAGAACATTCACACGACACGTGACTGGATACTGAGAAACTCTCCTGTGCCTATCGGGACGGTGCCTATCTATCAGGCGTTGGAAAAAGTAAACGGTATTGCAGAAGACTTGACCTGGGAAGTCTTTAGAGATACACTCATAGAGCAAGCCGAGCAGGGAGTAGACTACTTTACTATTCATGCAGGGCTTTTACTTCATCATGTACCTATGACAGCGAAAAGAGTAACAGGTATCGTCTCTCGCGGCGGGTCTATCATGGCGAAATGGATGATCGCACACCATCAGGAGAACTTCCTCTATACACACTTTGAAGATATTTGTGAAATTATGAAAACATATGATGTGACATTCTCTCTTGGGGATGGACTTAGACCGGGTTCTGTAGCCGATGCCAATGATGAAGCACAGTTTGCAGAGCTTAAAGTGCTTGGAGAACTTACAAAGATCGCTTGGAAACATGATATTCAAACTATCATTGAAGGTCCGGGGCATGTACCGATGCATATGATCAAGGAGAATATGGAGAAGCAGCTTGAGTGGTGTGATGAGGCTCCATTTTATACACTTGGGCCATTGACTACCGATATTGCTCCGGGATATGACCATATCACTTCAGGGATAGGTGCTGCGATGATCGGTTGGTATGGTTGTGCGATGCTTTGTTACGTCACACCTAAAGAACACCTGGGTCTTCCAAACAGAGAAGATGTCAAAGAGGGACTTATCACGTATAAACTTGCAGCTCACGCAGCAGATATTGCCAAAGGTCACCCAGGTGCAAGAGCAAGAGATGATGCAATGAGTTTGGCACGGTTCGAGTTCAGATGGGTAGATCAGTTCAATATCGGTCTTGACCCTGAAAAAGCTAGAGAATACCATGATGAGACCATGCCGATGGAAGCAGCAAAAGTAGCACACTTTTGTTCCATGTGCGGACCTAAGTTCTGCTCCATGAAAATATCCCAGGAAGTACGTGATTATGCGGATGCTTTGGAGATGGATCTGGAAGAGGCAAAACAAAAAGGTATGGATGAAATGTCTGAAGTCTTTAAAGAGAAGGGCAGTGAAGTGTATATTGAGGCAGATAAAATATAACACACAATGTTATATAAAATAAGTCAGAAAAAGGGAAATAATGAACATAGCAATTGTAGGAGCCGGTCTGGTAGGTAGAGTTTTGGCACTCAACCTGCTTAGAGATGGACATACCTTAACACTTTTTGACAAAAGCAGCAAAGAGGGAACCGATGCAGCAGGATTTACCGCTGCGGGGATGTTGGCACCTTTTGCGGAACTGGAAACAGCGGAGTCGGTTATTTTTGAACATGGCAGACGCTCTATGGAACTTTGGCCTGATTTGTTGAAAGAGGCAGGTGTGTATGATGGTTGTCAGTTTAAAGGGACGATCATTACGGCACACCCTCAAGATATGTCAGAGCTTGAACATTTTATTGGCTCACTTCGATATAAAGTAGAAGAAGCCAAAGAGATAGAGATGCTCAGCAGTCAAGAATTGGCAGAGTTGGAGCCTGATCTTGCCCATCACAGTAAAGCCTTTTATCTGAAAGATGAGGGGCAAGTGGATTCACAAAGATTCATGGCATTCTCTACTACCACTTTGGATATGGATCCGAATATTACCTGGATGGAATATACTAAAGTAGATAAGATCGAGTCCGGAAAGGTGTATTATGGTGATAAAGAGCAAAGTTTTGATTGGGTATTTGACTCCAGAGGTTTGGGAGCCAAAGAGCATTTTGATGATCTGCGCGGGGTAAGAGGTGAAGTTTTCTGGCTTGAATCATCAGAGATCAATATTACACGTTCGACCAGACTGCTTCATCCTCGTTACAAAATATACATTGTGCCTCGTGAGAATGGATGTGAGGGTATGGATCTGGAGTATTGTAAAGAGTGTAAAATATCACAAAGACCGGGAACTAAACGTTATGTGGTGGGCGCAACAGAGCTGGAGAGTGAAGATACCAGTCCAATGTCTGTACGCTCCAGTCTGGAACTTCTCTCAGCGGTTTTTTCTGTTAATTCAGGTTTTGGAGAGGCACGCATCGTCAACACAGAAACAAACTGCCGTCCTGCTTTTAAAGACAATTTACCACGCATAGAGAATTCTGAGAAATTAACACGAATCAACGGACTCTACAGACATGGGTACTTGCTTGCTCCTGCTATCGTTGAAAAGGCATTAAATGAAGGTATTAATAAGGAGTTAAAATGATAGAAATTATTGTCAATGGTGAGAAACAGACTGTCAGTGATGGTATAAATATCAAAGAGATGATCAAAGAACTCAACTATACGAAAGAAGGATTTGCAGTGGCACTTAACGGTACATTTGTAGCTTTGAAATCGTATGAATCAACAACCATTCAAGCCAATGACAGCATAGAAATACTCGCTCCGGTACAAGGTGGATAGTATGACAAAAAAGTTACATACAATAGAAGAAAACAACACATGGGAAATAGGTGGAAAGACGTTAAGAAGCAGACTGCTCATTGGCTCTGCACTCTATCCTTCTCCTGCCAATATGGAAGAAGCGATTAAAACCTCTGAAGCACAGATCGTGACTGTGGCACTTCGCCGTCAAGCAGCCGGAGACAAAGCTGGCGGGGACTTTTGGGAGATTATTAAATCTTTAAATATTCATGTCCTGCCCAATACAGCTGGTTGTCACTCTGCTAAAGAAGCGATTACCACGGCCCAAATGGCAAGAGAGGTCTTTGGAACCAACTGGATAAAACTCGAAGTCATTGGAGACCAGTACAACTTGCAGCCGGATCCGTTTGAAACAGTAAAAGCAGCAGAAGTACTTATAAAAGAGGGATTTGAAGTCTTCCCTTATACGACTGATGACCTGGTGGTTGCAAAAAAATTGGCAGATATCGGTTGTAAGATCATCATGCCGTGGGGGTCAATGATAGGTTCAGGAAAAGGTTTGATGAATCCTTCCAACCTGAAGGCGATCAGAGAGAAGTTCCCGGAGCTGAAACTGATTATAGATGCAGGTATAGGAAAACCGTCACATGCTGCGCAGGCGATGGAGTTGGGTTATGATGGAGTATTGCTGAACTCTGCTATTGCCTTGGCACAAGATCCGGTAAAGATGGCAAATGCATTTAAATATGCTGTGGAAGCCGGGCGTTTAGGCTATGAGTCGGGTGCAATGCAACAAAGGGAGTTTGCCTCTCCTTCTACACCTACGGTTGGAACGCCTTTTTGGCACCAGTTCTCCTAGGGTGCGTTTGCCGACGCACCATGTGATAAAAGTTGTATAAAATAAAAAGTTTACTAAAAGGCATAATGTATAAAAGGTGCGTTGACAAACGCACCCTACAAGGATAAATATGAAATTCCCAAAATGTGACGAAACACCACTAGGCATCTACCCCGTAGTAGACAGAGCCTACAAATTAAGACCTCTGTATGAGTGTGGTATCACCACAGCCCAACTGCGAACCAAAGATGCATTTTCCGGTCAAGCACTCGAAGATGAAGTAGTAGAAGCCATTAAAATCTCAGAAGCCTATAATGCACGTTTTTTCCTCAATGATTTTTGGGAACTTGGCATCAAACATAAAGCCTATGGTATTCATTTAGGACAAGAAGACATCCAAGAGGCAGATGTAGAGGCTATTTTAGAAGCAGGCATAAGGTTAGGCATTAGTACCCACACCCCTAAAGAGATAGAGATTGCTTTAGGGTTTGAACCTTCCTACTTAGCGATAGGTCCAATTTATGAACCTATCTCTAAAAAGCTCACATATGATCCTGTAGGTATTGAAGATTTAAAACGCTGGGCTAAAAATGTAGAGTATCCTATAGTAGCGATTGGCGGGATAACCATTGAGAATATTCAAGCAGTGGTCAAGACCAAAGCAGCCTCGGGGATAGCGATGATTTCAGATGTTTTGGAAAACGGTGAGATATCCAAGGAGAGAGTAGTGGCACTAATAGAGGCTTTTGAAACCTATGGTAACTAGCTATACTCCGACAGTACTCACTATAGCAGGGTCAGATAATTACGGTGGTGCGGGTATCCAGATAGATGCTAAGACCATACATGCTTTAGGCGCGTATGCCTTTACAGCTATTACAGCGCTTACCGCTCAGAACTCTACAGGAGTGAAAGCGGTCAGTACCACAGCAAAAGAGATATTCAAAGCACAACTGGAGAGTATACTGGATGATGTGCAGGTAGATGCCGTGAAGATCGGTATGTTGGCAAGTACAGAGATGATCTCTGTACTTGCAGATACTATAGAGAAGTATAAACTCAAAAATATTGTACTTGATACCGTACTGATAAGTTCAAGCGGTAGAGTACTGTTGGAATCGGATGCTATAGTCTGTATGATAGAGAGGCTTTTCCCTTTAGTTGATCTGATTACTCCAAATCTTCCTGAAATCAATAGCCTTTTAGAGGGTAATTATATGGGTAAAGAAGATGAGGTGGTAAAGGTAGCAGAGGCGTTTTTTGAGTTGGGTGCAAATAATGTACTGATCAAAGGAGGCCATAGTCAAGAGAAACAAGCCATAGATTATTTGGTTGAGAAATCATTGATATATCAAAGTTTTAGCAGTCCAAGAGTAGAAACTACTCATACTCACGGTACAGGGTGTCTGCTCTCGTCAGCTATTGCGACCTATCTGGCAAAAGGTTTCAGTATGCCTCAAAGTGTAGAGTATGCTAAAAAGTTCCTTTATAAAAAGCTACAGGACAGCGTACATTTTCAGTTACCGTATCATCACGACCAGGTAAGTCGAAAAGAGCCTATTTTTTAATTAAGGCAAAATTTATCTTATTTAAGTATATTTTTCTTCTCAATACTCTCGGGGTGCTGAATTCTCAGCTGAGATAATAAACCCGTTGAACTTGATCTGGTTAATGCCGGCGTAGGGAAGAGCATTATATATAAGATTTTACTTTTATATACCTTCTTCCCCTTATTACAAAATATTTAAGGGAAATAAAATGACATCCAAACACTTAACATTATCATGTATGGCTGCATATGCAGTTTTGAACATGCCTGCTGTTGCAGATGAAGTGACACTTGATCCTATTGTAGTCAGTTCTGACTTTAGGGAGAAAAAGCTTTCACAAACAAGTAACAGTGTGACTGTTATAGGTGAAGAAGAGATTGCTGACAAAGCTTCAGAACCTTTTATTGAAGTATTATCAAGTACACCAAATGTAAACTTTACAGCAGGTGCCTCTAAAGCAAAATATATCCAGATCAGAGGAATAGGGGAGAGAAGCCAGTTTGAAACCCCAATTAACCCGTCAGTAGGGATCATGATAGATGGTATTGATTTTTCTCATGCCACTTTGGGTGCTACACTCTTTGATGTGAAGCAAGTTGAGGTACTTAAAGGACCGCAAGGGACAACATTCGGAGCAAACGGACTCGCAGGGGTTGTAACCCTGCAAAGCAATGAACCGACCAAAGAGACAGAGGGACACATAGAAGCAACCGTTGGAAACTATAATACAAAGGCATTTGGTGCTGCTGTAGGAGGTACACTCATAGATGATACACTTTTAGGAAGGTTTTCGATCTATAAGAACAGCAGTGACGGTTTTATGAAAAACAGTTATTTAGACCGTGACGATACAAATAATATAGACGAGCTTACAGCAAAAGCACACTTAAAGTGGTTTGCCGGTGATAAGCACACGATCGATCTGAATTTAATACATGTCGATATAGATAACGGCTATGATGCATTTACACTGGATAACAGTTGGGATTCTCATTCAGACCAACCCGGACAAGATACACAAAAAACCGATGCTTTTGCACTCAAGTCAACGTATGAGTTTGATAAAATGAGACTGATCTCAAAGATCAGTCACTCAAACTCAGACATGACTTACAGTTATGATGAAGATTGGAGCTATGTAGGTGAGTTTGATGATTCATTGTGGCCATATATGGGCTTTGATGAGTATAAAAGAGAGCAAAAACAGACAGATATAGATGTTCGTCTGGTCTCAAATGAAAATGGCCGTATCTTTGGTGGTAAAACAGATTGGACTATAGGCGCATATGCTAAAAAGTTTGATGAGAAGCTAGACAGATACCACCCGACAGACTATGGTGCAGAGCTTTACTTTGACAGCAGTTATGAGTCAAAGAATATCGCACTCTATACACAGTTGGATACGCATATTGATGAGAAGCTTACATTTGTCAGTGGTCTTAGAGTTGAAAAATGGGATGCAGAGTATAGTGATTCGCATGATGTGAACATAGACAATGATGAAGTGATGGTAGGTGGAAAAATAGGAGTGAACTATCAATACACCGATACACAACTTTACTATGCAACACTCTCCAGAGGCTATAAACCGGGAGGGGTCAATGCCGGTACGACACTCAGTGAAGAGGATAAGACATTTGCTACAGAGACATTATGGAACCTTGATGCAGGGTTAAACTCTTCTCACTTTGATAACAGGTTAAAAAGCAGACTAAATCTTTTCTACGGAAAACGCAAAGATATGCAGGTCAAACTCTACCAGGAAGATACACACAGTTTTACAGACTATCTTTCCAATGCTGCTAAAGGCAGCTATTATGGGCTTGAATCTCAACTGGACTACTATCCGAATGATGTACTGCATCTTTTCTCAAGTATTGGATTGCTCAGGGCTGAGTTTGATGAGTATACTGCAGAGCTGGAAGGAAGAACTCCTGCTCAATCACCTGAATATCAGTATAATGTAGGGTTGGATTATACTTTTCTTGAGAATTGGATGTTTAAAACCAATGTAGAAGGAAAAGGAAGTTACTACTTTTCCAATACACATGATCAAAAATCCGATGCTTATGCTTTATGGAATGCAAGTTTATCCTATAACACCGATAATTGGGTAGCATCATTATGGGTAAGGAATATCACAGATGAGGAGTATTATGTAAGAGGATTCTACTTCCCTAACGATCCTGGAAATGGTTATGTCCCGGAACTATACACCCAAAAAGGTGCACCACGAACCATAGGACTTACAGTCTCATATGACTTTTAATCTATGATATAATCCTGTATGTTTAAAACAGTACAACTATTACTCTTCACCTTTATTCTCAGTATCCCTGCATTTGCAGGGGGTACGAAACCCATACTCACCATCTATACCTATGATTCCTTCACTGCATCATGGGGAGCAGCTCCCAGGATAAAAGAGGCGTTTGAAAAAGAGTGCAACTGTACACTGAAATTCGTTTCTGCGTCCAGTTCCATAGGGGCATTGAGGAAGATACAGCTTGAAGGCAGACATACCGAAGCGGATATACTTTTAGGGCTTGATACAAGTATTGCCCAAGTAGCGAACAAAACGGATCTTTTTGAAAAGCATGATCTCAATACATCAATGCCGGAGCTTCCCGTAGCCTATGCCGATGAGAATTTTGTACCCTATGATTACAGCTATTTTGCTTTTGTTTACGATGCGGATAAACTTAAAACAGTCCCAGACTCCTTTGAAGCTTTGGCAGCCATGCCCAAAGATTTCAAGATCGTAATCCAGGATCCGCGTTCATCCACTTCCGGACTCGGATTGCTCTTATGGATCAAGACGATCTACGGTGATAAAGCAGGGGAGTACTGGAAACGCCTTGCTCCCCACATTCTGACCATTACCAAAGGTTGGTCGGAATCTTACGGACTTTTTCTCAAAGGTGAGGCAGACATGGTGCTCTCTTATACCACTTCACCTGCATATCATATGATAGAAGAGAACAGGACAAATATTCAAAGTGCGAGTTTCAAAGAGGGACATTACGGACAGATAGAAGTGGCAGCCATGCTGAGATCTTCCAGGCACAAAGCGCTGGCAAAACAGTTTTTGGCATTCATGCACTCTCAGACCTTTGCAGATATCATTCCTGCGACCAACTGGGCATACCCTGTAGTAAAAACAGAACAGGGACTTCCCAAAGCCTTTGAACTGCTGCATACACCTTCCAAAATGCTTCTGCTGGATGGCAGAACGGTAGAAGAAAATAGAAAGGCATACATAAACGAATGGCTTGATGCCATACGGAAGTGATCATGTTCAAGCATCTGTCCAGATTTAAAAGCGCATTGCTGCCGGGACTTCTTGTCTCCATGCTTTTGCTGGGTTTTGCTTTTGTACTCTTTTTCACGCTTTTTCTGGCAGAGGACCCTGCGTCGGTAACACAGCTTGATGTACGGGTTTACAGTCTCCTGGAATTCACGCTCTACCAGGCTTTTTTATCTACGCTGCTCTCTTTGGCTGTAGGCATTGCACTGGCATGGAGTCTGGCACATCAATCACAGTTTAAAGGCCGTTCTGTTCTGGTTGCGCTCTTCTCTTCATCTCTGGTCCTGCCTACGCTCATCGTTGCATTCGGGCTCATAGGTGTATATGGGCGTAACGGATGGATCAACCAGTTTAGTCTCTCTCTTTTTGAACACTCTTTTGGCTCTTACCTGTATGGCCTGTTCGGTATACTGCTGGCACATACCTACCTGAATGCTTCTTTTGCTGCACGCGCTTTGCTGCATAGTTTTGAGAGTATCCCCAAAGAGAAGTACAAACTTGCAAAAAGCCTGAATTTTACGATATTCCAAAGGTTCATCTATATTGAACTGCCGGCACTGAGATCCACACTGTTGAGTACAGGCTCGACCATATTTCTTCTGTGCTTTACCTCCTTTGCCATTGTGCTGATCCTGGGAGGTTCCCCTTCCTACAACACGCTGGAAGTAGCCATTTACGAAGCGGTGAGACTTGATTTTGACATTGCCATGGCCCTGAAACTGGCATTGATACAGCTTGCCGTCTCCACGTTGCTTGTGGTATTTTCTTCAAGTTTCAGAACAGGTTTAAGCAACCTGAAGACCGGTGAACTGCATATTCCGTGGAAAGAGAAAAAACATATCACTGCCGTTCAGAGAACGGTTATCGTACTCTTTGCACTCTTCTTCATTTTACCTTTGCTGGTGATCATCGTTGACGGTATGGGAGCGGATTTCGGACGCATTGTGAAAGAGGAACTTTTCATCAAGTCTTTTGTTACCAGTCTGATCCTGGCGACGGTTTCCAGTCTGATCACTGTTGTTCTCGCACTGCTTTTAAGTGATGCCAAACGCCATTTTGTATTGCAAACCCGTTTGGCAGACAATGTATTTTCAAAATTTTTCAGTATCCTTGTCTCTTTTTCCGGCAATCTCTATCTTGCTGTTCCTTCTCTTGTTATGGGCCTGGGCTTTTTTCTGCTCTCCCAAAATTATGAAGCTCCCATGCTGTTTTGGCCTACGGCAGCCGTGCTTACAGCAAATGTACTGATGTCCATGCCTTTTGCTCTCTCCGTACTTGCCCCTGTCATGCAGAAAACGGCACAACGTTACGACAAGCTGGCATTCTCGCTCAACCTTACGTCTTTACAGCGATGGGTCTATTGCGAGTATCCCTATCTGAAGTCGCCACTGGGGTATGTTTTTGCTCTGGCTTTTTGTTTTTCACTGGGAGATTTGGGTATCATAGCACTTTTCGGTTCGGATGAATTCTCTACGCTGCCCTGGTATCTTTACCAGCTGATGGGTTCCTACCGGACCAGTGATGCAGCAGGTGTTGCCCTTATACTTCTTGCGATCACTTTGAGTGTATTCATCCTCTTGCCAAAACTATTTAGGAGTCGTGTTGCTGAAAATAACTGATCTGAAGTACCGATACAAAAGCATTGATGATGTCTATACTTATGCACTCTCCGTAAAGCCGCAGGAGATCGTAGCGATACTGGGCGAAAGCGGAAGCGGGAAATCTACGCTGCTTGAGCTCATTGCAGGTTTTCTTGCTGCTTCAGGCGGAAGTATCGAACTGGATGAAAAAGAGTTGACGGCTCTGCCTGTAGAAAAAAGACCTGTCAGTATACTCTTCCAGCAGCATAATCTCTTTGAACATCTCTCTGTACAGAAGAACATCCTTCTGGGAGTGAGCAGGACACTTAAAAGCAGTAGAGAAGATGTTGCAAAAGTACAGGAGATACTCAAAGAGGTAGGCTTGGAAAAATACGAACATACTTTAGTCTCATTACTCTCGGGAGGACAGCAGCAGAGGGTTGCACTGGCACGTGTCCTGCTGAGACGGGAGCCTATACTTCTGCTGGACGAGCCTTTTACCGGCCTGGATGCGAAAACAAGGATGGAGATGCTGGATCTGGTACAAAAGATCAGCAGAGAGAATGATCTGCATACGGTCATGGTCACACACGAAGTGCAGGATTGTGAACGTATTGCCGACAGGATCTACCTCATGAAAGACCATCAACTGACAGAACAATGATAGAAACGCTTAAATACTATGACCTTTTTGAAGATCAGAAGTTACTCTCCTGCAGACTTTTGGAAGATCAGGGCTATTGTAATGAAAACCATCTCCTCCATTCAGACAAAGCAAGCTATATCATACGAAAGTTCAAACGAACGGACATAGACAGAAAGTTTGAGTTCAGGATACAGGCCTTAGCATACGAAAAGGGTATAACGGCCCAGCCTCTGCTTTTGGATGAAGCAAACAGTTTGATGGTAAGCGGGTTTTTGGAAGGTGTGCATAAAGAGAGCCTGGAAGAGAGTGATATTAACGATCTTGCAGAGGTACTGCAGAGTCTGCATTCAATTCATATAGATGTAGAGCCTATAGATCTTGAAACACTGATAGAATCAAAAACAGATGAAATTCTCAGAGCATTTAAAACTGTCAAAAAATATCCTTCTGACTATGTTTTGTGCCATAATGACCCTAATCCCCGGAATATCCTCTTTGCCAATGATATAAAACTTATAGACTGGGAATATGCAGGAGTCAATGACAGATATTTTGACCTGGCTGCTGTATGTGTGGAGTTTGGGTTGGAAGGTAAGATGCGAGATTTCTTTTTGAATAGTTATTTTTCTGGAAATCGTTTTATTTTAAAAAAACTAGAGGCTTATAAAGTTATTTATAGGTTTTTATGTGAAGAGTGGTTTTTAAATAACAATTAACGTAGGGTGCGTTTGCCAACGCACCAATTAAATAGAAGCAAAGTGAAAATAAAATCACATACTAAAAGTATACATTACCGTACAACGTGGTAACGAGTCAAGAAGTAGTGGTCTACTCCACCGTTACAGACTTAGCCAAATTCCTGGGCATATCCACATCATTTCCAAGTCTTATAGAAATTTCAAGTGCAAAGAGCTGGGTAACTACCATCATTTCAAAAAACTCTAACATAGGATGAGAATCATACGCAGTCTGTATGAAATCATCAGCCAATTCAAAAGGTTTTGGAGAGATAGCTAAGATAGTAGCATCTCTGGCAGATAGTTCTTCTACATTTGATTTGATTTTGTCATAATGCATGCTTTTTGGCATTAGTGCGATGGTAAAGAGTTCACTATCCGCAAGTGCTATAGGTCCGTGTTTCATCTCTCCTGCCGGGTATCCTTCTGCATGGAGATAGCTTATCTCTTTAAGTTTGAGTGCACCTTCTAGTGCAAGAGGGAAGAAGATATCTCTACCTATGAAGAAGAAACCATGTCCATGCAAGTAACGTTTGGACAGTCTATAGAGTTTTGCATGCAGCTTCTCGGTTACTCTTAATACTTTGGGAGTCTGAAGCATCGCATCTATCTCTCGTTTGAGTATCTCATCCGAAATAGTTTTTTGCTTTTGACCCACATAGAGTGCCAGCATCCAAAGCACCATGGTTTGTGTGGCAAAAGCTTTTGTGCTTGCAACACCTTTTTCTATGCCTGCACGGGTAAGGATGGCAGCATCGCTTTCACGTACGATGGAAGAGTTGTCAACATTACAGATACTAAGACTTTTTAGTCCGGCTCTTTTTGCCATTTTTAGGGCTTCAAGCGTATCGGCTGTTTCACCACTTTGGGAGATAGTGATAAACAGTGTATCATCCGTAAGAAGAGGCTCTTTATATCTAAACTCTGAAGCTATTTCAACGTCACATCTCACTTTAGCTATACGTTCAAAAAGATAAGCAGAAGTAAGTGCAGAATGGTAACTTGTTCCACAAGCACATATTTTGATGGCAGAGATGCCATCAAAAAAGTTTGCATCCAGCTCATTGAATTCTATACTGTTATCGAGTACGCGTCCCATCATAGTTTCACTCATGACATGGTTTTGTTCATAAATCTCTTTTTCCATGAAGAATCTATAACCATCTTTTTGAGCGGAGATTTTATCTGTAGTAAGTGCTTGCTTAGTAAAGCTTTTTTTGCCTTGACCATCAAAAAGTTTTACTTCACCTTCTTTTGCATAGCCGTACTCACCATCTTCAAGATAATAAACCTCAGTTGCTTTACCGATGATAGGTGTATCTGAAGAGGCAAAATAGATATCATCGCCATTGAAGCCAATGAGCATAGGTGAACCATTTTTGGCAAAGAAGATAGTGTCTGGTGCTGACTCTGTGATAAGGAGTGTTGCGTATGCCCCCTTAAGCCTTTGAATCGTTTTTTCAAATGCTGCAAATGCAGAATTTTCATATTTATTGTTCTTTTCAAAGAGATGTACGATGGTCTCTGTATCGGTTTGACTTAAAAAGTTGACACCATCTGCCTGCAACTCCTCTTTAATCTCCTGATAGTTTTCAATGATACCATTGTGTACTACATAAGAGTAGGCACCCAAGTGTGGATGGGCGTTCAGCTCCGTAGGTTTCCCGTGTGTTGCCCATCTGGTATGGCCAATAGAGATCCCAAAGCCTTCACTCTTAAAAGCTTTGGTTTTTCTCCGTAGGTTCTCCAGTTTCCCAATCGCTTTGAAGTGATGAAGTTTCTCTCCTTCTATAACAGCGATACCTGCAGAGTCATATCCTCTGTATTCAAGCTCCTGAAGACCTTCAAGCAGTATTTCTTTTTTCTCTTTTGGACCGATATATCCAACAATTCCACACATATTAGTTTTCCCTAGTAAGTTTATCTATGATTTTATCTGTATTATGACAAAAGTTTCCATTCTTTTCGATGAGAAATATATCCCTGACCCTGTTTTTCAGTGTATGTATTTTCGCACTTACGATGTCGATACCCATCTCATCAAACATATTGATAATATAAGCGAGTAAGCCTTTTTGGTTTTTACTTCTCAAATGCATAATGGCATATGTTTGTGAATGCTCACAGTTTATCTCTATCTCATTTTTTTTAATTACAGGTCTGTAAGGGATGGATTCGTATTTGTCTTCAAATGAGTCATGAATAAAAGTTTCTATAAAGCCTATTTCTTCTGCTCCGACATTCTGTGCAAAATCAATTTTAAAATATTTAAGATCATTGAATAGTTTGCATATATCCATATTGACAACTTCAAGATTGGCAAGTTTGTTAAGAAGATAGCCCAGATTAAAAGGATCGACCCTGATGATCTCGATCGTGAGATTTTCTTCATTATTGATCGTGTATTCATAGGTCTTTGTTTCAAAAGCCTTTTGGCTGATGGCCAGTATCTGTTCCGGATGGTATCGTAAAAAAAGAAGATCAGACGGGATCTGAAGGATCTTTTTCTGTTCCATGCGGGTCAGTGATCTGAATACTGGATTCCTTTTTAATGCCTGTTCTTTTTTTAAACGTTTTGAAGCTTCATCAAGCATAGTGGTTTGACTTAAGACCTCTAAAGACTGTTTGTAAAGTGTTTTGATCAGGCGGCTGTTGAATGCATTATATATTCCTCCTCCTACGCCGTTCATATCGGCATAGGTAAGGATATAGATCATATCCAGAAGTTTTTTTGTTTTAAAATGTGAAGCAAATGACAGGATCACTTTTTCATTATAGAGATCCTCTCTTTGGGCAATGTTGCTCATGAGCGTATGATAAAGAATAAGTGTTTCTCCTTGTTTGATGAGTATCTCATCCATGTTGAGTTTTCCTGCAAAGACTTTAAAGAGGGATGCACCTACAAAGTGGTGGTCACGTTTACGTCCTTTTCCTGCATCATGTAAGAAAGTAACAAGTTTCAACATGGCTTTTTCATCATTGTTCAAAGAGGTAAAGAGCTCTTGTATAAAGGTGTCTCTGATATGTTCCAAATGGTACACACAACGTATGGAATGTATATCGACAGCATATTGATGATACCCGTCGAACTGAGGTAGATCGACTACTTTTTTAATAGGAGAGATCGCATATTTTAAAAGTCGTGCATAAGAGAGTGTACTTAAAATAGAATAACTGTACGGTTGGTAAAAAATGGTTGAGATCGTTTGATAAAGTACTTCATCCGGCCGTTCCGGTCTGCTTGCAGTAATGAGCTTCTGAAGAAATGTCGGGTGTGCATGAAAAGATTTGTCAGCATGATCACAGAGTTGTGTAAGTAGTCCGTTGAAGTCTTCAGCTTCCGGGTAGATAAAATTCTTTTCAGGATTGTCCACGATGTAGGTTCCGGTTAATTTATCAAGCCAAATGCAGCTGTAAAGTCTGATGATCTTCAGACTCTCTGTGACTTTTTTGGCAAATTTCATATGTCCCTGTTTACTCTCTTCATATTTAAGCAGTTTGGCTATCACCGGAATGAGATCAAGACGCAGCTTATCCTCTTTTTTATGGGTAGCCAGATGCAGTGCGGAACGTATACGAAAGAGAAACTCCAGAGCAATACGAAAAGAACGGTATTCTTTTTCATCTACTACTTCTGAAGGAAGATCTCCAATAAGGTTTACATTATAAAGTACTTTGCCTATCCAGAAAACAAGATTTGCATCACGGAAACCGCCTACACCTTCTTTGAGATTCGGCTCCATTGTAAGCGGGAACTTATGGTGTTTTATTTCCTGTTCCTCCAGTTTAAGTTCTATGAATTCTTTGATATTGTCATGACGTATATGGTTGATGATATTTTGTGTCTCTGTCCAAATGAAATGTGAACCTTCTATAAAACGGGATTCTATGAGTGCTGTTTTGATAGTAATATCTGTTTTGGAAACTTCATACAGTTCGTCGACCGTATGTACACGGTGTCCAAGTTTCAATCCTGTATCCCAAAGGATGTAAAGTATTTTCTCTATCATCTCTTTGAGGTTGTAACCGGGGATCTCTTTGTAAACGATCATCAGATCTATATCTGAATGGACACAGAGCTGTTCACGACCATAGCTTCCCAGTGCAACAAGCCCGAGAGGAAGAGAATTCTTCATCGGAGCATAATCCTCGAACATCGATCTTTTGGCCACCCTGTAGACTATCTTGAGAATACTGTCTATCTTCTTGGTATGTTTTACCAGAAAATCTTTGCCTCCTGAAGTAGCAAAAGTCTCCTCAAGTGTATCAAAATAGGTTTTGATCTCCTGTTTAAGGACTTTAGCTATCTCAAAATCCGGGGCTTTATGATAGAGTAGTTCTTCGATCTGCGCTTTTACATTATCCAACACTAACTTCCTAATCTTTTATTGGTATAATAACAAAAATTTACCAAATGGATGGTTTGATGGACTTGACAGAAGAGCACGATTTAATAAAAAAAGTACGTGATAAAGAACGCCTTAGCCAGGAAGAGGGAGAAGCTCTTTATGATCTGGACCTGTATACTTTGGGTGAACTTGCAGATGAGATACGTCGGGAAAAGTATGGAAAGAAAAGTTATTTTAACATCAACCGTCATATCAACCCTACCAATGTATGTGCTGATGTTTGTAAGTTCTGTGCCTATTCAGCAAGCAGGAAAAACCCCAATCAGTATACGATGAGTCATGAAGAGATTTTGGAAATAGTCAGAAACTCAGTCAAGAACGGTGCCAAGGAAATGCATATCGTTTCTGCACATAATCCTAATGACGGAGTCGAATGGTATATGGGAGCTTTCAGAAAGATCAAAGAGCAGTTTCCAGACCTGCATGTCAAAGCGATGACAGCTGCAGAAATTGATTTTTTGACCAGAGAATACGGCTACAGTTATGATGAAGTACTCGATATGATGATAGAAAGCGGTGTGGATTCCATGCCGGGTGGCGGTGCTGAGATATTTGATGAGAAAGTAAGAGAGTATCTGTGTAAAGGCAAAGTTACTTCAGACCAGTGGATAGAGATACATCAAAAGTGGCATGAAAGAGGCAGACAGAGCAATGCTACGATGCTTTTTGGACATGTAGAGACAAGGGCGCACCGCATAGACCATATGATACGTCTGCGTGATCTGCAGGACAGAACAGGCGGATTTAATGCCTTTATCCCTCTTGTGTACCAAAGAGACAACAACTTTCTGAAAGTCAAAGAATTCCCTTCGGGACAGGAAATACTCAAAACCTATGCCATCAGCCGTATTATATTAGATAATATTCCGCATATTAAAGCCTATTGGGTAACTGCTTCTGTCAACCTTGCATTGATTGCACAGGAGTTCGGTGCAGATGACCTTGACGGGACCATAGAAAAAGAGTCTATTCAGTCAGCTGCAGGTGCTGCAAGTTCACATGGTATGAATTTGAATGATTTTGTTGCACTGATCAAGAATTCTGGTTTTCGGCCTATAGAGAGAGACAGTCTCTACAATGAATTAAAAGAGTACTGATGCAGAAGCTGTATTATCCTTATGGTGATTTCCTGGCAGATACCAAACAGTTGGTAGAAAAAATTGACTGGAAATTTGATGCGATCATTGCTATAGCAAGAGGTGGTCTGAGTCTGGCACAGCTTTTGGGTGAGTATTATGATCTGCGTTCCGTGTATAGTATCAATACCATAGGTTATGATGATACAAAAAAATTAGAAGATGTTAAGGTCTTCAATATACCTCAATTAAATGATGCAAAAGATGTTCTTATCGTGGATGATATTGTAGATTCAGGTGATACAATTGTAGAAGTGATAAAAGTATTGAATCAGGTATACCCTGATGTTACATTTAAAGTGGCATCACTTTTTTATAAGAAAAGTGCTAAAATAGCTCCAAGCTGGTATGTCAAAGAAGCCAAAGGATGGATAGACTTTTTTTGGGCGGTTGATATGCATAAAAATGATAATGTAACAGGATAATAAATGGTATTAATGATAGATAACTACGACAGCTTTACCTATAATGTCGTACAGTACTGTAGAGAATTGGGTGCTGATCTAAAGGTGATCCGTAATGATGAACTTACGATCGAGGAGATCAAGGCACTCAACCCTGAAAAGATCATCCTCTCTCCCGGTCCTTCTACACCAGATGAGGCAGGAGTTACACTTGATGTGATCAGGGAGTTTTCTGATACAACACCTATTTTCGGTATCTGTCTGGGGCATCAGAGTATTGCCCAGGCATTTGGAGGAGATGTTATTAGAGCCAAGAATATGATGCACGGTAAAACTTCTCAGGTTGAGGTAGATGCGCAGACACCTATCTTTCAGGGACTGCCTAAAGAGTTCAGGGCTACACGTTATCACTCTTTGACCGTAAAAAAAGAGACACTTCCAGAGTGTATCATTGCAACATCCTACAGTAAAGATGATAATGAGATTATGTCTCTTCAGATCAAGGATAAGCCTGTGTATGGTGTACAGTTCCATCCTGAGTCCATCATGAGCGAATATGGACATGAAATGCTGGATAATTTTTTAAAGCTCTGATCTCTATTAAGGCTTGGCAATGAAAAAACAATATTTCCTTTCAGCATTTTTTTTCTATGCCATAGCTGTTCTTTATCTTGCCGCTACGACTCCTATAAGCCCTCATGAGGCAAAGATCTTCTATACTTCACAGGATATTGTCGGAGTATTGATGCGCTGGAGTACGAACGTTATTCCCGGTTTTATAGGGTTAAGGATCTTTTTCCTTCTCTTCGGTTTTCTGACCATCGCACTTTTTTACGAATTGAGCAAGCGTTATTTCCCCAAACGTGAAGAAGCATATCTTTCCACGTTTATTTTTATGTTCCTGCCGGGCATTCTTACCGCCACAATGTTAGCCAATATAGCTATTATTGTATTACCGTTGGTGCTGCTTTTTGTCCTGCTCTATGAAAAAGGCTACTTTATTGCCCTGCCTTTTATCATGCTTGCACTTTTTTTCATCCATGAAGCTTCCATCATCTTTTTTGTCGGAGTATTGTTGTATGCTGTAGTGCATAAAGATAAAAAACTGGTCATCACTGCATCAGCATTTCTCATCGCTTTTATCTATTTGGCAAAAGGCATTGAAATAGGAGGAAGGCCTTCAGGACATTTTTTAGAGATATTCGGCCTTTATGCAACAGTTTTTTCTCCCTTGTTGTTTCTCTACTTCTTTTATGCGATGTATCGTATTCTACTCAGAGAGAAAAAAACACTTATCTGGTATATCTCTTTTACTGCATTTGCCTTTTCTTTACTTCTCTCTATCCGGCAACGGGTCTATATTACGGATTTTGCTCCCTATGTGATGATCGCCATCATCCTGATGCTGGATCTCTTTAAACACAGTGTAAGTGTACGTTTGCCTGAATTTCAAAAACATTATAAACAGGGTTTTGCAGTAGTGATGTCATTTTTGGCACTGAGTATCTTTGTAATTGTTTTTCATCAGATATTGTTTTATCTCTCTTCGGATAAAAGCAGACATTTTGCAAATCGTATCTACAAACCATATCTTTTGTCACAACAATTGAAAGCCGAGGGGCGTGACTGTTATGACAATGTACGGGGGCGTGAAGGTTTTCAGTTAATGTACTATGGTATCCACCCTTGTACAAACAAAAAATAAAACCTTTCCAACTTGTTTCTAAAATACACAATCTACACTTTCTTCTTATAGTTTAGATTACTTACACAAAAGATAAATCTATCTAATGCTAAAATAATGGGAACTTAATAAAAGGAGAACTCGATGGCTCAAAAGGCGATTAGAGAATATGACGCAAAGTCAATCTTGGCAAAGCACTGGGATAAGTACTTCCCGGGCTTTACATATGCATATGAAACAGTACTGGTTCAAAATGGAACAGAACTTAAAGAAACTGCAAAAACACATAAATGGTTAACTGAAAAACCTTTGGTTGCAAAACCGGATATGCTTTTTGGTAAAAGAGGTAAAAATGATCTGGTACTTTTTAAAGATGCTAAACCAGGTGATGTTTCTTTAGATAAAGCTGTGTCTTGGATCGATGAAAAATCTAGTTCTGAGCAAAAAGTCTATTTTTCATTCGATGGTGACACACCGACAGGTGAGCCGTCTGTAGATATGCTGACACACTTTATTGTTGAGCCGTTCACTCCTCATACACAGGAAGAAGAGTATTATATCTCTGCGACATGTGTTGGTGATGACGATATGCTTTATATGTCTGCGGAAGGCGGAATGGAAGTAGAAGAGGGTTGGGACGAGAAAGTAACAGAAGTTGCATTCAAGATCACTGACAGTGAAGAAGAGATCGAAGCAAAGATCAGAGCAAATATCCCTGCAGATGTAGCAGATAAAGATAAAGAAGCATTCGCTGAATTCGCGATCGGTTTCTTCAAAGCATACAGAGAACTTAACTTTGCATACCTTGAGATCAATCCGTTCGTACTTCAAGGTAAGAAGGTAGAGCTTCTTGATATGGTTGCTAAACTTGATGATACTGCCGGATTCATGATGGTGGACGAGTGGGGTGATGTAGAATATCCAACTGCATTCGGTATGGAATCGAAATCTCCGGAAGTAGAAGCAATCGAAGAAGCAGATTCAAAAACAGGTGCATCACTTAAATTGACACTGCTTAAACCGGAAGCTCGTATCTGGACAATGGTTGCCGGTGGTGGTGCTTCAGTTGTTTATGCTGATACTATTGCTGACTTTGCCGGTATTGAAGATCTCGCGAACTATGGTGAGTATTCAGGTGGACCGACAACAGGTGAGACGAAGTTCTATGCAGAGACTATTTTAGATCTTATGACAAGAGAGAAAGATCCTCAAGGACGTAATAAGATCATGATCATCGGTGGTGCGATCGCTAACTTTACTGATGTTGCAAAAACATTTACAGGGATCATTCAGGCATTCGAAGTGTATGCAGATAAGATGAAAGAAGTAGGTGTGAAAATCTATGTAAGACGTGGAGGACCGAACTATGAAAAAGGTCTTAAAGATATCAAAGAAGCAGCTGATAGACTAGGTCTTTCCATTGAAGTATATGGCCCAGAAACACACGTAACAGATATCGTACGTATGGCACTAGAAGAGAAGTAGGGAGAAGAGAATGTCAAAATTATTTACTAGAGATACACAAGCCATTTTTTGGAATAACAATAAAACTGCTATCCAAAGAATGCTGGATTATGATTATACGATCAAAAGAGAAACACCATCAGTAGCGGGAATCGTTGCTCCTACAAGTGGTAATAAGTTCGAAAAATTCTTTTGGGGTGCTGATGAGATCATGGTGCCGCTTTACAAAAGTACAGCTGAAGCAAAAGCAGCTCAGCCTCAGGCAGATGTTCTTCTTAACTTTGCATCATTCAGAACAGCATATGATGTAACGATGGAAGCGTTGAACCTTGGTGGATTCAAAACGATCATGATCACAGCAGAAGGTATCCCTGAGAGACTTGCACGTGGTATGAATGCATTCGCAAGAGAAAAGAATGTAACAGTGATCGGACCGGCAACTGTTGGTGCTATTGCTCCGGGTGCATTTAAGATTGCTAACATCGGTGGTACTATCGATAACATTATCAACTCTAAACTCCATAGAGCAGGTTCTTGTGGTCTTGTAACAAGATCGGGAGGTCTTTTCAATGAGCTTTCAAATATCATTGCTATTAATGCAGACGGTATTGCAGAAGGTGTTGCGATCGGTGGTGACAGATTTGTCGGTTCAGTATTTATTGACAACCTTCTTAGAATGCAAGAGAACCCGGATGTTAAATATATGATCCTTCTTGGTGAAGTCGGTGGTACTGAAGAGTATAAAGTAATTGAAGCGATCAAAGACGGAAGAATCACTAAACCTGTGATCGCATGGTGTATCGGTACGATCGCTAAATATTATGATTCCGGTGTTCAGTTCGGTCATGCAGGTGCATCTGCAAATGCTGAATCTGAAACAGCTGAATATAAAAACAAAGCGATGGCTGAAGCAGGTATTCATGTACCGGCATCATTCAACGACCTTCCGGAAGTAATTAACGGTGTATACAAAGAATTGCATGCAGAAGGTATTATTAAAGATATCGAAGAGCCGGCACTGAATGTCGTACCTAAAGTAAGAAGACCTAAGCAGTTCATCTGTACAATCTCTGATGACAGAGGCGAAGAAGCAACATATGCCGGATTCCCTATCTCTTCAGTGGCAACACCGGATACAGGTAAAGGTATCGGTGATGTTATCTCACTTTTATGGTTCAAAAAACAGTATCCGGAGTGGGCTACGCAGTTCATTGAAACAGTGATCAAAACAGTTGCAGACCATGGACCGGCAGTATCAGGTGCACACAATGCAAAAGTAACAGCAAGAGCTGGTAAATCAGTAGTTGAAGCATTGGTAACAGGTCTTCTTACTATTGGACCAAGATTCGGTGGTGCTATTGATGGTGCAGCGAAGTACTTCAAATATGCAGATGACAATGATCTTGAACCGAAAGCATTCTTGAAATATATGAAAGGTGAGGGTGTGCCGATCCCAGGAATCGGTCACCGTATCAAATCTCTTAAAAACCCGGACCTTAGAGTTGAGGGACTTAAGAAGTTTGCTAAAGAGTATTTCCCGGCAACACCGCTTCTTGACTATGCATTGACAGTTGAGCAGTTGACTACCTCTAAGAAAGAGAACCTCATTCTTAACGTTGACGGTACTATCGGTATCCTTATGGTTGATATGTGGAGAGCATTAGGCTACTCTGAAGAAGAGATCAATGAGTTTATCGAGTCAGGTACATTGAATGCATTCTTCATCGTTGGTAGATCCATCGGATTCATCGGTCACGTACTTGATGAAAAACGTCTTGCTATGCCTATGTACAGACACCCAATGGATGATATCCTATATGATGTTCCAGTAGCAGAAAAGATCTAATTCTTTCTGCTTCACAGTCTATGTGACCGAATAAATTTTGTTCGGTCACATGCTATTTAATTCAGTTCTCTCTCACTACACAAAATGTGTACAGTAAAATCAACTATAAATCAAAAATATTTTTATATTATTTCTCATATTTTAATTCCTCATATTGTCTATTTTGCCATACAGTACTTTGCTATAGGCGAATTCTCTACAAAAATAAGAAAAATAAATACAATAATATTGATCATTTCTTTAAAAAATATGGTAAATTTTAAGTAAAAATTGCATATATAATGTAAGCAAAGAATTTTTTTCAATAAATTTCAAATATTTTCACAAAAACCCTTGACAAGGGAAAGTTTCGGTGCTATAATACGCGTCCAACAACACATGGACGGCTAGCGAGTTGCTAGGAAGAGTGTTGATGAATGATCTTTGACAACCAAATATAAGTAAACAAATCAACGTCTATTTGAGATTTAATTTTTGCACTTTTTTAAAATAATAAAAGTGATATGAATTAACTTAAGTAGAATAACTTAAGTGATTCTGACAATGGTTCAAACCATTCTATTTTTAATGGAGAGTTTGATCCTGGCTCAGAGTGAACGCTGGCGGCGTGCTTAACACATGCAAGTCGAACGAGAACGGTCCTAGTTTACTAGGATGTCAGCTAAGTGGCGGACGGGTGAGTAATGTATAGTTAATTTGCCCCTTGGAGGGGGATAACAGTTAGAAATGACTGCTAATACCCCATACTCCTTTCTACTTAATGTAGATTGGGAAATGTTTTTTCGCCAAGGGATAAGACTATATGGTATCAGTTAGTTGGTGGGGTAATGGCCTACCAAGACAATGACGCCTAGCTGGTCTGAGAGGATGATCAGCCACACTGGAACTGAGACACGGTCCAGACTCCTACGGGAGGCAGCAGTGGGGAATATTGCACAATGGAGGAAACTCTGATGCAGCAACGCCGCGTGGAGGATGACGCATTTCGGTGTGTAAACTCCTTTTATATGGGAAGATAATGACGGTACCATATGAATAAGCACCGGCTAACTCCGTGCCAGCAGCCGCGGTAATACGGAGGGTGCAAGCGTTACTCGGAATCACTGGGCGTAAAGCGCGCGCAGGCGGTCTGATAAGTTGGATGTGAAAGCCTACGGCTCAACCGTAGAACTGCATCCAAAACTGTCAGACTAGAGTCTGGGAGGGGAAGATGGAATTAGTTGTGTAGGGGTAAAATCCGTAGAGATAACTAGGAATACCAAAAGCGAAGGCGATCTTCTGGAACAGTACTGACGCTGAGGCGCGAAAGCGTGGGGAGCAAACAGGATTAGATACCCTGGTAGTCCACGCCCTAAACGATGAATGTTAGTCGTCGGGTAGCTAGTCTATTCGGTGATGCAGCTAACGCATTAAACATTCCGCCTGGGGAGTACGGTCGCAAGATTAAAACTCAAAGGAATAGACGGGGACCCGCACAAGTGGTGGAGCATGTGGTTTAATTCGAAGATACGCGAAGAACCTTACCTAGCCTTGACATATATTAGAACACACCAGAGATGGAGTGGTGCCTTCGGGAGCTTTTATACAGGTGCTGCACGGCTGTCGTCAGCTCGTGTCGTGAGATGTTGGGTTAAGTCCCGCAACGAGCGCAACCCTCGTCACTAGTTACTAACGGTTCGGCCGAGGACTCTAGTGAGACTGCCTTCGCAAGGAGGAGGAAGGTGAGGACGACGTCAAGTCATCATGGCCCTTACGGCTAGGGCAACACACGTGCTACAATGGGCAGGACAATGAGACGCGATACCGCGAGGTGGAGCAAATCTATAAACCTGTTCTCAGTTCGGATTGTAGTCTGCAACTCGACTACATGAAGCTGGAATCACTAGTAATCGTAGATCAGCTATGCTACGGTGAATACGTTCCCGGGTCTTGTACTCACCGCCCGTCACACCATGGGAGTTGATTTCACCCGAAGCGGGGAAGCTAAACTGGCTACCCTCCACGGTGGGATCAGCGACTGGGGTGAAGTCGTAACAAGGTAACCGTAGGAGAACCTGCGGTTGGATCACCTCCTTTCAAGAGTATAGTTCATGCTTCTCACAAAGTATGAACACAATCAAAAGACTTGGTTTGTTTATATGTTCGATCATAACTTATGTTTGGTTGTCTAAGATCATTGGGATCTTTGACTTAAAAGTATAGTTGAGAAAGATAGTCTATCACTATCGACTGTCACTATCACTAATTCTGGGGAATTAGCTCAGCTGGGAGAGCGCCTGCTTTGCACGCAGGAGGTCATCGGTTCGATCCCGTTATTCTCCACCATTTCATGTAATGAACATAAAATGGTATTGAGATATAAAGCTTAATACAAAAACTCACTAGAGTCTTTGTATTAGGTTTTACACCTAAAGTTATTTAACTTATTATTGTTAAGAGTCTAACGTAATGTTGCAAAACGAGACGAAGTAATTTATTTTACTAAGTCAGATTTTACAAAAAATTACAATTTAACATAAACATATTAACTATAAAGAATTATCTTTAGAAATTAATATCTTTCATGTGCAAGAAACTCAATATTTAGAAGACGTAAGAAATCTTCGACTTATTAAACATACAAAAACGAACCAAACGTGGAAACACAGAAGAGTTCATTTTGCATTTAATAAGGTAGTACCTTAGAATTAAGTAAATTAATCTAAGGGCAGATGGTGGATGCCTAGACCAGGAGAGGCGATGAAGGACGTACTAGGCTGCGATAAGCCGGGGGGAGCTGCCAAGAAGCTTTGATCCCCGGGTTTCCGAATGGGGCAACCCGGCATGGTGCGAATCATGTCACTCTTTCGAGAGAGCGAACGTAGGGAAGTGAAACATCTCAGTACCTACAGGAAAAGAAATCAACCGAGATTCCCAAAGTAGCGGCGAGCGAAATGGGATTAGCCCTAAAATCTTTGAGGTGTTAGTAGAATAAGCTGGAATGCTTGACCGCAGAGGGTGAAAGTCCCGTATACGAAAACTAATCATAGACTATTCGAGTAGGTCGGGACACGTGGAACCCTGACTGAATATGGGAGGACCACCTTCCAAGGCTAAATACTACTCCAGGATCGATAGTGAACCAGTACCGTGAGGGAAAGGTGAAAAGAACCGCGGCAAGCGGAGTGAAATAGAACCTGAAACCATCTGCCTACAATCATTCAGAGCCCCATGCTATATGCGGGGTGATGGACTGCCTTTTGCATAATGAGCCTGCGAGTTATGGTGACTAGCAAGGTTAAGCAAACGCGAAGCCGTAGCGAAAGCGAGTCTTAATAGGGCGCTAGTTAGTTGCTGTAGACCCGAAACTAAGTGATCTATCCATGGGCAGGTTGAAGCTGGTGTAAGAGCTAGTGGAGGACCGAACGGGTGAAGGTTTAAAACTTCTCCGATGACCTGTGGATAGGGGTGAAAGGCCAATCAAACTTAGTGATAGCTGGTTCTCTCCGAAATATATTTAGGTATAGCGTCATGTTCGAAGCATGAGGGGGTAGAGCACTGATTGGGCTAGGGCCTATACCAAGGTACCAAACCCAGTCAAACTCCGAATACCTCATGTGAATTCATGGCAGTCAGGCGTAGGGTGATAAAATCCTATGTCGAAAGGGAAACAGCCCAGACTACCAGCTAAGGTCCCAAAGTTCTATTTAAGTGGAAAAGGATGTGGAGTTGCTTAGACAACCAGGAGGTTGGCTTAGAAGCAGCCATCCTTTAAAGAAAGCGTAACAGCTCACTGGTCTAGCGATTCTGCGCCGAAAATATAACGGGGCTAAAATAGACACCGAAGCTGTAGATTTGTACATTAGTACAAGTGGTAGGAGAGCGTTCTAGTCAGCATTGAAGCCATACCGGTAAGGAGTGGTGGAGCGGCTAGAAGTGAGCATGCAGGCATGAGTAGCGATAAAACAGGTGAGAATCCTGTTCGCCGTAAACCCAAGGGTTCCTACACGATGCTCGTCAATGTAGGGTTAGTCGGGTCCTAAGCTGAGTCCGAAAGGGGTAAGCGATGGCAAATTGGTTAATATTCCAATACCAACTGATAGTTTAGTACGAAGGGGGGACGCATAGGGTTAAACGAGGTCACTGATGGAATAGTGGCTCGAAGGGTGTAGATAAGCTGGATAGGAAAATCCGCCGGCTGTTTTCGAGACCTGACAGGCTGATGACGCTCTTCGGAGTTGATTCAGAATCGTTGATACCGTCGTGCCAAGAAAAGCCTCTAAGTGTATTATTAGTTGCCCGTACCGTAAACCGACACAGGTGGGTGAGATGAGTATTCTAAGGCGCGTGGAAGAACCCTGGTTAAGGAACTCTGCAAACTAGCACCGTAACTTCGGAATAAGGTGTGCCTACTTTTGTATATGGATTTACTCCAGAAAGCAAAAGAGGTTGCAACAAAGAGTCCCTCCCGACTGTTTATCAAAAACACAGCACTTTGCTAACTCGTAAGAGGATGTATAAGGTGTGACGCCTGCCCGGTGCTTGAAGGTTAATTGATGGGGTTAGCTTCGGCGAAGCTCTTGATCGAAGCCCAAGTAAACGGCGGCCGTAACTATAACGGTCCTAAGGTAGCGAAATTCCTTGTCGGTTAAATACCGACCTGCATGAATGGCGTAACGAGATGGGAGCTGTCTCAACCAGGGATCCAGTGAAATTGTAGTGGAGGTGAAAATTCCTCCTACCCGCGGCAAGACGGAAAGACCCCGTGCACCTTTACTATAGCTTGACACTGCAATTGGGATATATTTGTGCAGGATAGGTGGGAGGCTTTGATGCTGTGGCGCTAGCTGCAGCGGAGCCATCCTTGAGATACCACCCTTATATATTCTGATTGCTAACTTGCGCCAGTTATCCTGGCGGAGGACAATGTCTGGTGGGTAGTTTGACTGGGGCGGTCGCCTCCTAAAAAGTAACGGAGGCTTACAAAGGTTGGCTCATGTCGGTTGGAAATCGACAGCAGAGTATAATGGTACAAGCCAGCTTAACTGCGAGACGTACATGTCGAGCAGAGACGAAAGTCGGTCATAGTGATCCGGTGGTTCTGTGTGGAAGGGCCATCGCTCAAAGGATAAAAGGTACGCCGGGGATAACAGGCTGATCTCCCCCAAGAGCTCACATCGACGGGGAGGTTTGGCACCTCGATGTCGGCTCATCGCATCCTGGGGCTGAAGCAGGTCCCAAGGGTATGGCTGTTCGCCATTTAAAGCGGTACGCGAGCTGGGTTCAGAACGTCGTGAGACAGTTCGGTCCCTATCTGCCGTGGGCGTTGGATGATTGAGGAGAGTTGCCCCTAGTACGAGAGGACCGGGGTGAACGAACCACTGGTGTACCAGTTGTCCTGCCAAGGGCATCGCTGGGTAGCTATGTTCGGATGTGATAACCGCTGAAAGCATCTAAGCGGGAAGCCAACTCCAAGATGAATCATCCCTGAAGATCCGCAGAAGACTACTGCGTTGATAGGCTGGGTGTGTAAGTGATGTAAGTCATTTAGCTGACCAGTACTAATAGATCGTTTGTATTTACTTTATTCTTCAATAGGTACTACCTTATTAAGTGCAAACTTATTAAGAAAGTATTTCTTAAAGTTGTAATTACAACATTACGCCTAGACTCTTAACAATACTAAGTTTCTCTAAACTCAATCAGAGAGAATTAAGCACATTACGGTGTTCTTACTTCTCTTTGTGGTGGGGCTAGAGGGAGGGTCATACCCAGCTCCATTCCGAACCTGGAAGTCAAGCCTCCCATCGCCGATAATACTGCAGGCTACGTCTGTGGGAATGTAGGTCGCTGCCACATTGAGTTTTTTAACTATCTTCAATTTCAACTTATCAATCAACTTTTTACAATCGCCCATTCAAATCATAAGTGCAATTCACCTCTAATTTACGCAGCTAATTCCTTAGTAAACTCTTCAAAAAATACTTCATAGGGCGTTCTGTAGTTCAGTACTTTTCTTGGTCGATGGTTTAGCTTCTCTTGTATGATAATCACATCTTCCTTAGATATTTGTGTGAAGTCTGTCTTCTTCGGCAGATATTGTCTGATCAATCCATTGGTATGTTCGTTCAATCCTCTCTCCCAGGAGTGATACGGATTAGCGAAGTAGAAGTCTGTATCCAGTATCTGTGAGACCTGCTTGTGATAAGCGAATTCCTTTCCGTTGTCACTAGTAATAGTCTTGATCACCTGTTTGATAGGTTCGAGCATTTCAATCAGTGCAGTAGTGACAATCTCTGCATGTTTGGAAGGTACTTTTTTGATCAGAGTAAATTTGGACTTTCTATCTACAGCTGTTACCAATGCTCCAATATGATCCTTACCAATAACTGTATCGATCTCTAAATCCCCTATACGTTTTTTCTTCTCTACAATCTTAGGGCGTGTATTGATCATCTTTCTGTCAATGATCGTTCCTCTGCGTTGATAGTCATTACATCGTTTATGGTACTTCTTGTTCTTGTGTCTGAGATACTTATAGAGTCTGCCTTTACTGGCTTTGTTTCGATAAATGAACTGATAGATCGTCTCATGTGAGATACTTCCGATATTATCACGTTTCATTCTGCCTGCAATCTGCTCCGGGGACCATCCAGCTTTGAGCTTCTCTCTAATGTAGCTCTCTAGCTGAGGAGTGATAACAGTATATTTTGGTTTGGATCTATGTCGATATTCCGTATTGAAGTGAGCAGTGGTGTATTGATATTTATCTGCATGTGTATCCCAATTTCTTTTGATTTCTCTACTGATTGTTGAGGGATGAACACCTAACTCTTCTGCTATCTCTTTTTGGGTATAACCTCTTTCTAAAAAAAGAGAAATATGGTATCTTTCCGTGAGGGTTAATTGTTTATACTTCATAGTGCATTTCCTGTTTTTGTGGTGAAAAAAGGATAACCTATGATCGATTAACCCTCTCTTTCAAAACTATCTCTCAGAAATTGCACTTATCCCTTGAATTGGCGAATTATAACTTACTCTTAACAGTTTATCTTCATCTTTTTTCTATTGTTCTGTTATGTTCTATCATTTTCTATTATTTCCTTATCTTAGTTTAACTTGCTCTCCTCTTTTGCTTTCTATTGTTCATTTTTTTTCTTTGTTGATGTGACAAAGAAAAAGAATGAACCAAAAAAAAGAAAACACAAACTGCTGGCGACTGGGCAGGGCTTTAATTGTTTACAGTTTTAATTGGCTAATGGATTGCCTGTCTAAAGAAGTCTTTGCTATCGCAAACCACATTTGCTGACTTTGGGTTGTTTTCTTGTTTGTTGATGCAACAAACAAGAAAAGGAATGAATCAACCAAATTATAAACGTAAATAAAACTTTACGAGTTTTTATCAAAACCTTGATGAAAAAACTATTGATTAATCGTCGATTAACCCCTCCTTAACTTCCCTAGTTTATAATGTTATTAGAAAAGGTGACCATCCCCCCTCTTTCAAGAGAATTTGTTTTTACTCCTTGTCCAAATTTGTAAATTTCCTTGTTTTTCTCTCTTGATCCGGTCGCCTTTTACAGAAGAGCCTTTTTCCCTTAGATTTAACTTCCCTTATTTTGTTGGGCTCTTCGCCCTTTAATAGATAAATAATATCTGTATGCAAAAAACTGACGTATTTCAAGGATTGCCTTCGTTCTTTATATAGCCCTATATTAATAATTGAGTCAATGTGCAAATGGTTATCTCTCTATAAAATTTAAGTATTGGCGATAGCTTAGACATATTCATAAGAACTGTCACTACAAACGACCAATGCACCCCACTTACGCTTTAGCAACGGAGAGTATCGCCCTTTAGTGGCAGAAAAGCGAAGCGATTGTCCTCGTTCCTGCGGGATTGCATCGAAAGTAGTGACGATTTTTTGCTTCTGCCTACAGGGCTACGTGTTGCTCCGATCATTTCGGTTCCGATACTATAAATGACAAAATGATGAAAATAAAAATATCCATAATTTTTCAAATTATCTGATGCATTAACATATAAAAACCATTGATTAATCGTAAGTTAATCTTTGATTACTCTTGGTTAACTTCCATCGTTTATAATGTTATTAGAAAAGGTGACCATCCCCTTTCAAGAGAATTTGTTTTTACTCCTTGTTTAAATTTGTAAACTTCCTTGTTTTTTCCCTCTCTTGATCCGGTCGCCTTTTACAGAAGAGCCTTTTTCCTTATCTCCCCCTAGATATAACTTTCCTATTTTAGGCTCTTCGTCTTTCCCAAACTGATCAAAACCTTTTTAAAACGTATATTACGATAAAATAGCAATAATTTATTATTTCAGGAATATAACTATGGCTAAAAAAATCGCTTCTGCTAGAATCTCAGAGAAGAGTTCTCAACTACTTCAGGATCTTAATAACTCACTCCCTTTTGACAAGGTACTTTACAGAGAAGATATAGAGGGTTCACGTGCGCATGCCTATATGCTTTGTGAGCAGGGGATCATAAGTAAAGAGGATTATGAGAAGATAGAGTCCGGACTTAAAGAGATACTTACTGAAGTGGAGTCTGGTGTGTTTAAACTCGACGGTGATGATGAAGACATTCACATGGCGATAGAGGGAAGACTGACTGAAAAAGTAGGGGATGCAGGGAAACGTCTGCATACTGCTAGAAGCCGTAATGACCAGGTAGCGCTTGACTTTAGACTGTATGTGCAGAATAACACGAAAGCCATAGCAGAGCTTCTTTTGGAAAATATCGAAACACTTGTAAAGGTAGCAGAAGAGAATGCGGAAACCATGCTTCCCGGCATGACTCACCTGCAGCACGCACAGCCTATAAACTTCGGTTACCATATGATGGCTTATGCGAGTATGTTCAAACGTGATTATGAGCGTTTTATGAGCTCATATGAGCGTAACAACTACTCTCCTATAGGTTGTGCTGCTTTGGCTGGTACGCCGCATCCTATAGACCGTCAGATCACTTCGGACAAACTTGGGTTCAATGCTCCGACGTTGAACTGCCTTGACACGGTAAGTGACCGTGACTTTGCATTGGAGATACTCTTTAACATCTCTACAATGATGATGCATATGAGCCGTTTGAGTGAAGAACTCATCTTGTGGTCTGCAAGTGAGTTTAAGTGGGTGACTTTGAGTGACCGTCATGCGACTGGATCTTCCATCATGCCACAAAAGAAAAACCCTGACATCCCGGAACTTCTTCGTGGTAAGACAGGTCGTGTAAACGGTAACCTTGTTGCACTTCTTACTGTGATGAAAGGTTTGCCGCTTGCATACAACAAAGATATGCAAGAGGATAAAGAGGGAGTGTTTGACTCTGTTAGAACAGCACTACTTAGCCTACAAGTGCTAAATGAAATGATAGCTGACATGACAGTAAACAAAGAGGCAATGGAAGCTGCGTGTATGATAGGCCATCTTTCGGCTACAGACTTGGCTGACTACCTTGTAAAAGAAGCAGGGCTTCCGTTCCGTGATGCGTACCACATTACCGGTAATGCTGTAAACCTGGCAGAAGAGAAAGGACTGGACATCTCTGAACTTAGTTTAGAGGACTTACAGAGCATAGATGAGCGCATCGGTGAGGGTGTGGTAGCACTACTTGACAACCGTGCCTCTATGAATGCCCGTATGTCTGAAGGTGGAACCGCTACGGTTAGGACTTTGGAGCAGGTGGAGAGTTTGAAGAAGTGGTTGGCGAAACAAAAATAATTTGATACAATTAATCTTTCTCAGTATTTTATGCTCTGACTTATATTCATTTTTCGCTAGCGATAATATGCTCTCCTCGTTACCACCATGTTCGTGGTAATGCATAGTTCACTTCAAATAACCAATTAATTTCCATTTTTTTATAATATTATATACAATTGGTGCGTTGGCAAACGCACCCTACAACAAAATATATTCATAAAAAACACCACCATCCAAATCCAACCCGTAGGGTGCGTTTGCCAACGCACCTTTGGGATGTAAAATACAGACAACATCAAAAAACATGACAATTTGACATACTCTCAATAAGAATCATAATTCTTCGTTACACTTCAAAATAGCAAATTATAAACGACTTTTTTTAACAGGGCACAGCTATTACTTGACCATTGTTACACATAGGCGTAATCCTATTTTGATGGAGAATATTGAACTGTTGCGTGAGAGCTTTCGTGAAAGTAAACGATTCTTTACCTATAGCATAGATGCCATTGTGGTGTTGCCTGACCATATACATATGATCATTACTCCTAAAAATGTGAGAGATTATCCTAAAATTGTTAAATCCATAAAATATAATTTCTCAAAGCATTTTAATCTGGAAGAAGAACAATCATATAGCAGATATAAAAGAAAAATCAAACCTATATGGCAGAAGCGATATTACGAACATACTATACGAGATGAGAAAGATTATGCACGGTGTTTAGAATATATTTGCAATAATCCGTTGAAATATCAATATGTCGATAATGATGCAAAGTGGGAATATATGTCATCGTAGGGTGCGTTTGCCAACGCACCTTTGTATTTGCATGAAGAAAAATATTATATTGCATATTGAATTTAGCGGTGCGTTGGCAAACGCACCCTACAGTGTAAAGATTGTCTTAGCTCGTTACGTCTCTCCTGAGACTGTGAAAGAACCTAAAATTCACCCGTCTCAAACCCCTAAAACAGTATAATAGATATACACAAGAAGCATAAATTGGGTATATCTATGAGCAATATCTATAAACAAGGTCTTAACCGTAAACAACAACAATTTTTTCCACCAAGCATCGATGAGTATGTCAGCCAAGATAATCCAGTAAGAGCGATAGAGGATTATGTAGAGCTATTGGATATGGTAGAGCTTGGATTTACCAAAGCTGCACTTGGTAGTGCTGATGGGCAACCAGCCTATCATCCAAAACTCCTTCTAAAAATCTATATCTATGGTTACCTCAATAAAATAAGAAGCTCCAGAAAACTAGAGAGTGAGATAAAAAGAAATATAGAGATAATGTGGCTGTGTGCAGGGCTTACTCCAAGTTATAAGACTATAGCTGATTTCAGAAAAGAGAATGCTAAAGCATTAAAAAAAGTCTTTAGAGAATTTGTACTACTGCTTAAAGAGTTAGACCTTATTACAGGTAAAGTTGTAGCTGTAGATGGAGCATTTCTTAGAGCCAATGCATCTAAAAATCAACTTCTACTAAAAAAGAATCTGCAAAAAGATATTGAAGCAATAGATAGTAAAATAGAGAGCTATTTAAAAAATTTGGAGTTTGAAGATGCAAAAGAGAAGAGAGAGCAAATACTCAAACCTCTCTCCAAAGATAAACTTCAGACAATGAGAGAGAAAAAATCTAAACTTGATAAAGATTTGGCTCTGCTTGAAGAGATGGGAGTTACACAATACAATAGAACAGACCCTGATGCAAGACTCATGAGAAAACCAGCCCATAACCTAATGGCATACAATTCTCAGATCGTAGTAGATAACAGTTTTAAATTTATTGTTGCTACAGATGTAAGTTCAGAAAATAATGACTATGGAAAGCTACACGCTATGGCACTGCAAACAAAAGAGATAACCCAACAAGATGATCTTACTATTATTGCAGATACAGGATACTACAGTGCTAAAGAGTTATCTAAATGTAAAGATGATAAGATAAAAACATGTGTAGCTATCCCAAACAAACAAAGCAAAGCTAAAAAGGATGGTTACTTTACTCAAGATGATTTTACATACAATGAAGCCAAAGATTGCTTTATCTGTCCAAACAATAGAGAGTTACACAAAAGCCCATCATTCAATACTAAAAAAGATGGCACTAAATACTACTTCTATAGAGCAGGAAGTAAAACATGTAATAGCTGTCCACTAAGAGATAACTGTATCCCACCAAAAACAGCATATAAAAGGGTTTCTGCCTCTGAGTATTTTAAAATCATACATGAGCATAAACAGATGATGCAAACCAACAAAGCCAAAGAGCAGATGAAGCTAAGAGCTTCATTAGCAGAGCATCCCTTTGGCACTATCAAACAAACATTGGGTTGGAGTCACTATCTTCTAAGAGGTCAAGAGAAAGTTTCTAGTGAGAATGCTCTGATCATGTTTACCTATAACTTTAAAAGATTACTCAATCTCATAGGGATAACTCTGTTTAAAAAACTTATTATTGCCATAAAAGAAAGAAATATAGCAGCTATAAGAGCAGAAATAGAAGAGTATATCGCTCATTTTAGGCTTAAATTGGTCTATTTTTTAAATTTTAGAGGATTAGATTGGTTAAAGCCGAAAGGCTTGAAAATATTGGCTTGATTGAGAAGTCTGAAAGAGAGGTTCTTTCACAGTCTCTCCTGAGACGAGATCGTTTAGAATTCCGTGTCAGTCCAAAATAGTAACATAAGTTACACCTCTAGATATTTATCTAATCTCCCTTCAAAGAAGATAGCCAGTTGAGAAATGGTCAGCGACCAATTCCAGACTGGCATAGTCCATTTTTTAGATGCATTCAATATACCCATATAGAGTAATTTCATTAGGCTGTTTTCATTAGGAAAAGCACCCTTGGTTTTGGTCAGTTTTCTAAACTGGCGATGTACTGATTCAATAATATTGGTCGTATAGATAATCTTTCTGATCTCTTTAGGATACTTGAAATAATAAGAGAGGTTCTCCCACTTACTTCGCCAGGACTGGATAACAATAGGATACATAGCACCCCATTTTTCCTCTAGTCTATCCAGGGCTTCTTCAGCTACTTCTTTTGAGATAGCTTTGTATACAAGCTTCAAATCTTTCATAAATTCTTTTTGGTTTTTTGAAGCAACATATTTTAGTGAGTTTCTTATCTGATGTACGATACACAGCTGTACTTCTGTTTGAGGGAATATACTGTTAATAGCTTGAGGGAAACCAGACAAACCATCCACTGATGCAATAAGTATATCTTCTACACCACGGTTCTGCAGATCAGTGAGTACCTGTAGCCAGAAATTAGCTCCTTCATTCTCAGAGATATAAAGACCCAGTACTTCTTTTCTGCCTTCAAGGTTTACTCCCAGTATAGTATAAACAGCTTTGGATACATATCTTCCATCTTCTTTAATCTTGTAGTGTATGGCATCAAGCCATACGAAGGGATACATAGCCTCTAGTGGTCTTGCCTGCCACTCTTTGACCTTGGAGATGATCTTGTCTGTTACAAGGCTTATTGTGGCTGTAGAAATGGAGACTTGATATATCTCTTCAATATGAGAAGAGATGTCTCTGTAACTCATTCCTAAGCCGTACATAGAGAGGATCTTCTCTTCTATTTCATTACTGATACTTGTTTGGTGTTTTTTAACAATTTGAGGTTCGAATGTACCATTACGGTCTCTTGGAGTTTCAAGTTCAAAGGTACCATCACTGGTGCCTTTTATTGTCTTCCTGTTAGATCCATTGCGCCTATTCTTTCTTCCTGAAAGTACATCATCTGCAATATGGGATTCTATTTCTGCTTCAAGTGCAGCCTCTGTGAGTTGTTTGATAAGTGGAGCAAGAAGCCCACCTTTGCCAGTAAGCTTCTTTCCACTTCTAAATTCATCGAGTATCTCATCAAAATCAAATTTGTATTCTTCTTTCATTGTCAGTCCTTGATAGTATTTTATCAGACTGACACGAAATTTCTAACACTCCCCCTGAGACTGTGAAAGAACCTCTCTTTCAGACTTCTCAATCAAGCCAATATTTTCAAGCCTTTCGGCTTTAACCAATCTAATCCTCTAAAATTTAAAAAATAGACCAATTTAAGCCTAAAATGAGCGATATACTCTTCTATTTCTGCTCTTATAGCTGCTATATTTCTTTCTTTTATGGCAATAATAAGTTTTTTAAACAGAGTTATCCCTATGAGATTGAGTAATCTTTTAAAGTTATAGGTAAACATGATCAGAGCATTCTCACTAGAAACTTTCTCTTGACCTCTTAGAAGATAGTGACTCCAACCCAATGTTTGTTTGATAGTGCCAAAGGGATGCTCTGCTAATGAAGCTCTTAGCTTCATCTGCTCTTTGGCTTTGTTGGTTTGCATCATCTGTTTATGCTCATGTATGATTTTAAAATACTCAGAGGCAGAAACCCTTTTATATGCTGTTTTTGGTGGGATACAGTTATCTCTTAGTGGACAGCTATTACATGTTTTACTTCCTGCTCTATAGAAGTAGTATTTAGTGCCATCTTTTTTAGTATTGAATGATGGGCTTTTGTGTAACTCTCTATTGTTTGGACAGATAAAGCAATCTTTGGCTTCATTGTATGTAAAATCATCTTGAGTAAAGTAACCATCCTTTTTAGCTTTGCTTTGTTTGTTTGGGATAGCTACACATGTTTTTATCTTATCATCTTTACATTTAGATAACTCTTTAGCACTGTAGTATCCTGTATCTGCAATAATAGTAAGATCATCTTGTTGGGTTATCTCTTTTGTTTGCAGTGCCATAGCGTGTAGCTTTCCATAGTCATTATTTTCTGAACTTACATCTGTAGCAACAATAAATTTAAAACTGTTATCTACTACGATCTGAGAATTGTATGCCATTAGGTTATGGGCTGGTTTTCTCATGAGTCTTGCATCAGGGTCTGTTCTATTGTATTGTGTAACTCCCATCTCTTCAAGCAGAGCCAAATCTTTATCAAGTTTAGATTTTTTCTCTCTCATTGTCTGAAGTTTATCTTTGGAGAGAGGTTTGAGTATTTGCTCTCTCTTCTCTTTTGCATCTTCAAACTCCAAATTTTTTAAATAGCTCTCTATTTTACTATCTATTGCTTCAATATCTTTTTGCAGATTCTTTTTTAGTAGAAGTTGATTTTTAGATGCATTGGCTCTAAGAAATGCTCCATCTACAGCTACAACTTTACCTGTAATAAGGTCTAACTCTTTAAGCAGTAGTACAAATTCTCTAAAGACTTTTTTTAATGCTTTAGCATTCTCTTTTCTGAAATCAGCTATAGTCTTATAACTTGGAGTAAGCCCTGCACACAGCCACATTATCTCTATATTTCTTTTTATCTCACTCTCTAGTTTTCTGGAGCTTCTTATTTTATTGAGGTAACCATAGATATAGATTTTTAGAAGGAGTTTTGGATGATAGGCTGGTTGCCCATCAGCACTACCAAGTGCAGCTTTGGTAAATCCAAGCTCTACCATATCCAATAGCTCTACATAATCCTCTATCGCTCTTACTGGATTATCTTGGCTGACATACTCATCGATGCTTGGTGGAAAAAATTGTTGTTGTTTACGGTTAAGACCTTGTTTATAGATATTGCTCATAGATATACCCAATTTATGCTTCTTGTGTATATCTATTATACTGTTTTAGGGGTTTGAGACGGGTGAATTTTAGGTTCTTTCACAGTCTCTCCTAAGACGTAACGAGAGGTGAAGTTTGCATCTTATGCAAACTTCTTTTTCCAATATCTTATCCATGTTTTCTTGAGATTGGATCTACTTGTCAATCTTAATTTTTTGGGAAGGTTATGTCTGATATTTCTTTCTAATTTTTTTGTAAGCTTTTTATTCTTCACAATAGCATTAAAACCACCTGCTCCCTGTTGATGAGAACCATAGATAGAGAATGCACTGATTTTTATTTTATTTCGCTTTAAGCTTCGTATATTATCACCTAATATAGCTTTAAAAATTTTATCCTGGTTATGTGGCATTTTCCATTTATTTTTGGGTATTTTTAGCTTTTTAGCATAGGATATAGCAGTTTTAGGCATGATCTGATAACGTCCATAAGCACCACTTTTACGATTTTTAGTATGATAGTTACCGGTAGTTGATTCAACTTTTACTATTTTTCTAACTATCTTTTTCATGTCTTTATCGCTTAATCCTGCATTTTTAGCCAGTTTGGCATAAGAAGCTTCAGCAGATGTTGCAGTCAGAAACAGAGTAATAGGAATTATAAATCCTCTTCGAATAAGTATTTGTATCTTTAATTTATTTGATAGGATTGAGGGGTTGATTAAAAGTTTGGCAGCAAGAAAAATAATAGCTGTATAAAATAATATTTCTATGGTGTGACTCCTGTCTTTATTTATATAAAATTGAATTCAAAAAAGATAAAGATGATCTAAAATGATCTTCAAATTCTTTTAAATACAGAATAGTATAGTTAAAAAGTTAACAATCGATTAATAAAATTTGTTTTTTTTCTTAAAATAAGCTTTGTTTAAGTAATATTAATGTTAGGTTGGCATTGTTTTTAGCCCGTTTCACCTCTCCGTAGGTGGACTGCATATATCAATACAAGTTTCAAACCAAATCTAATTCTACCGGTAGGTGTATTCACTTTTAAGTTACTTACCACTTAGCAGTAGATTAGCATTTCATTTTGTATCAAATGCAGTATGCACCCCAAGGGCACTTCTTCCCTTTGGTCAGGGTGCATTACGTCTCAAGAGAGACTGTGAAAGAACTCATGGAAGTGGAGACTTCAGTCCCACCAAAAAGCTTTTTTTCCTAAAAAAGTTTGTATTTGATGGAAAATATTGCTTTTTCTGTCAAAATAATCTAAAAATATGCAAATATTTGGGTGAGGCTGAAGCCTTCACTTCCGAAGTACCTAGTTCTTTCACAGTCTCGAGAGAGACGTAACGAGAGGTAATCCACAATATATTTCACATATTAAATATGATATCCGTTTAAATAAATGTCAGTATGAGGGCAACCAACCTACGTAAATTATAATGAAAGATTATGCCCAACCCCGATAAAATCAGATATAATATCTATAGATTTATGTGAACTGCGATAGATGAGGAGACTGATATGAGACATTTAGGTAAATATTTTATCTTGGGAAAAGTAAAATGTATTGTCCTCCTTTTCATTGGAAGTATTACAATGGCATGGAGCAGTGTGACATCAGGTGTTGTTCTGGACAAAAGAAGTGCCAGCCCTATAGTCTCTGCGATCATTACGGCAAACGGAAAAGAGTATCGAACGGATAAGAAAGGAGCTTTTTCTATACCATCGTCAGAACTTATCGGGGTACGTGCAGTAGGCTATGAGCGTAAATTTTACAAAAGAGGCGGGAATATCTATCTTAATCCTGTCAGGCCTAAAGCCCTGTATCTCTCCAGTTTTGGAGCAGCAAGCAGCAAAATTATGAAAAAAGCCAAACATCTCATCCATACTACCGAGATCAATGCACTTGTGATCGATATGAAAATGGATCGTGGACAGATAGCTTTCAAGACTTCCAATGCAACGGCCCATGCCATAGGTGCACAAAAGATGGTTAAATTTAAAGATCTAAAAAAATTTGTGGGCAAGTTGAAGAAAGAGGGAATCTATCTTATCGCTCGTATCGTATGTTTTAAAGACAGACCTTTTGTTGCTGCTTATCCGCAATGGGGAGTGAAAAGATATAATGGAAGATTGTATATAGACAGAGAGGGGCTCTATTGGATAGATCCGTCGCGAAAAAAATCATGGGATTATATCCTTTCGATCGCTGAAGAGAGTGCTCAGGCAGGATTTGATGAAATACAGTTTGATTATGTTCGCTTTCCGGACAGCAGAGGGCTTAAATTTTCGGTTAAAAACAGACAATCAGAGCGGGTGAAAACCATTAGTGGATTTTTGAAACGTGCCAGGGAACGTTTACTTCCTTACAATGTTTTTATCTCTGCAGATATTTTCGGGTATGTGTGTTGGAATGATGCTGATCTTGGGATCGGTCAGAGGATCGATGCAATGGCACCCTATGTTGATTATTTTTCTCCAATGCTTTATCCAAGCGGTTTCCAGGCAGGTATCCCCGGTTATAAAAATCCTGTCAGGGCCAACTATGAGATCGTTAAGCACACACTTGATAAAGCATTGACGAAATCCGGAGGTTCACCTTTGGCATACCGCCCATGGCTTCAGGCATTTCGCGATTATGCATTTGACCGGCGTACTTATGGTGCAACAGAGATCAGAGACCAGATCCGAGGCTCTGAAGATTTTGGAAGTGATGGATGGATGCTGTGGAACGCCCGTAATATTTATAGCTCCAGGGGGCTTCGGCACCTAAATATGACAGCCGATAAAAAAAAGTGATAAAGTGATGCTTCTTCAAGCCATGTGGAAAATCATCTTTCGTGTGCTTGTTGCAATTTTGTTATTTGAAGGGTTTTCATGGGGTGTCGAAGCTGAGAAAGAGATCCCCATTTTATGTTATCATCGTTTTGGTGCTAAAGTGAATGATTCTATGACGATCAAAACATCTGTATTTGCCGAACAACTTGCATGGTTGAAAAGTAACGATTATAAAGTGATCTCTCTTGAAAATGCGATAAAATACCTTAAAGGGGAGATCAAAACAATTCCAGACAGATCTGTCGTGATCACAGTGGATGACGGTCACAGAAGTGTTTATTCCGATATGGCACCGCTGGTAAAAAAATATGCTATCCCTGTAACACTTTTTATTTACCCCAGTGCTATTTCCAATGCCTCATATGCTATGACATGGAAACAGTTGCGAGAGCTCGAAGCAACAACATTTTTTCGTGTTGAATCCCATACATATTGGCATCCTAATTTCAAACGTGAAAAGAAAAAACTTTCATCAGAGAAGTATAAAAAATTTGTTGGCCTGCAGCTTGCAGGTGCCAAACGAAAACTTGAAGATAAGATGGGACATGAAGTGAAATATTTGGCATGGCCGTTTGGAATATATGACAAAGAACTTGAAGAACAAGCCACACAGGCAGGTTATGTTGCGGCCCTGACAATTGAGCGGAGACATGCCAGGCAAAGTGATCCTATCATGGCACTGCCGAGATATATGATCGTGAGCAGATACAGGATCTTTACATTTGGCAATATAGTGAGGGGAAAAGGAAACTAGTCCATAAAACTTTATAACCTTGGATTCAGGTGATAAAAATGAACAAGACGCATGATGATCAGGAATGATCATAGCAGTGAACTCTGAGCCTCATACAGTACACTTATAAAAATAAATAATCAGGAAATATAATGAATGTATCAGTAGAATATCTAGGCGAAAAGAAATTTAAAGCAAACACAACAAAATCTTCTTATATTTTGGACTGTAAAGAGATAACCCCTGTGGAGTATTTTGCGACAGGTATCATAGGGTGTACGGGTATAGACCTTGTGATGATGGCTGAGAATGACGGGTATGTAGTGAGTAACTACAAAGTAAGTGCAGAAGTGGAGCGTACAACTTCTGTGCCTATGAAGTTCAGCTCTATGCATATCATTTATGATTTTGAAGGGTCATTTGACTCGCTGAAAGCGAAGCGTTACATCCTGGCTTCTTTGGAAAGTTACTGTACGACAGTGAACTCCATACGTGACTCAGTGAAAATAAGCTACACCATCATCCATAACGGACAGACCATCGCCAACAAAGTGAGCATCGCATCGGGTGGCGGTACGGAGTTGGAAGACGGCTTTGGCGGGGCCTGCTGTTCGTAGGCTGGAATGAAGAGAGAAGTACTTCTACCTCATTCTCTCTTCACGCATCTTTTGAAACTCTTCTTTGCTCATCTTCCCATCATGATCCAGATCCACCTTTTGAAAATAGAGATCTCCCCGGAAGCTTTCCGGGTCTATCTTGTTGCGTTTGGCACGGAAAAGCTTGAACTCTTCAGATGATATGCCGCCGTCACCGTTGCTGTCGATCGTCTCAAAGGTGATTCCCTCACGACTCTTCATCTCCATCTTTACAAAAGCTTCACGGGGAAAAGTATCGGACATCATTTCTGAGATGGCTGCACCCTCATCTGGGGTTACTACATTTTTCATAGAAGGCATCAGACCAAATTTGTCGATGGAAGCACAAAGAGCCTTTTGGACATCAGGCTGCATGATGTAGTCTACCATGAATTTGACAGCTTCCTCTTTTTCCGGATACCTCTCCTTGACATGGAGCATCACCTCGTCAGCAGGAGGGCCTGTGAGGTTTCCTTTTTCCTGTAGTGTCACCAGCTTGGTTGTATGGCAGACCTTACACTTGTTTTTGTAGAGCAGCTTGGCATCTATTTCGCTTGCAGATGCTTCTATGCCCGATAGAGTGAGTAGGGTAATGATCGTTATTAGATTTGCAGTAAATTTCATCTTTTCTCCTTTTTTCGAGATCTCCATTGTACCATCTCTCTATAAACGTAATGTAAAGCAACTGAACTGTTACTTTAGCCAAAGGATGTTGTTTACATGTTTTACACATATCTATGCATGATTTGACAATGACGGTGTCATCCGGAAATGCTTTTGTGAGCATTTTTCGAAACTTCTTGATGTTGGAAAAGTGTTTACATATTTTTATCTTCATATTCTACTATAACATATTTGATTTCTTTTATTAAGTTTCCAATTATATTACTTGAGGCGTTGTTGTTCTCTTCATTTTTTTAGAAAAAACGAAGCAAAGTCAGCAAATGCGGTTTGCTTTAGCAAAGACTTCTTTAGAAAAAAGCGTTGCGGCTCTCGAATCGCTTCGCTTTCAAGGGCGTTCAGCACAACAGAGGCACACTACGTGTGATTTATGAATAGTCTTTCTGCTATAATTCCACAAAATTTACCTTTATACGGATACTGCATGATACAACTTACCAACCTCTCTAAAAGCTTTGGGGGACAAACCCTTTTTCGTGACATTAACCTTAAAGTAGCCAGAAACCAGAAGATAGGCTTTGTGGGGCGTAACGGGTCAGGGAAATCTACCTTGTTCAAAATGATACTGGGTGAAGAGAGCTGGGACAGCGGGGATATAAGCATTCCTAAGAATTACCGCATCGGGGCACTTAAACAGCATTTGGTTTTTACGGAGAAGACCGTGCGTGAAGAGTGCGCGTTGGTACTTCCTGAAGATGAGCAGTGGAACTTTTACAAAATAGAAAAACTGCTTTTTGGACTGGGGTTCACCGAAGAGGACCTGGAGAAAGACCCTTTGAGCTTTTCGGGTGGGTATCAGATACGTATCAACCTTGTGAAGCTTTTGGCTACCGAGCCCAATATGCTTCTGCTCGATGAGCCTACCAACTACCTTGACATCCTCTCTTTACGATGGTTAAGAAGCTTCATTCGAGAGTTTGACGGTGAAGTGATACTCATCACCCACGACCGTGACTTTATGGACTCTGTGACCACTCATACGATGGGTGTGCAGAGAAAAGGGCTTCGTTTGGTACAGGGTGATTCGCATAAATACTACGCTACCCTTGAGATGGAAGATGAAACATACGAGAAGACTAAAGCCAACCAGGACAAAAAGCGTAAAGAGTTAGAAGAGTTTGTAGCACGTAACAAGGCGAGGGCATCTACGGCAGCACTGGCACAGTCGAAACAAAAAGAGTTGGACAAGATGGGTGAGATGGAAGACCTGGCAACCGATACGAACCTCTCTTTTAATTTTAACTACAAAGAGACCCCTGCAAAGATCCTCTTCCGTGCGGAAGATCTTGGTTTTGGGTATAACCCGGATGAGCCGCTTTTCCAAGGGGTTACATTTGCTATGGAGAAGGGTAAGCGGCTTGCTATTATTGGTAAGAACGGTAAGGGTAAATCGACATTGCTTAACTACATTGCAGGAGAGTTGGAGCATCAGCAGGGGAAACTTGACTATCATCCCTCAACGGTTTTTGCACACTTCGGGCAGACGAACATCGAGAGGCTGAATGTTAAAAATACGATCGTAGATGAGATCGCTTCTATGAGTAAAGAGATAGGCATCCCTCAGGCACGTAACATCGCAGGACGTATGATGTTCAGTGGAGATCTTGGAGATAAGAAGATAGAGGTACTCTCCGGTGGGGAGAGAAGCCGTGTGATGCTGGGTAAGATCATCGCTACACCGGCGAACCTGCTTTTCCTCGATGAGCCGACCAACCACCTTGATATGCAGTCCATTGATGCATTGGCAGATGCTATAGATGCCTTTGAGGGGTCACTCATCATGGTTACCCACTCTGAGATGCTTTTAAGAAGATTGGCTGACGCTCTCATTATTTTCCATAAGGGAGGGGCTGAGTATTTTGACGGGACATATGATGAGTTCCTTGAAAAGATAGGCTGGGAAGAGGAAGAGGGTAGTAAACCCAAAAAGAAGAAGCCGAAGATCGACTATAAAGAGCGTAAAAAGTTGCGTAAAGCGTTGACCAAAGAGAGAAATGAGCTTAGAAAACCTTATACCAAAGAGATCAAAGTATGTGAAGAGAAGATAGAGGTTCTGGAAGCGGAGATGGCGGTAAAGAATGAAGCATTGGAAAAGGCTTCAAACTCCGGTGACAATGATGCCATTATGGAGCTTTCCAAAGAGGTTGGACTTGTACAGCAAGAAGTAGATGCGTTGTTTGAGAAGTTGGAGATTGCTACAGAGAAGGATGATGAGATCGTGGCTGAGTATGAGGAGAAATTAGCGGAGATCGATGCTTAATTTCTTTTAGTTTAATTTGATTTCCTCTTCTTTGGGTTGAGGTGTTGTTTCTCTTTTCATTTTTTAAAAAAAAACGAAGCAAAGTCAGCAAATGCGGTTTGCTTTAGCAAAGACTTCTTTAGAAAAAAGTGTTGCGGCTTTCGAATCGCTTTGCTTTCAAGGGCGTTCGCCACAACAAAAGCACACTTCATATGGTTTAATGGAATTGATGTAAGGTGCGTGGTACCCAACGGAAATGCCCTTGGAGTGCCAACGCACCTTTTTAATTATAAGCTTTTATGTGGATCTTCGTGATGGTGATCCCATACGAGCTTGCCTCCGCCCAGCATATGGAAATGGAGGTGATTTACCTCTTGGCCGCCATCAGGACCATTGTTGGTGATGAGTCTGTATCCGGTTTTGTCTATACCTGTTTTGTTTGCTACTTCCTGTGCAAACTCTGTAAGTCCAGCCATGATTTCACCGCTGACATCCTGAAAACAGTCCACATGTACTTTAGGGATGATAAGAACATGGATAGGAGCCTTGGGATAGAGGTCATGGAATGCCAGAAAATGGTCACTTTCATGTACAGTATTGTTAGGGATCTCCCTATTTACGATCTTACAAAATATACACATTATTATAGTCCTTTGGTTATTGAATTTTGCTATTCCTGATGCCCAAAGAAAATACCCCTTCTTGCAACTTGGAATAACGTAATTTTGGTAATTATAACACACAAAAAATAGAATAAATCCCCTTATTATGAAATTTTAGATAAAATCACGATTATTACTGAAGGCATATAGAGGTTTTATGAAAGAATTAGAAGAAAAAATACTTCAGGCTGACTCGCTTGAAACATTGGAAAAAGTACGTGTTGAGCTTTTTGGCAAGAAGGGTGTTTTAGCATCACAGTTCGCCAAAATGAAAGATATTCCGGGTCCTGAGAAAAAAGCATTTGCTGAGGGTTTAAATAAGCAAAAAGCTGCCTTGCAGGCAAGTTTTGACGTGCGTTATGAAGCACTTAAGGCTGAAGAGATAGAAAGAGTATTGAAAAGTGAAGCCATAGATGTTTCGCTTTACGGTACACTTGCCCAAAAAGGTGCATTGCACCCTGTCATGGAAACAATGGATAAGATCATTGACTATTTTGTGGCACTTAACTTTGCGGTAGAGAGCGGTCCGATGGTAGAGGATGACTTTCATAACTTTGAAGCATTGAATCTTCCCAAGTATCACCCTGCACGTGATATGCAAGATACATTCTACTTTAAAGATGGCGGTTTGCTTCGTACGCATACTTCACCGGTACAGATACGTACAATGTTAAAAACAAAACCGCCTATACGCATGATAGCACCGGGAACAGTATTCAGACGTGATTATGACTTGACACATACACCGATGTTCCATCAGGTAGAGGCTCTTGTGGTAGAGGATAAAGGCAAAGTAAGTTTTGCGAACCTCAAGTCTATATTGACTGATTTCCTACAGTATATGTTCGGTGATGTTGAAGTCCGTTTCAGACCTAGTTTCTTCCCGTTCACCGAGCCTTCGGCTGAGGTGGATATCTCCTGTATCTTCTGTGAAGGTGAAGGATGTCGTGTCTGTTCACATACAGGCTGGCTGGAAGTCCTCGGATGCGGGATCGTTGACCCGAATGTCTTTAAGGCAGTGGGATATGAAGATGTGAGTGGTTATGCCTTTGGTCTGGGTGTGGAGCGTTTTGCGATGCTCATGCACAAGATACCGGATCTGAGAAGTTTGTTCGAGGGAGATATTCGTTTGTTGGAGCAGTTTAGATGATAGTAACAAGAAGTTGGTTAAATGAATTTATAGACCTAAGTGATGTTTCAAATGAGAAGCTGTACGAAACATTCAACTCCATAGGATTGGAAGTTGACAGTATCAAGCAGATTGAGATCGCAGAAAAAGTTGTGATAGGGAAAATACTCTCTTGTGAAAAGCATCCTGATGCAGATAAACTGAATGTATGTCAGATAGATATAGGTTCAGGTACAAGACAGATCGTCTGTGGTGCTGCCAATGTAGTGGATGCTGAATATGTAGCTGTGGCGACTATCGGTGCAGTACTTCCGGGTAATTTTGAGATCAAGCATGCAAAACTTCGTGGTGTAGAGAGTGAAGGGATGGTGTGCGCCTCTTCTGAACTTGGCTTGCCGGATACTGGTAAAGGCATTATGATACTTGATGAGAGCATCGGTGAACTTGAAGCGGGACGTGAATTCGGTTCCTATGAGAAAGTAGCAGACACGATTATAGAACTTGAGCTTACTGCGAACAGGGGTGACTGTCTTTCTGTATATGGTGTGGCAAGAGACTTAAGTGCTGCCCTGGATATAGAGATGAAACCTTTTGAGTATAAGCAGGAAGAGAAGATGAAGCTTGGTATAGCAAGAGAAGCAGACCTGCATACCGATGGAGAAATGGATGTAGACCTATGCTATAAACTTGTAACTATAGACAATATTAAGAGTGGCTTTTTGTTGCAGTTACGTTTGGCGATGGTAGGTGTAGAAGCAGAAGGCCACTTATCGAAGATATTAGCATATGCGACACATACTACAGGCGTTATTTTACGTGCGTACGACAGTGATGTGTTTCGCAATAAAGAGGGTAAAATTGTTGTAAAGCCTAAGGCAAAAACCAAAGGCATCACAGAGATTATGGCTGATGAAAAAGTTTTAAGTGTCGTAGGTGTCTATCAGGCAGAGGAAGGAACAGCGACAGATGATACAATGAATATTTTGCTTGAAGCAAGTTATATTCATCCGGATATTTTGGTAGAAGCTGTTGCGAATAGTTCTCTGAAAACAGATGACCTTTACTATAAAACATCCAGAGGTTCCAACCCGGATCTTGCATTTGGTCTTACTTTTTTAGCTTCATTGATGGATAGATATACAGATATCAACTGTTATGAAGGTTCTCTGGATGTTAAAGCAGAAAGGGAAAATGAAAAAGTGATCGTAGATGGAAAAGAGATATCTGCCATTATAGGTATGGATGTAGAGTTGAACAAGATCGTAACGATCTTGCAGAAACTCGGGTTTGGGATCAGTTCTATGGGAGACCATATCATTGCTGTTTCGGTACCGCTTTTCAGACATGATATTAAACATATACAGGATATCGCAGAAGAGATCGTACGTATCATCGGTATTAACAATATAGAAGCTAAACCTCTGGCCTTTTTTGAAAAAAATCGTCTGAATGATACAACTGACAGATATAAAGCGAAGAAATCATTTAAAAACCGTGCCGTAGGTGCAGGGTTTTATGAGAATGTCTCTTATGTTTTCTCTGAAAGAGCTGCTCTGGAAAAATATGGTTTTTCTACGATAGAAGAAGAGCTTGACCTTGCGAACCCTATTGCAGAAGAGCTCAATACTCTCAGAAGTACAATATTGGTCAACCTGCTGAATGCTGTAAAACGTAATGTAAGTTATACGAAAAAATCCATTCCTCTATTTGAGATAGGTGCAGTGTTCGGAAGCAAAAGAGAACAGTCTGAAGTACTTTCATTCGTATTTTCGGGACATGTTGATGGTGAAAATGTACATAATGCCGGGAAACCGAAGATGATCGACTTTGCTGCATTTACACAAAAAGTAGGAGCAGTAGTAGGTAGTTTTGAACTGGTACCATGTACTTATGGGAACAGGTTGCTCCATCCGTATCAGTCGGCAAATATTGTGATCAATGGTAAAGTGTGCGGATTCATGAGTAAACTGCATCCGACAGTTCAGGAAGCTTATGATATTCCTGATACATTCTTTGCAGAGTTGGATTTTGATGCACTGTTGCCAAAACATATTAATGCAAAACCCATTTCAAAATTCCAGGGAGTCTATAAAGACCTGAGTGTTGTGATAGAAAAATCCATTTCCTACTATGAAGTGGCCAAAGTACTGAATACTCTTGAACTTCCTATGTTAAAAGACAGCTATCCAGTTGATATCTATGAAGATGAAAAACTAGGGGACAAAAAGAGTTTAACGATCCGTTTCTTTATCCAGTCCATGGAAAAAACGCTGGAAGAGGGTGATATAGAAGCAGTGATGAGTCAGATCATGACCAGTCTTGAAAAAGAATGTAAAGCAGAATTGAGATAAAAATGAAGATACAATTGGCATCGAGTTACGGATTTTGTTTTGGTGTAAAACGTGCGATCAAAATAGCCGAAGAGCATAAAGGCAGTAAAACCTACGGCCCTCTTATCCATAATAAAGATGAGATCAACCGTCTCAAAGAGGGGTTTAACATAGGATTGGCTGAAAAATTTGAAGATGTTACCCCTGATGATGCTGTTGTGATCCGTACACACGGTATCCCCAAAGATGAACTTACAAAGCTGAAAGCACAGGAAAACAGTATTATAGATGCAACATGTCCTTATGTGACCACACCACAGAACATCGTGGCTAAAATGAGTGAAGAGGGGTATAGCATTGTGATCTTCGGTGACAAGAATCACCCTGAAATCAAAGGGGTTGTAAGTTATGCGAAAGATCTGAGAAATGCGTTTATTGTAGAAGATGAAAAAGCGTTGGAAGGACTGCCGATACTCTCTAAAGTAGCACTGGTCGCACAAACCACAAGAAAACCGGAAGATTTTTTAAAGATCGTCAATGCTCTTATTCTTACACATAAAGAGGTAAGAGTGTTCAATACCATCTGTAATGCCACATTTGAAAATCAGGATGCTGCGGCAGAGCTTGCGAAAGATGCGGATGTAATGATCGTTATAGGAGGGAAACACTCTTCCAATACCAAGCAGTTGCATTCTATCTGTAAAAGTTATTGTGAGACGAGCTATCTGATAGAGAATGAAAAAGAGCTCCAGCCGGAATGGTTCGAAGGTAAAGCACTTTGCGGTATCTCTGCGGGTGCCTCTACACCAGACTGGATCGTACAGAATGTGATCAATGAGATCCAAGAGATAAAAAAATAGAGTTGAAAGCATGAATACTTTAACACTGAAACCTATCAGGAAAATAGAGGGAGAGATCAATCTTCCAGGCTCTAAGAGCCTTTCTAACAGAGCATTGCTGCTTGCAGCACTTGCAGAAGGTACAACAGAGATTACAAATCTTCTTGACAGTGATGATACCAGACATATGTTGAATGCATTGAAGCAGCTTGGTATTGAGTATATACTCTCTGAAGACAGAACACGGTGTAAAGTTGTAGGAAATGCCGGACCTATAGGCAGTGAAAAAATGCAGGAACTGTTTTTAGGAAATGCCGGCACTGCAATGCGTCCGCTCTGTGCAGCATTGTGTTTGGGAGAAGGTACCTATCTGCTTACAGGAGAACCTCGCATGAAAGAGAGACCCATAGGGCATCTGGTGGATGCTTTGAGAGAAGCGGGTGCAACGATCAGCTATAAAGAGAATGAAGGGTATCCGCCGCTTGAGATAGAAGCAAATGGTTTGAGAGGTGGTGAAGTAAAGATAGAAGGCAGTATTTCAAGTCAGTTCCTGACCGCACTGCTGCTTGCTGCACCTATGTCGAAAGAAGATATGACCATATCCATCATAGGTGAACTGGTTTCCAAGCCTTACATAGATATTACATTGCATATTATGAAAACTTTTGGAGTGGAGGTTGTAAATAAAAATTATAAAACCTTCCATATCAAAGGGGGACAGACCTATAAAGCAGTGGATTCTTTTATGGTTGAGGGAGATGCCTCTTCCGCTTCCTATTTTCTGGCTGCAGCTGCTATAAAAGGCGGGACGGTTAAAGTGACAGGTATAGGTAAAAAGAGTATCCAAGGAGATATACAGTTTGTTGATGTACTTGAAAAAATGGGTGCGATCGTAGAGTGGGGTGATGATTTTGTTTCTGTGACAAGAGGAGAACTCCATGGGATCGATATGGATTTCAATCATATCCCTGATGCTGCGATGACCATTGCTACTACGGCACTTTTTGCCAAAGGCACTACTACGCTTCGTAATATCTACAATTGGCGTGTAAAAGAGACGGACAGGCTTTTTGCCATGGCTACAGAACTTAGTAAAGTAGGTGCTGAGGTTGAAGAAGGTGAGGATTATCTGAAGATCATTCCGCCAAAAGAATTGAAACACGCGGCTATAGATACCTATGATGACCACAGAATGGCAATGTGTTTTTCTCTTTTGGCACTTGACCCTGTCTCTGTGACCATCAATGAACCTGAGTGTACGGCTAAAACTTTTCCTACATACTTTGAAGAACTTGAAAAAATCAGTCTTTTTTAACCATAAAATATCAAACCGTTACGTTTGATATTTTTTGCTTCTTTTTTACAAAATTCAACTACTTTAAATAAAAAATAGTATAATAACGCAAAATTTGTGTACACATAAGGATAGGTATGAAGTTCGAAGATATCGAAATAGAAGAAGTAGATTTTGAGGCGATGCTTGAGGAATCGTTCAAAAAGTCAGAGTCAAAAAGTGATTTGGTTATAGGTACGATCGTTAAAATAGATGAAAAAGATGATTTGGCAGTAGTTGATATCGGTGGTGGAAGAGATGCCAACCTTTCTCTTGATGAGATCAAGGATGAAGAAGGAAATATTGCTTTCAACGTAGGTGACACTATTGATGTAGTAACTATGGGCAGAGGTCGTATCTCTCATAAAGCAGCACTCAGTAGAGCAGCGCTTAATGAATTTATCGATGAGTATGATGAAGAGCAAGAGTATATCATTGAAGGTGTTGTTACGAAGAAGAATAAAGGTGGATATGTTGTTGAAGTAGATGGTCTGGAATTCTTCATGCCTCGTACACTTTCTTATCTTTCCTCAAAAGTTGATCCGATAGGAAAAAAAGTCAAAGCAGTTATCGTTAAAGTAGATAAGGATAAAGGTTCTGTAGTCGTTTCCAGAAAAGAACTTATTGAAAGAGATAAAGCAAAAACAGATGAGATCGTTGCTGCATTGCTTGAAAACAAAGAGCCTGTGATCGGTACGATCAAAAAGATCACTTCTTACGGTATGTTCGTAGATGTTGGTGGAATGGATGGTCTTGTCCACTATTCACAGATCTCCCATAAAGGTCCTGTAAACCCTTCAAAATACTTCCAAGAGGGGGATGAAGTAAATGTCATCGCTTTGGACTATGATAAAAAGAAAAGACATCTTTCACTTTCTATCAAAGATGCAAATCCTGATCCTTGGGCTGATATCGATGCGATTATCGGTGTGGGAGATACGGTAACAGCGACAGTAAGTAATATAGAACCTTATGGTGTATTTGTAGATCTTGGTGAAGATCTTGAAGCTTTCCTTCATGTGTCTGAAATCTCTTGGGATAAAAATGTGAAACACCCTAAAGATTACCTGGAGAACAATTCAGAGATCAATGTTGAAGTAATCGAGATTGATAAAGAAGGAAGAAGACTCAGAGTAAGTCTTAAAAACCTTCTTCCTAAACCAATGGATGCATTCACAGCTGAGAACAGAGTTGGTGATATAGTTACAGGTACTGTAACTTCAATTACTGATTTCGGTGCATTTGTAAAAGTTGGTGCTGTTGAAGGTCTTCTTCATAATCAGGAAATTTCCTGGGATAAGTCAAAAAATGCAAAATCTGAGCTCAAAGTGGGTGATGAAGTTGAAGTGAAAATCATCAAGATCGACAGAGATGCTGGAAAGATCTCATTGAGTAAAAAAGCACTTGAAGCTTCACCGGTAAAAGCATTTGCAGAAACACATAAAAACGGTTCGATCGTGACAGGTACAGTGAAAGACAAAAAAGACTTTGGTGTATTCATTGCACTTGAAGACAATGTGGATGCACTTATTAGAACAGAAGATCTTCATCCTCTTAAATTTGATGAGATCGAAAAAGGTCAAGAGATCAAAGGTGTGATCAGCTTTATCGATGCCAACAGCGACAGAATCAGAGTTTCGGTAAAAAGACTTGAGCGTCAGGAAGAGAGAGAAGCGATGGAGCAACTTAACTTGGACCAAGATGACAGCATGACTTTAGGTGATGCTTTTGGTGATAAATTTAAAAAATAAATGCTACGTTAATACTGAGTTGCACCGGAAGTCTATTCCTTTTGGTCGCTTCAGTAGTTAACTTATACGACTAGTCGTATTCTTCGCCTACTTTATGGTACTTAAAATTTTATAGAGATAAAAGGGTTATTCGATGTCAAAAAAGACGATAGTTGTTTGTGACCATATACACCAGAGTGGATTGGACATCCTTGCAAATGATAGTGAAATAGAACTTATAAATGCAGCAGATGAGCCTAAAGACAAGCTCATTTCTGAGATCATTCCTCTGGCAGATGTGGCGATCACACGTTCATCAACAGACGTTGATGAAGCATTTTTGGCAGCAGCTAAAAAGATCACAGCTGTTGTACGTGCCGGTGTAGGTGTGGATAATGTAGATATTCCCGGTTCAAGCAAGCAGGGGATCGTTGTGATGAACGTTCCTACAGCAAATACCATTGCTGCAGTAGAACTTACAATGACACATATGCTTTCCTGTGTCAGAACATTCCCTTATGCACATAATAATCTGAAACTTGATCGTGTCTGGAGAAGACAGGACTGGTATGGTACAGAGCTTAAAGATAAAAAGCTCGGGATCATCGGTTTTGGTAATATCGGTTCAAGAGTAGGAAAAAGAGCAAAAGCTTTTGAAATGGATGTACTTGCTTATGATCCATACATTGATCCAAGTAAGGCAACAGATCTTGATATAGCATATACAAAAGATTTTGAAGATATTCTGGCATGTGATATCATTACGATTCATACACCAAAGACAGAAGAGACTATCGGTATGATAGGAGCTGAAGAGATCGCCAGAATGAAAGACGGTGTCATACTCATTAACTGTGCCAGAGGTGGTTTGTATGACGAAGATGCACTTCTTGAAGGTTTAAAGTCCAAGAAGATAGCAATGGCAGGTATCGATGTATTTAACAAAGAACCGGCTACAGATCATCCTCTGCTTGACCTTGATAATGTAACAGTGACACCACATCTTGGTGCCAATACAAAAGAGTCACAACGTAATATTGCGGTCCAGGCGGCAGAAAATGCAATAGCAGCTGCAAAAGGTATTTCATATCCCAATGCGCTTAATTTGCCTATTAAAGAGAATGAATTACCTGATTTTGTAAGACCATACCTTGAACTTATTCAAAAGATGGGACACTTATCTGCGCAGATCACAAGAAGTGCTGTAAAATCTATCAAAGTAACTGCAAAGGGACCTGTAGCTGACTATATTGAATCTATGGTAACATTTGCCACTGTGGGAGTACTTACAGAGTCTTTGGCAGATCAAGTGAATTATGTGAATGCTGAGTTTGTTGCCGAAGAACGCGGTATAGAACTTAACAAAGAAGTAAAACCAAATATAAGCGGCTTTACGAATAAAGTGGCTATAAAACTCACTACTGCAGAGAGTACGATCAGAATAGCAGGTACAGTATTTGACGATACTGTTCAACGCATTATCGAAATAGATGACTATATTCTGGATGTTGAACCAAAAGGAACTATGATCTTCTTTAGAAACACAGACACACCGGGTGTGATAGGTGATGTAGGTAAGATCATGGCAGAAAATGATCTTAATATCTCTGACTTTAGATTAGGAAGGGACAGTAAACAGCAAGCATTGGCCGTTGTCCGTGTAGACGGACAGATCTCTAAAAAAGTCCTTGATGAACTTTCATCTTTGGAAGCCTGTATCAGCGTAGCTCACGCAACACTTTAAGAGAAGCAGTTTCTGCAGGACTTTTGCCTGCAAAAAGCTTCCCTGTTTTAAATATTCAAAATTATTGATATAAACATCAATTTTTAATCATTAAATTCAATTCAATTAGATATAATCGCGAGTATATTGCTGTAGCGTAGCATAGTGCTACATCTTGTGCTATAATAAATTTTTATATCAGTCAGGAGTTTACTATTATGTTTAGAAGAACCCTTCTTTTAGTGTGTCTATCCTTGCCGCTTTTTGCAAATGTAAAGCATTTAAGTCTTGACCATGCCATCGAAATATTGAAAAAAGATAACCTGGAACTTAAAATATCCCGTTTTAATGAGCAGATGAAAATCTATGAAGCCAAAGCTGCAAAAGGCTTCAACTATGGTAAGCTCGATGTGACGGTCATGGGTATGCGATCCAATGATGCGGGGAATGTATTTGGATTTAAGTTGCAAAGCAGGGAAGCAACTTTTGGTGATTTTGGTTTTTCTGAATTTGATGGAACAAATCCAAATATATTAAATGTACAACCTACAGACTTAAATTATCCAGAAGCAAGAAATCATTTCCAGACAAAGTTCTCTTATATGCTTCCACTCTATACCGGGGGTAAATTAACCGAATATGGACATATTACGGAATCTTTATACCGTATGAGTCAGTTTGATACACAAAAACTTCTTAATGAAAAGATCTTCCAAACAAAGAAAGCATTTTATGATATTTCATTGGTGGAAAACTATATTATCAATCTTTCAAAAATTATTCATAATATCAATAAACTGGAATCGATCGTAAGAAATATGAAGAAAGAGGGATATGCAAAAGATATTGATCTTCTTGAAGTTCAGGCCCGTAAAGCAGAAGTACAAAGTATGTACAACCAGGCAAAACTGAATAAAGATCTTGCCTATCAGTTCCTCTCTTTCCTGCTCAATACAGATGTTGATTCGATCAAGCGGTTACATGATATGGCTCCTATGCCGCATATCAGCAAGCAGGCACTGGAAGCAAATAATATTGATATTCAAAAAGCAGAGTTGGGATTACAGATCTCAAAAATGGCTGTAAATGTTGAAAAATCCAATTTCCTTCCGGAAGTGGGGGCTTTCGCAGAATATGGAAGTGCTGATGATGAACTCTGGAACGAATTTTTGGATAAAGATGCCTATACAGTCGGTGTACAGGTGAAATGGAACCTTTTTAACGGTGGAGTGGATGCGGCGAACCTTGAAAAGGCCAAAGTGAATTATATGCTGGTGCAGGACCAGGTCAGGTTAGCCAAAAAAGGTATAGCACTTAAAGCGAAGAAACTTAAAACAGAAGTCTTGAGCGCAAATGCAGATATCCGAAGTTATAAAAAACAGTTAAGATTTGCAAGAAAAGTGTATGAGAACTACAGAGCACGATACCGAGAAGGAATGGTTTCTATCTCTGATGTACTCATAAAGCAGTCAAAAGAGCTTGAAATGCTGTTGAAACTTTTAACAGCGAAAAATAAACGTAATACAAAGATATTTGAACTTGACAGTATTTTAAACAGAGGAGGAAAAGTATGAAAAAGATCATTATACTGATGACAATAGCATTTCTGACAACAGTCAGTGCGATAGAAATAAACTTAAGCGGTTCGGTCGTTTCAGATAATCAAAAAATGATGACAAGCCGTTATATGGGATTTGTAAAAAATATGGCTGTAAGTGAAGGAGATATTGTTAAAAAAGGTCAATTGCTTTATGAGATCGATTCTAAAGAGATTGAATCGGCGGAAAGACAGGTTGATCTTGCGATTTCTCAGGCAAGACTGGCACTGCAAATGAACAGAAATCAGCTTAATAATGTACTTGTGAATCTGGCGAGACACAAAAGACTTTATGAAAAGAAAATGGTTTCTAAATTTGAATTGGAAAATCTTGAACTTGCAGCAAAAAATTTAAAAGATATGGTAAAAATTGCTCAGGAACAGGTTAATCAGGCATTGGCAAAAAAAGAAGAAGTACTCAATCAATATAACTATCTTAAGATACAGGCACCCAATGATGGTGTGATCGTCGCAAAAAAGCTTAATGAAGGAGAAATGGCAATACCCGGAATGCCGGCTGTCATTCTTACAGATCTGAGTCGTTTGAAGATTGTTGCAGAGATATCAGAAACACAATTGAAATATATTAATTTAGGGAAAAAAGTAGAGATAGAGATACCTTCGCTCGGATTTGTGACAGAAGGAAAGATCAGCTCAATTATTCCCAATTCAAATCCAATGACACATAAGTTTAAGATCAAAATAGAATTTGATCTTCAGGGCCGTTCGGTTTATCCCGGTATGTATGCTAAAATCCTGATCAGGTCATAATGATGGAAGTAAAAAAAGAGTATCAGATTACGGATTATGCCGGAAAACTGGCAAAAGGCTTTTTGCGAAATCCTCTGACTGCAGTATTGGGTGCTTTTTTACTCATTATGGGGTACCTGGCACTTAATATCATGCCCAGAGAGGAAGATCCACAGATTTCTATTTCAGGTGGGGCAGTTATTGTCGCTATGCCCGGAGCATCTCCCCGAGAGATAGAAAATATCATTGTAAATCCTTTGGAAAGAAAGCTTCGTGAGGTGAAAGGGATAGAACATGTTTATGGTATGGCCATGGACAATGTGGGGATTGTGAATGTTATGTACTATATTGGTGAGAATAGGGAAGATTCAAATTTGAAACTCTATGACAAGGTCATGCAGAATATGGATAAAATGCCCAAAGGAGTGATGCAGCCTTTGATCAAACCATTTGATATTGATATTGACATTCCTATTATTACAGTAGCGTTCTATCCAAAAAATGGAAGCAAAGTGGATGATATTGCACTTTTTGAAATGGTACGTAAAGTACAACAAAAAATCAATGCAGTTGATAATGTAGCGAAAACAACACTTCAAGGAGCAAGAAAAGCACAGTACAACATTGAAGTAGATATGGGTAAACTTTCAGCCTATCATCTCTCTTTAGGGCAAATTATGCAGGCAGTACAGTCCGTAGCCGTGGATGTGCCGGATGTCAAAGGAAGAACCAGAGACAATAAACTGGTTATTTTCGGTATAAAAAATGCCATAGAGAGTGTAGATGATGTAGGCAGTGTCATTGTTGCCCAATATATGGGATCACCGATCTATCTGAAAGATGTTGCCTCTGTGACAGAAGGTGTGGATATTCAAAACTTTCAAACAGCAAAAATTCGTTTCAAGGAAGATGAAAACAGCACAAAGCTAAGTAAAGAAAAGAGTCAGATCACACTTACAGTAGCGAAACTTGCAGGAACGAATGCCGTATTCGTAGCGGAAGATGTTCTGGAAGTTCTCAAAGAACATGAGAAAGAGTTTGCGGATGCAGGTGTCGGTTATCTGATCACACGTAATTATGGAGAGAGAGCGAATGAAGCGGTCAATGAATTGATGCAACACTTGGTGATCACTATTATAATCATTGCCCTTATGCTTGTATTTGCTTTAGGATGGAAAGAGTCTCTTATCGTTACTTTTACTGTACCTGCTATTTTGGCCATTACACTGTTTATTGCTTATCTTTCAGGACAGACGATCAATAGGATCACACTTTTTGCTTTCCTTCTCTCTTTGGGGTTACTCGTGGATGCAGCTATCATAGTGATCGAAAATATTCACAGGCATCTGCATAGTCACGGCATTGAAGATAAAGAGATGGATGAACTGCTTGTAGAAGCGACTGATGAGATCGGTGCACCGACTAATATCGCAACACTTGCGATCATCCTGACCATGGTACCTATGGCATTTGTCGGAGGGATGATGGGGTCATTTATGAAACCGATTCCATATAATGTACCTGTTGCATTGATCGCTTCTCTCTTTGTAGCGTATATCTTTACACCATATTTAAGCTTGAAACTGTTAAAAAAACCTGAACATGGACATCATCAAAAGGAGGCTAAATAATGAAAGGCTTACAACAATTCGTATATGGCATCCTTAGCAGTAAAAAGAAAAAAACATTAGTGATCGTTCTGACAGCTGTAGCATTTTTTGCTTCATTGTTGATGTTCCCTTCTAAACTGGTACTTGCAAAAATGCTTCCGGGGAAAAGTGACAATACTTTTTCTGTTTATGTAGATACACCTACAGGTAGTTCAGTGGAACAGACGAATATGGTGAGTCAGTGTATCATTGACATTTTAAAAGAGGAAAAAGAGGTGATGAACCTAGAACTCTTTTTAGGACAGGGGATTCCTCTTGATTACGCCGGACTTGTAAAAGGTGCCAGTATGAAAAGGACAGAGAATGTAGCAGAGATCTCTGTGAATCTTACCGATAAACACAGCAGGAATGAGCCTTCGTTCCTGATGGTACAGAGACTCAGACCTGTTGTAAAGCAGAAGTGTCTGCCTATCGTTAAAGGAACGAACATTAAGTTCATAGAACAACCTGCCGGTCCTCCGACACTTGCCTCAATCGTACTTGAAGTGCATGGTGACAACCTGGATAAAGTACGTGATATCTCTATGAAAGCAGCCCAAATCCTGGAAAAAACAGAAGGGCTTGTTGATGTGGATATCATGGCAGATGAAATATTTGATAAATATGAACTTGTACCAGATAAAGAGAAGATCGCAAGAAGCGGATTAAGTGTGAAACAGGTCAATAACATTCTTTATCTTGCTTTTGAGGGTATGGTGATAGCACATAAAAACTCAAAAAATGTCCCGGATCAGATCCCCATGTTCTTAGTACTGGAAAAAGAGAGTAAAAGTCTTGCATCTTCAAACGAAGATGCACTGAGAAGCAAACTTTCATCATTGAATTTGATGAATAAGAAAGGAATGATGGTTCCACTGAGCGAAGTGGTCATGCTGCGTAAAGTAAAGTCAAATCCTATGATCATGCATAAAGACCTTTCCCGTATGGTCAATGTCATTGCAGAGACGGATATGGTCTCTCAGGTCTATCCTTTACTTGAGGCAAGAGATGTGATGATAGAAACATTTTCCAAGGACTATGATATTGAGAAGGCAGGATTTACAACGTATATGTTCGATCTTTATTTGACGGATAAAAAAACAGGAGAGAAATTCCTGCTTCGCTGGGATGGTGAGATGAAAGTAACCCTGGATACATTCAGAGATCTGGGTGGAGCATTTATATCGGCACTGGTATTGATCTTCCTGCTTTTAGTGATCTACTATAAAAGTTTTGCTATCAGCGGTATCATCCTTCTTGGTTCATTCCTCTCTTTGATCGGGGTGATCGTAGGACACTGGGCAGCGAACCTTTTCACAAGTGAGACCTTCTTCCTGACAGCGACATCATTGATCGGGTTTATTGCATTAATGGGGATCAGTTCAAGAAATTCACTTCTTTTGATCGATTTTGCCAAGTCATTGATGGAGTGTCAGGGTATGGAGAAAAAAGAGGCGATTGCAGTGGCTACAGCAACAAGAGCAAAACCGATCGCACTAACGGCAGTAGCGATCATACTCGGGTCTGCACTGCTTGCAAGCGACCCTGTATTCGGTGGGCTGGGAGTAGCACTTATCTCCGGAACTGTTGCCGCGGTATTTGTATCGTTGCTTTTTGTTCCTGTACTCATGCATAATACAAAAGCAATGGACTTTGATGTTGCTGATCATTGTGATGTGGAGAATATCTCTATTACAAAATAATCTCTCTATTTCTTTTGGGTACTCCTGCCATGGGGGGGGTACCTTTTAACCAAGCATCTGCTATAATCATTCAATTAATTTTCAAGGACTAACTATGGCTACAATCGGAATGGGCGACATCAAAAAAGGTGCAAGACTCGAAATCACAGGAAACCCTTATAAGGTAACAGAATTCCAACATGTGAAACCGGGTAAAGGTGCAGCGTTTGTACGTATGAAGGTTAAAAATCTTCAAACAGGAAAAGTGATCGAAAAAACAGTGCATGCAGGTGATAAATTCGATGTACCTGAATTAGAGCAGAAAACCATGCAGTTTCTTTATGATGACGGAGAGATGCTTCAATTTATGGATACAACTACATTTGACCAGATTGGGCTTACCCATGAACAGGTGGGGAAAGAGACATTTGATTTCATGATCGATGGTATGGAAGCAGAAATACTTTTCCATAACGGAAAAGCGATCTCTGTTGAGATCCCTCAAACGGTTGTACTTAAGATCGTTGAGACTCCACCTAACTTCAAAGGTGACTCACAAGGCGGTAAAAAACCTGCAACACTTGAGAGTGGAGCAGTGGTTCAGGTGCCATTCCATATTCTTGAAGGTGAGATGATCAAAGTCGATACTGTTGAGGGTAAATACTTGGAGAAAGCAAAGTAGTTTTTCTGCTTGAAAAAAGGAAAAAAGGGAATTTGAAACATGATGCAAATTCTCTTGACCGGCGAGTCAAAATCTGTAAAATTTCTTAGCACTTAGCACTTAGCACTTAGCACATAATTATTTAAATATTTTTTCACATTCCTTTACAATAGCATCGGGTACTGTGGCAATGGTTATGAATTCTGACATTTACAGCAGAGGATACATGATCTTTGCTTTACCATTTTCTACAGGAAGAGGATAGGGAAGCAGTGCAGCATTGTTGGTATCATCCCCGATGGAAACCCTATGACATATAAGATCAAGATGCGTATATCATTTGATAGTGGAGAGGCAAATATCTTTCCTGGTATGTATGCAAAAGTAGTCATTAAGAGTGATAACTAAAAGATATTTTCTGTTTATATAGATTTATGTTTTATAAAATGGTACACTATTCTTAATTAGATTTGAGGAGTACTGTATGGAGAATATTTACGATTTAATTATCATTGGCGGTGGGCCTGGGGGGATCGGTTCTGCAGTAGAATCAAAAGTACTCGGTCTTGAAAAAGTACTGATGATTGAGAAAACAGATAATCACTCTCATACTATTCGAAAATTTTACAAAGATCAAAAACGTGTTGATACGGATTGGCAGGGTCAAGAAGTAGAGCTTGAGGGAAATGTTGCCTTTGTAGATGGTACCAAAGAGAGTACTTTGGACTACTTTGATAAGCTCTTAGATGATGAAATGATAGATGCACGTTTTAACTGTGCTGTTGAAAAAGTGGATAAAGAGGGAGATATTTTCTTTGTTACTTCCGGTTGCGGTGTGGACAAGGCTAAAAATATTATTGTCAGTATCGGTCGGATGGGAAAACCAAATAAACCTTCCTATAAAATACCCCCTTCACTCAGGACCCAGGTCAACTTCAATTTGGACAAATGCAGCAATGGAGAAAAAATACTTGTCGTAGGGGGAGGAGACTCTGCAGTCGAGTATGCCTGCGAGTTAAGTGAGACTAATGAAGTAACATTGAATTACCGTAGAGATACTCTGACCCGACCAAACCCTACCAACCAAGAGATGATCAACAAGTATAGTGAAGATGAAGCTGTGATTTTAAAACTGGGTGTAGATATAGAGAGTTTGGAGAGTGAACATGGACAAATCAAAGTCAACTTTTCCGATGGTGCTGAACTGTTCGATAGGATCATTTATGCAATTGGCGGGACAACACCGAAAGACTTTCTGAAGAGTTGCGGTATTACCCTGGATGATGCAGGTGAGCCTATTTTTGATGAGAATTATGAGAGTGAGGTCAAAGGACTTTATATTGCCGGGGATATCGCCTTCAAAAGTGGTGGAAGTATTGCGATCGCACTGAATCACGGGTATCGTATCGTAACACATATACTAAAAAATAAAGCATAGGAGAATAAAATGGCAAATGTACTTTTACCTTTAGCAAACGGATTTGAAGAACTTGAAGCAGTAGCACTTATCGATGTAATGCGTCGTGGAGGTATAGAAGTGCGTGTAGTGTATCTTGAAGATGAGCTTCATGGTAGATTGGTCACCGGAGCCAATGGTATCACGATCGAAGCGGATATGTCTATCAAAACAATTATTGCTGATGACTTTGATATGATTGTACTCCCCGGTGGTTGGGGAGGAACCCATGCATTGGCTGAAAACGCACGTGTGATAGAACTTATCAAAGAGTTTAAAGCCAACAAAGTAGTGGGAGCTATGTGTGCTGCTCCATTTGTATTGAAAAAAGCAGGTGTATTGGGTGAGAACTATACCTGTTACCCTGGTGCAAAAGAGGAAATAGACCATCCGGGCTATAGAGATGATCTCAAAGTGGTTGAAGACGGTAATGTACTCACTTCTCAAGGTCCGGGGACTGCTGTATGTTTCGGCTTGGCTATCCTAAAAAGACTTGTGGGGGAAGAGAGTATGCAGGCTGTGAAGGACGGGATGCTCTTAGACTACTGTTAAAAAACGACTAGTCGTTTGAGCCTGCTGCTGAGTTTGCACAGCTAATACACACACTTTTTTTATACTGTTCATAGCTTCTTAAAAAGGAGATGCTATGAACACTCGTTTCAGACACTTTGGTGAACTTTACTCTTACCTTGAGGATCAACCTCCTAAAGAGGATTTTTTACACCATCGTATCACAGATGGATGGAAAACATTTTCTAAAACAGAGTTCCTTCTTGCTGTCCGTTATCTTACTTTGGCCGCCTATGAAAATGGATGGAGAGGTAAACAGATAGCTATTGTAGTATCCCCTTCTCCTTACTGGGTGATGTTTGACTATGCGTTAATGCTCTGTGGTGCTGTATCTGTGCCGCTTTTTACAAATATCTCTTCAAAAAACCTTCTTTTTGAGTTTTTGGATGCTTCCATACATACTGAGCATTAAAGAGTGTAAGTGCTAAAGACTGGGAAACAGATTTTGAACGTGCTTTTACTGCCATGAGACAGGTCTGTTCCAAAGTATTCATCGGTGGTTTTTCCACAGGAGGACTGCTGGCTCTGCTACATGCGGCACAGTATAAAGTAGATGGAGTCATTGCCCTGAACTCTGCACTGAAGCTTCATAACTTGCAGGTGAGTTATGTTGTGCCGACCTTGCATTTTTTTAATGAAATGATATCTTATCTTAATGCAAAGGGTATCCGAGAGTGGATAGACAATTCCCATACCGAGCAACCCAATGTCAACTACCTCAAGCACCCTCTCTCTTCAGTGGCACAAATGGAAAAACTCATGACAAAAGTAAACAAAAGATTAAAACAGGTAAAAGATCCTATACTCATCATACAGGGCGATAATGACCCGATCGTAAAAGCAGAGAGTGCACAACTCATCTACGATAATGTAAGTTCCAAAGATAAAAAACTGCTTTTGATCCCGCGTGAAAGACATAGTATCTTAGCAGATAAGGGTCATAATGAAGTGTTTGAAGCGATAGATAGATTTATACAAAACCATCTCAAAACCATCGATGAACCTTTAGGTTAATCGATGGTTTTTTGTAAATACCTTAAACTCAAACATAAACACTCATTTATAATTTTTATTGCATAGTCAGGGTTGAAATTAGTGTGAATTTTCAATCCATTTTTACCTAAACTCTGCTATATTAACTTCAATATTTTCGTCATCCTCGGGCTTGACCCGGGGATCCACAATTGGCATACTGTAGAAGTGCTACATCCCTGGTTTAATTGGATTGCATACCTCTGGGTGCAAGTCCGAGAATGATGGTATGTTTTTGGTGGATAATATAAAAACAATCAAAGGTCAATTTAATGTCAGAAGAACCAAGATCAACCCCTCAGTTTACCCACTTACACCTCCATACAGAGTACTCGCTGCTTGATGGGGCAAATAAGATAAAAGCATTGGCCAAGAAGGTAAAAGAGCAGGGGATGACTTCAGTGGCTATGACTGACCATGGGAACATGTTCGGGACGATCGACTTTTATAATACCATGAGAAAAGAGGGTATCAAACCTATTATCGGGATGGAAGCCTATGTGCATAACCAGGAAGAGTTAGGTGACAAGTCTGTCCGTCAGCGTTTTCACCTCTGCCTGTATGCAAAGAATGAGGTAGGCTACAAGAATTTGATGTACTTGAGTTCACAAGCCTACATTAACGGATTTTACTACTATCCGCGTATCAACTGGGATCTGCTTAAAAATAATTCTGAAGGGCTTATCTGTTCAAGTGCATGTCTGCAGGGAGAGGTCAACTGGCATCTTAATCTCTCTGAAAGAAACAAGAAGTTCGGGGCAAAAGGATATGAGGAAGCCAAACGTGTAGCCCTTAAATACAAAGAAGTATTCGGTGATGATTTTTATCTTGAGTTGATGCGTCACGGTATCGGAGATCAGCATCGTATAGACAAGCAGATCATCCAGCTTTCACAAGAGACAGGCATCAAGATCATCGCGACGAATGATACGCACTACACGGTACAAAAAGATGCGGATGCGCATGAGGCATTCATGTGTATTGCAATGAACAAACTTTATGATGACCCGAACCGTCTGCGTCACTCAGTGCATGAATTCTATGTAAAGTCACCCCAACAGATGGCGGAACTCTTTGCAGATATCCCCGAAGCATTGGAAAATACCCAAGAGATCGCAGACAAATGCAACCTTGAGATCAAGCTTGGGAACCCGACACCGCCTAACTTCAAATTTGCCAGAGAGAGAGCGGCAGAATCCGGTATTGAACTTCCTGAACCGGATGTGGAGTACTCTCTTGAAAATGACATTGTACTTTTTATAGAAGAGTCCAAACGCGGATTGGAAAAACGACTGAAGATTGTTCCTCCGGAAAAACATGATGAGTACCGAGATCGTCTTAAAGTAGAGATGGACATTATCAACTCCATGAAATTCCCAGGCTATATGCTCATTGTTTGGGATTTTGTGGATGCGGCGAAGCAGATGGGCATACCTGTAGGGCCCGGACGGGGTTCTGCTGCAGGATCACTCGTAGCCTATTCGCTGGGGATCACCGATATTGATCCTATGCCGTATGGACTGCTCTTTGAGCGTTTCCTGAACCCGGAACGTATCTCCATGCCGGATATCGATATGGACTTCTGTCAGGCCCGTCGTCAGGAGATCCTTGACTATGTGGTAGAGAAGTATGGGCGTGTGAACGTGGCGCAGATCATCACTTTTGGTAAGCTCTTGGCAAAAGGGGTCATCCGTGATGTTGCAAGGGTACTTGATATGCCTTATTCCAAAGCGGATGCGATGGCAAAACTCATCCCTGATGAACTGGGTATCGACCTCAAAGGCTCGTATGAGAAAGAACCAAAGATCAAGGAGCTTTTAGAGAGTGATCCGCAGGCAAAACGTACCTGGGAGTACGCCTTGGCACTTGAAGGGCTGAACCGTAATGCAGGAACACACGCAGCGGGTGTGGTAATCTCCAACGAACCGTTGTGGCAGAAGACACCACTTTTTAAACCTACAGGACTTGACACGCTGGCAACACAGTACTCCGGTAAGTATGTAGAAGATGTCGACCTGATCAAGTTTGACTTTTTGGGTCTGAAGACCCTTACTGTTATCGAAGAGGCACTGCAACTGGTTGAGCGAAGACATGGGAAACGTATCAACTTTGTTGAAGAGAACATCGAAGACCCTAAGGTTTATGAGTATATAGGTACGGGTGAGACACTTGGACTTTTCCAGATAGAGTCGGCCGGTATGCAGGATTTGGCAAAAAAACTTAAGCCAAACGGTTTTGAAGATGTTATCGCGATGCTTGCACTCTACCGTCCCGGACCAATGGAGTCAGGGATGCTTGATGACTTTGTCGAGCGTAAACATGGTCGTGCGGAGATCACTTATGCGTTCCCGGAACTTGAGCCTATCCTGAAGCCTACGTATGGGGTCATTGTCTATCAGGAACAGGTTATGCAGATCGTGCAGACCATTGGTGGGTTCAGTCTGGGAGGTGCGGACCTGGTACGTAGGGCTATGGGTAAGAAGATCAAGGAAGAGATGGACAAACTCAAAGGGGAGTTTGCAGATGGTGCAGCTAAAAAAGGTTTCGACAGAACCAAAGCGGAAGAGCTTTTCGATCTCATTGTAAAATTTGCCGGGTACGGGTTTAACAAATCCCACTCTGCTGCCTATGCGATGATCACTTTCTATACCTCTTACTTGAAGTACTACTATCCTACAGAGTTCATGGCGGCGATCTTGACACTCGAAAAGAATAATACGGATAAGGTCGTCAAGTATGTAGATGAACTCAAACGTATGGGCATTAAACTCCTTCCGCCTGACATTAACAAATCAGGGTTAGTGTTCGAGGCACGTAATATTGATGGTGATGAGGTTGTCATGTTTGGTATGGGTGCGGTGAAAGGTGCAGGGGACATTGCTATTAACACCATGCTTGAAGCCAGGGGTGATACTGAATTTAAAGACTTTTCTGATTTTGTCTCACGCATAGACTCAAGTAAAGTAAACAAAAAGGTTATTGAGTCACTCATCAAAGCAGGAGCTTTGGACTGTTTTGGTTACAGCCGTAAGGCGATGCTCTCACAGATAGAAGATATCATCGATACAGCCAAAAAAGCGGGTGAAGCCAAAAAAATGGCAGTAGGTTCACTTTTTGGTGAAGGGGATGAGATGACAAGTGTTACTTTAGAGCTTACACACATGGATGAGTTTGAACCTATGGAGATACTGGAGATGGAAAAAGAGTCCCTAGGCTTCTATGTTTCAGGGCACCCATTGGACAAATACCGTGAAACTTTGGACGGTATCAACTATACACTAAGTTCGGAGATCGATGATCTGGCAGATGGTTCTCAAGCCTTGTTCATAGGCAAAATAGAGGAGATCACAGAGAAGATCTCCAAAAAAGGCAACAAGTTCGGGATCGCCAATATTATGGACTTGCACGGAAACATAGAATTGATGCTTTTTGAGAACCGGCTCAAAGAGTTGGATGAAGATTTTGACTTGAACAAACCCATAGCCTTTAAAGTGAAGATCACTAAAGATGGTGATTTTACCCGTATGAATATTCTTAAGATCGAGTCACTCAAAGATGCGAAAAAAGAGAAGATCAAAGTGAAAAAAGAGGAGAAGCATACGCCTGAACCTGAACAGCCGCCACTTATATTGGCTCTTAACCTTATGCCGGATGCCAAGACGGTAGAAGATTTGATGTGCCTGGTAGAACGTTATCCCGGGAAACGTCCGCTGGAACTGCATATCAAGTCCAAACTTGCTGATGTGATCATCGAATCAAAACTTAAAGTAAGTGAGATGATACTCGAAGAAGCTAAAGAGCTTGGGGTTTATTTGGAGGAGAGTTTAGCTGTTGAAGGGTAAGGGCTGTTATCTTCTTCCCATCGTCCGAGAGAGTGAAAGCACTTATTATTTTGGAAGTGGAGACTTCAGTCCCACCAAAAAGCTTTTTTACCTAAAAAAGTTTGTATTTAATGGAAAATATTACTTTTTCTGTCAAAATTACCTAAAAATATGCAAATATTTGGGTGAGGCTGAAGCCTTCACTTCCGAGGTACCTAGTTCTTTCAGCGTCTCAAAGTATGGGAATGAGATTGTAATTTTATGCTAGTTTAAGTTAATAAATGTAAGAATGTTGGAAAGGGTGCACAGAAGCATAGAAAGCGGTCACTTTCTATGCCTTGTGAGACATTAGTCTTTGTCTGTGTTCTTTTGCTTCTTACAGTTTTTATAATCAAGCCACATAAATATCACTTTCAATACGCCAACAACTATAATAGCAAGTATGGAAATTACTTCCATCATACACCCCTCATTTTAAATTTTTACCACCCACACTATAAATTCCTAGCCCGACCTAAGTAAAATAAAAAATAAGAACACCACCAATTTGCAAAGGGTGCGAGAGAATTATACATAGAGATTTTTACATGAGATAAAAATATGTCAAATTGTCATATTCTTCTTCCTTTAAGCTATTCCAAGTAAACTTATCTAAAATAGACAGGAATAAGCCATGCTAAAAACACTTATCTCTTCATTACTCATTCTCTCAGCAACCTATGCAGAAATCAAACCGACTATCCTACACGATCTGAGCGTAGAGATCAGCTACACTACTCCAGACGGCAAAGTCAAAAAAGTCACTATTGCCAGAGATATGGACTTACGTTGCAGGCAGATACCTTTTAATGCCAGAGAGTACTGGGAGGGGAACTATGCGAGCAGGGATGTGGCGGATTTTTGTAAAAAGACATTCATCACTACTGCAGGGAAGATCGCTCCTATGAAGATGGATGATAAAGTGGAGACTTACGGAGAGCTGGAAGTGTTGGGTTTTCTGGAAGATATGCAGGATGACAAAGAGCTTCTTTTTGTGGACAGCAGAAAACCGCAGTGGTATGAGAGTGTCAGTATTCCCGGTGCTATTAACGTACCCTTTACCTATTTTACCGACCCTAAGAACATCAAACTCAAACAGGAAGCACTCATACGTTTTGGAGTGAAGAGTATAGAAGGCGGGTATGAGTTTACCCATGCCAAGACCATACTGTTCTTCTGTAACGGTGTATGGTGCAGACAGTCTCCCCAGATGATAGAAGCACTCCTTGCCTTAGGATATCCGCCTCAAAAGATGAAATGGTACCGTGGGGGAATGCAGAGTTGGCTGAGTCTTGGAATGACTTCTACACGTTCTCCACAGTAGAAAAAAGCTTTTATTACACACTCTTTTCATACCCCAGACAGGACATTCCGGTATGGACAAATGGAAATTGCTATGAAAAGACACTCACTTTAAACCCTTAAAACAAGATTATTACCTGGCAAGTCATTGTAATGACAAGTGTTGTATTAAGCGGTTATTTTTACTTTTTGTATCAAAAAATAAAAATTTTTATAAAACTACAACATAAATATAAATTATAGATTCTATTAAGATTCATCAGATAAAATATAATTATAATTTCTAATAGTAAAGGATTTAAATGAAACTGACTAAAATTCTATTGGCTTTAATGCTGGTAATGGGATATGCAAATGCTGTGGATGTACAGTCGAATATAGCAAAAACAAAACTCACAGGTGAACTTTACGGTTCAGAAGGCAATCAAGAGGCAGAGATAGATGAACTGATCAAAAAGATAGGTACCATCGGCTATGGCACGGTAGCAGCCAACAGAAACATACAAGTACATTATTATAATAAATTTAAAGAAAAGGGTGTAGAGATGATCTCTTTCTTTGGTGTGGTCAACAAAGAGAAACTCAGACCGCTTTTGCTAAAGAACCCGGATTTCGGTGCATATGCTCCGTTTAATTTTCTGGTCTATAAAACGTTGGATATTGAAAACGATGATAATACATGGTATGGACATCTTGCACCGGGTACGATGCTCGATATCATTGATGAAAAAGATCCGGATACAAGAAAAGCCTTTGCTGATATGGTGGGTGGATTTGATGCGTTGGTAAAAAAAGAGATGAAACCGACTAAAACAAAAAGATTTGAGCATTCAAAACCGCTTCCTGAGCACGGACTTACAAAAATGGTGAAAAAATTCGAAGCACCGGATGACCTTGAAGAGTTTATAGAAGATTTTGTCATGGAGCATGACGGACGTTTTTCTAAGCATGATTTTATTATTGCAGGTTTTATAGACTTTAAATTCGAGTATAGCGATATGGATCTTGAATTTGAAAAATATGATGCATACTGGGTCTCACTGCTTTGCCACTTTAAGTTCTCAAACTCTATCTTCAACAGAGGTATTCCTGAAGCAGGTATGTTCGCACCTTGTTCGATCTATTTCTATATCCCTAAAGGAACCAATGAACTTCATGTGGGGTATGCAAGTGTAGATAACTGGATCAATGCATTGAACTTTAAAGACCAAAAAACGATCGACTATATGAGGGCTATTGATGCAGAAGTAATAGAAACCTTCAGAGAGTTAGGATTTGAACTTGAAGCACAAGGCGCAAAAGTACCTGAAGTCATGTCTCTGGATGAGGAAAATAAAGCACTCAAAGAAAAGATCAAAGAGTTGGAAGCAGAATTGGCAAAATATAAAAAAGGTGCTCCGGTGACTGTACCGGCAACTACCGAACCGGCACCCAAACCGGCTGCTAAAGCAGTTGAACTTCCTAAAAAGGTTTTTAAAGGTAAAAAGTTGGTTATCGGAGGTAAAGCACCCAAGGAGCTTACAGCATATTATGTGGCAAATCCACAAACTATTGACGGATTGAAAGCAAAGTTGAAAGCAGCCGGTTTTATAGTACTTGCTACAACAAAAATACTCAATGGAAAAACTGTGCTCACTGTTACAAATGATGAACTGAAAAAAACCAATACTTTTGTTGCTACGCTTCAAGTACTGGTGCACGGGGAAGATGAAGTACGTGTACAGAACCCTTCCTATTTCGGGGCTGCATATCTTCAGGAAAAATTTAAATATGGTCAGTTCTCTGCAACACTGAAAGCACTGCAGGCAGCTTTGGGTGATATGTATGAAACAAATGACAAATTTGAGTTTGATGATCTTGCCAAATACCAGTTTATGTTCGGTATGCCGTATTTTGATGATACGATTACGGTAGCAGAGGGGGAAAATCTTATAGGAAGACTCAGTGGTGAAAAGGTTTCAAAATATGTTGCCTATACACTGAAACTTCCTAATGGAGCAAGCATTGTAGGACATAAACTCAGAAGCCGCACCAATAAATTTCTTCAAAAGATCGAGGCAGAACGTAATGCCAATATCTTGCCTTATGAATCAATGATAAAAGATGGCAAAGCAGTTATTTTGGATCCTAAATACTATTTGGCACTTTCTCTTCCGCTTTTGAGTATGTCAGATTTTATGAAGATCGCATCTGCACCGGGTGAAATAGAAAAAGATATTAAAAGAGCCTATAAATAAGAGGAATAATGTAATACAAAAAAACATATGGGGTTTTCCCTGTATGTTATTGTGTAATATAGAAACAAATAATAAAGATAACTTTTTCGTAACCTGTCATTTCAATCACCTCCAACCATAAGAGTGCTACAATTCTTCTACATAAAACTTAATTTAAGGAATACACATGTCTAAACCAACTATTATTTGGTCAAAAATCGATGAAGCTCCGGCTTTGGCAACCTACTCACTTTTGCCGATCGTAAGTAAATTTACGAATGCAGCAGGTGTAGATGTAAAAGTAAGTGATATCTCTTTGGCAGGTAGAGTACTTGCTGCTATGGGTCTTGCTGAAGATGAACTTGCAAAGTTGGGTGAATTGGTAGTTAAACCGGAAGCCAATATCATCAAACTTCCAAATGTTTCAGCGTCTATCGGCCAGCTTAAAGAGTGTATTGCTGAGCTGCAGTCTCAGGGCTTCGATATTCCTGATTTCCCGGAAAATCCTGAAACTGAAGAAGAAAAAGCGATCAGAGCAAAATACAACCCTTGTCTTGGGTCTGCTGTTAACCCGGTACTCAGAGAAGGAAACTCAGACAGACGTGCTGCAGCAGCAGTTAAGAGATATGCACAGCAGCACCCACACAGACTTAAGGCGTTTGCTGAGAACTCAAAAGCATATGTAGCACATATGGAAGGTAACGGAGACTTCTATGGTAATGAGCAATCAGTGACCATGGATAAAGCTCAGAAAGTGAAGATCATGCTTAACGGTAAAGAACTTGCAGCGATCGAAGCACTTGAAGGTGAGATCCTTGACGGTACATTCATGTCAGTAAAAGCACTGAGATCATTTATCAAAAAATCAATTGATGATGCAAAAGCGAACGGGGTACTTTGGTCGATTCACCTTAAAGCAACAATGATGAAGATCTCAGATCCGATCATGTTTGGTCATGCATTTGAAGTATTCTTCCAGGAAGTATTTGACAAGTATGCGGATGTATTTAAAGCACTAGAAGTAAACCCTAACCTCGGTATGTCAGACCTTGAGAAAAAAATCGCTGGTCATGAAAAAGAGGCAGAGATCAAAGCTGCATTCCAGGCGGTTGTAGATGCTGATTCTCCAAAGATAGCGATGGTTGACTCTGATAAAGGTACTACAAACTTCAATGCTTCAAATGATGTGATCATTGATGCTTCTATGCCTGTAGTGGTTAGAGAAGGTGGTAAACAGTGGGACAGAAACGGTGATGCAGTTGAGTGTGTTGCGGTTATTCCTGACAGTACTTACGCAATGTTCCACCAAGAGATGGTAGCGGACTGTGTGAAAAACGGACAATACGATGTTACAACTATGGGTAACGTAGCAAACGTTGGTCTTATGGCACAAAAAGCAGAAGAGTATGGTTCTCACCCGACAACATTCGAGATTGCAGAAGCGGGTACGGTAGAAGTTCTGAATGAAAATGGTGATGTACTGATGAGCCATGAAGTGGAAGCCGGAGATATCTGGAGAATGTCACGTGCGAAAGATATCCCGATCAAAGACTGGGTAAGACTTGCGGTTGAAAGAGCAAGACTTACAGGAAACCCTGCGATCTTCTGGTTGGATGAAAACAGAGCACATGATGCGCAGATGCTCAAGAAAGTCAATAAGTATCTTGAAGAGCATGACACTACAGGTCTTGATATCAAGATCATGGATATAGCAGCAGCGACAAGATATACAAATGAGAGAGTAAGAGCGGGTAAAGATACGATTTCTGTAACAGGTAACGTTCTAAGAGACCACCTTACTGATATGTATCCGATCTTGGAGCTTGGAACATCTGCAAAAATGCTTTCTATTGTTCCATTGCTTGCAGGCGGAGGACTCTTTGAAACAGGTGCGGGTGGATCAGCGCCTAAGCACGTAGACCAGTTTCTGGCTGAAGGTCATCTCAGATGGGATTCACTTGGTGAGTTCCTTGCATTGGCCGAATCACTTAGAATGGAATACCAGAAGAGTGAAAACAGCAAGATCGGTGCATTGACAGAAGCACTTGACAAAGCGAACCAGGGTTACCTTGACAATGACAAAGCACCGTCAAGAAAAGCAGGTGAGCCTGACAATAAAGCATCTCACTACTATGTTGCAAGATACTGGGCTGAAGCATTGAGTACTCAGACGGCAGATGCAGAACTTGCTGAGAAATTTGCTCCGGTTGCGGATGCACTTGCAAAAAATGAAGAGCAGATCATTTCTGAATTGCTTGCAGCTGAAGGTTCTGCGAAGGATATCGGCGGTTACTATCATCCGGATGATGCGAAAGCTGAAGCTGCGATGAGACCGTCTGCTACACTTAACAGCATCATTGATGCTATCTAATCTGGTCACAACTGATCATATTAATACTTCACACAGAGCATTCTGCTCTGTGTAAACATAGGGTTGTTTGACTTCTATAGCATTGCAAAACATTATTGATAATAAAAGTTATGAGTTATGTTTTGCTTGAAAGTCACCCTATGATTCTTAACTAAAAGGATTTCCATGGCAAAAGGTAAAAAAGTAACGGTTATCGGTACAGGTAATTTTGGTTCGACAGTGGCATTCATATTGGCAATGAACGGATCATGTCACCATGTTATGCTAAGAGGCAGAAACTATGATGTCGCTAAAGGTAAAGCACTCGATATGTCCCAGGCAGCAAATGCAGCCAGACAGCATACTATTGTAAAAGCTGCAAAAGGTCCGGAAGATATGGCTGATTCCGATGTAGTGGTTATTACTGCCGGTGCACCTAGAACACCTGGAATGAGCAGAGATGACCTGCTTACCAAAAATGCAAAAATAGTAAAATGCTATGCAAGAGAGATCAAAGAATATGCACCAGATTCGATCGTTATTGTTGTTTCAAATCCATTGGATGTAATGACGTATGTTGCACTTAAAGAGACAGGTTTTCCCAGACAGCGTGTCCTGGGTATGGCAGGGATACTTGATGCAGCAAGAATGGCGCATTTCATTTATGAAAAACTGGAATATGGTGCGGGTCAGATACGTGCAACTGTTATGGGAGGTCATGGAGACACTATGGTTCCGCTTCCAAAATTTACAACAGTTGCGGGTGTACCGATAGAGGATCTTCTTGATTCCGAAGAGATCGTTGAAATTGTAAGAAAAACAAGAAATGGCGGAGCAGAGATCGTAAATCTCCTTGGTAGCGGTTCGGCCTACTATGCACCTGCAAAATCAACAACAGTTATGGTAGAGGCTATCCTGCAGGATACCAACCAGATCCATTCCTGTGCCATCATGTTGAAAAATGATTATGGTTATTCAGATATTGTTTCAGGTGTACCTGTAATGATCGGTGCAGGTGGTGCTGAAAAAGTGATATCAATGACACTTAAGCCTCTTCAGCAGACACGCTTTAAAAATTCTGTGGCTTCAGTTCAGGAGATGGTTGATAAACTTTATGAACTGAATTTCTTTGATGAAGACAAGAAGTAGTTTAGCATGTTTGGACGTAAAGTAGGAATAATCGGAGCAGGTGCTGTTGGTGCGACAGCTGCTTATAGTTTAAGTATGCTGGGAACCTGTCAGGAAATAGTACTTTTTGATATTGTACCCGGTGTTGCCAAAGGTAAAGCCATAGATATAGGTCAATCAACTCATTATGCGCCACGAGGGACTATTATATCTGCAGCAGAAGATCCAAGCGATATGAGAGATTGTGATATTGTAGTGATCACAGCAGGAGTTCCAAGAAAAGGTGATATGACCAGAGAAGATCTTTTGCTGGTCAATGCAAAGATCATGAAAGAGGTTGTAGGCAATGTCCAAAAATATTCACCTAATGCTATCATTATCTGTGTCTCCAACCCGTTGGATGTCATGACATATGTGATCCATAAGATGACAGGCTGGGAAAGTAACCGTATTATAGGTATGGCTGGAGCATTGGATGGTGCCAGAATGGCTTATCAGATCTATCAGAAACTTGGATATGGTGCAGGTCAGACAGGCTCTCTTGTGATTGGTGATCATGGGCAGAACATGATACCTTTGCCGCATAAAGTCAAAGTAGGATCTGTCTCTGTAAAAGAGCTTCTGACTCAGGAAGAGATGAATGAGATCATAGAACGTACCAAGAATGGCGGTGCAGAGATCGTTCAGCATCTGGGTACTTCAGGTTACTATGCCCCTGGTCGTGCCATAGCATATATGGTCGAAGCGATAATGAATAACAGCAGGATTGTTGTCTCTTCATCAGTACTTCTTCAAGGTGAATACGGATATTCTGATATTACAGTAGGAGTACCTGTTGTCCTGGGAAATAACGGAGTAGAGAAGATTCTTGAAATGGCTTTGGATAAAGAGACCAAGGAGAAGTTCAGGATCTCTGTTGACTCTATCCGTGAAGGTATTGATATATTGAATGCAAACAAATTTTTTGATGAAGGGAAAGTGTAATAATGAGAGAAATCGAATTTGATGAAGTTGTAAAAGCTGTCAGAGATATTATTGTACATTGCGGTACAGATCTGCCGCAAGATACATATGATGCTTTAAAAGAGGCTATGGAGAAAGAGAAATCTCCGGTAAGCAAAGAGGTTATACGTCAGATTCTTGAAAATGCAGATATTGCAAAAGATGAAAAAAGACCGCTCTGTCAGGATACAGGATTGGCTGTTTTCTTTGTAAAGGTAGGAGATGAAGTAAAGATCAAAGGCGGTTTGCTCAAAGATGCTATCAATAAAGGTACTGAACAGGGGTATACTGATGCGTATCTCAGGGCTTCGACCTGTGAACCTTTCAGTCGGGCGAATTTAAAAGATACCGTAGGTTACAATCTCCCAGCCATTATTCATTTTGATATTGTTGCCGGGGATAAGATCGATATTGAATATGCTGCAAAAGGCGGAGGAAGTGAAAATGTTTCAAGAGCGAAAGTTTTTCCTCCGGCAGCTGGGAAAGAAGGGATCATCAATTATGTAAAAGAAGTGATCTCTGATGCTGGCGGGAATCCCTGCCCTCCTATTACTGTAGGTGTCGGGATCGGCGGTACATTTGAAAAAGCATGTATCTCTTCCAAGCATGCACTTTTTAGAGATATAGGTTCTGTAAATCCTGATCCGGAGATGGCTGAACTTGAAGGGCAGATACTGGAAGAGATCAACAAGCTGGGTATCGGTGCTATGGGTATGGGTGGAACCAAAACAGCATTGGCTGTTCATATTGAATCAAACCCTTGTCATATTGCTTCACTTCCTGTTTCAGTTAATGTCCAGTGCCACTCATCAAGACATACACATATCACAATATAAGGAGAAGGAATGGCAACTTATACTTTTACAACACCACTTACTTCTGAAGATACAAAACAATTGAAAGCAGGTGATACGGTTCTGCTTAACGGAACGATCTATACGGCCAGAGATGCAGCACATAAAAGATTGGTAGAATTGATTGAAAAAGGCGAGGAACTGCCTTTTGATCTGGAAGGATCAGTGATCTATTTTGTCGGGCCGACACCTCCGAAACCGGGTGACCCTATAGGCAGTGCGGGACCTACAACTTCTTATAGAATGGATTCCTATTCTCCAACGATGCTCGAACACGGTTCAAAAGGAATGATCGGAAAAGGAAAGAGGAACCAGGCAGTAAAAGATGCCTGTGTAAAATATGACGGGATCTATTTCGGTGCGACAGGTGGAGCAGGAGCACTGCTTGGTAAAAAGATCACATCAGCAGAAGTGATCGCATATCCTGAACTTGGCCCGGAAGCTGTACGAAAGATCACAGTAAAAGATTTTCCGGTAACAGTGATTAATGATACTTACGGGAATGATCTTTACCAAATGGGCCGTGAACAATATGAGGTCAAGAGCTAAACCCATATAGAAAAAGGCTAATCCCTGACCCTCTGTCATCCTGAATTTGTATCCAGGAGCCTTTCCAAAGAGGGTATTCAGGGACACTTTGTATTTCAGAATTATTTTTAAATCTTCAACCGTCTTGAATGATACTGACAGATACTCCTTCACTACTCTCATGACTTTTCCCCATTAATCAAACTATAGTATGATAAGTAATCTTGATATATCAAAGGATCAATCATGCATTATAGAACAGAAAAAGATACGATGGGTGAAGTAAAGGTCCCTGCTGATGCATATTGGGCAGCACAGACACAAAGATCGATCCAGAACTTTGAAATAGGAAATGAAAAGATGCCTTTTGAAATAGTATACGGATTTGCCAATCTTAAAAAAGCCTGTGCTTTGACAAATCATGCACTGGGCCGTCTTGATCATGAAAAAACTTCAGCAATTACACAAGCATGTGAAGCAGTACTTTCCGGTGAGCTTGATGACAACTTTCCTTTAGTTGTATGGCAGACGGGTTCAGGAACACAGTCAAATATGAATATAAACGAGGTTATTGCAAATAAAGCTACAGAGATCCTCGGTGGTGATTTTAGAAGTGAAAATCTTGTTCATCCGAATGACGATGTCAATAAAGGACAAAGCTCCAATGATACATATCCTACTGCTATGCGTATTGCGGAAGTGGTTGCCGTCATGGATGATCTTATTCCCTCACTTAATCAATTAAAAGCAACATTGGATAATAAAGCTAAAGCATTCGGAAATATTGTAAAGATAGGCAGAACACATTTACAGGATGCAACACCGTTGACATTGGGACAGGAACTTAGCGGATATGTTGCAATGCTGGAGACAAATCTTAAGCAGATCAATGATGCACTTGTATATTGCAGAGAACTTGCTATCGGCGGTACAGCTGTAGGAACAGGGCTGAATTCTCATCCGGAATTTTCGAAAAGGGTAGCTGTCCAGCTTAACAGTTTTATGTCCAGAAATTACGGGTTTGTCTCTCAGCCGAATAAATTCCATGCATTGACCGGACATGATGCAGAAGTAGTATTGAGTGGTACCCTTAAAGCACTTGCAGCAAATTTAATGAAGATCGCAAATGATATCAGGTGGCTGGCTTCCGGTCCGAGATGCGGGATCGGTGAGATCAGTATCCCGGCAAATGAACCTGGTTCCTCCATTATGCCTGGAAAAGTTAATCCTACACAGGCTGAGGCCATGACTATGGTAGCAGTACAGGTCATGGGAAATGATGTAACAGTCGGTATTGCTGCAAGTCAGGGAAATTTTGAGCTTAATGTATTTAAACCGGTCATTGCCTATAATATCCTACAATCGATCAGGCTTCTTGCCGATGCAATGAGAAGTTTTGATACAAACTGTGCAGTGGGGATAGAACCCAATAAAGAAAAGATTGATAAATTTCTTAATGACTCGTTGATGCTGGTAACAGCACTCAACCCTCATATCGGGTATGAAAATGCAGCGAAGATAGCTAAAACTGCCCATGCAAATGGTACAACACTCAGAGAAGAAGCCATTGCACTGGGATTGCTCAGTGCAGAAGAGTTTGATGCCTATGTCAAACCGGAAGAGATGACCTCTCCCCGGGAATAAAAGCCAGTGCCGATAAGGAATTAAATCCGGATCGTACAGGAGTTGAAAGCTCAGTTAAAGTGAGGAACTAAATTCCGAATCGTACAAGAGCTAAAGCTCAGTGCAAGTGAGGAACTAAATTCCGAATCGTACAAGAGCTAAAGCTCAGTGCAAGTGAGGAACTAAATTCCGAATCGTACAAAGTAAAGAATATTGCCATAAAATATCGGAAAAATCCTCTTTCCCTTTTAGCCAACTGTGTAAAAATTTACCACTTTATTAAAATCACCCTTTATAATAATTCAATTAACCAAATATTATCTGCGATAGACGTATAATATTGGAACTTATTGTAAAAAGGAGTGCACATGAATATTCATGAGTATCAAGCGAAACAAATATTCCAAAAGTATGGTGTTCCGACACCTAGAGGTATTGTAGCAAATACACCAGATGAGGCAGTAAAAGCTGCGCAGGAATTAGGTGGGAGCATTTGGGTGGTTAAAGCCCAGATCCATGCTGGAGGTAGAGGACTTGGAGGCGGTGTTAAACTTGCCAAGTCTACAGAAGAAGTCAAGCAGCTTGCAGGTGAGATCCTGGGAATGACATTGGTAACGCATCAAACCGGACCGGAAGGGAAACTGGTTCAAAAGATCTACATTGAAGAAGGTGCAGATATTAAAGATGAGTTGTATCTTGGTGTTGTTCTTGACCGTGCGAAAGAGATGCCTGTAATCATGGCTTCTACAGAAGGCGGTATGGATATTGAAACAGTAGCAGAAAAAAGTCCTGAAAAGATCATTAAAGTAGCTGTTGATCCGGCGATCGGCTTCCAGGGATTCCATGGGAGAGAGCTTATTTTCGGTTTAGGTATTACAGATAAAGATGAACAGAAGAAGTTCATTAAATTTGCAAATGCACTCTACAAAGTTTATATGGAAAATGATGCGGAAATGATCGAGATCAACCCGTTGATCAAAACAGGTGCCGGAGACTTTTTGGCACTTGACGGAAAAATGGGATTCGATGATTCAGCACTTTACAGACACCCTGAGATCGAAGAGATGAGAGATATCTCTGAAGAGGATCCGGATGAGAGAGAAGCAAGTCAATATGGACTCTCTTATATCGCTCTTGATGGTGAGATCGGTTGTATGGTAAATGGTGCCGGTCTTGCAATGGGTACAATGGATACGATCAATTATATGGGCGGAACACCTGCAAACTTCCTTGATGTGGGTGGTTCGGCAAATGCTGAAACAGTGGCAAAAGGGTTTGAGATCATTCTTAAAAATCCGAATGTCAAAGCGATTTTCGTAAATATTTTCGGTGGTATCGTTAGATGTGACCGTATTGCGAACGGTATCCTTGAAGCAACAAAACTTGTAGATGTAAATGTACCGGTGATTGTTAGACTTGACGGTACGAATGCAGCAGAAGCAGCAGAAATTTTAAAAAATGCAAATATTGACAATGTAATCGCAGCAACTGACCTTGGTGACGGTGCAAAAAAAGCAGTTGAAGCGGCAAAGGGAGCGTAAGAGATGAGTATTTTAGTAAACAAAGACACAAAAGTAATTGTACAAGGTTTTACAGGCGGCGAAGGTACATTTCATGCGGAGCAATGTCTTGCATACGGTACAGATATCGTAGGTGGTGTGACACCGGGAAAAGGTGGTCAGACACACCTTGATAAACCAGTGTTCAATACCGTAAAAGAAGCAGTAGCTTCTACGGGTGCAACAGTATCCATGGTATTTGTTCCGCCTGCATTCGTAGCAGATGCAGTGATGGAAGCAGCAGATGCCGGTATTGAACTTGCCGTGATCATTACAGAAGGTGCACCGGTAAGAGATATGCAAATGGCCAAAGCATATGCAGTGAAGCATGGCATGATGACTATAGGACCAAACTGTCCAGGTGTGATCACTGCTGAAGAGTGTAAGATCGGTATTATGCCGGGGAATATTTTTAAAAAAGGAAATGTAGGACTTATTTCTAAATCCGGTACATTGACGTATGAAGGTGCGAACCAGGTATGCAATGAAGGTTTCGGTATCACTACTGCAGTAGGTATCGGTGGAGACCCTATCATCGGTTTGAGTTATAAACAGCTTCTTCCTATGTTTGAAGCAGATCCTGAAACTGAAGCGATCGTTATGATCGGTGAGATCGGTGGTGATCTTGAAATTCAGGCAGCAGCATATATTAAAGAAAATATCACTAAACCAGTAGTGGCATTCATTGCAGGTCAGACGGCACCGGCAGGTAAAAGAATGGGGCATGCAGGTGCGATCATCTCTGGTTCAGCTGGTACAGCTAAAGAGAAAATGGATGCTCTTGAAGCAGCCGGTGTAAAAGTAGTTGTTTCTCCGGCAGAGATCGGTAAAGCAGTGAAAGAAGTATTGTCAAAGTAGGCTTTGATTTCTTCGTAAGGTGGGTTTCCCCACCTTCAAAATTTAATTTATTCATTTTTAGATCACATTTTTCTTATTATAAATATACGGACAGTTCTCAGGTGTTTTGTTTTACAATGTACACCCCCCTGTATATATCTACACACTTAGTATTCAAGAATCTATAATTTATGTCAAAAGATTTGCGTATAAACGCTTTACACTGCACATAAGCTACACAAAATTTTTGCTATACTTTTCAAAAAGAACAGAGGTAACCAAATGATACAGACCTTTCAGGTACAGAATGTAAAATGTGGAGGATGCGCTTCCACACTTAAAAATAAACTCTTGGATACCTTTGGTGAAATAGAGGTGGATCTGACCAAAGAGCCCAGAGAGATCACACTTGATATTGATGAAGAGCAGGTTGCTGTGCTTGCTGAAAAACTGAAATCACTGGGCTACCCTTTTGTGGGTGAAAATATGGGTTTTATTGACAGTACTTCCGCAAAAGCAAAAAGTTTTGTATCTTGTGCTATAGGTAAAATGAATACATAATGAGAAGTAAAAACTCTTCTTTTTGTTGCTTCAAAAGGTAACAACCCCACTTATCGTACCAATAATTCCAGGTTATTCATAGCATCCTTACAAAAAGTAAGTTATCCTCGTTTTAGTGAATAATAAATCTCACTTAATATTTCAAAAATAAAAAGGGGAAAATATGGCAGCAATGGTAGCTCCGGAGAATACTCCAGTATGGGTAAATACCGATAGATGTAAAGCCTGCGATATCTGTGTGGATGCATGTCCAGCAGGTGTGCTTTCAATGAAAGCGGAACCAAGTTCAACTCTAGGTGCAATGATCAGCGTGATCGCGCCGGAAGCTTGTATAGGATGTAATGAGTGTGAACTCTCATGTCCGGATTTTGCTATATATGTAGCAGAGAAAAAAGAGTTTAAATTTGCAAAACTCACTGACACTTCAAAAGCAAGACAAGAAGCGATTGCAAGTAACGGGTATAGATTACCCGCAGATTATAAGGAGGCTAACTAATGTCAGCAACACGAGAAGTAATATCTACAGGTAATGAATTGGCAGCTTTAGCAGCTATCGACGCTGGATGTATGTTTTTTGGGGGATACCCGTTAACACCATCAAGTGAAGTAATGCATGTTATCTCTGACCTTTTACCGAAAAAAGGCGGTGTAGCCATTCAAATGGAAGATGAGATCGGAGGAATCTGTTGTGTGATCGGTGCTGCAATGAGCGGTAAGAGAGCACTGACAGCAACTTCAGGTCCGGGTATGTCACTCAAGGCAGAGAATCTGGGTCTGGCACAAATGGCTGAAGTACCTTTGGTATGTGTGAATGTAATGAGAGGTGGTCCGTCAACAGGTCTTCCGACGCGTGTATCACAAGGGGATATCCTTCAATCTAAAAACCCGTCACACGGTGATTATAAATCGATCACTCTTTGTGCAGGAAACTTGGCTGAGTGTTATACAGAAGTAGTAAGAGCATTCAATATCGCAGATAGATTCATGCAACCGGTTATCGTATTGCTTGATGAGACTTTAGGGCATATGCACGGTAAAGCAATGCTTCCGACACCTGAAGAAGTAGAAGCAGGAATCGTTCCAAGAAAAACATTTGACGGTCCGGCGGAAGAGTATCACCCATATGAGTGTGGTCCAACGGATCCGGCAGTACTTAATCCAATGTTCCAAGGGTACAGATATCACTTTACAGGGCTTCATCATGATAAAAATGGTTTCCCGACTGAAGAGATAGAGACTTGTAGAAAACTGATCCAAAGACTTGAAGATAAAGTTGAAGCTCATAAAGATGAGATTGAATCTTACGAAGAGTTCATGATGGATGATGCAGAAGTAATGATCATTGCTTATGGTTCAGTATCACTAGCAGCAAAAGAGGCTATTAGACACTTAAGAGACGATGGTATCAAAGCAGGACTATTCAGACCTATCACTATTTGGCCAAGTCCGGCAGAGAAGATCAAAGAGTATACAGACAAGATCAAGAATGTAATGGTAGTTGAACTTAACATTGGTCAATTCCATGCAGAAGTTCAAAGAGCTTCCAGTCGTTTGGATGTCGAAGGTCTATTTAAAGTAAACGGAAGACCAATTTCACCATATGAAATTGTCGAAAAAGTTAAGGAGGTATTTTAACAATGGCATTTAATTACGATCAATATTTAAGACTTGAAAAGATGCCAACACTATGGTGTTGGGGATGTGGTGACGGTGTTATACTTAAAGCCTTCATTAGAGCAGTAGATAAACTCGGTATCAGCAAAGATGATATGTGTGTGGTTTCCGGTATCGGTTGTTCAGGAAGATTCTCTTCATATGTAGATTTCAATACAGTACATACAACGCACGGTAGAACAGTAGCGTATGCAACAGGTATCAAGTTGGCAAACCCGGACAAGCACGTAGTATGTGTTGCCGGTGACGGTGATGCGCTTGCGATCGGTGGTAACCATACGATACATGGTTGTAGAAGAAACATCGATATCACGATGATTGTTATCAACAACTTTATCTATGGTTTGACAAACTCTCAAACATCTCCAACTACACCAAAAGGTATGTGGACAGTATCTCAAAAAGCGGGTAACATTGACCCGACATTTGACGGTTGTAAACTTGCCATTGCAGCAGGAGCTTCATTTGTAGGTAGAGAGAATGTAACTGCACCTAAAAAACTTGAAAAACTTTTTGTTCAGGCACTTGAGCATAAAGGTTTTGCATATGTTGAAGCACTGTCTAACTGTCACATCAACCTTGGTAGAAAGAATAAAATGGCAAATGCTATGGAAAATCTTGACTGGATCGACAGTATCACTGTTTCTAAAAAGAAATATGATACATTGAGCCCGGAAGAACAGCTTAACCTACTTCCTACAGGTATCTTGAAACAAGATACTGAGGCAGATGAGTACTGTGATATGTATGCAGAAATCCAAAAAGTACACCAAGGTCAAAGAGCTAAAATTACTCAAGATGACTTTGAGAAAAAAATATAAGGAGACACTATGGCACGAACATTAATGAGATTTACAGGCGTTGGTGGACAGGGTGTTCTTCTTGCTGGAGAGATCTTTGCAGCTGCAAAGATCAAAACTGGAGGTTACGGACTAAAAACAGCTACATATACATCACAAGTACGTGGTGGTCCAACGGTTGTTGATATTACTTTGGATGATGATGAGATCTACTATCCATATGCGAATGAGGGTGAAGTAAACTTCATGTTATCAGTTGCAGATGTAAGTTTCCAATCATTTAAAAATGGTGTAAAACCAGGGGGAACAATCGTTGTTGAGCCTAACTTGGTACATCCAAGTGAAGAAGATAGAAAAAAATGGAATATTATTGAGATTCCTATTATTACTATCGCCAAAGAAGAGGTAGGAAACGTGATTACTCAATCTGTAGTTGCACTTGCTATCGCTAACACTATCATGAATGCGATCGATAAAGATGTACTTATTGAGACTATGCTTTCTAAAGTACCTAAAAAAGTGCATGAGCTTAACCTCAAAGCATATGAGTTAGGCGAAAAATACGCAAAAGAAGCAATGAAATAATCTTTCTTCTTGCGCGTTATTGCATCTTCGGGCGATGGAGTCAGTCATTTACTGACGTAAGCTCCTTCGTCCAAATACCCAAATCTACAACAAATCAAGAAGAAACCTTTACTTCATTGGTTATTTAGATCTTTTTTTAACTTTTTTATTTCTTTTCCATTTTTCCTTTTTATTTCAGTATAATAATTTAAAAAAGTACACATAATGAATTATCAAACTATACTCGATGAAATTTACGATGAAATACAGCCTGAACTTATGCGAGGCAAGGTTGCTGACTATATTCCTGCTTTAGCAGCAGTTGAAAAAGGGCAGTTTGCTATGACCGTGACACTTGACGATGGTCAAGTATTTTCAGTGGGAGACAGTAAGAAAGAATTTTCAATACAGAGTATTTCTAAAGTCTTTACTTTCACATTGGCATTGGATATTTACAGTAAAGATCTCTATAAAAGAGTAGGGGTAGAGCCTTCAGGTAATCCTTTTAACTCTTTGGTACAACTTGAGTATGAAAATGGTATTCCACGCAACCCTTTTATCAATGCAGGAGCTATAACGATCACCGATACGCTTATCAGTCATTATAAAGATGAGTACAAAACACTTGAAGTCATTATGAACTTTATACGGGAGATAAGCGGTAATCCCCATCTCTCTTTTGACTCTATCGTTGCAAGATCTGAAATGGAACATGGAGATAGAAATCTGGCGTTGGCAAGGCTGATGAAGAGTTTTGGAAATTTTGATAACGATGTTATTGCCACGGTGATGACCTATTTTAAACATTGTGCGATCACTATGAATACAGAAGAGTTATCCCGCTCAATGTTATTTCTGGCATTTGGAGGAACGGACCCCATAACAAAGAAGCAATTTATTACACCTGCACAGGCAAAACGTGTGAATGCTGTAATGCTGACCTGTGGACATTATGATGCCAGTGGTGAATTTGCCTTTCATGTGGGACTTCCTGCAAAAAGTGGTGTGGGAGGCGGTATTGCTGCAACTGTTCCCGGCAAGATGTCCATCGCAGTATGGTCACCGGGACTCAACAAGTATGGTAACTCTCATGCAGGAACACTTGCTTTGGAAAAATTTACAACTAAAACCGGACTATCTATTTTTTAGCTGTAAAATATGCTATAATTCGCGCAGGTGCAATAGGTAGTTGCTGGTGGTGTAAACCACGAGAGGAAAGTCCGGGCTGCAAGTGAGACAGGACTCCATCTAACGGATGGCCAGAGTAATCTGAGGGCAAGTGCAACAGAAAGTAAACCGCCAAGCTTTGCTTGGTAAGGGTGAAAGGGTGGGGTAAGAGCCCACCGGTGCCTGTGGTAACATGGGCAGCCAGGTAAACCCTGTCCGCAGCAAGAAGTATATGGTATAAGTCTCACAAGCTGTTAGATCAGCACTCATACTTCGCTTGAGCGTATTGGCAACAATACGCCTAGATAAATAACTACCCACGACAAAACCCGGCTTATCGTTGCACCTTATATCTATGCAAAATGATGCAAAATTCCCATATAATCGGCACTTTTAGCTATTTTTACATGATTCTCTATTTTGCAAACAAATCTATCAAACATATGACTAAATACCTGTTTAACACTATCACTCTTCATATTGGAATATCGTCTAGTTGTAGCAGTTGAAGTATGTCCAGGTACCGCACCAATCTGCTCTAAACTATATCCATTATTGATACTTACTAATCCTATTAAATGAGGTATATCATGTAATCTCATTTTAGGAAGTCCAGCTTATGCTCTGATATTTCTCTATTGAAAATCTATACCTGTACTAGAGATACCCAGGAGAACCAGTTCCTTTAAATTATGTAAGCTGAACTTTTTGTATTTCCTCTCTTAGTCTCCTTTTGGGTATAATTTTCTTGTCAGCAAAAATCAATTTAAAGGACACAGTCAAATGGAAAATAAAACAAAAGAAAAGATTGAGAAGATCTATGAAGTTGTTTCCGTGCTTGAGCGTGCAGTACGAACCAATGTTAAAGATATTGCTGCACTGAAAGAAGAGATCAAAGACCTCAAGAAGCAGTTAGAGAAGTAAATCTCTGTGTTTCTTTCTGGCTACACTAAACCCCAGATGCTATCATAGAACAATCAATTATAATAAGCGTATGAGATATTATACTGATTTGGTATAATACCACTCAAGAAGTAGCATATCACTACTATTAAAATAATATAAGTGTACTAGAACAGTAACTAAATGCCTATATAGCGAAAATAGTACATAACTTATCGTTGTACCTATTTTTAGTGTTATGTGCCAAGCGTTAAGTGTTATGATTTTCTTTCTTATACGATCTTCTTAACATTTAGTATTTAGCAATTAACGCTATTTTGATATAATCAATTAAAAAAGAGATTACGTATGAAAATATTTCTACTATTATTTATCCCATTATTTATCTTCGCAAAAGTACACTATGCAAAAGTAGAACCTTATGAATCAGTAGTCCTTAAATCTGCTGTAAGTGGATTGGTCATTGAAGTTGATCTGGATGCTGAAGGGGAGATGGTGGATGCTAAAAGAGTGATCCACTTGGATGATGCGCTTGATAAGATCAATCTTGAAGATACAAAAAAAAGTGTAGAACTTTTAGAGAAAATGTTAGATATTAATAAAGAGATAGCAAACAGTTTAATCGGTACAGTCAAGAGACAGGAAGGCTACTATCAACGTATTTCCAAACTCTCTACAGCATCAAGAACACAAAAAGACAATGCCTATAGCAGTTTTGTTTCTGCAAAGACCCAATATTTGAGTACTCGTGAAAAGATCATCAGTTTAGAGAAACAGATACTCGATATGAAGTATAAAATTTCACAGCTTAAAGACACTATCTCTAAAAAGTCTTTAGTATTAGAAAATAAATATCTTTATAAACTAATGGTACGTAAGGGAGACTTTGTGGCTCCGGGCTCTCCTCTTGCACAGGTTGAAGATGCGAGTAGAGCAAAGTTGGTACTTTTTTTAGAGCCTGAAGAGTTAGAAGAGATAGGCCAAAAGAGAGTCTATATTGACGGGAAGAGAACAGCGTATAAAGTAGGTAAAGTATGGCGTGTGGCGGATGAGAAGTTTATTTCCTCTTATAGGGCTGAGATCTATATTTCTGCACCTGAGAACGCATTTTCAAAACTTGTGAAGGTTGAGATAAAGTAATGCAGACAGCTTGTGGATTGGATTGTTATGATGCATGCAGCATCATTGTTGAAGAAGGTAAGTTCCCTAAGCTAAAGGGAAATGTGAACCACCCTACAGGTAATGGTGCTTTATGTGCGCTACTCAACAAGATCATGTTTGAAACTCCCCGTATAGAGAAACCCAGGGTTGATGGTAAAGAGGTGAGCATGCAAGAGGCTATGGAAGCTGTTGCTGATGCCTTTAAAACAGATAAGTCACTTCTCTGGAGAGGTTCAGGTAACTTTGGCGTAATGCAGGAGGCGACGAACCTTTTTCTGGAGAAGATAAAAGGCTCTCTAACGAGAGGAAGTCTTTGTGACGGTGCCGGTGATGCGGGTATAGCGTTGGGACGAGGAATTAACAAATCTCTGCCTCTTGAACAGATAGCAAAAGCAGATACGGTAGTGGTATGGGGACGTAATGTGACAGTGACAAATTCACATATTATGCCTTATCTTGAAGGTAAAAAGATAGTGGTTATCGACCCTGTACGTACATCCATTGCAAAAAAAGCAGATCTGCATCTTCAGATAGCTCCTCGAACGGATTATTATGTAGCGATCATGTTGGCAAGGTTTATCTTTATGGAAAATAGTGAAGACACGGAGTGGATGGATGAGTTTGCTTCAGAGTATGAGGATTTCTATGACTATACACGTGAACATAGAATCAAAGCGATCTTAGCCTATATCGGTGTAACTCTGGGAGATATGGGCAAGGTATTGGAATATCTGCGTAACCAGAAAGTAGTTTTTTTGGTCGGGAACGGTGTACAGAAATACTCAATAGGCTCCTATACGCTTCATGCTATTGATTCTTTGGCAGCTACACTCGGACTCTTTGGTAAAGAGGGGTGCGGGGTGAGTTATCTGTCTAATTCCAAATTGGGCTTGGATAATCCTTTTGAAGTAAAGTGTGATCGTGTACCCAAAGCCACAACAAACTTTTCAGAGTTTGATACCGTACTGGTGCAGGGAGGAAATCCTGCAGAGTCCATGCCGGACAGCAATCGTGTGAAGAAGGAGCTAGAGGGTGTCGAAAATCTTATCTATTTTGGGCTTTATGAAAATGAGACTTCCAAAATGGCTAAGATCGTCATCCCTGCGAAGAACTTCTTTGAAAAAGAGGATGTACGGTTAAGTTACGGACACCAGTATGTGGAAAAGATGAACAAAGTGATGGATTCGGACATAGGTATCAGCGAATATGACTTTACGAAAACACTTTTTGATGCTTTTGGCTTTGAAGGACTTGAGTCTGAAGAATATTACATCAATAGCTGGCTTGAACAGTGTCAAAAAGAGGGGGAGCAGTATATCTCTCCTGGCCATCAGAGTGTACCGTATAAAGAAGGTTTCGGTGAAGACGGAGATGATGAATTTGAGTTCATCGAAGAGTATGAAGATGATTTTGTCAATACGAAGCGCTTCAGGAAACACCGTAAAGAGAGGAAGAACAAGCCCAAAGACGAAACTTTTTGGCTTCTTTCTCCCAAGTCAGGTAAAGCCCTCAATACGCAATTCATCAGAGGTAATGAAGTGCAACTTCATCCAGAATTAGGCTATAGTGAAGGTGAGAGGGTAAGGATAAGTTCAGAATATGGAGAACATGAATTTTCTGTGAAATTAAATGAAGATATTCGCCTTGATTGTATTGTCATAACAAATAATACAGTGGGAGTGAATTACCTTACGCCAAGTATCCTCAGTGAAGAGGGTGAGAGTGCCTGTTATCAGGAAGTAAAAGTACGAATAGAAAGAGTCATTTAAGACATTTTTTTATAATTGCTTGTTTCCATGTTACGAAAAAAAATAAAAATGTATGAGGTGCTTTATAGGAGTTTTGTCACTAGGAGTTAGCCTTGATTTTTGCTTTTTACGCTAAAATAAATAATCTTATTTTTTAGGGATATTTAGTGACTTTAGAGAGCCTTGATATTAAACAACAGAAACTACGAGAACTTCAGCAGATACTTCCTGAGATATTTGAAGATGGGGAGATCATTCCTGAGAAGCTTAAAGATGTTTTTGCAGATGAAGTCAATGAGTCTCGTGAACACTACAACTTCACATGGGCTGGTAAGCGTGACTGCTACAAGACTATACGTGAAAAGACCCATGCTACGCTTAAAGTAGATGAAGAGGTGGCTAATGATAATGAGATTCCTGATGGTGAGAATGTTTTCATAGAGGGAGACAACCTAGAGGTACTTAAACTTCTTCAACTCTCGTACCACAAAAAAATTAAGATGATTTACATCGACCCACCCTACAACAAAGACAAGGACTTCGTCTACTCTGATACATGGGGAGACAGCATACAAAACTACCTCATACAGACAGACCAGCTCCGTGAAGAGGGCTACACAACGACCAAAACAAACTCTACAGGACGCAGACACACCAACTGGCTCAATATGATCTACCCACGGCTTTGGCTGAGTCGTAATCTGCTTAAAGATGACGGAGTGATCTTTGTGAGTATTGATGATGATGAAGTGCATAATTTGCGGAAGGTGATGGATGAGATTTATGGGGAGGAGAATTTTGTAGCCAATGCTATTTGGGAGAAAAAATATAGTCCTCAAAATGATGCAAAATGGCTTAGTGATAATCATGACCACATATTGATTTATGCTAAAAACAAAGAAATATGGCGACCAAATTTATTGCCTCGTACAGATGAACAGAATGCACGATATAAAAACCCAGATAATGACCCGAGGGGAAATTGGAAATCTACAGATTTATCTGTTAAGACCTATTCTGAAAAAAATGATTATCCCATTAAAACACCTTCTGGAAGATTAGTTAATCCGCCAAAAGGGAGATGTTGGTCAGTTTCCAAAGTAAAGCTTCAAAAACTTATAGAAGATAAAAGAGTTTCATTTGGAGATGATGGTGATGGTGTACCAAGATTAAAAAGTTTTTTATCAGAAGTGCAACAAGGAACAGTACCATTAACAATATGGAAATATAAAGAAGTTGGTCATAATCAAGATGCATTAAAAGAAATAAAAGACTTATTTGATGGATATGCTTATTTCGATACACCTAAACCGACCAAATTACTAAAGAGAATGTTACATTTAGGAAGTAGTGAAGATGACATCATCTTAGACTTCTTCGCAGGAAGTGGTACTACAGCTCATGCGGTCATGGATTTAAACCAAGAAGATGAAAAAAATGCGAAAAGAGGTAATCGTAAATACATCTTAGTGCAACTCCCTGAAGCCACAGATGAAAAGAGTGAAGCCTATAAAGCAGGGTATAAAAAGATAAGTGACATTACCAAAGCACGCATTAAGAGAGCTATGAAAAAACTGGAGTACAAAGAGGGCTTTAAGTCGTTTTACCTGGATAACTCCAACTTCCAAATCTTTAAAGAGGTCAAAAAACGCCCCGACATGAGTTATGAAGAGATAGAGCAGATGCTTAAGATGAGTATGTTCCACGAAAACATACTCACCCAAGGAGCCAAAGAACTCGACATCGTCTATGAAGTGGGGCTCAAAAATGGATTTACACTGAGTGCAGAGGTAGGTGAGGTGAAGTCTGAAAAATACAGCTTCATTACCCTTACAGAAGGGGAAAGAGTTTTTTACTTTAGCTTCGACAAAGAGATAGAGGGTGACATCGTACATGATGTACCCAAAGATGCCAAACTCATTTGCTATGAAAAGGCTCTCACGACCAATGTGAAGCTTAATCTACGTGAGAATTTGGATTTGGAGGTATTGTAATGTCGAGTGTTTTGTTAAAGCGTTTGTATCTTCATAACTTTAAAAGTTTTTGGGAGAGTGAATTTGAGTTTGGAAAGTTAAACTGTCTTATAGCTCCTAATAATACTGGTAAGAGTAACCTTATCGAAGCATTGAAGTTTTTGGATAATCTTATCTATAAAAATAGTATTGTGGCTATCGATACAATAGGCTTGGATAAGATAAAAAATTATCATCATGATGAGCCTTTGACTATGATTGAAGCTGATTTCCTTGTGAAAAACAGGGTACTTGTAGGCAATGAGCTGATAGATTATGACATTATTCTATATTTTCACTATTGGTTCAACTTTGAGACTAAAGTACCCAATATTGACATAAGTATAGCAGGTAAGATAAAGTCTATTATCATAGATAGAGCAGATTTGAAGCAGGGTGTAGGTGCTAGAATCATAGGAGATTTTGAATCATTCATAGAAGGGTATAATAAGTCTTATGATGAGCTTTTAAACAAGAAAAACTATCAGGGGTTTAATTTTAACTATAACCATACAACCTTACGATATACGATTTTCACAAGATATGCAAAAACACAAGAGACAATTGCCAATCTATTTGCATTGAACATTGAGAAACAAAATGAAGTACTTAGAAAAGAGATGAATTTAACCTTTATCTTTAACAAAAACTCTCTTTTTTCTTCTCACTATTTTAAAGCAGATAGTATGAAAAGACCTGAGATGACAGGTGTTCCATTGTTGATGGAAAATGGTAAAAACCTACCAGAATTTTTACAAGAATTAGATGATGAAACGTTTGAAGATATCTCAACCTCTCTCATAGGAGAAGTAGAGTTGGTACAAGGTATACGTATAGAAAAAGGCGTTGTACCACAGTTGGTTTTTGAAGAGGAAGTTAGCGAGAAAAAACATTATGTAGCATTACAAGATATTTCAGACGGTACTGTGCACTTTATAGCCATTATGAGTGCGATACTGGGCAATAAACAAGCTGTAGGACTCATGATAGAAGAACCAGAGCGACATATGCATATGAAAGTACTATCTTATATACTTGATACAATGAGGGATGATGATAAGCAGATATTTTTTACGACGCATAATATGGAGATATTGCAACAACTTGAACTTAATGAAATTATTTTCATGTTTAGGGATTATAAAGGAGATACAAAATCTAAAAGAGCAGAGGATATATATAATATTAAAAAATTAATGAAGATCTATAAAAATGATTTGGTTGAAATGTTAAAAATAGGTATTTTGGATGATATGAATTTAGAGGAAGATTCATGAAGGTTGGAGTGATTGTTGAAGGGGATAGCGATAAGGAGTTTTTTGAAAAATATTTCAAACCAACATTAAAACGAGATATGCTTATTACATCTTCTGGAGGAAGTAAGTCTTGTCGCATATTAAATAAAGCAGCAGTACATCAAGATATAAAGGCACTGATAGCTAAACAATGTGAACATGTTTTTGTTTTAGTTGATTTGGATACAAAGTGTGAAACAAAACAAGGGCAATTTACTTGTATTTTAGAATTGAAAAAATGGTATAGACGAAAAATAGGTACCGATAGTTTTGAAAATGTTACAGTTGCAGTGGCATCTAAAGAGATAGAAGCATGGATGTTGTCTGCATGGGAAAACAGTAATAATAAATCGAAAGAGGATTTTAAAAAACATTTTCCCTCAAAAAAATCTCTTAGTGAAAAAGATTTAATAAAAAGGTTTTTAGGCTCCAGAAAAGACATAGATCGCTCTAAAAATGACTCCTTAGATTATTTTATGACAAAGTTGGGAATATAGTATGCAACTAAAATACACTATCCAGCCTCACCAAACCAAAGCCATAGAGTCTATAGTAAGCCTCTTCCAGGGGCAGAGTAGACAGGTGTGTGAGTATGATATTTTTGATGGTGAGGCGGTATGTGGTAATGGGTACATACTAGATGATGTGTCACTGCTTGAAAATTTACAGAGAGTACAAAGGGACAATACCATAGAAGAGTCTTTGATGTTACAAAGTCGTGACTTCTCTGTGGAGATGGAAACGGGTACAGGCAAGACCTATGTGTACATCAAGTCTATACTTGAACTCTATGAGAAGTATGGGTGGAACAAGTATATTATCATTACCCCGTCAATAGCCATACGCGAGGGAGTGCTGAGTTCTTTGGCTAGCATGAGGGCACATTTTGAGTCACAGTATAAATTTCCTTATGATTATTTTGAGTATGATTCCTCCAGACTTGGGAGTTTGAAGCATTTTATCCGTGATGATGGCTTACAGATAATGGTAATGACCATAGACAGTTTTAAAAGAGCCAATACCATACTCAACATGCCCCAAGAGGGATTTGCAGGGACACCTAAAGAGAGTCTACAAAAGACAAATCCTATACTCATACTTGATGAACCACAGAACATGGAGAGTGAGTTAAGCAAAACCTCTATAAATGAGTTAAATCCACTCTTTACCCTTAGGTTTTCTGCAACACATAAAAACTATTACAATCTTATTTATACACTTATGCCAAGAGAGGCACTGAGTCAAGGACTCGTCAAGCAGATAGATGTACTGGCACTGAGTGAAAACCAAACGGTGAATGACAGCTATGTGAATGTACTCAAGATAGAGATAGATAAAAAGTCTAAAAGACCTGTGGCGATGTTGGAACTCATCGTGAAAAACAAAGATGAGTTTGTCACAAAGTCTGTCAAAATAAAAGGAAATGATAGCCTTAAAGAGAAGACAAAAAACCCCATTTACTCTGGGTTTATAGTCGATGAGATCAATGCCAGAGAGATGTATATACAGTTTGAAAATGGTTTACGTTTAGAGGTTAGTCAGATCAATGGACAAGTTAAACGGCAGATACAAGAACAGCAGATAACTGAAGCCATAGCTATGCATATGAAGAAATATGAAGAGCTCAAAAAGAAAAACATCAAAGTGTTGAGTCTCTTTTTTATCGATAGGGTGGCTAACTTTTTGACAGAAGAAGATGGCTGGATGCAGGATCATTTTTGTAAAGAGTTCGATAGACTCAAAGTTGGGTATGAGAGTTTTAAAGATGTGCATACCGAGGATATATATAAATATTATTTTGCCAAGAGAAAATCTGGGTATATTGATGACTTGAAAAATAATGACAGTGATAGAAAACTGGCAAAAAAGACCTATGACCTTATTATGAAAGAGAAAGAGAAGCTTTTGAGTTTTGAAGAGAAGACAAGTTTTATCTTTTCTCATAGTGCATTAAAAGAGGGCTGGGATAATCCTAATGTATTTTTCATTACGACACTTAACGATACAAAATCGGAAATGAAAAAACGCCAAATTCTTGGACGTGGTGTGCGTTTAGCTGTTGATAGATTTGGAAATAGGGTAGAAGATAAAGAGATCAATAGACTCACAGTGGTTGCCAATGAGAGCTTTGAAGCATTTGCAAAAGGTTTACAATTGGAGTATGAAGCTAGTGGGGTTAACAGTGGAACAACAGTTAATAATATTAAAGAGAAAAAGAAAGCCAAACGTAAGTATACTGAAGCACAATTAAATGATGAATTCAAGGTATTGTGGAAAAAACTAAAGAGCAAAACAATTTTTGAGCTTAAGTTAGATGAAGAGAAATATAAAGAAAAAGTTATTGGAAAACTACAAGATATAGAAACTAGAGAGCAAAAAATAGTAAAGCAGTTTGGAACTATAGCAGATGACATCTATGGTTATGTGGCAGAAGAGAAGAGTTATGCACTTCACTTTGAACAGACGCTTCCTGATTTGGTGAGTGTGATTGAAAAAGAGACAGGTATCACTAGAGGGATGATCATAGATATACTCAATGCTGTAGATCTGAAACCGTTTATACGAAACAGTGATGAGTATGTAAAAAGAGCGATAGAGGCTTTCGATGATGCTAAACATGAGATACTTACAGAGAGTAGTGATGGTATAGCCTATAAAGAAAGTGGTGAGTATTATGAATTTGTAAATGTTTTTCCTGAAGAACTGGAGGGATATGATCTGGAAGCGTGTAAAAAAGGTTTATATGATGCAGAGCAGTGGGATTCAGATATAGAAAAAAACTTTATAGACTGTGCAGATATGCAATTTAAATTTTTTGCAAAACTTCCTAAGCGATTTAAGATCAAAACACCACTTGGTAATTACAGCCCTGATTTTGCAGTGATTAAGTATGATGAGAGCGAAGGAGCTTTTGTGGTAGAAACAAAAGGAAGTGATAAGAATAGAGACATGAGAAGTAGAGAATCATGGCAGATAGCTTATGCTAAAAAGCATTTTAAGTTTTTAGATGTGAAGTATAGGGATAAGATTAAGAACTGTAATGATATATAGCAGAATCTTCTGAATGTATAGGCTTATTCAGAGGGTTTAATGTTCAATGACTGAATATTTTTTACTCTAAGTTAGAAAACAGATAACAACACTCTGCTATAATATCATCAATAATAATTTACAATAACGGAAAAATAAAATGACTTTAGAACAACAAGACAAAAAATATGTGCTTCAAACCTATGCACGTGATTATACAAACTTTGTAAAGGGTGTGGGCTCTACACTTTATGATGAAAATGGAGAATAGGGGTCGGGTGACAATGACAACCCTACTTGTTTAGCCCTTGGTGGGTGTGACCCACCCTACAAGAGCTTTAGACCCAAATCCCGAAATAGAAAATTCATTTCATAAAAATTGAGAGACTATAACCCGTTTTTGTCTCCGAACTGTAAAAAAGTGTGCTTAAAAGAGCTCTTTGTATCCCTATGTCAACAAAGTGGTGCGTCAAATACTCTTTTTAAAGCCATTTTCCTGATTTTTTGACATAGCTATCCTGTCACTTTGTCTGAAGAAGAAATGATAAAGGGAATGCCGCAGTGGTGAAGTTGCTACTCTAAACTGAGCAAATAGCATTGATGCCGTATGTGATTGAGGATATCCACAAACGCTTCATTGACTTTAAGCACGATTTGGCGAGCATGATGGACTACTTTACCTGCAATATGATACAGTTTATAGCGAATGGTTTGAATGGTGTGTTTTTGCCAGCTGACATGTAATATACGTTTAAAGAGTATGAACAGGTTGTATGCCAATGTACCGATATGAAAGTAGAGCGCATTGGCTTGAAAGTCTGAAGTTGGCAGGTACTTCAGATTGAACCCGTTTTTCAGTTCTTTGATTCGGTTTTCACTGGTATCACCCCGTTGTCGGTAAAAGCGTACAATCTCTTCAGCTGTTTTCTCCAAGTCATTGGTGGCAATCACACTGTAACGTTCAGAAGCGAGTGCCAGCTTCTCTTCCTGGCTTAGAAACGCCTCCATGCCATGCAGCAATGGGGTGGTGGTTTTTTTAATCACAATCATACGAAAGGCATGATCGGTATTCTGCATCGTGTGGTAAAATTCTGCTACCTCTTCTTTGAGATGATGTGCGGTACCTTTTATTGTTCTAAGGGGTTCCCAGGAATCAATTGTTTCAATGTTTGTCAGTACACTCCTGTCAAGATGCCCGCCTACCACATAGATGATATTACGATTATTGCAATAATTGAACAGTGATGACTGATACGAAGCGCTATCGGCTCTCAGATAGGAGAGTTTTCGATGTTTGGGAAGTTGTGCTTCACACTGTTTGACGAATGCAAGATTATGATCAGCAGGTGCTACATTACCGGCTCTAAACTCCTGATGAATCACATAGCCGCCATTAAGATGCCCAATGATGGGAGTAAATCCCGGGAACATTTTATAGGTGGTAAACGCAATAGATTTATGGCTTTCTATCACGGTTGCATCAATATCAAGCACCAAAGGTTCATCTATTCTGCGAAGATAGCGTTGTAGCAAGGTACGGTTGAGTTTTTCCATCCCCGACATCTTGACTTTGCCGGAGCGTTTGAGCCATTTGCCGATACTGTCTGCTGTGGGAATATGCTTTATCCCAAGTAGTTCTTGGAGTGCGTGATCGGACTGAAGGGTGCGGATATCCTCCAGATATCTGCCTCCACTGTGTAACATTAGAACAAGTGAATGGATAAAGGTATAAGGATCGTAGCCTCGGTTACTTTTAGGTAAAGGAAGATATCGGTTGCATAACCGATCAAGCTTGATTGCTTTTAAAAACTCTCCAAAGACTGCCTCTCCTGCTCTGGGTGTCAGTCTCTCTTCGGTGCTCTCTACAGTGAAATTTAAAACACTTTGTGCCATACTTTTATCCTCCTGGAAAAAGCTCACCCATTGGGTGAAAGCGTTGAGTGGGCTTTTTCTCTGGCTTTCTTCGTATTTTACAGCATCTTCACTTATTCTTTTGTTTTTCTATTTCGGGATTTGGGTTAGAAATCCTTATTCCCTTCCAACATCTATTTATGCTAAAATATAACAACTAAAAAAGATAGAAATCAGTCATCAAGGATGTGTAGTGTGAAACAGAAAAAAAGAATCATAACCTTAAAAAAAATATCTTTGCATGATGAAGCACACCATAGTTTTATTGTTGGGCTAAGTGGTGATGAACTCTTTAAAATGATGACATCTATGACAGCACAACATTACTTTGAGATACATGGAAAGTACCCAGCACGATTAGATAAAACAAAAATAGCATTTAGAAGCACAAAGGCTTAATCTTGATGGATTACTTTGAAGATTATAAAGATATGTTGCAACTGTTTAACAAATATCAAGTTAAGTATTTGGTAGTAGGTGCTTATGCAATGGGTAACTATGGGTATAGTAGACACACGCTAGATATAGATTTATGGATAGAAAAATCTGTAGAAAATGCAAAGTGTATTCAAAAAGCCTTTCATGACTTTCCCGTACCATATGAAATTACAGTAGATGACTTAAATGCAGACAATCTTGTATTGCAAATTGGTATTGAACCTATGAGGATTGATATATTAACAGATATAGATGGTGTTGAATTTTCAGAAGCATGGAACAACAAAACAAATAATAGTCTATATGGTGAAGAGATTCACTTTATAGGTATAAAAGACCTTATCAAAAATAAAACCTCCACAAATAGAACCAAAGATAAATATGATGTGTTGGAATTAGAAAAAATTAACCCGAATTTAAATCCAAAGTGCAATTTCTAAACTTTTAATATTTGTTTGAATACGAAAAGCTAAAAAATCTGCACCATCAGAACAGCAGCTCAAGGCATACAATTTGAACTTACAAAATCTTTCCGAAATGACGGTGTGCTTTGTGGGAAGTTTATTTCTGTTGTAAGTGATTGCTTGAAAAATTTATAAAAATATACAATACTATAAAGGTTTGTAAAAAGAGTAATGTTTTTTTCATAAACATAAAGTACATAATTATTGAAATGTAAAAAACCATTTTTGATGTCTACCATAATAACTCTTCGCTATAATAATACCCATAATTAAAACATGGAAACAAAAATGACATTAGAACAACAAGATAAAAAATATGTGCTTCAAACCTATGCGCGTGACTATACGAACTTTGTAAAAGGTGTGGGCTCTACACTTTATGATGAAAATGGACGTGACTATATAGACTTTGCATCAGGGATCGGGGTGAACTCTGTGGGCCATGGCAATGAGAAGTTGACACAGGCTATTTGTGAGCAGGCTAAGAATATCATACATATCTCAAACTTGCAGGTAATAGAACCGCAGGCAAAGCTGGCACAGCGTATTGTAGAACTAAGTGGTTATGATATGGGTGTATTCTTTGCAAACTCCGGGGCAGAGGCAAATGAAGGAGCTATTAAAATAGCGCGTAAATACGGTGAGACGAAATTTGAGAATAAGCGTTACAAGATCATCACACTTGAGCACTCATTTCACGGTCGTACCATCACTACTGTCAAAGCTACAGGACAGGAGAGTTTTCATACACCTCATTTCTCTCCTTATCCGGCCGGATTCTCTTATGAAAAGAGTATAGAAGATGTCTATAAGGCTATAGATGATGAAACAGTAGCCGTGCTTATAGAACTTGTACAGGGTGAGGGCGGTGTTCAGCCTTTTGAAAAAGAGGAGATACAGAAACTTGCAGCACATTTAAAAGCCGAAGGTATTCTGCTTATTGTGGATGAAGTACAGACAGGTGTTTACAGAACAGGTGAATTCTTTGCATCAAATCTCTATGAAATAGAACCGGACATTATTACCCTTGCCAAAGGTTTAGGCGGTGGAGTACCGATCGGTGCAGTGATGACAAAACATAAAGATGTCTTAAGTGCAGGTGATCATGGAAGTACGTTTGGCGGGAATTATTTGAGTACAAGTGCCGGCTTGGCTGTATTGGATGTATTGGAAGATTTGTATGAGAGTGGAGCTATCGCCGAGGTACATTTATATTTCGAACAAAAATTAGAAGCTATGGCTAAAAAATATAATACTCTTTTTAAAAAAGAGGTTGGACTGGGACTTATGCGTGGATTGCGTGCTAAAAGTTCTGATATTCAAGGTGCTATCATAAAAAATAGTTTAAAAGAAGGTTTGATCGTATTAAAAGCAGGGCGTAATACGGTACGCTTTTTGCCAAGTATTACCATTAGTAAAAATGAGATAGACAAAGGGTTTGAACGTTTTGAAAAAGCTATATCTTCTTTGTAGTTTATTATTCTCCTCTGTGTTGGCAGATGAGTTGAGTGATATACTCTCAGACAATAAAAATATACTATTTGACTATGAGTTCCGATCAAATACTGCTCAGAGTGATATGCTTGAAAAGAGTTGGATCAATCCTATTATGTTGCAGTACAGTAAAAGTTACTCAAAACAATTTACTGATCAAACGGTCCAGACGGGTAGTTTCAGTATAGGTATCGATCAACCTATTTTCCGTTCGGGTGGGATTTATTTTGCTATTGAATATGCTCAGGCACTTAGAGGAGCAAATGAAGCAGAGATCAAACTTAAAAAACGTGAGATGATAGGCTCTGCAGTTAAACTACTCTTTGAAATGAAAAAGATGAATCTGGAACAGAAAAAACTGGCACTACTCATTAAAAATGATAAGCTTGATATTCGCCAAAAACGTGAAAGTTATGAAGCAGGATTGATGGATAGCAGCTTTTTGGATCAGGCTATTCTCAAAGCCAATCAGGATGAGACAAAAAAGTTGGAAACAGAGATATCTTTAATGAAACTCAAACAAAGCTTTGCACTTTTGAGTGAGAAAGATCCAAATAAACTGAAGCTGCCAAAACTAAAACTTATCTCAGCACAACGTTATAAAGGTTCGAATCTTGAACTGGTTCGAGATAGACTCAGAGCTAAAGAGAAGGGTTATAATGCAAAGATGACTTGGGCTAAGTATCTTCCTTCCATATCGTTACAGGGAAGGTATACAGATGCAGACCTTAATCCTCTTTTTCCACAATCCGGACTTGAAGAGAAGTATTGGACTTATGGGTTTACTGTCTCTATGCCATTGAATATCAATATGTTTTCAGATATAGAAGCTTCTAAAGTAGCACACCTTAAAGCACAAACTGAAGTGATAGAGCGTAAACATACTATAGATGAAGAGTATAAATTGATTCAAAACAAATTGAAGATCATAGAGAAGAAAATAAAACTTGCACGTAAAGATGAAAAACTTTATGCAAGACTTTATAAAACAACAAAAAATCTTGCCAAAGCAGGTGAAAAAACTTCTTTAGATACAGCAATGATGTTTAATTCACTCAAAGTAAGAAAACTTGATCAAAAAATATATGAATTAGATAAACAGATAGAGCTTATAGAACTCTATACAAAGGTCGCTAATGCAATTTAGTACTTATATGAATGAATGGCTCTATGGAGAAGAGGGGTATTATAAAAACTTCAAGGACATAGGTAAATCAGGTGATTTCTATACGGCAGTAAGTACAAGCAGATTTTTTGGTGCAAGTATTGCGAACTATTTTTATTCACTTTTAAAAGAGGGAAAAGCGGACAGAAACGGCTGGCTTATAGAAATAGGTGCACACCAGGGATATCTGCTCTGTGATATGATACAGTGGCTCTATACCTGTGATCCTGCATTGGTAGAGACACTTAAGTTCGGTATAGTAGAGCGTCAGCCTCAGGTACGCAAAGCACAGCTTGCTTATATCAAAGAACGTTTTGGTGACGACATCACTATCACACACTTTAATGATATCTCTGAAGTTGAAGTAGAGTATGCTTTTGTTGTAGCCAATGAAATATTTGATGCTTTTCCCTGTGAACTTATTAAAGATAAAAAAATAGCCATGGTAGAAGAGCATGAAATATTTTGGGAAGAGGCTTCTGATGAAATCCTGGAGTGGGCAGAAAAGCACAGATTGGTTCAGGGTGAGATAGCGATCGGATATGAAAATTTTGCAAAAGAGATGGCAACAGGTATCAGGAAATGTGATTTTGTCTCTTTTGATTACGGTGAAAAGTATGTACGTAATGACTTTTCTGTCCGTGTCTATAGAGCTCATGAAACCTTTCCTCTTTTTGATGAAGCATTGAAATTATCGGAATCTTATAAAAAAGACGACATTACCTATGATGTGAATTTCGGACATGTTGTTGAGGCATTCTGTGCCGAAGGATTTGAAGAAGTAGCTTATGAGACACAGGCAAGGGCATTAGTACGTTTTGGGTTGATCGATATACTTGAACAGTTTGCAAAACAGACAACCCAGGAGAAGTATATGAGAGAAGCAGATAAAATTAAAACCCTCATATCACCCACCATGATGGGTGATAGATTTAAGATGGTGCATTTTCGAAAGAATCAGTAGCTGACTATTGCATCGCTTTAAGCATGGCACATCTTTTAATAGATGATGCTTCATTGCCGAACATTTGTGTATATTTTTCAAACTTTTCCTGACCTATCATCCCAATACACTCTTCTCTGCTCATAGCAACGGCTGCCGGATACGTGGTATTTGCTTCAGCCACTTTAACTTCTTTTTCACCTTTATCTTCAGGGTACATATATGCTTCACTGAAGTTGTCATCTTCGACTTTTTTTAATTTGATCTTTGTTTTCGGTCTTTGGGGTACATGCTTTTTAATGGTATTTGCTTCCTTTGTTTCAGAAACAGGTTTTGGTGTAACTGTAGGGGCCTGAGAACTGCATCCGGCTATAAAGAATGCTGTACTTACAGGAATAATCCAAAATCGCATTGTATGTCCTTTCTTTTTTAAATATATATATTGTAATATAATCCAGATAGAAATACAACTTTCGGAGAAGAGGGATCATGTCTGAATTAATAAGTGATCACAACTACGGCAATTGCAAATCCTGCATCATGGCTTATAGAGAGGGAAGCTTCTTTGATCTGATGTCTTTTTTGAGCCTTTGGGCTTAGGGTGAAAGAGGGTGCCCCTTTTAGATCCTTCGATAAAATTATATCGTGAAAAGCCAGTTCTGTACCTATACCACAGCCTAATGCTTTGGCGATAGCTTCTTTAGCAGCCCAGAACCCTGCAAGAGATTCCAATTTCTTTACGAGTTCGATCTCACTTTCATTTAAAAACTTTGTTTTAAACTTGTCACCGAATTTTTCCAATGAACTTTCGATTCTTTGAATGTGTATAATATCTGTACCAATTTTCATAGTGGTAGTGTATCTAAAAAAGGTTTACATCCATTCCACCACTTTAGAAACTTCATCCGCTACAAAGCATTTTATTTTTGTATCCTCTATCGGTTTATTGGGAATCACAGCTTTGGAAAACCCCTGTGTTTCTATTTCTTTTAGACGCTGGCTGAGTCCGGATATCTCCCGTATCTCCCCTGTGAGACTTACCTCTCCCAGGAAAAGTGTTTCCGAACTGAGCTCTCTGTCTCTGTAACTGCTTAAAATTGCTGCAATGATGGCAAGATCGGCAGAAGGTTCGTTTATTTTGATCCCCCCTGATATATTGATGAAAACATCATAGGTTCCCAAAGGTAGATCAAGTTTCTTTTCCAAAAGGGCCAGCAGCATGCCAAGACGATTATTGTCAAAACCGGTGGAACTGCGTTTTGCATGTCCGTAAGATTCTGATACAAGAGCCTGTACTTCTATGATGATAGGACGGCTTCCCTCCATGATAACGGTAAGTGCAGAACCTGACTGGAGTTTCTCTTTGTTGAAAAATTTTCCAGCCATACTTTTGGCATCGTTAAGCCCCTCTTTGTTCATCTCAAAGATACCTACTTCATTGGTGGAACCGAAACGGTTTTTGAAACCCCTGAGCAGTCTTAATTCCGAGTTCGTGTCTCCTTCAAAATAGAGTACTGTATCTACCATATGTTCCAATACCCTGGGACCTGCGATAGAACCGTCTTTAGTGATATGCCCGATGATGAAAATAGGAATATGCAGACTTTTTGCTATACGCATCAATTCAAAAGTAATGGTTCTTACCTGTGTTACGGAACCTGGAGCGGATGGCGTTTCATCAGAGTAGAGTGTTTGAATGGAGTCAATGACGATGAATTCATAATTTTCATTGGATATCTCAGAGATGACAGAGTTTAAACTTATCTCTGGAAGAAGATAGAGATTTTCATGATTCGCATTCAGTCTGTTGGCACGCAGTTTTATCTGCCCGGCTGATTCTTCTCCGGAGACATAGAGGACTTTCTTGTCTGTCTGTGCAAGGTTGCCTGCTATCTTTAAAAGCAAGGTTGATTTACCTATGCCGGGACTCCCTCCGATAAGGGTCAGAGAACCGGGGACAATACCGCCACCCAATACCAGGTCCAATTCATTGCTCCCTGAAGGGAAACGGGTGATATTGTCTTCTTCTATCTCTGTGATGGATTTGGCTTTTGAAAATGCAGAACCTGAAGCACTGCCGGCTGATGTCTCCTTTAAGAATTTAATTTGATCTGTAGTGAGCTCTATCATTGTTTCCCACTGATTGCAGGAAGTACATTTTCCCATCCATCGCGGGGACTGAAATCCGCATGCCTGACATTCAAATAATGTTTTTTTCTTTGCCATTGTCTTTCCTCTGTTTAGTAATATTATTGTAGACAGTATTTTCCGAAGAGTGTAAAAATATGTCAAATTGTAATACTTTTCAGGCATTACAATACTATTTGCAAGTGTGGACCTCCTTTGGTTATATTATGTTTTGGCTTTTAATTCTTTTTGTTATAATTTTGATTATTTATTCTTAAGAAGGATATGGATTGAATCTCAACCAGATTAAACAGCTCTTTTATGCACTTTACCTAACCAACAGTTTTGGATTTAAATTGAAAAAAACAAAAGATCCATTGGAGAAAAAAAAGATAAGACTGGCATATTCCAAAGCACAGTTGAATGCACTCAATATAGATGTCAAGATTGAAAATACAGAAAAATTACCTAAGGAAGGGCAGTATCTTCTTGTAAGTAACCATCGTACCATTATCGATCCTCCTCTGATAGAAATAGCATTGGAGAATACAAAGATCTTTGGATTATGGGTTTCAAAAAAAGAGCTTTATAATTCATTTTTTTTCGGCTTGTTTGTTCGTAATGCAGGTTCTATACTTATAGACAGAGAAAAAAGTCAAATGAGTGGTTTTTTTGCAGATATCAAAAAAGGTGTAAAAGAAGGAAATTCGATCTTTATTTTTCCTGAGGGTACACGAAATAAAACAGATGCACTGCTGGCTGTATTTAAAGAAGGATCCCGTATCATTGCTTTAAAAAACAGGTTGCCAATGTTGCCTGTATATATCAAAGGGAATGCTGCAGAGGTTTTGAAAGAAGCACTTAAAGACAGTAGCAAAAAACGGGAGATCACCGTAATCATAGGTGACATCATAGATTATAAAGAAAAAGGAGACCTAGAGACATTTTATCGTGAGAGATTTTCTCTAGTAGCCTGATTTTTAGATAAAAATTTCATCCAAAATAGTGTTGACATATTCATTTGCTTTAAATCGAATCAAGTCTTTGGGCTGCTCTCCCGTACCTATATAGAAAATAGGCATTTTGAGTTCATCAGCGATACTCAGTACCGAACCGCCTTTTGCAGTACCATCAAGCTTTGTGATAATGATACCGTCAACTCCAATCATTTCATTGAATGCTTTTGCCTGATTGATGGAAGAGCTTCCCTGAGTGCCGTCGAGTATGAGCATTTTCCGATGAGGTGCCCCCTCTTGTGCTTTGTTTGCGACACGTATCATTTTTTTAAGTTCTTCACTGAGGTTGGTTTGTGTATGAAGTCTGCCTGCCGTATCAATAATGACATTGTCAATACCTTTTGCTTTGGCTGATTCTATTGTATCATATACTACAGCAGAAGGGTCATGCCCCTGCTGAGTCGCAACGATCGGTATGTTTAGTTTATTTGCCCATCTGCTAAGCTGTTCTATGGCAGCTGCACGGAAAGTATCTCCTGCACCGAGAATGACACTGTGTCCCATCTCTTTATATCGGTATGCAAGCTTAGAAATAGTAGTTGTTTTCCCCGCACCGTTTACTCCGATGATCATTTCAACAAAAGGTTTGACATCACTCTCTTTCCAGTCTGCTTTATACTGAAATACAGAGATCAGGGAGTTAAATGCCTGTATACGGTTAATATTGTTTGGAAGAGATTCTAAGAGTCTTTCTGCAAGTTCATAGTTGACATCTGCTTCAAGCAGGATATCTTCAAAATCTTCTTTAGAGATCTCTTTTTTCTTGATCGGGGCAACTTCTTTGATAGCTTTGTTTGTCTTCCCTAATACTTTTTTAAATAGATTGAACATTTTTTATAATCCTTTATCTTTGATTGCTTCTTGCAGATCGTGTTCCAGCATTTCCATAGGAACAGCACCTTCATAATGTGTGTAGTAGTTTCCTTCTTTATAGATCACTGTAAGTGGAATGGGAAAGTTTTCCTGGAGCTGAAGTGCCTTGACAGCTTTTGTGGCAAAGGCATCATTTTGTCTACTGTTTGAGATGAAATATTCTACATGATATTTATGCATGAATTCTTCGAGGGCATGGTCATTCAGTATATCATTGACAAGAATACCCATGACAAAAATATTCTTTTTATATTTTTCCTGAATGTCTGAGAGATAGGGTACCTCCCAACGGCAGGGAGAGTACCATGTTGTGAAAAAATTTACAATTACTATAGATCGGTTAATATCATGAAAATCTATTTTTTGACCATGCATAGAAAGCAGATGTTTATTTTGTTTACTGTCAGTAAGGGTAAAAGTATTTGCGGATGTCTGTTCTGCTACAGCTTTTATACGGTTATCTGTCTGTCTGGTTTCTTCTGTATCGAATTCTTCTTTTTTTTCATTCAGTTGTTTTTTGTCTTTTTGTATCAATATCTCAGTGGTATTTTCCACAGAAGGGGGAGACTTTGGCTCTTTTTTATCTTCACAACCAGTAAAAAAGAAGAGGATAAAGCATAATAAAAAAAGAGATAAGAGATAAGATCTGATTTCTTTCACACGGTTCCTTTGGGTATAATAAGTATAGGGATTATACCTAAAGAGCACTAAAAAAGAATGGAAGTCATGCAAAGAGAGATGAAGAAAAAGCATTTTAGAGCACATTGTCTGGAACGTTTAAAAAAAGCAAGCGGCAGAGGTTCTTATAAAAAAGACAAAATTGTAGTCCAGCGGTTATACCGGCTTATCGTGCAAAGCCGGGCACAGAAGATCATGCTTTATCTGCCGTTAAGAACAGAGGTTGACCTTTATCCTCTTATTAGACTGCTGAGAAAGGAAAAAAGAGAACTCTATGTACCGTTTATGGAAGGTAAAAGTTTCAGGCTGGTAAAATATAGATACCCGCTGAAAAGAAAATGTTTTGGGATAAAAGAACCGAAAGATTCAAAACAATATAGAAATAAAAAAATAGATATAGCTATTGTACCGATTGTGGGGCTGGATATGATGCATAGACGTGTAGGATTCGGTAAAGGAATGTATGATAGATTTTTTGAAAAAGAGATTAAAAATATAAATAAAACAGTGTTTGTGGCACGTGAATTGTGTTATAGCTGGGAGATCGTTACAGACCATTATGATGTTAAGGCAGATATAGTTGTCACACCACAGAATATAATACATTTTTAGGCTTTTTCTTGTATTAAGAAGGATAAGTGATGTTAGGAATAATAGGAATTTCCGGCCTTGCCGGAGCAGCAGTAGGGGCAGGAATCTGCTACTTATGGTTAAAGCACAGTACCTGGAAAAAATTTTCACATCTGGAATTGGAAGCAAAAGCAAAAGCAAAGGCCATAAGTAATGAAGCAGAACTTTTACTACAGGAAACCCATGTAAAGATCAAGGCTAAAGAGTTGGAACAGGAGGCAGAGTTCCAAAAACGTATTACTCAGGCCGAAGAGAGAAACCGTACTTTGATCCTACAGACAAAAGAGTTGGCTAAAGAAGAAGAGAGACTTGCCTTCCTGCAGCATAAAATACTGGAGAAAGAGGCGAATTTAGAAAAACTGGAACTGAAAAAACAGGAAGAGATCAGCAAGGCTGTAGAAAAACTGCAAAGTGCAGCTTCTCTTACACATGAAGAGGCAAAAACATATATTCTGGAAAAAGTTGAGGAGCAGAGCCGTTCAGAAGTAGCAGGTATTGTACGAAAATATGAGCAGTTGGCCAAGGAAGAGGGAGAGAAAAAAGCTAATTATATTTTGGCACAGGCAACTACACGCTATGCAGGTGAATTCGCAGGTGAGAGGCTTATTAATTTTGTAAATTTGCCAAGTGATGAGCATAAAGGGCGTATTATAGGTAAAGAGGGACGGAACATTAAAACCCTTGAAATGCTTTTGGGGGTGGATATTGTCATAGATGAAACTCCCGGTGTGATACTTGTCAGTTCTTTTAACCTTTACAGAAGAGCCATTGCAACCCGGGTAATAGAAATACTGGTTGAAGATGGGCGTATACATCCCGGACGTATTGAAGAGGTACATGAAAAAGTTCAGGCAGAATTTGAACAAAAGACGTATGAAGAAGGTGAGAATATACTCATAGATCTTGGACTTTTTCCTATGCATGAAGAACTTGTAAAGTTACTGGGCCGCATGAAGTACAGAGCAAGTTATGGACAAAATGCTTTGGCACATACTTTGGAAGTTGCTAAACTTGCACGTGTGATGGCTGCAGAAATGGGTGGGGATGAAAAGCTTGCTCTGCGTGCGGGATTGCTGCATGATATAGGAAAAGCATTGACACAGGATATGGGAGGTTCCCATGTTGATATCGGTGCAGAACTTTGCCGCAGACATAATGAGCATCCTACTGTCATCAATGCTATTTATGCACATCATGGACATGAAGAACCGGATTCTGTAGAAAGTGCAGCTGTTTGTGCAGCTGATACACTTTCAGCCGCAAGACCAGGAGCTCGACGGGAGGTACTTGAGAGTTTTACCAAACGGGTTAAAGAGGTAGAAGAGATCGCTATGTCTAAAAATGACGTAGAACAGGCCTATGCCATCAATGCAGGCAGAGAGATACGTGTTTTTGTCAACGCACAAAAAATGAGTGATAATGAAGCAGTACTTTTAAGTAAAGAGATCGCAAAAGAGATCCAGGAGAGAGTACAGTATCCCGGTGAAATAAAAGTAAATGTAATACGCGAAACAAGAGCAACAAGTTATGCGAGATGAGCCCCGTTAAGCAAACGTGAACTGCTTCACGTTTGTAGGGGCGGAACCGAAGCGGTCGGAACGCAGTGCAGCCGTGCAGGCAACACCGTTAAGCAAACGTGAACTGCTTCACGTCCAGACTTATTAATTAAGCAAAGCACAACTGTGTTACAATGCTTTCAAATGATTATAAAAAGGTAAAAAATGGACAGATGTCAAGAGATAAAAGCACATTTTAGAATGGAAGAACGGTATGAAGGACTTGGCCTGATGTTTGGAGACAATCAAACATTGAAGAGTGAAATACTTCAGGCAATAGAAGAGGTAAAAAAAGAGACAGGTCAAGCCCCTTTTATTTTTGACAAGATATCCAATGACAGACCTGATATTCAGTGTATCTATATTGAATTTTATGATGATGTCCATAGAGAAGGCGGAGATTTTTTCAATAGAGTACTTAAAAAACTTCATATAGACCATTGTGAAAAGGATATATAAAATGCGGAAAATATTTTTCGGACTGCTTTTTTTAGGATTAGCTTTACAGATAAATGCACAAGAGATAAAAACAGCTGCAATGAAAGCACCTGTTGTTGTATTGGAAACGAATGCCGGGAAAATAGAACTTAAGCTCTATCCTGAAAAATCACCTTTGGCAGTAGAGAATTTTCTTGGCCTTGTAAAAAGAGGATACTATAATGGTATTATTTTCCATAGAGTGATCGAAGGATTTATGATCCAGGGTGGGGATCCGACCGGGACCGGTATGGGTGGTGAGTCTATTTGGGGAAAAGAGTTTAAAAATGAAAATACACCTAACCTTGTTTTTGATAAACCTTTCCTGCTAGCTATGGCAAATCATGGTATGAATACCAATGGTAGTCAGTTTTTCATTACTACTGTACCAACGCCACATCTCAATGGGGGCTACACTATCTTTGGTGAAGTAATTGCGGGGCAAGATGCTGTGAAGAAGATAGAAAATGTGTCTGTCTCTCGTGGAGCTAACAGACCACTCTTTGATCAAACGATCAAAAAAGCCTATATAAAACAGTAAATGAATTTAGATACTTTAAGGCAGGAACGCCGGAAATGGCTTACATGGAAAAATATCAGACCCTATCAAGAGGCTATAAAAGCTTTACCGGAGTACTCAACTGTTGAGGTAACTCTTGGTGACAGAGTAGAACTTCAAATAGAAAATCTTTCTGATGAAGCAGCGGAGCAGATAAAACAGACTGCTTTGCTTATGAAACCCTGGCGCAAAGGTCCATTTCAGATCAATGATCTCTTTATTGATTCAGAGTGGCAGAGTCAGATCAAATACAATCTGTTGGAGCCCCATTTTGATCTTAAAGATAAAATTGTAGGTGATATTGGCTGCAACAATGGTTATTATCTTTTTCGTATGCTTTCACAAGCGCCGAAGAAACTCATAGGTTTTGATCCATCAGCTATCTACTATTCTCAATTTCAATTTATCAATCACTTTGTCAAAAGTGATATTGTTTATGAACTTTTAGGTGTGGAGCATGTGGAGTTCTACGAGCATAAGTTTGATACACTCTTTTGTTTGGGTGTACTTTATCATAGGTCTGACCCCGTTGCGATGCTGAAATCACTCTTTAAGGGACTTAACAAAGGTGGAGAGTTAATACTTGATACCTTTATGATAGATGGTGAGGAGGAAATGTGTCTTACACCTAAAGACAGATACTCCAAAATCCCGAATATTTACTTTGTGCCTACAGTCAATGCATTGAAAAATTGGTGCCATAGAGCAGGGTTTGAAACGGTTGAAGTACTGAAAATTATGAAAACAGAGCATAATGAACAAAGAAAAACAGAGTGGATAGATACCCAAAGTCTTGAAGATTTCCTTGACCCTAATGATGCTACAAAGACGGTAGAAGGGTATCCTGCGCCTAAAAGAGTCTATATAAAAGCGATTAAATCACTTTAAAAGTAGTAAAATACCATAAGAAACTAAAAGTTGGTTTTATTTTTAAATAAGGTACATTTTGCTATAAATACGCTAATAAAAGAGAATAGTAGGTAAAACTTAAGGTTTTGTTTACTTTTTGAGTAGATTGGATAGTATAAAAGAATGAGAATACTAACAGTAGGTTTCAGTGATGAATATGTCAAGGAACTTGAAAAAGAATTAGATAAATACTTTATTTGTATTGTTGATAATGCAAAAGATATGTATGATGCAACAAACTTTACAGACTTTAGGCATTATGAACTTGTCATTATTGTGGATGAAGGTGTAAAGTTTTCACTTGAGCGTTATGTCAATGAAGTGAAGAAGAAAAAAAGTGAAACGAAGATGATGATCCTGACTGATAATTATCAGCAGCAGGCCGGATTTTTCTCTTTGGGTGTGGATGATGTTATTTATGAGCACTGCGAACATCCGGACCTTATCGCTGCAAGAGTACTTGCAAATATGAGACACCTTTTTGGAACGACAGTAGACATAGGTAAACTTGTTATTGATATCGCAAATAAAAAGATAGAGTATGATGAAAAGATCGTTTCTCTGAACGGTAAAACATTTGATATTTTGGCTTATCTTGCACTTCGGAAACAAAGAGTCTTTTCAAAAGACGAGATCATCAATGCACTTTGGGAAGAGCCGGAGTATGTCAGTGACAATACGGTTGAGGTTGCGATCAACCAGATAAGAAAACGCTTGAAGAGTATTCTTGGATTCCAGGTGATCCATACTGTCAGACGTAGAGGATATAAGTTCTCATATTAATCAATAATATGTCAATCCTGTAGGGTGCGTTTGCCAACGCACCTTTAACGCATTCAATACATCAAACTAATTTTTGTTGTAGGTCGGGTTGCCCTCATCCCGATACCAACTTTGCATAATTCTTAACTGTTTCCTTTCATTTTAACTGTGGCGTTGTTTCTTTTTGTTCATTTTTTTTCTTTGTAGCACCACAAAGAAAAAAGAACGAACCAAAAAAAAGCACCGTCCCGGCATAAACAAAAAGGTGAGGTGCTGACGCGTTTTATTTTTTCCTTGAGCTTCATATTTCAATTTTCTCTATAATAGTTCTTTGCTATAATTTTAAAAATTATCAAGGATCATCATGCAGTTAAAAACCCATCTAAATATTAATACATCACTCTGTGGAAAAGTCACAAGACTTGAAAGTAACTACGCAGAAGTCCTACTTCACACCACGCAACAAATGGCAGCAGATACCCAAGGTTTAGTTCACGGCGGTTTTATCTTTGGTGCTGCGGATTATGCTGCTATGTCCGCAGTGAATGACCCTTATGTTGTATTGGGCGCATCCGCCTCTAAATTCATTGCTCCGGTAAAAGCAGGGGATGCTGTTTTGTGCAAAGCTGTGATAGTCAGTGAAAAAGGGAAGAAAAAAGTAGTGGAGGTACAAGCTTTTGTTGATGAAAAGCTTGTTTTTGAAGGGAGTTTTACTACTTTTGTGCTTGATAGACACGTATTTGGTTAAAACGTACTTAGCCTATGCGGGTCGCTTTGCTCCACCGCTTCGGTTCCGTCGGACTAATCGTGAAACTGTTCACGATTATATTGTCCTCCTCACCTGTTCTATCCAATAAGGCATCACCCTCTGCTCTGCTTTAAGTGTAGTACTCAAACCATGACCGGGATAGATGGTATAATCACCTTCTATCTTCATGGCTTTCTCTAAACTTTTTACCATATCTTCTCCACTTGAAGCAGGGAAATCCCATCTTCCTATGGATTGCTGGAAGAGGAAGTCTCCGCTGAACCATACGTCACCTATTTCAATGATGGAGTTTCCCGGTGTATGTCCTGGGAAATGGCGATATTTTATTTTAACACCTTCCAGAATGAGCTCTTCATCACCTGTGACTTCATGATCGGGAATACTTTTGGGTGTTCCTTGTCCCAGAGGATCGTCAGTAAGCATAAAAACATCACCCTTCGGACAGTAGATAGGAAGTTTAAGTTTCTCTTTGACCTCTGCGTTAGACCATACATGGTCAAAGTGTCCATGGGTGTTGAGGATGGCTACAGGATTGGTGACATTATTTAAAACCCACTCGGTTGCATCTACACCCGGGTCGATGATGAAGTCTTTGCCATCTACTGTGGCAATGTAACAGTTGGTTTGGTAAGGTCCCATAGGTTGTATTTTAATCTGCATTAGTAGCCTTCTTTTAAAATAATGAAAAGACAAATATGTTATAGCACATCATCTTTCATTTTAAATCTTCTTAGTTTAGCCAGGCTAGGCTTTCGAAGCTTTAAAACAAAAGCTATCGCACTCTAAAAAATTTCTCACTCCATGAGTTTTAAAAGAAGTCTACTATATAATTCCTTATGAATATTTATAATGTTTTAGAACAAGCCATTATCAGTGATGATATTCTTCTTAAAGAGGAGTTGACACTTCAATGTTTGGAGTATTGCAAGCAAAATGAAGTGAGAGTAGAGGATGGCTTTGTAGCTAAAATATTTGAAAAACCCTCCTATGCTTCAAAGTGTCACATCGTAGATCCCCGGGAATTGCCGGCAAGAAAGGATTTTGATACTACGGAGGGATTGGCTACGTTGGTACATGCCATCACTCATATAGAGTACTCAGCCATTGATCTGGCACTGGATGCAGTCTATCGCTTTCCTCAGATGCCCATGGAGTATAAAGTAGATTGGTTGGTCGTAGCCCAGGATGAGATACGGCATTATAAGATGCTTAAAGAACTTCTTGATGCATTGGGCTACAGGTATGGGGACTTTCCTGTACATTGCGGGCTTTTTGATGCAGCAGAGCATACGGCAGGCTCTGTACTTGACAGGATGGCGATCGTTCCGCGCTATTATGAAGCTTCCGGACTCGATGTGAATCCTCAGATCATTAAAAAACTGGATAACAAACGTAAAAACCCTTTAGTAAAAAAACTTATAGATGCATTGAATATCATCTATGAAGAAGAGATAGACCATGTCTATAAGGGTGACAAATGGTTTAAGTATCTTTGCAGGATAGAGGGTCTGGAAGAGAGTGTCTATTTTGAGATACTTGAACGCTATAAACTCCTCTCCAAACATCGACCTCACATTAACGTAGATGCAAGGAAAGAAGCAGGGTTTACGTGTTCTGAGATTAAAAAACTGGGTGCGAAAGAGTGTTCATGACCAGCTTTTTTGAAACAATGTTCTTTTCTCCCAGATGGTATCACTATCCTGTGATACTATTGCTTTTACCGCTCTCTCTTTTGTATGGTGTTCTGATGTCATTACGAAGAGCAGCTATACCTAAAAAATCATTTGGTATCCCTATTGTAAGTGTAGGTAATCTTATTGTCGGGGGAAGCGGTAAGACACCTTTTGTGACAGCTTTGGCTTCAAGATATAAAGATGTAAGTATCGTATCTCGAGGATACGGCAGACAGAGTAAAGGTTTGGTTGAAGTAAGCCAAAAAGGCAAGATACTTACAAATGTAGAACAGAGTGGTGATGAGCCGATGCTTATGGCTGCTTCGTTGCCTTATGCTTCTGTCATAGTGAGCGAAGACAGACATAAAGCGATAGCATTAGCCAAAGAACAGGGAGCAAAATTTATTATATTGGATGATGGGTTTAATCGTGTAGAGATAGAAAAGTTTGAGATACTTTTAGAACCTGAAATCATTAAAAACTATCTACCGTTTCCTGCCGGAGCTTTTAGAGAGTTTTGGTTCAGTAAAAAATATGCAGATATAGTTGCCAAGGAGGGAGAATCATTTGTAAGGAAAGTATACTTTGAAGATCTGACTTCCAAAATGTTACTTGTAACTGCTATCTCTAATCCTGAAAGGCTGGATAAGTATCTTCCTGAAGGTGTTATTCAAAAAATATATTTGGAAGATCATGCTTATTTTAAAGAGAAAGAGTTGCTGAAATTAATACAGCAGTATGGAGCAACAAGTCTGCTTGTTACAGAAAAGGATGCTGTAAAAATGCAGGATTTTAAGTTGCCCCTCTCAAAAATGAAGTTAGAATTAGAGATCAACAATAAGATTTTTATCCAGGTAGATAGATACCTGGAACAATATAAGAGTTTAAATTCCAAGTTTCAGTAAGAGAGATCCGGCTGAAATTTGGCTTTAGTAAAAGGAAACAAATGTATAAAAGTAAGATAGATGTAGTTAAGACGCTCCTTGATGCGTTACCATTTATTAAAAAATTTTCCAATGAGAAGATAGTGATAAAGTATGGTGGTTCTGCACAAACAAGTTCTGAACTTAAAGAGCAGTTTGCCCAGGATGTTGTTCTGCTTCATCTTGTAGGTATGAAGCCGATCATCGTACATGGTGGGGGTAAAAGTATTACAAATCTTCTGGCTGACCTGGGAGTAGATACGAAGTTTGTTGACGGACAAAGAGTCACTACCAAAGAGGTTATGCGTATTGCGGAGATGGTTCTTTCCGGAGAGATCAATAAGGAGATCGTTTCGCTGCTTGATAATCATGGAACAAAAGCCATAGGTATTTCAGGGAAAGACGGCGGATTTTTAAAAGGTATCCCTAAAGACTTTGAAAACTTTGGTTATACAGGGATGATAGAGCATGTCGATCCGGAGATCGTGGATCATATTATTGAGGATGGAGCAGTTCCGGTCATTGCACCAATTGCAGGAAGCAGTACTATGGGGCATCCGGGATTCAATATCAATGCGGATCTTGCCGCAAGCAAAATCGCTATTGCACTTGAAGCACGAAAAGTACTTTTTCTAACAGATACACCCGGTGTATTGGATAAAAATATGAAACTCATTACCAACCTGAGTATTGAAAAGACAGAAGCCCTGAAGGCAGATGGTACGATACACGGTGGTATGGTACCTAAAGTAGATGCCTGTATCGAAGCGTTAAGAGGAGGAGTCAAAAAAGCACATATTATTGATGGACGTGTAGAACATTCTTTACTTCTTGAAATATTAACAAGTTCAGGTGTGGGAACTTGTATCGAACTTTAAAAAGCATAGCTGTATTGGTTATAGGCGTTGCCTTCTGGAATACAACACTTTTCTGTGCATTCATTAAGCCGATTCCCAATACATTGAAAGTAGATATGAAAAAAGTCCAACTGGGAAAGAAACTGTTTTTTGATCCTGTTCTTTCCAGGAACGGTACCATTTCATGTGCTACCTGCCATGATCTTCAAAATGGCGGAGATGATGGTTTGAAGTTCTCTTTTGGTATTGGAGGACAACAAGGGAATATCAATTCTCCTACAGTATACAATGCTGTATTTAATTTTCGCCAATTTTGGGATGGACGTGCCAAAGATCTGAAAGAACAGGTATTTGGTCCTATTAAAAACCCGGTTGAGATGGGCCATAATATGGATTTAATGGTCGCAACACTTCAAAAAAACAAAATGTATCTTAATGAGTTCAATGATATTTATTCTGATGGTATTACATCAGAGAATGTAGCAGATGCCATTGCCGAATTTGAAACAGTATTGATCACACCGGATTCCCCTTTTGACAAATATCTGAAGGGGGAAGAAAATGCTATTAGTCAGAAAGCCAAAGAAGGATATCGTCTTTTTACCTCCAAAGGGTGTGTACTTTGTCATAATGGTGTGAATATCGGAGGAAACTTTTATAATAAATTCGGTATTTACAAAAAGGTACGCAGTAGTAATCTGGGAAGATATAATGTTACAAAAAGGGAGGACGACAAATATGTCTTTAAAGTACCTTCCTTAAGAAATATTGCTTTAACAGCACCCTATATGCATGACGGAAGAGAAGAGACATTAAAAGGTGCTGTTGAATTCATGACAGAACATCAGTTGGGAAGACATATGGAGGATGGAGAAATAGATGCTATTGTTGTATTTCTTAAATCTTTAACAGGAGAAATTCCTGAAATTGTAAAAGTGAAATAATGATTAAAACTAACAATTTTTGGCAAAGAAGAATCGATAAATTCATTATATTGCTTATTTCTTTCGTATTGGTCCTCTCTTTTCTTTTCCTCTATTTGCAAAAAATTGATGGTGAGATCAAAAACTATAATACCTATCATCAGGAACTTGAAAAAATGATTACTTTAGATCATCAACTGAGTGATTTTTTTTTAAAATCGTATCGTTATATAGATTATGATGAAACAAGTCAGGTATCAAAAGAGTTTGAAGCGAGTATTGATTTTCTCAAAAAAAGTAACCTGAAACAGGAGTTTGGCTGGGATATTTATAAAGAACTTGAGACGATTGATAATATGTATCAGGAAAAATCAAATTTGCTTGAGCATTTTAAAACACTGAATGCAAGGGTTACGAATTCTATCCATTACCTTTATGACCTGCGTAGAACAATAGACAAAACATATATGAATGATAGAGAGAAGCAAGAGCTGTTAGACCAGATCTTCTTTACTATAGGTCAAAGTCTCATGGATCTTCCGATCAATAAAACCAGGTTCTTGACACATTTGAAAGAATTGAAGGACTATAGTAAAGAAGATCAGGTATTCAGTTATTTTTATCAGCACTCTAAACAGTTCCTGTCTGATATTGAAGCGATCAAAAAAGATTTGCTACAAAGCAGGGGGATCAAATTTTCAGATGAGCTTGAGTATATGATGTCCTATATGGATAATTATTATGACCTTAATCGTTATCAACATAAAGTAATTACGTTTTCATTTTTTCTATTGGCTTTTTTAATTTTGATCATTCTTATGTTCAACTATCAGCAGGTACGTCAAAAAACACGTGAATTGCAGGCATTTCGTTATGCTATAGAAAACAGTGATGATGTGATCATGATCACCAATAAAGATCGTCAGATCGAATATGTCAATGAAGCCTTTGAAGCACATACTGGATATACAAAAGAGGAAGTGCTTGGAAAAAATCCGAAGATCCTCAAGTCAGATCTTCTCAGTGATGACTTTTATAAGAATATGAATGAAACACTTGACCGTGGTGAGAAATGGCAGGGAGAACTGGTCAACAGGCGTAAAGATGGTACGCTCTTGTATGAAAAAGCATCTATTGTCCCTATTTTCATGGAAGGGGAACTTGTGCAATATCTTGCGATCAAGCTCGATATTACCGATTATAAAGAACAACAGCAGAAACTGCAGCAGTCTGCTGCAGTTTATGAAACGATCGGTGACGGGATCATGATCACAGACAGTGAGAAAAAGATCCTTTCGATCAATCCGGCATTTATACATATGTTCGGATATCAAGAAGAAGAGCTTATCGGTCAGACTCCAACGATCATTGCTTCCTTGAAACAGGATAGACTCTTTTATAAAAGAATGTGGTATGCCCTTACTACAAAAGATCGATGGACAGGGAAAATATATAATAAAACAAAAAGCGGGAAAGTTCTTCCTGTCTGGCTTACTATTACAGTGGTCAGAGATAAAATAGGGGCAATAGCCAATTTTATTGCGATCTATACCAACCTTGAAGAGATCATTGAGATGGAGGAAAAAGCAAATTTCCTTGCCTACCATGACAGCTTAACACATCTTCCGAACCGTGCACATTTTGAGAGAGAGATCGTTCGTATTTTTAACCTTGCAAAGATCAATCATGAAATGGTAGCGATTCTTTTTATTGATCTGGACCGTTTTAAAGTGATCAATGATACCCTGGGGCATGATATCGGAGATGATATGCTGATCCGCCTATCCAAACGGATCAGTAATATATTAAGAAAGGATGATCTGTTTGCCCGTATAGGAGGAGATGAATTTGTGATCATACTTGATCCTGTAAAAGAGAGAAAGAATGCTGCACGAATAGCAGAAAAGATCCTTTCAGTTATCAGAGAGCCTATACAGACCCACAATTATCATCTTAATACGACAGCAAGTATCGGTATCGCTATCTATCCAGATGATGGAATTGAGAAGAATGAGATCATCAAACATGCGGATTCTGCAATGTATTATGCCAAAGAAAAAGGGAAGGATAGATATGAGTTTTATACAGAACAACTTTCTATTGATATTCAAATACGTCTGGATCTTGAGCAGGAACTCAAGCATGCTTTGAGAAAGAAGGAACTCTATATCTATTATCAGCCGCAATATGATCTGAAAAGCGGTAAAGTAACAGGTGCAGAAGCACTTGTACGGTGGTACAACCCAAGTCTTGGACAGGTTTCACCTGATCTGTTTATTCCTGCGGCGGAAGAAACAGGTATCATTATTGATATTGGGTATTTTATTTTTGAAGAAGTATGTCGGGAATATATGCATTGGAAAGCAGAAGGACTGAATATAGAGAGGGTAGCTATCAATATTTCCAGTATACAGTTCAGGCAGAAAGATATGTTTAAAAATTTTAAAAGGATCATAGAAAAGGTGGGTATCCCTCCCCAAAATATAGAAATTGAGATCACAGAGCGTTTCATTATGGAGTATTCAACCACAAATCTGACTATTTTGGAAGATTTCCGTGAAATAGGATGTCAAATAGCAATTGATGATTTCGGTACAGGATATTCATCTTTGAGCTATATGAAAAGTCTGCCGCTGGATACGATCAAAATCGATAAATCATTCGTTATGGATCTTCCAAAGGATATTCATGATGCGGAAGTATCCAGAGCTATTATTGCTCTTTCCAAAAGTCTTGGGTACCAGGTCATAGCAGAAGGGATAGAAAATAAACTACAGGAAGTATTTCTCAGTGAAAACGGATGTAATACAGGACAGGGGTATTATTTTGCCAAACCAATGGATGCAAGTGCATTTGTAGCTTTTGTCAAAGAAAAAATGAAGCAATGATATAAGTCATATATTGCACTATTAGGTGAGAGTAATAGTTTCAAAAGGGATAAAAACTTTTACATGATCAAGTTGCGAAAACAGTAGTCCTTAGCTTATTTAGCTATAATTATAAGAAATATAATGAAATACAGGATAATATAGATGCAATTTGTTGAGACACGGGGTAATGACGGGCAGAAGCCGAAAAGTGTAACATTTTCTGAAGCGATACTCAGTCCAAGTGCCAGTTTTGGCGGGCTTTACGTACCCGAAACACTTCCAGATTTAAATAAAGAATTTTTAGAAAAACATCTTTCCAGCCATTATAAAACACTGGCATTGGATTTTTTGCAGCAGTTTGATATAGATATAACAAAGGAAGTACTTGAAGAAGCTTTGAACAGATATGATGCTTTTGATGATCCGGAGAATCCGGTCCCTCTTGTACAAATAGAAGAAGACTGTTTTGTTTCTGAACTCTATCATGGGCAGACACGTGCATTTAAAGATATGGCATTACAGCCCTTTGGCTATATTTTAAGTAAGCTTGCCCAGGAGAGAAATGAGAACTATCTGATTATGGCAGCGACAAGTGGTGATACAGGACCGGCAACATTAGAGACATTCAAAAACCAGAATAATGTTAAAGTGGCATGTCTTTATCCTGATGGCGGGACAAGTGATGTCCAGAAACTTCAAATGGTTACGGAAGATGCAGACAATCTCAAAGTAATAGGTGTCAAGGGCAACTTTGATGATACGCAGCATACACTTAAGGATCTGCTCGCTTCAGATGACTTTAAAGCAGAACTCAAAGAGCGTGGCATTAAGCTTTCTGCAGCGAATTCCGTGAACTTCGGACGTATTATCTTCCAGATCATCTATCATATCCACAGTTATCTGGAGATGGTACGAAATAAAAAGATAGCAATGGGAGATAAGATCTATCTGGTAGTGCCAAGCGGTAACTTTGGTAATGCATTGGGTGCATACTATGCAAAAAAAGCAGGACTTCCTATTCAAAAGATACTGATCGCTTCGAATATCAATAATATTTTGACGGACTGGATTACTACAGGCTCCTATGACCTGACAGAGAGAACACTGATCCTGACAGAATCTCCTGCAATGGATATTCTAAAAAGTTCGAATATTGAGCGTGTGATGTATGATAAATTCGGTGTATCAAGAACCAAAGAGTTGATGGATGATCTGAATCGTGATGGCAAATTTCAGTTAAACAGTGAGGAGCTGAGATCTTTACAGGAAGATTTTTCTGCAACTTTTTCAAATGATGAAGAGGGTGAAGCTGTGATCGCCGCATATGCGAAAAAAGGATATATTATGGATCCTCATACTGCAACCTGTATGAAAGCATATGAAACACTCAGAGACGAAAAACTTCCTACTGTGATCTATTCGACCGCAGAGTGGACTAAATTCAGTACCACTGTAGCTAAATCACTCGGACACAGTGTCAAAGATGATCTCGAAGCATTGAAATGGGTAAGTGAACATGCACAGGTTCCTGTACCTCCGATGATCCATGGTCTTTTTGACAAACCGGTTATACATACTGTAGTGGTAGATAAAGAATCTATCAAAGGAGAGATGTTGAACTTTTTATAGTTTGGCAGAATATGATGTCTAAAAATCATTTAACTATTTTTATCATACCCTTTATTATATTGGAGATCGCAGCGGCAAAGAGTATTGTAGACTGTAGAGTTGTTACGGGGGGAACAACGGAATGTGATCCTTACAGTTTAAAATTCATCAGGGCAGAAGAGATCAAATATGATCTTGACAGAAAAAAGTTGATAGTAGTTAAAACACTCCCTATACCAAAGAAAAAACATTCTTTAAAAGTCATTTCTGTTGCAGATATGATTGAAAGATATGTCAAAGTTGAAGACTCTATGCGTTTTAAAGGAACAGAAGAGGCCCCACCTTTAAAAGAAACAAAAAAAGCAATAGATACACAGATAGAAAAGATCAAATCCAGAAGAAAAGAGCTTCTGGAAGTGATGCAGAAGTTCAGAGAACGAAAAGAGAAGAAAAGACTTGAAGCATTAAAGCTTGCTGAAGAGAAGAAGAAAAAAGAGTTAGAAGAAAAGAAAAAAAAGCAGGGTGTGTATGTGGTTAGAAAAGGTGATACTTTAAGTATGATCGCTACGAAACTCAATATGAAAACAAAAGCATTAAGAAGGTTGAACCACCTTAAAAAGAAATCAGCACTTCAAATAGGACAAAAATTAAAGGTTCCCTACAGTCAAAAAAGAATGGATGCTTTAATCAATGCAGAATATAAAGTCGAATCAGGTGACACACTGATCTCTATTGCTGACAAATTTGATCTTTCACCTAAAGCTTTGGCTAAATTCAATCATATGAAAAGCAATACGTTTATCCGTACAGGGAAGGTACTTCTCCTGCCTTTGCCTTATAAGCTGGCAGAGATAAAGAAAAAGAAGAAAGCTGAAGCAAAAAAGAAGAAAGCAGCAATTTCCAAAAAAAGAAAAATGCTCAAGCCTTTCGGTAAACGGAAACTTCGTGTTACCGCAACAGCTTACAGCTCACATAGAGGACAGACCGATAAAACACCGTTCCTGGCTGCATGGAACAACCGTTTACGTCCGGGTATGAAGATCATTGCTGTTTCCCGAGACATGTTGACAAGATATGGTATGCGTAACGGTACAAAGGTAAGAATAGGCGGATTACCGGGTATTTACAGAGTAAGAGATAAAATGAATAAACGTTATAAAAAACGAATTGATATCTATATGGGTACGAACAGAAGAAAAGCATTACGCTGGGGAAGACGCAGTGTAGTGATCTACTGGTAATTAAAGAGATTCAAAAATCTCCAACACCTCAAGATACCTGTCACTTTTCTCTTCATACTTCTTTTGGAGCAGAGCCAGCTCTTCGCTGATGACATTCAACCCTTTTTCCTGATAGCATTCCGGATTTGCCAGACAACGGTTGAGTTGCTCTATCTCTTCTTCCAGTGCTTCTATTTCATCAGGTAATTTATCAAAATCCTGCTGTTCTTTGTAACTCAGTTTCGTCTGTTTTTTTTCTTTTGTTTTCTCTTCTTTTTTTGCAGTGCTGTGGACCTCTTTTTCTAAAGATTCCAGATCTTTCATCTCTTTTTCTATTTCCAGATATTCAGTATAGCTCTGATAAGACTCCTCTACCACACCATTGCCTTTAAAGATGAAGAGTTTAGAGGCTATTTTGTCTATGAAGTATCTATCATGAGAAACAAATATAAGTGCTCCTTGAAAGCTGATAAGCTTATCTTCCAAGATGGTAATAGTTTGAATATCTAAATCATTGGTAGGCTCATCGAGAATGAGACACTCCACATTTTTGGTAAAAAGCAGTGCCAAAGCGACGCGGTTTTTCTCTCCACCACTGAGTTGCCCTACTTTTTTGGTCATATACTCTTCTGGAAAGAGAAAGGTCTTGAGGTAGGCATAGACATGCATATGTGACCCTTGCACATCTACATGGTCTCCACCATTGGGACAAAATGTTTCTATGAGGGTATGCTCATCATTGAGCATCTCTCTATGCTGATCGAAGTAACCTATGGAGAAGTCACCCTTTTTGATGCTGCCGCTATCTGGTTTCAGACGCCCAAGAAGCAGTTTAAGCAGGGTCGATTTTCCTGCACCGTTGATTCCTACAATAGCTATCTTGTCGCGTTGCAGGATACGGGTAGAGAGACCTTCTATGAGGTTTTTGCCTGCAATGGTGTAGTGTAAGTTCTCTACATCAAAAAGCATTTTGCGTTTACTTAGTCCCTTTTCACCTTTCCAACTGCGTTTTTCACGTTCTAACTCTACTTGCATTTTACGTATGAGTGTAGGATTTTTCCTGGCTTGTTCCCGCAGTTCAAAGACCCTTGCTTTACGCCCCTGGTTACGCTTCTCTCTGGCACGTACACTCTTACCCAGCCACTCTTCCTCTCTTTTAAGGAGTTTAAGCAGGGTATCATGGCTTTTAGCCAGAGATTTCATACGCTCCTCTTTTTGTACAAGATAGTCACGGTAACCGCCTTTATAAGAGACAAGATGTTGGTTCTCTACTTCTATGACACGTGTTGCTATGGTATCAATGAAGTGTCTGTCATGTGAGATGAACAGCAGGGTGAACTTCTCTTTAAGTAGAATCTCTTCCAGGAACTCCACCATATAGACATCGAGGTGGTTGGTTGGTTCATCAAGCAGGAGTACATCAGGTTTTTTTAGTACCAGTGAAGCCAAAGCTGCACGACGCTGCTCTCCGCCTGAGAGTGAGATGACCAAACGGTTTTCGTACTCTTTGAGCTTAAACTCTTGTAAAATACGCTCTATTTTGTCATCAAGATTCCATGCATTGTGATGGTCTAGAAAAGATGAGATATCCTCAAGCTTAGCCAAAAGTTCTTTATTTTCAAAATTTTGGGCAACTTGGTTGCTTAGTTTTGCATGTGTCTCTTGTGCGGTTCGAAGTTCTGTAAGTTCGTTTAATATGGCATCTCTTACTGTAAGTGTTGCATCAAAGTGAGGCTGTTGTGCCAGCATTTCGATCTGTATGCTGCTATTGACAATACGTTTACCCTCTGTAGGCTCTTCGCTCCCAAGGGCTATTTTCATAAGGGTAGATTTTCCACACCCGTTTTGCCCCACAATGGCGATACGCTCCCCCTCATTGAGGTGAAAATCCACATCATTAAGAAGTAATTTAATGTCATACTGTTTTTTGATGTTAAAGAGGTCTACAAGTGCCACGAGCTATCCTTATGTAAGTTGATGAAATTATAGCAAAATGGCTCTGCTTTAAGGCTTGATAAAGTTCATCGTGATATATTTGGTGGAATTGTTTTATATTCACTTTTTTGTGTTAGTGCAAAGAAAAAGAAATGTGAGAAGCGTTAAGGAAACGACACCTGCGTGTCGTTTGTAGCTTCGGAACCGGAATGGTCGGAGCGTAAGCGGAGCCATGAAGGAAGAAAAAAGAAAAACCAAAGAGCTGACGCGTTGTCAAAGTATTCCCTTTTATAGTGATACTTCCTTGGACAACAATAATGTGACTTCATCACATGTCAGAAAAAATGAAAGGAATAGAATTTTATGTTGGAAGTGATTATTGCGGTCTATTCGCTTTATACTTTTATGCGTATTTACATCTCAGTGATGCAGATAGGTTATATTAATCAGGAGAAACGAAAAGATCCTGTACTGATGCCTGCAGGTAAATATATGGTGGCTGCCAACTATGCGGTGGCTAAAGAAAAAGTTGCCATTATCGAACATTTTGTGGATTATCTGATGTTTGTCTGGTGGATCTTTGCAGGGTTTGCATGGCTCTCTTCATTCGTACAGGTTGAGGGTAGCATACTTCAGGCAGTACTGTTTCTGTTTGGTTTTATAGCTGTGAATTATATGGTAGGACTTCCTTTTGAACTTTATTACAAATTCAAGATAGATGAAGATTTTGGCTTCAATAAGATGACCCCAAAGATGTTCATTACAGATTCACTGAAGTCTGTACTTCTGTTCCTCATCATCGGTGGGGCTATTTTTGCACTGTTGGCGTGGATCATAACCAGTTATGAGATGTGGTGGCTTTGGGGGTTTGTAGCGATGTTTACCGTGGCAGTACTTGCCAACCTTCTTATGCCTACCTTTATGGGGATTTTCAATAAGTTTACACCTATTGAAGAGGGAGAACTTAAAATAGAGATCACCAAACTGATGAATGATGCTGGACTGAAGAGTGACGGTATTTTCATTATGGACGCAAGTAAGCGTGACAGCAGACTCAATGCATTCTTTGGAGGTCTAGGTAAAAATAAAAGGGTTGTACTTTTTGATACTTTAAGAGAGAAACTCAATACCAAAGAGTTACTGGCAGTACTTGGACATGAATTGGGCCACTTTACCCATGGAGATATCTGGAAAAATATAGCGCTTATGGGATTGCTGTTATTCATAGCCTTTTATCTCTTTGGGCATCTTCCTGATACACTTTTTACGCAAATGGGTGTCATTCCCCATGCCGGAGTGAAGATAGCTATGCTGATGTTGTTGCTTCCGCTTGTCAGTTTTATTTTCAACCCGTTCATGAGTTTTGTCTCTCAGCACAATGAATATGCGGCAGATGAGTATGGATCAAATGTTGGAGGACAGGAACATCTTGTCTCAGCACTGCTTAAATTGGTAACAGAGAACAAATCATTTCCAAAATCCCACCCGCTTGTGATATTTTTCTACCATACCCATCCTCCGATCCTTGAGCGTTTAAAAGCAATGAACTATGATGCCACAGGTGTGATCGTAGAGGAAGAGGATAAGATAGAAGAGTCGGCTTTGCCTAGTGACGGTATTTTTGCATTTGTGAATAAAGAAGAGAAGTAGATCGTTTGAAAAAAAGTATTAAAGAAGCTTTGAACTGGGCGAAGGAGCAACTCACAGAGTCATGTGAACGTCCTTTGTTTGAAGCAGAGTTATTGTTAGCATATCATCTTGAAAAAGACCGTATTTATCTCTTCATGCAGGAAGAGGAAGAAGTAAATAATCTTGAAACTTTTGTCAAACTGGTTGAAAGACGTGCCAAACATGAGCCTTATGAATATATTACAGGAAAGGTCAGTTTTTATGATATCCATCTGGCTGTTGAAAAGGGTGTACTCATTCCCCGTCCTGAAACAGAGATACTTATTGAGTTAACAGCTCAGATCATTCAAAGAGAAAATATTACACAGATTGCAGAGATAGGAGTAGGTTCAGGAGCTATCTCGATCATATTGGCTCGTATGTTCCATGAACTGAAGATCATTGCTACAGATATTTGTGATACACCGCTCAAAGTGGCACAAAAAAATATTGACAGTTTCGGACTGAGTGGGCAGATAGAACTTCGCAAGTCAAATCTCATAGATGAGGTAGACAAGCCTGTTGAACTGGTGATCTCAAATCCACCATATATTGCAGAAAATTGTCTGCTTGAGTCTAATGTGATTGACTATGAACCTAAAGAGGCTCTTTTTGGAGGTAGGGTTGGAGATGAACTCTTAAAGCAGATCATTTTAGATGTCAAAAACAGAGGTATTAAGTGGTTGGCTTGTGAGATGGGCTATGACCAGAAAGAGCCAATTTCAGAATTTGTTAATGAAATTGGGGTAGAATCCATTGAATTTTATAAAGATTTAGCAGGATTTGATAGAGGTTTTGTAATTCAATTTACGTAGGGTTGGCTTTAGCCGACCATGATATACAAGAAGGAAAATAAAAATGAAGAAAAATTTTAGAATAGTAACGATCGCATATCTTATACTTCTGGGAGCAACACTGGGTGCAGGGTTATTTGCCGGTATTGTGGTAGCACCTGTGACGTTTCATACGGAGAATTGGTTAGGAAGTGAAGTGTTGAGTCATTATCAGGAAGGACTTATTATGACGCAGAATTTTGTAAAACTTTCTTATCTTGTGAATGTAGTCCTTGTTGCTATAGCACTGTATGAAGGATATAAATATAAAAAGTTTGAGAGAGATACCATTACACAGGTAGCTACATTTTTTGTATTTGCAACAGGCTTGCTTTTTTCACAGTACTATATCCCTGATATTCTTACGATGCAAATGGCAGGTGAGGCTATGACACAGAGTGAAGCATTTATCAATACGCATAAAGGCAGTGAGATCAATTTTAAGATATTTTCTTTTGCACTTTTAGTATTGATTGTGCAAAATATGCGTAAGGCTTGTAAATAGGATTATTATGTTTTTTCAAATTTCCTTTTATTTTACTTGTGCTGTTGTTCTTCTTTCATTTTTTTTAGAAAAAAACGAAACAAAAAAATCGTCACTGCTCTCAAATCGCTTCGCTTTCAAGGGTGTTCACAGTGACAGAAGCACACTTTGTGTGATTGATGGAGGGGTATATGAGTAGTGAAATTTTGGAGCATCCATTTCAACCAATCGTTTATAAAGATACAGAAATACTTATATTAGGTTCTTTTCCAAGTATTCAATCTTTTGAAAAGAACTTCTATTATGCTCACCCACGCAATCAATTCTGGAAAATTCTTGAAGCAATAACAGGTTATCCTGTTAACAATCGTGATCAAAAATTATGGTTACTGAAAGAGTGTAAATTCGGTCTGTGGGATATGGTTAAAGAGTGTAGTCGCAACAACTCTCTGGACAGTGCATTGGAAGAGGAAGAGGTTAATGATATTGAAACATTTTTGAAAGCACATCCCAGTATCAAAAAATTGGCATTTACAGGTAAAAAAGCCGAAGCATTATTTAAAACACATTTTTCAGACTTGGAGACCGAGACTGTCTACCTGCCTTCACCTTCATCTGCTTATGCTAAAATGAATTTTGAAGAGAAGTGTATTCAGTATAAGGCAAGGTTGGACAGATAATGGCAGTTTGGGCTATAGGTGATATACAGGGGTGCAATGATGCGTTGCAACAGTTGCTTGCAAAGATCGATTTTGATGTAGTAAAAGACAGGTTGTGGTTGGCAGGTGATCTGGTCAATCGAGGTGAGAATTCTCTTGAAGTACTTGAGTATCTATATAGTATTAAAGAGAATGTGGAGATCGTTCTTGGAAATCATGATATTACGCTTATAGCGGCCTATTACGGTATCAAAAAGAGCAATCCGACCATAGATCCTATACTTCAGTCACCTAGAGCAAAAGAGCTTATAGAATGGCTTAGGAAGCAAAAATTCCTGCATGTGGACTATACACTGGGATATTGTATGGCACATGCAGGGATCTCTCCGGAGTTTGACCTGGGAATGGCGATCCGTTATGCAAGGAGAGTAGAGGAAAAACTGCAAAGTGACCATGCAGATATATGGCTTGAAAAGATGTTCAGGATCGGAGAAAACCGTTTCAACAGAGGCTCTAGCAAGATAGACATCGACCGTTATATTGTAAGTTCTTTTACACGCATGCGTTACTGCTACAAAGATCATCGTTTAGATTTTGATCAAAAAGGTGCACCAACGGATACCCTTAGAGCCAAAGGCTTAAAGCCCTGGTTCGAGTGTGAGAACCGAAAAGAGATAGACCTAAAGATCATCTTCGGACACTGGTCAACACTTGGATTTTATCAAGATGAACATGTCCTGGCTTTGGATACAGGGTGCTTATGGGGTGGTTCACTAACTGCTGCCCGGATAGATCTGGATGAGGTGGAGATTGTACAGGTGGAGTGTGATGCGGCTATGGAACCGTAGGAGAAACTTTCGTTCCCATGCTTTGAGACTGTGAAAGAACTCATGGAAGTGGAGACTTCAGTCCCACCAAAAAGCTTTTTTGTCTAAAAAAGTTTGTATTTAATGGAAAATATTGCTTTTTCTGTCAAAATAACCTAAAAATATGCAAATATTTGGGTGAGGCTGAAGCCTTCACTTCCGGGGTACCTAGTTCTTTCACAGTCTCTTTGCGTGGGAATGCATATACAATATTATAACGAATTGACAGTGATTTTATTATTTAAATGTGGTGTATGTTCCATATCGGGAGATATGGAACAAGAGTGGAACAGTTATGATTCTTTATCTAACAACATGTCCCACAAACTTAGACATATTATCCAATATCTTTCCACCTTTTCTAAACCCGAGTCCACAGGCTTCATAGGCATAAAAAATACCTGCCTGATAGCTGTTGCCTTGTTTATCTGTTGGTAGCTCTGTGTAAGCTTGGTAAACCATTTTATGGCTGTCGTAGTCACCGGCTATGTTTTCTAACTCATTAGCATCTTCATCTAAGATACTTATACTTCCCCCTTCTCTGCCAAATACAGGTTTCTTGACTTGTTTTTGCCCCTCTAACGGTTCAAAAGAAGTTTCGAGTAGAAGAGGATGGTTTGGATATAAGTCCCATAGGATTTTGAGTAAGCCTTTACTTTGAAAGAGCAGGGTGTAGGCTGGATTGAAGATGATGGCTTTTTGGTTTTTGATGATATTGGTCAGCAACATAGCCAAGTCAGACTCTTCCAGGGCTATGTCTTCCCAAGGTATGAGTTTAAACCAAAGTTCATACGTCTCATCATTATAACTGATGCCCTCTTCAGTGGAAAACTCTATATCATCGATATACGCGAACTCGGTTTCAAATCCTGCTTCGGTTGCGATATGTTGTAGTAGTCTGACTGTATTTTCCTCTTCTGAATTTCCACGTATAGAGGTAAATAAGAATTTCCAGCCATCATAGCGTTCTTCAAAAGCAGAGACATCCTGTTCAAGGGTGACAAGTCTTTTGAAATTGTCAATAAGAGCTTCGTATAGAGAGTTGAACTGACTCTCTTCTTCTAAGTTGTTCTGTTTAAGCATCGCCCACTGAATGACAGCTGTCTCAAAAAGTGCTGTCGGTGTGTCAGCGTTAAACTCCAAAAGTTTAATGGGCTTGCCATCGATACCTCCAGCAAGGTCAAAACGTCCATAGAGGTGCCAATGGACATCATTTTCCCATGACTTTTTGATGGCATCTACGAGATTAAAAGGGATGCCCATTTCATGGAATAGATTGTTTACTATTACATATTCTGCTGCTTCAACATACATATCATAGAGTTCATTGGTCGCTTCATAGTATGCTTCTGCTTCAGATTCAGAGATGACAACAAGTTCATCTGAGATATAGCTTGTCTCATCGCTGTCTGTATGCCACACAAAACCTAAAGATTCCAGATAATTTGTATCAAGAGGGGTTGTTTTTTGTAAGGTCATCATCTGTTAACCACCAAAGAAGCCACCGCTTCTTGAAGTACTTTTCTTTCCGCCGAAGAAACCGCTTCTTTTAGTACTGCTGCCTGTTCTTGCTTTATTGAAACTGTTCTTGCTTTTGGTGTAGGTGGATGGAGATTTATATCCGGCTTTACGGTTGTTCTGATAGTTCTGGTTTCCAAAAAGCTTACTTCCTATCCATGCTCCCAGCATATAGCCGGCAGCACTTGCCAGAATAGTCTCACCTAAACCCATACCTCCTTGTTGAGATACTTGTGCATTCTGTTCTTTTGTGAGGTTGGAAGTACCGTTGTCTATTTTGGCTGCTTCTTCTTTAATGAGAGCATCCAGTTCAGGTTTGGTAAGTACTTTTTCTGTCCCATCCAGCTTTTTAAGTACGATACGTGTTTCATCAGCCGGAAATTCATCTTTGATCTGGTATCTGCCAGGTGTTGTCTCTTCAATGATGACAAAAGCACCTTTTGCTTGTGCTTCTTCTTGCTGTTGCTGACTATTGCCTGTACACCCGGTTATACCTGTAGCAAGTAGTGCCCCAAGTCCAGTAGCAGTAGCTATAGTTGAGAATTTTTTAATATATTTCATCGTTGTTTCCTAAACAAAAATTTGAGTAATCATAGCAAAAAATGGTTAATAGTAAGGGAGGAAAGTTATTTAAAGATAGGGGAAAACAGAGAAGGAAGCGTTTCTCTGTTTAAATCATAGAAAAGGTTTATTTAGTCCATTTGTTTTCTAAGGAATGTAGGAACATCCAAAATGTCTTCATTATCACCGTTATATCCACCTACAACCATTTTATTTGCAGATCTTATCGTATTGATATTGGTTGTATTTGTACTGCCTAAAAGTGATTCCTGCTTTTTGACTATGGGTTCAGAAATAGCATTATGGTCTTCAAACCCGGTGGCAACGATAGTGATCTTCACTTCATCTATATCCATATCTGGATTTGTTGTCGTTCCAAAGATAACAGATGCATCTTCATCCGCACTCTCTTCAACAATGCTCATGGCTTCACCGATCTCCATAATAGGATAATCAGGGTGAATATCAAAGTGTACTAGTACACCCATTGCACCGTCAATAGAAATATTGTCAAGAAGCGGTGATTCAATCGCTGCTTTTGCCGCATCGTATGCTGCATTGGTACCGGTACTGTATCCTGCACCCATAAGAGCAAGACCTCTGTGACCCATAACGGTTTTTACATCGGCAAAGTCAAGGTTGATATCATTTTCCCCGTGGGAAAGAATGACTTTTGAGATACCGCCGACAGCCTGTGCAAGAATGTCATCTACCATTCTGAAACTCTCTTTGATACCAAGGTTTTTCTCAACGATAGAAAGGAGTTTCTCATTTGGAACGACAATGATGGAGTCACTTTCTCTTTTGAGCTCTTCCAAACCTTCTTTAGCAAGCTTCGTTCTTTTACGACCTTCAAATTTAAAAGGACTGGTTACGATGGAAACAGTCAAAGCACCTACTTCTTTGGCTGCTTGTGCAATAATAGGTGCTGCACCTGTACCTGTCCCCCCGCCAAGGCCGGCAGAGATAAATACGATATCGGAACCTTCAAGCATGGATTTGATGTCTTCAAAACTCTCCAGAGCAGCTTCTCTGCCCTTTTCAGGGACCATACCTGCTCCAAGACCTCTTGTCGCATTGATACCCAGTTGCATTTTGTATGGTGCAAGCGATGATTCCAATGCCTGTGAATCAGTATTGGCAACGATCAGATCAATACTGTTGATCCCCTCATTTATCATGTGGTTGATCATGTTACCACCACCGCCACCTACACCGATCGCTTTGATCTTTGCACCATTTGTATGACATTTTGTTTCGACAATGTCGATTTCAAACTCTTCCATGTTTTCCCCCTTTTTTTGATGTATTTAAATAGGCTTCCTGTTTAAAAAAGCTGCTTTGCCCAGTTTGCAAACTTTTTAAACGGGTTACTGTTCTCATTTCCGATATCGGGAAGATCATCAAATGAAATTGATGAAAGTTCATCAGATCCGCTTTTGACGTTCTTCTCTTCTTTTGGCTTTTTACTCTCTTCCACCTCATTGACCGTATTTCCTATTTTTATATCATTGAGGTTGTCTTCATACTCTGTTTTAGAGTGTAACAGCTCCTGTTGGAAATTGATCTCATATTGTGTATGTTCACCGGCTTTGTAAAGAAGCAATCCTATCACTGTAGAAAATGCAGGATCTTTAAGCTCATCGAAAAGACCGCCGATCTTATTTGACTGGGCTATACGTACAGGCATACCTGGAAAAATAGATTGGGCCAATTCTCTAATGCCTTTCAATTTCGTCATCCCCCCGGTAAGGATGATGCCTGCACCTATCTGTTCTTTCAGTGCAGATTTTTCAAGAGATTTTGCCAGGATCATCAATGCTTCTTCGACACGGGAGAAGATAACACTGTGTACTATCTCCAGTGAAACACCGTTGCGGTTCTCTTCATCTCCGATAATAGGGAGTTCTATGACCTCATTGCTGGTTTCTATAAGGTTGCCGTGGCGTATTTTTACATTTTCTGCGATCTGCAGTGGAGTATGCAGTGCCATGGAAAGATCATTGGTGATATGGTTTGATCCGACACCGAGGAAATCATTATATCTGATAGAGTTGCCGGTATGGATGACAAGATTACTGGTCTGTCCACCCAGGTCAATGACTGCTACACCAAGTTCTTTTTCATCTTCATCCATTGTTGCGATAGCGGAAGCATAACCGCTAAGTACGATACCGTCTATCTCTACACCGGCAGAACGAACAGCTTTTTTAAGATTTGAAAGATTTGATTTTTGTGTCATGATGATATTGACATCCACTTCCATACGGCTTGCATTCATACCGAAGGGATCTTCAATGAAGTCCTGGTCATCTACTCTGAAGTTATAAGGAAGTACATGGATAACTTCATATTCATTAGGTACATTTGCATTATAAAGTGCTGTTTGCATCACCCTGTTGATCTCTTTGATGGAGATATCTTTATGCGGTATATTGACAATACCCGTTGAATTCAGACTTTTTGCATATGCATTGGAGATAGAAACAGTTGCTGAAGTGATATTGCTGCCAGAGATACGTTTTGCATCATTGATAGCTTTTTTGATAGATTTTGAAGCAAGTTCAATGTTGGTAATGGCACCTTTTTTGATTCCCTGGGATTTGGTAATGCCATGACCCTGTATCTGGACTTTTCCGTCTTCAATTTCAGCTATGAGTGCGCATATTTTAGTGGAACCGATATCTATAGCTAAAATTGTTTCACTCAATTTACAAGTCCTCCCATATAAACTTCTGTAGGATACTTTTTATCTAACATCTTTATGAAGTTGGTTTCAAATGTTCTTTTTTTCATTTGATTGACTGTTTCTTTTACAAAATCTGTTTTGTTAGCATCCATTGGCAGAAGTTTCTGTTCCATAATATCATACACTACTACTTTATTTGCTACACTAATAATACCTTTTTCTTTTGATGATGTAAAGAGTTTTTGTAAAAATTGTAAACTTTCTTGGGAATTTAATGGTTTTAGCTTGTCACGTTGCTCTAAAGTAACAAAGTCTGATACTGTTGCATTCCTTTCTTTCAGGTTTTCAAGTGTTGACTCCGCAAGTGACAAAAGAGCCTCTTTCTTTGCCTGGACAGCATAGCGTTCCGTTACTGCTTCTTTCGCCTTTTCAAAACTCATAATCTCAGGCTGCTGAATACTGATGATCTTTACGGTAGCATATCGATCGCCGACAACTTTCGGTTTAAGTATGTCACCGGAGTTCTTTTGCTGTATCTCATCCCAAAGCGCTTGACTTAGCTTAAGGTCACCGACAGGAAGAGTAATATTCTCAGAACTTTCTATCTTGCCTTTTTTAAAAGCAATATAGTTCTTCTGGGCACTCTTTTTTGTTTTCTTAAGTTTTAGATCTTTGGCTGCCTGCTCTTTGGCTGCATCAAAAAGAAGTTGTTTCCCCTCTGCATCAGTATAGTTGAATGAATTTGTTTCATAAAAAGTCTTCAGTTCCTCATCAGTAATGGCTGTATCACTGCTTGGTGTCCAGAGAACGGAAAGTGTATATGTCTTTTTTGTCATAAAATTTTCTTTTTGTGATTCCCAATAGGCTTTCAGTTTACTTTCATCTATGGTCAGGTTGATATCGGAAGGTGTCAATACCTTGTATAAAAGTTTGTCCGCTGCATTCATTGCTGCAGAGAGAGCTTCTTCTTCAAGAGGCAAACTTTCAGTTTGCAGTAATGCAAGTGTTTTATTGATAGTAAGTTCGTCTCTCAGTGTTGCTTCAAAAACTTTTGCTTTGAGTCTTTGGCTTTTAAGGTAGCCTTCGTATATCTTCTTATTGAAGACACCGTCTTTTTGGAAGCCTTTGATCGATTCAAGCATATCGGCTACTTCTTTATCTGAAACAACAATACCGATATCTTGTGCGAAGTTCAGTATTTTTGCCTGTGTGGCAAGTGTTGCAAATGCCTGTTTGACAAGACCCATCTCTTTGGCTTTCTTGTCATCAAGTTTGCCTTGCATCATTTCATTATATTGGTTGTATATATTGCTGTAAACCATATTGAGTTTAGACTGTTTGATCTCAATATTACCTACTTTTGCAACATTTCCTGCTTTGGAACCGAAGTCATAGCTTCCCCATCCTACAAAACCTGCACCTATAAATGCGATGGTTGCTACCCAGATGGTCCATACCAGATATTTATTGTGTTTTTGCATCCAACTAATCATACTTCATCTACCTTCAATCGAAAAATTTGTACAATATTCTATCTAAATAACCTTATCGTTCAGGGTTCTAAATATGGAAACAAGATGATTAATAAAAACAGTGAAATGATGCAGCGTGACCTTGAGGTCATATGGCATCCGTGTACACAAATGAAAGATCATGAAACACTGCCTCTCGTACCTATCAAATCGGGAAAAGGTGTCTATCTTTATGATTTTGAAGGTAATAGTTACATCGATGCGGTGAGCTCCTGGTGGGTGAATCTTTTCGGGCATGCCAATGAGAAGATAAATAAAAGGATCAAAGCCCAGCTTGATACCTTGGAGCATGTGCTTTTGGCAGGATTCACACATGAACCGGCAATAGAGTTGGCACATAAACTTGTGAATATCACTCCTGAAGCATTAGCGAAGGTATTTTATGTTGATAATGGTTCAAGTGCAGTAGAAGCTGCATTGAAAATGAGCTACCATTATCATCTCAATCGCGGGAAGCGTAAACCTCTTTTTCTCTCTTTGACGAATTCTTATCATGGTGAGACCATAGGTGCACTTTCAGTTGGGGATGTAGCACTCTACAAAGAGACCTATGAACCGCTGCTTATAGCCAATATGCAAGTACCTGTACCTGAAGATCAGAGTGAATCAGCAGCGGAAAAGGCATTAAAAAGTCTTGAAGAACTCTTACAGAAGAAAGCGGATGAAATAGCGGCATTGATACTGGAACCCCTTATTCAGGGAGCAGGGGGAATGCATATGTATCATGCTTCCTATCTTGTCGGAGCAAGAGTATTGACACAAAAATATGATGTACATCTTATTGCAGATGAGATCATGACAGGTTTCGGACGTACAGGAAAAATGTTCGCTTGTGAACATGCAGATATCTCACCGGACTTCATGACGCTTTCCAAAGGTATCACAGGAGGATATCTGCCGCTTTCTGTAGTGATGACAACAGATGAAGTTTACAATGCTTTTTACTGTGACTATAGTGAGTATAAAGCGTTTTTGCATTCTCACAGCTATACAGGAAATCCTTTAGCCTGCAGTGCTGCTTTGGCTACTTTGGAGATATTTGAACAGAATGATATACTGGGTGAAAATGAGAAAAAACGTATGTATATCAAAGAAAAACTGGAAAAGTTCTCACTGCTTGCCAATGTAAAAGAGATAAGACAACAGGGGATGGTGGCTGCAGTGGAGCTCAAAGGGTATGAAGCTACGGAGCGTATAGGTTTACGCATCTATGAATATGCTTTAACTCAGGGAGTTTTACTTCGGCCACTGGGGAATGTGATCTACTTTATGCCACCTTATATCATTACCCATGAAGAGATAGACAGGATGATGGAAGTTGCGTATGAAGGAATTAGGCAACTGTTGACTGATTGAGTATTTTTGTCGGGGTCTTCTGACCCCGACATAAAAATGTTGATGAGAAAAAAGTTTATTTTTGATTTGATATTGAATTTAGAAGTCGGGGTGAGGGCACTCCGGCCTACGAGAAAATTATCGTTTGAGGAATGAAAAAAGTCCTTTGTTGGTCTTTTGTAATCTTTTATAATGGGTTGCAGCTCTTTGGATACCAAGATCCATAGCCTCTTTGTAAAGTACTTCGGCTTTTTCCCTGTCTTTGCCGATACCGATGCCATGTTCATAAAACTGAGCCAGGTCACAGATCGCTTCGGGGAAGTCGTGATCCATAGCTAAACGATTGATGAGTGTAAATGCTTCAGGAAGGTTTTTTTGAAGGAGTTCACCTCTGAAAAGTTCCCTTGCCAACATGAATTGTGCAAATTTGGATTCTGTTGCTCCCGAGATCAGAAGTAACTGTGCGGCTTCTGCTCTTTGATCTGTTTCTCTCAATGTTTCAATATGCTCAATCATCTCTTCTATTTCACGATCATTATATCCTTCATTGCTGATCTGCAATAACCAGGCATTGACAGAGGAGAAGTGTTCATCCCTCTCTTCGAGAGGAGGATATTGGGTATGTATATTTTTGAATTTCTGATCTATGTATGTGATGGCTTTATAGGATGATACGGTATTTTTTTCAACTTGGACAGAAAAAGGCTCTTTCTTTATAGTTTCACTAAAGCCTTCTTCATGGAAAAATACAGTTTCTTCTTGAAAGACAATAGGTTCGTTTCCCCCTTTTTGTCTATCATCTCTCTCTTCTTTCAGATCTTCGTCTATATCAAAAAAGGTATCCTTAGGTATCAGTGATGTATCTATAGGATTCTTTTCCAGTTCTTCTTCATAGGGGCCAGGTTCATCAAAAAAGGTATCTTTCGGGGTATATCCGATATTAATGTCTATATTGTCAGACAGAACATTGTCAGCTTCAATATTCAGCAATGTATCAAAATCAATACTCTGAGGCTTCTTTATGGAAATATCTTCATCTTTTTTATCTTCATCTTCCAATAATGTAAAATCAAATAGTTCTTTCTCTTCTTCTGATGTCTCAGGTGTTGTTACAAAGAGATCAAATTCTTCAATGAGAGTTTTTTCTTCTTCTTCCTTAAGCTGTTTTTCCGCCTGAGAAGTTCTTTGCAGTATCTCTTCGTTAGGTGTTTCGATATAAGTAGTGATAAGTGCCTGTGTCTGTGCATAATTCTCTGCACGGAGTCCGGCAATGATCTCCTGGATCTTATCATCCGTTTTAAGTGCACTCAGTTTTAATATCTGAAGTTGTATCGTTTCAATATCTGTAATAGAGATAGCAAGTTTAATAATGCTTAAACGTTTTTTTGTTTGATTCATACACTTATCCTAAACTATAGTGAAAAAGTATAACAAAACTATGCTTTACAAGAGTGTTTACAAATTTGCAGACAATGCCAGCAGTCTGCATGAATTTTCCAAAATAGAAACTTTTTTTGCCATTTCAGTAATATCTCTGTCATAGGAAATGAGTCCATATCCTTTGATAAGGAGGAGATGTGTATCATGTTTTTGGAAAAACAGGGGGATTTCATACGGGGCGCGTTCCAGCCAGTCATCTATATTTTTCGGGTCATAGACAATGATCTCTCCCAATACTTTTTTCCCATGATAGTCCTGAGGGGATACTTTGCCATGCTTTAGAGAATATGCAGTGGCATATGGCGGCATAGTAAAGCAGACATATTTTGCATTCGGGATGGTTTCGTAAATGTGTTCGTGTATAAAAGCATCTGCATTTGCCTCACCCCATCTGTAGTCTTTCTTTTTACAATCAAGCCTTATCAGGGAGGCTTCCGTCAGTTCATCCAGAATAGTGTCTTTGGAGTTAATGATGAATCCGCTGGCAGATACTCTGGCAGAGATAGAACCATGGTAGACGCCAAAGAAGTTTTTGTTGAATAGAGAGAGGGAAACATGCTTGATGTCATCAATGAGATGTTTATCCATAAAAAGAGCCTTTTTCATCTAATTTTGGTATTATAGCACTAAAAAAGAGTGAATCGTGCAGAGTAAAGCGTGAAACAATGTATACATACATGCTTCACAACGCTTTTGTAAAGAAAGGAAACATGTGGAAACTCCTCATATACCGGTATTGTTGGATGAAGTGTTAGAAAGTTTTAAAGATGTCCCTGAGGGATATTTTGTAGATTGTACACTTGGGTATGCCGGACACAGTTCTGAGATCCTGGTACGGTATACACACCTGAAACATATTGGAATAGACCGGGATGATGAGGCTTTGGCATTTTCAAAAAAACGACTGGAATCTTTCAGTGATAGAAGTAGACTTTACAAAGGTACATTTGCAAGCGTTCTTCCTATATTAAAAGAGGCACCTGTTACTGCACTGCTGGCTGATTTCGGTGTCTCTTCTTTACAGCTTGACAAAAAAGAGCGTGGATTCTCTTTCAGTTCTGAAACTCTGGATATGCGTATGGATACCTCTGCCCCTTTGAGTGCCTATGAAGTAGTCAATGAATATCCTAAAGAAAAATTGGAATATATCTTTGATACCTATGGTGAAGTACGTTCTTATCGTAAATTGGCTGCTGCAGTTGTCGAGGCGAGAGCCAAAGCACCGATAAAGAGTGCAAAAGCATTAAGTGAAATAGCCAAAGAAGTGATCCCCTCCGGCGGCAAGATACACCCTGCAACTCTGATGTTCCAGGCCATTCGTATAGAAGTGAACAATGAACTGGGTGAGATAGAAGGGCTTCTTGATGCTATAGAAGCAAAACACTATAAAGGTGAAGTGGTTTCACTCATTACTTTTCATTCATTGGAAGACCGTTTGGTAAAGAACCGTTTTAAGAAGTGGAGTACAGCGTGCATTTGTGATCCGCAGGCAATGCGATGTACCTGTGGTAAAAACCATGCACTGGGTAAAGCGCTTTCCCGCAAACCTATTACTGCATCAAAAGAGGAACTGAAAATCAATCCTAGAAGCAGGTCTGCCAAATTGAGAAGTTTCAGGTTTAAAAGTGACAGCTAAAAAGAAAAAATCAAATCCGAACGGTATTACTTTCAGTATGATAAGTGTGATTCTTATGTCTGTAACCATTGTCCTGATACTGACAATGATCAAAATCTATTTGAGTAACCAGATCTATTATGAAAGTAAAAAAGTCAATAAAATGCAAAGAGAAGTAGAAGCCCTTAAAGCGGAAAAAGTGATATTGCAACAAAATGTGGAAGCACTGAAATTCAAGAACAGGGTCACAGATACGATATTTGTTATTAATGATATGGAGGATGAATGATCAGAAAATTTATTACCTTTGCCATAGATAAGCCCATTATCAACCATATTCTATTGGTCTTTATGTTACTGCTTTCCATATTTTCTTATCAGAATATCCCCAAAGAGATATTTCCTCCTTCGGAACTTGACCAGATCACAGTAACCGGCGGTTATCCGGGTGCCAGTGCAGATGTACTGGATAAAATGGTGGTCAAAAGTATTGAAGACGATATGAAAAGTGTCAGTGAAATAGAAAATATCGATACCATAATACAAAACGGTTCTTTTTATATCAAAGCAGATATCAAACCCGGAAGCGACAATCAGCTTGTTCTTGGAGATGTTAAAGATATTTTATCCAATACCAGACGGGATCTTCCTGCAGATATGAACGAACCTGTTGCCAAGATATCGATCCATGATTTTCCTTTATTGCTTGTTGCGATCTCTGCTGATCTGCCGAATAAAGCATTGTTGGATATTGCGGAAGATCTTAAAAGCAGATTGAGTACCTACAAAGACCTTAGCGGTATTACGATACGCGGTGATGCAGATGATGAAGTTTTGATCAAGATAGATGAAGAGAAGCTTCATGCATATGCTTTGCCTAAAGATGCAGTCTATGGAGCTATAAGTGCTTTAAGTTCTATTTTCCCTATAGGAACGATAGAGAAAAAAGGGAGTCACCTGTATATCTCTACGATCAATGGAGAGAAGAGTGCTGAAAAAATGGAAGAGACCCTTATTACCGTCGCAGGTAAAAGAGTACGGTTGGGTGATATCGCAACGGTGAATTTTGGGCTGAGTGAACAAAATGAGATCTCTCATTTTAACGGAAAGAAAAATATTTCTATCAATATCAATAAAACCAAAGAGGGAAATGCGATCGCTTTGAGTAAAGAGATCAAAGCAATGCTTGTGGAATTCGGCAAACAGTACAAGGATGTGGAGTTTGAAGCATACACCGATACTTCTGTATGGATCAAAAACAGACTGAACCTGGTCTCTTCCAATATTCTCTTTGGATTGATACTGGTCTTTTTAGCACTTTTTATGAGTGTGAACTATAAGATCGCATTGGTGGTAGCCATAGGGATACCGGCCAGTTTCATGATCACGATCATAGGTGCGGACCAGATGGGGTATAGTCTCAATATGCTGACACTTCTTGGAGCTTTGATCGCTTTGGGTATGCTGGTGGATGAAGCGATCGTTGTGGCAGAAAATATTTTCAGACATATGGAAATGGGCAAATCTCCCAGAGAAGCAGCAATAGATGGTTCGGTAGAAATGTTCCCTGCGGTCATGACAGCAACACTGACAACGGTTTTTGCCTTTCTGCCTCTGTTGATCATGAGTGGAGAGATGGGTATGTTCATGAAAGTTCTGCCGGTGATGATCACCATTCTTCTGCTCAGTTCCCTTTTTGAAGCATTTTACTTTCTTCCCCTGCACTCGAAAGAGTTCTATACAAGAGGAGATGTGGACAAGGAGCATAGCAGAAGTGATTTCTGGTTGAAAGTAGATCATATTTATGAAAAGATACTCGGAAGATTATTGCAGAGAAAGAAACTCTCTTTATTCTTTATGGTACTTTTTATCATCCTGGCAACATTTGGTATGGCAAAGATCACCAAGTTTCAGCTTTTTCCGGAGTTCGATACAACACAAATATATCTCAATGGTAAAGTAGATATCAATTATAAACTTGAAGATACAGAAAAAGCAGTGACACAGATAGAAGAAAAGCTGTTGGCAAGTCTGGAAGAGAGTGAAGTAGCTTCAGTCACCTCTGTGATCGGAATGATGTTCAACCCGGATCAAAGTTTTGAAACAGGCAGCAATCTTTTTCAGATCTTTGTGAATCTTCATGAAAAAGCACCGGAAAACTTTTTTGATACCTATATCAATCCTGTTTTTTCTCTGGAGTATGATGACAGTGATATGGTTCGGAAAAAGAAAGCGCAGGAGATCGTCAAAGAGGTGCAGAAAGATGTCGTAGAAAAATTTAAGAATGTTAAAGTAGAAAGTGGTGATCTGCTCTTCAGGGAGATCAATCTTTTTGTACAACAGACAGGTATTGTAGGACATGATATCGAGATAGGGTTGAGTACCTCTGATACACAGAAGATCATGGAGGCTTTGGAGGCTCTGAAAAAGGCACTTTCCAGGATCAATGGGGTACATGATATCGCCGATAATGCCCAGGAAGGTGTGCAAGAGCTTAAACTTCGTGTCAATGAATACGGTCAGGCATTGGGATTTACCGAAGCATATGTCACTTCTGTGCTAAAGGGATCTTTTCTTAAAAGTGAATATGGAAAAATGTTCAATGATACCGGTCTGGTCCGTATACGTATAGAAGATCCCAATAAAGATCACAATATCAAAATGAAGTCCATCAGGATCTCTACACCTGATAAGCAGTACTTTGTAAGGTTGGGAGATATTTGTGATTTCAACTATCAAAAAAGTTTTGTAAAGATATTTAAAGAAGACAGTGAGAGAGTACGGTCTGTAACGGCAAGAGTAGACAGCAAAACAGTTTTGGCTACTGAAGTAATGGAACAGATAAGACCTCTGCTTCAAAAATTGGAAGATGAGGGGATCAAAGTCATCATCAAAGGAGAAGAGAAAGAGAACAAACAGATGAAAAGGGAGATGAGTCAAGCGGCATTGATCGCTATTTTCCTCATCTTTATTTCATTGGTATGGATGTTCAACTCTTTGGTCCTGCCTCTGATCATCATCTCTACCATCCCTCTTTCAATTGTAGGTGCTCTGGTCGGAACGTATCTTTTGGGTATCAATTTAACCATGCCCGGAGTGATGGGTATTATAGGGCTTGCCGGAGTGGTAGTTAATGACGGATTGATCATGCTTGATTTTATTAAAGGGAGCAAGGATTATGATGAAGTGCTGGAAAAAGCAGGCATGAGACTGAGACCGATCCTGCTTACTTCCGTTACCACTGTCCTGGGGTTGTTGACCCTGATGTTTTTTGCAAGCGGACAAGCACTCATTATCCAGCCTATGGCGATCTCACTTGGATTTGGTATTGCATGGGCTACGGTACTAAATCTTTATTATGTACCCCTAATGTACACCGTGATCTATAAGGTGAGTAGCGTTAAGGAAACGTGAACTGCTTCACGTTTGTAGCTACGGAACCAGAGCGGTGGAGCGAAGCGACCCGCGGAGGCAAAAGCGTTAAGGAAACGTGAACTGCTTCACGTTTGTAGCTACGGAACCAGAGCGGTGGAGCGAAGCGACCCGCGGAGGCAAAAGCGTTAAGGAAACGTGAACTGCTTCACGTTTGTAGCTACGGAACCAGAGCGGTGGAGCGAAGCGACCCGCGGAGGCAAAAGCGTTAAGGAAACGTGAACTGCTTCACGTTTGTAGCTACGGAACCAAAGCGACCCGCGGAGGCAACTATCTATTGGGGATACTTTTAAGCCTCTTTGCTTACTTCTTTTTCGCCCATTAAAAGTGACAGCGCTACATCATCTCCATATTCTTCAAAAAGTTGGCAAATTCTATCTAACTGGATATCTGAACGCTCCAGGTAAGGGTTGTTGTCTATGAATTGCCAAAAGGGTTTTGGGTTTTTACAGAGTTCTTTGAGGTAGTATCTTGTGATCTTTCCCATTGTATCCTCTGTATCATTTAAAAGTTTTTTTCTTTTTATGGCATAGGGGATTCTTAATCCATAATAGTTGATAGGTTCACCTATTTGTTCAAAGTTGACACCTTGTCTTTTAAGAATACGGTGTAAAGAAGATTCCATGATAGAAAAAACTATAGAATATGCATAGAGAATAAAATTAATACGCGTTGCTACCATAAGTCCATAAGTTAACATTGTTCGTAACTTTAGTCTGGAAAAATGTTTATAATTTGGTATATCTTGAATAAGAGCACCTCTGGAAATTTCACAAATAGGTATATTCTCTGAGAGGTGTTTAATATTTTTAATATGAAAATCTTTTTCCATGGGTATCTGTTGTATAGGTGTATGTTTGTTTAGAAAAAAGACTCTTACTGAACCAATATTTTTTTTTGTTGCTCTATGTTGCAAAAGATAAATAAAGGATTGCTCATCATCTTGACTAAAAAGATATGGTTTAATTTCTTTAAGTTCTGGATAGTTGTGAGAAATAACATCACTTCTTAATTCTTTTACAGCTTGGAAGTCCTCTTTGGTTGTAGCAAGGATCAGAGCATATTCTTTTGTTAAAAGATGAATAACTTCGTTTTCGGGCATATTAGGCAACCCCTATTTAATAATTATTTTGTTTTGTAGAGTATAGAGTGCTTTTTATTATAGTTTACTAAAAAGGTAATAATATTTCTTATAAAAATAGGATATAATTAAATAGGAATTTTATAAAATGGATGAAGTTATGGAATATATAGGTGGGCGAAAGATAATACAAAGGAGCTTAATTTTTTTATGTTTGTTTTCTCAAGTTGTGCTTTATGCAGAGAGTGTTGACCGCATACTAGAAGAGTATAATCAAAAAAATGATTTAAGTCAAAAAACCATTGATGAAAATAAAGGTCATTTAGTACTTTTTACCAGAGAAAGACTGGAAAAAATGCATGCGAAAACATTGAAAGATGTTTTTAAAACTACACCGGTTATTTATTATCATGAAAACAGATATGGGCTTCCTGATCCTCTGACTTCTGGAACATTTGAATCTTATAGAAGTAATTTTATCCGCCTGTATGTAGATGGTGTAGAGATCACTCAGGGATGGATGGGAAGTGGGGTGGTACTCTATGGCGATGTAAATATAGATTTTGTGGACCATATAGAATTTTATTATGCTATCCCTTCTTTTGAGACAGCAGTGGAGCCTGCTTATCTCACAATTTTTCTCTATTCAAAAGATCCTAAACGGGATAGTGGTGGAAAAGTAGACCTCATTCAGGGTAGCAGAGGGTATAACTCCCAAAGTATCAGCTACGGAGAGCAAAAAGAAGATTTTGCCTATATGGTTAACTTTTCTCATACGGATGCAAAAAGAGAGACTATAGATAACGGAACTTCCACTCCTTTAAGTGCAGACTTTGAACGTACACAACTTTTTTCCTATATCAAAACTGAAGATCAGATATTCCATCTGCAGGTAATGAAAAAAAATACAGATAGCCTTGCCGGGATGAGCTGGGATGCTACACCTCTAGTTTCAAAAATAGATTACCTTAATCTACATATGGATTATAGAATTAATTTCTCTAAGCATTGGCATGCACAGTTTGCCTATGATTGGCTGAAAACAAATATGATACAGGCAGATGAATTACCTTTGTTTTGGGCAGATGCCCTTGGGTCCAATACCTTTAATGGAGAGTATAAAAACAGTACTTATACAGCGGAATTAACCTATAAGGAAACAATAGGAAATAACCATATTACAGCAGGTATTAAAGGAAGATTCAAGAAACTTGATTCTTTTGAAAGAGATGGACAAGATGCCTTGATTGTTCCTTTTACTTCTGAAAAGGTAGCATCAATTTTCTTTCAAGATCAGTATGCACTTAGTGAGCAGGAACTTTTAACACTGGGGGTATCTTATAATTATATCTCACGGAACGGTGGAATAGAAGATGACTCTCTTTTGCAGTTACGTTTAGGGTATATTTATACCAGTGAACACTGGAGTTATAAAACCTATCTTTACCGTACACAGTTTGCTTTAGAACCTTTGGTACGTTATTTAGATATTTCAAACTATCAGGATGTAGAAATACAAACTACATCAGGTATTACTCAAGAAGTTACCTATAATAATGAGAATTATCGTTTAAGATTAATGCTGCTTATGATGCAAGATGAAGATGGTCTTGTGCAGAATAATACCAATGGTACATCAGGAAATACAAAATATTTCTTTACAGTTTTTAATTATGATTATAATTTTAATATAGATAATAAAGTAAATCTACAACTTTATTATGCACACTATGAAGATATTTTTAATTTAGATAAACTTGAAGACCTGAGTGGATATATCAGTTTTACAAATAGTTATGAAAACTTTGATTTCTACAACGGTATTGTATGGCATCAAAATAGTCTTGATTGGAAAAATTATTTTGATGTGACAAGTTCTGTTTCTTGGAATATCAATAAAGATTTTACTTTAACACTAAAAGGGCAAAATCTTCTTGGTAAAGCTAAAAAATCATCTTTATTTAGAGTTGACCCTACGACAGTACCGCCTACTATGTTAAGCCCTTTAGAAGTTTCTCCTATTGACCAACGTATAACTCTTGAGATGGAGTATACATTTTGAGAAAGATATTCCTTTGTTTAATCCTTTTCTATGGGCATTTATATGCATTAGACAGGGAGAGTACACTTAAAATGTATCATAAACTGCTCTTTTCTTTGTCTCCAAAAGCGATAGTTTCAGTATATGTTGATGATGATGAGTATCGGAAAGTATTTTCATTTTCTAAAAGAATTCAGCTTATTAATGAACCTGAAAATGCGGATATTGTACTTATTACCAATGAATCAACCCTTTATTCAATTCTAGAGAATCCTATATTACAGAATAGTATATATAAAAAACCTATTTTATTTGCTACTGATTATCGGTTCTTAAAGAGATCAGATGATATTATCGGTGCTTTTTACTGGAGAAAAGGGCGTTCACAGTTGTTATTTATTAAAGATCGTCTGGATAGACATCATATTCTCCTTCCCCGGGAGTATAAAGATTTTCTGGTAGATGAGTTATGAAACATCGGTATACCGACAAATATATCTTCGTGATCATGGGACTGCTTATCCTTTTTGCAATCTATCTGCAATTTTCGATCGCCAAAAGTACAGAGAAACTGAAAAATGAAGAGATTGAGAAAACAGAACGGTATGCTGAGAGGATCACTAACTATATCCGGTCAGAGACCAACAGCACGACTTTTAAATCATATTTGGAAGCACATCCTGACAAAAGGGAAGCACTTAATAAAATGCTTCATGCGTTCCTGACAAAAGAAATTCAGTATATTTTTCTTTTATATAAGGATGAGAAGGGGCATTATCGTTTTTTGCTTGACGGTTCATTGCATGACCCCGTTGAATACAATACGATCTTCTTTCCCAAAAGCAAACTTTTTGACCATGTATATTATACGAAAAAACCCCGAATCATTAAACAATCTGAAGGTGTTGAAGAGATTTGGCTCTCTTTACTCTATCCTATTGTAAAAGAGGGTGAGACACAGGCGCTTCTTGTAATGGATCTTTCGGAGAAATACGGGGATTATCTTAATGACTTTAATTCACCTATTGTATATATAGTTACACTGATACAACTGTTTTTGCTTGCAAGTTTTTTCTTTTTTGCTTATTTGGCATATAACTTCCACAGGCTGAGAAAAAGTATGTTGATCGACCCTTTGACTTCAGCCTATACCAAGCTTTATCTGAAAGAATTTTTTGATGTAAAAAAAGTAAATCAGTATAATGCCATGATGATAGACATAGATACCTTTAAACTGGTGAATGAAAAGTACGGATATGAAACAGGTGATATGATATTGAAATTGTTCACAAAAGAGATGGTCTCACTTTTACCTAAAGAATCAAGGGTCATACATACCGGGGGAAGTGAGTTCTTTATTATTCTGGAAAAAAACAGTGCTGACGTAAAAGAAATGGCAGAAAAGGTATTTAAAGGATTGACAAAGAAACGTTATCTGATCGACAATGAAACGATCTCCTTGACTATTTCCATGAGTGCTATGGTGATCCCTGAGGATGTAGAACATATAGGGAATATTCAGAGATGTTTGGATGAAAAACTTTTGGAGATCAAAAACCGCGGAAAGAATGGTTTGGGTATTATTGACAATGTTTCAAAAACCGAAGTAAAATATAAAAATATGGATTATATTAAAGAAGCATTGGAAGAAGAACGACTTACCTGTGTATATCAGCCTATTTTTGATACAAAAACACAACAGATCATTAGATATGAAGCTTTGGTACGATTGCTCGATAAAGAAAATCCTCAAAAGCTGATTGCACCATACTATTTTTTGGATACCATTAAAAAAACCACACAATATATCAAAATGAGTAAGCTGGTATTTAAAAATGTATTTTATACCCTGCATATGTATCCGGATATAAAGATATCGGTCAACATTGATCTTTGTGATCTTTATAATGCAGATATGATGAAGCTCATTACACAAGAACTGTTTAAACATAAGCAGAATGCACATAGATTAACATTTGAGATATTGGAAGATCATGAAATCAAAGATTATGACCAGGTAGCGATGATCTTTCAGCAGTTAAAAACATTTGGTTCTAAAATTGCTATTGATGACTTTGGAAGCGGATATGCAAATTATATCTATCTGATCAAACTGGATGTAGATATCCTGAAGATCGACGGAGCACTTATCCAGGAGCTGCTTTATTATCCGGAGCGTACAAAAATGATGTTGAATTCCATTAAAGTACTGGCAGATATTTACGGATATGAAGTTGTGGCTGAATTTGTTTCCAATAAAGAAATCTATGATATTATCTGTGAACTGGACATACCTTATTCCCAAGGATATTATTTGGGGGAGCCGAAGCCTATAGAAGAGTATATAAATAATGAAGAGCAAAATTAAAATTATTTGGCTATAATAATCTCCTTTTAAAACTAAGGAAATAAAAATGAATATATTTGATGATGAAGATGATGCATTTGTAGGAACACCGAAATCCAACTATTTCAGTATTGCCAGAACAGCGAACCAGAATATTGTAGAGATGGAGATCGAAAAGATGTTCAGACGATTTGCAGTTGCAGAAAAAATGCTTGAGGAAAGAGGGCTTGACGAAGAGCATGAAAAACTCATTAAAGCAACAGTATTGGATAAAGATATTGATAACAGGGTCGACTCTCTTTTTATTGAACTTGTGGGCAGTATTGTCACTCAGTGTGAATAAAACAGGGATCTGCCAATGTTAAGTGCCGTTGAAAGAAAGATAGAACAGTTCATAAATGACTTGAACGATAAAGAGGTCTCGACGCTTTATACCAAGCTTCCTCATGGGAAAAGGCTTAGGGCAAAACTTATTTTAAAGATCGCAGGATCAGATCTTTCTGTAGTGAAAACAGCAGCAGTGGTAGAGATGATACATGCAGCAAGTCTTTTGCATGATGATGTTATAGATGATGCATATACACGTCGAAGCAAGCCTTCCCTTAACGCGCTTTACGGTAATAAAACAGCTATTATGCTGGGAGATATTCTCTATTCCAAAGGTTTTTTGGAATTAAACAATATCAGTCCTGAAGTAGCAAAGATCGTTTCCAATGCAGTTGTCCAACTCAGCCTTGGGGAACTTAAAGATGTTTCACTTTCCAAAACATTCAATATAGATAAAGAGATCTATCTCGATATGATCTACAAGAAGACAGCCTCACTTATAGAAGCAAGTGCAGGTGCAGCAGCTGTGTTGGCAGGTAAACCAAAGGATGCCTATTTAACATACGGCAGGAATCTTGGATTGGCATTTCAAATGATCGATGACCTTCTTGATATTACTTCAGACAGTGAGACGCTGGGCAAACCGGCACTGCATGATTTCGTTGAAGGGAAAACGACACTGCCGTATATTTATCTTTATGAAATTCTGGAGAGTGAAGACCGGAAAAAACTTCTTTCTTTACATGCGAAAGTATTGCATAAAAAAGAACAGGCATGGATCATGCAGAAGATGGATGAACATCAGATACTTATAAAATGTTATGCACAGGCAAAAGAATTGATCGATGAAGCGGTAGAATTGATGAATGAAAATGGTGAAGAAGTGCTTTCTGATATTGCTCAAGAGATGATAGACAGGGATTTTTAATGTATTATCAAGTGGTGAGTTTTTCGCATAAAAATTGTGATCAGGCAATGAGAGAGAAATTGGCCTTTGCCAATGATGAAGAGAAAAAGGTTTTACTTGACCAGCTGGTAGGCTTTGAATTTGTTTATGAAGCTTTTGTTATTTCTACATGTAACCGTGTTGATATTGTACTTGCAACCAGAGATAATTTTTCAAGTTATCATGCAGTTTTAGGTTTGATGAGCCAAAAGAGTGATCTCAATTTCTATGAACTCAAGACCAATGCAAAACGTTATGATGATGAAGAGGCAGTAGAACATATTTTTTCAGTTGTTTCTTCTTTGGATTCACTGGTGATAGGAGAATCACAGATCACAGGGCAGGTGAAAGAAGCATTTAGATTCTCTCATGCCAACGGTACAGCAGGACGTAAACTTAACCGTATGCTCTCTTATGCGGTGAAGTGTGCTGCAGCAGTGCGAAATGCAACCAATATTTCACAAAACCCTATCTCTATCGCTTCTGTTGCTGTTGCCCAGGCACATAAACTTTTAGGCGATAATATACAGGGAATGAAAGGCATCGTTGTGGGTGCCGGTGATATGGGTGTACTTGCGGCAAAACATCTGCTTAGAGTAGGATGTGATGTGGTGCTCATAGGACGCGATCTTGAAAAAGTACAGGCCGTGGCAGATAGTTTGGGCGAAAATGTAAAAGCGGATACGATGGATAATTTGGCAAAATATCTCAATAGATATCGTCTTCTTTTTTCGGCTACTTCATCAAAAGAGCCTGTGATCACCAAAGAGCTGATAGAGAATGAAACACTTCCGAGACATTGGTTCGATATGGCGATCCCACGTGATATTGAAGATATGGATCTGGAAAAATTGAAGCTTTTCCGTATAGATGATTTGCGCAGTATTTCAAATGACAACCATGCGTTGCGTGAAGAACAGGCAGTCAGAGCGACAGAAATAGTAAACCAGTATAAAGAAGAGTTCTATACATGGCTGAGAGCCCTCTCTATAGAGCCAGTGATCAAACAGATGAGAGAACATGTATCTGAAGCTATAGATGCAGAAATGCAAAGAGCGATCAAAAAGGGATTTGTACCTGTAGAGTATGAAGAGAATATGCGCAAGATGGCTATCCAGATGTTCAACCGTTTCCTGCATGATCCTACAAGGAATCTGAGGCACTCTTCTGCAGAAAAGAAAAATGCGAATTGCATTGAAGCTGTAAAAAAAATGTTTAATATAGATACTGAGAATATCGATTTCAAACAATATAAAAATGATCACCATACAAAAGGATACAGTACGTGAGATTTTCAAGATTATTAGTTCCTACAACAAAAGAGACTCCGAATGATGCTGCTTTGGCAAGTCATATTTATCTTATACGCGGAGGATTCATCCAGTCTGTAGGCGGAAGCGGACTTTATAATTTTTTGCCATTGGGTAAAAAAGTCTTGGACAGAGTACGTGAAGTGGTAAAAGATGAACTGGACAAAGCAGGTTGCCAGGAAGTGAGTCTTAGTTTTGTGACACCTGCTTCGCTTTGGCAGGAGAGTGGACGTTTTGAGAAGTACGGTAAAGAGCTTTTACGTTTTAAAGACCGTAAAAACAATGATTTTATTTTAGGACCGACACATGAAGAGATGATGGTAAATCTTGTAAGACAGACAGTAAAAAGTTACAAGCAGTTACCTTTGAATCTTTATCAGATCAACCTCAAATTCCGTGATGAGATAAGACCTCGTTTCGGTTTGATGCGCGGACGTGAGTTTTTGATGAAAGATGGTTACAGTTTTCATGCTACAACAGAAGATATGCAAAGAGAGTTTACTCTTATGGAAGAGACCTACAAAAAAATCTTTAGACGCTTGGGACTGGAGTTTAGAGTGGTTGAAGCTGACTCTGGTGCCATAGGCGGCAGTGGTAGTAAAGAGTTCATGGTACTTGCAGATTCCGGTGAAGATACTATTGTGGTATGTGATGGTTGTGACTATGGTGCCAATATCGAAGCAGCTGTTCGTAGAGAAAAAGCATGTATGGCCGAAGCTCCGGAAGCTGTTTTTTCAAAGTTCCATACACCCGATACCACTACCATAGAAGCTTTGAGCGATTTCTTTAAAGTTGATCCCTACTATTTGGTAAAAACGGTAGCCAAACGTGCATTGTATGATGAGGGTAAAAGTGAAGTTGTACTCTTCGCACTTAGAGGTTCAGATGAGCTGCAAGAGGTAAAAGCCTGTAATGCTGTTGATGCAAATGACCTGGTTGACATTAGTGAAGAAGAGTTGGCTGAGGTTGGTTTGGTTGTAGGTTATATGGGGCCAACTGTTCTACCGGAAAGTGTGCGTGTTGTATTTGACAATAATCTCAAAGAAGCAAGTTCCATGATATGTGGGGCAAATGAGAAAGACTATCACCTTGTAGGAAACAGTTTCAAGGGTGTAGAAGCTGATTATCATGATCTTGTAGCAGTACAAGAGGGGGATCTATGCGCATGTTGCGGAAAACCTTTACGTTATACCAAAGGTATAGAGGCAGGGCATATTTTCCAACTTGGTACACAGTATTCAGAGCCATTGGGAGCAACATTTTTGGATGAAAACGGTAAAGAACAACCTATGGTAATGGGAACCTATGGTATAGGAGTAAGTCGTTTGCTTGCTGCTATTATTGAGCAAAATCATGATGACAAAGGGTGTATCTGGACAAAAGAGTCTGCACCATTTGACTTAGAGATAATCATCTCAAACATAAAAGATGAAGAGCAAATGGCTTTAGGTGAAAAACTCTATGCATCATTAAAGTCCCAAGGATTGGATGTTCTTCTTGATGACAGAAAAGACAGATTTGGTGCAAAGATCAAAGATTATGAACTTCTGGGTATACCTTATGCTGTAATTATAGGTAAAAAATTACAAGACGGATATGTGGAATTTGTGACTAGAAGAGGACTTGAAAAAGAAGAGGTCTCTATAGAGACTATTTTAGATGTTGTGAGCCAAAAGGTATAAATAATGATCATTATACTTATCCCCCTTTTACTGTTGGAACTTTATCTCTCACTTAAAGTAGGTGAAAGCATAGGTTTTATGTGGTCGGCTATATGGATAGTAGTGAGTATGCTTGTAGGGATAAGACTTCTTCAGTCCACTCCTTTTACACTTATGGGAAATTTAGCTGTAGTTTCTAAAGGAAAGTTGAGCATGCAAAGCTTTCAAAATGCAAGTACTGCATATCTTATAGGTGCACTACTTCTGATCATACCGGGGGTCTTAAGTGACTTTGTAGGTCTTGTAGCATTGCTTTACACGGTTTATTTACAATTTGTTGCTAAAATAACACCGGAACAAACAAAATTTGATACAAAAAAAGGAGATGACAATGTCATTGATGTCGAAATTATTGATGAGCACACTGATCGCAACAGTCGCGCTTAGTGCCAATGCTCAACCAGATAATAAAACGCTGCTAAACTATATTAAAAAAAATATAGTTAAAAATCCTCAAGTAAAAGTAAAAGGTATTACAATCCTTGAGACAAAGCAGCATAAAGATCTTCCTGGTTGGGATGTACTTTTAACCATAATGGATCTTGAGTATCAAAAAAAAGATATCCATGTTCCTGAAATGATCTTTGTTAAAGATGGATTGGCAACAGGACATTTGGTTGATCTGAAATCAGGTAGAGATTATCGAAATGGGATCAAACCAACAGTACCTGCCAGTATGTATGATGATGCCCATCTTCTTTTTGGTAATAAGAATGCAAAGCATAAAGTACTGATATTTTCAGATCCTCAGTGTCCATTCTGTCAGGAAGTAATACCTGAGATTTTTAAAGCAGCCAAAGAGAACCCGACAAAATTAGCAGTCTATTACTATCATTTACCGCTTTTAAGGATCCATCCTGTTTCAGATGTATTGACACGTGTAATGCATGTGGCACAGCATGAAGGTAAAATGGATGTGGTAGAAAAAATATATTCACTAAAGATCAATCCAAGAGAGACAAATGTGACTAAAATACTTGCCGCAGTTAAAAAGCATGCAAAGTATAATGTTACGGCGGCAAAGATCGATACTAAAGAAGTAAAAGATGCAATTAAGGCAGATGAACTTGCGGCAGGGAAGATGATGGTTTCAGGTACACCTACTGTCTATATAGACGGTGAGTGGGATAAAATGAGAGACGGGTATAAAAAACTCATAAAGTGAGTTTTTTATAGTGAAGAGTGAGGAGTGAAGAGTGAGGAGTGTTGGTACGCTTTTCCTTCAGAAAAGCTCCTTGATAAAATAAAGAGAGGGGAACTTTTTGGAAAAACTGATTATAGCAACGCGGGCAAGCAATCTGGCGCTCTGGCAAGCGTATCATATTAAAGAGAGAATTGAAACATCGTTTCCGGAAGTGACCGTTGAACTCAATGAGATCACTTCCAAAGGTGACAAGATATTGGATAAACCTCTTGCCTTGGTAGGAGGCAAAGGGCACTTTACCAAAGAACTTGAAGATGAGATGTTGGAGGGAAATGCCCATTTGGCAGTGCATTCACTTAAAGATGTTCCAACCTACATACCTGAAGGACTGGAACTTTGTGCGATCACAGAGCGTCAAGACCAAAGTGATGTCTTTCTTTCGCATACTTATAAAAGTCTGGATGAACTTCCAGAGGGTGCGGTAGTAGGTACAACAAGCCTTAGAAGACGTATGCAACTTTTGGAACAGCGTCCGGACCTGAAAGTGAAAGATCTCAGGGGCAATGTGAATACACGTCTCAGAAAGCTTAAAGAGGGGCAATATGATGCAATTATTCTTGCATACATTGGGCTCTATAGACTTGACCTGCTCAAGGATATTCCATTTGTAGAGAAACTCACTTTTATGATCCCACCTATGGGACAGGCTGCACTTGGTATAGAGATTGTAAGCAGTAATGACAGAATACGTGAAATCGCGATGAGTTTAAATGATGAGAACAGTTTTATCTGTACTAAACTTGAACGTGATTTTGTTTCCAGGATAGGTGCGGGATGTTCTGCGCCTGTTGCTGTAAATGCTGTTATTGATGGTGACAATATTACAGTAAAAGCAATGCTTGGCTACCCTGATGGAACACATATTATGCATAGAGAACTTTCTTCTTCAGTATCTGAGTGTGACAGCCTTGGTGAACAACTGGCAGAAGAGATGATAGATGAAGGTGCTTTAGGTATCCTCTCTAAGGCTGAAGAGATCGCTTTTAAGGATGAGATGCCGGAGAGACTGTAAAATCTCTTTGTTATATTTCATCTCTTGGAAGTGATGCTTTAGCTTCACCATTATACTTATCGAAGCCAAAGCATCGGTTTCGGAATATTTAGATAATCTTTTCATTTAATAGCACTATATTCCTCTTATTCATATACACTTTTCGCTATAATTTACACAATAAAATGCAAAGGGTAGTGCAATGCAGGACGTAGTACAATGGCTCAAAGATAACGGTAACTTAAAGATCATAAATGAACCACTGGATGTAGAGTTGGAGATTCCTCATGTGGCATATGTGGAGGTGAAAAAAGAGGACTCAAGACCTATCCTTTTTACGAAACCTGTCAACAAAGCCAAAGGTATTGAATATGAAATGCCTGTACTTATGAATATCTTTGCAAATAAGCCCCTTACTGAAAAGATATTCGGAAAACATCCTGATGATGTGGCACAAGGGATAGATGAACTGCTTAAGCTCAAACCCCCTAAAGGATTAAAAGCCAAATTAGCGATGATCCCAAAACTTTTTTCACTTAAAAATGTATTTCCAAAACGTTTGAACTTCAGAGGAGAGTGTCAAGAGATTATCATTCCCAAAGAAGAGGTGGATCTGGATACCTTACCTATACTTAAAACCTGGGAAGAGGATGGAGGCCCTTTCATTACGATGGGGCAGGTTTATACGCAGAGCCTTGACGGACAGATGCAAAACCTTGGGATGTACAGACTTCAGCAGTATGACAAAAACAGACTGGGGATGCACTGGCAGATTCATAAAGATGCATCTCACTTTTTTGACCAGTACCAAAGAGCCGGGAAGAAGATGCCTGTGACGGTTGCTATAGGAGGTGACCCGCTTTACATTTGGTGTGGACAGGCACCGATGCCTCACGGTATGTTTGAAATGCTGCTTTACGGTTTTGTACGTAATAAAAATGTACAGTTGGTGAAGTCTGTTACAAATGACATTTACATTCCACGTGATGTAGATATTGTCATAGAAGGTTTTGTAGATCCTGAGCTTATGGAGATAGAAGGTCCTTTTGGTGACCATACGGGTTACTACACACTTAAAGAGCCTTTCCCTGTAATGGAAGTAGAGACGATCACAATGAAAAAAGAGCCTGTTTTTGCAGCAACGGTTGTAGGAAAGCCGCCATTGGAAGATAAATATATGGGGTGGGCCACAGAAAGAGTATTCCTGCCGATGCTCAAACCTATGGCACCTGATCTTATAGACTACAATATGCCGGAAAATGGAGTGTTCCATAATCTAATTCTTGCAAAGATGAAAACACTTTACAAAGGCCATGCACAGCAGTTCATGCATGCCTTTTGGGGGGTAGGTCAGATGAGCTTTGTGAAACATGCTGTTTTTGTGGAGGAAAATGCTCCTGAACTTGAAGAGAGTGAAGCATTGACCGAACATATACTCAACAGACTTGATAAAAGTAAAATACTTATTACCCAGGGGATAGTAGATCATCTTGACCACTCTTCAGAAGAACAATTCGTTGGCGGTAAATTGGGTGTGGATGCAACGGGTGATGAAATAGATGAGGGAGTAGGGCTGCTTTTAAGTGACAGTGAACTTCATGAATACATGATCAAGATCGATGATTCCATTAGAGAGGTCAGACAGTATATGACACATACCAAAACACCGGTATGTGTGATCTCTGTGGATAAAAAAGAGTCCCAAAAATATCTTATTTCAAAGTTGCATGAATTGAAAGAGTACATTAAGCTTCTTGTCATTGTAGATAAAACCAATAATGATCTTGACAACCCTTATATGTTAATCTGGAGAGTCGTTAACAATATCGATGCGCAAAGAGATATCGTACTTGAGCCTTTTATTGCAATAGACGGAACCAATAAGAATGAAAAAGATGGTTATGAAAGAGAATGGCCGGGTGATACCTTCTGTACAGAAGAAGTACTTGACAGGCTTCAGAAAAAGGGATTGATCGATATTGATGAAGTGTTCGTCAGAAAATTCGGACTGCTTCCCTATTAAATAGGATAAAATTTATCTTATTTTATGATTTTTTATCTTTCTTTAAAGAAAATAAGATAGAATTCTTATGTAATAAAAATTATCGTTAAGGAATAAATATGTTAGTTACTAAAAAAGCTCCGGATTTTACAGCAACAGCTGTACTTGCAAATGGTCAGATCGTAGAAGGTTTTAACCTTATGGAAAACTTAGGTGAAAAAGGTGCGGTACTTTTCTTCTATCCACTTGATTTTACTTTTGTATGTCCATCAGAGATCATTGCATTCTCTCACAGAGCAAAAGAGTTTACAGATAGAGGTATCAACATCATCGGTGTATCTGTAGATAGCCAATTCTCACACTTTGCATGGAGAGAAACTCCGGTAGAAAAAGGTGGTATCGGTAGAATCAACTTCCCATTGGTTGCTGATCTTAGCAAACAAATTGCCAGAGATTATGATGTTCTTCTTGATGAAGCTGTAGCGCTTAGAGGTTCTTTCCTTATTGATGCTGACGGTACAGTAAGACATGCAGTGATCAATGACCTTCCACTTGGAAGAAACATCGATGAGATGATCAGAATGGTAGATACTATGTTGTTTACCAATGAACATGGTGAAGTATGTCCTGCCGGTTGGGTCAAAGGTGACGAAGGTATGAAAGCAGACACTGAAGGTGTTGCTGAATATCTTGAAAAACACGCAGACGAATTGTAAGATACAATAACCGTTCCCAGGTGTAGCCTGGGAATGCATATATAAGTTCATAGAGATTGAATTTATATATACATTGAAAGGATAAAAATGACAGATTATGCAGCACTTCTTAAAGAGAGTGGACTTAAAGCAACATTTCAACGTATGAATATTTTGGAAGTAATTGAAAAGTATGGACATATGTCCGTAGAGAATATCTATGAAGAAGTGATCAAAGTACACCCTTCACTTTCACTGGCAACGATCTATAAAAATATTATTTTAATGATGGAAAAGGGTGTTTTGGTTGAAGTACCTATTGCCGGTAAAAAATCAAAATATGAGATTTCCAAAGTGGATCATATGCATCTTATCTGTACAGAGTGCGGAGAAGTGGAAGACAGACTCTGTTTGGACAATACCGATAAAATATTTCATGAGTTAACAGAGCAAGAGCATTTCAAGCTCAAGAAGCGACAGATAAATCTTTATGGTGTTTGTGAAAAATGCCAGATGCAAGAGGCATCGTAGTATTACGATCGTACAGGTGTCTGTACCTGTAGCAGATAGATGACCCTTTTCTTCGTTCCTATATTGTGAGACTGTGAAAGAAGCCATGGAAGTGGAGACTTCAGTCCCACCAAAAAGCTTTTTTCCTAAAAAAGTTTATATTTAATGGAAAATATTGTTTTTTCTGTCAAAACAACCTAAAAATATGCAAATATTTGGGTGAGGCTAAAGCCTTCACTTCCAAAATAATAAGTTCTTTCACAGCCTCTGTACGTGGAAATGCATACGAGAATACAAACTGCCAAAAATACTTAACTTCCAGTAGACCATTAACTCCTTCTCTTGTTCCCAGGCTCCGGCTTGGGAATATACATACAGTATTGTTGTGTGTTGGAAGTGGAGACTTCAGTCCCACCTAAAATCTGCATAAATATCTATTTTTACGCCAAAAGAAGCATAATTTCTAGATAAATACAAATTTTATAAAGCAAATGAGCTTTTTGTGGGACTGAAGTCTCCACTTCCTTTGGTTCTTTCACAATCTCTGGAGTTTGGGGATGAGAAATTGATTTTACAGTATGTAATGACTTTCTTTTTTCTTTTGGTTATAATCTGAGAAAGAAGGGGGAGGGATTGCAATGCTATTTAAGTTATTGGGAAGTTTGATATCTCTTTTTTTGCTCTCCGGCTGTGGCGGAAGCAGCTCAACAAATGAAGAGAACCCATCTGTTATTAAATTCACTGAAGACAGCAGTGCCAATATCTTAAATCCGGACAGGGGATTCTACGATGCCGACTATGAGTTGAATGCCGATACGAACTATAATATGTTCGAAGGTGTCATAGAGAGCGGATATACTTTAGTGTATGCACCGCTTAACCTGGAAGAGTATAATACTACAGCCATACTGCCCAGTGCACTGATCAATACGATCAATAAAAATTTAAATGATGCCAATACCAGCGGTGTCAAGCTGATCTTCCGGATCAAATATCGTTCTGACCTAAATGGGTATGACCCTTCAAAAAGTATCATATTGGACCATTTGGATCAATTAAAACCACTGCTTCAAACCTATAAAAATATCATTTCTGTTATCCAGGCCGGGACTATAGGTGCATGGGGTGAATGGCATAGTTTTACAGGTGATTATGCTGATAATGATGCAGAGTATAAGATCAATAGAAAAGATATTATTGCAAAACTGGCTGATATATTTCCCAATAAATATATTCAGATAAGAACGCCTATGCATAAAGAGTTGCTGTATGGTGCTTCAAATGATTATGCAGATGAAAGTGATGAGGGGAAAATTACACCGGATATTGCATACAGTGATGATATAAGAGCAAAAATAGGACATCATAATGACTGTGTACTTGCCAGTGAAACCGATATGGGAACCTATCCGTCCGACAACATAGAATTTTGGAAAAGTTATGTAGTCAATGATTCCAGGTATGCTCCTGTCGGCGGAGAGACATGTGGCATAGGAGAGGGGAGTGAAGCTTCTTTATCCGGTTGTACCAATGCATTATCGGAATTAAAACGATTACAATACTCTTATCTCAATGATGCATATCATCCGGATGTCTTACAGAAATGGAAAGATGAGGGATGTTATCAGGAAATTAAAGAAAACCTGGGATACAGACTGGTTGCCGATGAACTGGATATACAAAAGAGTTCTGATATGCTTACACTCTCTTTATCTATTCAAAACAAAGGGTATGCCGCACCCTATATAAGATCGGATGTGAATTTCATCCTTAAGAACGATACCCAAGAATATAGTTTCAGACAAGATATTGATATGCGAACATTTTATCCGGAAGAGACAAAGCAAATAGAAAGCAGTCTCTCTCTGGACGGTATACCAGGCGGTGAGTATTGTCTATATCTGCAAATAGGGGAAAATTATTCAGCTATCAGGTTGTCAAACAGCCAATTATGGGATGAACGCAGTAAAACAAATAAGCTGGCCTGTAATATTGTTTTGGAATGATCTTACGGGTGGTTATTATTCCCACCCTGTATATTATTTAAAGAGAGCTGACCCTATACGGACAAGATTGGATCCACACATCTTTAGTATACGACGAGGAACAGATATAGATATTACTAAAAGAACAGGCATGGAAGAAGGATCGCCATTTTCAAAGGCAATGAATAAAATTCCTGGAATCAATGCGGTTGCTGGTATGCATGATTACTTTCAAAATACATGGGATAAATTGCAAGGTACACAATATGGAAGCTTACGTGAAATGCTTAATGTTCCAGGTATGTTACCTGCAGCAACATTAACATACACTGCCTTAATTTCTGATTATACTAGTTGTTTTACAATTCAAAAATCTATATATTGAAAGGAGCTTTATTGAATGAATAAATATTTTGTTTTAATTATATTTTTGGTTTTGCAAGGCTGTACATCTTATACTTTAAGAGATTATGCCAATAATAGTATTAATACAGCAGGTTATAGCTCTCTTCTTCGAGCAGAATCTTTACCTCCATCAGAATGTGATAAAGAGTGGAGAAAAAGTTACACCAAAAAGAGAACATATCCTTTACCTAATGGTAATTTTGTTTATGTAAATCATGGAAAATGTGGTTGTATCATACATTGGGAAATAGAGAAGAAAACTAATAAAGTGGTTGGATATAAATTTGAAGGTGATAGATGTCCTAAATAAAAGGAACTATAAATGGCAAAAGCTACCCGCACGGACTTACCAGAGGAATTATCACCGTGGCACAGGGTGGAAAGTTCGGTGCAGGGTTTGCCAGCGGGTTTGTTTCAAGCGGGTTCTCTGTAGGCAGAACAGCATTTGGCAACCTTGCAAAAGAGACAGCCAAGATGGCAAGAACAGCAGTCATGGCAATGGTGGACGGAGTGACTTTTCTCGTTCCCATCCGTCCTCGGTGGGAATGCATACGAGAATCTAAATCACCAAAATCTCTCAACCTCTATTAATCCTTCTACACCCTCATAATCCCTAGCAGAACTATATCGCCAATGTATGGCTGTATCTACATATCCACGTTTTACAGGGTTTTCATGAATATATTTTATTTTACTTATCATCATTACATCGGTTTGTATGAGTTTAGGCTGATAGCCCTCTTGCCAAAGCTGATAGATTTTATCAGCTTTGTGTGCTTTTTTGTAAAATTGAAATTGTTTCAGTAGTGTTTGGGCATTTTCTTTTTGTAGGAGTTTTAGTAATGCTTTGGCTGTAAATGATTTAAAGTGCCTCATGCTTTTAGCAACATCATCACTTTGTATTATAAGGTGTATATGGTTTTCTAGTATCACATAGGCATAGAGCTTTAGACTCTCCTCTTTCTGTAGATATTTGAGGCTATCTAGTAGTATTTCTACACTCTCTTTGCGTGTAAAGATAGGTAGCCAATTTAGTATGGTACAGGTCACAAAGTGTGGATGTGTTGGTTCCTGTATTTTATATCTGCTTCTGCCCATTGTTTTATCTTTTTTCTTGTATTATAGTTTAGAAAATTGTTAGAGTGTAAAAATATGGCATATTGTCATGTTTTTTGGATTTTAGTATGCATTCCCACCGAGGACGGATGGGAACGAGGAAAGATTTTGTTCCTGATTTGAGATATAATAAATAAAAAAGTTAGGTAGTTATTATGGATGTATGTGACAATATATGTATTTTTCTTATTTCTTTATTATATTGTTCTCCAATTCTTATATCATATTGTTGTTTTGCACTCCAAAAACAACACATTATAAAAAGAAGAAAATATATTCTATTAAATTCCCTTGTGGGATATTTTTGGATGATTTTATTCTATTTCATTATGAATTTGCTGCAACTAAATAAAGAAATAGCCTATAAAATAGGTGGATTTATTATTGATTTTCCTACTCTTTCTTTTTGGATATTATTATCTATATGGGTTTTACCTATTTTTGGTTTAAATTATATGCTCTCTAAAAATAAAATTGTAAATTTTGGTGAGACTAAATGAAAATATCCGATAAAACACTTAAAATATTTAGGAGAACAGCAGGTACTCTGCTTGTTTTGGTGATAGCTTATATGGGTTTCATGTATTACGCATTTCACCCAAGAGAGGGTAAGAAATATTTTTTCCCTGAAAAATACAGAGGATGGGTATGTATTACCTATGAAAAAAAGGGTGCTGTTCCTTTGGATATAGAAGAAGATGCTCTTATTCTAAAAATTCCACCAGACGGGAAGATAGAAACTTCTTCTAGATCCACAATTGTTGATGCAAAAGGGTATTATGTTCCGACATATAGTGAGAATTACTATTATTCAGAAAAGGGAACAAGAGAAGCAGAAGAGTTGGCTATGGGTGGAGGTTTTACTGTACAAAATGAGGGGAGTGATGAGTTTACTTCTTATTTTTGGATTAGTACAAAAGAAAACCTGGAATATGATTATGAGAAGTATGTAAAGAACAGAGATGTGTTAAAAAATCCTCTTTGTGGTAAATGGGAAAAAGCAAAATGAAAATGAAATTAAAATGTTATCACTACATAGGATTAATTTTTGCATCTATCAATTTGTTGATTTTTATTAAGTTTTATCTTGAAGCAATAGAGATGGGTGCACAGTATCAATTGCTTTGGATACCTTTATCATTTATCGACTTTCCTATTACTATTATATTTTTCATTTTAATGTCAATAGGTGTAGCTCCCAATATATCAGCACTCATTTCTTTTGGGATATTAGGAACATTTTGGTGGTATCTAATGACAAGTTTTATTACAAAAAAATTTTGTCATTATAGCAAGGGAGTGTAGAATTTTAAGTTTTTAATATAACTCTAAAAGACCGTGCAATAAGGCTTTATAGCACTTTTTTGGTGAGGTTGCTACATAATACCGAGATTTAATCTAGCCTCCTTGTCCCTGTAGAATGTTTTGTTACTTGAAGTTGTACTTACGGGTGGTTATTATTCCCACCCTGTATATTATTTAAAGAGAGCTGACCCTATACGGACAAGATTGGATCCACACTTTATAGCCAACCGGTAATCTCCGCTCATCCCCATAGAACAAACAGTAGCTCCCTCTTTCCCCAGCTTTTCATAGATGCTGTGTGTGGTCTCGAAACTCTGCTGAATGAGCTTTGTATCCTCACTGTGGGCTCCTATGGTCATGACACCCTTGAGGTTGATGTTCGGACAGCTTTCTCTGATCTCCTGGTAGATATCTGTAGCCTCTTCAGCAGATACACCCGACTTACTCTCTTCCTTGGCAGCGTTTATTTGCAGTAGGCAATTCATTTTTGCTTCTTTTGCTTCAAGTTTTTTGTTAAGTTCCTGTGCCAGTTCAATGCTGTCCAGTGACTGCATGAGAGCAGGACGAAGGTCTATGAGATTGTTGATCTTGTTTTTTTGCAGGGTACCTATCATATGCCATTCAAGTGGCAACTCTTTAAGTTCTGTCATACGTTCTTTAAGCTGTTGTACCTGATTTTCGCCAAAGGCTCTTTGTCCCAATTCGTAGAGTGTTTGGATGTTCTCTATTTCAGTATATTTTGCAACAGTCACAAGTTTTACGATGTGGTGTTCACTGACAGCGATACGTGCTTCTTCTATGTTCCAGATGACTTCATCCAAGTTTGCTCTTAGTTGTTCTTTGTCCAGTATCATTTTTTCCTCTCCTGTAAGAAATATGTCATCCTGATCCTGTTTCAGGATCTCTTTATGCATTTGAAATTATAGGGGATTCTGAAACAAATTCAGAATGATGTTTAGCCCCAAAGTCTATTAATATCATTATACAGTCCTAATAGCATAAGACTGATGAGCATTGCCCAACCTACCAGTGTGATGTAGTACATGGCATTGTCACTAGGTGCTTTGCCGCGTATCATTTCATAGAGGTTAAACATAATATGTCCTCCATCCAGTGCCGGAATAGGAAGAAGGTTAAGTACCCCTAAATTGACTGAAATGAGTGCAGTAAAGAAAAAGAGGGCTAAAATACCAGCAGAACTGGCTTGTGCAGTAACATCTACGATGGTAATGATACCACCCAGTTTATCTGTACTGACAACACCAGTAATGAGTTTTTGTACACTTTTAAAAATAAGAAGACTTGCTTTTTTTGTCTCTTCCCAGGCATAACTGAAACCATCTGTGAAACCATAATGAACCGTTGTGACCTGTCCTGCTAAAGGAGAGATACCGATAATTCTGCGCGTGATCTTTTCACCGAACATATTTTGGTCATCAATGACTTTAGGTCTCAACTGCAGAGAGATCAGTTTCTGCTCCCGTTCTACAATGAGTGAAATATCACCTTTGCTTTCATTGATATGCTTACCTATCTCTTCCCAATAAAGAATATTGTCACCATTGATCTGGATAATTTTATCTTTTGTTTGCAGTCCCGCCTGAAATGCAGGTGTATCTTTACCAACTTCACCTACATAAGCCAGGAGCTTGGGGACACCCATATAGGAGATCGCCAGGTAGAGTAGAAATGCCATTAAAAAGTTTGCAAATGGGCCGGCAAGAAGAATGATGATACGCTGCCATGGTTTTTTAGCAGTGTAACTGTCATCATCATAACTTATTTTTGTCGGGTCTGTATCATCCTGACCTTTCATCTTCACATATCCTCCAAGGGGGATAGCGGAGAGACTCCACTCTGTTCTTCCTATTTTTTTTGTCCAGAGACGTTTCCCGAATCCTATACTGAATACATCTACCTGTACACCAAAAAAACGTGCAGCAGTAAAATGCCCCAGTTCATGAAAAAATATTAGTACCGATAAGACCAGAAGTGCAACTAAAATACCCATAAAATTCCTAAATAATTTTTATGTAGATTATATCCAAGTGTATTGAAAAGTTGATATAGATTAAACATTTATGAAATAAATTTGATAAAATATAAGACAAGCATGATGTTGAAAGGATGCAAAATGAAAGAAAAGAGTGAAATCATAGAAAATTCTGAAAATGAAATCCGGGAAGAGAGATTGGAAACCATAGCAGAAAACAGTTCAGAAACAGATGCAATAAAAGAAATGGAAGAAGAGACGGAAGAGGATACAGCAACAGAAGAGAATCCGGAAATTGAAAATGAAATCGTTTCCCAGATCAAGAATATGAAAAAACATGATGCTGCCAAATTACTGGTTCAAAAAGCAAAAATAATTGTTCAGGAAGCTGAGAAGCAGATGGAAGCATGCAAGCTTCTGCTCTCTGATGACCTAAAAGGCTATGATGAAGCCAAACATGCGCTGAAAGAGGGTGGTCTTGAAGCAAGTGAAGCATTGCTGCTGGAACTGGGATATAGCAATGATGAAGAAGAGAATATTGAAGAAGAGACTGTGGTCTTTGAGGCGAAGGAAGATCTTGAGCCTATTATTCTTCATGATGTTCCCAGCGGTAAATTCACAGGTTTCCTTTTTGCTCTGATCGGCGGTGTTGCTACATTGGCAGGATTGATCTATCTGGCAACAGAAAAATTGGGTGTTACACTTGATATGACGAAAGTACCTTCATATGATACGATAAGCCCGATCTTGGGCTGGTTCAGTACGCTTTTTGGTGCAAAACCGGATGCATTTCTCGGCGGGGCTTTTGTACTTTTTACAGTGCTTGCTGTTATGGGGATCATTTATGCTGTCCGTGTGGGTATTCAGGGAAGAAAAAATCTTGATTTTGCTACCAAACAGCTTGAAGAAGCGGAAATATATACTGCACACAAAGGCAACTGTAAAGAGGAGATGGATAAGGTAGATGCACATATTCAGGAAGCAATCAGAACGCTTAAAACCTACCAGATCCTCTTCAATGAACAAAAAGGAAAACTTCAGAGGATTCTGTATATTGAAGGAGAGAAAGAAGTACCTTCCGAATATCATGAAAAATCTATTTTGGAGATGAGAGATACTCAGGCATTGATCAATGCTATTCGGAATTTTATGGCTACACCAATGTCCGAAGAGGGAAAACTTTCAGGTAAAAGTACACTCTTTTTACATAGTGCCAAAAACAAAATGCAAAAGATGATCGAAAGACTTTACTGATCTTCCGATCATCTATTCAAGAGAATGGGTTAGGGTACTTTTTTCCTGAAAAAGAGTACATAAAGACCTGGTAAAACCAATAATGTTAATATGGTTGAAGAGATGATCCCTCCTGTAACCACTACAGAAAGCGGATATTGTATCTCGCTTCCTACACCTGTGGCATAGAGTAGCGGGAGGATACCGAAGAGTGTTGTGAATGCTGTCATGAGGACGGGTCTAAGACGCAGAAGTGTTGCATTTTTAACCAAGTCTATCGTTTTGATATCAGGAAACCTCTTACGCAGTTCATCGATAAAAGATACCAGTACGATACCATTAAGTATGGCAATGGCAAAAATAGCGATGAATCCTACAATGGCAGATACACTCAAGTACTCCCCGCTGACCACTAATCCTACGATACCGCCAATGAGCCCCAATGGAACACCCAGAAGAATAAGTATAGCTTTTTTAAAGGAGTTGAATGCCGTATAGAGTAAAAGCAGAATAAGAAGGAATGTCACAGGAATGATCATTGCCAGGGTTGCTGTGGCTTCCTGCATATTCTTGAAGTCACCTGCCCACTTGATGTAATATCCGTCCGGGATCGTGACATTCTGTATGATCTTTTCATTGGCTTCCTCAACGAAACTGGCAATGTCCCGATCCTCAACCTCCATAGAGAGTACCATATAGCGACTCAAATCTTCACGTTTGATGAATGCCGGTCCCTGTACGACAGAGATATTACAGACTTCCTGCAGTTGCACCACTTTACCGCTTTTTGAACGTAGCAGTAAGGTTTTGAGGGATGCGATATCTGTTTTGGCATTGAGCAGTTTTGCTACGATTCCAAAGCGTTTGACACCTTCTATCTTTTGTGTGACGGCTTCTTCACCGACACCGTAGCGGATCACCTGCATGACATCATCTACACCCAGACCATAGCGGGAAAGTGCCAAGTAGTCTGGTTTAATGTTGATCTGTGCCTGTCCTAGCTGTGTTTCAACCTCTGCATGATCAAGTCCTTCTATACCTGAAAGTGTTTGAGAAATCTGTGCAGCAATGCTACTCATTACTTTCTGGTCTTCACCATAGATCTTAACGGCAAGTTCTGCGCTTACGCCTTCAAGTAACTCTTCTATACGCATGGCTATAGGTTGTGTAGAGATAAACTGTAAATAGCTAAATTTCTCTTTAAGCTTTTTGGTCATCTCCTTATCTAAGGCTGATATCTCCTTGAAGTCCGGGTTTAGCGTTAAAAGTACTTCCATATAGTTTGCTTGCGCTGTCTCCCCCTTTTCACTTCTTCCTATCATACTTAGTACGGAAAGTACTTCATTTGGATAGGTCTCAAGTATAAATTTCTCGATGGCTTGTGCATTGTCAACACTTTGTGTGAGAGCGGTCCCTGGGATGGCAATCACTCTGTACATGATCGTCTCTTCATTGAGCTCTGGCATAAATTCCCGTCCTTGTTGGGAGAGTAATCCTGCCAATACAAGAAAGAGTAAAAAAGTAATAGTCACTATTTTTTTTGCATGATGCAAGCAGAAGACAAGCATAGGTGTATAAAATGATTTAATGGCTGTCATCAAGGGACTATTTGCATGTTTTCCCTGTTTTAGCATCATATAGGAGAGTACAGGTACCAACAACAGTGCTACTGCAAGTGAACCCAACATAACAAAAACAATGTCAAGTGCCATAGGAGTATAGAGTTTTCCTGCAAGTCCTTCTAAACTCAATAATGGGATGAATACAGTTGCGATGATAAGTAGGGCAAAAAGTACTGGTTTTGCTACTTCAGCCGTTGCTTTGGCAATCACTTCAGCTCTAGACATATTAGGATTATCATGTAAAAGCCTGAAACTATTTTCCACTACTACGATAGTACCATCGACTATCATCCCTATGGCGATGGCAAGACCACTTAAACTCATAAGGTTTGCAGATATACCATACTCTTGCATCATTAAAAATGCGATGAGTAGTGAGATAGGCAGTGAAATGATCACAATAAATGCTGAGCGTAACTCAAACAAAAAGAGAAACAAAATAATGGCAACAAGCACAGAACCAGTCAAAAGTGCATTTGTCATCGTGCTTACTGCTTTATGTGTAATTTCTGTTCTATCGTAAATCACCTCTAAACTTACACCTCCGGGAAGTGCTGCGTTCACCAAAGGCATCTTAGCCTTAATGAGTTCTACCACTTTGGCTGCATTGGTACCAGAACGTTGGAGTACCATACCGAAGACTCTCTCTTTACCATCTACACTTACTGCACCAAAACGAGGTGCTTTGCCCTCTTGTACTGTAGCAACATCTTTGATGGTGACTGTTTTTGCTTCTTTGGTTCGTATAATTGTATTACGTATGTCATCCATTGTTCCATAAAGGCCTGCACCTCGTATAAGGTATTGTTCTTTATTGAATTCCAGGTATTGGCCACCTACGGACTGGTTACTTTTTTCCAGCGCTTCTATGACTTCATTGTACGTGACATCTACAGACTGTAAACGTTTGGGATCTATAAGTACTTCATATTGCTTTTCAAAGCCACCCCAGGAAATAACTTCTTCCACACCATCTACAGATTTAAGCAGTGGTGCTACAACATACTCTTGTATTTGACGCAGTTGGCTTACTGTGTGTGTTTTATTACTATCTTTAAGTGCATACCAAAGCACTTGGCCTAGACCTGTCGTATTTGGACCCATGACCGGTGTTCCCCAGCCTTGAGGGATGTCTACCGTATTGAGCCGTTCTGTTACTAACTGACGTAACAAATAGGTATCGTACTCATCTTCAAAAAAGATAGAAACGTAAGAGAGCCCGAAGATAGAGTTTGAGAGTATCATCTTCACACCCGGCAAGCCGGACATGGATGCCTCTATAGGATAAGTGATGAGTTTCTCAATGTCTTCAGCTGAGTTTCCCGGACTTTCAGTATAGATCACTACCTGTTTAGGTGTAATATCCGGAAAAGCATCTACAGGTATATTTTGATATGCTTTATATCCAAATCCGGAAATAGCGATAAAGAGTGCGAGCATGAGAAATTTATACTGTATAAGTATTTCAAAAAATCGTTTCATAGTACGCTCCTAGTGACCGTGTTCGCCAAGTGAAGATTTGAGTATCATAGACTTGACAAAATATACACCTTCACTGACGTACTCTTCATCTGCTTTGATACCCTCTACAGCTACATAGTCACCAGTATATGCGATGATTTTGACGACTTTTGGGCTATATGGAAGCTCTTCATGTTCATCATGACCTTCTTCATCATGCTTTTCTTCATCATGTCTTTCTTCTTCCTGTTCATCATGATGCTCTTCAACAAATACTACCCATTCACCTTGAAAAAGTGTCAAAGCACTCTTTTTAACCATCATGACATCACGATAAGGCGCTAGTGAAATTTCTATTTGTGTGTAGGCACCAAGTAGGAGATTTTCAGGACTTTTTTCTATCTGAAACAGTACTTTTGCACGTTGTGTCTCTTTGTCTATGTGTGGCAGTAGTTGTATAAAATGACATGGATACTGTTTTTTTGCAACGCTTAACCATCCTTTGGTCTGAGCTGATACTTTCATGGCATCTTCTACCCCAAGATAGGCGATAGCATAGTATCCGCTTTGACTGACCAATGTCATTAAAGATGTTTTCGCATCTACATTACTGTGAAGTGGAACCAATATTCTACCCACTACACCATCGGCATGTGCATAGAGTATAAACTGATCTGTTGCTTTAGTGAGTTTTGATGGTGTAATACCCAATGATTCCAATTGTGAAGCTAAAGCATTTTGTTTAGAACGTATCTCTTCTAGCGCTATAATAGAGTTACTCAGATCATTTTTCGAAGTTAGTCCCTTTTTATAGAGCTTTCTAGCTGTGCTCAACTGTTCTTTTGCTGCTTTTACTTGCTGCAAAAGTGCTATATATGTGGCACTCATCTTAGAGAGTTCTATGGACTCAATAAGTACGACTTTATCACCCGATTTTACTTTTTCTCCAGCTTTCACAAAATAGGCTTCCACATGTCCGGAAAGTCTGGAGACGATTTCTTGTTTCTGATCAGAGAGTTGGGTAATTTCAGCATTGGTTTGTATGATTTTTCCTAAAGGTCTCATCTGTGCATGTTCCACTGTGATTTGATTTGCCAAACCCAATAGTGGTAATAGCAATAGTAAGTATTTAGTCATTGTATTGTCCTTGTAAAAAACGTAATTGTATTTTTTGATTGTTAATCTTTTTTTGTGTCTGAAGCAGTGATTTCCGTGTTTGTATGAGTCTGCTTTTTGCATTCATCAGTTCAAAAAGTGAGCCTTGAGCTATTTGATATCCTTCTTTGAGCAGTGCGCTCAGTGTTTGTTGTTCTTTTTGAAGCACTTTTAGCGAGTGGTATTGTGCAGAGAGTTCTTTTATAGAAGCTTTCAGCATTTGTTTTTGTGATTTCAGATCAAGAGAGAGCTGTGCGTTATCTAGCTTTAACTGTTGCATTTTCAACTTAGCTAAGGTCTTCTCTTCTTCTTTGTTGTGTCGTACAGGCAAGGGGAGAGAAACACCTAATCTCAAGATAGACTGGTCAGGTTCTTTTTCTATACCGGCAGAAATCTCATAGCTGTTAAAGCGACTTTCACTCATACGTATCCTACTTGCATAGAGTTTCTCTTTGGCCAATAATATTTTCTGTTTTGGACTTAACTTAGATGACTTTTTTGTCTTATGAGAAATAGAGTAGATAAACTTTTTTTCTAAAGAGACCTTCTTGTTAAATCCTGCTATCGCTAAGAGTTGATAGTAAAGCGTTCCTGCTTGCTGTCTGGTAGTGTGCATCTGTGTTTTAAGTGTCAGTGTTTCCGTTTTGGCTTGCAAGTATGCTACTTTGTTCTCTGATCCATTTTCATAGCGTTCTTTTACCATAAGAGTCACTCTGTTTGAGAGTTTGTACTCTTGTTGGAGCAATGAGAGAAGCTTACTTTGATAGACATACTCCGTATAGAGTTCTTCAAGTGTTTTAATGTATCCCGCTTTTCCCTGGGCTACGTAAGCTTTACGAAGCAGGGTAGAAGCATAGGCTTTATCTCTAAGCCCATCCAAATAATTTTCAGTACGGACAGTTTGTGATATACTGACACTGTATCCATATCTGGAAGAGGAGAAATCGGGATCATATTTCCCTACTTCAAGGTTCAGTGCAGGGTTTTCGGTTCTTAAAAGTATATTATTCTCTTGTTCAGTGGTTTGAAGTGAGAGGGCTTGACTTTGTAGTATCTTTGAGTGTTTAAGTGTATGTTTTTTAAACTTTGTATAACTCATTCCAAAAAGAGTGAGAGAAAAAGTGAAAAAAAGAATGATGGTTTTTTTAAAATTCGGCATTTAGTGCCTCACTGTACTGAATTTCACACAAATCATTTAGTGATTCGCTGCATGGTATTTTAATACTTGTAATTCTTGTCATGGTCTATTTCCTATATGTATATTGTTGTTTTCATTCGAGAGTGTACAAAAATCTATTGCTTCTTGAAGTGGAGACTGCAGTCCCACTTAGAATCTATATGCAGTGTATATATTTACGCCAAAAGAAGCATAATTAACAAAGGAATAAATTTTTTTGAGCAAATAAATTTTTGGTGGAACTAAAGGCTCCACTTCCAAATATTTTTATATAGTTCCTTTAGAGAACTATGGTGTATTGAAAATGTTAAACAATAGGAGGTTTTATAGTAGTCTCTTTAAAAGGAGGGTGGTAGAGAAGTATCTCTTGTGTTGGTTGTTCGTTATGTGTTAAAGTATCAAAGTCTATGTTTGGTGTATTAAGGATAGCCATAAAATGAAAGAGGTGATGCATGTCGCATAAGTCGCCACACTCATCAGCAATATTTTTCTCCATCACATACTCTGTAAGTGTATCATGATGACACTCATTTTCCATAGCAATGATAGAGGCATGTGTAATATTGAAAAACAGTGACAGTAATAATAAAAGCTTTATTATTTTTAATTTCAATACTCTACCTTTTTCCATTTGTTTCATTATAGCTTAAAATATATAATTTGGAAAGACTCTTAGGTTTTGAACTGATTCATCTCTATGCAACTGAAGAAAGGAAGTTTTCAGGGAAAAAAGTATACTTTTTTTGCACTATGTAAAAAGTACAATATAAAAGATGCCTGAAAGACGTTAATAGTCTTTCAGGCACTAAACACTAAAGCACTCAAAACACCTATGAGAGAAGCAATGAACACGATAGTATATCCTGTAGGCAAGTCAAAAAAATAAGAGAGTATCATCGATATGATAATGATCAATGAACCAACTATCCATGCGAAAGGTAATTTTATAAATTTTGTCTGAAGCAAAGATAAAAATGAGGGAACAATTAAAAGTACAAAAACCACCAATACCCCTGCAAGTTGTACAGATGATGTCACTGTCAATGCCAAAAGTCCAAAGAAAAACATCTCCTTGGCTATCCCTGATAGCTTATGGTGAAAAAGAAAGAAGAGCATAGCAATACCACTATAAAGAATCAATGGTTCCCATAGGTCGGTTGCTATCGTAAAAAGTATATCTGTTGCTTGAAGCTTATTAAAGAGTTCTGTTCCTTGTGTGGTATTGGAAAGTAGCACAATAATGCTACTCGCCCCCAATGCATACAGCATACCAATAAATGCTTCAATATGTTTTACACGATATGTAGCCGCAGAGATAAGCAAAGCCCCAATAAGTGCAAAGAGCAATGTTAAAAGAAAGGTATATCCTCCCTCAAAAAACAACAAACTCACTGCTACACCAATAGCAGCGAATTGACCAATGGCAAGATCGGTGAATATTACCCCTCGTTTGATGATCTCCAGCCCAAAGATCGTATGAATGAATACCAGCAGTATCGCCAAGGCGAATGCCGGCCATAAAAGAGTGATTAGTGACATAGTCGTTTGGCTATGGTTTCATAAAGTGCTTCCAAAGTCTCTGTGTCTTTGATACTGCCTACATCATGAGGAATGACAACGACTTTTGCACCTGTTTTAGAGGCAATGAACCGTGCCGTTTTTTTCTCATGATATGGATCTTGCAAAATAGTTTTGATCTTTTCTTTTTGCATTTTCTGTATCAATGCGAGGGTATGCTTTGAACTGGGTGCGATCCCTGGAAGCGGTTCGATGGTGGCTACAGCATGTATATCATAGCGTTTTAGCAGATAGTTGTAAAGTTCATGGTATTGTACGACTTGTTTGCCTTTGCATGCTTTCATCTGTCTGTCAAATGTGTTGAGAAATGCATGCCATCTGCTGATGAATTGGCTAAGGTTATGCTGATATGCTGCCTTGTGAGCCGCATCTAAACGTGAGAGTTTCTGTGTCAGATATTTTGCAATAGGAATGATGTTGTGTGGATCAGTGTCGAAGTGCGGATTGCCCTCTGGATGGACATCCCCATAGGCACGGGAAACAGCAGTTGGTTTATCTATCAGTGCGATGGCATGGCTGGCATCTACAAATCCTTCTGTGCCTATGCGTACTTTAGGGTTATTCGCACTTTTAAGTAAGGGAGGTAACCAGCCTATTTCTAGTCCTGCCCCATTGGCTACGATCATATCAGCCCGTGCAATGGCAGGAATGAGTGAAGGTTTGGGGATGATGAAATGTGGATCAAATTTAGGCGAAGCCAACACTTTGACTTTGACATTGTCTCCCCCGACAGCTTGTACGATCTTTCCCAGGTAAGGATAACTTGCGACAACGTTGAACTGCGCAAATGACATAGCCGAGAATAATATAAAGATAAAGAATGTTTTTTTCATGTTGTACTCCTAAAATGCATGTGCGCCGTGTGCGCCTGTTTCAACAGTAAATCCCAAGAGGATCTCAGAAATATTTTTGCGCTCATCATTGCTACCGAAGGCTTTCGATCTATCGTATGTGTACTGTAGTCTGAATTTTGTAAATTCAAAGGGTTTATACTCTACCATGGCCGTATATCGGTCAAGGTCGTCGGGTTGATCGGAGATATTTTTAAAGAGATCGTCATAGCGGATACCTGCTGCCCAGTTCTGGTCATACTGATAGATCAGTTGTGTATAATATCCTGCCTGTTTTTCTCTACCGTTCTCTGTTTTTTTATCACGATAGAGTAGTTCAGATTGCCATAAAAGATTGCTGTAGCTGTCCAGAGCAGTTTTTATGGTCAAGTCAGCGCCATATAGGTTCGTATCGTGTCCATCTTCGTTTTTACCGTGTGCGATGGAAGTACCTGCTAACAGGGTTGTAGTATCGGTTATGTCCATACTTCCTTTGAGGTAGCCTATATAGAGGTTGTTTTTTTCTGTATCTCCAAAACTGACATTGTTGCTGCCTTGTAAAGCTTCAAGTCCAGCCATCATATAGGTATCGGTAGGGAGTACCCATTGGAGCTGTGCACCTGCATCGTTGATCCCCTCTCCGCCGAGGAGTGCTTCGTAAACAAGCGGTTTTGATGTAAACTTCCATGCATGTTGATGGATCGCATTGATACGGCCAAATTCACTTCTGAATTTTCCGACTTTGGCACGAAGACCGTAAGGGAATGTTCGGGAAGTAATGTATGCTTCTTCTATCTCGAATTCATCTGGACTAAGATGGAAAATGGCATCTGCATCAAAATAAGGACCTACGGTCGAATGCAGGGCAAGTTCCGCATAGTTAAAGTTAAATCCACGGTTCCTGTTAAAAGGGATCTCGCTCTCTTCGTTGGGATCGTATTCGCTAAATCCCGGGATATAATAGGTTTCATATGTGCTGTTGTCTATATTTCTTCCGACAGCTGAACCGTCCAGGATCAATGCAATGTCAGGCAGAAATGATTTTTGATCAAATGTTGCAGAAGGTGCTTGTGTGGTTTTATTAGTGTTTGCAACTGTCTCTATCTGTTTTTTTTCAAGTTCTTCCACGCGTTTTTGCAAGGCTTGTGTTGCGTGTATCTGTTTGGCTAATTGTGCTTTGAGTTGTGCCAGGTCGCTTTGTGCAAAAAGTGTTGCAGAAGCAGCCAGGGACAAGAAGATCATTTTTTTTGTCATGGGTCTTTTCTCCTAAAATAATTAAAATAATGGAACCCTCTGATTATTTTACAAATTTATCATCTGTCTTATTCTAAATTTATACCCAAGGGCATTTCCTTCGGGCATTCAGAAATCCCTATAGTGGATACTGTAAATATCCTTGGGATGTAAGTTCAAGATGATGTGAAGCTCATCAGAGAGTTTAATGAAGTTGATGTTTTTGTTTTATCTGTTCCAGAAGAAAAAAGGAGGTGCTTGTGCGTTAAAACCTTTTGCAATGGTAAAGTAGAGAATAGTTTCATAAAATATGATCTGTTCAAAAACAGTATTCCAAACTGCAGGTAGAATGCCAGGCTCAGGCATATCCCCACTATGAAGATTTTTAACGACCACACATACTTTACAATCAGCATGAGATTCAAGTGCATCATGATGGATATGCGTTGCTCCCAGATAGGAAGAGAACAGGTAGAAAAAGAGGAGAAAACGTATGATGTGTTGTTTTAGCTGTCTCACAAATTTCTCCTGTTTTTTTGAAAGTATATTCTATTTTTTATTTATTATGGATTGAAGTGTTGTGATAGCTTAAAATATATAATTTGCAAAGACCCTTAAGTTTTTAAATGAATCTTCTCTATCGTCTATGTCGCTATAGATCGCAGAAAAATTTAAACTGTCGTTATATTTATATGTTGCGATGAGGTCATATTCATTTGCATCATCCTTTGTACCATTGCTATGTACATCTGCATTTGCAGTTAAAACAAGACCCTCTAATCCGATTACAGAAGCATCCCACTCCAGTGTATAAAGTATGTCGTCTCCATCATGTCCTGCTTCTGACAGGGTATGGTGTTCTGCATTGCTTACAAAAGGTCCACCACCAAAAAAGTTTTCTGCTGCTCTGCCATCTGTTTTATTATAGGCAATAGATGCTGTTAACCCTGTACTTTTCAAACCGAGAGAGCCACTGAGCCCATAGATAGTTGATCTTGTAGCATCATCATAGTCTTGTAAAGCATATTGAGCAGTAATACCATAGGTAAGGCTATCTGTTTCTCCCTCATAATTTGCTTCCAGGTAGGTTAATGTAGCAACCTTATTGATATTGTAAAACCACCCTGAAAATGTAGTGTTTTTAACTCCTTCATAGGTAAGTCCCAAAATCTGTACGCCATCATTTCCATTGATCTCTGTAAAACTGCTTGGTGCATCACTGTCTACGCCAGACCATTTTTGGACTTGAGAGAAAAACAGGGTTGTATCGGGTATATCTTTGTTGATGAGAGTGAAAGCTTCAAAAGTATTGGGTACCATACCTACATCATCACTGTCAGCAAAAGGTGTTTCCAATGTTTGTCGTCCTATGATGAATGTTGTATTGCTATAGGTTCCTTTCAGGTAGGCTTCCGCCAAAGTAGCATAGTTATCATTGTTTTCATCAAAAAAGGGTACACCTTCAAAATTTTCCTTTCCATTTCCCTGGGAGGTAAAAAGCGTTGCACCGACCTGCAGACTATAATAAGATGCTGTTTCCATATGAAGTTTTAAGCCAACAGCAATTTCATTATCTGATTGTTCTCCTATTTGGTTACTCTGATAACCGACTCTTACAGAACTTTCATATTTTGCATTGATTAGGGCATCTGCCAGTTCGTTACTATAAATACTAATACTCATTATCATTAAGAATATAATGCTTCGCTTCATTGTTTTCATTTTTATTCCTTTTATTAGTATATTTTTGGTGTATTGGTATCACAAGGATATTTCCCGGGATACCACGTACACTGCGAATCTATTTTTTTTCTACTTCTATTTTGGCTGCTTCATCTGCTCTAACTGCAATGAGGGTGGAACCTACTTCTATCTCCATGGTTTGTTTGGCAAGAGAACAGCCTTTAACAAGAAGCTCTTCTCCTCGCATTACACCAAAAGAGCTGAAACGGTCTCGTAGTGCTTTATCTGCATTGATCTTAATGATTACTGCTCTGTCGCCTTTTGTTAATTCACTTAGTTTCATATGGTTATCCTCCTGTTATCATTAATGTTACTCTGTATGCTATAAAGCTCAATGTCCATGCCGTAGCAGAGGTCATAACAAATAGATAGACCAGGTATTTCCAGCCTCCGGCCTCTCTGGTAAAGACCATAGAAGCTGCCAGACAAGGAAGATAGATCATCACAAATACGATAAATGCAATAGCAGAAGCAAACGGAATGTTCTCTTTGATCTGTGCTATTAGACCTTCATTCCCTTCATCTACTTCATCCCCTAAGGCGTACAGTACTCCCAGTGTTGAAACTACTACTTCTTTTGCTGCCAGTCCGGCTTCAAGTGCTACTGACATACGCCAGTCAAATCCCAGTGGAGCGAAGAATGGCTCTGAGGCATGTCCTATTTTCCCCAAATAACTCTGTTCAAGCAGAAGAAGAGAGAGTTCATTGTTCAACTGGCTTTTTATATCGTCATTCAAGGCTTGTTCTATCTTTGTTTCATACTGAGCTTCAAGATCATGGTTCTTTGGATAGTTGCTTGCAAACCAGACAAGTACAGAAGCTGCCAGGATAAAGGTACCTGCTTTTTTGAGGTAAGATTTAGCCTGACCATATACAGTATGCCAAATGAGTTTGAGTGAAGGCAGACGGTACTTTGGCATCTCCATTACAAATGGTTCATCCTCCCCTTTAAAGACAAACATTTTTAGTGCTTTTGCCATTAAAAGACCTAGTATAGCCCCAGAGATATAGATGATGAACAGGATGTTCCCTGCTTGCTCCTGACCAAAGAAAGCCCCAGCAAAAAGTACATAAATAGGCAATCTTGCACCGCAACTCATAAATCCTATGATAAAGAGGGTGATGAGTCTGTCTTTCTCATTTTTAAGGGTTCTTGCTGCCATGTAGGCTGGTACTGAACACCCGAATCCTGTGACAAGCGGGATAAAACTTTTCCCGTGAAGCCCAAATTTATGGAAGAACCCATCAAGTAAAAATGCCACACGACTCATGTATCCTGTAGTCTCCAGCAAAGCGATACCAATAAAAAGGATAACAATATTGGGTAAGAACATTATAACAGCACCTACACCGCCTATCATTCCATCTGCTACTAAAGAGCCTAATTCGCCATCACCAAGGATAGTTTTAGCCTGATCTCCAAGCCATCCAAAGGCTGCATCAATGTAGTCCACAGGGATGGACCCTACTTCAAAAGTAAGCTGGAAAAGTCCCCACATAAAGAAAAGGAAAAGGGGAATACCAAGTATTTTATTGATGAGCAGGTTATCTATCTTTTGTGTAAGGTTTTTAGCTCTCATTGATTTTACAGATATGACTTCCATTTTTGCACCTTTAGCAAACGCAAAGTGTTCATCTGCAAAAATCTGTTCCAGATCTTTTGTGCCATTGTGTACATAAATGTGATTGAGAGCTTCTCTTACGATAGGAAGTAACTCTATCCAGATTGGTTCATCATGCATCTTTTTATATACATCTTCATCTTCTTGTAAAAGTTTTACTGCAAGATGACGGTAAGGAAGTGTACTTTTGTAGTTTTTTTCTTTCATGAAGCTGACAATATGGGCTATCTCTTCTTCAATAGGATCAGAATAAACTACTTTAGAAGAAGTTTCTTCTTTTTCAAATACTTCAATAATAGCTTCTTTAAGTGCATCTATTCCCTCTTTAGTGGCAGCTGAGGTTTTGATACATGGTACACCCAAGATAGCAGAAAGTTGTTTCTCATCTATCTCAATACCCTCTTTTTTTGCCTCATCACTCATATTGAGTGCAACAACAACTTTTTTACCTGTTTCCAGAAGTTGTGTAGTAAAGAGTAGATTTCTTTGTAAATTGGAGGAGTCCACAACATTCACGATGATATCATACTCATCACTCTGTAAAAAACTTTTGGTAACCTTCTCTTCGATGGTATATTCTGTAAGTGAGTAAGCACCAGGCAGGTCTATGATATGTACTTCATAATCCTTACAAGCTACTTCATCACAGATGTTAAATACTACTTCTGTTTTATCAACCGTTACACCAGAGAAGTTTCCTACTTTAAGCTTGGCATTGGAGATAGCATTGATCAGTGAGGATTTCCCTACATTAGGTTGACCTGCAAGTGCAACTATAATCGGTTTCATGGATTATATATCCTTATATTTATTTAGAAGTAAAAATGAAAGTAATTATCATTAAGCTTTCTTTAGGAGTAATTTACTCTTTTTATTCTTAAACTATGTTAAATTGATATGCATTATCAATAAAATATTGCAATTTCTGAATGATTGGAAAATTTGGAGAATATTTTTATATGAAAAGTAGAGAAAAAAATCAGAAATTAGTGTATCCCCAAACACTCTCCCGTGAGGAGAGTAATGTATTCAAAAGTTTGGGAAATTACATGTTTGGATTAAAATTTATAGGTAGCTATCAATTCAAGGGCATTAATGTCATCACCTGTACCATAATCAGTGTTGGAGTAAATAGCATCTACAGAAATACAATCAGTGATTCCATATCCTAAGATAACATCAATTTCATGACCTTCGTCATTACCTTGATCATATTCATAGTAAGCATAACTAGCTGTTGCAGAGACACCACCGAACTCTTTAGCTGCTTCTATTTTGAATGCGTTACCTACAGAGTTTGAAGTAAATGTATTCCAAGAACTTGTATAAAGTGAATCTCTTCCTACAAATCCTACAGTGTTGTCAGATACATTCTCATATGCTGCCATTAGATCAAATCCTGCAGCGGATCCAGAAGCCTTAAGACCAACTGCTGTAGAACTGTCAGCAGAATCCCAATCAGTATAAATGAATTGTCCGGCAAGTTTTACACCGGAAAAGTCCATACCGGCATCTGCATATACTTGTGTATAATTAAATGCATCTACATTATAGTACCAAATACTTGCATCAAAGGCATCACTGTAGGCTGCACCAAGTGTCCAGTTGTTTCCATCACCGATATCAGTTAAATCTATAAATTGGTAACCGCTGTTGTTAGGTCTCCATTTAGCAACATAAGAAGCCACTACAGTAAGATTTGAGATAGATTTGTTTACTAATGTATAGGCTTCAAAACTTCCTGGAGCCAATAACCAGTCAAAACCACCCAACATTGGTGTATCAAGTAATTGACGTCCAGCTACCAATGTAGTGTCAGCAAAAGTTGCTGTAATGTTGGCAACATTGAAGAAACCATCAGTTTCTATACCTTCCATGTAGTTGTCATCGATAAGATTTGTAAATCCAACAGCAGTGAAGTTTGCTGTGATACCATCCATGATCTTATGTGATACATCCAAAGTTACAGCTGCACCAAGAGCGCTACTTGCATTATCAAAAAGACCTACTGCATCATCTGTATAATAATAAAGCTGTGCTTTTCCGTTGATCGTTGTATTACTGTTGCAAGCTTCTGCTGCTACAGGTGCCTCAACAACTGGCTCTACCGGAGCGATGTCTCCGCCTGCAAATGCAGAACTTACAGCCAATGCTGCTACTAAACTTAATTTTGTGAATTTCATATCTATTCCTTGTTTTAAATTGAACAGGAAAATAGTATCATAATAGTTAACAACAGATAAATGAATGAGTGGTTAATTTTTAAGCAATTAAACTTTTTACTGAATTGGAGCGTTTTTAAAAAAGTCTCTGACATATTCATAACCGGAATAAAGGGTAAGAACAACAGCTGTCCATAAAAGGATCTCTCCCCCCGGCCACTGCATCAGCAGAAAACCTATGGCGATCATCTGTACTACTGTTTTAACTTTTCCCATCCAGGAGGCTGCAATATTCAGGCCCTGACTTACAGCTGAAACACGTAATCCTGTGATGAAAAGTTCACGGGTAATGATGAGGAAAATCGCCCAGGGAGAAGCAGTACCCAGCATCATGAGACCCAGAAAACCTGCAAGTGTCAGCATTTTATCTGCCAGGGGGTCAAGTATGGATCCCAGTACGGTTACCTGATCAAAGGTTCTTGCGATATACCCGTCAAAAAAATCTGTAGCAGAGGCAAGTACAAAAATAAAGGCTGCAAAGTAGTTGAGCCATGACTTATGTATACCTTCAAATATAGATGCGTCCTGATTTACCAAAAAGAGGAACATCACAGGAGCGAGAAGAAGGCGGATAAATGCTAAAATATTAGGAACATTTAAAATTTGTGATTTAGTCATTGTTGCTCTGCTCCTCTCTTTATATAAATATTCATCTTGTTCTCAACGTCTTCATTGGGAATGTATACTTCAAATCATTGTTTATATCAATGGGTATTTCTTGAAGATTGGATTCTTCTTGTTACTTTTTTTTCTTTGTTTTCGCAACAAAGAAAAAAAGAAGTAACCAAAAAAAAGAAAATGCGAAGAACTGGCGTGTTGCAAGTATTTCCTTTGCAAATTAAGTTCCCTATAAAGTAACCTGTGACAGCGTATTTTTAATACTTAACACTCTTATCTAAAAGTGGTTCCGCCGTCCACTACTAAAGTCTGACCAGTGATCCAGCTTGCTTCATCGGTACATAAGAAGTAGACTGAACCTGCAAGATCGTCAGGGTTACCCATTCTGTTCAGTGCTGAACGTTTAATTGTTTCAGCTTTTACCTCTTCATAGTTTGTAAAGGCCTTTAGTGCATCTGTATCGATAGGCCCACCGGAGACGGCATTGACACGTATGCCCATCTCACCCAGCTCTACGGCTGCATAGCGGCTCATAGCCTCTACTGCTGCTTTGTTCGTACCATGACCGGCATAGTTTTCGATGTAAATAAGGTTACCTGTTGAACTTAGCGTAACAATGGCTCCTCCACCTACTTTTTCCATACGTTTTGCTGCTTCCTGTGAACCGCATACAAAAGCACCGACGGTTGCAGTGTAGATATTTGTTAAACCTTTTTTAGGTTTAAGACGCATGAATTTACCGTAACCGCCTACTACAGGACGGCCATAGATCATGGCATTGGAAACAAAGAAATCCACCCGGTCAAAATCCTGATCAATGGCTTCAAAAAGAGGTTTGAACTCATCAAGTTCCAAAATATTAAGAGGGTATGCTTTTGCTTTGATACCATATTTTTCGGTTAGATCTGCAGCAATTTCATCTGCAGCTTCTTTATTGGAATTATAGGTAAAAGCAACATTGACACCATTTTTAGCAAATTTTTCAGCAACAGCTTTACCGATCCCTTTGGTTGCACCAGTGATAACAAGTGTTTTGCCTTTCATATTCGACATCTTATACTCCTACTATTTTGTATTTTTTCATCACTTCTTCGATCTTTTTCATATTCTCACTGCTTGGTGCTAGAAGAGGTAATCGGTATTCCAGTGTATCGATCAGTCCTGCGATATACATCGCTGCTTTAATAGGAATAGGATTGCTTTCACAGAAGAGTACTTTGTTGATGGCAAACAGATCATCGTTAATGGCTTTTGCTGTTTTGAAATCACCTTTGAGTGCAGCGTGGGCAAGCTCAGCTTTCATATCCGGAAGAAGGTTGGAAGTAACAGAGGTGATCCCTTTCCCTCCGCTTGCCAAAATAGGAAAATCGATCGCATCATCACCTGAAAATACGTACAGTTCAGGTATTTTCGCTAAAAGTTCAACAGTTCTTTCAATGGAACCGGTTGCCTCTTTGATACCCATAATATTCTCTACATCATCAAAAAGTCTTTTGACAGTATCAGGCAAGATATCCACACCGGTCCTTCCCGGAACATTATAAAGCATAAACGGGACGTTTACTGCAGAAGCGATAGCTTTATAATGTTGGTACAGTCCTTCCTGACTTGGTTTATTGTAGTAGGGACTTACAGAGAATAGGGCATCAACCCCGCAAGCTTCAGCATGTTTTGCAATATCGATAGCTTCATGTGTGGCATTGCTTCCTGCACCTGCAAGTACTTTGGTCTTTGTACCTTTACATACTTCTACAGCGATCTCAATACATCGTTTATGCTCATCATGGCTTAATGTAGCACTCTCTCCAGTTGTTCCTACCGGACAGACTGCATCGATACTGTTATCGATCTGTCTCTGTATGAGTTTTGCAAAAGTAGGTTCATCCAATATACCATTTTTAAATGGTGTGATCAGTGCAGTCGTTGCACCTGTAATATAATTACTCATTTATCTCTTCCTATTTACTTGGTCTTTTTCAGTATCACAGTGGTTGAATGGTCGTGATTAAAATACTTTTTAGCGACATCGCTAATATCTTTGAGTGTAATTTTATCTAATTTCTCTTCATATTCAAGTAAAGGCTGGATATTTCCTTTGGCATAGTAGTCTCCGTAGAGCTCTGCCAAAGAACTGGAACTCTCAAGAGAGTAGATGAACTCTGCTTTTGTATTGATTTTGACTTTGTCCAGTTCAGCTTGTGTAACATCGCCTTTTTTCAGCTTTTCCAGTTCAGAGAGTATCTCTTTTTCTACCGTTTCCGGTTCTGTACCAGGAGAACAGAGTGCCATAATAAGGAATACTCCCGGGTCTTTTAGTTCCATATTGTAACCATAGATCTGATTGACAAGCTGTTTTTCATGTATGAGTTTCTTTTCAAAGCGGCTGCTTTTCCCCGAACTTAAAATATGACTGATAGCGGAGAGCACTACCTGATCTTCATGTTCATAGTTGGGAATAGGATAGGTGATGGCAATTGTATCGACCTGATTACTTTCTTTGTGTAAAATGGCTCTTTTTGCTCCATCCACTTTAGGTTCCACTGCTGTTACTTTTGGAATTTCGTGTTCATTTTTAATATTCCCGAAATATTTTTCTGCTTCTGTAAATACTTTTTCAGGCTTAATGTCCCCTGCAACAATCAGGATAGCATTGTCCGGTTGGTAATAACGGTGGTAGAAATCCCTTATATCCTCTATTTTCCAGGAGAGAATATCCTGCATGAATCCTATAGGAAGCCAATGATAAGGATGATAAATATAGTGGGTATTGAATACACGGAAATAGAGGTAGCCCATAGGGTTGTTGTCTGTACGTAAACGTCTCTCTTCTGCTACGACATCACGCTCTTTCTGGAACTCTTTGTCCGTAAGTTTAAGATTATGCATCAGTTCAGAAAAAAGGTCAAGACTCAGTCCGAGGTTTTTACTTGCTGTTTTAATGTAGTAGTGTGTTTTGTCAAATCCGGTTGAAGCATTATTTACACCGCCTTGTGCTTTTACAATAGTGTCAAATTCCCCTTCTTTAAGTTTTTTGGTGGATTTGAAACTCAGGTGTTCAAGCATATGTGCCATACCGCTTTTTCCCATTACTTCATTTCTACTGCCTACTTTATAGTAAATATCTGTTGTAATGACACCTGAATCGTTATCCATAGGGATAACAACGATCTGCATACCGTTATCCAATGTTTTTGTAAAATGTTTTGGCAATGAATTAGCCATTAATACTCCTGATGATAAAAATAGTACAAGTGCTATTTTACTGATGAGTGATGAGTGATGAGTGATGAGTATCGGTTTGCATTGCTCTGCAATGCTTCTTTTTTTCAGATTAAGCAAAAGCTTTTTAAAGAAAATCATACCATAATTCTTCATTCTTCATTCCTCACTCGTCATTATTTATAGTCTGCCCCGATGGCTTCTGAAATATGATTATATCCATCCTTCTTTAACAGAGTGATAAGTCCTTCGTTGATCTCTTTGATCAGTGCAGGTCCTTTATAGATAAGCATACTGTAGACTTGTACCAACGAAGCACCAGCTTTGATGCGTCTGTATGCCTCTTCTGCAGAGTCTATACCGCCTACTGAGATAAGCAGTGTTTTACCATAAAGCTCTTGACCGATAGCTTTAAAGAGTTGATACGATTTTTCTGTAAGCAATGCACCGCTTATACCGCCAAAATCTTTTTTGGATGGATTGTCTGTGAGTGAGTAATCTATAGTAGTATTGGTTGCAATGATGCCGGCTGCTCCTGCTTCTACAGCTGTTTTGCAGAGTATTACAGCATCTTCAGGCTCCATGTCGGGAGCAATTTTAAGTAGAACAGGCTGAGAGGTGATCTCTTTCGCCAAGGCAAAGACAGCGTTGATGAAATTCTCATTTTGCAAGTCTCTTAATCCCGGTGTATTGGGAGAAGAGATATTGATAACAATGTAATCACCGTATGCTTTAAATGCTTTGAAAAGTGTTTCATAGTCACTGAGTGCTTCACTTTCCGGTGTGATCTTGTTTTTACCGATATTAATACCGATAGGGTAGTCAAAAAAGTAAAGTTTTTTAAGTTGCTGCAGCATGTAATGGCTGCCTTTATTGTTAAAGCCCATTGCATTTTGTATAGAGTTGTCTTCAATAAGTCTAAAGAGTCTCGGTTTAGGATTACCATTCTGTGGACGAGGAGTGACTGTTCCTATCTCGGTAAAGCCAAAGCCCATAGTCGGCATGGCTGTAATGTACTGACCATCTTTATCAAAGCCTGCACCAAGACCTACAGGGTTTTGAAAGGTGCGTCCAAAGATCTCTTGCTTTAGCATAGGATGTGTAACAAAATTTTGTTTTGAAAGATAGCGTAAAAGGGCAGGACAGTGTGAAGCAGTTCGCAAGCCAAATCCAGCAATTGCGTGAGCAGTTTCCGGATCCAGTTTGAAAAATATTTTTTTGAGGTTCTGATAAGAAAAAAGTGACAAAGTGTAACTCCATAATGTAATATGGCTGATTATATCACAATAATCAATAAAAATAGTGGATACCGAGGGATATTCCCTGTATTTTATCTATAGATTCTATCTTCTGTACCGAGTAATAATGATAGGAAAGATCTATATCAACAGTGTCTGTGGTATAGAGGATAAAACCGGTATTTGCACCGTAATAGTAGCCACTTGTATCTGCCAAACTCTCATAATCCAGTTTGAGTATTCCTGCACTGATTCCGAGATAGGGTCGTAGTTTGGGTGTACCAAAAAGTTCATCCAGTAATATCCTGTCTACTTCTACAGAGAAAGAACGGTACTCTTCAGCATCTTCATAGATAAAGACCGTTCTCCAGTCCAAAGTCTGTTTTCCGCAGCGTAAACCTATGGAATCTACCTGTTCTGTATCGGGGCTCATCTCAATAGTATGTTTTGAAATACTGAGCCCCAAAAAGGTGAACTCTTTCTTCTCTTGAGAAAAAAGTGAACTGAAAAGCAGTGCCGCAAGCAGGATGATCTTTAACATTCTTTGCTCCAAAAATTAAAATATCAGTATAGTATTTCTTCTGTTATAAATCTCTTACTAAAGGGGTTCAATGGATCTTGATATACATGCTAAAGGTTTTTTGACAGTTTTTGATAGGTTGGACAATGCTGAAGCAATTCATCATGTGATCCTCGACAGATGATCTCCCCATCCTGAAAGACCAAAATAGTGTCAGCATCTTCTATAGTACTGAGTCTGTGTGCTACGGTAAAGGTGATCATTTCAGATTTAAGTTCCTTCAGGGCTTGTTGTATAAGTGCTTCACTTTTATTGTCAAGAGCAGAAGTTGCTTCATCCAAAATGAGAATATCCGGGTTCTTATAGAGTGCACGAGCCAATGCAATACGTTGTCTTTGGCCTCCGGAAAGGTTTTCCCCGCTTTCAGACAATATGGTATGAATACCATCTTCCAGTTTTTCTATAAACTCCATAGCGTAAGCTTTATGCAATACTTCTATAACTCTTTTCTCATCTATTTCTTCCCCATAGGCAACATTGGCTGCAATGCTGTCATTGAAAATATAAATACGTTGTGTGACATATGAAATTCTTTGGTGTAAAGAGGTGAGGGTAAAGTCTTTAGTGTCACTGTTGTTGATAAGGATTTTCCCGGAACTCGGGTCATAAAAACGTACCAGTAGATTGACCAGGGAACTTTTGCCGGCACCACTGTCACCTACCAGTGCAATGGATTCTCCCTTTTTGGCTTCCAGTGAGATGTTTTTTAATGCAGGTGTATTCGTATAGCTCAGTGAAACATTTTCTAAAGAGATAGTTTCAATCTCCTCTGTAAGTTCTTTTGTACCGGATGTAATACTGGGCTGAATAGCCAAAAGTTCATGCATACGGGTATTTGCTGTAATGGCATCCTGTGCTTTGTTGTATAATCCTGATAGCCGTTTTATAGGAGTATAGAGCATAAAAAGAGCAGTAGCAAAAGCAAAGAATTCACCTACAGACATATGTCCGTCTATGACTTCTTTGCCTCCAATATAAATGACTATACCTATGGCTATAGAGCCTAGTATCTCCATGATCGGAGAGGTGAGGGCATTGGTTCTTATCTGTTTCATAATGAACCTGAAGACATTTTGGTTTTCTATAGAGAAACGCTGATGTTCATAGTTTTGTGACGAGTTGGATTTTATCACTTCAATATTCGATAGGATCTCACCGAGCCGGGAAGTCATATCGGCTGTACTTTCCTGAGAAAGTTTAGAATATTTACGCATTTTTTTAGCAAGTCTTGAGAGAGGGAAAATAGCTAATGGCATAATGATGAGAAAATATAAAGCAAGTTTGGGATTCTCGTAAATGACATACCCTGTCAGGGCCAGTATGGTCAAACTTTCTCTGATAAGATTAGGTATGATGTTCGATACAACATTTTGTATACGATTGATGTCGTTAGTAACTCTGGAAAGTATCTCTCCGGTATGTGTCTTTTTAAAAAATTCCATATCAAGGTAAGTAATATGCGATACGAGTTTATTCCGCAGCTTTCTGATTACATCCTGACCAATGTATGAGGTGTAGTACGTTTGTATGTAGGCTCCTGTACCTTTAAGGGTAAAAACACCGACTAAAAGGAAAGGTATGAGTGTAAGCATCTCTCTATCTTTGTTGATAAAAACATCATCGAGTACAGGTTTAATGAGTTGTGCTGTTCCCGTAGTCCCTATGGCAACAGCTATCATTCCAAGAATAGCAAAGAAAAACTGTTTTTTATAGCCAACAAGATAAGGAAGATACTGTTTTAAAAGGTTTTTCATGATCAGGCTTTTTCCCAGACAGTACCATCAGCTGTATCCATGATGGCTATACCCATAGAAATGAGTTCATTACGAATAGCATCAGAACGTGTAAAGTCTTTGGCTTTTTTTGCCTGGGTACGTTCTTCCAGTAGTGTTTCTATTTTCTCTTTGAGTACTTCATCTACACCGATCTGAAAGTAGGAAAATGGTTCTTTTCCTCCAAATCCAAGAAGAGTCTCTATAAACTCTATGTTGGCAATAGTCTCTTTTTTGAGTGCTTTGTCTTTAGGGTTAGCATCAAACTTTTCATTGGTTGTAGCTATCATCTCATCTATGACTGAAAGTGCTATTGAAATATTAAGGTCATCAGACATAGCATTCAAGAGAGATTGTTTAAATGCTTTATTTGTACTTGAACCTTTTCCTGGAGTTACACGTTTTTTAAGTCTATAGAGTTTATCCAGTCTCTTTTTGGCTGTAAGCAGATCCTCTTCATTGAAGTTGAAATCATTACGATAATGTATAGAGTTAAGATAGTACCGCAGTACTTCTCCATCATAGACTTTAAGTGCATCTTTGAGAAAGAAGCTGTTGCCAAGAGATTTACTCATCTTCTCTCCATCTATCTGTACAAACCCGTTATGCATCCAGTATTTGGCCAGTTCATGTCCTGTAGCACAACGACTTTGGGCAGCTTCATTTTCATGGTGAGGGAAAAGCAGGTCTGCTCCGCCACCATGGATGTCTATGCTGTACTTTTCTGTACCTTCAAAGTATTTTTCTATCATGGCTGAACACTCTATGTGCCATCCCGGACGACCTAAACTAAAAGAGGTGTCAAAACAGATATCTTCATCTCCTTTACATGCTTTCCAAAGGGCAAAGTCTTTAGGGTTACGTTTTTCACTGGTATGTTCTACACGACTTTGGTTGACATCATCTTCACCTACCTGATGCGATATCTCTCCATAGTGAGCATCTTTTCCGGTATCAAAATAGACATCACCGTTGGAGATGACATAGGCACATTCTTTATTGATAAGGGTCTGTACCATATTTTCTATAGCCTGGAGAGATTCAGTGGCTTTTGGTTCAATGTCTGCTCTTTGTACTCCTAAAGCTTCCATCTCTTCAAGGTATCTATTGATGTAATAGGAGGTGATCTCCTCCATGGATTTGCCTGTAGCTTCTACTTTTTTAATGATCTTGTCATCAATGTCTGTAAAATTTTTTGCTAGTGTAACTTTGTAGCCAAGAGCCCTGAGTGTACGGGAAAGCAGATCAAAAGCCAGAGAACTGCGGGCATGGCCCAAATGTGCATCATCATAAACAGTAGGTCCGCAAATATAGATGCTTGCTTCACCTTTTCTGATGGGTTCAAAAAGAAGTTTTGTTTTTTGTACGCTGTCGTAGATGTGCATGGATAGGTTGACCTTTTTGTAATTGTAATACCGTGATTATAGCTAAAATCATCCTAAATAAATCCTTTTGTACAGTTTTAGGAATTTATTGTATAATTTTTTAAAAATCATTAGAGATGTACCCTAAAGTCGAACTGACAGTGATTTGAGAACGGAGAGCTACGGTTCTTTTCCAAGATAACCAGGGTTAAAATTTATAGCAAGAATTAACGTGGAGAATATAGATAAAGTGATTGAGAATAGATATACAAAAGAAAAAGTTGTATTGGCAAAACCAATAGACAACGAGATAGAGATATATGAGAACAGTATACTGATCACCGAAATTGACAAGGATGGTTATATTACCTATGCGAATCGTCGGTATATTGAGTTATCAGGTTTTTCCAAAAAGACATTGATCGGCTTACCTTATATTGTCGATCGTCATCCTGATATGCCGGAGGGACTTTTTCATGCACGGGATCAGATCGTTGCACAAAAAAAGATTTGGCGCGGTTATGTAAAAAGCCTCTGCAGAGATGGATCTTTTTATTGGACATTGACCTATATGCAGCCAAAATTGAATGATGAATGTAAGATTGTCGGTTATACACTTACGAGGAGACAGGCATATCCTGAATCAATCAAAGAAATGGAAAAAGTGTATAACACATTACAAGGGGAAGAACATATAGGAGATCCGTTCTTTATGCGTGGGGAGTTGTTCCATGGTGAAGATTTGGCAACTCATGCTAATATAGTCGGATCTTAAGTCGTTATCTGATAAATTCAACTATATAGATATTGAGAAAATAGATGATCACTGAAAAAACGATCATCATCACAATAAAATAGAGTGATTTTTTGGAGTTGATGATCTCCATAAACTTCTCTGTTCCTACCTCTTTTACTGTAAAGATAAAGAGCACCCATCCACCGATACTCCCGGCTAAAGCAAGTCCGGAAGGACCTAAAGGATGCATGAGTATAAGTGAAGAACTTACGCTTGCTATGAGAGAGTAGACAGCGATTTTTGCTGCTTTGAGGTGTCTGTGTGAAGCATAAAGAAAGAGTGAAAAGAGTTTTGCCAGTCCAAAAGGTAAAAGTCCTACCATATACATGCGCAGTACATTTACGGTCTCCAGTGTCTGAACCTGTGTAAATTTTCCTCTCTCAAAGAGCAGCCAGACAATGGGTTCTGCCAGTAAGATTCCTCCGACCATAGCAGCACCCAGCAAGAATGCAAGTAACCAAAAGGCCTGGTTCAGGTTTTGATAGGCTACATCTTCCTGACCGTTCTTTAGTGCTTTGGAGACAGAGGGAAAAAGTACTGTAGCTGTAGCAATGGCAATGATAGCAAGGGGAAGTTGAAAGACACGATTTGCATAAAAAAGATAAGAGACTGAACCTGTCATTAAAAATGTAGCCAGGATAGTGTCAATAAAAGCAGAGATCTGAGGGGTGGAATTCCCCAATATTCCTGGTAAAAAAAGAGATTGGAAATGTTTTTTCTCATTTTGTACATCTTTGTGTTTTCTATACTTCCATCCGCCTAAAAGAAGTTTATGCAGCTTAAATCTGTTGATGGAAACAAGATGTGCAATAACTTGCAGTGTACCTCCTGTGAGTACAGCAAAACTGAGTGCATACGCGACAGTTTCCGGATCCTCTTTCATGTAAATATAAAGTGCCCCTATCATAGAGATGTTTAGCAGGGCTGTAGACATGGCAGTGGTCGCAAAATGTTCTTTATACTGCAGCAGTGTAGCCAAAAAAGTCACGATGAAGATAAGGTCCAGGTACCAAAAGTTTATGGCAGTGAGCGGTGCAGTATTTGCTATGAGCTCCTCTCCCCATCCCCATGCCAACAGTTTGGTAATGGGTTCGGGAAAGAAAGTAATGAGTAAAGAAAATGCCATCAAAAAAAGTAAGAACCGTAAAAATACAGCTGTAGCAAAAACCCCTTTATGTTTTGATGCGATGAAAGAGGGCATAAAAGCCTGTGTGAATGCACCTTCTGCAAAGATACGACGAAAGAGATTGGGCAGTTTAAAAGCAACGAAGAACATATCACTCCATACTGAAGCTCCCAGTGCGGAAGCCATAAGTACATCACGACCTAACCCTGTGATACGGGAAAGCAGGATGCCAAAACTGTTGGTAAAGACGGATTTTAGTTGCATAATTTTCTTTAGTTGTTATTTTTAGAAGGTATTTTAACATAGATAAACCAAGCATTGCGACTTATCAGCAATATTGCAAAAAATGATAGATATTTCTGATCTCTTTTCTGGGATTGGACAGAATTTGCCATAAATCCAAATATAACGAATGAATATATCTGGTATTTAACTGATTTATATACTGAAATACTATAATAAAGTCCTTTGAATATCAGGTATGCTCTACATGGTATGATAATACAATATACAAGGAAACAGAATGAGAAAAATTTTATGGATTGTTGCATTCGCTATGGTTATAGTGAATGCAAAAGATACAGTAGATGCAAAAACCTATATTAATTCGGTGCACTCGAAACAGATAGAGGCAAAAGAACTTTATGCACTGATCAAAAAAGATGAAGATAATCTTTATATCGTTGATATTCGGGAGCCTGATCAGGTAGGACATGGAGAAATATTTCATTTGAACCTGGTAACGATCACCAGAGGATATCTGGAGTTTAAGATAGGAAAAGAGATCCCCGATAAAGATGCACAGGTTGTGATCTACTGTTGTACAGGTAAGAGAGGGAATCTGGCTGCCAAAACATTGACAGATATGGGGTATACGAATGTTTCTTCACTCAAAGGTGGTATCAGAGAGTTGGTAACGGAAGGTTATCCTCTTGATACAGTGTATGGCGAGGTATTTCTAAAAGATATTAAACCGGCAGTGAAATAATAGTATTGTAAAACCTGTAAAAGTATTACAATATGACATATTTTTCAAGTTTTCAGAAAAAGTGTTGATATACTTTGATAATTAATTGCTAAGGGTATGTCATGATAGTAGGTATAGAAGGAACAGTGGAACGTAGAGATCCCACTTTTGTGCATTTGAATGTCAGTGGGATCATCTATGAAGTGCAAGTGTCGATCAATACTTCAAATGCTATTCAAGAGAAGAAAGTAAAGCTTTTTATAACACAGGTCATCCGCGAAGATGCAAATCTTCTCTTTGGATTTATGGATACCAATGAAAAGAAAATGTTCGATACGGTACTCAAGATCAATGGAGTAGGTCCCAAGGTCGGGCTTGCTATCTGTTCAACTTTTACTCCGGAAACATTTGCCAAAGTGGTAGCTTCCAAAGATGTAAGTATGCTTAAACGGGTACCGGGTATCGGTCCGAAGGCAGCAAGCCGCATTTTGGTTGAGTTGGCAGACTTTATTGTGGATACAAATGCAGAGAGTGGGAGTTCCGGTGCACTTGGTGAAGCGGTTATGGCGCTGGAGAGCCTTGGCTTTAAAAAAGATGCAATTCAAAAAGCACTTTCAGGTTGTTCGGGAGATACAAGTACTTTGGTCAAAGAGGGATTGAAAAGACTGCAAAGACTATGATCTTCAGATCCTCTATATACTGTAAGGGTCTAGACTAGTTCAGGGGTTCTTTTCTGAAGATTTTCAACAAAATTTTGTATAAATCTTCACCTCTATGATTGAACCTAAACTCACACTCTTTGAGATGCGTATTAAAGTGTTCTTTGTCCAGTCCTCTGAATTTGACTAATCTAATTTTAGCATAACTCCAGAAGGATTCAATACCATTGATATGGCAATGGCCTCTAGCAAATTCATTTTTGCTATGATGGACTCTGAAATGTTTGTCATATCCAATATCAACCAACCCATCATAGCCTTTCCAACCATCTGTATGGATTTCACTTTGAATATCTATCTTACCCCGTATGATAGCCTGCAGTGTGGCTTTCTTGGCATCTGGTATAATTTGCGTATAGACCTTATCATTACGTTTCAACAAACCAAATACAATAGTTTTCCCTGATGCACCTCTACCTCTTTTGCCTCTGACTCTTCTTGCCCCAAAGTAACTCTCATCCATCTCTATCTCTCCTGAGAGAGGAGATTCCTTTTCTTGAATCTTAACAATTCTATCTCTGAATAATGAATAGTATCGGTTAATAGTATTACGATTAATGCCTGTAAGATTAGCTGTCTGAGTAGCTGAAAGATCATTAGCAAAGCACTTTACAATGAGCCTAAATTTACTCTCTGAAATCTTCGCAACTTTTATATACTTGTTTTTCATCGGTATAATGGTACTTTCTTTGCACTTTATACCCTCTGTTCTAGTCTAGACCCACTGTAATTTTCTCTGATCTTTATCATAATTTTTTAAAAATTATCCATTTTGTCACATTTTTGTCACATTCTAATGTTACAATTAAATTGAAAGATAAGATAAGGAGAATTGATCATGAAAAAATTTACACTTTCAGTAATCGCGAGTTTGGCAATGGGATCGTTTGCAGTAGCAGGCGGAGATATCGTACCGGTGGTCGAACCGGTAGTAGAGGCAGTAACGCCGGCAGCAAAGACCGGGTTCTATGTAGGTGGTGCCATTAGCGCAATTCAGAATGATTTTAGGGCTTTTTGGCGTGATAGTGATGGGTCTGAGAATACGTGGGCAATAGGAAATACAGATCATGTAGGAGGAATGCTGCAGGTTGGATACAAGTTCAATAAATACCTGTCAGTAGAGACACGCTATTGGATCTCAAGAGATGAAGATTGGTCAGATGAAGAGAATTGGGGAAACTCAGAAGATTATACTTTTACGACAGGGTTTGATGCGATGGGACTCTACCTTAAACCTATCTATCCATTAACAGATGCTTTTGATGTATATGCATTAGTGGGTATTGCAAATATTAATTATGACTTGACTTATTATGAGTATGGTAGTCCTTATGCACATCGTGAATTTGGTGAAACGGCTTTCTCTTATGGCGTGGGAGTTTCTTATGCTTATAATGATTCATTGGCTTTTTTTGTGGATTATGTGAAACTTTATGATGATGAAATAATGGTGTTTGATTATTCTAACTGGGATGGCGGTAGTGATAATGCAGATATTTCTTCTGCTACATGGAACTTCGGTGTTACTTACAGTTTCTAAAATATTTCTGCCGCATTTTAATGCGGTGGGATTTATAATGTATATATGCCTCCAAGGTCGGTGGAAAATATAATATTATTTTTCATTTAGGCAAAATTAGGATGTATAGGGATTCTTTATTCAGAGAGATAGAGTATAGAATATTCTCTATATAGGTATTCTTTCCTTTTTTTTACTCTTTTTCACAAAAGCAACTTTTAAATATTTTCCATTAGCAGTTTTATCATTTTATTATTTGAGAAAAGTTATTATAAAAATTGTAGTTACTTATAACTTATAGGTTTCCGGAAGTTACACTCTATTGTAAATTTCTTCAAGCAAGTTTAGAAGTGGAAGGAAGAGTATCTCTATCTCAGGGATATCTACTTTTCCCTGATTGGGAAAGAAAAAATGATTGTTACGGTTTCGGCGTGTCCGTATGATGATATAGATCATTTCAGAGATCAGTTTTGCTTTTTTTGGATCAAGAGAGATAGCGTCAAAAAGCAGTTCCTCTGCACTTCTGATCGCTGTACTGATCGTACCGGTATTGATCTGTGCAATATGATCGATCTGTAAGCTCTTAAGTGTTTCTTCAAGCCAGGGATTTTCAAGAGCTGTAACTTTTTCTCCATATTCACCGTGGGCTCTTTTTTTGAAAAAAGGTATTTTATGTCTTAGCAAAGAAGCTTTCAGAAGTACTTCTGCCGCAAGAGAGACATTACGCCAAAAATCGACTGCTTCAAAAGGCTCCTGTTCACTGACAGTATTGAGTGTAAAAAAGCCATTCCTGTAACAGAGTATGTTTTGAGAGGTAGCAAGATGTATGGCATAGCGGTGGTTTTCTTTGTCAATATAACTGATATCAATAGTATTCATAAGGGGTCATCCTCTTTTAAAGATCAATTCTTGTACCTCTTTCCCGATTGCCTGGGCAACAACGTTACACTTTACGACAAAGAGGAAATAGACAGGACGTACGGCAGCCTCATAAAGGCTTTCAAAATTTCCCATTCCTTTTGCAAGTACGATATCGGCACGTTCAAAGATCTCTTTTGACCGGGTATTGGCTTCTGAAAGATCATAACCGGGTGTTTTTACTCCGGTGTCTATGATAGAGGCACAATGTTCAAGTATCCGGGCTTCTTTGACTGTGACATCATTGATAATAGGTTTGCCTCTGACAAAATAGTAGATAGCTATATCATAGCTTTTTTTAATGGTCTCTATCAGTATTTTGTCAAAAATATGTTCTCCGGTATTGTCACCGATAAGTACCAACTCTTTAGCTTCTTTCAATTCCTGTTCAAATAGAGCAAAGTCATCAATACCGAATGTCCGGTAAAAATGGTTTTGGATCATCTCATTGAGATCAAATTGATTTTGTGCCCCAAAATCAATGACATTCCCGATCACAGCCAGTTTGATCGCATCTGAAATATTTTGTACGAAGGAGGTATCTACTTTCAGTGCTTCTTCTGTTGCCTGTTCTTTGGAAAGAAGAACAGGATCTTCCTCTCCGGTGATATCTGAAATAGCCTGATAAATATCTTTTGCAATTTGTGGCGGTGTATATGAGAAATCATGATCTATAAGTATCTGTGCAGTTTTATCAAATACTTTTTTACTTGTATCATCATTCAGCTTCAGGAGTTTTGAGACTTTTAGAGACTGGTTGAATAAGCAAGCAATACAGTCTGGTCTAATGTTCACTTTTTTCTTTCCTTCCTAATGAGCTGTCTTATTTTAGCATGATTAGGCAAACAGAGATCAGAGGGACTTCAAGTATCAGTAAAAAAGAAGATTTATCATGATATGCTTCGAAAATCAATGTATTACGGAGTCAGGATATCAGACAGTCTTTACTTAAAATTCTATTTTTTCTCTATCTTACATCCTCTTATCTGAGTGCAGCACATATACATTCTGATGATGAAATACATACAGATACCTGTCAAGTCTGTGTTCTTGCTAAGGTTTTTCAAAGTGCTAATATAACAGGATCCTGGACCGATATCCCGCTCACATCCGATCAGGAACGGTACTGAAATCAGACTTAACAATATATTTCTCTTCATTTTCTTTCTCCTTGTTTTGTAAAAAATTAAGATAATTCTATTTTAATAAAAGAAGTGTTAGCGGAGTGCTAATTGTGTGATCGTTTTGAGGGAGATTTATGATCTTTTGTTCAATACTCTTTTGGCAGAGATGAATTTCTCGGCATAGTATCCATGATACAGAGGAGAGATAATGATCCCCTTCTTTTTTGATGCAGCATGAATGAATTTTCCATTACCGAGATAAATACCGACATGGGTAACGGGGATGCCGCGTTTTTTGTCAGTAAGGAAGAAGAGCAGATCACCTTTTTGAAGACTGTTCCTGTTTACAGGAGTCCCTTTTTTAGATTGGGCATAGGCGGTTCTCGGTAAGTTGATGTTGTGTTTTTTGTAAAGGTACTGTACGTAGCCTGAGCAGTCAAATCCTTCGGGTGAAGTACCTCCCCAGACATATTTCCCGCCTTTGAAGAATTTGGCATCTTTGAGAAGCTGCTGTCGGTCTTCTTCCGAGATATGATAGACCTTCCCTGCTTTTTTTGCTGCCTTTTGGGCATTGGCTATACGTTCGGCTCTTTTTCTTGCCGCCTCTGCCATGCGGGCAAGGTTCTCTGCTCTGTGAAGTTCATTGTAGACAGCCTGAAGGGAGTAGTCGGTAGCTTTTTGATTGATACAGGCATTTTCGGTATGTTCGATATTTTTACTGTGTATGACTTTGCCTGCTTTATCGGTTACTATAAATATGTTCCCGTATGTAAATGATATGGCTACTGTCAACATAAAAAATTTTTTGAACACAACACACTTCTTTTTTTGAATTAATACTCTTTATAAGTATAGCATAACTCATTTCAATAGTGTATCTTAATGCCGTGTCCCACAGAAGTTTGCATCACAGCCATGTACTTTTCCAGAAAACTTTGAATTGTTGATCAAGAATTTCAGTAGACGTTTTTTTCGTTTTTTAAAGAGAGGGCTTTTTAAGTTTTTAATCGCTTTTGGTTTGTTTTTGTGAATAGATAAAAGTTTCCCATCCTCCTCAAAATAGAATTCCCAGTCATCATCATCTATCTGTTTAGCAGCATAAAATGGAGTCCCATGACAGGGTGTACAGAGTTTCGTAAAGGTACGAAAGGCTGTTGTATCATACTTCTCAGCAGCGCTTAGGAGGGTAGATAGACTTGAAGTAAGAAGTAGTAGAGCCATTGTTTTTTTCATAATACAACCTTTTGTTATGATAAATATTTTATGAATTATGTCATAGCAATGTGTAGTGTTTGTGTAGTAGCAGAAACCCCCTGAATAAGTCTGGGCTAGGCACTCACATTCAGGGCTGGCCGTACTGATTTGAACGGGTGTGACGACATATAAATGGAAAGCTGGTTTTGTCCAGAAGATAAGCTTTAAAAAGGTGATTTTTTATAAGATATCTGTTCGACTTAGCTATAATATCGTTATGAATAAAAACATCGTCATTATAGGAGGAGGAGCAAGTGCATTGATGCTGGCTTCTTTGCTTCCCAAAAATACTGTTACTATGATAGAAAGTAATGCCAAACCAGGAGCTAAAATTTTGGTTTCCGGTGGAGGAAAATGTAATATTACCAATGCACTGATGGGAACGCAATATTATCTCGGGGATAAAGCATTTGTACAGCACGCATTGAAATCTTTTAATGAAAAAGCGCTTTTAAGATGGCTTGAGAGGCAAAATCTCATGCCCGTCCTTCGTAAGAAGACGCAATATTTTTGTAAAAATTCAGCTAAGGAACTTTTGGATATTTTGCTCAAAGAGAGTAGAAAACAGAAAATACTGACAAATGAAAAAGTGTTGGATGTTTCAAAAAGAGATGATATTTTTTATGTGAAAACAGATAAACGAACAGTGACAGCAGATGTTGTTGTCGTAGCGTCTGGAGGATTGAGCTTTCCTAAGCTTGGGGCAAGTGCAATAGGGTATGAGATCGCAGAATCTTTTGGACACAGTATTGTCAAAACAGCTCCTGCTTTAGTAGGTTTCACAGTGCAAAAAGAGCAGTTCTTTTTTAAGGAACTCAGTGGTGTTTCTACAGAAGTAGAGATAAAAGTAGGGGATGAAATGTGTAAGGGGTCACTTTTGTTTGCCCATAAAGGAGTGAGTGGACCGGCTGTATTGGATGCTTCACTGTATTGGGAAAAAGGAAAAATTGAGATAGATTTTTTACCAAGATTCTCATGGAACGGCTTAAAAGAGAGTAAAAAACAGATAAGTTCACTTTTACCGATGCCAAAACGCGTTACTAAGGCATTTTTGCTACAATTTGGTATCGAAGATAAAATGGGATCTAAATTAACATCAAATGAATTGGCACTGCTTCAATCGCTTCATCACTATATTTTTGCACCTGCAGGAACCTTTGGTTACTCAAAAGCAGAAGTGACAAAGGGTGGAGTGTGTACAGATGAGGTGGATGCCTGTACGATGATGAGCCGTAAGGCAGACGGACTTTATTTTATCGGGGAAGTATTGGATGTGACGGGGAGACTTGGGGGTTATAATTTTCAATGGGCATTTTCAAGTGCCTATATATGTTCGAAAAGTATTAAGGGATAAATATGGGGATAAAAGTTTTATTGGCGGTAGTATTTGCTGTTTTATTAAGCGGATGTGTAGATACACCAGATAGTGAGGGATGGAAATCATCGCAGAAAAATGAGTTTTTAAAGATCTTGAAAACAGATAAGTATGCTTCGATCTGTGATCAACAGGCACTGTATGCAAAAGAAAAAGAGAGTCAAAATTCCAGGCTTATGACTAAAATGCTTGTAGCCTATACCAATAATCTTGCGAATGGCTGTATTGATCTTCAAAGTTTTAGAGCATCACAACATGAGAAACAAGAGAAGAAGATAGAAACACATTATGAAACCTATATGCAAAAGGTGAGTAAGTCTGATATTATGAGGAAGCTGAGAGCAGGGCAGAGTATAGAACAGATATTAAAACCTTATGTACCGCAGTATGGTCAGTTTCATGCACTTGTAAAAAGGTATAAATTATTGAAGTCAGATGCAAATACTTCAAAAACAGTACTCCGTAAGATCCGTCTTAACATAGAAAGAGTAAAGTTGATGAAAACAGGTCTTGGAGAAAATTATGCTTTGGTCAATATTCCTGAATTTGTTGTTCGTATTATGGAAAAGGGAAAAACAGCAGTAGCAATGGCTATCGTGGTCGGTAAGAGAGATCTGCAAACACCTGTATTCAGTGCAGATCTTCAATATGTGACATTAAATCCTCAATGGAGTGTTCCTGACAGTATCGCTAGAAATGAGATTATTCCGAAATTGTTAAAAGACCCGAATTATTTGACAAAAAAACGTATGGTGATACGTTCATCATATGATCTCAATTCGAAAAAGTTAACTCCCGGTTCTGTAGATCTGGAATCCTATGTGGGAGGAAAAGGTGATGTACCGTTTAAATTTATAGAAGTACCTTCTAAACGAAATGGTTTGGGACGTGTAAAGTTCATCTTTCCCAACAGGCACTCTGTATATATGCATGATACACAGTCAAAATATCTTTTTAAACGTAAAGTACGTGCATACAGTCATGGATGTGTGAGACTTGAAAAACCGGTGACTATGCTAAAATATATTACAAAACATTATACATCTAAAAGTACTGATCAAGTTAAAGAGTGGTATGACAGTTTAAAAACACATCATCTTGCATTAACTAAGAGGTTACCGGTGCATACTGCATATTTAACAACGTATGTAGATGAGTGTGGCAATCTATTGATATTTAATGATATATATGGCTTTGACAAGTCACAAAAACTTAATTTTTAAAATAATGGTGAAACATGGCATCTAAAGAGATACAGTATAAAGAACATATTTTTCAACTCTCCTATGAGTTGGTGAACCCTTCACAAGATGTTGCACTCCTCGTACTGCATGGATGGGGAAGCAACAAAGAGATTATGAAACAAGCCTTTGGTAAGTTTTTGCCGGAGTATAAACACATCTACCTTGACATGCCGGGTTTTGGTAAAAGTACCAATGATATGATCCTGACTACTGAGGATTATGCCAAGATAGTACAACTCTTTTTAGATGAACTTGGTATTGCACCTGCCATAGCCATGGGACACTCTTTTGGGGGTAAAGTTTCTACGTTACTTAATACGCCTTGTTTGGTGCTTCTCTCTTCTGCCGGTGTGGTTACTGAGAAGCCTTGGTCAGTGAAGATCAAGATCGCTACCTTTAAACTTCTTAAACCACTTGGCATGAAGAAAATACGTGAACTTTTTGTAGCACCGGATGCACAGGGTATGAGCCATGAGATGTATGAGACATTTAAAAACGTGGTAGATGAAGACTTTGAGGCCAGTTTTGCCAAAAGCAAAAGCAAGGCACTTTGTTTCTGGGGCAAAGAGGACACTGCAACACCACTCTATACGGGTGAGAAGATCGCTGGGCTCATAGAGAACAGTAAGTTCTATCCGCTAGATGGGGACCACTTCTTTTTCTTGAAACACGCTGCCTTCATCGCAGAGACTATTACTGAACAATGTAAGGATAATAACTAAATGTTACTGCTCAATATACTTTTTTATACACTTTTTATCTTGGCTATGGGTTACTATGCGATCACCAATCTTCAATGGTACAGCTATAAACTTGAACGTGTCATGTTTCACCATACTAAAACATGGTGGCACTTTGCTTACTTCTTAGTGCCGTTTGCACTTTATGAACTGGTAAGCAGCACCTCTGACTATGGTTTTGTAGTAGTCATTGTCTATTTGGCAGCACTGTTCCAGTGGTACAGAAGACTTGACAAACCACTGGTATGGACAGGAAGAGTGAAACGTTTCTTTGCGGCTATGCTTCTCTTTGCCATTTTCATCGCGGTAGCGTTTCATCACTTTGCCGTGATCTTGCCTATCTTCTTGGCGTACTTCATTTCACTTTTCATTGAAAAGATGCTTTTTAGCGGTTTCAAGGTCAAAGCACAAAAGAAGATAGAAGCTATGGAGAATCTTACCGTAGTTGGTATTACTGCGAGTTATGGGAAAACAAGCATCAAAAACTATGTGGAGCATCTTCTTAAAGCGAAGTACAGAACCTATGCAACACCACGTTCTGTCAACACACTTGGCGGTGTCGTGAAAGATGTCAATGATGACCTGCCTGATGATACCGAAGTGTATGTCGTTGAGATGGGTGCCAGGTGTGAGGGTGACATTGCTGAGATCACTACTTTTGTAAACCCTCATTATGTAGTCGTGGGCAAGATAGGACCGGCACACATTGAGTACTTTAAGACTATGGAGAACATCCGTAATACCAAAATGGAGATACTTCAAACTGAAAGACTCAAAGAGGCATGGGTACATGAGAGTGCGATGGTCAAACCAGAATCAAACATCCATACCTTTGGTGAAAAAGCAAACTTGGACATTAGGGCAAATATACCTGCACCAAAGTATGTTATAGAAGATGTGGAAGCCACACTTGATGCAACGAGTTTCACCCTTGATGGTGTGCGTTACTCTGCAAGTATCCTGGGTGCATTCAATGCAATGAACCTGGCTGCTGCAGTACTGGTAGCCAAAGCATTTGGACTGACCGATGAAGAGATACAAAAACAACTCTCAACACTCAAACCTGTGGATCACAGACTCCAGCGTATCGATGCAGGTGGTAAAGTCATTCTTGATGACAGTTTCAACGGAAACATAGACGGAATGATGGCTTCATTTGACCTGGTATCTACCTATGAGGGCAGAAAAGTGGTGATCACTCCGGGGCTTGTTGAGGTAGATGATGAACTCAATGTACAGGTAGCCAAAAGAGCCAATGAAGTGTTTGATCTGGTAGTCGTTACAGGTGATCTGAACTATGCCATTTTTAAAGAGCATGTCGATGCAGACAAGTTGGTCAAACTTGCGAGTAAAGCTGAGATGGAGACGATGTTGGTTGAGCAGACAATGCCGGGAGATTTGATTTTATTTGCAAATGATGCACCGTCTTTTGTTTAACTTTCTTTTGTCTCTCCTTGTTACTTTTTCTTTTTTGTACTACGACAAAAGAGAAAGAAGTAACCAAAAAGAAAAAAACGTAAGGAACTGACGTATTTTAAAAATCGCCTTGACAAACAAAGTTTATTGTGTCAAGCTACCTGCTATTTCCCCATCCTCTTAAAAAAGAGTTCATGATTTGGACTTTTGATGGTAATACCGTCTATCCCGTATTTTCTATCTTCTCTTACAGAAAATCCCTCTTTGAGTGTTTCATGCAGTCGTTTGCTTACCCAGTTGTGAATTGGCTCCCTGCATGCCATTTTGGTTGAGATGAGTACCGGGGTTGTCATATTGCTATTGGAATTTTTTTTCAGTGCTCCGCCTATACGGTTACATCCGTCAAATCCACTGAGCTTCATTTTGTTCATATCAAAATCTAAAATGGCTCTTGCTTTACGTACTTCTTTGCCATCCATCACGCGCAGATGCCAGTTCCCGTTGAGTTTGTCAAGGTCAATACGCTTTGTCTCGGCCGATACCTGATGGGTTAATAAAGAAACCAAAGCGGTGATAATAACTATTTTTTTGTAAAGCATTCAAAAACTTCCTTAGGGGATATTTTTGATATTATATTGCAGATTAACCAACGGAGCATAAATGAGATCGGTTTTTTTATTTTTTTTATTTTTGACTACACTTTTCAGTCAGGATATCCAACTTACACAAAAACAGGCAAACTATATCGCCAAAAAAGTATGGCAGAATGAAGGTGCAGGAAAAGACAAATATTTGATATGGTGGAACAAAGGTGAAGATTTTGCTTCACTTGGCATAGGGCATTTCATCTGGTTCCCAAAAGATCATACTGAGCGTTTTAGAGAGGTTTTTCCTATGGTGGTGGAATTTATGCAAAAAAAAGGTGTAGAGATGCCAAAATGGCTTACTCCCGAAACAGATCTTCCCTGGCAGACGAAAGAAGCGTTCTTCAGAGCAAAAAAAGCCAAAACCAAACAGTATATGGAACTTTTTCATTTTCTTAAAAGAGCCATGCCTTACCAGGCAGAATTCATGGCAGACAGGCTTAGTAAAGCACTCCCTGAAATGCTGGAGAGCATAGAAGATGAGAAAAAAGCAGATGTCATCAAAAGACGTTTTTATGAAGTGATGCATAACAAAGACGGAAACATTAATGAAAGAGGTCTTTATGTGCTCCTGGACTACACTAACTTCAAAGGTGAAGGTACACTTAAAAGTGAACGTTATAAAGGGCAGGGATGGGGATTGCTGCAAGTACTTTGGAATATGGATGACAAAGAAGCCAACAAACAAAAAGCTTTTGCCCAGTCTGCAAGCCGTATGCTCTCTAGACGCATCAAGAACTCACCGCCTGCCCGCGGTGAAGAGCGTTGGAGAAAAGGGTGGAATGTTCGGTTGGATACGTATTGGAAATAAATATGATAATTTGACATATTTTTGAGTAAATTGAAAAAAGTAGGGTAAAATTTGAATGCAGTCTAATTAAGTTGTTGTAAACAACAGCTTCCGAGGGCTGCTGTTTGAACTTCTAAGTCAAGTCTTGACTGTGGAAAGGTGTGAGAATCATGGATTTACTGATCCTGATACTCGCAGTTATTTTGGCTCTTTTAAGATACTACAATAACTGACAAACACTGAGAGAGTGAACACTCTCTTCAAACGTTATTTTAGCAGAATATTTTGGGATGTAAATAGAAGCTTACTACAAACCTATCTTGATAAAATTAGGTATATTTGAATATTAGGGGGAATTTGAATGAGTGATAAAAAGATTTGGACAATTTATGTAGAACCAAAATATAAAAAAGGTAAAAAAAGAACTTTTATTATAGAAGAGTATAAGAGTATTACTAAATTAACAATAAAACTGAATAAATTAACTATATTAGTTGGTGAAAATGCATCAGGAAAATCAAATATATTAACTTATATGACATATAATTCTAATAATACATTTGACCTTAATGATAGTATAAAAAAGATGGGTAAAAAATTTTATAATCATGCTGCTGGTGCAGCAATTGATGGATATAAATCTGGATATGATGAAATTTATGTAAAAATATTTGGTTTTAAAAATATCTATATTAGACTAAATGAAGAAAAAAAAATATTTAGTTATCAAGCAGGTAGTTATAAAACTAAAGATTTACCAATTGAAAAAACTTTAGGTATAGGTGGTTTTTTAGAAGAAGGTGAAACCGATTATAAAAAAACTATTCAATTTTTTACTGAATCATTTCCTCATGCTTTAAAAAACATTAAACAAAAAGGTATCAATTCTTTTGATGACTTAATCCCTTTTAGAGTAATTTCCTTAGATGTTGCCAATATGCAAAAAATGGATGTTGAAAATAATATTAGTACACATTTGATGAATTTATTGACAATTGGATATAATCTTGAAGAAAAACAAAATGATATATATGAAGTACTTTCTTTTCTTCCTGAGATTAAAACTAACATAAATAAAGTAATATATGAAGATATTGGTTTAAAAAAACTGGATGAACAAACTAATAAAGATAAAGAAATTTCAGTATATCTAACACTGAAAACAGAAACTAATAAAAGTGGTATTATCCAAGCAAATGGATTTCAAATACTTGTAAGGGATGAGGCTGAAAATAAGGTTTTCCCTCCTAATATGAAAAGTTCAGGTGTTAATAATATTATAACAATCATCATTGTTGTAGAGTTTTTAAAATATTTAATTGAAAAATATCCTGAAAAAAACTTTAACAAATTAAATTATTTAATCACTATAGATGAACCAGAATTATATTTACATCCAAAAATTCAAAGAAATTTAATTAATTATATATATAAAGTTTCTAAAAATATAGATGAAATACATTTTTTGCTAGCTACACATTCACCATATATTGTCCATCCCAATGTTATTGAATCTACATACTTATTGGAATATGAAGTAAATAAAGGCACGGTAGCTAATAAACTTATTGATATTGTAGAGAAAAATGAAGATAAGTATAGTATTTTATCCCCTATTGAGGATGCCTTAGGTTTAACATTTAATGAGTTTTTACATCCAGTAATCTTTGTTGAGGGAGAAGAAGAACTTGATTTATTTAGAAATATATCAAAAATATATAGACATACAAGTTCTATTCACTCATTAAATGGGAAAAATAAATTTTCACCTATTGCAATACTTATGAAAAGGTTTAAAAAAGTAAATGATAAATCATTTGTATTTTTAGATGCAGATTTTTCATTTAAAGATGATTTTAAGTCTGTTGAAGATGGAACAAAAGTATTAGAATCATTATCTAAACATATATTCTTTATTGGTAAAGAAATATATGATTATGAAACATATAAAACATTGAAAACAAAAGATGAATGTTTAGAAGATTTTATAATACAGAATATATTAGATGATAAAGAGTATATTTTATTACAAGATATAGTTATTGAAGTTTGGGATAAATATTTTGAACTACCAATAGACCTTACTAAGAAAATAAAAAATTTCCTTCAAATCAGTAGTAAAATCCGAGGTATATTAAATACAAATAAAAAGAATGGTACTTCATTTATTAATGATAAAATACTAAAAGATGATAAATTTATTGATAAACATACAAAAGATATTTATCATTATGTTGAAGTAGAAATAAAAGAAAAGATAAAAAATCATTTATTAAATAATGAAGATGCTTATGAAAAATTCGAAAAAGAGATAATAAAGATAATTACTAAATGAAAAACCTACAATTCTCCTATCTTCTAGACCGTATCAGTAAATACGCAGGCTATATTGCCGCTATCCTAGTTGCCATTCTCTCCCTCTTAGTAGCTTACGATGCAGGGATGCGTTACCTGTTCTCTGCCGGCTCCATCGCCTTACAAGAAGTAGAGTGGCATCTTTTTGATGTGATTTTTTTACTTGGGCTTACCTATGCGCTTAAACATGACAAACATGTAAGAGTAGATATTTTCTTTGAGCGTTACAGTCCCGATACAAAATCCATAGTACAGATACTCTCTATGCTTCTACTTGTTGTGCCTTTTTCACTTTTGTTCTTGAATGATGCGTTTGACATGACCTATCAGAGTTATGTGCAGCATGAAGTCTCTTCAGACCCCGGGGGATTGACGCATCGTTGGCTCATAAAGGCTATGTTGGTGGTGGCTTTTGTGTTGTTGCTTCTTCAGGCTGTGAGTGAAGTGCTCAAAGCGTATCATAGATTAGAGAACAAAACAGCTCTCATCAAAACCCTCGTAGGGGTAGCCCTAGTGGCTACCCTTGTTTACATAGCGTGGTTTAACCGTATGGCATTTTGGTTTGATCCGGTATTTCTCATGTTCGGCTTGGCTTTGGTGTTGCTCATGGCAGGCTTTCAGGTGGCCTTTGTCTTTGCAGGAGTGGCACTCTTTTTTGCTCTCATAAGTGATGAAGTAGGGCTGGGAGTACTTGAAATGCTTCCTTACAGGACCTATGGCATCATGGGTAATGTTACACTGATGGCTGTACCGCTTTTCATCTTCATGGGGCTCATTCTTGAAAAGTCCAAGATGGCAGAGAATCTGCTTAGTTCTATGGGGAAACTTTTTGGGCAGGTAAGGGGCGGTTTGGCTATCTCTGTGGTGCTTGTGGGGGCTATTTTGGCAGCGAGTACAGGTATAGTAGGAGCTTCAGTGGTGATGATGAGCCTTATTGCTCTGCCTTTGATGCTGAAACACCATTACTCACCTGCATTGGCTTCAGGGAGTATTGCAGCGAGTGGAACACTGGGGCAGCTTATCCCGCCGTCCATCGTCCTCATTGTTCTTGGAGATCAGATGCACCTCTCTGTGGGAGATCTCTTTAAGGTGGCAGTCGTACCGGGACTGCTGCTCATCATCCTTTATATCATCTACATTTTACTCATTGCATATTTCAATAAAGAAGTTGCACCGGCCATTGTTTCAGACGAGCCATACGCAAAAGTGGTCAAAGAAGCGGTTAAAGCCATCATCCCGCCGCTTTTACTCATAGGGGCAGTGCTTGGGTCCATCTTTGCAGGGATCGCATCTCCTACAGAATCGGCGGCTATCGGTGTGCTGGGTGCGGTGTGCCTGGCAATGTTCAACAAAGCCTTTAACTTCGAGCTTGTACGCTACGCAGCCATAGAGACCGTCAAACTCACAGCCATGATCTTCATGATACTCATAGGAGCAACAGCATTCTCACTGGTATTTAACGAACTGGGCGGGGGAGATATGGCTCTGGAGTTCTTTACAGGAGACTTGGGAGACAAATGGGCATTCATCCTCTTAGCGATGCTTGTCATCTTCCTGCTGGGATTCTTCATAGACTTCATCGAGATCGCCTTTGTGGTCGTGCCTATCTTAGTGCCTATTGTGGCAAGTTTCCACATAGACCCAATTTGGTTCGCCATCCTCATCGCGATGAACCTGCAAGCCTCGTTCCTCACACCACCTTTTGGATTTGCGTTGTTCTATCTTAAAGGTGCAGCAGGAGACAAGGTAAGTACGGGAGCTATCTACAGAGGGGTGGTACCGTTTATCTTGTTGCAAGTATTGGCTTTGGGGATTATTGTGTTATTTCCTGAGTTGATCTATCTGTTTGGGAAGTAGGTGGTGCGGGCAACGAGGGCGTAGCGTCCGAGACAACTATGTTTTGTTATCTATATTGGTAATGATTCAGATTTTTCTGTAAAAAAATAAATTTGTTTTATTGTTTCCTGAAATACTTCATCATATTCTCTTTTTGGTACTCCTAAATATACTTTTTCATAAGGTTCTTTATAATATTGATGAATAATTTTATTTCTTAAAGAATTGAATTTTTTAAATTGTAAATATTCCTTTTGATTTATCTGATTTAATATTCTAAGAACCTTTAGTACATTTACAAATGATAGTTCATCTGATAAATCCCAAACATCTTCTTGTTTAGAATCATAATGAACACAACCAAATAACATTAAATAGGAACTCGCTTGATTTTCAATAAAACCATGTAAATGCTGAATTGCTTCCATGAAATGGCCTTTATCATATGCATTTTGAGCTATTTCATCTGGTAAACCTTTGAATTTAATATATTCCATTGAATCCTCTATTCATTAGATAACGGCTGAGTATAGCCCAATAAATTGCCGTTAGGTAATTTATTGGCTACTATGTTTTGTTAGCTTTTAACACTTTCCATGTCTTTTAAGCTTTTACCTTTGTTGTTCTTCCATTCCATCAAACCATTTGCACTTCTTCCCATAACAATCGCAGCTGCAGCAGATGGACTATTAAATAAATAATCGTTAGAAAAAACTAATTTTCCATTTTTTTCAATAATAGTTCCATTGTTAATTAATTCTCGTCTTGAATTTTTCCAACCATCAGGATAAGAATCAACTGTTGATGAAGCTATCTCAGAATCTTTGAGGACAACAAATCCGTCAGATGTTTGTTGTCCTTGCGCATTTGCACCTCTCGCAGCTTTAATAAAAAAGTTTGAACTAACTTTTTTATCATTGGTTGGTTCCTGAATTAACTCTTCAAAAGCTTTAAACCCTAAGACATTTACAAGCATTTTAATATTTTCAATAAATTCTTCCATTTCTGCTTGGTCAGATTCAGAGATTGAAGGTTGAGTTGGTGTATTACTATTTTTTACTTCATAGCGATTAACCTTAACAGCTATTTGGTGTAGTCTATTTTCTAAATATTTTATGTGGGCTTTATTTAGGTTGTCATCTTTACTTATGAGAACAACAGCTTCATTCCAATAATCTTTTTCATTAAGATGTTGAGAAAGCCTTTTTATTATATTCTCTGCTTCTCCAATATATATGACATCTTTTTCAGATGTCATATCGGGTTTTCCAAACAAAAAATATACACCCGTGCTTGATAGTTCTTCTCTGCTAGAGCTATCTTTAATCATATTTCTTGGTAATTTGTATGCTTTACCCGTCCAATTTGAAAGCTCACATGTCATTCTTCCATTTGGAGTTCCATCTAATAAAAATAGTTTGATTGTTTTAGCGAATACTTTTCCTGTCATAATACTCCAATTTTATGTAAGCTAACTATTTATTCAACGAACACTTTGTCCTGCTATTACATTATTTTTGTATTAAGAGTATATCAAAAATGTCTTGATAATGATGAAATATGATGTTTTTGGCAAAATACAAAAAATTATAAAAATTTCTAATGTCCTTTTTGCAGGATATTAGACATTAATAGGAGAAAGTGTTCCGTTAATTGTTGATTTCGGGAATTAACAGACATTTTGTCCTTTTAAAGTTTGGAGGTAGATATGCAACAACCAAAGAAGAAACTATTAGAGATTGTAAGAGAGAAGATACGCTTTCTCGTTTGTACCTCTCCGGAGACTGTGAAAGAACCCATGGAAGTGGAGACTTCAGTCCCACCAAAAAGCTTTTTTGCCTAAAAAAGTTTGTATTTAATGGAAAATATTGCTTTTTCTGTCAAAATAACCTAAAAATATGCAAATATTTGGGTGAGGCTGAAGCCTTCACTTCCGGGGTACCTAGTTCTTTCACAGTCTCTGGAGCTTGGGGACGAGGAATGTATTGGCTTTGGGGATCATTGTGATGTTTCCGGAACTGATCTATTTGTTTGGGAAGTAGGTGGTGCGAGAAACATTTGATATCTTCTCCCGGATAAGTAAGAGCTTATTAGACCATTAACCCAAAGAGCCACATAGGTATCTTGTTCGTCTCCATCGTATAATCTGTATCTACAACATAACTATGTGGTATATCTTTTATTTGTTTAAAAGATTTATTTTCCCCACCTATCTTAAAAATGTGTTCGCCAACTCTGAAATCACCAATATCACTGTAGTAAATGTTCTCAAAGCAAGATGCAAAAAAAGTTTCACGTACTGTACCTATATCTACTTCTATGCTAAATTCATCGGCATAGGTATAGAGTATATTAGTATTTGAAAAGAGAAGTTTTTCGGGTTTTTTGGAGATATTTGTTGAGAATTTTCGTATAGGACGGATGATTTTTGTCTCCTCTAAAATATTTATGTAGGTAGCCAAAGTAGGATGGGAAACTTCAAACTCTTTGCATAAAGCAGTAATATTGACTTTATAAGGTACACGGGAGTAGATAAGTTTTGCTATGAACTTTTTGAAAATACTTAAGTGTGTATAGTCTATCTTATTGAGAGAAGGAATATCTTCTGCAATAATTTTGTCAAGGGCATTAAAAAGTTTGTTTTTGTATTCCACTTCATCTTCTATGAAAAACGGATAAAAACCAATTTGTAAATATTTTAAAAAGTTTTTGTAAAGTTCAGGGTTTTCCAGGGCTAAAGTAGAAGAGAGTTCAGACGCATTGCTGAGTATTTCATCTAGCGTTAAAGTGGGCAGTATGATATCTGCTGAGAGCTTAAGGTACTCTCTAAAGCTCAGAGGTGTTACATAGGAGATAACAGCACGTCTGCTTAAATCATACTTTTCATTAAGTATATTTAGCATCGAACTTCCCGAAAATCGTACCAAAAGGTCAGGAAAAGAGTCGTAGATGCTTTTAAGTTCTAAAGCCCAGTTCTTATACTTATGTATCTCATCTATGACTATAACCTTCCCACCCAAGCGTACAAACTCTGTTGCAATGTCATAGATAGAGCTGTTTATGATGTAAATATCATCTGCAGAAAAGTAGAGATACTCTGTGGCTTTAAAGTTTTGTTTTAGGTATTGCAGGAGTAGGGTAGTTTTACCCACACCCCGTTGTCCTATCAGACCAACCAAGCGATTTTTAGAGATGAGCTTTCCTAAATATTTGTCACGTGTGAAGTTTAAAGAGATGGAAGATATAAGTCTTATTTGTTTATTTTGTATATACTTTATCATATTTAAAGTCTATTTTTAATTTTATAAAATTATACATCATTTATTTAAAATTAACTTTAAATAAATTAATAAAGAATTTAAAGTCCATATTCAGTATATGGATTTAAATCCAAAGTGTAATTCTTTTCTCGTTCAACCTCTCCGAAGGTGGAATGCATAGGCAGTCATAACATTATCCTCAATATGATACTTCTAAAAATATTACAATTTGAGATATTTTTTTTCGTTCCCACGCAAAGCATGGGAACAAAAGGGAGAGTATATATGATTACGAAAACAACCTCGAAAAAAACGATCCTTTCTCCGCCAGTTTATCGATCAAATTGAAATAGTATGCTTCATTGTTCTTGATGATCTTTTCATAATTTTTATAAGCAAAAATACGACAATAAACAAGTAGAATAAAGAACTTTGTTTAACATCAGTTTTATTAACAGGATGAGTTTTATTTGTTATTTCTTTTTTCTTTTCATTCCAGTCATCTAGTCGCTTATTGGTTTCTTCTTTCATCTCATCTAGGAGGTTTTTGGGTAAATCCATAATTATCTTGCCCTTATCATGTTGTATAAATGTTTATTTTGGAATTACTTTATACTTTCTTTGTTCTTAGAAAATTTTGAGAAATTCAATGCAGGTCTGTATATTCTTTTGATATGTGATTATCTTGATATCCAAGGCTCAGGATAAAAGATGTGCGAGATATACTATATGGTTTTACTTAATGGGAACTGCAACACTAATAATTCCGCGAAGAGCATTTAATTTCAATCCTTCCTTTTTGTAACCAAGAATATCCAGAGAACCCTTCTCCTCACCATGACACTTTAGACAAAGGGGGATATTGGCAACGACTGGTATCACTTGGCGATACACTTTTTGTTTGCCAATAGTACCTATGGCACCAAACTCTCCATACGGTTGTTTAGAATAATCTTTTTTGCTAAATTTGGCGATTACCTCCGTTTCAAATACATCTGGTATACTCGTAGGAATTCTGTAAAAAGGACCAGACTGCTTAATAGGAATACCTGTCATTGCTCTGAATATCATATTGGTTTCTTTTGCCCAACTAGCAGGCAGAACATATTTAAATCCAACACCTTTGACATTGAGTCTATCTTGATTAAAGGAAATAACCATTCCACTAGCTTCCATATATTTATCTAACATTTTTTTCTGTACCGGAGTCAATTTTGGTATGGCTTCTGCCAATAAACTTCTTAGGAGTTTTTCAAAATTATCTGGTCTGATACCTTTGTCTCCTATCTTTGGATCCAATATTCTTGGTAGATGCGTAAGTATCGCTGTCCGACCTGCTTCTGTAGCACGTGCCAACATTTCAGCAACTTCTTTTGCCTCTTGTTCTGTAAATTTTGTAAAAAAATTATATTCAATTTGTCCTCCAGGTGTGTGGTAGGGTGTACCGCTGTATACGGGGACAACTACACCCATCATTGCATATGCGAACATCGTATAGAATATTGTTTTCATCTGTTTCTCCTATTTACTATAAATATAATCAAGAAATACTTCTTAGGTCTATTTTACCATAGAAAGGAGAATTTTGATTACAAATGTGAATAATTCTTTCTCTGAAAGTCTTATAGTACTTATTGATTGTATTGAGACTAAGACCTGTTATCTGAGCAGTGTGATCTGCTTCTAAATCAAGAGAGAATAGTTTAACTATTTCTCTAAATTTTGGCTCTGAAATTCTTGAACGGTTGACAAGTTTGACTTGGCATTAGATTTGACCATAAGCAGGTTCTTCATAGTAATTGCTTATAATGACATCATAAAACATCGGGAGAAACCAACATGAAACTCAAATACTCACTAATCGTACTTGCTCTAGGAACCCTACTTTATGCCGAGCAGGGCAAAATCGATATGCATGGCGGAAAAAATAGCACTCTGAATGTACAGATGAGCTATGGAAAGGTACTGGAGGTTATAGCAGTACCTGGATTCAAATATCTTAAAGTGGAAGAAAATGGTAATGAAGCATGGGTGGGCATTATGGATGTGCCAGTGCCTGTAGAGGCTTCTGTAGGCGACATGATCGGGTACGACACAAGAACCATAATGAAGAATTATAAAAGTAAACTACTCAACAGAGAGTTTAAGGAGATTATTTTTGCATCCAAAGTAGAATTACTTAAGAAAAAAGTAGAAATTCCAAGTAGTATAGTTAATCAGACAAACAACAGACCTAAAAACACTATTGAAGAAGTAAAAAAAGCACCAAAGGCATTTAGTAAGAAAGATAGCTATACGGTAGAGGAACTATATGCCTTTAGTGAAAATCTAAATGGTCAGACCATAACAATCAGAGGAAAAGTCTCAAAAGTATCCAAAGGTATTATGGGGAAAGACTGGGTGCATCTGAGTGATGGCACTGGCAGTGAGACCCATGAGACTAATGATCTTACGCTAACAACACAATCTGCCGATATGTACATAGGTGAAAATGTCACAGCCAAAGGAAAGCTAGTAAAGAACAAAGATTTTGGTAGTGGATACTTTTATAAAGTCATCATTGAAGAAGCCATATTTACAAAATAATACTATCCTTTAAAATGCATGATAACCTGAATTCAACGAGCTAGTGCAACACTTTAAAAATAGAAGAGATAAGGTCAAAGATGATATAAAAGACCTTTAAACTTCTGACATTTAAAAGGTTGCATATGAAATATCATCGTTTGACCCAAGAAGAAAGATACCAAATTTATGCTTTACTCAAAGAGAGATTGAAACTTACTGCAGAGAGTTTAAACTTCCAGCTATGTTTGAAAACAATCTAGAAAAGAACGACCCTTTCCTCGCCAGTTTATCGATCAAATTGAAATAATACGCTTCATCTTTCAACCCAAGTTCCGGGTATTTGAGTTTTTCGTTTGGCATGACAACAATGGTGAACGGTACGGACTGTATCTTGAAAGCCTGAGCCAGTTTCGGGTTTCTGCTTACGTCACACTTTACAACAGGTATACCATTCTCCTCTCCATACTTTTCAAGCCTCTCATCTATAAGCTGTGTCAACCTTTGGCAAGGACCGCAGGTAGGGGAGTAGAAGTCTATAAAGACAGGTTGTTCATTGTTCTTGATGATCTTTTCATAATTTTTATCTGTAAGTTCCATGAAGCATTGTATCTATATTTAGCTTGAAGATATTATGTGATAATAAGCAAAAATACGACAATAAACAAGTAGAATAAAGAACTTTGTTTAACATAATGAAAAGGTGAAACATGACACCCAGAGAATCCATTAAAATATTATTAGAGAGAATGAATGAAGAGATCATAGGGCAGGAACACATTGTCGAGAGATTCGTTATGGGACTGCTTGCTGATGGCAACCTGATTGTGGAAGGACTGCCGGGACTGGCAAAGACCAGAGCCGTACGTGCAATGGCAGATGTGATCGATGCCAAATTTTCCCGTATACAATTCACCCCGGACCTGCATCCTTCGGATGTTACAGGGCAGGAACTGATATATGAAGAGAACGGAAAGCATATCTTCCGTTTTCACGAAGGTCCTATATTTGGAAATATCATATTGGCAGATGAGATCAACCGTGCTCCTGCAAAGGTACAGTCTGCCATGCTTGAAGCTATGGAAGAACGACAGGTGACAGTGGCAGGACAAACACATAAACTTCCCAAACTGTTCATTGTGATGGCAACGCAGAACCCCATAGAACAAGAGGGTACCTATCCTCTATCAGAAGCACAGAAAGACCGGTTTCTGATGCATGTAGAGATCACCTATGTCAATATGGAATCTGAATTCAAAATGATCAAGATGGTGCAGGAAGAGAAACATAAAGAGAAACAACAGAAAACAAAGATCTCCCAGGAGATGATCTTTGCGGCACGTGATGAAGTCGCACAGGTAGAACTCAGTGATGAGATCGGACATTATATTGTTGAGCTGGTATTCTCAACACGCTATCCGCTTCGCTACAGCAAACAGCTTGAAGTCATGATCGATGTCGGGGTCAGTCCGAGAGGATCTTTGGCACTGACCCAGTGTGCACAGGTACATGCATGGATGAGGGGAAGAACACAGGTAACAGTTGAAGATGTGCAAGCTGTTATTCATGATATTTTTCGCCACCGTTTGATCATAAGCAAGCATTCACGTTTTAACAATGTACAGATCGATGAAGTTGTAGATATTATTTTAAAACAGGTTCCGTTGCCAAAATAGTGATTTGTATGGTGCAGTATAAATGATGTATCTGTATGTATATGAAGAAAAAAGTGGCTGAAAAATGACCTTGACTAAATACTGGGTTCCCAGCGGTTAGGCAAGAGTTCATCCAGTGTCATGTATTTCTCTTCGGATACATAGACCTTTGTATCTATATTTTTGCAGTCGATCTGAAACATAAGTTCCCTGCAGCGTCCGCATGGTGCGATAATAGAATCCAAATGTATGGCAACGATCATTTCGATCTGTGTTTCCCGATGTTTTAACATTTCAGCAATGGCTGAATGCTCTGCACAAAATCCGATGCCGCAGGCTATTTCTATGTTGATACCGGTGTACACATTTCCTTGTACCGTTAAAAGGGCAGAACCAACGGCTCCTGCAGAAAAATCAGGACGGCTAAGCGTATATTCACCGACAACTTTACGTGCTTCTTCTATTAACTCTTCTGCGTTCATAATACCCCTCTTGATACAGTAATAACGACAGTATATCAAAATCCAAAAAAGAAGGAAACAGGCTGATGAGGTTATTCAGAGGTTCTATAGTAAAATACCAATATGGAACAGAATATTAAAATAGAATTGAAACAGACTACAGTAGAAAACCTTCAGGCTTTTTCAGAGATCCTGAAAAAGGATATCAATACGATACTGGAAGAAGCACTGGAACAGTACTTTGAAAGTGAACAGCAAAAACTCATGGAGAAGAGCAGGGATGATGAAAATGCCATGACGAACCTGGATTATGATGAGTTCTGGGACGGGTTGGACCTGGGTTAGATGCATCAACTCAAAGAGCATCTTTCCCGTAAACTGGACAAAGAAGTCAATACTATACACTTCTTTGCAAAAGGGCAGATAGGGGATATTTATAAAATAGATACGTCAGAGTCAAGCTATATACTTAAAACTTCAGAACCCTCGGACAGACTTGTTACAGAAGCAAAGATGCTCCAGGATATTAATAAATATGATATACCTGTCCCCAAGGTGTATGATGCTGCTGAAACTTATCTGCTTTTAGAATATATAGAAGAGAAGAGAGTGGAAAAAGAGATACAGGAGAGAACTGCCGCCCAGGTATTGGCAGACCTGCACAGTGTGACAAATGAGAGTCGTATGTACGGCTACTATTATGATACGACCATTGGACCTTTCAGGCAAAATAATGAACAGACCCAATACAATTGGGGACTTTTCCTGGGGCAGATGCGTATCATGCCTATGGCAGCAGTCTGTTATGACCGGGGACAATTGGACAGACAGACAATGGAAAGACTTGAAAGGTTAAGCAGAGACATCTACAAGCGTATTGATATGAGCACCGTCATGCCTTCTCTCCTGCACGGAGACCTGTGGAGCGGTAATATATTGTTTAATATTAAAGGTGCAGTGTTGATCGATCCTGCACTCTACTTTGGAGACAGAGAGATGGAACTGGCGTTTATCCTGATGTTCAATACCTTTGGTGAGACATTTTTTAATGCCTATACAGACGTACATCCTTTAAGTGATGATTTTTATGATACAAAGGTACCACTCTATCAAATATATCCGACTTTGGTACATATAGCACTTTACGGTGGTGCGTATGCCGGACAACTGGAGAATCTTCTTCAAAGGCTGAAGGCATGAAGAAGTGGAATATAAGATCAATATTCAAAGAGATAGTCACAATAATGGCAACAGTATTCATATTAACTAATATAATAAGTTATGTGCGTAAACCCGAGCTTGTGCAAACCAGGCTGCCGAATATAGAAGCAGTGCTTCTGGACGGCAGTCAATTTAAAGTGGAAGAGGGTAAACCTCTGGTCATACACTTCTGGGCTACATGGTGTCCCACCTGTAAACTTGAAGCACCAAATATAGAGACAGTATCAAAAAAATATGAAGTCCTGACCATTGCAGTCAATTCCGGAGATGACAAGAAGATAAAAACCTATTTGAAAGAGAGAGGGTTGACATTTAAAGTGTTGAATGACAGTGACGGAAAGTGGGCAAGGCAGTTTAAAGTAGAAGCTTTCCCTACAACATACATCTATGATGGTCAAGGTGAACTGAGGTTTACAGAAGTAGGTTATACGACAACGGCAGGATTGTTGGCGAGATTGGGATTTCTGTAGAGTAGCTGGAAGGAACCAGCCTACGGATATTTAATGAAAAAAGAGTAAAATACGACCAATAATACAGAAGGAAACAAAATGAGTATAGATAAAGCATTGATGGAGAGATCCGGTGGTAAGTGTGAACTTTGCGGTTCAGAAGAAGGTTTGACAGCGTATACCGTAGCACCCAAAGATGAAGCTATCGTTATCTGCAGTACCTGTGCCGCTTCCATAGAAGATCCTACGCAGAATGAAAAACACTGGAACTGCTTACATGACAGCATGTGGAGTACAGAACCGGCAGTGCAGGTCATGGCATTCAGACTGTTGACCAAACTGGGTGCGCAGGACCAACTGGATATGATGTACCTTGAAGATGACGTCAGAGCATGGGCAGAAGAAGGGCTGGCAGATGAGAGTGTAGAGCCCACAAGAGACAGCAACGGGAACATACTCAATGAAGGTGACTCCGTAACGATCATCAAAGACCTGCCGGTCAAGGGAGCAGGCTTTACGGCTAAACAGGGGACAACAGTGAAGAATATCCGTATGGCACCGGGTGACCCGACACATATTCAGGGTCGTGTGAACGGAACGATGATCTTTTTGAAAACAGAGTTTTTGAAGAAACTGTAAAGGTTTTTTTTATTGCATAAGGTTATTTTATAGCAGTCAGAGAAAAACATATTTTCCCTCGTTCCCACGTTGCACGTGGGAATGCATAGGGGAGTACAAACTACCAAAAACGCTCAATCTCCAACAACCCATCCATCCCCTCATAATCTCTAGCACTAGAGTATCGCCAATGCGATGCCTCATCTATGTATCCGCGCTTGACAGGGTTGTGATGGATATAGTTTATCTTGCTTATCATCATTGCATCTGTCTGTATGAGCTTGGGTTGTAGACCCTCTTGCCATAATTGATACTCTCTGTCTGCTTTGTGAGCCTTTTTGTAAAAGGTTAGTTGGTCTAGTATGGTTTTTATATTCTCTTTCTGTAGTAGATTGAGTAGTTGTCTGGCTGTATGCCTTTTGAACTTTGCCATGCTTTTACCGATGTCGTTGCTTTGGGCTACGAGATGTATATGGTTTTCGAGTATCACGTAGGCATAGAGTTTTAGATCATCAGTTTTTTGTAGGTATCTGAAACTCTCCAGTAGTATCTCCGCACTCTCCTTTCGTGTGAAAAGAGGTAGCCAGTTGATGACTGTGCAAGTAATAAAGTGCGGATGAGTTGGTTCGTATATCTTGTATCTACTTCTTCCCATAATTTTATCTTTTTTCTTGTATTATAGTTCATGAAACTATTGGAGTGTAAAAATATGTCATATTGTCATGATTTTTTAGAGTGCAGTATGCATTCCCACGTGCAACGTGGGAACGAGGGAAACTTCCTCGTGCCACTTCTTTTGAGGGGCATGCATACCTCAAATTTTTATCTACTAAACTTTTCAATAAAATTCATTTGTATTCCATTTCTGCCAATTTGTGTGTATAATAAAAAAAGACGTAACTAAAGTGAGGTTTACAATGGATAAATTATTGCTTGAAGAGCTCTATTACCTTATGGTATTGGGCCGGCAGTTTGAGTATGCGGCAAAAGAGCACTATATGCAGGGCAATATTTCAGGTTTTCTGCATCTGGATATCGGGCAGGAAGCATTGAGTGTAGCTTCTATGAAAGCGTTTGAAAAAGGAGATGTCTTTACCACCTACCGTGAACATGTGCTGGCACTTGCCAGAGGGATCGATCCCGGATCTATCATGGCGGAACTTTTTGGCAAAGTGACCGGTATCAGTAAAGGAAGAGGCGGGTCAATGCATCTGTTTGATCCTTCACACTTCTTTTACGGAGGAGATGCTATTGTCGGCGGGCAGTTACCCAATGCAGTGGGATGTGCCTATGCACGTAAACTGCAGGGAAGTGAATACGGTGTGCTGGTTCTGTTCGGTGACGGAGCGAGTAACGGCGGAGCGTTCTTTGAATCGCTTAATATTGCAGCAGCACAAAAACTTCCTCTGGTCTTCCTGTGCGAGAACAACCAGTATGCTATCGGGACACGCATCGACCGGGTGAGTCCATTTGAGAAACAGGCGAACAAAGCCAAACCTTATATGCCGATCATGGAAGTGAACGGGATGGATCTCATAGCGGTCTATGAAGCAGTTTCCAAAGCACAGCAGTATGTCAGTGAGGGGCATGGCCCTATTTTTGTTGAAGCGATGACCTGCCGTTTTGAAGGGCACTCTATGAGTGACTCCAACAGTTACAGAAGCGCACTGGAGATGAATATCTGCAAATCCAAAGATCCTATAGAATCACTTAAAAAGAGACTTGATCCGGAGAGGGCGGAAGCACTTGAAAGCAAAGCGGAAAAAGAGATCGAAGAAGCAGTAGCATTTGCCCTTAACTCTCCTGAACCGGATATTTCCGATCTGAAAAGATATACATTTACCCGGGAGTTACAGCATGTTGTATCGTGAAGCACTCAATAAAGCACTTGATGAGATGATGGAAGAGGACAGAAATGTTGTTGTTCTGGGAGAAGATGTAGGGCTGGTAGGAGGAGCTTTCCGTGTTACGGAAGGTCTCTTTGCCAAATACGGTGAAGAGCGTGTCATTGATACGCCTATAGCAGAGTTGAGTATCGTAGGAAATGCTGTAGGGATGGCCATAGGAGGTTTGCGTCCTGTGGCAGAGCTTATGACAGCCAATTTCTCTCTGCTTGCTTTCGATCAGATCATGAATCATATGGCAAAACTGCATTATATGAGTGCGGGGAAGATCATCCTTCCCATGGTTGTGAGATTTCCCCAGGGGGTCAGCAAGCAGCTTGCTGCACAGCATTCTGAAAGTTATGAACAGATGCTGAGTGCAGTACCAGGACTGATCGTATGGGCTGTTTCTGATCCGAATTATGCTTATCATGCAATGAAAAAAGCGATCATGATGGATGATCCTGTGATCTTTATAGAGCATGAGTTGCTTTATAACAAAAAAGGTGAAGTGTATCCCGATGTACCTCTTGATCCGTTTAAAGCACAGATCCGTAAAGAGGGGAAAGATATCACCATTGTCAGTTATCTGAAAATGGTGGATGATGTGCTTAAAGCAGTATCTCAGATCGAAGCAGCACTCAATTGCAGCTGTGAAGTGATCGATCTTTGCTCCCTGAATCCGGTGGATTATGCTACACTGGAAGCCTCTATCCAAAAAACGTCCCGCCTTGTGATGGTGGAAGAAGATCATAAAACAGGTGGTTTTGGTGCACAGATTATAAGTTGGGCTGCTGAAAATCTCTTTTATACCCTTGATGCTGCACCGCTTCGTATTGCCGGAGAAGATGTGCCGATCCCTTATAATCGTACTTTGGAACTTGCTTCCATACCGACACCGGATTCTATCTCTGACGATGTGATAGCATGGGGAGAAAAAAATGGCTTATGAGATCATGATGCCTCAACTCTCCGACTCGATGGAGGAAGGAAAGCTTATCAGCTGGAAGGTCAAAGAGGGAGAGGAGGTACATAAAGGTGATGTGATCGCAGAAGTCGAATCGGATAAAGCGATCATGGAGGTGCAAAGTTTTAGGAACGGCAGAGTAGGTACGATAGGGGTCAGGGAGGGAGAGAGTGTGCCCGTGGGTACAGTGATCGCTACCATAGAGACCGGTACAAATGAGATAAAAAGCGCTGAAACAACAAAAGCACCGGTCAAAGAAGAAATAGAGAAAAAAACGAAAACACCCGAAGCGTTGCCTAAGCATGAACCCCTTAGAAAGAACGACTCTCAAGAGCCGCAACGCATTTCAGGAAGCAGAGAAGAAGAAAGTCTGCAGGAGCATCTCCTCGTCACAAATGATATTTCACATCCTGTTTATGCGAATGCTTCTGCGAAAGCCAGAGCACTGGCAGCACGTTACGATATAGATATTAAAGGATTGCAGGAGCAGAAGAAGCTTCCTGTACCGACACATGAGAAGGATATCAAAGCGTATACGAGGAAGCACTATTTCACGCCAAAAGCCTTAAAACTTCTCTCTGAGTATCACTTGGATACTTCTCTTTTTGATCGGAACAGAAAACATGACAGTGCGGAGATCCAGGAGTATATCCGGATGCATAACATTCCTCTTCCCAAAGCATTGGATCCTTTCCGTAAAGCACTGATAAGATCGGTGGAAAATGCTGCACAGAAACCTGTCTATCACATTTATGACCGTATTGATGCGGAATTACTGCAAAGCCATACAGTGTATTCCATTACAGTATGGCTTATCAAGATCTTCTCCCAAGCAATGATGAGGCATGAGACTTTCTGTTCAACACTCGGAGAGAACGGCATACAGGTATGGCCGAATGCCTCCATTGCTGTAGCGATGGCACATGACGATTCTTTGTATATGCCGGTGTTCAAAAATGCCGATCTTATGAGCCCGGCACAGATCGATGACGTATTGAAGACCTATCAGCAGAAAGCCAAAAATGCTTCTATGCGTATGTCTGATATGCAAGGATCAACCTTTGGTATTTCTAATCTCGGGATGATGGGTATCGAGCGTTTTGATGCCATGATCAATCAGCAGGATAGCGGTATCGCTGCTATCGGTGCAGCCATAGACGGAAAGATCAGTATCACGCTTACACTGGATCATCGTCTCATCAACGGCTATCAGGCAGCTGAGTTCATGCAGACAGTGAAAACTCTGGCTGTTGATCCGACTTTATTCAAGGAATTTTAAATGTATGATATTATCTATATCGGAGGCGGATTGAACTATGCAGGTGCAATTATAGCTGCCAAACAAGGTCTGAAGGTAGCGCTTATTGAGCGTTCTTTGGATCAATTGGGAGGTGTGTGTCTGCATAAAGGGTGTATCCCCTCCAAAATGTTCCTGCATTATGCAGAGACGATCCGTCAAAGTAAAGAGAGTCTGTTTGACGGTGATCTTGTACTGGATATGCAAAAACTCACAGCCCAAAAAGAAAAACTCATTGTATCTGCTGCCAAAGCGGTAAAAGCACAATGCTCTCAAGTAGAACTGATAGAGGGTGCCGGACGTATTGTCGCGCCACATCAGGTTAAAGCAGGGGATAAGGTCTATGAAGCTGAATATATCGTGATAGGGACAGGTTCTTCTCCATTTATCCCTGAGAAAATTGCTTATGACGGAAAATATATCATTACAAGTGATGAGGTATTGGAACTCCAGGAACTTCCCAAAGAGATAGCCATTTACGGTGATGGTGCTATCGGGCTGGAAATGGCAAGTTTTTTTGCCTCGGCAGGTACAACTGTTACACTGATATCACGAAAAGATACTCTTTTAAAAAATGCCCATCCTCTCATTCAGAGTACGATGGAAAAAGAGATAGAAAAACTGGATATCACCTATTTGAAAGATCATCCTGTGGCTGAAGCCAAACAGACGGACAGGGGGGTACATATCAGTTTTGAAGACGGAAGTGACACCTATTTTGAAATGCTGCTTGTTGCAACAGGACGCCATCCCAATACTGATGTAGTTGCAACAGATGAGATCGCAGTAGATAGAGGCATTAAAACGGATCTGTTCTTTGAGACCACTCTGGCTAAACATTTTGCCGTAGGGGATTGTAACGGTAAATTGCAATTGGCACATGCGGCAAGAGCAGAGGTGTTGAACGTGACTTTGAGAATATTGGGTAAAAAACCTAAAACACTGGATCTTGACCATGTTGTGAAGTTCATCCATACCTTGCCAATGAGCTATGCAACCGTGGGACAGCATAGAGAGATGCTTGAGAAGAAAGGGCTTGCGTATAAAGAGAGTGTTGTACCATTAAAGCATTTTACCGGTTCTGTTTTTCATCAGGCAAGTAACGGTTACATGATCGTGTATGCAGATGAGGAAGGTTTTATACTGGGTGCTGAGATACTGGCACCTGATGCGGAAGAGCTGATCGCACCGGTGTCAATGGCACTTGCCGGAGAAATGGATGCACATTTGGCACAGGAGACCATCATGGCACATCCTACTTTCAGTGAAGCTTTGGAAAGAGCCTATTTTCGCTTATGATCCTGCATAAATGGGGTAGCTGCAGCTATGAAGAAGCACGGCGAAGGATGGATGAGGTACATCGATCGGCCTGTGAAGACGGGAAGAATCATCTTATTCTGGTACAGCATCCCAAAGTCTTTACTGTAGGTCGTGACGACTGGGAAAGGTCATGGGAGGTAGAGACGCTTAAAAGTGACAGAGGCGGTTCCATTACCTGTCACAGTGAAGGACAGCATATCTACTATTTTTGTTTTCACTATCCCCTGCCTGCCTCTTTTTTCCGAAAGGTCATTCGTGTTTTTGAAAACTTTTTTTCTGAATGCTCGGAAGATATTTTCTATGATCGGAACAGTCCGGGATTCTACATAGAAAACCGTAAGATCGCTTCACTCGGATTCCGATATAAAAATGGTGTATCTTTACACGGTGTAGCTGTGAATGTCGATGTTGATCTGGATTTTCATGCACAGGTACCTCCCTGTGATCTGCAAGGTATCATACCGACTTCCCTGAAGTATGAGGGTATAGCCCTAGATGGTGAGGCAGTAGACCAAAAGGTGATCACCTCTATTATGGATGTTTTTGATGAATCCCTATAAACCTAAAGTCAAAGTCCCTGATCCTGAAAAGATGGTACACATCAAGAATGTTCTGGATTCCGGCAGGTTGACAACAGTGTGTGAAGAGGCAGCCTGTCCCAACCGAAATGAGTGCTATGCAAGAGATACTGCAACCTTTATGATATTGGGTGATACCTGTACCAGAGCTTGCCGTTTTTGCAATGTTAAAACGGGTAAAGGAGAGCCCCCTGATCCTACAGAGCCTGAACGTTTGGCAATGGCAGTCAAAGCACTTCAGCTACGTTATGTAGTGATCACGTCGGTGGATCGTGATGATCTTAAGGATCATGGGGCAGTTCATTTTGCACGATGTGTCAAAGCGATCAGAGATACATCTCCTGAAACAAAGATCGAACTGTTGACCCCTGACTTCCGCTATGATACCCGGGCGCTTGATACTATCATAGAGGCAAAAGCAGACAAACTTGCGCACAATGAAGAGACGGTACGCAGGCTCTCTGCCGTCATACGTCCTCAAAGCAGCTATGAGAGATCACTGCAGACATTACGCTACTATGCGATGCACAGCAAGAGTCCGGTAAAATCTTCATTGATGGCAGGGCTGGGAGAGAGTGAAGAGGAGCTGATGGAAACGATGCAGGATCTTTTGGATGCGGGAGTGACGCAGCTCACACTTGGACAATATCTTCAACCCAGCCCGGATCATCATCCTGTTGTACGGTATTATCCTGAAACATTTTTTGAGAAAATGAGGGTACTGGCTCTAGAGATGGGGTATGAAGCAGTGGCTTCGGGAATATTGGTAAGAAGTTCCTATTTTGCGGAGAATTTATAAACCTTTCATTACGATATCAAACAGGTAGTCCACTTCATGATCTTCCAGATGGATCGTTTTCCTGCTCTTAAAGAATAGAAGTACTTTTTCTTTAGGCAGAGAGGAGGAGTAGAGGCATTCGGGGTGTGCCGGAATGAAGGCCTGCATGAGAGCCATCTGGTCTTCTATAGGATTTTCACAGATGTAGCAGTTCTCTTCATCATGCAGTCTGCCTTCATATTCCAGTAGTTCGATGTAACTTTCACAGACAATACGTTTTGGGTTTTGTCTGTCCCATTTTTTAGCAGCGCTCAGAAGCAGATCATAGTAAAAAGAGTCTATCTCTTCCGCATCTTTGAGATGCGGTTCAAAGCGTTTAATGAAGTTGTGCCAGAGAAGCAGTCTGTTTTTGTCAAAGAGCCAGGGAAAGCCGATGTGTGAGAGGGATCGGAGTCTGGGAAGAAAGCTGCTGCCTTCCCCTTCTACTTCAAAGTCGATCAGGTTTCCAAGCTGTAAAATGGAGTGTCTGGCACCAAAAAAACGGTAATAGGTTCTTACATCTTTAGCACTGAGTACAAGGGCGATACTGTCTTCATTTTTGGCTTTGCGAATGCTGAGAACAAACCCTTTCATCTCTTTTTAACCACCTTTTCAGTATAATCGTCCCCATTTATAGGGTATTTTGCGTAACCCTAGCGAAATTAAATTAAAGGTTGGCTTATGAGAGATTTATTTACCTCGTTTAAGGATAATTGTGGATTTGGACTGCTTGCTTCCATCGACAATACTCCATCACATAAAAATTTGGAAGATGCTGTTACTTCACTGTCACGTATGATGCACAGAGGGGCTGTAGCTGCAGACGGAAAGACAGGAGACGGTTCGGGTCTTCTTCTTTCTGTTCCCAGAAAGTTTTTTGCAAAAGTAGCGAAGAAAGAAAATATTACGCTTCCTGATACCTATGCTGTAGCAATGGTTTTTTCGAAAAATGAAAAAGATTTCGATGTGATCAAAGAGGTATGCCAGAATAATGACCTGAAATGTATCTATACAAGAGAAGTACCTGTAAATACGGATGCTTTAGGTGAGCAGGCGCTTGCTTCTCTTCCAACGATCAAACAGGTTTTCGTTGCACCAAACTCCATTATGGGTGCAAGAAGATTTGATGCACTTGTCTATCTTTCCCGTAAAGAGATAGAAGCAAAAATACAGGATGACAGAAATTTTTATATCCCGTCATTCTCTACTTCTGTAGTTTCCTACAAGGGACTTGTTATGCCTACGCATATCAAGGAGTTCTATCAGGATCTCGGAAATGAGGATTTTGAGATATCATTCTGTCTTTTCCACCAAAGATTCTCTACCAATACACTTCCGGAATGGAGACTTGCACAACCATTTAGAGCCATTGCACACAATGGTGAGATCAACTCTGTTACAGCCAACCGATTTAATGTAGCAGCAAAAATAGAAGCCCTGGAGAGTGAAGTATTCTCCGATGAAGAGATGAAAAGACTTGTGCCTATTATTCAGTCAGAAATGTCTGATTCGGCAAGTTTGGATAATTTCTTTGAATTCTTGCGTATAAACGGTATGGACTTTTTCAAAGCTGCAAGATCGATCTTGCCTGCACCTTGGCAGAATGCGCCGCATATGGATGCACAACTGAGAGCTTTCTATGAATATGCCAGTACCTGTTTTGAACCATGGGACGGACCGGCAGCTGTGAGTATGACGGATGGCCGATATATCGGTTGTGTATTGGACAGAAACGGACTGAGACCTGCAAAATATATCATTACAAAAGACAACAGGCTGCTTATCTCTTCTGAGTATGGTGTACTTCAGACACCGGACGAAGATATTCTTGAGAGAGGAAGACTTCAGTCCGGTGAGATGATGGGTGTTGATCTGAAGTATGGCAAGGTACTTAAAAATGATGATATTAATAATTATCTTAAAAATAGGGATCCGTACGACAAGTGGCTTAATGACAATATGGTCTATCTTCAGGAGCATATGGAGGATCCCTTCTCAAATGTTGATATTCCCGAAAAAACAGAAATGGAAGCAAAACAGCGTTTCTTCAACATTACACTCGAAGTCATAGAACAGGTCTTTGAACCGATGGTGAAAGAGGGTAAAGAAGCAACAGCCTCAATGGGTGATGACAGTCCGTTAGCCGCATTCTCTACAAAACAAAGAAACTTTTCTGATTTCTTTAAACAGAAGTTCGCACAGGTAACCAACCCGCCGATAGATCCTATTCGTGAAAAAGTGGTGATGAGTCTTAATACGGGATTTGGTGAAACAAGAAATATTTTAACTGATGATGCGGATCATGCCAAAAGACTTAAAACGGTCTCTCCTATCCTCTCATTGGAAAAACTGGAATTGCTTAAAGCATTTGGAAATGAAGAAAATCCTAAATATGATGCATGCTATAAGGCAAGAACCTATGAAACGACATTCGATTCCGATCTTAGAGGTACTTTGGCCTCTTTGGTCAAGAAGATCATTTCAGATGTGAAGAATGAAGGTATCAGAACAGTGATCCTGGATGACAGAGCTTTGGATGAAAAGACGAAAGTAATGCCGATGCTTATGGTCGTAGGTCGTTTGAACCAGACATTGCTGGAAGAGGGAGAACGTCATCTGGTAAGTATCGTTGCGGCAACAGGTGAAGTATATGATTCACATATGGCTGCATGTATGTTGGCATTTGGTGTAGCAGCGATCTACCCTCATATGCTTTATCAGACGGTAGCGATGATAGAGCATAGAAAAGATGAAAATGTAAATCTTGCTCCGGTACTTAAAAAGGTACGTAAATCCATTAATGCAGGACTTCTGAAGATCATGTCCAAAATGGGTATTGCAACTGTTTCAAGCTATAGGAATTCAAAACTCTTTGATATTCTCGGTCTGAGTGAAGAGATCGTTTTCGAATGTTTTCCAGGTGCCCATGCACTGCTTTCCGGACTCACGTATAAGGATATTGAAACACGTATCATAAAAGCACATGATGATGCATATGCAGCAGAGACAGCAAATCGTATCTTCCCGCTTAATATCGGTGGATTCTATAAGTACTTGAGTGGAGGAGAGTTCCATGACTACTCTCCGGCAACGGTACATGCGATCCATACACTCTCAAAATCCGGTAAAAAAGAGGATTTTGCCCACCTTAAAGAGCTTGTAGACGGCAGAGATAAGAAATTTATCCGTGACTTCTTTGAACTCAGATCGGACAGAGCTCCTATTTCTGTAGATGAAGTTGAACCGCTCTCTGAGATATTCAAACGTTTCTCAACTGCAGCAATGAGTCTGGGGTCTATCTCTCCTGAAGCCCATGAGTGTCTGGCAGAGGCTATGAATACTATCGGCGGTAAGTCGAATTCCGGTGAGGGTGGAGAAGATGAAGTACGTTTCGGTACGATCAAGAACTCCAAGATTAAACAGATCGCATCAGGACGTTTTGGTGTAACACCGGAGTATCTTGTTTCAGCTGAAGAACTTCAGATCAAGGTAGCACAAGGAGCTAAACCGGGTGAGGGTGGCCAGCTTCCCGGACATAAAGTCAGTCCGTTGATCGCAAGACTCAGACATACGATGCCGGGTGTAACGCTTATTTCACCTCCACCGCACCATGATATCTACTCTATTGAGGATCTTGCACAGCTTATTTTTGATCTTAAACAGATCAACCCGAAAGCAAAGATCGCTGTAAAACTTGTATCTACAGCCGGTGTCGGTACGATCGCAGCGGGTGTAGCAAAAGCCTATGCCGACAAGATCATCATTTCCGGTGCTGACGGTGGTACAGGTGCTGCACCTATCGGGTCTATCAAATTCGCCGGTAACCCTTGGGAACTTGGTCTTATTGAGGCACATAATGCACTCAAAGCCAACAACCTCAGAGGACAGGTGGAAGTTGAAACGGATGGTGGTCTCAAGACAGGTCTTGATGTTGTCAAGGCAGCGATCTTCGGTGCTGAATCCTATGCTTTCGGTACAGGAGCATTGACAGTGGTGGGATGTAAGCTCCTTCGTATCTGTCACTTGAACAGATGTTCTGTAGGTATTGCGACACAGGAAGAGAAACTGAGAGAGCATTATGAAGGTACAGTAGCGAGAGTGATCAATTACTTTACACTTCTTGCCGAAGATGTACGTGAAATTCTTGCTTCCCTTGGGTACAACTCACTTGAAGAGGTCATCGGTAGAAATGATCTGCTTGAAGTGATCGATGATGAGTTTGCGAAGAAGTTCTCTTTTGAAAATCTTCTTTACAAGCTGGATGGAGACAATACATGCCAGGTAGAGTTCAATGAACCTTATGACAAGAACGAGTATGAGCAGGAGATACTGAAAGAACTGATACCGGCGATCAAAAATCCGGATGATCCTATAGTTCTGGAGAAAAAGATCTCTAATCTCAATAGAAGTTTCGGTACACGTATTTCCGGTGAGATTGCGAAGTATTATGGAGACAAAGGACTTCCTGACGGAACGATCGATCTTAGACTTGAAGGTACTACAGGCCAGTCACTTGGTGCATTCCTGATCAACGGTGTGAGTATTCATGTAAACGGTGCAGGAAATGACTATATCGGTAAAGGGATGAGCGGCGGACGTATTATCATCACTGCAGATAAGAATGGTGCAGGGTTCTCACTGGGCGGAAATACCTGTCTTTATGGTGCAACGGGTGGTAAGCTTTATATCAATGGTCAGGTCGGTGAACGTTTCGGTGTGCGTAACTCAGGAGCTATCGCCATTGTAGAGGGTACAGGTGACCATCCTTGTGAATATATGACAGGTGGAGCTGTAGTGATCCTTGGTAAGACAGGGGTGAACTTTGGTGCCGGTATGACAGGAGGTATTGCTTTTGTTTATGATGAAGCACATGAATTCGTAGAGAATATCAACCAGGAGCTTGTAGAGGCAAGACGTATCGATACGGAAGATACGGATATTGAAAGATATTACCTCAAAAAACTTCTTAAAGATTATTATAAAGAGACAAAAAGCTGCCAGGCTAAAAAGATATTAGACAACTTCAGAGTAGAGATAAGAAACTTCTGGATGGTAAGACCAAAAGATATGAAGGGTCCTTTGAAGATAGAGGAGGGAGAATAAGATGTTAAGATTTTTTGATTTAGAGCGTATTGATGCTAAAAAAAGAGATGTGGTCGAGAGAACGAAAGACTTTGAAGAGATCTATGAAGTGTTCAAGCCTGTAAAAGGGAGTGAACAGTCAGACAGATGTATACAATGTGGCGATCCGTATTGTCATAATGGCTGTCCTCTCCACAATCTTATTCCCCAATGGCTTAAAGCAACAGCAAACAAAGATCTGGAATTTGCCTTTGATCTTTCAAATGAGACTTCTCCTTTTCCTGAAGTGATGGGACGTATCTGTCCTCATGACAGACTTTGTGAAGGTTCCTGTACGCTGAATGACGGATATGGAGCGATCACCATAGGTTCTGTAGAGACTTTTGTGAATGAAGAGGGGTTTAAAAAAGGGTTTAAACCTAAATTCTCCCAAAATAAAATAGGGAAAAAAGTAGCGATCATCGGTGCCGGACCTACCGGTCTTTCTGCTGCAACATTCTTGTTGAGAGAAGGTGTTGATGTAGAAATATTCGACAAGCAGGCAAGACCCGGAGGGCTTCTTACTTATGGGATCCCTGGGTTCAAACTCGATAAACATGTGGTTGCGAGAAGAGTAAAACTTCTTGAAGAAGCCGGTGCAGTATTTCATCAGAATGTAGAAATAGGAAAAGACAAGACCTTTGAAGAGCTTACCGAAAATTTTGATGCGGTCTTTATCGGTGTGGGTGCGATCAAAGGACGAAAGTCAGGACTTACAGGTGAAGATGCACCTAATGTACACTTGGCAATGGAATTCCTTGTAGATATCCAAAAGAAGATTTTTGAAGAACCCAGAGAAAAGCATATTGAAGTTAAAGATAAAAATGTAGTGGTCATCGGCGGTGGAGATACAGCGATGGATTGTGTGCGTACTTCTCTACGTGAAAAAGCAAGATCGGTAAAATGTCTTTACAGACGTGATGCACACAATATGCCAGGAAGCAGAAAAGAGTATATCAATGCCAAAGAAGAGGGTGTTGAGTTTGAATTTTATGTTTCTCCAAAGTCTTTAATAACTAATGATAATGGTAATGTGATTGCTATTGAAATGGTGAAAACAAAGCTTGGCGAACCTGATGCATCTGGCAGACAGCGTGTGGAAGAGATAGCAGGCAGTGAGTATAAAGTCGATGCTGATGTAGTAATCTTTGCATTGGGATTTGATAATGTTGAATATCCGTTCTTCTCCAGCAACGGTATAGAAACAGATAAATGGGGCGGTGTTCTGGTAGATGAGAATTACCAGACGACCCAGCCAGGCATTTATGCCGGAGGTGACTGTCACCGTGGTGCAGACCTGGTCGTAACAGCTGCACGTGACGGACGTGATGCTGCGAAAGCTATAGTAAAGAGTTTGACAGCTTAAAAAATGTAGGGGTATCCCTACAGTACTTCAGGGATGATTTTATGACAGATTTTATCACAGCCTGTATCTGTGCGAATGAAGAGATCGCATCGGCACTCAAAAAAGGCTTTGATCCTTCCTGGTTTGAAAAAACTGTTGTCGGTGCAGGTGGAGATATAAGTTCCAGACTTGACCTTTTTGCCGAAGAGATATTTGTGAAGCATCTCTCTTCTTACGGACAAATAGATTCTGAAGAATCCGGTATTATCGGAGAAGGCAGAGAGAAGATCATCATAGATCCTATTGACGGTTCATCCAATGCCCTTTCCTTTTTTCCTTTTTACGGTACTTCTGTAGCGAAGATCAATGCAGAGGGTATTTTGGATGCAGCGATCGTATGCAATCTTGCAACAGGGGATATTTTCCTGAAATCGGGTACGGGTGAAGTGCAGCAGGGGAAACTTTTTTCAGATATTTTTCATTCACCTTATACTGTTCCGGAAGCTGAAATAGGACTTTTTGAAAAAGCCTATGCCAATGCTGATTTGGTCGCGGCACTGGATAAAGAGAGATTAAAGTTCAGATCACCGGGAGCAGTAGCCCTTTCTCTTGCCTATGCAAGAAGTGTGAAGTATGTTCTTTTTATGGGAGAATTCCGTATTTATGATCTTGCTGCAGGGTTGGCACTTTGTGAAGGGCTTGAAGTGATTGTTGAGGCGGATTATGTTATAGTATCAAAAGATAAAAATACAGCCCGTAAAATTGAACTTTTAATAAAGGGCGCCTCTAAAAAAATGAAATTAGAATGATACAGGAGTGAAGATGTTCGGAAATTTATTTAGAAAAGATGAGACAAAACAGGAAACACCTAACCAGTGGATAAAATGTCCAAAATGTACTTCGTTGATGTATTACAAAGAAGTAGAAGCAAAACAGAATGTCTGCCCTAAATGTAATCATCATTTTCGTATTAATGCAGAAAAGCGTATTGCTTCTATTGCAGATGAAGGTTCTTTTGTTGAACATGATACAACCTTGGCTCCTGTCGATCCGTTGAAATTCTCTGATAAAAAATCTTATAAGAAGCGCTTGGAAGAAGCGAAAGCAAAAACAGGTAAAACATCATCGGTAATGAGCGGTTCCTGTACCATTGAAGGGACACCTGTAGAGCTGGTTGTCTTCGACTTTGCTTTTATGGGCGGCAGTTTGGGCTCTGTAGAGGGTGAAAAGATCGTACGTGCAGTAGACAGAGCTATTGAAAAGGAGTGCGGTGTGATCATTGTATCTGCTTCAGGAGGAGCAAGAATGCAGGAAAGTACCTACGCACTTTTACAGATGAGTAAAACATCTGCAGCACTCAACAGACTGCATCATAAAGGACTGCCTTTTATCTCTATTTTAACAGATCCTACAATGGGTGGTGTTTCTGCATCATTTGCAATGCTGGGTGATATCATTATGGCTGAACCGGGTGCACTCATCGGTTTTGCAGGTCAAAGGGTGATCAAGCAAACCGTCGGTGTAGATTTGCCGGAAGGTTTCCAGCGTTCAGAGTTTCTGCTTGAGCATGGGCTTATCGATATGATAGTGGATCGTGGAAATATGCACCAGACTTTAGCAGACTTGTTGACGTTCTTTAACAAAAAAGCCAGTTAATACTACACCTTATATGAGCAGATAAAGAAATATTTCTTTATCTGCATTTCTCAATATTTGATCTGTTTTCCCTCTTCATCACAGTAAGCTATACTTTTCTACTTCTTATCTTGACAAGGAAATACGGTGTAGTAGATTATTTTTATCTTCCTCACTTATTATATCACTCCTTTTGCCGCATTTTATCCGAAATCAGGTAGTATCTTTGAGAACCATGACTTTAAATAGCTATCTTCATGCAATCTTGATATTTCTCTTATATACTCTTTTCATAAACCAAAAATAGGAATCAAAAATGAGAAAATTAACAAAAACACTACTAGGCAGTCTAATACTTTTTGGAAGTTTGTATGCAGGTGATGTGTACTTAACAGATAAACAAAATATACCTGATCTGAAGATGCCTGACAGTAACTTGACGTTTAAAAGGATAGAAGATTATCAAAACTATAAAATAGTAGCAACACACTTTCGAACAGATAAAAATGAACTTCGATATATACTTGCCAATGCAATAGCGTATAATGCGTTACAGGCTAAAGAAAAAGTGATGCCAGAGGGCAGTAAAATCGTCAAGATAGGTTGGAGTGTTAAAAAAATGACACTTTTCCCCTCTGCACTCGAAGCAGATAAGATTCAGCGAGTTGAGTATATGATAAAAGATTCAAAACATTTTGATGCCAATGGTGATCATTGGGGTTATGCCAGATTTGTAAAAAAGGAAAATAAGTTTGTAGTATGGGATAAAGGAGCTAAAGGCTGTATAAGCTGTCACAGTATTGCAAAATCTGATGACTATCTCTTTACCAAGATGCAATCTACATTTAAATAATGAAACAAAAGATATTAATCGTAGAAGATGAACCTGAAATTGTTAAGTTAATAGTCAATCGTCTAGATAGTGGCCATTATGATATTTCTATAGAGTATGATGGTGAAAAAGCACTAAAGCTGATAGAAACCCGGCACTTTGATCTGGTAAGTTTAGATATCATGCTTCCTTCTGTCAATGGACTGGTATTATGTGAAGCACTACGTAAACGTCATAAAGATACTCTCATAATGATAGTAAGTGCTTTGGATAGTGAAGAAGAAAAAGCAAAAGCATACAGACTTGGTGCGGATGACTATATGCCTAAACCTTTTTCTCCTAAAGGCTTGGCTTTAAAGATGGCTACTTTGTTAAAGAGACGTTTTGAATTACAACATACGCATTTGATAGGAGTAAGGCTTTTGAAATATGATGAGATGCAAAAAAGCTTTTATGTAAAAGATCAGAAGTTGCCACTGACACTTAGTGAGCATATGGTTTTATTTACACTGTTTCAAACACCCAGGAATGTCTTTTCCAAAGAGGAGTTGTCACAGATACTTTATAATGAAAATATAGGTGATATCGATAGTAAAGGAATTGGTACACATATCTATCAACTTCGTAAAAAGATCGCAGAGATCAGTGATGAGAATATCATAAAAACTGTACGAAATACAGGGTATACACTTTATGAAAATTAAATCTTTTCTCATCATACTTTATGGTATAGCCGGTTTGGCTATTGCTCTATTTACAGCAGTGATGACTTACTTGATTATCGATGAGCCTATAGGCTTTAAGATGCTCTCACAGATAGGGCTTACTATCTTGATGACACTGCCGATCATTGTTCTGTTCAGTTACTTTATCGGTTCATATCTTTCTGAAAAATTTCGACATATTCGTCTACGTCTTGATGCAATCAATGAAGAACAGTTTTTAGATCAGATATATGAAGACAATATCCACGACATCACTGCCATACACCAATCTATCAACCGACTCTCAAGGCGTCTTGAAACAACGATCACTGAACTTCAGAACAAGAATAAAAACCTAACCCATATGATGACTTCACTCTCACATGATATCAAGACACCATTAACGATCATTAATGGTTACTTGGAAGAGTTGGAAGATGGACTTGTACCTAAAGATGAGATAATCAAAATTATTAATATATTAAAAAAAGAGACAGACTATTTTGGTGAACTTAGTTCAGAAGTGATCCACTACCTACAGTCTCTACAAAATACCCGGAAAAAAGAGACAATTTATCTGAAAAGATTTAGTACCCAAGAGATATTTCCTTTGGTTAAAGTAGAAAAATCTGTGATATTAAAATGTTCCATAGATGAAGAACAAAAGGTAGAGTTTAATCCTATTGCATTAAAAAAGATACTATTAAACCTCATGCATAATGCCAGTAAATTTACTACTGATGGTTATATCGAAATTTCCGGTGATAGTAAGTGTTTATGGGTGGAAGACAGTGGTATCGGTATATCAGTAGAGAATAGTAAAAATATTTTTGAACCTTTTGTTTGTTTGGATGAGAGTAAAAATAGGGAAAAAAGTGGATTTGGTCTTGGTCTGTCCATTGCTCAAAACCTGGCTTTGAGTAATGGATATGAACTTTCATTAGACAGTCGTTATCATGATGGCTGTAGGTTCATTATGAAATAAATTACTTTGTATCATTTGGTTGTAATACTTTATCTGCAAAGGGTAAAGTAGAAAGTATTTTTACTTTATTTGTAATGAGTCCGGCTAAAAGGCTTTTAAACATATTGTCATAAAATGCTTCATAGGAAGCTTCCACATCCATAAATCCGTCTATGATCAAAGAAGCTAACCCATGTAGTGAAGACCACACTACAACAGCTTGATGAAAACTGTTCTCTTTCTTGATAATACCGCTTTTATGTCCCTCTTCAATGGTCTTTTTTAGAGTACCGAATCCACTACATTCCTCATCCTGAAGACTCATGATCTCTTCTCTGATACATGCATATTTTTTTCCAAAAAGCAGTCGATAGAGACTGGGATTGGCTTTGGCATATTCGATGTAATGCTTTCCGCTTAAATAAAAACTGCTATAGCGGAAATGCGATGATCTTGACGACGCTCATCCTCTCTTTTACTTTTGCCGTCTTTGGAGTGAGCAGTTTCATCCCAAATGTCAATTTTGCTATCGTTACAGTGAGTGCACTGAATATTGCACTGCTACGGGATCTGGTATTACTGCCTGCTCTGCTCAGTCTGTTTTTTAGAAAGAGTTTTAAGGAAAATCTATAACTGTTTTTTGAAATTTGTTTCCAACTTTTTTTCTATTTTTGTAAAAAAGTTGAATAAATTTTATCTTTTTAGCGTAAAACTCATCACTCCTATTTTATGGGAGCTTTGAATGGTCTATTTGCGGAAGCAATTGACTTTAACTTGTTGAAAAGAAAAGTCATGTTAAAGCATATTGAACTTGTTGATTCAGCGGTGAAGTAGCCGGAGGGTAGTATGGCGCCAGAAATTATAGTATAATTCCCCAAAAGCAACCTAAGCTACTGAAAGGAGAAAGTTCAATGTATGAATATGTCGATAAGGATAGATATGAAGTACAGCAGTTCTATTGGGACTTTATGGAGAGAGAAGAAACAAATATTGCAAAAGGTATTAAAAAGCTCAAAAAGATCATTCAAAAAGACCCAGACTTTTTTGACAGTTATGTTGTGTTGGCTGAGTATTATGATGCCAAAGGGGCAGATGAAGATGCATTTGAAATAATCAAAGAGGGGTATGAGCGTGCGATGAATCTGATGATGCCTCAAGGTAGATTTCCGGATAAACTCGAATGGCTCTATATGGAAAACAGGCATATTATACGTATTATTTTTCAGTATGCAATGAGACTTTGGGAGATAGGCGAAACAAAAGAGGCATTACGTTTGTTTAAGCAACTGCTTGCCTCAAATCCTAATGACAATATCGGGGCACGCTATGCGATTGTAGCACTTTTGGAAGGTATGCCCTCTATGCAGACATATGAAGAGAAGTTTGCAACTGCTCAGGGCTACCTTGATGGTGCGAAAGTAGAAGAGTGGTTTCAAAAAGCTGCCGATAGGCATATGGATGAGATCGGCTGGTGGTTTGAACTTGATGAGGGATGAGAGGTATAATAGCAGATGATTAGTGTTTGAGTACCACACACTCTCTCCACACCTTCCCAAACGCGGCTACCGCTTCCTCGATCTCATCTACCGAAAATCCACCAAATCCCATACGTACAGCTTCAAATTCTCCACCACTGCGTTCTTTGGCAAGGTAGATGGCAATTTGTTTCTCTTCTGCCAAGCTTTTGAGTTTATCCCAGTTAAAATCCTCTTTGATAGGTACGATGAGTATAGCAAGTCCTGCACCTTCAGCGACTATTTTAAAGTTACTGCCTAGATGTTTAGTCAAGGCATTTTTCATGGCTTGGTGCTTCTTTTTGTTGAGGATACGGATGCGGCTTATGTGTCTGTCCCAATGTCCTTCTTTCATAAAACTTGCTAAGGTAAGTTGGGTAGCGAGGCTGACTCTTGCAAAAGGGGCATCGTAACTCTCTTTGTAAAGTTTATGTACCCATGATGGTACAACCATATAGCCTACACGAATAGAGGGAGAGAGCGCTTTAGCAAAAGTACCTAAATAAACAACACAATCACCTCTGTCTAGCCCTTGCAAAGAGGGAATAGGGCGATTATGGTAGCTAAGTTCACTGTCATAGTCATCTTCTATAATGAGACCGCCTATGGACTGCATGTGCTGAATGAGTTTTAAACGATTTGAGATCGGCATGGCAGCACCTGTAGGGTACTGGTGTGTAGGTGTGATGTAAACTACTTCTGCTTGACTCTGTTTTAGTTCTTCAATATCAAGACCATCTTTATTGACACCTATATTTTGAATGATATAACCATAGGCATCAAATACTTTGTGCGCAATGTGATAGCCTGGTATCTCTTGTGCAAAGTGTTTGTATCGTTTTTTAATGAGCTTGGCTAAAAGCTCCATACTGTCGCTAAATCCATGGGTAATGATGATATGCTCTGCATCACAGGTAACCCCACGTGAGTTTTGTAGATAATGGGCTATCTCCCCTTTCTCAATATATGCTCTCCTTGTCCGTTAGGGTAGGCACCAAAGTCCACGGTATCTATCATCACTTTATTATAAAGACGCTTCCAAAGTTTCAGAGGAAAATCCTCTTTATGTAGTCGTGCAGGGAAGAAGTCATAGGTGTAAGATTTTCTTGGTGTATCTGTTTTGGTGTGAGGTATTTCTTCTTTTTTATGATTATTAAAATAGAGTTCACACACATAGTACCCCGACTTAGGACGGCTATCACAGTAGCCTTCTGCATAAAGTTGAGAGTAGGCAGACTCTACAGTGTTTTTACTTAGGTTGTAGAGTGTAGCTACCTTACGTATAGAAGGGAGTTTTTCTCCTATGGTGTAGTTGGAAAGTATATCCTTTTTCATTGCTTCATAAAGCTGGATATGCAGAGGTTTTTTAGCGTCTTCATTAAGTCTATACACAAACTGTCCTTTATAAAATAAAATAATCTGTATCTTTACACAGGTACACTTTAGGTATATAATAGCGTAATTAGTCAGCCATGAAAAACCAAAACACTCCCCTAAAACAGGTACTTTGGAAGCGATAAAAGGGTATAATAACGACCAATAAACATAGTAAAACAGACCAATCCCCGGTCGAAACAGGTGTTAAAATTGCTTCCACAATCCCCTAAAAATACGCAACCTAATCTATTCTATAATCAACTGCGAGATATGCTCGATTCAAATGATCCTCTGATTGCTCTTGCAGATACCATAAACTGGGACTCCTTCAATGATTCATTCGCCAAATATTATGCAAATGAAGGAAGACCAGCAAAGCCGATCCGCCTTATGGTCGGACTACTGCTTTTAAAACAACTCAATAATCTAAGTGATGAAGATGTTGTGATTCAATGGAAGCAGAATCCCTACTATCAGTACTTCTGTGGTTTTAATGAATTTCAAATTGCCTTACCATGTCACGCTACTGAACTGGTCAAGTTCCGTAACCGTATAGGAACAGAAGGTGTAGAGCAAATATTCTCTATGAGTGTAGCACTTCACGGTAAAGATGCCCAGAAAAAACAAGTCATCATTGATACCACCGTCCAGGAAAAGAATGTTACCTATCCCACAGACGGTAAACTGGCAATCAAAATGATCCATCACCTGCACCGTATCGCCAAAGAAGAGAAGATACAGCTAAGACGTACCTACGTTAAGGAGATTAAAGGTCACCGTATCTCTTTGCGATTCTTCAGACATCCCAAAAAGATAAAGAAAGCCAGAGCTGCTATGAAAAGATTGGGAACTATCGTGGGTATCCTCATTAGAGATATTTCAAGAAACCTGGGGGATGCACAACTCGCCAAACACAAAGAGGCATTTGATCTCTATGAAAAAGTGATCAGCCAAAAGAAAAAAGATTCCAACAAAGTCTACTCACTTCATGAGAGTCATATCTATGCTATAGCAAAAGGTAAAGACCATAAGAAATATGAGTATGGGACAAAAGCTTCCCTTGTAACTACTATGAAAAGTAACATCATCATAGGTGTTGCAGCACATGAGAAGAATGAGCATGACTCAAAAACACTGGAAGCTGCATTGTCTCACGCGAACAAGCACAGAACAAAACCTATTGTTGAAGCCATCTGCGATAGAGGATACCGTGGCAAAAAAGAAGTAGACGGTACCGTTATCTGTATTCCTGACAGTCCCAAAAAAAGACTAGCTCAACAAGCGTCAGTGCAATAAATCCACTAAATGGATTTATGTAGATACCAAATACCAGAAAGAACAAAAGCGTAAGAAGTTCAGAAGAAAGGCTGCCATTGAACCCATCATTGGTCATGTGAAATCAGACCACAGGATGCAGAGGAACTATCTTAAAGGATTTGTGGGAGATGAGATAAACCTTCTACTGGCTGCAAGTGCATTTAATCTCAGGAAGTGGATGAATAACTTCTTGATGATACTTTTTTTAGTCAAAATAGCATACTTCACTTACCTTTTACGGCATATCAGAGCAGACGAAAGACAAAAATATGCTAAGCTTTATCTGATGTTTTACAGGTTGTGGTAAAATTGATGGTATAGAATTATTGGTTTGCCTTGGGGATAGGTTTTTCAGGGTTGACTACATATAGCTTTTAAAGAGGGGTATGCCTGCTGTAAAATGTTCAATACGAAGTTTTTACACTCTAAAGGGTACGGTCAAGAGGTATTAGATAGTGTGATTTATGACATAGGAACAGTTCCGTTTGATGAGGAACATCAAGCCTTATCAAAGTTTGCTATGAAAGCCATCTATGAGAGTTTGAAGTGTAAACAGAGTGATTTTAATACACTTTATGAAATGGGATGGAATCAAAAAGATGTATTTGATGCCATTGAACATGCAGGGACTATATTTAGAAATGGACGTATATTGACTGCTTATGCTGTGAAAGGATGATCATGCAGGTTACACAGATACCCTTTGTCCAACATACAGGCATCAATAAATTTACTGAACACAATCTTGAATTACAAAATAGAGAAACTGTACATAATCATCTTGGCACCATACATGCCGGAGCACTGTTTGCTTTGGCAGAGAGTCAGAGTGGGCTTTGTCTACAGCAGTTATTTCCGGAATTGGAAGGCAAAGTCGTACCCGTGCTCAGAGCGTCAACGTTAAAATATAAAAAACCTGTTACTGAGGGTGTCTATGCAGTTTCGGATGTAAATACAGAGGAGAAAGCAAGATTTGAAACTACCTTTTTGAAAAAAGGCAGAGGGAGTATTGTTGTATCGGTAGTATTGAAAGATGGAGATGGGACGGTATGTGTATCGGGTGATTTTACCTGGTTTGTGCAAAAGGTTTCCTAAAGGCAATAGTGAATACACTTTCATAATTAAAACTTTTAAGGAGCAAAATATGAAAACATTTATCCACATTCGATCTACAAGTATGCTTCTTAGAAGATGGCTTTAGCCATTACTTTCTTTTTTAGCTGATATTCTTATCTATCATCGATTTTGATTATTTATTGTTGTTTCCTCTTATTTTCATTGAGGCGTTGTTGCTCTCTTCATTTTTTTAAAAAAAACGAAGCAAAAAATCGTTGTTTCTCTCGATGTAATCCCGCAGGAACGAGGACAATCGCTACGCTTACAAGGTCGTTCGAGACAACAGGGCACACGTAGTGTGATTAGTGGAGGGGATTTTATTGTTTTGAAGTGCATTAAGGATGTATATGGCACAAATAAAAATATATGGGATAGATGCCTATTTAAATCCTATAAAAGAGCAGTTATCGGATGTGATTCATAACTGTGTGGTGGAAGCGTTGAAGTTTCCCAAAGATAAAAAGTTTCATCGTTTTTTTCCGATGAAAGATGAAGATATGTTTTACCCGGACAATAGAAGTAAAGCCTATATGATCATAGAGATAATGATAATGGAGGGCAGAAAAGTACAGACAAAGAAAAAGCTTATACAATTACTTTTTGAGAAGTTAGAGAAAAATTTAAATATAGATAAGTTTGATGTTGAAATATGTATCATTGAAACTCCAGCATGTAATTGGGGATTTCGTGGGATATGTGGAGATGAGATACAATTAGATTATGAAGTAGAGGTATAAAATATGAAACTGGAAAACATAGTCCCATGGGGACGAAATCTTGATGAGTATAGAGCGATGTTCTTACTCTCAAGTAAAGAGATAGAAACTAAAAAGATACTTGGATGTGGTGATGGTCCATCGAGTTTCAATACTGAGGTGGACTTGGATGGCGGAAGTGTTGTTTCTGTTGATCCTTTGTATGCTTACAGTAAAAAAGAGATCATGAATCGTATCGATGAAGTTTCCGATAAGGTCATGGAACAGGTAAAAGTACATAAAGATGATTTTGTATGGAATAATATTCCTGATCCTGATACACTTTACCAGGTACGTATAGAAGCGATGATGGAATTTATGATGGATTATGAAGAGGGTAAAGAGGAGGGCAGGTATATTGCAGCAGAGTTACCGGAACTTCCTTTTGAAAATGCCCGGTTTGATCTGGCACTCTCTTCACATTTTCTCTTTTTATATAGTGAGCATTTAGATGAGAAGTTTCATATAGATGCTATTTTAGAGATGTTGAGAGTAGCTAACGAGGTGCGTATATTTCCATTAGTGACTTTAGAAGGAGAGAGATCGCCCTATGTGGATATCATTGTAAAAACATTGCAAGGTCTTGGATACAATGTTGATATCGTTGCTACAAATTATGAGTTCCAAAGAGGAGCCAATGAGATGTTGAAAGTAGTGCAAGGATAGTAGAGTAAAAAGAGTAAGAAACAAGAGGAGGGGAAATGATCATTTATATACACGGCTTTGGCAGCTCCGGGCAAGGTGGAAAAGCCAACAAGTTTCGTCACTATTTTAAAAGTCGGAATATACCATTTATCGCACTATCACTCTCTTATGTTCCTGAATTGGCAATAAGCACCTTGGAGGAACTTATAGAGTCTTATGCTGAGGTAAGGCTTATAGGGTCATCTTTAGGTGGATATTATGCTATCTATTTGACTGAGAAGTATGGGCTTAAAACAGTGCTTATCAATCCTGCAATGAAGTCTGCCAAGACACTTAGACGAGTCATAAATAAACAGGGGCTTGCACGTAACTATTATGATGAGAGCAGTTTTGAGTGGAATGAATCTCATGTAAAGATGCTTGAGAAGTATGAGGTAGAAAAGCCTGATGCAAAACACTATTTACTTATGCTTCAAAAGGGCGATGATGTGTTGGATTACAATGAAGCATTGGAGAAATTGCCTGATGCCAAGCTGGTATTGGAGGATGGCGGTAGTCACAGTTTTGACGGAGTTGAAAGATATTTTGAACAAATAGATGATTATCTCAGCATATAAATAAGGGAAACTCTAAAACCCATTATGAGTATTCAGGGTTTTTAGAGGTGCCTTTAAGATATAATCATACAAAAAAGAGTTTATGTGAGAGTTCCAAAAATCCTCCAAACTATCTCCAAAGTCCTCCGGAAACAAAACGCCAAAGCCATCATAGTAGGTGGAAGTGTGCGTGACTACTTTTTAGGGCTTCCTATTAAAGATTATGATATTGAAGTGTATGGCTTAGAGAGTATGGAACAGCTTGAAGAAGTGCTTAAAGTCTATGGTTCGGTCAATCTGGTAGGTAAAAGCTTTGGGGTGTTAAAGTTCAGCCATGAGAGTGAAGAGTATGATTTCTCTTTTCCCCGTAAAGAGCAAAAGACGGGTACAGGACACCGTGGCTTTGATGTACAGGTTGATGGTTCTTTAAATTTTGAAGAGGCAGCAAAACGGCGTGACTTTACTATCAATGCAATGGGGTATGAGATAGAAAGTGCCAGGCTCGTAGACCCTTATGGCGGGAAAGCAGATATAGAGAAAAAGGTATTACGGTATATTGACGAGAAGACCTTTATAGAAGACCCTTTAAGGGTTTATAGAGCAGTACAGTTTTCTGCACGCTTTGGATTTGAACTCGCAAAAGAGACAAAGATCCTTTGTCGGCGTATGGTAAAAGAGGGCATGTTGGAAGAGTTGCCTAAAGAGCGTGTCTATGTTGAATTTACAAAATTATTACTCAAGTCGCCTAAACCTTCTATAGGTTTTGAACTCATGAGAGAACTGGGTATCCTGCACTATTTTCCGGAGCTTCAGGCTATCATAGGTGTACCACAGTCACCAAAGCAGCATCCGGAGGGAGATGTATGGGTGCATACGATGATGAGCGTCGATGCAATGGCAGAGCAGGTAGCAGGCAGCAGAGAGCAGGGAGCAGAGAGAATTGATGAAAAACAGAGATTGAAATATATGTTTGCCATCCTCTGCCATGATCTGGGAAAAGCTGCCACTACTACCATAGATAAAGATGGAAATATAAGAGCCATAAGGCATGAGTATGAAGGGATAGAACTTACAAGAAGTTTTATATATCGACTGAGAAGTGGACATCAGCTCATAGAAAGTATCTTGCCCTTGGTAGAATATCATCTGAAGCCCTCACAATTCTATAAAGAGGGTGCCAAGGATAAAGCTATCCGAAAATTAGCCACAAAAGTAAATATTGAGGAACTTGTTACAGTTGCAAAAGCAAACTTTCTGGGACGTACTGCAGAAGAGTCACTTCGAGGTCACTATGAGGCAGGGGAATGGCTGCTTGAAAAAGCAAAAGCTTTGAGGGTACAGAACAAACCTCTGGAGAATCTTTTACAGGGAAGAGACCTGATAAACCTTGGGTTGGAACCGTCTCCGGAATTTAAAAAGATTCTGGCAAAGGTATATGACTTGCAACTGGAGGGGACGCTCTGTAGCAAGGAAAAAGCATTGGAGTATGTTAAAAAGGAGTTTTTAGCGACATGACCATAGATAAAGTGACTACCGCAGTCAAGATTGTTCTGGCTATGGGCATCACTTTGTTTCTACTCTTCCTGCTTCTTAATACACTCTACCCTTTGGATGTCAAACGACTTTATAAACCGCAATCTACAAGAATCTATGACAAAGATGGGTATCTGATGAGGAACCGGCTGAGCGAAGACGGTTTTTTGAGGATACCGCTGAGATCTGATGAGATCACGGATGATATCAGGAAAACACTTTTGATGTATGAAGACAGGTATTTTTATACGCATATGGGTATCAACCCATCTCTATAGGCAGAGCGTTCTTGATGAGGGTGCGAAGATGAGGAGTATTGAGGTAGAGATGGAGGAGTTGTAGGGAGACATTATCTCTTTTGTAGTGCATATTTAAGGAGATTGGGTATTACTCTCGTATACATCCCCAAACTGGAGAGACTGTGCAAGAACTCATTGTTCTTGAAAGTAGAGACTGAAGTCTTCACTTCCGTAGGTTCTTTTCTTCTCGGAGCCTGGGATGAGGAAAACGCTGTGCATCAGATGCCGCCAAAAGCATTTCTCAGTATATAACCTGTGAGGAAAGCAAGGCCTGCTGCTGTACCGCCTGTGAATAGAGTCCTTAGACCGGAAACAAATGCTGGCTTAGTAAATACAAGGCCCTTAATTGCCCCGATTGAAAAGAACATTATTCCAGCAAGACCTGTACTTAGGGAAAACTGCTGCTGCATTTCCAAGGCTGGAATGAGAAATGGTATCAAAGGCATTGCTCCAACAAAAAGAAATGCAACAAAGGTTGTGATTGCTGATTTCCATGGGTTCGAGGTACTTTTTTGTACGCCATGTTCTTCTGTGAGCATTGTTTCGATCCATAAATGTCGATCCTGGCATATCGTATTAATGATCTCTTCAAGGGTTTCTCCCTCAAAACCTTTTTTTTGAAATATTTGCCGTATCTCTTCACGTTCACCATCCGGTATTTTGTCAATATGTTCTTCTTCAGTCCGCCTGATTCTTTCTACAAATTCTATCTCAGCCCTGATGGATTCATAACTGCTTATAGCCATGCTAAAGCCGTCTGCTAATAGGTTGGCAAAACCCATTATCAGGGCCACAGCGGAAGGAAGGCCGGCGCCAACAGCACTTGAAACAACAGCGAAGGTCGTTACACATCCGTCTATTCCACCAAGAACAGCATCAGAAATATTCTGAGACTTGGCTGGGAGTTTCAGGCGTTTTTCGATTGCCTCCGGATGATGTTCTCTAAGAAGTTCTTTATAGCTGTTCTTTTTCATTTTATCGTGCCTACATGCCCTTTATAATATGTCTAACTATCTCTTATAGGAACACTTTCTCCTATGATTGCTTTATTTTCATATTATCAGTATAACTTAAATGTCTGTATATTTTTGAAAATATGATATATTTTAAGGTTTTTTTGAAAATATCTATAGTTATTAAAAGTGCTCTTGTTTAAGTCTCACCTGTAATTTGTAAATAATAGAATAAATTTGCTTTTTCGCTAACGATGGATTTGGATCTATTTTAGGTTTTGAGTGAAGTTATACAAACTGGGAAAAAATACGATACTTTCATAACTTTTGAAATAACTGATGATTTATTAAACCAGTAGCTATAGTATTCGTTGTTATGTTGGATTTGGCTTATTGCTGGTGCATAATAATTATAATAATTTAATGTATCATTATTTCACAATGCCCTTTTCCTTTTCCAAACAAATACCAGTTGTTAACCCAAATATAATGAAAATTTAATAATAATTATTATTTAGAACTAAAATTAAGCAAGAAGGTATAACAATATCTAAAATGCACTTGCTTATTTAAAAAATCTACAGAGTGGATTAGACGTAATATATGCAAATTTAAAATAGGTTTTTTGTAATGTCAAATGAGTTAAAAAGAAAACTAAGATTATGTGAACAAGCATTACATCAAAATAATACCATCACTAAAAAATATGATCAAACTCTAACTCTTTTGAAACAAAAAGAACATTTTACTTCGACTGTTATTGAGTCAAATAAAAATGCGATTATTTCCACAAATGAAAAGCAGATTGTAACTATCTTTAATAAAAGTGCTGAAGATATGTTTGGATATTCAAAAGAAGAGATGTTAAACAAAGATTCTCTACTTAATATCATACCAGAGTATCTTTCTGCTAAACATTTAAAAGCATTTAATCACTTTATGGCTACAAGAGAATCAATAGGCATTATAAATAGCCATGTTGAACTTGAAGGAAAACGCAAAGATGGAACAATCTTCCCCATTAGAATCGGGTTTGGTGTTGCGATAGATGGAGATAAAATTATTCTTGTTGCAAATATTGAAGATATTACCTTTGAGAAAAAAGCTCAAAACTCTTTAAAAGAACTTACTGTATCGTTAGAGCAAAAAGTAAAAACACGTACACAGGAACTACATCAGCAATATAGATATTTACAGTCTGTAATAGATGGTATTCGTGACCCGGTTATGGTAATAGACAGTGATTATACCGTTAGTCTAATGAATGCAACAGTAAAAAGATCAATAGATAAAAAGATGATTGCAGATGTAAGTAAACCAAAATGTTATGAAATTTCACATCATCGTTCTACCCCATGTGATGGAGATGAACATCCATGTCCGCTTAAGCAAGTTCTTCAAACAAAGCAATCTACTACAGTAGTTCATAATCATACTGCTGTAAATGGAAAAGAATATTTTGCTGAGCTTGCGGTATCTCCTCTGTTTGACAATGAAGAAAATTGTATAGGTATTATTGAATCAGCCAGAGATATAACAATGCATCTTCAGGCTCAAAATAAATTACGCAAACAAAAAGATGTTTTGCATCATCAAGCTTATTATGATGGATTAACAGGATTGGCTAATCGTGTATTGTTTAATGACGCTTTAGAAGAAGGAGTCTCTATAGCCAAGCGGAATCATACAAGACTGGCTCTGTTTTTTATTGACCTTGATAGATTTAAACAGATCAACGATTCGTTAGGTCATGATATGGGAGATATAGTTCTTAAAGAGGTATCACAGCGTTTAAAAGCAAAAATCAGAAGTACAGATACACTTGCTCGTTTGGGTGGAGATGAATTTACTATTCTTATGGAAGATTTCAAAACGCCACACGATGCAGCATTGCTGGGACAAAAAATCATACATGTGCTAGAACAACCGATACATGTAGAGGGCCATACTCTATATGTCTCATCAAGCATCGGTATAAGTTTATATCCTGAAGATGGTGATGATGCTTCACATCTTTTAAAATATGCAGATGCTGCTATGTATAAAGCTAAAAAGGAGGGTAGACATAACTATAAGTTCTACTCTTCAGAAATGACAGATTTGGCATTTGAAAGAGTTCAAATGGAGACAAATCTTTATCAAGCTTTAAAAAATGAAGAGTTTCTAGTTTACTACCAACCACAAATAGATGGATATACTGATAAACTTATAGGTATGGAAGCTCTTGTAAGATGGCAACATCCCAGTAAAGGTTTAATTGATCCAGATAAGTTTTTATTTATAGCAGAAGATACAGGTTTGATAGTTGAACTGGATAGATGGGTAATGAAAACGGCAATGACACAGCTGGTAGAATGGTATAAAAAAGGATTGAATCCCGGAAAACTTGCACTGAACCTTGCTAGAAAACAGCTTCAGGAAGAGGATTTTATCTCTATGCTTTATGATATGCTGATTGAAGTAGGGATGAAGCCTGAGTGGCTGGAGTTAGAGATAACAGAGAGTGCAATAATGAACAATCCTCAACAGGCCATGGCAGTTCTAAAGAGTATTAGTGAACTTGGAGTTGAATTAGCGATCGATGATTTTGGAACAGGTTATTCCTCTTTGTCTTATTTAAAAAAACTACCTATAAATAAAATCAAAATCGATCAATCTTTTATAAGAGAACTTCCCTTTGATGAGAAGGATGCCGGAATCACAAAATCTATTATAGCACTCTCAAAAAGTTTAAATCTTAGAGTTGTTGCTGAAGGTGTTGAGACGTCTGAGAAAAGAGACTTTTTAGTAGAAAATGGTTGTATACATATTCAAGGATATTTTTACAGTAAGCCTATACCTGCAGATAAGATGGAAGTTATGCTTCAAAAAGGATTGAACCATTAGAAATCGAGTCCAATAAATATTGATAATCTGCTAACCCTGTTTTAAATCGGTCGTGTAACGAGACCATGATAATCGCCAACAATAACAATAATCCCATATTGATTACAGAGCACCAGCCAAAAAATTCTCTTATTACGTCGATTGTATTCATGTTTCCCCCCCCTTTGTATTATTTGAAGCTAACTGTTTATTAGTGGAACATTTGTCCCTCTATTAGCTTATTGCCGTATTAAGAGTATATCTAAAAGCTGAAGATAAAATTACAGAAATATTTTAACAGTACCATGATAACCCAAGGAAGCAAAAGGAATTTTGAAGGAAATACAGTGAACTATTTACACTCCTGTTCTAAAAAATCACTCACACAATTTTCCACCATTTCAAATACCTTTTCAAAGCCTTCAAAACCGGGGAAGAAGTAGGGGTCTGGGACATCTGATCCCTGATAGCCTCCGAAGTTACCTAGTTTATAGACATAGGTAAATCCAAAATTCTCCAGATCACTTTTGTTCTGTTCATCCATCGCTACGACACAGTCAAAGTATGTTATGTCCTGCTTTGTGACAGGTCGTGATCTTTGTTTACTGATATCTATGCCGTTTTGTCCGGCGACTTTAATGGAATGTCCACAGGGTTTTTCCCCTTCATGCCAGTTGCTTGTACCTGCAGAGTCTATCTCCAGATCCAAATCTTTCTGCTGTGCAATATATTGTGCAACACCCTCAGCCAGCGGACTACGGCAAATATTTCCTAAACAGACGAACAAGATCTTTTTCACGTTTTTCCTTCGTATAATCTATTTATCAACCAAATCGATAAAATAAGGTTGAGTTCAATAAAGACTCATAGTTTTCACAAAAGCTAACAGTAAACAAGTTTTTTTCCTTTTTGGACTTTGGTACCAGCACATAAAACGTCTTGTGTTAGCTTTATAAAATCATCTATAGGATGCTAAGGAGGAGTGTAAGAACTTCTACCTTGTATAACACGAAGCTATGAGAACTTTAAAACTAACACTCAAGGGGTTTAAAATGTATTATGTTGGAATTGATGTTGCTGAAAAAAAACATTATGTGTGCATCCTGGATGATGCTGGTGAATTTGCTGTAAAACCATTTTGGATCTATACGGATATTCTTGGGTTAAGAAGGCTGATTGAACAGTTTGCCAACCTGTCATTAGACAATGATGATTTTATTATTGGTATAGAATCAACAGGAGCTTTTTCTGAGAATTTGTATGAATATATTACAGACAATGACTACCAAGCCGTTTTGCTAAACGCTTATCAGACTGCCAAGTTTCGTGATTTCCGTACCATACGAAAAGTAAAGAATGATGCGATTGATGCCTATGTCATTGCGGAACTTTTATCTACCGGTAAATACAAAGAGAGTCATATCTCCAATGATGCCTATCATTCAGTCAAGGTATTAGGCAGAACCAAACGTTCACTGGAGAAGAAGATAAAAACCATCAAGAGGGAAATCTCTACTGTAATGGCGACTGTCAATCCTGAGATTGGCAGAGTATTTCCAAATATCTTTACCAAGACAGCACTTGCGATCATCAAAGTCTACCCTACTGCAATAGATATGCAAAAAGCTACGCCAAAGAAGCTGACTCGTCTATTCCGTCATATCAAAGGTAACAACTTCTCTGAAGATAAAGCCAAGTTCCTGATCGATCTTGCCAATACTTCAGTATATGCTGGTCGTGCCTATGAAGCCAGATCTCTAATGATCACTACTAATATTAGGATATTAGAGCTTTTATGTCAAGAAAAGAAGCATATTGAAGAACAAATCAAACAACTTATTACCGAAGAAATAAATACAATTGACAATTCTATTGAAAATCTCCAAAGTATACCCGGTATCTCAGATAAAACCATTTCTGCCATATTAGGAGAATGTGGAGATCTCAGGCGATTTGATTCAGCCAAAGCTTTTATTGGCTATCTTGGTCTTTATCCTACACAGTATCAATCTGGCAACTCCAATTCTATAGGCAGGCTTGCAAAAAGAGGCATACCTATTGCCAAACATGCACTTTATATGGCTGCAGTAGGATCTGTATTGCACAATCCTCAGCTAAACAAGATCTTTCGAGACAAAGTCTCTTCGGGTAAATCCAAGAAAGAAGCTTTAATCATTATCTCCAAGAAAATAGCAGCGATCATGTATTCCATAGTCAAACACAATGAACCTTATCAAGCCCATAGAGTATTTATCCCCAACAGGTAAATATTCCCGTTAGTTTTAGCACTTGTGAAAACAATGAGTTTTTAATGAACATTGACCAAATATTGTTTTAGTATCTATTTGATCATTTGAATATTCTTTTCAAATACTCAAATAATCCAACAGGATACCTCTGTCTATAAAAAACAGCTATTGGTTTAAGCTATTCTTTATAGGATGGTTTATTGAATATGGAGAGTATTTTAGTATAATTTGTTATAAAAGAGGAAAATTTTCTTATAAATGAAAAATGAACTTTTTAATGCCAGTATATTAAATTAAAGGATACGCAATGACCAATGATTTTACAAAAGCGATGGATTTCAGACATGCCTGCAAAGTGTTTGATGAGAGTAAAAAGATAGATGATGAAACGATGCACTATATTCTGGAAGCAGGACGAAAGTCACCTTCTTCTTTCGGGATGGAAGGATGGAAGTTTTTAGTCATTACAAATGAAGCGTTGAAAGAGAAGTTGCGTCCAGAATGTTGGAACCAGATACAGATAACTTCCTGTTCCCACCTGGTCGTTATTTTAGCAGCCATAGAAAATGTGAAGCCAGAGAGTGGCATACCTGCTAAACGATTTGCCAGACGCCCATTATCAAAAGAACAATTAGACGGCTACATCGACCTCTATTCAAAACATCTCAAAGAGACGCTCAGTACAGATAAGAATATTTATGCATGGACAGCCAGACAGACCTATATCGCACTGGGCAATATGATGACAGCAGCAGCTTTTGCAGGGGTAGACTCCTGTCCTATAGAAGGGTTTGAAAAAGAGAAGGTCGAAGATATTCTGGGCCTGGACAGAAGCAAGTATCGGGTTTCTGTACTGCTGCCTTTCGGATACAGACTGAAGGAACAGTCAGAACAGCTCAGACTGCCGTTCGATGAAGTGGTAGAGTTCATCTCCTAATGTTTGAAATAGCAGAATACATCGGTATCATCGCTTTTGCGATCTCCGGATTTTTTGTTGCAGTAAGAAGTAAACTGGATTTTCTAGGTATACTGATATCGGTTTTTTTAACCGCACTCGGCGGTGGTATTCTTAGAGATATTGTTGTAGATAAAACACCTTACACTTTTACACATAATGTCCCGGCTGTCATTATCATCATCGTTATGGTGTTGCTTATACTCTTTAAATTTCACAGAAGAGACAGCATAGAGAACAGACCTCTGTTTATACTCAGCGACTCCATAGGACTGATCTCTTTCAGTATCACAGGAGCGCTTATAGCCATAGAACAGGCATTGAACCTTACAGGAGTACTGGTCCTCTCTTTTGTAACGGCTGTAGGCGGGGGGATCATCAGAGATGTGATCATCAATGAAATACCCTTTGTATTCAAAACAGGGTTTTACGGTACGATATCACTGTTGGTAGGGGCTAGTTTGTATCTGTTGAACTCTCTGGAAATGATGTACTTTTATCCTATCACTGTTATTTTTATACTGGGTGTCCTGCTTAGGATCGTAGCGTATTATAAAAAATGGTCCATACCATTGATATAAAAAAGGTGAGGTAATGATAGAAGAGTGTTTAGATCAAAGGGTAACACTGCCTGACGGAAGAGTATTGGGGTATGCTGAAGTAGGTGATCCAAAGGGAAGGCCTCTTTTTCTTTTTCACGGGTTGAACTCTTCCCGCCTGGAAGTGCATATTGCACATGAGAAAATGAAAAAAGCAGGAATACGGGTCATAGGGACGGACAGGCCGGGTATAGGGCTGTCTACTTTTCAGGATGAGCGTCAGATATTGGACTTTGTAGATGATATCATATATCTGGCAGACAAACTTCATATAGATGATTTTGCTGTGATGGGTATTTCGGCAGGTACACCGTATGCTTTGGCTTGTGCATACAAAATACCCCAGCGGATATTGTTTTGCAGTATTATTTCCGGTATAGCCCCTGTTTTTGAATTTGGTACTGAAAAGATGCTCAGAGAGAACCGTATTTTCATTTTCATCGCACAGACAATCCCATGGTTCGTGAGACCGGTATTCTGGTATCTGGAAGGACGCTTCAGTCAGGATGATGCAAAAGCGGACCAATTCCTGGAAAATATTCTTGTCTCTTTGGATGATGTAGATAAAAAACTCGTAGAGAATGAAAGCAGTAGAAAAATGTTACTTGATACTTTCAGAGAGTCTTACAGACAGGGTAGTAAAGGTGTAGCTTGTGACGGGATACTTACATTTGGCAAACCATGGGGTTTTTTGCCTGAAGAGATAAACAGTTCTCCTATATTCCTATGGCACGGAGAAAAAGATCTGGCTGTACCGGTTTCTATGTCGAAAGCAATGGCAGAAAAAATTTCAGGTGCAGTATTTAAAGTATATCCGAATGAAGGACATCTCTCCATTGTCTTTGATCAGATGGATGAAATTATCGATGAGCTTTTAAAATCATACAACAGGATTGAATAAGATCTTATTCTATCTCTTTTTCTATCCACTCAAGGTACTCAGGATTTGCATCGAGGATGGGTGTCATAATGATCTCCGGTACATCATAAGCGTGTAATGCCTCTATCTCTGCTTTGATCTCTCCAAATAAAGAGACTTTGCTTTTCATCTGTAACACGGTTTCATGACTTTTTTCCAGAACACCTTGCCAGTGATATTGACTCTGGATCGTGTGACTTTGCACACAGGCGACCAGATGTTTTTGAAGCAGTGTATCAGCGATGAGGTTTGCAATGTTCTCATCATCTGTTGTTGTACTGATAATGCAGAATGTATTTGTTTTCATAGGTTATTCTATCAGATTTAGTATAATGTCTTATGAAAGAAAGATCTTCACTCAAAAATGAGCCTTTGAAACCTGCTGAAATACATATCCAATATTTCAAAACACCGGTTGGTGAACTTGTCCTGGGGGAACATGAAGGCAGATTATGCATGGCAGACTGGCGATATCGAAAAATGAGAGAAAGGATAGATGCCCGACTGGGAAAAGGGCTCAATGCCACTTTTTCAGAGAAAGAGAGTGCTCTTTTGCAACAAGTCAAAGATGAACTTTCCGAGTATTTTCAAGGCAGCCGAAAAACCTTTGGTGTACCTCTGCTTTTTGTCGGTACGGAGTTCCAAAAGTCTGTATGGAATACACTTATCCGGATCCCTTACGGTGAAACATCTTCTTATTCTGATTTGGCAAAAAAGATAGAAAATGAAAAAGCAGTTCGGGCGGTAGCCAATGCCAATGGTGCCAATGCTATCTCCATCTTTGTACCTTGTCATCGTATCATCGGAAGTGATGGAAAACTGACGGGATATGCCGGTGGGTTGGAAGTAAAGAAGAAGTTACTTGAACTTGAGAAGAGTTTATTTACGATGTAGAGGGTCTTGTCGCTTCAAACCAGCGCTTTAAAAATGCCTGTCGTTCATAGACTTTGGCACCAAGTGCAAGTTTATAGGACATATAGGGTTGTCCCAAATTCCAAAAAGCAAAATGATTCTTTTCCAAATACTTTGCAAGCAGGACAAGCTGGACTGTCCCATAGTTATGGTATTTTTTCTCTCTACTGCTGAATCCACTTAAACTTGTATAGGTCTTTCCTATGATATAGCCTATTTCTCCTGCGATAACTTTCTCTTCATTTCTGATACAAGCCGAAATCATTTTGAAGTTTTCATCTATATCCTGTGTGGCTTTAAGGGTATCAAAATAACGAGGTGTGAGCCAGTTGTTTTTATGCGACTTGTTGATGCCGGCAACTACTTCATCCAAGTTCTGACTTATCTCAAGTTGTAGTTCCTTTTTATTTAACAGCTTTTTTGCTTTCCTGCTGATATGCAAGTCCCTGAAATCCAAAAGAGCATAGCTGAACTGTATTTCCGGGAGAAGTAACTCTTTCTCTTCATAGTAATCCGTCACTGCAATAAAGCCGGCTTTAGCCTGCGCAATGTAATACTCAGGGGAAAAGTCATCACTCCAGTAGTAATTCTTTAACATATCCGGATAAATGAATCTATGAAGTATTTCAGGATTTGTAATCTCATCATAAGGGAGGTGATGGATACCTAGTTGTATGTTATTCATGGGGTTTGATCTTTTGTTACCGGGGTTGACCTATGACTACATCAATGTTTTTCTTTATATCAATATCCTGTTCTTTGTACCATTGTGTTGTTTCTAACTTCGGAAATACTTCTACCATGATATCAAGAGGGGAATTATCCCAGTTTTCTGAGTTCTGGGACATGGACCAGTTACACTCTTTAAGAACATAGGAAAATATTTGATTCATAAGGTTGTATTGTTGTTTGACAGCTTCATTGTCTTGATCTTTCTCATTGTTTAATATTGTTTTGACCAACTGTTTTCGTAAGTCTCTTGAGTATTGCATTTTGAGTGTGGTGATAATTTCTTCTTTTTGCATGATAAACCTTTTTTAGTATAGTATTGTATTGAAAATAGTTTAGAGTAAAAAGAATAGATGTAATAAAGTCATTTTCTTTAACGATACTAAAAACGATTTATAGATACAATAACAAAATTTTTTAGGGTATTGATATGAAAATAAATGTCATCATTATTGATAAAAAGGGTAAAGATCAGCTTTATGCTCCACTGATAGAACATTATAAGAAGATAGCAAAACCTTTTGCAAAGGTTGAAGTTATTGAACTTTTCGATAAAGAGATCGCCAAAGCTCAGGATATTTCACCTGAGGCAGCTCAAAAATCCTATACAAAAGCATTGGAAAAATATTTAAGTTCTGGTGTAAATATCGCTTTGGATCCTTCGTCAAAAGAGGTAGATAGTTTTGATTTTGCAAAATTGCTTAAGGATAGCGTTACTGTAAATTTCTATATTGGCGGTGCATACGGCTTTGAGAGGGATTTTTTAGATAAATGTAATAATGCCATATCATTTGGTAAAATAACGCTTTCACATAAACTGGTGAAAGTTGTTTTATTGGAGCAGATCTTTAGAGGGCTTACAATTAATAACAATCACCCATATCATAAATAGGGAAATATAGATGTTAACAAAAGCAGAGTTGGAAGAATTTCAGAACAAGTTACTGGACAGAAGAGTTCAAATAGAAAAGAATCTTACGGGAACAGCACTTGAATTAGACGAAATGAGAGATCTTGACCTTAGTGATGAGGGTGATTATGCAGCTGCATCTGCAGAAACTATCATTGATAGCGCTATTTTGGTACAACAGCGTAAAGAATTAAACGAAATTGAACTTGCTTTAGATAAAATAAAGAATGGAACTTACGGAATTTGTGAAATGTGTGAAGAGCCTATAGGCAAAGCACGGTTGGACGTAAAGAACTTTGCACGTTTTTGTATCACATGCCGGGAGATCAACGAAAAAGAAGAAAAGTAAGGGGTAGAATATGAGACTTGGTTTATATATTTTTGCAGCACTCACACTTGGAGCTATTATCGGTGCGTTGACATATACGATCAATCCGAATAATTATCTGGTGGAGATCATGGGGATAAATTTCAATTTCCCTGTAGCAGTATGGGTGATCCTGCCTATGTTTGTTTTGCTTGTATTTACTGTGTTTCATATGATCTTTCATGGTTTGAAAAGTTATTTTAAACTTAAAAAATGGCAGAGAGATACAACCACTCTGGATGATGCACTTTATTGGTCATTGGTAAATGAACCGAAAGAACAGAAATATGCAATAGATGAATTCAAGCACTCAGCAGTACTTCTGGGAAAATCCTCTTTAACACTTTTGGACAGTGTTGAAGGGCTTAACCCCAGACTGTCAAAAGTTGTTAATGTCATTAATAAAATCAAAAACGGTGAATATGTTGATCTGAAAGAGAATAAGATGGCCAAAGTATTTAACGAAGGCAATCCCCATTTGATACAGAATAGACTGAACCGTTTGGAAACGGATCATGAATTTGTCGAAGAAGTGATGAAATCCTCATCAAAGTACTCCACACTGGTACAAAAACAAGCTCTGCAGATATTTGCACGCAAAGAGACATTTTATAAAGCACGAAAATATGCCAAGATATTTGATTCTGAAAATTTCCATGTTATGCTTAACAGAGTAGATCATGAGGAAGATATGGGACTCAGCAGTGAGATTCTGAATGACTTTGTTGAATCATTGAAACTTACATGTACGGATTTCGTACAGATAGCGAATATTACAAAAAAACATTTTGCACCGGATGAGAACCTGTCGCTTTTTAAAAAGTATCAACTTGAAAACCCTAAAGCACAGAATGCCTATCTTTATCTGCTTTTTGATTATGAACTTTTAGATGAGGTTAATGCTTATCTGGAAGAGCAGGAAGAGAATGAATTTATAAAATTCAGAGCACTTTATGAACTTAAAAAAGAGCATAAAAACTATAAACTTGAAGATCTCATCGAGATAGATTCCATTTGTAAATGAAGTTAGATTTTTCTCAACCTCTTTATGCTTTAGCCCCGCTTGCGGGCTTTACTGACCTCCCTTTCCGTTCTGTTGTCAAGAAGTTCGGTGTAGACCTTACGGTCAGTGAGATGATAAGCTCCAATGCACTAGCCCATGACAGTAAAAAAACCCATAAAATGTTAGAAAAAAGTGCTTTGGAAACACCATACTCCATACAGATAGCAGGCTCGGATTTGAATGTTATAAAGCGCGCCGTAGAGATCATCAATACCAAAGAGGGTGTGGATATCATAGATCTGAACTGTGGCTGTCCTGCACCTAAAGTGGTGAATAATCTTCAGGGAAGTTCACTGCTTACCGATCTTGTTCAGATGGGGAAAGTGATAGAAACGATCAAAAAATACTCCAATAAAGAGCAGACATCGGTGAAGATCAGATTGGGCTTTGATGAGAAAAACCATATAGAGATCGTCAGAGTATGTCAGGAAAGTGGAGCGGACTTTATTGCAGTGCATGGCAGAACGAGAGCAGGCAGATATAAAGCTGCGGTAGATTATGATGCGATCGCAGAGATAAAGTCAATGCTCTCCATCCCTGTTATTGCAAATGGCGATATTGATTCGCCGGCCAAAGCAAAATGGGTACTTGAGCATACAGGGGTAGACGGCATTATGATAGGACGTGCCGCAGTAGGCAACCCATGGATATTTCATCAGATAAAAACAGGGAAAGAAAATGTCGGGAGTACACTTGTCCAGGAAGTCGTACTGGAACATTTTGACCAGATGATAGCTCATTACGGCAAGTATGGTGCTGTGATGTTCCGTAAGCATCTTCATACGTATTCAAAAGCAGGGTATCAGGGGGCTTCCGCCTTCAGAGATCTTGTGAACCGTATAGATGATCCTTTAGAGATGAGAACAGTGGTAGAAGAATTTTTTTCACAGGATTTTTTTAGAAACAGTTGATATATCAAAGGTTTCAAATCATCATTATACTATAATCCCATCAAATTATTTCCAAGGCTTTATTATGACTTTTGTATTAATTAAGACGATTCATATTTTTGCAGCATTCATTTATGGTGGTTTTTTGATCACAGACAACCTTTTTCTTACAAAGATCAAAAGATCTTTTGATGAAGAAACACATGCAAAGATCAGAGAATCTTTTATGAAATATGTGCGTAAAGTGGTACCGCCCAGTCTGATCGTTGCTGTATTGACAGGACTTTATCTCATAACCCAGGTCTACGGTCCAATAGGGGAAGAGGGACTGACAAGATTTCAAATACTGCTTTCTTTGAAAGCTTTTTTGGGTATCTGGCTCGGGTTAAGAGGATTCCTGCAAGTTTATCTGAAGATACAGCCTTTGGTTTTTAAAAGCCATATATTGCCGTTTGCATTTGTTCTTACCATTATTTTTCTCTCACAGTTCATGTATATCTGAAACAGGCCGGCTACAACTCTTTCATTTCAGGGCTTGGCAGTTTCTCTTAATGTATATACCTGGTCTCCTGGAATAAGGCCTGATCATGGTTCACAATGCACTTCCGGAGTTTATTCTTATTATGAGTGATACAGACTGATGGGATCTATTTATATTTTATTGTCTGATCCGTTACCGGATGGTGTTTGGAATATTATTACAGTATAATATTCAAAAAATATTGAGGCATGATAGAATGAATAAACACATTATCATACTTATGGTTTTTATCGTTTCATTAATGGCAAGAGAAGAAGCTTTTGCCGTCAAAGAGTGTCCTGCATTCAACAACATGAAACACAGCAAAAACACCCATCAGGTTATGTTGGATACGTCTAAAAAATATACGATCCTGGAACACAACAAAGGACAGATCCTTATTCTTATCAAAGGTGAACAGCCTGCACAGCGATGGGTAGATAACAGTTGTTTCCCAAAACACAGTAAAACTTCCAATCCCCTTAATGTCGAAAAAGTCCAGAGTGAGGTTATCGGTATCGGGGATGGATCCGGTAAAGCTTCTTCCGGAAGAGAAACGTATAAAAAGCATTCATATCTCCGATCTAGATCCGAAACTGCGGCTCTTGTGAGCTCAGAACAAAATATTTTAGTACTGAGTTGGCATAATGCTTTTTGTGAAACACACCGCAATAAAAAAGAGTGTAAAAGAAGATTATTTTCCATGTTCAAGCCGCATTACAATGAAAGTCATTTCGTACTGCATGGACTTTGGCCTCAACCTAAAAGCAAAATATACTGTAATGTAGACAGAAAAATCATCACTATGGACAGATACAAATATTGGAACAAACTACCTTCTTTGGATCTGACAGTCGAGACGCAAAAAGCTTTGGCTGAAGTCATGCCCGGGTTCAGCTCCAGTCTCCATAAGCATGAGTGGTTCAAACACGGTTCCTGCTACGGTACGGATGCAGAGCAGTATTACAAAGAGGCCATTTCATTGGTAAAACAGTTGAATGAATCAGATGTTGGTATATTCTTTACCAAGCATATAGGGAAAAAAGTCTCTTTGTCGCAGATACAAAAGCATTTTGATAAAAGTTTCGGTGCAGGAACAGGCAAGAGAGTAGAGTTAAAATGTAAAGATGGGCTTATTACGGAACTTTGGCTGCATCTGGGAAGCGGAGACAATGTCAGTTTGAATATACTGCTTAAAAGAGGCAAGCAGACACGCAGTCATTGTCAAAGAGGACTTATAGACAGGGCTGGTTTTGGCAGATAAAGTAGATGTGCTTGAAGCACTTAAACACTCCAATGTCTTTTTAACAGGCGGTGCTGGTGTAGGGAAAAGTTATATTACCAATGAGGTGATCTCTGATTACCGTAAAAGAGGAAAGCAGGTTGTCTCTTTGGGTTCAACAGGTGTGAGTGCAGTAAATATAGGTGGATTTACTGTGCATAGCTTTTTTGTCTTTGGCATAGCGTCCAACTTTGATGAACTCGCAGCAGGGGATAAACGAGCAAAGAAAAGGCTTACTGATCTTAAAAAAGTACTTAAAGCTACAGACCTCATTATCATCGATGAGATATCTATGGTGAGTACAAACTTGTTGGACATGATAGCATACAGACTGAACAACTATGGTTACCTTGGTAAGGTACTTTTTGTGGGAGATTTCTTTCAGCTGCCACCTGTACAAAAACAAAACGGTAGAAACGATATCTTTGGAGATAAACTTTATGCCTTTGAGAGCATGGCATGGGAACGTTTTGACCTGATGGTGATAGAATTGACTGAAATGAAGCGTACCACAGATGCAGAGTTTACGCATATCCTTTCAAAAGTCCGAAAAGGTATCTGTGATGAAGAAGTGGTAAGTTACATGACAAAACTTTGGAACACAGAAGGGATGGGGAAAGACCCGACATACCTGTATGGACGTAACCTGGAAGTGGAACAGACCAACAGAGCCAAGATAAACGAACTCGATACGGAAGAGACCATTCTCTTCGCAAATATAGAGATGTTCGGAAAAGTACATGAAAAGAAATTGGCAGGTTGGAAAAATATGTTGCCTATTTCAGAACAACTCACACTTAAAGAGGGGGTGCCCATACTTTTTACCGTGAATAAGTGGGGTAAATTTGTCAATGGAGAGAGGGGTATCCTTCATAAGATCGAAGATGATTATCTCATCGTAGAAAAAGAGGATGAGTTTGTCAGGGTAGAACGCCATGACTTTGACCTACTGGATATGATAGTCAAAGATGATGGTACTGTAGAGACGATGTCTCTTGCCACACTTTCACAGTTCCCTCTTAAATTGGCTTATGCTGTTACCATACACAAGTCTCAAGGTATGAGCATAGACAATCTTGTCTGTAATGTAGATAATATCTTTGCTCCGAGCCAGTTCTATGTGGCTATCTCAAGAGCCATAGACCCTAAAAAGCTGCGCATTGATTTCAATCGGGGAGACCTGACGCAGTATTTACATAAGGTAATTCATGTAGATGAGAGGGTAGTAGCCTATTATCAAAAACTTCTGTAAGGATAAAAATACCTTGAACTCCTTTTTTCAGGGAAACTGCCTCCCTTAGCTAGAGAAGAAGGAGAGTATCGGCAGATAAATAAGCTTCATGATACATTGTGTTCAAGCTTTTTTTCTAATTTAACCACATCCTGAATGGTTTTGAGGACACTATCGGGATTGAGGCTTATAGAGTCGATCCCCAGTTTGACCAGATACTCTGCTACATCAGGATAATCTGAAGGTGCCTGCCCGCAGATACCGCTGTGACGTTTGTTCCGTTGTGCACCCTGTACCGCCATCTCGATCATCTTCATTACACCCGGATCACGTTCATCATAATCAAATGCAACGATCTCGCTGTCACGGTCAACACCAAGGGTCAGCTGGGTAAGATCGTTGCTTCCGATACTGAAGCCGTCGAAAATCTCACTGAAAGCATCTATGGAGATGACATTGTTCGGAATTTCACACATCACATAGACCTTTAGTCCGTTTTTACCGCGTTTCAAACCATATTTAGCCATTGTATCGATAACTTTTCTACCCTCATTGACCCGTCGGCAGAATGGGATCATCAGGATGACATTCGTAAAGCCCATCTCATCACGTACCCGCTTCATCGCCGTACACTCCAGAGCAAATCCTTCCTCGTAGGCTGGATGAGCATAGCGTGCTGCTCCACGGAAACCGATCATCGGATTGGCTTCATCAGGCTCGAAGAATTTTCCACCTAACAGTGTTGCATATTCATTGCTTTTAAAATCGCTCATGCGCACGACACATGGATTTGGATAGACTGTAGCCGCGATCGTCGCCACTCCTTCGGAAAGTGTTTTAATAAAAAACTCTTCCATATTCTTATAGGCTTTGCTCAATGATTCAAGCTGTATTTTGGTTGCTTCATCAACTTTTTCAGGATGTACAAGTGCCATTGGATGTGCTTTGATATACTCATTGATAATAAATTCCATACGTGCCAGACCGATACCGTCTACCGGAAGAGAAGAGAGCGAAAAAGCGATATCGGGGTTGCCGAGGTTCATCATGATCTGTGTCTTTGTTTTCGGAAGGTGGCTCAGGTCTGTCTTGATAATCTCAAAATCAAGCAGACCTTCATACACATGACCGTTTTCGCCATCGGCACAGCTGACTGTTACTTCCTGCCCATCCTGCAGTACTTCTGTTGCATTGTCAGTCCCTACAATAGCCGGTATACCAAGCTCCCGGCTTACTATTGCTGCATGACAGGTTCTCCCGCCACGTGTAGTAACGATAGCTGCTGCTGTTTTCAGTACAGGTTCCCAGTCCGGTGTTGTGGTATCAGTGACCAATACTTCACCCGGTTTGAAATCACTGAGATGTGCCACGTCGGTAATATAATGTACTTTTCCCTGTCCGATCTTCGTACCGACGGCACGACCGCTCACCAGTAACTTTCCTGTCTCTTTAAGATGATACATTTCAAGGATATTGCCCTTTTTCTGTGATTCTACTGTCTCCGGACGTGCCTGTACCATATAGATGAACCCGTCTATGCCATCTTTGGCCCATTCCATATCCATGGGTTTACGATACCCTGCTTCTTGGGAATAGTGATCTTCAACTTTGATGGCGTAATCCGCCAGGATCATGACATCATCATCCGTGATACAGAACTGTTTTCGGGCTTCTTCCGGTGTTTGGATATTTTTTGTGTATTCTACGGCAATATTGTCCGTATTAAGTGTATCTGTAAAGACCATCGTAAGCTCTTTTTTTCCAAGCCGCCGTTTTAATACTGTACGATGTCCACTTTTGTATGTTGGTTTATGAACGTAAAAACTGTCTGGGTCTATGGTACCCTGAACGACATTTTCACCCAAGCCATAGGTTGCGTTGATAAAGACAACATCTTTAAAACCTGTCTCTGTATCAATACTGAACATTACACCGCTGGCACCGATATCGCTGCGTACCATTTTCATGACGACAACGCAAAGCTCTACCTTGAAGTAGTCAAAGCTGTTATCGAATTTATAGTGTATGGAGCGGTCGGTAAAGTTTGAAGCAAGGCAGCGCTTGTAAGCATCCAGTAATGCTTCGGGTGAAGTAACGTTGAGATAGGTATCGTTCTGACCGGCAAAAGAGGCTTCTGGAGAATCTTCTGCAGTGGCAGAAGAGCGTACGGCTAATGAAACGTTTTCGCCATACTCTTTTTTCAGTGCGTCATATCCCTGTAATATCTCAGATTTGAGATCGTCAGGCAGTGTACAGTTATAAACGATGTCACGGCAGACTTTACCGCGTACCTGCAGCTGTTCTACATCATCAGGATCAAGATCATCAAGCTGTGCATGCAGTTTTGCCAAAGCACCATTGGTATCGAGTACTTTGTTATAGGCTGTTGCGGTGATCGCAAATCCGTTGGGAACGCGTACCTGTTCAGCCGTAAGATTCTGGTACATTTCTCCTAATGAAGCATTTTTACCGCCTACTTCCAGGACATCCTCAATGCCGATCTCACTAAACCATTTAATATAACGCATCTTTTCTCCTTATATGTTTAGAGGTAGATCACCTCTTCCGGTTCAACAATATGAGCTCTTTGCTGCAGTGCATTCTCAAGTACACTGCGTAAGATCACCTGCTTGTCCTCTTCTCCATGGATCAGGTAGATCTGTTTCAGGTCTTCTATCTGCGAGATCCATTTTAAAATACCCTTCTGATCTGCGTGTGCAGAGAAACCATTGATAGTATGTATACTGGCTTTGATCAGGATATCTTCATGATAGATCTTCAGCCATCGTGCGCCATCCACGATATGACGGCCAAGTGTTCCGACAGCCTGATAGCCGACAAAGATCACAGCATTTTTCTTGTTCCATAAACGATGTTTGAAATGATGCAGGATCCTGCCTCCCGTACACATACCGCTGCCGGCAATGATAATGGCACGGCGGTCGATCTCATTGATCGCTTTTGATCCTTCAACATCCGGAGTATAAACAAGTTCCTCAAAATTAAAAATAGTCCCATCTTTTTCTTTGTTGCGTTGACATTCCAGGCTTAAGAGATCGGAATATTTCCGATATACATCCGTTGCTCTTGTTGCCATAGGGCTGTCCAAGAAGATATGGCATTCCGGAAGCTCTTTATGTTCATGCATCTCTTTTAAAAGACAGAGTATCTCCTGGGTACGTTCAATCGCAAATGAAGGTATCAGGACATTTCCCCAGTTGTGCAGTGTATCGATGATCACTCGTTTGAATTCGGTGATACTTGCATCCATATCCTGATGGTTTCGATCGCCATAGGTTGATTCGACATAAAGATAATCAGCATGTGTACAGTTTTCCAGGTCTGGAAGGACCATATTGTTGTTATTTCCAATATCACCCGAGAAGACAATGGTATATTTGTTTTCATGTTCAGTGTAGGTGATCTCAATAAATGCTGCCCCCAGAATATGTCCGGCATTTCTGTAGGTGACAGAGATACCCTTACCCAGTTCAAATGCAGTACCATATTCGGGATAGTGCCATTCAAGCATAAAAGTGTTTTCTACATCTTCTTCTGTGTATAATGGAGTACGTACTTTGTTTTCTTCTCCGCGCCGAAGTGCTTTTTTGTAGTGTGTTTCATAGTCCTCTTTCATGATCTTTGCACTGTCGAGCAATATGACTTCTGCAAGATCCCTTGTTGCAGCTGTGGCATGGATCATACCGGAGAAACCCTCTTTGACAAGTTTTGGTATGCGACCCACATGGTCAAGGTGTGCATGTGTGATAAACAGATAATCGATCTCTGAAGGATCAAAATCAAACCTGTTATAGTTGCGCTTTTCTTCCTGACCCTGGAACATCCCACAGTCAATAAGAATACGCGGGCCACCCTCGATGGCAAGCAGGTGACAGGACCCCGTCACGACTTTTGCCGCTCCGTAAGAGGTAACAGTTGCCATTCTCACTCCTTGATTTTAACTTTTCTGAGAGCATCATCAAAAAATCTTTTTATACATTATACACTAATACTTTGCCCAATATTCCTATTTGCCAAGATATGATTCTTTTATAAAAGTGTTCTGCCTCAAAAAAGAGATCAGTTCAATAGACTTTCTTTATTTGTGTACCTTGGCAAAAAGTATCTTCAGGCATTCCCATTGAAAGGAGACCATAGGTACTTTCTTTTTATAGGCTTGATAGGCTTTACCGAATTTTTGGTTTACTTCTCTTTCTTCAAAAAGTATGACCATGATGATGATAAAAAGCATCTCAAGAGGGGCAAGAATAAAGATAAAAGTAGGAGAACCTGTTAAAAGAGCCCATCCCAATGGCAAAAGTGTCAGTCCAAAGAGCATAGGATGACGCATACAGCTATAGAGTCCGCTTGTCACCAAACGGTTGGTTTCAAGACGGGGGATATCACCCGTACGGCCTTTTGCCAATTCTTTTCCACCATTTGCCGCAGCACGAAAAGCCAAAACAAGTATTAGATATCCCAAAAGAGCTGTTATCAAATGAAAAGGGAGATCATGAAAGAGAGGAGTATGCCAATCTCTGATAAGAGAAAAGGCAGTACCTCCGGCTATCATGGCCAACCATAATATCATTCGAATGACTACGGATACAGAGGTCTTCATCTTCATATTTAATCTTTTATTATTATTTTAATAATTATACCTTATTTTATCAGGTCGTAATTCAAGATGGATATAATCCTTGTTTTTGAGTCCTAAAGTGCCGGATGCATTAGGAACATACCGAAGATCCCATTGAAAAAGACTCCGAGTAATGCAAAAATAAAATAGATCACAATGATCGCCGGTATTGAAGCAAATGCCAATTTTACCATGAGTATCACCAGATCGATGAAAGGGATCTCCAATCCTGTGATCTTTACTTTTTTATCATCCATATTTCATTCCTTTAAATAGTATAATTAGATCATACATGAAATGGTTTAATAGTTTTTAAATGGATCCGGATCTTATTGTCTATGCAGTAACAACAGCTACATTTCCTGCTTGCCTGATTTTCAGATATCTTCCATGAACAGTAACAATGTCTCCATCAAGTTCTAACATATTGTACTCATTCTCCAGGTCGATGTTGATCTCTTGAACCTCTCCGTAAAAACTGCCGAATTTTTTAATGAAACGTGCGGGAGTAAAAATAAAAAATCTTGTGGAACTCAGAAGCATAAAAGGTGTCATGATAACATGTAGGGGGAGAAGAAACAGTACAGAAAGAATATATTTGAGTATACCTTGTTTAAGAAGACCAAAGCGCAGGGTCTCAGAGAGAAAAATATGTTGAAGGTCTCCCATGTTCCCTGCTGAGAAAAGGAAGATCTCATCATTGAGTTTAAAAAGGTGGTGTTTTTGGGTTTTAGGGGTTTCGCCGTTTGCAAGAGCATCCAAAACTTTCTCTATCTTGGGTGCACGGTGGATCTTGGCGACGACATTAAAAGAGCCTGTAGGATTAAGGATAAATGTAGGAATGTGCTTTAAGTCATGCAGTTGTTTCAGTACTCTTCTTATGGTACCGTCTCCGCCATTGATGATGATATAGGAATAGAGCTCTATGTCATCATGCCCAGGTAAAGAGGAAGCGTCTATAGAAGTGATATCCAGTCTATCATGATGCAAGGTTTTACCAATAGAAAGTATCTTCATCCATATCCTTTAACCCGAATTATACAATAGAATTTACTCCGGGTTTAAATTTTTATTTATCATACACTTATATTGATTATATTAGGTATAATCCGTGTTATGAAAATAGAAAGTGAAGATGTTTTAGATAACCTGGTTATCTGTCAAAAATGCCATACTCTCCATAAAGAGATAACGATCCAGGATGGCTCAAAAGCATGTTGCCGTGCATGTAATACTGTTTTGTACAGATATGACAGCAGACTTGCAGAGCATGGACTGGCCCTGAGTATATCGGCACTTATCTTTTTTGCCATTGCCAACTTTTTCCCACTCGTCAAGATAGAGCTGCTTGGACATGAACAGTTCATTACCATCCCTAAAACATTTGTGAGCCTTTTCAATAACGGTTTTTATGTTGTAGGCTTGATCTGTTCTTTCCTCATCTTTATTTTCCCTCTGATGATATTTTCCATTTACAGTATGGTATTCCTCCTTTTGAAACTGAAGGCAGGAGAGAAATTAAGCAAAGAACTGCTGATATTGCTTTCTCATATCACACCATGGAGTATGAGTGATATTTTTCTGATCAGTATTTTGGTGGCGTTGGTAAAACTCATAGGATATGCACAGATACATATGGGTATTGCTTTTTGGGCATTGATAGCATTTGTCCTGCTTGATCTGTATGTGACCAGAACCATACATGTTTCTGAAATATGGATGTTGAGAAAAAGAGTCTTTTTGCAAGAGAAGTCAAAATGATCGAAATAAAAGAAGATGAACTGATCCGTTGTCCTGTCTGTGAAGCTGTGAATATAGACAAGGGGAAAGAAAACAGATGTCGCCGTTGCGGTTCTGCTATTTATAAACATCAAACATTTCAAACAGAAAAGAGCTGGGCATATCTGATCACAGCGATCATCGCTTATATCCCTGCAAATCTTTATCCTATGCTCATTACCAGACAATTCGGGGCTGTTGAGGGCAGTACGATACTCGGAGGTGTGATCATGTTATGGGAACATGGTTCTTATCCTATCGCTGCAGTGATCTTTATTGCATCCATAGTGATCCCTATTCTGAAATTCCTTATCTTGCTTTATCTGTTAATTAGTGTAAAATACCCTTTGGGAAAAGACAGGAAGATCAATAAACATAAATTGTATTATATAACAGAAGTCATAGGTCCATGGTCTATGATAGATGTATTTGTCGTGGCCATACTTGCCGCACTCATACATTTGGCGAACATAGAAATAGTCGCAGGTACAGCCGCAACGGCTTTTGCTCTTTCTGTGTTCTTTACACTTTTGGCAGCACATGCATTCGATATGCGACTTATCAAGGAGAATAGATAAATGCCCGAACAGATACCGGAGATAAAAGAATCAACCAAATTTAATTTTATTACTTCTATATGGATCGTGCCTTTTATCGCACTTTTGATCGCAGGATGGCTGGCATATCAGTATTATGCCCAGTTAGGTCCGGAGATCAAAATAGTCTTTCCGAGAAATGAAGGATTGCAAGCCGGACAGAGTCAGATCAAATACAGGGATGTCCCTATAGGTACGGTAAAGAAAATCGTATTGCAGGAAGACGGAGAGGGGGTGACTATTGTTGCAAGAATGGACAAATCGGCTGTTCCGTATATCAATAAAAATGCAAAATTCTGGATAGTAAAACCGGAAGTGGGCATATCCGGTGTCAGCGGCCTTGATACACTCCTCTCCGGAACATATATCAATATGTACAGCAAGAAGGACAATACGGACTTTAAAGATACTTTTATCGGATTGGACAGTGCATATTATGTTACGGAAGAGGGAGCATACTTCCATCTGAATGCATCTGACGGGTATAATATTAAAAAAGGTACACCGGTTTACTATAAGAATATTCTAGTGGGACAGGTGGAATATATGAATATAGCCCTTGACAGCAAAAGTGTGGATATTATTATTTTTGTGAATAAAGCCTATGTTCCTTATATTCATACAGATTCAAAGTTTTGGCTGAACAGTGCAGTGGATGTTGATTTTTCCAATGGCAGGCTGGATGTAAATGTGGCACCGATCTCATATCTGATACAGGGAGGAATATCCTTTTCCTCTTCAGGTGAGGATCTCAAGGCAGTAGTTCCTGATCAGCATATTTTCTATTTGTATAAGAATGCCGGTACTGCAGAGAGTAAAAAAATAGGCAATGCAGGAAATGCTGTGAAGCAATACCTTTTGTATACGGAAGACTCTATTGCAAAACTCAAGACAGGTGCTGCTGTGCATTATGCCGGTTTTGATGTAGGACATGTAAAGGATATAAAGCTTTCTTATGAAAAAAGTACACATCATATGAAAGGAGAGATCCTTGTGGAGATAGATACTTCCGTATTTGAGGATAGAAATGATCCGGATCATACAGGTGAAGAGAACTTTTATCAGGCTGTAGAAGAGGGTTTGCGTGCGAAGATCACATCTACCGATATTATTACAGGTATGCTGTTCATTGATCTTGTATTTGATGAAAATGCTACAAAACAGACTATATCAAAAGGGAAACACTATGCTGTGTTGCCCACTGTCAAAAATGACGGTACAGGTATCATGCATGAAGTTGAAAAAGTTTTGGTCAAACTCAACAAACTCCCGCTTAAAAAACTGATCACTTCTATAGACAAGGTAGTGAATGAGAGTTCTGAGCCTATTGCCAATGCGAACAAGGTACTTCTTAAGCTTCAAAAGACAGTTGAAAATATCAATACACTGACCGGTAAAAAATCATTTTCAGCATTACCTGATGAGGTAAACAAAGCACTGAAAGAGCTTACTAAAACACTTAAAGTAACCAAAAAAGTGGTTAAAGGGTATGATAAGAACTCACTTTTGACACATCAAATAGCACAAACACTTAGAGTGGTGACTGAGACTTCCAAAGAGATGCAGCACTTCTTGGAGATGCTTAACCGTAAACCAAATTCACTTATCTTTGGAGATAAATAATGTTTAGAATAAAAATACTTTTACTACTTATTGTACTGATTGGTTTAAGCGGTTGTGTATCATCCAACTATTATATACTTTCAACCGCTTCACAACCAAATGTAATCTATAGAGATAAAAACCGGGTTATAGGGGTAGAGAAGATCAGTGTGCCTGAGTACCTTTTCAAAAGGGAGATCGCTGTAGCCAGATCAGCAAGTCAGATCATGTTTTTAGATGGTGCTGTATGGGCTGAAGATCTGGATGCAGGATTAACCCATAGACTGATAAGCTTTTTACAAAAAAAGTTTAATCAACCTGATGTCTATGCCTATCCGTGGGGTACAGATAAACAGCCGGGCCTAAAAGTCAAGGTACAGATAGCACGTTTCATAGCCCAGGGGAACAGAGTCTATCTTGATGCCAATTGGGAAGTGGAAAATATGCGGACACATAAGAGAAAGGCAAAACTTTTCAGTATAAGCCTACCTGCTAAAAGCAATGCAGGAAGTATTGTAAATGCTATGGACAGAGCTTTCGGAAAGCTTGAAGAAGATATTGCCAGGGGAATTGATTCCTATTAGTTTCTGTGGGGCAATGTGTAACCAAGAGAAGAATCTGTTGTAGAGAACTATTGACAAATATAATATAAATTTTTAAATAAAAGTTTATTCTGATGTCTAAAACAATAAACTTTCTAACCATTTTAGAGGATTGTTCAAAACTTTCCCCTCTTTTTTATCAAACAGGCTGTTTTGCCACACTTTTGGCACATTTTATTGTTAAACTTCTTTTGTATTTAAAACAAAAAGGAAGTAAAATGAAAAAAATAACAATGTCGATCATATCGGTTCTGGCGTTAAGCCAAATGGCTTTTGCAGGTGGGGATATCGGTAAGAATGTCGTAGAATCTGAAGCAGAAGTTGTAGTGATTCCGGAAACAGCGGATGAGAGTGCATTCTATGTCGGTCTGGGGTATTCGTATATGAACCTGGATTTTGACGGTGGGAAAGAGTCTGGAGATATAGACGGGAATGGCATGCTGGTACTTGCAGGGTATAATTTCAATAAATACATCGCAGTAGAAGCCAGATATTCTAAGACATTCGGTGATCTAAGTTATGAGAGTGATTACGGTTATAATGAAGATTTTGACGGTGAAATATCAAATTACGGGCTCTACCTCAAGCCTATGTATCCGGTAGGCGGGGTCACACTTTATGGTCTGCTTGGCTACGGGAAAGTCACCTATGAAGAGGGAAGTAGTAAAGATTCGGAGAGCGGCTTCCAGTGGGGGATCGGTGCGAGTTATGCTGTCAATGACAACTGGGGACTCTTCGTGGACTATACAAGACTGTATGATGATCAAGGTTTTGATGATATCCCGACGTATTATGATATTATGATTGATTCTGTCAATGTGGGTGTGACTTATACATTCTAGATATAGCTTTTTTACCAGGGTGATGTGCCCTGGTAAAAACTTCTACATATATTTTTTCTTTTCTTTATTAAAATTTTAAATGTAAAATAACAGGATATACAGGGATTATCCTTAAAGGCCGTTTTTCGGTATGACCAGTTTATATCCCATTGAAGATACCGTTTCAATAAATTTATATTTCAGTTTTTGGCGTAATCTTTTTACAAGGGTTCTGATAGTATTCGGATTGGTTTCTTTGTCTGACCATATTTCTCTTTCTATGGCATCCAGGTAGACAATATTGTTTCTGTTCCGTATCAGTAGATCAAGAAGCATATGTTCTTTCTTTGTAAGATGAATATGCTCACCGCAGCAGTAGAGAAGCCCATTGAGAGTATCGTAATAAAATTCTTGATCAAAAATAACTTTATTCGGATCGTTTTGAATACATGTAAATTCCTGTTTTATTTTTTTTGTAGCAATTTTCAGAAATATTTGCAGTTCATCTCTTTTAAATGGTTTGGAAAGGTAGGCTATGGGATCAAGAGTGATAGCCCTGTCCACATTATATTCATCTGTATGTGCAGTAAGAAAAATGATTTTAATTGCCGGATATCTTTTCAGAACTTCCATAGCAGTCTCTATACCGTCTTTCTCCCCATCGATGCAGATATCCATAAGAATGATATCAACGTGATGTTTTGAAATAATGGCAAGTGCTTCTTCTCCCGAAGAGCAGACATCTACAACAGTGTATCCCAGTTTGAGTACATAGCTCTCTATTTCCATTGCCACGATACTTTCGTCTTCTACGATGAGAATATGTATTTCTTTCATAGTGTAAATCTTATAACATATTGAATATGATCGGTTGTATGCATTTTTATACTGCCTTTTAATTGATTGTGTATTAATCTATGGATAAGCTTTAACCCTAATGAATTGCTTGTTTCCTTAAGATCAAATCCTTTACCGTCATCCTGGTAAATGAGTGTGATCTTGTTTCCATGCTTTCGTAATGATATATCTATATGCCCTCTATGGTCATTAAAGGCATATTTATAGGTATTTGTCACCATTTCATTAATGATGAGACCTATGTAGATAGACTCACGTAAAGGCAGAGTTGCACGTATATCCGCTTCAATTCGGATCTGATATTTTTCTTTCGGATAGGATTCCTGGATATCATCTATCAGTGATTCAATGTATTCAGCAATATCTATCTCTTCCAGATTGTCTTTGATAATAAGCATATCATAGGTTTTTGCTATCGCATTGATCCTGCTCTCCAGACTGTTAAGATTTTGTTTGTATGTATGCTGTTCTGTAGAATCATTCTCTAATCGTACCATAGATAGGATAACTTGCAGATTGTTTTTGACTCGGTGGTGTATTTCCTTAATAAGCAGTTCTCTGTGCTCTACCATACTTTTAAGCTCTTCGGTTTTTTTAACCACTTCCTGTTTAATGATATCTGTTCTGTTCTTCAGCTCATTAAGTATCTGTGCTTCTATTTCTTCCTTTTCTTTTTGCAGGATGGCATATTTGTCTACAAAAGCCAAAGAGAGGATGAAGGCTTCAAGTGCAGTACCTATCATGAGAATATTCTGGACCTTTTGCATGACAGATGTCAGGCCTATGGCATTCAATATGATCAAAATATAAGAGATAAATACAATTCCGAATCCTACAATAAACAGTCTGGCTTGTTTGTTGCCTTTTTTATAGGAGAGATAGCCGGCATAAAGATTATATACAATAAAGATTGTTCCTGTAAGTATCACAATGTTAAGGTTGTAAAATTTCGGAATACTTAAAACTATCATTTCTATAAAAGAAATAGTGATCAGCAGTTTATATCCTTTATGTATGAAGGGCATATTTTTTGTTTTTAGAAAGTGCATACTGAAAAGAGCAGCAGTGATGATAAGAAGAGTGATCTTAAAGACGGTAATCTGCAGATCTATAGCAACAAATTCTGCCGGAAAATATATTTGTGTCAATCCAAGATATGTGAGCTGTTGAGTGATAAGGGCAAAGAGGTAAAAACTATAATAGAAATAACTTCTGTCTTTAGTATAAAAAGAAAGTATGAAACTATACAACATAAGTACAAGTACCATACCTACAAGTAAAATGTTGATAAACTGCCGCGACTGGTCTTCTGCTATATACTGTTTTTTATTATAGATCATTATTCCGAAATCTATAGGGTTGATCACAGATTTTATTTTAAGATAATATGTTTTTGAACTCTGTGGAGCCAGTTTTATATTGAAGTAGGGAAAAATCGTAGAATGCTTATTGCATGTATCCAATACCCCTTGTTTTAAGGGTTTTGCAATGATGTCCTGCGTATAAAGCGCGATGTGTTCTAGCAGCGGAGAACTGAGGACCAGTATTTTTTCAATATCCTGCATTGAATCATTTTTAAGTGAGAAAGAGATCCAAATGGTTTCTGAAGATACTCCTCTGTTGATATAAGGTTTAGTATAAGCAGTGAATTTTTTTTTCTTTATGATTTCTTTAAGTGTCAGATCCTCTTGATCAAAATAAACTTTGGCATGTTCCAAAAGTGAATAGGCGGTTTTTGTAGATATTTCAATTACCGAAGCATGTAACGTGCTTAACGTAATGATGCATATAAAAAATAAAAGCTTATAATATTTTTGGTAATTGATAAACATAAAAAATTTTAGCCAATTATCTCTGAAGGGTACATTTTTAACCTTTTGTTTCTTCAAGATCAGGGGGAACATGCAGGATGTTTACGCTGTAAATAATATTATGTTACAATGACATCACCTAAATATGGCCTCTGCTAAGAGGAAGTAAGGAAGTGTATGTCACATATAAAGAAGATCAAAATAGTTTTTTTATTTCTCTGGCTGGGGACTGCCACACTTTTATCAGCACAAATGATTCAAAAAAAGTATGATGTCCCCTCAGGTATGATACTTTACAGTATCAGTGGTGGGGGACAACTTACACAAGAGGTCAATCTGACGATCAACGGCAAAGGAAAATTATACTTTAAAGATTGGGGTGCTGTGGAACTTATTGAGGAGAATATAGAAGAAATAACCTCTGGTGCCCTGAAGAATATAGAAGTGATAAACAAATGTGAAAAACATAAAAAAGAGCAAGAATTAAATGTTGATTTTAAGACTAAGAAAATTTTAGAACGTCCTATACCTAAAGGCAATGTGGTAGAAAACATCACAGAAGGCTTAGTAAAAAAAGGGAAGGAGACCATTGCAGGAATCACCTGTGATGTATGGGAGGGTAATGGTGTACGTAAGTGTATCTACAAAGGGATCCCGCTTCTTAATGAAATGAATGTTTTGGGAATGCAGTATCAGAAAAAAGCAGTCAGTGTTATTTTTGATATCAATATTTCAGAAGAAAACTGTCAAATACCAAACTTTCCTGTACAGAAAATCGCACTCTTTAAAACAAATTTAAAAACAAAAAGTAAAAAAGTACCTAAAGAATTTTCTAAAGTGTTAAGTGATATCTCCAGAGAGGTATACAAACAGTTAAATGATAACAATATCACAGAGGCAGATCTTACAGAAAAGCAAAAAAAAGTCTGGATGCAGAAGTTGGCTCAAAATATTTTTGAAAAACAGAAAAAGTTGTTACCCCAAATGTTACTCAGTATGCAAAAAGCACGGGAATGCCTTCAAAGGGCAGAGGAGTGGATCGCTGCAAATGATTGTCTAAAAGATGTTACATTTTTAAAGAGTCAATTCACTAAAGACAAAGAGAGTAATATTGAAAGATGGAAAGGTGATGAAAAAAGAAAGGTTCTAAATACATTTGATGAGAATATCTCACTTTTAAAGTCAAGGATGCATTGTATCAGGAGTGCACAGAATATTAATGATCTCTCCAGTTGTATGAAGTAATATTTTTGTGAGATTTTATCGTATCTATATAGAACTTACCAACGTATGCGGTTTAAAATGCAGCTTTTGTCCAACAAAAGAACTGCCTTCAGAGCAGATGGATCCGGATTTTTTTGAATCTATTGTGATCCAGGCAAAAGGGTATACCAAGGAGATTGCCTGTCATGTTATGGGGGATCCGCTTACATTATCCAGCCTCTCGGAATATCTGGATATTATTCATAGACACGGATTAAAAGCACTGCTTACCACAAGTGGGTATTTTCTTAAAAAACATAATTATGATACATTGTTCCATCCCTGTGTGAAGCAGATAAATATTTCACTGAACAGTTTTAACAAGAATGATACCGCTTTGACTTTTGAACAGTATATTACACCGGTATTGGATCTGTGTAAAGCTAAACTGGAACGTGATGTTGGACTTTTCATCAACCTTCGTATATGGAATCTGGACGAAATGATGAGTGAACACAGTTTTAATGAGACACTGTTTTTAAAACTTAGCCATGCATTTGATGTAGTATTAGATCCTGATACTATCTATAAAGAACGGCCGAAATCCATACGTTTAGCCAATAAAGTTCTGGTTCATTTTGATAATTATTTTGAGTGGCCTTCTTTAAAGAACAGAAATTACGGCCATGGGACATGTCAGGGATTGCAGTCACATATCGCTGTTCTTGTAAGTGGAAAAGTTGTGCCTTGCTGTCTGGACAGTGATGGTGTGATCGAACTGGGTGATCTGCATAAAGAGAGCCTGGATCATATAGTATCCAATTCCCGTGCTGCTTATATGATAAAAGGTTTTAAAGAGGGAAAAGCTGTTGAAGCACTTTGTCAGAAATGTTCTTATAAAGAGAGGTTCAACCTCTCTTGATCATCATTTAGGGATGATTCTTGTGAATTTTGTACCTTCAAGTGTAAGGTTGTACATCAATCCTTTTGCTCCGAATACAAAAGCATAGATAGGTTTTTCGTAACTGATGGAACTGATGTCTTTTCCTACACCCCATTTAACAACCGTAACGGCACCGTCTACACCGGCTTCCCAACCGTCACTTTTAACAAAGTTGTCCAAAGCCGACTTTGAAACGAAAGCAATGATATAAGAAGTCTGCTGCAGTCCCATTTGAAAGCCGACCGAACCTGATGCAATACTATAGTAATGTCTGGTTTTTCCATTGATACGCAAGACACCCTCTCCGTATTCACCGCCTACAACAAAACCGCCTTTGACAACAGAAGGAAACACAAGGTACCCTTCAACTTTTGAGAGAAATTCCCTGCCTCCTTTGACTTCTTTGTTGAACTGTTTGATCGCTTCATTTGCTTTGGCTTCGATTACAGATGCCGGTTCTGCCATAGAGTAAGTGTTTAAAAGCAGTAAAAAAGATGCAATAAGTATGAATGGGTTGAATGTACTATGTTTCATGAATATCCTTTTGGTTTATTTACAGATTATAACAAATAAATGTAAATCAATTGTGTATAATATTCTAATTTAAAGGATAGAAATGCAAAAAGTAACCATAAAAACATATGCGGTCAAACATAAATTAAGTATATTCAATGTAATGAAGATGGTAAAGTCAGGTAAGCTGAAGAGTGAAATTGTTGAAGAAAACGGAAAAGAGACAACTTATATCCTGCTGGATGAAGATATAGAAAAAGAAATAAAAGAGGGGATCGTACCTATAGAAGGGAAGGTTGAAGCTGCATTGAGAGAAGAGATGAAAAGTTTACGAAAAGAGATACAACTTTTACGGGAAGAGATAGAGGTACTTAAAAAGAGGCTATAATGAAAAAAATCACTTTCTAAGGAGCAGAGGGATGAGAACCGCATATATTACAGATAATGTATATCTTGAACATGACACAGGCATCACTCATCCGGAGTCAAAGCAACGGCTTGTAGCGATCAATAAAGCTGTAGAACCATTACAGGATGTATTGATATCAAAAACACCTGTTTGGATCTCGAAAGAGATACTTCAAACCGTGCATTCACCTGAACATGTTCAAAGGGTTATAGAAGCGAGTCAATATGCAGCAGCTATTGACTCAGATACAATATGCAGTACTGACTCCTATAAAGCTGCTGTCAAAGCGGTAGGAGCTGGTATTGCAGCGATAGACGGTATAAAATCAGGGGAGTTTGAGAGAGCTTTTTGTGCAGTACGTCCTCCCGGGCATCATGCTACACCGACGCAGGCAATGGGATTCTGTCTTTTTAACAATATTGCGGTTACTGCAAAATATGCACAGGATGCAGGATATGAAAAAGTAATGATCATAGATTTTGATGTACATCATGGAAACGGTACTCAAGATACATTTTATGAGGATAATACAGTCTTTTACTTCTCTTCATATCAGGCTTTTGCTTATCCCGGTACGGGTGCAGAAGAGGATAGAGGTGCAGGAGAAGGGGAAGGTTTTATCGCAAATTTTTTGATCATGCCTGACAGTGGAGATGAGGAAGTGCTGGATATCTATGAGAATGATCTGCCGCCTCTGGTTCAGCATTTTGAACCGGATATCATTCTTGTCTCAGCAGGTTATGATCTTCACGAAAGTGATCCTTTGGCACAGTTGAATGTGACAACAGAAGGTATTCAGAAGATCGTAAGGCTTATTTTGGATAGTGCTGATGTTCCGTTTGTTTTCTTTTTAGAGGGTGGGTATGATGTAGATGCATTGGGAGAGAATGTAAAGGTAACCTTGGATGAAATGCTGTTGTACTGATCCTGTTAGAGAGTAGAAGAGCAGGGAGCTTGATCCTTGCCCTGTTAGAGGAAAGGCAGGGATATCAAGATCAGAATTTATAGGTTAACTGAAAAGATACACTTGATTCTGAGTGATCGGTAGTGATATACGGAATACCCATACCGAGAGCACCTATGTCAAATGTCTTACTTGATTCAGGTGAGTAGACATAAGCCAGGTCAAGTGAAAAGGTCTTGCTGAATTCATAGGTCCCTCCAAGGGTATAGTGTTCTTCTGCTGTTGCAGGAAAGCCCAGCAGATTAAAAAAGTTAAGTGCTGCAGAAGAGGGTATTGTTGCTCCTCCTGGTATGGCAACTACGGCACTTGAACTGTAGTTATATCCTGCTCTGAGTGCCCAGGTATCTTTGGCGAACTGATAACCAAATGCATAGATATCCTGATCTTCCCATCCAAAATCCTTATATCCTCTGGCATCAGACCACTTTACTCTTTTATAGTCAAATGCAATTGTATGCTGATCTATTGTATATGCAAGACCTACACCTATTTCTGCAGGTTGTTCCAGATGGTCTGACATAGCTGCCGGAAAGATACCTGCATCTACAAAAGGTTGTGTTGCAGTTGAGAGCTGACCCTCATATTCCATATCGATCTTTGATTTATATACAGCACCCAGAACAAGCTCTTTTATACCTGATGAAGTAAGGTCATATGTTGCACCGATACTGTAACCGAAACCAAAATCCTGGGCCAATCCGGCTCCGTTGCTGTTCCCTGCAAAATCATTATAATTAATATCCAGGTTCCCGTATTGCAGTATAGGTGTTACTGCAAGACTCAAACCGTTTGCTCTGTATGCAACAGGTACACCGAATTGTAAAAGTTGCAGGTTGGTGACCATATGCTGATTCCCTCCAAACGGTGTAAGAGGTGCGTCACTATAGTCAGTTCCCATACCGGCTGTTCCCCAGATACCTACACCTGTAAACCAGTTTTCATTGATCCTGTGTGCGATAGAGACTTCAGGGATAATGTTCGTATCGGCATCACTTTTGTATGATGTAGCTCCCGGAAACCCGGAATAACCTGATGTGATATCAGGCATAAAGAGTGTACCTCCAAATGAGATCTCAGTATTTTCTATACTTGTGATCAATGCAGGATTGACCAGAGTAGATTCTGCTCCATGGCTAATAGCGATACCGGTTCCTCCCATCCCTCTTGCTTTTGTACCTACTGCTATAAGATTGTCTCCATTGGTCGCATATAAAAGTGTTGAAGTCAACAGCGACAGTGTAATAGTCTTTCCCAGTAAGCCGAGTGTCTTAATTTTCATCATTTTCCTTGAAGTATTTTTTGAATAAAAGCAGTATAGTTGAATTAATTTTTAAAGTCAAGTAAATCTATAGATTTTATTATATTATAATCTTATGTCATAATACGTATAAAAAAGGGATATAGATGTCTAAGATACTTTATTGCATTGCACAATTCACACCCAAAGAGGGGAAATTCAATGAGCTTTTTGAAACACTTAAAGGTTTGGAAGCAGATACATTAAGAGAAGAGGGATGTTTGGCTTACCGTGTCACCAAACAGATAGAAAGTCCGTTTGCCACAGGGAAGAGTATGCCTATTGTATTTAATGAAAGCTGGGCAAATGTTGAAGCATTTGAAAAACATTGTCAGAGAAAAGAGATCGTTGAGTTTTTTGAAAGGGAGTGTTTGTCTGAGGATGGTTTGGTTGAAGCTTATAATGTAACAGCGTATATGGATGAGTAAGAAGGCAGATACGCTGCCTTCCTTAGGAAGGATCTAGATTTTTCCTAAAACAAAAGATTCCATATCGGCAACTACTTCTTCAAGAGTTCTTTCACCGTTGATCACAGTTAAAAGATCTTTATCTTCATAGAATTTTTGGATATCTGCCAGTGGATCGGTATAGATTTTCATTCTATCATTAAATACCTCTTCTGAGTCATCACTTCTCTCTTCACCGGGAGCAGCCTCAGCACGACGACCAAGGATTCTTTCTTTGGCCACAGCTTCACTTACTCTTACTTCAATTACTGAAGCAAGTTCAATGTTGTCTTCTTTTTCTACAAGCTCGTCAAACGCTGTCATTTGTTCTGTACTTCTTGGATAACCATCAATAAGTACATTATCTACTGGAGCATTGTTAATAGCAGATACAATGGTATTCACAATGATATTTAGTGGTACCAAGGCACCTTTGGAGATGTAGCTCTCGATCTCTTGACCTAGCTTACTTCCGCTTGCTACTTCTTCTCTGAGCATGTCACCTGTTGAGTAGTGTACGATCTTGTCTGAATGTTTTTCAGCGATGATACTTGCATCTGTTGTTTTACCGGAACCTGGTGCTCCTATGATAAGAAATAGTTTTTTCATTTTATTTTCCTTTTTATGTAGAGTGCATGTGTTAAAGCACCAATTTTTTTTATTTGATAAAAGGTGCGTTAACAAACGCACCCTAGAGTTATACAGACGGTGCCTGCTGTCTGATCCTGAGGCTTAAGTCTTTAAGCTGTTCATTGTCTACCGGGCTTGGTGCCTGGGTAAGAAGACACTGTGCTCTTTGTGTTTTAGGGAAGGCAATGACATCACGGATGCTGTCAGCTCCTGTCATAAGCATGATCATTCTGTCAAGACCCATAGCAAACCCGCCGTGTGGCGGTGCTCCGAATTTCAATGCATCAAGCAGGAATCCAAACTTCTCCTGTGCTTCCTCTTCAGAGATACCAAGAAGCTTGAAGATCTCGGCCTGTATCTCTTCTTTATGGATACGGATAGACCCGCCGCCGAGTTCTGTACCGTTAAGTACGATATCATACGCGATGGACTCGATATCTTCAATATCTTCATAATCCAGTGTTTTAGGCTGTGTGAACGGATGGTGCAGTGCTTTAACCCTTCCGTCTTCCACTTCGAACATAGGGAAATCAACGACCCAGAGGAATTCAAATACATTTTCAGGAATGATCTCCATGATCTCTGCAAGATAGATACGGAAACGGCCCATATAGTCAAGTACGGTTTTCTTTTCCCCTGCACCGAAGAATACAACGTCACCGACTTCAAGTCCGCATCTGTCAATGATCGCCTGTATATCATCTTCTGTGAAAAATTTGGTCAACGGTCCTTTAAGTCCGTCCTCTTTCATTTGGAAGTATCCAAGGCCCTGTGCACCGAATTTACGTACATAGTCTTCAAAGCCTTTCATCTGGCGTTTTGAGAAAATATTGTCTCCGTTCGGTACTTTAAGTGCTTTGATACGGTTCTTCTTAGGTGTTTTTGCAATGCTTGAGAATATTTCATTGTCACATCTTTCAAAGATGTCGATGACATCTACCATTGCCATATCGTAACGCATATCCGGTTTGTCTGAACCGTATTTTTCCATAGCGTCATTGTGTGTCATACGCTTAAAAGTACTTGGGATGCTAAAACCACATTGTGTAAAGATGTCATTAATGAGTTTTTCTGCTACTTTGATGACATCTTCTTGAGTACAGAAACTCATCTCGACGTCTATTTGTGTGAACTCCGGCTGTCTGTCAGCCCTTAAGTCCTCATCACGGAAACATTTTGCGATCTGGAAATATCTGTCAAATCCACTGACCATCAAAAGCTGTTTGAAAAGCTGCGGGGATTGTGGAAGCGCATAGAACTCACCACCATGTACACGACTTGGTACCAGGTAATCTCTTGCACCCTCTGGTGTAGACTTAGTTAAGATAGGTGTTTCTACTTCAAGGAAATCAAGCGCATCAAGGGAGTTTCTTGCTGCAATAGTCGCTTTAGAACGAAGTTTGAAGATATCATATGATTTTTGACTTCTAAGTTCGAGGTATCTGTATTTGAGTCTGATCTCTTCATTTACTTTTTCGTCACCGATGTCAAAAGGCATAGGCAGTGAACGGTTTTCAATGATGAGCTCATCAACTACGATCTCCACTTTACCTGTCTTAAGGTTAGGGTTCTCGAGACCTTCACCTCTGGCTCTTACCTTACCCGTAGCGATAAGTACGAACTGATCTCTTACCTCTTCAGCCTGTTTGTGTGCTTCAGCATTGTCTGCCGGGTCACATACAAGTTGGAGTACCTGATCTTTGTCTCTAAGGTCAATGAATATCACCCCGCCATGATCTCTACGGCTAGCTACCCAACCACTAATGGTAATGGTCTGACCGATATGTTCTTCGTTCACTTCAGCACAATAATGTGTTCTCACGTGCAATCCTCGTATTGAACCCTCCGGAAAGCAGTATTGCTTGGCAGGGTTCATTATTATTTTAGACGCGATTATAGCTAAAAAATGTTTAGGATTAAATTCAGACCTGAAAAGCGGATCCTTCTTTTTTGATTTTGGCAAAAGTATGTCAATGTGTCATATTTCCAAACCACAAAGCAATATTATGATACTCTAACAATTATATTTCTTAAAACATATAGGGAAACAATGGGTAATCAAAAGTTAGATCAGATCAGAACAGCAGGGTTCGTGCTTAAACCGAATGATCCGGAGATAAAGTCTCTTTATGAACAGATCAGGGTGAAATTCGAGATGAAAGGTATTTCCGTACTTTTGGCAGAACACTCTGCGGCGATGATAGGGGAAGAAGGTACAGCCTTTGGAGAGATGTGCGGAGAAGCGGATTTTCTGGTCTCTTTGGGAGGGGACGGTACTTTGCTTTCTCTTGTACGCCGCAGTTACAGCTATCATAAACCTGTTGTAGGGATTAATGCCGGCAATCTTGGCTTTTTGGCTGATATCACCATTAATGAAGTAGATAATTTTTTAGAATTGCTGCTATCGGGTGAGTATCGCATAGACGACAGGATGATGATAGAAGGGTATATCAGGACAAAAGAGGGGAATAAACGGCCGTTCTTTGCTTTTAATGATGTGGTGATCACCAGACCGATCATTTCAAAAATGGTCAAGATAGATGCTTATATTGACGGTGAATGGTTCAATACCTATAGAGGAGACGGACTGATCATTTCGACACCCACCGGTTCTACCGCTTACAATCTGGCTGCAGGAGGACCGGTGATATATCCTCTGACCGAAGCATTTACCATGACACCGATCTGTCCGCATTCACTGAGACAAAGACCCCTGGTGGTTCCGGCAGATATGACCATTGAACTTACCTCCCCGGACAACAGGGTTATAGCGATGATAGACGGACAGGATGATTATCAGATGCAAATAGGGGATGTACTTGTGATAGAAGGAGCAAAAATAGGTGCCAAACTTCTTCACAGAGAACAACAGAGTTATTTCGGTGTGCTGCGTGAAAAGTTATCATGGGGTGATGAGAATTGATAGAAAGATTATATCTGCGTGACCTGGTCACTTTTAAAGAAGTGGAATTGGGATTTGATAAAGGTTTGGTGGTCTTTACCGGTCCAAGTGGTGCAGGAAAGTCTGTTCTGATGTCTGCCATACTTTCGAGTTTCGGTCATGTTTCACAAGGAGCTGCAACCCTCTGTGAAGTCAATCTTGCCAAACCGTTGAGACTGCAGAGTGAAGCATATGAGCTGGAAGATGAACTGACCATAAAAACACTGAAAAAAGAGAAGCTCCGCTATTTTATAGATGGACAGAATATTTCAAAAAAAATGTTAAAGGAAATGTTCGATCCTTATGTCAAATACCTCTCAGTCCGGGATAAAGGAGATTTTGACTCGGAAACGCTTCTGGAAATGCTGGACAGGCAACTCAGCCTTAAAGACAAAACTTTCAAAAAGTCTCTTAAAGAGTATAGAAAACGCTATGCAAACTATAAGGCAAAGGCCAATGAACTTGCCAAAATAAAAGAGGATGAAGCAAAACTTGCAGAATTGATAGAATTTACTACCTATGAGATCGAGAAGATCAAGAGTATCGATCCCCGGATAGCCGAAGAGGAAGAGTTGCTTAAGATCAAACAGCAGCTTTCCCGTATTGACAAGATCAAAGATGCTTTGGCCGCTGCTTCAGAGATATTTTCCTATGAAAGGAGTGTAGAAGAAGTATATCGTCTTCTTGACAAGGATGTCTCCGCTTTTTCAGAAATGATGAATCAGCTTCGTGCAGACTTTGAAGAGACAGAAACCCTGGCAGATGAACTGGAAGAGGTCAATGTAGAAGATGTCCTGGACAGACTGAGTGATCTGACCACGCTTAAAAACCGTTATGGTTCCATAGAAGCAGCTTTGGAGTATAAAGAAGCAAAAGAAGAAGAGCTTAAAGGATACAGGAACATAGAGCAGGATAAAAGTATGCTGGAAGCATTTTTGGCTTTGGAATTCAGTGAACTGGGTATTATTGCTTCCCAACTTTCTGCTTTAAGACAAAAAGAGGCAAGGAATCTGGAAAAAGTATTAAAAGGCTATCTTGAGACACTGAAACTTCCTGCATTAACATTCAGGTTTGAGACAACAGTATTGGGTGCATTGGGCATAGACAGTGTAGAGGTAATGCTTGGCAACACTAAAACAGCTACACTCAGCGGTGGAGAATTCAACCGTGTGCGTCTGGCACTTATGGCGGCAACGATAGATGAGAAGAGTACAAACCAGGGCATTCTGATACTTGATGAAATAGATGCCAATGTCAGCGGGGATGAGTCTATTGCCATAGCGAAGATGATCGCAAAGATTTCCAGTGTATATCAGATATTTGCTATTTCCCATCAGCCGCATCTTTCAGCACAGGCGGATCAGCATATTGTAGTCACAAAAGAAGGAACAATAAGCAGGGCTGAAATACTCACTGATGAAGGCAGGATAGGAGAGATTGCCCGTATCATCGGTGGTGAGAATCCGACCGTACAGGCTATGGAATTTGCAAAAAAACTCAGGACCTGAGTATTTCTGATCGATATTGGATCATTAGGAATATTGTTTTTTCAACAGGCTGCAGTAATGTTGCAGATGTTTAAAATAGGCTTCTGCTATAGCCGGTTCCTTACCACTTTTCAAATAAGTGTTATAGTCGACGAGGAGGTCTGAAATACCACCTGTCCCGATCGTCATTGATGAGCCTTTGATACTGTGGGTCAAGCGTTCCATAGTGTGAAAATCAGCACTATCCATGGCTTTTTTTATCAGGGGTATCTGTGTTTCTATCTGTGGTATGAGTTCGCTCACGAACTCCTTTGCTTCTTCTTCCGAAAGACCCATTTTAAGCAGACGTGAATGATCGAATTCAGGGTAGTTCCCCTCAGGGAGATCGATCTTTATCTTGATCTCTGGAGCAGGAGACGGTTTGGGCTCCGGCTTGGATACAGGTTCCGGTTTTTTCTCTTCGGATTTCTTTCTGTCCAAGTTTTTTCGTACAGGTATGTTTTCAGCTGTTCCTGAAGGTTTTTTCAGAGGTTCTGTTTTAGGTTTTTTAGCAGGTTTTTTGACATCCTGATACTTTTTACGTCTTTCTTCCTGGTATTTTTTTTCATTTTTATATTCAATATATATAAAGAGAAGAAGTATTAAAACAAAGACAGCAATAACGGTATATGCGATCATAAGTATGCTCCAGCAGTTCATATCATACATAAACTATATCTTATTTAATATTAGAGAAAGGTTCATAATGACGTTAAAAATGGTATATTTTGTTATAATTAAAATAAAAAGAAGTAGGACATAAATGATAGTAGATACACATTGTCACTTGGATGATGAACGTTATAATAATGATCTTGAAAAGGTTTTGAAGCATGCCGAGGAAAAAGGAGTAAAGAAATTCATTATTCCCGGAGCAGACCCTGAAAGTCTGGAAAAGGCAGTAAAAATAGCAGAAGAATATACCTCAGTCTATTTTGCTGTAGGTGTACATCCTTATGATGCAGAAAACTATGACAGAGCCTATTTGGAACAGTTTGCAGATCATCCCAAATGTATTGCTGTAGGAGAGTGCGGACTGGATTATTTCAGGCTGCCGGAGAGTCAGGAAGAGATAGATGCTGAGAAAAAACGGCAAAAAGAAGTTTTTACAGATCAGATCCTCTTGGCAAAAGTATTGAAAAAACCGCTTATTGTACATATAAGGGAATCGAGTGCGGACTGTTTGGAACTATTGGAGAAATATGCAGGAGAAGAAGGAGGTGTTCTGCATTGCTATAATGCAGATGAATCACTCCTGAAGCTGGCAGAGCGTAATTTCTATTATGGGATCGGCGGGGTTCTGACATTTAAAAATGCAAGGAAATTGATCAATGTGTATCCAAAGATCCCTCAGAACAGACTTCTTATAGAGACGGATGCCCCCTATCTTACACCACATCCTCATCGCGGTGAGCGTAATGAACCCTCATTTACGACATTCATTGCAGATAAAATGTCGGAATTAAGCGGTATTTCAAGATCTGAAATAGAATCATTGACAACACAGAATTGCATGAGACTTTTCGGTATATAAAAGTATAACAGTATGAAGAAGAATCCCGGACAGATCATGATATATATCCTGCTGCTGATACCGATATACTCTTTTTCACTTTCCCTTGCAGATAAATATCCTGATTATACCTATGTCTTTTCAGAATTCGGTGTGAATGAAACATATATCCATAATGATGATTTTGAACAGTTTGTATTATACAATGAAACGAGGATCAAAGCATTTTGCAGGCGTTCTCTTCACAGAGGTGAAGAACTTTTACCTATGATGAGAGGATCTCTGATGGAGGATGGACTGTCAGACCTTTTTGTCTATCTTTCCATGGTGGAATCAGGTTTTTCCTCTGTCGTTGTCTCATCCAAAAAAGCGGCAGGTTTATGGCAGTTCATGCCTGCAACAGCAAAGCATTATGATCTTTCCGTATGTAACAGTTTTGATGAACGCTTTGATCCTGTCAGTTCAACAAATGCCGCGATAGCCTACTTACAGAAACTTCACCGACAATTCGGAAAATGGTATCTTGCAGCGATGGCATACAACTGTGGAGAAGGTCGTCTGGCAAAAGCCATTGAAAAAGCGGGAAGCGATGAACTTTCCGTACTTTTGGATGAAAAAGAGAAATATCTGCCTCTGGAAACAAGAGAATATATCAAGAAAATACTGCTTGCGGCCATGATAGGGGAAAAGAGTATGCTGGATTTTGCATCGGTACAGGAGACTTCGGAAAAAGGGCTCATTCAGGTAGAAGTACTGGGTGGTACGGATATGAAAACAATTGCACAAATGATAGAAATGAAAATACCGCGTCTCTTACGTCTGAATAAGCAGTTTAAAAAGGGTGTCATTCCCAAAGAAAAACGGACCTATAGGATTACGATACCTGTAGAGAAAATGATCCTTTTTTATCTGCGGTATGAACTTCCGGAAGAAAAAAAGCCTGTAAAACCCCATTTGATTTCACACTATGTAAGTTTGGGAGAAACCCTTGAAAGTATTGCCAGAGAGTACAACAGCAGTACAGAAGAGATCAAAGCTGCAAACCAACTCAATGATGATTTTCTTCTGCTTGATATGTTCCTTCTGATTCCCGTGAGCCAAGCATTGTTTGAAAAAACATTATTATCACACTGATGGAATATTTGATATTTTAAAAGTACAGGAAGCAGTGATCTGCAAGCAAAAATAAAGTCAAATAAAGTGATAATCTTAGCAATATAAGAATAGGGGTTCTATGAAAAGGCTTATCACTCTCTTTTTATTTGTTTTTGTTTTATTTTCAGTACTTTTTGTGACAGGATGTTCCCAAAAGAGTGAAGGTGTTATCAAACCCACCAAATATACGAGTGCAGCACGACACAGAGCTACCATGCGCTCCTATAAAGTACTGGGGAAACGTTATCATCCGACCTTTGTGGAAGTCGGACAGGTGATGAAGGGTATTTCAAGCTGGTATGGTCCTGATTTTCATGGGAAATACACCAGTAATGGAGAAGTGTACAATATGTATGCCCGGACGGCTGCACATAAAACATGGCCTATGGATACGATGGTAAAGGTAAAAAACCTCCAAAACGGCAAAAGCACCATTGTACGTATCAATGACAGAGGGCCTTTTGTAAGAGGCCGTATCATAGACTGCAGTTATAAAGCAGGCAAAGAGATAGGCCTTGACAGAATGGGTATTGCCAAAGTTTCCATAGAGGTCGTCGGTTTTGCAGGAAAAGTACAATCAGCTGCCACTATTGCCAGAAATAAAAAATTGAATATCCAAACACGTGTTCACCTTTCCAACTTTGGTGTACAGGTGGGTGCCTTTAGACGCTATGAAGGAGCACAAATATATAAACGCAGATATACAGGAGTGTACGGTCACTATAAACCTGTTATCAAGCGTTTTTCAGATGTGGACGGTGCACCGCTCTACAGAGTATGGCTTATGGGATTCGGTTCTGAACAGGAAGCAAGGGACTTCAAGAACAGTCATGATCTTGAAGGCGCGTTCATAGTGAGAAACTAAACAATAGAAAAAACAATAGGAAGAAAGATGATAGAAGTAACAAGAGAGACAAAAGAGACACAAATTTCAGTCAAACTCAACCTTTATGGAAAAGGAGAGGCAAAGATACATACCGGAGTAGGTTTCTTTGACCATATGCTGGAAGCCTTTACCAAGCATGCCCATATCGACCTGGAAGTACATTGTACCGGAGATACCCATATTGATGACCATCATACGGTGGAAGATGTGGGTATCGTGATCGGACAGGCACTTCGTAAAGCGATCTATCCGGTGAAAAGTATAGAGCGTTTCGGAAATGCAACCGTTGTCATGGATGAAGCGAGTATCAGTTGTGATATCGATCTGTCCAACCGTGGTTTTCTTGTCTATGAGCTTCCTATAGGAGGGAAAGTAGGAGATTTCGATGTTGAACTTGTAGAAGAGTTCTTCAGAGCATTTGCATTCAATCTGCCGTTGACACTCCATCTTATCTATAACCGCGGAAAGAATAAACATCATATCATAGAAGCTGCTTTTAAAGCACTGGCAGTATCATTACGCAGAGCGGTTGTCATCAATGAAAATGCCGGAATACCGAGTACAAAGGGTGTACTATGAGTATAGAACTGATCGTACTGGATGTTGATGGTACGATGACGGATAGCCGGATCACTTACAGTGAGGATGGAGATGAGATCAAGTCTTTCAATGTCAAAGACGGACTGGCGATCGCAAGCTGGAGAAAGCTTGGCAAACAGGTGGCCATTATCACAGGCAGAAGTTCAAGTATCGTAGCACGCCGTGCGAAAGAGCTGCGTATAGAACATTTTTATCAGGGAATAGACAATAAAAGAGAAGTGCTGGAAGATCTTTTGCGTAAACTTGAACTGACGATGGAGAATGTCGCAGCTATAGGTGATGATCTGAATGATATGCAAATGCTGAAAGCAGCCAAGATCTCATTTGTCCCAAGGGATGCAAGTGCCTATGTGGATAAGATAGCGACAGTGGTTCTTTCTAAAAGAGGCGGAGATGGAGCAGTAAGAGAGATGATAGAGCATCTCATCATCAAAGAAGGGCTTGAAGAAAAGTATCTGGAGCTATGGGATTAAAATTAGAAACAGTGATCACTATAGTGATCATAGCAATATTGACAGTGGCATTCATGGTAAAGTTCGTCGATAGTACTTCTGATGAAAAACGCTTTACAAAAGAACTTGAATTCACAGATACTACATTTACAGAAGTAGATACAAGAGCGATGCAGGGAAGGGTTTTCAGTACATACGGAATCAGGGATCAGGGTGTCCTGACCCTGTATGATCTTATGTATCATACGAACAGAATAGAACTGCTCAGTGCAGCACAGGGCACCTATAAAGGTGACAAGATCTATTTAGACGGCAATATCACACTGAATCAGAAAGAAGGTTTTGATTACAGTGCAGAGCATGCTGTGTATGATAAGAAAACAAAAATCCTTGATATTACTTCAGTGTTTACAGGGAGAATGGACAAAAACATTATTCACGGCAATACTTTACGCTATGATACACAGCTAAAAGAAGCTTACGGAGAGAGGATCGAAGCAGTTGTTTATACGACTGAAAAGTAATATGATGATATAATCATATTGATGATAAAAGAAAAAGGTTTATATTGAAATTTCTAAAAATGATACTGTTTATTTCTGTCTCCATAGTTCTTTTTGCTGAAAAAGTAGAGATCACTTCAGATTCCATGAAAGCACAGAATTTGCAAAAGCAGGTACACTTTATCGGGAATGTAAAGGTCAAACAGTTGAAGAACTGGCTGCATGGAGATAAAGTCATTGTCTATTTTGATGAAAACAATGAAACTAAAATGTATGAAGCCATAGGCAGTGTTACCTTTGAAGTCAAGAAAGAAAAGAATTTTTACAAGGGAGAAGCAGACAAAGTGATCTATTATCCCCAAAAATCACAATATATCCTAATAGGAAAAGCAGTGATCGATGACCTGGTGAACAAGCGTCATGTAAAAGGAGATACTATTACGCTGGATATGGTAACCGGTAATGCCGAAGTCAAAGGGAACAAGAAAAAACCTGTGAAGTTCATCTTCGATATGGAGAAGTCAAAATGAGTACACCCCGCGTTGTAGAAGCTACATTTATAAAATCAGCACAAAGCATTGCAGATTCACTGCCCGAAGATATGAGTGAAGTGGTTTTCCTGGGCCGTTCCAATGTCGGTAAAAGTTCTACGCTTAATTCACTTACGCAAAGAAAAAACCTGGCTAAGAGTTCAGCAACTCCGGGTAAAACGCAGCTTATCAATTTTTTTGAAACACGGTATGTATATAATGAAGAAAGTTATCCTGTCCGTTTTGTGGATCTTCCGGGGTTCGGATATGCAAAGGTCTCCAAGTCATTGAAGGAAGTATGGCAGAAAAATCTGGTAGAGTTCATACAGCATCGTGTGTCTATCCGCCTTTTTATCCATCTTCGTGATGCACGTCATCCCCATGCCAAAATTGATGATGATGTAGCAGACTATATTGCAGAGTTCATTCGTCCGGATCAACGTTATTTAACGGTTTTTACCAAAATAGACAAACTGAATCAAAAAGAGCGTGCAAAACTCAAACGGGAATTTCCGGGTTCGATCACCGTTTCAAATCTTAAAAAGAACGGGCATGACAGAGTGCACCATGAAATACTCCAGACTATCTTCGGCGTAGATGATAAAGAAGAGATCCCAGTCAAGGAGAATACACATTGATCTCTCTTGTAAAAGCCAAACTGAGTGATATACCTGCAATGCAGGCTCTTGTCTCTTCAGAGGTAAAAGAAGGTATCATACTGAACCGAAGTGAAGACGAAGTTGCAACAAATATACGTTCCTATGTTCTTGCCAAAGAGGGAGAGAAATTAGTAGGATATACTGCACTTCATGTACATTCCAAAAGACTTGCAGAGATAAGGAGTCTTATTGTGGATGAAAAATATCGTGGACAAAAGATCGGACAGAGAATGGTTGAGTTCACACTTGCAGAAGCAAAAGCATTGAGGGTAGAAGAAGATGTGCTTGTATTGACATACTTACCTGATTTTTTTAAAAAACTCGGTTTTAAAGAGATCAATAAAGAGGTGATACCTGAACATAAGATCTGGGCTGACTGCATCAAGTGTATCCACTTTCCAGTATGTAATGAAATAGCATTAGTCTATAAATTGTCTTAGGGGACTTATATCATTCATGGGTAAGTTTCATAAATCCTTAACACTTTCTTTCATTTGGCTCTCAGTTTTTCTTTTTATACTATTCTATCCGATGCTGATCTCCATTTATGTCTTTCTTCCCCTTTTTATCGGTGTCATGGGATATATTCTGATACAAGGCATTGAACAGGGAAAAACAGTTTATATCTTTACAGCAGTTATTTATTTCATCAATCTTGAGATAAACCTTTCTCTTCCTTTTTTTCTGATCTTTATTTCAGCACTGCTTGTATATGTTCTTTTTTATCATTCTCTGATCTATTTCAGTAAATGCAGGATATGCGGACCGTTGTTGAGTGTATTGCTCATAGATGCAGTCTATCTGGGGAATTTGCTGGCATATGATTTTATTTTTCAGAGTAACAGTATTGTACTGGACAATATTTTGCTCTATTCACTGATCGTAGATCTGCTGGTTGTGGTGATATTATGAGATATAAGATCGTTATAGTAATATTCCTGCTTTTCTGGGGTGTAATGATAGCCAGACTTTACCATGTGAGTATAAAATCCAATTTCTACTATGAAGGCCTGGCAAAAGACAATATAGAAAGAAAACAGTATATTAAACCGGTCAGGGGGGAGATCACTGATATTAACGGTAATCTGCTTGCTATGAATCAGATAGGCTTCTCTATTTCCATCATGCCGCATCTTAAACAGAAAGACAAACGTTTGAATGGTGTCGTGGATCTTCTGGTAGATACATTTCCCGATCTGAATAAAACAGTTATGATGAAAGTGTATAAAAAATACAATTCACCCTATAACCATAAATATATCAAAGTAGTGGATTTTATTCATTATCCCAAGATGATGGGGGCCTATCCGAAACTCAGTTTATATAAAGAGATAAAGATAGATGCAGAGACGAAACGCTATTATCCTTATGGAAAATATGCTGCCCATATTGTGGGATATACAGGCAGATCAAATAAGAAAGAAAACAAAAAAGACCCTGTGGTCAATGAAGTAGGCAAAGTAGGGAAAAGTGGTCTGGAGAGATACTACAACAAGGTTCTGGAGGGAGAACTCGGGCATGTCGTAAACAAGGTCACAGCAACCAATAAAGCCATAAAAATACTTGAAAAAGAGCTGCCTAAAGACAATAGGAATATTCAACTTAATGTTGATATCAATTTGCAAAAAATGATCTATGAACGTTTTAAAGAGTCAAAAGAGGTAGGGGTAGCCGTTGTAATGCGTACAAACGGAGAGATACTTTCTGCTGTAAGTTATCCGTCCTATGATCCGAATCTTTTTGTAGGGGGTATCAGCAGTAAAGACTGGAAGGTTCTGCAGGATGATCTGGCTAAACCGTTCACCAATAAATTCATACATGGTACGTACCCTCCGGGTTCGACCATTAAAATGGGTATGGCTTTGGCCTTTTCCAAATCTTTGAAGGGTATTCTGGATACCAATGAGTTCTGTAACGGGTATATTACTCTGGGTAAGAGCAAGCATAAGTTCAGATGTTGGTCAAGATGGGGACATGGTACAGTCGGTCTGCGTAAAGCCATAAGAGAAAGCTGTGATGTCTATTTTTACAATAAAAGTCTAAAAGTGGGAATTGATGCGATGGCCAGGAATCTTCGTTCTTTTGGTCTGGGAGTAAAAACAGGTGTTGATCTTCCGCGTGAATATAATGGTGTCATCCCCGATAAAGCATGGAAGATGAAACGGTATAAACAGCCATGGTACAGGGGAGAAACGGTGATCGCAGCGATCGGACAGGGCTATGACCTTGTGACACCTTTACAGGTTGCACGGTATACAGCTTTAGTTGCTACTTCCAAGCTGGTCACCCCCCGCATTGCCAGAAGTGTCGATAGCAATATAACAAAAAAGATCGTAAAACCTATACATTTTAATTCATACTATCTAAGTGAGATACGTAAAGGGATGTATGATGTTTGTAATATCAGAGGAGGAACAGCCTATAGAACTATGAGTGATCTTCCTATTGTTGTAGCAGGGAAAACAGGTACTTCACAGGTGACATCCATTCCCCAATCAACGAAAAAACGTATCAAAGAAGCAGATCTGGCATATTATCATCGTTCACATGCATGGATCACAACCTATGCACCCTATGAAGATCCGAAATATGTGGTGACAGTTCTTGTAGAACATGGCGGCCATGGAGGAAGCACGGCAGGACCGATCGCTGCAGATATATATAAATGGCTTTTTCAGCACAGATATTTTAAAGAAAAACCGGAAAAAGGTCTGAAGAGCGGAAAGAAAAAAAGGATGAAGAAGGGGGTTTAAGACCCTTACATACTTTGTAAAGTATTATTTAGGAACAACCCTAAAATAATGATCAGGCTTATCCCTGCAGATTTATTATACAGTTTATTCGCAGTGATAAATACAAGCAGTAATGTAGCAACGATCATTGTAGCGATATCAAAAAGGTATGCAGGTGCATTGATAGGCATGGGGTTTGTAAGGGCTGCTGTACCAAGGACCACGGTTGTGTTTGCCATATTTGAACCGATAATGTTTCCTATAGCCATATCTACTTTCCCTTTCATTGCTGCAGAGATACTGACAACCAATTCCGGAAGAGAAGTACCCAGGGAGATCATGATAATACCGATGATCCATTCACTGATACCAAAACTTTTTGCAATTTCAGATGCACTCTCTATGGTGAAGTGTGCACCGATGATCACCAAAATAAAACCGACAAAGAGAACAGTAATGGTACTTGGCCATGTAAAATAGCTTACATCCACATCATCCAGGTCCTCTTTCGGAATATTTTTTGCATCCTGAAGTAAAAAGATCAAATAGGCTCCCATCAGCAGTAGCAGGAGAGCGGCATCAAATCTGGAGATGATACCGTCAAGTATCATCAGAATGAAAACAAGTACCGGGACCAGGGCCCATGTACTGTCTTTTGCAAAAAAATCTCTTGAAGGGTTGATCTTTTTTGAAATAAGGAAAACCGTTGCAAGTACCAGGGTGATATTCAGAATATTGCTTCCTATGACGTTTGCTATAGCAATATCTGCTTTGCCATTAAAACTTGCTGCTACACTGGCAGCCATTTCAGGCAGAGATGTTCCCAGTGCTATAAGGGTTGCTCCAATGATGAATTCCGGTATCTTGAATTTTAAAGCAATACGCTCACTTTGATTGATAAGCAACTCTGCACCCCAGATCAAAACGCCCATGGCGATAACAAAAATGACAAAATTCATTACTATCCTTAAATCCGTATCTTTTGAATGACCGGGGTTATTCAGAAGATCCGGTGGTTCTTACTATAAGACTGGAAGGAAGATTAAAAGCTTCTATGATCTCTTTTTCTCTGGCTCTCATCTCACCATCATCTGTTTCATGATCAAAGCCCAGAAGGTGGAGTATTCCGTGAATAAAGAGCAAAGAGAGTTCATCCTGTATTGTATGTCCGAATTCATCTGCTTTTTCTCTTACAAAATCTGCAGAGATGACGATCGATCCCAAAGGCATGCCAAATATGGATTGTTCCGTAAAAGGAGTATCCATAGGAAAACTGAGTACATCTGTGGGTTTGTCTTTTTCTCTATGTTCCTGGTTCAGCTCCCGGATCGTTTGATTGTCAGTGATAACAAGCTCTATCTCTTTGGTTGTCAGACTCTGTGCTATTTTTTCAAGAGCATCGATATCTACGGGCAGGTCAGTTTGATTTTCCAAGTCTATAATCTTCATGCTCGAAGTTTACCCAAATCTTGGTAAAATGGCAGTAAATTAAAGGGAGCATTATGAAAAAAGCAGTTTGTATCATCTCCGGAGGTATGGATAGTGCCTTAAGTGCAAAAATAGCACAACATGAAGGTTATGAGATCATTGCCTTGCATTTTAATTATGGTCAGCGTACCCAGAATAAAGAGTTGGAGTGTTTTCGAAAGATCGCAGGGGAGTTGGAAGCCAGTAAAATTTATGAGATAGACCTGCCCTTTTTTGAGCAGATCGGGGCATCAGCCTTGACAGATAAAAATATAGAAGTACCTACAGGCGGACTTGAAGAAGGGGTGCCTGTAACGTATGTTCCGTTTCGAAACGGTATTTTTCTTTCCATTGCAGCAGCCCTTGCTGAAAAACATGGAGCAGCAGCCCTTTTTATCGGTGTAGTGGAAGAAGACAGCTCCGGATATCCGGATTGCAGAGAGAGTTACATTCTACAAATGCAAAAAGCGATCAATATGGGAACAAAAGAAGAGACGAATTTGGAGATAAAAATGCCTCTTGTAACATTAAAAAAGAGTGAAATTGTACAAAAATCTCTGGAATTGGGTGTTCCATTAAAAGATACATGGAGCTGCTATAAGGCTGAAGAGAAAGCATGTGGAGTATGTGACAGTTGCAGGTTACGTTTACGTGGTTTTGAACAGGCAGGTGTGAAAGACCCTGTTAAATATGAACAGGTATTATAAAACGTTCTGAATGCCTAGAGTTATAAACTATATCGGAGTTACTCCGATATAGTCTTAGAGACTTATTAGTATCTTCTACGGCAATTTCTATATCCTCTGTTCCAACCCCTTCTATAACTACGGTTGTTACGGAATAAACTTCTATTCTTTCTTATGCCACGGTGACGTTTGGACCAACATCCGTCATTATAGCCTCTGTTATAATAATTTCTGGTATAGTGTCTTCTGCACTGATTGTAACCGGCATTCCAACCATTCCTGTAGCTATAATTATGTCTATAGGCATAACGGTCTTTTCTCCATGTACCTCGTTTTGAACGGCAACCGTCTCTTACACCTCTCTGATAGGAAGTATTCCTGTTATATCCATAGTTATAACCGTCATAATAATACGGACTGCCCTGATTACCGACAATCGTATCTGCTACAAGAGCCTGCTCATATTGTGTACACCCACTAAATGCAAATACAGCGATCAAAGATGCAAGCATCATTTTCAATTTTAACAATCTCATTTTCTCTCCTTTTTGAATAAGATAATTTATTATATCACCTTTTAGTCTATAAAATCTACCATAGTAATAATCAAAAAAATTTATGAAGAAAAACCATTTACAACAAATTGAAATTCATATTTATGTGTCGGATATTTTTTGAGACCTTCAGAAATAAATTGATCTTTTGAGATCTGTCTATCCCATAGTCTGTAAGTCAAGTCTCTAAACCATGCTTTTTTTTCAGGAGTGTCAAGTGTGATTTTGTTATAGTTCGGATCATCCTTGATGCTGGATGCCACTTTTCTCATAGTCTCCTGATAGGCGGCCAGCTTTGCTGCTGTAGGTTTTTTATAAGTTTTTTTTAGGGGTTGGGAAGTTGATGGTGTGAGTGAGTTTTGAGGCGTATTGCAGGCAGTAAAACTCAATCCGGCAAGTATTGCCATCATTGTTTTTAATCTCATTTCATTTCCTTTTCTGTATCTCTCTTTTAGCCATATTGTTAAAAGAGCTTGATTTCCTAATCCGATATTTGTTAAATAACCTGACTTTCATCCTTCCTATTTGATTATATCAAACTATCATTACCTGAAGATAAATCTGCCATTTTTCCTGTCTTTTGTAATGTAATGATAGGCACCGAATATACCGTTCATAGCGATATATACACCGTCATCGGTCAATGCCTGCAAATATCCGAAAGCAGAAGAGAGATTTGCTGCAGCTTCAACGGGATCTATGGAATAGGGCACCATGGAACCTGTCAGAACAATACGTTTATCCAGATCTCCGTCAGCCAGATATTTAGCAGTTATTTCCATAGTATCGGTACCATGTATCACAATGATATCATCATATTTTGAGAGGTTGACGGTAGCCAGAAGGAGCAGTCTGTCCTGATTGTTCATATCAAGGCTGTCTTTTCCTATCATATTGATGATCTCAAATTCACAGAGCCATTTGGAAGCTATCTCTTCCAGTGCTTTGGATGTTTCATCAATGATAAGTTCACCTTTTACAGGGTCATAGATCTTATTAAATGTACCACCTGTGCTAATAATAAGTATATTTCGCATTTATAACCTTGATTTATGTATAGTTGGTCTACATTTTACCTCAATGATGATAAAATATTGCAATTTATTTTAGGAGCAGTTGAATGATAATGAAAGGCAAAAAAGGTGTTATTTTAGGCATCGCCAACAAAAAATCTATCGCATACGGTATTGCGAAAGCATGTCAGGAACAGGGTGCCGAGATGGCGATTACTTTCCTCAATGAAAGATTTGAGCACAAGTTGGCCCCTATCGCAGAAGATCTGGACTGTGGAGCCAGACTCTATCCTTGTGATGTGAGTAAACCCGAAGAGATCAAAGCACTCAAAGAATCTTTGGAAAAAGATATGGGTCAGATAGACTTCATTGTACACTCTATTGCTTTTGCTCCCAAAGAGGGGTTGAGCGGACGTTTTGTCAATATCTCCAAAGAGGCATTTGATGTAGCGATGGATATTTCTGTCTATTCACTTATCGAGATCGTAAGAGAGTTGAAGCCTATCCTCTCAACCAGTTCTTCGGTATTGACACTCAGCTACTATGGCGGAGTAAAATATATCCCTAACTATAACCTTATGGGTGTGGCTAAAGCGGCACTGGAGATGACCGTCAAATACCTTGCTGAAGATCTTGGAAAAGACGGTATCAGGGTCAATGCCATCTCAGCAGGACCTATCAAAACACTTGCAGCTGCAGGTATAGGCGACTTTGCCTTTATGCTCAAATGGAATAAAGCCCATGCGCCGCTTAAAGAGAATGTCACCATCAACCAGGTAGGAAACTCCGGTATGTACCTCCTTTCAGACCTGAGTTCCGGTGTAACCGGTGAAGTCCACTATGTAGATGCCGGTTATAACATCATGGGTATGCCTGCTGTTAAGTTCGATGAGAACGGTAAACCGCATATTGCCTGGAACGGGGAGTCAAAATAAGCGTTTTACGCTTGTTTTGGAATGTTGAATTTTGAATGATGAATTTTGAATGTCGGTATGTATCGCTTTGCGATACTTTTATAAGGGAAACGCTAAATGCCTAAAACGTCTCAACGTTCTCAGCAGGATTCTGCTGAATACCTCGCCAAGAAAGCTTTTTTTGACAAAGTGCTGACTATCTACGGACGAAATGCCGTTCTTGAAGCACTTGAAGATGAGGCTGTTACCATACACAAACTTCATCTCTCCAAGTCCAACAAAGATGCTTCTGTGCTTGAGCAGATGAAAGCTATCGCTAAAAAAAGAGGTATAGAAGTAGCGTACCACGATAAAAATGCTCTCTCGCGTATCTCTAAAAATGCCAAGCAGGATCAAGGGGTGGCTCTTGACATTGTACTGGAGCATTTCGGAGACGAAGAGCATTTTAAAGCGAGTCATAAAGCCTATCGTATCATCGCACTGGATGGTGTGACAAATCCTCAGAACTTAGGGATGATCATCCGTTCCTGTGCTGCGGGAAATATTGATGCGATCTTACTCCCGACCAAAGGTGCAGCACAGATCTCACCACTGGTCATCAAAGCCAGTGTCGGGACACTTTTTAAAATGCCTATTATTAAAACTTCCGATCTCAAAAAGACACTGGAGTCATTTAAAAAAGAGGGTGCAGATATCTATACGCTCTCTTCCCATGCTTCGCAGAGTTACAAAGAACAAGACTATAGTGATAAAACCATTTTTGTACTCGGTAATGAGAGTGAAGGTGTAAGTAAAGAGGTAGAAGTCCTTTGTAACGAAAGCATAGCCATCCCTATGAAAAGAGGGGTTGAGTCACTTAATGTCGCAGTAACAGCCTCTCTTCTGGCATTTCTTTAATGTTCGGAAGTGGAGACTTTAGTCCCACCTGCACTTTATATTTTAATATATACAAGACTGCTTGAGATAGACAAGAAATAAAAATATGTCAATCTGTCATATTTTTACTTCTTTTGACACTTTTTAGATATGATTATATGAATCATAATTTAGGAAGTGTCTATGTCTTCAACCAACAGTATAAAATGCCCCAACTGCGGTACGCAGATTGATATCGATGAGATATTCTACCATCAGATAGAAGAGAAATTCAAACAGCAACATTTACTAGAACAGAAAAAACTTCAAGATGAAATAGAAGCCAAGCGTAAAGAGTACAAAGTACATCTTGATGCTCTCAAAGCCAAAGAAGATGCACTCAAAGAGGAGAAAGAGAAGTTCGATGAAGAGTTGCGTAAGGCGACCAGAGAACAGCTCAAGCTTGAGCGGGTGAAGCTCCTAGATGAGCTAAAAAAAGAGTTGACAGAAGAGCAGAGTGAGTCTATGGCTCTGCTTCAAAAGGAACTTGAAGAGAAGTCAAAAGAGCTTCAGGAGTACAATAAAGCCAAGGTTGAGATAGAAAAACTCAAACGGGAGAAAGAGGAGCTCGCTTCACGTGCCAAGGCTGAAGCAGAGATAGAGCTTAGCAAGCGGTTAGCAGAAGAGAAAGTAAAGCTTCAAAAAACCATTGAAGAGACCAATGCGCTTAAACTCAAAGAGAAAGATGAGCAAATGGAACAGCTCAAACGCAGCCTTAAAGATTCCAAACGAAAAGCAGAGCAGGGGTCTATGCAGGTGCAGGGGGAAGCCTTGGAACTTGCTATTGAGAGTTGGCTTGCTTCACAGTTTCCTTTTGACATGGTGGAAGAGGTGAAAAAAGGTGCATTCGGTGCAGATTGCATACATACTATTCATACCAGAGAACTGCAAAACTGTGGTGTCATCTGTTATGAGAGCAAGAACACGAAAGCATGGTCAGATGCTTGGGTAGCCAAGCTCAAGCAGGATATGCTCAAGGTCAATGCAGACTTGGGTGTGCTGGTCACTTCCGTGTACCCTAATGGCATGGACAGAATGGGCTTTGTAGACGGTATTTGGATCTGTAGTCTTGATGAGTTCAAAGGCTCGGTATCGCTCCTAAGAGAGAGCCTTATACGTGTACACAAGACTGTGCAACGTGAGGAGAACAGAGGCGATAAAATGGCACTGCTCTACAACTACCTTACAGGAAACGAGTTTCAACTTCAGCTTAAAAGCATCGTCGATGGCTTCATGACCATGCAAACAGAACTGGACAAAGAACGCCGCTCACTCATGGCAAGCTGGAAACGCCGACAGAAGCTTATAGATGGTGTACTCCAAAATACGACTGAGATGTATGGTTCGTTGCAGGGTATCGCTGGGGCTGCAGCGTTGGGGCATATTGAGGCATTAGAATTGCCTGATGGGTTGGATGAGGAAGAATAGTATATACTAAGAGAAAAAATATATTATAAGGAGTAGCCTATGTATGATAATGAAGAGCTAGAGATTGTTGAGTATATAGAAGAGTCAAAACCAAAATCTGTGCCAAATCTACATGATAAGATGGATAAGATAAAATCAGCAGTAAATACAAAATATACAAAGCGTAAAGCCATCAACATAAAAAAGAAAATATAGCAATGCTAAAGATATCAAATACCGTTACTCTAGATGAAAATGAGATAGAGATTTCTGCCATTAGAGCACAGGGTTCTGGTGGGCAGAAAGTCAATAAGGTCTCTGCGGCAATCCATCTTCGTTTTGATATCTCTGCCTCGTCACTCCCCGAGTTTTACAAAGAGCGGCTACTCTCACTCAAAGATAAGCGTATTACCAAGGACGGTATAGTCGTGATAAAGTCCCAACAGCACCGAAGCCAAGAACAAAACAGAGACGAGGCACTTGAACGTCTGATAGAACTCATAAAAAGTATCAATATCACTCAAAAAAAGCGAGTGCCGACCAAACCGACAAAAGGCTCTGTCAATAGACGATTACAATCAAAAAAGAAACATGCCAGCAAGAAACAACTACGAGGGAAAGTAGAGAGGGAATGATAACATGAGAGGGGTATGAATTTGCTAAGTTATTATTATCACCCTGACCTCTTATATTATGAATGATATTATGAAAGTGAGAAAATATAAATATGAAATATACAGCGTATGCAGATGAATTTGGGAATAATTCATTTAAGTTTGATACACAAGGTACACATTTTATTATTGCAACAGTTATTGTAAAACCAGATACTATTAAAATACTTGAAGAAGCAGTTGACGATATTAGAAAGAAACATAAATTTCAAACTGGAGAATTAAAATCAAATAAAGTTGGTCCAGATACTAGCCGAAGAATTAGAATACTCAATGATATTGTAAAACTAGATTTTTCAATATATGCTGTCGTGGTTGATAAACGGGAGTTAGAGGGGAAAGGATTTCATTATAAAAAATCCTTTTATAAATATTTAAATAATCTATTGTATAAAGAACTTTTTAGAACATTTCCTGAGTTAGAGTTATGTGTTGATGAACATGGTAGTAATGACTATATGTTAGAATTTAAAAAATACGTAACTAAAAACCATGTTAAACATTTATTCTCTGGAATTGAATTTGACATACAAGATAGTAAATCTAGTAATTTAATTCAATTAGCGGATTTTATTGCTGGCACTCTTGGGCACGTATATGATGCGACTAAAAAATCAAATGAGAGTAATACCTTTCTAAAAATACTACAGCCAAAAATAAGTAGTGTAAGAATGTTTCCTCAAAAATATAATTTTAAAAATTATGATTTTTCAGATATTGATGATAATTTTGATCCAACAATTGCTGAGGTTAGTCTAAGACGTATAAATGATTTTTTAGATACTGCAAAAGGGACAGAACAGAAAGATACTGACCAAATTAACTTTTTAAAATTATTACTAATTTACCAAGAAGCAGTCTATAAACCTCGTTATATTACAACACATGAAATATTTAATCATTTAAATCAAACACGAGATTCAAATATTAAAGAAGAATATTTTAGGACAAAAGTAATAGGAAATTTAAGAGATATGGGAATACTTATTGCATCAAGTAGAAAAGGCTACAAGATACCAACATCAAAAACAGATTTAGAATCATTTATTAAACATGGTAATAAAATTGTTATGCCGATGTTATCTCGGATAAAAAATGCTAGAGAAACAATTAAACTAGCAACTAGAAATGAATTAGATTTACTTGATTCATTTCCAGAATTGAAAAACATTATTGATGGTTAGTGCCTAACGAATAGGGGGAGAATATGCCATATTTTATTCTCGTTCCCATCGTTCCTGCGTGGGAATATATATGATAAATATTAGTTGTATGTATAGCTTTGAGTATTCACTCCCACCAAGGACGGATTGGAACGAGTTTTTCTCGTTACACCTTTCCAAGGTGTAATGCCTACTTCGATTCAAACTCAAAATAAAATCTAATTCACCGTTGGGTGACCAGAGACTGTATTCCCATCTAGCGATGGATTCTTGCTTATATATTAAATTGCAGATGCATTACGCCTCGGGAGAGACTGTGAAAGAACCTCTCTTTCAGACTTCTCAATCAAGCCAATATTTTCAAGCCTTTCGGCTTTAACCAATCTAATCCTCTAAAATTTAAAAAATAGACCAATTTAAGCCTAAAATGAGCGATATACTCTTCTATTTCTGCTCTTATAGCTGCTATATTTCTTTCTTTTATGGCAATAATAAGTTTTTTAAACAGAGTTATCCCTATGAGATTGAGTAATCTTTTAAAGTTATAGGTAAACATGATCAGAGCATTCTCACTAGAAACTTTCTCTTGACCTCTTAGAAGATAGTGACTCCAACCCAATGTTTGTTTGATAGTGCCAAAGGGATGCTCTGCTAATGAAGCTCTTAGCTTCATCTGCTCTTTGGCTTTGTTGGTTTGCATCATCTGTTTATGCTCATGTATGATTTTAAAATACTCAGAGGCAGAAACCCTTTTATATGCTGTTTTTGGTGGGATACAGTTATCTCTTAGTGGACAGCTATTACATGTTTTACTTCCTGCTCTATAGAAGTAGTATTTAGTGCCATCTTTTTTAGTATTGAATGATGGGCTTTTGTGTAACTCTCTATTGTTTGGACAGATAAAGCAATCTTTGGCTTCATTGTATGTAAAATCATCTTGAGTAAAGTAACCATCCTTTTTAGCTTTGCTTTGTTTGTTTGGGATAGCTACACATGTTTTTATCTTATCATCTTTACATTTAGATAACTCTTTAGCACTGTAGTATCCTGTATCTGCAATAATAGTAAGATCATCTTGTTGGGTTATCTCTTTTGTTTGCAGTGCCATAGCGTGTAGCTTTCCATAGTCATTATTTTCTGAACTTACATCTGTAGCAACAATAAATTTAAAACTGTTATCTACTACGATCTGAGAATTGTATGCCATTAGGTTATGGGCTGGTTTTCTCATGAGTCTTGCATCAGGGTCTGTTCTATTGTATTGTGTAACTCCCATCTCTTCAAGCAGAGCCAAATCTTTATCAAGTTTAGATTTTTTCTCTCTCATTGTCTGAAGTTTATCTTTGGAGAGAGGTTTGAGTATTTGCTCTCTCTTCTCTTTTGCATCTTCAAACTCCAAATTTTTTAAATAGCTCTCTATTTTACTATCTATTGCTTCAATATCTTTTTGCAGATTCTTTTTTAGTAGAAGTTGATTTTTAGATGCATTGGCTCTAAGAAATGCTCCATCTACAGCTACAACTTTACCTGTAATAAGGTCTAACTCTTTAAGCAGTAGTACAAATTCTCTAAAGACTTTTTTTAATGCTTTAGCATTCTCTTTTCTGAAATCAGCTATAGTCTTATAACTTGGAGTAAGCCCTGCACACAGCCACATTATCTCTATATTTCTTTTTATCTCACTCTCTAGTTTTCTGGAGCTTCTTATTTTATTGAGGTAACCATAGATATAGATTTTTAGAAGGAGTTTTGGATGATAGGCTGGTTGCCCATCAGCACTACCAAGTGCAGCTTTGGTAAATCCAAGCTCTACCATATCCAATAGCTCTACATAATCCTCTATCGCTCTTACTGGATTATCTTGGCTGACATACTCATCGATGCTTGGTGGAAAAAATTGTTGTTGTTTACGGTTAAGACCTTGTTTATAGATATTGCTCATAGATATACCCAATTTATGCTTCTTGTGTATATCTATTATACTGTTTTAGGGGTTTGAGACGGGTGAATTTTAGGTTCTTTCACAGTCTCGGGAGAGACGTAACGAGAAAAGAAATCATTATACTTAATGAAACTGCTGAAAATTCTCAGCAGTGATCTGGGGATATTTTCCTTCCTGGAACTCTTTGACTGCTTCTAAAAGCAGTTTTCTCTCATCACTGCAATAGAACAGCTTGATACCAAACTGAGTGGCGGCATTCACCGCTCCGGGACCTGCATGAGGTGTAAGAACGACATCTACATCAGCTTTCTTGAGTTCAGTAAATATGGCCGGACCACCAGTCTCTTTGTTTTCTATGACTTCGAGTTGATTGGTAGCATCATCGTAGATGCCGAAATATTTGGCTTTTCCTAAAACTTTGGTAATTGCACTGTCTTCTTTGTTCATCTTAAAAGGTGCAGCATATTTCATGATAAAATCTCCTTATGAATTTTATAAAGTAGCATTATAGAATGATTTTATTAATACATAGTTATTTTTGTGCAAAGCTTTAAAATATTTATCTGCTTTCATACGTTAAAATATGGGAAAGGATAACAGATGCTCATACGAAGTGGTAAAATACAGTTTTTATTTTGGACAGCTTTCTTTTCAGTATTGATCTACCTTTGGATCGTAGCCATAGGACTGCAGACTTTTGTACTCCCAGATGAAAAACCGATGGAGCTTCCGCAGAATGTCGTTACCTTGATGTTCATACTTTACGGCTTTTTGATTATTGCTGTATTGGCAGGAACTATTATATCCACTATGATCAATAACAAATTTTACAGAAACTTTTTTGGTGCATTTATCATTATTGCATTTGCAACGCTACTGCTAGCTAAAAGCATGTTTGGTTGACACGTTACTCGTTACCACACTGTATGTGCCAATAGATCAAGAGTCTAAACCTTTCCCAATTTCTCAAACATATCCGGATACATATCGGCCAATGTTATAGGATATTGATATACTTGAACTGCCATATTTGGATGAAATCTGATATAATCAACTAAAAAGGAGATCATAGTTATGGAAGAAGTAAAAATAGACCAGTATCCTAAAGCAGGTTGGGAAAGAGTACTTTATACTATTTTGTATCTGATCATAGGCCGGTTCATCTCCATGGTGTTATTTATTATTGCATTTACGCAGTTTATCTACAGTTGGCTGATTGGTGAGCCAAATAAGAAGCTGTTGCATTTTACAGAGGATATGGCAGAATATGCCAAACAACTGGTAGCGTATGTAGGTTTCAATACAAATGAAAGACCATGGCCGGTGGATGATTGGCCAAATGTACAAGGAAGATGATATAACTACTGGCTTCCGTTGGCTTCCGTACAAGATCATCAAACTTCTCTCTTTACACCTTTCCAAGGTGTAATGCCTATTTCAATCCAAACTCAAAATAAAATCTAATTTACCGTTGGATGACCCGAGACTCTCTTACCATTCAGCGATCTGTTTTAAGGGTTGGAGAGAATATAACGGTTGTGCAGATGTCATACTGAACGGCCATGCCATTAAGCATACTTCCGATATGATAATTTCTCAGAGAAGGAGAATCAGATGCGTTTAAGTTTTATGGTCATTGTCCTGTTTGCAGCAATGTTGTTCTGGAAATTTGCAGAACATCAAGTCAACAGCACTCCCAAAGAAGTGATCGTAAAACAGGCACTGCCTATGGATATACCTTATGAGAAAATGGAAGCGCGTTCATACCTGAACAGCATACGTGAATCCATGCAGATGCAGAGGCTTGAAGAGGATGACAGACTGCAGGCTGCTGCACAGGCACATGCCGACTATCTTGTGTCCAACAATGCATTCGGACATGAAGAGAGAGAAGGAGCAAAATATTTTACAGGCAGGACTCCTGCAGAACGGGCTTTTCATGCAGGGTATCACTCTTCACAGGTCATTGAAAACCTTTCTACCAAGAATAACAGTGCACACAGTTCGGTAGATGGTCTCTTCTCTGCGATCTATCATAGATTCGGTTTTTTAAATCCCGGTATAGATGAAATAGGTGTCGGAGTCACACAGGATGCAAAAGAGACTGACAAGAGTGCTTTTGTCTATGTCATGGGCAACAGTCAGATAGACAGACTCTGTTCAGGCAAGAGTTTCAGGGGAAGCGGAAAATATATTTACAAAGTCTGTAAAGAGAGTGATAAACGTATAAAAGAGAGAGAGTTCTATGGTGCATTGAACTATAACAAACGAAACAATCCCAGGATCATTCTTTATCCTTATGACGGACAAAAAGAGATTCCGCCTGCATTCTACGCTGAAGTGCCTGACCCTCTTCCGGACTATGAAGTAAGCGGGTTTCCCATCAGCGTCGAGTTCAATGACCATTTTTTCCATGGTGTAAGAATGGACTCTTTCAAACTCTATACAGAAAGGGGAGAAGAAGTTACGGATGTCCGTTTAATGGACAGCAGCAATGATCCGCATAAACAATTCACAAATAAACAGTATGCACTGTTCCCTCTGCATAGACTTGAATATGATACTGAGTATCGTGTAGAGGTCAAGTATATTCTAAAAGCGAAACAGGAAACACTCATATGGCATTTTCATACGCAGAAACCTATAGAGACATTGCATACTGTTACCCAAAAAGAAGGGAGTCTGCATCTTGCATCAGGTAAAAGCCATGTGATCTATTTCCGTCCCCTTGACCCTCATGATATTTTAAAGGATATACGATTTCCATACAGCATGGACATCCGCTTCATCGACAATAACACCATCATACTTACCCTCCCGTCTGAGGGGATCGACAGATTTGACATTGTAAGTGATACAAGAATTCTGCATGTTGAAGTGGAATAGTCCACATAAAATCAACATTAAAACATTTTTTCTAGTTACACCTTTCTGAGACTGGAAATGGAAGTTCTTTCACAGTTTCTTCAAGCTGTAATACATAGAGTAATTTGAACATAAACCAATCTTAAAACTATTGTTAGATAGAAAGTATGTCAGTTATTTTGATGTGGATATCGCACTGTGTAATATCATTCTGAAACAGGCGAATGAATATAGAAATTGATTTTCGACAAACTTTGCTAAAGTTGAAATATTGTTAAGGATAATAAAGATATACTAATCGTTATTGATGTGCATGTCGGTCATGCTTTAAAGGGTGTTAAAATGCAGGGGACTATTTACATAGGTATTGGTGCTAGTGCCGGAGGCCTTCATGCCTTGGAACAACTGGTTGGTAAACTTCCTACTGATATGGGTTATGTTTATATCATAGCTCAACATCTGGATTCAAGCAAAAAAAGTTCTTTGGCAGAAATTCTCTCCCGTTTTACAACTATCCCTGTCTTGCAAGCAACTCAAGAGTGTAAATTCTCAGGCAATCACATTTATATCCTTCCGTCAGGCTGCAATCTTGTTTATAAAGATCATCATCTGCATTTGGAAAATATATCTAAAGCACCTGGTATGTTAACCCCTTCAATTGATACGATGTTTGAGTCTTTGGCTCTTTATAAAAAAGACCATTGTGTTGGTATCATTCTGACAGGTACAGGAGATGATGGAACAGTTGGAATTAAAAAGATCAAAGAATACGGTGGTGTAACGATAGCACAATCTCCCAATGAGGCACACTATAAAAGTATGCCTCAAAATGCAATCGATTCCCAACAGATTGATCATGTGCTGGATATTGAACAGATAGCGGAATTTCTTTTTTCTTTTGTTGTTGATAAGCAATATGACCAAAACTCTATTAGAGTAAATCCACTTAAGTCAATTAGAAAAATTTTACAAGAATACAGAAACTTAGATATAGACAAATATAAAAATGACACGATAATGCGTCGTATAAATAAAAGAATGTTGCTTGTAAACACTAAAACACCGGAAGAGTATCTTGAATATATTAACACGTGTCCTGAAGAAGTTACTCTGCTATATCAAGATATTCTCATTGGAGTTACAGCTTTTTTTAGAGATAAAGAGTCATTTGATGCACTGGAAAATGAACTTTTTTCATACTTAAAAGATAAACCACAGAACTATGAACTGAGAATTTGGTCAATTGCTTGTTCAAGTGGTGAAGAAGCTTACTCATTAGGTATTTTAATCTCAAAAATTTCTAAGCGATTAAAAAGAAGTTTTAATGTCCGTATATTTGCTACAGATATTGATGATGAAGCGTTAGAGGTTGCCCGCAAAGCTTGTTATTCTAAAAACGCTTTAAAAAATATGAACAAAGATCTGCTTGATGCGTATTTTGTAGAAACACATGAGGGCTATAAAGTCATACAATCTATAAGAGAACAGATTGTTTTTACACATCACAACTTGTTAAGTGATCCACCATTTATAAATCAAGACATTATCAGTTGCAGAAATCTTTTGATATATATTTTACCTGAAACCCAACAGGAGATATTTACTCTCTTTCACTATTCACTTAAAGAGCATGGAGTCCTGTTTCTAGGCTCATCTGAATCAACTTTGCTTAGTATCAAATATTTTTTAGTAGTTGATGCTGAACATAAAATCTATAAAAAAGAGAAACTGAAAAATCCACCTAAAATCTCTAGTCACTATTTTTCAAAGCATCTTGAACAAAACGATAAAATTAAACCGCTTCAAGTAAATAAAACGCAAACTTTGACTATTGAGGATCAAATCTCTAAAAAGATTTTTGATTTTTTTGCACCAGAGTGTATATTGGTCGATAAAGATTACTCTATAGTTTACAAAAAAGGGGAACTTCCATTTGTACATCTTTCAGATGGATTTGTAACGCTTAATATCTTGGAAAATCTTGATGAATCACTTCGTTATGATGTCACACTCCTGCTTGCCCGTGCATTTGAATCTAATAAAACAGAGAGTACAAAATTCATAGAAGTAACATTAAACTCTTCCAATAATATATTTGTAAGAGTGATTGCTCATCCTTTCAATGATACAAGCGATAACTCTCTGTTGTTATTATATTTCCAGACATTAAGTGCTGCAGAGTTGGAATTTAATTCAGATAAGACAATATTAGCAGATGAATCGTTAATGGTTCAGAGTTTAACTACACAACTTCAAGAGATAAAAAAAGAAAATTATTTACTTTTGGATCAGGAAAAAATAAATAGAGAAAATATGCAACTGTTATATGAGGAGCTGCAAAGTTCAAATGAAGAGTTGCAAAGTTCAAATGAGGAGCTTGAAACTTCAAATGAGGAGCTTGAAACTTCAAATGAGGAGCTTCAAAGCTCAAATGAGGAGCTTCAGACATCTATACTGAATATCAAAAAACTAAAACAACAACTATCTCTTATATTAAACTCTACACTAGATGGAATGATGGGTTTGGATTTAGATGGAAATCACACCTTTGTCAATGATGTTGCTGTTAAAATGCTTGGTTTTTCTCGAGATGAACTCATAGGTAAGAACGGACATCAACTTTGGCATCACACTAAAACTGATGGAAGTTACTGTCCTTTTGAAGAGTGCAGCTTGCATCGTGCACTGAAAAATGGTAAATCATCTAGAAGCGAAGATCTGTTCTGGAGAAAAGACGGAACATCATTTGAAGTTGAAGTAGCACAAAATCCTATCATTGAAAATGGAAGAATCACTGGTGCCGTTTTATCTTTTCATGATATTACAGAGCAAAATAGATTTAAAAGAACAGCAGATCATGAGCATCAACTCTCTGATATTTTTATGAAAACACTCGGAACTATAGTTATGACATTGGATTTGGATGGAAATATAACTATGATCAATGAACAGGGGGCCAAACTACTAGGGGTAGAACATGATTCTATCATAGGCAAAAATTGGTTTGATAACTTTATTCCGGAAAATATTAAAGATGAGGTTAAAAATGTGTTTAACAACATTGTTAACAGAAAAGTAGCATCTGTTTCTCACTATAAGAACATTATCATAGACAACTCCAAACATGAACACCTCATATCCTGGACAAACAGTCTTATAAAAGATTTAGATGGAAATATAACAGGGGTTGTAGCATCAGGTATAGATATAAGTAATGAAGAGGAGTTGTCAAAAAAACTTTTTGAACAGGAAAATTTATATAGATTAACATTTGAGGAAGCAAATATAGGGATCGCCCATGTCTCACTTGAAGGGATGTGGATAGATACAAATGAGTACTTATCAAATCTATTGGGATACACAAAAGAAGAGTTTCAAAAACTATCTATCGCTGATGTAACCTATAAAGATGATATAAATAACGAAACGAAGATGTTAAAATTTCTTTTAAATGATGAGTTGAACAGCTATCATTTAGAAAAAAGATATGTTCATAAAAATGGCTCAATAGTATGGGTCAATGTTGGAGTGGTTTTACTTAAAAACGACCTTGGAAAACCAATGTATATTTTAAAAGTTATTCGGGATATTACTGAGAAAAAACTTTTGATGTACCAAATAGAGCTTGAACGATCGGAACTTAGAGATATTATAGAGTTTACCCCTATCCCTATTATGTTATATGATGAAGATTGTAAAATAATCATGGTAAACAAAGTCCTTAGTGAAACTATAGGTTATGCAAAAGAGGAGATTTTAGATATAGACTTTTTAATAAAGCATCTTTATTCTCCTACAGACAAAAAAGAAGCACAAAAGTTTTTTGAAAAGCCATTTAAAAGTAGACAAATAGAAAAAATAGAACATACTATTGTTACTAGTTCCGGGGAAAAAAGAGTTGGTATCTTAAACTCGATTATGCTTCATAAAACGAATGAAAAGAATAAAAGAGTTGTTTTAACCGCTATAGTTGATATAACAGAATTACAAAATAAAGAGGAGCTTATGATAGCACAGTCTCGCCAAGCCGCTATGGGAGACATGCTTGCGATGATAGCACATCAGTGGAGACAACCCCTAAGTGTCATATCGATGACTGCAAACAATATGCATGCACAGTTGGAGTTAGATGGAGAGGTGAAACCTGAAGATATTGAAGAGTACATAAAAACACTTGATAAACAAACAAGTTATCTATCCCAAACTATAGATGACTTTAGGAACTTTTTTAAGCCGGATAAAACAAAAAAGAAGATTTCTTTTGATGCAATATTTAATCAAATACTGACACTTATGCAAAAGTCACTCCAAAACAACAATATAAGTCTACAATTACCGCAAAATAGAAATATAGAGATTCTTATCTATCCAAATCAGCTTATTCAAGTACTTATCAATATAATAAATAATGCAAAAGACGCCATCAAAGAACACAATCCTGAACATGGAGTTATTAATATAAATCTAGATGAGAAAAAAAATAAAATTATACTTGGAATCTGTGATAACGGTGGTGGGATAGCCCCATCTGTAAAAGATAAACTTGGACAACCCTATGTTAGCACAAAATCTAAAAATGGAACGGGACTGGGGGTATATATGTCAAGCATTATAGTTTCAAAGTATTTAGATGGAAAACTGTACTGGGATAGCGATGAGGAAAATGCCTGTTTTTATATTGAACTTCCAAAGATAAAAGAAAATAGATAATGTCAATACTTAAACAATTAAAAACAATTAGTTCAAATATTTCTATTTTATATGTAGAGGATGATAAAGCGCTTCTTGAGAGTTTATCTGCCTATTTAAAACTTATATTTGTACATGTAGATACAGCAGAAGACGGGAAATCAGGTTTAGAAAAATTTCATAAAAACAAGTATGATATCATTATAACAGATATCCAAATGCCAAATATGAACGGCTTGGAGATGATAAAAGCGATAAGAGAGAAAGATCCAGGTCAGGAGATCCTGATCACAACAGCATTTTCAGAAGTTTCTTACCTAATGAAAGCAATTGAATTGGAGGTTAACGGCTATATTGTAAAACCAATAAACTTCGATAAGATCAACAGTGTTCTGTACAAAGTGGTAAGTCGAATTAATATGCTGCATGAAAATGAAAGATATAAAACAAAACTTGAGGAGATGGTTGAGCAGAGAACTGCTCAAAATCTTGTACTTCAGAGAGAAAAAATAGATAATTATGAACAAACTCTCCTCTCGTTAGTAGAATTAGTCGAAAAAAGAGATACATATACAGGTGGTCACTCTTTAAGAGTGGCAAAATATTCCAAACTCATAGCAGAGCATATGAATTACTCAAAAGAGGAGTGTGATCTTATCTACAGAGCAGGTATCTTGCACGATATTGGCAAAATAGAAACTCCAGATGCAGTGCTGTTAAATCCCGGGAAATTGGATGAGCTTCAATTTTCTATTATCAAAGAGCATGTGATCACCGGAACAAAAATGCTTAGTAAGATCCCCATGTACAAAGAACATTCAAAAATCATAGCTCAACATCATGAACGATATGACGGGAAAGGTTATCCCAATGGTCTAAAAGAGGATGAAATTATACTATTGGCTCGTATTATGATCATATCAGATGCCTTTGATGCCATGACGACCAATCGTATATATAAGCCTAAAATGAGCCTTACAAGTGCTCTTGAAGAGTTAGATAGATTTTCTGGTATTCAGTTTCATCCTGAAGTAGCAAAAGTCGCTATTGAAGTTTTCAAAGACTTGACTTTAGATGAAAATATTGTTCAACTCCCTGCAACAGAAATGGAAAAGAAAAAATTTGCTTTCTATTTTGAAGACCAGATCACAAGTGTTTATAATAAAACCTATCTGGATCTATTTTTAATTCAAAATAATAACAGTAAAAAAGCAAAATTTATAAATGTTCTTTTTATTCATAATTTTGGAGTATATAACGATAAATACGGATGGGATAAAGGAGCCCTGCTTTTAAAAGCAGTGGCTAACTTACTTCGTAAGCGTTATAAAGATAGTTTTATTTTTAGGTTACACGGAGATGACTTTGTTATAGTGACAAATAAGAAGATATCGATAGATCTTTCTCTCTTTAAAGAGTTACTATCAGAGTCAAACGATCTGATAATATTAGACTATATAGAGCTGAATATTAAAAAAGAGCATATTACCTCATTATTAGAATTAGAAAAGTTATTATTGGTACATAAGATAAATGTTTAAACAATTTTTATCTTATGTAGCATTGAGAGAATTATACTTAAAGAATAATAGTTCACATAAAATTAACATTAAACTATTATAATAATTTATATTTTTATTTTAAGGAAACAAATTAATGAAGAAAATAGTACTACTTCTGACTGCAGCAGGAACAATGGTCTTTGCAAGCAGCGGAGCTGAACTCATAAAGACCCATTGTGCCTCATGCCATATGCTGACATCTCCTACACCGGAGATGATCCCGGAACTTAAAGCACCTGCGATGGATGCAGTGATGTTCCATATGAAAGATACGATGAGAGATGAAAAGAAGATGAAAGCATTCATCGTAGATTATGTACAGAACCCTTCAGCATCGAAGTCTGTATGTGAGTCCAATAAAGTACAAAAGTTCGGGGTGATGCCGTCTCTTAAAGGAAAAGTCTCTCCTGAAGATCTGGAGAGCATAGCTGAGTATATGATAGCTGCTTACCCGAATGCAGGGTTTGTAAAGATGATCAAAGAGATCCTGACAAACGGCAAGATGAATGCACTGCAAAACTCACCGTTCCTCATAAACAATGAAGCACTGCCTCACTTGACCAAACTGCTTCTGGTCACTTGGGACAAGGCTGCACTCGGTTTGACGGATGAGCAGAAAGAGAAGCTTCTCGTTGTTAGAAAAGAGACACTTTCCAAGGTGAAGAAGATCAAACAAAAGCTTCAGGTTCTGGAAGCGGAGATCATTGAAGCAATGGTGGATGAAGAATCACTTGAGAAGATCAAGCCTAAAGTAGAAGAAGCTGCCGAACTCAAGGTGAAGGCTACGATGGTACAGCTTAAATGCCTTAAAGAGAGTATGGCTGTTCTTACTGAAGAACAGTTGGAGTTCCTGCTTCCTTTCTGGGATACGTAAAAAAGTACAGAGGGCTACCCTCTGATCTCTAAGAAATTTTTTGTACTGATATCATCCCAAGGCTTGTTGATCTTTACAAACGCTTCATAACTTTCCAATACACGTTTAAAGTCACTGCTTTTGGCACTCTCATCCGATAAGACCTCTCTGAGTGCAATTTTAGCCGCATCCATCATCTCTTTCGGGAAAGTCTTTATCTGTACATTTTTAGGAAGCTCCTGCAGGGCTTTGGCATTTTTATAGCGGAATTCCTGTAGCATATTGCCTGTCATCTCCTCAGAAGCTGCTGTGATGATGGCTTGGTGTTCCTTGCTTAGCTTTTCCCATCTGGCTTTGTTGAAAGTGATCTCAAGGATGGAACCTGGTTCATGCCAGCCCGTATAGTAGTAGGGTGCTGCTTTTGCAAAGCCCATCATACTGTCAAGAGCAGGACCGACCCATTCGGTAGCATCTATGGTTCCACGCTCCAGGGAAGTGTATATCTCTCCGGCAGGAAGCAGTACAGGGTTCACACCCAGTTTTTTCATGACCTCTCCGCCCAGACCGGGAATACGCATTTTAAGTCCTTTTAGGTCAGCTAGTGAGTTGATCTCTTTTTTGAACCAACCACCCATTTGGGGCCCGGTCGTCCCGCCGATGAGAGGATAGAGGTTGAACTTACCGTACATCTCACGCCAGAGTTCATACCCTCCGCCAAACTTCATCCAGGTGATCATCTCTTCACTGGTCAGTCCCAGAGGCATCCCACCGAAGATGGAAAATGCAGGGTTTTTACCTTTCCAGTAGTAAACACCTGAATGAAATGCATCTATCTGTGCTGCAGAAGTGGCATCAAAGACCTGCATTGCCGGGACAAGGATGTTTTTAGCGAAGACTTTGATCTCAAGGCTTCCTCCGCTGAGTTCGGAACAACGCCTGGCAAAGGTATCGACTCCTGTTCCCATGATGGGGAAATGTGCCGGCCAGGAGGTTGCCAGTTTAAGTGTGACTTTTTTCCCTCGGTTGATGTTCACTGAGCCAGTTTCACTCTTCTCTTCGGCCCTATGGCAGGCACTGAGGGCTAAAGCTGAAGCACCCAGTGCTGTTGATGTTATGAAATCTCTTCTTTTCATCTTAAAATCGTCCTTGCATTAATTGATTAAATAGTAACATAACATTAGTTTTAAAGGGGTAAAAATGAACTGTCATATTTGTGATAAACCGACACTGTCATTTGTGCATGAAAAGACAAATATTACTTATTATCGCTGTAAACCGTGCCAATACATTTTCAAGTCACCGGAATGTTATCAAGATTTCACAGCACAAAAAGAACGCTATAACCTTCATGAGAATAATGAAGAAGATGCAGGATACCAGGCGTATTTTCAGCGTTTTTTAGACTTTACTTTACCTTTGGTCGGAAAATCTGGAACAGCATTGGATTTTGGCTGTGGTGCCAGCTCTCTATTGGCTAATATGCTAGCTGACAAAGGGATGAAATGTGACTACTATGATCCTATATACCATCCTGATACCCTGAAGAATAATAAAAAATATGAACTGATTGTATCTACGGAAGTTTTTGAACACCTGCATCAACCTAAAGTTGTATTTGAGAGCTTATTGGAACGATTGGAAGAGGGTGGTTATTTGGCCCTTCAAACACAGTTCCATCCTAATGATACAGAGGCATTTAAAAAGTGGTACTATCACCAAGACCCCACACATATTGTATTTTTTACAGCTGAGACTTTTAGGGTGTTATGTGAGAAATTTGGTTGTGAATTTGTTGGAGACAACAGGAAGAATATGGTGGTTATGAAAAAGAGATTATTACCATCATGATAGCTTTTTTCAATAAATGTATTTTATATTGGTTTAATACAATTTGTATTATAGTCAAGAGAGGTGTGGATAGATAAAATTTATATGGCATACCAAGGTATAGGGTGTTTAGAAAACATGTATGATTGAATGGATCGTAGATGAGTAGAGCATTTTATAAAAAGCTTTTAGATTTATTCTTGAATCAAATGTAAAAGGAACACCGTAATGAAAAAGTTAATGATAGTGATGTTCATAGTTATGGGTCTTGGGGTGATGTCTACTGCAACTGCAGGAAATACTGTTGTAATCACACATCCTAAAGTAGGTGGAGTTGCGCTTGACTGGTGTAAAACCTGGGCTGCCGGGTGTGGTAAGCCTGCTGCAGATTATTTTTGTAAAGCAAGGGGCTATGGGAAAGCAGTATCTTTTAAAAAAGAAGCAGATATTGGCTATACGCGTATTATGAAAACAGGACAGATCTGTAACTCTCCAGGGTGTGATAGTTTTAAATTTATTAAATGTAGAAAATCAAATTATAAGCGTTTTGTAAGACCAAAATATCAAGGTGTAGCGTTGGATTGGTGCTATACATGGGCTAGTAATTGTGGTACTAAATCGGCAAATGAATTTTGTAGATCGAGAGGTTATCCTAAAGGAGCATTAGGATTTAAAAAGGAAAATAATGTAGGTTACACAAAGATCATGAGAACAGGACAGATATGTAACGCTCCAGGTTGTGATAGTTTCCGATATATTGACTGTAAAAAATAAAATGCTTCTTCTCTCAAGTGAAAGCTTGAGAGGATCGCTTAATTAAATAGACTATACTCTTCTTTATCAGTTCTAAGTTTTTTGATATCAGGTTTAATGAGTTGCATCAGTTCTTTGTCTGTACCAACAAAGAATGTTTATTCTTTCATCAGGATCCTACACATACTGTCTTTTTTTCGCCCTGTACCTTTGCTGTGTTGTATGAACAGTACGGGTGTGAATTCGTAGGAGACAACGGAAAGAATATGGTAGTGATTAGAAAGAACGGGGTTTAGATGGAGATCCTCAGACAGAGAAAGTCAGGAAGCTCTTCGGATATGTTATAATCTTTCTATGAATATTACAGAAAATCTTCAAAAAGCCAAACAACTTTTACAGGAAGCAGATGCTGTTTTTATCACTGCAGGAGCGGGGATGGGAGTGGATAGCGGCTTGCCTGACTTTCGGGGCACAGAAGGGTTCTGGAAGGCGTATCCCAAGGCAGAGGAACTGGGATTGAAGTTTGAAGAAATGGCAAATCCGGAATGGTTTGAATCAGACCCGGAACTTGCCTGGGCTTTTTATGGACACAGACTTCATCTTTACCGTGATACGGTACCTCATGAAGGATACAGAAAGCTCCTTGAACTCACTAATACTAAAAAATATGGAACTTTTGTCTTTACTTCAAATGTAGATGGACAGTTTCAAAAATCAGGATTTAAAGAGGAACAGGTGATGGAATGTCACGGTTCCATACATTTCCTGCAATGTATCGATAATTGTCAGGGGATACTCTGGAGTGCTGATGATACTTTCATTGAAATAGAAGAGGGCTTCAAGGCAAAAGAACCGTTGCCTTCCTGTCCTTACTGTACGGCGATGGCAAGACCGAATATACTGATGTTCGGGGATTTTGGCTGGGAGTATGCCCGCACCGATGGACAGAGGGAGAGACTGGTATCATGGATGGACAGGATACAGGAAGAGGGTGGCCGGTTGGCCATTGTTGAAATAGGTGCAGGGACTGCAGTACCGACAGTAAGGAATACTTCTGAACAGATAGCCAAAAGATTTGAAGTCCCTCTCATACGCATTAATCCCAGAGAGAGTTTCGGGGCAGAGATCGCATTGCCTATGGGAGCACTTGAAGCACTTGCTCAGATCACATAGCCAAATACAGCTCTCTTAAGGATGCAAGATATCCATCTTTCTCTTATAGATTTCTGTTTTTACATTGAATATTCCCAGGAGTGTATGAAAAAGATTGTCCTGTGAATACTTTTTGTCTTTAAGGTTCTTTACTCTGTCCAGATCGATCTCTTTTTTCATCTCATCATTGAACCACATTACAGAGCCAATATGAATTTGGGCATCAGGAGCCATAAAGTAGGGAAGGCCATGAAGATATACACCATTCTCCCCCAGACTTTCTCCGTGATCGCTCATATAGATCATGGCGGTTTTGTAGGATGTATCGTATTGCTTTAAAAATTTGATCACTTCAGATAAAAAATAATCGGTATAGAGAAGGGCATTGTCATAGGTATTGGATATCTCTTCCTGTGTACACTCTTCCACTTGATTTGTTGCGCATATCGGTGTGAATTTTTCAAATGCTTTTGGATACCTTTTGTAATAGGCCGGTCCGTGATTTCCCATTTGATGAAGCACGATCAGAATATTTTTATCTTTATGCTCTTCTATGTAGCTGTCAAGTCCGACCAGCATTCCTATATCCCGGCATTCACCTTCAATACAGATCGTATTGGTCTTTGCAGTTCTGTAATCTTCATAGGGTACCCTTAAAGCAACACCTTTGGAATCAGAATTATTGTCTCTCCATAAAATGGAAATATCATCTGTATGATTCAGAACATCCAGAACATTCTCATTTGTGATACCTTTTTTATAGCTGTAGTCCGACCGGTCAAAGACAGAGAACATACAAGGTACTGCATCTGCGGTGGATGTTCCGCAAGAGTACATATTCGGGAAGTTGATGATATCTTCTTTTTTGAGAAGAGGATTGGTCTCTTTTTTGTAACCATTTAAAGAAAAATGGTCAGCTCTTGCAGCTTCACCGACGATCATGATCACCAATTTTGTACGGTTGTCATCCGTTCTGATTACTTTTGCATCTGTTCCGAGAGGCTGGACAATGATCGGTCCGCTGTTGAATGTCTTATTGGTATATTTGCCTATGGAGTATATCCAATACGTCGGGTTGGTGGAGAATCTTAACGGCTTATGCTCTCTGAAAAATGAAGTGTAATGTTTGCTGAACATAAAGATACAACCTGCAATAATGACAAGAGAGATCAATATTACTTTTATTTTTGCAAAGAGCTCTGTTCTTATACCTCTGTATTGTATGTTTGACCGGTAGATCAGATAAGAGGGAAGGATACCGAGCAGGGAGAAATATAAAACCTGTTTAAGTGTAAAGAGGTCCATGGATTCATTCAGATTCGTCTGCAGCATATTTCTTATCATACTGTCATCGATCACGATCTGATAACTGTTCATAAAATAGTTGGTCAGTGAGGAGATAAGCAAAACAGTGATCAAAACAGGTTTTGTGGTCCATTTTGAATTTATCAGGGTCAGTAAAAGGGTTATGAATGCAGCCAAAACCAAGCCTAGAGAGATGAGAAAGCCTATATTATTGGGGTGGGCAGGGTAGACTTCAAGCGTATTTCTAAAAAAGGAGTAATTGTCAAAAAGTACCAGAAATATACTTGTAGCTATGATAAGTTTTGTTTGTGTTAAATGTTTGATCTTTGATCCTTGGATAATATGTTGTTTGAAATTGCACATTAGGCATAATTGTTTTTTGATAATATAAGTATATCAAATTAGGTATAATGGTTTTTTAATAATGTGAGTATATCAAAAATGTCTTGATATTGATATCATACATTACAGTGGAGAATACATTTTACTTTGTGTTATAATCTTTTGATGAAATACATTCAAAATCTGCAAAAAAACGGACCACTGCTTTACTGTATGCCAAAAAGGATGATTTGATCTATGCGTTGTTTCTTCTGTTCCAGACTGAGCTTTGAAATTATCTGCAAGAACTGTAAAGCTCAGCTGTTTGTACCGACAATGAGTACGCGTACTGTAGGTACACTGGATGTGATCAGTTTCTTCAGATATTCTACACTGGAAGCACTTCTTCATACCAAACATAAACCGGAAGGGTACCGTATCTACAAAACTTTAGGCAAAATGATCATGAGGCCGTTCATTGAAGAATTCGTAGAGGCGGATGACAGAGAAGTGTATATTGTCGGTATAGATGAGTATGTCAAAAATGGTTATGCGCATACGGCACTGCTTACACGGGCAATGAAAACCAGATATTCAATACCGCAGCATAGTGTACTGATGGCAAGGAACAGAGTGAACTATTCGGGAAGATCTCTACAATACCGTCTGGAACATCCACGTGACTTTGTTTACACAGGCAAGAGGAATATAGATGTAATACTTGTAGATGATATCATTACTACCGGTATTACACTCCAAGAGGCTCAAAAGGTTTTAATGGACCATGATGTCAATGTACTTTTTGCTTTGACATTGGCAAATGTGGAAGAATAAAGCCCTTTTTCTTCTATTTGACTTTCCCAGGAGGCTCAGGCTGAGGATTGATCATCCTGCTTTTCACTTTATCAGATATATCAGTTTCTGCTGCTAACATAGCGGATAAAGCAATACCTATCGCTGATATAACACCTATTTTGTAAAATATACCAAAAATCATCTTCCAACCATCCTTTCTATACGTTTTCTGTTTTGATGAACAGTTCCCTGTCCTTCTTTTTATTATAGCACTATGTATGGAATGATATCAAGTATCTGTAAAGGCGGATCTGTATATCTGTCACTGTTATGAGATCAGATATTCCCCTCTAAAAAGTGTTCAAATATTTCAGTGAGCAGATCGATCCGTTCAGAAACGCTTTTCTTGGAAGCTCTCTCATGTACGGTATGGTTTGAAAAGGTTTTGATGGATTATTTCCAGAAGTGACAGATTATTATTGGAAATATAGATATTGGATCGTTCCAAAATAGAGATGGCATCTTTTTGGAAAATATCTGTATACCCTGTATTGAATAAATGATATAAAAAGGATCATAATGATGATAAATATTTTTACAGGGGCATGAAAGATAGAAATTGTATCAAAAATTGTTCAAGATACTGTTTTGACATACTTTTGGCACATTTTCATTGTAAAATCAATGTATATTGATTTTATAGAAGGGAGGGGGAGAAGAAATGAAAAAGTTTGAACAAAAAGGTTATATATTAAAAAAAGATACCTATTAAAGAGAGACACAACGATTTGCCGGTATTTCTTTTGGAAGAGATCATGATAAAAAGCAAGATGAAGCAGCTTTAGTGGTTTTAGAGAATATTCCGCTTGGAAAGAAAGAAAACTGTCAGGTAAGATCAGTGCATGATGGATTTACAGGAGAAGGCAGTAGCCAATTTGACTTAAGTTTTGAATATAAAATTGAACTTGAGCTGGCAAGTGCAGATAATATTGATATTTTTAAATCATCAAATGGAAGTGTTCAGTGGGAATATAGAGCTGTAGAAATGGCTGTTACAGGTGTTTCAGATGGTATCCTGAATATACCGACAGAGGAAGAAATAGATCTGGGTCCAGATGATGAAGAACTTGATCCGTCTGTGATGGAAGATCTTGATATGTTTATAAAATAAAAAAAGGAAAAGAGAATGACGACAATAGTAAAAGCAGGTTTATCGGTAGTTGTAGGAAGCAGTATATTGGCAGCCGGTGCCAACCAGATGAAACTTTATGAGGTTAAAAGCGGTAAGATCACTTATGAGATAAAAGGTTCAGGTGAGATCATGGGGTCAAAAATACAGACCATTGGTAAAAAAAGAGTTGTTTTTGACAGTAATGGTGCCAAAAATCTTACAGAAGAGAACAAGATAGAAAAACAAACTATTATGGGACAGAAAAAAATCACTAAAACACATACTATGACCTATATGAAAAAGGGGATGGTTTATAACGTTTCTTTTGATAAGAGACGAATTATGCGTATGGGAAATATGAGTATGGCTATGGGTGTACTTATGGGTGGCGGACAGAATATGACGCAATCCGGTGAAGAGATAATGAAAAAAATGGGTGCTAAAAAGATCGGTACAGACAAAGTATTGGGGTATACCTGTGATGTATGGGATATGATGGGAACCAAGCAGTGTATGTATAAAGGTATTCCGCTTAGGGTCGAGATGGATGTAATGGGAATCAAAAATACAGAAGTAGCGACCAAAGCAGAATTTGATATTTCCCTCTCAAATGATGATTTTAAACTCCCTGAGTTTCCCATTTATGATATGGAGGGTAACAGGTTGGACAGAAGCAAACTTGATGCTATGGATGAACGGGCTGGACTGAAAGCTGAACAGATAGGAAAAGAAGTCTCAGAGATGCGAAGTGCAATGGCTGTAGCTGCCAAAGATGCAGGCATTAAAGAGGGACAGCGTCCAAATAAAACACAGGAAAAAGAAATGGCTGATTCCATGATGGAAGCAATGTTGCCCCGTATTAAACAAAAGGCATTGGCTGAAGGAAAGGCATTGCGTTTTGGTAAAGAGTGTTTTAGTAATGCGGATATACTTAAAGAAGCAAATGAATGTAGTCACAAAATGGATGCAATGGCTGGAGAAATAAGTGATCCGGAAGATGATTTTAGAGAGTGGAATATAAAAACAAAAAATGAGACATTAAAATTTATAGAGCAGGGCCTAAAAGGGATAGTGTGTGTACAAAAAGCACAGAGCATGCAAGATATGAAGCAGTGTATGCAATAAAAATAAAACGGGTGTAGAAAATAGTGTGTAATTATGATTTTGTAATCATATAATAAACGGAAATGATCGAGAGAAGCAGCCTGAAAACATATTATCTTCTATATTATGGCTGTTTCAGTAATACATCTTAATATTTTTGATAAGAAGGCTATATATTCCCCTCTAAAAAGTGTTCAAATATTTCTGTGACCAGATCGATCCGTTCAGAAAAGCTTTTCTTGGAAGCTCTCTCATGTATGGTGTGGTCACCGTCACCGTAAGGACCCCATCCGTCCAGGGTAGCTACACCCTGGGATGAAATGATGTTGGCATCACTGACACCGCCTCGCTTTTCAGTAGGCAGTTCAATGTTGCAAAGTGTATTGATATGGTCTATGAAGGTCTGCTGTGCAGGGGAGGGTTGCATGACATCTCTTTGGATACCTCCTGAGAGTACGGATTCTGTACCTTCCACATGTGAATGGGAAACGATCTCATCTACAGCTTTAAGGACCCTGTCTCTTTCATCGGTTTTAGTGTATCTCAATTCAAAAGTAAGTTGGGCATGGGGGGAGATGGTGTTGGCACCGATTCCTCCGGTGATCTTGCCTACATTGACGGTAGTCTCTTTCTCCAGATCGGTTAATGCAACAAGCTGTAAGAGTTTGTGTGCCGCTTCAAGATTGGCATCGGCTCCTTTGCTGTAATTGTTTCCGGCATGGGCAGCTATACCTTCGATATCTATGAAGAATGTACCTACCCCTTTTCTTCCTGTAACCACTTCATCATGTATCCCTGCTGCTTCAAAGACCATGCAGTAGTCATAGTCGTGTGCCAGTCTGGCAGAGAGATGTTTACTGTCATCACTGCCTGTCTCTTCATCACTGACGAGAAGGAAATCGATGTTATGTATCTCACCATATTTTTCATACGCATTTCTAAGTGCCTGAAGGGCTACATAATTACCCCCTTTCATGTCACATACTCCCGGTCCGTAGATCCACTCTTCATCCTCTCTGAAGGCTTCAAAGGTATCCGGAGGAAAAACTGTATCGAGATGACCCAGAAGCAGTAGCTTTTTTCCTTCCTTCTGTGATGAGACAAAGTGCAGATGGTCACCTATCTCTTCCCTGGGATAGCGTGTAAGAGAGTATCCCAGTGCCTGCATCCAGTAAGCGAAGATCTCACCATTTCTGTCTACCCCTTCTTTGTTGTTTGTCCAGGAGTTTATCTCTATGATCTGTTTTAGTTCGTTAAAATTCTGCTTACTCATTTTGACTCCGTAAATGCTTGTCGTTTTGTGATTATCTCTGAAGATATTTTAGTAAATTATTGTAAAATAAGAGATTAATTATAGGAAGGGAGAATAAGGGATGTCAAGAAAAATAGGTATGTGGCTCTACGGTAATGGTGGCGGTGACAAGATTCAGGAGAGGATCGTCAGAAAGCTTAAGGAGAGGGGTATAGAGACTATAACAGATATCAATCTTCGACATGCTGTAGCAAAGAATGGACATATCATTCATAATAAATTCAAACTAGATAAACTGGATCTCTTTTTCTCTTATAATGCAGGAGAACAGACACAGTACCAAATGTTTCTTTACCAGGCACTCAACCGTGTGATGCCAATGATCAATTCCTATGATGCTTTTGCTCTGACGGAAGACAAGTTCCAGACATCCTTTCTGCTTAGACAGTATGGTGTTGCAACACCAAGTTTTAAACTTTGTCACAGAGATGACTCCCAACACTTGAAAAGTATTATGAAAAAATGGAATAAAATGGTCTATAAGCCGACAGACGGCTGGGGCGGGGTAGGACTTACAAAGATCGAGAGTGAAGCAACACTTGATACCCTTTTGCCATTTCTTAACCAGATGGACTTGAGATTTTTCTATGTTGAAAAGTTCATAACCTATGACAATACCGATTACCGTATTGATATCGTAGATGGAGAATTCGTCGGTTGTTACGGAAGAAAAGCAAGCGGTACGGACTGGCGTACCAATGTGACCAGCGGCGGTTCGGTCTTTTTAAGAGAACCTGATGACGAAGTGATTGCTTTGGCAAAAAAAGCATCGGAGGTATGTGGTACGGATATTGCAGGAGTGGATATCATTTATGATATGGAAAAAGAGGAGTATGTAGTACTTGAAGTTAATGGTATACCGGCTTTTGCAACACCGGAGCAAGAGAAAATGGGATTGGATTTCAATAAAAAGAAGATCAACCTGATCGTAGATATGATCGACAGAAAAACAACTAAAAAATAAAAGGGGATTAAAATGGCAAAAAAGAAGAACAAAGAAAAACTACCGAAAATAGGGATGCTCTATCTTGATCATGTATTGAGATTTTTTGATAAATCGAATTTCAGAGGGTGGCCGGACAAGATAGAGACTGTAGTGTACCACTGGAAAAATGATAAAGACCGTTTTATAAAGGAAGTGAAGCGCAAGAAGATCGATATTCTTATCGGTAATATCCCTGCAACAGCCTATGAGACATTCAGAGAGATCGCAAGAGAACTTCCACATGTACAGTTCATTCCTTCGATGGATACACAATTCTCCAACAAGTCTAAAGAGAATGTCACACGTTTTGCCTGGAAATATGATATACCTATTCCCAAGACCTATATTTTTTATGATAAAAGCAAAGCAGAAGCCTTTATAGACAAAACAGAGTTTCCAAAGATCGTTAAAAAAAGTTACGGTCCTTCAAATTACGGCGGCTATTTCGTACATAAAGTAGACAGTGCACAGGAAGCACATAACCTTCTGGCACAAAAGAAATACCATCCTGTCTATATGCAGGATTTTGTTCCTATGGAAGCAGATGTCAGAGTCATGCTTATCGGACATAAACCTGTGTGTGCATTCTGGAGAAGACCGCCTGAGGGTGAGTGGTTGACAAATACTTCCCAGGGAGGAAGTATGGACTATATGGATGTGCCTAAAGAGCTGCTTGACCTTGCAGTAAAAGTCTCAAAAGCTGCCAATGCAGAATACTGGGCATGTGATATTGCTGTAGGTGAAGACGGAAAATACCGTATCCTTGAGTGTGCAACAGCATTTGCTGCTTTCCCGTATATCAGGGACTGGATAGGACAGTACCTTATGTGGAAATTCTCGAACGGCAGATTCCCTTTACCGAATATTCCTCTTTACAACTGGGAAGAGCTTGGCAAAATGGATGCCTCTGTGCTTAGAACACTGCGTTATATTACCTTCGGAAAGTATACACCAAGTTATGACGGTGCCTATTTCCTTGATAAAAAAACCAAAGAGACCCAGGAAGGAGAGATGTATCTGCATGAGTTGGATGCATTCTATCCTATGCTTCCTACAGAAGATAGAAGCAAAGAAGAGTGGCCGAGTGAGAAATGGAATTTCCAGGACAATTATGGAAAAACAGTAAGAAAAGTACATGCACAGAGTAATCCAAAGTATAGAGATGAAGATGAAGCCACTGAGAGTGCTGAGCAGAAGAATATCATTGAACTTTCTGAGAAAAAAGTAAAAAAACTTTTAACTTCTGTTGAAGGGATCGGTAAGAAAAAAGCTGAAGATATCATGAATACGTTTGATACGACAGAACTCGTACATGCACTTGAAACGGCTCCTGAAAAGCTGGTTGAAGAGATCTTCTGGTTCAAGAAGAAATTTCTTAACAGATTGACAAAAGAGTGGGAAGCATTTAAAAGTAAATTAAAATAAGAGTTTTTTTTGTTCCCGCGTATAACGCGGGAATGCATATCTGAGCTTATGACCGTAAGTTGATATATGTACTTGAAGGAAGATCCTTCAAGGTTAATAATAAATAAATTTTAGAAAGAACAAACCAATATGAAAAATCAATATATGTCTTATCAGGAAAGCCTGGATTTTCTTTATAAGATGGAAAAAAGTCATTCTGATCTTATAGAGATCATAAAAATAGGAGTGACCTATGAAGGGCGGGATATTGTCCTTGCCAAAATATCTAAAAATGTAGAAACGGCTGACAGTAAACCTGCAATGCTTTATACCGGAAGTATCCATGCACGTGAATGGGTAGGGCATGAGTTGGCTCTGAAGTTCATTGACTATGTTGCCCAAAATCAGAATATTGATCCTCAGCTTGAGAAAAGTTTGGATGAGTCAATCATCTACATGGTACCCTGTCTTAACCCTGACGGATATGAATATTCACGGAAACACTTCTCCTTCTGGCGTAAGAACAGACGTAAGAACCATGATGGGACCATAGGGGTTGACCTTAACAGAAACTTTTCTATAGGTTTTGTCAAACAGTTGAATACCAGCTCTAACGTTTACGGTGGAGAAGAGCCTTTTTCTGAAGCAGAGACCAGAGCCATTAAAGATTTTGTAGATGCACATGACAATATTACCATAGCACTTGACTACCACTCCCAGGGAAATGTATTTTTTCCTGCCCATAAATTCATGCATGAAGCTGAGATAGACGGTACGGACATGAATGCACTATGTGCCAATATGAATGATGAATTTGCCAAGGTAACGGGCAGAAAATACGGTATTCACAGAGGAAAGCCGCCAGCGGGACTTATTTCTGGTAGTGGGCGTGAGTATTATTACTCTAAAGGTATCATCTCTGTTGTTGTTGAAGTAGGAACAAAAAATATTCCTGACTATATGAAGAGTATGAGCGGGAGTATTCATGAGAATATTCCCGCTTTGAAATATGTATTCTCAGAGGTAATCAACTACTCACCTGCTGCACCCATAAGGGTAGAGGAGTTCACTCTGGAAGCACGTGATGCAAACTCGGTTACTTTAGTGTGGAAGTATGAACAAAGAGATGATATCTTCTTTGAGATATACCGCAGTACCAAAGACAAAGATGCCTGTAATGAACATACAAAAGTAGGGATCGCGGGAGAGAACCGTTTTGTAGATACAGACTTGGAGAGTTCTACGAATTATCACTATACGATCAGAGCGGTCAATAAAAATACAGGATATAAATCTCCATTCGCACCGGTGGTTAAAGTACGTACCGGGCTTGAGGATGATGAATTCTTCAAACTTATTTTTGCAAATAAAAACGGTACAGGATATGTCGGGCAGTATACGCAGGAGCAGAACAGGTCACATTTCGGACTTAATTCACTTTTTGTAGGGATCAATAAATCAAAAGGTATCTGCGATGCTGTAATGAGTTTTGATTTCAGCTCCATTCCTGACAATGCCATTATCAAGTCAGCACGTTTCTATATCTATCCTATGAATCGTGTTGCTGCCAAAATAGAAAAGTTCGGTGAATGGAATCTTTCTTTGCTTGAACCGGAAAGCTTTAGTGAAGTAACAGATTTCAACGAAATAGAAAATGCCAAAGCCAAGGGGGTCATAGGCCGTGCGATCAAGTCAAACCAACTCACTCAGGGGATCTGGAACTTTTGGGAATTCAGCAGCCATGAATGTGAACTTCTTCAAGAGGAGATAGCCAATAAGAAAGCAGTATTCCGTTTAGATGGACCAAAAACCCTGCCGGAGGGTGAAGATTCCCAGATGATGCAGTTTGATATTGGTTATGGGCAGTATGGCGGGGGGATCCACTACAGACCTATACTGGATGTGAAATATACGCTCAAAGAAGAGAAGATCAAGCTTCCTGCCCAAACCCTCTCTACGATTTCTATTGACTCTGTGGAAGAGGGCTTGAAGAGTGGATTCGATGCAGAGGGGCACCGTGTATACAGTTATCTGGATTTTGATCTTTCACAACTTCCGGACCCCAAAAACACGATGATCACCAAATGTGCACTGCGTATACGCAATAAAAATATATTTAAAAAGAGATCTGATGTACGTTTTTATGTTGAACTTGTTGAACTTGATGAAGTAGGTACCTATGAGGATATTAAGAACAGAGAGAAGATCGAGTACATCGGGTATGAAGTAGCAGAATCTGACCTTACCGGAAAGGAGTGTCAATATTTCAATTTTGATACCCTTTCGAAAAAAGCACTTGATGCAATGCATCAGGAGGGCAAAACACTCAAACTGGTGATCAAACCGACTTCTGCACTGGGAATTACAAATAGAATCACTGAATGGAATCCGGATACGGAACTTGTAGTCAAATACATAGAGAAACGTCGTACAGCACTGCCTGCAGTAGAAAATCTCAAGATATCAAAAGAGAACAAGATGATCAAACTTACCTGGGACAAAGTACAGGATGATGCGCTGAACGGCTACTATGTGGTAAGAAACAGCTTCCACCCGCCACGCCATTTTATGGACGGTGTGAAGATATACGGTGGTAAAGACTCTTATACCTACGACAACTTCGCCTCTTTTGACAAAGAGAAGTATTATGCTGTCTTTACCTATGATGATGTACCGAATTTTTCAGAACCTGCAAGTGTGAAGTATAATCCATTGGAAAAATATTAATCGGAGTATTTAACTCCTATTTAAAATCCTCTATGCTATACTAAAGCATGATAAAAGAGAAACCGACACTGAAAACATTATTGGAAACCTCAAAAGGAAAGAAGATCCTCTTTCTTGGAAGAGAAGGAATCTTTACGGAAAAAGAGGTAGAACGCTTTTTAAAGAAGTTTGATCTGGGTATGACCTCTCACTATGAAGAGGGTGTTGCAGGGGTGGTGGAGCATCACTCTTTGAACCCTGTGGAGGAAGATATTTCCTGTTTGGCGTATGATGACGGTATCCCTCTCTTTAAACTCCTTGATTTTGAAAAACTGCTCTCCGAGGGCCTCAATGATGATGAACTGCTCATGGGTGTGAAGCTTGGGAATGACCAGGAGCGTATTTTCAGGCTGTTGGGTAATGCGCACATAAGTGATGCACTTTTTGTAAAACTTCTGGGAATGTATGAGTGGCATGAAGAGGATGAGGACAATACCCGGGACCGTGATGTTATTATGTACACTTTACGACGCTACATCGAGATAAAGCCAAATGAAGAGGACTTGCTTTACTCCTCTTTAACGCTCAAACGCCTGGCACGTGAAGCCGAAGACCCGAGACTCCTGCAGGTTCTCATAAAATTCCCCAATATCACTTTTTTGCAAAAAGGAAAACAGAAGATCACTTTAAGAGAGTCTATCGCGACCAATCCTCATATAGACAAAGAGGTGATCGATCGTCTCATGAGCCTTCGTGACTCCGGGGTAGATATGTATCTGGCTGCCAATACCTCTACACCTTTGGAATTACTGCAAAAGTATGCAAGCAGAGATGAGGAAGAGATCAACCAGTCTTTAGCTTCAAATCCGAATATTGATGAAGCGCTCTTTAGTGCTTTACTGACTAAGAGTGATACGGTGATACAGTTGATACTTTGGTATCATCCTGTTACAATGCAAAGATATGAACAGTTAACAAAAGCCATTGAAGATGAAGCACTCTTTGCTTATATTGGAGAAAATAAGAGTATAGATGAGGATGTATTGGAAAAATTGGTAAAGTCATCCAATAGAACATTGCTTGTGAATCTTGCAGGCAATGACAGTTTGGATGAAAAGTTGTTGGAGTCCATATATGAGAGATCTCTTCCCGAGACATACCAATACCTGGCTATCAATAGATCTACTCCTGTAGAGGTACTGGAGAAGCTTTACAGGGATCACAATGATGAGTTGGATATCTTGACAGGACTCTCTTATAATACTTCCACACCGATAGAGATACTTAAAGAACTCTATGAGAGAGAGGTATTTGAGATCACCAAAGGGATAGCAGCCAATGCCTCTGTACCTTTGGAGATACTCAATATTTTAAAGATCGATACGAGATTGCGTAATGAACTTACGGCTAATGAGACGTTTGTTGCCAGTATTACGCAGAAGTTGGGGTTATGATAATTTTTTATAATATTTATTTTAAATGGAAGAATTACCTCTCATTGAATATGTGGCGGTACTACTCTCTTCATTTTTTTAGAAAAAACGAAGCAAAAAAGCGTCACTGCTCTCAAATCGCTTCGCTTTCAAGGGTGTTCGCAGTGACAGGGCATACGTTGTGTGATTAAAAAGGAGAATGAATGAAAGCAAGCAATATAACAAAAGTCATAAAGAAACTCATAGATAGAAAACTCCCCGTGTTTATCTGGGGGGCTCCCGGGATAGGGAAGTCTTCCATAGTGAAACAGATCGCTTTAGAGCAGGGGTTGGAATTCCTGGATTTGCGTTTGTCTCTGCTTGACCCTACAGACTTGAAGGGTATTCCATTCTTTAATGCTGAGACGAATGAAGGTGTATGGGCAAAGCCGAGCTTTTTACCCTCTGAGCCTGACTCAAAAGGGATCTTGTTCCTGGATGAGATCAATACAGCTCCGCCAGCTGTACAGGCTTCAGCCTATCAGCTTATACTGGACAGGAAAGTAGGGGAGTATGCGCTTCCTGAAGGATGGAGTATTATAGCAGCGGGTAACCGTGAAAATGACAGAGGTGTTGTCTATAAAATGCCGCCACCCCTTGCCAACCGATTTGTGCATTTTGAGATGGAAGTGGATTTTTCTGACTGGAAAACCTGGGCATACAGAGCAGGAATTGAGAGTAGTCTTATCGCCTATCTGGCGTATGACAAATCGATGCTTTTTACTTTTGATGCAACATCAAATGAAAAAAGTTTCGCTACACCAAGATCATGGGAATATGTTGACAGTATTATCAAGTCAGGTATGGACAATGATCTGATATTGGATAGTATCAGCGGGGCTGTGGGGCGTGAAGCAGCTGTGGGCTATATCAGCTTCAGGAAAGTGATGAATACCTTACCGGATCTAAATATAATTTTGGATGGTACACTTAAAGAGCTTGAAGAGGAAGATCCGAAAGTTATTATAGCGCTTGCTATTGGATTAGTGAATGCACTTATAGAAAATCCTGCTGATGAAGCTGTAGACAATGTACTGAAATTTTCATTACAGTTACCCGGTGAGTTCTCCATCATGCTGGTGAAAGATATGCAGCAGAATGGGCTGGATGTAGAAGGATCTGCTGTCTGGACTGAATGGGTGAGAAAGTTTGCGTATCTGCTGTCATAAACTTGAATGGATAAAGACTATCTCCAAAGTTTAATTTAAGTATAATCTTTCATTAAAAATAAAAGGGAAGAGATGAAACTTAAAACTTTGGGGATAGTATTTTTGGCGGGTTTAACACTTACAGGCTGTATGAGTACCATGCAACGTCCTGCACCACTGAAAAGCAAAACACCTATTTATACAATAAAATATAAACCTGATTCAATGAATTTTCCAGTAGGGTCTTTAGTTGTAGATGACAGCAGTGTAGTAATTAGAAGCAGTATGACGGATGGTCAGGCCAATGGTGTAATGGTCTCAACAGTGTTATTCGGAGTAGTTGGAGCTTTGGTTGCAAACAGTGCAATGCAAAGTAATACCGAAAAGCATATTACCAATGCCGGAATACTTAAAAAGATAAACTTGCCTCAAATTACATTCACGACTTTAAGACAAATGAAAAAACAAAAAAAACTACTGCCTATACTTCAGCCAGTCAATCATATGGTTAAAGGTAAAAGATATGAATTAAGACCTTTTCTTTACTTTGAAGCAAATGCAAAAAAACAAAAAGAGTTATTGGTATTTCTGCGTGTAGTACAGTATGATAATGCAAATAAAAAGAGATGGTTAGGGCAATATGTAAAGCATATAAATATGAGAAATACAAAATTACTGCTTGATGAAAAAATCTTAAATCATAAGATAGGTACTGCCTTGCAGGAAACGATCAATGTATTTAACCAAGATCTGAAAGGAAAATTGAAAAAGAATGAAAATAAAAAAGTTACGATCAAAGTAAAAGATTCGTTAACCTATGGTGATGGACTGTTTTGGGGATGGATATTGCCTTCAAAAAATAAAAAAGAAATTATATTCCAGGCAAGAATGTATCCTGAATCGGTACATGGCGGCATACATATTTTTGAAAAAAAAGATGTAAAAGAAATTAGAGTCTTTAAATAAAGAGTCTATATCTTCTCATCTTTTTTATGAGAAGATAGTAGATAAAAAGAATAAATATATAAATTTTTTATAAATCTATGGAGAATAAAATTTGAAACCCAGGTTATTTTATAGGGTTTCTAAACTTTATAGAGAATTGATGCAGTTTCAAAAGATTATGTGTTAAGCACTTTTGATTTAGCCAGAGCTGCTTCTATCTCCTCTTTGGCTACGTCACCGGAGAGGTTCAGTTCTACACTGCCGTCTTCACCTGTAACTTGCATATCTGTGATCTTCTTTTTTGTTTCATCTGTCATACATTCACATGAACCTGTAGCACAATTCTCTACCATTCTGATGATATTCTGTTTCTCTACGGCGCCTGTAAATGAGATCTTTACACCACTATTTGTTTTGCTTACGTTTTTATACATCTGTTGTTTCCTTTGGATGATCTGTCAATGCAAGTATAACCAAATAATGATTATATATCAAGATATATTGATGCATATATATTGCACAGGATATAAATATAATATGATGATATAAAAAGGAGCTGAATATGTTTGGAACAACCGCAGTATCAGACAGTAAGAGTTCTTCTGCTGAAGGAAACAATTGTTGTACTCCGCAACCGAAAAGGAAAGCGTTATGTCCCGAATGCGGGAAAAATGCCAAAATCGTTCCAGGTAAAACAGTAGAACATTTACTGACAGGCAAGGCCAAATCAGATCTATATGATTTTGATGGATTCCATTATTGTAAAACACCTTCCTGCAGAGTAGTATATTTCAGAAAGGAAACCATTCTTACACAACAAGATATCTCGGTAACAGTAGGATTTAAAGAAGATGCAGAACCTGCAACGGTCTGTTACTGTTTCGGCTGGACAAAAGAGAAGATAAAAAATGAGTTGCAGAGAAACGTGATAACAACAGCTCTTGATGATATTAAAGCCAAGATGAAAGATCCCGGATGCTCCTGTGAGATACTCAATCCAGGCGGAGGATGCTGTCTTGGTGATGTAGGTAAAGCCATTAAAACAATAGAAAATGAGTTGGGTGCTTCAGCTACTGCTCAAAATGTAAATATTAAAGAGTAATATCTGTTCCTACGCCTACACTGCCGTGCACACCGCTTTCACTGTCAACATGTACTTCGGAAGCAGTCATTGTATTACCGGAAATAGCAGCACCACCGATTCCTACTCCGATTCGTGGAGAACATCCGGATAAAAGTAACATTGCTAAAAAAGATAAAATAATGGTTTTCATATAGATCCCTTTTTTCCAATTATATCATTTTGAACGGAATATAAGTAAAAAAATGCCTAAAAAGGCTGCTGAGACCAAAATAATGGATGCACCTGAAGTAAGATTATAGGTGTAGGAGAACCATAGTCCTGCAAGGGTGAAAAATGTTGCAATGGTTCCGGAAATGAACATCATGGAAAGCAGGCTTCCGGAAAGTTTTTCTGCAATGTACACCGGGATGGTCAGCATGGCAATGACAAGGATCAGTCCGACCACTTTTATAGCTACCACGACGGTAAGGGCAGAGAGGATAAGTATAAGTGTGTAAAAGAATTTTACATTGACACCCCGAAGGGCAGCATATTCACTGTCATAGGAAACCGCCAGGATATTCCTGTACCCGAATGTGACAACGGTAAGGATCACGGCAAGCAAGCTAGTCATAAAGTAAAGGTCCTGTGTATTCACTGCCAGAATAGAACCAAAGAGATAGCTCATAAGATCAACATTATATCCTGGAGTCAGGTCAACAAAAATGACACCTATTGCCATACCGACCGCCCAGATGAGTCCTATGAATGTATCAATACGGTGACGGCTTTTCAGTGTAAGTAATGCAATGAGTATGGCAGCCCCTACAGCAAAGAGGGAAGCTCCAAGAAAAATCGGCAATCCGAAATAGACTGCAAGCCCGATACCCCCGTATGAAGTATGGGCTATGCCTCCTGCAAGAAAGACCATACGGTTCACTACGATAAGGGAACCGATGATACCTGCAGCGAAACTTACCAATATACCTGCAAGAAGAGCATGCTGTACGAAGTCAAAAGAGAGAGCTTCTATCATTTTTCTTCCCTCCATTTTTTTTCTTGAGATACAGGCTCTGTCGCAGTGTTACAGTTGCTACAGCCGTCCGAGCCCAGCATTTGCAAAAGTTCGATCTCGCAGAAATGTTCTTTATTGCCATGGGTATGAAAAGTCTGTTTCTTATCGCTGATATCATGGTATGCGAGCCGTCTGTTGATATGTGCTGCTTTGTTGGCATACTCCAGGATAACGGAAATATCATGACTGACAACCATGATAGTGATACTTTCATTCAGTACTCTGAGAAGTTCATATATCTCTCTTTGTCCTGTAATATCTATACTGGAAGTAGGCTCATCCAGCATAAGTATCTGCGGGTGTGCACAGAGTGCACGGGCTATCATGACCCTTTGACGCTGTCCTCCTGAAAGTGCACCTATTTTACTTTGGGCAAAATCTTCCATTCCAACCTGTGTCAAGGCACCCATTGCGCAGGCTATCTCATCTTTGCCGTATCCGAAGAGAGGACGCTTTCCTCCGACATGCCCTATGAGCACTACTTCAATGACTTTAATGGGAAAATCAGTGTTGATATTGGTGTTCTGCGGGACATAGCCTATATGTGTAAGACTTTTGGAAGGCGCTTTACCCAGGACTTTTATACTGCCTTCCTGTAAAGGGTTGATACCCAGAATAAGTTTAAGAAGTGTTGATTTACCTCCACCGTTTGGACCTATGACAGCAAGAAAATCCTTCTCTTCCACTTTAAGGTTTATATCTTCCAGGATGACCTGTTTGTCATAGGCAAATGTCACATGTGATACATCGATGACGGTCATGCTATTTTTTACCGCTTTTGGAAGCAGAGGCTGCAATAGCATTGCTGATCTTAATCAGGTTCTCAGACCAGTTCTCTGCAAGAGGACTGACCTTTATGACCTTGATATGCAGTTCTTTTGCCATGACCTGTGCAATGCTGTCTGAGAACTCCGGCTGAGTAAAGATGGCTTTGACATTCTCTTTTCGGGCTTCTTTGATCAGTTCGATCAACTCTCTGGGCTTAGGCTCTTTACCTGCGACCTCTACAGGAAGCTGTATCAGGTCATAGGCTTGTGCAAAATAGCCCCAGGAAGGATGGAATACCATGAACTTCGTACCTTTGGAAACAGTGCTGAGACTCTTCTTGATCCGGGCATCGGTCTTTTCAACAAGATCGATAAAGGCATGATAATTCTTTTTATAATAGGCAGCATTTTCCGGATCAGCTTTCTGCAAAGCATCGTAAATATGTTTGGCAATGATCTTGACATTGGCAGGTGTTGTCCAAATGTGAGGATCTGTTCCCTGGTGTTCATGATCATGATCTGTATCTTCATGATGTACCTTTTGAGTCTCATGATGTTCTTCGTCATGTGTTTCAGCCATCATTCTTTTACGGATACTCTGTGAGAGATCAATGATCTGCATTTGAGGATTGAGATCTTTGAATTTGGCAAGCCATACTTTTTCAAACTCTACACCTATGGCAAAATAGAGCTGTGCCCGGGCAATGTTTTTCATCTGTGATGGTTTGGGTTCATAGGTGTGGGGTGAGTTACCGGGAAGTACCATAAGGGAAACATTGATCCTGTCTCCGCCGATGGCTTTGACGAAAGTCTTTTCGGGTAAAATGCTGACCACAGCATTAATATTAGCAAATATAAGAGTTGTGAACAGTGAGGTGATAATTAATAATTTTTTCATAAAATGGATTATAGCGAAATCTGCTATAATCTTCTTATGACACATTTAGATAAAATAGAAAAAGCCAAAGCCAGACTGATGTTGGAGCATCCCTATTTTGGGACGATCGCTTCAGCATTGAAACTGCAGCAGAGTGATAACATAGAGTCTTTTTTATCAGACGGCATCCATCTGCAGTATAATGATGAGTATTTTGATGCAGCTTCTCTTGAAGAGGTTGAATTTGCCCTGGCCAATGGAGCTATGCATACTGTACTGAAGCATCAGAGCCGGGCAGGTGAACGGTATGAATGGCTCTGGCAGCTTGCTACGGACTACACTATCAATGCGATGCTGGTGAAAAACGGCTTACAACTCCCGGACCGTGCCAATTTCCAGGAACGTTTTGAAGGGATGTATGCCGAAGAGGTGTATGAGATGCTTCGTGCAGATATCATGAATGAAGAGTTGAGTAGGGATGAATCACTCAAGGAACAGGTACATGATGAGCAGGGTAAATCAAATAACGACAGAGTCTCACAAGAGGGAATAGAAGCTCCTGAAGATTGGAATGAAGAGGGGAATAGACCCAGACAGAGTGCCAAAAGTGATGGCAGAAGCTCTGACAATGCAAACAGAAATGAAGTCCAGCATAAAGAGGATGCAGAGCCTTCTGAATCATTGGAAGCCCTGCAAGAGGAACTGAAAGAACATTTTGAACAGATATTTCAAAAGCTCAACCGACAAGGCACTTTGCCTAAAGACCTGAAGTTTGTTGTACCCCAATACTTTTCTCATAAAGTAGACTGGCGTGAGTTGTTGTATGGATACATCGCTTCGTATGCCAAAAGTACCTACTCTTTTGTCCCACCCAACATGAAGTACCTTTATCGTGGTATCTATCTGCCCAGTTTGAGCTCTGACCTTCTGCGTATCGTCATTGCTGTAGATACTTCAGGTTCAGTAGATGAGACACTTCTATCTACCTTTTTGGGAGAAGTAGGCTCCATTATGCAGAGTTATCCCAATTATGAAATAGACCTGCTTACAGCAGATGCAAAAATACAATCCCATACTGTTTTTTTACCTGGAGAAGCACTTGAATATGAAGTAAGCGGAGGAGGGGGGACAGACTTCCGTCCTGTCTTTGAGTATATAGACCAACAGATAAACTACCCGACACTTTTACTCTATTTTACAGACGGTATGGGAACATTCCCTGAGATGGAACCTGCTTATGATGTTATGTGGGTCATGCCTGAAGAGGTGGATGTGCCTTTTGGAGAGGTGATGGTTTTGGAAAAGCTATAGAGCCCCGTTACCTTTTATAATCTGTTTCATTGGTCATGTATCATGGGGATATTTGATCCGGAAAATCAGGAGCAGGGGGAAGCGCAATGAGAAGTCTCAAATTCAAGCATTGAATGGGTAATGGAAAATTTTTCTGCAAGTCTGTTTTTTACAGTATATTTGATGGACTCCATCTGATTGATATCGTCTATAAGTATATGTGCCTCCAGGGCATTTTTATATTCATCAAGTTGCCAGATGTGAACATGATGGACATTTGAAACACCCTCGATACGTTCCATGACCTTGATCACTTCTTCAATGGAGATATTGTCTGGTGTGCCTTCCATAAGGATATGGATGGTCTTTGGCAACAGCGTTGCGGCCTGATAGAGTACATAAGCGGAGATGATCAGAGTGATCACAGTATCTGTCCAGTGCCAGCCGTAGAGCAAAATAAGGCTGCCGGCGATGATCACCCCGACGGAGGCCATGGCATCAGAGACGTTGTGCAAAAAGGCGGCGCGGATGTTCATGCTGTGCCTAGACATCGTATAGGTCAGTATCGCGGTGGCTATATCGATCACCAGTGCAATACCGGCCACAATAACTACTGTCCATCCTTCAATGACTTGCGGCTCATAAATTCGCCACAGTGCCTCATAGATCAGATAGAACCCCACGATCACCAGCATAACGAGATTGATTAGCGCGGCAATGACCTCAGCCCGTTTGTAGCCAAATGTCATGAAGTAATCAGGTGGCTGCCTGCCGACCCTGCGTGCCACCCAGGCAATCAGCAGCGAAGCGGCATCACTGAAGTTGTGCAGGGCATCAGCGATCAGTGCCAGACTGCCGGAGACGATGCCGCCGATTACCTGAGCCAGTGTCAGCAGCATATTGATAGCAATAGCCCAACCCAGACGTTGGTCACCCATTGCTTCTGTATCGTGGTGATGCTTATGTTCCAGAGTCTCTCCCTTTCATTCTTCTTTTCAGTTTCATTAGAATAGGTTGTCCGTTATTGCTTCTATTCCAGAATATATAAAGTATATAAAAAATATCTTACTATTATAACAAGAAATATATCTTCCTGTGAAAATACTTTCAAGATACAGATTCATGAAGATGATGGATGATTGAAAAGTTTAATTAATACTCTGTTTATGCACTTTTGCTATAATCCACTATTGATTATTTACAACTTAGGATATTTTTATGTTACCACTCGACAATCACAGTGCAAGATCATGCTTTTCCAATGCTTTTGTCATTGTTCTTCTTCCTTTATTTTTTCTCATAGGTCTTGTTTTGGGATATGTAGGTATTATACCTTTGAAAGTAGAGATACATACGTTACTGATCGTTGCGTTCATCTTCATTGTTTTTATGTTCTTTGTACGGCATAATGCCAATTATGCAGCCTGCCATATGAGAGGCTCATTCTCTAAAATGGAAGCAAAGCTCCAACATGAACTGAGATCCAATGCATTGACCATTATGGGCAAGACGAAATCCACCTTGCATGTCAGTGATTTTATGGCTGAGTATTATAAGGATATTCGTAATGACAATTTTGCAAAAGTCGCACCTTCGGTCTTCCCGATGCTGGGGATATTGGGAACATTTATTGCTATTGCTTTATCGATGCCTGACTTTACAGTGAAGGATCTCAGTGCGCTTGACCGTGAGATATCGGTACTTCTTTCCGGAATAGGTACAGCTTTTTATGCCTCCATCTACGGGATCATGCTTTCGCTTATCTGGACCTACTTTGAAAAAAGAGGAACTACCAAAGTAGATAAAAATCTTTATGATCTGGAAAAACTCTATGATTCCCGTGTATGGAAAAAAGCCGAACTGATCAAACATGAACATATGCAGAATGAACTGAAGGATCAGCAGATCGTTCAAACGCTTAAAGAGACATTCAATATGGATTTCATCAAAGAGTTGAATGAACAGTACATTAAAAATTTCACAACGATCATTAACGATACGACCAGCAGTTTCAGCCAGTTGACCGATCATATGCAAAAGGCTTCCAATGAATTGCGGATGACACTGGATAAAATACATGACAGACAAGAGAGTGTAAATGCTGTTGAGACCATCAAAAAGAATATTGAAGGGTTTAACAGCAATGCCAGGAATCTTCAAAGTTCCATGGAACGTTTTGACCAGACAGTTGAACATACTTTTGACAATATTGATGCGGAGGTAGGGAAGATCGTTGAGAAACTTTCAACATTTGCACGTATCATCTCGGAACAGAATCAAATGATACTGGAGAGAACAGCTTCATTCAAAGAGGATGAAAAGTAACCCGATGTTTAGAAAAAACAGTACCGATACAGGGAGTAACTTCTGGATATCCTATGCAGACTTGATGGCAGGTTTGCTTTTTGTCTTTATTTTGCTTATAGGAGCGATCGTATCCAAGTCCATTATCCTTAAGAGCAATCTGCATGAGAAGGAAGATCGTCTGACACTGATCTCCCAGACGCTTAAAACAAAAGAATCCAGGTTGGATGAACTGAGTGTTACATTGGCTAAGAACAAAGCACTTCTGGAAGAGAAGAACAGGTCTCTTGTGAAAAATGATAAACGTATCAAAGCACAGGATCAGCAGTTAAAGGAAAAACTGCATATACTTAAACTGAAAAATGACGAGATCAGAAAACTCAATCAGATGCTGCTTGAAACCAATACACAAAAAGATCTGCTGAGTAAAAAAATAGTGATTGTACAAAATCTTCTCAATGATACCAATACTTCACTGCATAAAACAGAAATGACCCTGGCAGAACGCAATAAAATGCTTAAAGAGTATGAAGGAAAAGTGATAGTACTTTCAGACCAGCTTACCGAAGTGAACAAAACGGTTCAAGACAAAGAGAAAAAACTGTTGGAACTGCTGAATGCACTGGATGAGAAAGCGACCAAATATGACAAACTGGTAGAGAACCTGCAAAAACAGAAAGCCAAGATCAAATCGCTTACCGGTATCAAGCTCAAAGTAGTCTCCGCACTCAAAGAGGCATTGGGTGACAAGATAGATATAGATAAAAAGAGCGGTTCACTCAGGCTTGCATCAAATATCCTGTTCGATAAAGGAAGCGCTACACTCAAAGAAGAAGCAAAAGTACAACTTAAAGAGGCATTTGAAGAGTACATCGGTACACTGGTGAGCAACCCTAGGATCAGGCCTCATTTGGATAAGATCATCATAGAAGGCCATACCGACAGTGACGGCGGTTATCTTTACAATCTGGATCTTTCGCAAAAACGTGCTTTTGCAGTGATGCATTTTCTGCTTACTCTGGACTTTGCAAAAGAGTATAATATCAAACCTCTCATGATCGCATCGGGACGTGCCTATCTTGATGCCATTAAGATCAATGGAGTGGAAGACAAAGATGCATCGCGACGTATTGAGATCAAGTTCAGACTCAAAAATGAAGATGCCATGCATGAGATCGAAAAGGTTCTGGATGCAGAATAACTTCAAACCGGTATCTCTTGAAAAGGCTTATGAAAAACTCTCCAGAGATCTTAATGCTGCAGAAAAGCGTATGGATGAAAGTTCTAAAATGGAGAAAAAATCACTTCCCGAAAAGAACACTTTCTGGTCAAAGCTTTTAGATATCTGTAACCGATATTTCTAAAAAATATGTCAATTTGACATATTTTTATATTTAAGATGTTTTTTGTTTTATACTCTTCCCATAAAGCTATGGGAGCAGGAAACATATGAAAACGATCAAAGAACTTCATAAAGATGAGATGCCAAGAGAAAAACTGCTCCATAAAGGAGTCCAGGCACTTAAAAACGAAGAGCTTCTTTCGGTACTGCTTGGTTCAGGTATACAGGGCAAAGATGTACGTAAACTTTCAAGAGAGATCGTCTTGCTTCTGGAAGATGATTTTGAGGGGTTGTCACTGGAAAAGCTCTGTAATATCCATGGACTTGGTATGGCCAAAGCTTCACAGATACTTGCTTCCATCGAACTCTCCAAACGTTATCTTATACGTACGAACAGGCGTATTACTTCTGCGAAAGAGGTATATGAAGAGTTAAGTGCCTTTTCTGTGAAGAACCGGGAACATTTCCTGACCATTACACTTGATGGAGCCTCTCATATTATTAATACACGCACAGTATTCATAGGTACACTGAATCAAAGTATTGTACATCCCAGAGAAATTTTTTCAGATGCGATCGCTGACAGAGCAGCAGGTATTATTATCGCACATAATCACCCCTCCGGAACATTGGCTGCCAGCAGGGCAGATATGCAGATAACAGCACGTTTAAAAGAGGTTTCAAAACTGGTGGGAATAGAGTTGTTGGACCATGTCATACTGGCGAAGGATGGATATTACAGTTTTTCGGATGAAGGTTTGTTGTAATAATGGAATAGGATATACAGATCAGTTTTGTTCTGTTTTGATCTTTTTCTTTTTCTCTTTCTCTTTCTTTCTTTTTTTTCTCTTTCTGATATATTCTGAAAGCTCGGATGTTTTCTAAATGTTCATTATATGTAGATGTAAAATTATGTTCTCCTTCTTTGTTCAGCATAAAAAAGAGATAGTCACTCTTCTGAGGTGACATCGCTGCTTTCAGTGCATCCAGAGTGACTGTACCCAGAGGATATGGCGGCAAACCTTTATATTTATAGGTATTGTAGTAGCTCTTATCACTTTTAATACGCTCCGGACTCACTATTGTATGAGAATATTTTCCGTAGTTCAGTGTACTGTCCATCTGCAGTTTCATGCCTTTGTCCAGCCGGTTATGGATAACTGAAGAGATCGCAGGCATCTCTTTGGCCGAATTGCTCTCTTTCTGGATGATCGAGGCGATGGTAAGGAGAACTTTCAGTGTAAAAGTATCTGCCTTTTTGCTGAAATATTCTTTTTCAAAATGTACCAACTCTTCTGAAGAGAGATGGAAAAGATATTTCATCGTAGTATTTTCATCTGCTTTACGTGCAATACTATAGCGCCGGGCAAAGATATCTGCTTCTTTGAATCGTGTAAGTGCATGATAGGCTTGAAGTAATTTCTCCTTGTCCAGTTTCATATCGTTTGCCAGACGTGCAGTAAGTTCTTCCGCTGTTTCACCTGCATAGATGACTATATCCATAGTCTCGGCCTTTTTACGGTAGAGATGTTCAAAAAACAGTAATCTTCCCTGTTGTCCAGGTTCAACACTGTACCATCCTTGTTCCGGAGTATGTATGAGTTTTAACATAAATCTGTCTATCAAGGTTACTGTATACCCGTTCTCCTTCAATGTATGGACAACAACATCTATGTCGGAAGAGGGAATATAGAAGACCTTGGTACCCTTATTGAGAGGAACAAAGTTATAGATGACAGGAAGCAGTAAAATGACCGTAAAGATCTCAAAGTAGAGTACAAAACGTCTGTATTTGGCTGAGATGATCTGTTTCATTGCCAAAGATTATAGCATAGAAGTATGGGTATATTTAAAAAGTATAAGAAAATGACATTTTTTTATTTTCAAATAGCTTGATATTATATACCTATAACGAATTCATAGCAAAATAAAAAGGAGTGGTCATGCCTAAAGATATAAAAAAGATATAAAAAATAAATAATAGTTTATTCTGTGAATAATACAAATATAAACTTGACATTAAAATAATTTTACTGTACTATTTTTATAATAACCACTTAAAGGGGATAGGTTTTGAGACTAAAGGAGATCGCTACAATCAGAACTGGATTGGTACTTTCCCGTAAAAAAGCTGCTGTGTATGATGATGTGGAAAAATATCATTATAAGCAGATCACACTCAAATCATTTTCCGATTCCATTACCCTTCAATCCCAATATTTTGATGATTTTATCTCTGTAGAGAAGATAGATGATACGTATATCAGTCAGATCGGCGATATCGTAGTACGTTTGCGTGAGCCAAACACTGCTGTCCATATTGATGGAGCAAGTGCAGGGCTTGTGATCCCCTCTTTGATGGCAGTTGTCAGAGCAAAGGATATCAGGGTAAATAATGCTTTTCTGGCGTACTATCTTAATTCTAAAGTGGCAAGAAAAGCATTAGAGCGTGAGTTGAAAGGTACAACTATTCCTATGATCAAGACAAAAGATCTTGAGGATCTTACTATTGTTCTGCCTCCGATTGAGGAGCAGAAAAGGGTAGTGGAGTTCATGAAGCTTTCTCAAAAAGAACTACAGCTGCTTGACAAACTAAAACAGGAAAAAGCACAATTCTCACAAGCTATTTTAGATACCATAATACAACAAAACAAGGAATAAACGAATGCAAAAGACTACACAAGAGACCATCAACAACATTGTATGGAGAGCGTGCGATACTTTTAGGGGTACGATGGACAGTAATGAGTACAAAGACTATGTACTTACAATGCTTTTTGTGAAGTATTTGTCTGACTTTTATAAAGAGAAGTTGGAGGAGTTGCATGAGAAGTACAAGGGTAATGAAGAGCGAATTGCCAAGAGTTTGAAGCGTGAGAAGTTTGTACTTGATGAGATGTGTACGTTTGACTACCTGTTAAAGCATAAAGAAGCTTCCAATGTCGGAGAGGTCATCAATAAAGCCCTGGAGCGCATTGAAGAGGACAATAAAGAGAAGCTTGAAGGTATTTTCCGTAATGTGGACTTTAACTCTGATACCAAGCTGGGTAATACCAAAGAGCGTAACAGCATACTCAAACACCTACTAGAGGACTTTGCCAATGAGAAGCTAAATTTACGTCCTTCGATGTTAGAGGGTAATGATGTCATTGGGGATGCGTATGAGTATCTCATAGCCCATTTTGCCTCTGATGCAGGGAAGAAAGGGGGAGAGTTCTTTACGCCTAGTGCTGTTTCAACTTTGCTATCTAAACTGGTACAAGCCAAGGAGGGAGACCGCATTTATGACCCTACCTGCGGTTCTGGCTCTCTGCTCATCAAAGCGAGTAAAGAGGTGGGTAATGAAAACTTCGCCATCTACGGACAGGAGAAGAACGGACAGACCCATGCCCTGTGTAAGATGAATATGTTCCTCCATGAGATCAACGATGCCAACATCGCATGGGGCGATACCCTGCGCAATCCACTGCATATCGAGAACGACCACCTGATGAAGTTCGATGTCGTCGTAGCCAATCCGCCGTTTTCACTCGACAAATGGGGAGCAGATGTGCTAGCAGATGACCTCTATCGCCGTTTTGAGTATGGTTTGCCTCCCAAGAGTAAGGGGGACTATGCTTTTGTGGAACATATGCTTGCTTCTCTTAATGCAGAGGGGCGTATGGGTGTGGTGCTTCCTCATGGGGTGCTCTTTAGGGGTGCGAGTGAAGGGAAGATACGTAAAGCCATCATTGATGACAACTTGCTAGATGCCGTCATAGGGCTACCTGCCAATCTCTTCTTCGGTACAGGGATACCCGCGACGATACTCATCTTTAAAAAGGGCAGAACTGACACGGATGTGCTCTTCATAGATGCCTCTCGTGAGTTTGACAAAGACAAAAACCAGAACGCTTTAAACGATGAGCATATAGAGAAGATACTCCAAACCTATAAAGCCAGAAAAGAGATAGAGAAGTATGCTCATGTAGCCTCTCTAGCAGAGATACAAGAGAATGACTATAACCTGAATATCCCTCGTTATGTCGATACCTTCGAAGAGGAAGAGCCTGTAGATATAGAGGCTACCAAAGAGAAGATAGTCAAGATAGAGAGTGAGCTTGCAGAGGTGAAAAAGCAGATGCAAGGGTATTTAGAGGAGCTTGGGTTATGAGTGAGATACTGCTATACAAAACCCCTAGCGAAGAGATAAAACTAGAAGTTTTGATCCAAAATGAGACTATTTGGCTTACACAAAAGCAGATAGCAGAGTTGTTTGCCGTGAAAGTGCCTGCCATCTCAAAGCATATCAAAAACATATTTGAAAGTGGAGAGCTGGTAGAAGAAGTGGTTGTTTCCAAAATGGAAATAACCACCCAACATGGAGCTATAGTGGAGAAGCAACAGAGTAAAGATGTAAATATTTATAACCTTGATATGATTATCTCTATAGGTTACCGTGTCAATTCCAAGCAAGCTACGCAATTTCGCATATGGGCGACGCAAGTGCTTAAAGAGTACATCATCAAAGGTTTTGCGATGGATGATGAGAGGCTCAAAAACCCCAACCAAGCCTTTGGCAAAGACTACTTTGATGAGCAGTTAGAGCGAATAAGAGATATACGAAGCTCTGAGAGAAGGTTTTACCAAAAGATTACCGATATCTATGCACAGTGTAGCATAGACTATGACCCAAACTCTCAAATGACGCAAGATTTTTATGCTACGGTGCAAAACAAACTTCATTTTGCCATTACTGGTATGACAGGTGCAGAGATAGTCAAACGACGAGCCGACAGCAGTCTGCCAAACATGGGGCTGACCTCTTGGAAAAATGCTCCACAAGGCAAGATAAGACAAAGCGATGTCAGCATAGCTAAAAATTATCTCAGTGAAGATGAGTTAGATATGTATAACCGTATCGTTGAGATGTATTTGAACTTTGCAGAATTCCAAGCCAAAAACAAAAAGGCAATGACCCAACAAGAGTGGATCACAAAGCTCAACAGCTTTTTGAGTGTAAACGATATGCAGATACTTCAAGACAAAGGTAAAGTAACTGCAAAACTGGCAAAAGAGTTGGCTTTAGGTGAGTTTGAGAAGTACAAGGTCGCAAGAGATGCAGATGAGATATCTGATTTTGACAGGTATGTAGCCAGACTGGAAACAAAGCGATGAGTGAGCTAAGAGAGGGGTATAAGCAGACTAAGGTTGGGGTTATTCCTGAGGATTGGGGGGTTGTGAAGTTGGGGGATGTATTAACTATTGGTAGTGGTAAGGATTATAAACATTTGGGTGAAGGAAATATACCTGTATATGGAACAGGTGGATATATGTTATCCGTTGATAAGTACCTATATGATGGTGAAAGTGTATGTATCGGTCGTAAAGGAACTATTGATAAACCAATGTTCTTAACTGGCAAGTTTTGGACAGTTGATACATTATTTTATACACATTCATATAAAGATTTAAATCCAAAGTTTTTATATTCTTCTTTTTTGAGAATAGATTGGAAAAGATATAATGAAGCTTCAGGTGTTCCAAGTTTATCAAAAAGTACAATAGAAGCAATAAAAATCCCCCTCCCACCCCTAAAAGAACAACAAAAAATAGCCCAAATCCTCAGCACTTGGGATGATGCCATCAGCAAACAAGAACAACTCATAGTTACCAAAGAGACACTCAAAAAAGGGTTGATGCAGAGGTTACTTAGTGGGGAGGTTCGCTTCGGGGGTGGTGCTTCAGCTCCACAAAGTAGCATGACAATAAGTGGGACTAAAGTCCCACCCCCTGAGTGGGAAGAGGTATTGTTGGAGGAATTATTTAATAATATTGGAGGAACAGCCTTAGAAAAATATACCAATAAGAGTAGTAAATATAAATTTATATCTATAGGAAATTATTCAATAGATGGCAGGTATATAGATAACGGGCAAAGAATTCAATTAAATGATAAAACAAACACTAAATTATTATCAAAAAATAATTTAGTAATGGTACTGAATGATAAAACAGCTAGTGGGGATTTGATAGGATCAACAATTTTAATTAATGAAGATGATTTATATATCTACAATCAAAGAAGTGAACGCTTATTATGTAAAAATAATATAGTGCCTTTATTTGCATGGTTTATTTTAAACTCTAAAGTATTTAGAAAAAAGATTTTTTCAATTGCACAAGGTGGAACTCAGATATACGTAAACTATCCATCAGTAAAAAAATTGAAAATCAAACTCCCACCTCTAAAGGAACAACAAAAAATAGCCCAAGTCCTCACCACAGCTGACAAAGAGATAGAGCTACTCAAAAAAGAGTTTGAAACACTCAAGGAGCAGAAGCGTGGCTTGATGCAGAGGTTGTTGACGGGGGAAGTGAGGGTGAAGGTATGAGTTTAAAAATAGATACTGAAAATCCATTATCAACTGATATGATAGCAGAACTGCTAAGATTAGATACCTCAGGAAGATATATTTTTCACAGAGAAAGTAAAAATATAGAATATAAAGAGGGATTTAATTATGCGGGATGGGATACATATCTGAGAAATTTTGCTGCTTTTGCCAATAATGATGGTGGTTATATGATTTTTGGTGTAAAAGATAGACCAAAAGAACCGATTGGACTAGGTGAGAGAGCAGCAGAAATGTTTGATAGTATTGATGAAGAGTATATCAGTGGAGAAATCAATAAGCTTTTCTCTCCTGCTATTAATTGGGAAAAACAGTTAATAGAAGCTTTTGGTAAGCCTTTTGGTATTATTTATATTTATAAGGGGAATGTGAAACCTGTTATTGCTAAGCAGGATGATGGTGTGATAAAAAATGGAGAAGTATATTATCGCTACTCAGGACGTGTTCAAAAAATAGAATATGGTGAATTGAATGAGATTATTGAAAATCGAATAAAAGAGAATACAGAACAAATAAAATCTTTACTTTTGAAAATTTCAGAAATTGGACCTGCTAATGCAGCAATTCTTGATGCTGAAAGGGGTATAGTCGAAAAAGATAAAGATAATATATTGGTTTTAGATGAAGAACTTATACCAAAAATAAAGTTTATTAAAGAAGGAGAATTCTCTGAAAAGAGTGGGGCTCAAACACTTAAACTTGTTGGTGAGGTGCATCCTGTGGATCAAGTAGAAATTATTAAAATAAAAAAGCAAAATTTGACACAGCAGTATCCATATTCATTTACTGAGATGAAAAGCAAAATATTGGCACAGGCTTCAGATATAAATCAGAATCATATACATACTGTAATTTCTGATAATAATTTAAAAGATAATCCTAAATACTCTGCATATAACTTTAGAACAAAGACCCATGAAGATAACTATAAAGAATTAGGTGAGATTCCAAACGGTACACCAAGTTTATATAATGATGAAGCTATAGAATTTATTGTTAGGAGATTAAAAAGTGACTAAAAGCAAAAAAGCCCCCGCGATTCCGCAGAAACTTAGTGCCGACCGCGACTCCGCAATCCAAGTAGTATTATACAAAAGTAAGTATATGTATGTCAAGGAAATATAGCATGACCCCAAACACAAATGAAACCCAAATCCAAAACAACACCATAGACCTCCTAAAAAACATGGGCTACATCTATATCTCTCCAGAGGAGATGGCAGAGCATAGAAGCAGCACCAGACAAGTTGTGCTTAAAGATGTACTGCTAAAGCAACTCCAAAAGCTCAAAAAGAAGAATCTTGTGTTGATGCAGAGGTTGTTGATGGGGGAAGTGAGGGTGAGGGGATGAAGACTCTAGGGGGTGGTGCTTCAGCTCCACAAAGTAACATGACAACAAGTAGGACTGAAGTCCCACCCCCAAAGTGCTGTGATGTTAAAGGGGATGGTGCTTCAGCTCCACAAAGTAACATGGCAATAAGTGGGACTAAAGTCCCACCCCCTGGTAAGCATGCTAATCTTCCACATATAGATTTGAAAGGCTATTATCAGTTCATTACATTTAGAACACATGATAGCATTGATGACTTTTTAAAACGATTGTCTTCACAAAATAATATGTCAAGTAATATGAAACAGTATAAAATAGATACTTATCTTGATACATCTAAAAAAGGTTGCTATCTTAATAATGATATACTTCAATTTCTCAAGGAATTTTTTCTTAAATACGATAAAAAACTGTATGAACTTATTGCTCTTTCCGTTATGCCAAACCATATACATATACTTTTTAAACAAAAAGTGGAATTGTCAAAAATACTACAGCAAATTAAAGGTTCAAGTTCATTTCAAATCAATAAAATATTGGGGATAAAAGGTCAGTTTTGGGAAGATGGATATTATGACAAGCTTATTCGAGATGAGAATCATTTTTCTACAACTTATGAGTACATAAAGTTTAATGCTGTAAAAGCAGGTCTAGATGATGCAAAAGAGAGATTTTATGGTATTTATGAAGTGTGACCCAAACTACCTATCTCAAGCATTTGCTTGGGAAGCCTCCCTTGGAGCCTTGTCAGTAGATGGGAACTTTTGTACGGGAATTATAGCAAGAAATGACAAGTCAAGCAAGGAGAAATATGTATCTGATTTATTTTGATGAAACAAAGTTTGAGACACTCAATCCTTATTTTTTTATTGGGGGTATATTGGTAGAAGAGGAAAAGCTTTCCAAATTAGAAAGTGCTCTTATGCAGATACAGTATAACTTTTTTCAAACGAACATACTTAGTGTTGATACAGAGTTGCATGGATCTTTTATATTTCAAGGAAAAGGGATATATAAAAAGAGAAAACTTCCTGAAAGGTTAAAACTGTTTGAAGATGTAACACAGTTATTGATAGATCATAAAATACCTATTCGACTTGTGTGTATTGATGTGAATAGACATAGAATAAAATATAAATATCCTCAACCAGAGTATAATCTCGGACTTATGCTTATTCTTGAAAGATTTTGTGATTTTCTTGAAGAAAAAGATGATATTGGTGTTGTTTTTGGTGATTATGAGAAAGATGAAATTACAACTTCCATTCTTGATTTTTCCCAATTTAAATTTAGCGGTAAAACACCAATGTCATTTGGACGACCCCTAGGACAGTTGAAAGATACGATCTATTTCACGCATAGCCACCATAGTAGATTTTTGCAGGCAGCCGATATGGTACTGTTTATGGCAAACCGTTTTGGAAATGGACATCAACCAGTTAAATGGCATGATATCAAGCTTAAAGAAATATGGGACAAGCTGAAAGATAATTGTGATATTCAAATACAGAGATGGCCATAATGAAGGAGCGACTGTCTCATAAGAGTGGCTCAATGAAGTGGACCGAACCATACAGTCGCGATATGACAATTATACACTATCTGGTGCACCTAAGTCAAGGAGAGTAAAATGACCCCAAACACAAACGAAACCCAAATTCAAAACAACACTATAGACCTCTTAAAAAACATGGGCTACATCTACATCTCTCCAGAGGAGATGGCAGAGCATAGAAGCAGTACCAGACAAGTAGTGCTGAAAGATATACTGTTAAAGCAACTCCAAAAGCTTAAAAAGAAGAATTTTGGGTTGATGAAGAGGTTGTTGATGGGGGAAGTGAGGGTGGAGGTATGAAAGATCAACTTTATAGTGAATATTTTAGAATAAAATCATCAGATTTAAAAAAATATGATGTGTTCAATGGCTTTGTAAACAGAGATGCACTCTATTATATTTTGCCATATAAACTTGAGCATATTGCCATTGATGAACTAAAGAAATCATATGATAAGTACAAAGGATACTTCTCTAAAATTATTAAACTTTTAGAACATTCTAATGGCGATGATCGCTTTTATAGAAAAGCAGAAAAGATGTTCCATTTTCATGAAGTTGGTCATATTGGCTTGGGGTATTCAAAAAGTGGAAAAAATGGTTCGGGAATTGGTAAAAAATTTGCCAAACAGTTATCTCAAACTGCATACCAACTTGTAAAGGTCGGCATCAAAGACCCTGAGATTTTTCAATTGGTTGGATTGCTTGAAGAGGGTATCGGGGCGGATAGAATTAGTGATATGACAATCGCAATAATTAGAGAAGATTTTTTACTCTATACACAAAGCGTGTCAAAAAGTTTAAAGATTAAAACAAAAGATTTTCAATTTGATGGTAAATCTTATCAACTACCTTTTAATCCACACAATGAACCAATCGTTTTTTGTCCAAGATCGATTTTAACGGATTTACCGGTTGCCTTTGATAGTGAGGATATTGATTGTGTATGTTCGCATAACAGTACATTAAGAGATAAGGTCAATGAAATTATAGGAGATATTTTTGATAAAAAAACAAGATCATTGATAAAAAGAAATTTAAAGAACTTTATTTTGAATAATCCTTCTATTCTGGATATAACTATCAAAACTTATAAAGATAAGGGTTTAGTATATGATTTTGACAACGATCCTAAGGGTGACTTTATTTGGAAAGAAATAGCTTTTGATGTAATTCGAAATTTTCCTCTTACTTTAAAAAAAGAAAAATCTATTGATATAGTAGATAAGATTTGTGAGAAGTATCAAGATTTAATTGAAAATAATGGTTTGTGGAAAACTTTTCATAATAGTGATGGAACACATAAGAAAGAAAGTTTTGCACAAATGTTATTTTTTGCAATTGCACACTCTTATTGTGAAGCCAATGACTTGGATATTAGTCCAGAGGTGGATTCTGGTAATGGACCAATTGATTTTAAAATTGGAAAAGGATTTCATGATAAAATAAATATCGAAATGAAACTCTCTACAAATACGAAGCTTTTGCATGGATATAAATCGCAGCTTGCTATATACAATAAAGCAGAAAAAACCAATCAGAGTAAATTTGTTATCATTCAATTGTATGAAGAAGATGATAAAAAAATAGAGAAAGTTTTGAAGTACAAAAGTGAAAATGAAACTTTAGACAATAAGCTACCTGAAATTATTGTCATTGATGCTACAAAGAAAAAGTCAGCGAGTAAAAGATGAATAAGTCAGTATCCCGACCAGCATCGTTGAGAGGCAAGCCCTACTTAAATCTTCGGGTGATATCGGGATCTGTTATGAAAAATGACCCATCCTACCTATCTCAAGTATTGACCCAAGAAGCCTCCCTTGGAGTCTTGTCAGCAGGCGGGAACTTTTGTACCAGAATTATAGCAAGAAATGACAAGTCAAGCAAGGAGAAATATGTATCTGATTTATTTTGATGAAACAAAGTTTGAGACACTCAATCCTTATTTTTTTATTGGGGGTATATTGGTAGAAGAGGAAAAGCTTTCCAAATTAGAAAGTGCTCTTATGCAGATACAGTATAACTTTTTTCAAACGAACATACTTAGTGTTGATACAGAGTTGCATGGATCTTTTATATTTCAAGGAAAAGGGATATATAAAAAGAGAAAACTTCCTGAAAGGTTAAAACTGTTTGAAGATGTAACACAGTTATTGATAGATCATAAAATACCTATTCGACTTGTGTGTATTGATGTGAATAGACATAGAATAAAATATAAATATCCTCAACCAGAGTATAATCTCGGACTTATGCTTATTCTTGAAAGATTTTGTGATTTTCTTGAAGAAAAAGATGATATTGGTGTTGTTTTTGGTGATTATGAGAAAGATGAAATTACAACTTCCATTCTTGATTTTTCCCAATTTAAATTTAGCGGTAAAACACCAATGTCATTTGGACGACCCCTAGGACAGTTGAAAGATACGATCTATTTCACGCATAGCCACCATAGTAGATTTTTGCAGGCAGCCGATATGGTACTGTTTATGGCAAACCGTTTTGGAAATGGACATCAACCAGTTAAATGGCATGATATCAAGCTTAAAGAAATATGGGACAAACTGAAAGATAATTGTGATATTCAAATACAGAGATGGCCATAATGAAGGAGCGACTGTCTCATAAGAGTGGCTCAATGAAGTGGACCGAACCATACAGTCGCGATATGACAATTATACACTATCTGGTGCACCTAAGTCAAGGAGAGTAAAATGACCCCAAACACAAACGAAACCCAAATTCAAAACAACACTATAGACCTCTTAAAAAACATGGGCTACATCTACATCTCTCCAGAGGAGATGGCAGAGCATAGAAGCAGCACCAGACAAGTTGTGCTTAAAGATATACTGCTAAAGCAACTCCAAAAGCTCAATGGCTTTGAGTACAAGGGTACAGACTACAAGTTCTCTGCCAAGAACATAGCCAGAGCCATAGATGACCTCAATGTACTTCTAAACGAAGGGCTGATAACTGCCAACCAGAAGATCAGCGATCAGCTACTACTGGGGAACTCATATAGTGAAGAGCTGATAGATGGGGTGAAGAAGAGCTTTTCTTTGCACTATATAGACTACCAAAATCCTGAAAATCCTGAAAATAATGTCTTTCATGTCACAGAAGAGTTTGTGGTAGACAGGGTAAACCAACAGGAACAGACCAAGACCAGACGGCCTGACCTCGTGCTGTTCATCAACGGTATACCGTTTGGGGTGATAGAGTTAAAACGCTCTAGTCGAGCTACAGAAGAGGGCATCTCTCAGATGTTGCGTAACCAAAGTACCGATGAGATACCCACACTCTTTAAGTATGTGCAGATGACACTGGCAGGGAACAATCACTCTCCACAGTATGGAACTACTGGCACACCTAAAAAGTTTTATGCGGTGTGGAAAGAGCCAAAAGAGAGTAGGTTTTTAACAGGGTTTATTAAACTATTTGGGGGTGAGGCTTTAGCCTTACACAATAGTGGGACTGAAGTCCCAGCCCCTTTGAGAAGAACACCTTCACCACTGGACAAAACGATTTATGCACTCTTCTCAAAAGATCGTGTCATAGAGCTATTGCACTCTTTCATAATCTTTGACGGCAAGGTCAAAAAGATCGCCCGTTATCAGCAGTTTTTTGCCATAGAGAAGATCATGGAGCGTATAGGCAAACTGAACAACACAGGCAGACGACAGGGTGGACTCATCTGGCATACGCAGGGCTCCGGTAAGTCACTGACTATGGTGATGTTGGCAAAGGTCATCAAGCGAAGTATCGTAGGTTCTAAAGTTATCATCGTTACCGATAGAAAAGACTTGGACAAGCAGATACACGATACATTTAACAACTCAGAAGTCAAAGCTGTCAGAGCGAAGTCTGGTAGAGACTTGGTGGCACTGTTACAGTCTGGTAAGTCTGTCATCACCACACTCATACATAAGTTTGAGAAGGTCAAAAATGAGAACGTCACCTTTGATGACCCCAATACGTTTATACTCGTAGATGAGTCTCACCGTACACAGGGTGGAGACATGCATAAGGCTATGAAAAAAGTCTTTCCTGAAGCCTGTTACCTTGGGTTTACAGGTACACCACTCATGCGAAGAGAGAAGAACTCTTTTGCGAAGTTTGGGGGAGAGATACACCGTTATACCATTAACCAAGCAGTAGAAGACAAAGCCGTCTTGCCACTACTCTATGAAGGACGCCTCGTAGACCAATGGGTAAACGATGAAAAAGGACTGGACAGACGCTTTGAGCAGATAGCCAGACACCTGAATGAAGAGCAGGTTTTAGACCTAAAAAAGAAATGGGCAAGATTTCAAAAGGTAGCCTCTAGTGAACGACGGCTTGAGATGATCATGCTGGACATCAACGAAGATGTACGAAAACGCTTACAGGGTACAAAGTTTAAAGCAATGCTTGCGACCAGTTCCAAGTATGAAGCCATTAAGTACCACAAACTCTTTGAAGAGATGGGTGACATACGCACGGCATTTGTCATTTCTGCACCTGACAGTAGAGAAGGACATTCTGAAGTGGATGATGAAAATAAAGCTTTCATCCAGGAAGAGTGGAGCAGGATCATCAAAAAGTATGGTGATGAAGAGAAGTATCTGGACAAGGTTAAAGATGAGTTTATTAACGGTGATGAGATAGAACTGCTCATCGTGGTGGACAAATTGCTTACCGGTTTTGATGCACCCAGAGCATCGGTACTCTACATAGATAAACTGCTTAAAGAGCATAACCTTTTGCAAGCCATAGCAAGGGTAAATCGTCTCTATGAAGGGAAAGACTTTGGGTTCATTGTAGATTACCGTGGATTGCTGGGCGATTTGGACAAAGCACTCAACGACTACTCAGGACTGGCTGACTTTGATGAAGAGGATATTGCAGGGGCAGTCTTTGACATCAAAGAGGAGATAGCTAGAGTCAAGACCTATTATGAGCATTTGGAAGAGCTGTTTGGGGGTAGGACTTCAGTCCTACAAAATGGGACTGAAGTCCCATCCCCTGAGGTTTTGTATTTGAACGACCAAGAGAGCTATGAAGTCTACTTGGCAGACGAAGAGAAAAGAAAACTCTTTTATGACTACCTTTCACACTATGCAAGAGCCTTGAAGCTGGCACTCTCCAGTGATAAGATAGAAGAGGTATTTAACCCCAAAGAGATAGCCAACTACAAAGAGAAGATGAAATTCTATGCAGAACTACGTAAAGCTGTACGCATACGCTATCATGAACAAGTAGACTTTGGAAAGTATGAGAAGCAGATGCAGAAACTGCTTGATACGTTTATCTCTGCTGATGAAGTTAATCAGCTGACCAAACTGGTAAATATCTTTGATGAGGAGTTTGAGGCAGAGATAGAGAGGGTCGTGGGTGACAATGCCAGAGCCGATGCTATACTCAGTGCTACTACAGCAGTCATCACTGAAAAGCGAGAGAGTAACCCAGCGTACTATGACAAACTCTCTAAACGCATTCAAGAAATAATCGAAGAGTACAAAGAGAAACGACTCACAGAAGAAGAAAAACTCAAACACGCTAAAGAGATACGAGATTTACTTCTGAAAGGTGAAGCTGAGGAAGAGTCTAGTTATCCTGAGAGTATTAAGCATAGCAGCCATGCAAAAGCCTTTTATGATAACTTGGAAGAGCGTTTCAGCGAAGCGATAAACAATGTAGATGAGCGTATCTTGGTGGCAGAAGCACCACTGGGGTATGGTGCTAAAAAAGAAGAGGACTTGCTGACCCAAACAGTACTGAAGATCACCGAGATATTTAAAGAAGCCTCCAAAAAACCTGACTGGAAGAACAACAGTGATATGCGTAACAAGATAGAAGGACAGATAGATGATCTTTTCTGGGAGATGGAAGATAAGTATGGTCTAAAGTTTACTAATACTGATGAACTACTAGCAACCATACAGCAGATAGGTATAAATAACTATGACTAAGCATGGAGTAGGGACTTTAGTCCCGTCAAATGATATGTACGGGACTAAAGTCCCTGCTCCAGGAGTGATCATAATCAAAAAAGATGTCAAACACATCAACCTCAAAGTCAAACCAAGTGGAGAGGTAATACTTACAGCTCCTACTGATAGTAACGAAAGAGATATAGAGTACGTACTTAAAAAAAGAGCAGAGTGGATAGATAAGAAGATTGCTTTTTTTAAAAAACGTCAGCAGATAGTACCCAAAGAGTATGTAAGTGGTGAGAACTTCTGCTATTTGGGGCGAAATTACCGTTTAAAGGTGATAGAGAGTAGTAGAGAGGAAGGCGTGAAGCTTCAGAGAGGGTATTTGCAGGTCTTTGTGAAGGATACAGCTAACTATAAAAAGAAGCAAAGACTTATCAAGGCTTGGTACATCCAAAAAGCAAAGATACACTTTCAAAAAGCGATAGAGAAGTATAAGCCTATAGTAAAACAAGAGATAGAAACAGTACGCATACGAGAGATGAAAACAAGATGGGGAAGCTGTAATCCTGCAAAGGGATATATCAACCTCAATTTAAAACTGATAGAAAAACCTACAGAATGTATAGAATATGTAGTGTTTCATGAACTCGCTCACTTGGTACATGCGGATCATAGTGTGAAGTTTTATAATTACCTGAACCTTTTTATGTCAGACTGGAAGAGGAGGAAGGAGAGGTTGGAGAAGCTGTCTTAACTACTCCTCCAAACTCTCTTCATCGATCACGATGATACCGTCATGATCTGCCAGGAGATGTTCACCGTTTTTAAAGTGGACACCCCCAAAAGTAAATTCCACATCACGTTCTCCCGCCTGTTTGTCATGGCTTTTTCGCGGACATGTCCCCAGTGCCCAGAGACCTACAGGGATGGTTTTTGTAATAGCTGTATCACGGACATAGCCGTTGATGAGTATACCTGCCCAGTTGTTCTCATGGGCGAACCTCATGAGATTCTCGCCTACAACAGCATAGTGTGCACGGTTTACATCCACAACTGCTATACGTCCTTCTCCGGGTTCTTTGAGCATTTTGATAAGATCGGAATTTTCATCATACAGTCTGATAGTAGCAATAGGACCACGGCACTTCTCAATACCTCCGTAAGAGTGATATTCAGGAGAGAGTACCTGTACCTTTTCGTGGTGTTCATCAGAGATATCAGCAGTAAAAAAACCCATTTATATTCCTTCATATATTACTTTATGGAGAAGATTATACTAAAAAAAATCTATAATTGGATAGAATTATAAAAATACAATACAGTAAAGCAGATAGATGAAAGTAGTAACTGGGGTAGTTGGCAACGATATTCATGTTGTTGCCAACAGATTGATAGATATTTCACTTGAAGAACGAGGTTTTGAAGTCTTTAATTTAGGGGTTAATACCTATCTTGAAGAATTTATGGATGCAGTCATAGAGACAGATGCAGATGTATTGCTGATCTCCTCACTTAACGGTGAAGCGGAAGGATGGTGCCGTGATCTTCAGATACTGAAAGAGCAGTATGATTTCAGGGATGTGGTTTTTATGATCGGCGGTAACCTGGGTGTAGGTGAGATGGATCCGGAAGCATTGGTGCCTAAGTTCCGGAATTACGGTTTTGACCTGGTCTTTCATCAGATAGATCTGAACGAAGGACTTGACCGTCTTGAAGCATTTTTGGAGGAACGCCGATGAGTCTGCTGCAACGGGAACGTGAGATCATTGTTAAGAATGAGTACATGGACAGGTTTGATTTTGATGAAGTGGAAACATTCATTAAAGGGGCAAGCAAAGATCTTTTTATCTCCCATAAGTTCAAAACATCCAATGAAATGCTGGTCCAGCCCCGCGGAGGTTTTCCGACATACGATAAAGTCTTTCAACTCTATAAAGAGTTCAAAGAGGCCAATGTTGATGTTCTTCCTCTGACCATTGATTCGAATACCCGTCTGAATGATTATGCCTCTGCCAAAAAGATGCTGGCACTTTCTGAAGAGAATGATGTTGATATGCTCAACGGTTATCCGCTGGTCAATCACGGCTACCGGACTACACGAAAGATGATCACGCATTACAATACTCCGGTGAGTCTGCGCCACGGTACACCGGATGCCAGACTGCTTGTAGAGACTGCACTTGCTTCAGGTATCTTTGAGATCGAAGGCGGTCCGATCACCTATCTGTTACCGTATTCGAAGAACTTTCCGTTGGATAAAGCATTTCTGTACTGGAAATATGTAGAACGTGTCTGTGCCAAATACTCCGAATTGAATGAACCGATCAACCGTGAATCTTTTGGACCGCTTTCTGCAACACTTCAGGCACCGGCGATCGTGATCGTGATCCAGATACTTGAGATGCTGCTCTCACTTGAAGAGGGAGTAAAATCCTTCTCCGTGAGTTTCTCCCAGACCGGTTCCATGCTGCAGGATATTGTTTCTTCCAATGTCATTAAAAAGCTTTCAAGAAAATATGCCGATATGTTCGGTCATACGGATGCAATGATCAACCTTGTCTATCATCAGTGGATGGGTGCGTTCCCGAGGAACAAAGAGTATTCTGATTCACTGATCAATACTTCAACAGTGATCGCTGCAATGGTCGGAGCTGACAAGATCATTACCAAAACACGTAACGAAGCATTCGGTATTCCAACCAAAGAAGCAAATGCGATGGCAGTAGCCAATGTCAAATATACACTGGGTATGCTCAAAGGATTACCGAAAGTAGGGGACGAAGAAGAGGAGGAAAATCTTTCCAATGAAGTCGATGAGATCCTTGAAGCAGTCTTCAATGACGGTGCAGATACGCTCTGGAGACAGGTATTCAACTCTATTAAAAAAGGGTATATCGATATTCCGTTCTCTCCGCATATCATTAATGCCAATGAAGTGATCACGATCCGTGATCCTCAAAGCAATATTCGTATTCTTAAAAGAGGTAATCTGCCTATTTCGGACAAAAGTTTTGCATTTGAGCAGTCAAAGATCAAACTGGCTGAAGGAGAACGTGTAGTGGACAAGATCATTCAGGATATAGGGATTATGCTATGAATAAACTGTATATAGATATAGGAAGTACCTACTTTAAAGTTGCCCAGGAAGGCAGCATCCAGCAGTATTTCAGAGATTTCAATAAAAATATCTTTGATGATCTCAGCAGTAAGTGTGCCGATGTGATCGATCGGTATGCCAAAGAAGATATCTATGTCTGTTCTTCCGCAAACGGGGGACTGAGTACTCTGATCATCGGGCTTACCGACTCTTTCAGTCTGAAATATGCGATCAATATTGCTTTTAATTCGGGGATCAATATCATTGATACAGTACTGTACCCGAAAATAGAGGGTGAAACCGCACCGCTTGAAATGATCGACGTGGTTATCATTGTAGGTGGAATAGACAGTGTGGAAAAGGTTTTTGATGAGAAACTTCTGAAGTACCTTGAAACGGTGCATTATCAGAACATTGTTTATGTGGGAACCCGAAAGAACCGTGATTTTCTGAAAGAACATATTGAGAATATTGTAGTACTTGAAAATATCATCTCTGATAAACTCAAGATACAGGAAGAAGCACTGAAAGGATATTTGACAGATCTCTATCAGGCAGATATCATGGGGAAAGAAGATATTAAACAGCTTTATGAGATCACCTCCAATCAGATATTCTCTACACCGTACATTGTGAACCGGTCTCTGCCCAAGATCAATGAGAAACTTGATGTTGCCGATCCGTTCATTGTAGTGGATATCGGCGGGGCGACAACAGATATCCATTACAGCCGTGATCTGGTCAATGATAATATTCTTACGGAAAGCGGATACGATCGTCTGGTATTCAAGAAGCTGGGTGTCTACAAATCGCGTGAGAGCCTGGTGCATACGGCAAAGAACAATGAATTCGTCTATGAACTGCTGGAACATTTGAATGTGACGGAGAATATTCTTGAGGAACAGAGTGAAAAGGCGACACGTATCCTGATGCAGCTGGCGATCTTCCTTGTACTTTACAAGGTTTCAAAACACCACGGTGATTATATTGAGCTTAATCTTGATATTCTCAACAGTATTGTACTGACCGGTGGGATCACCAAAGTGTTAAGTCAGGAAGAGGTAGATGATATCGTGCTTTTCTTTTATAAGAAGATCCTGCATTTTCATCATGCACCAACGATCCTTCTTGATCGCAATTATGAGATATGGACCTATGGTATATAAGGAGTAATCATGTCTGTGAATAGTATTCGGAATATATTGGAAATGGCGGTACAGGCGGAGCCTGAAAAGATCGGACTGAAGCATGGGAATGAAGAGTATACCTACAGTCAACTCATTACAAAAGTAGATCAGATCGCCCATTATTTGACAACGCTGGATCTGAAGAAAGGGAGCAGGATAGGTATTTACTCCAATAAAAGCTGTCAGCAGGTTATTGCCATTTTGGCAGTGCTTTCAACGGAGTATGTCTTTGTACCTATTACAAGATTGTTAAAACCTGAACAGGTCAAACATATTATTGATGACAGCAGTATCAGCTGTCTGATCACAGATAGAACGAAGATTGAAAATATCAAAGCGATCGATTTTGAAGGCAAGATCATCTCTTATGAGGCAAGCAGTGAAAGTGATGTATCGTTTGAGGAGATATATAAATGTTATACCCCCGATATCCGGTGCGGGATCAAAGGACATGACAATGCAGCGATCACTTACAGTTTCGGTTCTTCCGGAAATCCCAGAGGGATCGTGATAGATCATCGTGCTTTGACTGACGGAGCACGTATTGTTTCAAAATATCTTGATATATGCAAAGAGGATATCATTTCGGGTATCCTCTCCTTCAACCTTGATTACGGGCTCAATCAGATCTTTACTTCACTCTATAAAAAAGCGACACTGGCGATCCACAAATTCGTGCTTCCGTCAGATTTTTTCACGCATCTCATCAATGACAAGATCACAGTATTGCCGCTGATGCCGATACATATTACGCAGATGTTCGATGATGATCCTCACCGTATTCCCCAGCCTGGGCATTTTAAGGACCTGAGGGCCATTACATCTTCCGGCGGGAATATCACACCGTTGATGGTCAAGAATATCACAACACATTTCCCTGACAGCAAGTTCTACTCTATGCATGGACTTACCGAAGCTTTCCGTTCTGCATATCTTGATCCGGCCCAGATACACATACGTCCCAACTCCATTGGGAAAGCAATCCCGGATGTAGAGCTTTACATCATCAACGAAGAAGGTAAAGCCTGTGAACCGCGGGAGGTGGGTGAACTGATCCACCGTGGTGCCTGTATCTATAAAGGATACTGGAATGCCCCTGAAGAAACAGCCCAGCGTTTTAAAAGTATTTCCATCCTTGACAAAGTACTTCATCCGGAGGGGCAGTTGACAGATGAGACCGTCATTGCCAGCGGTGATTATGTTTATGCTGATGAAGAGGGATATATCTATTTTGTTTCACGCAAAGATGATATGATCAAAACACAGGGTTACCGTGTCAGCCCCCATGAGATAGAAAGTGTTGTGTATGAACATATACCGGAGATCACAGTATGTGCTGTATTTTCTGTCCCGAATGTGGAGATAGAGGAGGAGATCGTAATGGTGTACGGCGGTAAAAGCGAACTTGCCAGAAACGAGATCCTTTTTGAACTGAAAAAGCATCTACCCAATTATATGCTTCCTGCACAGATCGTTTATAAAAAAAGTATGCCGCTTAAATCACTGCATGACAAAACTATAGACAAAGAGGTACTCAAAAAAGAGTTCCTGATCTAAAAGGCGAAAGGTGGAAGAGTATCAATATTCAGCCAGTATCTATGATTGGATTCTTTTTCCTTTTATCCGTCCCATACGAAACAGGGTGATATCTCTGGTCAAAAAGTACCAATACCGGTCCATTCTTGATGTATGCTGCGGTACGGGAGACCAGCTTAAACTTCTAAAGCAGCATGGATTTGACGGGAAAGGCATTGACCTTTCGGATGCGATGCTGAGTGTCGCGGGGAAAGGGAAATACCAGGCAGACTGTATACGGCAGGATGCCACGCAAATGCACTATGAAAATGCAAAGTTCGATCTGGTGATGACAGCTTTTTCACTGCATGAAAAGCCTTATGCTTCTGCACGTAAGATACTTAAAGAGATGGTACGTGTAACTTCTGAGAATGGAAATATTCTTATTGTTGATTATGAACTGACCAAAAAGACTTCTCTGCTCTCAAAGATGCTGATCTATTTTATAGAGTGGATAGCAGGTGGTGAACATTACCGGAATTTCAGATTCTACATTCAAAAAGGTGGACTCCCTGAACTTCTAACAGGTATCCCGCTTATTGAAGCAGAGCGATATTACTTTGGTCATCATGGTATTGTGTTGGTCTTATTTCATAAAATATGAGTGAATTTCATTTTTTGCTATCATATTCTATAGGTTTATATCTCTGCTCTGTTATATTCAGTCAGTTGGAGTTTCTTCTGCAGCAAGTGTCCACTCTGAAAGATTTGCCGGTACGTTTTCAAGCGTATTCTCCAGTTTGTCCCATTCTACATAGTCTGTATCAAACTGGGCAACATCTGCGGCAGCCATCTCAGGGGTTGCATATTCGCCAAGCAGTTCCTCTTCTATCCACAATTGATAAAGCAGATGACTTATCTGCCGGATACTAAATGTTCCGATATCAGCATTATAAATATAGGTTTTCATCGTTTACCTCCATTTCCTGTCTCTGTAAAAGATATTTTTCATCTTTATTCTAACATAAAATCATTTTCCGTGCTCAATGGATTTCAGTAAAAATTCAAATTCTACTTTACTACCTGTAATACTTTGTTAAAAACCGATGTAACTGGTTTGCAAATTCATGGGCATCTTTTGGACCAAAAGCTTTTGGCCCTCCTGTCATCTCTCCGCTTTCACGGATACTCTCCATGAGATTTCTCATAGCCAGATACTGTTTGATATTATCTACACTGTAGAGTTCACCTCTGTGATCTATGGCATGGGCATGCTTACTTACGATCCTGTCAGCCAGAGGAATATCGGCTGTAATGACCAGATCGCCTTCGCTGCAGAGTTGAACAATATGATGATCCGCTTCATCTGCCCCCTGGTCTACAATGATGTATTCTATATATTTTGACTTGCCTATGGTTATTTTTTTATTGGCTATGACCCTGGTAGGAAGAGCCAGGCGTTCTATAGCACGCAGTACGATAGGTTTGAGAAGGTTGGGGAAGGCATCACCGTCTATAAAAAGTGTCACAGTATCTCTTTGACCCTGCCTACTTCACCTGTATTTAGACGTACTTTGATGCCATGGGGATGGGTAGGGGAGTTGGTAAGGATCTTTTGTACTTTTCCGTACGTGATGTAACCTGTAGACTGGTCTTCTTTAAGTACAACACCTACATCCAGACCATATTTGATATTGCTTCTTTTTTTACCATCTTTTATAGACATTTTATGCCTTTGGTTCATAGTTCAGTACTTTTTTGACCGTATCCACCGAACAAAAGAAAAGTGCATCAAACACCGGGTTGAGTTTCGTTGTCTTCTCATCTATCACGTCAAAAGGCTGGAAGAAAAATCCGGGTCCGTTCTCTTTTTGGGCAGGACGGACATGAAATACAATGGGTTTGAGTGTACGTACGACATTAAGTATTTTCTTATAGTTCTTTTCATCTTTAGCTGGCAAAAGGTTGTTTTGTTTGCTTTCATTCACACGGGCTTTGAGCAGGAGTTGGAGTTTATCATTAAAGATGACTTTGTTCCACTTAATGGTTCCTAATCCGATGTTAAATTCACTGTTGCCTGCCATTAAAGGATGCGGCTTTGTCTCACGGATAGCTTCAAGGAGCTGTAAGAAGAAGTTCTTACCTCCAAAGTTGTTTGCGCATTGAAGTAGTTTTTCATGATGAAGCTTTTTTTCTTCATCTGTTAAGGCATTGAAGTCACACATAGTAGTTCTTTATATTGATTTGTGAAATTATACCCGAATTTATCCTTTATATATTTACGGTACCTTAGATTAATCAACTTTCTATATAATTATAATAATTATAATTTACAGAGGATATCAATGGGGAAGTTACCGGAAGAAAGAAAGATGCAGTCAGAAGAGACTGTCGTGCCTGAAGCAGTTCAAGAGGAAATTGCAAGTGAAGAGAAAGTAACTGGGTATGCACGATATGAAGATGTGGATAAAGAGCAGTTGCAAAAAGATATTGAAGAGGCTAGAGCATCATTGGGAAAAGTAGGAGAAGAGGATTTCCAACATTTACTCAAGTTGGAAAGATGGGGAAGAATAGCTACTTTCTCCGGATATGGGCTTATTGTTGTATTAAGTCTTTTAGAATTCTCCGGGGGAGGATTAAGTGCTTTTGTTTTTTGGCCTTTAGCTGTTGTAGCAGCATTTCTCATCAGTACAGGAAATGTAGCTCGTTGGGCAGATGTTACACATCCTATATTACATGGAGCATACGATAAAGTACCCAATATTCCAGAAAAATATACCAAAGCAGTTTTTGCAAAAAATCATAGAAGATATTTGGATTGGTTAGACTGGATCAAGCCTGAAGCTTGGGAGTTTGAGCACAATATTATGCACCACTATCATTTAGGTGAACTTGATGACCCTGATAATGTAGAGCATAATGTCAAGTGGCTGACCGAGTCTAAAACACCTATGTGGCTTCGTTATGTCATCATGTATCTTTTTGCAGGGACTTGGAAGTTTACTTATTATGCACCCAATACGCTTAAAATTCTGGAAAATAAAGAGCGTAGAAAAGCCGGACTTGAGGAGATAGGTGGTCAAGTATGGAGTCCCAAGAAGAAGAATGGGCTTGTTTTATGGATGGATTATCTCTTACCGTATGCTATCATTAAATTCATTGCTATTCCTGCACTCTTTTTACCTTTGGGAACAGAAGCGGTATTCAATGCCTTTATCATTATACTTATGGCAGAATTCTTTGCCAATTTACACTCATTCCTGGTGATCGTACCCAACCACTCAGCAGAAGATATCTATATGTTCAATGAACCTCATAAGAGTACGGGAGAGTTTTATCTTAGACAGATCATGGGAAGTGTGAATTACAATACAGGCTCAGATTTTAAAGATTTTTTACATGGATTCTTAAATTACCAGATAGAACATCATCTTTTCCCTAATATGCCACATAGCTTTTATCAAAAGCTGCAGCCTATCGTCAAAGATATTTGTAAAAAGCATAATCTTGAGTATAGACAGGAGTCTGTGTTTAAACGTATAGGGATGTCAATAGACCTTATGGTAGGAAAAACCAAACTGCTTAGAGTGGATGGTATCTAGTTATACGTCTATCTTTGTTATAATCTCTTTATGTTAAATGATAAACGTATTCTAAGCATCAAGTGTTTTCAATATTTTTTTACCTTTTTTTATCTGTAGAGAGATGATCTCAAGTTCTTCTTTCAACTCTCTTCTCTCTTTTTTATCCAGTTTTTTCTTCGGTACTTTAGAGAGAATTTCTTTTCTCTCTTCCAGTTTTTTTAAAAGACGTTTAATGGCTTTCTTTTTTCCTGTTTGTTCAAACTTATCCAAGTTTAAAGATTTTTTTACACTCTCTATAAATTTTTGAATACTCATGAATGTTCCTTTTTATTTACAAGTAGATCGACTTCTTCCTCACTGATACCCATTTCTTCGTTCAGTCTTTTCAAGTCACTGTTGATGTCAATGAAAAGGATCTCAGCCATAGCAATAAGATTTTTACTGATACTGTAGGCATAATCACTGTCATTCATCAGAGAAGTTGCCATTTGATTGTTAATAAGACCTTTCCTGATCAATTTGTCCAGTGTACCGTTTGTGATGATGTCATAGCGTTGAGCATGTACTTTAGCTTTGGAAAGCAACAGGATAATGACATCTTCTTCCTCTGTTGTCGCGATGGTATTAAGTGTTCTCAACAGTTCAGCCAGTCCTTTTCTGATATCATTATACTGCTCTCTGATATGTTCATTTCTGCTGGAGGTATATTTGATCAGATTCTTTTGCAGATGTTTGGTTCCCTTGACTGCTTCAACGATATCCCGGCAGGCTAGTTTGAGTTTGTACAACTCTTCTATATATTCTGAAGGCATATTGGTCTGGGCCCTGGTAGTAAAATCAATAATCTCCCCATAGATCCCTTTGATCCAGTGACGATAAAAATCATCTATATCGATGGTTTTATAGGTATAGAGGTCTTTGACCACATCGTCAAGATCCATGGATGAAAGGATATTTTTCTTTTTCAGGTTCAATCCCCTTGCGATGATATCAAAGGCATTCTCATATAAATGTTTTGTCTCCATCATAATGGCTGCAAGTGCTGTGGAAGGAAGTACCAGAACAGAGTCATCCAAATATTTTACTTTACCTTTATTCTGCCCTTTGGATATGAATAAAGTATTTAGGAATTTTACTAAAACATTGGTAAAGGGGGAAACTGTCAAAACACCTATAACATTAAAAAGTGTATGGAACAGAGCAAGCTTCATGGCATAGTTCTCTATACCGATACCAAGAGTCACAGCCAAATGATCCACAAGCTCAGTAAGCTGATAAATAAAAGCAATAGCAATGATACCGGTAACAATATTGAATATAAAATGGGCAACAGCAAGCCGTTTGCCGTTTTCATTGGATTTCAAAGCTGCCAGGACAGCAGTGACCGTTGTACCGATATTGGCACCGATCGCCAGGGCCAGAGCATTTGCATAATCGATCTGCCCTGTGACCAATGCAGTAATAATGATCGCCATTGTGGTACTGCTTGACTGTATGATCACTGTAACCGCTATACCGACCAGGACGTAAACAAAAATACCGGAATATCCGGCCATTGCGTATTGGGAAAGGTCGATCCCTTCTTTTAGAGTTTCAAATCCCTCTTTCATATATCCGATACCAAGAAATATGATGCCCAGACCTATAAAGATGGAGGCAATACCTTTCCAACTGCTTTCTTTAAAGAAGAGAGGAATAAAGATACCGACAATAAGCATGGGCATAGCATAAACAGAGATCTTGACTTTTAGACCAAAAGTAGAAACCAGCCATGCTGTTGCAGTTGTACCGATATTTGAACCAAAGATGACTCCTATAGCAGAAGTCAAAGTGATCAGTTCTGCTGATAAAAAGGAGATGACAATAATAGAGATCAAACTTGAACTTTGAACAATAGCTGTAGCAAGAAAGCCGGTAGTGATCGCTTTGGGAGTGGTATCGGTGGATTTTTCCAATACTTTTTCAAGGAAGCCGCCACTGAATACTTTGAAACCGCCTTCCATATATTCCATACCAATAAGAAAGAGGGCAATGCCTCCGAAAATCGTACTGATATTGGAGTAGTGCCCCAAAAGAAATAATGCTCCGAGTAATAAGAGCAGGATAATAGGACTTAAAAAGTTCTTATAGCCATGAAGCATCATTGTCATAGAGTGCACTATGCCTCATCAAATGTATTATAGGATCGGTCACCTGCATCTCCCAGTCCGGGGAGAATGAATTTATCTTCATTCAGCTTTTCATCGATCTGTGCAATATAGAGTTCTATATCCGGATGTTTTTGTTTTACAATGGCAAGCCCTTCAGGAGAGCCGATAAGATTGAGAGAGAGGATCTTTTTCGGTGATTTTGCTTTGATGACTGCTATAGCATCACAGAGTGAGCCGCCGGTTGCCACCATGGGATCGACAATGATCACTGTTTTACCTTTGCATGGAGGTATACGGTCATAATAGAGTACACTCTGATGGGTCGTTTCATCACGTTTCATTGCTAAAAATCCGGAAGAGGCTTCTGGAAAAAGGGCTGTGACAGATTCTATCATGGGGAGTCCGGCACGCAGTATGGAGACAAAAAGGAGATCTTCTTCTTTGATAAATCCAAAGGAGTGTTCTCCCTGCCATGTTCTGATCTGTCGGGATTCAAGCGGTTCGGATTTCAGGGCTTCATAAGTAAGCAGACGCGCCAACTCCTGAACAATATGCCGAAATCTCAAGGCATCTGTTTCTGTCTCCCGCAAGTGGTTCAGTAACGTTTTTACAACAGGATTGGATAACTCATGTATCATTATGTACCTCTTTCAGATGGAATAGTTTATTATACCTAAACTCATAGAAGTAATTCATCATACAGATATACAAACGATACGCTATATGTCAGATTTGAGAGAAGGAGTTATGCTAGAATTAGATAAAGGTATCTCTAAAACCTCATAAAGGATAGATATGGCAACAAAAAATGTAAAAAATGCTCCCAAAATATATCAATCGAAGATCAGTTTTGATGATGTCGTTGGACATAAACAGATAAAAGAGCGTCTTAAAGCAATTATAAAGATCATAAAAAAACCGGAAATGCTTAAACGGTTTGATACAGCCATACCTAAAGGTTTACTTCTTTATGGGCCTGTAAGTGTAGGGAAAAGCATGCTTGCAAAGGCTTTTGCACATGAGGTAGGATTTCCCTATCTAGAGATATCCGGCTCTAAACTTTTTGAACTTTCTTATATTAAAGAGGTTTATGAAACGGCCTCCAAACATGCTCCCTGTATTGTGCTTTTGGAGGATATTGATATCAAAGGGATCCTGCAAGGTGCTATTACCAACGTTTCCTTTTCTGATATTTCAAAAGTATTGGAATCTACAGATGCAATGGTATTTACGATAGCAACATCTGAAACACTTGAGTCCGTTGACCCGGTCCTGACTGCTCCTCAAAAGCTTGATTTTTTATTGGAAGTCTCTAAATTGGATAAAGATGCCAGAAGGTTTTTTATTGAAAAGATCATGGAAAAACCGCATGATCCAAAGATAGACATTGAACGTATTGTTCGTTACATTACCGGTATGAGTGCTATGGAGCTTGAGAGACTTGGACGTATGGCTGTATTGAATGTTGTGGAAGAGGGAAAAAAGAGGATCACTGAAGAGATTCTGATAGAGCAGATCAATATTATCAAATACGGACACAAGGTCGATAAGGAGATGGTTAAAAACCTTGAAGAAGAACTTAAAATGACAGCCTATCATGAGGCTGCCCATGCGGTACTTTCCTCTCTTCTTTTACCGCATATCAAGATTGAGCAGGTCACTATTGCTCCAAGAAGCAGAACACTCGGTTTTGTGTCCTACAATGCAGAGGATCAGATGTCCAATGTTACAAAAAAAGAGCTTTTTTATGATGTTTGTGTATTGCTTGCCGGACGTATTTCAAAGATGAAAAAAGCAGGGAACGATCATATGGATAGTGGAGCGGTGGACGACCTTTCCCAGGCTTCATTTCAAGTCTATGCCGCGATCACCAACCTTGGTATGGACAGTGAACTGGGGTTGATCAATATTGATACGATATCTCCGATTAATGATACTTTTCTTAAAGACAAGATAGAAGAAAGATTTTTGTTTTGGTTGGATTCAGCTCGTAAGCATACGCAAAAACTTGTAGATCAGCATTGGAATATCATAGAAAAACTGGCTGCAAGACTTATAGATAAAGAGATCGTAGAGAGTGATGAGCTCTTGAAACTTGTGGGTAAGAAAAAGGCTGCTTTTAAGATACCCAAGACTCTGTAACAGTTGACTTTACTAATAAGTTACTTGTTATCTACCTCTTATTCCAATTTTTTATAGTTGGAATGAGGAATTTTTTTCATTTGCTTCCTCGTACTATAACGGCTGGACTAAGCTCTAGTAAGCCGGATTTCCGGAGGGTGGCACGTTCATTACCCAGTGCCCTGTTCGGCTTCCTTCTTGCGTATTCTTTCAATTGCTTCCTGCACTTCGGGCGTTTTCGAGGAAATCTGCGTTGCCGCTCCTTTCTTAAAGCGGAAATCGCAATGGTGACAGCCGTCGGCAAGCGTTTGCGTACGGATAAGGCCCCATCCCATGGCATCACTCAACACAATGTCTGACATGCATACATATGGGGCGAACTCGTCTCCTCCATGTCTTTTCAAAAAGGTAAGATGGCCGCACTGAAGGTAATTGACGCCAAAATCGAATTCGTCTCCCTCGCCAATGAGATACTCAACCTCAAAGTCGCCGAAACGGACCTTTTGCTGTCGCCGGGCTCGCCTCGCCACAACCTTCCTTACAAGGCGAGAAAACATGAAACGTTTCATGAGCCATCGCTTCCATTGCGGAATCTCCGCCATTCTGAGGCGAAGTGCCTCGTGGCATAATTCCCATGCCTCTTCAGGTGTCTTCCCGTGTTTCTGCATTGCTTTATAGGTCACGAGCTCTTGGGCGGTGATGAGAAGAAAGCTATTGAAGAGTCTTGCGCGAAACCCTTTAATATAAGGAATCTCCGGGATGAGTTTCTCATATTCCTGGCGGCTCTCTCTTTGCAGCGTACCGGCGAGTTCTTTGCCGTAGCGTGCGACAAGCGAAGCTTTCATCAGCGAAGAGGTATTGTCAAAGTCATTCAGGAGCTTCTCTTTGCTTGTGCTGTAGTACCCTATTATTTGACTTGACATTTCATCCACCTCGAATTTGTCGCGTCCCTTATGAGGATTGGCGAATCCTCCTTCTATCTTGGAAGCGAACTATTTATTCACTATATCACAAATACCCATAAAAAATCAAAATAAACGGATATATGTATAGCTGAATAGGGGGAGTATTCAGAGAAGTTTCTATTATGAAACTGCTTCTGTAACCCTCTTGCAAAAGAGTTCAAATGAAGGTAATTGAAGATCACTCTCTCTTTGTTTTGTTCCCCACATAGGTTCAGGAAAGAAAGAGTCTTCTTTAAAACGTGCCATAATGTGCCAGTGTACATGCGGTACATAGTTTCCAAAAGAGGCGATGTTGATCTTGGTAGGGGTGTAGTAGGCTATCATCTCTTTTTCTATGATATCCAGAAAATAGTAAATATCAAACTTTATATCGGCAGGTACTTCGCTCATCTCTCTGTAGGGATGCTGTGTAAAGATCTTCAACCAGGGGATCTCACTCTCTTCTGTTTCTATCCTGATATTTTCATTTTCATAGATAACTGGCATTAACGAATCCTTTTTATAGTGTAGTTTCCTAATTTATAGATGTTCGAAGCTTGTTTGCTCTCTTTGAGCGGTGTAACGATGACATCCGCAGTCTCTTTTGCAAATGCTTCATCATAAGGAGCATTGGAAAGGTTTGCAGAGGTTGTGTATGCCCATTTGAGACGATCCAAGAGTAGTAAGTGATGTTTGTCTCTTACCACACGGTAAGAGTGTCCATCCGGCATGATAAAGGTGGTTTTCTTAGCTCTTCTTACTCTGTTTTTATGGGAAGAGGGTACACGTGTAAATGTTTTAAGTGTTTGCAGTGAATTGACAGCTTTAATATAATATTTGTGAGGAGGACGTTGCTTTATTTGTGTGAGTTTCTGAGTATTTTGTGAAACAAAACCGATAGTAGTATCGGTCTGAGTAAGGAAGACTTTGTCTTTTAGCATTTTTCTCTTCTTATCTGTGGATTGATGTATCATTTTTTTATTTTAAACGTTAGTGAATTTTATCTAAGAGATGGTTATGTTTTTCTTGTAAGTTGCCATTCAATTGCTTGTTCTTTATTGTTAAATATTGCCATTGCTGTATTCATTTGATCAAATCCTATTTTTGAATAAAATTCTTCTTTTCCCGGATATGAATATAAAATTATTTTATTATATCCTTGTGAAAATTCAATAAGTTTTTTAACTATATCTTTTCCAATACCTTTATTTTGAAAATCTGGATGTATAGCTATATCACATATGTATGAACAATCTAATCCATCTGCTAATGCTCTTCCAGCACCAATTAACGTTTTGTCTGAATAGACAAAACATTTGTACATACTATTTGAAAAAACGGTTTTTAAATCATTTGGTTTTTTATCTCCAAGTGGTGCTATTTTATATAAATTTGATAATTCATCCCAATCAGTATTATCACAGTTGTATATCCATTGTAAATTCAATTTATTCCTTTCCTCGTCCCCAAGCTCCAGCTTGGTGATGCATACTTGATTCCTGCATCACCAAAACCTCTCTATTTCAAGTAATCCCTCAACACCTTCATAGTCCCTGGAAGAACTATATCTCCAATGCCCAGCTTCATCTACATACCCTCTTTTTACAGGGTTTTCATGTATATATTGTATCTTATTTATCATCATAGCATCTGTTTGCATCAGCTGAGGATGAAATCCTTCTTCCCATATCTGATAAGAGGTATGGTCTTTATGTGCTTTTTTGTAGAAAGCAAACTGATCCAACAATGTTTTTATATTTTGCTTTTCCAAGAGTTTAATAAGTTCATAGGCAGTAAAGGCTTTGAACTTTTGCATACTTTTAGATATATCATTACTTTGTGCTATTAGATGCAGATGGTTTTCCAGTATTACATAGGCGTATATTTTGAGATCATCACTCTTTTGCAGGTGGGTTAGGCTATCTAGGAGAATTTGAACACTTTTTTTGTTGGTAAATAGTGGTAGCCAATGCAAGACTGTGCATGTTAAGAAGTGTGGATGTGTTGGTTCGTATATCTTATATCTATTTCTTCCCATAGATGAAGTGTATCATTTTTTTATTTCATTATGAGCTTTTTTGGGATGCTTCAGTCACATATGCATCCCCAAGCTGGAGCTTGGGGACGAGGAAATTTATTCTTAGTGGCTAACGGGGGCGCGGGTGAGCAACACCCACGGAAGAAAGCTTGCTTTCAGGAGGGGGTGTTTGCTCCTCCCGCTTGTTGCCTGGCGCTTTGCGCCGGGCGACCAGCGGGTGTTCAGCCCGCGCCCCCGTTGCCTCGGTAAGCGAAGCGTCCGAGGCAACTATTTATTCAAGGAACAACGTGTCCTTTTATTACGATATTTAGGTATTGATAGTATATCAAAAATGTCTTATTAATGATAAAAATAAGCCAAACAAGGATGTTTGATAAAATTTTGGAGCATTATAATCTTTACTAATGTCCTTTTAGCCCGGAAATAACCGTTATTTGGACAAAGTGTTCCGTTTTCCTCGTTACTAAGCTCCAGCTTAGTAATGCATATCTTAGTTTAGCATTCTTTTTGAATTATTGATTTTTTTGAGTTGTATGAGTTGTATGAGTTAGGTATTGTATTCCCAAGCAGGAGCTTGGGAAGAAAGGGTGGTAGTATGGTGGGCTTATGCCAAATAATCCTGCAATGCTTTAGGCTCAAGCTCTCCACCTGCCGCTTTAAGCTCTTTAATGGCAAGTGCAGTTGCTTTAGCCGCAGCAAGAGTAGTGAAATAGGCAACATGGTTTGTAAGTACTGATTGACGGATGATCTTGGCATCACTTTTACTTGCTTTGTTGTCTGAAGTATTGATCGCAAGGGCTATCTCTTCATTTTTGATCATATCATCGATATTTGGACGACCCTCAGAGATCTTGAGTACTTTTGTTGAGGCTACACCTGCTGCTTCGAGTGCTGCATGTGTTCCTGAAGTGGCTACGATCTCAAAACCAAGGTCGGTGAACATTTTACCTACTTCACCAGCATTTGGTTTATCTGTTTCTGTAAGAGAGAGGAATACTTTACCTTCAAGCGGAATGTTGTTCTTAGAAGCGAACTGAGACTTGGCAAAAGACATACCGAAGTTGTCTGATATACCCATAACTTCACCTGTAGACTTCATCTCAGGCCCTAAGATAAGGTCTGAACCAGGTAACTTGTTGAATGGGAATACAGCCTCTTTCACGGCAACATGCCCTTTAAGGTTAGGCTCCATGATCTTCTTGTCAAAGTTCACTACTTTAAAGGTATCGTAGTACTTAAGTGCTTCTTTGAGGTCACCCTGTATCATGACTCTTGTAGCTACTTTTGCAAGAGGTACACCAGTTGCTTTACTAACAAATGGAACTGTTCTAGAGGCTCTAGGGTTTACTTCAATGAGGTAGATCTCGCCTTTATGGATGGCATATTGGATATTCATCAGACCAACTACACCTAAACCAAGGGCTATCTTGGCGGTTTGCTCTTTGACTTCTTCCTGAAGTTCAGTTGAGATGGACATAGGAGGAAGTGAACATGCAGAGTCACCAGAGTGGATACCTGCTTCTTCAATGTGTTGCATGACTGAACCGATGTAAACATCTTTACCGTCACAAATGGCATCCACATCAAGCTCTATGGCATTGTCAAGGAATTTGTCTATGAGTACCGGAGCATCATTCGATACACTTACAGCTTCATCCATATACTCTCTAAGTTCTGCATCGTTATAAACTGTTCTCATTCCACGACCACCCAATACGAAACTAGGGCGAACAAGTACAGGGTAGCCGATACGGTTGGCTACTACCATTGCTTCATCTTTAGAGAAAACTGTACCATTTGCCGGTTGTTTAAGTCCCAGCTCGTTAATGAATGTAGAGAAAAGTTCTCTGTCTTCTGCAAGGTCGATCACTTTTGCCGTGGTTCCGGAGATCTTCGCACCTATAGCTGTAAGATTTTTCGCCAGTTTCAATGGTGTTTGTCCACCAAAGTGAACGATGACACCGTCCGGTTTTTCAAGTTCGATGACATTTCTTACATGTTCAAAGTCAATAGGTTCAAAGTAGAGGATATCAGACGTATCATAGTCTGTAGAAACCGTCTCAGGGTTACAGTTATACATGATAGACTTGATACCCATATCTTCCAGTGCAAAAGCAGCATGAACACAACAGTAGTCAAACTCGATCCCCTGACCGATACGGTTAGGTCCTCCACCGATAACCAGTACTTTTCTGTCATTACTTTCTTCTCTTGGCGGTTGCGGCAGTTTAGTGATATTTGTTGTTGAGTACAAATAAGGTGTGAGTGCCTTGAACTCTGCTGCACAGGTATCTACTTCATTGTATTCAAGAGTGATACCGAGTTTCTCTCTTGCGTTATAGATGTCATTCTCTGTAAGGTTAAGACCCTCTTTAGCGTTGATCACTTCAGCGATCATCGCATCTGAGAAACCTTCAGATTTAACTTGGCGTAATCTTGTAGCATCTGAGAGCAGTGCAATGTCCATCTCTTTTTCTCTTTGTGCAAGTTCTTCAAGCTGATAGAGGAACCATCTGTCGATCTTACAAAGATCAAAGATGGCATCTACGGTCATACCGCGTCTCAACCCTTCAAATACATAGAGCATACGACTTTCATTTGGACGGCGTATTTCTCTTACGAGCGTCTCTCCGTCACATTTGACAGGGTTGAAACCTGTAAGACCGGTTTCAAGTGAACAGAGTGCTTTTTGGAATGACTCTTTGAAGGTCCGGCCTATGGACATCGCTTCACCTACAGATTTCATAGCTGTAGTGAGTGTAGAGTTCGCAAGAGGGAACTTCTCGAAAGTAAATCTTGGAAGCTTTGTTACAATGTAGTCGATAACAGGCTCAAATGATGCAGGTGTTCCGGTAATATCATTTGTGATCTCATCCAGTGTAAATCCGACAGCCAGAAGTGTTGCTACCTTAGCGATAGGGTAACCGGTTGCTTTTGATGCAAGTGCAGAAGATCGGCTTACTCTCGGGTTCATTTCGATGACGATCATACGGCCTGTTTCCGGGTTGATAGAGAATTGAACGTTCGATCCTCCGGTATCGACACCTACTTCACGCAGGATCTTGAAAGAGGCATCTCTCATGTTCTGGTACTCTTTGTCTGTGAGTGTAAGGGCAGGAGCTATGGTAATAGAGTCTCCCGTATGTACACCCATAGGGTCAAAGTTTTCGATGGAACATACGATGATACAGTTATCTGCTCTGTCACGGATCACTTCCATCTCGTACTCTTTCCAGCCAAGAAGAGATTCTTCAATGAGGATCTCTGAGATAGGAGAGGCTTCAAGACCACCTCTGACGATCTCTTTATACTCATCCATATTGTAAGCAACACCGGAACCCCCGCCTGCCATGGTAAATGATGCACGGATGATAAGTGGGAAACCGATCTTTTTCGCAGCATCAAGTGCTTCATCCATATTGTAGGCATATTGAGAGATAGGAAGATCCATGCCGATCTTGATCATCGCTTCTTTAAATTCCTGTCTATCTTCACCTTTTTTGATAGCGGCAGGATTTGCTCCCAAGAACTTTACATCTTTGAGCATACCGGCTTCGTGCATATCCATCGCTACATTGAGTGCTGTCTGTCCACCCATCGTCGGTAAGATAGCATCTACATTTTCTTTTTCAATGATCTTGGAGATCACTTCCGGAGTGATAGGTTCGACGTACGTTCTGTCTGCAAACTCAGGATCCGTCATGATTGTAGCAGGGTTGGAGTTGATCAACACTACTCTGTAACCAAGCTCTTTAAGTGTTTTTGCTGCTTGTGTACCGGAGTAGTCGAATTCACAGGCTTGACCGATAACGATAGGTCCTGAACCAATAAGTAAAATAGTTTTGATGTCTTCGCGTTTTGGCATGGAGAAATACCCTTAATTTTTAGTTTAAGATTATACTGTATCGGGGCAAAAAATGCCCTTAAAAAAGGGCAGGAAATTAAGGAGTATAGAGGAGTTTGTCCGACTTATGCCTGATCAGCTGTAAAATTCAATCTGATGTGTCGGGCAGACTCCTAGAAGAGATCCAAACTTTCAGGTTTGTATTTTTTCTTTTTAAATTTTTTTGACTTTTTGACTTTTTTAGGGGATTCCACTTTTTCCAGAGGTGTTTCCGGTTCAATGATATCTTCCTGGGTCTGGTCTATTCTGTTGGGGATACTTGAAATGATCGGCAGGGTCTGATTATGTTCCACTGCAGTGATATCAGATCGGTTATCTTCCCTGTTTTCTTCTATAGTAGAAGGAATGGCCAAATGTGTAGCATTGCTGTCAAAATCCTGGACAAGTGTTGCTTTTGCATCATTGATGAGGAAAAATGTTTTAGGATGAAAAATATCGCTGTATGTTTTGATATGTGCTACTTTATATGAGCTTTGAACTTCTACTTTGGTTACTATTCCTACCGGGATATCGGCAAAGAAAATATCATCCAATCCGGAAGTAACTACTTTGTCACCTACCTGTATTTTATGCCATTTCGGGATAAATTTGATGATCATTTTATTTTTTTCCATACCTATGGCAATACCGGGGGCTTTTTCTTTTCCCAGAAAAACAGAAAAACGGCATTTATTATCAGAGGTAAGGTAGCCATAGAGTTGATTATTGCGTATTTGTGCTATGCCTGCTACTATAGTTCCCTGTATAAGTCCATAAAGCTTGTTTTCAATGAGTGCTTTGGGCTTGGTAAGGATGATCTGTGAAAAGCTGTTAAGCTTTACATAAGAGATTGTTTCTGTGATCGAGATGTTGTGAACAGGCAGTCTGCTGAGTTTGGGAAGGACATCATAGATATTCTTTACCTGTTTGATATAGTGGGTTTGTTCAAGAAGACGTTTACGCAGAATGCGGTTTTCCCTGCTGAGTTTTTCAATAGATTCTTTCTGGAAGATATAACTATGACTTTTATCTTCTAGATTTTGTGTGATATTTTTATAGTTTTGTTTGATAGGGTTGATGATACCCAGAAGCGTATCGGTGATACGCTCATCATTTCTTGTTAATAATACTGTCAGGACCAATAACAGTATAACAATAATAATCAGTCTAGTCTTCATATGCCATTTGCTGGAGTATATCTATTTCATCCAGGGCTTTACCAGTACCTTTTGCTACTGCAAGTAATGGGTCTTCGGCAATATATACCGGTAGTTTTACAATATCCGAAATGATATTTGTCCAAACCTCTGATAAGTGCACCGCCGCCTGTAAGTACGATACCGTTCTCCACGATATCACCTGCAAGCTCCGGAGGAGTCTGTTCCAAAACATCTTTCAGTGCATCTGCGATCTCTTCAAGTGAATCTTTCATTGCAGATCTGATATGTTCAGAAGTGATCTCAATAGAAGCCAGACTTCCTTCTACCTGATCTCTACCGCGTACAGTAGTGATGAGTTCTTCTTCCAGAGGTACGGCAGTACCTATTTTGATCTTGAGCTCTTCTGCAATACGGTCACCGATAAGAAGATTGAAATTCTTTTTAACATAATCTACAATGGCCTGATCAATGTTGTCTCCGGCAATACGGATGGATTTGCTGATCACAAGTCCTCCAAGGGATGTTACACCGATCTCAGTAGTACCTCCACCGATATCTACTACAAGGTTACCGTTCGGATCTTTGACTGGTATACCGGCACCGATGGCAGCTGCCATCGGTTCTTCTATAAGATACACATATCTTGCTCCGGCATTTTCGGCAGAATCTTTCACGGCACGTCTCTCTACCTGTGTCAAGCCATAAGGTACACAGATAATGATGCGGGGAGAAAAGAATCCTTTTCGTTTGTGTGCCTTTTTCAATGAAATAACGGATCATCATTTCAGTAACTTCAAAGTCTGCGATAACACCGTCTTTCATAGGACGGATCGCTTTAATGTTCCCCGGTGTTTTACCCACCATGTCTTTTGCTTCCTGTCCTACAGCCAGGATACGTTGTTGACCATGTTTATCATATTGGATAGCAACAACAGATGGTTCATTGATACAGATACCTTGCCCTTTGACAAGAACAAGTGTATTTGCTGTTCCTAGGTCGATAGCCAAATCGTTGGAAAACATTCCTAATAATTTTTTAAACATCTATTTATCCTTTTCTGCTGATAGTGTAATTACGCAGTTTTTTTATTTTTTATATAAAGAGGTTTTGCCCCTGTTTCAACTACTTCATTGGTGATGATCACTTCATAACCTTCAAGTTCCGGTAACTCATACATGATATCAAGCAGTATATCTTCAAGTATGGAACGCAGTCCTCTTGCCCCGGTTTTTCTATCTATGGCCTTTTGTGCGATCGAAGAGAGTGCATCTTCTTCAAAACTGAGCTTCACATCATCTATCTCAAAAAGTTTCTGATACTGTCTGACCAATGAGTTCTTAGGTTCTATCAAAATACGTACCATATCTTCTTTACTTATTTCACCCAGTGTAGCAAGTATATGGAGGCGTCCTATAAGCTCGGGAATGAGACCAAAAGAGACCAGATCATCCGACTCTACAAGATGAAGAAGGTTCTCTTCCTCTTTTTTGCTGCGCTTGGTCTGACCAAATCCCAGGGTATTGCTCCCAAGTCTTCTTTTCAGTATACCATCAAGACCGTCAAAAGCTCCACCGCAGATGAAGAGAATATTGGATGTGTCTATCTGTATAAAGTCCTGGTTAGGATGTTTTCTTCCGCCTTTTGGCGGAATATTCACTACGGAACCTTCGATCAGTTTAAGCAGGGCCTGCTGTACACCTTCACCGGAAACATCCCGTGTGATGGAACGGTTCTCACCCATTCTGGCGATCTTGTCTATTTCATCTATAAAGACAATACCCTGTTCTGCACGTTTCGGGTCACCATCTGCAGCCATAAGCAGTTTTGTAAGGATGTTCTCTACATCTTCACCTACATATCCGGCTTCTGTAAGGTTAGTCGCATCTGCGATGGCAATAGGTACATTTAAAAATCTGGCGATCGTTTGAGCTAAGAGTGTTTTACCTGAACCTGTTGGACCTATAAGAAGTACATTTGACTTAGAGATTTGGGTATCATCTTCAACATTGTCTCTGAAAATACGTTTATAGTGATTGTAAACAGCAACGGAAAGTGTTTTTTTTGCATTTTCCTGACCAATGATATACTCATCAAGAAGGGCATTGATCTCTTTAGGTGTGTAAAGTGTTTGTGTTCCAAAGTCTGTTTCTGTCTCTTCTTGTTCTTCTTCTCCAAAGAGAATTTTATAGGCAGAGATCACACAGTTTGAACAGATGTATGCACTTTCTCCGGCAATGAGAGGATTCTCTTCACTCTCAGTGGCAGAACAAAAGCTACATTCTTTAATTGACATTTTTAATCCTCATATTTTTTCTATTTTTATTCTATTTTCTGGTAAAAGGGATGCCTCTTTTTGAGGTCTTTATGAATTCACAAAGTGATTTTACTTTTTCAGAAGTGGTTGTTTCAAAGAGTGTTTGAGCTACCTCTTGCAAAGGGTTGCCTTGCTCAAAGAGTTCTCTATAGGCAATTTTAAGTGCATTGATCTCTTCACGGTCTATCTGTCTTCTCAGTCCGGTAAGGTTCAAGCCGCGCAGACTTGCACGGTTTCCTTCAGCCAGACAGAAAGGAGGGATATCTTGTGCCAATGCACTGGCTCCGCCTATCATGGCATAGTCACCGATATGTACAAACTGATGCACAGGTGTAAGCCCGCCGATAACCACATGGTTACCCAATTCAACATGTCCAGCCAGTGTGGCTCCATTTGCCAAGATACAGTTATCTCCCATGATCACATCATGTCCTAAATGTACATACCCCATGAGAAGGTTCCCGTTACCTATTTTTGTAACAGAACCTCCACCTTTTGTACCAGGGTTGAGCAGGGTAAACTCTCTGATGATATTATTGTCACCAATGATAAGCTGTACATCTTCTCCATCATACTTTAGATCTTGAGGGATGGTTCCTATGGCTGTATGAGAGAAGATACGGTTATGTTTACCGATGGTTGTATCGCCCTCAATGACAGCATGCGAAGCTATGGTTGTGTTATCACCTATTTTCACTTTGGGACCGATATAGGCAAAAGGGCCGACAGAGACATTGCTACCTAAAACAGCACCTTCTTCTATAACAGCACTTGGATGGATTAAGGACATTTTGAAACCTACTTTTTATTTATCTACGATCATAGCTTTAAGTTCAGCTTGTGCAACCACTTTGTCATCTACATACGCTTTTGCATCAAGTTGCCATACAGCACCTTTGTTTTTGATCACAGAGATCTTATATACAAGCTGGTCTCCTGGAGTTACAGGGGCACGGAATTTCGCTTTATCGATGCTCATGAAGTAAACGACTTTATTTTCGATCTCTTCCTGTGTTGCATTATCCATACTTTTGAACGCAAGTACACCACCTGCTTGAGCCATACCTTCGATGATCATTACACCAGGGTAGATAGGATGATCAGGAAAATGCCCTTGGAAAACAGGCTCAGAGATAGAGATGTTTTTATATCCCTCTATGTACTCACCTTGTGTAAGATCAGTAATTCTGTCTACAAGTAAAAATGGGTATCTATGAGGTAATATTTTTTGAATTTCGACAACGTTATAAAGCACTAGCAAACCTTTAGGTAAAAATTTGATATATTCTAGCGCAAAATTGGTAAAAAAGTGATAAAAATATCAAAGCGCTATCAGCACCTCTTTGACATCACTGTAGGTTTTGCTTTGACAGAGTATTTCTATTTTATTTGCAGGTATCTCTTCCACTACCAGTATCGCCGAAAGATCATAAGGAATGATGCCCAGTTTTGCACGTAATTCTACCTCTTTCTTAAACAGTGGCGGGTTAAAGATGAGTTCTGTAACACTTTGATAATTGGTTTGGGCAAGTCTGTTATAGTCTGCAAGGGTAATGAACTTTACTTCATCACGATTCATATGATGCACACTCTCTATGCTATAGTCTATCTTCCCTCTGCTGTACTCACCTTTGAGTGTAGAGTAGGGTAAAAAGTGTGCAGGTACTACCTCTTTTCGTACACGTAACAGTCCCATAGTTAAACGCCAGTTCAAGAAGCGTTGTTTGATGATCTTATGAGGTACTTCTTCCTCTTCAAGCTTCCAACGCTTCTCATACATCTCTATACGTTCTTCTATGGATTCCGGTTGTACTTGCCCTGAAATAGGTACAAAAAGTTCATCGGCAAGTTTCTCTTGTTGATCACGCTGAATGTTAAGCCCGAACATACACCCGCAGTAGTCTTGCCGGTAAAGTGAGTCCTCTTTGGCTAAAATGTTCTGCTCCTGTGTTCCGGATGCTTTACGATAGTCCGGAGCAATAAACGCTATGCCATATTTTTCCCCCAATGCATCTCCTGCAACTTGAAGTTGTTTGAGTGATTTTTTGGGAGAAGTGAGCAGGGTGGAGGTAAACATCTTTTCTCCTAATTCAGAGGCTTTTTTTGCAGAGATCTCAAAACGTCTGTCAAAACAGACCGAACAACGGGAACCCTTTTCAGGTTCATGCTCCAATCCACGCACAGCCTCAAGCCAGTTCTCTACATCATATTCCCCTTCTATGAGGTCAATGCCAAGCATTTTACAGCTTCGTTTTACATCCAGTAGACGTAAGTAGTACTCACTGTATGGGTGGATATTCGGGTCATAAAAGAACCCTGTAAGTTTCTCTTCCGGGTACTCTGTTTGGAGCTTTTGTAAAAAGTAGTGACTGTCAACAGAACAGCAGATGTGGACTAACAAATTGTCTCCTTTGGAGACAAAGTGAAGAGTGAAGAGTGAAGAGTGAAGAGTGTTGGTATGCATTGCTTTGCAATGCTTTTATTATTTAATTTCTGAACGCTGAACATTTCAATATTTCTCCATAATAATCTTAGCCACATTTTCGCTGCTTCCGTGTTCAAGGTACTCTCGTAACTCTTCAGCTTTGTCTGCGAAGATTTTTCGGTCGGTATTGTAGTACTCTTCAAGTAGATTGTCAACCGTTACTTTTTCCTGGAGTATTTCATTATGCAAGGTTGTGTTATTGTAATGCGTAAGGATGATATTTGCCAGTCCTACCTGTTTGATGCCCAGTAGTTTAGTACCTATGAAAAAGTCTACTTTTTTAGCAATGTAACTTAGCGTAAAGGGAGTACCTATAAGAGCAGCTTCAAGGGTGGCTGTACCGGAGCAGATGAAAGCGAATTCTGAGTCTGCTAAAGCCGTATGGGTATCTCTGCTTATCTCAAACATAGAGATGTCCCCATACCATGAAGCGATCTTCTCTTCTGAAAAGCTTGCAGGAATAATGAGCAGGGCTTTTTTCTCGGAGAGTTTTTTGCGTACCTCTTTAAAGATGGGCAGAAGTCTGCTTATCTCACTCTTTCTGCTTCCTGGCATAAAGGCAATGGTATTGGAAGTGGCATCATGGGTCACTGTTATTTCATCAAGGAGTGGATGACCGATATACTCTGCTTTTCCTTGCGGATAGTATGTCACTTCAAAGGGAAGTATGCCAAGGAGTTTGTCACAGTATAGTTCTAGCTTCAAAGCCCGTTTAGGTCTACTAGCCCATATCTGAGGGAGAATGTAGTAGATGATCTCTTTGTTGGGGTACTTCTCTTTGAGTTTTTTAGCCAGAGGCAGGTTAAAGCCCGAAGAGTCCATCAGCAGGACTTTGTCGGCATCTTTGGCAAGTGCCACCATCTCATCTGCCACTTTGAAGAACCAGCGAAGCTTCTTGATGGCATCCACCACACCCATGATCGCCATTTCACTGATATCATAGAGCGGATCACCCAGTGACTTGTCAAAAATACCCAGGAGTTCTACATCTTTAGTGTATTTGAGTACCTCTTTGAGGTGTAGGTTTGAGGAGGGTTCTAGGGCTGAGACGAGGAGTTTCATTTGAGTTTTTGTATTCCTGATTTTATTTGATGTATTTTAACATAATTTATTGTTGAAAATATGATGTGTTCGTAGGGTGCGTTTGCCAACGCACTTTATGATAGAAATTGAATATATATATGCATGATGAAAATTTTGTAGGGGCAATCCCTTGTGGTTGCCCATTTATTTTTGATGGGCAACCACAAGGGATTGCCCCTACGGTGTTTTCTCCTCGTTACGTCTCTCTGAGGCATAAATGGATATTGAGATATGGGTTTATGATAGCCATCTAGCGATGGATTTTGATTTATATTTGTTATGTATTGAAGTAGGCATGACACCTCAGGAGAGACTGTGAAAGAACCCATGGAAGTGGAGACTTCAGTCCCACCAAAAAGCTTTTTTGCCTAAAAAAGTTTGTATTTAATGGAAAATATTGCTTTTTCTGTCAAAATAATCTAAAAATATGCAAATATTTGGGTGAGGCTGAAGCCTTCACTTCCGGGGTACCTAGTTCTTTCACAGTCTCAGGAGAGACTGTGAAAGAACCTAAAATTCACCCGTCTCAAACCCCTAAAACAGTATAATAGATATACACAAGAAGCATAAATTGGGTATATCTATGAGCAATATCTATAAACAAGGTCTTAACCGTAAACAACAACAATTTTTTCCACCAAGCATCGATGAGTATGTCAGCCAAGATAATCCAGTAAGAGCGATAGAGGATTATGTAGAGCTATTGGATATGGTAGAGCTTGGATTTACCAAAGCTGCACTTGGTAGTGCTGATGGGCAACCAGCCTATCATCCAAAACTCCTTCTAAAAATCTATATCTATGGTTACCTCAATAAAATAAGAAGCTCCAGAAAACTAGAGAGTGAGATAAAAAGAAATATAGAGATAATGTGGCTGTGTGCAGGGCTTACTCCAAGTTATAAGACTATAGCTGATTTCAGAAAAGAGAATGCTAAAGCATTAAAAAAAGTCTTTAGAGAATTTGTACTACTGCTTAAAGAGTTAGACCTTATTACAGGTAAAGTTGTAGCTGTAGATGGAGCATTTCTTAGAGCCAATGCATCTAAAAATCAACTTCTACTAAAAAAGAATCTGCAAAAAGATATTGAAGCAATAGATAGTAAAATAGAGAGCTATTTAAAAAATTTGGAGTTTGAAGATGCAAAAGAGAAGAGAGAGCAAATACTCAAACCTCTCTCCAAAGATAAACTTCAGACAATGAGAGAGAAAAAATCTAAACTTGATAAAGATTTGGCTCTGCTTGAAGAGATGGGAGTTACACAATACAATAGAACAGACCCTGATGCAAGACTCATGAGAAAACCAGCCCATAACCTAATGGCATACAATTCTCAGATCGTAGTAGATAACAGTTTTAAATTTATTGTTGCTACAGATGTAAGTTCAGAAAATAATGACTATGGAAAGCTACACGCTATGGCACTGCAAACAAAAGAGATAACCCAACAAGATGATCTTACTATTATTGCAGATACAGGATACTACAGTGCTAAAGAGTTATCTAAATGTAAAGATGATAAGATAAAAACATGTGTAGCTATCCCAAACAAACAAAGCAAAGCTAAAAAGGATGGTTACTTTACTCAAGATGATTTTACATACAATGAAGCCAAAGATTGCTTTATCTGTCCAAACAATAGAGAGTTACACAAAAGCCCATCATTCAATACTAAAAAAGATGGCACTAAATACTACTTCTATAGAGCAGGAAGTAAAACATGTAATAGCTGTCCACTAAGAGATAACTGTATCCCACCAAAAACAGCATATAAAAGGGTTTCTGCCTCTGAGTATTTTAAAATCATACATGAGCATAAACAGATGATGCAAACCAACAAAGCCAAAGAGCAGATGAAGCTAAGAGCTTCATTAGCAGAGCATCCCTTTGGCACTATCAAACAAACATTGGGTTGGAGTCACTATCTTCTAAGAGGTCAAGAGAAAGTTTCTAGTGAGAATGCTCTGATCATGTTTACCTATAACTTTAAAAGATTACTCAATCTCATAGGGATAACTCTGTTTAAAAAACTTATTATTGCCATAAAAGAAAGAAATATAGCAGCTATAAGAGCAGAAATAGAAGAGTATATCGCTCATTTTAGGCTTAAATTGGTCTATTTTTTAAATTTTAGAGGATTAGATTGGTTAAAGCCGAAAGGCTTGAAAATATTGGCTTGATTGAGAAGTCTGAAAGAGAGGTTCTTTCACAGTCTCAGGAGAGACTGTGAAAGAACCTAAAATTCACCCGTCTCAAACCCCTAAAACAGTATAATAGATATACACAAGAAGCATAAATTGGGTATATCTATGAGCAATATCTATAAACAAGGTCTTAACCGTAAACAACAACAATTTTTTCCACCAAGCATCGATGAGTATGTCAGCCAAGATAATCCAGTAAGAGCGATAGAGGATTATGTAGAGCTATTGGATATGGTAGAGCTTGGATTTACCAAAGCTGCACTTGGTAGTGCTGATGGGCAACCAGCCTATCATCCAAAACTCCTTCTAAAAATCTATATCTATGGTTACCTCAATAAAATAAGAAGCTCCAGAAAACTAGAGAGTGAGATAAAAAGAAATATAGAGATAATGTGGCTGTGTGCAGGGCTTACTCCAAGTTATAAGACTATAGCTGATTTCAGAAAAGAGAATGCTAAAGCATTAAAAAAAGTCTTTAGAGAATTTGTACTACTGCTTAAAGAGTTAGACCTTATTACAGGTAAAGTTGTAGCTGTAGATGGAGCATTTCTTAGAGCCAATGCATCTAAAAATCAACTTCTACTAAAAAAGAATCTGCAAAAAGATATTGAAGCAATAGATAGTAAAATAGAGAGCTATTTAAAAAATTTGGAGTTTGAAGATGCAAAAGAGAAGAGAGAGCAAATACTCAAACCTCTCTCCAAAGATAAACTTCAGACAATGAGAGAGAAAAAATCTAAACTTGATAAAGATTTGGCTCTGCTTGAAGAGATGGGAGTTACACAATACAATAGAACAGACCCTGATGCAAGACTCATGAGAAAACCAGCCCATAACCTAATGGCATACAATTCTCAGATCGTAGTAGATAACAGTTTTAAATTTATTGTTGCTACAGATGTAAGTTCAGAAAATAATGACTATGGAAAGCTACACGCTATGGCACTGCAAACAAAAGAGATAACCCAACAAGATGATCTTACTATTATTGCAGATACAGGATACTACAGTGCTAAAGAGTTATCTAAATGTAAAGATGATAAGATAAAAACATGTGTAGCTATCCCAAACAAACAAAGCAAAGCTAAAAAGGATGGTTACTTTACTCAAGATGATTTTACATACAATGAAGCCAAAGATTGCTTTATCTGTCCAAACAATAGAGAGTTACACAAAAGCCCATCATTCAATACTAAAAAAGATGGCACTAAATACTACTTCTATAGAGCAGGAAGTAAAACATGTAATAGCTGTCCACTAAGAGATAACTGTATCCCACCAAAAACAGCATATAAAAGGGTTTCTGCCTCTGAGTATTTTAAAATCATACATGAGCATAAACAGATGATGCAAACCAACAAAGCCAAAGAGCAGATGAAGCTAAGAGCTTCATTAGCAGAGCATCCCTTTGGCACTATCAAACAAACATTGGGTTGGAGTCACTATCTTCTAAGAGGTCAAGAGAAAGTTTCTAGTGAGAATGCTCTGATCATGTTTACCTATAACTTTAAAAGATTACTCAATCTCATAGGGATAACTCTGTTTAAAAAACTTATTATTGCCATAAAAGAAAGAAATATAGCAGCTATAAGAGCAGAAATAGAAGAGTATATCGCTCATTTTAGGCTTAAATTGGTCTATTTTTTAAATTTTAGAGGATTAGATTGGTTAAAGCCGAAAGGCTTGAAAATATTGGCTTGATTGAGAAGTCTGAAAGAGAGGTTCTTTCACAGTCTCAGGAGAGGTGTAACGAGTTAAGAGTAATGAGTAAAATTCATTTATACCGTCAGCCACCCGGTAACCAAAAACGCCACAGAAGCCAAAGCTCCACCGATCAAAGCATATGGCAACTGTGTCCTCACATGCTCCACATGGTCACATCCTGCTGCCATAGAGGAGATAATGGTGGTGTCGGAGATGGGGGAGGCGTGGTCGCCAAATATCCCTCCGCTTATGACCGCTGCAATGACCAGAGGGATGTCCAGACCCATGGTTGCACCCAGTGCCAAGCCTATGGGCATCATGATGGAGAATGTTCCCCAGCTTGTTCCTGTAGAAAATGCAGTGATGCTGGCGACTATAAAGATGAGAAGTGGCATAAGTACAGGGGAGATGTTGCCACTAAGCAAATGGGCCAGGTATTTGGCTGTTCCCAGGTCACCAATGACTTTACCAATGAAAAGTGCAAAAAGCAGTATCATCACAACGGGTATCATCTCTCCCAAACCTTCGTAGAATCCTTTAAAATAGTTTTTGTGAGAGAGCATTTTGGTACTGACATAGTAAACGTACATAAAGAGCAGGGTAATGATGACAGCGTAGTAGACAGAGGTAGAACCGCTCCCTTTAAAGATATCTCCTTTTCCTGTAAGGTAAAGCCCGGCAGGGACGGCCAGGACCATTACTGCAAGAGGTAGCAGCATAGGAAAGGGTGTAGATTTTCCTTTATGTTTAATATAGTCTTCATGGTAGCTTTGAGGTATGGCATCTTTCATAGGTCCTATATTAATATTTAAAAATATAACAACCAGTACAATTGCTAATGTTATAAGTGAATAAAAGTTGTAAGGAATGGATGCAATAAGCAATGAGACACCGTCCCCGGTAATGACATTTGAGTCAATAGCCGTGACAATAAGCCCCAGGAGTAATGCTCCCCAGGCATTCAGAGGGATGAGTGAACAGATGGGAGCAGAGGTGGAGTCACAGATATAAGCCAGTTTCTCTCTGCTGACCCCATTCTTGTCACAAAGCGGTTTGGCTACGGTCCCGGCTACAAGAGAAGTGATGGATGACTCTATAAAGATGACCACACCTATAACGTAAGCCAAAAGCATTGCACCTTTTGGCGAGTCTATCTTTTCTGCCTTTGTACTCAAATAGGTGACGAAACGGTTGACTGCCCCGGAGAGGGTAAGCAGTTTTATGATCGCACCGATCATGAGTGCAAAAAGAAGTGTTTTCGCTATCCACCCTTCTGATAAAAGCTCAATGACTCCGTCAAAAAGAGAAACAAATGCTGTAAGAGGGTTGTACCCGTTTAAAACAAGTAATCCTGCAAAGATACCGCCCAGGAGAGAAACGATGACATCTTTTGTTATAATAGCCAAAATGATTGTTAGCAGCGGAATTGCTATTGATAATATTCCATATTCCATCATAAGTACCTAATTAATATATTGATTCAAAGGATTATAACACAATGAAAAAGATTTTACTTGGATGTATATTTACACTGATATCTTTAAATGCCCAAATACCGGATACGAAACAACTTTTAGTAGTAACAACAAAAAACTGGTCTACACCAAATGGTTTGTTGCAACGCTATGAGAAAGAGGGAAAGAATTGGCATAAAGCAGGCAAAGCGATCAATATCAAACTGGGAAGAAATGGATTAGGCTGGGGAAGAGGCCTGCATACCATCCCTAAAGATGCAAAATACATCAAAAAAGAGGGAGACGGAAAAGCTCCGGCAGGTATTTTTACACTTAAACAGGCATTTGGCTATCAGCCTTTTGACGTGAAATATCCTTATGAAGTTTACAGAACCACAGACCATTGTGTGGATGATGTCAATTCAAGGTTTTACAACAAGATCGTAGACAGTACCAGGGTCAGAGCTGATTATAAAAGTTTTGAGCATATGAAGTTTCCTAAAGACTACTACAAGTACGGCATTGTGGTAAATCATAACCATATAGATGAAGAAGGGGCCATCAAAGGTGCAGGTTCATGTATCTTCATACATATCAAGAAAGTACCTACCGCTGGCTGTACAGTAATGAGTGAAAGTGAAATGAAGGAGATCATTAAGTGGCTGGATGCTGAGAAAGAGCCTTTACTGATACAGGGGACGGAAGATGCTGTGGAGAACTTGAGGAAAGAGATCAGATAATTTTTCTGCATTATGGTAGAATGTACTATATGCATGGAAGGATAATCTATGAAATATCTATTATTATTTTTAACCCTGATATCTCTACTCACAGCCCAGGATTACAAAAAGATAAAATTTCCTTCTAAAGACGGTTTACCTATTTCTGCACATCTTTATAGTGATGATAATAAAAGTAAGCCTTTTATATTGTTACTCCATCAAGCCAATTACAGTAAAGGTGAATACCTTGAGATCGCACCAAAACTAATGCAAATGGGCTTTAATGTCATGGCAGTAGATCTACGTAGTGGAGATACTGTAAACAATATAGTAAATGAAATATCAGACATAGCACTTGAAAAAAACCTGGATATTTCATACCTTGCGACTATCCCTGATATCGAAGCTTCATTGGCATATAGTAAAAAGCATTTAAGTCAAGGAAAATTGCTCCTTTGGGGTAGCTCTTACTCCTCAAGTTTAGCACTCTACCTGGCTAGTGCAGATGAAAGAATAGATGGGGTTCTTGCATTTTCACCAGGAGAGTACTATAGGAAAAGAGGTAAGAAGTTCATAGAAAATCATGTAAAAGGGCTAAATATACCGGTTTTCATTACCTCTGCTAAAAATGAAAAAAAGTACTGGTGGAATATCTATAACGCTATACCGTCACAAGAGAAAACGTATTATCTCCCTCAGACTAAAGGGGTACATGGAGCAAAAGCACTCTGGAAGAACAATCCATCCCATGAGGGATACTGGAAAGCAGTCAATGATTTTTTACAGAAGTTCATAAAGATTTAGATGATTTAGTAAATACTGTACTGTACATAAAAAGTGATCTTCGTTTTACTCTTAGGTCGTGGATAATCCTTATACGCGATACGTATCACCTCTAAAGTATTTTGATCCAAAGCAGCGTAGCCTATGCGTCTTTTGAGTCTTAGTCCGGTAATGTCACCGTTGGGATGCAGGTAGAAGGTAACCACATTCGTACCCTGTTGCTTTGTTCTTACTGCAACATCCGGATAGCCGTTTACAGTAAGGGTACGCTGGGTGATCTGGTGAATGCGTCCCAGGTTGTTCTTGATGAATTTCTTTTGGCTTGGGCTGAAGGTATTGAACTCTTTCCCGTAGAGCTGTTTTATCATCTTTGTAACATAGCTGCCGGAGGATGCCGGTCGGCTTGCAGGGTACATGGAAGTACCCGCACCCATAAGAGCATTGGCAAGAGGGTCTTTTAATCTTCGCTGTTTTTTTCTCTTTTGTACTTTTGTAACTTTTGTACGTTTGATTACTCTTTTTTTTGTTTTTTTCTTCACAACCTTTTTCTTTAGCACTTTTTTGGGTTTCTTCTTGACCTTTTTTTTAACGATCTTTTCCTCTTTTTTAGGTACTGCTTTTGTAACATTGTTCTCTTCACTCTCTTTTTTTTCCACAACAAGGCGTTTTTTCTCATCTAAGATCTTTTTCTTGACTGGTGGTGTGGGTGGTATGACTTCTTTGGCAGGCTCTTTCTTGACAGGTTGGGGTACAGGAGGTTTAACGGGTACAGGTTCCGGCCGGGAAGGAGTCGCTGCAGATTTTGGTGCAGGTGGAGGTACAAACTGCGAGAGATGAAGGCTGATCTTTTGCTCTTTGCCGGCAGGAGGAGGGAAAACTACTTCCTTAAAGGTCACTACAAAAAGCAATATTATCAAAAGATGTAACAATACAGATAACAGTATCCCTTTAAATGTTCTGATAATCTACTCCTCTGTGTAGTCCTAAGTGCTGTTGTTGTATAATCACCGCAATTATAACAACTAAGTATTATTAAAGGGTTAACAGTATGGCATATGACAAAAGTATAGCGGCATTTGAGGAAGCATATAAAGTGATACCAGGGGCATTGGCTCACCTGTAAGAGCATTTTCCGGAGTAGAGGGTACACCACCGTCCATTGAAAGAGGTGAGGGTGGATACCTTTTTGATATCGATGGGAACAAATATATCAACAAAGAGTTAAATAGAGTGAAAACTCTAATAGACCCATCATTTATGGAAGAGAGATTTAAAATGGCATGTTTTAGAAAAGAGGATAGATGAGAGTTGTTGTAAATGGTAAAAAAAGAGATATAAAATCATCTACTATTTTAGAATTATTAAATGAGTTAAATTTGTCAAATAAAGTTATGGCAGTAGCTATAAATATGGAAGTAATTAAAAAAGATGAATGGAAAGATTTTTTAATAAAAGAGAGTGATAAGATAGAGTTAGTACAATTTGTTGGTGGAGGGTAGCTTCAAATTTTTTTAAGTTTATAGTAGTAGAATTCCAACTACTTACAATTGTCTGTGGGGGTGCTAAATATTGGCTGAGATCATACCCCGGTGAATCCAATAATATGGATTCCGTGAACCTGATTCCGATAATGCGGACGTAGGAAATAAGGAGATACCATTGAGTACAATACTACTGAGTACAATACTACAAAATTTAGATGATATAGACTCCTCTTATATAGAGAATTTTCCAAATTCAAAAAAGATATATATACGAGGAAGCAAGGATGATATTCAAGTTCCCATAAGAGAGATTACTCTTACTCCAACCAAACCATAAGTTATCAAGTAAAGATAATGTAGAAATTCTGTCTACTTTTTTAGAGGGAGTATCTTTGCCTATAGTTTTAGATACTTCTTTGATATCAAGTAGTGGGCAAAAGCTTTTAAATGATGATGCTAAAAGAAGTTTTATAGATAAACTTATACCAAAAGTAACACTTTTGACCCCAAATATACCTGAAATCATAGAGTTTGTTGGATATGAGATAAAGAATTTAGAGGATATGAAAAGAGCTTCTCTAAATATATATAAGCTTGGGTGTAGTGCTATTTTGTTAAAAGGTGGACATTTAGGTGGAGATGCTATAGATTTGCTTTATGATGGAGAGAGTTTTACTCTATTTTCAAAAGAGAGAATTAACTCAAATAATACTCATGAAACAGGCTGTACTCTCTCTTCATCAATTACAGCAAATTTAGCTAAAGGATTAGATTTAAAAGGCTCTGTTTATTTGGCAAAAGAGTTTACATTTAGTGCTATAAAAAGAGGTTTTTTTATAGGAAAAGTTAACCATTTTAAGGATGAAATAGATGAGTGATGTATTGAAGATAGGTGATATAGAGTTTAGCAATAGACTTTTTACAGGAACAGGAAAATTTCCAGACAAAAATGTTATACCAAAAATCTTAAAAGAGAGTGGCTCAAAGATGATAACAGTAGCCCTAAGGAGAGTTGATCTTTTGATGCCTGAGGAGAATATACTAAATTTCATCCCAAAAGATGTAGTATTGCTTCCAAATACTTCAGGGGCTAGAGATGCAAAAGAGGCTGTGATGTTAGCAAAACTTGCAAGAGAGGCTGGATGTGGAAATTTTGTCAAGATAGAAGTTATAAATGATATGAAGTATCTATTTCCTGACAATGAAGAAACTATAAAAGCTACAGAGATTTTAGCTAAAGATGGATTTATAGTCCTTCCATATATGATGCCAGACCTTATAAGTGCAAAAAAACTAGAAGATGTGGGGGCAGCAGCTGTTATGCCACTTGGGTCTCCCATTGGTTCAAATCAGGGTTTGCAAACAAGAGATATGATTAAAATTTTGATAGAAAATATCAAAGTGCCTATTATCGTTGATGCCGGGATTGGTAAACCATCACATGCTAGTGAAGCTATGGAGTTAGGAGCTGATGGGGTTTTGGTAAACTCTGCTATAGCAAATGCAGGAGAGCCTGAAGTGATGGCTAGAGCATTTTCTCTATCAGTTGAGGCAGGGCGAATGGCTTATCTGGCGAAGATGGCAGAAGAGTCAGCTTTTGCAAATGCTTCCTCTCCTTTGACTGGTTTTTTACATGAGTGATTTGAAAAGATATGACTCTTTTGGAGAGATTTTAACAGAGTTTGAGAGTTTTGATTTTAATGAGTATTTTGAAAAAGTTACCTATATAGATATAGAAAAGAGTCTAAATAAAGAGAGTTTGAATGAATTTGATTTCTTAAATCTTCTGAGTCCAAAGGCTAGTAAATACTTAGAGAATATGGCAGTTATAGCTAAAAAAAATAGAATGAGGCATTTTGGTAGGGTTGTTCAGCTATATCTTCCTATATATGTATCAAACTACTGTAGTAGTAATTGTGAGTATTGTGGATTTAGCAAAAGAAATAGGATAAAAAGAAAACATTTAACTAAAGATGAGATGGAAAAAGAGGCAAAAACCATAGCAAAAACAGGTATAAAACATATACTGTTACTAACAGGAGAGGCTAGGGCTATAGCTGATTTAGAGTATCTTAAAATGGCAGTTAGCGTTCTAAAAAACTACTTTAGTTCTATCTTTATAGAGGTATATCCTATGGAAGTAAAAGAGTATATGGAACTAAAAAAAGAGGGAGTTGATGGCTTAACTGTATATCAAGAAGTTTATGATAAAGAGATATATCAGCAAGTACATACTTCAGGTGAGAAAACAAATTATAGTTATAGATTAGATACTCCTGAGAGAGGTGCTAAAGCTGGTTTTAGAGCTATAAATATAGGAGCACTATTTGGACTGGGAGAGATAAAAAAAGAGGCATTTTTTAGTGGGATTCATGCTAAGTATCTGATGGATAAATATATAGATACTGAAGTCTCCATATCTCTACCTCGTATAAATAGAGCTGATGGGGATTTTAAACCTTTAGATGTACTAGATGATAAGAGATTTGTTCAGTTTATGTTAGCTTACAGAGTCTATATGCCAATGATCGGCATAAATATCTCAACTAGGGAGAGAGACTCTTTTAGAGATAATCTTATAGATATAGGTGCGACAAAGTTTTCAGCTGGGTCTAAAACAGATGTTGGAGGTTATAGCGATATAGACAGTTCAACACCTCAATTTGATATATCAGATAATAGAAGTGTGGGAAAGATAGTAAAAATGATAAAATCAAAAGGGTATCAACCACTTTTTAAAGATTGGGAGTCAATAGCCTGAAAAAGAGATTACCTGATGGGCTATATGGTATCCTTTAAATGTTCTGATAATCTACTCCTCTGTGTAGTCCTAAGTACTGTTATTGTATAATCACCGCAATTATAACAACTAAGTATTATTAAAGGGTTAACAGTATGGCATATGACAAAAGTATAGCAGCATTTGAGGAAGCATATAAAGTGATACCGGGAGGTGTTGACTCACCGGTAAGAGCATTTTCCGGAGTAGAGGGTACACCACCATTTATTGAAAGAGGTGAGGGTGGATACCTTTTTGATATCGATGGAAACAAATACATCGATTATGTACAGAGTTGGGGACCACTTATCTTCGGTCACTGTGATGCAGAGATAGAATCTTCTGTCATAGAAGCGGTTAAAAGAGGTCTTAGCTTTGGTGCACCTACAACAGTGGAAACAGAATTGGCTGAAGAGATCGTTACACTTTTTGACAGTATCGACAAAGTACGTTTCGTAAGTTCGGGAACAGAAGCGGTTATGTCTGCCATCCGTTTGGCTCGTGGCGTAACGGGTAGAGACAACATTTTGAAATTTACAGGATGTTATCATGGACACTCTGACTCACTGCTTGTTCAGGCAGGTTCAGGTCTGGCAACTTTTGGAGCACCTTCAAGCCCGGGAGTACCGGCTGATCTTACGAAACATACACTGCTTGCTACTTATAATGACATCGAAAGTGTACAAAAATGTTTTGCAGACTCTCCGGATGACATTGCATGTGTGATCATCGAACCTATTGCAGGGAATATGGGACTTGTACCTGCAGATGAAGAGTTTTTGAAGCAGCTTAGAACGATCTGTACAGAGCATGGAACACTGCTTATCTTTGATGAAGTGATGAGTGGATTCAGGGCATCGCTCAAAGGTGCTCAGGGCATCTCTGCTGTTAAACCGGATATGGTGACACTTGGTAAGGTGATCGGGGCAGGTATGCCTGTGGGCGCCTTTGGTGCAAGTGCGAACATCATGGCACATCTTTCACCGGAAGGTCCGGTCTATCAGGCAGGAACACTCAGTGGTAACCCTGTAGCCATGGCAGCAGGTCTTAGCAGTCTTAGAAAACTCAAAGCAAACCCAAGCATTTATGTGGAACTTGGCAACAAAGCCAAAAAACTGATGGATGGTTTCAAAAAAGCAGCGGATGCTGTCAGCGTACCGATGGTGACAGATGTAAGAGGATCTATGTTCGGATTCTTCTTTTCAGACAAGCCGGTAAAAAACTTCGATGATGCTTTGGCAAACGATACTGAACTTTTTGCAAAGTTCCACAAAGGTATGCTTGACCGCGGTGTGTATCTTGCATGTTCATCGTATGAAACAGGGTTCATCTGTGCAGCCACAACAGATGAGATGATAGAAGAGAGTATTAAAGCGGCGTATGAGACGTTGGCGGAGATCAAAGCCTAATCATTCCAGACTGCAAGTGAGATTTCCTCTTGCTTTTTAGAAAAGTGCCCAATGGAAATGCCTTTGGGGTAAAGTAAAATCATCATAGCTCTCGATGAAATCCCGTAGGAACGAGGACAATCGCCTCGCTTTTCTGGGACTAAATCCCGATACCCTTCGTCGCTAAAGCGTAAGTGGGGGTGCAATGGCATTTACTATGAGATGATAGAATAAGAAAATAATTTAAGTGAATTTCTCTTCGCAAGGCGAAAGCTTTAGTGAGAGGAATTTAAAAGGAGCTTTGCTTCTTTTAAAGGAGATATATGATGAATAGGAATGAAGAACCTAAACTCAAAAAAGTAGTAGATGCAGCTGATGGGTTAAGCCTTGGTATCTCTATGGTGGTTGCTGTACTCATCGGTGTGGGGATCGGTCTCGGGCTGCGTAGTCTTACAGGGGCAGGGTGGACACTCTGGATCGGTGTATTCATCGGTGTCGGTGCAGCGATCCTGAATGTTTATAAAGCCTATGCAAAGCAGAAAAAGTCCTTGGATGAACTTGCAAAAGATCCAAGATACAACTATAAGAACAGACAGAAAGATGACAAGTATTAATATGAAAATACTTAAAACACTCGTTGCAGTCGATATTTTAATTATACTTCTCTCTGTGATATTTTTTGATATTAAAGTACTTTTGAATACCCAGATAGGCTTTTTTTCCGCCTTTTTGGTGATGTTCGCTTCCATGAGAAGTTACCGCCGAATGGTAGATGCCAGAGTAGAGCACAACATCATTACTGTAGATGACAGCAAGGATGTCATAGACAAACTTGAAGATCCGTATGACCTCTACAGTGAAGAGGTCGTAGAAGAGGAAGAGAAACCTCTGGTAGAAGTGGTCAAAGAGGAACGTAAAAAGCTCAAAGCAAACCGCCGTTCACTGGGACAAACCCTTAAAGATACCAAAGCAGCACTCTCTATCTACCGTTTGGGAGCATATGTAGTACTCATTTTGGGGTTCATGTATTTAAACCGTCATGGTCTGCTTCATATTCCCAGTTATATTTTGGCATTGAGTGTACCTATGGTGGTTGTTGTGTATATACTTTTAGAAAACAAAGAAAAACAAACCCAAGATTAGATAAAATAAGTCCAGGTAACACTTAGGACTTATTTATGATAAAAATATTTTTACTTTCACTTTCACTTTTCACGCTTCTCTTATCCAACGAACCTCAAATCCTTAAAATTATTGATAAACCCATAGACTTCGGTAAAGAGCGTATCGCTATGACGAAAGAGTACATCAAAACCCATTATGGTAAAACAGTGGATAACATTACCATCATTCCTAAGATCATTGTGCTTCACTGGACGGCTGAGATGGGTTTTGACAAGTCTTTTAAACGTCTTCAGCCTCAAAGACTGCTCACAGACAGAAAAGACATTGCCAAAGCATCTCTGCTTAATGTCTCTTCACACTTCATGGTAGCACGTGACGGGACTATCTACAGGTTAATGCCTGAGAACTGGATGGCACGTCATGTTATAGGGCTTAATTATTCAAGTATCGGTGTAGAGAATATAGGAGGGAAGGGAAACAAGGCGGAAGATCTTACTCCGGCACAACTTAAAGCCAACATTGCTTTAGTACGTTATCTCAAAGCAAAGTACCCGAGTATAGAGTATATGATAGGGCATTATGAATATACACAAATGGAAAATACAGCACTCTGGCTGGAAAAGGATAAAGGCTACCGGACGATCAAAGCAGATCCGGGTCCTAAGTTCATGCATGATGTACGTACTGCAGTAAAAGAACTGCATCTTAAAATGCCGCCAAAAGGCTTATAATGAACTCTGCTTTTACAATGCTGGACTGGGGTGTCTTTGCCGCATATTTTTTAGTATTAACTCTTACATCCGTCATCTTGAGTCAAACAAAGGTGAAAAGTACACGTGACTATTTTGTAGGCGGGAACACGGTGCCTATGTTTGCCGTGGCTATCTCTGTACTTGCTACTTCCCAGTCTGCGGCTACATTTTTGGGAGGTCCTGAATATTCGTATGGCAAAGATCTTACGTTTATAGGCTTTTACCTCTCTGCCTTTTTGGCAGTCATATTCGTAGCCAAAGTACTCATCCCCCGTTTTTATGCTATCAATGCTGTAACAGTTTATGAACTGCTTGAAAAACGCTATGGTACGTCAGCCAAAAAACAAGCAGGTGTGATGTTTCTCATCGGTCGTCTTTTTGCGAGCGGGGCGAGGCTCTACATAGGTGCACTTGCCATCTCGATGATACTCTTTTTAGACATCTCTGCCTCCCATGTGGCTATCTCCATCACTATTTTGATGCTTGGGGCGTTGGCATATGCGTATTTTGGTGGTGTAAAGTCAATCATTTTTTCGGACATCCTTCAGGCAGTGACTTACATAGGAGCCGGGTTGGCTGTTCTGGTTTACCTCTATATGGCGATCAATGCAGACTTCTCTACTATCGTCTCTACACTGGGTGCAGATCATAAACTCACATTCATGGACTTTTCAATGGGCGGTGGCTTTAGTATCTGGGCATTGCTTGGTGGCTGGTTACTTCTAAATATCGCAGCCTACGGACTGGATCAGGATATGACACAACGTGCTTTAGCCTGCAAAGATGCCAAAGAAGCACAACGCTCACTCATCTTTTCCATTGTACTGACGATCCCTGTTGCCATCTTGTTCTTGCTTATCGGTTTACTTCTCTACCTTTATTACCGGCACCCGGAAATGTCAGGACTCAGTACAGAAGTCATACAGAAGTTTGACGGAGAGAAGATCACCATATTTATGTACTACATCCTACACGAGATGCCGGAAGGTATGCGTGGACTTGTAACGGTAGGAGCCATAGCAGCAGCACTCTCCAGCTCGAACTCTGTACTTGGCGCGATGTCATCGGTTGCCATAGAAGACCTCTATAAACCTTGGAAACTGGCTAAAGACAAAAGTATGGATGAGATGCATTTTGTCAGAGCAGGACGTAATGCGGTACTTTTCTTTGCTGTAGCACTCTCTTTGATGGCAATGCTCTCCTACTACTGGCAAAAAGAGACTGAACTTCCTCTGCTCAGCTTTGCCCTTGGTGTGATGGCGTTTGCCTACACAGGGCTTTTGGGAGTCTACACAGCGGCTATCTTTACGAACAGAGGAAATGCCACGACGGTACTGCTCTCACTTATCGGTGGCTTTACAACGGTACTCTTGCTTCAGCCGTATGTTTTGGGTGCTGTGTTTGACGTTAAACTGGGCTTTGCCTGGCAGATACTTGTGGGGACACTAGTAGCATTCGGGATCATGATGACAGGTAAGAGCGAAAATAATAATAGTAAAACACACTCTGCAAATGAAGTTTTTCAAGAGTTTGGTGTATGAAAATGGAACGTTACATAGGTATCATGTCGGGAACATCACTTGATGGAGTGGATGTTGTTTTGTGTGAACTGGACGCAACCGGATGTGTGCTTGTCAGCTCTTTGGAGTACCCTATATCCTTGGAATTCAAGTCGGACATTTTAACGATGATAGAGGGTAAAAGTACTCTGGCGGAAATAGGGCAGATAGACCATCGTTTGGGACATCTGTTTACGCAGGCAGTAGGTGCATTGCTTATACGTGAGAATATAGATGCAAACAGCATCAAAGCTATAGGACTGCATGGACAGACAGTGTGGCATCAGCCTCAGGGTGAGTATCCTTTCTCTATGCAACTTGGAGACCCTAACATCCTGGCTGCCGAGACCGGTATAGCTGTTGTGGCAGACTTCAGACGTAAAGATGTGGCACTTGGTGGGCAGGGTGCACCTTTTGCTCCGGCTTTTCACGCGTTCCTGTTCGGTGACGTGGAAGCTTCTGTAAGTGTTGTGAACATTGGTGGTATGGCAAACATCACCGTATTGGCAAATACCGTCAATGATAGGCTTATAGGCTATGACACAGGCTGTGGAAACGTACTTATGGATATGTGGATAGTAGAGCATCAGGGAAGCTCATACGACAAAGACGGTGAGTGGGCAAGAACGGGGTCTGTGGATTATGCACTTTTAGATGCTATGATGTCAGATGACTACTTTGAACAGCCATATCCTAAAAGTACGGGTAGGGAAAAGTTTAACAAAGCTTGGTTGCAAGGGTATCTTTCCGGTAAAACCCATAATCCGGAGGACGTACAGAGAACGCTTCTTGAACTTACAGCTATGAGCATTAGCAACGAAGTACTACGTTTTAATCGAGATGTGGTACTTCTTTGTGGCGGAGGAGCTAAAAACAGCTTCCTGGTAGAACGTATCAAAGCATTCATGCCAAATGTAGAAGTAGCCATAGCCCAAAATGCAGACATGATAGAAGCCATGACATTTGCATGGCTGGCATACAAGCGAGTGCATAAAGAAGAGGTCAATCTGAAGGATGTTACTGGAGCCAGTGACAATGCTGTTTTGGGAGCTTTATATGAATAGGTTTTTATTTTGTAGCAAAATGGCATATCACATCAAATTGCAAGTGTGTACTCTCTTCATTTTTTTAAAAAAAACGAAGCAAAAAATCGTCGTGGCTCTCGAATCGCTTCGCTTTCAAGGGCGTTCACCACGACAAAATTTATTAATTATTAAGAGTGAAAGATGTATAAAGGAGTAACTAATATATCAATCAATTCGAGAATGGAATATTGGTTGGAAAGTACAGGTTGGGGCGACTGGTGTGTAGCAGTTGCTTCAGCAGATGCCAGTTTTAGAAGTTATTATAGACTTACAAAAGAAGATGAGACTTATATCCTCATGGATTCATCATTAATGCTTGAAAGTCTGCCTTCATTTGTAGAAATGAATGAGAGACTATCTTCAGTTAAAGTGCGGGTACCACGAATCATAGTAAAAAATATGGAATTAGGATACCTCATACTTGAGGACTTTGGAAGTATGCATTATTTAGACATTTTAGATGCTGGGAACTATCAAGAACTTCACAAAAAAGCCATCTATGAAATTATCAAAATGCAAAAGGCAGATACATCAGATTTACCCCCGTACGACAAAGACTTTTTACTATTTGAAATGGAGTTGATGCAAGAGTGGTATTTGGAAAAATATCTGAATGTTACACTCACAGAAGAACAGAAAAATATCATAGATACTATATTGGAAAAAATAGCTCATGTTGTACTTGAACAACCCCAGGGTGTTTTTGTGCACAGGGACTACCATTCACGAAACATCATGCTTACTCCCAAAGGTGATATAGGCATCATAGATTTTCAGGATGCAAGAGCAGGGGCTGTAACTTATGATCTGGTATCATTACTGAAGGATTGTTACATTGAGTGGGACAAAGACGAGGTAAACAGGCTGGCTTTGTATTACCGTGACTCTGTAGGACTGGAGGTGGATGATGCTACATTCATCAAGTGGTTTGATTTTATGGGATTGCAGCGGCATATCAAGGTATTGGGGATCTTTTCTCGCCTTAGTCTCCGTGACGGGAAGAATGGATATCTCAAAGATATTCCGCTTACGTTACAATATGTTTTGGAAACGGGTTCCAAGTACCCTGAGACTCAGGATTTGGTTAAAATATTGAAGACTTTACATGGGTGATAAAATCAACTATTTGTGTTGGTTTATTTAAATTACCCTATAATTTGTATTATGGTGTTGTTTCTCTTTCATTTTTTTTAGATGAGAAACGTTAAGTAAACGACAACTGCTTGTCGTTTATAGTTTTAGAACCGAAACGGTCGAAGCGAAGTGTAGCCGTGTAGGAAGAAACAAAAAAATCGTCTCTGTTCTCGAATCGCTTTGCTTTCAAGATCGTTCACAGAGACAGGCATACTTCGTGTGATTAATTATTGTAGGGTGCGTTTGCCAACGCACCAATGATATATTGGTTTGTTTGAAGAGATTTAAAACCCCAGACTGCAAGTGTGTTCTCCTCTTACTTTTCTAGAAAAGTAAGCAAAAGTCGTCGTGGCTCTCGAATCGCTTTGCTTTCAAGGTCGTTCACAGAGACAGGCATACTTCGTGTGATAAATTATTGTAGGGTGCGTTTGCCAACGCACCGGAAAAGGAATATTGATGAAAGCTATGATTTTAGCCGCAGGGCTTGGTACTCGTATGAGACCACTCACAGACCACACACCAAAACCACTCCTTAAAGTAGGAGGCATCCCTCTCATCCTCTGGCACATCGAACGCCTGGCTCATGACGGTTTCAAAGAGATTGTCATCAACATTGCTCACTTAGGCTACCAGATACCTGAAGCTTTGGGTGATGGTTCAGAGTGGGGGGTGAACATCTTTTACTCTGATGAGCAGGAAGAGGGTGGCTTGGAAAGTGCAGGGGGCATCATCAAGGCTTTGCCTTTGTTTGGAGATGAACCATTTTTAGTAGTGAATGGCGATATCTTCACAGACTACGATTTCGAGTATGAAAAGATGTTACCGGAGGGTATACTGGCCCACTTGATCCTCGTACCCAACCCGGAGCATAACTCTGAAGGAGATTTCGCTTTAGATGGGCAAAGAGTAGTGGATAGTAAACAATATACTTTCTCAGGCATAGGCTACTACTCTCCAAAACTCTTTGAAGGTGTTCCCTACGGTAAAAGTGCTTTAGCGCCTTTGCTTAGAGCTGCAATGAAAGAGGGGAAGGTGACAGGTGAACTCTATGAAGGGGAATGGCTTGACATAGGTACACCACAGAGACTTGAGCTTTTGAATGCTGAGTTGATGAATAGGTATTAGGTTTGGGGCTAAACTGGTTTAGAGAGCTAAAGAAAAGTATTACGGTCTTTTTTTCAGTCTAAAAGCGCATAAAAATCTTTAGGAGCATCTATTTCAAAAGTTAAATGTTTTTTGCTTACAGGATGAATAATGCTTAGTTTTTTTGAGTGAAGCCCCATTCTTCCGCCTTTTTTCCCATAACGTTCATCTCCGATGATACTATGTCCCAACCAGGCTAAATGTGCCCGTATTTGATGCTGTCTTCCTGTTTCTATATTTACTTCAAGCAAAGCTCTCTTAGTCATAGTCTCTTTAACTACATAATGCGTAACGGCACTTTTCGCATCGGGATGTTTCCCTACATGCATACGATACTCTTTGTCATCTAATCTTAAAGGCTGATCTATGGTGCCTTTTTTCTCTTTTGGAGAAGCTTGTACTATGGCTAAATATATTTTTTCAAACATACCCCATTTAGCCATGACTGCTTCTCTCACTTCTTTGGATGTTGCAAAGAGCAGAATGCCTGATGTATCTCTATCTAATCGATGCACAGGCCAGAGTTTAACTTGGTTTTTTCCACGTGAGAGTTGATTTCTGAGTAGTGCGAGTACATGCTGTTTATTTTCTTTCGTTGTTCCGACAGATAAAAGACCGGCAGGTTTATTGATGGCTATTAAATCTTTGTCCTGATAGATGATCTCTAATTTATTTAATAATTGTACCACAGCTTTTTTGACCACTCCAACTTCTATCAAGTCATTGACATTTAAAATAAAATCATGTTTTGTAACAGATTCACCATTTACAGCAACACTTGCACCTTGTAAACGCTGCTTTATTGTCTTTTTGGACCAGCCTGTAAGATGGGCAAAAAGAAACTCTAGAAGTTTACTTTTTTCTTTAACTTTGAATGTTTCTGCCATCTGTTATTTTTCTTCTTTGTATCTTGCTTTTTCTTCTTTTGGGCTGCGTAGGTGTATTTTCTTTTTTTATCGTAGTCGATAAAGCCTTTTTTCTCACGCAGTGACTTCTTGCGTGGTCTTGCCTGGCGAGGCTGTTTGTCTGTCAGTTCAAACCTTTCATAGGTTTCTCTTTTGATGTTCAGCTTCAGGTCTTTCTCTATTTTCGAAAAGGCGTTGTAGTCATGGATGGTCAGTAGGGTGATCACTGCACCTTTATGGTTTGCTCTCCCTGTTCTTCCTACCCTGTGTGTAAAGTCGTCTGTACTTTCAGGCAGGTCATAGTTTATCACTAAAGGCAGTTCTTTGATGTCTATGCCGCGTGCTGCAATGTCAGTGGCTACCAGCACTTGCGTTTTACCGCTTTTCAGCAGTGTCAGTGCTTTGGCACGTCCGCCTCTTTTGATGTCACCGTGTATGATGGAAGTCCAGATGTCCTGACTTTTCAAATATTCATACACCGCATTGGCAGACTCTTTTGTACCGGCAAACAGCAATACTTGCTCTATGCCCATATCTTTCACAAGTCTGGCTGCGAGTTCAGCTTTTCGTTTTTTGTCTACTTTGTAGGCTCTGTGCTTGATGAAATTTACTATATCACGTCTGTTATGCACTTCGACTATGGCAGGGTCACGTAAAAACTCTTTTGCCAGTTTTTTGATGTTCTGTGAAATGGTTGCTGAGAAAAGCATCGTTTGTCTTGGTTGTTTGCAGTGCTTTAAAATGGCTTTGATCTCTCCGAGAAAACCCAGTTCGAGCATGGTATCGGCTTCATCGAGAATGACGGTATTGACATTCTCCAGGTTGATCTTCCTGTTGTTGATGAAGTCCTGCAAACGTCCGGGTGTTGCTACAACGATGTCCGTACCTCTTTTCAGCCTCTCTATCTGCTCACTCTTATGGGATCCACCCTGAACCTTCACATTGTTCAAATCCAAATATTTCCCAAAAGCATTCAAAGAACGGGAAACCTGATCTGCAAGCTCGATGGTCGGCACAATGATCAAAGCTCTTACCACTTTATGCTCATCTTTAGCGATCTTCTGGAGTCTGTTAAGCAGGGGAAGTACATAGGCAGCCGTTTTACCCGTACCCGACTTTGATGCACCTAAAATGTCCACACCTTTCAGGGCGAGGGGGATGACTTTGTTCTGTATAGCAGTTGCCTGTGTGAATTTTTCACTGGCTATGGCTTTGATGATGTCTGGATGTAAGTTCAGTTTTTCAAATGATTTGATGGTGGTTCCTTTGGATAATTCGCGAGGGCATATCTGTAATAATGTGTATTATAGCGTAATTTATGCATGCTTCTTATTCCCAAATCCCGAAATAGAAAAACAAAAGAATAAGTGAAGATGCCGTAAAATACGAAGAAAGCCAGAGAAAAAGCCCACTCAACGCTTTCACCCAATGGGTGAGCTTTTTCCAGGAGGATAAAAGTATGGCACAAAGTGTTTTAAATTTCACTGTAGAGAGCACCGAAGAGAGACTGACACCCAGAGCAGGAGAGGCAGTCTTTGGAGAGTTTTTAAAAGCAATCAAGCTTGATCGGTTATGCAACCGATATCTTCCTTTACCTAAAAGTAACCGAGGCTACGATCCTTATACCTTTATCCATTCACTTGTTCTAATGTTACACAGTGGAGGCAGATATCTGGAGGATATCCGCACCCTTCAGTCCGATCACGCACTCCAAGAACTACTTGGGATAAAGCATATTCCCACAGCAGACAGTATCGGCAAATGGCTCAAACGCTCCGGCAAAGTCAAGATGTCGGGGATGGAAAAACTCAACCGTACCTTGCTACAACGCTATCTTCGCAGAATAGATGAACCTTTGGTGCTTGATATTGATGCAACCGTGATAGAAAGCCATAAATCTATTGCGTTTACCACCTATAAAATGTTCCCGGGATTTACTCCCATCATTGGGCATCTTAATGGCGGCTATGTGATTCATCAGGAGTTTAGAGCCGGTAATGTAGCACCTGCTGATCATAATCTTGCATTCGTCAAACAGTGTGAAGCACAACTTCCCAAACATCGAAAACTCTCCTATCTGAGAGCCGATAGCGCTTCGTATCAGTCATCACTGTTCAATTATTGCAATAATCGTAATATCATCTATGTGGTAGGCGGGCATCTTGACAGGAGTGTACTGACAAACATTGAAACAATTGATTCCTGGGAACCCCTTAGAACAATAAAAGGTACCGCACATCATCTCAAAGAAGAGGTAGCAGAATTTTACCACACGATGCAGAATACCGATCATGCCTTTCGTATGATTGTGATTAAAAAAACCACCACCCCATTGCTGCATGGCATGGAGGCGTTTCTAAGCCAGGAAGAGAAGCTGGCACTCGCTTCTGAACGTTACAGTGTGATTGCCACCAATGACTTGGAGAAAACAGCTGAAGAGATTGTACGCTTTTACCGACAACGGGGTGATACCAGTGAAAACCGAATCAAAGAACTGAAAAACGGGTTCAATCTGAAGTACCTGCCAACTTCAGACTTTCAAGCCAATGCGCTCTACTTTCATATCGGTACATTGGCATACAACCTGTTCATACTCTTTAAACGTATATTACATGTCAGCTGGCAAAAACACACCATTCAAACCATTCGCTATAAACTGTATCATATTGCAGGTAAAGTAGTCCATCATGCTCGCCAAATCGTGCTTAAAGTCAATGAAGCGTTTGTGGATATCCTCAATCACATACGGCATCAATGCTATTTGCTCAGTTTAGAGTAGCAACTTCACCACTGCGGCATTCCCTTTATCATTTCTTCTTCAGACAAAGTGACAGGATAGCTATGTCAAAAAATCAGGAAAATGGCTTTAAAAAGAGTATTTGACGCACCACTTTGTTGACATAGGGATACAAAGAGCTCTTTTAAGCACACTTTTTTACAGTTCGGAGACAAAAACGGGTTATAGTCTCTCAATTTTTATGAAATGAATTTTCTATTTCGGGATTTGGGTTATTTGTTGGGTATACCGTCCCATATCTCTATATCATCTATCCATTGATGTTTAAAGAATGAGCTAAATTAAGATATGATATCAGTATGAAAAAAATCATATTGGTATTTATCCAAACATTCTTATTTGCTGCAGTACCTGATCCGAGATTGCAAAGCTACCAGGAGAGATACAGTCTCTGTCATGGGAAAAACGATTATCAGATCGCGCAATGTCTGTTGAACGGCGATCTGAACTATGCCAGATTCAGAGGAGACAGAAACGCCTACAGGAAGATCAGCAGAAGCAAAATACAAGAAGCCGTGCGTACCGGTCACATTTATGACTTTATCATGAACCATCTCCCCAGGACAAAAAGATATACTGCTTTAAAGGTGTATATCGATCATCTCTATTCTATACGCAGAGCGTATACTCCACCGAAATTTAAAGGGAATGGGGCAGATGATATCGTAAAGATCAAAAGAGTGTTCAATCTGCTTCAATTTGCAGAATTGGATGAAACACCGGAACGTACGCCGGAGTTCGAAGCAGCATTGCTGGAATATCAGAGAAGACACGGTTTGACTGTAGATGGAGAAATAGGCCCCAATACAAAAAGAGCACTCAAACAATCTATACACAGTATTATCACCAAGGTCAAAAAGAATTTAGTACTTGAAAGTATTTCAAGGGAAAAGGGTTCCAATTACGTTCTAGTGAATATCCCTGAATTCAAAATGCACTATTATGAAAATGGTGAACCGGTATTGAATATGAAGATCATTGTGGGGAAACCCAAGATGAGAACCCCTGTATTTAACAGAAACATGCAATATATTGTGGAAAATCCAAGGTGGAACGTGCCGCCGTCTATCTACCGAAAAGAGTATGCAGGAAAGTCAGAAGCGTATTTGAGAAAAAGAGGATTTGCCTATGACAGTGAAGGTAAGCTCTATCAGAAAGGGGGAAGCAGAAATGCTTTGGGCCTCGTGAAGTTCCTCTTTCCCAACAGATTCAATGTCTATATGCATGACACACCTGCCAAATCGCTTTTCAACAGAACAGTCAGGGCTTATTCCCATGGCTGCATCCGACTGGAGAAACCTTTCGCACTGTTACATGAATTGGGATACAACTATCATAGAGGCAAAACCAAATGGATCACTTTAAAAAAGCAAATACCTGTTTATGTAGAATATCATACGGTCTGGGTGGATGATGAAGGGATAGTTCAGTTCAGGAAGGATATCTACGGCTATGAAAAGAAATTATTTAGGTAGCCAAGTTTATGTGCTTTCTCCCATAGTATATAGCAGGTATGTGCAACATTTAAACTCATCAATATGAAATCCGTGTGCAGAGATTTGTTAACTGTTGCTTTTAACTTTCGTTCTCCATTTCAGAGTATACCATCCTAAAATATTACTTGAACATCACTAAAAAAAGCTGGTACTGAAAAACAATGTATCCCAAGTGAACTATTCTCTAACATTAAACTGACCTGCCGCGGCAACAACTTTTCCAAAAATTGAACACGCAGATTTGTGGTCGGGTTGATCGGCCTGTGATGTTTTCCTGTGAGCACTACGCAGTCAGGATTTGCCAGCGGTGTCTTCCAACATAGTTTCTAATGGCACCGGTTTTCCAAAATAATACCCTTGGGCATAATCAACACCAAGTCGTTCCAGTTCTGCGACGATCTTTTCATTTTCTGAATATTCCGCGATAATTTCCAGACCACGGGATTTTGCTGAATTTATCATGCCTTGGACATCTGTTCTCAATTGGCTGTCTTTTAAGATCTTCTGTATGTAGCTGCCATCGATTTTAACAATGTCTACAGGCAGGCGTGAAAAACTCTGATAGTTGGAGTACCCGATACCAAAGTCGTCAAATGCAATTTTACACCCCATTTCTTTTAACCTGACAACCAGGGTCATAGCCGTCTCATTGTCTTGAATCTCATGTGTTTCAGTCACTTCAAAACAGAGTTTTACAGGGTCGATCCTGCTTTTGGATAATTGATCCTCAATAAACTGAAGCATTTGTTCATTCGAGACAGATACTCCGGAGAGGTTAATGGAACAAAGGGACAGAGATTCTACATGATCAGGGTTGTTCTGTAAAAAAGCCAGAGTATGTTCTATGACATACATATCAATTTTTAAGGCGAGTCCAAGTTTTTCAGCTGCCGGGATGAATACCGTTGGAGATATGGTCTTACCTTGTGTATCTTCCATCCGAGACAATATTTCATAATGGTCTCGGTGTCTGTCGATTGATTTTGCATCCGGACTGATGGCAACGATCTTCTGTGCGTACAGTTTCAGCCGTTGGCTCTGAAGTGCTTCTCTAATGACGGATTCCATATTCAGGTGATGTCTCTCTTCTTCCTGTACGACCTTGATCTTATCTCTGCCTTTTTCTTTGGCTAACCGGCATGCACTTGAAGCATCTGAAATTGCGTTGTGTACTTTGGTATGGGAAGTGAGCTTTGCAATGCCGATACTGACAGTAGAAAAAAAAGGGCGTTCTGTTGTCCGTAAGTTCAGTTCCCGGAATTCTGATTTGAGACAATTGGCCAGTGCTATTGCACTATTGAGATCCATACCCGGCAGATATAAAACGAATTCATCACCGATAAAGCGTGAAACCACAATCCCCGAATCTTGTCCTTCTTTTTGAGATGTTTGATTTAACAGCCAGTTGGCGACCTTCTGGATTGCATAATCCCCTACACGTGGTGACGGGTAAGTGATTGTTTTAAAATAATCAATATCCAGATACAAAATGGAGGCATGGTAGGTTGTATCTTTTTCAAGTAAGTCTTCTTTTTCCTCATCAATTCTGCGTATGAATTCCTGCCAGTTGATCAGCCCTGTCATCGTGTCATATTTTGCCCGATACTCCAGTGCCTGCTGTTGATCATACTGTTCTGTATTATCCCGAATAATTGCAATAAAACCTACTAACTCATTAGAATCTGATCGCACTTCATTGATCGTTAATGTGATGGGTATTTCATGCTGATTACTGTTTATTGCTGAAAAGCATTTTATTTCACCTTTCTGAGTCGTAATGCTTGCCGGGAATATGCGTTGATTACCAACAAGACTTGATTTGTAGTCTTTTTCTTTTGACCTGAAATAGTTGGAAAATATAGATCTGTGCAGTTTTCTGACATCAAGAGGTAATAGCGTTTCGACCGGCTTGCCAATAATCTCATGGGAGCTATAGCCAAAAAGCTTTGTTACACCTCTGTTGATATTGCGTATGATGCCTTCAGTGTCTACAAAGATCAGTGCATTGGTATCGAGCTCACTCAGGGCACGCCAGATATATTCATTTTCAATCATTTTTAAGCCCCCTCCAATCTCGATTTATTCTAGTGTTGTTTATCAAACCCGAATATAACGGGGCATGGCTGTTAATTCGAGACAACTATTTATTCAAGAAATATAATAGCACAAATAAATGAAAATAAAAGGAGATAAAAAATATCTTTTACCTTCTCCTGCGCCCTCTATACCCGCTACGACTACCGGTAGAACCTGAACCTCTTTTGCCGCTGGAGTGACAGGTGTCACAAATGGAAAAACGGTAAGAAAAGTCCAATACTTTCCCGCATCTTCGGCATTTCTTTGTGAAGTGTCCTTTGCGTAATGAGTTTTCTATGAAATTGTTGAGTCTTACTCTGGCTTCAATGGCTTTCTGGGTATCCTGGAAAATATCCGGAAATTTAAAAGAGAGCCAGAGATAGAGTGATATCTCTCTCACTCTGTCTTCTGCATTGAGCAGCATATCGTTGGTCTGTGCAAAGGCAGGGAGATCACGAGGCGGGATGTAGAGTACTTTGCCTCCGGCTTCTATCTGACGGATGTAACGGTGGAATACTGACTCAATGTATGGAGATGAGATGCTTGCAGGTGCACAGGAGAGGAAATAACGGGTTTTGAGATCCAGATTGTACTCATCGACGATGGCAGCTATCTCAAGCATGGAGTCAATATTTGCCGCCATAAAAGGTCCGTCAAACTCCATGTTGTCTGCAAAAAAGCCTAAAATAGTCGTGATATTCTCTGTTTCGAGTATCTCACCTATAAGCATGACATGTTCCAGACTTGCCATGACTGAGACAGGCAGTTCTATATCAGGCAGAGGAGAATGAAAGATTTTATCTATGGTTTGCAAAGCATTTTCATCCAGTGCACCTATATATCCTTTCTCTTCAAACCCATAACGCCCGGCACGCCCGGAGATCTGTACGACTTCAGTAGGCAGAAGCTCACGACGACGTAAGCCGTCAAACTTGTTATCTTTGGCAAAAAGGATAGTTTTTATAGGGAGGTTAAGCCCCATAGCTATGGCATCAGTAGCCACAAGTATTTCACTTTCACCTTCCCTGAATCGTCTTGCTTCTTCACGTCTGACTTCCGGTGAGAGGTTACCGTAGACAACAGAAACACGGTACTTCTCTGAGAGTTGTTGCTTGAGTGAAAGTACCTCTCTTCGTGAAAATGCCACGATGGCTGTTTGCGGCTCTATCTTTCTCGTGGAAGTAGGGTACTTCATCATCTCGAGCTCATTTTTACGCTCAAACTCAATGATTTCAAGCTCTTCACCCAGGTACTCACATAGTTCTTTAACGGCGGGTAGAGCATTACTGGAGCCGGTGAGTATGACTTTTTTCGCAGGAGCACCTATGAGTGCATTTGCCCACGCCCAGCCTCTGTCACGGTCACTGATCATCTGTATTTCATCTATGACACAGACATCAACATCGACCGAACTGTTCATCATCTCTATGGTTGAAGAGATATGTGTGGACTCTTCATCTATGATCTCCTCTTCCCCTGTGATGAGAGAGACCGCCACTCCTTCTTTTTTGAGATTCTCATAGCCCTCAAGTGCTAGCAGACGCAGTGGAGCAAGGTAGTAACCTGTCGTTCCCTCTTTCAGGGCTTTAAGTGCCTGGTAGGTTTTACCTGAGTTGGTAGGTCCTACATGAAAGATGATCTTGCGTTTCAGCCCACGGGCAATAGGGAAGAGATTCTTAAAGTCACGAATGGTCTTGGCCAGAAGCTCTTCCCGTTTTTGTTTTGCAAGCAGGGGTTTGATGTACTCTCCGAAGTGAAAAAGTATGCGTCGTTTGCTTTTTTCTTTAAATTTCAGCGTTTTGGAACTCTCTATTTGAGGTGCTGCAAAACGTACGATGAACTCATGCAGTGTCAACTCTTCTATGTCCAGCTTTTCACTCAAAAATCTCATTTCATCAAGCAGGTCATCTACTGCCACTCTGAAGTGTGCAAGCAGGTCATCATTGACCCGGTTGATATCTTCTTTGACAGGGGGTTCTTCACCTCTCCAAACAAGATTGTAAAAGAAAGGTTTTTCGTATGATACAGAAGTCTTATAGTGGAGTACAGTACCAAAGAGATCATGGTTCTTCTCTTTCTCTATGATGATGTGGTCCGTACTCTCAAATACTTCATATTTGTCACTAATATTATTTAATATTCTTTCAATGATCTCTATCTTGAGAGGTGCATGATAGAGTAAAGATTCGGGAGGCATCTTTTTAAGTGCCGCACTTACTTCTTCTTCATTTAAGTAGGGATGTCCTTGCCCATGAATATGTTCCAAAAAGGTTTGGATTTCTGTAGTTTTAGTTTCTATGGTCTCTTTTTTGATCGCTTGTAGTTCAGTGATGATCTCATCATCATTCAATTGCCAAAGTTCATCCATAGGCAAAGGATTTGTGGTACAAAGAAGCAGCTTGTTGAAGTCAAAGCTTTTTAGTGCAAAAGTGAAGCTGTGGTAAAACTCCATTTCATTCAGTGCATTGAACTCCACTTCAAGAGATTTTTCAAACAAAGAGAGTCTCTCTATCATGCGAAGATAGTGTAGTTTATTGATTACTTTTTCAGGTGTGATCTTAGAACTTTTAACATCAATAAATGCGTCAAGAAGCAAGTTCTCTTCATGTTTTGTATGTTCTACATCTTCTAAGAGTTGAAGGATCTTCTCTACTTTATCCAGTGGTCGTTTGATTTTACCACTGTAAGGAACAGATTTGTAACTCTGCGTAAGGTAAGAGACGATCATTTCACGACTTACTGCTTCTCCCTCACTCCAAATGCGTCTTAGTGTACGTATCATCTCCTCACGTGTATGCGAGGGAAGAGTGAGTTCAAGAAGCATGATTAGTTCTATAAGCTTCTCATCATCCAATGTAGCCACACCTTCATCAAAAGGGAGTCCGTTAAAATAGTTTCGTATTTTGTTGTTCAGTTTTATAAGATATTTTTTCTTTTTCTTTGCCATCTATGTTCTTAAATATTATTTTTCACTAAGTATAGCATGAAAAGTCTAGTCAATGGTCAGAATATCAACCAATTCTACACCGTCACACTCTTTTTTAATACGTTTATGTTTCCGTGCATCTTCTTCTGCAAGTTCAAGTAAGTCTGCAAAATCATTTTTACTTACAGTGAATTCAAAAACCTCTTTTTGTGTTTTCAAAAAGATCTCTGTCTCATCCCTGTATGATAGAACAAGGTTTCTCAAGCTCTTGGCAAATTCTCCTTTAATGGCTTTTGCCACTTTTTCATTAGCCAGTATGTCAGCTAAACCTATCTTTTTGCTTACATCGTTTTTACACATAACCGTGTAACTTACTTTTATCATGCCTTCCACCTTTGTACCTCCTGTTCTGTATCTATTTATAATGGGTATTTCTCATATATTATAGTCTTTTTATAGATGCTGTCAAAAATATGTCATATTGTCATATTTTTGGCATAGGATTCACTTTCGGTTCATATTTTAGAGTTATGATCTGTTACATAAAGAAATTTTAGTCTACTACGGTAAAGTATAAGTAAAATCTGAAGGAGATAGAATGTGGAAATATCCGGGAGAATTGACTTTAATTGAAAAATTTGGAAAGTATGCACAAACAGCAGGTATCATATTTATGATCCTGGGAGCAATAGGTGCGATATTCCCTGTATTTACCTCTTATGCTACGGTAATACTGATTGCATGGCTGATGTTGCTGGCCGGGTTTCTGGCTGCGTACTTTACTTATATGACAGACAGCGGTGATTGGGCCGGCTGGCTTAAGAGTATCATACTCGTAGGTGTTGCTCTTTATATGATCCTTTCGCCATTGGGTGGCATAGCGACCTTGGGTCTGCTGTTCTCCATCTACTTTTTCATGGACGCTTTCAGTGGTCTTATGGTGGCATCTTCCCTGTATCCGAATAGAGGTTGGGGGCTTTGGTCGATCAATGCAATATTGTCACTGTTGATCGCTGTGATCTTTATCGTGGGTTGGCCATTTACTTCTCTGTACCTTATCGGACTGCTGGTCGGTTTCAGTCTGTTCTTTGATGGTTTGGCGCTTTTAATGGGTAGCAGATTTTTACAGGATATGACAAAAAATGAAGAGTGATACAAAAGCTTTCGGATTATGGAGTGCCGTTTTCTTAGGGATCGGCTCCATGGTAGGTGCCGGAATTTTTGTACTTCTTGGTGAAGCGGGTGCCATTGCCGGAAATTTGGTATGGATCTCTTTTGTGTTTGGTGGTATTATTGCACTCTTGAGTGGTTATTCTCTGGCAAAACTTGCAATAGCCTATCCCAGTCGTGGAGGCATCGTTGAATATCTGGTACAATGTTACGGAGAAGGGATATTCTCAGGTTCCGTCTCAGTACTCTTTTATCTTGCAGCTATGATCGCCATTGCCATGGTGGCAAAAACATTCGGTACTTATGCTTCTATGATGATAGGTAACGATACCGATGTATCATTATGGACAAATATATATGCATCCGGCATCCTTATAGTGTTCATGCTTATCAATCTTGCAGGAAGCTCATTAATTGCAAAAAGTGAAAATATTATTGTTATAATAAAATTGTCGATCATTATTCTTTTTACTGTGATTGTATTTTTTTATATTAAACCGGAACTTTTATCTTTTAAAGATGCACCGCCGGTCATGAATGTATTTTCTTCCATAGCTCTTACTTTTTTTGCCTATGAGGGATTCCGGGTTATTACAAACACTGCAGAAGACATGGATGATCCAGCTAAGACCATGCTTCGTGCAATGGTTATTGCCATTATCCTGGTCATGCTTTTATATGTGGCTGTCACCTTTGCCGTATTTGGAAATTTGCCTCTTCCTGAGATCATAAAAGCACAGGATTATGCTTTGGCAGAAGCAGCAAAGCCTGCTTTCGGACAGGCAGGTTTTACCATCATGGCTGTTGCTGCACTGATCTCCACCGCATCCTCCATCAATGCAAATCTCTATGCAGTTACCAATGTAACTTACCAGATGGCAAGAAACGGAGAACTTCCTGAGGTGTATGAAAGAAATGTATGGCACAGCAGTGAAGGCTTAGTGGTCAGTACGGCTATACTTATCATTTTTGTACTCTTTTTCAATCTTAATGAGATCGCAGCTATAGGTTCTATTTCCATTCTCTTTATACATATTATGGTACATATAGGACATCTTCTGAAGATCAATGAAACAAAAGCTTCAAAGCTGCTGATCGTACTTGCTATCCTGACAATTGCTGTAGCTATCGTATTAGCACTGAGCTATACAGCTAAACATATTCCTAATGTCGGTTACTTTATTGCCGGTGGATTTGCACTTGCATTTACTATAGAAATAGGGCTTAGACTTCTGACAAAAAGGGTTGTCAGCAAACAGATACATAATAATATATTTCAGAAATTAGAAGATGAAATAAAAGAATTGATAGGAGAATAATGATGAAAAACAATGATCAGAGAATAGTAATAAATGGAATTGATATTCCTTTTATGGATTTAGTGCTTTTATTAATAAAATTAGCTTTTGCATCTATACCTGCAATGATAGTTATATTTACAGTTTTTGGACTTTTGTCCGCATTGTTCGGAGGGGTATTTCATATGTTCATGTTTAGAATATAACAAGAAGTCATAAATGAAAAATATAATACATGCAATGATATTCGGATTTAAAAAAATACTGAATTGGAACACTTCAACTTTATCCCTGTCCTTAATATTTTTGGTCCATATTTTGGAGAGATAACAATGTTCCATTATTTAAAAAATGTAACGAAATACTACAAAAATATCCTCTTATAAAACTCTTTTGGTTACAATAACTGAAACTGATGAATAAGAGGAAAACAGACCAATGATCGGTAAACTTATAATAGCCGCTATACTTACCGGTCTGATCAGTGGTTTTTTTATTACTTTTTATGAATTGCTGATCACTTTCATGACCCGTATTATTTTCATGGGTGATCCGTTTAAAACCATTCCTGCATTGCCTGTATGGTATCTCTATCTTGTCCCAACCGTAGCGATCTTCGTTGTGAATTATTTAGCTTCAAAAGACAGTGATATCAGAGAATACGGGATCAATGAAATTGCCGAATCCATTACGCAAAACAAAATGACTTTAAAAGTCAAGACACTGTTCCTGAAAGTAGTCGCTTCTGCACTTTCATTGTCCAGTGGTTTTTCTGTGGGAACAGAAGGTCCAAGTGCAGGTATCGGGGCGATGATCGCCTATCAGATCCACAAGGTATTCAAACTTCCTACTATGCTGATCAAGATGATGATCAGTGTAGGGGCGAGCAGCGGGATCGCTGCGATCTTTGTCTCTCCTATTACAGGAATAGCTTTTGCCATTGAAAATATAGCCTACCAGTTCATTAAGCAGTACATTACCTATCTTATCCTGGCTTCGGTGATCGCTTTTGCTATCAGTATCAATTTTTTGGAACCTATTGTGTTCAAACACTCACTTGGACGTAGTATCGATAATGAATACATCATTGCCAATTTGATCTTTGTACCGTTCATTACACTCTTTATTTACTTCTATCTCTTCTTAAAAAAGAAATTACTGCACTTCATTGACCTTGAGATATTTAAAAACTTTTCCAAATACCGTAATCATATCTTTGCACTTATCGGGGGAAGTGTGGTAGGTACTATTTTGCTTATAGAACCTCATGCTGCTTTTTCGGGTAAAGCGATCGTTATGAACCTTATCAATCAGGAGAGCCATATCCCTTTATTGTTTATTTTCGGTATTATTCTTCTGCGTATCATAGGAACAACGGTTTCCATCTATTCTAATGCAGTGGGTGGGATATTTTTACCTCTAATGAGTATTGGAGCATTAATCGGTTACGGATTTGGAGAGTTGTTGAATCTTTATCATTTCCCGGTTGAACCTTTTTATTTTGCAGCGATCGGTGCTTCAGTGTTTATGGGAGTTATTATGAAACTCCCACTTACAGCAGTGGTACTTGCTATAGAGACGACATTTGACTATAACGTTGTGATCGCTACAGGGATAAGTGTAGTTCTGGTTGAATATTTTTCAAACCTCTATTTTGATATCAAGAAGAAGTATGTTACCAAGGCGGATAAGATGGAAAAAATAAGATGAATTTATTTGACAGAGTTCATACTAAGTTGATATTTGAATAGTATAATCTTTCAACTAAGACAAGGGAAGAATATGAATAAGAATCTTTTACTCCTTTCTCTGCTTTTTACATGTGGAGTTTATGCTAAAACACTTACTATGCACGAAAGCATTACTAAGACCCTCGCACACCATCCTGACATTAGATCATTCATGCTTAAGATTGAACACTCAAAAAAAAGCTACAAGTCAGCATATGCAGACTACCTTCCTCAAGTGAATGCTCAAGCAGACTATAATTCCGTTCAGACCTTTGCTCTTCCCGTTAACGGTATCTTCCATACAGTAGATGATGACAGTTGGAATGTAGGAGTTAGTCTTAAACAGAAGATATGGGATTTCTCTCAGACAGCAGCCAAAGTAGAGGCTTCTATGGTTGATAAGGATATCTCTATACTCTCATTGGAAGAGGCAAAAGTACTTTTAGCCTATAAAGTGAAATCACTCTATAAGCTGATGGTGGTACAAAAAGAAGCCATTACTGTTCGACAAAAAGATCTCCAGGTAAAACAGGCTTACTACAAACAGGCACAGGCACTGGTGAAACAGGGGCTTAAAACCAAAGCGGATGAAAGTCGTTTTCTTTCAGAAGTCTATGTAGCCAAAGATAATCTTGCTCAGGCAAAAGCAGCTTATGAGAAAGCAAAAACATCTCTTTCTCTCTATATGGGAGAGCCCATACCCAAGTATGTGAAGTTACAGAGAAACATGATCAAGCAGAGGGCACATTTTGGTAAAAATCTTCAAAAAGAGGTTCTGGCAAATAACTTTCAAGTAAAAATAGATGCTTTGAATATTGAAAAGAACCGATTGCTTCATAAGTCAGCTAAAGCTTCTCATTACGGTTCCATAGATCTGTCAGCTTCTTACAACCGCATAGATACACTCAACAGTTATAACAGCAAATTTGTAGGGGTCAGTCTGAATGTACCCCTTTACAGTGGAGGAAGAATGAGTGCTGAGGAGCAAAAAGCAAAAATAGGTATACAGATCGCCCGGGAAGTACAGGCTTCAAAGGTACTTACTCTGAAAGAGGAACTCTCTTCACTGCTGATAGATATTCAACGCTATAATCAAAGTATTACTGCAAAAAAAGTACAGCTTAAAGCAGCTAAAAATACCAGAAAAGTATTGGAAGCCAGATATAAAGAGGGGTTAACAACCTACATAGAACTGCTGGATGCTACAGCTCAAGTACTAGGCAGCAGGTTGGGGATACTTGAAGCATATTACTCCAAAAGTCTGACCATTGACCGAATTGAATATTTAAAAGGGAAAATATAATGGATAAATTCATAAAATATCTTATCATACTGGCTGTTACAGCATTAGGCGGATTTCTATTTTACAATAAAGTCTATATTCCAAAGACGACTTATGAGAGTCTCTCTCCCAGAGTAGGAGAACTCAAGGTCCACGTCTTTGGCATTGGCAATGTAGGCGCGAAAGATACGTATATGATCAATGCTCAAACAGGAGGAAGAGTACTCTCCCTTTTAACGGATGAGGGAGAGTGGGTCAAAAAAGGTGACCTTATTGTGACCATAGACAGTGTTGATATACCACAACTTTTGGAAGAAGCCAGGATCGCTGTAGAGAAAGCGAACTCCGAGCTTATTGCTTCACAAAAAGAGTTACAGAGTCTTATGGTACAAAAAAGTTTGGCACTGCTAACTTACAACCGTTATGCCAAACTGCAAAAGCAATCTTTTGCTTCCAAGGCAGAGTATGACAAAGCAAAAGCAGATCTCGATGCGATCAAAGCACAGATAGAAGCAACAGAAGCACACATAAATTCTGCCAAGGCAGAAGTAGATAGAGCAAAAAAAGGTGTTGAATCCCTTGAGATCAAACTCTCCAGATATAAGATATTTTCACCTGTTGACGGCTATGTCATCTCTAAAGATGTACAGGCAGACCAAACGGTTGTACCTTCTCAAAGTATTCTAAAGATCGTTGATCCCAAAACGGTCTGGATCAAAGCGTATATCGATGAGAAGTTAAGTGGTCAGGTAGCAGTAGGACAGAAGGCATCGATCACTCTGCGTTCTCAGCCGCATAAAAATTTTTCAGGTGTCGTAAAACGCATTGTTGCCCAAAGTGATGCCGTTACCCAAGAGAGAGAGGTTAATGTTGCTTTTGAGAAGCTTCCTATTCCTTTTTATATCAATGAACAAGCAGAGATCATGATTGATACTAAAACATATGAAAAAGTACTCAAAATCCCTTCCCGGGTCATTACCTACTATGAAGGTAAGGCAGGTGTTTGGGTAGATGAAGATAAAAAAGCATATTTCAAAACCATTAAAATTATCGCCAGAGGAGAGAAAGAGGTTGCAGTCTCAGGGTTAGATGAAAAGAGTAAGATCCTTATAGAGTCTCCTAAGAAGAAGAGTTTAAAAGAGGGAATGAGTATACACTAATGATCAACTTGGCACAAAAAGATATAGCACATACGCTTGGTAAGTTCATCGTTACAGCTATGGGTGTGGGGATGCTGCTTGGTATCGTACTTATTATGATAGGGGTTTACCGTGGGATGATCGTAGATGCTGAAGTACTGCTGGGTGATCTGGATGTTGATATCTGGGTAGTTCAGGAAGATACACTCGGACCCTTTGCTGAGTCCTCACGCATCCATGAAGACCTCAAAGACACCATCCGTGTGATCGACGGTATCGATAAAGCAGAAGCTTTGACCTTTCAGAATATTCAGCTTCCGGCTGCTAGCAAACCTGTAAGGGTTGTCGCCGTAGGATTTCATCCATTTGGGAATTTTAATCCTATCAATCCCGCTCGTATCGTTGAGGGAAGAACACTCGATCGTAACCACTATGAGATCGTTGTTTCTGATAATACCGGGTTTAAACTGGGAGAGAGTATCCCCTTGGGTCGAAATAATTATAAAGTAGTGGGAGTCACACATGGAACTGTCTCTTCAGGGGGTGATCCTCTTGTCTATATTAGCTTGAAAGATGCACAGGAATTACAGTTCTCCTATACGAATACACGCATAAGAAATGATAGAGCAAGAGGTACGAAAGGCACGAGTGATCCTATGGTCAATACCGTTGTTGCTACCATTAAACCGGGGTACTCTATAGATAATGTTGCTATGGAGATCAAAAAGTCAAAACATAAAAGTGTCTATACCAGAGATGAACAAAAAACGATCTTGACAAAGAATCTTATAGAGAGAGCTTCTAAACAGATCGGCCTTTTTACTGCTATTTTGGTAGTCGTTTCTACGATCATCATTGCTTTGATCATCTATACAATGACGTTGGAGAAGATGAAAGAGATCTCCATTATGAAACTTATTGGGATTCCAAACAGTATGATCATTAAAATGATCGTTCAGGAGACACTGCTTTTAGGCTTTTTAGCCTTTATCTTTGGTAATCTCTTTTCCCATATGATCTACAGCAGATTCCCAAAACGGGTCGTACTGGAGATCCCTGATGCATGGATGCTCTTTATTGTAGTGATCCTTGTTTCGATCTTTGCTTCATTCATAGGGGTTAAAAAAGTGATCAGTGCTGACCCCGCAGCAGCTATAGGAGGATAATAAGATGGGGCAACAAGCTATTAGAGTAGAAAATCTTGTAAAACACTTTGGAAAAGATGAGAGTCTTGTGCGTGTCATAGAGGGGGCTGATTTTCAAGTAGACAAAGGTGAGCTGGTTGCACTTATTGCACCAAGCGGAGCAGGGAAGACCACACTGCTTATGATGATAGGCTGTGTGGAAGAACCCACAAGCGGAAGCATCTACCTTGGTGATGAAAAGGTGTATGAGAATAAATGGCTCACAAAAGAGACCAGAAAGATAAGAAGGGAGAAAATAGGTTTCATCTTTCAGGCACACTATCTCATCCCTTTTTTAAATGTCATGGAAAATGTCACTTTGGTACCTCAGACCAATGGTGTACCGCCTAAAGAAGCAAATGCTTTTGCTATGGAGCTTCTAGAGTATTTTGATATTGCAGACAAGGCATACAATATGTCCTCTGAACTCTCAGGTGGGCAGAACCAAAGGGTTGCCATTGCCAGGGCCTTGGCAAACAAGCCACAGATCATCCTTGCTGATGAGCCTACCGCTGCACTCGATATAGATCGGTCTGTCAGCGTTGTAAAGATGCTTAAAAAGATAGCCCTGGATCAAAATGTGGCGATCATTATGGTTACGCATGATGAAGCAATGCTTCCATTTTGCGACAGGATCCTGAAAATAGAAGATAAAAAAGTGGTTTCATATGCTGTACCTGAAAGTACGGAGATGATCTAGCAGATTAGAGTTATTTTCATTATAGAGATAAAAAAGGTTGTGTGGATATTACTATAAAATAGTAGATATTGGTATCCCCACGAGGACTCGAACCTCGAGCTAGGCCTTAGGAGGGCCCTGCTTTATCCAGTTAAGCGATGAGGACATATATCGGAATGGCGGATTATAACAAAAGATACATAAGAATTTTTAGTTGTAAACCTAATAAGCTATAATAGCAAAAAAAATATAGGAAATAACAGATGGCAATATATATATTTGGTCATACGACACCGGATTCAGACTCAATTATAGGTGCGATATCACTTTCATACCTTAAAAACCGACTTGGTGAAGATACTGTTCCGACAAGACAGGGAGAGATCAATCCTGAGACTGCATGGATACTTGAAAAATTCGGATATGAAGCTCCGGAATTAAAAACAGAAGTGGCAGGTGAAGATGTTTATCTTGTAGACTTTTCAGATCTTGCACAGGCGCCAAAAGACATTAAAGAAGCAAATATACTTGGTATAGTGGATCATCATAAACTCGGGGATATTACGACAGATGCCCCGCTTGAATGTTGGATCAGACCGATAGGGTGTTCAAATACAGTCATTAAGCAAATGTATGACTACTATGGAGTAGAGATCCCCAAAGAGATAGCTGGAATGATGATGTGTGCTATTTTGAGTGACACTGTGATCTTTAAATCACCTACATGTACCAAAGAAGATACCAAAGCATGTAAAGAGTTGGCAAAGATCGCCGGGATCGAGGACTATAAAGCTTTGGGTATGGAGATGTTCATTGTAAAATCTGATGTACTTAATGCAACTCCCAGAGAACTGGTGACCAGAGACTTTAAAGACTTTAATATGGGTAGCAATCTCATCGGTGTAGGGCAGTTGGAAGTGGTTGACCTCTCTGTCTTTGATACGATGAAAACCGATCTTTATGAAGATATGAAAAAACTAAAGATTGAAGGAGAAAGACACAGTGTCCTTCTTTTGCTTACTGATATCATGAAAGTAGGATCTCAATTGCTCGTGGTCAGTGATGATCCTGAAAAGATCGAAAATGCTTTTAATGTAAAACTCAAAGAGGACGAAGTATGGCTGGAAGGTGTAATGAGCCGTAAAAAGCAGATCATTCCTTTTTTAGAGAAACAGTTCTAGGGTCCTTCCTGGATCAGAGAAAGTTTTAAATATGCTTCAAATTCTTCCTTGGCAAGGGGTTCTGTATAGAGGAATCCTTGGGAAAAGATACATCCGTGTTCAAGCAGGAATGCTTGTTGCGGACTGCTTTCCACTCCTTCTGCGATAACATCAAGATTCATACTCTTTGCGAGAAGAATTACAGCAGATACAATAGCTTCACCATCAGAATTACCCGGTACATCCTGAACGAAAGACTGATCTATTTTGATCTTATGTATTGGTAAACGCTGAAGATATGCCAGGGAGGAACATCCGGTACCAAAATCATCGATAGATATCTTGCAGCCTAAGGCATGGATCTCCCGAATAAGGGAGGTCGTGGATCTCTGGTCGCTTATTGCATATCCTTCTATTATCTCAAATTCGATCCAGCCGGGGTGGCATCCTGTAGCTTTGAAAGAATCCTTGATCGTATCAATAAGTGTCTTGTCATTCAGTTGTTTGACAGAGAGATTTATAGATACTGATTCAATATCAAGATGCTCCTCTTTCCATTTCTTCATATCTTTCATTACTTGTCTTATGACCCATTTACCGATCTCTATGATCTGTCCGGATGATTCTGCAACAGAGATGAATTGAACTGGTTTAATGATGCCTTTTGTCGGATGTTCCCAACGTAAAAGTGCTTCTGCACCGATCACTTTTTTATTTAATACATTGATCTGCGGCTGATAGTAGAGCTGAAACTCATGGTTTGTTACGGCAGTTGAAAGTGCCTTCTCCATCATAATTCTTTCATGTGCCTGTTTTGAAAGATCCGAAGTATAAAAGGCATAGCCGTTCCTACCGCTATTTTTGATCTTATACATAGCGATATCTGCAAAACGTAACAGTGTTTCCGGATCACTGCTATCCTGAAATGCAATAGTGATACCTATGCTTGCTGTAACATGGAATTGATGATTTCCGATACTGAGGGGTGTTTTTAATATATCGAGTATTTTTTGTGCTACTTTCCCTGCATCCAGGGGAGTACGGATGTTTTCAAGCAAAATGGTAAATTCATCTCCTCCATGTCTGGAGAGAGTATCTTCTTTTCTAATGATACTTTGCAGGGATCTTGAGATCAGTTTAAGTATTTTATCACCGGTTGCATGACCGAATGTATCATTGATCTCCTTGAAATGGTCCAGGTCAATAAAAAGTACAGCACTGTATGAATCAGTGGAGCTACGTCGGCGCATTAAATGCATTAAACGATCCATAAAGAGTGTTCTGTTTGCCAATCCGGTTAACATATCATAATTGGCACAGATACTCAACTCGTTTTCTTTTGCCTTGCGTTTGCTTATGTCACGGGCTATAGCAAGAACTCCGATGATATTGTCTTCAGCATCCTTCATCGGTATCCTGATCGTTTCGAACAATCCTTTATAGCTGCCGTCTGAAAATGTCAATATCTCTTCATCAATATGCGATTCATCTGATTTCAGTATTTTACGATGATTATTTTGGAAAAAATTTGCAGATTCAAAATCAACAAGATCAAAATCATCTTTTCCAATGAGCTCAGACTCTTTGATTCCATAGAATCTTTCAAACTCTGTATTGCATGCCAGATACTTACCTTCAGTATCTTTGATCCAAATAAGGTCGGGAATAACATTGATCATGGTCTTTAAAAAGTTTTTCTGGATTAACAGCTCTTTTTGCAGTGTATCTATTTTACTGAGATCAATATCGATACGGTACATTTCATAGTCATTTTTACTTACTTTTATCATCACATGCTGTGAAAATACATGTACATCATTTCCTTTTTTGTTGACCAGAGTTATTTCTGAAGTGGGTATAGGTATACCATGATCTATCCATTGATCTATGAGGAGACTTACTTCTTGCTTCATGGTTTCCGGAATGATCAATGCTTCCAGTTCTTGTCCTATGGCTTCTTTCGCACAGTATCCGTAAAGTAATTCACTTGCCTTGTTCCAGTAGTTGATCTGATGGTTCTTATTGTATCCCTGAACAGCAATGGATTCAGAATCCTTCATAATATATTGAAATATTTGGTCTTGCTGATTTAAAAGAGAGTCCTCCTTGCTGAGTTCTTTTTCCAAAGAATGGTCTTCGTAAAATACTGCCACTGTTCCATCGTTCAATTTTACAACAGTATTATGCCTCCATGCTTTGATACGATCATCTTCATAACCGTTTGTATGAATGATTTCCTGTTCTCCACTTGCTTCAACATGCAAGAGTACATCAAACAGAGCAGACTCCTTCACCTGGGGAAATATCTCTGTAAGTTTGTGGCCGATTATTTCATTGCGATGGACTTCTTCTGCTGCTTCTGCAGATTTATTAATATCGGTAATGATAAAATCATTACCCTCTTTTTTATAGATAGTTACATTGATAGGAAGAGAATCAATATCAAGATGATGAGATAGCATTCATATCCTTCCTATTAGTTTAGTTAATAAAAAATATTATATCACAATAAATATTATTATATTTTGTATATGATACACGTAAGATACCTTCTTTATTTATTTGGGTTAATTTTTATTTGGGTTAATTTTTCCCATAATTACGTTATAATGCCATACTAATTTAAGCGTACATCGGTCAACGACTTTCATTCTTAACCTATTTCAGGTTTATAAATCAAACAATTCACTCAGCCTAAGACCGACCTATATAACCTATATGGTAGGCTCGGTCACAAGGTATACTATACATGTCATTTAACAACTTAGGGCTTTCAGAGCCTCTACTTAAAGCGATTAAAGATCAAGGCTATACTACGCCTACACCCATACAGCAACAAGCTATTCCTACTGTCATAAAAGGTAAAGATGTTTTAGCAGCAGCACAAACAGGGACAGGAAAAACAGCGGGGTTTACACTTCCATTGCTCGAAAGACTCTCACAGAATAAATCTAATATGAAAAAATATCAAATTCGTGCCCTCATTCTTACTCCTACGCGTGAACTTGCCGCACAGGTTGCTGAGAGCTTTAAGGTATATGGAAAACATATGCCATACACTTCTACCGTTATCTTTGGCGGTGTGGGTATCAACCCTCAGCTGGCTACCATACGGAAAGGGGTGGATATCGTCATCGCAACCCCTGGCAGACTACTGGATATAGCAGGACAGAAAGGTATAGACTTTTCAGCTTTGGAAACGCTTGTACTGGATGAGGCAGATCGTATGTTGGACATGGGATTCATCCATGACATCAAAAAACTGATGAAACTCATGCCAAAACAGAAACAAACTTTACTCTTTTCTGCAACTTTCTCAAGCGACATCAAAAAACTTGCATCAGGACTTCTCAAAGATCCTGTACTTATAGAAGTGGCAAGAGAAAACACTACTGCCGAGCAAATAAGCCAAGTGGTACATTATGTTGATAAACAGAGAAAAAGAGAACTTCTCTCACAGCTTATAAAAACGAAAAAGTGGGAACAGGTATTGGTATTCACCCGTACAAAACACGGAGCTAACAAACTTACGAAACAACTTGAAGAAGCAGGTATTTCTGCTGCTGCGATACACGGAAATAAAAGCCAGGGTGCCAGAACCAAGGCACTTGCAAACTTCAAGGCAAATGAGATCCGTGTACTTGTAGCTACAGATATCGCTGCAAGAGGAATAGACATAGATCAGCTTCCTCATGTAGTAAACTATGAACTCCCTAATGTACCGGAGGATTATGTCCACCGTATCGGTAGGACAGGACGTGCAGGGCAAAGCGGTGAAGCGGTTTCTCTTGTGTGTATCGATGAGCATAAATTACTTTTTGATATAGAGAAGTTCATCAAATCTGAGATCAAAAAAGTACACATCGAAGCATTTACTCCAGACCCTGATATCAAGGCAGAGCCTATACAAAATGGAAGAGGGAGCGGAGGAAGACGACAAGGTGGAAACTCTCGTAATAAATCCCGTAGTAACAGTTCACACGCCAACAACGGTGGTAGTCATGATGGTGCCAGAAGTAACAGTCGAAACCGTAACCGTAACCGTAATAGAAACAGAAGTCAGCAAGCATAAATAGATTTAGTAAAAAAGGAAAAGCAAATGAAAAAAGTATTTAAACTCACAGATGAAAAAAAACATGAAGACCGTGTGCTTGAAGCCGTAAAAAATGACATACGTAAGTATGTGAAACGTGAGAAGAAGAAAGGTCTTCCAGATAAAGCAACGATGTATTGGGACTTTGACTGTAAGATAGGTACTACTTCAGATAATGCAGAAGTGGTAGAATACGAAGCGCTCATTAAAGCACTTGATGCAGTGAAAGCGACAGGAGCAACAGAATGTTATGTTGAAGTGATGGCAAAAGCTGTAGACAAACCTGTAAAAGAAATAGTTGAAACCCTTCAAGAAGAAGTAAACGAAGAGAAGTAAAATATGATACAAAAGTTTTTTGTATCAGCTTCAATCAGATGAAGCCGGCACTCTCCTGGTGCGCTAAAACAAGGATGGAAAAATCATACTTCTATCCTTTTTTTGTCAGGGCTTAAAAGTTACTCATCCTTCAAAGAAAGATTATTTTCTTTCTTATTACCTTTAACCTTTTTCCCATATGTTTGATTCATAGTAAATCTCAATTTAAGACCAGAAGGGATAAAATATTTTTAGTTAGTGACTCATTATGGATAAAAGACAAGTTCAAGCTCTATAATATTTATGCTATATTATAGGGGCTAAGCATAAAAGAATGTTTAAACATTTATTAAATTTTCAGCATTAGTTGAATAGGTATTATAAATTAAGGTAGATAATGGCTGATATTATTTTTGATCCGAGCGGTTCCATAGAAAGTTTCACTAGAAACATTAATATACTCAGCACTAAAAATGAGGCTGTGATGATTTTGGCATGTGATGCCAATGGGTTTAACAAAGAGTTGATCGATCCTCTTCTTCTGAAACATACTATATCTATCATAGGCGGTATTTTCCCTTCTATCATTTATAATACCAGGAAATATGATCAAGGTACAATTTTTATTGGCCTTAATGACAAAATGCAGATCAATATTATTAAAGATATCAGCCAAAAAAATTATGACCAGTTGGATGCAGATATGGAAAAACAGATAGGTAATTTTGACAACTCTGTCAAAACCATGTTTGTTGTTATTGACGGATTGGCAAAAAATATCGGTAAATGTGTTAATGTTCTCTTCGATAATTACGGTTTGGACGTCAACTATATCGGTGGAGGTTCAGGCTCATTAAGTTTTGAACAAAAACCTTCACTCTTTACCAATCACGGACTACTACAGGATGCTTTGGTTTATGCCTATTCGAAACGTCTAAGTTCTATAGGTGTCAGTCATGGTTGGAAAAGTATCAGCGGACCCTACCAGGTAACTAAGTCAGAAGCCACCATAGTCAAAGAACTCGATTACAGACTGGCATTTGAGGTCTATAAAGATGTCATAGACCAGTACACTTCTGAACCTATCAATAAAAATAACTTTTTTAACATTGCCAAATCATTTCCCTTTGGTATCAACACTGTCTCCAATGAACAAATAGTACGTGATCCAATTATCTTAAACGGTACAGAAATGATCTGTGTCGGAAACGTAGAAGAGGGTAATTATATCGATATTTTACAAGGAAACAGAGATGAATTGATAAAAGCTGCAAGGAATGCCGCAGATATCAGTCAGGAAAATATGCATTTTGAAAATGATTTTACCCTGTTTATAGACTGTATTTCACGTGTACTGTTTTTGGAAGAGGACTTTGATCGTGAAATTAAAGCAGTCTATAGAAAGAATACATCACTTGTAGGGGCATTGACATTTGGTGAAATTGCCAACAATGGTAGAGATTATTTGGAATTTTATAATAAAACATCTGTGGTAGGACATATAGGTCATGGATAAGAATCGCCTGTTATTGGCACTTTATGAGATCTCCATGTCTATCGGGAATACACTTGAGCTTCAAAAAATGCTTAACGAAAGCATGAGAATGATATTGAGCAGACTGAACTGTTCTTCGGCAGCTATATATCAAAAGCATGGCGGCAAGTCCGAGCTGCTCTATGCTAAACCCAAAGTATTGATAAAAAACAAAGATTATATCGCTGTTGTACAAGAGCTTGAAGAGAAGTTTTATAATGCTGATCATCGCGTCTTAACAGATCAGTTCGCTGATCAATATTACTACCTTTTTGAACTGAAGAACTTTGGTTATTTTATATTGACAAAATCAGGTGATCCACTTGATGATCTTATAGTCAATTCTCTAAGAAAAATAAATCTAAAACTTGTCAATGCTATTCAATCTTGTATAGACAATACAAAACTTTATGAGAGCAGAGCCCAACTGGCCAATGTAAAGAGTATTGCTCATCTTGGAAGCTGGAAAACCTATTTTCCTTCGATGCGTCTTCAGTTGGATGATGAAATATTTCGTATTTTTGGTGAAAAGCCTCAAAGTTTTACACCAAACATGCGAAATATTATGCATCGGCTTACACGTGAATCTCAAAAAAAGCTGCACAAAGCATTATCTCAGATCATGACGCATAAGAAGCTCTTTTATGAGGATGTATTTGAAATCATTAAAAAAGATGGTTCCAAGGGGTTTGTACAAATTCAAAGTAAAGTTTCTTGTGATGCAGAGGGGAAACCTATCTCTTTAGTCGGAACGACTTTTGATATTACTGAACAAAAACTGCTCGAACAGAAACTCCGAAAAGAGAGTACATTGCTCAGAAGTATTATCAATACTATACCTATTGGAATATTCTGGAAAGATTCAGAGTTAAAATATGCAGGGTGCAATAATTTTTTTCTTAAAGATCTAACCATAAAAGATGAAAGTGAGCTTATTGGGAAAAGTGATTATGATCTTCCCTGGAAAAGAGATGGTGACCTGTATCGTGCGGTAGATAAAGATATTATGGATACAGGCATTGGAAAACTCAATGTTGAAGAAAAGATAACAGATGAAACAGGTGCATATAAATGGATTTCCATATCCAAAGTGCCTCAGACTGACGGATATGGAAAAATTGTCGGTCTTGTAGGCGCTTATCAGGATATAACAAATAAAAAGAATAATGAAAGAAATTTAAAACTGCAACGTGATGCGTTGGAATATCAGGCATATCATGATACTTTAACAGGACTTCCTAACCGTTTACTCTTTTTGGACCGGCTGAATCAATTAATCCATAAAACACAGCGAAGCAGGAAAAAGATTGCTATCTTATTTATTGATATGGACAGATTTAAGGAGATCAATGATTCACTTGGACATGTATTCGGTGATGAAGCCATCAAAGATGTTGCACTGAGATTAAAAACTCAGATACGAAAAGCAGATACGATAGCCCGTTTTGGCGGAGATGAGTTTACAGTGATACTTGATGATATCAATAATTCGATTAATGTTGTGAATATTGTAAAAAAACTAATGCACTGTATGAATGAACCCTTTATCATTAACAAACATACAATTTATATTACATTAAGTATTGGTATCAGTATTTATCCTGATGATACCGATACGGCTGATAATCTTTTAAAAAATGCTGATGCAGCAATGTACAAAGCCAAACATGACGGGCGTAACACATATAGGTTTTATACTGAAGATATGACAGAAAAAGCTTTTGAACGTATGGCATTGGAATCAAGCCTGCGTCAAGCAATTGATCGTGGCAACTTTATACTTTATTTTCAGCCGCAAGTTAACGGAGAGAATGATGAAATTATAGGGATGGAAGCTTTGATACGTTGGAAAGATGAAGGTGCGGGAGTTATTTCTCCTACTAAATTTATTCCTATCGCAGAAGACACAGGATTGATTATCCCTTTGGGTGAATGGATATTGAGAAGAGGTATGCAACAGATAGTGAAATGGCATTCTGAGGGCTTACATCCGGGAAGATTAGCCATTAATCTTTCTGTACGGCAACTTCAAAAACATAATTTTATTTCAATGTTAAAGAGCATACTGGAAGAGACGGGGTGTCAACCCCAATGGATCGAAATAGAGGTGACAGAAAGTCAAATTATGAAAAATCCTGAACAAGCAATTCTAATGCTGCAAGAGATCACCCAATTAGGTATCAAGATATCAATTGATGATTTTGGTACAGGTTATTCATCTCTATCTTATCTCAAACGTCTTCCTGTCAATACACTGAAAATCGATCAATCCTTTGTCAAAGATATTCCTGATGATGAGGAAGCTGTTGCTATTGTTAAAGCGATCATTGCTCTTGCAGGAAGTTTAAATCTAAATGTTATTGCCGAAGGCGTTGAAACACAAGAACAAAAAGTATTTTTAGTAAGAAATGGGTGCAGCAATATTCAGGGATATCTATATGCCAAGCCAATGCCGGAAAGTGAAATGGAAAAACTGTTAAAAGAATTCTTTTTCAATGAAAAAAATATGGCTCACATTTCTGATGAATAGAAGGCAGATCCCTTTCATCCATAGAAAAACAGGCTTATCTGCTCCTTTTTAAAGGTAGAAAGAAGATCCTTACGATTCACCTTTTAACCAAAGATCATCCTCTTTTTTATTTGTTTGGGTCTTTTTCTCATATTCCTGACTCAAGGTAAACAGTAATTTAAGATCAGCAGGACTGCTTGCATACTGATATGCCTGCTCTTCTGTGATCTTTTCTGCCAATGTAAGATTAAAGAGAGCCCGGTTAAAGGTAATAGAATCAAATGAGATCCCTTCTTTTTCAATTGTATCCGGAATTTCATGGTCACGTTTGGTTCGGATAAGTTCCTGTATCTGTGGGCTTCTGAACATCATTTCTACAGCAGGCAGCATATCGCCTGATATTCCTCTAATTAAACGTTGAGAAATTACTGCTTCAAGAGTAGCAGCAAGTGTTGCACGTACACGATTCTGCTCATTTGTAGGGAAAATAGCAATAAGCCGGTCAATTGTTTCACGGGCATCCAGTGTATGCACTGTTGCAAAAACAAGATGACCTGTATTGACAGCCTGTAAAATACTCTCGGCTGTAGCAATGTCACGTATCTCACCTACCACAATAACATCCGGATCTTCACGCATTGCTGCACGTAATGCTTTGGCAAAACTATTGGTATGTGTTCCTAGTTCACGTTGTTCAACAATAGATTTTGCATCATTATGTACATATTCTATAGGGTCTTCAATTGTAATAATATGGTGGGGATAAGCTTTATTTATCTCTTCAACAATACTTGCAAGTGTGGTAGATTTCCCACTTCCTGTTGTTCCGGTAATAAGAACAAGCCCACGGCGAATATGAGCAAGTTTATGCAGGGCTGTAGGAAGATTCAGTTCTTCAATCGTTTTGATATAAGAGGGGATCAGACGAAAGGCTAATGCAAACCCACCAAGATGAATAGAAATATTGATCCTAAAACGATGCTTATCATCCAGTGAATATGCACCATCAAATTCTCTGGACTCTTTTATGAAGTTTTTATAATCATCACCGGTCAATACTTTAACTAATGCTTCAATGGTTTCTGCATTGATCACTTCTTTGGACAAGAGAACAATATCACTTTTAACACGAGCATGTATAGCACTGTTACTTTTGATATGCAGATCGGCACCTTCTGCTTCGATTAACATAGTTAACCAATTATCCAACCGCTTTCGAATATCCTGATCAGGTAAAGACATTTTGACCCCTTTCTCACACTTTATATTTTTATTGTACTCTATAATTTGAATGAATACAACCAATTGTTGATAAAAATAGATGGATTTTATAAAAAACAGTATCTTTTCAGCGTATTGGTCATATAGGTTTTATCATGTAAAGTTTTGTTGAAAGAATATATTATTGGAAGTTGGAAAGATTATTTCATAACCAAAATAGGTAAAAACCCAAAATAAGTCAATGTACCAAAAGCCTGATCGATATTGATGTCCGGTTTTATTTCCAGGATCATTTTTTTAATATTTTCATCATTCAGATCACCCAGGAATTCTCCCTCGCCATGGTTCTCTTTATAGAGTTTTACTAAAAGATAATTTTCTTTCTCTTCCTGATATCTCCATATTGTCATCTGCTTTCCTTATTTTGGTACCTTTGAAAACCCATTATGAGTGTATAGGATTTTTAGAGGTGCTTATTTTATTATTACAAATATGGATTTTAGCGTAAAAGTACGGTATAGTTACCGTACTCTTCTCATATATTGTACTTCTGTCCGTATTCCTCTGCCATCATGGTAGTGGCTTGTTATTTTGATACGAAGCAAATGGAATCTTCCTCTTCTGAACTCTTTGCCTTGAATGGTCATGACTCTGTCTACAAAGCTTTGGTTCCATCTTACAGTAAGTTTATTGTTAGAGAAAGTTGCTCTTGCTCTGCCCCAATCACAATCTTTTGGATGACATTTCCCCCATGCATGTACAAAGAAGCTGTTTCCCGGTTTACGTATATTAAGCCGTGTCAGGCTTCTTGTATTTGGATCATCATTTACCCAGTTTCCGGTAAAGGATCTTGCATTGTGATGTATACTGTTTCGTCTTTTCTTAAAGTATTCAATTTTTGTTTTATCTGCTCTGGCACCATGATAGAGATATTTGATTACGGCTTTGACCCTGTTTTGATTGATGGCTTCAAGGAAAATGACTTTATGTCCTGCTCCAGCATGTTTCCATGATGCCAAAAGACCATTTCTTGTACGGGTATAACGTGTATTGCCCCAGTTGCAATCATTGGGTCGACACTGTCCAAACGCTTTTATCTGACCATTGTTTTTGATGACGAGTTTTGTCACACCTCTTGTATTTGGATTCTCGTTGACCCATACAGAGTTATAGTTAAACGCATACCCGCCCAATGTCATTAGAACGATTAATGAAATGATTTTTACTGTCTGTCTCATGTTTTATCCTTCGTATAATCTATTTATCAACCAAATCGATAAAATAAGGTTGAGTTCAATAAAGACTCATAGTTTTCACAAAAGCTAACAGTAAACAAGTTTTTTTCCTTTTTGGACTTTGGTACCAGCACATAAAACGTCTTGTGTTAGCTTTATAAAATCATCTATAGGATGCTAAGGAGGAGTGTAAGAACTTCTACCTTGTATAACACGAAGCTATGAGAACTTTAAAACTAACACTCAAGGGGTTTAAAATGTATTATGTTGGAATTGATGTTGCTGAAAAAAAACATTATGTGTGCATCCTGGATGATGCTGGTGAATTTGCTGTAAAACCATTTTGGATCTATACGGATATTCTTGGGTTAAGAAGGCTGATTGAACAGTTTGCCAACCTGTCATTAGACAATGATGATTTTATTATTGGTATAGAATCAACAGGAGCTTTTTCTGAGAATTTGTATGAATATATTACAGACAATGACTACCAAGCCGTTTTGCTAAACGCTTATCAGACTGCCAAGTTTCGTGATTTCCGTACCATACGAAAAGTAAAGAATGATGCGATTGATGCCTATGTCATTGCGGAACTTTTATCTACCGGTAAATACAAAGAGAGTCATATCTCCAATGATGCCTATCATTCAGTCAAGGTATTAGGCAGAACCAAACGTTCACTGGAGAAGAAGATAAAAACCATCAAGAGGGAAATCTCTACTGTAATGGCGACTGTCAATCCTGAGATTGGCAGAGTATTTCCAAATATCTTTACCAAGACAGCACTTGCGATCATCAAAGTCTACCCTACTGCAATAGATATGCAAAAAGCTACGCCAAAGAAGCTGACTCGTCTATTCCGTCATATCAAAGGTAACAACTTCTCTGAAGATAAAGCCAAGTTCCTGATCGATCTTGCCAATACTTCAGTATATGCTGGTCGTGCCTATGAAGCCAGATCTCTAATGATCACTACTAATATTAGGATATTAGAGCTTTTATGTCAAGAAAAGAAGCATATTGAAGAACAAATCAAACAACTTATTACCGAAGAAATAAATACAATTGACAATTCTATTGAAAATCTCCAAAGTATACCCGGTATCTCAGATAAAACCATTTCTGCCATATTAGGAGAATGTGGAGATCTCAGGCGATTTGATTCAGCCAAAGCTTTTATTGGCTATCTTGGTCTTTATCCTACACAGTATCAATCTGGCAACTCCAATTCTATAGGCAGGCTTGCAAAAAGAGGCATACCTATTGCCAAACATGCACTTTATATGGCTGCAGTAGGATCTGTATTGCACAATCCTCAGCTAAACAAGATCTTTCGAGACAAAGTCTCTTCGGGTAAATCCAAGAAAGAAGCTTTAATCATTATCTCCAAGAAAATAGCAGCGATCATGTATTCCATAGTCAAACACAATGAACCTTATCAAGCCCATAGAGTATTTATCCCCAACAGGTAAATATTCCCGTTAGTTTTAGCACTTGTGAAAACAATGAGTTTTTAATGAACATTGACCAAATATTGTTTTAGTATCTATTTGATCATTTGAATATTCTTTTCAAATACTCAAATAATCCAACAGGATACCTCTGTCTATAAAAAACAGCTATTGGTTTAAGCTATTCTTTATAGGATGGTTATGTATAAATTTAAATGTTGATATATAGCTATATAATAGGATGGTAAGATAAAAAAGTGAATGAATAGTGAATATTTATTGATTTTGTTAAATAATCTTGTCTCAAATGCCATGCTAAACGTGTATCAGCATCTAAAACAGACTATTTCATTTTCTCAAGCAAATCCATTACTTCTTCATCACTTACATCATACCAGTTCTCATAAACCTGTGCGACTGCATGAAAATCAGCGGGAGATTCCAGTACGATCACTTCATCTGCCATTTGAGAAAATTTTTCTATGGCTTGGGTACCGGCAACGGGTACAGCAACAATGATCTTTTGGGCTTTGCATTTTTTGCATAAAGTAACAGCTGTATGCATAGTCGATCCCATTGCAATACCATCGTCGACAAGTATCACGGTTCGACCTTTCATCTCTGGAAGCGGTTTCCCGTCTCTTAGTATCTGGATGCGTCTTTGTATTTCTTGACTTTGTTTTTGAATGATCTGTTTGATCTCATACTCAGATACATAGGCTGCAGCCAATGGGTTGATATAAACAGAATCATCCTCAGCTATAGCACCAAAACCACTTTCGGGATTGTGAGGGTAGGGAAGTTTACGGCAAATGATCAATGAAAAATCACATTGAAGTGCTTTGGCAACTTCGCACCCCAGCTCCACACCACCTCGTGGTATGGCCAAAACCAGAGCATCCATTCCTTTGTATTTTTGGAGTGCTTGAGCCAGTTCTTTACCGGCATCTTTGCGATCTTTGAACATGGTGTCTCCTTCATTGTTCTATTCTACTACAAATAGGAAATAAAAAGCAATAAAGGTGTATCATTAAAAAAAGGAGGGCGTCATGAAAAAGTTAGCTGTCATTGAAATGATAATGATGGACTTTTCCAAGCGTACATGCATAAGAAGAGAAGAATGCACTCCAAAACGCTATTTATGGACAGATGCTTTTGCAGTATGCAACTTTTTGGAACTTTTTCATCAAACAGGCCGGGAAAGTTATAAAGAAGAGGCTTTAATGCTTGTTGATCAGGTACATCATGTTCTGGGGAAACATCGCAGTGATGACACCCGAAGCGGATGGATCAGTGGTCTAAGTAAAGCAGAAGGAGAGTTGCATCCTACTGTTGTGAGCATAAAGTGAAAGGCAATAACAAATGATCATATCAAATGTAGAGATCGCCTCTATCTTTAATCAGTTGGCTGATCTGTTGGAGATCAAAGGAGAGAACCCCTTTAAGATCAGAGCTTACAGAAATGCAGCACGTACCATAGAAAATCTGGGTACCGATCTTAGAAAAATGGTAGAAGAGGGGATGGATATCTCTGAGACCCCTACGATCGGTGAGCATATTGCGCTGAAGATAAAAGAGATCGTTCAAACCGGCAGACTTGCCAAACTTGAATATCTTAAACACGCTTTCCCTCCGCATCTTCTGGATCTCCTCAAAGTCGAAGGTATTGGTCCCAAAAGAGCTAAGATACTTTATCAAAAACTACATATAGACTCATTGGATGCATTGAAAGAGGCTGCGCAAGCCCATCAGATAAGAGTACTCAAAGGTTTCAGTGAAAAACTGGAAAACAAGATACTCAAAGGCACTCTTATGGCAAAAAAGGAGGGCAAACGCTTTATGTACTCCGTAGCAGAACCCTATGCCCATGCACTTGAAGTGTATCTAAAAAAGTACAAGGGGGCCTTGCAGGTCACAGTTGCCGGAAGTTTTCGAAGAAGAAAAGAGACAGTGGGTGACCTGGATATCCTTGCTACTTCATATGATCCTGCGCTTCTCATAGAGCATTTTGTGAAATATCCCGATATCAAAGAGGTCATTTCACAGGGTGATACCAGATCGACAGTGATCCTCACAAATGGAATGCAGGTAGATCTTAGATGTGTAGCCCAAGAGAGCTATGGTGCTGCTTTACACTATTTTACAGGCTCAAAATCACACAATATCGTCATAAGGATCATGGCAAGAGATATGGGCATGAAGGTCAATGAATACGGCATTTTTAGAGAAGATGAGAAAATAGCCGGAGCAACAGAAAAAGAGATGTATGAAACTGTAGGACTTCGCTATATCGAGCCGGAACTTCGTGAGAGCAGAGGGGAACATAGAGCTGCTAAAGAGGGCAGACTGCCTGAACTGATCTCTCTTGCGGATATGAAAGGTGATCTGCATATGCATACACATTACAGTGACGGGAAAAATACCATTGTCGAGATGGCTGAAGCTGCTAAAGCAATAGGATATAGCTATATTGCGATTACAGAGCACTCAAAGCACCTCTCAATTGTGCATGGTATGGATGAAAAGAGACTGCGAAAGCAACTTGAAGAGATAGACAGGATCAATGATACACTTAAGGGGATTACTATTCTTAAAAGTATTGAGGTAGATATATTGGAAGATGGATCATTGGTGTTACCCGATAGCGTACTTAAAGAGCTTGATCTGGTTGTAGGTGCGGTACATGACAAGTTCAATCTGTCCCAAAAGATGCAGACACAGCGTATACTCAAAGCAATGGACAATCCCTATTTCAATATTCTTGCACACCCGACGGGAAGGCTTATAGGTGAAAGAGAGGCATATAAAGTGAATATGAAACAATTGTTTGAAGGAGTAAAAGAGAGAGGGTGCTTCCTGGAGATAAATGCTCAGCCAAAACGGCTTGATCTGAATGATATCTATACCAAAAGAGCAAAAGAAGCCGGTGTACAATTCGTGATATCGACCGATGCACACAATGCAGCATCTTTAGCATATATGAAATATGGTGTTTTTCAGGCCAGACGGGGATGGCTGGAGAAAAAAGATGTACTTAATACCTATTCATTAAAAACGTTAAAAAAAGCACTTCAACGAGGCTGATATATTAAAGAAATCCCATTTGCAGTTTTGCTTCATCACTCATTTTATCCTGACTCCATGGCGGATCGAAAACAATTTCAACTTTCACATTTTCCAACATATCAAGACGGAAACTGATACTTTTGACAAGATCAACAATTACTTCCGACATTGAACAGGTAGCAGAGTTGAATGCTGCGAAGTAGTTGTCATTCATTGGTACTACGGAGAACATATATTTCTTGATGAGTTCCGGATGGTTTTGTATAGCTTCTGAGATGGAACAGAAGATGATGCCATGTTTGTTGAGTTCTTCAGAGTAGGTGGTCTTCACTGAAACAGAATCAAAGACAGCATCCACTGCAATGCCCTGAAGCTGTTTTTGCTCTTCCAGGGGGATGCCCAGTTTTTTATATGCTTCAAGTATCTTGGGATCCACTTCATCCAGATTTTCCGGTGCGACCTTAGGTGCAGAGAAGTATGAGATAGACTGATAATCTATAGGTTCATACTCCAAATGTGCCCAGTGTGGTTCTTCCATCTTTTGCCATTTGGCAAAAGCTTTAAGACGAAGTTCTGTCATCCACTCAGGTTCTTCTTTCTTCTTTGAAATAAAACGAATGGTATCTTCATCTAATCCAGGCGGAACGGTTTCAGTCTCTATATCAACTTCAAAACCAAGTTTATAGTCTCCGGATACGACTTTATCTATCTTTTCATTTTCCATGCTTTATCTTCCTTTTTAGAGATATGTATCTTCTATGTATTGACATGTTCCGATTGTTCCAGAGTCTCTATATAATCACATAGCTCACTATTGTCATTGCATGTATCTATAAAACCATGTCGTAATTCATAATATGAAGTAACATTCTGTGAAACAAAATCCCAATTAATGAGTCCCCACCATTTTTCAAGATACTCTGCTCTTGCATTTCTATAATCAATATAGTAGGCGTGTTCCCAAACATCACAGGTAAGCAGAGGAGTATGTCCGGATAACAATGGATTGTCTGCATTGGATAATGATTCTATTATCAAACTATCTGCCTTGTCAATGCTTAGCCATACCCAACCCGAACCAAATAAAGCAGTTGCTGCTTGCAAAAAACGCTCTTTAAATTCTTCAAGGGAACCAAAATCTCTCTTGATCAAATCTAATAGCATTTTAGAGGGCGCATCTGTTTTTTTACTCATTCCTTTAAAATAAAAATTATGGTTATATACTTGTGCTGCATTGTTAAAGATATCACCATCAGCAGCAGTGATAATAGCTTCAAGGTTCATATCTTCATAAATAGTGTCTTTGATCAAGGCGTTAAGCTTATTTACATATCCTGCATGATGTTTGCCATGGTGATACTGTAATGTCTCTTTTGAGATATACGGTTCTAAAGCATTTTTATCAAACGGTAAAATCATTAATGTGTGTGTCATTCTAAATCCTTTTCTACTAAAAATATTTTATATTGTTATATTCGCTTCTTTTGTTTGATCGCTTTTATTTTCTACTTTTTTTTCCTTATAATTAGGATTTTTAAAGTAGATGCTGCACCAACCTTCCGGATTAATATTCCCTTCAACGGTTCTACATTCATTTGTTTCAGGAATGAAGTGCAGACATTCTTTACATTTTTTACCATCTTTGGGTGTATGCTGATACTTGACAGTTTCTTTTGGTGTTTTGGCATATAAAGGTACACTGTAAAAACCCGCTAACCCAAGTACAGACATATATTTAAAAAAATTTCTTCTTGATCTTCTTTTTTGCATCATAAACCCTTTTCAATACTTTTTATTGGTTCATGATCAACCATAACGAGAAAGTATGTAATGTTTGTGTAGTTGTCAGACAATCATTAAAATCAGTGATATGAATTTACTTATTCATGATATAACCTATATAGAAATGTTAAAAAACCTTGTAATACCAAAATCCAAATAACTGAACTTTATTTTAAAGTTTTTCATTTACCTTTTTTAACTAAAATGATTTAAAGGATAATAAAATGAATAAACAAAACATTATACGCATTACCTTATTTGTCTCAGCTCTGGCATTTAACCCGGCTGCAGCACAGATACTTCCTCAACTCACTAATATACAAACCCAACAAACCAGTACCGTTTCATCAAGTATTGCCAACATCCTATATCAAAGAGGACTGGATGAAGATGCAGCTAAAGAGATATCTATCGGTCTGGTAGAAGAAGATGAAGCACTTTTGGCGTTAATGATAGAAAATATCGTAAACAGTTGTAATGAGATAACGCATAATGAAATTTTGGAATATTTAAGTACAGAAGCACTTCATAGAAAAAATGTACAGCTGGAGAACTATGCACAACTTACACATATGTTCTCCAAGATCAAACAAAGATCTCCAAGTAAAGAAACACTAAAACAATTAAGCATAATAGCAAAACACAATAGCAGCCTGATCGGATAAGCAGTAAAAGCTTGTCTGAGCAGTTTAGAATATGAAGCAGACTATTAATATCTACTGGTTAACATAATATAAATTCTATTAAAAAAGTAACTTTCCATTCTTATGGGTAGTGATGTCCTGCTCTGATCATTTTTTAAAATGCAATTTTTAACAAAATGAAGATATATAAATATTTTTGGTGGAACGAAACTTACAGATCAGTTTCTACATTTTAAATGTAGATAAATAAAAAACTCCCATTTCTAGATTTAAAATTTTGCAGACTTATGGAATCAAACGTTTGACAAAAATTCATATTTATAAAAAAGTATGCCGATTAAAAATTATTTGGACATATTTAGATACTTGGTAGAACCAAACCTGCAGATTTAAATATTATAAAATATAACCTTATTCATCAAATTGATTCTTGCATCTGATTTCGTCTCTATTGTGTGATTACGAATGTGTACATATGTATTTGTAGGTCTGGTTTTATCATATGCTTTATGAAAATACGGGTAGATACGATACATTTTTATATTTTTTAATATTCTATATTCATTCATCTTATAATTCCCGGCAGTCAAACAATGTAAAGAAATCAAATACTCTACAGAGCCGATATATAGGCATTTAAAGACTATCAGATGAACAAATGTTCACATAGTATATCTTTAGGTGAAATATAAGTGAACAGTTGTTCTTTTATAAAATAAAGCTATTTCTCATTCAAGAACAGTTGTTCATATATTATTATCTGATGCACTTGACAAATGAACACTTGTTCTCTATAATGTCATCAAAGGAGTTACTATGAACGAGCAGAGCGTCACTACAGCCCCTACCAAGGGAAGCAAAACTAAAGAGAAAATACTTAAAACAGCACTTAAACTCTTCTCTACCAAAGGATTTAAAGCTACTACGGTCAGAGACATAGCCGGAGCAATGGGAGTTAAGCAGAGTGCCCTTTATAATCACTTTAAAAACAAAGATGAGATACTTGAAACACTTATCAGTAATCTTACCTCTTCAGCTATAGTCACCCTATTTGACGATAAAGAAGCCCAAGATGCCCATAAACAGGGAAAATCCTTGTTGATGAACATTGCCATTACCTTCAAGCTTTTAAGCTTTGACGGGCAAAATGAGGCACTTTTCAAGCTGCTTATGCAGGAGATCTTTCGAAATGAACGCATACGGGAGATATATAATGAATATTTTTACCAGGAGAACGTCAAAAAGCTCTCTACATACTTCTTTATGATGATGCAGGATGAGCAGATACGGTCTTCAGACCCTCTTTTACTGGCAAATGAATTTTTTTCACCTCTTTTTTTCTATCAAATGCAGGTTTCTTTGCTAAAATTAGATAAAAAATCGACCTCTTCAGTGGTTTCAATGTTTGAAAAACATGTAGAACTGTTCTGGGATAACATCAAAATAGAGAAGCAAACCAGCCTATTTTAGGCTGATGCTAAATAATATTAAAATAAATACAAAAATCATATTAAGGAATATTAATGGGTAGTAAAAAAGATCTTTTTGCACATAAATCAAAATCATGGGATATGAACAGTAAGCGAGTACAAAATGCTAAAAGCATCGCTGAATTAATAGTAAAAAATATAAAACTGAATAAAGATATGGAGATCATGGACTTTGGTGCCGGTACAGGATTGCTGAGCTATTTCATCGCACCTTATGTTGAGAAGATAGTCGCTGTAGACAACTCCCCTTCTATGCTTTTAGAATTTCAGAGTAAATGTGATGAGTTCTCCTGTAAGACTGAAGTCATAGAAAAAGATTTGAGTACAGAGACACTTGATAGAAAGTTTGATGGAATCATCTCTTCCATGACCGTTCATCATATTGAAGATATCCTTGCCCTGTTTTCAAAACTCTATGAGATGCTAAATGACGGTGGATTTATAGCCATTGCAGACTTAGACAGTGAAGACGGGAGTTTCCATAGTGACAATACCGGTGTCTTTCATCATGGTTTTGACAGAGAAGTACTTGAAGTCATAGCCAATGAGGTTGGATTTAAAGAGATATCGTTCGATACAGCCTCTGTTATCAATAAACCGCATCGTGAATTTACAGTCTTTTTGATGACAGCAGTGAAATAATATGAAATATGTATGGTTAGCCATCTTTTTTATAACCCTTATATGGTCTGCTGTCAATCCTAAAGACCAATTTACCTGGTTTTTAGAAGTTGTACCTGCACTTTTCGGATTTGTTCTATTGGGTTTTACCTATAAAAAATTTCCTTTGACACCCCTATTGTATATACTTATTTTAATACATATGATCATACTCATGGTAGGTGCTTATTATACTTATGCTGAAGTTCCTCTGTTTGATTGGATCAAAGAGTCGTTTAATCAAAGTAGAAATAACTACGATAAAGTAGGACATTTTATGCAGGGATTCATGCCAGCTATTCTGGCAAGAGAACTTTTGATCCGAAAACATATTGTACAGGGGGCTGGATTGTGGATGAATTATATTATTTTAAGTATCGTTCTGGCTTTTTCTGCTTTTTATGAGCTTGTTGAGTGGTGGGTAGCCCTTGCTACAGGAGAAGATGCCGAAGCTTTCCTTGGAACACAGGGATATATATGGGACACCCAGTCAGATATGATGTATGCACTGATAGGGGGAGTAGTATCATTAATACTTCTGAGCCGTTTACATGATAAACAGCTTAAGAAGTTTCTTTAGAGGTGCCCTTTAGTGTTTTTTTATCTCTGCAACGATCACACCTCTAAGTGATCCCTCTTTGAAGTCTACAGCTTTATCCTGAGGGTAAGCAGCGGTAATTGCCTCACGGATATCTTTAGAGATATTGCTTCCATGGCATTTCAGACATACTGGCTTGGAAATGAGTGGTTTATAAATTCTGGTTACATTACCCTCAACTACAACTTTAATATTTTTAGGTGTAAATGTTTTTGCTTCAATTGAGGCAATATACTCTTGCATGATCTTTGTATCGAGTGCATCAGGAGTATTGTGAGTGTTATTTCTTACTTTGAGTGCTGTTCTTCTTACTTTTGCATATGCCGGTAACTTTTTATTGACATTATTTGTGATCTCATTTGCTTGTGCCGTACAAAAACCTAAAGCAGCCAGACCTGTTTTATCTGCTTTCATCTGTGCCTGAAGTTCACCTTTTAGTGCACCACCCAACATTTTGATATATTTGATTCCCTCTTGTTTTGTGCTTAGAGGTTGTGTAGTAGTATTCATATCTGATGCATTGACTAAAGTTGTTAAAAGTGCTGAAAAAATTAAACTGTTTAGTTTCATTTTTTGTCCTTATATTTTTTGCAGATTATAAGTAGTTTTTCTTAATCTGGAGTTAATACTATTGTATCTTTGTGGCGGTTAAAAAAATGTACTGTTTCCCCGTAATGGTCACACGGTATTTATGTTGTTGCAGATATTTTTTACAAAAGATCACATCGTTAAAAAGCAGTGACATTTCACTCATGGCATAATTGGGAGCTTTGGCTCCGTATATCATCTCTCCCCCTATCCATCTGCTGTTGGGAAATCCTAAAATGATCGCTGAGTCTTTTTTGAGATGATTTTGGACCAGCGACATAAAAAAGGGTTTGAAGTTAATGCCTGGACTTTGCAGTGTACCTATACTTATAAGCAGATCAAACCGCCCTAACCCCAAACTTTCCAATGCATTGATATCTTCTGTATAAAAGGTGACATTCTTTTCCGGAAACTTTGTTCCGGCATACTCAACAGCACTTTTTGAATGGTCTATTCCTACTAGTTCCAGTTTTTCATATTTTTTAGTATTTAAGCTGTTCCTGATCACTTCGAACTCATCTGCTCTATTGACCCCAAGGTTTATAATATGATGTCTGTTCTCCAGTTTTACATTGTCCAATGCTTGTTGGTAGTAGTAGAGAAAAGCTGGTTCCTCCATCTTGTGGATATCTGAAAAATGGGAGTCTGTACCATACTTTTCCTCTTTGGGACTTTGGGTATCGAGATGAAAAGAGCTTTGGGAACTCAGTTTTTCAAAGCTAAGTGTTATCAGAGGATATTCACTTTCTTTTGGCAACAGCATTTTGCACATAAGCAGTTCAGCCAGATCTATCCATGCTTTCAAACCTCTATGGATATAGGTAATGTTGTTAATGATTATCTCATTTCCGGAATAGCCCTCACCAAGATCAGGGTCAAGTACGGAAAAAGAGATACTTTTTTGGGTTTTAAGTCTATTTTGCAACAGAGGCAGTATCTCTTGCATGGTTTGTGTGGTAAATATCATGTGGATCTCTTATTTTCTTCATGAATAAGAAGGATCTCATATTCCAGATAGTTCAAGGGGTAGTTCTTCATAAGTGTTTTCATCTCTTTATAGCTTAAGATATTTCGTGCTCCCCCTACACCGCTTTTTTTCATATATCGGAACATGTCACGGACAGATGGAAATTCCAGGGTGTATTTCAGGATCTCATATTCGGCATCAAAATATTTTTCAGAAAGCCTCTTTATTTCTTCTGCGGAACGGAGTAAGGGTGGAATAGATGCTGTTTTATGCAAGGTCCTGAATGTAGCAGAAGTAAAAATGGCAAATGTGACCGGCGTATCCAATGCTGCGATATGCTGAAATGTTCTCTCCAGATCATCTGCCCATTGTAAAGCAGAAGCAGATACTATCCTGTCAAATACATAAGTATCCAGACTTTGGAAACATGCAGCATCATTGAAATCCTTAATAAACAATTCAACGTTCTGTTCTTTTGGATGTAGTTCTATCATCCCCTCTGCAAAATCAATACCTACAAATTTCTTTAAAGGCCAGGAGATGATCTTATACATACCGCCTCTTCCGCAACCGATATCCAAAACAGATTCAGGTGCATCAGTTATCTTGTCAATAAGTTCTTTAGCTACTTTTGTCTGGATAATATTGAAGTTGTTATATGCTTTGGCATTCTGGGAAAACTCATTTTGTATTTTCATCTGAAGCGTTGACCTTTTTTTCTATCACGGAATATGTTTCGGTATTATATGACTATTTTTGTTAAGAAGGGTATATTGTATGTTCTTTTATGCAAGTCTCCTTCCTGATATAGCGTAAAAAGGGAGAGAGAAGAAAGTCTATCGTTTTTGGGGGATAAACAGATCTCATATCAGGAAGGATTATAAGTATTATAATAATCCAATATGAACTCAATGTAAACTATTTAACTTTTCGATATGATTTCATTAAAAAAGGAATCTTATAGTGTCGAGTCATGATCTCATCGTAGTAGGTGCAGGTGCAGCAGGTATGATGGCTGCCATAACCGCTGCAGGTACAGGAAAATCCGTACTGTTGTTAGAGAAACTTTCCAAGATAGGCGCAAAGCTAAAAGCTACCGGTGGTGGACGTTGCAATTTGACCAATACACTCTCGAACGAAGACTTCATGGCACGTTTTGGTCGTGAAGGTCGCTTTATGACACCTGCTTTGGAGGCATTGGACTATAAAGATTTGATGAAATTTTTTAAAGAGATAGGTGTAGAGAGCCATGCTCCTGACGGCTACAGGGTTTTTCCTGTTACACACAGTTCTTCAACCATCATTCATGCCCTGGAAGCTGAGATGAAAAGACTTGGAGTTGAAGTATTGTGTTCACAGCGTGTGGTGAGTTTGGAACTTGATGGAGAAAACGTCACTGGAGTTAAGACTGAAACTGATGATTTTATAGCTAAAAATGTAGTTATTTCTACTGGAGGAAAAGGCTATCCTATACTTGGAGCAGAGGGAGACGGTTACCCTTTGGCAGAATCGGCAGGACATAAAGTAACAGAGCTTTACCCTGCCATGATGCCTCTGAAAACTAAGGAAAAATGGGTAGCAAATTGTCGTGCAGATACCATTGCAAAAGTTGAAATGCACGTTGATATGAAAAAATATAAAAAACTTCGGGCCAAGGGTGATCTCATCTTTACAAAAGATGGCATACGAGGTCCTGTAGTGCTGGATTTTTCAAGAGAGATCACCCCGCTTTTGAGTAAGTTCGGTGAAGTCCCTGTACTTGCCAACTTCACTAAAGGGATGAACGAAGAGCAGATTCGGGAATATTTTAAAAAAGCGTTAGCTGAAAATCCTCATCAAAACACTTTAGAACTTATGCAGACCCTGCTCCCGGAGTCTCTAAGTCTTGAACTCTGTAAATTAGCCGATGCTGACCCTGCCCTGAGTTTTGCTAAACAAGAAGGAAAAGCAAGAGACAAACTCATTAAACTTCTCGTATGGACACCACTCACCATAAATGGGCATGATGGCTTTAAAATGGCGATGATCACACGAGGAGGTGTTTCTCTCAAAGAGATAGACCCCTATACCATGCAGAGTAAAAAGCTGAACGGACTTTACTTCTGCGGAGAAGTGATGAACCTGGATGGTCCTTGTGGCGGATATAATCTTCAATGGTCATTTGCCAGTGGGTATTTGGCGGGGAAGCTGAGTTAATTTATAAATCTTACAGACTAACAACTCCTTCCTTTCTTCCTCGCTGCCACTTTCCTTTATTTTATTACACAAAAGCTCAAAATAACTTAAAGTGTATCACCGGATGGTAAGAAAAATCTATATTATATTTTTCATCACCTAACTATATAATGTATAATACATACTATAATATATTACGTTCCATAAGAGACTGTGAAAGAACCCATGGAAGTGGAGACTTCAGTCCCACCAAAAAGCTTTTTTGCCTAAAAAAGTTTGTATTTAATGGAAAATATTGCTTTTTCTATCAAAATAATCTAAAAATATGCAAATATTTGGGTGAGGCTGAAGCCTTCACTTCCGGGGTACCTAGTTCTTTCACAGTCTCTAAGAGGTGTGACGAGGAAAAATTCATATAGTATTCTACATGGGCATTATCAATTACTTCTTTATCTGCAGTTGACTATAACTTATTATTTTGGAAGTGGAGACTTCAGTCCCACCTAAAATCTGCATAAATATCTATTTTTACGCCAAAAGAAGCATAATTTCTAGATAAATACAAATTTTATAAAGCAAATGAGCTTTTTGGTGGGACTGAAGTCTCCACTTCCTTTGGTTCTTTCACAATCTCTTTATATTGTGAATTCATATTAAATTACCTATGTTTTCCCACACATAGCATGGGGATGAGAGCAAATTTAAACAAATATGTTAGACAGAAACTCTGTAATTGATAGTATTTATGGTATTTATGGTATTTATGGTATTTATGGTATATTTGCATAATTTAAATTGAATAATATAATAAGGTTAAATTATGAAAAAACTATTTTTGTCGGCTCTTTTGATTGGTTCCTGTACAGTAGCTCTGAATGCAGAAAATAATGATACTGCAAAAACGAATTCGAATACTGAGCATAATAATAGTATGAAAGCAAATAAGAGTGCTGACAACAATGATAGTACAAAGGCAAAGAGAATTGAAGAACAGATTCAAGAGCAGATGAAAAGAGAGAAAAAGTATGCTAAAGAACAAAGGTTTTATCAAGGCGATGACTATGACTTAAAAGCCGTTGAAATCAATGAGAAATCACTTGATTCCATTCCTGTTATTGAACCGGATTATGACTTTGAAATTGATGATGTCTATAGGGATGATATATAATTCCCATTACTTTTCTCACTTCCGCACTCTCACGAGTGGGAATGTATATTTCACTACAAACTAATAACCAATTCGTATATACCCTCCATTAACCAATCTTAAATACAATAAATCAACACAATGCAATAAAAATCATAAAAATAAAGAATCAAACATGTATAAAAAGTTAATACTCAGTACCATCCTTGTTTTTGGATTCTCCTCTCTTCATGCAGACTATACACTCAAAGTTGGCAAACGTGCCAAAAGTAAAATAGACCGTATGCCGAAAAATGTTGTGGCAGACATGAAGAACATCCCTCAAGACCCTGCTTTTTATGCAAAGCAGATCAAGGCTTTTCCCAAATCCAAACAGAAAAAACTCGACAGTGACTTTAACAAAAAGTATTTCAAACCCTGGAGTCTGACTAAGCTTGATATTCCCCAAGAGGACTTTGGCTGGGAAGTACGCTTTGTCACCAAAAAGCCTATATACAGGGAAAATGGGCGGGTTATTCCTTCTTATACTTATAACAAATGGATACGAAATGCACAAATGGATAAGATTGATAGTAAAAAATATAAAGCCATTACTATCAGGCATACCAATGTAAAAGCACTCCCTACTTCTACAGCATTTTACCGAGATCCTAAACGTGTAGGTGAAGGTTTCCCTTTTGACTATAATCAGAACTCTTCCCTGCATATCAATGTACCTCTTTATATTTCACATTTTTCCAAAGACAGGAGATGGGCATTTGTAAGGGCATCATACTCTTTTGGCTGGGTTAAAATCACTGATCTGGCACTGGTGGATAACAATTTTATGCAAGAGTTCAAAAATGGAAATTATGCCATGACCGTGAAAGACAATCTAAGACTCTATGATGATAAGAACAGGTCATACTCTATCGTCAAGCTGGGAGCCCTCTTCCCGCTAAGTAAGGATGGACAGAATTATCTGGCAGTAAAACGCAATGCAAAAGGGCAAGCCCGTATTCATAAAGTAAAAGTAGAAACTCCCGGGATCATTGCGAAAAAACCGCTTCCTTTTACTCCAAAGAATGTGGCTATGCTGGCTAAAGAATTCTATGGTGAACCGTATGGCTGGGGCGGAGGCTATGAATGTCGTGACTGTTCTGCTACTACAAGGGATTTCCTTGGAGCATTTGGTATTTTCCTGCATCGCAACTCAAGCAAGCAGGCCAAAGACGGGAAAAACATCTCTATAAAAGGTCTGAGTAAAGCCAAAAAGAAAAAGAAGATTATCAAAGATGCTGAACCTTTCCGTTCTTTGCTTTATGTTCCCGGGCATATTGTCCTCTACCTGGGACAGTATAAAGGTGAACCGGTCATTATGCATACCTACTGGGGTATACGTAAAAAAGACAGGACAAAGATCATCACCGCACGTACCATCATTACCACGACTGAGCCGGGTAAAGAGCGTGCAGATGTGAGAGAGAAGAGTAAACTGATCAATACACTTAAAACGATAGTTAATTTCTAACGGAGATTTGGGTAAAATCACGCTATGAGAATAAGCATTAAAATGCAATACAGGGAGGCACTAAATGCCGAATCGTACAAAAGAAAAAATTAAAATATTTACAACGACGATCACGGCAGGAAAATTTAAGGGTAAAACCATAGAAATACCTGCTATCAACACGACAAGAAGCTCCAAAAGTATCCTGAAAGAATCACTTTTCAATACGCTGCAGTTCGATATTATGGATAAGAATTTCGTTGAAGCATTCAGCGGAAGCGGATCTATAGGACTTGAAGCACTGAGCCGTGGTGCCGGAGAGTGCTATTTTATGGAGTATAACAAAACTGCCTTTCGTGTACTGGAATCCAATGTTAAAAAGCTTGATCCAAGCCATTGTCATCTTTTTTTCGGAGACAGCTTTGAAAAGTTCTCCCTTGTTTATGAAATGGTTAAACGATCTCCCCAAAAAACCTACTTCTACTTTGATCCGCCCTTCTCTACACGTGACGGTATGGATGAGATCTACGACAAGACTATTGCACTCATAGAAACGATTGAGCCTGAAGTATGTGAAATGGTCATTGTAGAACACATGACAAATCTTGACATGCCTGAAAAGATAGGTGCATTGGAATTTGTAAAACGTAAAAAATTCGGCCGAAGTACGATGACATACTATAAGCCTGCAGAGTAGAGGTATTTCCTCTTTCTCCCCTCCCGCTTTTTTCCCTTTATTTTATCCCTCTGGTAATGTTATAATAAATATGATAGATACTTATTTTTATACAAAGGAGCTGTGGTGAATAAAAATGAAAAATTGGCACGTTATTATGCCAGATGTGATATTGACCTGCTTAAAGGGCATCTTAAAGAATTACTGGAAAAAGCAAAAGAAGAGATCGAAGAGATCCGTGTAGAAGATATCGATCTTGAAAATATGCTCCTCATTGATGTACGGGAAGCAGATGAGTTTGCTTCCGGGGTCATTCCTGCGGCAAATGTGTTTACCATACCAAGAGGAAAACTGGAATTTGCAGTCGATGATAAACTTGTTGACATGAGTGATCATCCTGTTGTCTGTTATTGTCTTAAAGGTGCCAGAGGACTGCTTGGGGCAAAAACCCTCAAAGATCTTGGTTTTACCAACGTGGTCAACCTCAAAGGCGGTATACAGAACTGGGTAAGATCAGGAAGAAGCATCAAAAATTATTTAGGACATTTTAAACTTGAAAACCTATAAACAGCTTATGGTATAATAGTTAAAAAAGAATTGATATGACTAAAAAAGAAGACCATATTGCCCTTTTCATTGACTGTGACAATATTTCACACAAGGCAATAGAAGGAATCATCAACGAACTCAGTAAGTACGGTGTCGTCAATATACGCCAGGCTTACGGGAACTGGACCAAAGACAATCTGAAGAACTGGGAAGACAAACTGCTTGAATTTGCTATCAAACCCATTCAGCAATTTGATTACTCACGCAATAAAAATGCGACCGATATCCTCATGACCATCGATGCAATCGATCTGCTTCATACCAAAGATATTGATGCTTTTGCTTTTGCGACCAGTGACAGTGACTTTACTCCTGTAGTGATGCGTGTACAGGCAGAGGGTATTAAAGTATTTGGTTTTGGGGAAAAGAAAACACCCAAACCTTTCATGGCGGCATGTTCCCAATTTATTTTTACAGAAAAACTTATGGCAACAGCAAACAAACATGTGGATGAAGAAAATATTTCCGAAGCACCTGCTCGTAAAAGCGGCAAGGAGATGAGACAGGATACCTGGCTGGTCAATGTCCTCAGAAATGCTGTAGATCATACGATGGATGAATACGGTTGGGCCAACCTTGCAGATGTAGGTACTTACATCAATAACTCCACCTCATTTTCACCTATCAATTTCGGATACAAAAAACTCAGTAACCTTATCAAAGAAATAGATCTTTTTGATATTGCATTTGATGAAATCAGTAAACAGATGAGTATAAGAGATAAAAAGTTCGGAAGTTAAACCGGCTTTTTTTTAGACCTGATCTTCCAATGATGCAGTACGGGAAACTTTCTTCTCTTTCTTCTCAGGCTCAATGAACTCACCTTTTATCAGCCCTGCTTCATGCAGGAACTGTGATGGTTTATAGTCTACTTTTTTCATTTTGTCATATTTTGCCAAAGAAAGATAGAGTTTGTCTTTGGCTCTGGTCACTGCTACATAGAACAGACGACGCTCCTCTTCCACACTGCTCATCATCTTTCTGTTCGGAAATCTGCCATCTACAAGGTCGACGACATAGACTTCAGGAAATTCCAGACCTTTACTTGCATGTACTGTAAGCAGGTTCACCCCCTCACCTTCACTTAACTCTCCGCCACCAAGTACCATGGCATTGACAAAGCGTCTTAACTCTTTATACTGACGGGAGAGATCAAGCAGCAGTCTGGCTTTACGTTGTATACGCTCTTTCGCCTGTTTCTTCTTCTCACTATCCACTTCACCGGATTTGAGTCTTCCTCTTTGGGTAGAAAGCATCTCAACGATCCCTTCATACAGTTTGGATGAGATGGCAGTTTGTAAAATATGCGCAGGATTCTCTTCATCTTTAACCGTACTCATCAAACTATGGAAATCTCTAAAGAACTTTACTCCATCCTGTATCACTTTGGGATGTTTCAATAACGGATGGGAATAAATATGATGAGGAAGATCCAAATGTCTGAACCTCGTAGCAGAGCCTATCTCATGGTCATCATCAAACAATCCAAGCTGTACATTTTTGTTGGGATTCAGTTTGGGCAGATCATGTACTTTCGGATAGAGTACCCCCTGTATGAAACTGCCTTTACCGAAATGCAGAAAACACTGGAAAAACTCTTTTGAAAGAGCTGAACCTACACCGCTTGCGTACTCAAATACATGAATAAAAGCCATCATATCTTTGGGATTGACCATGAGGGAAAGCAGATCGAGCAGGAATTTGATCTCCTTGGCATCAAAAAAGCTTGTACCCCCTTTACGTTTACAGGGGATACCTACTTCTCTAAGACTTGCTTCTATTCCGTCTGCCGAAGAGTTATTCCTGAAAATAACTGCTATCTGGTCATTGGGTACATGAGTGTGTTTGATGCTGTGTGCAATGGACTGATACTGCTCAAAAAGGTCATTGTACATTAACAGTTTTGGCGGATGTGTTTTCCCGTGTCTTCCTACTTCAAGCTTTTTGGGGTAGATACGCTCATTGCGTTCTATGACACGATTTGCCAAAGAAAGAATAGGTGCAGTAGAGCGGTAGTTTGTCTTAAGTGTAAATACTTTGGCATCAGTATAACGTTTAGAGTATGTTGCGATGTTTTCTATATTTGCCCCATTAAAGGCATAGATACTCTGGTCATAATCCCCTACACAAAAAAGTGAACGGGGTTTGAGTGTGTCTATGAGTGCTCCTTGCAAAGTATTTGTATCCTGATACTCATCTACAAGTACCTCTTCAAAATCGATGGTATGCTCTTCCAAATGACTTTTCATACGCAAAAGAAGGTCATTGAATGAAGCAAAACCATAGTCTATCTTTTCTTGTTCAAATTCTTGGGCAATGTCCATGTAAGCATCCATCAGCAGTTCATGGTCCGGATATTTTTCCAAAAACCATATATCAAAACCTTCTAAAGAAGCATTTTGGTAAAGACTGTACATCTCATAGAGATAGGTTGCAGAAAAGGGGGCAATAGGTAGATTCATTCTTTCAAAATTACGTTTTTCATAGATACTTCTAAAAAGTGTTTTGAGTTCAGAGGGCTGTTTCAGTGCAAGATTCGGGTGCAGCTCTTTAAGCCATCTGTAACTGACCGCATGAAAAGTACCGGACTCAATTTTGGAAACGACTTTTTTGGGAAAATAGCGTTCAAGACGTGCGATCATCTCTCCGGCAGCTTTATTGGTAAAAGTAAGAAGCAGGATTTTAGAGGGATCCATGCCTTGGTGTAACAGATGGCCAATACGTCCTACGATAGTAGAAGTTTTTCCCGTACCTGCACTGGCAATGATAAGATTATGTCCTAAAGGTGCAGTAGCAGCACTTAGCTGCTCTTCATTGAGGGAGCTGAGAGGCAATTATTTTTGACCGATGATATAGTATGTATTTTTATTGTCTACTTTTTTAAGTTCTACTTTATATTTATCTGCCCAGTGTTTTACCAATTCTGTAAATGCTGAAAGATTATCTGCATTGATGTCTTCCTCACATTTTATCTTCAGATAGTTCTCAGAGTTTGACATTGCGATGAAGGCTTTTTCTACAGCCAAAGCATCATTAAATGAAGGAATATGCTGTGAAAATTTATCAAAACCGTTTGTATTTGCGATGATATCATTGATCTGTTTAAGTGTCTGTTCAGTCTTTGTATATCCAAGTTGAGCTAAAAGAGCTTCCGGTGTTAAATCAAGATGCATATCTGTCCTATGTAGTGAAATAAGAAGCCGATTGTAGCGAAATTTTGATTAGAAAAAAGAAGTTGTGTTTAAATAAGAGCAACTGTATCATCCAAAATTATATTTTAGATGACAACAGGTTATTTAGAGGGGGTATCATATACTAAAAAAGCGTGTCAGACGGTATTTTTACTCTGGCTATAAGGTCTTTATAGTGTTCGACATTCTGGAATGCTTTTTCGTAACGCCAGCGTAAAACAAATTCAATGATCTCATTTTTCAATGTGTTGTCTAAAGATTCTGCTTTTCCAAAATATCCCAAAGAGATATTCTTTGCTTTCTTTTTACCATTCTTATCCGGTTCATAGGTGATAGCGATAATTTGTATGTATTTACCTTCACGGACCTCACCGAAATCTTCCTCTTTCAGACCGATACCGGAAAGGTTCATTGCTTTATAGATAAAGATTTTATCAAAGTCAGGAGACTTTTCAAAGATCTTTAGCTTGGTATAAAGTGCTTTTACACGAGTGATATTCTCTGTACGTACCCTATCCGAACCTGTATAGGTTTTTTTAGCAGATTCGTCTCTTACAGACTCTTTTTCAACAGGTTCTAACACGGGTGCTTTTTCACCTGTACTTACTTTGTCCAACTTGGAATCTAAGGAGGCTTCTTTCTGTTCTAATTTCTCTTCCAAACGGCTGGTAAGCGCTTTTAGTTTATCCAAACTGCTAGACATCATTTCCCTTTGTATGGGGCTTTGCACCACATAAAAATTATATATTAGAAAATATATTACACTAGGTTTTATAACAATACCTTTAAATTATAGTGAATAATATGAATTTTTCTATTTTTTAATGTAAAAAGCAATGATATTTTTAATATTACTTAGTATACATCAATAAAAACGTGCGCTTAACCATTCTTTGGATAAAATCTATTTAATATATATACGAGGAAGAAAGAGATGGATTATTTAGAGATAAGAGGTGGGAAAAAGTTAAGCGGAAGTGTTACCATAAGCGGAGCAAAAAATGCTGCACTTCCAATTATAGCTGCAACTATATTGAGTGATAAAGAGGTAATGCTTACGAACCTGCCCAATGTTGTGGATATCCGTACCCTGCTTAAACTTTTAACTATGCTCGGCGGAACGGTAGAACATGAAGATACTGTTGCCCGGATAAACAATGGAAGTATCACGTCAACAAAAGCAGTATATGAGATCGTTTCACAGATGAGAGCTTCTATCCTTGTACTCGGTCCTCTGCTTGCAAGGTTTGGTGAGTGTGAAGTAAGCTTGCCTGGTGGTTGTGCTATCGGGCAGCGCCCTATTGACCTTCACCTTAAAGCTTTGGAATCCATGGGTGCCACAATAGAGATAAAAGGCGGTTATGTTCATGCTATGGCTCCGGAAGGCCTTAAAGGTGCAAAGATTATTTTTGACAAAATCACGGTAGGCGGTACAGAGAACATTGTAATGGCAGCAGCACTGGCTAAAGGGACAACAACTATCCTCAATGCGGCAAAGGAGCCCGAAGTTGTACAACTCTGCGAAATGCTCGTTGATGCCGGTGTCAAAATAGAGGGTATCGGTACAAATGAACTCTCCATTGAAGGAACAGACAGAAAACCGTTGAACTTCAAAACAGTTGATATCATCCCTGATCGTATTGAAGCAGGAACCTATCTTTGTGCAGGTGCAATCACCAACTCTTCCATTACACTTCACAAAGTAAACCATGGACATATCAGAGCTTCAATAGATAAACTTGAGTCTATGGGGTGTACTTTTGATCTCAAAGAAGAGAGCATTACCATTTACCCCGCCAGCGTGCTAAAGCCGGTCAATCTTATTACTATGGAGTACCCCGGTTTCCCTACAGACATGCAGGCACAGTTCATGGCAGTTGCAGTGATGGCAGAAGGTGAAAGCCTCATAGAAGAGCGTCTTTTTGAGAACCGTTTCATGCATGTCAGTGAACTGAACCGTCTGGGTGCCGATATATGGCTGAAAGGGAGTACGGCAGCGGTCAAAGGTGTAAAAAAACTTTATGGTGCTGATGTTATGGCAACAGACCTGAGAGCCAGTTCAGCGCTTGTTCTTGCTGCTTTGGTCGCAGAAAGCACAACAAATGTGAGACGTATCTATCATTTGGACCGCGGATATGATGACCTGGAAGGCAAGCTCTCTGCACTGGGAGCCGACATCAGCAGAAAAAAAGAGCAGAGATAGCGATTTATGGCAAAAGAGATAGAGAGAAAATTTCTGGTAGATACCGCCAAACTTCCTGCTCTGCCAAAAGGCAAGGTACTTAAACAAGGGTATGTACCGACCGGGGGAAGTGCAACAGTACGTGTAAGGATCAGTAATGACCAGGCATTTCTTACACTTAAAGGAAAAGCTACAGGTCTGACAAGATCTGAATTTGAATACCCTGTTCCGTTAAAAGATGCCCAAAATATCCTTCATGAGCTTTGTAGCCGTCCTTTTATAGAAAAGACCCGTTATCTGATCCCTTATGGGGGCCATACCTGGGAACTGGATATATTTGAAGGTGATAATAAAGGTTTGGTGATTGCAGAGATAGAACTTGAGAGTGAGGATGAAATTTTTGAGAGACCCGTATGGGTGACCAAAGAGGTCTCAGATGATACAAGATATCGCAATTCAAATCTCATTACATGCCCTTTTTGTACATGGGATAAAATCTAATCTAAATTAGTACCTCTCAACACATCCAGGACATTCGTCGCATAAGATCCTTTAGGTAGAGCAAATTCCAGTTCATAATGGGCTTTCTCTTCCACATAGTTCTTTTTTATCTCTGTTACCTGTATCCAGGCATAGCGTCTGGCACCATTCAGGTTCATCTCTTCTGCAAATGGAGCTTCTATCCTTCCTGCTACACCTTCGGATCTTTTCGTTCTTCTTCCCGGAAGCAGTCCTGCAGGGGCGATATCTTTGCTTTCAAAACGTTTTGCTTCTTCTTCCAAATTCTCAACATTGAACAGTCGTCCGTAAGGGTAATGCATCATGACATCTCCCTCAACGAGTTTAAAGAAGCTCGGCTGTGCTTTTGTCCATTTCAGCGAACCTTCCGGAAGATCGAGTAGCTGTTCTGTGTCAGCTTCAGAAAATTTTTCAAGCAGCAGATTCAGTTCCATTCGTTTTGAAAGCCATCCGTTAAACAGGTAGCTTTGGTATGCACCCATAAGAAACTCTTTGGTCTTTCTGTCACGTATTTTCAGTTTTCCCTCTATCAGTTTTTTCCCGTCAATCCAGTTGTTTCCATCGGTTCCAAAACGCTGGTTTCCAAAGTAATTGGGAACACCGTTGGCTTTGATCCATTTGAGTACGGAGTCCAGTTTGTCTTTTTGTACACCAAGTACTTTTTTAAGACGTATGCTGAAACGATTGCCTTTGAGATGCCCTACCCGTATTTTGTTGTTGTGCCTTACAGACTCCAGTATTTTGATCTTCTCATGGGTAAAGGCTTCCAGCTTCTCTTCAAATTTTGCCGGCAGGGAGATGTACTGTATCGTCATCGCATGTTTGTCTTTCAGTCCTGCATATCCCATATCTCGACGGCGTATGCCTACATGGTTGGAGATGGCATCCAGCATCTCCCAGGTGGTCATCTCTTTCTTTCGTACTTTAAGTACAAGGTGTTCACCCTCTCCTGTAAATTCGTAAAGCGGTATCTCTTCCACTGTAAAATCACGTGGTGAGGAGTTAAATACAAATTCATTTTTGACATTTAGCGGATAGATTAATTTCATGTTTTTCTTTCTATAGGTATTTCGTTGCTGTAGCAATAATGCTTTTTTTATTTTGAGATTTAGGATTATAGCTAAACTCTTATTGTAACCCTATTTACAAAACAATATGAACTGTCGTCCCTTTATCTAAATCAGAGATGATTTTTATCTCTCCTCCATGGAGTTCTACACTGTTCTTAACAATAGATAGTCCTAAGCCAAAACCTTTAATTTTTTTATTTCTTGATTTATCAACTCTATAAAATCTATCGAGTATTTTTGGTAATTTTTCTTTAGGGATACCTATACCTTCATCTTTGATAATAAAATGTATTTTGTCATTTTTATAGAGTGAGATAGTGATATTTTTATGCTCTGGTGTATATTTGACCGCATTGTCAATAAGATTTGAAAAGATCGTGCCTAAAAGCAGTGGATTTGCTTTTGTAAGGATAGGTTCAAGTTTTTCTATTTTAAGATTTAAATGTTTTTCTCTTAACGGCATATCGTATTTTTCAAGCGTATTCAATACCATGGCATCAAGATGGCATACTGTAAAAGTCTGCTTGATATTTTCCTTAGAGTATTTGGTAAGCAGAAGTAGATCTTCTACGATTTTTTCTATCTGATCAGCTTCATAAGAGATGGTTTGCATGCTTTTAATATAGGCATCCGGTTCCCGCAGTTTTCGTAAAGTTATCTCTATCTCACCTTTTATGACAGTCAAGGGAGTTTTCAGTTCATGGGATACATCACTGTTAAATCGGTCTAAGTTATCTACACCCTCCTTTAATCTTTGTATCATCTCATTAAACGATATGACCAATGCTTTTATCTCGTCATCTTCATTTGGAAGAGGAATGGTACTTGAAAAATGATTGATACTTATCTCTTTGGTCGTTTGGGTTATTCTTTTGATCGGGATCAAAATTTTATCGATCAGTTTACTTCCCAAAAAAAGCAGTATCAATAATAATATAGGCTCTAATGTCAACAATGTATCTTCAACATCTTCAACCATATTATTGATCTCATGCGTAGTAACGATAAGTTTTCCTTCAAAAGGTTGTTTTAGCGTTAATACATAAACAGCTTTGAGATACTTTTCAGACTTAATCATAAAAAACTGATCTTCATGCCGGTAATAATATGCAGGGTTATCCAAGATAAAATTCTTGCTCTTATCAGTGATCTTACCCTCTTTGACGATCGCCACTTCAAAATTTTGAAACATATTTTTTTGCATAAACTGTTCCAGTGCTTCAGCAGATGAAATTTCATCCTGGATCTGTTTTGCCTGTTGGTAAAGCCGGGTTTGCATTTTCAGGTGGATATTCTGTTTTAAAAAATAGTAAAAAGCAAAACTAAAAAGGATCAGGACAATGGCATTTACACTGCCAAACCAAAATAAAATTCTGATCTTTAGACTATTCACTTTCAATTTTATACCCCATCCCTCTAAAACTTTTTATCAGATCTTTACCTATTTTTTTTCTGAGATGATAGATCGTCACCTGAATAACATTGCTATGGATGGATGTATCTCTGCTCCAAAGCTGTTCTTCGATCATGGCATTGGTTACCATGGTATTTTTGTTTTTAACAAGAAAAAGCAAAAGTTCAAACTCTTTTTGGCTTAAAAACAACTCCTCACCATCTTTTTTAACTGTTTTTGCATCAAGATTGAGCGTGATATTTTTTATGGAAATCATATTGCTTCCCTCTGAAAGACTTCTTCTGTACAGGGCTCCAACTCTTGCCAGCAACTCTTCATAAGCGAATGGTTTGGGGAGATAATCATCTGCACCTTTTGTCAGTGCTGATACTTTATCGCTTATTTCACCTTTTGCCGTGAGCATGATAACGGGTGTGTTTATATGACTGTTTCGTAAATTTTGCACTATCTCTACACCACTTTTATTGGGCAGCATCCAATCCAAGATAATGACATCAT